>OZ257256.1:0-3460000 GCA_965279665.1 Steroidobacteraceae bacterium
GGCAACCCACGGATCCGATGGATGTCGCGATCCACACGCTCGTGCGCAGCGAGTCCGGCTCGGCGCCGGCGGCATCGCAGGTGACGCCCGCGGCCCCCGTGGCGACGGCGGTCCTGCACAGCTATGGCCTGCGACCGGACATGCTCGCGATGGCGAACGTCGTCGCGACCGGTCCGGACGGCGCCGCAGCGGCCTTCGCGAAAGGTGCGCCAGAGGCCATCGCGACACTGTGCAGACTCAGCGCCGACAAACGCGCAGCAGTCCGCATCCAGGTCGAGGCGCTGGCCGCCGCCGGATCGCGCGTGCTGGCCGTGGCGCGCACGGCGCCACTCGACCCCGCGCTGCTGCAATCACTGCCGGACACGATCGACGGCTTGCCCTTCGAGTATCTCGGCCTGGTCGCGTTCGCCGATCCGCTGCGCGTCAACGTGCCGGCCGCCGTCGCAGAATGCCGCTCCGCCGGCATTCGTGTGGTGATGATCACGGGTGACTATCCGGCGACGGCCTGCGCGATCGGACTGCAGGCCGGTCTCGACATCGACGGTGTGATCAGTGGTGATGATCTGGATGCCCTGTCCGATGCCGAGCTCGCCGGGCGCGTGAAGACCGTGCACATCTTTGCGCGCATCCGGCCCGAGCAGAAACTGCGCATCGTGCAGAGTCTGAAGGCGGGTGGGGAAATCGTCGCGATGACGGGAGATGGCGTCAACGATGCGCCGGCCTTGAAAGCGGCACATATCGGCATCGCGATGGGTGGACGCGGCACCGACGTGGCGCGCGAGGCGTCGGCGATCGTGCTGCTCGATGACGACTTCGGCTCGATCGTCAAGACGATCCGCCTTGGCCGACGCATCTACGACAATCTGCGCAAGGCGATCGAGTACATCGTCGCCGTGCATATCCCGATTGCCGGCCTCGCCCTGTTGCCGCTCGCGCTCGGATTGCCATTGATCCTGACGCCAATCCACATCGCGTTCCTCGAGATGGTGATCGATCCGGCCTGTTCCGTCGTGCTCGAGGCGGAAGAGGAAGAAGACGATGTCATGAAGCGTCCGCCGCGCGACCCGGACAGTTCGATCCTGCTGCCGAACCGGATCGCCTGGGCAATCACGCAAGGCTGCATCGTGCTGCTGCTGCTGTCCGGCGTGCTGATCAGTGCCGCACGCATGGGGGTCGTCGAGGCCGACCTGCGCGCGCTGGTGTTCACCTCGCTGGTGCTGATGAACATGGGGCTGATCCTGGTCAACCGTTCGTTCAGTGCCTCGATCGTGCGGGCATTCCTGCGTCCGAACCGGTCACTGTGGATCCTGCTCGGCGGTGTTTCGGCGCTGCTCGCGGTATCGGTGTTCTGGCCGCCGGCGCGTCAGCTGTTCCACTTCGGTCAGCCGCACTGGGATGACTTCGGCGTGGCGCTCGGGGTCGGAGTGCTGAGTCTTCTCGGACTCGAAGCGCTCAAGGCGCGCTGGTTTCGTGGCGCCGCAACGGGATCGCCGGTCGCGACGCTGCGGACCGGCTGAACACTGACAGCGCATGACGCGCCATCTGCTCGTTCTCGCGGGACGGCAGCACCCGGATCTCACAGCGTGAATCCGGCGCCTGCACGGCGCCATCGAGGGTCGGAATCCGCTCAGGATCGAGATGGATGCCCATCCACTGCAGCGACGCGCACACTTCCGCGCGGGTGGCTGCATCGTTCTCGCCGATCCCGCCGGTGAATACGATCATGTCGACGCCATCCAGCACCGTGATCATGCCGGCAATGGCGCTGGCGACCGATTGACTGAACATCCGTATGGCAAGGCTCGCACGAGGGTCATCGGCTGCAGTCGCACGCAGCACTCGAAGATCGCTCGAACTGCCCGAGATGCCTAGCAGGCCGGAGCGATGATCGATCAGCGCCTCGAGCTGCGCGGCGTCATAGTGCCGTTCGCGCACGAGATACATCAGCACGCCGGGATCGAGGTCGCCGCTGCGTGTTCCCATCAGTACGCCCCCCGAAGGAGTCAATCCCATGCTGTTGCCGATCGAGCGACCCGAGCGAACGGCGGTGATGCTCGCCCCGTGTCCGAGGTGCGCGACGATCAGGCGCTGCGGCGCCTCGGCGCCGAGCTGGTGGACGATCGATTCGCAGGAGAGGCCGTGGAAGCCATAGCGACGCAGTTCCGGGCAGTCCGGAATGTCACCGACAGGCAATCGGCTGGCATCCGCCGGCATGGTCCCGTGAAACACGGTATCGAAGCAGGCGAGCTGCACGGCGCTGCTGAACAGTTCGGCTGCGGCGCACATGTTGTCGAGGGTTGCCGCATTGTGCAGCGGCGCGAGAGCTGACGCAGCGTCGATCTGCACGAGCACCTCGTCGTCGACGAGACAGTGATGCGTCAGCAATGCCCCGCCATGCACGACGCGATGCGCGATCAAGGCCGGCAACGGCAAGTGCATGCGCTGCAGCAGCGCGCGGATGTGCAGCAGACTGTCGCGCGGCTGGGTCAACTGCACGGCGCCATCCAGCAGCAGATCCAGTGAGCCCTGGGCGGTACTGTGCAGCGCAAACTTCAGCGAGGACGAGCCGCCATTCAGTGTCAGCACCGTGCGTCCCGGCTGGCGTGCCGCACATCGCTGTGCCGTGCCGAGGATCGAGTTCACGACGCCCAGTGCCACTGGCGGATCTCGGGCAGATCCTCACCGTGCTCGGCGATCCACGCACCATGTCGTGCGATCGCGGCCGCATGCCGCTCGATCGCTGCCGGGACTTCCGCCGCAAACCGTGGAATGCGACGGATGGCGTCGAGAGCCAGCTGGAACCGGTCGAGGTTGTTCAGCACGACCATGTCGAACGGCGTGGTCGTCGTGCCTTCTTCCTTGTAACCGCGCACATGCAGGTTGTCGTGATTGAAGCGGCGATAGGTCAGCTTGTGGATCATCGAGGGGTAGCCGTGGAACGCGAACACGATGGGTCGATCGCGCGTGAACATCGCATCGAAGTCCGCATCACTGAGACCATGGGGATGCTCGGACGGTGGCTGCAGCGACATCAGGTCCACGACGTTGACCAGCCGCACGCGGATGTCGGGCAGGTCATGGCGCAGCAGCATCACCGCGGCAAGCGCTTCGAGTGTCGGCACGTCGCCCGCGCAGGCCATCACGACGTCCGGATCACCCGCGTCGTTGCTGGCCCAGTCCCAGATGCCCGCACCGATCCGGCAGTGCCGGATCGCGGCTTCGATGTCGAGCCACTGCCAGGACGCCTGCTTGCCGGCGATGATGACGTTGACGTAGTTGCGGCTGCGCAGGCAGTGATCTGCGACGGACAGCAGGCAGTTTGCATCGGGCGGCAGGTAGATCCGCACGATCGCCGACTTCTTGTTGGCGACGTGATCGATGAAGCCGGGATCCTGATGCGAAAAACCGTTGTGGTCCTGGCGCCAGACATGTGACGTCAGCAGATAGTTCAGTGACGCGATCGGCTCGCGCCAGGCGATGCGCTCGCTGGCCGTCAGCCATTTGGCATGCTGGTTCAGCATCGAGTCGATGATGTGGATGAAGGCCTCGTAGCACGAGAACAGGCCATGTCTGCCGGTCAGCAGATAGCCCTCGAGCCAGCCTTCGCACAGATGTTCGCTCAGCACTTCCATCACCCGACCTGTGGCGCTGAGATGCGCATCGGCGTCGATCGTCTCCGCCATCCACGCCTTGCCGGTCACGGCGTAGACGGCGTCGAGCCGGTTCGAGGCCGTCTCGTCCGGACCGAAGATCCGGAAATTGCCGTCCTCGAGGCTGAGGCGCATGACGTCGCGCAGGAACTCGCCGAGCACGCGCGTCGCCTCGGCCTGCGTCCGCCCCGGTTCCTTGACGGAGACGGCGGATTCGCGGAAGTCCGGCATCTTCAGTGGGCGCAGCACCAGGCCGCCGTTCGCATGCGGGTTGCACCCCATGCGACGTTCGCCGCTCGGTGCAAGACTCGCGAACTCGGCGTGGAACCGACCGCAGTCGTCGAACAGTTCGGCAGGCCGGTAGCTGTGCAGCCAATCGTCGAGCTGCGCGAGGTGGGCCGGAGCGCGACAGTTGGCGATCGGCACCTGATGCGAGCGCCAGGTGCCTTCCACGGCAAGGCCGTCGACGATTTTCGGTCCCGTCCAGCCTTTCGGCGTACGCAGCACGATCATCGGCCAGCGCGGTCGCGGCGGTGGCGCAAAACTGCCTGCGGCGCGCGCGGTCGCCTGAAATCCGCGGATGTCACGCAGCGCACTTTCCAGCGCAGCGGCCAGCTGCTGATGCACGAGCGACGGGTCGTCACCTTCGACGAGCAGCGGCTCGTAGCCATAACCGTGCATCAGCTCGACCAGCTCCGCACGCGGAATGCGCGCGAGGATCGTCGGGTTGGCGATCTTCCAGCCGTTCAGATGCAGGATGGGCAGGACCGCACCGTCGCGCGCGGGGTTCAGGAATTTGTTCGAATGCCAGCTGGTCGCGAGGGCGCCGGTTTCTGCTTCGCCGTCGCCGATCACGCAGGCGACGATCAGTCCCGGATTGTCGAAGGCGGCTCCAAAGGCATGCGCCAGCGAGTAGCCGAGCTCGCCGCCTTCATGGATCGAGCCCGGCGTCTCGGGCGACACATGGCTCGGTATGCCATGCGGCCACGAGAACTGCCTGAACAGCTTCTGCAGGCCATCGCGATCCTGCGTGATCTGCGGGTAGTGCTCCGTGTAGCTGCCTTCCAGATAGCTGTGTGCGACCAGGCCAGGTCCGCCGTGCCCCGGTCCGATCACATACATCAGGTCGAGATCGTGTTCGCGGATCAGGCGATTCAGGTGCACGTAGATGAAGTTCAGGCCGGGCGTGGTGCCCCAGTGGCCGAGCAACCGCGGCTTCACGTGCTCGAGCAGCAGCGGCGTCTCGAGCAGCGGATTGGCCTGCAGGTAGATCTGTCCGACGGAAAGATAGTTCGCGGCCCGCCAGTAGCCCTGCATGCGCAGCAGCAGATCCGGGGACAGCGGCTCCGCCATCACGAGGCCACGACGGATCCAGGTGTCGCTGCCGCAGCGGCCTGGCCGCGCACGGTCGCGTCGAAGAACGAATAGCCGATCTGTTGACGCTTGGCCGCGTACATCGCGACATCGGCATGCTCGAGCAGTGATGCGGAAGTGGCTGCATCGTCGGGAAACAGTGCGATGCCGATGCTCGGCCGCACGCGATACGACACATCGCGCACTGTCATCGGCGCGCAGATCGTACCGAACAGCTTGCAGGCCACGTGGCGCAGCTGGTCGCGGCCGGGCAGGCCGTCGATGATGCAGGCGAACTCGTCGCCGCCGATGCGACCGACCAGGTCATCCGCGCGGACCGCATGACGCATCCGGGCGGCGGTGATCCGCAGCAGCGCATCCCCGATCCGGTGACCGTGACGATCATTGATCTGCTTGAAGCCATCGAGGTCGATGAAGAACACGGCCAGGGTTCGCTGCGGCGGGCGCTCACGTCCGAGGCGTGCCTCGAGTCGAGCGCGGAAGTAACGCAGGTTGGGAAGCGCCGTGAGTGGGTCGTGGCAGGCGAGATGACGCGCCCGCTGCTCACCGGCCTGCGTGCCGGCCAGCGCGGCCCGCGCCTGCGCGAGCTGCGTGCGCAGGCGATCCAGCGAGAGTTCGACCGCGCTCCGCTCGCTTCTCTCGTGCGCGAGCTCAGCCTGAAGCGCCTCGGTCGAGCTGTAACCGTCGCTCTTCTGCGCTTCCGTGCTGCTGCGCCGGTTCATGCAGCCATTTCCGTTGCGGGCAGCAGCCGGTCGTACTCGCGCCGGACCGCGGCGTAGCATTCGCAGGTGCGCGCTTCGAGTCCCTCGCGATCGAGTACGTGGATGTGCCCCCGCGCGTAGCGGATCAGCCCGGCGGTCTGCAGCTTCAGCGCGCTTGCAGTCACGCCTTCGCGCCGCACACCCAGCATGTTGGCGATCAGCTCCTGGGTCATGATGATCTCGCTGCCGGCGAGACGATCCAGATGTGCCAGCAGCCAGCGGCACAGCTGCTGGTCGAGTGAGTGGTGCCGGTTGCAGACGGCGGTCTGGCACATCTGCACGGTCAGTGCCTGCGTGAAACGCAGCAGCAGTCGCGGCAGGGCACCGCCACCGTCGAAAGCCAGGCGCAGCGCCGAGGCGTTGAGGCGGTAGCCATCGCCCGCGCTCTGCACGACGGCACGGCTCGGACTCGAACCGCCACCCATGAACAGCGACGTGCCGACGAGGCCCTCGTGACCCACGACGGCGATCTCGGCCGAATCGCCGCTGCGCGTCACGTACAGCAGGGACACGACCGCCGTCGTCGGAAAATACACGTGCGACTGGATGCAGCCGGATTCACACAAGACCTGCCCGAGATCGAACTGGACAGGATCCAGTGCCACCCCCCAGCGCTGCCACATGCCTTTCGGCAGCGCGGCAAGCAGGTGATTGTCACTGGGCTCGGTCCGGGCAGGAATCATGGGCTTCGCATTCCTACTTGGAGACGGATCGCCGGAACATCCGGTCCATCTTCTCGTTGGTCGCATCACAGCAGGACTGGCTGGCCTGGGCGGCGGCCAGCGCCTGATTGGCGGCGGACTGCGCGGCGGCAGCACTCTGGTTCGCATTGCGGGCGTCGGCGGCGGCGGCATCCGAAGAGGCCTTCAGCGCAGACGTATCGGAGCTGACGCGCGCAACCTGTGACTTCAGGTCGTCGATCTGCGCCTGCATCGGCTTGAGGTCGGTGCAGCCGGTCGCGAGCAGCGCGGCGGCCATGATCGCGAGCAGCGGTGTATGGAATTTCATTGTCGATTTCTCCAGAAGATCCGCAGCACGTATCGGCTGCTGCATGCACTGTGCGGGTCGGCATGGTCACGGTCTGCCAGACCCAACGGATGGGCCCGTAGGACGCCACTGACGACCCTTACGTGAAAGTCGTCAGACGCCCTTGCGCATCAGACCGAGTACGAGCGTCACGACGGTCAGCGACAGACAGACGCCGAACACGACCTGTGCAAACACTTCGGCTCCAGCCGCGACGCCACCGAAAGCAAGCACGGCGGAAAACAGCGCGATGGCGTAGAAGAAGATGGCGTAGCGGAACATCGGCGAATCCTCCACGGGCAGGTGACGACTCGGCGTGAGTCGTCACCTGCCGCTGCTTCAGCGCATGCTGCTGAACGTATAGGTGAGTCCGACCGTGATCAGGTCGAGGTCACCGACGATGTCGGTGTTGTACTTCTCGTACTCCGCACGTGCCGCGAGGTTGCCCCAGCGATACTGCAGGCCCGCGCCGTAGGCGAGTTCGGTTGCGCTGTCCTTGAACAGCACGGCAGCGACGGATCCCTTCGCATCGATCTGCGCCGCGCCCAGCTTGGCGTACAGGTCGAGCGAACCGATCGGCCAGAAGCCGACGGCATACAGCGCGAAGGCTTCGGCTTTGGCACCGAACGGACCGCCGATCGCGACCGACGGCGACGTCGCTTTGCCGAAGTCGATGTAGTTCGCCTCGAGCGCCATGTTCGGATTGAAGCGGAAGCCCGCGATGACCTTCCAGCTGTTGTCTTCCTTGTCGATGTCGGCAACGCTGAAGTTGTCGGCCTGGAAGCGCGACTGGTTCAGTCCGCCGCCTGCGTAGAAGCCCGTGGCGACATCGCGATCCTGCGCGAATGCGGCGCCGGCCAGCGGCAGTTGCGCCGCGACCAGGATCGCCAGTGCCATTGTCGAATTTCTCATCTCGTTTCTCATTGCTCATTTCAGGGCGCTCAGCATCGGTCCCGACACGGGCAGCGCCCATCGGACCGCACGGTGCCGGCGCGTCAGCGTCGTCTGATACGCGACGGTCGTGAGACACGGACCTCTGTAGGTCATGGCCGACAGCGCATCAGGCAACGCGCTCACCGACACGCGGCGCCGGCTGACAGCGCGGCAGCGGCACGGGATCGACCATGCCGTCTCCCCACCATTCACCACGAGATTCTTCATGAACATGAACATCGGCAAGAACGGCGCGAACGCCAGCAGCGCAGAACAGCTCAACGAAATCGTCGGCAAGGCCGAAGAACTTCTGAAATCACTCGGGGATGGCGGCGACAGCGCAGTGCACGAACTGCGTGAACGGGTCGGCCGCACGATCCGCAACGCGCGCACGCGCCTCGGTACGCTCGAGGGACAGGCGGAGGACATGGCGTCCAACGCGGTGGCCAGCGCGCAGAACTATGCGAAGGCCAATCCCTGGACCGTCGTCGCCATGGCCGCCGCGATCGGTGTCGCGATCGGTGCGCTCGTCGCACGGCGCGCCTGAGTCCGGCATGCAGGACCCACAAGGTCTGGTCGGTCGCGTCGGGGACATCGCAGGCGATCTGCTGCGCATGGCCCAGACGCGACTCGAAATGCTCGGCGTCGAACTGCAGATCGAGCGCGACGCTCTGCTGGATCGTCTGCGGCTCGGCATGTTTGCGGCGGTCGCCGCGATGCTGGCCGGCGTGACGGCAATGCTGTGGATCGCGGTGGTCGCACCGCCTGCGCTGCGCGGCATCCTGCTCGGCGTGCTGACGCTGCTGTGGGTCGCCGTCGCGTTGACGGCGGTGCTGCTCGCGCGAAGCGGAGACCGCCGTGCCAATCAACCACTGTTCGGCAGCCTCGTCGCCCAGCTGCGGCGCGATCGCGGCACGCTCAGCCCGGCCACTGCCGGGATCACGACGGAGGTGATCAATGGACCCGCTGACTACGCGCGCCCGACTGCTTGAACTCGAAGCGGAGATGCAGCGCATCGCGCTCGGCGTGACGCTGGCCGAGGCGCATGCACAGACACGGCCGCTGCGGCTCGCCGGCTCACTGGCAGTCGCTGCGGCAGGTTGGCTGCTGCGGCGGCGTGCGGCGACGTTCGGCGGCTCCTGGCTGCTCGGACGGCTGTGGCCGAGACTGCGATGAGATGGCTGCTGGTCTGGCTGGTCGCTGTGCCCACGATCATCCTCTCGATGCTGTGGCTGCGTCCTCTATTGGGCGCAGCCACGCCGGCCGACCCCTGTCCGCCACAGGGCATGTCTCAGCCGATCGACACTCGCACGACATGCCGGAGGCCGTCGGCCAGCATGGCGACCCGCCCCGCGTCGCAGGCGACGCCGTCGAGTTCCACACCGATCTCTGCAGGGTCTGCGACGCGATCGATGCGGATCAGGTAGTCGATGCCGGGCCGCGTCAGCGCGACTTCGAATCCCGGCCAGTTCGGCGGCATGCAGGGCGTGACGGTCAGCACGTCGCCGCGAATGCGCACACCGAGTACCGATTCCAGGATCGCCTGATGGAACCAGCCGGCCGCGCCGGTGTACCAGGTCCAGCCGCCACGTCGGGCGTGCGGCGCACAGGAGTAGATATCCGCGGCGATCACGTAGGGTTCGACGCGATAGGCCTGCATGCCGCTGCGCGATTCGGTGCGGCGGATCGGATTCAGCATGTCGAGCAGCGCGCCGACCTGCCCGCAATCGCCGAGCGCCGCATGGGCCATCAGCACCCAGATCGCCGCATGCGTGTACTGGCCGCCATTCTCGCGCAGGCCCGGCAGATATCCCTTGATGTAGCCGGGATCGGGCGAGGCCGAGTCGAACGGCGGCGTGAACAGCAGCACGAGTCCATCACCGCCGCGGACCAGATACTCGTCCACGGCACTCATCGCGCGCGCAGCGCGCTCCGCATTCGCCGCACCGGACAGCACAGCCCAGCTCTGCGCCAGTGAATCGATGCGGCACTCCGCGTTGTCGGCACTGCCCAGCGGCGTGCCGTCGTCGAAGAATGCGCGGCGATACCACGCGCCATCCCAGCCAGCCTGCTCGCAGGCCGCGGCGAGCGAATCCGCATGCGCGCGCCAGGCCGCGGCGCGGCGATGTTCGCCGCGCTGCTCGGCGAGGGGTGCGAACCGACGCAGATTGTCGATCAGGAACCACGCGAGCCACACGCTTTCACCGCGACCCTCCAGCCCGACGCGGTTCATGCCGTCGTTCCAGTCTCCGCCGCCCATCAGCGGCAGGTTGTGCAGGCCGACCCGAAGACTGATGTCGAGCGCGAGTGCGCAATGCTCGAACAGGCTCGCTGTCTCGGTGGTGATCGCTGGAACGTAGTGCGCATCCTCCTGGCCGGCGGGAATCGCGGCACCCGCGATGAACGGCACCTCGACGTCGAGCACGTTGCGATCCGCGCTGGTCGCGACGTACTGCTGCACGACGAACGGCAGCCACAGTCGATCATCGGAAAAATGCGTACGCACGCCGCGCCCGCTCGGCGGGTGCCACCAGTGCTGCACATCTCCTTCGCGGAACTGTCGTGCGGCTGCGCGCAGCAGATGCTCGCGCGTCAGCTCCGGTGCTGCGAACGCGAGCGCCATGCCGTCCTGCAACTGGTCGCGGAAGCCGTAGGCACCGCCGGCCTGATAGAAGCCGGCGCGCGCCCACAGTCGGCAACCGATGGTCTGGTACAGCAGCCAGCGATTGAACAGCAGATCGAGCGCGCGATCCGGCGTGTGGATCTGGACGGCACCGAGCAGGGTGTCCCAGCGCTGGGTCACGACGTTCAGCAGAGCCTGCGGGTCCTGGGCACGCGCTTCGACCAACGCAGCGCGTGCCGCGTCTTCACTGTCGGCCTGGCCCAGCAGCAGCGTGACCTGCTCGGAGGACTGCGGCTCGATCTCGACGGTGACGGCGAACGCGCAACACGGATCGAAGCCTGCGCCGACCCGGCGCGACCACTCGCCGCTGCCCTGCAGACCCGCCGGCGCCGCGGGATCACCGTTGCGTCCGAGGAACTCGCGCCGACTGCCCGTCCATTGCTGCTGACGCCCGCCGAGGTCGCAGAACGAGACGCGATGGCCGAAGTCGATCTGTGCCGCATTGCGCGCGAACATGGCGCCGGTCGCCGGATCGATCTGCGTCACCACGTTGGCAGCGCTGGTCCCGCGTCCCGGCCCCAGCGTCCACTCGACATAGACCACGACGGTCAGGCGCCTGCGCCGCGCCGAGCCGTTGGTCAGCGTCAGCACTCCGAATTTCACGGCCGCATCCGGCGCAACGAACACGACGAGATCGCTCGCGATGCCCTGCGCGCGCGTCAGGAACCGACTGTATCCCTGGCCGTGACGCACTTCGTACGATCCATCGGCCAGCCGGATCGGCTGAGCGGTCGGACTCCAGATGGCCCTCGAGTCGAGATCACGAATGTAGAACGCTTCGCCGGAGGGATCGCTGACAGCGTCGTTGGACCACGGCGAGATCTGGTTCTCGCGGCTGTTCAGCGACCAGGTGCACATCGCTCCAGTCTCGGTCACGAGGCTGCCGATCAGCGGATTCGCGATCACGTTGCACCAGGGCGCCGGCGTGGTGCGACCGCCATCGAGCGTGATCACGTATTCGCGTCCCTGTCCCGCGAAACCACCGATACCGTTGAAGAATTCGCGCGGCGGGACCGGTACGGGCAGGGCGTTGCGGGTAAACGCATCGCTGCGCGTCGTGGGCAGCGCTCGCGGTGTCGGCGCGGGCAGGCTGTCCGGGCGTCGCAGCTGCTCCGCGAGACTGCCCTGCGACGGCTGCAGCACGATGCGCGCCAGCGCGAGCAGCAGGTCGTGTTCCGCGGCGCTGATCTGGTCCGCTCGCAGTGCATGCACGCTGCCGCGTTCCTCGCCCGCCAGGATCGGGGCGGTGGCGGCCTGCGCACGCACGGTCCGCTCGATGCTGTCCTGCAGATCCTGGGTATAGGAATGGGGCAGCTCGTTCAGGATCACGATGTCGATGAACAGCCGTTTGATACGCAGGTATTCCTGTGCGCGCAGGCACTGGCGGATGAACCCCTGCTCGTCAATGCTGCGGCAGCGGATCAACAGGATCGGGCGATCACCCGAGATCGAAAACTTCCACAGGCGACTCGTGTCGAGCCGGTTGGCCGCGATCACGTCGCCGCCGGCACGCAACTCGCGCGCACCGAACAACAGGCTGCTGCCGAGCGTCTGGAACAGCCGTGCTTCCAGCAGATCGCTCTGCAGGTAGTGGAGTTCGGCGCGGGCGAACGTCCAGGCGAGATCGGTGACGTTCTCGAAGATCGACGGGTGCCGATACTTCGCCGCGAGCGCGAGCGCGTGCTCGCGCGAATCGGCGACCAGCGTCGCGAACGTGACGCGCACCGTCGCCCCGGGTGCGACCGTCACCCGGGTGCGCAGACTGAAGATCGGATCGAGCACGCTGCCCGTGGTGTTCGACAACGGACGACCGGCTTCGATCGACTGCGCCGACCGCGGGTTGCGATCGCGACCGATGAAGCGGATCCGGTCCGTTTCGTACTCGAGTCGTGGTGCCGCGGCCGTACTCAGCACGTGCACGGCCCAGACAGGTGCTTCCGCTGGGCTGCGAGGCCTGCGGGTGGCGAGCAGCGCGCCACTGACGGGATCGAACTCCGTGCGGACGAACAGGTTCGAGAATGCCGGATGCGCCAGATCCGCACGATGCGGTGCCAGTACGAGTTCCGCATAAGACGTGAGCTCGATCTCGCGATCGAACGAGCCCTCGTTGCAGAGACTGACTCGACGCAGTTCACCGTCGTCTTCGGTCGCCACGACAATTTCCAGCGTCGAGCGCATTTCATCATCGAGCCGGCTGATCGCGACCCGCTCCTCGCGGAACACGACGGTGTAGTCATCCGGTATCGTCGCCGTCGGCTGGAAGCCGGCCGACCAGTGCCGCCCGCCGTTCACGTCGCGCAGGTAGATGAAGCTGCCCCAGGCGTCGCGCGACGCATCCTCACGCCAGCGTGTCACGGCTCGGCCGCGGCACAGGCTGTACCCCGCACCCGAGTCGGTGACCATGACGCTGTAGTGGCGGTTCGACAGCAGATGGGTGACGGGCATCGGCGCCATCACGCCATGCACGTGCCGTTCCAGATCGGGGCTCTCGGCATCGGCGCGCGGCACGGCGTCCTGGGCTTCGATCATCTCGGGTGCATCGACGAAGCGCACCGACCGTTCCTGCAGCAGCAGTTCTGCCGCGCGAATCATCGGCAGTGAATGGAACCGGGTCTGCATGATCCCGTCGTTTACGGCATTGTCGAGCGCGACCAGTGACATTCCCTGGTGGTGCGCCATGAAGGCGCCGATGACGACTGCGTCCTGCGAATCCGGCACGCGCCGCTTGGTGAAGTCGATGGCTTCATAGAAACCAAAGCGGCCGCGCATGCCGCGCGCCGCCAGCGCCCGGAAATTGTCCACGGCCCGCTGCGGTTCGAGCGGTGCGGCGAGCGCCGTGGCGTAGGGCGCGACGACGCGTTCGGCGCCGAGTCCGCGCTTCAGGCCGAGTGTCGACAGTCCGAAGGCCGAGTACTGGTAGGTGAGTTCGCGGTCGCGAACGTTGTACGCCGACTCCGAGACGCCCCAGGGCTGCTCATGCTCGACGCCGAATTCGATCTGGTGGCGCACGGCGTTGTGACTCGCCTGGTGCAGCAGGCTGCCGCGGGGTTCCTGCATCACCAACGCCGGCATCAGATACTCGAACATCGAGCCTGACCATGATGCCAGGACGGCATGCCGCGAACCGCCGGTGAGCCGGCGGCCGAGCTTGAACCAGTGGGAGCGCGGCACATCGCCCTTCGCGATGGCGATCAGGCTCGCAAGCCGCGACTCGGAGGCCAGCAGATCGTAGTGGCCGGCGTCGAGCTCGGCATCGCCCAGTCGATAGCCGATCGAGAACAGCCCCCGGCTGCGATCGAACAGGAAGCCGAACTCGGTCGCGGCGACGATGTCGCGGCACTGCGCAGCGAGGCGTTGCAGTTCGTCGATCAGTCGACGGGTGTTGGCGATCACGCGCTCGAGCTCGACGCAGAATCGTTCGCAGTCCGAGCGGTTCACGATGGATCGCAGCACCGCCTCGTGCTGTAGCAGCAGACCGCGAGGCGTTGCGTCGACCGGCCAGGCTGACTGCAGCTGCTGCCAGCGGGCTTGCTCGGCGACGCCTGCGTCCAGCGACGCATCCGGCAGGCAGTGCAGCACGTCACGACGCCGCGAAGTCAGGTCGCGCCGCAGCGCACTCGACCAGTCCCGTACGGCGATCCGTTCCGCGCCACCCTCGGCAGCGAATGCATCCGCCAGATCCTCGATGCGGATCGCGTCGAGCGCCATCTCTCGAAGCGCTGCGACACTCTCGCTCAGGCTGGCGGGTGTCCGGTCGAGCTTGCGCTGCAGACCCTGCAGGCCGTCGCGCAATTCGTCGATGGACATGGCGTCCGCTGCCGGCAGGCTGCGCACGTCGGCCAGCGCGTCGAGGCAGCTGCGCAGCGCGTCGGCGGATCCCTGTCGCGTCGCCGCCGGCCAGAGCGCACTGTCGGCGCATGCGTCGAGCAGCGCGCTCACCGCGAGCAGATGACCGACCAGATTGCCGCTGTCGACCGTCGACACGTACTGCGGCTCGAGCGGCCGCAGTGTTCGCGTGTCATACCAGTTCAGGAAGTGACCATTGAAACGCTGCAATCGGTACAATGTCTCGAGCGTCTGTGCCACGCGGCCCGTCAGCTCGCAGAGGCCGAGCCAGCCGAAGTCGCGCGCTGCGCCGCAGGACAACAGGTACAGACCGAAGTTGGTGGGCGATGTACGGTGCGCGACGACGGGCGCGGGTCTTTCCTGGAAATTGTCAGGCGGCAGGTGGTGTTCCTCGGCCGTGACGAAGGTTTCGAAGAATCGCCAGGTGCGGCGTGCCACCGCACGCAGCTCGTCGGTCGTGGCGGCGCCGGGTGTTTCCGCAGAGGCAGGGCGATCGAGCGGCCGGCTCAGGAAGCGCGCGAGCAGCGGCGACAGCCACCAGACGAGCAGCAGCGGCGCGGCGTACGGCAAGGCGGAGGGGTTCAACCACATCACGCAGGCACTGGCGCCGAGGACGATGATGCTCGCGCTCTTGAGCGGCCAGATGAAACTCGTCAGCGCACCCGTGCTGTGCTCCTTCAGCTGCGCGGCAGTGACCCATTCCAGGCGCCGCCGGTGCGTCACGAGCAAGCGGGTCAGCGCGCGACCGATCGCATCGAGTGAAACCCATGCGTTCTGTGCAAGCAGTGCGAGGCCGACGGCCGCACGCGTCAGGTCCTCGATGAACTCCGTCGCCAGCTGTCTCGCGTGATTGCGCCGCGATTGCGTGACCGGACGCGTCGCGAGGCGCTCGAGCACACTGATCACGGCGGGCCAGGCCCAGGGCATCAGCACGACGCCGAACCACACCATCGGCCTGGCGGCCGGGATCGTCCATGACGCCACCAGCAGCGCGACCGTGGCCGGCGGCAGCATCGACCTTCGCAGGTTGTCGAGCATTTTCCAGCGGCCGAGGGCCGGGAGCCGACCGCGCTTGCCGATGATCCACGGCAGCAATTGCCAGTCGCCGCGGGTCCAGCGGTGTGCGCGTGACGCGGCGACCTCGGAGTGCGACGGAAAGTCCTCGAACAGCGAGATGTCGGTGACGAGGCCGCAGCGGACGAACAGGCCCTCGAGCAGATCGTGGCTCAGCAGCGTGTTCTCGGGGACGCGCCCGGCGAGTGCCGCCTCGAAAGCCTGGACGTCGTAGAGCCCCTTGCCGGTGAACAACCCTTCACCGAAGACATCCTGATACAGATCGGATACTGCGGCGGCGTAGGGATCGAGCCCGCTCCCGCCGGTGACGATCGCGCGATACAGCGAGCGCTCTTCGCAGGTGGGCAGCAGTGGCGTGATGCGCGGCTGCAGCACGCCGTAGCCGCGCACGATTCGACCCAACGCGGGATCGAAGACCGGGCGGTTCAGCGGATGCGCGGCGACGCCGACCAGGTCACGGGCGGCCCCGAGCGGCACGCGCGTATCTGCGTCGAGAGTCAGCACATAGCGGATGTGAGCCGGCGCGACGGGAGTCTCGCCCAGCGAGGTGATGAAGGAGGTCGGTCCCTTGCCGAGCAGCAGGCGGTTCAACTCGGTCAGCTTGCCGCGCTTGCGCTCCCAGCCCATGTAGCAGCCTTCGAGCTCGTTCCACTGCCTGCGTCGATGGAACAGATAGAAACGCGGTTCATCGGCCGGCGGTGCACGATCCGTCGCGTTGAGCTCGGCGATGGCGGCGGTCGCCGCAGCGAGCAGTGTCGCATCCTCGTCCAGCGTTGCCATGCACGCGTCGACGCTGTCCGACAGCAATGCGAATCGCAGCTGCGCATCCGGGTTGGCGAGGGCATGCACCTGCAGCGCGTGCGCGAAGACCGCGACGTCGGCCGAATCGCGCAGCATGACGGGCATCACGATCAGCGTCCGCAGTTCTGCCGGGACACCACGCTCCAGTGCGAGCCTCGGCAGATGTCGCGGTGGGAACCGACGTATCCACAGCCTGTTGAGGAATCCCACCGCGAGTTCGGACGCGGGTATCAGCGCCAGGCCGGCCAGCAGCCAGGGGATCGGTGTGCGCCAGTCCGGATCCGGCAGCCCCCAGTGAACAGCCGCTGTCACCAGCCCGCCGGCCAGCAGCACGACGCCACCGCGATACAGGAAGTGCGAGTGGCGGACGACGTTGCGCTGCAGCCGCTGCATCGGTGTCGGGTGGAAGCCGATGACCGACTCCAGTTCGGCACGTCGCGTGCCGATCAGCAGCTCGCCGATGTCGCTGCCGAAATTCTGCGGTTCCTGCGGTGGCAGCGCGAGCTGCCGCAGTACGACGCCGGCGACTTCGAGCTCATCTCGCCCGCCCGGCAGGGCAATGGCTTCGATGCACTGGCGATAGCGCTCGCGGGTGCGGCGATCGCAGGTCTCGTAGGACTCGCAGGTCCGCAGCAGCGTCTCGACGGGCGAGACTTGCTCGAAGAACTCGCGCCAGTCGTAAGCGGCAACGCTACGCAGGCTCGTGAACGCGTTGCGGACGGTCAGATTGCTGCTGCTGCGTCGCGCATGCTCGCGCTGGATCACATCGTCGATGGTCGTACCGAGCGGCGCGAGTTGCGCGGCGAGATCTGCGAGCATCGGCTGGCCGTCCTCGCCGAGCGACTGCAGGCGTTGCGACAGCTGGACGATGAAAGGATCACGCCGTGGCGCCGCGGGCAGCAGCAGGGGATGTGGCCGACGGGCCGCGGGCAGCATCGCGCGATCGCGCATCACGGCGTTCGCCAGCACGTCGGCTTCGCCACGCGCCGCGAGGGCGGCCTCGATCCGCAGTGCGAGGCGTCGCAGCTCGTCGATCAGGGCAAGCCGCACCACCGGCGATGCGGCCCACAGCTCGCGCATGGTCAGCGGCGCAGCCGCCTGGTAGCTGATCAGATAGCGCGCAAAACTGTCGCCACTGAATTCACAATCGGTATGGGCCAGGTATTCACGAACGATGCCGTAGATTCGCGGCCACCCGGCGCCGTCGGCTTGCTGGGCGGCCGGCAGATTGCGCCAGGTGCGTGGTGCGAGATCCAGCGGGATGTCGCTGGCCTGTTCCGCGATCAGGTGAAAATTGTCGAGTAGCCATTCGGCGGCCGGCGTGATCGCGCGTCCGTCATGGAGCGCGGTGGCGATGGCGACATAGGCACGCCGCAGCAGTCGCACGTCGCGTTCGAGATGCGGCGCCAGAACGCGTCGCGCTGCAGCCGGGGCACTCCCGGTCTGCAGCGCGAGCTGGCGCGCGTGTCGCTCGAGTCGTTCTACATCCCAGAGCTCTTCACGCGTTGGCTCCTGGTCCGACTCCCAACGTCCCATCACAGACCGGAAAGCCGCTCCGCGCTCGGGGCGAACTTGCCGTCCGCATCCGAGAAGATCACTTCGACGCGACGGTTCTGCTGGCGGCCGCCCGGGCTGTCGTTCGACGCGCTGGGGTAACCTTCGCCGAGTCCACGGCTGCGCAGGCTCGTCGCGGCGACGCCGCGTGACGCGAGTGCTGCCATGACCGCATCGGATCGACGCTGCGACAGATCACGGTTGTAGTCATCGGCACCCACACTGTCCGTGTGACCTTCGATCATCACGGCCAGGGTCGGATGTGCACGCAGGAAGTCCGCGAGACGTTCGACGGTCAGCATCGCACCCGGGCGAATCGTGGTCTGGCCCGTGGCGAACAGCACGTCACCCAGTGTCAGCACCATGCCGCGATCGGTCTGCTTGGCCTGCAGGCCTTCGAGCTCGGCGCGCAGCCGGGCCGATTCATCGGCCGCGTTGGCCAGCTGATCGCGCGCCGCATCGGCTTCGCCGCGTGCCGCGTTCGCGTCGGTGCGTGCGGCGCTGGCGGCTGCCGTCTGCATGGCCGCTTCGCGCGAGGCGCTGGCTGCGCGGGCATCTGAAGCCGCGGCTTCGACCGTGCGTGCTTCCAGCAGCACCTTGTTGCGCTCGGTCTCGCCCTGTTCCACTTCCTGGCGGGAGCGCAGTTCGCTGATCTGCGCCTGCGCGATCCGCGCGTGCTGCGTCGCGAGGTAGGACTGGTGCTGGATCAACGCCAGCGGCTTGTGCTGCGTGGCCGACTTCTCGGCGACGGCGAGGGCCGCTTCAGCCTCGTTCAAGCGGATGCCGGCCGCTTCCTGGGCCAGCGGGTCGGCGGTGGCGCGGCGCAGCTCGGCGCGGGCCGTCTCGAGTTCCGGGATCATCTTCGGGGTGGAAGCGCAGCCCGCCGCGAGCAATGCGGTCAGTGCGAGCGCGGCACCATTCTTGAAAGTCGTCATATGTGTCTCCTGTTGATGCCGGTTCAGCGGGCGGCTTGACGCGCCATTTCGGCACGCAGTGTTTCGATGCTGGCGCGGACTTCCGCGGCCGCCTTCTGAGCGTTCTCGCTGCGCGCGGTCGCGGCGGCCAGTTCGGCGTCGAGCTCGGCCTGCTCGGCCAGTTCCTGCGCGACGCGCTTGTCACCGCGTTCGGCGGCAGCCTTCGATTGCGCGAGCTTGTCCTTGGACGCGTCGAGCGTGCCCGGGTCATAGCGGCGCGCACCGGCCTGGTCGGCCTGCTGCACGCTGGATTCGGCGCGCGTCATCGCCTCGGTGGGTCGGGGCGTCGACGAAGCGCAGCCTGTGAGAGCGCAGAGAGCGCCGATCGAAAGGGTCAGCAGCGTGCTGTTCATGATCCTGTCCTTGTACGGGGTGAGCGCACAATTTCAGCATCGCAGGCCGATGTGGCCTGTCAGCGCGGCAGACAGATCGGGCGCGGCCTGTCGGAAAGCCCTGTGGGACCCGTCCGACAGACCGCGCCTCGAGGGAGCGGGTCCGGCGGGCGGTGTCAGCCGCGTCGGCGCCAGACCTCGAATTCCGCGCGGCAGCCGCGATCGACCCACAGGCCATCACGCGACGCATCCCAGCTCTGGCCGCGCACGCAGCTGGCGCGGCTCAACTGCCGCCGCAGCTGCACCTCGCCGCCGCGCGGCAGCGGGCACCAGCTGCGCCGGCCATCCTGCGAGGCGCAGACCAGCGATGTGGCGCCCCGCTGCCAGTGATCGTCACGACGATCGTCATCGCCGCGACTGTCGCGCCATTCCCGACCGCGGCCGCGGTCCTCGACGAACAGGAACTGCGCGCGGCAACCGCGTGTCACCCAGATCCCGCGCCCATCGAAGCCGAAGGTGTCGCCGCGACGACAGTCGGCGCGGCTCTGCTGCTGAAAATCCAGGAATCGCAGGCCGCGCAGGTCCACGCCGCAGTGGCGTGGCGCGCCATCGGACGATCCGCAGGGGATCGCGAGCTGGCCGCGCCCACCGCCGCCGTATCCGGCCCCGTATCCCGCATCATGGCGATCGGCGTCAGCGCGCGCGAAGTTTGCGGTCGTGGCGCCCAGCAGCACGAGCGTACCGAACAGGAAATTTCGCAAGTTCATGGCGGTCTCCTTACGATGTCACCGACGGCGCCATCATGGTCTTGGCGCGATGAACCGATGCTGAAGGAGGGCGGTGTGTCGGACCCGAGCTCGAACCTGCGTGGTGCGGCGCGTTGATGCCGCGGCAACCCTCACGTGGATTTGCGCCGATCGCAGGCCCGGATGCGCGACTGTTGATCCTCGGCAGCCTGCCTGGGCAGCGCTCGCTCGAGCTGCAGCAGTACTACGGCCAGCCGCGCAACGCGTTCTGGTCCATCGTTGGTTCAATCACCGGCGTGGCGGCGGATGCGCCGTACGCGGACCGCGTGGCGGGCCTGGTCGCATCCCGTATCGCCGTGTGGGACGTGATCGCTGCAGCACATCGCGAAGGCAGTCTCGATTCGCGCATCGAGCGGAAGACCGTGCGGGCCAATGATTTCGCCACATTCTTCGAGCGGCACTCGACGATCGAACGGATCTGCTTCAATGGCACGACGGCACATGCGCTGTACGCGCGCCACGTGATCCCGCGATTGCCGGCACGGATGGCCGCGTTGCCCTTCGTGGTCCTGCCGTCCACCAGTCCGGCACACGCGGCATTGCGCCCTGCGGCCAAGCAGCAGTTCTGGCAGCGCGAACTCAGTCGCCGTACACCACGCGTGGCAACCAGGTGACGAGCTGCGGCCAGATCGCGAGGATGATCAGCGCAACGACCTGCAGCAGCACCCAGGGGATGATGCCGCGATAGATCGTGCCGGTGCTGATCGATTCGGGAGCCACGCCGCGCAGGTAGAACAGCGCGAATCCGAAAGGCGGCGTCAGGAAAGACGTCTGCAGGTTCATCGCGATCATGATGCCGAGCCACAGCGGATCGAGTCCCATCGCGAGCAGCACCGGCGCCACGATCGGCACGATGATGTAGGTGATCTCGATGAAGTCGATCACGAAGCCGAGCAGGAACATCAGCAGCATCACGACCAGCATCGCGCCGAACGCGCCGCCCGGCAGCGAGGTCAGCATCTCGTGCACGACGTCATCGCCACCGAGACCGCGGAACACCAGCGAGAACACGGAGGCACCGATCAGGATCATGAACACCATGCTGCTCATGCGCACGGTGCCAGACATGATTTCCCGCAGCCGTTCGAGTGACAGCTGCCGCTTCAGCAGCGCCATGACCAACGCACCGACGGCGCCGACGGCCGCCGCTTCAGTCGGTGTCGCGACGCCGGCCAGGATCGAGCCGAGCACGGCGAGGATCAACACGAGCGGCGCCACCAGCGCTTTCAGCAGCCGCATCGCGAAACCGCTCGAGCGCGCGAGCTGCCGGTCTGCGAGTGGAATCGCCGGCATCCTTTCCGGTTGCCAGATCGCGACGCCTGCCAGATAGAGCACGTAGAGCCCGACCAGGATCAGGCCCGGAATCAACGCGCCGACGAACAGATCACCGACGGAGATCGTCTCTGGCGAGTAGTTGCCCATCTTCAACTGGGCCTGTGAATAGGCCGACGAGATCACGTCGCCGAGCAGCACGAGGATGATCGAGGGCGGGATGATCTGGCCGAGCGTGCCGGAGGCACAGATCACGCCGGTCGCGATCTTCGGATCGTAGCCGCGTTTCAGCATCGTCGGCAGGCACAGCAGGCCCATCGTCACGACCGTCGCGCCGACGATGCCGGTCGACGCCGCGAGCAGCGTGCCGACGATCACGACCGAGAACGCAAGGCCGCCGCGCAGTCCTCCGAACAGAAGCCCGAGCGTCTCGAGCAGGTCTTCTGAAATGCGCGTGCGCTCGAGCACGAGCCCCATGAACACGAACAGCGGCACGGCCACCAGCGTGTCGTTGTTCATTGTGCCGAAGATGCGGCTCGGCAATGCCTCCAGATAGCTTGGATCGAAGACGCCGAAGGCCTGCGCCGCCACCGCGAACAGCAACGACACGCCGCCCAGCGTGAACGCGACCGGGTACCCCGCCATCAACAGCACGATGATGACGGCGAACAGCAGTAGCGCAGCGATCTCGGCGCCCAGCACGACTCAGCCCTGCCGCATGCGCCGGACGGCGCGGACGATTTCAGACAAGCCCTGCAGCGCGAGCATCAGCGCCGTGAGCGGAATGACGCCCTTCAACAGATACAGTGCGCCAAGCCCGCTGCCTTCGCGCGAGGATTCACCCGCTGCCCAGGATTGCTGCACGTAAAAAAGGCTCTCGAGGAATACGTACGCGCAGAGCGGGATCAGGAACAGCAGGGTGCCGAGAATGTCCACCCAGGCCTGACGTCGCACGCTCATCTGCTTGTAGAACACGTCGACACGCACATGGTCGCCCGCACGCAGGGTATACGCTGCGCCGAGCATGAATACGAAGGCATGCATCCAGGTGGTCGATTCCTGCATCCAGATGAAGCCGATGTCGAAGAAATACCGCAGCATCACGATGACGAAGGTCACGATCACCATCAGCAGCGTCAGCCACGAGACGACGCTGCCGAACAGATCCGAGATCCGGTCGATCAGCGCGACGCCGGTGGCGGGCTGCGAGTCCTTGATGGTCTGGCTCATGGAAATGTGCTCACTTGCGCCAGAACGCGGCAGTGAACAGGATCAGCACGCTGAAAATCTCGAGGCGTCCGAGCAGCATTGCGATCGTGCAGACCCAGGTCTGGAAATCCGTCAGTACCTGATAGTTGCCGGCGGGGCCCGTCGGCCCGATGCCCGGACCCATGTTGTTGATCGACGCGACCACCGAACTCAGCGCCGGCACCATTTCCATGCCGCTCAGCAACAGCAGGAAGGTCAGCGCCATGATGGCCTGAAAGTAGAGAAAGATGAACGCCAGCACCGAGTACGCGATGCGGTCCGGGATCACGACGCCGCCGATCCGTACCGGGATCATCGCCGAAGGATGCACCAGCAGCTTCATTTCGCGCGCGGCCTGGCGCATCAGCATCAGCGTGCGGAACATCTTGATGCCGCCGCCGGTGGAGCCGGTGCTGCAGACGATGCTGCTGAGGAACAGCATCCACAGCGGCGCGAACACGGGCCACAGATCGTAGTTCTGCGAAACGAGCCCGGTCGTCGTCGCGACCGACACTACATTGAACGCCGAATGACGCAGTGACGTCAGGAAGTCCGGATAGGTCCCGGAGATCGTCAGCAACACCGCGATGAACAGAACGCTGGTGCTCAGCGCGATCAGTACACCGCGCACTTCCGGATCGTCGCGGTAGGGCTTCAGTGAAAGGCGCCGGATGGCCGTGAAATGCCGGGCGAAATTCATCGCAGCGAGCGTCATGATCACGATCAGGATGAACTCGATCAACGGCGAATTGAAATAGCCGACGCCGGAGTCCCGCGTCGAGAAGCCCCCGAGCGAGATCGTCGAGAACGTGTGGCACATGGCATCGAACCAGCTCATGCCGGCGAGCTTCAGCGCGACGGTACCAGCCGCCGTCAGGCCGATGTAGGTCACCCACAGGGCCTTGGCCGTCTCGGTGATGCGTGGTGTCAGCTTCTCGTCCTTGACCGGACCTGGTGTCTCTGCGCGATACAGCTGCATGCCGCCGACGCCGAGCAGCGGCAGCACCGCAACCGCGAGCACGATGATGCCGATGCCGCCGAAGAAGTGCAGCGCATGACGCCAGAAGTTGATCGACGGCGGCAGGTTGTCGAGGCCGGTCAGTACCGTGGACCCGGTGGTGGTCAGACCGGACATCGCCTCGAAATAGGCATCCGTGAACGACAACCCCGGCAGCGCGATCATCATCGGCAGCGCGGCCGAGGCGGACATCAGCACCCAGGACAATGTGACCAGCAGGAATCCATCGCGCGGCTTCAGCTCACGCTGGTAGCGGCGCGTTGCGCCCGCGATGGCGAGGCCCACACCGACGTTGATGGCCGCCGCAATGGCGAAATCGATCAGCATGCCGTCCTGGAAAATGACGGAGCAGACGATCGGCAGCACGTAGGTGACGCCGAAGAACGCCATCATCAGGCCGAGTACGTGCGCGACGGCGAGCATAGGCGGCGAGGTTCCTCAGCGTCTGCCGAGCGCGATTTCGCCGAGGAACAGGCGTTCGACCTGTTCGACGTGGCGACGATCCGTGATGAACAGGATCACGTGGTCGTCCGCCTGGATCACGGTGTCGTGGTGGGCCATGAGCACGTCCTCGCCGCGCACCACGCAGCCGATGCTGGTGCCTTCGGGCAGGGCGATATCCTCGACGCGCCGGCCGATCACGCGCGAGCTGCGCGAATCACCGTGCACGATGGCCTCGAGCGCTTCGGCAGCGCCACGCCGCAGCGAGTGCACGCGCACGACGTCACCGCGCCGTACGTGCGCCAGCAGCGAGCCGATCGTGATGGTCTGCGGCGAGATCGCGATGTCGATCGAACCGCTCTCCATCAGTTCCGCATACGACGGCTTGTTGATCAGCGCCATCACCTTCGAGGCACCGAGTCGCTTGGCCAGCATCGCGGAGAGGATGTTGGCTTCCTCGGAATTCGTCAGTGCGGCAAAGACGTCGCAGCTGTCGATGTTCTCTTCGATCAGCAGTTCTTCGTCCGCGGCGTCGCCATTCAGCACGATCGTGCCTTCGAGCAGTTCCGAGACGCGACGCGCTCGCTTCGGGTCGCGCTCGATCAGCTTGACCTGATTGTTGCGCTCGAGCTGGCGCGCCAGCGAGAAGCCGATGTTGCCGCCGCCGGCGATTACGATCTTGCGCACCGGGCTCTCTTCCTTGCGCATCTCGTTCATGACCTGGCGGATGTCCTTCGTCGCCGCCAGGAAGAACACCTCGTCGCCGTCTTCGATCACGGTATCGCCTTCCGGCGACAGCGCGCGACCCGCGCGGTACACCGCGACGACGCGTGCTTCGGATTTCGGAATGTGTTCGCGCAGCGTGCGCAGCGCCTGGCCGACGAGCAGGCCGCCCTTGCGCGCGCGCAGCCCCACGAGCCGCACGCGACCATCTGCAAAATCCAGCACCTGCAGTGCGCCTGGATAGCGGATCAGGCGCTCGATGTATTCGGTGACCAGCTGTTCCGGACTGATCCAGACATCCACCGACAGTGCTTCGGCACTGAACAGCTTGGGATGCTTGGTGTATTCGCTGGATCGGATGCGCGCGATCTTGGTCGGGGTGCGATACAGCGTGTAGGCCACTTCGCAGGCCATCATGTTGACCTCGTCGCTGCTGGTCAGCGCGACGAGAATGTCCGCATCGGCGATGCCGGCGGCTTCGAGCACGGAAGGGTAGGAGGCGTTGCCGGCGACGGTGCGGATGTCGAGACGGTCCTGCAGATCACGCAGGATTTCCTCGTTGGTATCGACGACCGTGACCTCGTTGGCTTCTTCGCGTGCGAGTTGGTAGGCCGCTGTGCGCCCGACCTGTCCGGCGCCGAGAATCACGATTTTCATGGAGGCGCCAAGGGTACAGCGGTGGCGGGGCTGCGGATAGGGGCGGCGCTGGTATGCTGGCCGGATGACGGAATCAGTCGTTCGAACGCCGGGCGAGTTCTCGCGGGGCTGGAAGGTATTGATCGCGGCGTTGCTGGGCACCGCCTGCGGCGCCTCCCCGATCCCGTTCCAGACGCTCGGATTCTTCATTGGCCCGCTGCAGCAGGAGTTCGGCTGGTCGCTGCGCGACATCAGCCTCGGCCTGACGATCTACGGCATCCTCGGCGCGCTGCTGGCGCCGGTGTTCGGTTCGTTTGCGGACCGATATGGCGTGCGTCCGGTGGCGCTGTTGTCGCTGACCGCCTTCGGCATCGTCTTCGGCTGCTTCGCGTTCACGCCGGACTGGCTGCCCGGGTTCTATTTCCTGTGGTTCATGGTCGGACTCGTCGGCATCGGCTCGACGCCGATCACCTGGTCGCGGGCGGTGAATCTGTGGTTCCACCGACATCGCGGCCTCGCGCTCGGTATCACGCTGATCGGCACCAGCATCACGGCACTCGTGATGCCCTTCCTCGCCGTCGGCCTGATCGGCGAGTTCGGCTGGCGAACGAGTTACCTGCTGATCGCGCTGCTGCCGCTCGGCATCGCACTGCCGGTGGCGCTCGCCTGGTTTCGCGAGCCCCGGCCAGAGGAGCGCCCGGCCGAGCTCGCCGCCGCGACGGCGGGCGGGCGGGCGCTGCCCGGCGTGACGATCGAGACGGCGCTCGCGGATCGTCGCTTCTGGCTGCTCGGCATCTCGATCGTCTGCGTGGCCGGCGCCTATGGCGGTGCCCTCGTGCACATGCCGCAGATGCTCAAGGCGCGCGAGTTCAGCGGCACGCAGATCGCGACGGTGATGAGCCTGTTCGGTGGTTCGATTTTCGCGGGGCGCATCCTCACGGGATTGCTGCTCGATCGCTTCTGGGCGCCGCTCGTCACGCTGCCGATCCTGAGCCTGCCGGCACTCGCCTGCGTGATGCTGGCCGGCGATCAGCTCAGTTTCCCGATGGCGGTCGCTGCGGCCTTCCTGCTCGGATTCTCATCCGGTGCCGAGACGGACCTCGTTGCCTATCTCGCAAGCCGGTACTTCGGCATGGCGCACTACGGCAAGATCTACGGCTCGCTGTACATGGTGTTCGGCATCGCGTCGGCGATTTCGCCGACGGCTTATGGCTGGGTGCGGGATTCCACCGGCAGCTATGACCCGATGCTGTACGTCGCGGCCGGCCTGTTCGTGCTGGGTGCGCTGCTGCTGCTGACGCTCGGCCGATATCCCGTGCTCAGCATCGCGAACGAGCCGCCGGCTTCGAAGTGACGGAACGACCGCCGCGGGGCCTCACCAGCGGATCAGGCCGCTCCAGGCAGTGCCGAGGATGATGATGCCGAAGGCGATGCGGTACCAGGCAAACGCCGCGAACGAATAGCGCGCGACGAATTTCAGCAGGAAACGTACCGCGATCAGCGCGCTGATGAACGAGACGATGCAGCTGATCAATAGCGGCTGCAGCTCGGAGCCGTCCATGTGATCGCGCGCTTCCCAGAGCTTGTAGGCCGTGGCTGCCAGCAGCGTCGGGATCGCGATGAAGAACGAGAACTCGGCAGCGGCCCGGCGCTGCATGCCGAGCAGCAGTCCGCCGATGATCGTCGAGGCCGAGCGGCTGGTGCCGGGAATCAGCGCGAGCGCCTGGAAGAATCCGAGCTTCAGCGCATCGAGCGGCCGGAGCTGATCCACCGTCGCGATCGACTGTGCATGCGGCCGGCCCTCGGCCCACAGGATCGCGACGCCGCCGACGATCAGCGCGATCGCCACCGGGATCGGCGAGAACAGCAGTGCTTCGATTCGATCGCCGAACGCGAGACCGAGGATCGCGAGCGGCAGGAAGGCGATGAAGAGATTCAGCGTGAAGCGTCGCGCAACCTCGTCGCTGAAAAGGCCTGTCGCCGTGCTCCACAGACGCTGTCGGTACTCCCAGCACACGGCCAGGATGGCCGCGCCCTGGATCACGATCAGCTGACGGTCCACGGCCTCACCGGACAGGCCGAGCAGCGAGTTCGTCAGGATCAGATGGCCGGTGCTCGAGATCGGCAGGAACTCGGTGATGCCCTCGACGAGTCCGAGGATGATGGCTTCGAGTGTATTCACGGCCAGCCTTTGGTCATTGAGTCAGTGGATGTCACAGTTCGACTTCGCTGGCCAGCGACATCACGCCGCGGGTCGGCATGTGGAAGAAATCCGCGGCCTGCGCGCTGCGTCGCTGCAGCCAGGCAAAGGCGCGCAACTTCACGCCGAGCCAGCCCGAACGCGGTCGCGCACGTACCAGGTGCCAGCCGATGAAGTAGGAAATCTCTTCCGGATACAGGCGCAATCCCTGTGCACGTGCGCACTTCAGTACCTGACCGACGTCGGGTCGTTCCATGAAGCCGAATCTCGCCTGCATCGCAAAGATGCCGGGCAGCAGTTCATCGACCTTGAGGCGATTGGCCGCGTCGAACCTCGGTGTCCGCACGATTTCCATGTTCAGGATGATCACGCGCTCGTGGATCACATGGTTGTGCTCGAGGTTGCGCAGCATCGCGGTGGGAACGAAGCCCGTGTTGCTGACCAGGAACACAGCCGTTCCGGGCACACGGGTCGCGTTGGCGAGCAGCGTCGGCAGTTCGCTGCAGGGCACGGCCTGCTCTGCGAGTTCCGCGCGCAGCAGCACGCGCCCGTCGCGCCAGACGATGAACACCATGAACATCATCGCCGCCAGCACGAGCGGCACCCAGCCGCCGTTCGGGATCTTCGAGACGTTGCCGAGCAGGAAGGTCATGTCGACGACCAGGAACAGGCCGAAAACGGCAGCGACCAGCCCGAGATTCCATCGCCAGACGCTGCGAGCGACGATCGCACCCAGCAGCGTGGTGATCAGCATCGTACCGATCACGGCTGCGCCGTAGGCCGATGACAATGCCGAGGATGAACCGAAGCCGAGCACGAACAGGATCACCAGCACCAGCATGAAACCGTTGGCCAGCGGTACGTAGATCTGGCCTTCCTCGGTGTCGGACGTCTGGCGAATCGTCACGCGCGGCAGCAGGTCGAGCTGCACGGCCTGGCGCGTGATCGAGAATGCGCCGGAGATGACGGCCTGCGACGCGATCACGGTCGCGAAGGTGGCGAGCACCACGAGCGCCGGCAGCAGGACGGGCGGTGCGAGGGCGTAGAACGGGCTTTCGATGGGGGCGGGGGAGCCCAGCAGCAGAGCGCCCTGGCCGAAGTAGTTCAGCAGCAGTGCCGGCCAGACGAGACCAAACCAGGCGAGCCGCACGGCGTTCTTGCCGAAGTGGCCCATGTCCGCATACAGCGCCTCACCGCCGGTCAAGGCCAGGAACACCGCGCCGATGATCACGAACGCGATGCCTGGGCTACCCGCGAGCAACTGCACGGCGAAGACCGGATTGATCGCGACGAGCACGGCTGGCTGCTTCGCGATGGCGATGACGCCGAGTATCGCGAGTGCGCCGAACCACAGGATCATCACCGGGCCGAACAGCCTGCCGATCTTCTCGGTGCCACGGCGCTGGATCATGAACAGCACGATGACGATCAGCAGCGTGGTCGGGATCACGATCCGTTCGAACGAGGGATCGAGCAGTTCGAGTCCCTCGACCGCACTGAGCACCGAGATCGCGGGCGTGATCAGCGCGTCGCAGTAGAACAGTGCCGTGCCGAGCACGCCGAGCGCGATGGCGCGACGCGCCCACGTCGACGAACCGCCGATCTTGCGTTGCACGAGTGCCACGAGCGCCAGGATGCCACCTTCACCTTCATTGTCTGCGCGCAGCATCAGCACCACGTACTTGATCGTGACGACCAGCAGCAGGCTCCAGAACACCAGCGACAATACGCCGAGCACGGCGGCTTCCTTGCCCATGCCATCGCCGGCGGCCGCGATCGCCTCCTTGAAGGCGTACAGCGGACTGGTACCGATGTCGCCATAGACGACACCCAGCGCGGCGATGGCGGTCGGCAAAAGAGCAGATTGTCTGTTCACGGTGGTGGAGCCAGGCCTTTGGAGTAGTAAACCTTGCCGCTGGGATCGATCGCGATCGCATCGACATCCGCCAGCGTATCGATGAAGGCGATGCCGTCCGCCGCACCCATGATGAACACGCTCTTGGTCAATGCGTCGGTGCGCGTGGCGGTATCCGCGAGAATCGTCACGGAGCGGACCTTGCGCGCGGACTTGCCGGTGTGTGGATCGAGGATGTGGTGATAGCGGACGCCGCCTTCCTCGAAGTAGCGCTCGTAATCGCCGGAAGTCGAGATCGCCGTGTCTGTGAGCGGCAGCCGCAGCGCCACCTTGCCTGCATCATCTGGATTGCGGATGCCGACGATCCAGGGCCTGCCAAATCGATCGCCGATGATGCGTGTGTCGCCACCCGCGTTGACCATCGCCCGGTCGATGCCGCGCTTCTGCAGCACAGCGATGCCGCGATCGACGGCATAGCCCTTGCCGATGCCGCCGAGATCGACGCGCATGCCGGGCCGTGTAAAGCGCACGGACGTGGTCTTCGGCAGCAGCTGCAGATGCTGCCAGTTGATGCCGGGCAGCGCCCTCGCGATCGTGGCGTCGTCCGGATGCACGCCGGCGCGGTAGTCATACAGATAGCCCACGCTCGCGTAGGTGATGTCGAAGGCACCGCGCGTCAGCTTCGAGTACTCGATGGACGTGGCGAGCATGTCATACAGCTCGCGCGAAACCCGCACCGGCGCTTTCGACGCGCCTGCGTTGACGCGCGACAGTTCGCTCTCCGGCTTATAGGTGCTCATCAGCCGATCGACGCGACGAAACTCGTCGAACACGGCGTTGATCGACGCTTCGCCCGCGGCCCGGTCCTCGCTCCACAGCTCGACCGCGCAGCGCGTGCCCATGATGGCCTCTTCGCGCAGGATCCACTCTGCCCGCGCGGCGGTGCTGGCGCACAGCAGCGCCATCGACAAGCCTACGGCAATACGTCTGGCCGCCGCGCGCATCGTGTCTACCGTGCTGCCTCGAGATTCGCGTAGGCCAGCATCAGCCACTTCGTGCCGGTCTGCTCGAAGTTCACCTGGATCCGTGCGTGCGCACCCTGGCCTTCGATGCTGAGCACCACGCCTTCGCCGAACTTGCCGTGTTTGACGCGTGCACCGAGCCGGATGCCCGGTGCCGCGGCTTCCTGGTCCGCACCGCGACCGAGCTGTGTGCCGCGCGCCGTCGAGCTGCCCATCCCGCCGCCACTGGACGCGCTGCCGATGCTGCCGCCGCGCGCGTAGGCAGTGCGCGAGATCTGCACGCGCGGGCGTACTTCCTCGAGCAGTTCTTCCGGAATTTCCTGGATGAAGCGCGAAGCCTGGCCGTAGCTGTCGATGCCGTGCATGCGGCGCTGCTCGGCGTAGGTGATGTAGAGATGGCGCATCGCGCGGGTCGTGCCGACATAGCAGAGGCGCCGTTCTTCCTCGAGGCCATCGATGTCGTTCAGCGAGCGCTGATGCGGAAACAGGCCGTCTTCCATGCCGGAGAGGAACACCATCGGGAACTCGAGGCCTTTGGCCGTGTGCAGCGTCATCATCTGCACGCAGTCTTCCCAGGCATCGGCCTGACCCTCGCCGGATTCGAGCACGGCGTGGGCGAGAAACGCATCCATCGGTGCCATCGGCTCGCCATCGACGTTCTCGGGCTCGAAGCCGCGGGCCGCCGACACGAGTTCCAGCAGGTTGTCCACTTTCGCTTCGCCGCGCTCCGCCTTCTCTTTCTTATAGTGATCGAGCAGCGAGCTGGCGTTCAGGACGTGGTCGACAGATTCATGGAGCGGCAGGTCGCGGGTTTCCGCGGCCAGTCTTTCGATCAGCTGCATGAAGCCATGCACGGCTCCGGCGGCCTTCGGGCCGAGCGCATCGCTGGAGATGCTCGCGGCCGACGCCTGCCACAGCGAACTGCCCGCGCCTTTGGCCTGCTCGCGGATGATGTCGAGGCTGCGCGCGCCGATGCCGCGCGTCGGCAGGTTCACGACGCGTTCGAAGGAGCTGTCGTCGTTGCGATTGGAGATCAAGCGCAGATAGGCGAGCGCATCCTTGATTTCCGCGCGCTCGAAGAACCGCAGGCCGCCGTAGACGCGGTAGGGAATTCGCGCCGACATGAACACTTCTTCGAACACGCGCGACTGCGCGTTCGAGCGGTACAGGATCGCGATCTCCTTGCGCACGCCGCCGCGCTGCACCCACTCACGGATGCGCTGCATGACGAACTCGGCTTCGTCGCGCTCGTTGAACGCGGCATAGAGCTTGATCGGCTCGCCCTTCTCGCCGCTGGTCCAGAGATTCTTGCCGAGCCGGCCGCTGTTGTGCGCGATCAGCGCATTCGCGGCGTTCAGGATCGTGCCGGTGGAGCGGTAGTTCTGCTCGAGGCGCACCAGTTTGGTGGTCGGGAAATCGCGCCGGAACTGCTGCAGGTTCTCGACCCGGGCGCCGCGCCAGCGATAGATGGACTGGTCGTCATCGCCGACGACGAACGGCGCGCCCTCGCTGCCGACCAGCAGCTTGGTCCAGGCGTACTGGATCGCGTTCGTGTCCTGGAATTCGTCGACCAGCACATGCCGGAAGCGGCGCCGGTAATGCGCCAGCACCTCCGGGTGATCGCGCCAGAGTTCGAAAGCGCGCAACAGCAGCTCGGCGAAATCCACGACGCCCGCGCGTTGGCAGGTGTCTTCATAATCCTGATAGAGCTTGATCAGCTGGCGGCGCGTGGGGTCGTTCGCGTCCTTCAGCATCTTCGGACGATGCCCCTCGTCCTTGTTGCTGTTGATGAACCACTGCACTTCGCGCGGTACCCAGCGCGTGTCGTCGAGGCCCTGCGACTTGATCAGCTTCTTGATGATGCGCAGCTGGTCGTCACTGTCGAGGATCTGGAATGTCTGCGGCAGCCCTGCTTCGCGGAAATGCAGCCGCAGCAGCCGATGCGCGATGCCGTGGAAAGTGCCGACCCAGAGCGCGCCACCCGGCATGCCGAGCAGCTGCTCGATGCGCGCGCGCATCTCACCGGCCGCCTTGTTGGTGAACGTCACGGCCAGGATGCTGTGTGGCGAAGCGCCTTCGGCCTGCACGCACCAGACGATGCGATGCGTCAGTACGCGCGTCTTGCCGCTGCCCGCACCGGCAAGGACGAGCACGGGACCGACGGGCGCGGTGACGGCTTCGCGCTGCGCGTCGTTCAGCGGATTGAGAATCGGAGACAGGTCCATCAGGGGGCCATCACTCGGTATTGCGGCGGCGGGAGGGCCGCGATTCTACCAAGTTGCGAGTGCGGCCGTGCGGATGCGCCCTAACTGCCGCTTTGTGGATTGATCACGTCATCCGCGAACTGCAGCAGCGCGGAGATCAAGGTCAGCAGCACCGGGCCGATGATGATGCCGACACCGCCGAACGCGGACGCGCCGCCGACCACGCCGATGAATACCGCGAGGGTCGAGACGGGGGCGTGGCTCGAAATCAGCATCGGGCGGACGATATTGTCCGAGACGGAGACGCCGAGGCCCCAGATCAACAGGAAAATCGCCCAGCCGTAGCTCTGGATCGTCAGCAACCACAGGACGCCAGGAACCCACACGATCGCGGCGCCGCCGGCAGGCAGCAGCGCGAGCAGCGCCGCCAGCACGCCGAAGACGACCGGAGACGGCACACCGGCGATGGCGAATCCGATGCCCACCAGCGCGCCCTGCAGCAGCGATGTCAACACGGTGCCGTAGACGACCGCGCGCGTCGTGTTGCCGACCAGCGTCAGCAGTGCATCGCGCCGCTGGCCTTCGAGCGGCACGAGCAGTGTGAGCCGGCGCAGCATCGCGGGACCGTCCCGCAACAGGAAGAACAGCAGGAACAGCATCAGGAAGAATCCGACCACGGTGCCCACGGCACCCGCCAGCAGACCTCCACCGAGACTCGCGAGGTTGCCGAGCGCGGATTCGGCGCCGCTCATGACCCACTCCTGCAGCTTCGCCGGATCGACCGGGATCATCGCGCGCACCCAGCGGAGCGCGGGCCCGATCAACGGGAACCGCTCGAGTTGCACGAGCAGCGTGCTGTCCAGCGTCAGCGAACTCGCGCGCAGTCGCTGCGCCAGTGTGGTCACCTGATCGACGAACACCAGCACCAGCATCGTCAGTGGCGCGAGCACGACGACAGGCGTCAGCACTGTGATCACGCCGGCGGCGGCGCCGGCGCGCCCACGCAGTCGTGCCGTCAGCTTCGATTGCAGCGGGCCGAGCAGGAAGGCGAGGCAGACTGCCCAGGCCAGCGCGTTCCAGAACGGCTCGAGCACCTTGAACAGCGCCCACACCAGCACGGCGGCAAGGGCGAACAGCACGATCCGGCGGGTCAGGTTGGCATCCATGCCATATTTTGCCGTGTGTGCTGCCATGTCCGATACTCCAATGATGAACCCGACACGCTCCGTCCCCATCGGCCTGATCGCCTGCGCAGCGCTGCTGTTGTCCGCCTGCAGCACCGACCCCGCGCAAAGCGGCGGCCGCGCAGCCACCCGCTCATCGACCGAGGTCTCCGCCTTGCCCGCCACCATGAACGTCTCGCCACTCACGTTTGCCTGGGTCGTCATCAGCGTTGCGGACATGGACCAGGCGCTGGGCCTGTGGGTGGATCGCTTCGGCATGGAGATCGTCACCCGGCGTGACGGCCGCGATGCTGCGCTGGCGAAGGCCTGGGGCATCGGCGCGGATGACATCCTCGACCAGGCGCTGCTGCGCACGCCGGGCCAGCGCGAGGGCGGCGTGCATCTCGTGCGATTCCGTCTGCCGGGGCCCGCGGTGCGCGAAGGCGCCGCGTCCACGGATCTCGTGCCGAAGAGCGTCGACATCGCCGTGCGCGACATCCAGGCCCGTTACGACGAACTGGCGGCCGCGGGATACCAGTTCCGGTCCACGGTCGGTCGGCTCGTGACCGACACCGGGCTCGTCGTGCACGAGGTGCACATGCCCGCGCACGACGGACTCAATCTCGTGTTCGTCGAACAGGAAACGCACCAGGAACCCACGAGCAGCAAGGGCTATGGCGTTGCGCCGCAGATCGTCGTGATCTCGCCGGACAACCTGCGCGAGTCGAGCTATCTGCAGAGCCTGCTGGGCGTCGAGCAGATCTCGCACAACCGCTTCGGCGGTCCCTCGATCGAGAAGACCATCGGCCTGCCGGCGGGTGCGAAGCTCGACATCCGCATCATGGGGGATTCGAAGGTCGAGTTCGGTCGGCTCGAGATCGTGCAGTACGAAGGCGCGACGAGCCGGAATCTCTACCCACGTGCGAAGCCGCCGGCGCGCGGCATGCTGTCGGTGACCTATTTCGTGCGCGATCTGAATTCCGTGCTGGCTCGCGCCGGCACGCTCGGCGTGACGGACCTCGGCGTGGTCGATGGCGTGTACGGCCCCGGACATCTGGCGACGGCGACGACGCCGGCGGGCCTGCGCATCGATCTGTTCGAGCCGCGCGGCGCGGGTCGATGATCCACCTCTACGACAACGCGGATTCCGGCAACGGCTACAAGATCCGCCTGCTGCTGGCGCAGCTCGGCCAGCCGTACCGCTGGACCGATCTGGACATCTTCAGCGGCGCTTCGCGCACGCCCGAGTTCCTGACCAAGAATCCGAATGGCAGCATTCCGACGCTGCAGCTCGACGACGGTACCTGTCTCGCAGAGTCCAACGCGATCCTCTGGTACCTCGCCGAGGGCAGCCGTTTCGTTCCGGCCGACCGACTCGGACGCGCACAGACGCTGCAATGGATGTTCTTCGAGCAGTACAGTCATGAACCGTACGTGGCGACGCCGCGCTATATCGTGCGGCATCTGCCGGCGGATTCACCGCGTCGCGCGGAACTGCCGGCCCGGCTCGCACGCGGTCGGGAAGCGCTCGCCGTGATGGAGAAGCATCTCGCGACGCGTTCGTTCTTCGTCGCGGAGCAGTACTCGATCGCCGACATCGCGCTGTTCGCGTATACGCATGTCGCGCCCCAGGGCGGCCACGATCTCGCGCCCTATCCTTCGATCAGGGCGTGGATTTCGCGGGTGGTGGATCAGCCGGGCTTCGTGCCCATGGACCAGTTGCAATCGAGCCGCCTCGGCGCATAGCCGCGCACTGGCTGCCACGCTACCAGCTGTTGCGCAGCTCCCGCAGTTTCAGAAATACGCTGCGCGGATCCGGTTGCTCGCCAAGCTCCGGAAACTTCTCCCGCAACTTCGCAATCAGCGTCGGACTCTGCAGCCGGAAGAACGCGTTGATGCGCTTTTCCTGGGCGAGCGTCGTGACGGGCGCAGCCTCGGGTTGCACGCCTGCGGTCTCTGCCGCCATGGCCGCCGCATCCTGATTCCCTGGCTCACGATCGAGCGTGAAGGCGAGATTGCGGCCGAGATACTCGTGGCCCGGATAGATCAGGGTATGGTCCGGCAGGCGCGTGAGCTGATTCGAAAACGTGTCGTACAGCAGCGCCGGGTCGCCGCTGTGGCAATTGCCTGCACCGGCGTTGAACAGCGTATCGCCGCTGAACAGTGCGGGCCGGTCTCCATGCGCGAGCAGGCAGACATGTGACAGCGTGTGGCCCGGCGTATCGAGGCATTCGAGCTCGACATGCCGGCCGACGCGGATGATGTCACCGCGCTCGAGCCCGCGGTCTACGCCACCGATGCAACCCGCGGCGCCTGCGTGCGCGAGCACGCGCGCGTGGGTCGCGTTGCGCAGACCCTCGTTGCCGCCGGTGTGATCGCGATGCTCGTGGGTGTTCAGGATCTGCGTGATGGTCCAGCCGCGCGCCCGCGCGGCATCGAGGCAGCGCTGCCAGTCGAGCGGATCCACCGCCAGCGCCTCGCCCGTGTCCGGATCGGCGATCAGGTAGTGGAAGTTCCGGTAGTCGTTCGCGGCCCAGATGCGTTCAACGAGCATGGCGAGACGTTATCATACGAAGACCATGCAGATCGCCGTCGTTCCCGTCACCCCGTTCCAGCAGAACTGCTCCGTCATCTGGTGCGAGCGCACGCGCCGTGCCGCCGTCGTGGATCCCGGCGGCGATCTCGACGAAGTGCTGTCCGTGGTCAAGGAGGAGGGCCTGACGCTCGAGAAGATCCTGCTGACCCACGCGCACGTCGATCACGCCGCGGCGACGGCCGAGCTCGCGCGCCGCTGCCAGTTGCCGATCGAAGGTCCGCACGAAGGTGACCAGTTCTGGATCGACCTGATCCCCGAACACGCGCGCAACTACGGCTTCCGTCACGGCGAGAGCTTCGTGCCGACACGCTGGCTGCATGACGGCGATGAGGTCACCGTCGGTGAGGTCACGCTCGAGGTGAAGCACTGCCCCGGCCACACCCCCGGGCACGTGGTGTTCTTCAATCGCGCCGCACGCTTTGCGATCGTCGGCGACGTGATTTTCGCCGGTTCGATCGGCCGCACGGACTTTCCGCGCGGCAACCACGACCAGCTGCTGCACAGCATCCGCGACAATCTTTTCCCACTGGGCGACGACGTGACCTTCCTGCCTGGTCACGGGCCGACGTCGACCTTCGGCGAAGAGCGCGCGCACAATCCTTTCGTCGCAGACAAGCTGTTCAGATGAAAATTGCCTACATGGCCCTGCTGGTACGCGAGTACGACGAGGCCATCGCGTTCTTCACGCAGGCGCTGCGCTTCGAACTGCTCGAGGACACGCCGCAGTCCGCGACCAAGCGGTGGGTACGGGTTGCGCCGCGCGCAACGCCCGGTGCACGCGATGGTGCACAATTGCTGCTGGCCCGCGCCGCGACGCCGGAACAGCAGCGCAGCATCGGCCAGCAGACCGGCGGTCGCGTGTTCATGTTCCTGCACACGGACGATTTCGACGGCGATCTCGCGCACATGCGCCAGCAGGGCGTGCGCTTCACCGAAGAGCCGCGACACGAATCCTACGGTCGCGTCGTCGTGTTCCTGGATCTGTACGGCAACAAGTGGGACCTGATCCAGGTTCCGCGCATCACGGAGGCAACATGACTGCGATGACCCTCACCCGGCGTGTCGGCCTCCTGCTGGCGCTGGCCATCGCCTGGACGTTCGCCCTGCCAGCTTCCGTGCAGGCGCACGAACCCGTCGAACTGCGTCGCATCCTGGTCTTCGGCGGCTCCGGTCAGCTCGGCGCCGAGATCGCGAAGGAACTCGTCGGCGACGGACACTATGTGCATGTGTTCGTGCGCCCGAGTTCGGATCGCAGCCGTCTCGACGGCCAACCGGTGCAGTGGGTCGTCGGCAATGTGCTGGTCGAGGACGACGTCAAGCGCGCCCTGCAGGCGCAGCGCTACGCAATCGTCGTCAACGCGCTTGGCCGCAGTGAGTCGGGCGTCGAGTTCTACGCCACGAGCGGGCGCTGGATCGCGAAGTGGGCGAAGGCCACGGGCGTCAAGCAGGTGGTGCTGCACAGTTCAGTCGGCGTCGGCAAGAGCGCGGTCGCCTATCCGGCCGATCGGCTCGCCGCCATGCGCGCGCTGTTCGCAGCGAAGGAATCCGCCGAGCGGGATGTGATCGAGAGCGGCATCACCTACACCATCATTCGCAATGCCGTGCTGCGCGATCTGCCGGCAGGCGCGCGTGATGGCGCGAAGCTGTACGAAGACGAGACGAAGTTCGGTGTCGTCTCGCGGCGCGGTCTCGCGCACCTGACGGCCGAATGCATCGACAGCGACGCCTGCGCCAACAGGATCTTTCACGCCGTGGACGAGGGGATGACGTTTTGAGTACAGAGTTCGGCATCGTCATGGAGGCCTCGCCCGGATATACGGCGAAGCTTGCGCGTGAGATCGAGGCGATGGGCTTCGATGCGCTGCTCTGTCCGGATACGCAGAACCTCAGTCCGGATCCCTTCGGCCAGCTGTCTCTGGCAGCGCAGACCACGTCGCGCATCAGGCTCGGCACGGGCGTCACCAACCCGGTGACCCGCGATGCAGCGGTCACGGCAACGGCTTTCGCGACGCTGCAGGCCGAGTCCAACGGACGCGCACTGTGCGGCATCGGTCGCGGCGATTCGTCAGCCGCGCACATCGGCATCAGGAACGGCACGACGGCGCAGCTGAAGACCTTCGTGCAGCGACTGCAGGCCTACACGCGCGGCGAGACGATCGACCGCGACGGCACCGCTTCGAAGCTGCGCTGGCTGGATTCCGTGCAGGTGGCGCCGGTGGTCGTGGACATCGCCTGCACCGGTCCGCAGACGATCCGCATGGCCGTGGACGTCGGCGACCGTATCAGTTTTGCGGTCGGCAGTGCACCGGAGCGGATCCAGTGGGCGATGGACACCGCACTCGCGCGGCTCGCCGAGACGGGTCGCGCGCGCAGCAGTCTCAGCATCGGCGCGTACGTGAACCTCGTCTGCGATCCGGATGAGCAGCGGGCCATCCAGCTCGCGCGCATGATCTCCGGCATGGTCGCGCACTTCGCCGGCATGAAGGATGCGCCACTCGATCATCTGCCGGAGAAGCTGAAGTCGATCGCGGCGCACATGCAGACCGGCTACGACATGAAGCGCCACGCGCAGGAAGAGGGCTCGCATCTGACCGTCGTGCCCGACGACTTCGTCGACTGGTTCTCGATCTGCGGACCGCCGGCCAAGTGCCGCGAGCGCTTGAAGCAGCTGATCGACATCGGCCTCGACCATGTCTATCAGCTCGGCGGCTCACCGGTGGCGCATCCGCATGGCGCGCGCCAGGCGGCGATGGTGGAGCAGGCGAAGCTGTATGCCACCGAGGTGATTCCACACTTCCGTTAGAAGCCGGGATCCGCGGCGCTGCTATCTGGGCAGCTGCATGCCATGGCCGTCCGGCGTGGTGTCGTTGACAGCGCCAACAGTCGACGCTGGCCAGTGACCCTGCACGATCTGCATCATGCCCGCGCCGTAGGGTCCTGCGAAATCCGTACCCAGTTCGGTCAGCGCATTGAGCCAGCTCACCGGCACGGCACCGGCTGCGACGAGCCGGCTGATCGCCGCGTCTTCCGCGATCTGGCTGTTGGTGCTGGATGCGTCGACCACGACGAATACCTTGTAGCCTGCGCGCAGGAGATCCAGCGACGTGTGCAGCGTGCAGTTGTCGATCGAAATACCACCGATCAGCACATGCGTCCGGCCGCTCGCTTTCAGCCATTTCGCCAGATCTGGCGTGTACCCCGTCGGCGTCGAACGCGGGAAGGTCTTTGCGCCTGCTGACACCAGGCCTTTGATCTCGGGCAGGAAAGTGCCGTAGTAGTCATTCTCTTCGCCGAGAACCGCCGTAGGCAGCTTGAACAGACCGCTGAATTTGGAGAACGCCGTGACGTTGTTGCGGTACTGCGGTCCGGGGATCGTGGTCAGCAGGTTGTCGAGGCCGGTGACATAGTCGACGTAGATCAGCGCCGTATTCTTCACAGTCATCTGCGTCAGCGCGGCATTGTCTGCGCGCGCTGCGTGGATCATCAGGCTGGCGACGGCGATCAGCGAAAGTGCCATGGCTCGACGGTAGGAACTGGCATGCATGTCATCGGCCCCGGATCGTTGAAGAGGATCCGATCTTGGTATGAATCTGCCGCGACGTATTGCAGAAAATTGCGGCAGTTCAGCCCTTCGCTCGCCACGTCGCCGGTGTCGTGCCGAGGTGCCTGCGAAACAACTGTGTCATGTGTGCCTGACTCGCGAATCCGGTCTCCGCAGCGATATCGGTGATCGCCAGGCTCGTTTCCCGCAGCAGCACGGATGCCCGCCTGATCCGTGCAGCGATCAGGTATTGGTGCGGCGTGAGGCCCGTCGCAAGGCGGAAACTGCGCAGGAAATGATGCGTCGACAGGCCGGCGATTCCGGCCATCGCGGCCAGTCCGCCTTCATTCAGGAGATGGGCCTCGACGTATTCCATCACCCGCTCGAGGCTGCGCTGGTTCAGCGGCCGCGCGCGCACCCGACGCCTGGGCAGCGCCAGCGCGTGTCGCTCGAGCAAGGTTGCTGCGAGCAGATGCGCCCTGCAATCGCGTTCCAGCGTGCCGGCGGTCCTGCCTGCGCTCGCGCGCGGCAGGAGGCTGCGTGCCATCGGCTCCAGAACGCCGTCCGCAAGCTTCAGATCGCTGGCGAGCTGCACGTGCGCGTTGGCGGTGCCGCACAGATCGATCGCGATCAATCGCAGCCAGTCTGGATCGAGGTAAATGAAGTCGATCGCAGCGCGCCGATCTGCCGCGTACGCAATCGAGTAGGGCTGGTGATCGCCGATCAGTATCAGTTCCGACCGCAGACGTGCACCGAGGGTGACGCTCGATCGAGCGCGCACGCTGCGGGCGATGCTGGGCGGCGCTTCCAGTCGACAATGCGCGTCGTGCTCGAGCGGCCGGAACGGCACGCCCAGCAGAACGTGACTGAGGCCTTGCGCGAAGCGGTAACGATCGCCGGTGAACTCGACGCCGGTCGCCGTCAAAAGCCCGACGGGCGGATGGTGAGTGACTGCCTCCGCCGTCGCGTGCAGCGCCAATAGTTGATCGGGGCGCTCGGCGTGCGCAAATTCACGGGTGCTCGTCGTACGCACGTTGCCGCTCCATGGCATCCGGACGGATCCACTCTGGGGGCTGCACAATGCGATTTCAAGTTTGCCCGGCCGTGCGGGTTCCCCGCGTCAATTCATGGTGCGCGGCAGCTCCTCGTGCAGCGTGTTGCACATCAGCGCGAGGAAGATGGCCAGGCCCAGGTACGTCGCCGCGTAGGTGAACCGGGTCTCCTCGCTGACGATGTAGTACGCGCGTTCCTCGTCCGAGGCCGGCCCGCGAAACGCCTTCATCACGTTCGGCGCGGCGAGGATCGCCATCAGGAACAGCAGCGGACTGGGGCGATACAGGAACACGCCGATCAGGATCGGCACGCCGAGCAGCCAGAGCTTCGGTGAAATCGCAGCGGTGATGCGGCCACCGTCGAACGGCGACAGCGGAATCAGGTTGAACAGGTTCAGGAAGAATCCCGAGTACGCGAGCGCCAGCAGCAGCGTGCTGTCTTCGAGTCGTGCGAGATAGAAGCAGGCGAGTGCGCCGAGTGTCCCGACCAGCGGGCCGGCCATGCCGATGTAGGCCTCGGTCTCCGCATCGTGCGGCAAGGACTTCAGCTCGATCCACGCGCCGACGAACGGGATGAACGTTGGCGCGCCGACATCCAGGCCGCGGCGTTTCGCGGCCAGGTAGTGTCCCATCTCGTGGATCAGCAGCAGCACGACGAAGCCGACCGCATAGGGCCAGCCGAACATCCACGCATAGACGCCGATCGACAGCAGCATCGTGCCGCCGGTGGTCAGCAGCTTGCCGAACTTCAGGCCGCCGAACAGCAGCGCGAGCAGCTTCAGCACGGGCGCAACCTTCGCCGCGCGATCGCGCGTCTCAGGCGTTGCCCTCGGTGCGTCCCTTCCACCACTTCGCGATGCCGGCGCCGAATGCCGCGACGCCGACGAAGATCAGCTTCGCGAACTTGGCGAGGAACGCTGCCGCGGCCGCGAGCAGCCCGAGCTTCTTCGCGGCGATGCCGCCGACCAGGGCCGCGAGCCCGTACTCCGCGACGCGATCCGAGCCCGGATCGAAATCCGCGTAGCGCTTGCCTTCATTGAAGGCCACGGCTTTCAACAACTGCTTCGCTGCAGGCTTGTCCGCCTCGACACTCGATGCCGAGGTGATGAGGTTCAGCGAAATGTAACCTTCGCGTCCGAGCAGATACGTGTTCACGTTGATGCTCGGATCCGGATCGTCTTCGTCGCGCAGCTTCGCTTCCGCCGACCACACCAGGCGATGCGTGGTGGCGTCATACGCCGGTTTCTCCACCCAGCGCGTGACCTTCAGCGGCGGGAAACCTGCTGCCTCTCTCCGCTCATTGCCGGCCTCGGTGCCGTCCTCGAGACTCTGCAGCAGTTCATCCGCATCCCATTCCTTGGCATCGTCGTCCTTCACATAGCCGGACTCTTCGTAATCCAGCGTGACGAACCACTGGGCCTCTTCGGCCAACGGGAAGATCAGCCCGAGGAAGCGCTCGTCGACCGAGTTGCCCATGACTTCCATCAATGCCTTGCCTTCCTTCACGGGCACGTAGGCGTAGCCGTCCGGCACGTCGATCTTGGCCTGATCGCGCAGCGGGACCGAGGCGGGACCGGAGACCATGACCTCCTGCGCGGCGCGCCAGGCGGCGGCAGACTTCTGTTCGGCCGGTGATGCGGCGGGTTCCGCGGCAGCTGCCTCTGCAGGAGCCTCTGCAGGCGCAGCCGCAGTGGCTTCGACGGGCGTGGCCGCGGGCTCAGCCTCCGCAGCCATCGCGGGCGCGAGTGCGGACGCAAGCAGGACTTCAGCAAGCAGCAACAGGCACGCAGGGCGTGCACGCGACAGACCGACCATTTCGACCCCCTGACAGAGCGGTTTGAAGAGACCCGCTCCGACTCTGCCCGGGTCCTGCCGGTCTGGCAATCCTGTCAGCGGCGAATTCCCGTCATCCGGAGCAGCGTGTTGTCACGCTTGATGTAGTGGTGGAACAGCGAGGCCGCAGCATGCAGACCGATCAGCCAGTAGCCCACCACGCCGCCGGTTTCGTGGATCTCCTTGATCTGTTCGGCCAGCGCTTTGTCCGGAGCGACCAGCGCGGGCAGTTCCAGGCCGTAGAATGGGATCACCTTGCCCGACGCACTCAGGATCAGCCAGCCGCCGATGGGCATGCCGATCATCAGCGCGTAGAGCGCAACGTGAACACCCTTCGCGAGCAGGTTCTGCCAGGCCGGCGGTGCCGGCTCGATCGGCGGTGTGTCGCCGGAAAATCTCGCGGCGAGCCTGACCCACACCAGTACGAACACCGACAGTCCCAGCATGAAGTGCCAGGTCTTCAGAAGTTCGCGCGGGTCGCTGCCTTTCGGCCAGAACTCACGCAGCTCGATGCAGGCGTAGACGGCCGCGAGCAGCGCGAGCATGAACCAGTGGAGGCTGATCGTCAGTGCACTGTAGCGATTGTTCACAGCAGCAGATTCCCGGGCGTGGGCGGAAGCCGCGGCATGGTCTGCTGCGGAAACTCACCGGTGAGACTGCCGAGGAAGGCGACGATATCCGCGACAGTGGCATCCGTGACATCGACGTTGAGCTGCGTCTTCCCCATCAGCCGCACCATTTCCTCGAGACTCTTCACGCTGCCGTTGTGCAGGTAGGGCGCTGTGTAGATGAGATTGCGCAGCGTCGGAACGCGCCACAACGCGCTGTCCTCCGCGCGCCCCGATGAGACGGCCAGCCCCTTGTCGTCGAGCAGCCGGTACTTCGCCTCGTATACGGTGGCCGGATTGATCGGAAACTTCTGGAAGAATCCTGTCCCGACCGGCATCGCGGGGCCGTTGAACATCGCACCCGAATGACAGGCTACGCAGCCTGTGCTGGCGAACGCCTGCATGCCGCGCTGCTGTTGCGGCGTCAGCGCCTTCCGGTCGCCGAGCACGAAGCGGTCGTAGGGACTGTTCGGCGTGATCAGTGTGCGCTCATACGCCGCGATCGCCTTGGCCGCGTTGTCTAGCGTCACCACATCGCCGACGCCGAACGCCTTCGCGAAAGTCGCCTTGTAGCCCGGGATGTGTCGGATACGGTCGATCGTCGCGGTGAGATCCTTCATGCCCATTTCGATCGGATTGACGAGTGGGCCTTTGGCCTGGTCCTCGAGCGTTGCAGCACGACCATCCCAGAACTGCACGGACATGAAGGCCGCGTTCCAGACGGTGGGGGAATTGCGACCCCCCTTTTGCGCATGGATGCCGATCGAAGTTGGCCGGTGATCGTCGCCACCTTCCATCACGTTGTGGCAGGAAAAGCAGGACACCGTACCGTCCGCGGAGAAACGCGGATCGAAGAACAGCATCTTGCCGAGCTCGATCTTCGCCGGGGTGGTGGGATTGTCCGCGGGCGCCGGGGCGACGCGTGGCAGTGCGGACCATTCCTGCGCGATGGCGGGCTGAACGAGTGTCAGCGAACAGACGAGCAGGCTGGAAAGTGCGATGCGAAGCATGACGAAACCCTCGATGTCGTGGACGGCACGGGAAGAGTCCGTGTCATCGAGGGTCGATTCAGCACGATCGCGGTTAAGGTGCCCTTAAGAGCGAGCGCCGAGCCTACGGTACAAGTGCCTGCGTTGTCGGTACGTAGTGATCCACCAGCAGTGCGACGAACAGCCACATCAGGTACTGGATCGAGAACTTGAACACGCGCATCGGCAGTTCGGCGCGGTCGGTGAATTTCATCACGAGCGCGTAGTACAGGAAGATGCCGTTGAGGACCAGCGCCGTCGCGAGATAGATCAGCCCGCTCATGCCCGTGATGAACGGCATCAGCGTCACGAGTACGAGCAGCACGGTGTACAGCAGCACCTGCAGCCGCGTGTACGCGACGCCATGTGTCACGGGCAGCATCGGAATGCCGGCGCGCGCGTATTCATCCTTGCGCGCGATCGCCAGCGCCCAGAAATGCGGCGGCGTCCAGATGAAGATGATCAGGAACAGCAGCAGTGCGTTCGGATCGATGGAATTGGTGACGGCAGCCCAGCCGAGCACCGGGGGCGCCGCGCCGGCCGCGCCGCCGATCACGATGTTCTGCGAGGTCGCGCGCTTCAGCCAGACGGTGTAGATCACCGCATAGCCGATCAGCGACAGGAACGTCAGCACGGCCGTCAGAGGATTGACCAGCAGCCACAGGATCAGCATCGAGGCGATGCCGAGTACAGCGGCGAAGCTCAGCGCCTGCGTATTGCTCATCACCCCGGTTGGAAACGGACGGCTGCGCGTGCGCGCCATCTTCTCGTCGATCTTCTGGTCGAGCACGTGATTGATCGCGGCGGCGCAGGAGGCTGCGAGCGCGATGCCGAGGTTGCCCCAGACCAGCGCCGCGAACGGCGGCATTCCGGGGGTCGACAGCAGGGTTCCGACAATCGCCGTGAAAACGATCAGCAGCACCACCTTCGGCTTGGTCAGCTCGAGGTAGTGACGCCAGGTGGTGCGCGCGGCGAGCAGCATCTCAGGCTTCACGCAGACGGCGGTTCAGCGCCAGCGTCGCGAGCAGCAGCACGGCCGCACCGGCGTTGTGGCCGGTGGCGAGTGGCAGCGGAAAGGCCTTGAGCACCATCACGATGCCGATCAGCAGCTGCAGGCCGAGTGCCGCGATCACCCAGTAACCACCGTGCCTGACGAGCGTCGTCGGCGCGCGCCGGATCGCGACGACCGCCAGCCAGATCAGCGCGAGGCTCGCGACGATGGCGCCGAGGCGATGCGTGAAGTGGATCGCGACGCGCGCGGGATGTTCGAGCACACCGCCGGTGTAGTTGATGTCGAGGCCGCGCCAGAGCACGAAGGCGTCGTCGTAGTCCATGCCCTCTGGCCACCACTGCGCCTGGCAGGTCGGGAAGTCCGGACACGAGACCGCCGCGTAATTGCTGCTGGTCCAGCCGCCGAGAATGATCTGCATCGCGAGCGCACACAGCGCGACCACTCCGAGACGGCGTGCACCGTCGAGCGTCGCGATGGCAGTGGCGCGCGGCTGCGGCTGCACCACGCCCGTGCGCCGGCGCATCGTCAGCCACAGCCAGAACAGCAGCGAGAGCGTGGTGAGGCCGCCGACCAGATGCAGCACGACGACCAGCGGTTTCACCAGCCACCAGACCGTCAGCGCGCCGAGGCCTCCCTGGAACACGACGGTGGTCAGCAGCGCGACGCAATAGCCGACGCTGGCCGGACGTTCACGTCCATTCCCTTGATGGCGATACGCAATGGCGATCGCGGTGATCAGCACGATGACGAAGCCGAGCGTGGTCGCGGCGTAGCGATGGATCATCTCGCGCCAGGCCTTGCCCGAATCGAAATCCCAGCCCGGATCGAACGCGGCGACCTTGTCCGGATTCTGCGCGGCGCCGGCCGGCGTCACGTGGCCGTAGCAGCCAGGCCAGTCCGGGCAGCCGAGGCCGGCGTCGGTGAGGCGCACCCAGGCACCGAGTACCACCACCGTCAGGCACAGCAGGATGCCGAACAGCGCGAGCCTGCGGATCATCACGGCGGGCGCGAGGTTCAGCGCGCGCGAAGAATCCTGCATCGTGGCGTCACTCATCGCTTCAGCCTATGTGGGAGAGCTTCAGCAGCTTCTGCAGATCCGTCAGCAGTCCTTTGGGGTCCACGCGCGAATCCGCGCGCATCATCAGGTTGCCGAGCGGATCGACGATGAAGACCATGTACGGCTGGCTGTCCGTCGGAAACTGCGCCAGCAGCTCGATGGCCGCGGGATCCACCGCCTGCACCACGTCGAGTCCAGGATGTTCCTTTTTCAGGAATTCTTCGTTGCAGCAGGCACGCGTGGAGATGAACACGCGCTGCACGCGGCTCATGTCCTCGGCCAGCAGCAGGCGCGTCTGCCGCATCACCCACAGTGCACGCTGACAGGCGGCATCGCAGGAGCCGGCACCGAGATACACCAGCGACCACTTGCCGCGCAGCAGGCCGGCGCGCGCCGAGGTCGTGCCGTCCGGCAACGTGAACGCGACGTCTTCGAGCGGGCGGGCGGGATCGATCAGCTCGCCATGGTTGGTGCTGCCTGCGGGTCGCCAGCCGCCGGCGTAGTACAGATAGAACGCGATCGCGAGCGGCACGAAGAACAAGGCCGCAAGGCCGATCAGCGTGCGCCGACCGCGGGCGATCTCGGCCTGCGGCAGTCCAGCTTCACGGTGCGTGTCAGGAGTGTTCATCGGTCTTCGTTGTCCCGTTCATGGGCGAATTGTTCACCGGCGATTTGCGCAAATTGAGCACGACATACAGCACGATCAGCAGCACTCCGAAACTCCACCACTGGACCGCATACGACCAGTGGGTCTGCGGTGACATGCCCGGCGGCTGCCAGTCGCGCAGAAATCCATCCGGCTGGTCCGCATCGAGCAGCAGCACGCGCGGCTCGAGCGTTGCGGTCCCGAGCGATCCCGCCAGCTCCGGGATCGTCGGATAATTCGTCACGCGCGGCCAGCGTCCCGCGGGATCCGGTGCTGCGCGACCGGAGGCCAGCCCGGCCTGCGGCAGATCATCGAGCCGTCCGCGCAGTGTGACCGCACGGGCTGCGAGCGCGACGTCCGGCAGCCGATCCCGGTAGCCCGAGAACGGCACCCAGCCGCGGTTGACGATCAGCCAGCGGCCGTCGTCCAGCTGCAGCGGCGTCAGCACCTCGTAGCCGGCGCGGCCCTCGCGCGTCCGGTTGTCGAGCAGGAACTGCCGCTCCGGATCCCAGCGTCCCGCGACGCTGACCCTCGTGAACCGTTGCAGCGCCGCGCTCGACTGCGCACCCAGCGGCATCGCAGCAGCGCTGCCGCGTTCGAACTGATCGCGCACCGCCTGCTTGAAATCGCCTCGGGCCCATTGCCAGCGGCCGAGGCTGACGAACAATCCGAGCAGGAGCACCGTCGCGGCCGTCATCAGCCAGGAGGGCGCGAACTCCCGCCGTCCGATGGCGATGCGAATGTTCACGAGCCCGCAATTCTAACGCGGCAGCCCCTCCACAGCCTATAATTTCGCCTCGCCCACATTGGCTGTTGGGCCGACCGGAGGCCCGCGTGGAGCTGTTCAAGATTCTCGTCGTCTGCGTGCTGATCGGCATCGTCTTCAGCCTCGGCACCGCGCTGTTCCATCTCTCGAGCGGCAAGGGCGATTCGAAGAAAATGGTCCGCGCGCTGACGATCCGCGTCGGTCTCTCGGTCGCGCTGTTCGTCATGCTGATGACCGCCTGGGCCATGGGCCTGATCTCGCCGCATGGCGTGAATCCCGGCTAGGGACGCTCCTCGGGCCCGGGTCGGCGGGCTTGACCATAATCCCGCGTCCGGCACGGTTCTGCCGCGTGCGCATGCGACCCGAATCACGATTCCGCGAGTTCGTGCCGCGTTTCCTTGCACTGCAATATTCCATCGATAACATGCGCCCCGCTTGTTTCAAGAGGAGTCTGCAGATGGAACTGATTGCTGGAATCATCGTGGCCACGATCGTGTTGATGGTCGCCAAGATCGTCGAAGTCGTACTGCCCAAGTAAATACTCGAGCCCGGCGCAAGCCGGGCTCGACGTATCCCGGGACTGACTAGTCCTCCTTCCTGCCGCCGCGCCCCTCGGTTTCTCCCTCGGCGCTGCGATGACACTCGACGCAATCTTCGATGTTGCGTACACCTTCTTCCCGATGTTCCGCCAGCACGCGCGCGGGGGTGTGCTCATGGCATCCGTAGCAGGTGTAGCTCTCGTAGTTGTTGCCGGTGTGGCAGGTGACGCAGGTCGTATCGTGATCGGCGTCCAGCACGAAGAACTTCCCGTGCTCGAAGGTCGCCGGTTTCCAGCGTTCGTTCGAGTGACACTGCTGGCAGTTGCCGGTGATCTGCCGATGCAGGCGGTCCGTCGGTGAGGCATGGCAGGAGGCACAGCGATCGCGGATCGCGGGCCGCAACAGCGCGTGCGAGAACGGTCGGCGATCCGCCGCGGTGATCTTCGGTCCGAGGTGGTCGCTGTGGCAGGCCATGCAGTCCTCTTCGATGAGCTCCTGATGGAACGAGATCTTGAGTCCACGTTCGGGCAGAGGCACGCCGAGCGTCGTGCGCAGCCCGATGTCGGCGACGGCGTGGCAGGACTCGCACCGTTCGGAGGTCGCGCCGCGCCACGGCGAATGACAGGCGAAACAATCCGTCGCAAGGTCGCGATGCCCTTCGATCAAGGCACCTGGACTGATCATCAGATGCGGATAGTAGAAGACCAGCCCGATCAGTCCGGCGAGATTCAGCGCGATGATCAGCAGGCCCCATCGATGCTTCATTTCCAGCCCCAGAACAGGAACACGCTGAAAATGTGCGCGAGCGCCAGTACCGCGAATGCGAGACTGATCGGGAAGTGGACGATGCGCCACTGCTTGACCGCATCGAACGTCAGACTGTCCCAGTAGGTCTTTTCATCGAACTCTTCAGGCGGTATGCCTTGCCGCTCGAGGCCCGCCCGCACTTCGGCGATGCGTCGACGCGACCGCTCGAGCAGGTACTTGCCGGTCAGGCCACTTGCGACATTGATCAGCATTGCCAGGATCGCGAGCCATCCGAGTATCGCGTTGAAATGGATGCCCGCGTGCACCAGCACGAGCAGCGATCCCAGCCAGGCGATGCGTTCGTGCAGGCGCAGCAGCTTCGCGGGGTTCCCCGACTGGATCAGCTTCCGCTTCCTGAGTGAATACCGGAAAGACAGCAGGATCAGCAGCGTGCCGAGGATCCCGATGTAGCGGCCGATCCAGACGAGGTTCAGCAGGTGCAGCACGCCATCGATCAGCAGCGCGCCGATCGCGAGCGCGCCGAGCGAGGCGAAGAACGGCAACACCTCGCGTGTCATCAGTCTGGCCTTCATTGTCCTCAGGCCTCCAGCGCCACTGAAGTGCTCGGACGTCCGACGCACAGCAGGCAGAACCCCGGCGCGATGTCGTGGTCCGGAGTTCTCGCATAGCGGACTTCTCCGGCGAGCAGCCGCGTTTCACAGCTGCCGCAGCTCCCCGAGCGGCAACCCGACTGGACCGCGACACTGTGCCGCTCTGCGAATTCCAGCAGACTGGCGGCATCGCTGTCCCATGCGAGCGAACGCCCGGACACGCGAAACTCGACGTGGATGGGTGTGGCGAGAGGATCGCGAGACGCCACGTCTTCGCCGACACCCAGATTCACGGTGGAAGGTCCGAAGGTCTCGAAATGAATGTGCGAACTCGGGACGCCCCAGTCACGCAGCGCCGGCACGAGGTCGTTCAACATCGATGAGGGCCCGCAGATGTAAAAGTGGTGCAGGCCGTGCGGCAGCGTGCGCTTCAGCAGCGGGAGGTCGACGCGGCCACGATGGGCGCCCGTCGAATCCTCATCACCCGTGGTGTCCGGCTGACTGTAGACCCAGTGGAGCGTCAGATTCGCATGCGCGGTACGCAGCGCTTCCAGCTCCGTGCGGAAAGCGCCTTCGGTCGCGCGGCGGATCCCGTAGTAGAGATGTACGGGGCGAACCGAAGACTGCAGCAGCAATGCGCGCAGCATCGGGAACAGCGGCGTGATGCCGATGCCGCCTGCAATCAGCACGACCGGCGTCGCCGTATCGGGGTCCAGCGTGAAATGTCCCGCGGGCGGCTTCGCCCGAACGATGTCGCCGACGCTGATCCGGTCGTGAAAGTACTCCGATGACTTTCCGCCGGGGATGCGTTTGACGGTGATGCGGTAGGGCGAGCCATCCGCGATGTCAGAGAGTGAGTAGCAACGCGTGATCGCAAGTGCCGCTCCGGACGGGTCCGGGATCTGCAGTGAAAAAGTGAGGAACTGACCGGCCTGAAAAGGTTCGAGCGGCAGTCCGTCGACGGGCTCGAGGCGGAACGTGCATTGAGTTCGGGCGGGATCGGCGTACTCGCGCTGGACCACCCGGAATGCCCTCAGCGGCGGACTGGGACGCCTGCCCGCCTGACCCGCCACCTCGGGTGGCGGCTGCGTCCGCAGATGACGGCGCGAGAGCGCGAATGCGATACCCGCAACCACCTGCGCCAGCAGTGCGGCGGTGATGTAGAGCAAAAGCAGCGGGGCAGTCATCGGCCGCCGATCCTAGAGGTGCGTGTGACTGCCTGTCTGTAGGTAGACACCCCCAAAAGAAAAAGCCCGGCAGATGCCGGGCTTTCTCATCGCAGACGCGTGGACCGCGAGGTCAGATCCAGTACACGAACACGAACAGTCCGAGCCAGACCACGTCGACGAAGTGCCAGTACCAGGCGACCGCTTCGAATGCGAAGTGGCGCTGCGGCGTGAAGTGGCCGTTCATCGTGCGCAGCCAGACGACCAGCAGCATGATCGCGCCGATGGTGACGTGGAAGCCGTGGAAGCCCGTCAGCATGAAGAACGTCGAGCCGTAGATGCCAGTGGACAGCTGCAGGCCGAGCTCGGTGTAGGCGTGGTGGTATTCCTCCGCCTGCAAGCCGACGAACAGGAAGCCGAGCAGGAAGGTCAGCGCGAGGAAGATGTTCAGGATGCCGCGCTTGCCTTCACGCAGCGCGTGATGCGCGATCGTGATCGTGACGCCCGAGGTCAGCAGGATCATCGTATTGATCGCCGGCAGGCCGAAGGCCGGCACGATCTCGTAGCTGCCGTCCTCGCGCGGGCCGAGTTTGGCCGGGCCGTTGGTCGGCCAGGCGTTCTCGTAGTTCTGCCAGACGAGCAGCTTGTTGAAGATCTTCACGCCTTCGCCGCCGATCCAGGGCACCGCGAGCTGCCGCGCGTAGAACAGCGCACCGAAGAACGCGGCGAAGAACATCACTTCCGAGAAGATGAACCACATCATTCCCATGCGGAAGGACTTGTCGACCTGCAGGTTGTACATGCCCTTCTGGTTCTCGCCGATGACGACGGAGAACCAGCCGATGAACAGCCCTACGACCATCAGGAATCCGATCGCGAACACGATCGGCCCGTACCATTCGTTGAGCCAGCCACACACGCCGATCATCATCGTGAACAGCGCGACCGAGCCGTAGATCGGCCAGTGGCTGTCGTGCGGGACGTAGTACTTCTCTGCGGATTGACTGGTAGCCATAATTTTAAAGTGCGCCCACGCGCGTCGAGTTGTCGTAGAAAACGTAGGACAGCGTCACGCGGTCCATGTAAGAGGGGAGCGACGGATCCACCACGAAGCGGACCGGCATGATCTTCTCTTCATCCGTCGCGAATTTCTGCGGCGTGAAGCAGAAGCATTCGGTCTTGTGGAAGAAGGCCGTGGCCTTGCCCGGCGAGATGTTCGGTACGGCCTGCGCGACGGTGGCGCGGCCGGTGCGGTTGTGCGCCAGGAACTCCACTTCGTAGAGCTTGCCCGGATGCACCTGCATCGAGGTGACCATCGGACGGAAATCCCAGCTGCCCACGTTCGGCAGCTCGGCAACGAAGTCCACCGTCACCGTGCGATTCTCGTCCGGCCGCTCGACTACCCGGGTCTGCTCGACCAGACGTTTCTGGTTGCCGAAGCCCGTGACTTCGCACATGACGTCGTACAGCGGCACGAGCGCGAATCCGAACGCGAACGCACCCGCCGCGAAGCCGAACAGCTTCCACGTGAGGTTGCGATTGTCGCGTTCGAGACTCATGCCCGGGCCACGCTCAGCTCCGATATCCGGTGACGGACATCAGGATGAAGGACAGATAGAACGCGAGCGCCACCAGCCCGAGGGCGATGGCGCTGCGCCGCACCTTGCGGGCGCGTTCCGGATCCTTGTGGACGTTGCCGGCCATCAGTGCTCGGCGCCACGCGCGATGAGCTGCGGTGAGGGCGGCGTTTCCCAGCTGTGGTACGGAGCCGGCGTCGGCAGTTCCCAGTCGAGGCCATGCGCGCCTTCCCACGGACGGGCCGGCGCCTTCTCACCCGAGCGCACGGCGCTCCAGATGACGTAGACGAACAGCAGCTGCGAGAAGCCGAAGATGAACGCGCCGATCGACGAGACCATGTTCCAGTCCGCGAACTGCGTCGAGTAGTCCGGGATGCGACGCGGCATGCCGGCGAGGCCGAGGAAGTGCTGCGGGAAGAACAGGATGTTGACGCCGATGGTCGACAGCCAGAAGTGCCACTTGCCCAGCGTCTCGTTGTACATGCGGCCGGTCCACTTCGGCAGCCAGTAGTACACGCCGGCCATGATCGCGAACACAGCGCCCGGCACCAGCACGTAGTGGAAGTGCGCCACGACGAAATAGCTGTCGTGGTACTGGAAGTCGGCCGGCACGATCGCCAGCATCAGGCCCGAGAAGCCGCCGATCGTGAACAGGAACAGGAACGACAGCGCGAACAGCATCGGCGTCTCGAAGGTCAGCGAGCCCTTCCACATCGTCGCGCACCAGTTGAACACCTTCACGCCCGTGGGCACGGCGATCATCATCGTCGAGAGCATGAAGAACAGCTGGCCCGCGAGCGGCATGCCGACCGTGAACATGTGGTGTGCCCAGACGATGAACGACAGGAACGCGATCGAGGCCGACGCGTACACCATCGATTCGTAGCCGAACAGCGGCTTGCGCGAGAACGTCGGGATGATCTCCGAGACGATGCCGAACGCCGGCAGGATCAGGATGTACACCTCGGGGTGACCGAAGAACCAGAAGATGTGCTGGAACATCACCGGATCGCCACCACCGGCGGCACTGAAGAAGCTGGTGCCGAAGAAGTGATCGGTCAGCAGCATCGTCACGGCGCCCGCGAGCACCGGCATCACCGCGATCAGCAGGTACGCCGTGATCAGCCAGGTCCAGCAGAACAGCGGCATGCGCAGCAGGCCCATGCCGGGCGCGCGCATGTTCATGATCGTCACGACGACGTTGATCGCGCCGAGGATCGAGGACGCACCCATCAGGTGGATCGCGAAGATCGTCAGCGGGAAGCTGTCACCGGCCTGCACCGACAGCGGCGGATACAGCGTCCAGCCACCGGCGGGCGCACCACCCGGCACGAACAGCGTCAGCAGCAGCAGCGTGAACGCGAACGGCAGGATCCAGAAGCTGAAGTTGTTGAGCCGCGGCAGCGCCATGTCCGGTGCGCCGATCTGCATCGGGATCATCCAGTTGGCGAGGCCCGTCCAGGCCGGCATCACGGCGCCGAAGATCATCAGCAGCGCGTGCATCGTCGTCATCGAGTTGAAGAAACCCGGATCGACGAACTGCAGGCCGGGCTGGAACAGCTCGGCGCGAATCACGAGCGCCATCGCGCCGCCCATGAAGAACATCACGCAGGCGAACACCAGGTACATCGTGCCGATGTCCTTGTGGTTCGTCGCGTACACCCAGCGGCGCCAGCCGTGTGGCTTGTGCGAGTGATCGTCGTGTGCGGCGTGGGCGTCGTGTGCGTGGTTCGTGTTGGCCATGATGAATCTCGTCTGTCTTGCTCGTCGTTCTGAATGGATTGCGGTGGCGTATCAGCCGCGCGGCGTGGCCGCGACGGGGGCGTTGGCCTGGGCCGGCACTTCCGCGGCGGCGTCAGCCGGTGCGGCCTCGACCGGAGTCGCTTCGGCCGGTGCGGCTTCCGCCGGCGGTGCGGCGGCAGCCTTCTGCGCGGCGAGCCAGGCGGCATAGTCCGGCTTCGACAGCACCTTCACGACCACCGGCATGAAGCCGTGGTCGCGGCCGCAGATCTCGGCGCACTGGCCGCGATAGGTGCCCACCTTGTCCGTATCGACCTTGAACCACAGTTCATTGACGAAGCCCGGAATCGCGTCCTTCTTCATGCCGAAGGCCGGCACCCACCAGGCGTGGATCACATCCTGTGAGGTCAGCAGCATTCGGACTTTCGTATCGACAGGGACGACCAGCGGATTGTCGACGTTCAGCAGATAGTCTTCGACGGTGTTCGGGTCGATGCCCGATTCGAGCTGACGTGCTTCGTTGCTCTTGCTGTCGAGCGTCGAGAAGAAGCTGATGCCGTCATCGAGGTATTCGTACTGCCACTTCCACTGATAGCCCGTGACCTTGATCGAGAGTTCCGTGTTGCGCGTGTCTTCGATGGCGATCAGCGTGCGCGTGGCCGGCACCGCCATCACGACGAGGATCAGCACCGGGATCACCGTCCAGATGATCTCGGCTTTCGTGCTGTGCACCATCGTGGTGTCCGGCACGGCGCCCTGCGAGCGGCGGAACGCGAAGATCGAGTACGCCATCACGCCGAACACGACGACGCCGATGATCACGCAGACCCAGAAGATCAGCATGTGCAGGTCATAGATCTGTTTCGACAGTTCGGTGACGCCGACGGTCATGTTGAGACCGCCCCAACCCCCATCTGCCTGCGCCGCGGGCGCAAGCATCGCGGACGCGAGGGCCGCGGCTGCGGCGAGCTTCGTGCGAACTGACTGATTCATCGTGACTTCAACCTTGCTGTGAACTGACTTGCTGAGAACTGAACGGTGCGTCGGCGAGCAGATTGCGCAGGCGCTGTGCGACACCGCGCCTTTCCTGCTCGTTGAGGAAGTTGCCGATCTCGCATCGACGGCCGTGCGACTCGATCGTGAGCTGGCTCGGATGCAGGGGCGATTCGGCGGCGCGAATCTTAACCCGTGCCCAGTAGCGCTGGAACACGACGCGTTCGCAACGTTCACGATCGACATCCTCGATTTCGACGGACTCGTTCGTGACGGTGATCGTCTGGCGATGGTGACGACGCTGCATCGAGTGATGCAGCGCCCAGCCGAGCAGCCCCATCTCGAGTCCGGCGAACGGCAGCACGGGCCAGAAACCCTGCAGCGCGACGAAGCCGGACAGCGTGAAAGTGATCAGACAGAGACTGCCGAAGAACCACCGGGCGTGACGCGGCGTCAGCGAGCAGTTCGGCGTCAGCGTGATGGTGTGGGCGTGGGCAGGCATGTCAGCCTGACGATGTTACCGCACGAGGCTTTTGACTCTCAACTCAAAGACTTACATTGCAAAGCCGCGACGCGGCCGAATCCAGTGCGGCGCGCCGTGCAGCAGGGCTCGCGCCGTGCGGAATCGTCGCCAGCGGCGCCTCGCCGAGTCGCTCACTCAGGGTTTGGAGGTTCGCATCGACGGCGGCCATCGTCGGATCGATGCGATTGGCGATCCACCCGGCGCGGCGGCAACCGCTGGCCGAGATCGCATGCCAGGTCAGCTGTGCGTGATTCAGGCAGCCGAGCTTCAGGCCGACGACCATCAGCACCGGAAAATCGAGCAGCCGCGCGAGATCTGCGATGGTTTCGCGGTCCGTCAGCGGCGCGAGCCAGCCACCCGCGCCCTCGATGAGCGTCCAGTCGCTGCCAAACGAGATTCGTTCGCAGCAACTGCGGATTGCCGCCAGATCCAGCGCCACGCCCGCGGCCCGCGCGGCCAGATGCGGCGACATCGGCTCCGGCAGGCAGTAGGGATTCACCCAGTCATAAGGCAGCGTCGAGTGCGCGGCAGCGATCAGCTGCTCTGCGTCCTCGTTGCGCCAGCCGTCCGCGCCGTGCGTCGCGCCGGCCGCGACGGGTTTCATGACCCCGACCCGGACGCCGCGCGCGACCGCGGCTTCGATCAGGCCGACTGAACAGAATGTCTTGCCAATGCCCGTGTCCGTGCCGGTGACGAAGACGCCGCGCGTGTTCATGGCGGCACGCGGCGGCGGCTGAGCGTGCTGAGTGGCACGAGATGCTCGTTGGCATCTTGCGTGGCTTTGCGGGTCGAGAGGTTCTGGTCTGCCGCAGCCCAGGCCACGCCGTAGACCACCTCGTACGTGGCCGGCAGCGCGCCGTCGCGCCGGAATTTTTCGTAGGCATCGGCCACGGCGCGGAGCGCGCGACGCCCGGTGAGTCCGCGGCGCCGCCCCGCGGCGACGTTGTTCGCACCGATGCGCTGCAGATCGCGCATCAAATCGAGCGGCGTGTCGTATTGCAATTCATGCGTGTCCGTATCCAGCACGGGCTGCTCCAGTCCGGCATGCATCAGCGCATTGCCGACATCGTGCATGTCGAGGAAGCGGTTCACGTGCGGCGCATCGTCGACCACGGCCCAGGCCGCGCGCAGTTCCTGCAGCGTCGCCGGACCGAAGCTGCTGAACAGCAGCAGTCCGCCTGGCCGCAACACGCGATGGATTTCGGCGAGTGCCGCACCGAGGTCATCGCACCACTGCAGCATCAGGCTGCTGAACACCAGATCGATGCTGTGATCGACCAGTGGCAACCGGTAGGCGTCGCCAGCGACGCGCTCGAACCTTGATCCGCGCCGGCCGGCGAACCGACCGCCCAGCCAGCGTTCGCGCCAGCCGAGGCGCTGACCGGCCTCCTGCAACATGCCGGGGGCGAGATCGACGCCGACCACCAGCGCATCGCGGTAGCGCCGCTTCAGTTCCACCGTCGCGTGACCGGTGCCGGCGCCGAGATCCAGCACGCGCCGGGGCGCGACCTTGAAGTTCGGCAGCCGCTCCAGCAGCTCGGTGCGGACCACGGTCTGGAGCCGGGCGGCGCTGTCGTAGGTGGCGCTCGCGTCGCTGAAGCGCCGGCCGATCCGATGGCGCTCCAATTCAAACGATGATTCTCGACGTTCGCTGCTCATGGCTTCATTTAGACGCAAATTCAATGATTTTGGCGGCGAGTTCTGGCGGATGCGACAGCATCGGCGCATGCCCGGTGCGGCCGAATTCGAGGTATTCGCCGCGCGGCAGCGCCTCGGCCAGCGCACGCCCGGCAGCCGGGTGGGTCACGCGGTCGTACTGTCCCGCGACGACCAGCGTCGGCAGGTCGATCCTTGCCAGTCGCCCGCGCAGATCCGTCTCGCGCAACAGCTCGAGTCCAGTCGCGAGGGCGGCGTCGGCAGCACTGCCGTGCGACTCGAGCGCCGCCTGCTGGCCCCGCAGCATCGCTGCTGCCTGCGGGCTGCCGCGCAGCTGGAGTTCCAGGAAATCGTGCACGGTCGCATGGGTGTCGGTGCGCAGGCGTGCCGCGAAGCCCTCGAGCACGGCCGGCGCCATGCCGTGCGGCCAATCCGGGCGCGCGACGAAGCAGGGCGTGCTCGCGACGATGACCAGACGTGAGATCGACGCGGCTGCAACGCGATCGCGGCCCGTCGAGCCCGCCGCGCTCGCCAGTGCGAGCGCCGCCATGCCGCCCAGCGACCAGCCGAGCACGATGGCATCCGGCGCGACGCAGGGCTGCAGTGCCGCGGCGAGTGCGTCGATATCCGTCGGCAGCGGGGTGGCTGCGCTGCGTCCGTGTCCCGGCAGATCCACCGCGATCAATTCGAACTTCGACTCGAGTTCTGCCGCGAGCGCATCGAACACGCGCAGGTTCATGCTCCAGCCGTGCAGCAGCACGAGCGGCTGGCCACGGCCGCGACGTTCGACATGCAGCGCAGAGGTCGTTGCGCTCATGCGTGCTCGCACGCCTGCGCGAGCGCATCGACGAGACCATCGATCTGATCGGTCTCGTGCACCGCGGACAAGGTCACGCGCAGCCGCGCCGATCCCTGCGGCACCGTCGGCGGACGGATCGCCGCAATCCACCAGCCCGCCTCGAGCAGCGTCGCGCTGACGTCGAGCGCGCGCTGCGCATCGCCGAGCACGATCGGCTGGATCGGCGTGATCTCGTGGCCCGCCGAATCCGCGAGCGCGAGTCCGCGGTGTCGCGCGCGTTCGCGAAAGCGATCGATGTGCTCGCGCAGCTTCGCGCGGCGCCAGGCTTCCGTGCGCATCAGCGCGAGTGCCGCACGCGTCGCGGCCGCCACCGGCTGCGGCAGCGCAGTGGTGTAGATGTAAGTGCGCGCGCGCTGGATCAGCCAGTCGATCAGCGCCGCGTCGCCGGCGACGAAGGCGCCAAAGCTGCCGAACGCCTTGCCGAGCGTGCCGATCAGCACGGGCACGTCGTCGCTGCCGAGACCAAAATGTTCGAGACAGCCGCCGCCGTTCGTGCCGAGCACGCCGAGACCATGCGCATCATCCACGACCAGCCAGGCATCGTGCTCGCGTGCCGCGCGCGCGAGCGCCGGCAGCGGCGCAAGATCGCCATCCATGCTGAACACGCCATCGGTGACGAGCAGCGCGCCGCGCCCATCGTCGCGTTGCGAGTCGTCGCGATCCGTGTGCGCTCCGCGGAATTTCATGAGCGCGGCCTGCGCCGCGTCCGCATTGCCATGCGCGTAGCGTTGCAGGTCCGCGCGCGCCAGCAGGCCCGCATCGATCAGCGAGGCATGATTGAGCCGGTCTTCGAGCACGAGATCGCTGCGCTCCGCCAGCGCGCTGACCACGCCGAGGTTGGCCATGTAACCCGTCGAGAACAGCAGTGCGCGTTCGCGGCCGGTGAACTCCGCGAGTTCGCGCTCGAGCGCTTCATGTTCCGATCCATGACCGGTGACGAGATGCGAGGCACCCGAGCCCGCGCCGGCACGCGCCGCGCTGGCCTGCATCGCGGCGATCAGCGCGGGATGCTGGGCGAGGCCGAGATAGTCGTTGCTGCAGAAATTGACCGCGCGGCGACCGTCGCGTCGCACGAATGCGCCGCCGTCCGGCGTCGCCGTGATCCGCTGCCGTCGCAGCGCCTTCGATTCGAGATCTGCGAGGGCGGCGGCGAGCGCCTCAGCACTGCGGCGCATGCGCCGCGACCTGCGTCTCGGGCTGGATGCCGAGCCGCGCGAGCAGTGCACGATCGTGCTCGACGTCGGGATTGCCGGTCGTCAGCAGCTTCTCGCCGTAGAAGATCGAGTTCGCGCCGGCGAGGAAGGCCAGCGCCTGCAGTTCGTCGGACATCGCTTCGCGACCGGCCGACAGCCGCACGTACGACTTCGGCAGCACGACGCGCGCGACCGCAATCGTGCGGATGAAATCGAGCGAATCCGTCGGCGCGGCACCCGCGAGCGGCGTGCCCGGCACCTGCACGAGCTGGTTGATCGGCACGCTCTCCGGATGATGCGGCAGGTTCGCGAGTGTCTCGAGCATGCGGGCGCGATCGCGCACCGTCTCGCCCATGCCGACGATGCCGCCGCAGCACACGTTCAGACCCGCGCCACGCACCGCATCGAGCGTGTCGAGACGATCCTGGAAGGTGCGCGTCGTGATGATCTCGCCGTAGAACTCCGGCGAGGTGTCGAGGTTGTGGTTGTAGTAATCGAGGCCCGCGTCCTTCAGTTCGCGCGCCTGGTCCGGCGTGACCATGCCGAGCGTCGCGCAGGTCTCGAGTCCGAGCGCGCGCACTTCGCGCACCATCGCAACCACCGCGTCGACGTCCTTCTTCTTCGGCGAGCGCCAGGCCGCACCCATGCAGAAGCGCGTTGCGCCTGCGGCCTTCGCCGCGACCGCGCGCTCGCGCACTTCGGCCACCTGCATCAGCACCTCGCGTTCGAGGCCGGTGTCGTAGCGCACGCTCTGCGGGCAGTACTTGCAGTCCTCGGGGCAGGCGCCGGTCTTGATCGAGAGCAGCGTGCTCATCTGCACGGTGTTCGGCACGTGATGCTCACGGTGCACCTGCTGCGCGCGGAAGATCAGGTCCTGGAACGGCAGCGCGAACAGTGCCTCGATCTCGGCCGTGGACCAGTCATGGCGCACGCTCGTCTGGTCGTGGCGGGCGCCGGGCTGGACCTGTTCGCTGCGATGGATGTCATTCATGTGCGTTCCCACCTGATTTGCAGGCTGCGTCCGGGAGGCCGGCTCGGCAGGCTGACGGTTCGACCGGGCGCATGTTCCCGGCCCCCCGCAGGACTGTCAACCTCACGATGCCTCCCGAGTCGACAATCGCCGCCCTGCCGCGCTGGTGGGAGGCTCGGCAGCCCCGCCTTCCCACGCTCGAGCGCTGGCTCGGCCGTCTGCTGCCGCCGCGCTGCTGCGCCTGCGGCGAACCGGCGGAAATCCCCGGTGTGGACCTGTGCGGCATCTGCCTCGCGGACCTGCCGTTCCGGCCGAGTCCCGCACTCGAGGTCGTCGGGCTCGGCGCGCAGTACCACTGCCTGCCGTTCGAATACGCAGAACCGATCGCCGGCTTCATCCAGGCGCTGAAGTTCCGCGGCGACTGGCGCCATGGGCGCGTGCTCGGTGCGCTGCTCGCCGCCACCCGCGCGGCCAGTGGCGTCGCGCTGCCGCAAGCCGTGCTCGCCGTACCCCTGCATCCCACGCGCTATCGCGAACGCGGTTTCAACCAGGCGGAACTGATCGCGCAGTCCGCGGCGCGGTGGCTGTCGCTGCCGTTGATCGACCGGGTGCTGCAGCGCTCACGCGCCACGATCGCGCAGACCACGCTCGATGCCGCGCAACGGCGCAGCAATCTGCGCGGTGCGTTCGAACTGCACGATCGCGTCTGGCGCGAGGCGACGCTGCCGCGGCATGTCGCGATCGTCGATGACGTCGTCACCACCGGGGCCACGCTGGCCGACGCCGCGCGCGTGCTGCGCAGCGCCGGCGTCCACACCATCGAGGCCTGGGCGATCGCGCGTGCGGGGCGGTGAGCGTGCCGGGCGAAGGCGGGCTATCGCGACCCTTGGCCAGGCGTCTTGGCGGTACGAACCCAGTCAATGTAGAATCAAACCTACATTGGAGGCCTGTCATGCCGACACTGACGCTCAGCAGCCGCGAGTTCAACCAGGACGTCAGTCGTGCAAAGCGCGAGGCAGACGCCGGACCCCTCGTCATCACGGACCGCGGCGAACCCGCCTACGTGCTGATGACCTACGAGCGATACCGCGCGCTGGTCGGCCCGGAAACGTCGCTGCGGGATGCACTGCTGCAGCCCGACGGCGATGGCATCGATTTCGACGCGCCAACGCTCGGAACGGTGGACCTGCGCGTGCCGGACCTGAGCTGACGTGTACCTGCTCGATACCAACGTCGTCTCTGAGCTTCGCAGCGCGACGCGCTGCGATCCGTCGGTCGCAGCCTGGGCGCAGTCCTCCGATTCACGAACGATGTATCTGTCCGTCATCTCGTTGCTCGAGTTGCAGATCGGCGTCATGCGAATCGAGCGGCGCGATCCCGCGGCCGGGAAAACACTGCGCGACTGGCTGGGTCGGCGAGTCATGAAGACATTTGCGGGTCGCTCACTTCCGATCGACCTCGACGTCGTGAAAGCCTGCGCGCGTCTGCATGTGCCGAATCCGCGGCCGGAGCGCGATGCCCTGATTGCCGCGACAGCCCTGCATCATCGACTCACGCTGGTCACGCGCAACCTGAGGGACTTCGAGGGGCTGGATGTGAAGCTGCTGAATCCGTGGGATTGGAGTCCCGTCTAGTAGATCGACGCATCCGCATCGTCCGACAGCTTCGCCATCACGATCGAGTCCCACCATTCGTCACCGCAGCGCACCGCGTCGCGCCGCACTCCTTCCCGCGCGAAGCCGAGCGATTCGTACAGCCTCTGAGCGCCGACGTTCACGGCATACACTTCGAGCTCCGCGCGGCGTACCTCGAGTTCCCGAAATGCCACGTCGAGCAGCGCGCGCAGCATCGCCGTGCCGTAGCCCTGGCCACGCAGCTCCGGCGGCCCGATCAGCAGCCGCGCCAGGCGGACGTGGCGGTGATAGCGATTGATCAGCACGAGCTCGGCATGACCGATCACGGCGGACCGCGCCGGCGCCCACACCCGATAGAGACGATGCGTGTCGCGCGAGTGCTGCGCGCGGCTCACCGCGGCGGCCACATCGGCGCTCGTGATCGGGTGCGCATAGGACGGACCGCCCCAGAGCAGCAACTCGCGCTCCGTGGGCAGCCAGGCGCAGAGCTGGGGAATGTCTGCCGGCGAAAAAGGCTGCAGTTCGATCTGCTCGAGAGACGGCATGGCATCAATCATGCTGACTGACAACGTGCCTGCGGGCCGACGGCCAATCCGTGCCCACGCTCCTGTTCAGCGGCGCAGGTCACAGCTGAAGCAGTGCGAACGCGAACAGTAGCGTCGAGGCGATGCCAAGCACCGTCCGCACCGCATGCAGCTGGCCCCAGCGGATCAGGTCGCGGCGAGTGACGTCGTTCGCCGTACTCGGGTCCGTCGCATTCAGACGATGATTGACCGGCATGATCACAAGCAGCGTGTATGGCCAGTTGGCGACCAGTATCAGTGCGCCGATCAGGAACCAGGGTTCGCGAGTAACCCACCACGCAGCGGCGCCGGCCACGCCGCCGAGGACGGCGAGAGTGGCCTGCATCGCAAACCCGCGCGCATAGCTCGGCTTCCATTGCGTCAGGAGCGGCCCCGTCGGCAACAGCATCCGTGCCGGATGCTCCGCCAGCGTGATGTACCCGGCCGCGCCGGCAAACAGCGAGGCGATCGTCAGGGCGAGCAGACCGTAGAGCATTGATGCTTCCTCATCTTGATGGCGGTGTCGATGGAATTGACACTCCGTTCGCTGATCGTCACTCCCCAGACAGCCCGTAGTCGCGCAAGTCCATGACGGACCACGCAACGCGCCCGGCTGGCGCGATTCCTGCTTCCTCTACTTCACTCTTCCGGGGAAGGAAGTGGCGAGGGCGGTACGCGCGATACGGATCACCAAGAATCCGGTCGCGCGATACCCATCAGCGCGGCCAGAGGTCTGCCGCGATGCCGATGAACACCAGCATCCCGACATAATGATTGTTCAGGAAGGCGCGGAAGCAGCGGTCCCGGTCACGATCCTTCGCGAGCCACTGCTGGTAGCCGAACAGCAGCGCGACCCCGACCAGGCTCAGCCAGTACGGTGTCCCGAGCTGTGCACTGCGGCCGACGAGCACGAGTCCGAACAACATCAACGCTTGCATCGCGCCGATGATCACGCGATCCATCTCGCCGAACAGCAGTGCGGTGGATTCGAGGCCGAGCGCGACGTCGTCGTCGCGATCGACCATCGCGTAGAGGGTGTCGTAGATCGCGGCCCAGAGGATCGCGATCATCAGCAGCAGCCAGCCGAGCCGCGGGATCGAGCCGGTCTGCGCGGCGAAGGCCATCGGCACGGCCCAGCCGAATGCGACGCCGAGATAGAACTGCGGCGCCGGGAAGAATCGCTTGAAGAACGGATAGCTGATCGCGAGTCCCGCGCCGACGAAAGACAGCAGGATGGTGTAGCGATCCAGCTGCAGTACGAGCAGGAAGGACGCGGCGATCAGCGCGGCGAACAGCAGCAGCGCGGATTGCGGCGCGATGCGGCGCGCCGCGAGCGGGCGGTCGCGCGTGCGACGTACGTGCGGATCGAAATCCCGATCGGCGAAATCGTTGATGATGCAGCCCGCTGAGCGCATCAGCACGGTGCCGGCGAGCATCACGGCGAGAACGCGCAGATCCGGCAGTCCGCCGGCTGCGAGCCACAGCGCCCACAGCATCGGCCACATCAGCAGCCAGATCCCGATCGGCCGGTGCAGCCGCATCAGGTAGGCATAGTCTCGCAGTTCAGCGAGGGAGATCATCGCGGAGCGGCACTCGTCGGCAGCATGCCGACATCCGGCAGGAACACTTCGCGCAGCGTCAGCTCGCGTCCACCGAGCGAGAACACCGATCGCCGCACCCACAGCGGCTGCGAGTGCAGGGCGCGGCGCGCGAGCGCCTTCTGCACGACGTCGACCTCGTCATACAGCTTCGCGTAATCGAAGGCGGAACGCGTCACGGCGCCATGCGCAGCAAGCGCCTCGCCGAGCGCGGTCTCGCCGATGTGTGCGAGCCAGGGTTCGGCGGCGAGTGTCGCGGCGGGCACGCGCGTCTGCGCGAACACCCAGGCGCGGCCGTCGCAGCACAGCTCGACTTCGCGCAAGTGGTCACCCTGCTCGCGCGTCTCGCCGAGCACGTTCATGCGGAACGCGGCGCCGCAGGTATCGCGCATGCGCTGGGTCAGCAGACCGGGCGTGGTCAGCCAGCTGCGCAGCGAAGCGTTGCCTTCGTAGCAGTTCAGCGCATGGCCGGGCAGCCACATGTGAGGGTCAGCCGTCGTGTCGGGCGGCGGGTCCATCTGCTTCAGTTCGTCCATGTCGTCCAGTTCGTTCAGCCCACGCGGCCGTAGCGTTCGTCGGCGCCGATCCAGCGCGCCGCCAGTGGGGCGATTCTATCGCGATGGCGTGCCAGCATCAGCTCGGCAGCCTGATGTACGCGCGGCAGCAGGTCCGAATCGCGGGCGAGATCGGCCACGCGCATGTGGGCGAGACCCGTCTGGCGGGTGCCGAGCAACTCGCCGGGGCCACGCAGTTCGAGATCCCGCTGTGCGATGACGAATCCGTCGTTGCTGTCGCGGATCGCATTGAGCCGCGCGCGTGACAGCTGCCCGAGCGGCGCGCGATACAGCAGGACGCAGCTGCTTTCGTGTGAGCCACGTCCGACGCGACCGCGCAGCTGGTGCAGCTGTGCGAGACCCATGCGTTCCGCGTTCTCGATCACCATCAGCGTCGCGTTCGGCACGTCGACACCCACCTCGATCACGGTCGTGGCGACGAGCAGCTGGATGCGACCGGCCTTGAAGGCCAGCATCGCCTCGTCCTTCTTCTTCGGCGGCATGCGGCCATGCACGAGCCCGACGCGCACATCCGGCAGCGCCTCGGCGAGGGCGGCCGCTGTTTCTTCGGCGGCCTGGTAGTCGAGTTCCTCGGACTCCTCGATCAGCGGACAGACCCAGTAGGCCTGGCGTCCCTGCGCGCAGGCCGAATGGATGCGCGCGACGACTTCGTCACGCCGCGTGTCCGGCGCCACGACGGTCTTGACCGGTGTCCGACCCGGCGGCAGCTCGTCGATGATCGAGACATCGAGGTCCGCATAGGCCGTCATCGCCAGCGTTCGCGGAATCGGCGTCGCCGTCATGATCAACTGGTGCGGATGCTTCGACTGCTTCAGTCCCTTCTCCTTCAGCTGCAGCCGCTGCTGCACGCCGAAGCGATGCTGCTCATCGACGATGGTCAGCGCGAGATCGTGGAACTCGATGCCTTCCTGGAACAGCGCATGCGTGCCGACGATCAGCCGAGCTTCGCCGGAGGCGATGATCTCGAGCGCGCTGCGGCGCGTACGCGCAGGTTGCGAGCCGGTGACCAGCACGGTCGTGATGCCGAGCGGCCGGAACCAGGATTCGAGATTCCGGTAATGCTGTTCGGCCAGCAGTTCGGTCGGCGCCATCAGCGCGGCCTGGTGGCCGCTGCCGATCGCGCGCGCCGCCGCGGCCGCGGCGACCACGGTCTTGCCGCAGCCCACGTCACCCTGTACCAGTCGCACCATCGGTCGATCGCGCGTCAGGTCTGCATCGATCTCCGCGAGCACGCGTCGCTGCGCGCCGGTCAGCGGGAACGGCAGCCCGCCGAGGAATCGCGCGGCGAGATGATCCGGATCGGCGAGCGGCCATGCGGGGTCGTGCTGCACCTGCTGGCGCAGCAGCTTCAGCGTCAGGTGATGCGTCAGCAACTCTTCGAACGCGAGACGTCGCTGTGCCGGGTGCATACCGTCGGCGAGCTCGTCGAGTTCCGCATCGCGCGGCGGGCGATGCACATAGGAGAGTGCTTCCGCCAGTGAGGGAAGGTCCAGCGCCGGCAGCCCTGCCGCGGGCGAACCGAGTGTTGCGAGCACGTCGGGCGGCAGCCAGTCACGCACGCCGGCATTGCGAAGTTCGACCAGCGCCTGGTCGATCAGCACACGCAGGCGCGCCTGCGTGATGCCTTCGGTGATCGGATAGACCGGTGTCAGGGTTTCATCGGGTGCTTCGGCATCACCGAACAGGCGTCGATACTCGGGATGGACCATTTCAAGTCCGAGCGGCCCGCGTCGCACTTCACCGAAGCAGCGGATGCGCGTGCCGCGCGCGAGACCCTGTTGCTGCGCGCCGGAAAAATAGAAGAAGCGCAGCGTCAGGAAGCCCGAACCATCGGAGATCCGCGACAGCAGTTGTCGTCGTCGCCGGAACGTGACCTCGGTGAGCTGCACCTCGCCTTCGACGACGGCGCGCGTGCCGGCCGTCAGCGCGCCGAGCGGCACCACGCGCGTGCGGTCTTCGTATCGGGACGGCAGCAGGAACAGCAGATCCTGCACCTGATGCACGCCAAGCGCCGCGAGACGCTCGGCCAGTGCAGCCCCGACGCCCTTCAGCGCCGTGACCGGGCGCTGCTCGCGACTCAAGTCAGCTGCAGCACGCACTCGATCTCGACCTGTGCGCCGCGCGGCAATTGCGCGACGCCGACCGTGGCGCGCGCCGGATACGGTTCGGCCAGATACTGCGTCATCACGTCGTTGACGGTCGTGAAGTTCGCGAGGTCCGTCAGGAAGATCGTCACCTTCACCGCATCGTTCAGAGAACCGCCGGCGGCCGTCGCGATCGCCTTCAGGTTCTCGAACACGCGACGCGTCTGCGCGGCGATGTCGCCCTCGACCAGTTGCTTGGTCGCGGGATCGAGCGGAATCTGCCCCGACACCCACACGGTGTTGCCGACACGCACGGCCTGTGAGTACGGCCCGATGGCCGCCGGGGCCGCCGACGTCTGGATGATCTGCCTGGACATGAGTTCTCTCCGCGCCCGACGCTACTCGCGCGTGCGATGCGCGATTGTACGCACGACGCCGCTGACATCGGGCATCCGTCGGATCATTCGCACGAGTTTCGCCAGATGCAGGCGGTCGCGGACCTTCAGATCGAACACGAGCACGGACGTCGTCGCGTCGCGTTCCTCGACGGTCACGTGATCGATGTTGGTTTCCTGCGAGGCGATCGCCGCTGCGACGGCCGCGAGCACGCCCATGCGATTCGCAACGTTGACGCGCAATTCGGAATTGAACAGCCGGTTCGGCGCCGATTGCCACGTCACGGAGAGCCAGTTCTCCGGATGGCGACGATAGTCTTCGACGTTCGCGCAGGTCTCGCGGTGGATCACGATGCCACGACCGGCCGAGAGGAACGCCATGATCGGATCATCCGGGATCGGATAGCAGCACCGCGCATAGCTGACCAGCAGGCCTTCGGTGCCAGCGACCGCCAGCGGCGCCGGTGCGACAACCGATTCGTCATCCATCGGCGCGGCCGGCAGCAGCCGGCGCGCGACCAGTGGCGCGAGCCGTTCGCCGAGACCGATCTTCTCGTACAGCTCGTCCCGATCCTTCATGCCGAGCTCGCCGAGCGCACCGGCCATGACGCGATCGTCGACCTTGTCGAGCGAATGATTCGATTCCGACAGTGCCTGGTTCAGCAGGCGCTGGCCGAGATCGATCGCTTCGGAGCGGCGCAGGCTCTTCAGGTACTGGCGGATCGCCGCGCGCGCTTTCGCGGTGACCACGAAATTCACCCACGACGGGTTCGGCATCGCGCCCTTGGCGGTGACGATCTCGACCGTCTGGCCATTGCGAAGCACGGTGCGCAGCGGCGTCAGCCGCCGGTCCACCTTCGCCGCGACACAGCGATTGCCGACATCGGTATGCACGGAATACGCGAAGTCCACGACCGTCGCGCCGCGCGGCAGGCGCAGGATCTCGCCCTTCGGCGTGAACACGTAGACCTTGTCCGGGAACAGGTCCACCTTGACGCTCTCGAGGAATTCCTCGGAGCTGCCGCTCTCCTGCATCGTGATCAGGTTGGACAGCCACTCGCGCGCACGGCTCTGCTCGTTGGAAGGGCTGCCTTCGCCGGCCTTGTATTTCCAGTGCGCGGCGATGCCGGACTCCGCGACGCGATGCATGTCGTCGGTGCGGATCTGAACTTCGATCGGCACGCCGTTCGGCCCGAACAGCGTCGTGTGCAGTGACTGATAACCGTTGATGCGCGGGATCGCGATGTAGTCCTTGAAGCGTCCGGGCATCGGCTTGTAGACGCTGTGCACCGCGCCGAGCGCGCGATAGCAGGTGTCCGCCTTGTCGACGATCACGCGCAGGCCATACACGTCGACGATGTCCGCGAGCGCCGAGCGCTTGCGCGACATCTTCTTGTAGATGCTGTAGAGATGCTTCTCGCGCGCCTCGACCGTGCCCGGGATCTCGGACTTCTTCAGCGCCGCACGGATCTGCTCGGCGATCTTGCCGAGGAATTCCTTCTGGTTGCCGCGCGCGCGTTTCAGCGTGCGCTCGAGTACGCGATAGCGCTGCGGGTAGGCGGCCTTGAAGCCGAGGTCCTCGAGTTCGAGCTTGAGGTTGTACAGGCCGAGGCGCTCGGCAATGGGCGCATAGATCTCGAGCGTCTCGCGTGCGATGGCGCGCCGCCGCGGCGGCAGCATCGCATCGATCGTGCGCATGTTGTGCGTGCGGTCCGCGAGCTTGACCAGGATCACGCGCAGGTCGCGCACCATCGCGAGGATCATTTTGCGGAAGGATTCCGCCTGCGCTTCCTCGCGGCTCTTGAACTTGATCTGGTCGAGCTTGGTGACGCCGTCGACGATCTCGGCGACCGACTCACCGAACTGTGCGGCGATCTCGGCCTTGTCGATCGCCGTGTCTTCCATCACGTCGTGCAGGATCGCAGCAACGATCGTGTCCGGATCCACGCGCAGCTCGGCGAGGATCTCCGCCGCAGCGACGGGATGCGCGATGTAGGGTTCGCCGGACTTGCGGCGCTGGCCCTTGTGGGCGGCGGCGCCGAACTCTGCAGCGCTGCGAATGCGCTCGACCTGATCCGGGGGAAGGTAGGCCTCGACGGCCTGGATCAGTTCCTTCAGCCCCGGAGTGCGGCGCTGGCCCGGCAGCAAACCCAGGAGTGTGGAAGCGTAGTCCATGACCCTGGGTTCTCGCCGAGCGTGGTGGGGATCAGTCTCCGAGACCGAACTGCGGTGCGCGGAAGCCCGGCTCCGGTTCCATCATGTCGAAGTTCAGGTCCGTGATGTTCTCCGGCGGCGGCGGCGGAGCGGGCTCCGGCTCCGGCTCGGCCAGCATTTCCGGCGTGATGTTGCCGGCCGCGATTTCGCGCAGCGCGACGACCGTCGGCTTGTCGTTCTCCCAGGGCACGGTGGACTCGGCGCCATTGGCGAGCCGGCGCGCACGCTGCGAGGCGAGCAGCACGAGCTGGAAGATGTTGTCGACGTTGTGGAGGCAGTCCTCGACGGTAATTCGTGCCATGAAAACGCTCTAAGTGTCTGAACCGGATGGGTCAGCAAGAATAGCCGAGAAGGGTCTGCCGCGCCAGAAAACCGCCAGCCGAGCCCCTGTCCGCAGTGAACGGGGTGGCGGCAGGCCGCCGCGGAGCAAAACCGGCCGGATCAGTGCTCGCCGAGCAGGTCCTGCAGCAACGGCGCGAGGGACTGGCGATCCCGGACGAGATCGCTGCCCTGCCCGGAAACGATGCGGCGCAGGTCCGCCACCGCCCGGTCGAAATCATCGTTGACGATCACGTAGTCGAACTCGTCGTAGTGGCTCATGTCGGTGACCGCATCGCGCAGCCGACGCGCGATCACTTCATCGCTGTCCGTGCGCCGCGAGCGCAGCCGGTGTTCGAGTTCGGCGCGCGATGGCGGCAGGATGAAGATCGAGGTGCAGTCCGGCACTCGCTGTCGCACCTGACGCGCGCCTTCCCAGTCGATTTCGAGGATCACGCCTGAGCCGTCGCGGAACGCCTGTTCGAGTGCGAGGCGACTCGTGCCGTAGTGGTTGTCGAACACCTTGGCGTGCTCGAGGAATCCGTCGGCTTCGACGATGGCCTGGAAATCCGCCGGCTTGACGAACCAGTAGTCGCGGCCGTGTTGTTCGTTCGGGCGTTGCGTGCGGGTGGTGTGCGAGACGCAGACGCGCAGATCCGGCTCGGCGGCCAGCAGCGCCTTGACCAGGCTGGTCTTGCCGGCGCCCGAGGGTGCCGCGACGACGAACAGACGACGGGACATGCGACGATGCGGGGACCGTTCTCGGCCTGACGTAAATGAAGGTCGCGATGTTATACATACTGGGCGAACGGCGCATGGGCGCCCGTCACGCTCGGCGTTCAGAGGTCAGGGGGCTCAAGGCATGGGTTCGAAAGGCATGGATTCCGTGGGCATCAAGCGTCAGCTGTTGCTGCTCATCCTGCTGCTGGCCCCGGCCGCCGCCCGAGCCGCCGGCCCGTCGGACTGCGCTGCGCTGCTGCAAGCGGATTTTTCCGGCCTGATCGATGCGCCCACGCAATTGCTGCAGGCCGTCCCGGTCAAGGCTTCGGGCACCGTGCCGGAGTACTGCCGCGTGCAGGGCTATGTCCGCTCCAACGTGCGCTTCGAGTTGCGCATGCCGGCCGTGAACTGGAACGGCAAGCTGATCATGGAAGGCTGCGGTGGTTTCTGCGGTTCGCTCGATTACGTGCAGCGCTGTGATGAACGTCTCGGCCGCGGATACGCCTGCATCACGACGGACATGGGCCACACGTCCTCGGTGTTCGATGGCAAGTGGGCGTACAACAATCGTGAGGCCGAGATCGATTTCGGCTATCGAGCCACGCATGTCACGGCCGTCGCCGGCAAGGCGATCGCGAACGCGTTCTATGCGCGTGCGCCGCAGCGGGCCTATTTCCACGGCTGCTCCACCGGCGGCCGCCAGGGCCTGGTCAGCGCACAACGTTTTCCGGCGGATTTCGACGGCATCATCGTCGGCGCGCCGGTCATGCGCATGCCGTCGAGTGGCATGGTGCTCGCCTGGTCGATCCGCGCGGCGCGCGATGCCGAAGGTCGGCGTATCGTCACGCCGCGCGAGGTGGAGCTGCTGCATCGTGCGGTGCTGCAGCGTTGCGACGCGCGCGACGGCCTCGCCGATGGTGTGCTCGTCGATCCGCGCGATTGCGACTTCGATCCCGTCGCGCTCGCCTGCCCGGCGAATGCGAAGGCGCGAAAGGACGCTGCCACGGACTGTCTGACGCCGCCGCAGGTCGAGGCGTTCCGCAAAATCTACGACGGTCCGCGGAACTCACAGGGACTGCGCGTGTTTGCCGGTGGTTTGCCGCGCGGCTCGGAGCTCAACTGGATCGGCACGCTGGTCAGTCAGGACGATCGACCGCCGCTGTTCGATGGCTTCATCGGCGACCTGTTCCGCTATCTCGCTTTCGCCGAAGATCCGGGCCCGTCGTTCCGTCTCACCGATTTCGATTTCGACCGCGATCCGCCGCGGCTCGGCGCGATGGCGCAGATCTTCACCGGTGCGAATCCGGATCTGACCGAGTTTCGCGAGCGCGGCGGCAAGCTGCTGCTGTATCACGGCTGGTCCGACAGCGTCGTGATCCCGCAACCGTCGATCGAGTACTACGACCTCGCCACGCGCGCGATGGGTGGGGCCGCAGCGACGCGCGAGTTCTTCCGCATGTTCCTCGTGCCCGGCGCGAATCACTGCGGCGGTGGCGCAGGCGCGCACGACATCGACTATCTGACCGCGCTCGAGCGCTGGATCGAGAACGGCGAAGCGCCCGAGCAGCTGATGGGCCGGCGCCCCGCCGATGCGACGCAGCCAGAGCTGCGCCGTCCCGTCGCCGCCTATCCCGCGCGCATGATCTGGAACGGCCGCGGTGATCCGGCCGATCCTGCGAGTTTCATCCTGGCGCCGTGATGCGCCAGATCAGGGGAGCGGAACCAGTTCCACGTCCGAATCGACGAACGCCGTGATCGGCGTGCCGGGCTTGATTTCGATGTCCTTGCCGCGCTTCAGCAATCCCAATGGTCCGAAGAGGACGGTCAGGGCGACGGTTGCGCCGACCTTGCCTTCGCCCTGCTTGCCCTTGCTGGCACGCACTCGCACGCGCTCATCGCCGGCGCGCACGTAGTCGAGGATCACGTTCAGTTCGCCGGCCTTGCCCATGAACCCGCGTTTGGTAGCGCTCGTTACCGTCCCGACTGCGATCGCATCGCGTGGAATCACGACCACACCATCGACCTTGATGTTGTCATCGACGCGCAGGTTGAACCGGTCGCCGGCGCCATTGGTTGCAGAGCTGATGGCGTCGACGAATACGAGTGCCACTTCCGTGCCTTCACGCAGTTTCAATTTCGCAGGTTGCGGCGCGACCATCGCTGGCATGGCCGCGGCTTGTGCGGCCGGAGCCGCGGGCGGTGTTGCGTCCTGCGCGACGGCAGTGACCGACATCAGGGCTGTGGACATCGCCACCAGCATCTTGCGGATAGTCATCTGAGCTCCCTCTATTGATTGTTCTTCGACGGTCAGAATCTATTTATCGCGCGAAGATCATAGCAGCCTCACTGCAATACGCCGGTCAGTGATAGTCCTCTTCCCGCGGGTGCCGTACCGCGGCCACGGTCACCGTGTGATCGTTTTCGACCTCGAACAGCGCGACGAAGCCGGAGTGCCCGAAGGGAATCAGGATCTCCCGCCAGCGGGTGTGCGTCTGCTGCAGTGCCTTGCGACATGAAAACGGCGAATACGCGAGCAATTCGAAGCCCCGTTCGATCGCGGCCAGTGCACGCTCCGCGACGACGAGGTCACGCTCCAGCAGGAATCCATAGAGCCGGTTGAGATCGTCAGCCGCCTCGGGGGTGAGGCGGATCTTGTACGTCACTTGCGAGCGCGCTGCGCCTGGGTCAGCCGCTTGCGCAGCGCCGAGATCACTTTTTCCGCTGGCACATGGCCGCCGTCCCGCCGCGCGCGATCAGCGCTCGCCATGCCGCGCGCGACGAAATCCAGCTGTGACTTGCGGAAGTCGATGTTGCGCGACACGGATTCCAGCACGAAGGCCGACAGGGTCTCGCCAGGCGCGAGCACGCCCTCAGCTTCCGAGCGCAGCTTTTCCGACACGCGCAACGGTGGAAGGGTGCTGGATTTCGGGTCTGACATGGCTGGCGCCCAGGTGTATTGCAATTGCAATGCACGCTACCCCGAAGACGCTCTGCCATGCAAGGCCGGAATCTGCGCGAAGCTACTCGACGTTCTGCACCTGTTCGCGCATCTGCTCGATCAGGACTTTCATGTCCACGGTCAGCCGCGTGTTGTCGAGTTCCTGTGACTTCGAGCCCAGCGTGTTCGCTTCGCGATTCAGTTCCTGCATCAGGAAATCGAGGCGTCGGCCGGCGGGTTCGCCGGCACCGATGATGCGCCGCGTTTCGTCGATGTGGCCGGTGAGCCGATCGAGTTCCTCCGCGACGTCGAGCCGTTGCAGCAGGATGATCAATTCCTGTTCGAAACGGTCGCGATCCACCTGAGCGCCGAGCTCGGCGAGCTTCTCGTCGAGACGCGCGCGCGTGCGTGCCTGCAGTTCCGGCATCTTGGCCTGCAGCTGACGCACGATGTCCGTCAGCGCGACGCAGCGCTGCTCGATCAGCTCGCGCAGTCGTTCGCCCTCACGCGCGCGCGCGGCGACCAGTTCCTGCACGGTCGCATCGAACAGGCGGCGCGTGGTTTCGTAGAGGCTGTCGCTGTCGATCTGTTCGTCGCGCACGACGCCGGGCCAGCGCAGGATCTCCATCACGTCGATGCTGTGCTGCGGTGGCAGCTGGCGCGCGACGTCCTTGACGCGCGAGAGCACGCGGGCGAGCGCGGCCTCGTCCACCAGCAGCTCACGCGCGCCGGTGGCGGCGGGGCGCAGGTGAATGGTGCAGTCGACCTTGCCGCGCTTCAGTTCACGCGCGAGGCGCTGGCGCAGCTCTGATTCCAGCGCGCGCAGTTCCTCGGGCAGGCGAAACCCCGACTCCAGATAGCGGTGATTGACGCTGCGCAGTTCGCAGGCGAGCTGGCCGAACGGGCCTGTTTCCTCGCGACGCGCGAAGCCAGTCATGCTGCTGATCATCGCGTTGGCGTCCCCGGGGTGCTATAAAGCCCGGCAGTTTAAACGAATCAGGACGATTCATTGCGCGTCGATTATGCAGACCTCAGCCTGATCGGGGGCCGGGAAGACAATCAGGACCGTTGTGCTGTGGCTGTCTCCGAGCAGGCCGCGCTGATCGTCGTCGTCGACGGCATGGGCGGTCATGCCGATGGCGCGCTCGCGGCGGAGACGGCCAGGAAGACGCTGGTCGAAGCGTTCTGGCACACGCCGCAGCCGCTCCTCGATCCTCTCGGCTTCCTGCACCTGCAGCTCGGCCGCGCGCATGAAGCGGTCGTCGCGCTCGGCGGCAACCTGCCGCTCGAACAGCGTCCGCGGGCCACTTGCGCCGTGGGTATCGTGCAGGGCGACTCGGCCTACTGGGCGCACATCGGCGACAGCCGCATCTATCACCTGCGCGGCGGGCGCATCCTCGAACGCACCCGCGATCACAGTCATGTCGAGTTCCTGCTGCGCGAGGGGCTCATCAACGAAGACCAGGTACAGCAGCATCCGATGCGCAATTTCGTCGAATGCTGCATCGGCGGCGAGACGCTGCTGCCCGAGATGACGCTGACCACGCGTCGCAAGCTGCAGCCGGAAGATCTGCTGCTGGTCTGCTCGGATGGCCTGTGGGGTTGTCTCGATGACGACCTGCTCGGGCGCGCCTTCACGGTGAAGGCTTCCAATGCGCCAACGCTGCGCGAGTCCCTCGCCGTGCTCGCGGCGAAGGCCGTGACGGCCAACGGCGCGGCGAGCGACAACACGACGGGTGTCGTGCTGCGCTGGCTTGGAACATGACGCCGCCGCCCGGCAGTCGCCACAGCGGCCGCGCGCCCGATGAACTGCGCAAGGTCCGGTTCGTGCGCAGCTTCACGCGCCATGCCGAAGGGTCCGTGCTGGCCGAGTTCGGCGACACGCGTGTTCTGTGCACGGCGAGCATCGAGGACGGTGTCCCGGGATTCCTGCGTGGCAAGGGCCAGGGCTGGGTCACCGCCGAGTACGGCATGCTGCCGCGTGCCACGCACACGCGCTCGCCACGTGAGGCCGCCCGCGGCAAGCAGACGGGCCGCACGCAGGAAATCCAGCGCCTGATCGGCCGCAGCCTGCGCGCCATCATCGATCTGTCTGCGCTCGGCGAGCGCACGGTCACGCTTGATTGCGACGTGCTGCAGGCCGATGGCGGCACGCGCACGGCTGCGATCACGGGCAGCTATGTCGCACTCGTCGACGCCTGCGCCGCGCTGGTGCGCCGCGGCACGTTGAAGGCTTCGCCGCTGCACGGCCAGATCGCCGCGGTTTCCGTCGGCATCATCGGCGGCACGCCGATGCTGGATCTCGATTACGTCGAAGACTCCGGCGCCGAGACCGACATGAACGTCGTGATGAAGGACGGCGGCGCTTTCGTCGAAGTGCAGGGCACGGCCGAAGGGCACGCGTTTCGCCGCCATGAACTCGATGCATTGCTGGATCTCGCCGCCGGCGGCATCCAGCAGCTGTTCGACAAGCAGCTCGAGGCGCTGCAGGCGCAGTAGGGCCGCAGGCCCTGTTCGCCGTCGCCGTCCGGCGCTCCCGTCATGCGCATCGTTCTGGCCACCGGCAATCGCGGCAAGCTCGCCGAGTTCGAAGCCCTGCTCGCGCCGTTGCACTTCGAGTTCGCGCCGCAGTCCGCGTTCGGCATCGAACCGCCCGATGAAACCGGCACGACCTTCACCGACAACGCGCTGCTGAAGGCGCGCCATGCCGCGCAGCGCTCGGGCCTGCCGGCCATGGCGGACGATTCCGGACTCGAAGTCGATGCACTGGGTGGCGCACCCGGCGTCTGGTCCGCGCGCTACGCCGGCCCGAACGCAAGCGACGCAGAGAACATCGCGAAACTGCTGCACGCCCTTCGCGACGTGCCCAATGCCGCGCGGCGTGCCCGCTTCCGCTGCGTGATCGCCTTCGTGCAGAACGCCACGGATCCCGCGCCCGTGTTCGGCGAGGGCACCTGGGAAGGCCGCATTCTCGAGCAATCGCGCGGCAGCGGCGGTTTCGGCTACGACCCGGTCTTCGAGGATCTCGCGACCGGTCGTGCGGTTGCCGAACTCGCCGCTGAAGACAAGAACGCCCGCAGTCATCGCGGCCAGGCGCTGCGCGCACTGCTCGCAGTGCTCGGGCGATGAGCGCGCTGCCGCCGCTCGCGCTGTACGCGCACTTCCCGTGGTGCGTGGCGAAGTGCCCGTACTGCGATTTCAACTCGTTCGCGCTGCAGGGCACGCTGCCGGAGACGCAGTACATCGCCGCGCTGCAGCGGGATCTCGATGCGCAGCTCGCGACACTGGAGGGCGAAACTGCGGCCGCGTCCACCGTCGCGCGTCCGATCGTCAGCATCTTCCTCGGCGGTGGCACGCCGAGCCTGTTTTCTCCCGAGGCGCTGGGCAACTGGCTCGCGAGCCTGCGCGAGCGGCTCGTGTTCGCGCCCGACGTCGAGATCACGCTCGAAGCGAACCCGGGCACGATCGAGCGCGGACGCTTTGCCGGCTATCGCGATGCCGGCATCACGCGCGTGTCGCTCGGCGCGCAGAGCTTCGGCGCGGCGCAGCTGCGCACGCTCGGTCGCATCCACAGCGCCGATGAAACACGGCGCGCCGCCGAAGAACTGCATGCGGCGGGCCTGTCTAATTTCAACATCGACCTGATGTACGCGTTGCCCGAACAGACCATCGACGGCGCGCTGTACGACATCGACCAGGCGCTCGCGCTCGAGCCCGCGCATCTCTCGCACTACCAGCTCACGCTCGAGGTCGGCACGCCGTTCGCGGCCCGCCCGCCCGCGAACCTGCCCGAGGACGACACGGCGGAGCGCATGTTGAGTGAATGCCTGCCGCGGCTCGAGGCCGCGGGCTTCCGGCGCTACGAAGTCTCGGCCTACGCACGCCCGGGTGCGCAGTGCCGGCACAACCTGAACTACTGGCGCTTCGGCGATTACCTCGGTCTCGGTGCCGGCGCGCACGGCAAGCTGTCGAGCTGCGACGCCGCGGGTGCGCTGCGCATCCGCCGCACGACCCAGCTGCGCGAGCCGCGGCGCTACCTTGCGGCGGTGCCGCAGGCCCTGCAGTCGGCCGCGGTCGAACCCGACCAGCTGCCGTTCGAATTCATGCTGAACGCGCTGCGCCTGATCGAGGGTTTCAGCCGCGGCGATTTCGAGCGGACCACCGGTCTGCCGTGGCAGCGCATCGAAGCGACCCTCGAGGAGCTCCGCGTTCGCGGCCTGCTCGAATCCGTGGGCCAGACCGTGCGGCCCAGCGCCCACGGCCTCGCCTTCCTGAACGACGCCCTGGTGCCGTTCCTGCCTGACAGGACAGACACTTAGGGCGTTTTGCGCGGGGCGACGCCGAATCTATGCACAGGGCGGGGCAGAGGGCGACGAGAATGAGGCTATTACACTCGACATCGCCCATGACGCTCCATCTGTAGCGCGCAACTCGTTGTTTATGCTCAAATAACCCGAATGCGCAAAATTTGACCAAGTCCACAGTTTTGCGTCGGGCGAACGAAAAAACCGCTGGCGGATCAGGATGCTCCACAGAGATATGCACAGATTTTGTGGATAACGGAGAGGCCCGCCGGACCGCCCTCCGAAGCGGCTTGTGCCCGGAGGCCGTGGCCGTTATGCTGCGCGCCCTTTTTGTTGACCACGACCCGAGAGGGTGAGGTCCGAGCCATGAAAGACGCCATCCATCCCGATTACAAGCTGATCAACGTCACCTGCACCTGCGGGAACGCGTTCCAGACCCGCTCGACCCTCGGCCACGATCTGCAGGTCGAAGTCTGCGCCAGCTGCCACCCGTTCTACACGGGCAAGCAGAAGGTGCTGGACACCGCCGGCCGCGTGGACAAGTTCCGCAAGCGTTACGCGGCGGCTGCTGCCCGCTGATCGAGCGCCCGCTGAGGTATCTCTCAGCGCGGCGGCTGTCAGAAAGGCGCCTTCGGGCGCCTTTTTGTTTGATCCCGGCTTGCTTGATCCCGGCACGGTGCCCTGCGCCCGTGGAACTTCTGCGGCGCGCGGTTCATCCTAAGCACTGTCGGTCCGCACATTCCATCGCGGATTCACGGGGAATGTCCTGATGTCGCGTCAACGCCTGCTCGCTCCGCTCCTCACGCTGCTCGTCGGCGCCACGCTGTTCGTTGGCGCCGAAGCCGGTACTGCCGCGGCCGCTTCTCCTGCGGCGCCCGCCACGACCCCGGCCTCCAAACCCGCGACGACCGGCAAGGCCGGCGGCAGCATGACCGGCGCGATGAAGCGCGAGGCGGAAGCCGGACGCAAGGCCTACGAACAGATCATCAAGGCCTATGGCGTCTATGAAGACCAGGCCGTGCAGGACTATGTCAGCGAAGTCGGCCAGCGCATCGCACGCCAGAGCGACATGCCGGATGCCGAGTTCAAGTTCGTCGTGGTCGACGACGATTCGATCAACGCCTTCACCACCGGCTGCTGCTACGTCTACGTGCACCGCGGCCTGCTGACCTATCTGAATTCGGAAGCGGAGCTCGCGTCCGTACTCGGTCACGAGATCGCGCACGTGACGATGAAGCATCCATCGAAGCGCCAGCGTCGCGGCATCGCCGCCTCGATCCTGGCGACGGCGGCCGCCGTGGTGACCGGCTCGAGTGCGGTCGCCGATCTTGCCAACATCGGCGCCGGCGCCTGGATCCAGGGCTACGGCCGCGAGAACGAACTCGAGGCGGACCGCGTCGGCCTGAAGTATTCGACCAAGGCCGGATATCGCCCTGAATCGATGGGCGAGGTGTTCGAGATGTTCCGGCGTGGCGAGCGCTTCGAGCTCGATCGCGCGCGCGCGGAAGGACGCGAGCCGCGGATCTATCACGGCCTGTTCTCGTCGCACCCGACGCCAGACGCGCGCGCGGTGCAGGCCGCGAAGGGTGCCGCCAACATCAACGGCGCACCCCCGGGCGGCTGGACGGAAAACCGCGAGGCCTATCTGCAGCGCGTGAATGGCATGGTGTACGGCTCGAGTCGCGCGCAGGGGATCATGCGCGACAACCGCTTCTATCACGCCGACATGGGCATCACGCTCGCGTTTCCTCGCGGCTGGACCGTCGAGAACCAGCGCGATCGCCTGATCGCGTACACCGCGAGCAAGGACACCTTCATGCAGATCACGGTGGCCACGCCGCCGCCGGGCCAGGGTCCACGCGAGTTCCTGCTGAGTCAGCTGCGCGGCGCCTCGCTGTCGGGCGGTGAAGCGTTCACGTCGAACGGCATGGACGGCTATTCGGTGCGCACGTCTTCCGGATCACCTCTCGACAACGGCGCGGGTCCGGTGCGCTGGACCGTGATCTATCGCGGCAGCCAGGCCTTCCTCGTGGCGGGCGCGAGTCGCTCGTCGCGCGGATCGATCCCGGAGTCCGATGGTTTGTTCATGTCCGTCGCGCAGACGCTGCGCGGACTGAAGCCCTCCGAATATCCGCTCGCCGAACCGTTCCGGTTGAAGATCCGCCAGGCGACCGCCGACACGCGCCTCGAGGACTACGCCAAGGACGTGCCGGTCGAGAAGTTCCAGAAAGAGGAACTGCAGCTGCTGAACGCGCTGTATCCGGACAAGGCGTTGAAGCCGGGGCAGCTGTACAAGGTCGTCGAGTAGGGCGGTCGCGCGGTCCCCGGCTGGCGGGAACATTCACCCCGGCCGGCTTAAGGGAGGACGCGCCTGCCCGAGAGCGGCTCGCAGACTCACTCGCTCTCGGGCGCGTACGCTCGCTGCGGCCTGGCACGCCGACTTCCTGGGTCAGATGAAACTCTGAGACGGAGCCGACGATGTCGGCGTGCTTGCGGCCTGGCTCGCCGTCCTCCATGCGCCGTCCAGGGTGAATGTTCCCGCCAGCCGGTGATCGTGCGTCTCGCCGGCGGTGGCGCCGGAGGCGGACTCAGATGAGTGCGCAGCATGGATGCACATCTCGATCGAGCACTTGGCGTTGCTTGTGCGCAGCGGTCGCAGATTGTGACCCGTTCAGGGCCACCGGTTCAGAGGGCCTTGGTAGCGACACCTCAAGTTCGCAGCAAGGTCGGCATCGAGGACGACGCGGTCGCCAGCCGAGCGGCGCTCTCATCGGTGCCAACGAGGCCCGACCACATATCGGGTGTGGCAAGCGGCCTGGACGGCGCATGGAGGACGGCGAGCGAGGCCGTCAGCGCGCCGACATCGTCGGCGGCCTTTCTGTTTCCGAATAACCTAAGACGTCGGCGCGCAAGGCCGCAGCGAGCGTACGCGCCCGATCGACAGCGAGTCTGCGAGCGGAGATCGGGCAGGCGCGTCCTCCCTAAGCCGGCCGGGCCGCTTGCCACACCCGACATGCGACCGGACCCTGGCGAACTCTTGCCGCGCCATGAACCGCGTCACGAACATGATCGAAGCGTGCGCAGGGTGGCTGCCGCGCCTTGATTCCGTTCTTCGGCCGTGTCACCTTGCGAACGTTAAAACAGTAGATGACGTGTATGGCCAACAAGACTTTCGATCTCGTCGACTCCTCCACTGGCAAAACCTCCAAGCTCCCGGTCAAGACGGGCACGCTCGGACCCGAAGTAGTCGATATCAGCGCCCTGACGAAAGAGCACGGCGTCTTCACCTTCGACCCCGGTTTCATGGCCACGGCCAGCACCGAGAGCAAGATCACCTACATCGATGGTGATGCCGGTGTTCTGCTGTATCGCGGCTACCCGATCGAACAACTGGCCAAGCACAGCAACTTCCTCGAAGTGGCGTATCTGCTGCAGAACGGCTCACTGCCGAACAAGAAGCAGGAAGTGGAGTTCGCCAGCAACATCCAGCGGCACACGATGATCAACGAGTCGTTGCTGCGCATGTACAACGGCTTCCACTACAACGCGCATCCGATGGCGATCGTCAGCGCGATCGTCGCTTCGATGTCGGCGTTCTACCACGACTCGATGGACATCAACAATCCGCGTCACCGCGAGATCTTTGCCCATCGCATCATCGCCAAGATCCCGACGATCGCGGCGGCGGCCTACAAGCATTCGCTCGGCCAGCCCTTCGTCTACCCGCGCAACGATCTCGACTACTGCAGCAACCTGCTGCACATGTTCTATTCGGTGCCCTGCGAGCCGTATCACGTCGATCCGCTCGCGGCCGAAGCGCTCGATCTGCTGCTGATCCTGCACGCGGACCATGAGCAGAACGCGAGCACCTCGACGGTACGCCTGGCCGGTTCCACCGGCGCGAATCCCTACGCGGCGATCTCGGCGGGCGTGTCGGCCCTCTGGGGTCCGGCGCACGGCGGTGCGAACGAAGCCGTCCTCGAGATGCTCGAGGAGATCGGCACGGTCGACAACATCCCGAAATTCCTCGCGCAGGTTAAGGACAAGACCAGCAACGTGCGCCTGATGGGCTTCGGCCATCGCGTCTACAAGAACTTCGATCCGCGCGCGAAGATCATCCGCGAGATGTGCCATCGCGTGCTCGCGAAGATGGGCCGTACGGACAACCCGATGCTGGAGCTCGCGCAGCGCCTCGAGGAAATCGCGCTGAAGGACGAATACTTCGTCTCGCGCAAGCTCTACCCGAACGTCGACTTCTACTCCGGCATCATCTACAGCGCGCTGAACATTCCGCGCTCGATGTTCACGGTGATGTTCGCGATCGCGCGCACCGCAGGCTGGGTGGCGCACTGGCAGGAAATGATTTCCGATCCTTCCTACAAGATCGGACGTCCGCGTCAGCTGTACACCGGCCCCGTGCAGCGCGACTACGAGCCCTCCGAGAAGCGCGGCTGAGTCGGTCCCCAGACGGCTCGAGGCGTCGCAAGGCGCCTGCCCTCCGCAGACTGTGAGATTCATCACGTCGCCTGTCTTCGGACGGCGACAGAATGAACGATGCGGGCAGTGTGCCCGTCTCCCAGGAAGGGAATGACGTGGAACAGCGGGGCAAGTCCGGGCGCGCGAAGGTCGACGAGCGCGGCCAGTCCGTCTGGGAATTCGTCGACGACAGCGGCAAGGACTCGACTGTCTCCACGGCCCGTGTGCTCGCGCTCGGTGACGAACTCACTCTGGCTGCGACCGCGACGCACCCGGCGATCGCCAAACCGGTGACTCCGAAGGTCGAACCTCAGCCATTGCCCGGCAAACCGGCGCGCAAGCCCATGTCCCGTCAGGAACTGCAGAAGCTCAGCGACGAAATCGTGCGGCAACGAAAACTGCGGGAAGCGCAGGCGCAGGCGAAAAAGTAGGCGTCGGTATCCGCGCCCGCGCGATGCGCGACGCTCAGCGCGCCGTCGATGCGAGCAGCGCCTCGACCTCGGCCAGATCGGCGCGGCGCATCGGCCGGCCGTCGACGGGGCTCACCGGCGCCTGACGGATGCCATCGATCGGGAACACGATCACTTCGATCGGCTGCGCGTCGATCTCCATCTCGAGCACGGGCTGAAGCAGCACGCGATCCGCATTCAGCTTCAGGCGCTTCTCGCCCATTTCATACGGCACCCCCTGGTCCATCAGCCGGAACGCGACGGTCTCGGCGCGATCCGCAAACACGTGCAGCTGGATGTGCGCGTGCTCGGTGGCCGTGCCGTTCAGCACGGGCCCGACGAGTCGTGGCTGGAAGTTCGCGAGCGCGCGCATCGCCTCTGCGGCGGCGAGACGCTGCGCATAGAGCGATTCGATGTGATCATCGCCGCCGAACAGTCGCTGGTACTCGGCCAGTGCTTCCTCGATCTCGCTGTTGCGCGGCAATACGGCGCCATCGACGACGCCGAACCGCTCGGCTGCCTTGCGCTTGGCGAACAGGAAATCGCGCACGCCATGCTCGGCCATCACGCGCGCCGCTTCCTGCGCGAGCGCACGGCGCAGATTCTCGGCACGCGGTGGCAGTCGTTTGCTCATCGGCGGTCGAATGAGGTCAGGTCAGAAAAGCGGTTCGCTCGAGGTACCGTCGGGGGAGGTCACGGTCGTGCTGGCACCACCCTCGCCGACAGAGCCACTTTCGCCGCCGAGGATGCCGCCGGTCGGCAGCTTGTTCGCATAGAACGTCTCGAAGATGGCATTCGGGTCATCGGCGCTTGCCACGGTGCCGCTGCTCGGCGAGATGCGCACCTGCACGAGGCCGCCCGGCAACGGCCGCGATATCTCGGGCACGCCCTTCAGCGCTTCCTGCATGTACGTGACCCAGATCGGCAGCGCTGTCCGGCCGCCTTCCTCGGACTCACCGAGCGAACGTGCCTGGTCGAAGCCAACCCACACCGAGGCGACGAGGCTGCTGTTGAAGCCGTTGAACCAGGTGTCCTTCGAATCGTTGGTCGTGCCGGTCTTGCCGCCGAGGTCGCGCCGCCCGAGCGCGAGCGCGCGTCGGCCCGTGCCGCGCGAGATGACGTCCGACATCATGCTGTCCATCAGCCACGCGTTCTCGGCACTGATCGCGCGCTCGGCGAGTCGTTCCTTCGATAGCGTGCAGCCAGCCTCACGGCGTTCGCAGGCGTCACTGACCGTGCGGGGCTCGGCCTGGTAGACCACCTTGCCGGTGGGATCCTCGATGCGTTCGATGAAATACGGCTGGATGCGGTAACCGCCGTTCGCGAACACGCTGTAGGCCGTGGCCATTTCGAGCGGCGTCGCGGACAGCGTGCCGAGTGCCAGCGTCAGGTTGCGCGGCAGTGCCTCGCGCGCGAAGCCGAAGCGCGTCGCGTGCTCGATGGCGGCATTGATGCCGATCGCCTGCAGTACCCGGATCGAGACGAGGTTGCGTGACCGCACCAGCGCCTCGCGCAGGCGGGTCGGGCCGCCGAATTCGCGGCTCGAGTTCTCGGGGCGCCAGGCTTCTTCCATCGAAGGATCATCGATGACCACTGGCGCATCCATGACGATCGAGGCCGGCGTCAGGCCGTTTTCGAGTGCGGCCGAATACAGGAACGGCTTGAAACCCGAGCCCGGCTGGCGTCGCGCCTGCGTCGCGCGATTGAACTTGCCGAGGCTCTTGTCGAAGTAGTCGAAGCCACCGACCAGCGACACGATCGCGCCATCGTTCGGGTTCACGGCCACCAGCGCGCCTTCCGCCTCGGGCACCTGCACGAGCTGAGCGCCGTCCTTCGTCGCGACCACGTACACGACCTCGCCGCGCGCGAGCACGTCCGAGGCCAGCTTCGGTGCCGCACCGGGGCGGCCATCCTCGCTGCGGCGCGCCCAGGACATGCCCTCCCACGGAATGGTGCTGAAACCGATGCCGCGCACGAACACGCGCGCGGTCTGCTCCTGCACGTCGGTGACGACGGCCGGAGCGAGATCGCCGACGTTCGGATATTCATCGACGATGCCGGTGAGTTTCGCCTCGTCTTCCTTGCCGGTCAGCTCGATCGTGGCCTGCGCGCCGCGCCAGCCACTGCGCTTGTCGTAGTCGACGAGGCCGCTGCGCAATGCACGGTTGGCCGCCTTCTGCAGCCGCGGATCGATGGTCGTATAGACCTTGTAGCCTTCGTTCTGCGCGGCCGCGCCGAAGCGTCGCAGCACTTCGAGGCGCACCATCTCGGCGACATACGGCGCCTCGACTTCGAACAGCGGCGCATGCACGCGGGCGCGCAGCTGCTCGCGGCCGGCGGCGTCCGCTTCTTCGGGCGTGATGTAGCCAAGTTCCTTCATCCGGCGCAGCACGTACAGCCGGCGCGCGGCGGCGAGTTCCGGATCGCGGATCGGATTCGCGCGCGACGGTGATTGCGGGATGCGCGCAAGGGTCGCGATCTCGGCCAGCGACAGTTCCGCGAGCGGCTTGCCGAAGTACGTCTCCGAAGCCGCCGCGACGCCATACGAACGCTGACCGAAATAGATCACGTTCATGTAGAGGCCGAGGATTTCTTCCTTGGTGAACTCATGTTCGAGCCGGTACGTCAGGAACACTTCCTGCAGCTTGCGGCGCCACTTGCGGTCCTGCGAGAGGAACAGGTTGCGCGCGGTCTGCATCGTGATCGTGCTGGCGCCCTGCAGATTGCCGCCGGGCAACAGGTTCACGAGCGCGGAGCGGAGGATGCCGGCGTAGTCGAAACCACTGTGCTGGAAGAAGCGGTCATCTTCTGCCGCAAGGAAGGCCTGCTTCACACGCTGCGGAATCCGGTCGTAGGCGATCGGCGTGCGTCGCTGCTCACCGATCTGTGCGATCAGGCCGCCATCCTTGCCGCCCTCGCTGCGCGCATAGATGCGCAACGGCACCTGCAGTTCGGCGCTCTTCATCGCCTCGACCGTCGGCAGCGACGGATTGAGGTAAACGAAGGTGCTGGCGACGGCCACAACCAGCAGAAGTGTGAGACCGATCACACTGCCGAGGCCGTACACGAGGAGACGTTGTCGTTGGGGGTTCACAGAAAGCCGTTTGGTTGCTTGCGCCCATTTGGGCTGCTGTGCATAGTACCGAGCGTTATGTGGGCAAACCTACCGAAAGGTGGGGACGCAAAGCTTCCGGTCTAAGGGACTCAAAGGGCCTATGACAGCGGGGTTGCCGGTTCGGGATTCTAGCTCCCATGGATGCTCCCGCCGTCACTCCGGTCACCCCTTCCGCGGGTCTCCGAAAGCCAAAGCTCCGCGTTTCGTGAGGCTTCTCACGTTCTATTTAACTTTTCGCTGATATATAGTGCGACGGCTGTTCAGTGGATTCGGTCGCTTCGGCGTGTAACTCTCTGAAAACGGGAAATATTTAGTGTTCCTATTCGCACGAAAGTACCGACCACTCCTCGGTCTCGATATCACCACCTCGTCGGTGAAGCTCATCGAACTGTCGATGGCCGGGGGTGTTTACCGGGTCGAGTCCTACGCGGCGGAACCCACGCCGGTGAACTCCATGAACGAGAAGGCCATCGTCGACGCGGAAGCCGTCGGCGAGGCCATCCGTCGTGCTGCCAAGCGCGCCGGCGCGCGCAGCAAGGATGTCGCGATCGCGATCAGCGGCGACGCCGCGATCACCAAAGTCATCCAGATGCCGAAGAACCTGCGCGGCGCGGACCTCGAAGCGCAGGTCGAAATGCAGGCGGACCAGTACATCCCCTTCCCGATGGACGAAGTCAGCTACGACTTCGAAGTCCTCGGACCCTCGGAGAAGGACAACGACACGATCGACGTCCTGCTGGTCGCCACGCGCACCGAGAACGTGGAGCAGCGCCAGGCGGCGGTTCGTGCCGCGGGCCTCACGGCGAAGATCGTCGACGTCGAAGCCTTCGCGCTCGAAAACGCCTGCAAGCTGATGGTTCACCAGATGCCGGACGGCGGCATCGATCGCACCATCGCCGTCGTGGACTTCGGTGCGAGCAGCACCACGTTCAGCGTGTTGCGCAACCTGAAGGTCGTGTACACGCGGGACTTCAGCTTCGGCGGCCAGCAGCTGACCGAAGAAATCATGCGCACGTACGGCCTCTCGATGGAAGAAGCCGGTCGCGCGAAGAAGGAAGGCGGCCTGCCCGGCAACTACCAGGGCGAGGTGCTCGATCCCTTCATCGACGACATGACCCAGCAGGTCAGTCGCTCGCTGCAGTTCTATCTCGCCTCGGGTTCCGGTCGCGAGCAGCCCGAGAAGATCCTGATCTGCGGCGGCTGCGCCAACATCCCCGGCGTCGCGGACGTCATCGCCAGTCGGGTCGGCATCGCGGCCGAACGCGGCGATCCGCTCGGCGGCATGAAACTGTCCTCACGCTCGAAGGCGCAGGCCGTGAGCAAGGACGCCACCGCACTGCTGACCGCCTGTGGTCTCGCACTCCGGAGCTTTGACGACTAATGCCTCGCGTAAACCTACTTCCCTGGCGCGAGCAACAGCGCAAGGAGCGCAAGCTCGCATTCCTGGTGGCGCTGGGCGGCGCGGCCATTGCCGCGGCGCTGATGACGGTCGCCGTCAACCTCTACTACGGCTCGCTGATCAACTCGCAGGAGGAGCGCAACGTGCGCCTTCAAGGCGAGATCAAGGAGCTGGACAAGCAGATCGAGAAGATCAACACGCTCGAGCAGCAGAAGCAGAACTTCATCGCTCGCATGGAGATCATCGAGAAGCTGCAGCGTTCGCGGCCCGAGGTCGTGCACCTGTTCGATGAAATCGTCCGCACGGTGCCGGACGGCACATACCTCACCGCGCTGTCGCAGACGGGCAACCGCCTGAAGATCGAAGGCGTCGCGCAGTCGAGCACGCGCGTGTCCTCGTTCATGCGCAACATCGACGGCAGCACCTGGCTGCGCAAGCCGGAGCTCGAAGTCATCGAGACGAAGCAGGGCCAGACGCTGGGCGCGAGCTTCACGCTGTTCGCCGAGCAGGTCTCGCAGCTCGCCGAGGATGAAGCCGCTGAGGCCGCCGCTTCCGCCGCCGCCGACACCAAAGGCAAGAAGGGCGCGAAAGACAAGGGCAAGGGCAAGGGCAAGGAAAAGAAGGCGAAGCGTGAAGCCAGTGCCGCGAAGGCCGGCAAGACGGGCGGTCTGTCATGAACATCGTCGATGAGCTGAAGCAACTCGATCCCAGCGATCCGGGTCGCTGGCCGCTGGCCATCCGCGGTGCCGCCGTGGTGGTGTGCTTCGTCGTGTTGACGATCGCACTCTCGTATTACTTCGTCGTCAGCGACAAGAAGCCTGAACTCGAGCGCAAGGAATCCGAGGAGAAGGACCTGCGCACCGTCTTCCGCGACAAGCACCAGAAGGCCGTGAACCTCGAGGTCTATGAGCAGCAGCTGAAGGACATCGAGCGTTCGTTCGGCGCCCTGCTGCGTCAGCTGCCGGGCCGCACCGAAGTGCCGAACCTGCTGGTCGACATCTCGCAGACCGGCCTCGCCGCGGGTCTCGAGGAAAAGTTCTTCCAGCCGTCACCGGAAGAGAAGAAAGACTTCTATGCCGAGCTGCCGATCAAGATCCGTCTGAAGGGCACGTACCACGAGTTCGGCGAGTTCGTCAGTGGCATCGCGGCGCTGCCGCGCATCGTCACGCTGCACGACATCACGATCAAATCCGAGAAGGGCGCCTCGTACGACGACCTCATCCTGGAGCTGACGGCCCGCACCTACCGCTACCTCGACGACGACGAAGTCGCTGCGGTCGAAGCGGAGCGTGCTGCGATAGAGCAGAAGTCTTCGAAGAAAAAGAAGAAAGACAAAGAGAAGGCCTGAGCGATTGCATCGCAGGATCACACCGATGACAGCAAAGCCCATCCATAAGGTCTGCGGATTTATCGTCGTCGCCACGGCACTGGTGCTGGGCGGCTGCACGAGCCGCGATGCCGAGCTCGACCGATTCATCGCGAGCACCAAGAAAGAATCTGGCGGCACCGTGACGCCGCTGCCGGAAGTGAAGCCGTACGAAGGTTTCGCGTACGCGGCCAACGACCTGCGTTCGCCATTCATGCCGGGCGGCTCGGGCGGCGCCAACGGCTCCAATCTGCGGCCCGATTCCAAGCGCAACCGCGAATATCTCGAGCAGTTTTCGCTCGATTCGCTGCGCATGGTCGGCACGCTGAAGCTCGGCGGCAAGGCCTACGGCCTCGTGATGACCAAGGAGGGACTCGTGCAGCGCGTGCTGCCGGGTAACTACATGGGTCAGAGCGACGGCAAAGTGGTCGATGTCAACGCGTCGAAGATTTCGCTGATCGAGATCGTTCCGGACGGGGTAGGGGGATACATGGAGCGTCCCGCTGCCCTGGCCCTGAACGAATAAGGGAGAAAGTTCTAATGACCTTGCTACGTTCATCCATCGCGGCTGCGCTGTGCTTCGCAGTCTCGCTTCTGGCCGTCAACGCGCCAACGGCGCATGCGCAGGCCGCCGCCGCGGACAGCCCCATCAAGCTGGAAGCCGTGGACGTGCAGACGCTCCCGGGGCAGCAGCTCCAGCTGACCCTGCGCATGTCGGGGCCGGCGCCAGAGCCGCTCGCCTTCACGATCGACAACCCGGCGCGCATCTCGCTCGACCTGCCGAAGACGCAGCTCGCGCTGCCGTCGCGCCGCATCGACGTCCGTGCCGCGGGTCTCGACACGATCCTCGCTGCCGAGGCCAATGGCCGCACGCGCCTCGTGCTGAACCTCGATCGCCTGGTGCCCTACCAGACGCGCGTCTCGGGCAACAACATCGTCGTCAGCCTCGGTGGTGCGCAGGCCCAGGCCGCGGTCGCCTCGACCAGCTCCACTCAGGCCCCGGCGAATGCCGGCTCGGCCGGCCGCTCCATCAAGAGCATCGACTTCCGTCGCGGTGCCGAAGGCATGGGTCGCGTCGTCGTCAATCTTTCCGATCCGCGCACGCCGATCAGCCTGCGCCAGCTCGGCAACCAGATCATCGTCGAGTTCGCCGGCGCCTCGGTGCCGCGCAACCTGATCCGCCGCTTCGACGCGCTCGATTTCGCGACGCCGGTGTCCACGTTCGACGTGCAGCGCTCGGATGACGGCGCGCGCATCGTCATCAACGCCACGGGCGACTTCGAACAGCTGGCCTATCAGTCCGACGACCAGTACGTCGTCGAAGTGCAGCCGGCCCGCAAGGTCGTCGCGCAGGCCGAGGAAAAGCGCGCCTACACGGGCGAGCGCCTGACCCTGAACTTCCAGGACATCGAAACCCGCGCCGTGCTGCAGCTGCTCGCCGACGCGAGCGGCCAGAACATCGTCGTCAGCGACACGGTGACCGGCAGCGTGACGCTGCGCCTGCAGAACGTGCCCTGGGATCAGGCGCTCGACATCGTGCTGCGCACGAAGGGCCTCGACAAGCGTCAGACGGACAACGTCATCGTCGTCGCACCGGCCGCGGAACTGGCCGAACGCGAGAAGGCGGACCTCGCCGCGCGCAAGGATCTGCAGGAACTCGCGCCGCTGCGCTCCGAGTATCTGCAGGTCAACTACGCGAAGGCGGTCGATCTCGCTGCACTGATCAAGTCGCAGGGCAATTCATTGCTCTCGACGCGCGGCACGGTCGCTGTCGACGAGCGCACCAACACGCTGCTGCTGCTGGATTCCGCAGATCGCCTCGCGGACGTGCGCCGCCTCGTCGCCACGCTGGATATCCCGGTGCGTCAGGTGCTGATCGAAGCGCGCATCGCGATCGTCAACGACAATTTCTCGCGTGATCTCGGCGTGCGCGCCGGCTTCACGGGCATCACCAGCAATGGCGCCAACGGCGTCGGCATCGTCGGTGGCAGCCTCGAGGCGACGGATCTCGGCCTGGCCTCGGCGCTCGACAACGTCGCGGCCGGTCAGGGTCCGTACCCGATCGACATCCCGACCGGCGACGCTGCTTCGCAGCGTTACGGTGTGAACCTCCCGGTCACGAGCCCGGCCGGTCGTCTCGCGTTCATGCTGCTGGGCTCCGACTACATCGTCGATCTCGAGCTGTCCGCGGCGCAGGCCGAAGGCCGCGGCGAGATCATCTCCTCGCCGCGCGTGATCACTTCCAACCAGAAGGAAGCGAGCATCGAGCAGGGCGTCGAGATCCCGTACCAGCAGTCCGCGTCGAGCGGCGCCACGACCATCGAATTCAAGAAGGCCGTGCTGGCGCTGAAGGTCACGCCGCAGATCACGCCGGACAACCGCATCATCCTGGACCTGAGCGTCAAGAAGGACAGCGTCGGCCGGGTCATCGTGACCTCGGGTGGCGTCAACGTGCCCTCGATCGATACCCGCGAGATCACCACGCAGGTGCTGGTCAACGACGGGCAGACGGTGGTGCTGGGCGGCATCCTCGAAACCGAGCGCCGCAACAGCGAGACCAAGGTTCCGTACGTCGGCGACATCCCGATCTTCGGTCACCTGTTCAAGGCAACCACGCGCGCCGAAGAAAAGCGCGAGCTGCTGATCTTCGTGACTCCCAAGATTCTGCGTGAAGGGGTCAATGTGAACTGAGCTGCGTGACAGACGCGATCAGCCACACCGATTCAGACAGGAAATGAAAATGCGCAAGCTTGCTACCCTTGGACTCCTGATGATGACCGCCGTGCTCAGTGCATGCGGCGGCGGCGGAGACGATGCGTTCGGTACGCCGACGACCGGCGGCGGCGGTACAGCCACTGCCACGACGCTGACGGTGTCCGCCAGTGCATCGACGATTCCTTCCGATGGCACAGCGAGCGCCACGATCACCGCGTTCGTGCGAGACGCGAACAACGCGCTCGTACCGGGTGTCGTCGTGTCGTTCCGTCCAACGTCGGGCGGCGTGACGCCGGCGTCTGCAACGTCGGATGCATCGGGCCAGGCCACCACGACCCTGAGCACGGCAGGCGATACTTCGCTGCGCACGATCACCGTCACCGCCTCCACGAGCAACAACCTGACGGCGACGGTTCCGGTCCAGGTGGTTTCTGCGACCAACTCGAATACGGTGCGCATGGGCAACGGCACAGGCGCCGGCTTCGTCCAGGGTACCCTGCAGTTGTCGGCGACGACGCTGTCCGCCGGTGCGAGCACGACGGTGGCCGCCTATCTCGTCAACTCGGACGGCTCGTTGTATACCCAGGCCGCGACCGTCAACTTCAACTCGCCCTGCGTGGCTGCGAGCACTGCGGCCCTGACGCCGAGCGCTTCGTTCAGCACCACCAGCGGCATCGCCACGATCACGTATTCCGCTCGCGGTTGCAGCGGCTCGGACACCATCACCGCCACGTCGACGGTGAATGGCCAGGCGCTGTCTGCGACGGGCGTCGTCACGGTCGCGCCGGCTGCGGTCGGTTCGATCGCGTTCGTCTCGGCCACGCCGACCAATATCGCGCTGCAGGGCACCGGCGATTCGACGCGGCCCGAGAGCTCAACGGTGGTCTTCCAGGTGCGTGATGCGACCGGCGGGCCGGTGGCGAACGCCAATGTCTCGTTTACGCTGAACACGGCAGTCGGTGGCATCTCGATCACGCCGACAACGGCCGTCAGCGATTCGCAGGGCAACGTGCAGACCGTCGTCAGCGCCGGCACCGTCGCCACGTCCGTGAACGTCACGGCGATCGTCACCAGCGTCACGCCGAACATCTCCACGCAGTCGAGTCAGTTGACCGTGACCACGGGTATTCCGACGGCGAACAGCTTCTCGCTCTCGGCCCAGTGCTTCAACATCGAAGGCTGGGAGTACGACGGTACGACGACGGGCATCAACGCGCGTCTCGGTGACCGCTTCCAGAACCCGGTGCCGAACGGCACAGCGGTGACGTTCACGTCGGAGGGCGGCAACATCCAGTCGCAGTGCACGACGACGACCACCCCCACCGAAGGTGGCGTCTGCACCGTCAACATTCGCAGCTCCAATCCGCGTCCGACGAACGGCCGCGTGACGATCCTGGCGAAGGCCATCGGCGAAGAGTCGTTCACCGATTCGAACGGCAACGGCGCGTTCAACAATGGCGAGTCGTTCGCCGATGCTGCAGAGCCGTTCCGGGACGACAACGAGAACGGCACGTACGACGTGGGCGAGGATTTCTTCGACTTCAACAACAACCAGAATCGCGACGGGCCCGATGGCCTGTTCAACGGCGTGCTGTGCAACGACACGACCGGCCGCTGCGGCGCGCCGAGCACGCGCTCCACCGGCATCGCCGATTCTGTCGTCGTGATCTTCTCCGGCAGCACGCCGGTCATTTCGGATCCTGCCGGCAACCCGATCCCGAGTCCGTTCGCAGTCGGTTCGTTCAACGGTGCCCGCAATCTGACGTTCTGGATTCGCGATGCGCGCGGCAATCCGATGCCGCAGGGCACGACGATCGAGCTCGCTGCCACCGGCGCTGGGCTTGGTGTTGCAAGTCCGCGATCCTATACGGTGCCTTGCTCCGCGGCGCAGCCGAACGCCCTGGTCAATGGAGCCACAGTGTTCCCGTTCACGGTCACGTCGGGCACGACTGCCGGTACCGGAGTGATCACGTTGACCGTGACGACACCGCGCAATCTCGTCACGACGCTGCAGGTTCAGGGCACGGTACCCTGAGCCCAGGATCCGGTCGCTCGTCGACCCTCATCGATTCAACGGCCGCCTCAGGGCGGCCGTTTTCTTTTGGCTCCGCAGTACAAGTCGGGCACACTGCCTGCCTGCATGCTCGGCAAGCGCAACATCTTCCTGATCGGCCCGATGGGCTCCGGCAAATCCGCTGTGGGTCGGCAGCTCGCGCGCGCGATGCGCGCGCAGTTCTACGACAGCGACGTCGAGATCGAACGGCGGACCGGCGTCGACATCCCGCTGATCTTCGAAAAGGAAGGCGAAGCACGGTTTCGCGAACGTGAGCGAGACGTCATCGCGGATCTGACGACCCACGAACCCATCGTGCTCTCCACCGGCGGTGGAGCGATCCTGCTGCCCGAGAATCGCGAGCACCTGCGCGAGCGGGGCTGCGTGGTGTATCTGGACACCTCCGTGGCCCAACAGACGGAACGCGTCCGCTCGGCGCAGCATCGTCCACTGCTGGCGGGTGTGGATCCGGCGACCAAGCTGGCCGAGCTGATGGTGGTGCGCGAGCCGCTCTACCGCAGCATCGCGGATTTCATCGTGCGAACGGATGGCCGCAAGGTCAATGTCGTCGTCGAGGAAATCCAGCACCTGCTGCACGAGGCTCATTCCGTATAATTGCGAACCCGGGACGGGATGCTCCCCGTCCGGCCGTCAAGAGGTTTCCTTGCAGCAACTCCAGGTCCAGCTCGGCGATCGCTCTTATCCCATCCTGATCGGAGCCGGTCTGCTGGGAGAGGCGGGCCTGATCGGCCAGCATGTGCGCGCGCACGATCTGCTGCTGGTCACGAACAGCACCGTCGGCCCGCTGTACGCGGCGCGCGTGCATGCCTCGCTGCCGCAGCGGCGCATCGTCGATGTCGTGTTGCCGGATGGTGAGCAGCACAAGACGCTGGCCAATATCTCCGCGATGCTCGACGTGCTGGTCGCGAACCGCTACTCGCGCGATGCCTGTGTCGTCGCACTCGGTGGTGGCGTGGTCGGGGACATGTCCGGCTTCGCGGCGGCCTGCTATCAACGCGGCATCGACTTCATCCAGCTGCCGACCACGCTGCTCGCGCAGGTGGATTCTTCCGTGGGCGGCAAGACGGGCGTCAACCATCCCGGCGGCAAGAACCTGATCGGCGCCTTCCACCAGCCACGCGCCGTCATTGCGGACACGGACACGCTCGCGTCGCTGCCATTGCGCGAGCTGCGCGCCGGCGTCGCTGAAATCATCAAGTGCGCGATGATCGGCGACGAGCCGTTCTTCAGCTGGCTCGAAGAATCCATCGAACCGCTGCTCGAGCTGCGCCCGGACGTGATCGCGCATGCCGTCCGCCGCTCCTGCGAGATCAAGGCCGACATCGTTCGCCGGGATGAGCGCGAACAGGGCGATCGGGCGCTGCTGAACCTTGGCCACACGTTCGGACACGCGATCGAAGCCGCCACGCACTACAAGACCTGGCTGCATGGCGAGGCCGTCGGTGCGGGCCTCGCGATGGCAGCGAGCTTCTCGAAGCACGCCGGCCTGATGCCCGCCGCCGATGTGGCACGGGTTCGCGCGCTGCTGGCGCGTGCCGGTCTGGCCACGACCTCTACGGATGTGCGCGGTGCCGACGCGCTCGACGCGATGCGCATCGACAAGAAAGTGCAGCAGGGCCGCATGCGCTTCGTGCTGCTGCGTGGCATCGGTCAGGCGTTCCTGACCTCTGACTATCCGGAAGGCGCGCTGCAGGCGACGCTGAAAGAGCATTTCGCGTGACGCCCTGGGCTGCGCCCTATGCGGCCAGGGCGGACCGCAGTCGCGGCCGGCGGCACCACGAGCCGTCGCCGGAGCTTCGCAGTGAATACCAGCGAGACCGGGATCGCATCATCCACTGCAACGCGTTTCGTCGCCTGACCTACAAAACGCAGGTCTTCGTCAATCACGAAGGTGATCTGTACCGCACGCGCGTCACGCATTCCCTCGAGGTGGCGCAGATCGGTCGCACGATCGCGCGAGTGCTCGGCCTCGATGAAGACCTGGTCGAAGCGATCTGCCTCGCGCATGATCTCGGTCACACGCCGTTTGGCCACGCCGGACAGGACGCGCTGAACGAATGCATGCGCGAATACGGCGGCTTCGAGCACAACCTGCAGTCGCTGCGCGTAGTCGATGAGCTCGAGGAGCGCTATGCCGGATTCTCCGGCCTGAACCTGATGTTCGAGACGCGCGAAGGCATCCTGAAGCACTGCTCAGCAGCGAACGCCCGCACGCTCGGCGACGTCGGCGAACGCTTCCTGAAGCGTCAGCAGCCGTCGCTCGAAGCACAGCTCGCGAACGTCGCCGATGAGATCGCCTACAACAACCATGACGTCGACGATGGTCTGCGTGCCGGCCTGATCACGCTCGAGGATCTGGGCGACGTGCCGCTGTTCGCACGCGAACTCGCCAGCGTGCGGCTGCATTGGCCGGGCAATCCCGGCGCCAACATCGCCTCAGGTCGCCGCGTGATCCACGAGACCATCCGGCGCATGATCAACCATGTGGTCAAGGATCTGGCCGAGACCTCGCGCGCACGCATCGAAGCCGCCGTGCCGCGCAGCATCGACGATGTGCGTGCGGCGCGCGAACCGATGATCGCGATGAGCGAGGCCGTCGCCGCGGAACATCTCGAGCTGAAGCAGTTCCTGCGCGAGAAGGTGTATCGCCATTCGCGCGTGCTGCGCATGACGACGAAGGCGCGCCGCGTGCTGCGCGAACTGTTCGACGCCTTCATGAAAGACAGCGCGCTGCTGCCGCCGGAGCATGCGGAGATCGCGCAGCGCGCGGATGCGGCGAGCGGCGTGCATGGTCGTGCGCGGATCGTCGCGGACTATGTGGCCGGCATGACGGATCGCTATGCGATCCTGGAGCACCGTCGCCTGTTCGATCCGGACGCGCAGACCTGACGGACCTTCCGCTCAGGTGAACGGATTCAACAATCTGACGCCTGTCGATCGGTAGTGGGCCGCATTGCGGGTGACGACAGTCAGGTCATGCAGCAATGCGGTTGCCGCGATCTGTTTGTCCAGGGGGTTTTCCGGATTCGGGACACGCAGGCGGCCCCAAACCTGGGCGATCTCTTCGTCGATCGGGAGAATCGCATCGGCGAATTGGCCGAGAATCTGGCCAAGCCACCGCTCCAGGAGCCGCGCCTGGGAGGCGTCGCCGCGATGGCGGATGCGCTCGATTCCCTGCCGAAGCTCGCCGATGGTGACGACAGACACGAAGAGTCGTCGGTCGTCACGCCGTGCGGCTGCGAAGAACGCTCGTACGCCGTCATTGCTGCCTGCGGCCTTGCGCGCTTCACTGATGACGTCCGTATCGACGAGATACATGTCAGCGTCGAGCGGAGGATTGCTCGCGCTGGAAGTCCGCGTCCTGACCGACGTTGGGCATGCTGGCCAGGACGTCCGCCAGCGGCCGCCGCGCCGGTGCCCGCAGCGCAGCCTTCAGGATCTCCCGATGCTCCTGTTCGGCACTGTGATTGCGCCGGGCCGCACGCAGCTTCAGGGCCTTCACCAGCTCTTCGGGAATATCACGAACAAGCAACTGCGCCATTCGGCATCTCCACAGTCGACGATTTGATATCAATGATATCAAACCCGCCTTCGGCCCGACAGTACTCCGCTGTCATCGTCGCGGCAGTTTCCCGGCGGCAGGGGCTGCAGGCGAGGTGAAAAACCCCCGTCTTCGGCGCAAAATGCCGGCACCACCCCGAGGAACTCCCCGCCGATGATCGAGAAAGACATTCCGCTGCGCGATCGCCTGATTTTCGCCCTGGACGTACCGGATGCCGCCACGGCCCGCGCTCTCGTCACGAAGCTCGGCGACAGCGTCACGTTCTACAAGATCGGTCTCGAGCTGTTCATGAGTGGCGAGTACTTCGCGCTGCTGGACTGGCTCGTCGCGCAGAAGAAGAAGGTCTTCGTCGATCTGAAATTCTTCGACATCCCGGCGACGGTGGCGGGTGCGGTCAAGCGGCTACGCAACCGCGGCGTCACCTTCGCGACGGTGCACGGCAACCAGGGCATCATGGAAGCCGCTGCGGCCGCGAAGGGCGACATCAAGATCCTCGGCGTCACGGTGCTGACGAGTCTCGATCGCGGCGATCTCGACGATCTCGGTTTCCAGTGTGATGTCGGTCAGCTGGTGCTGTCACGTGCGCGGCGCGCGCTCGAGGCCGGCTGCGATGGCGTGGTGTCCTCGGGCCTCGAGGCGAAGATGCTGCGCGCCGAAATCGACCAGCGACTGCTCGTGATCACGCCGGGCATCCGTCCGGTCGACAACCGTCCCCTCGCAGATATGAAGGGCGACGACCAGAACCGTGTCGTCACGCCGACGCAGGCCTTCGACTGGGGCGCGGACTACATCGTCGTGGGCCGGCCGATCCGTGACGCTGCGGATCCGCGCGCTGCGGCCGAGGCGATCCAGGCCGAGATCGCGGCGGCCGCACGCGCGCCGGCGGCCTGAAGGAGAGTTGCATGTCGATGGAAGAGACACATCCGCACCTCGCGCAGGCCTTCGTCAAGATCCTGCGGCCGCTGCTCAAGCTGCTGGTGCAGGCCGGCGTCACGTTCACGGACTTCGCCGAGCTTGCGAAGGGTGTGTTTCTCGAAAGCGCGGTGCGCGATACGGCCGGCCCGATCGAGCAGAAGTCCGTCGCACGACTCGCGGTGATGACGGGTCTCGCCCAGAGCGACGTGCGTCGCACGCTGGCTGCGCGCGAGAAGCGTGTGGCGCCCGAGCCGACGATGGCGGCGGCGCTCGCCGAGATCGTGCAGCGCTGGCACACCGAAAACCAGTTCTGTGGACCTTACGGTGTGCCGCTCGAGCTGGAGTTCGATTCCGGACCCCGCAACTTCACGCAGGTGGTGAAGATGGTCGGCACCAAGATCCACCCGCAGCTGCTGCTGAACGAGCTGATCGCCGCGGGCGTGGTCGTGACCGCCGGTCCGGACTTTTACAAAATCGTGTCACGAACTTTCGTTTTTCCGGTGGCGATGTCACCGGGCATGCTCGAGTATTTCGGCAACATCATGACGGACCTCGCCACGACGGTGGAATACAACATCCGTCCGGATGCCACGGGCAAACGCCTGGAACGCTCGGTCTTCGCGGACCGGCCGTTGACGATGGCACAGCTCAATGCCTTCGAAGAATTCGCGCGATCACGCGTGCCGGACTTCATCTCCGAGCTCGATACCTGGCTCGCCCAGGCGTCGTCCGAGGCTCCGCCGCCCGGCAAGGAACCTCTGGTCGATGTCGGAATCAATGTATTCCAGTTCGTGCGTGACCGCGGCGAGGAACCGCCGCTGGAAAGTCTGTATCGCACGCGCGATTCACTGAGTTAGTCTGCCCGCATGACCGATCCCACTCCCTGCCGCCGGCCTCGCGCCGCGGCAACCGCCGCCGCGTCCGCGCTCGCTTTTGCCCTGATGCTCGCGGGCTGCGGCGGTGCGCCCGCACCGCAGGCCGGCGCCGAGGCCGCCGGTGCGAATGCTGGCGGCCCTGCGGGCGTTGCGGCGACGGGCGCACCCATGGGTGGCCGGCCTGCTGGTGCACCGGGCGGTGCGCCGGGCGGCGGACAGGGTGGACCCGGTCGCGGTGGCCCGGGCGGTGGTGGTCCACTCACGGTCGTCACCACGATCCCGCAGCGCGTGCCGCTCGGCGTCGAGATCGAGGCCGTCGGCACCGCGCTCGCGAACGAATCGGTCGAGATCACGGCGAAAGTGTCGAACCGCATCGAGGCGATCCGCTTCACCGAAGGCCAGCGCGTACATCGTGGCACGGTGCTGATCGAGCTCGACCGTGCGCAGGCCGCAGCGGAACTGGCCGAGGCCGAGGCGAATCTCGCGGAGAGCCGCAACCAGTTCGCGCGCGGCCGGGACCTCGCCGTCACGGCAGCGCTCTCGCGTGCGCAGCTCGATCAGCTGGGCACGTCCGTGAAGACGGCAGAGGCGCGCGTCGCGGCGTCGCGCTCGCGCCTCGCGGATACCGTGATCCGTGCGCCATTCGATGGTCGCACCGGATTCCGGCGCGTCAGCGTCGGAGGGCTCGTCAGCGCGGGCGCCGTGATCACGACGCTCGATGACACCTCCATCATCAAGCTCGAGTTCACCGTGCCGCAAAGCTTCCTCGGTGATCTCGCGCCGGGCCTCGCAGTCGAGGCGAAGGTCGATGGCCTCGAAGGTCGCGTGTTCAAGGGCAAGGTCGCGACGCTCTCGCCGCGGGTGGATCCGGTCACGCGCTCGCTCGCGGTGCGCGCCGAGCTGCCGAATGCCGATGGCCTGCTGCGTCCGGGCATGTTCATGAGCGTGAAGCTGCGCGGCCGCGAAAACCCGACGCTGGTGCTGCCGGAGCAGGCGCTGGTGCCGGAAGACGGCCGCAACTATGTGTTCGTCGTCGCAGACGGTCGCGCGCAGCGGCGCGAAGTGACGACCGGCCTGCGTCGCCCCGGCAGTGTCGCCATCGTGCAAGGCCTGGCCGATGGTGAACGCGTGATCGTCGACGGCACCTTCAAGGTGCGTGATGGCGGCGCCGTCATCGAAGCCGGCGCGGTCAGCCCGCCCCTGGAAGCCGCGCGCTCATGACGCTGTCCGAGTTCTGCATCCGCCGGCCCGTGTTCGCCACGGTGCTGTCGCTGCTGCTCGTGATCTTCGGCCTCGTCTCGCTGCAGCGCCTGACGGTGCGCGAGTATCCGGACATCACGCGGCCGGTGGTGTCGATCAACACGGTCTACCGCGGCGCGTCCGCGGCCGTCGTCGAGAACAAGATCACGCAGGTGATCGAAGAGCGCGTCGGCGGGATCGAAGGCATCGTCAAGCTCGAGTCGGACAGCAGCGACGAGCGCTCCAGCATCCGCCTCGAATTCGAAGTCGAGCGTGACATCGACGCTGCCGCGAACGACGTCCGCGATCGCGTCGCGCGCGTACTCGCCGCGCTGCCGACGGAGGCCGATCCGCCGCAGGTCACCAAGGCGGACGCGAGCGCCGAGAACGTCGTGTTCGTGAACTTCAAGGTCGAGGACATGACCGCCCTCGAAGTCACGGACTACGCCGAGCGCTTCCTGCTGGACCGCTTCTCGGTGTTGCCGGGCGTGGCGCGTGCCAGCATCTCCGGCGGTCGCCGCGCGGCGATGCGCATCTGGATCGATCGCCAGGCGCTGGCTGCGCGCCAGCTCACGGTCACGGATATCGAGAACGCGCTGCGTCGCGAAAACGTGCAGCTGCCGGCCGGCCGTATCGAATCCACGCAGCGCGAGTTTTCGTTGCGCACGGAAGTGGGCCTCGACAACGAGCAGGACTTCCGCAATCTCGTGATCGGGCGCGGTGCCGAAGGACATCTGATCCGTCTCGGTGAAGTGGCCGACGTGCGCCTCGCCGCCGAGAACGAGCGCACGCTGCTGCGCACGAACGGCATCACCGGCGTGGGCATCGGCATCGAAGCGCAATCCAAGGCGAACGTGCTCGACGTGGTACGCGGCGTGCGCAAGGAAGTCGCCAACCTGCAGGACGAGCTGCCGAAAGGCGCGACGCTGGTCATCAACGTCGACAACGGCGTCGCGATCGAGGCCGCGCTGAAGGAAGTGCTGATCGCGATCCTGTTCGCGTTCGTCTCGGTGCTGGTCGTCATCTACGCCTTCCTGGGGACGCTGCGCAGCACGCTGATCCCTGCCGTGACGATTCCGGTTTCGGTGATCGCCGCGGCGATCGCGATGTACGCGCTCGGCTATTCCATCAATGTGCTCACGCTGCTGGGTCTCGTGCTCGCGATCGGCCTCGTCGTGGACGACGCGATCGTCGTGCTCGAGAACATCCATCGCAGGGCAGAATTGAACGAATCACCGATGGTCGCCGCGATCAACGGCAGCCGCGAGATCGGCTTTGCGGTGATCGCGACGACGCTGACCCTGGCTGCGGTGTTCGTGCCGATCTCTTTCCTGCCGGGCGATGTGGGGCGCCTGTTCCGTGAGTTCGGCCTGACGCTGGCCTCCGCGGTGCTGTTCTCCGCCGTCGTCGCGCTGACGCTGACGCCGATGATGGCCTCGCGGCTGCCGCCCGAAGATCGCAGCCAGCATGCGGGCTTCGCGCGGCGCGTCGAGAAGTTCTTCGATGCGATGGCGGCGAGCTACGGCCGGCGCCTGCGTCAGCTGATCCGCCGCCCGTGGCTGATCGTCGGCAGCGTGGTCGGTCTCTCGTTGCTCGGCGCGCTGACATTTCGCGCGATTCCCGAAGAGTTCTCGCCGACCGCGGACGTCGGCCGAATCTTCATCTCGATGACCGGTCCCGAGGGCGCGAGCTTCGCGTACACCGAGGAATACGGCCAGCGCCTCGAAGCCATCGTGCAGAAGGAGATGGAGAAGGGCGAGATCCAGCGCGTGACGCTGCGTGTGCCGGGCGGATTCGATGGCGGCACCGGCTCGGTGAACTCGGCGCGGCTGATCCTGGTGCTGGTCGACTGGAAGGATCGCGCGCGTAGCGGCCAGCAGATCGCTCGCGGCCTGATGAAAGAGCTGTCGCAGCTGCCGGGCGTGCGTGCATTCCCGATCACGCCGGGCAGCCTGCGCGTGGGCTTCGGCTCGCCGGTGCAGGCCGTGATCGGTGGACCGGACTATGAGCGCCTGGCCGAATGGTCCGCGAAGCTGACGCCCATTGTCGAGGCGAATCCGGGCTTCACGGGCGTGGACAGCAGCTGGAAGGCCAGCAAGCCGCAGATCCGCGTGGCCATCGACCGGGACCGCGCGGCGGATCTCGGCGTGTCACTGCAGACGGTCGGCCGCACGCTCGAGACGATCCTCGGCTCGCGCATCGTCACCACGTACATCGATCGCGGCCGGGAATACAACGTGATCCTGCAGGGCCGCGACGAGGATCGCGCCACCGTCACGGACCTCACCAACATCCAGGTGCGGTCGGATCGCAGCGGCGAGCTGATCCCGCTCTCGAACATCGTGCGGCTCAACGAGACCACAGGGCCGACCGAACTTTCCCGCTTCAACCGGCTGCGCTCGTTCGAGATCTCGGCGGATCTGGCCGAGGGCTACAGCATGGGCGAGGCCGTGAAGTGGTTCGAGAAGACCGTGCGCGAACAGCTGCCGCCCGGTGCCACGCTGATGTGGGACGGTGACAGCGGCGACTACGTGCGCAGCGGTGGCCAGCTGTACTTCACGTTCCTGTTCGCGATCATCATCGTGTTCCTGGTGCTGGCGGCGCAGTTCGAGAGTTTCGTGCATCCGGCCATCATCATGGTGACGGTGCCGCTGGCACTGCTCGGTGCGGTATTCGGACTCAAGCTGCACGGACTCAGCATCAACATCTTCAGTCAGATCGCGGTGATCATGCTGATCGGCATCGCGGCGAAGAACGGCGTGCTGATCGTCGAGTTCGCGAACCAGCTGCGCGATCGCGGTCACGAGTTCACGGAAGCGATTGTCGAAGCGGCGGTCACCCGCCTGCGGCCGGTGCTGATGACCAGCCTCTGCACGGCCTTCGGCGCGGTCCCCTTCCTGTTCGCGAGCGGTGCCGGCGCAGAACAACGCACGCCGATCGGCGTCGTCGTGTTCTACGGCACGCTGGTCTCTGTGTTCCTGACGCTGTTCGTCGTACCAGCGGTGTACTCGCTGGTCGCGCGGCGCACGAAGTCAAGCGCGCACACGAGCAGGCTCGTGGACCGGTTGCTTGGTGCGAGCGCGTCGAGCGCGTCGACCACGCCGGAGCCCTGATCTGCCACGGATCGCTGGCGGTGTGACGCCGGCCCCGGCATAGTGCCGCCCATGAAATGGTTGCTGGCCCTGGTGGGCGCGTTCGTCGGGGCCATGTTCGGCAATGGTGGAGAGGAACTGCTCGGCATCGGCTTCGGTGCGCTGGCAGGCTTCGGCTTCGCGCAACTGCTCGCGCTTCGGCAGCGGGTCAGCAATCTCGAAGAAGATCTCGAACGGCTGCGCAGCCGTGCCTCGGCGCCACCGCCTGCGGCCGCGGCTGCTGCAGCGCCTTCGGGCTGGCGCGCACCCGAGGCCCCGGAACCGGAAGCCGAGCCCGACGCTCCTCCCGCACCCCAGGCTGCGCAGGCTGCTGCAGCGGAGACTGCAGCGGACGCGGAGTTCGATCCTGCCGCTCAGCCTGCTGCGCGGGTAACCGCGGAGTCTGCGCGCAGCGGCTGGAGCGAGCCGCCCGCCGGACCGCCGCGCGAGTTCCTGCTCGTGCGCCTCGTGCGCGAATACTTCACCGGCGGAAACACGCTCGTGCGCTCGGGCGTCATCGTGCTGTTCTTCGGCATCGCGTTCCTGCTGCGCTACGTCGCCGAGCGCACCACTCTGCCGATGGAGTTCCGCCTTGCTGGCGTCGCACTCGCCGCCATCGTCATGCTGGTGCTCGGCTGGCGACTGCGCATCAAGCGACCCGGCTATGCCCTCGCCGTGCAGGGCGGGGCCGTCGCGATCCTGTATTTGACGGTGTTCGCGGCGCTGCGTCTGTATTCGCTGCTGCCGCCGACGGCTGCTTTCGCGCTGCTGGTGTTCATCACCGCATTCGCCGTGGCACTCGCGGTGCTGCAGGACTCGATGGCGTTCGCGATGTTCGCTGCCGCCGGCGGGTTCGCGGCGCCGTTGCTGGTGTCCACGGGGCAGGGCAATCACGTCGCGCTGTTCACGTACTACGGCATCCTGAACGCGGGCCTCGTTGGCATCGCGTGGTTCCGCGCGTGGCGACCGCTGACGCTGCTCGGCTTCGTCGCCACCTTCCTGGTCGGCACGGCCTGGGGCGTGCTGCAGTACGACAGCTCGAAATTTGCCACCACCGAACCTTTCCTGATCCTGTTCTTCCTGTTCTACGTGATCATCGCGGTACTGTTCGCGTTGCGTCAGCCCCCGAACCTGAAGGGCTACGTGGACGGCACCATCGTATTCGGCGTGCCGGTCACGGCGTTCGCGCTGCAGACCGGGTTGCTGCATGACGATCGCATGGCGCTGTCACTGTCCGCGCTGTGCGTGGGTGGCCTGTACGTGCTGCTCGCCGGAGCGCTGTGGCGCCGGCATCGCGACACCTTGCGATTGCTCGTCGAATCCTTCCTCGCGCTCGGCATCGTGTTCCTGACGCTCGCCGTGCCGCTCGCGCTCGATGGCCACTGGAGCGCTGCCACCTGGGCGCTCGAAGGCGCCGCACTGCTGTGGGTCGGTTGTCGGCAGGATCGGCGTCTGCCGCGCGCCGCGGGCGCACTGCTGCAGTTTGGCGCGGGCATGTTGTTCGCCGCGCGCGGCGTGGACATCGGCGTGGATGCCTGGCCCGTGCTGAACAGCAACCTGCTCGGTGGCGTGATGATTTCCGCCGCTGCCGTGTTCTCGACGCTGACACTGAAGCGCACCGATGCGAACCTGCGCTTCTACGAGCAGCCGGCCGCTGCAGTGCTGTTCCTGTGGGGCGTCGTGTGGTGGCTGGTCGCTGGCCTTTCGGAGATCGGGCGATTCATCGACGCAAGGTATGTAACTGCGGTAAGTCTGGTGTTTCTCGCAGGCACCGCCGCGCTCGCGAGTCTGCTCGCGCAGCGCGTGAACCTGCAGATGTCACGCTGGCCAGCGCTCGCGCTGCTGCCCGCGTCGTTCTTCGCGCTGCTGTGGTGGAACGCCGAGCACGCGCATCCCTTTGAAAGTTTTGGCTGGATTGCGTGGCCGGCCGCATTTGCGGTGCTGTATTACGTGATTCGTCAACATGCTGACAAAAGCGACCGCGAAGGCCCGGAGGGCACGCTCGCCGCCGCCGCGCACATCTTCACGCTCTGGCTCGCCGTGGTCGTGCTCGCGGGCGAGCTCGTGTATGTCGTCGAGCAGTGGGTGGCCGAGGGCAGTGCCTGGCGCAGCGTCGCGTGGATGCTCGTGCCCTGGCTCGCGCTGATCGGCATGCCGCTCGTTACCGCGCGCGTGGCCTGGCCCTTCGGCAAGCACGCCACCACCTATCGCGTGTTCGCGGCGGGCGGATTCGCCGTGTATCTCGTGTTCTGGCTGCTCGCGAATGCCGGTTTCGGTCGCGGCGATGCTGCGCCGCTGCCCTATGTGCCGCTGCTGAATCCGCTCGACATCGCCTCGGGCTTCGTCGTGTTCGCCTTGGTCAACTACTGGCAATCGCTGCAGACCAGCGACATCGAATCCATCCAGCGTGTGAACCCGCGTGTCGTGTATGGCGGCATCGCCGCGCTCGCATTCATCTGGCTGAATGGTGCGTTGCTGCGCGCGATTCATCACATCGCAGGCGTGCCTTTCGAGCTGGACGATTTGCTGAGCTCCACGCTCGTGCAGGTATCGCTCTCGATCTTCTGGGCCGTGCTCGCACTCGCGACCATGCTGCTCGCCACGCGTCGCGCGCAGCGCATCGTCTGGCTGGTCGGCGCTGCACTGCTGGCCGTCGTCGTCGCGAAGCTGTTCCTGATCGATCTCTCGCGCGTCGGCTCCATCGAGCGGATCGTGTCCTTCGTCGTCGTCGGTGTGCTGATGCTCGTGATCGGGTATTTCTCGCCGCTGCCGCCCCCGAAAGACGAAGACAAGAAAGACGATGACAAGGATGCCGCGCCGGCCGCCGCGCCCAACCCCCCGGGAACCCCGACATGACACGACTGCCCGTTCTCGCTGCCTGCGCCAACCTTGCCTTCGCACTGACAATCGCGGCCGTGACGCCGGCGTATGGCGACGACACTGCGTCGCTGACACCGCAGGATTTTGCCTACGGCCGAACGGTGATCACGTCCGCCGCCGACTCCAGCGCGTATCGGCTGCAATTGCCTGAAGACATCTACGCGAGGCTGACGCGCGCGGACTACGGCGATATCCGCGTGTTCAACGCGAGTGGCGAGCCCGTGCCGGCCGAACTGCGACTCGTCACCGAGACGAGCGGCGCCGCGCCGCCGTTCATGCCGCTGCCGTTGTTTCCGCTGCGCGGCGATGCGGCACGCGCCATCGAAGCCGTGCGTGTGAAGATCGAATCGGGCGGTGCCGCCGTGGACCTCGCCACCGTCGCACAGAGCGCATCACCCGCGCCGATCACGAGCTACATCCTCGACGGCCGCGCGTTGAAGACAGACCTCTCACGGCTGCGCGTTTCCTGGTCCGACACACCGACCGCCTTCGCCGGCACGCTGCTCGTGGAAGCCAGCGATGACCTGAACAGCTGGCGCAGCATCGCGAGCGGCTCCATCGCGAACCTCACCGCAGGTAGCGCGCGGCTGATCGAAAACGAAATCGAACTGCCCGATACCCGCGCGCGTTACTTCCGGCTCGTCTGGCTCGGCGCGAGCGCGCCGTTCGTGATCGAGAGCGTCAGCGTGCGCGCCGCCATCGCGCGCGTCTCCGCGCCGCGCAACACCACCCGTGTGCAGGGTCAGGCAGCGCTCGATGAGAAAGGTCAGACCCTCGACGCCACCTGGGACTACGACCTCGGCGCAAGACTGCCGATCGATCGCGTGAACTTCGAACTGCCCGAGCGCAACACCGTGGCGCGTGTCGCGCTCGCCGTGCGCGCCACACTCGATGAGCCCTGGCGCGAGCTCGGCAACTTCGCCGTTTATCGCCTCTCAGGCGAGGGCGGCAACGAACAGCGCAATGCCGCGCACAACCTGCCGCTGAATCACCTCCGCTATCTGCGCCTGCGCAGCGCCGACGACGCGAACGGTCTCGGCAAGAACATCCCGACCCTCGAGGCCGGCTGGGTCTCGCATGAGCTGCGCTTCGTCGCCCGCGGCAACGCCCCGTTCAAGATCGCCTATGGCAGCGCCATCGCCCCGCGCGCCGATACCGCCCTCGATGGACTGATCCCCGGGCTCGGCAAGACCGTGAAAGTGCAGGACGCCACCGTCGGCGCCATCGAAACCCTGGGCGGAGATGCCCTGCTGCAGCCCCCGGAACCCGCCTTCCCCTGGAAAACCGTCCTGTTGTGGGGGGTTCTGGTGCTGGGGGTGGGGTTGCTGGGGTGGATGGCGGTGAGGCTGGGGAGGGAGATGAAGCCGTCTAGATGAGTCGACAGCCGCCTAGAAGAGAATGGCTCGTAAGCACTTGGCGTGTTTGACAATTTCCAGTTTCTCGACATAGACTTAAGTCCAGTGGTCATAACCTACCGGCAAAATGCACGCGTAGCAGCCACTAAGTTACTGAAAGCTAACGAGAAATCTGGGGAAAACAGCCATGTCGTCGCGCAATCTTAGTGTGGTGGGCGTCACAGTTTCTTTGCTGCTTTCCGCTTCAGCGGCTCTAGCAGCCTCCCCTGAGGAGCTTGCACTTCGTGTCCAATTGGTCGTCCCAGCTACTGGACGCTTGGTTATCGATAACCAGAATGTCTATGTAACTAGAGAGGAAGCACGAGAGATCGCTCGCATTCGCGCCACGAGATCCTCGCCTTCGGTTGTGAGCCTTGATTCTTTAGCTGTGACGTCTTTGGACGGATCACGAATTGCTGGTTCGCTCGGCACGGGCATCCAGGGTTCGCTTGGCACGGGCATCCAGGGTTCGCTTGGCACGGGCATCCAGGGTTCGCTTGGCACGGGCATTCAGGGTTCGCTCGGCACGGGCATCCAGGGTTCGCTTGGCACGGGCATCCAGGGTTCGCTTGGCACGGGCATCCAGGGTTCGCTTGGCACGGGCATCCAGGGTTCGCTTGGCACGGGCATTCAGGGTTCGCTCGGCACCGGCATCCAGGGTTCGCTCGGCACCGGCATCCAAGGTTCGCTTGGCACCGGCGTCCAAGGTTCGCTTGGTACGGGCATCCAAGGTTCGCTTGGCACCGGCATCCAAGGTTCGCTTGGCACCGGCATCCAAGGTTCGCTTGGCACCGGCATCCAAGGTTCGCTTGGCACCGGCATCCAAGGTTCGCTTGGTACGGGCATCCAAGGATCGCTCGGCACCGGTCGCTAATACGCTTTGCTATTTGTTTTGCGGAAGGCCGGTCAAGAGACCGGCCTTTTGCATTTTGGAATCCAGATTGCACGTTTGAAGCTAACTCGCCTGAATGGCTTGCGGCATGATTCGAAGACAGTGGTCGGCGTGTCGCGAGGCTTGCAGAGATGATCAAGGGCGCTGTCGATTTAGTACCCGGTCCTCGTCGGCTAGTTCGGTCGCCGCGACTCAGGCTAACGCCGGCCAGAAAGCGGCGAGACCGGTCGAATGATCTGACAATCCGAATTCGGGCGCTTTTGCCGGCTTTGTTTTCCAACGGATTGTCGGTCCGAGATTTGTACGAGATCGCAAAACGTGAAGCGCTAGTTGCCGCGTTGCCCGCTTGCTCCCATGCCACCGGAAGGCCAAACCAATCGCTCCTGTCCGCGGTGACCGGACTCACGCGGCCTGAGATCAGATCTCTTTTGAAAGAGAGCGGCACGAATGCGCATGACCTCGTCGCCATCTCTAGTAGTCGATCAATACGGGTAGTGCGAGAATGGCTAACTCTCGAAACAGGAAACCCACGGCGCGCCCGCCTGCGGATTCGCGGGAATTCGGCAAGCTTTCAGAACCTAGTCCGAAGGTTTGCAGGCGATGTACCCGTCATAGCTATGCAAAAGGAGCTGGTGCGTCTTGGGTGGGTCCGCGTGCATACGAAAAGCGGCGAAATAGAGCTCTTGCCCAAGAAAGTCCGCGGACAATTCGCACGAATCATCTAGCACCCCGCCACGCTGTTCTGACGATCTAGACGGGTCTAAGCCCGCAGGCAGCACTGTTCGCAGTCAATCTCCCTCAGACTAGGAGTGCCCGTCGGCCCTCAATGGTCAAAGATCACGCTGCATTCGAAGCCGAAATCCGCGCCACCGGCCGACATAAGTAGTCATGCCAAGGCCGACACACGAGATTGCAACCCCGTAGGATCTTCAATCGCCTACCTCACCGGTAAACTGAACGCTGAAGAGCCAATGTACATCCGGCCGGGACCCGCGGCGCCAAAGACGTTCTGACCACTCTGCCTCTCGTCTCGCAATGACAAGGTCCGCCACGCGAGCGCGTCCGCACCTTTTGATCGAACGCCGCAGTTCCATGGGAGAGTCGCCACCCCAAAGCTGCCATCAAAAGCGCTTGAATTGCGCGCGGGTATCATAGTCCGTGGACTCATAGTCCGCAGCCTATTCATGATCTGGGTGTGAAAAAAGAACACCTACAGGTCCTGGGCCAACGGATACGCGGCACTCGAACAACTCTGGGGCTAACGCAGGAGGAGCTCGCAGCGATAGCCGAGATCGATCGATCGTACATCGGCGGCGTGGAGCGAGGAGAACGAAACGTTACGTTCACCGTGCTCTGTCAGATCTGTTCAGCCTTAGGCTGCGATGTCGCAAAGCTCACGAAAGGAATTCCGGACCTTTCGCGATGAAGTGGCTTCGAACCATTATCTTTTTTGATAAAGGCGGGGTTGCGCAGGCACCGGACTGGGCCGCGATTCACGCAAGCTACGTACGATCAATCGAAAGCATCGCGTTTCCAGCTGGAAGCGGCGCGTTAACACTGCGGAAAAAGATGCGTGACGGAAAGCAAACCAATCGAAATGGCGTGGTTTACCTAAAGAACGCGTTTCTGAACCACATGGTGACGGTCGAGAATTGGAATCGAGAGGCTGACTTCGAACTAAGTGACGGAGCGAAAAATGTAACCGTGGCTCTGTACCCTTCTTTTCAAACACATCTCGAGCCAGTTTCATCCGATTTTGGGGGATTTGACCTGCTAACGGCCGGCACACATGGAGATTGTGTAGCCATCGAGTGGGAAACCGGCAACATATCTTCTTCACACCGAAGCTTAAACAAGCTTGCGATAGCGCTGACAGCTGGTCGGATACAAGCTGGCGTACTCATAGTGCCGAGCCGCTGCCTTTATGAGCACCTGACCGATCGAATCGGGAACATCGGAGAGCTATCAGGATACTTGCCCATGTGGCAGAACCTTGGAGTTGGAGTAGGTCGAGGGCTTCTCGCGATCACCGTCGTTGAACACGATCATCTGACAGATGACCCCGCTCACCCATACCTCCCTGTAGGACGGGACGGTCGTTCTGCGGAAGGAAACGCTAAGCGCGGTTAAAAAGACTCTCCTGGGGACTGCCGCTCTCCGGGCAATCGCAAGGTTCGCCAGTCGCGGCAATACGATAACTTTTCGAAATGGGCCGCCCCAGCTTGGCTCTCTTGGCTAAATCCCCACGAGTGAAGAGCGTGTTCTTGTTGTCATGAATGTCGCGAAGATGCTCACGATCACCGTCCAGGGCATCGAATCGACGAACGATATCCGAGCACGCCAGCTCTGATCCCTTCCACCGCCGACCTCCCAACTCTGCTGCGACATACGTTGTACCGGACCCTCCGAATGGATCGATGACCAAAGAACCCGGATCACTCGCGATCGAAATGATGCGATCCATAACCTTGAGCGAAAGTGCGTTGGCCGCGCGCTTCTTGTACTTCGCGTGTCGAACAGGAGGAATGTCCGTCCAAACGTCAGACAAGCTGACGCCGAGCGGATTCATCTTGTCCTTATAGCCGCCGTAGTCGCGCAATTCGCTGCCGCAATGCCGGCAACAAGGCACAGGAAGTCGGTCCGGATGGAAAATCGCGGGCTTCGATCCCTTTATGAAATACAAAAGAGAATAGTGTGCGGGATAAAGGCGCTTTTGAATCGGAAGCGTGTACTTGATATCGACGGCAATCCAGTGTCGAAAAGTTAGGGATCTCGCGAGATGAGCGCCGAGCGGAAGGTTCCACTTCGGAAGATTCCAGAGGAAAAGTGCACCGCCAGGCTTCAGAGACCGAACCATCTCGTCGAGCCATCGCTGGCACCAGCTGAGATACTCATCCTCGGCCATTGAATCGCTGATCTTCGACGCGTAAGCCTTACCCAAATTGAACGGCGGATCCGCGAACGCCAAATCGACAGAATCCGACTTTAGGGACTCCAGAAATGCCAAACAATCGCCCTGATAGAGGGAGCCCAACTTAGTCTTCAAAATGGGTATCATAGTCATCATCTTGGCACTCCGCGCCCGCCGTCGCAATAGCAGCATTGAGCTGGCCCTTGAACTCGGAAGCAACCAATACAGGAGCCGCCGTGGGTCCGATACGCACGACGGGAATAACTCGGACACGGCGACATGCAACTGACTAGGCTGAGTCAGGGCGTCCCAAAAAGCGCTTAAAGATTGACCCACGACGAGTCTGTTGGCGGCCAAGAACTGGCCTCGGCTTCCGAACCGAATGACGCAGCAAAAGAAAAGCCCAAGTAGTCCATCTAGGATCTACTGATCATGGAAAACTAGCGACGAGACGCAACGTTTGGTATCGGTCGATAAATAGCTGTAGCCTCACCAAACAGTTGCCGACGAGAGGCTCAGAGCCAGCGGCAACCAACGCTAAACAGAGGGAGCGGTACGCCCTTGGTAGAGAAACTACTTGCCGATGCAAGCCCGGAAAAAAGACTATTCATCTCACTGTTGACCAGGGACATTTCTCTGGCGGATGCGCTCCTCGACATTGTCGATAACTCGATAAACGCCGCGCTTGAGCCGCTAGCGGAGCAACTGAGAACCGCATCCGACTACCAGAAACTTCTCGCGAGCAACAGAAAACCAAAAGTCCAAATATCTCTTCAGATCAGCCCATCCAAGATCACGATTATCGATACCGCTTCTGGAATATCTCATCAAAACGCTAAGGACCACGTATTCAAATTTGGTCGAGCCGCGGGTGACGCAGACAAAAATGATCGGTTGAGCGTGTACGGTCTCGGCTTAAAGAGAGCGATGTTCAAATGCGGCAACTTAATCAAGATAGCCTCCAACCATAAAGACGGAGGGTTCGATCTCAAGTTAAATGCGAAAGAATGGGCAAGAAAAAGCGAACTGCCGTGGCAATTCGAGATAACGACCCGCGAGCCTACTCGAGAGAATCTCGGAACGACGATAGCGATATCCGAGCTCTATGACGACGTTGCTCGTAGGCTGGACGACGGACTGTTTGTTGAGCAGCTTCAAGACAGGCTCATGCGGACCTACTCGTTTTTCATTGGGCGAGTCGTTGACATCGAAGTCAACGGAAAGAAAATAGAACGAGAAAATCTAGAAATCGGCGCAAATCACACGAGCCAAAAATTCGTAACGGGAAAAGTATCTTGTTTCGTTACTGCGGGAATTGCTGCAGCATCAGGAGCAGGCTTTCGGGATCGCAATGCGGGATGGTTTGTGTTCTGCAATGGAAGGGCAGTGCTTTTCGCCGACAAGAGCGCTACCACCGGTTGGTCGAATGCCGGACTTCCAATATTTCAACCTAAGCACAGGCCCTTTCTTGGCACTGTCTTCTTTGTGTCCACCGATCCTGAGGCGCTTCCTTGGACGACGACCAAATCGTCCATCAACGAAGAAAGTGTTGTTTGGCAGGAAGCAAAGCGACACATGGTCACCGTAGGTCGTGCCGTCATCGGGTATCTCGACCAACGATACACGGAGAGCGGTGGCGAGCTCGAACCGACCGATCTACAGGGCGCGGCTGGCGCGAGAATGAGCGTGCTAAGCGCAGCAGTTGCAAGAGAACGTTCGTTTTCTCAACCAAGAAAGCCTTCGCCGACAACTACGAAAGTCCAATACGACGCGAAAGTTCAAGATGTGAAGAGAGTGGCGGCTTACCTTCGTCGCCCATCGATGACGGGCTCGGAAGTGGGGCGGTACACGTTTCGTCATTTTCTCGAGAATGAAGTCGGAGAGTAGTGTTGAAGCGCTCTACCGCAAGCTTCATTGCGTACCAGCTGCGGCCCAGCAAGCAAATCGAGCGCCAACTCCTCATCAATTTCGTTCGGTGTGCCGCCGAAAACGACACTGCGCTCGCGAGCTACCACTATGTCGGGATGGGTGGAATCAGTTTCTACGACTTCCATCTAGTGCATCGCCTACTTGGTCTCAGAAAAATGACCAGCCTGGAGCGCAATACGGAGATCTACCCACGCTGCGAGTTCAATCGGCCATTTGGATTTCTGAAGGTACTAAATCAGACGTCTGGTGATTACTTGGCGTCTAGTACGCAGCCCGACAAATGTATCTGCTGGTTCGACTACGATGATGGAATCAATCCCGACATAACCGCGGACATCACGTCACTTGGTGCAAAGTTGAAGCCGGGAGGATTCGCATTCGTAACGGTCTGTGCCGTGCCATTCGGCGTCTTAGATCGCCTTAGCACCGCCAAGCGCCTGAACTATTTTCAGGAACATTTTGGCGACTTCGCAATCGGGCTGAATGAGGAGATGATGGCGGATTCTGCGTTTCCAGATACTGTCTGCAGAATACTGTCAACCGCATTTCAGAACGCTTTCGCTCCGAGGACGGACGGAAAATTTCTTTTACAGTTTCGGGTTAGCTACAAGGACTCTACGCCGATGATCACGGTGGGCGGATACCTTGGCCGCCCGAACGAAGTAAGCTCGGTCGTCAAGCGGCTGAAAAAGCGCATGCCCTTCCTGATGCACACAGCCCCATACCAAATTCGAAATTTCAACCTCACAGAGCGAGAGCGAAACCTATTCGATGTAGCAGCGACCAATTCTCGAAAGAGGTCTAAGGAAGCGAGTGCGCTACGTGCGCTTGGCTTCGAAGATAAGCATATCGAGTTGCATCAAGAGATCATCCGCTTCATTCCGCGGTATCAAGAAAGCATCATTTGACACGGCGGGGAGTTCCCAGAAACCAAACCGCCACCAAATGGAAGGTTCGCGGAGTAGGTTAGTCGGGAAGTTAGTCTTGGGATAAATCTGTTCGCCGTCCTGGTGGCTCCGCGAGCGGTTCGGTGAGGCTCTAAATCAAGACGGCGAGCGTCGCCCGTCACTATTGGAACCCCTGGCCGGTGTAAACGTCCCCGCCAGCTCCAATCTATAGCCTCTCAGAATTTGCAACAACGCGCCGCCGGCATGCTTGCGCACGCGCTGAAGACGAGCAAGTAAGCAATTCCGCTGGACTGACCGTCGCCTCGTTCGAGCGGGATCACTTCCCGCCGAACGGGGCGATGGCCGCATCGCCGAACACGGCCACGACGCCGGGAACGCGCCGCAACTGCGCATCATCGATCGCGTCGGGGATGGCGACGGTGAACATGACCGTGCCGGCGATCTCGGAATCGCCGCGCATCAATGAAGGCTCGAAGCCAGGCAGCTGCACGATGCCGAGGCGCTCGAGGCGCGCGCCGATCTCGGCGATCGACTCCGTCTCGCGCAGTTCGCATTCGATGAACGCCGTGTGCATGGAACACAGGCTACGGCAGGGCTCCAGGCGCTGCAAACACATCCACGACGCCGGTGCCGAGCCGACTATTCCAACCGCCGGGCGTGGGGCTCGACGCAGTGCGGCGCAACACGTCGCGCGCCTCGTCCTGGCTCAGACTGGGATGCAGGCCGCGCAGCAGCGCGAGGCAGCCAGCGACGACGGGATTCGCGGCCGAGGTACCAGTGTCCGACGGAAAGAATCCCGTGAAGTGTGTGTAACCGCATACATCCGGCTTCTCCGGATACAACGACGACGGACCCTCTGAGCTGTATCCGACCCAGTCCCGGCGCAGGTTGACGGCACCCACGGTGATGCTGCGTTCATGACCGTTCGCGCCCCAGATGCTGCGACCCGGCCCGGCATCGGATCCGCAGCGCCCATCCGCGCAGACGCTGCCGCAGTTTCCGGCAGCGAAGCTGACGAGGATGCCGGCGTCCATGACCTCGAGCATCTTGCGTGTCAGGGGATGACGAGGGTTGTGGGTGTAGTTGGAGGGATGACCGGGCGGGAAAGGATCCCAGGCCACCTGGTACAGACCCCAGCTATTGGAGAGGACGTGCGGCGTCCCATCCTTGCGGAACTGCAGCAAGGCGCGATGAAACGACTGAAACGCGCTGGACAGCAACGCGCCCACCCCGCCGCTGCGGCCGATCGCATAGTCGTGGATCTTCGCGCCGGGCGCGGCGATCATTGAATCGAAAGCACACATATTGCCGTGCCCGTCCCACTCGACATCAGGTGAACCCGGCGGTCGCGAAGGATCCGGCGACCACCCACCGACGACCGGGAAGCGGGTGCCGTCCACGCCGCCGTCAACGATGCCGATGACCATCCCGTCGCCCCGATAGCCGGTGCTGCCCCACACGCGGTCCGCGCGCAACGCACGCGCGACATCCCCGGCCGCACCCGTCGGCGTCATCGGGCTGCAGTCGACCGGAAACGGAGCAATTTGCGGATCCGCCCAGACGCCGATCACCGGCGCCAGCGATGCCATGCGCTCAACTTCATCGCTCGAAATCGTCGCGCGAACGACGACGGAATCCGCCGGCGCACTCCGCTCGCCCATGCCCGCGGCAAACTGCCGGCGCCCTTCGAGCGGAATCGGCGAGAAAGTCGAGTCGACCCTCATGCCATCGATCGATGGGATCGGGGACAGATTCGATCCGATATTCATGCTGGCTGACATCGACGCGCGCGTTCCGCTTGGAAGCTTCGACGGGTCGAGCTCCACCAGGACGGACATCTCCTTGCGGTGTTCGACGGGACGACTTGATGCGCTGAACATGAAACCTCCGGATCACGGTGTGGAAGGCTGTTGCTGATCCTGCTAACGCTGCTTGCTCTCGTCGAACGAAGAGCCACGGTTGATCTTGCCGACGTTCACGGACATCGCCTGTGCGTCGCGAACGATTCCGCTGGCGACGATCCGGCCATCCAGGCTGAGCAGCGTGTACGAGGCGACTGCACCGCCGACATACGCGAGGCGCGGCGACGTCCACAGGTTGCGTCGGACGGACTGGATGCCTCCGTTGCTGACAATGGTTGTCACCAGGATCTGAGCCGTATCAGACGGCAATTCACCCGCAGCGCTCGCGCGCTCCAGGAGGGACGGAGCACCCTTCTCACCCGGTGCTGTGATCGAGGCGAAGAACGAATCGTAGCGATCCTGCAGCGCCGTGGCGCGCGTCACCAGGCCGCGCCGTTGCGCGACGCAAGCGCTGTCAGTGACTTTCTTCTTCGGGTCTTTAGTGGGCAGCCAGCTGTTCAGGGTTGCCAACAACTGTCTGTTCCCAAGACTGGACGCCTGCAGACCCTGGACGGTGGTGATCAGCTGGCTTTCACCGAAAGAGCCGAACTGCTGCGTTCTAATTGAAGCAAATGTTCCCTTGAGCTTCCCGCTCACTGCGGCGAGCCAGGCCAACTGATTCGGGGTCGTGGTGGACGTTCCCAGTGCATAGTCCGATTGAAAAAAGCCAACGATATTCGAAAGACCCGATAGCGCCGCATTGGCGGTGACTGGCCCACCCATCGACACGTTAGGCTGCAGGCGCCCACAATCGGCGCCCGTGCGCTCGCTCGCGCGGAGCTCGGTCTGCATCATGTCGAGCTGCTGTTTCCACATATCCATCGAGGCCTGCAGCAGGCGTGCCTGGGACACGGATTGCGCAAAACCGGGGTCCGTCGTCACGATCAATTCAGTTTTGGTTTCCGGTTTCTCTTCGGATTTCGGATTCTTTGTAGCTTGTGGGGGCGACACTTGGCCCGCCACCTTGGTCGCCAATGCATCGACGGCCGCATACATCTGCCATTCAGCGAGATAGAGCGCCTTGTCGGACAGCTCGATCTTGCCGGCCAGCGGCCCGCGACCCTCGGCTGCCGCCGGAAACTTCGCGGCCGTCGCGGCGGCCTCTGCTTCGGCGATCGCCTTCTTCGCTTCCGCGATGGCCTTCAGCACTTCCAGTTCCGCTACGCGTGGGTCCGGCGTGGGCGCTTCTGTCTGTGAATGCGCCACGGCCGAGAGGCTCGCCAGAACCAGAATCGCGGCGCACCACGGTGATCGAAATCTCATGCAGACTCCTGTGACGTTCTTGTTGTCGTCGTCATTCCACCCAGAACTTCATCTCCCGCTTCGCCGGGCTTCCCGCCTTCAGATACCACTGCTGCCATTGGTCTCCATCCTCGAGGCCTTTCCAGCGTTTCGCCACCGGCTGCACTTTGCGGCGGAATCGCCAGCGATACTGCCCGTACACCGAGAGGATGTTGGTGGCATAGGCTGCAGCGAGGCCAGGGGCATCGCGAAAAATCAGCAGGTTCTCGTCGTTGGTGCCGCTCGCCTTGGGCCCGAGGTTGTGCGAACCGGTGATCACGATCGGGTGATCCGAGAACGGATCGATCACCACGACCTTGCTGTGCACCATCGCGCGGGCCTTCGGCAGCTTCAGCAGTTCGCGGCGCCAGTAGCCGGTGGTCTGATCGATGGCGGCGGGCAGCACGACGTCGTAGTCCGCCTTCTCCGAATTGCGACCATCGAACAACTCTACTGGCGTCTGGGTGGTGCTCGGATCCTGGTTGATGGCGCCCTTGATGTAGAGGCGCTTCCCAACCGCGGTCTGTCGGGTCTTGCGGATGATGCTGTTCAGCAATGAGTCTTTCGGTCCCGGATTGAACATCAGGAACAGGATGGCGCTCTTCGCACCCTGGATCAGCGCGCGCGCATCCTCGAGATCCACCTGCCCGATGGTCGGCGTGAACCACAGTCGCGCGGGTGTGCCACCGACGCTGAGCTTGCGAACCTGGCTGTTGGACTGTTTCAGCGACGGGGGGCTCTGATCCTTTGCATCTCGCAGCAGCTCCCATTGCGTGAGGTACTGCTGCGCCAGCTTGCGATCGTCGATCAGCACGGAGTTGTTGGCCTGTGTGCACAGGCCGGTCATGGTCCAGTTCTGGCTGCCGGTCCACACCCAGCGCGGCTTGCCGTTGCCATCGCAGACGACGAGGAACTTGTTGTGGGCGAGGGCGGCGGGTGCGCGCATGCGGTCGTGCAGGTCCACCTTGCCGGAGAGCGTATTGCGCGCGTCCTCGTTCTGGTCCTCGCCCTTCTTCTTGACGCTGCCATTGGCCAGCACGACATGCGCACGCTTGCGGCACTTCACCAGCAGCGCGATCAGTTCGGGGTCGTTGAGCTCATACAGTGCGGCGTACACCTGCCGCTTGTCTGCGGCAGCGTCCTTCAGGAGTTTGACGAGGCGCTCGCCAAGCGGACCGGCGAGATAGTTCCGGAATGCGTCGCCGGGCGTCGCGATGATCTTCGTGAGCTTCGCGCTCTTGGCATCCGTGGCGGTGATGCCGAGACGGCGCGACACCCACTGCGAGGCGACGATGCCGCGATTGAAATAGACGCCGATGCCGTCTTCCACGTCGTGCGTCAGGCGGGTCACGGGGGACCAGTCCGAGGCGAGGGCCGTGACGGGATGGAGGCTCTGCCGGTTCGGGCCGACCATCGGCACCACGCGGTACTGCAACCGGTCGCCCGGCTTTGCCATGTAGTCCGACCACTGGTACTTCTGGATCGGCCAGTTGATCGAGGCGCGACGTTCTCCGTCTGCATGGGCCTCACCGGCAAAGCCGACCCAGGTGCTGACTGTTTCCTCGACGCCATTGCGTCTGCGCAGCAGCGCGAAGCCACGGCAATCCGGGATGAAAGTGTCTGTGGACCAGGCGACGAGGGTGTCGTCGCCGTTGTGATGGACGCGGATCTTCATAACCCCTCCCATCGACGGTCTCGGCCGTCTGCGTTGCGGAAACAGTAAGTCTTTATGTCGCGAGATGGCAATCCATCCCAGGGCAAAGGACGTCCCGCGAAAAGATGTCCGGATCCAAGGCGGACTTCCGTGATTCTCTATTCACGGTACGTGCTGCGCGACACGCTGTTCCGGCGTGATTCGCATCGCATGTGTCTGTCACACATGCCGAAGCCAATCGTCAGCCAGGCGATTCAGCCACCGGATCGCAGGACGTCGGACACCTGTCCGAAGGCCACCTGACCTCCCATTCAAGGCAGGCTCATCACGAAACGACATCCGCGGCCGGTAGCTGCCTCCTCGAGCACGAGCTGGCCGCCATGCAGCTCCGCGATGCGTCGCGCGATCGCGAGACCGAGCCCACTGCCCACACCTTGCGCTGCATCAAGCCGCTGGAACCGCTCGAACATGCGTTCGCGATCTGCGGGCGCGACGCCGGGTCCGTCGTCTTCGACGATCAATAGGGTGCGGGCGTCCCGCCTGTGCACACTGACACTTACCTGCGTGCCGGGCGGCGTGTGCTGCAGCGCGTTCTGCAGCAGGGCCTCGATCGCGATGGTCAGCTCTTCGCGCATGCCGCTGACCTGCGCAGGTGACGATGCAGTGAAGCGTAGGATCCTCTGCCCACGGTTCGCCTGGCTCTGGAATGCATCGACGATCGCCGAGGTGAGCTCGTCGAATGCCAACGTTTCACGTTCGGAGCCGCCGGAAATCGTTTCGAGACGCGCGAGCATGAGCAGGCGCGAGATGATTGCCGAGGCCCGCTCGATGCCGCGATCGAGTTCGCGGGCCGCCGCATCGCGACGTTCTGCATCCACTTCGGCTGCCACGACATGCGCCTGCGCACCGATGACGGCGAGAGGTGTGCGCAGCTCATGGGCTGCATCCGCGAAGAATGCACGTTCGGTGTCCAGCAGTGCACGAATCCGGGCAAGCTTTTCGTCCAGCGCCGAAACCAGCGGCTTGAGCTCCGCGTAGCGTGGCGCTGATTCGGCCAGCGGGCTGAGATCGCGCGAATCACGCGCTGCGAGCGACTGCGCGAGCCGGCGCAACGGCGCGAGGCCGACACGCAGGCCGAGCCACAGCAGCAACGAGAGGCCGACGGCGAGGATGACGAACGGCGCGATCAGCTGATCACGCACCATCATGCGCACGCGTTGATAGATCTTCTCGCTCTGCCCAACCACGACGAAGCGTCGCTGGTCCGGGCTGTGGGCGCTGAACACGACCCAGCCCTGTTCGAGTACGGAGCGACCTGGCCGTAGCGTGTCTGGAGAAAGATCCCGCAGTCGCGGTGCTTCGTCCGAGCGCGCGAGCAGCTGCCCCTTGCCGTCCCACACCTGGTAGGTGAACTCCTCGTTGCTCATCATGGGGATGGCGGCCTGCACGTTCAGGAAGCGCACGTCCTCGGCGATCTTTCTGATCGTTGAGACATCGTCGGTCGTCGACGTGAACCTTGCGAGCGCAGAGGCCTGCAGTTGCAGATCCCGATCCACGTCCTCACTGCCGATTCGCGCGCTGTCGTAGACGAGATACGTACCGAACGCGCCCCAGATCACGGCCAGCGAGCCGATGCAGACTCCGAGCAGGCGCAGGAAGATCGAACGGCTGAAGATCGTCATCCGGCGCACTCGAGCCGGAAGCCCACTCCACGAACCGTGCTGATGCGGCCTGCACCGAGCTTGCGACGCAGGGCATGCACCTGATAGTCGAGCGCGGCATCGGTCGCGTCCTCGTCTGGCTGCCAGACGGTGGCACGCAGGGTCTCGCGCGGGACGATCCTGCCTGCGTGGCGGGCGAGCGAGATCACCAGTCGGTATTCAGTCGGCGTCAGCTCCACCGACGCACCGTCCAGTGTCACGAGTCGCCGCTCGGGATCGATGCGCAGGCCGCCGATGGCCCACTCGGCTGTCGAGAATCCGGCCGCACGGCGCGTGATAGCGCGCAGCCGGGCGATCAGTTCCGGTACGGCGAAAGGCTTCACCAGGTAATCGTCGGCGCCGCCATTCAGGCCGCGCAGCCGATCGTCGAGTCGTTCGCGCGCCGTCATGATCAGCACAGACGCGGCGTGACCACGGCTGCGCAGCCACTCCAGAAACGCAAAGCCTTCGCCGTCCGGGAGGTTGATGTCGAGAACGATTGCGTCGAACGGCGCGTACTCGTATTGCCCGCGCGCGTCTGCGAGCCGGCGCACCCAGACGAGGTCGAAGCTCTGCAGCTCGAGCGCCCGATGCAGTGCGGCACCGAGCTGCAGATCATCTTCCACCAGGAGGACGCGCATCGCGTATCGAGCGTCAGCGATCGGCTGCGAGCAGCAGCTTCTGGGCAAGCGCATCCAGCGCGACGACACCCGACTCGTTGACTGCGTTCGTCACCACGACCACCGCGCGATTGCGTTGCGGCTGAATATACATGATCGCGTAGAACGTACTGGCTTCACCGTCATGAAAGCTCGTGCGCGTGCCGCGCAGGCGGAACACGTCCCACCCTGTTGCATAGTTGATGCTCTGCCCGGGCGTGACTGTCGGCGTATGCAGCTGCCGGAAGGTATCGAACTGCAGCAGCCGGCCTTCGCCGCGCAGACCACGCAGATGCTCCTGCACATAGCGTGCGAAGTCGCCGATGGTCAGGCTGGTGTTGCCCGCGGGATTGAGGAAGCGCGGGAATTCGTTCTCCGGCAAGGTCAGGTCCAGCGGTATGAGGCCGCCGTTGCCATCGTCCAGGTGCCCCCAGGGTTGCGCGGCATCGCGCTGCGTGGGCCAGCCGAACTGCGCCTGCGCACCGAGAGGACGGAACAGCAGATCCCGCATCAGGGTTTCGTAGCGACGGTGCGAGACGCGCTCCGCCATCGCCGTGGCGATCGCGTAGCCGCCGTTCGAATACGAGTATTCGCCGACGGGCGCAGAGGGCGGGAGCGCGAGCGCATACGCGGCGAACGCGGCTCGCTGCCGTGCCGGCGTGCCGGGGAAGGGCGGCAGCGCGAGGATATCCTCGAGGAAGTCCAGCGGCACGATGCCGCCGCGATGCCGCAACAGCTGCTCGAGCGTGACGTTGCGATATTCGGGCCGCATCACGGCGCTGACTTCCGGCAGCACTTCCTCGATGCGCGAATCCCAGCGGATCAGGCCGCGTTCGACGAGTCGCGCGATCATGGTGCCAGTCATGGATTTCGTGCACGAGCCGAGATGCCAGAGGTCGTTGACAGTGACGCGGTCAGTCAAGCCGAGGCGGCGAACGCCCGTGGCGCCGGTGGTGATCTGGTCCGTAGTGATGACGGCGGCCGCGATCGCGGGAAGCCCGGCGGCCACACGAGCTCGTTCGAGTCGTGTCTCGAGACTCTGTGCATGGCTGGGCGACGCGCCGAGGGTCGTGAATATGAAGGCGACGGCGACGAGCCATCGACGGGGAATCTGTGTCATGTCCGTTGCTCCAGTGTCGATGACGGGGTCAGAAGCGGTAGGCGACGCCGACCGTCAGCGAGTTCGCGTTGGAACGACCGGTAGCACTCGTGCCGGCACGTTCACCGATATCGAAATAGGCATCCGTCTCGAATCGGATTTCCCACTTTGAATTCGGCATCCACGCGATTCCCAGCCGTCCATGCGGCACGACGCGCGTGTCCGAGCGCTTGGCTCGCGTACCGGGCGACAGCTGTACACCGCCTGCGGTGATTGCCTCCGATTTCACCTTGACGTAGCTGGGACCGGCACCGGCATACACCGCGAAGCGATCCGAGACGGGCCAGCGGCCGATCACGTCGAGCGTCAGCGTGCCGACGTTCAGTTCGTTGCGCAGCGACTGCGTGCCGACGCGATCATCCACCTGGAATGTGCCGAGCAGCCCGGCCGAGAATTCGACGGCCAGGTGATCGTTCAAGGCATAGCCTGCGAACAGACGGCCGCCCACATCGTCGCGGTCACGGCGCTGGGTGACGGTGCCGCTCAGCGTGCTGGCATAGACGCGACTCGCCGCATCGAAATCCGCGCCCGTGCCGCCGGCCGCGATGCCGACGTACGGACCCGTGATATCCGCCGCGACTGCGGGACCGACAGATGCCACGACCCCGATCACCAGACCCAGCCACCGCTTTCCAGAATCGAACATGTCTCTACTCCCGTGTGTCGGATCAACTGGATCCGTGTGGGGCGAGAGCATGCGTGGCGAATCTTTGGACTCTCTTTGGATGAGCTGCCGGGGTTGCGTTTCATTCGAGACGACATAACGGCGGACGCTGCGTCGAATGTGTGACGCAGTTCCGGGAGCCCCTGAGGGATCCCTCGCTAACTTGTGATGAAAATCGATCGGAGCGCGACCATGCGACTACGACACAGCGTCATCGAGTCACCGGCAAAACGCACGTTCCGTGAACCGTTCCATGCGGTCACGGTACGCACGACGGCGAAATCCTGCGCGGCGGCGCACGAGATTGCAGGGCAGAAATACCTGTCGGCCGAAGCGCCGCGCCTGCCGCTCGAATCCTGCGACTGCGCAAACTGTCCATGCCGATACATGCACAGCGCCGATCGGCGTGGCCGCCAACGTCGAACCCTGGATTCGGAACGGATCATGCGTCGCATCCTCGGTGAGAACCGCCATGGGCGCGGCCGCCGCCAGACGGATCGACCGTCACAGCCGGATTCACCCGAGAACTACTACGAGCACGTCGAGGCGACGGGCCGTCTGCCGAAACCGGACTTCGCGCGCTAGGGCGTGTCGGGATCGCTGAGTGCCGCGGCGTTGCCCGGCGTGGGCGGTACGTGCGGCACGAGCCGCAGCTGTGTCTCGCCGATGCGCACATCCGGCAGGGCCGGTGCCCGAGCACCAAAGTCACCCTTCTCCAGCGCCTGATCGCGGGCGTTGTTGTCGAAGGATCCGAAATTGAGTCCGCCGCGCGAGATGCGCTTCCAGCCGCTCGCTTGCAGCGCGTAGACCTCGTACTCGCTCGCGCCGTGCATCAGCAGGAACTCGAGTCCCGCATCCTCGGTCATGTCGATCCACAGTCCGATGTTGTCGTTGGCGTCGGAGAGATAGGCTGCACGCCGCTCGGCGTTGCGAACCACGCGCTCGAGCTCGCGGGGCAGCGGTGTGTCTTTCGGATAGATCCGCACGCCCGCGAGCCAGTCCGCCGGCGCGGGCGGCACGTCGCGCCTCGGGTCCCAGCGCGTGATCTCGCCGAGCACGTCACGTGCAGCCTGGGCGAGCGCGTCGTTCTCGACACTGCCGCTGCGTTTCGCGAAAGCCTGCACCGCGGCATTGCCGTATTCGCCGCTGCTGAAGCGCATGTACTGCAGTGCGCTGCGGCGCTGCTCTTCATCCTTCGGCGCGAGTGCGATGCGCTGCTGGCTCGCAGTGCTCAGGCGATAGGGCGAGAGCAGCGGTGTCAGCGACAGGATGATCAGCGTACACAGCAGCGCGGCGAGCAGCGGATTGGCCTGGCTGATGCCGCGCATCCATGGCCCGCGTTTCACGGCGGCGATGGCGTAGAACATCGAATGCGCGACGGCAATCACGGCGACGAGCAGGCCCCAGTACCGCGAGACTGTCAGGCCGAAGGCATCGATGCGCACGTACAGCGCATAGAGTGAGGTCAACGCGATGACGGCCATCAGCGGCGGCACGAGGCGCAGTGCGGTGCTGAGCCCGGCAGCACCATACGGCCGGTCCGCGGCCCCGTCCTGATATGCGGCATTCAGCAGCAGCATCGTGATGGCGACGAGCCACAGCATCCATGCGGCGCTGATCGGCCGCAGGTCCTCGGCGAACAGCGCTGGCAGCTGCGGCAGCAGCGCGAACGTGAACAGCACGACGATCAGCCCCGCCACGGGCAGGAGCCACTTCAGCAGGCTCAGCACCTGGCCGAGCACCACGTCCACGAAGCGATCGATGCTGCCGATCAGGTGCAGCGCGAGACCGAGCGTGATCGCGGTGACGGGATAGATGAACAGCGTGAGCGCGAACAACTCGCGGAAGAATCCGATCTTCAGCGTCTGGAACAGCTGGCCCCACAGCAGCAGCAACAGCCATAGCAGGCCCGTGAACACGAAGGCTTCGAGCAGCGTCAGCTTGTTGCGCCAGGCCGCGGCGAACAACACGCGATACTCCGGCCGCCAGCTGCCGCACTCGAGCCGTGCACGCAGGAAGGCGACGAGCACGAGCCACAGCACGATGATCGGCAGCAGGCTCGGGAAGATCAGGTCCGACGTGCCGGAGGTGAGCTTGCGCTCTGGCAGCACGTTCAGCGCAAAATGCACGCCGAAGATGACCAGCAGCACCGCCAGCACACCGAGACAGTTCCACAGCACGTGCTCGCGCAGGAAGCGCGACAGCAGCTGCGCGGTGAGCGGCAGGAAGATCGCGAGCAGATAGAGCGGGATCAGCACTGCGGGTTGCGTCGCCGGCCAGACCTCGCCGGTGAGCGCACGGTGCAGCGCGTAAAGCACAAAGCCCTGGACAACGGCCAGGATCAGGATCGCGGTGGGGCGGGACTGGGTTGCAGGGGCCATGAGGCGATCCGCCGCGAGTTGGCTGCTGATGCTAACGGTAGCAATTCTCGTGATCGCCACCCGTGGCGCAGACCGGTGGCATCGGGGGATTCGGGCTGGGTGTGCTGGGCAACATGAGTGGCAGGCGGGATTCCTCGTGGCAGGCGCCGCCGCAACCGGGACCGACGAATAGATTCTGCCAACCGGGTCGCGTCGCTCCCTGCACACCCGTGACGGGAACGTAACGCGGCATGCCGCCCCGATTGTCGGTAGACGCGAGCACGCGGGTGGAGAAGTTGCGGCCGAGTGACCCGTCGCTGTTAGCGCGCATCACGGTTCGCCAGACCGGATCGTCCGGCGCCATCAGGAAGACATTATTGCCCTGATGGCAGTCCGTGCAGATGCCGGAGCCGTTCTCGGTCAGGTTGGTCGCGTCCTTCAATTCGTCGACGCGCAACTCCTCGATTGCCCAGTCGAGCTTGTCGACCTCGGCGAGCGGAACGGCATCGTTGCGGCGGCGGCTGTCCCAGAAGCAGGCGGCACCGGTGCTCGCACTCTGGCAGATGATGCCGGCGAGTCCGCCGCGACTGCCGCCCGCGCCGCGCGGCAGCGCGATGCATGCGCCGCGAATCCGCGGGTCGGTGTACGTCCAGACGAAGGCTTCATGACCGGGGCGGCCGGGCTGACGAGGCGCGAGGAGATTGGTTCCCTGCGCGAGGCTGCCGTGCGGCTTCCATTGGCGCGTCGTCGGACGCCAGTCCGGCGGAATGGGTACGCCTTGGGCGCGGCACTCGGCCATATAGGGCGTTTCGGCGCGCACGCGGCCGAGTGCATCGGCGAAATCGAAAATGAACGTGCCGGAGCTCACCGTGGTCCCGAGTCCATTCACGGCCGTGGCGCGCACGAAGCCGCGGATATTGATCGCGCCTTCGCCGGGATTCATGCGGGCACAGCCCGTCTGCGCGACGGGATCTGCCGTGACATTCACCTGCAGCGTGCTCATCGGTCCGGTCGGCGGCGCGACCGAGCTCAGGCTCAGCGGCGCAGTCTGCACGCTGCCGATGATCGGACTGTTCTGCCCGAGCTGGCATTGCCAGGTGAGTTCGCCGACGAACGTGATCCCGGTGATGCCGGATTCGGGATCGCCCGCGAGCGCGCTGATGCGCAGCGTCAGGTCCGGGCCGAGACCCACGCGCGACACATCCTGGCTCGTGATCGTGAACGTTCCGCGCGAGGGCGGTGACGTCGTGGCCGTGACGGTGACCGTGACATCGGCGAAGCCGGGCGGCGTGGGATCGGATGCCGGGGGAATGACCGGACTCGGACACGCGGAGAGCAAGGTCAGGCTGGCGCTGGCAACGAGCGCGGCAGAAATGAGTCTGTATCGAGACAGCATACGATGCACTCCCAGCTCAGGGCGTTCTCAACGATCTCAGTGTGACACCGTTGGCGAGGGCGGTGCCGATCAGGATCATCGGGCCGCCGAGGATCAGTCCGGGCCCGATCTGCTCGTCCAGGAACAGGATGCCCCAGAGCACGCCGAACACCGGGATCAGGAACGTGACGGTCAGTGCGCGCGAGGCACCGAGGTCCGCGATCAGGCGGAAATGCAGCAGGTAGGCCGCGCCGGTGCACATGAAGCCGAGCACGGCGACGGCGAGCCATTGCGGTGTGGTCGCCGTGACGGGCAGCGGCCAGGTGGGCAGGGTCAGCAGCATCAGCATCGATGCGCCCCACAGCGTGCCCTTCGCGGTGGCGAAGGCGTCCACCTTTTCCTTGCGGGCGCGAATCCAGTTCGCGGCGAGGCCGTAGCAGAGCGAGGCGCCGGCGCCTGCGAGGACGGCGAGCACGGCCTGCATCGGTCCGCCGCGCAGCGTGGCGTGCGCGATGGATTCATACGTCAGGCCGGTGACGCCGATGACACCGAGGGCAAGTCCGAGCGCGGCCGTACGTGTGATGCGCGTGCCGAACCAGAGGGCGCCGATCAGCGCACCGAACAGCGGCGCGAGCGAGTTGAAGATCGCGAGCAGCGAGGCGGGCAGGGTCAGCGCGGCATACGCGAACAGCGTGAACGGCAGGGCGGTGTTGATGAAGCCGATCCAGAGGAAGTAGCGCCAGTCCTTCCTCCAGTCGATGCGCTTGCCGAGCCACAGGCCGACGATGGTCAGGAACACGGCCGCGATCGCGACCCGCAGTTCGATCAGCAGTGGCGGGCCGAAGGTCGGCGCGGTCGCGCGCATGAAGGCAAAGGAAGATCCCCAGATGGCGCCGAGTGTCAGCAGCCGGATCAGGCTCGCGGTATTCATCGGACTTCGGAAGTGCGCTCGCGCGGGCAGGGGCTGCACAATATACGCCATGGAGACCCTGCGCATTTCGACGAATCCGGCGGAACTCGATCTACCGCTGATCCATCATTTTCTCAGTACCCGATCGACCTGGGCGTTGGGCATCCCGCTCGAAACGGTGCAGCGCTCACTCGAGCACTCTCTGTGCTTCGGCGGCTTTCTGGCGGGCAGGCAGGTGGCGTTCGCACGCGTGATCACGGACCAGGCGACGTTCGCGAACCTGGTGGACGTGTTCGTGCTGGAGGACCATCGCGGGCGTGGATTCAGCCAGCAGCTGATGCAGGCGATCGTGAATGATCCGAGGCTGCAGGGCCTGCGGCGCTTCACGCTGGCCACGGCGGATGCGCACGGACTCTACGCGCAGTTCGGCTTCACGCCGCTCGCGAAGCCGCAGAGCTTCATGGAGCGCTACGACCCTGCGGTGTATCAGCGGCCGCGCTAGGTTCCGCTCGGCAGCCTGTCCCACACGGGCGCGAGCACCGCGAGCGGATCGTCGGCCAACGGCAGCTTCGCCGCACGCGCGGCGCGCATCCAGGCGGGCGGCAGCTCGTCGATCGAATCCACGTACTTGCCGGCGCCGACGACGAGCAGATGCCCGGGGTGGTCGCCCATGTTCATCCAGGATCGCCAGCTCACGGTGTTGGTGATGCTGATGTCGCAGGGCACGCGCTTCGCACTGCGTCGCTGCAGATCCGCGGCGCGCGCGTGATAGGTGAGCATCTCGTTGTACAGCGAGGGCTTGGCATTCGGCACGGGCGTCTTCGCGGTGCTGATCTCGGAGATCCACACGTCGCCGCCGTTCGTGACGATGCCCTGGACTTCATGTAGCAGTTTTGCACCGGGCTGCTGGACGATATCGAACGTGAGGTCCGCGCGGATGTGCGGCGAGCTCGGCGGATAGTTGCGCGCGGGTGCCGTCATCATCGCGCCGGTGTAGGGATTGCGGATCTCGCTGATCGCTTCGCCGGTGTCCGTGTTCGTGATGAACGAGGCTTCGGCACGGACGTTGTAGTAGCCGCCTTCGCCGTCGGGCCGGAAGCGCGAGAACTGCGCGCTGAGCAGGCCGAACAGCGGTGTGACTTCGCCTTCGACGAGTCCGTAGTAGCGGCCCTGCAGCCAGTGCATCACGAGCCGCTCATCGAGCGCGCCGCGCATCAGCATGAAGGTGCGCATGCGATCCTGCGGGCTTGTGATGGCGACGCGTGCATTCGCGTTCGCCGCGAGCGCGGGCATGGCCGCGGACGCCGCGCCAAGACCGGCGAGCAGGCCGAACGTGTGACGCCGCGTGATCTCGGCCTGCGGATGAATCGACTTCTTCATGCTGGACTCCGGTGACGTCGATCAGGCGGCGAGAATTTCCGTGACGACGCGCTCTGAAGATTCGAGCGCGCCTTCGAGGCCACGCGCGTTCTTCGAGGTGTGCTCGCCGCAGAAGTGGATGCGGCCGGCAGGCTCCGCCATCGTGGGCACGAAATCAGACAGTTGCCCGGGTGCGAAATACGCCCAGTCGCCGCGATTGAAGTGCTCTGCGCCCCAGCTGAACAGCCGATGCGCGGTGAGCTTGCCTTTCGCGGCCGGCCGCAGTTCTTCGAGCTTCGCCGTGATGCCCTGCAGTGCCTGCGCATGGCCCATCCGGTCCCAGTCCAGCGCGAGCTGGCCGCGCGCCTGCACGACCAGTCCGGTGACTTCCTGTGCCGACGCACCGAAGCGCTGCGGCAGCACGGTGCCGAGCACGCTGTCGGTCCACATGCCGACGGCGAGTCCGTCCGATTCCCAGAACGGTTCACGCGCTGTCAGGAAGGCCATCGACAACGGTTGATACGGCAGCGAGGCGACGGCCCGCGCCTGCGAGCCACTGAGCGCGGGTGTGAGGTGCACATGCCGCAATGCCGAGAACGGCAGGCTGCAGATCACCTTTGCGGCCCGGAACACGCTGCCGTCGGCGCAGCGCACGGTCGCGACCTGCCGACCACTGTCGATCGCGACGACCTCACGACCGAGCAGCACTTCCTGGCTCAGTTGCGCCGCCATCGCCTGGGGCAGTCGTTCGTTGCCGCCCTGGATGGACCAGGACGTCGGACTTCTCGTGCGCTGCGACTTCGAGAATCCATCGGTGAATTCCAGCATCAGCGTGGAAAGGTCACGCGCACTGATGCCGTAGCCCGGCGACACATCGTTGGCCAGGCGAATGGCGGCCTCACTGAGGCCGCGCTCGGACAGGAATTGATGCAGCGGGATATCGAGGACCTTGTTCGCGGGATCGAGCCATGCGGCGAAATCCGGCAGGCGCTTCGCGGCCGCGATCAGCTGGCTGACCAGTTCCCAGGGCATCGAGCTGCGGTACGCCTCGGGGAACGGATTTGCCGCGGAGGTGGGCCACTGGGCACGTGGAATGCGTTGTCCGTCGAGATAGAGTTCCTGCGGCGCATTGCTGCGGTACCGCGCACCGACATCGAACAGCTCGAGCTGCGTGCGCCGCGCGCAATCCAGGCCCCGACCATAGCCGTCGCCCATCGAGTTGAATCCCATCTCGGGGAAGCCGGGCAGATCGAAGAACGTGTGCACGCGACCGCCGACGCGACGGCGGCCCTCGAGCACGAGAACGCGTGCTCCCTGGTTCTGCAGCAGCCAGGCTGCATTGAGGCCGGACATCCCCGCGCCGACGATGATCACATCGTACGGCCGTTGCCGCGGCGCGCGCGGCGTGGATGCTGCGGCCGTTCCCGACAGCGCCGTGGCGCCGAGCGCCACACCGAAATCGCGACGCGTCATTCGCGGCATGGTTCGCTCACTGGACAGTAAATGTGTGACGATGATGTTAGGCCAAATGGTGACCGCTCGACGGAAGGTAGACGGCATGTTTCGAAAGACGACGATGCTGGTCGTGCTGCTGTTCGCGGCGCTGCAGGCAGCGCAGGCAGCGACCGATGCGCCCGGTACGCCGACCCCCGAATACCTGAGCGTCGAACAGCTGCGCACGAAATTCCAGGACGCGCAGAGTCGGTTCGCCGTCATCAAGGGCCTCGAGATCCACTACAAGGATGAAGGGCAGGGCCCGGTGATCCTGCTGGTGCACGGCTCGAACAGTTCGCTGCGCATCTGGGACACGACTGCGGCGCGGCTGAAGTCCCGCTATCGCGTGATCCGCTTCGACGTGGCCGGCATGGGATTGTCGGGGCGTGTGTCCGATGAGGCTGCGGTAACCGTCGATCCGGTCGAGATCCCGATCGGGCTGCTCGAACTGCTCGGCATCAAGAAAGTCAGCTTTGTCGGCAATTCCAGCGGCGGCACGCTCGGCATGTTCCTGGCCGCGAAGCGCCCGGATCTGGTCGAGCGACTGATTCTCTCGAACACGCCAGCCGATCCGGTGCAATACGGCCACATGGTCCAGCCTGAGAGCTTCAAGCGGGCACAGGAAGAGTCGAAACTCGCGGGAGGGTACAAGTCTCGCCATTTCTGGGATGAATACCTCAGCTACTTCTCCGGCGATCCGCGGCGCATCAGCGCGAAGAAGCGCGATGAGTATTTCGATTTCGGTCGACGTGTACCGGAGAAGCATCCGATCGCGATGACCGCACGGATCGGCGACGGCAAGGTGGCCACCCAGTTGATGGCGCAGGTGACGGCGCCGACGCTGCTGCTGTGGGGCGGTGTGGATGCATTGCTGCCGGTCGATGCGATGAAGTCGCTGGCCCGGTATCTGGTGAAGGCGCAGGTTTCCACGGTGATCCTGCCGGACGTGGGCCACTATCCGCCGCTCGAGGCGCCGGAGCGCGTTACTCAACTGGTCGCGGCGTACATCGAAGGTGCCACGCCGAACTGATCGGCGCTTCAGCGCGCGTCCAGGAATTCCCGGAAGCTCGTCGCGACGGTGGCCGGTGCCGTCTGCCAGGCGCGCGGCCCGCGATCTGCCACGGATTCCACGCGTACATTGCGCAGCAGTTTCGCGGTCCGGTCGAAGTCCCGCGGGCGGCTGGTCTGATACGTGAACAACAGAACAGGTTGCGTGATTCGCGGGTAGACGTCCTCCGCCGGATAGGAGATCGCCGCGATTTCTCCGTAAGTCCACTTGTGCGCCGGAATCACGCTGTCGATGAACACACCCGTGTAGGTCTCCGGTGCTTCATCAGGGCCGAGACTGCCGAGACCCCGTGTGAGGCGATCGATCAGGTACTGACCGCGCAGGTCCTTCTGACGTGTGTCGCCCATCACCTGTATCTCCGTCACGTAGCTGCGCCGACGCTCTGCATCGAAGTTCGGAGCCTGCGACAGGATCACGCGACGGACCCAGCGCGGCTGCGTCGCCGCCAGTTCCGTGGCGATCAACGAACCCGTCAGATGTCCGACGACGTCGATCTTCTGGCGGGAGCGTGGGCCATAGCCGAGCCGCTCTAGGCCAGCGGTGAGCGCGAGTGCGTACTGCGCCAGCGTCGGCTGGCTGGCCGGTGCGTCCGAGCCGCCGTAGCCGGGTGTATCGAACGCGATCACGACGCGATCCGTCGCGAGATGCGGCATCAGCTCCGCGTACATCCGGCTCGATCCCGGCGAATAGTGGAAACAGACGAGCGGCGGATAGCGCTCGGCGCTGCGTTGTGCAGGCCGTGCGATGCGGAAATGGGTCTGGCCGAAGGGCCCATCGACATACTGCCGCTTCACAACCGGTGCGGAGGGGCTGGCGAGATCGTTGGCGATGGCCGGACTGCACAGTGCCACCGCTCCGACGAGCACAAGCAGGATCGCCGGATGCCCGGACAGTTTTCGCAGGATTGGCATGTCGTGCTCCGGTTTCGAAAGATCACGCGAGTCATGGCAGTATCGGCGCCAGAGACATGAATCGGCCCGCGATCGACCCGTTGTTTCGCAATGCGGATGCTATGCCGCCATCTGGAGAACGAACCATGCAACTGCCCCAAGGCTATACAGCCGATTCCCAGGCCGCGTTCGCGCTGCTGAAGACGCGCAAGAGACTCTCGCTCGATGACGTGAAAGTACTTGCGATCCTCGAGTGCTTCGGCGAGGAGTTCTATTTCGGACTCGCCCGGCAGGTGCCGAACGAGGAGGCGCGTGAATTGCTGATGCGCAATGGCCAGGAAGAGCGCGCGCACGCGCACCGGTTGCTGAAGGCCACGCGGTTGCTTGGCGGCGAACCGTTCGAACTGCCGAGCGCGGCGGAGAATCCGTTCCTGCAGACGCCGGCGCCGCCGATTGCGGTCACCGCAGACCTGCTCGCCGCTTTCGCGCAGGGCGAGGCGGATGGCGATCTGCAGTACCAGGCCTGGGCCGATGCAGAGCCGAACGCGGAAGTCGCGAAGCTCTATCGGCAGAACGGGGTCGAGGAGACCCGCCACGGTGAGCGGCTCGCGCAGGTGCGGGCGTTGCTGCAGGCGGGCTCGACTGGCTGACTGTCTATTCCCCTTGGCGGGCCACCATCGCCTGGATGGCGGCCAAGACGGCATCCGGCCGGTCCTTCTGCAGGTAGTGGCCGCTCCGCTCGATCCGCTCGATTCCTTTTCCAGCGGTGATCAGCGATAACCAGTCCTGCTGCAGTCGTTCGACGGCCGTCTGGAACGCGCCGCGCTCGGCCATGGAGTAGCGCGTGCGGACGAGAATGGCGGCAGGCACGGCGCGAGCCGCTGCGCGATCAAGCGAATCGAGGCAGCGCTGCTGATCGTCGAACTCCGCGCGCATCGGCCCAGTAAACAGCGCCTTCATGACGCGCACCATCCCTGCGCTTCCCTTGGCATCCCGCTGCAGCACCGTCCAGTGATCCGGATGAGTGGGATCCAGCAGGATGAGCCCACTGACATCGTCGGGATACAGCGCGGCGAACACCCATTGATAGAGTCCGCCGATGGAATGTCCGACCAGAACGTAGGGCGGTGCGAGCTGCTGGCTTTCGAGCAGCCGATGCAGCTCACGCGCGATGGTGCAGGGATCCCGCGCACCCTCGGCGGCTGCGCTGCGTCCGTAGCCGGGGCGGCTGTAGGCGAATACTCGCGACTGACGGTTGAACTCACGACCGAGCGAGCGCCAGACGTCGAGATCATCCCCGAGTCCGGCCTGCAGCACGATCACTGGACCGCTCGCCGAGCCCGGCTTCGAGACCTGGAAGCGATGGCCGTCGCTGACGACGATATCGGCCGCCGACGCCGGCGCGATGCAGAACATCGCGGCTGCCATCAGCGAGGTGGCGAATCGTCCGCCAAGTCGTGAAGTTCTCATCTTTCGCAATTCTCGAATAATGTTCGATCCCTGTCACGGGCAGCACGGTGCCCAATAGACTCCTGCGACATAACAACACTGATCCCGAATCAGGAGAAGACGCGATGAAGATCTTCGGTCGTTCGATTGTCGCAGCGCTGTTCGGAGCGATGGCTCTCTCGGGCCCCGTCTCGGCCGCAATCATTCGGGTGGATTTCACCGGAACGATCCAGGTGGAATCCGGCGTGGATGTGCCGACGGCCCAGCCGGGCGATCTGTGGTCCGCGAGCTTCCTGTACGACACGGAAACGCCGGATACCAATGTCGCGGATCCCAATTTCGGCTCCTATCCTGGACTCTCGGATTTCACGGTCAGCGTCGCAGGCCGAAGCTACGCGGTACCGCTGGCGAACAGTTCCATTGTCGTTCGCAATGGATTCGGTCCCTTCCTCGGGACGGGTTTCCTCGATGCGTTCGGTGTCACGGGCGAAATGGATCCCGCCTTCGGCATCGAAGGCGGGCGGATGGTCATCCAGGCACAGGAACTCTGTGTCGCCAGCGCGCCCGTCACCTGCGACGCCTTCGGCCTGATTTCCACGGATCTGCTGCCTTCGACGGCTGCGGCATTCCAAGAAACGCTGCTCTATTTCATCAACCCGACGACGCCGAACCGATCCATCTCGTTCAACATCGTGGCGCCGCCGGGTCCGATCGGCTCCACGGGATTCACGGGCGCCGTGCGTGGCAACGTAACGGGCGTGCGCGCGGTGGAGGTGCCGGAACCCGGGACGCTGACACTGATGATCGCGGCGCTCGGCGGGCTCGTGCTGGTGCGCCAGGCGCGCAGTCGCGCGCAGGACGACGCTCGATCACGCCGCGGTGCTGCGTCACTCATCTAGCGTCATTCGTCCAGATCCTCGCCCGGCACGTTCGCCCCGTCGACGAGGCTACCGGTCCATTTGCCGAAGCTCCCTGCGACCTGCACCCAAGAATCCCGGTTCGGGCTCGCGCTGAAGACGCCGTGACACAGTAACGTCACGAGGCAGCCATCAAGACTTCAACTGGACCCGCGAAGCTGACCTGACGCACCTACGCGGATCAGGGAGTCTCGCCATGTCCACGCGTTTTTCACGCCGCGATTTCGTCGCGGCTACAGCCGCCGTCGCTGCCGCCAGCAGCGCCAGTGCCTTCGGCAACGGCTCCAGCCCAGCGCCCGTCTTCCAGCATGGCGTGGCGAGCGGCGATCCACTGCAGGAGCGCGTGATCCTCTGGACGCGCGTGACCGTCAGCGACCTGTACGAAGACGTCGACGTGAAGTGGCGCGTTGCGCGCGATCCGGGCATGCGAAAGATCGTCTGCAGCGGCTATGAGTCGACGAACATCCGTCGTGACTTCACGGTCAAGGTGGACGTCGAGGATCTCCAGCCCGGCACGACGTACTACTACCAGTTCTTCACGCGTGGTGCGCAGTCGCCGATCGGACGTACTAAGACTCTGCCGCAGGGTCGCGTGGATCACTCACGCATCGCGTTCGCCTCCTGCTCGAACCTGCCCGCCGGTCTGTTCAATGTCTACGCGCTGATCGCACAGCGAAGCGACCTAGACGCCGTCCTGCACCTCGGCGACTACATCTACGAGTATGCGAATGCGACCTACGGCGACGGCACGGCCCTGGGCCGCGTCCCGGTGCCGGATCGCGAGATCCTGTCCCTCGTGGACTATCGCCAGCGGCATGCGCAGTACAAGCGCGATGCGGACCTGCAGGCGGCCCATCGGCAGCATCCGTTCATCTGCGTCTGGGACGATCACGAAAGCGCGAACGACGCGTGGAAGGATGGCGCCGAGAACCACAATCCGGAACTCGGCGAGGGCGAGTGGTCGGTGCGCAAGCGCGCTGCGATCCGCGCGTACTACGAGTGGATGCCGATCCGCGAGCGCGGCGGTTTCAATGGCAGGATCTACCGCAGCATGCGCATCGGCAATCTCGCCGATCTGCTGATGCTCGATACTCGCCTCTACGGTCGCGATCAGCAGTCTGCAGTGAAGCCTGTCTCGCCGACGGCGGGATTCCCGGCGAACGATCCGATCGCCAACGATCCGAGCCGCACGCTGCTGGGCTTCGATCAGGAAGCCTGGCTGGATGCGCAGCTGGTGCGCTCGAAGCAGCGCGGTGCCACGTGGCGCCTGCTCGGTCAGCAGGTGATGATGGCGCAGCTGTCCCCGAGTGGCGGGCAGACGCTGTTCAATCTCGACCAGTGGGATGGATACCGCCCGGCGCGCGAGCGGCTTTACAGCACGCTGCGCACCAACAATGTCGACAACGTTGTCGTCCTGACCGGGGACATCCACACGTCCTGGGCGAACGACCTCACGTCGAACCCCTGGGATCCGACCGGCGCCTACAACCCGCAGACGGGGCGAGGCGTGGTGGGTGTGGAGTTCGTGACGCCTGCGGTGTCTTCGCCGGGCATCCTGAATCCGGTCGAGGCGGCGCAGACTGCCGGCTTCCTCCGCGCTGTGTCGCCGCACATGAAGTACATCGAGCTGAACAAGCGTGGCTACGGACTGCTCGACATCACGCGCGAGCGCGTGCAGGGCGAAATCTGGCATGTAGATACCGTCGATGCGCCGAGCCGCAACGAGAGACTCGCTGCTGCGTTCGTGACGGCTGCCGGCGAGAATGCCCTGGTTCAGGTGTCGAGTCCGAGCGTGGCGGGAGCGGCGATCGATCCGGCACCCTGAGGGCGGACTCGAAGGCAAGGATCGGCGGTCAACCATCGCCCCGCTGCCGCGTTGAACGGGCAGGCCGATCCACGACAGGTGATCCCGTGCGCGCAATTCCGATGATTCTGGCTCTGCTGACGCTGGCTGCCTGCGGCGGTGGTGGCGGCGGCGGTGCTCCGAGCCCGACACCCGCGCCGACGGGGCTCTCTTATCCCAGCCCGCAGACCGTCACGGCGGGCACGGCGATCGTGCCGCTGAATCCGACGGTGAGCGGTACGGTGACGGCCTGGAGCGTGGCCCCAGCCCTGCCGGGCGGGCTCTCGCTGAACGCCGCGAGCGGCCAGATTTCGGGTACGCCGTCTGCGGCGACCGCGGCGGCGGCGTACACGATCACGGCGCAGAACGCGGGCGGTTCGACGAGCTTCGCGCTTTCGATCACGGTCAATGCGGCGACGGTCGCGCGGCTCGAGCCGGCGGGCTCGACGACGCTCGCGACCGGCCAGTCGATGAATGTGCTCCAGGTGCTGGTCGAGGGTGGTGCGCCATTTCCGCGCTATATCGATGCCTCGCTGGTCACCTGGTCTTCGTCCGCGCCAGCGCGCGCGGCGATCAACGCGAACGGCGTGATGACGGGGCTTTCCGAAGGCAGCACGACCATCACGGCGCAGTATCTCGGCTTCACGACGACGCTGTCCGTGACGGTGAGCGGAGCATGGCAGGCGCGCGACGTAACGGTGGCGGGGCAGGGCGCGCGTCGCTACGCGGTTTATGTCCCGAGTTTCACGGGGGCGAGCACGCCGCGTGCGGCGTTGCTGTCGATCCATGGTGGCGGCGGCACGGCGATGATCCAGGCGCAGACGAGTCAGCTGGTGAAGTTCGCGCAGGCGCAGCAGTTCTACGTGGTCTTCCTCGAAGGCACGGGAGCGATCCAGACGTTCAACGGCGGTGCCTGCTGCGGCTCCGCGCAGACGCAGAACGTGGACGACGTGGCCTACGTGCGTGCGGTGCTCGATGACCTGACCGCGAACTTCAATGTGAACGCGGCGCGTGTATTCTCCACCGGGTTCTCGAATGGCGGGATCATGTCGCACCGACTCGCCTGTCAGCTCGCGGACCGCATTGCCGGCATCGCCGCCGTCGGCGGCGCGTCAGGGCAGTTCGATCGCGGCGGCACGCAGTACTACGCCTGCAATCCGGCGCGGCCGATTCCGGTGCTGCACATCCATGCGACGAACGACCGCAACTATCCGTTCGCGGGTGGCGTGGGAACGGATGGCATTTCGCAGGAAGATTTCTATCCGGTCGATGCGACGATTGCGGACTGGCGCACGCGCAACAACGTGACGAGTGCCGCGACGGTCGAGAACGTCACACCGACGACGCGCTGTTCGCGCTACGCGACGCCGGCCGATGCAGGGCGGCCGAGCGCGCCGGTGGTCCTGTGCCGCGTGGATCCGCCGGACGTTTATGACACCACCACGAAGATCGTGTTCGGCGGCGGGCATTCCTGGCCGGGTGGTATGCGCTCGCCGGGCGCCGGGGCGGATGCACCGGTGACGGACTTCGATGCGAACGCCTACCTGTGGAGCTTTCTAAACCCCTGAGCGCGACGTACGCCCCGATGGCTTCGCCAGCAATTCGCGGACGAGCTCGTTCGGAAAGCGGCGCGCCAGTGTGACGGCGTAGAACGGTTCGTGCAGTCCTGCGATGCGATGCCGCTCCACGAGCGCACCGCTGCGCAGTTCGTCCCGCACTACGATGCGCGGCACGAGCGTGATCCCGGCGTGCTCGCGCGCGAGCAGACGCAGCATCGCCATGTCGTCCACTTCGGCGGCGATCAGCGGCCGGATGCCGGCCGCTTCCAGCATCAGGTCGAACGAGTGCCGAAGTTCACTGTCCAGGCTCGGCAGCAGCAGCGGCTGGTCCTGCAGATCCTCCGGAAACCGGAACCTGCGGCGACTCTTCGTGGGCCGGCTGACGAGGCTGACAGGCTGTTCGTCGATCAGGTGGCTGTGCCAAGGGGTTTCGGCATCGCGCTTCACGGCCTGCGTGCTGAGCACCACATCCAGCGCATGGGCGCGCAGCTGGCCGAGCAGATCCCGCAGGCTGGCCGAGCGCAGCACGAGCTCGAGGCCGTGCCGCGACAGTAGCGGACGCAGCAGGCCGAGCTGGAAATTGCGTGACAGCGTGGCGACCGCGCCCACGCGCAGCACCTGGCGCGTACCGGTCGGGCGATCCTGCAGCGTGCCGACGAGTTCATCGCCGGCTTCGAAGATGGTGTCTGCGTAATCCAGTGCGAGCTTGCCGGCTTCCGTGAGAGCGAGGCGACGATTGCGGCGCTCGAACAGCGCGTGACCCAACCGCTCTTCGAGTTTGCGCAGCTGGATGCTGAGCGCGGACTGCGACACGTGCAGCCGCTTGGCGGCGCGCGTCAGGCTCTGTTCATGGGCGATGACCCAGAAGTACCGAAGGTGGTGATAGTTCAGGGCGGCCATCCAATGGTTTTATCAGAGTGAACGATCACTGCCAATAATTGAATTGGAAGAAATCAACGCGATTGCCCAGCATCCGCTTCCGCGCCAGAGGGTCCGCGTCACAGGGAGTGCCATCGATGCCCGGTCTAGATTTGCTCGTCACCAATCTTCTGTCACCCATCGTCCTGGCCTTCGCACTGGGAATCGTCGCGGGGCTGATCCGCAGTGAGCTGGAGCTGCCGGATGCGGTGTTGAAGCTGCTCGCGATCTATCTGCTGTTCTCGATCGGCCTGAAGGGCGGCATGGAGCTTGCGGCCGTGCGGTTCGAGGACATCGCCGGCCTGCTCGGCCTGACGATCGCGCTGACGATCTCCATCCCGGTGATCTGCTTCTTCGCGCTGCGGCGCTTCGGCGGCTTCGACGCGGCGAATGCGGCCGCGGTCGCCGCCCACTATGGCTCGGTGTCCTCGGTGACCTTCTTCGCGTCGATGTCCTTCGCGAAGGCGATGAGCACGCCTGCCGAGGGATACATGACGGCCGTCGTGGCGCTGATGGAATGGGGCGTCGTGATCGCGCTGATGCTGGCGCGATGGTCCATCGGTCGTGATGCCGGCAACGGCAGCCTGCGCGCGCTCGTGGTCGATACGCTGCGCGGGCGCGGCATCATTCTGCTGACCGGCGGCATGACCATCGGCCTGCTGTCAGGCGAGAAGGGCTGGCAGCAGATCTCGCCGTTCTACGAGGATCTGTTCCGCGGCATCCTGATGCTGTTCCTGCTGGAGATGGGCATGACTGCGGCGCGGCAGTTCAGGGCCTTCGCGCAGGTGGGCGTGTTCATGACGACATTCGCCATCATCGCGCCGCTGTGTTTCGGCATGCTCGGCGTCTGGCTCGGACATCTGGTCGGGCTCGGCGTCGGCGGTGCCTTCGTGCTCGGTGCGGTCTGCGCGAGTTCCTCGTATATCGATGCGCCCGCGGCCTGCCGCGCGGCGCTGCCGCAGGCAAACCCCGGCGTCTACCTGACCGCGTCGCTCGGGGTCACGTTCCCGTTCAACATCGTCGTCGGCCTGCCGCTGTACTACCAGTTCGCGCGCTGGCTGTCGGGCGCGTGATGTTGATCAGGTCCGGGCGAGGAACGTGCTGCACCAGCCGTTGGCGTTGACGAGCTTGCCCGGGAAGATGCCGCAGCCGCCCCAGGCATCGGTGGCCGTGCCTTTCCACTGGATGCAGCGCTTGCACATCTGGCCGGCGGCGTAACGCGGGTACTTCACCTTGTCCGCTTTCGTGGCGTCTTGCCGGTAGCCGAGTGCGACGGCGAGCGTCGCGGTTTCCTCGAGATGCGGCAGTTCGGCGGCGGGTGTGGAGGCAGGAGCGGGCGCCGGCTCGGCAGCCGGGGCCGCTTCGGCAACCGGTTCCGGCGGAGCGACGGGTGCAGCGACGGGTGCTGGCGGTGCCGGAGGTGGCGCGGGTGGCGCAGCTGCGGCAGCCGGCGGCGCTTCCTGCCTGGAACAGGCGCTCAAGCCAACGAATGGCAGCATGGCGGCGGTGCCGCCTGCCAGCTTGAGGAAGGCGCGACGATCATCGTTTGCGTTCGTGTGCTCGCTCATTCTCGTCTCCTCATGTGCTGCCAGGTTCAACCGGTCCCATTCTGGGAATCGCGGGCGCACAATGCAATGACAGAGGGACCGCGAATCGGGAGTCGATCAATGACGATGATTTCTTCTGCGATGCTGGCACTGCTGCTGTTCGCATCCGACGGCGCCGCCGACGCGACGCTGACCGAAACGATCACTGCACTCGATGCGGCGGCGTTCGACGCGTTCAACCACTGCGACGCACCGGGCCAGCTCGAAAAGCATGCGAGCTTTTTCGCGCCGGACGTCGAGTTCTATCACGACACCGGTGGCGTGACGTGGACGCGCGACGCCATGCTGGCCAATACGAAGCAGTTCGTGTGCGGCAACTTCGCCCGGGAACTGATTCCCGGCAGCCTCGTCGTGTATCCGATCAAGGACTTCGGTGCACTGGCCGTCGGCTCTCATCGCTTCTGCCAGTTTCGCGGCGGACAGTGTGAAGGGCTCGCCGACTTCTCGATCCTGTGGCGTCTGAAGGACGGCCAGTGGCAGATCACCCGTGTGCTCAGTTACGGGCATCGCCCTAATGGCCGCCAAGACTCGCGCACGCGCGGCGCAGCCGCTGTTCCGCGGCATCGGCCACGGCCCTGACATCGTTCTTCGCCACGAGCTTCACCATGATCTGCGGATCCAGGAATCCGACCACGATCTGACCCGCATCGTCTTCTCGAACGATGACGTTGCAGGGCAGCAGCAGTCCGATATTGGGCTCTGACTGCAGAGCCTCATGCGCGAGCGTCGGGTGGCACGCACCGAGGATCCGGTAGCGGGGCATGTCGACGCCGAGCTTCTGCTTGATCGCCGCCTGTACATCGATATCGCTGAGTACGCCGAAGCCCTCCGCCTTCAGCGCTGCGGTGGTGCGGTGGCCGACACTGCCGCGGGAAGCGGCGATCGATGATCTTTTAAGCTGTTGAAAATAAAGCATTTGCCAGAACTTCTTGACATGTAAACATCTGTTTCATACAATTGTTTACATGAATGCGACGGCCGCCACAATCAACCTTCCGGATCTCGACGGTGCGCGTGACCGCCTGATCGAGGCGGCAGCCCAGTTGTTCGCGTTGCGCGGCTTCGAAGTCACGACGGTGCGGGACATCGTCAGCGTCGCGGGCACTAACCTGAACGCCATCAACTATTATTTCGGTGGCAAGCGCGGCCTGTACCAGGCGGTGATGCTGCGTGAACTCGAGCGCGCGCGTTCGTTCACGGCGGAGTTGCCGCATGCGGCGGCGCATGACCCGATCGAGCAGCGTCTCGAATCGATGGTGCTGCGTCTGCTGACGTACTTCGTCTCGCAGCACTCTCGCCTGCCGCGGCTCGCGGCGCTCGAGGTCGTGAACCCGAGCGTTGCGTTCGAGGATGTGAAGGCCTCGATCCAGGAAGACGAGAGTCGAGAACTGCAGGACATCGTTGTCACGGCGCTCGGTACGCACGCGTCGCCCGAAACGATCGACGACGGCATCCGCAGCGTCTACTCGCAGTGCATCTATTTCATGTTCATGGGCGAAACGCTGCAGCGCGCTGGCTCGCCCGTGTTTGCAAACGCCGCCGCGGTGCGCCGTCTTGCCACGCAGATCACCACGTTTTCTCTCGGCGGACTGCGCGCTCTCGCGTCTGCCGCCACCTCTCCCGTCAATGATTCACGAAATGGAGTTCTTCGATGAAATTCGCTTCCTCTCTTGCCCTGATTGCCGCCACCCTGATTGCGAGTACGCAGGTCAGCGCCGCGGATAACACGCTGGCTCAGGCGCTCGCCGCCAATCCCGAGCTCAGCACGCTGAACACGGCCGTACAGGCCTCGGGTCTCGCGGATACGCTCACTGCCGCACCCGCCGTCACGGTGTTTGCGCCGACGAATGCCGCATTCGCCGCGCTGCCCGCCGGCACCGTCGAAACCCTGCTGAAACCCGAATCAAAGGCGGACCTCGAAGCGCTGCTGAAGCGCCATGTGGTCGGCACGGCGTACGATCTCGATGCCCTGAAGCGCAAGCGCAATGTCGCGGCGCTCGCCGGCAACGAGCTGCACCCGAATCTGGTTCGCGGCAAACTGCGTCTCGGTGATGACGTGAAGCTCGCGGCGCGCGAAGTGCGCATCGCGAACGGCTATGTGATCGTGATCGATCGCGTGATGACACCTTGAAGCGCTTCCTGGCGCTGGCGTTGACGCTGATCGTCATCGGCGTCAACGCCGCCGCCAACATCCTGCCCATCAACGGCTTCAACACCGGCCAGCTGAGCGCCCTGTATCCCACCGGCTTCACACCGGCGGGCTGGGTGTTTGCGATCTGGAGCCTGATCTATCTCGGCCTGATCGCGCTCTCGATCTGGGCCATCCGCGCAAAAGGCGCGGCGGCGGTGCGTATGGATGTCATACGCCCGGCGTTCCTCGTCAGCTGCGTGGCCAACGCGAGCTGGATCTTCGTCTGGCATTACCGGCACATCCTCGCGAGCCTGCTCGTGATGCTGGTGCTGCTGGCGAGTCTGGTCGTGGTGTATGTGCAGCTGCGGCGCAGTCGACCGCAATCCTGGGGCGAGCGCCTGTGTGTGGATCTGCCGATCAGCCTGTATCTCGGCTGGATCACGACGGCGACGATCGTCAATCTCGCGGCCTGGTTCTACGATCGCGGCGCGTATCCGTTCGGCTTCGACATGAACGAATGGGCGATCCTCAGCGTCACGACCGCCACGGCCGTATTCGTCGCCGTGGGTACGCGGACGCGCGATGCGCTCTACGTCACGGTCTTTGCGTGGGCGTCGCTGGGAATCGTGCTGCAGAAATTGCCGATCTCGGAGCCGGTGCGGCTGGTGGCGACGGCGGGATGTGCGGCGGTCACGCTGCTGGTGATCGCGCTGCTCGGGGAACGTCTGTTCTTCAGGCGCCCTCTGGGCGAGGGCGCCGTCCGCTCCGGGCCGTAACCGGCGATCTGGCCAGCGCATCACGGTTTCGGGCAGATCGACATGACGGACCCGGCGGCCTTCCTCTAGTATCGGCACGTGCTGACCCGCCTCCGCCAATCCGTGCGTCGCCGCCCAGGCTTGCTGCTGTCCTGGGTGCTGCTTGCGCTCACGTCGCAGGCCTTGGCCGTCACGCTGGACTGGTGCCTGCATGGCGATGACGTCCACGTCGAGCTCGCGGCCTCTGCTCACCATGGCGAGGCGCCACCCGTCGTGCACGAAGATTGCCATGGTGCCGACATGGCCGTGCCGGCGGACGGGGTTCCGGGTGCCTGCGACGGCCTGATGTTCTCGGCGGCGAGCGACGCCGTCGTCGCGGCCGCACCGACGCCGGATTTCCATGCCGTGCCGGCATTCGTCGTGTATCTGCCGCCGGTCGACGATTCGCCGGCCAGATCCTCATGGCTCGCGACTCGTTCGCGCGCCTCATCGCTGGAGCCATCGCTTCAATCCAGCATTCCCGGCGTCCTGGCCGGGACCTCGACCCGTCTCCTGATCTAGACGCCTCGCCGCAGTCCGTCGCTGCGCCCCGTACGTCGTGGCGCGGTCATGTGTCTTCGTGTTCGAGGTCGTCATGGTCAAGATTCGTTTCGTTCGCATTCCGTCTCCCATCGTCGCGACGCTCTGCGCCGTGCTGGCGCTGTCGCCCGGCGCGCCCGCGTTCGCTCACGAAGGGCACGACCACGAGGAAGAGGCTCAGCCCGCTGCGATGCCCGCCGATGCCGCGCGCCCGACGATCGAGCTCAGCTCGGAACTCTACGAGGCGCTGATCCTCAATCACGGCGATCACCTCGACATCTACCTCGATCGCTACGACACCAACGAACCGGTGCCGGGCGCGAAGCTGTCCGTCGAAGTGGGAGAGGCCGCGGCGGTCATTGCGGAGGAAGAAGCGCCGGCGCTGTACAGCCTTGCGATCAAGCCTCTCGAGCATGGAGCCGCGGTGCCGATCACGCTGACCATCAGCGCACCGCCCGGCGAGGATCTGCTGGGCGGCACGCTCGAGAGTCCAGAAGACGAGGAACACCCACTCGGCACACACGTAGGCGAGTGGTTGGTGGCGGTATGGCCCTGGGCGCTCGGCCTGGTCGTGCTGGCGCTCGGCGTAATCATGGGGCGACGCGTGCTCGGTACGCGGCGTGCTGCGCTGGCGCTGCTGTGCGTGTCGCTGACCGCATTGTCCGTGCAGGGCGAGCGCGCGCTCGCGCACGAAGGCCATGATCACGAGGAAGAGGCGCCGCCTGCCGCCGCAGCGATGACGGGCAATCGGCCGATGCGTCTGCCCGATGGCAGCGTCTTCGTGCCGAAGGACACGCAACGCATCATCGCGATCCGTACGCAGCTGGCGGTCGCGGGTCCGTCGCCTGTCTCGGTACGACTGGCCGGAGAGATCGTCGGAGACCCGCGCGCCAGCGCGCAGCTGCAGACGCTGCAGGGCGGCCGCGTCATCAGCAGTGCAACGCAGTGGCCGACGCTGGGTGCACGCGTGCGACGTGGCCAGGTGTTGCTGCGTCTGACGCCGTCCGGCTCGGGCGGCGAGCGTGCCGCGACGGCGGTGGATGGTGCCCGCGTCGATGCGGAACTCTCGCAGGCGCGTGCCGATCTCGCGCGGCTCGAGGGGTTGCCGGGCGTGGTCTCGCGCGTCGAAGTGGAGCAGGCCCGCGCGCGCGTGCAGAGCCTCACGGCGCAGCGCAGCGCGCTCGCGGCGCCGCTCGGTGGCGGTGAAGCGCTGGTGTCCCCGATCGACGGTGTGATCGCCTCGATCGATGCGCAACCCGGTGCGGTGGTCGCGCCGGGCGAGACGCTGCTGACCGTGATCAATCCCGCGCGGCTGTCGATCGAAGCGCTGGCTTTCGAGGCGATCTCCGGCGGCGCCGCCTCGATCACCCGCGCGAGCGTCGCGCTGCGTGACGGAACGCGGCTCGAAGCCAGACTCGAGGGCATCGGCTCGCAGCTGAAGGGCGGCGCGATCCCGGTGAGACTGGACCTGACGTCCGTGTCTGCGGGTCTCGCCGTGGGACAGCCCGTGGTCGTGTACCTCGAGCGTTCGGTGACGACGCCCGGTCTGCCACTGCCGTCCGACGCGCTCGTGCGCACGCCGAACGGCGATCGAATCGTGTTCGAGAAGATCTCCGCCGAGCGCTACATGCCGCGTACCGTGCGCGTGCGTCAGGTGGCAGCCGACCGGATCGCCGTGCTCGAGGGGCTCGAGCCGGGTGTGCGGATCGTCGTGAGCGGGGCGTCGTTGCTCGCTCAGATCCGCTAGGAGCCGCGCGATGTTCAACCAGATCGTCTCTGCGAGCCTGCGCAACCGGGTGTTCGTGCTGGCGGCGTCGGCGCTGCTGATCGCACTCGGTGTCTGGCTGATCCCGAAGCTGCACATCGATGTGCTGCCGGATCTGAATCGACCGACCGTCACGATCCAGACAGAGTCACACGGTCTCGCACCGGAGGAAGTCGAGCAACTCGTGACCTTCCCGATCGAGTCCGCCATGCAGGGACTGCCCGGCGTCACGCGCGTGCGGTCCACGTCGAGCCTCGGGCTGTCGTTCATCTACGTGGAGTTCGCCTGGGGTTCGGAGATCTATCGCGCACGCCAGCAGGTGGCCGAGCGGCTGTCTTCCGTGCAGAGCCAGCTGCCGCCGGACGTGCAGGCGTCGATCGGCCCGATCACGTCGGTGATGGGCGAGATCATGCTGATCGCCATCGCCGGTGAGAAAGCGGATCCGATGCTGCTGCGCGAGGTCGCGGAGTTCGACCTGCGGCCGCGGCTGCTGACGATTCCGGGCGTCGCGCAGGTGATTCCGATCGGCGGCCAGGTGCGCGAATTCCGCGTGGCGCCCGATCCGGCACGGATGCGGCAGCTCGGCGTGACGCTCGACGAAATCGAGGCGGCCGTGCGCGGTTTCTCGTCCAATGGGGGCGGCGGCTTCATCGATCAGCGCGCACAGGAGTTCGTGATCCGCACGCTCGGGCGTGAGCGCGATCCTGCCGCGCTCGCGGGTCTGGTCGTCGCCACGCGGGGCAATGTCCCGATCCTGCTCGGTGCCGTCGCCGACGTCGGTTACGCGGCGCGCGCCCGCCGCGGCAGCGCGGGCTACGAGGGCCAACCGGCGGTCGTGCTCGGCGTGCAGAAGCAGCCCGGTGTGGATACGGTGGCGCTGACCCGCGAGATCGAAGCGACGCTGGAAGCCGCGAAGAAATCGCTGCCGCCCGAGATCACCACGCTGAAAGTGCAGTTCCGCCAGGCGGGTTTCATCGAGAACTCGATCGGCAATGTCGAGCGCGTGCTGTTCGAAGCACTGCTGATCGTCGGCGTCGTACTGTTCCTCTTCCTGATGAACGTCCGCACGACGTTCATTTCACTGGTGGCGATTCCGATGTCGGTATTCGTCACGGTGATCGTATTCCGGCTGTTCGATCTCTCGATCAACACGATGACGCTGGGCGGCCTCGCGATCGCGATCGGCGAACTGGTCGACGACGCCGTCGTCGGTGTCGAGAACATCCTGCGACGTCTGCGTGAGAACCGTGCGCGCACCGTGCCGTTGCCGACCTTGAGAGTCGTGGCTGAAGCGAGCCAGGAAGTCCGGTCGGGCATCTTCTACGCAACGATCATCATCGTGCTGGTGTTCGTGCCGCTGTTCGCGCTGACCGGCATCGAAGGACAGCTGTTCGCGCCGCTCGGCGTTGCGTACATCGTCTCGATCCTGGCGAGCCTCGTCGTCTCGATCACGCTGACGCCCGTGCTGTGCTACTACCTGCTGCCGTCGCTGCGCTCGCTCGAGGAGCCGGAGACGCAGATCGTGCAGAAGCTCAAGAGCGCCTACTCGCAACTGCTCGACTGGACCTTGCCGCGCCGGCCGCTGGTGCTCGGTGTCGCGGGCCTTGCGATCCTGCTCGCTGTGTTCGGTGCCTGGCGGCTGCCGAAGAGCTTCCTGCCGGAGTTCAACGAAGGCACTTCACTGGTGACGCTGCTGTTCACGCCCGGTATTTCGCTGACGGATTCCGAACGCATGGGCGCCGAGGCCGAGCGACTGATCAGCCAGGTGCCGGAAGTGGCGTCGGTCAGTCGCCGTACCGGTCGCGCCGAACTCGACGAGCATGCCGAAGGCGTGCACATGAACGAGATCGACGTGAATCTCACGCCGAGCGAGCGCAGCCGCGAGGCCGTGCTCGCGGACATCCGCGCGCGGCTCGCGCCGATGCCGGGCTCTGTGTCGCTGGGTCAGCCGATCAGCCATCGGCTCGATCATCTTCTCTCGGGCGTGCAGGCGCAGATCGTCGTGAAGATTTCCGGTGACGATCTCGATACCTTGCGTTCTCTCGCGGGTCGGGCCGAGCAGTTGCTGCAGGATGTGCCGGGGCTCGTGGACCTGCGCGTCGAGCGCCAGGTGCGTGCACCGGAGATCCATGTGCGCGTGGACGAGGACGCGGCGCGCTTCTACGGCATCACGCCGGCACGCGTGGCCGCGAGCATCGATCTGCTGTCCGGCGGCGAGCGCGTCGCCGAGGTGATCGATGGTTCGCGCCGGTTCGGCGTCACGGTGCAGCTCGATGAACCTTCCCGGTCGCTCGAGGGGCTGGGCTCGGTGCTGATCGAAACCGCACGCGGCGCCGTGCCGCTGCGCAATCTCGCGACCGTGACCGACGCCGATGGGCCGAACCAGATCCAGCGCGAGGACGGACGCCGGCGCATCGTCGTCTCCGGCAACACGGATGGTCGCAGCGCCGATGGGGTGGTGCGCGACATGGAGCAGCGCCTCGCCACCCTGGCACTGCCGAGCGGCTATTCGCTGCGGATGGAAGGTCAGTTCCGCGCGCAGGAAGAGGCGGCCCGCATGATCGCGCTGCTGTCGCTGGTTTCGCTGACGCTGATCCTGCTGGTGCTGTACACGCGTTATCGCTCGGTGTCGCTGGCGCTGATCGTGATGGGCAACGTGCCGCTGGCGCTGGTCGGTTCGGTCGCTGCGCTGTGGATCGGCGGGCTGGATCTGTCTGTCGCGGCGATGGTCGGCTTCATCACGCTGACGGGCATCACGGCCCGCAACGGCATCCTGAAGATCAGCCACACGCTGAATCTGGTATTGCGCGACGGCCTGCCGTTTGATCGCGCTACCATCCGTCGCGCCTGTCTCGAGCGCATGACGCCGGTGCTGATGACGGCGGTGTCCGCCGGTATCGCGTTGTTGCCGCTGATGGTCGGTGGCGATCAACCCGGCAAGGAGATCCTGCATCCGGTCGCAGTGACGATCTTCGGCGGTCTGTTCACGGCGACGCTGCTCGATGCCGTGGTGACGCCGACCCTGATCGAACGCTTTGGTGCACCGGCGGTCGAGCGACTGCGTAGCGAATTGACTGAAACCCAACCATCCGGCGCTGCGGCACCGGCGGAGGCTTACTGATGAACATCCTGAATCGAGTGTTGATCGCGGGCGTCTTGCTGCTGGCAGCGAGTCTGCCGGCGGAGGCCGCGCAGTGGGACGGGAGCTCGGCCGCCTACCATGCGCATCTGATCGCCGTGGAGCCGGGATTCGAGCTGCATGTGCACGACAAGGCCAAGCACCTGCCAGTGGATCTGACGAAGGGCAAGGTGACGGCGACGATGCTGAAGGATGGCAAGCGCGTCTCACTGCCGCTGGCGCACAAGCAGACCGGCATCATGACGGGCAAGACGCCCCTTGCTGGCCAGTGGACGATCCTTGTAGCGTTCAGCCTGACCGGCCAGAAGCCGCAGCAGATCCGGTTTTCGTCCGCACCCACCGATGGTCATGACCACAAACATTAAGTTCTGCGCCGTCATGGCGCTGGTTCTCGCGATGACGGTCATGTCGCAATCTGCGGCGGCAGAGCCCGGCGCGCTGACACTCGAACAGGCGATCGCCCGCTCGCTGGAGCGCAGCCCGCAGATACTCGGCGTCGCGGCGGATCGTGCGGTGGCGGACGCGCGTCTGCAGGGTGCGCGCGCCTGGCCGAATCCGACGCTCGACATCGCTTCGGAGAACGTGCTGGGTTCGGGCCCGTTCTCGGGATTCGATGCGGCAGAGACGACGATCGCGATTGCGCAGGATCTGCCGCTGGGCGGTCAGCGCGGCGCCGCGGTGCGCAGCGCCCGCGCCGGCCAGGCGGCCGCCACGGCACGGCAGCAACGGACGCGGCTCGAACTGCGACGCGACGTCACGATTGCGTTCGCAGAGGCCATCGTGGCGGACCGCGTCGCCGGCATCGCTCGCGACCGGGCGCGCATCGCCACGGAAACCCGCGCGGCCGTGCAGCAGCGGCTCGAGGCCGGACTGGAATCCGAGCTGCAGCGCGCGCGTGTCGAAGTCGAGACGGGCAGCGCGCAGGCCACGGCACGTCGAGCCGCGTCGCAGGCCATGGCGGCACGGCGGCATCTCGCGCAGTTCTGGCGCGAGGACACGGTCACGGAGCCGCTCGATACGGCGTGGTTCGATTCCATCGGCGGTGTGCCGACGGTCACCGGCTCGCTCGACATGCATCCGCAGCGACTCGAGGCCCGCCATGAACTGATGCAGGCGCAGGCCGCGCTGGCTGCAGAACGTGCGCGGCGCATCCCCGTCGTCACCGCCACGTTCGGTGTCCGCCGTTTTGCCGAGGCCGTGGACGGTGAAGACCAGGCCTTCGTGCTCGGTTTGTCGCTGCCGCTGCCATTCGGTGATCGCAACGGTGAGGCTATTGCAGATGCCCGCGCACAACTGCTGCGCGCAGAGTTGGCCGATGAGGCGGCTGCGCGGGCACTGCGCGCGACACAGGCCAGCATGACCGATGAACTCGAGGCCGCCCTGCTCGAGGTGCGCGCACTGGTCGAGCACGGCGTTCCGGCCGCGAAGTCCGCGGCCGAGCTCTCGCAACGCGGGTACGCCGCGGGACGCGTGCCGCTGCTGGATCGTCTGGCAGCCGAAACCGCCCTGATGGAACAGCGCGAGAAGCTCGAGAACGCGCGGCTCGCCGCGCATCGGGCGCGGGCGGCGCTGGAGAGCCTGGTGATCGCGGCGAACTGAGCGGTTCGGCGTCAGAACGCCGAGGCCGAATTCCCGACGGTGCGGATGTGCAGCTCGCGCGTCCGATAGTCGATGATCATCTGGTCGAGCATGCCGAGGACGTCCATCCCCAGCATGATGGCCGGCTCCTGCGTCATGCGCCAGTGCTTGAAGATGTACACGTCGCTGAATGTCATCGATGCGTTGCGGATCGAGACGTTCTGCATGCGGATCGTCGGCATCTTCACGCGATTGCCGCGCTCCACATCGAGCGTCACGCCGACGATGTCGGTCTCCGGTGTCTCCAGCCTGCTGCGCTTCAGGGCTTCGAGCAGCGCGGTGTTGCCGAGCGAATCCGGCGCGCCGGTGTCGATGATCGCCTTCGCCCGCACGCGGCCGACGTAGACGTCGACCATCATCAGGTGATTGAGGCTGAAGCTGATCGGCAGCGTCTGGAATCCGGGTCCCGGTCGCTCCCGCTTCGAGCGCCTCACCGAGATCGAGTCGCGCTTGAAGTCGATGACGATGCGTTTGTCGCGCAGGCCTTCGTTCCCGAGGATGCCGTCGGCGCCGCCGAAGACGTCCAGCACGATGGGCAGGCGCACCGGCGCGAGCAGCATGTCGCCGATTTCCATTCGATCCACGCGAACCACCGGCACGAGCGACGTGCCGGTCACGCCGCGCACGCGGATCTTGCCGTCCGTCCGCACCTGGTCGCCGAGTTCGACCGCGACGCGTTCGATGATCGCGGAGCGATTCGCGCCGGTATCGAGCACGAGCCGGTACGGACCCTGGCCATTCAGCATCACCGGCGCCCAGATCCGGCCGATGCGATCGCGATTGGTGGGCGCCACGTAACGTGGTTCCGGCGCCGAGACAGTGACTTCCTGGAGCGATTCCACGGCCGGAGGTGCGGGCGGCGGCGGTGCCGGCACGACCGGCGGCTCGGTCTGCGCGAGCAGCGATCCCAGCGTCATCGCGAAGTTCAGCAGATGATTCATGTGCCCCCCCTCGGCCCGGAGCACAGTGTAGGGCGCAGCAGCCCAAACGCAACGGCCGCCGCAGTCGGGCCCATGTCCCGTTGCTGCGGCGGCCGTGCCGGTCAGATGACCGTCAGCGAACGATCAATCGTCGTGATCGTCAGCGTCGTCGCTGTCGTCCTCGTCGTCGTGCGGCACGAGGATCTCGATCGTGCGATCGACGCCGCTCGACGGATGCTGGATGTTCACCCACGCGCGGTGCTTGTTGTACGGATCGAAGTACAGACCCGTGAACTCCGAGCCGAGCGTGCCGTTGCTGGCCCAGCGGCCGAGGCCTTCGCCGGCATCGAGCAGATCGCCATCCTTGTTCAGGTCCTTCGCGAACCAGATGTCGTCATCCACACCACCGTTGCGGTCCTCGACGATGTAGATGTTGCCGTCGCGATCGACCGCGAGATTGTCGGGGTTGGTGAGGCCGGATCCGACCGCCGCGCCAGTCGCGAGGTCGATCGAGTTGCGGTTCGCGAACACGGAGATCGTCTGGCCCGCGAGGTCGAGGCGATAGACTTCATGCGTCGTCGTCGTCGCGACATACAGATACTCACGGCCCTTCACGACCTGGATCTGGATATCCTCGGGACGCTGGTAGTCGGTGCCCTTGAACGCCGGCAGGTCTGTCGTGTTGCGGGCATCGACCGAGGTCACGCCGTTGCTGTCGGTGATCACGACCGCGCCCGGCAGGCCTGCGCCGGACTTCGTGGTGATCGGCACCCAGGTGTAGGCGCCCACGGCATTCGGCGTGTTGCCGTCGCCGACGCGCAGCACGAAGGTCTGGCCGGCGGCGAAGTAATCCGCACCCTTCTTGACGGCCTTCAGGTTCGCAGCGGACGTGTACTTGTAGATCGCACCGCCGTTCAGCTCGTCGATGAAGTACATGTTGCCCGCGGCATCGAACTGGATGCCTTCATGCGAGGTGCGCGGAATGACGTTCTGGTGCACCAGCTGTGCACCCGCATTGCTCGCGGCGGTCAGCGGTCCCGTGATACCAGGAGCCGTCAGCGGATTCTTCAGTTCGAACAGCCGGCCGTAGGGCAGCGTGGAGCCACCGACACGGGTTTCCCAGGCTTCCTCGGCGGTGATGAACGTGCCCCACGGTGTCCAGTAGGAAGCGTCGAAGGCAACGGCGCCAGACGGCGCGCTCTGCCACAGCGTCTCGGTCTCGCCCGTGCGCAGATTGTGGCGCTGGATGCCGCCCTGATCCGTCTCGAACACGGTGAACAGGAACTTGCCACGGCGACGACCATTCGTGTTGACCGTGTTCATGTCCCAGTTGCCGCTGTTCGGAATGCCGGCAGCCAGCTGAGCGGCGCGATCTGCGATCGACACCTGCAGGAATTCAGGATTGCCGAGAGTGATCGGCGCCTCTTCCGTGGCGGTCGGACCGGCCGAGGCTGCGAGCGGCGTGAAGTCGGAGAAACGCAGGTCGTCGTCGGCGAATGCCGGACCCGCGCCCAGCAGCATTCCGACCGGGGCGACGAGCACCCAGCGCGAGAGGAATCGATTCATGAGTCACCTGTGATGAAGGGAGAGGAGCGGTCCCTCTATCGCGCGGCTTCGTTGCAGTGAGCTTGCAGCGAGGTGACTGTCACACACTGTTCATGTGAGCGGCGTCTCCGGGCGGATCCGCGCCGTTCGCACCGTGTTGTCGGCGGTCTGCACGACTTCGATCGAGTAGTCACCGATGCGCAGGGCAGTGCCGGATTCCGGGATCGATTCCAGGTGCTCGACGATCAGTCCGGACAGCGTCTTTGGCCCATCCGTTGGCAGCTTCCATTTCATGGCGCGGTTGATCGCGCGGACGGTCGCCGAGCCGGTGACCAGGAAGCTGCCGTCGGTTTCACGTCGCACGCTGCGATGTGAAGCCGTGACGCCCGGATCCGTCGTGAACTCGCCGACGATCTCTTCGAGCAGATCCTCGAGCGTGATCAGCCCCAGCACGTCGCCGTATTCATCGACCACGAACCCGAAGCGGCGCCGGTCGCGCTGGAAGTTCAGCAGCTGTGCATTCAATGTGGTGCCTTCGGGCACATAGTGTGCGTCGCGCTGCGCAGCGATCTCCCGCACGGCTTCGCGGGTCAGCCGACCGCGTGCGAGCTCGTTGGCGACGCGCTTCATGTGCAGCACGCCGATCAGCTTGTCGAGCTCACCCTCGTACACGGGCAGGCGCGTGTGTTGGGTTTCGCGCAGGCGCTCGAGGATCGCGCTCCAGTCGTCGTTCAGGTCGATGCCGACGACCTCGCTGCGCGGGATCATGATGTCATCGACGGTGATGCGTTCCAGGTCGAGGATGCTCATCAGCATCTGCTGGTGGCTGCTGGGGATCATCGCACCGGCCTCGGCCACGACGGTGCGCAGCTCTTCGCGCGACAGCGCCGTCTGCTGTGCCATCTGATCACCGCGAATGCCAACCAGCATCAGCATCGCATTCGTCATGCGATTGATCAGCCACACGGCGGGATACAGCAGCCAGTTCAGCGCGCGATAGATGAACACGGCCTTCAGCGAAACGTTCTGGGGATGCAGCGCACCGTAGGTCTTCGGCCCGACCTCACAGAAGATAAGCATCACCAGCGTGACGACGGCCGCGCCGACAGCTACCCACTCCTGGCCCCAGGTGTCGAGTACGACGACAGCGACGACGGTCGCGGCGAGATTGTTGGCGAGCGTATTGCCGAGCAGGATCAGGCCGATCAGCCGATCGGGCCGTGCGAGCAGCTTCTCCGCGAGGATCGCACCGCGATGCCCCTGCCGCGCGAGCGTGCGCAGCCGGTAGCGGTTGATGCTCATCAGCGCCGTTTCGGTTCCCGAGAAGAACGCGGACAGTGCGAGGCACAGCGCGAGCAGGCCGATGAGCAGCGGTGTCGAAGGGTCGGTCACGTGTACCTCATTCTAGGGAGATTGCGGCGACTGGCAAATCTGCCGCCGGCCGGGTGATTGCGCTTGCCAGTGCCGGGGTGGCCGCGCATTCTTGAACCGATGAACGCCACTGCCGCCCGCCCGCTGCGCAAGATCCTGGGCCTCGGCTTCGGGCTCGCCATCGTGTTCGGCGGGACGGTCGGGGTCGGCATCCTGCGTCTCCCCGGTGTCATCGCCGGCGCGCTCGGCGACCCGCTGCTGGTCGTGCTGTTCTGGCTGATCGGCGGTCTCTATGCGCTGCTCGGTGCCGTCGCCGTCGCCGAGCTCGCGACGATGTTCCCGCAGGCTGGTGGATTTCGTGTGTATGCGCAGCGCGCGTTCGGGAACGGCGTCGGCTTCGTGATCGGCTGGTGTGACTGGCTCTGCAACGTGGCCGCGTTGTCGTACGGCGCGATGACGGCGGCGACGTTTTTCACCGTGCTCGTCCCGATCGCGGGCGCCGATTCGAAATGGATCGCGTTGACGATCATTTCGATCTTCACGCTGCTGCACTGGGTGGGGCTGCGGCTCGGCAGTACGCTGACGAGCTTCATCAGCATGAGCGTCGGCCTGATGCTGATGGTGCTGGTCGTCGGCTGCTTCATCGTGCCTCCCGTTGCCGCGACGTCTGCGCCGCTCGATGGCGCGGCTGCTTCGCTGCCGCTCGCGTCGATGGCGATGCTGACGGTCGTCGTCATGGCCCTGCGCTCCGTGCTGGTCGCGTACGACGGCTGGTATTCCGCGATCTACATGGCCGAAGAGAACACGGACCCGGCGCGCACGCTGCCGCGCGCGATCATCGGCGGTACGCTTCTGGTGATCGCGGTCTACCTGCTCATCAACGTCGCATTCCTGCGCGTGCTGCCGCTGCCCGTGCTCGCGGCCGCGGAACTGCCTGCGGCCGAGGCAGCCCGGGCACTGATGCCGCAGGGCGGACCAGCGCTGGTGACGGTGATCTCGCTGCTGACCGTGCTCAGTCTCGTGAACGCGACGCTGCTGATGGCGCCGCGTATCCTGCTCGCCATCGGTCGTGATGGTTACCTGACTGCGGGTTCTGCGGGCGTCAGCGAGAGCGGCACGCCGCGCGTGGCGCTCGGCGCATCGAGCCTTGCCTCGATGCTGATGGTGCTGACGGGCACCTTCGAGCAGATCATCGCGCTGGCCGCGATCCTGTTCATGCTGCTGTATATCTCGGCCTATTGCGCGGTGTTCGTGCTGCGCCGGCGTGAGCCGACGTTGCCGCGGCCGTTTCGCGCCGTCGGATTTCCGGTGACGACGGCCGTCGTGCTGCTCGGATCCGTGAGCTTCCTGGTCGCGGCAGTGATCGAGGATCAGCGTTCGGCGCTGATTGCCATCGGCTTCATCGCGCTGTGTTCCGTGGTCTACGTCTGGCGCTCGCGTCAGCGCGTTGGCTAGCCGATCGCGGCCTGGATCGCCCGCCGCGCCGACTACTTGCGGCGCTGCACGTAACCCTGGCCGTCGAGCCAGATCGCGCCTTTCGGATCCTTTGGATCCGCGATCAGGATGCGGTGCTCGGCGGAACCATTTGCATAGCTGATGTGCAGCATCAGACCTTCGATGCGATAGCGCCCGCGCCGGTCGGCCGCGATGTTGCCCGTCGTGATGGACGTGTTGCCCGTTTCGGCGCTCGCGCCTGCGCCACCACCCCGCAGCAGGGTGCCGTCGGGGAAGAAACGGTATTCGTTCCACACGGCCACGGCGGTCGTGCCGCCGACGCCGAGCGTGCCGGCGCCGCCGAGTCTGCGAAACAGGCCGTCGAGACGGAAGCCGTCCGGCAGTTTCGAATAGGTGGTCTGGAACTCCATTTTCTCCCAGCCCTTCTCGCCGAGCAGCTGCAGCTCGCCACCGGACCTGCGCCAGCGTGTCCAGTCGTCCGCATGCGCCGCGCGATGCGCATCGAGGCCGCCGGCGAACGTCAGTGCCTCGACGTCCTTCAGTACCTGGCCATCCTTCAGCAGCAGGATGGGGTAGATGTCGATCGTGATGAAGCCGCCGTAGCCCATCGCCGGGCGCGTATCGAAGCCGATGCTGTCGATCCGCGCGAGCACATTGGAGTAGGTCTTCGAGACCGTTGTATTGGGCGCGGCGATGGCGGTGGGTGGCGGGCCTGCCGCTGCCGGGACGGTGCCGCGCGCGGATGACGGCGCGGGAGCTCCGACCAGCAACTGCGGCGCGACCGTCGCGAACTGTGCGTTGGGCGTCTTCGCTGCAGTGACGGCGGCAAGGCAGTCATCGACCGCTTTCGAGGCAAGCTGGCGGATGATCTGCTGCACCGCCTGCTCCATCTGCTGCTTCAGCGCCGGCTGGCGATCGAGTTCAACGAATCGGCTGCGAATGCCCGCGACGCCGTTGTCACGCTGCCACGTGTTGACGATGTCGGCCTGGGTCGCGCTGTAGCCTGGGCCACGCCGGCAGCCTGTGTCGTAGTGATCGAAGGTGCGGATGATCAGCGCGGCTTCGAGGAAAGCCGGACTTTGCACGTCGGGTGCCTGCGTTTGCGCCTGCACTGCCGGCAGCAGCGCAGCGATCGCGAGAATGCTGTTCACGAAGGCGCGGCGCATGGACGATCCGCGAGGCCGACGGCGGTCAGCGCAGGGTGCGGCTGGCCATCCCCAGGATATCGTCGAGCGGATTGCCGTTGCCATCGAGGTCGAGCATCGAGGCCAGACCCGAAGCACCTCCCGCTGTCTTGCCGCCACCCAGGAGTCCGCCGAGCAGGCCCCCGAGGCCGCCGCCTGCCGGAGGCTGTGCGGCAGCGCCGTTGCCGCCCTTCGCCATATAGCCGGCAACCAGCATCGCAAGCATTGGCAGCATCTTCTTCAGCAAGGACGGATCGAGCCCGGTCTGACCGGCTGCGTTCTGCGCGACCGTTTGGCTGACTTCACGGCTGCCGAAAATCTGGCCGAGTACATCGTTACCCCGGTTCACGTTGGTTGCTTGCGGTGACAGCACGTCGTCGAGCAGCCCGCCACCACCGAGATTGCCGAGCAATCCTCCAAGGCCCTCGAGCCCGGTGGGCTGTGCCTGCGCCTGCTTCTTGAAGCCGCCGAGAATGGCCGGCAGCAGCGCTGCTGCGCCGCTCGCTGCCTGCGATTCGCTGACACCGAGTTCGCGCGCGACCGACTTCAGGCCACCCATCTGGTTCAGGACGTCGAGCAGCTGCATGGAATTCTCCAGAGATGAACAGTGCGCCAGTCGCGCGATGCAGACGGCTATCGGCTTCCTAAACCCGCGGTTCGACGCAGGTGTAGGTACGGCCTATGGTATCCGCACGGCCGAGTGTCTGCGCGACGAGCTCTGCCACATCCGTGCGCAGCACCACGCCCTGCGTCTTCGGGTCCGTCGCGAGCACGGCGCGGCCGCTCGGCGGGCCTTCCTTGAGGTGTCCGGGCCGGATGATCGTCCAGTCGAGGCCGGATTCACGCAGCAGGTTTTCGGCGAGCGTCTTCAGTTTCATGAAGCGGCCGAGCACGAGTTTGGCGATCCAGGGCGCGGCATTGATGCTGTCGCCGGCGCCGATGGTGGTGATCAGCACGAAGCGCTTCACGCCGTGGCGCTGAGCCGCCTCGATCAGATTGCGATTGCCGTCGAAGTCCGCGGGTTTGTCTTCCTTTCGGAAGGGGCGACCGCCGACCATGCTGACGACGGTCGTGGCGTCCGGGTGGCGGCGAAACACTCTGTCCACCGCAGCGGCATCGAGCACGTCCGCCTGCTCCGCGCCCTCACGCGGTGAACGCGCGACCGGAACTGCGACATTGCCCCGGGCGGCCAGGATCTGGGCCAGATGCACGCCGATCTGCGAAGACGCCCCGAAAATCAGCACTTTGAGTCCAGCCATTGCGCCTCCTGTACGGCTCCATTATGGGCCAGGTCCGCAAGCATCGCATGCTTGCACGCGCGTGCAAAGTCGCGCTATCTTCGGGCACGGACAACAATTCAGGGAGCGATGTATGGGAATTCCTTCCAGGACCGGATCTCTGTTTCTGGCTGCATTGGCTGTCGCCGCTCAGGCGCCGCTGGCCTCTGCGCAGGACGCCGACGACGCCTTCCGCCTCGACGAAGTCGTCGTGACCGCGCGCAAGGTCGAGGAGCGTCTGCAGGACGTGCCGCTGTCGATCAAGGCCTTCGGCGACGCGCAGATCGCCCAGCAGGGCATCACGCGGGTCGAGGACATCGCGAAGCTCGTGCCGGGGCTCACGTTCGATCTCGGCGCCTTTCCGAACGACACGCGCCCGGCGATCCGCGGCATGCAGAGCGAGCGCGGCCGGCCGAGCGTTGCGGTACTGCTCGATGGCCAGGACATCGGCGGTGAGAATCTCTACATCGCTGGCGGTTCGTCGTCGCTGAACACGCGCCTGCTGGATCTCGAGCGCATCGAAGTCGTGAAGGGACCGCAGTCCGTGCTGTACGGACGCTCCGCGTTCTCGGGCGCGATCAACTACATCAGCAAGCGCCCGTCGATGGACGAATGGGGCGGCAAGGTCGAGGTGGAGGCCGCGCAGGGCAATTCTGTCGGCGTGCGCGGTTCGATCACCGGTCCGCTGATCAACGACAAGCTTGCGGTGCGCTTCAATGTCGCGTCGTTCTCGAAGGACGGCTACTACAACAATCCGGTCACGGGCGAGGATCTGGGCGCCGAGGAAACACTCGGCGGCGCGGTGTCGCTGCTGTTCAAGGCAACGGAGGATCTGTCCATCCTCGCGCGCTATCAGTACACGGACGATGAGTTCTCGCAGTTGCCGGCGGCCTATATCGGCGCGACGGTGGACCTGCCCGTGATCGGCGGCACGTTCGCGCCGTTCCCAGGTGGTCCGATGAGCCCCTGCCCGACTAACCTCACGGGCGTCAGTGCTGCGATCTTCACGGCCTGTACGCGCAAGACCGTCACCGGCGAGATCAGCGCGGATCAGAGCGACCTGCAGCTATCTGCGAATCCCTTGGGCGGCATCTTCCCGGGTCTCGACCAGGTGCAGGAGACGGCCACGCTCGAAGCGAACCTCGGCACGGGCTTCGGCGATTTCACGCTGCTGTTCGGCTGGCTGCGCAATGATGCGCATTCGATCATCGATGGCGACTACAGCAACTATGCCCAGCTGTCGCCGACGGCGCTGTCGTTCAGTGCCATCGTGAACGAGCTCTACGAGAATCAGCACAGGCACTGGGAAATCCGCTGGAGCAACGAGTTCGGTCCGGTGAACGTGATCCTCGGTGCACAGAAGTTCAGCGAGTCTTCCTCGCTGCTGAGCGGCAGTCAGTTCTGGCTGCGAAATCCGGCCTCGATCTTCGCGAACGTGCCGCCTTTCGGCTTCCGTGGTGCGCCGACGGCCGCGTCTCCGTTCCCGTCGACGTACACCCGTGCCACCGACTACACCGGCCTGTTCGGCTCCGTGCAGTGGCAGGCGACGGAGAAGCTGAAGATCGCCCTCGAAGGCCGCTACAACGAGGACGACCTCGACTACTTCACCAGCGGCTGGACCCGGCAGCAGGTCGCATTCGTGTCGCTGACGCCGATGTGCCCGGCCGTGCCGTCGATCCCGGTCAATCCGCTGTATCCGACCGGCGCCTCGTCCTGCGGCATCTCGGCGAACATCAAGGAAAACAAGTTCACGCCGCGTGTGTCCGTGGACTACAAGCTGCGTGACGGTTTCCTGGCCTACGCCACCTTCGCGAAGGGCTACAAGCCCGGTGGCTACAACGTCAACGAAGTCACGGAGCTGGCGACGCAGGGTTACAACGCCGAGAACGTCGATACCTACGAGCTTGGCGTCAAGACGGACTGGCTCGACAACCGGCTGCAGTTCAACGCGGCCGCGTTCTACAACGATTACACGGACCAGCAGGTCGGCATTCAGCGAGTCGATCCGCTGACCGGCGTGACGTTGTCGGCCATCGCCAATGCGGGCAAGGTCGAGATCAAGGGCCTCGAGCTCGAGGCGATCTGGCGCGCGACGCAGCAGATCACGGTCAGCGGTTCGTACTCCTGGACCGACGCCACGTACAAGGAGTTCGAGATCGGCACTGGTGCCTCGGCGCTGCAGCGCGCCGAATCCGGCAACGCCACCGGCGATTTCTCCGGCAGCGACGTGCAGAAGACGCCGACGAACGCGTTGAACGCGTCGATCGAGTATCGCGACCGGTTCGCCGGTGGCACGCAGTGGTTCGCGCAGCTCGACGCGAGCTATCGCTCGGAGCGCTTCCTGGATGAGGCCAACCTGTCGACGCTGCCGGCGTATTCGCTGGCAGACCTGCGCGCTGGCATCGCCGGCGAGAGCTGGTCCGTCACGGCCTATGTGAATAATCTGCTCGACGACGACAAGATCAAGAGCGCGCAGCGCTTCGTCGATGTCGGTCGTACGGAGGGTACCGGTGCGCCGGGTCGCGCGTACCTGGCCTATCTGCCGATGCCACGCGTGTTTGGCATCCGCACCGAGGTGCGCTTCTAGGCAACGCCGCTACCGGCGCGTGCCGATCACTCGGCTCGCGCCGGTTTCGATGGTGAAGCTATTGAGCATGCTGCGCGCATCGAGCATCAGCTCGAAGCGCAGCGTGAACTCGCCGCCGTTCGGCAGCGGATACGTCTCCGAGAACGTGAATCGATCGCCGCGAGCTTCGACGCCGCGAAACTCGAGCGGCGTGCGGCCGCCTTCCAGCACGAGATCACGGATCAGCGATCGGCCGATCCAGCTGAAGGTCTGCACGCAACCCGCGGCCCGGTCGTAGCGCCGTGTCATCACCCACATCGGCAGAGCGCTCGGCTCGAGATCGATCATCATGGCGGGCGTGAACGCGACGCGGCGCATCTGATCAGCTTCGCCCGAGCGGTGCACGGTGATCACGGCATGATCGGCGAAAGGCTCTATCGCCACGCTGTGGGCAGCGTCGCCGTGAACGGCCTGTGCCTGGGCGCCGAGCGGTTGCCAGCCGGCGTCATACGTGAAGCGGGTCTCGCAGCGATAGCGACGGTCCAGCGGCGTGATGGTCGTTTCGAGCAGATAGCCGCCAGAGGCGGTGCGACTCAGGCGAAACTCTTCGTCCCGATCATGTACCGCGCCGCCGCGGATCTCGAGGACGCCCGCGTCGAGCGTGACGCCCGACGTCATGCGCCAGCGTGATCGGAGTCAGAGCGCAGGATGTACAGCACGCGGTCGAGGAAGTCGTGACGCCACTGCTCACGACGCTTCTCGTGCTCGGCCGTGGGCTCGAAGGCTTCGATATCGGCCGAGGACACGCCGCCCTTGCGCGCGGCGAGCGTCTCGAAGGTATCGAGGCGTTCGCGCAGGGCCGCGACCTCGCTCGCGATGGCCATGGCGATCGCCATCACGCGATCGACCTCAGGCTCGGGGCTGAACTGCGGGCGCGCGCCGCGGGCGGTGCGTGTCAGACGGATGCGATCGGGCTTGTTCATGGCATGCAGCTCAGGATTTGACGGCGCCGAACCAGGACCAGGGGAACATGCCCATCGGCGCCACGCCGCGGAAACAGGTCTCGCGCGGGAAGCCGGCGTCGACCATCAGCTGCACCAGATCGCGCCGATGCATCTCGCCCCAGAACGGTTCGTTGTTGTGGAAGTGGTCGGCGTCGACCAGCGACACGAACAGCGGATCGGGGTACTGGAAGAAGTTCGGAATGTCGATGTGCGCCATGACGCCGCCCGGTGCGAGGACGCGAAACGCCTCCTTGAACACGGCGCCGATCTGGTCCGGCTCCACTTCGTGGAACAGGATCTCGGAGGTGACGAGATCGAAGTGGCCATCGGGGAAGCGCGTGTCGCGCACATCGCGCTGGTGCCAGTGCACGACCTTGCCGAGCGCCGTGGAGCGCGCATGCGCGTAGCGCAGCATCGGTGCGCCGATGTCGACGGCATGGATCTCCGCATCGGGGTATACGTCGCACAGCGGCAGTGTGTTGTTGCCGACGGTGCAGCCGAGATCGAGTATCCGGCGCGGCTTCAGATCCGGGAACTGTGCCTTGATCTTCTGCGCGAGCACGACGCCAGTCGCGTCGTTCAGCTCGCCAGCGGAGCCGAGCGCGTACAGGAATGAGCCGCGATCGAACAGCGCGCCCTGGCTCGCATCGTTCGGCGCATTTTCGGTGTGGTAGTTGCCCGGCATGCAGTGGATGTCGACCCGTGTGAGGTACTCGGGCACTTTCGCATCGGGATCGAGATTCAGCGAGCCGACGCCACGCGCCGTGAGTTCCGCCGCACGCGCGTTGATCTCGGCGGCCTGGCGCTCGACCGAGGGCACGATCGAGCCCCACATCAGTTCCTGCGAGATGCGCTGCAGGCCCTGCGCGGCACGCAGGAAACCCTGCTCCCACATGACATCGCGGACTTCGGTGTGACTGGTGGGTGCCGCACCTTTCGCGGCGATGACGGCCGGCTTGACCTCCTGCTCGTAGACGCGCCGCGTCAGCGGCGGCACGTCCAGCATGATGTACTTGCGGAAATCCTTGGCGAACAGCTGGCGCGCGCGCTCGTCATGCGAGGGCGTCGCCAGCACGGGCAGCGGTCGCTGCGGAACCGATTCGTACATCAGAGATCCAGCACGAACACGACGCCCGCGCGCAGCGTCATGTCCTTCTTGTCCAGATCCGGGCCGAAAGCCTCGATGCCGTTCTCGGCGCGGTGGTGCAGGTCGATCGTGGTCTGCGACGACAGCGCGACGGCCAGATCCGTGTCGTCCTCTAGCGCGAACGGGAACTCGTGCCAGGTGCCGATGTGCAGGCACAGGCCGGTATCACCCTCGAAGCGCAGCGCGCGTACCGCAGAGAAATCCGGCATCTCCTCCTTGCAGGGCGGCGCGAGCACGGCGACGTAGGGCTTGCCGCCGAGCGGGATGAAGGTCTGGGTGTGCTGGAAATGCCGCTCGAGGTATTTCACCTGGAAGGGTCGGCGCTTCAGCGTCGTCAGCGACAGTTCGGTCTGCGACGTGCACTGGTAGTTCACGGGCCGGCTCATCGCGATGGCGCCGGCGTAATAGTCGAGGCCGGTGGGTTTCACGCCGGACCGACGTCCCAGCAGCGCGCCGAAGGGCGCCACATTCTCGGGCGTGGCCGCCTCCACCTTGATGTGGCGTTCGGTCAGGGGCTTCATTTGGGCGTTCATGGATGTCGACCTCCAGAGGGGATGATGCCGGGGAGTGCACGCGCGTGCAAGCTCATTCTCCCCAGCGTTTCCAGCGTGTCAAATCCGTACCGGCGCTCACGGCGAGCCCGATCCGGTGCTTCAGGGCCATCTCATCGGCGACCGCATGGCTGCCGGTTTCGTTCGATCCGATGTAGTACATCCGCCAGGAGCCGTCGTCCATCGGAACCAGCGAGGGCGTGCCCACCGCGAACGCATCCCAGCGGCCCGAGCCGGCAGGGGCATGCGAGAACACCGACCCGTCCGGCTCGCTGCCGCGCTGGCGCTGCCAGCGCAGGCCGTCGTCGGATACCGCGAGCCCGATCGAGCGATGCCCGGATTTCATGACGCCCTCGTAGAACATCAGGTAACGACCACCGTGCAGGATGACCTGGCGGGTGGCAGCGCCCTGTTCGTCAAAAGCGCCGGGCTCACCCGGCCCGAAGACCTCGCCGCGCTTGTCCCAGTGCAGGCCGTCGCTGGAGGTGGCGAGGCCCACCATGAAGCCGCGCCGCGGATCGAGCGTGTGGTAGTACAGCTTCCACTCGCGGCCATCGTGCAGAACCTGCGGCCAGCCGCACATCACGGCATCGAATTCGCCCGGGGCGCCGAGATCGAAGAGGGCGCCCTTCACCGGGCCTTCGACGCGCGACCAGCGCAGGCCGTCGCGCGAAACCGCGACGCCAGGGCGCAGATCGAAGCCGCGGACGGTGTAGGGCCCGATGCTCTGTGTGGCCTGGCTGCCGCCGAAGTACCACATCCAGTACAGATCGCCGCGCAGGTGCACGTCGCTGACGCCGACATGCGAAGAATCGAAATGCGCCGGATCCGGGTGCGGCTCGAATACCGCGCCCATGGTCAGCGGACCGGGATGCGGCGTCCAGCGGACGCCGTCGGTCGAGGTCGCGAGGCCGCATCGACCCGTCGGCAGGTTGATCATGCGGTCGAAGCCGGGATCGCGGCCGTAATACCACATGCGCCAGACGCCATCGGCGCCGCGCAGCACCCGCGGCCCCGACACCCGCTCCGAATCCCAGGCGCCCGCGGGGCCCGGGCCATGCACCATGCCGACGTTCAGATCTGCAGCCATCGAGCGAATCTCCACATGCGGGTTGCCAAGCGATGCACGCGCGTTCATCTTAGCAGTCTCCCGGGAGGTCCACGCAGCCATGACGCCGCCAGCATCCGCCGCACCGCAGTCGAAACGACTGCCGCTGTCCCTCTGTCTGGCGTTCGGCCTCGGCACGAATGGCACCTCGACGCTGATCGGCGTGACGGGCATCTACCTGCTGTTCTTCATGACGACGATGCTTGGCATCGAGCCTGCCATTGCGGGCGCGCTGATCTTCATCAGCAAGATCTATGACCTGGTGACCGATCCGCTGATGGGTTACGTCAGCGATCGCACGCAGTCGAAGATCGGCCGCCGGCGACCCTACCTGCTGCTGGGCGCCTTCGTCTCCGCGGCATCGGCCTATCTGATGTTCAAGGTGCCTGTGTTTGAGAGTGGCACCGCGCTGATGTGGTACTACGGCGCGATCCTGATCCTGTTCGCGATGGGTTATTCGCTGTTCGCCGTGCCGTATCTGTCGATGCCGGCGGAAATGACCAGCGACTATCACGACCGCACGCGATTGATGTCGTTCAGGACGCTGTTCGGTTCGACCGGGCTCCTGATCGGCACCGCAATCACGCCGATCCTCGTGTCGGCCGGCGGGGGCGCAGCAGCGGCCGCAACGACGCCGACGATTCTCCGCCCCGCCGACGGGGCGGACTGCATCATGCCGCCGACCATCGCCGGTCAGGTCGCCGGATCGCTCGAAGGCTATGCGTTGATGGGCGCGGTCATGGCGCTGATCGTGTTCGGGTCGATGGCGCTGTGCTTCTTCGGCACGCGCAGCGCGAAGTTCTCCGTGCGTGACGAGGCGCCGACGAGCTTCATGGAGCAGCTGCGCTTCACGCTCCGCAATCGTCCGTTCATGCTGCTGGTCGCGACGAAAACGCTGCAATTGACGGGCGTTACGGCCTTTTCCGCGGGTCTCGCGTTCTACGCGCAGTACGTCGTACAGATGACGGGCGCGCAACTCGGCATGTTCTTCGGCCTGTTCTCGCTCGGCACGGTGCTCTCGCTGCCAGGGTGGGTCTGGTACGCACGACGCGTCACCAAGAAGCCGGCGTACTTCATGGCCGTTGCGCTGTTCGCGCTGTTCGATCTGTGCCTGTTGATCCCGGGCCAGGGCGACGTCGGCCTGATGCTCGGCATCGGGTTCATGATCGGCGTCTCCGGCGGCGGTCTGATCCTGCTCGGTGTCTCGATGCTGCCGGATACCATCGACTACGATTTCCACATGACGGGCCAGCGCCGCGAAGGCATCTACGCCGGCATGTGGAGCACCATCGAGAAGGGTTCCGCCGCGATCGCGACGCTGTTCGCGGGCGGCATCCTCAGCTGGGCCGGGTACCTGAAGACGCGGGCCGGCGAGGTCGCCTGCCAGCCAGAGTCGGCCCTCACGGCAATTGCGTTCAACGTCGCGATCCTGCCGGCTGCCGTGATGCTGCTCAGCCTGCTGTTCCTCGCGCGCTATGATCTGACTCGCGAGAAGCTGGCCGAGATGGCCGCCCAGCGCGCCGGCTGAGCTCTTCGGCCGGTCCGCCGCTGTCACATTTTCGCCGCCCCTGTTAGTATTGCACGCGCGTGCAATGACATCGGAGGCCCCATGACTGCAGCAGCCCAGAACCCCACGTTGCGCCGGACTGCCGGCGACCACACCGTGTTCCTCGGCGATCCGATCCAGGAGACGCTGTTTTCGATGGTCGTGGCCCTGCTCGGCGAGCTGTCCATCGTCCGCGACCGCCTCGATGCGCACGAGCGGATACTGAAGGGCGCGGGCCTGCCGGTATCGCCGCAGGAGATCGATGAGTTCGCGATCGACGAAACCGTCGCCGTCCAGCGTGCGGCCACGCGCGAGCGCATGATCCGTCACGTGTTCCGCGCCCTGCACGAGAAGCTGCCACCGGCTGAGTTGCGCGCGCACACCGAGTCGTACGCGGGCATCTTTGCCGAAGTCCAGAGGAGTTGATCGTCATGTCCGCCGCTCCGCGCTTCGCGCACCCGATGATGCCGCAGACCTCGCACGATGAGATGGCGCTCGAAGCGTTTCTCGTTTCGATGCGTGGGCATGTCATGCAGGAGATGGATCCGATCGATCGGCGTCTGGTCACGGACCACATCGCACCGCGGTTCACCGCGGCGCGCGGCAAGCCGCCGACGACCAGCGCCGAGATCCGCAACGAGCTCGAGGCCGAGCCGTATCATCAGGCGTGGCTGACGCTGCAGCGTCTGTACCAGGACATGCTGTGGAGTGCGATCGGCGAAAGCGTCGACCGGCAGCATGCCGAACTCGATGCGCACCGCCGTGCGCTGACGACTCCGCGGGGCTCCCTGCAGCTGGATCCGGCGCTGCCCGTGCCTCGCTACATCGGCGCGTTCGATCACCATCGCATGGCCGGCAGCTACCACACCGAACGCGCGCCGGAAGATTTCCGGCCCGGTGCCATGTACGACCGCTACGCCTCCACCTATCACTACTGGCGGAATGGCGGCTGGATGAACGACGGCCGCGGTCACACGCTCGCCTCGCACATCATCTCGACCTATCCAACGCTGGCGCCGCGCCGCATCCTCGACATGGGCTGCGCGGTCGGGCATTCGACCGTCGCCCTGAAGGATGACTTCCCGGACGCGGAGATCCATGCGATCGACGTCGCGGCGCCCATGCTGCGCTACGCCCACGCGCGCGCGGAGTACATGGGACGCGAAGTCCACTTCTCGCAGCAGAACGCGGAGCACACGAATTTTCCGGACGGTCATTTCGATCTGGTCGTGTCGGCGGTCGCGCTGCACGAGACCTCGCACGCCGCGATGCGCAACATCTTCCGTGAGAGCCATCGTCTGCTGCGGCCGGGTGGCGTGATGGCGCACCTCGAGGTGCCCGGGCGCTATGACCAGATGGGCCTGTGGGAACAGGTGCGCGTGGATTTCGAAGCGCATTACAACAATGAGCCATTCATGGCGGGCGTCGCGCGCGCGGACTTTGCGAAGGTCGCCGTCGAATCCGGCTTCCAGCCGGCCGATGTCATTGCCGGGTTTCGCCAGTACACGCCCACGATGACACGGCTCGAGCCTGGACTGGCCGCTGTCGGTTCGCCGGACGGGCGACTGCCGATGGGCAGCTGGTACATCTGCTCGGCCGTGCGGCGCTGATGCGCCGACGCAGCGGCCGCGTGACTGCACTCGACGTGGCGCGCCTCGCCGGCGTGTCGCGTTCTGCCGTCTCGCGCACGCTGACCGAAGGCGCGAGCGTTGCCGGCGAAACGCGTCGCCGTGTGCTGGAAGCCGCCGAACAGCTCGGCTATCGGCCCAACCTGATGGCGCGCACGCTGATGACGCAGCGCTCGAATGTCGTCGCGCTCGTGATGGGCCACCTGCGCAATCCGTTCTTCGCCGACATGCTCGGCGAGTTCAACGAGCAGCTGCGCGGGCGCGGCTACCAGACGCTGCTGCAGACAGTTTCACCGGATTTCAGCGTCGAGCAGGCCGTCGAGGCCGCGCTGCAGTATCAGCTCGATGGCATGCTGATGGCGGCGTGTCATCCCTCCGCCGAATTGGCCGCTCGCTGTCGTCGGCACCGATTGCCCGTGGTGGTCATCGATCGCACCGTCGTCGCGGATTCCAATCAGGTCTGGATCCAGAGCGACCAGCTCGGGCGGTCGATCGCCGATCGACTGCTCGCCGAAGGACGACAGCGATTCGCGATCGTCGAGGGATTCCCGGGCGAAGCGCTGTCGCGTCGCGCGCGCAGCTTCATGGAACGCATCATGGCTGCCGGCAAGAGCGTGGTCATCGACTACGGCGGCTACTATTACGAAGGCGGCCGCGATGCCGCACTGCGCCTGCTGCGCAGCGCGTCGCCGCCCGATGCATTGTTCTGCGTGTCGGATCCGATGGCGCTGGGCGCAGTCGATGCGGCGCGCTATGACGTCAAGCTGCGGATCCCTGAAGATCTGTCGATCGTCGGATTCAGCGACGTGCCCGTGGCCGCCTGGCCCTCGTACGACCTGACCACCGCGAAGCTGCCGCTGCGCGAGATCGTCACGCGCAGCGTCGATACGCTGCTGACGCACATCGACGATCCGGCGCGACCCGCCGAGCAATGGCTGCTCGACTGCCCGCTCGTGGAGCGTGGCACCACGCTGCCGCTAGCGACTAGCTGACGCGCAGGATCGGCTTCAGGACTCGGCCGGCGCCGGCATCCGCCAGCGCATTGGGCAGATCCGCGAAGTCGTAGAACTGCACGAGACGGTCGTAGGGCAGGCGACCTTCGAGGTGCAGCTTCATCAGCAGCGGAATGAATACGTCCGGCACGCTCGAACCTTCGAGCACGCCTTTCAGCGTCCGGCCCGAGAGAATCGCCGCGGGGGAGAATTCGAACGGCTTGCCGTAGTCCGGCACGGCGCAGATACCGCAGGCGCCGCCGCGCGCGAGGCAGTGGATCGCATCCTTGAAGGACTGCACCTGGGCCGTCGATTCCACTGAGTAGTAGACACCGCCGCGCGTCAGATCGCGGACGCGCTCGACGACGCTGCCCTCGCGTGCATCGATCGTGTGCGTGGCGCCGAATGAGCGCGCGAGTTCGAGCCGGTCCGGCCGGATGTCGACGGCGATCAGCGGCGAGCAGTGGATCAGCGCGCCGGCCATCACGGCCGACAATCCAACCGACCCCGCGCCAAAGACGGCCAGCGACGATGCGGGCTTCACTTCGAGCGTGTTCAGGACCGCGCCGACCCCGGTCTGGATGCCGCAGCCGAGCGGACCGGCAAGCTCGAGCGGAAAGGATTCGGGTACCGCCACGGCGTTGCGTTCCGTGGTCAGCGCAAACGTGGCGAACGAGGACTGCTGGAAGAAGGCACCGCGGATGGGTCCGGCGCCATCGGCGAGCGTCGTCGAGCCGTCGGCCCGCTGACCCATGAAGTTCAGCTCGGTCGACAGCGCGCAGTTGTACGGCGCGCCGACGTGGCAGTTGTGGCAGCCGCCGCAGCTGCCAAACGTCAGCGCGACGCGGTCACCGACCCTGAAGCGTCCGACGCGCGATCCGACCGCCTCGACGATGCCGGCACCTTCATGGCCGAATACCGCGGGCAGGCGCGCGTAGCGCCGGGCGATCACGTCCGTGTGACAGACCCCGGTGGCGACGATCCGGACCAGCATCTCGTCGTCGCGCGGATCGACGATCGCGAGGTCCGTCAGTGTCGGGCCCTCGTCCGGCCGCCTGTGAACCCAGGCACGGGTCGAGAGTTGCACAGGCGGGATCCGGATGACTCAGCGGCCCTTCTCGGCCTTCTTCGCCTGCTTTTGCGCGCGCTTCTCCATCAGCGTCTTCGCGGGCTTCTTCTTTTCCTGCTTCTTCTGCTGAACTTCTTTGGCCATGTTCGGCTCCATCTGTAGTGGTTCAATCGAGAATACTAGCGTAACGCAATGCGAACCGCCGCAGCTGGCCATGTCCGACTGGGGATACTGCTGGGCGTTGCCGCGCTTCATGCCTGGCTTGCGCTGCAATTGCTCGACATGCGCCGCAACGCCTCAGCTGCGGCGCCGGACCCTGCGTTGGTGTGGCTGCTGCTCGCGCCCGCACTGCAAGCCGAGTCCCCGCCGCGCCTCGCACCGTTGCGCCCGCAGTTCGGCAGCTCGGCGCGAGCCGGGCAACGTTCGATGTCGCAGCCCTCTGGCTCCGTGCCCGTGGGTGATGCGGCGCCCACGGCATCGGTACCCCGCAGCGCGATCGACTGGCAGGCCTCCGCAGAAGCGGTGGCGAGATCCCGCGCTGCCGGGTCGTCACCGCCGGTGCGATCGTTCGAGCACCGGTATCCGAGCAAGCCCAGGTCACAGCGCAGCAGCGTCTTTGCCGAGGTGCCGCATCGTGTCGGCCAGACATTGCGCAACGCCGATGGAGAATGGGTGCAATGGATCAATCCGAATTGCTATGTGTCGCTGGGATCGGATGCTCTCGTGCTGAAGGATCTTCACGCGATGCACAAGAACATGACCATCTGCGTGAAGCATCTGGACGAGCCGGCCGCGAGGGGCGACCTGTTCGACGACATGAAGCGCGAGGAACCGGATGACCGCTAGCGTGCCTCGACGAAAGGCTGCAGCAGCAATCGGTCGAGCCTCTGATCGCCCGCCGCACGAAACTCGTGCAGGCCGATGGTCATCTGCTCCTGCCCGTCTTTCGCATCGCGGCGGTAGGTGCGAAACAGTCGATCCCACAGCGACAGATTGAAACCGAAGTTCGTGTTCGTCTCGCTCATGTCCCACGAATGATGCACGCGGTGCATGTCCGGCGTGACGATCAGCCAGCGCAGCGCGGCGTCGACGGCGTGTGGCAAACGCACGTTGCCGTGATTGAACAGCGAACTCGCATTCAGCAGCAGTTCGAAGATCAGCACGGCGATCGGCGGAATCCCGAAGGCCACGACAATCGCGATCTTGATCAGCATCGACAGCACGATCTCGAGCGGATGGAAGCGCAGGCCGGTGGTGACGTCGAAGTCGACATCCGCGTGATGCATGCGATGCAGTCGCCACAGCACGGGTACGGCATGGAACGCGACATGCTGCGCCCAGATCGCCAGATCCAGCAGCACGACACCGATGATCACGGCCCAGACCGCATGAACCGGCAGTACGTTGAACAGACCCCAGCCCGCCTGCGCGGCGAGCAGCGCGGACCCGACGGCGGCGGTCGGGAACAGCACGCGCACGGCGATGGTGTCGAGCACGACGATGCCGAGATTGTTGATCCAGCGATACGGCTTGTAGAGCGTGGGACGCCTGCGAGGCGCGAGCAGCTCCCAGGCCGCCATCGCGAGGAACACGGACGCAAACACGCCGAGCCGGACCCAGGGCTCCTGCGCGAGCAGATCGATCATCCATGTACCTCAGCGGTGAAGGCCGCAGTCGCGAGCGGCGCAGGGATACTGCCACAGAGCGCCTTGCCGGGCGTCCGCGCGACGGTCCTGGACGAGCGGTCGAATCCGGTGGATGAACGGCGGCACGTCCGATGAACGGCCACCGCAAGCCGACGAGCTGTCTGGCTCGCGCGCCAGCGCGGGCCTAGCATGATCCCAACGGAGGCGATCATGTCTGAATGGAAACGCAGTCATCACGAGTACGCGGCATCAGCCCGCCCCGCCGCCGTGCGCCCGGAACTGGGCATTGATGAATCCCAGCCGCGTCCGACGCTGGAGATGGCACGCGCGCTGGCGCTGCTGACGGAAGGCGATGGGAGTGGCGGCGATCCGTACAACGCGGTCGGTCGTCACATCGGCGCGCGCCGCGCCGGCTGATCCATCGCAGTTCGATACCGCTGCATCATCGCGGCCAGATCGATGGCCTGCTGCGCCATCGCCTCGCTTGCCTGCGTCGATTGTTGCACGAGCGCCGCGTTCTGGTGCGTCAGGGCGTCGAGTTCCATCACCGCCTGATTGACCTGTTCGATCCCCACAGACTGATCGTGCGTGGCGCAGGCCACTTCATCCATCAGCACGGCAACGTGGCCGAACGATCCGACGACGCGCTCCAGCGTGGCGCCGGAATGCGCCACGAGGCTCGCACCTTCCGTCACGCGCTCGATCGTGTTGCCGACCAGCGCAGCGATGTCGCGCGAGGCGCCCGTGGCACGCCGCGCCAGCGCGCGCACCTCATCGGCGACGATCGCGAATCCCCGGCCATGCGTTCCAGCATGCGCCGCTTCGATCGACGCATTGATCGCGAGCATGTTGATGTGGAACGCGATGCTGTTGACCACCTCGATGATGCCGACGATCTCGCGGCTCGCGGCTTCGATCTGGTTCATCGACGCCGTCACGGCCGAGACGGTCGCGAGGCCTTCTGAGGCGGCATGACGGGTCTCTGCTGCGACTTCGTTCGCCTTGGCGGCATGCAGCGCGGTCTGGCGCACGGCTGAGGTCGCCTGCTGCAGGCTCGATGCCGTTTTCTCGAGGCTCGAAGCAGCCTGCGCCGTGCGGTGTGCGATGCTGGCACTGCCTTCGACGATTTCCTCGGCACCGCGTTTCACTTCCGCGGCGGAAGCCGTCACCGACACCACGAGGCCGGCGAGGCGATCCGTAATGTCGTTGACGCCGCGCGCCAGCGACTCGAACTGCCCGCTCGCGCCGACGGGAACGCGACGCGTCAGGTCTCCTTCGCTGACGGCGGCGAGGACCTCCGCGATCTCGCCTTCGACGCGCACCTCGAGACTCTTGTCCACCCACAGAAGCAGCGTGCTCGTGTGCGCGCCGGAGTCATCGAGTATCGGCGTTGCGATGATGCGCAGCGGATGCTGTCGACCGAACTGGATGTCGACGATGCGGACGGCATTCGCTGCCGTCCCCGGTTGCGGGGCGGCCGACAGCGTTCGCTCCAGAAGGCCGCTCGTGTCGATCGTGCTGATGGGCGCGCCGATCGCATGCTCCGCGGCGTCCATGTTCGCGACCGCGCCAATCCGCACCAGCAACGCACGGATCTTGCGATTCATCCAGGCCACCCGCCGCTCGCGGTCCACCAGCATCACATGAGATGCACTCTGGTCCAGCGCCTGTTCGATCTCGACGTGACGTAGAGATGCCAGATCGGCCTTTGCCTGCAGTGCGTCGTGTTCGGCGCGCAGCGCGAGCTCATCAGTGAGGTCACGCCATTCGAGAACGGTCAGCGACTCCGTGTCCGGCAGCACATGGCAGCGACGCGCGCGCAGCAGGCAGGTTCGCGCACCCACGGTGACGATGCATTCGCGGCCGTGCGCAGGTGCAGCGTCAATCGACGTCGCGCCATTCAGCAGCGCAGTCGCCGCGTCGCTCGCGGCGACGATCCGGCGACCCGCATCGATGATGGCGACGGCCTCGCTGAAGCCGCCGAGCAGGCGCTGCAGCAGCTCGCGCTCGCGTCGCTGGCGTCGGCGCTGGATTGCGTCCGTCATCCAGCGCAGCTGGCCCGGCGGACGAGGCTGGAGCGCGTAGGCCTGCGTTATGTCGTTCATCGACTTCCCTAGGGACAACCCTGACCCGCCCTGTATCGGCGGCGGGTCAGGGCGCTGATGCCCCTTGAACGTGATGGGGTCGTTGGTTTCGCTGACCCTCCGGGCAGCGGCCGACCGTCAGCGCTGATCGAGCCGGAACGTAACCCGGATGCGATGCCACATCTCGACCGGCTCACCGCCCACGGTTGCGGGCGTCAGGCGCCACGTCCGCCGTGCTTCCGCGATCGCGGCCTGATCGAGCCGCGGATACCCGCTGCCGCGCGCCACCCGCGCATCGACGACCCGTCCGTCGCGGCCGACCAGGACCTCGATGTCCAGGTTGCCTTCCTCGCCGAGGCGGATCGATGAGGTCGGGTAGGGCGGCTGGGTCAGCGGATGGCGGGCGTCGAGCATCACGGCGGTGCGCGCCGGGCCGGTGTCGATCGTCCCCGGACCGGGGTCGGGTGTGAACGTGATGCCTTCAGTCGGGTCTGCGCCGTCCACGGGGATGTCCGGCGGAATGGGAAAGTCCAATGGGTCATCGTCATCTACGACCGGTGCATTTGTCAGCATGTTGACAAGAGGCTTCACCGGCTCGTCGTCGACGATCGGCTTTTCATCGATCAAGCGGGCCTGAATGGGGTCCGGCGGCGCGGGTCCGAGCAGCCGCAGACCGAGTGCGTCGTTCAGGATCCAGACGAACGCAACGTGAAAGGCGACGACGAACAGGAATCCCGCAGGATTGCGGCGGCCCACGGCCTGGGCGGTCGATGAGACATGCATGGCGCTTCCCCTCCCATGATGCGGAGTGCATCGAAGGGTGTTAACGCCACGGGTTGCGGATTGGGGTCAGTCCGTTGGAGGAGCGACATCCGGCGAACCGGGAATCGCGGTCGCCGGGGTTGCGATAATTAACAAAATCATTAACAATTAACAAAATTAGAAAGTAATCCAACGAAGGAGCCCAATCGTCATGCAGCCCCTGAACCCGCCACCGGCCGACTGGCCGAGATTCTCAAGTTCCATCTTCTATCGCGACGCGGCCGCTGCCATCGACTGGCTGTGCAGGGTGTTCGGCTTCGAGGTTCGGCTGCGCATCGAAGGTGAGGGCGGTCGCATAGAGCACAGCGAGCTGACTTTCGGAGACGGATTGATCCAGGTCGGTCAGGAGGGGTCGGAGCAAGAGCCCCGCATGTGGAAGCGTCTGATGAAGAGCGCGGCCTCGATGGGCGGCGTGAACACTCAGTGCCTCATGTTCTATGTGGACGACGTCGAGGCACACTGCACCCACGCGCGTGCGTGCGGCGCGCAGATTGTCGAGGAACCGGCCGTGCATGACTACGGCGAGGAATACTGGACAGATCGCAGTTACGGCGTCCTCGATCTGGAAGGTCACATGTGGTGGATCACGCAACGACTGCGCAATCCGGGTTCGCGCTGACATGGATCGCCATGGCGTATCCGGCCGCGCACAGGCGGTCGACACAGCGCTGGCCGCTCTGGCGGATCCGACGCGCCGCGCCGTGGTCGAGGCGCTGAGTGACAGCGATCGCAGCGCCGGTGACATCGCTCGTCACGTGGCCATGAGTCCGGCGGCCCTCAGTCGGCATCTGAAGCTGCTGCGGGCGGTCGGAGTGGTGCAGGAGCGGATCAGCGACGATGATGCTCGCGTGCGGCTCTATCGGCTGAATACCGCGGCGCTCGCTCCGCTGGCGGGCTGGCTCGAGCAGATCGAGCGCATGTGGGGCGAACAATTGTCGTCGTTCAAGTCGCACGCCGAAGCCGTACACCGACGACGAACAGGGCCATGAGCGACGACCAGGTCCGGGCGATGGTGACCCTCGCGGTACCGGTCGAGACTGCGTTCGAGGTGTTTACCGGCCAGATCGACCAGTGGTGGCGCCGCGGTCCGCGGTTCCGCCATTCGGGTACTTCGCACGGTATCGTGCATCTGGAGCCACGGGTCGGCGGCAGACTGTTCGAATCGATCCGCGACGAGACGAACGGGGGCCGAACGCAAGAGCGCGTTTTCGAAGTCGGGCACGTCCGCGTTTGGGATCCGCCGCACCGCCTCGAGTTCAGCTGGCGGAACGCCAATTTCACAGCCGACGAACTGACCGAAGTCGTCGTGGAGTTCGAGCGCCTCGCGCCCGAGAGTACGCGCGTCACCGTCACGCACCGGGGCTGGAGTTCGCTGCGTGCCGACCATCCAGCCCGGCATGGCCTCGTAACGGCAGCGTTCCTGCGCATGATGGGGATGTGGTGGGGCGATCAATTGACCTCGCTGCGCCATTGCGGCGGTCGACCGCGGGGTCTAGTGTAGGTCGCATGCAATTCGCGATGATCGGGCTCGGTCGCATGGGCGGGAACATGGTGCGCCGCCTGGCGCGCGCGTCGCTCCCGTGCGCGGTCTTCGATCGCGATCCGGCAGCACGGTCGCGCCTGGCTGCCGAGACGGGCGCAGTCGATTGTGCCGGTCTCGAAGCGCTCGTCGCTGCACTGGCTGCGCCGCGGATCGTCTGGATGATGCTGCCCGCCGGCGCGCCGTCCGCCGACACCTTCGAGAAGCTGCGGTCGCTGCTGACGGCCGGCGACGTGATCGTCGACGGCGCGAACGCCTGGTATCGCGACAGCATCGCGCATGCCGCGCGCGCGGCGGAGCGCGGCATCGGATTCGTCGACGCCGGTGTGTCCGGTGGCGTGTGGGGCCTCGACAACGGCTACGGCCTGATGGTCGGTGGCGCCGAGGCCGACGTGGCCAAGGTGGAACCGTACCTGCGTGCACTCGCGCCTGCGGCGGATCGTGGCTGGGTCCGATGTGGTCCCGTAGGTGCCGGGCATTTCGCCAAGATGGTCCACAACGGCATCGAATACGGAATGATGCAGTCCTACGCAGAAGGTTTCGCGCTGCTCGCTGCCAAGAGCGAACTGCAACTCGACGTCGCGGCCATTGCCGAGAGCTGGCGGCACGGCACGGTGATCCGTTCCTGGCTGCTGGATCTGACGGCCGAATTCCTGTCTCGTGACGCGTCGCTGCGCGGAACGGCGCCCGTGGTCGCGGATTCGGGTGAAGGTCGCTGGACGGCGATCGAGGCGATCGAGCTCGGCGTGCCGACGCCCGTGATGACGCTCGCGCTCCTCGAGCGCTTCTCCAGCCAGGGCCATGATGACTACGCGCACCGGCTGCTCGCCGAGATGCGCGCGGCATTCGGCGGCCACGCGATCACGCGGACGCAAGGCTAGCGTCCGGTGGCCAGTCCCGTCATCCGACTTGCAGAGCCGGCAGATCTGCTGCCGATGTCCGATCTGATCGAGCGCGTGCTGCGCAAGCACGTGCTGAAGGACTGCACGCGTGAAGGCGGGGCAGCGTTGCTGAAGAGTGTGGCGCCCGAAGTTCTCGCGCAGAACATCGCCGACGGCTATCACTATCATGTCGCGGTGACGGGCGATGCCGTCTACGGTGTCGTCGGCATGAGGCCGCCCTGTCATCTGTATCACCTGTTCGTCGCAGATGTGATGCAGCGACAGGGGCTGGGTCGAAAGCTGTGGGAGGCATCACGCGATGGCGTCTGCCTGCAGCATTCCGTGCCCCCGATATTCACCGTCAACGCCACGCCGAACTCCGTGTCGTTCTACGCCCGGATCGGCTTCGACCTCGCCGGCGACCTGTCCGAGCGCAACGGCATACGCGCGCAGCCGATGCGTTACGTGATGCTGGGAGCCCGGCCGAAGTAACGGCGCGATGCTGCGTCAGACGACATGCATTGCAGGGAATCCGCGTGCGCGGCCAGCTGCTCGGCCGCGGGATCCCGCGCCACCTGACACATGACCCGCGTGCCAAGGCCCGGCAACGATTCGCACGAGAACCGCCCGCCAACGAGCTCCGCTCTATAACGCATCGAGCTGAGGCCGTGTCCGCCGGTCGATGCATCCTGAACCGTGACGGCGCCGATGCCGTTGTCTTCGATGAGCAGACGGGCCTGCGCATGGTCCTGCGGCTGCAGTGAAATGCGCACCTGGCTGGCGCTCGAGTGCTTCAGCGCGTTGTTCAGCGCTTCCTGTGCGATGCGGTAGAGACTATTGGCCACTTCAGGCGAGAACTGCAGTCCATCGGCCACGCTCGATGTCACGGTCATGCCTGCATCGGCGGGTACGCGTCCGACCAGATCGCGCAACGCCTTGCCGATGTCACCCGTCTCGTCCAGGTCGGCCAGCAGGCCATGCGACATGGCGCGCGTCGCGCGGGCCGCGCGTCGACAGGCCTGCGAGAGCTCGTGCGTCGCCGCAGTCCAGTCCGGGGCAGACTGCTTTGCGCGCTGCTCCATGCCGCGCGCCATCAGCGCGATCGCCGTCAGTTCCTGTCCGAGTGCGTCGTGCATTTCGCGACCGAGTCTCTGCTGCTCGCGGCGCGCTGCCTGCAGCAGTTCCCGACGGTAGTTGTTCTCTGCCTCACGCAATCGTGCTTCAGCGGCGTCGCGTTCCGTCAGCAGGGCGCGGATGATCAGTGCGATCCCGGTCAGCACCAGAACGTAGGCCCAGACTCGCGCTGACGCCAGCGAATTCTCGCGACCCTGCTCGATGTACCCGAGGCACGCGGCAGTGGCGCCCGCGATCGCGATCGTCAGCAGTCCTGTGAACGGCAGATCCATGCGGACGGCACTGACGACGATGATCAGCACGCCGACAGGCGACAGCCAGGAGGCCCGTTGCGCGCTCGGTTCCGACACGGCGAGGAAGACGAGGACCGTGGTGATGGCCAGCAGCGCCATCGCATCGACGGGCCGTTGTCGCCATCCCTCGATCGAACGGCGCGACGCTGCGACGACCGTTGGCGCAACGGTCATCGTGCCGACGGTCGCGTTGAACCACCACTGCAGCCAGTGGCGCAGCGGTTCGTGATGCGCCGGGTCCAGACCCGACACACGCATGTACATGAAGGTCATCGTGGGCGGTAACAGCATCGCGATCGGTGCCGCGAGCACGAATGTCAGGACGTCGCGGCGGCGCGAGAAGTCGCGCCGAAAATCGGCCGATTCCAGATACCGCGCGAGCAGCCAGGGGCCGGAAATGGTCGCGACGACGGCAATGGCGATGCCATGCCAGCTGAGGCTGACGGACGCGCTGCCTGCCGCCGCGCCGAGCGCGACCCATTTCCATTGGGATCCGCCCCAGCGAATCATCAACGCCGTCGCGATACCGGCCGGCAGCCAGGCGAGCATGGCGCGAAAATCTCCAGACGCCTGCAGATAGCCCAGCGTGATCGCCGCGTAGGTCGCGGCGAACGTCATGGCAGCGCGGAACCAGTACCGACCTGACGTCCGCAACGGCGATGCCTGTGCATGTGAATCATTCACATCCGAATGCTGAGCGCTGCCGCCGGGGCAGGGGTATTCGAACTTTCCACCCGAGAGCCGATTCGCGCTAGGGGACTGCCTGAGCTGCGATCACCGACGCGGATCCGGCGCTATGTCGAATCGGTTCCACTGTGCGATATTGAAGTGATATCATTTTGATAAGTTGATCATGATCGGGAGAGCAGCATGGCTGGATCACAGTCCGTCGAAGAAAAATCCTTCAGCAGTACCAATGGCTACATCGCGCTGGCCTTCGTGTTCGCCTGCCTCGCCGGCATCGCCTACATCCTGCTGAATCCCACCATGGACAGCCCGATCGGAATCGTGCCCACGCTGATCCTGCTGCTGGTGTTCATCGCGAAGGGCATGTACATGCTGCAACCGAACCAGGCGGCCCTGATGCTTCTGTTCGGCGATTACCGCGGCACGGACTTCGAGACCGGCCTGCGCTGGGCGAATCCGTTCCTCAGCAAGAAGAAGGTCAGCCTGCGTCTGCGCAACTTCAACAGCGAGCGGCTGAAGGTGAACGACAAGCGCGGCAACCCGATCGAGATCGCAGCCGCCGTCGTCTGGCGCGTGCGCGATACGGCGCGGGCGACGCTCGACATCGACAACTACGAGGACTATGTCCCGATCCAGGCGGAATCCGCGGTGCGGCACCTGGCCAGCGAGTACGCCTACGACTTCACCGACGACGATCAGCAGGAGCTGACCCTGCGCGGCGGTGGCGACGAGGTCATTGCGAAGTTGAAGCGTGAATTGCAGGAACGGTTCGAGAAGGCCGGCCTGTTCGTCGAAGACGCGCGGCTGACGCATCTCGCCTATGCGCCCGAGATCGCGGGTGCGATGCTGCGGCGACAACAGGCCGAGGCCGTGATTTCGGCGCGCAAACAGATCGTGACCGGTGCCGTCAGCATGGTGGAGATGGCGCTGAAGGCGCTGTCCGAGCGCAATGTCGTGCAGCTCGACGATGAGCGTCGCGCGGCGATGGTGTCGAACCTGCTGGTCGTGCTGTGTGCAGAATCCGAGGCCCAGCCGGTGATCAATGCCGGCACGCTGTACTCCTGAGCCCGGTCCCGGCGGATGAGCGCACCGGAGCGAAAGTCGTTGCTGCTGCGGCTCGACCCGACGGTCGCGGCTGCGATCGAGGCGCTCGCGGCCCAGGAGTTGCGCAGCGTCAATGGCCAGATCGAATGGCTGCTGCGCGATGCCCTGCAGCGCCGTGGCTTCCGGCTCGATGCCGGGGGCTCGCGCAGCAATTCCCGACGGCCGTCTGGCGCCAGATAGGCATCGGGAGCAAGATGCGGCGAATCACGGAGATCACCCGCATGAACATCCGCCGCCTGACACAGTCCCTCGCTGCTGCCGCCGTCGCCACGAGCCTGCTGGCCGCCAGCGGCTGCGCCAGCCTGAATGCTGCCAGAGTCGCCAGCGTCGCTGACACGACGGCGGACGCCACGCGCATCCGAGCCGCGCTCGACAGCACGCAGCGTCTCGCAGGCGATGCCGCCGAGGACCCGCGTCGCAAGTCCTATCAGGTGCTCGAGGCGCTCGGGGCCGGCGAAGGCATGCGCGTCATGGATGCGTTCTCGGCTGGCGGCTACTACACGGAGCTGCTGTCGCGAATCGTCGGCAGCACGGGCGAGGTCATCGCCTACAACAATCCTCCGTACGCATCGTTCGCCACGAAGCGCATCGCGGAACGTTATGCCGGGGGTCGTCTGCCCAACGTTCGCCAGATCACGACGCCGATCGAAGACCTGGCGCTCGCGCCGGAGAGCCTCGATGCGGCCATGTTCATCATGGCCTACCACGATCTGTACTGGCGGCCGACGGACGGCTCATGGCCGCAAACGGACCCGGCGCTGCTGCTGCGCAAGCTGTACGCGGCGCTGAAGCACGGCGGCAATGTGCTCGTGCAGGATCACGTCGCGAATCCGGGTGGCGATCCGAGTGATGTCGTCAATCGCCTGCATCGCATCGATCCGGCGATCGTGCGGCGGGACTTCGCCACGGCGGGATTCGAAGAAGTGCGCGCGAGCAGCCTGTTCGCCAATCCCGCCGACGATCATTCGAAGCTCGTCTTCGATCCTGCGATCCAGGGACGTACGGACCAGTTCCTGATCATCTTCCGCAAGCCCGTTCGCCGCTAGCCTCTCCGTCGCTGGTGAGCCGTCAGGTCGGCTTCGCGGGCTCGAACCGCAGCGACACGCCGTTCATGCAGTAACGCAGCCCGGTGGGCTTCGGGCCGTCATCGAAGACGTGGCCGAGATGACCGCCGCAGCGACGGCAATGCACTTCCGTGCGCGTCATGAAGAAGCTGCGATCCGTCGTCGTGGCGATCGCATTCGGCAGCGGCTGGAAAAAACTCGGCCAGCCGGTGCCGCTGTTGAACTTGGTCTGCGACGCGAACAGCGGCAGATCGCAGCCCGCGCAATGGAACACTCCGACCCGCTTCTCGTGATCGAGCGGACTCGAGCCCGCGCGCTCGGTGCCATGATCGCGCAGTACTTTGTACGCCTCTGGCGACAGCAGCTTGCGCCACTCCGCTTCGGACTTCATGACCTCGAAGGTTTCGGCATTGCTCTTCATCACGATACTCCCGACTGACAACACACCGAGCGATGACAACAGTTGACGGCGATTCATGCTGCGTACCTCACTTCTTGCCGACACGCGCGACGGCGAGTGAATCACCGCGCGCTTCCGCGCCCCAGATCTTCTCGAGTCGCGCGTCGCGACCGCAGCCGCTGCGGTAATAGCGGTAGCGCAGCGGATTGCGGGAATGATAATCCTGATGGTATTCCTCGGCCGAATAGAACGGCGTGGCGGCCGTGATCCGCGTCGCGACGTTCTGGCCGAAGCGTTTTGTGATGACAGCCTTCGAGGCCTCCGCCAGCCGGCGCTCCTCATCGTTGGCGACAAAGATCTCCGTGCGGTAGCTCACGCCGCGATCGCAGAACTGACCGCCAGCGTCGAATGGATCGACATTGCGCCAGTAGATCTCGAGCAGCGTCTGATAGCTGACCTTGCGAGGATCGTAGGTCACCTGGACCACCTCGGCGTGGCCGGTGTTGCCGTGGGACACCTCGTCGTAGGTCGGGTTGGCGGTCCGTCCGCCCGAATAGCCGGAGACCACCTTGCTGACGCCGACGAGTTCCTCGAACGGGCCTTCCATGCACCAGAAGCAGCCACCCGCGAAGACCGCGGTACGCGCTGCCGTGGACGCCACGGGCGGGGCCGGAGTGCTGGGCGGGGTCTGGGTGCGGGCATTCTGGCCCCATAGCGCGAGGCCCGCCAGCAGCAGGCCGGCGATGGAGGCGGCGCTCAGTGACTTGTTCATCGGCGTTCCAGGGCCCTGGGCGGGCGGTGATGGGGGGTGTATCCAGCAGACCGGCGACCCGGTCTGAACATTTCAGCGCAAATGAGCACCGGGGTGCTCAGCGCCAACCCTGCAGCCAGGTGGCAGGATCGGTCAGTTCCCGCCAGCGGATCCGCCGGGTCTTCTTCGACAGCACAGCTTCGAGATCCACGAACTCGATCGGTGCCGTCGGCGATTCCGGCTCGAGCACGGCCGTGACGAGAAAATGCTTTTCACGTCGCGTCGGTGCCACGGCAGTCCACTTGCTGTGCAGCAGCTTGCGTGGGTTCAGGCGTGTGATGGCAGCGTCCATTCTGGCTCCAGTCTGTGGGCCCCAGTGTAGCGCGTCGTCGGCTTCGTCGGTCGGCGCGTCTATTGTCTTCGAATCACGAACAGTGATTCCGCGATTCGCCGGTTTTTCCAGACAATCCTTGGGACTACCTTGATGCCACGCATCACAGGAGGTTCCCATGTTCATCATTCCACGCCGGGGTCTGGCCGTCGTCACCACGCTGACGACGCTGCTGCTGACGGTGCTGCTGACGGCCTGTGCCACGCCTGTCCAGCGCGCCGATGCGAGCGATCATGCGGTCAGTCGTCGCAGTGCCTGTCCCGTCGGGCTCGTGCAGGCCTGCCACAGCGGCGCACTCGGCAATGCCGAAACCTGCGCCTGCCAGAGTCCTGCGCAGGTGGAGTCGCGGTTCGACTGGCTGTCGCGGTGAAGGCCGACCCGATCGTCTGGCCGATGATCGGCCAGGCGGTCCTTTCATTCGCGGTGGCGCTGCGTGTCCTGGCGGTGCGCGTCGCGGAGATGCGTGCGCGCCGCATTCCGCCGCAGACCGTGTCCAACAGTCGAGAGGTCGCCGCAAGGCTCGAGAACCTGACTGCCGCGGACAACCTGCGCAACCTGTTCGAGCTGCCGGTGCTGTTCTTTGCGGTCTGTGTCGCGCTTGCGATGATGGATCTGGTCACACCGCTGCAGCTCGCGCTCGCCTGGACCTTCGTCGCGCTGCGTGCCGCGCACAGCCTGATCCAGGTCACCTACAACCGCGTGATGCACCGCTTCGCCGTATTCCTGCTCGGCCTGTTCTGCCTGATGGCGATGTGGATCGTCTTCGCCATTCAGCTTGCGATGGCTCCCGGTTAGCATGAGGGGGTGGACAAGCTGATCTGCATGCAGACCTTCGCGAAGGTCGGTGAACTGAAGTCATTCACGCGCGCGGCCGACGCGCTCGGTCTGTCGCGCGCGGTGGTCAGCGCCCAGATCGCCGATCTAGAGCGCCATCTCGGCGTGCGCCTGCTGCATCGCACGACGCGCAAGGTCGCGATGACGCATGACGGCGAGCAGTTCCTCGAGCATTGCCAGCGCATCCTCGGCGCCGTGCAGGCTGCTGAAGAATCCCTGCAGGCGGATCGGCTGCGTCCAAAGGGTCGGCTGCGCATCGATGTGCCCATTGCTTTCGGTCGGCAGCTGCTGGTGCCGGCACTGCCGCGCTTCACGGCGCGTTACCCGGACCTTTCACTCGAGATCCAGCTGAACGACCGCGTCGTCGACCTGGTCGATGAGCAGGTGGATGTCGCGATCCGGCTCGGTCCCGTGCGCTCGCCGGATCTGGTCGCGAGGCGGATCTGCAGCACACGCTGGTTCACCTGTGCATCGCCCGACTATCTCGAGAACGCCGGCCGTCCCCGCACCCCCGAGGATCTGCGCCGCCATCGGCTGATTGGCTTTCTGGGCGCCGGCGGACGCCCCCGCAAATGGACCTTCGAACACCGTGGCCAGCGCCAGAGTCCGACGCTGCCGTTCTCGATCGCATTCAACATGGCGGACGCCCAGCTGGCCGCCGCACTGCGCGGCAACGGCATCGTGCAGACCGTGGACATGCTGGTCTCCGAACAGCTGCGCAGCCAGCGCCTGGTGCGGGTGTTGCCGGAGTACGCCACGGCTGGCCCGGCGATCTCCGCCGTGTTTCTCGCTTCGCAGCGCAATTCGATCAAGATCCGCGTGTTCGCCGACTTCGCGGCCGAGATGCTGCAACGCCTGCGCCGGGAGCTCGACAGCGACACGCCCGCGTGATCGGGCGGCGAAGACCGCGGTGCGCAGTACGCGGTGCGGGTGTAGTCTCTGCAGATCTGTAGCGTCGCTGCAGGCCAATCAGGGTCAGGTCATGAACACCAGCGTGAAGCTTCTGGTCATCGTCGTACTGGCTCTGGTCACGGCCTACGCACATGTCGCCGCTGCATCCTCCACCGACCACCCGCTGCAACGCCTCGAAGGCCGGTGGCACGTCGTCGGCCGGATCGGTGAGCAGGAGATCCGCTACGCCGCGACCGCCACGCTGAAGCTGGCGGGTCAGGTGCTGCGCCTTGATCTGGCCGAAGCGGGCTCTGCAGCGCAGTCGTGGATGACCTGGATTCTCGCGCCGGATACCCACAACGGCCAGATGGTGTGTTTTGCGATCGATACGACGGAGCGCACGCACGGTCCCTTCGCCGCGACGCTGTGGCCGCTGGCCGATGATCGATGGCGCGTGACGATGCACGCCGTCGAAGGTGCCGCCGAGCAGCAGCCGGTCGCGGAGTACCTGCTGCGGCGGGCCTGATCAGCGCTGCGGCGTTCCCCACAGCAGCTCGTCGAGCGTGCTGCGCAGACCGAAATCCTTCAGCGCCACCCGTCCGCCCACGATCTTCACGCCCTCGGCAAGCAGTCGCTGTCGCTGTTCGCGCGCAGCACTGCTGCCGGCGGGCAGCGAGATCCTCCCCTGCGCGTTGACGACCCGGTGCCAGGGCACTCGCGTGCCGGCCGGCAATTGCGCGAGCACGCGACCGACGAGCCGTGCGCGGCGCGGCAAGCCCGCGCGTTCGGCGATTTCGCCGTAGCTCGCGACGCGCCCGCGCGGCACGGCGCGGACCGCGTCGAGGATGCGGATTTCGTCGGGCGATGATTGCGCGGCGCGCGCTGCAGTGCGATGGCTGGTTGACGTTGGCATCACGCCGTATGATCGATGCAACTTCTGAACCGTGCAATGACGGCCATGCCCCGCACCGCCCACGATGTCCTGCGCGAGATCTGCGCGGCGCTGCCCGAGACCGAGGAACTGGTCTCGCATGGCTCGCCGAACTTCCGCATGCGCGGCGGCAAGGTCTTTGCGATGTTCATGGTCAATCACCACGGCGACGGCCGCGTCGCGCTGTGGCTCGCAGCTCCGGCAGGTGCGCAGGCGCTGCACGTGGAAGCCGAGCCTCGCCACTATTTCGTTCCATCCTATGTCGGCACGCGCGGCTGGCTCGGCGTGCGCCTCGATCGAGGCATCGCCTGGACGCGCGTTGCGCAGCTGCTGTGCGAGGCCTATCTGCAGGTGGCGCCGGCCCGGCTCGCAGCGCGGCTCGGCAAGCTTCCCAGGATCGCGCCGCCGACCTCAGGTTGCACCGTCGAGGAACTCGACCCGATGCGGTCGAAGGCGGCACAGCGCGCGCTCGGTGTGATGCGTGAGGTTTGTCTCGCGTTGCCGGAAACCTCCGAAGGTACGCAGTTCGGCATGCCCGTGTGGCGCGCTGGTCGCCGTGTGTTCGCGCAGTGCTACAGCTACGACGGCCCGGTCCGCGCCGCGTTCTGGGTCGGCGTGCAGAACCAGGCGTTGATGAGTTCCGATCCGCGCTTTTCGATTCCCGCATTCATGGGACATAACGGCTGGATCGCGCTGGATGTTTCGAAGGGTATCCGGGCGCGCGAGATCGAACCTCTGGCGCTGGACAGCTATCGGCACTTCGCCCTGAAGCGCATGCTCAAGGCATTGGGTTAACATCGGGGCATGGCCAAATTCTTCGATCGATGGTTTGGCTCGAAGGCTGCAGCACCGCCGCCGCAGCGGCCGGCGCATCGCGTGAATGCCTATCAGGCCGTCGCCATCATTCCCTGCCCGAAGCCCTGCGCCGCGGCGCGCGAGTCCGTCGGCCAGCGCTTCCTGGCGCGACGCGCTCCGGCCTTGCCGCTGGCCATCTGTGACCATCCGGCGCAATGCACCTGCCGCTTCCGCAAGTACGACGATCGCCGGGTGGGACCGCAGCGCACGCCCTATGCCTCGCAGCTCGTGCGCGCCTATCCGGGCATGGAAAAACGCAAGTCACCGGGCCGCCGTTCCGGCGATCGCTGAGCGGGATTCCTGCTCAGGCCTTCCAGCGTGTCTTCGGATCCGGCGCCGGGTGCATCGACGCCGTGGGATGCGGATCGAAGCGCGTGAAGCGTTCCGGATCCGAGAACAGCACCGAGCATCCCGCGCACTGAAAAACAGGCGGCTTGCGGACCTTGACGGGTTCGTCAGGGGCCGCAAGCCGCTCGGGTGTCAGCACCACACATACCTGGCAGCGACAGATCGGACAGCGAAACGGGATACGCGTTGCGAGATGCATGCTGCCAAAACTACGCAAGCAGCGCGCAATCTTCCATCCAGTGTTCGCGTTCCGGTCCTACTGTACAAACGCGTGGCCGCGACCGATCAGCTGACCGGAACCGGCTTCTGCTGGCGCTCGTAGTGCTGCAGGCTCGAGAAGCTCGGGCCGTAATCTTCGGTGGGCGCTGTCAGCATCTGCGGGCAGTTCTTCTCTGCATACTCGCGCACGTGCTTCGGAATCACCGCGGTCGTGCTGCCGGCCGACATCGTCGACGTGTACATGCAGTGGCCGGGCGTCTGACCCATCAGCATCCACGGCAGCCACGGCGAGATGCGATGCCAGGTGCCCATGTACGGCACCGCCGTCAACGCCGGATTCTCGAGATCCTTGCGCTTGACGAAGTAACGCATCATTTCGGATACCTGCGCCTTCGGACCGGCCGATTCGCGTGGCCACTTGTCCGGTTGCAACGGATTCGGATAGTTCAGGTGCATGTCCGTGGCGAGCATCAGCGTGTCGGCATCGATCTCGAGCCAGGGGAAAATCAGCGGGATCTTCGGCAGGTTCGTGCGGTCCGCGCGCGAATCCTCCGGCACGAGGATCAGTGTCTCGCTGATCGTGTAATTGAAAGGATCGTTGATCGCGTGGACCACCCGTACGTCTTCATTGGTCAGCGGGTTGCGCCACTGGTCGATGATGTCGCCGGCCTGGCCGAGTCGAGTCAGGTTGGAATAGAAGATCACTTCCTTGTTCACGCGACGGATGTTCCCGTCTGGCAGCGGCAGCAGTCGTGTGGCGAGGAACGTGTGGAAACCGAGGATCGGCTTCAGCGCTTCGCCGGGCCGAACCGCGAGGATGTTGCCGGTGCAGTAGCAGATGCGTTCCTTGTCGCTGTCCATGTCCGCCTGGATGCGTGACCAGGCGTCGCGGTTCCAGCGCGGGTTGGTGAGGTCGATTTTGGTTTCGAAAGGGATGACGGCCATGGTGTGATCCTGACGCTGTGGTGACACTTCGGGTGACAGGGGTCAGTGAAATACCGGCTGCAGCCGGCGATGTCACGCTCGGGATGCAGTTCGGTTCATTCCCGGCCATCGATCCGCAGGAGGGTCGCCCGATGATCGAGTTTCCGCCCGGCTCAGGCGTAGCGCCGCCGGAGGTCCTCAAGTCGCTGTCCGGCTACGACTTCCTGCGCGGAATTCTCGACGGACGTGTGCCGCCACCGCCGATCATGATCACGCTCGGCTATCGGCCCGCAGAGTTCGAGATCGGCCGCGTGGTGTTCAAGGCCGAACTCGACGGCCGCGCATACAACCCGATCGGTGTGATTCACGGTGGCTTCGCTGCGACGCTGCTCGATACGGTGACGGGCTGTGCCGTGCACTCGACCCTGCCCGCAGGCACGGGCTACACGACGATCGAATTGAAAGTGAACTTCCTGCGGCCACTCGTCGTGCAGCTCGGGGAGATCACCGCGACGGGCAAGGTGATCAACAGCGGTCGTCGCACGGCACTGGCCACCGGCGAGATCACCGACAAAGACGGTAAGCTTCTCGCCTACGCTTCCAGCACTTGCCTGATCTTCGAACTATGAACGATGCCGTTCCAGCGCCCCCGACATCGCCCGTGCACAGCCAGCCGCAGCGCTGGCGCTCTCCACTGGCCATTGCCGCCGTTTCCGGCCTGATCTTTGCGCTGCTGTCCGGATCCGTGCTGCTGTTCTTCGTTCTGGCCCCGGCCACGCGCGAGTACTGGGTGCTGGTGCACTGGGTGCTCGCACTGGTCGCGCTGCTGCCCTACGCGGTCTATCAGCTGCGACACTACCTGCGAGTGCGGCAGTACGCACAGCAGACGCATTATCGTGTCGGTCTGCATGCTTTTTTCCTGATCTGTGGTGCGATCGTGTCGGGCGTACTGCTGATCACGCCGCTGCAGCGTGGTACTGCGGTCTATGGCAACGTGGACCTCGCACACATCTTCTTCGGTTACGCGTTCACGCTGCTGGTCAGCGCGCATCTGACGCTGGTGGCGCTGCTGACGATGTCACGCGCCCCGGCAGATCAGACCGGCTTCGCGGAGGCCTCGATCAAGCTGCTGTTCACGGTGGCGTCGGTCGTGGCCGTCGCCGTGCTGGGCGTCGCGATCGCGTTCGGCTGAGCAGGGATCCGCTAGAGATAGTTGATCGCGTAGAGCGCTTCGCCGGAGCCGACGCTCAGCATCCACATGCCGAGATAGCTCCAGGTGATGCCCTTGTGTTCGTAGAAGAAGTGCTTGCCGCGCTTCCAGGATACGAATGCCAGATACGAATACACGACGAACAGGATGAACACGAGCAGCGAGAGGATGCCGTGCGCTGCCATGAACGGCGCGAGCGGATTCGGCGTGGCCGGGTCATGTGCGGCGGCTGTCTCCCGCATCCGGAAGATCATGTACATCATGTTGATCGAGAATTCGAAGATGATGACCGCCGTCGCGAGCTTCCAGGGAAAGCCCTTCTGCCGGTAGTTCGTCAGGACGACGTAGAACACGCCGATCGTGACGAAGATTTCCGCGATGGCCGAAAACGTGCTGAAGGTGGGTGCGTCCATGGCATTACGCTAGCAACGCACATGGGCCGCTTTGTCACCGATTCGTCAGATGCCGGCGTACCACTCGTAGCCGATGCGGTCTTCCCAGAATCCACCGCGACCCTTGCCGAAGTCCTCGAGACTCTCGACGGCCTGCAGTCGCATCACATACTTGGCCTGCTTGTAGCCGAGCTGTCGCTCGACGCGCAGCCGCAGCGGCGCCCCATGCGCGACCGGTAGCGTCTGGCCATTCATGCTGTGCGCCAGGATCGTCTGCGGATGGTAGGCATCGATCAAGTCGATGCTCTCGTAGTACGGCGCGCCGCCGATCTCGTCGGCGCAATGAAACACGATGTAGCGTGCGGCCGGCTGCAGCACGGCGGCGTCGAGCAGAGGGGCGAGCCGCGCGCCTGCCCACTGTCCGATCGCGCTCCAACCCTCCACGCAGTCATGGCGCGTGATCTGCGCGCGCTGCGGCATCGCGCGCAGTTCGCCGAGCGACCAGGAGCGCGGTGTCTGGACGAGACCGTCGATCTGCAGCCGCCAGTTCGCAAAGCGTTCCGCGAGGTGTTGCTGGTACGAAGACGCCTTCGGCATCGTGCTGCCGTTGGCCCGGAAGATCGGCGACATGTCCGAGGCCGCGAACTCGCGCGCCAACGCGTTTCTGTCCGTGATCAGCCGCTGTGCGCGAAAGGTCAGCTTCTCTGCCGAGTGCAGTACCTTGCGGAAGCTTTCGGAGCGACCGAGCTCATCACAGCCAGTCAGCAGCACGCTGCCTGCAGCGGCGGCGGTCGTGGTGAGCATGTTTCGACGGGTGATGATGCGGCTCATGACGCGGACTCCGGCATGGGAACGGGCGAGGGCGCGCGTTCGAGGGGCAGTCGATACCGGCCGGTGATCATCGAGCGGATCTCGTTGAACGGGCCGGCGAGCACGACCATCAGCAGATGCACGATGATGAATCCGACGATCAGCATCGCCGCGACAAAGTGCAGCGTACGTGCCGATTGCCGCCCGGCAAACAGGTCCAGCAGCCACGGCCATGCCGCGTTCATGCCCGGCGACATCGTCAACCCCGTCAGCACGATCAATGGGATCAGCAGCAACAGCACACTGACGTAGGCGAGCTTCTGCAGGATGTTGTAGCGCAACGCGGCTTCGCCGGTCGGGAATCGCAGGCGTGCGTGTTCCTTGATGTCGTGCCAGATGTGCGAAGGCGCGAGCTCTGCAGTGCGAGGTGCGAGGTCGCGCCGCAGATGACCGTTGACCAGACTCCAGAGCAGGTACGCACCCGCGGAGATGCCGAGCACCCAGGCAAAGAACAGATGCCAGCGCCGCGCGAGTGCAAGGTTGTACATCGACGGAATCGTCGCCCAGGACGGGAATGCGTAGATCTGCTGGGCGCCTTTCGAATCGGTCCAGCGCCCGAGCACGCCGGTGGTGTCGATGCGCAACGTGCCGATCTCCACGAATCCTGTCGTCGGTGTGTTGCTGATCCGAAAGAGTGCGGCATCGGTGTTGGCGCCGAACTGCCCCCAGTAGAGCCGCGGATGCGCGTTGAAGATCGTCAGACCGCTCATCAGCATGACCAGAATCGTCACGGCGTTCAGCCAGTGCCAGAGGCGAGTCGAGATCCGGTGACGGAAAACGAGCGGGCCACGGACGGGCGTTGCCGGAGGCGGGGATCCAGTTTGCACATCTGCGGTGGCGGGTTCGCTCATGGTGAGGTCTCAGTCCAGGGTGTGGAAATTCAGTGCGCGTGGGGCTGAAGGGCCCCCGGAAACTCGGATCGATCCAATCCACCTGCCGCGACCCAGGCCTCCGTGGACTGATGCGCCCGCTGGATAAGATCGGCGCCGTGGGAGTAATCGTACGCTGATTGAGAAAGCGGACACAAAGGCGGCACGATGTGAATCCTGGCGTCTGCCGCGAATCGTTCGTAGTCCTGACGCAGTTGCCGCGATCCCAGCAGCGTGATCGCGTGCATGGCACGCCCGAGTGCGTGTCTCGAAACCGTCACATTCGCGCAGGAGAAACCGCAGGGCAGGACGACCAGCCGGGTTGCGCCGAGCCGTATCGCCACCGAAATCGGCGTCTCGCTGGCCACCGCGCCATCGACGAGCCAGCGTCCATCGCGCAATACCGGCGGGAACACGCCGGGGATGGCGGTACTTGCGAGGACGGCTTCGCGGATCGAACCGCTGGAAAGAATGGCCGATTCGCCAGTGGTCAGGTCCGCACTGATGACGTGAAGGGGAACGTGCAGTTGGCCAAAGTCGACCGAGCGCAGCTCCCGGGCCAGCAGCGCACTGAGACCTCGCGAGTCGGCGATGTGATCGCGCAGACCGATCAGCCCCAGCATCGAGCGCCATGACAAGCCGAGTATTTCGCGCGTCGTGACCCGGCTCCACAGCTCGACCATGCGATCGAGCGTTGCGATGCTGGGATCTTCCGCGAGGAAGGCACCATTCAGTGCCCCCGCCGACACGCCCACGATCAGATCCGGCTTGATCCGGGACCGCATCAGCTCGCGCAGCATGCCGACCTGCACGGCACCCAGACTGCCGCCGCCGGTAAGCACCAATGCTGTCGTCATGCGGCGATCCTCGGGTTGCGCACCCTAGACGACCTGACCGCCGGAGGAGATATTTCAGGAGCGGTGGAAATACTTCATGGCTCGCGTCGGTCCCTTTCGTATGCGCCGACTGAAAGTGTTTCCCGTATTGCTCGCCCTGGCGTCCTGCGTGACCCAGGCGGAGTCCCCGGTCGCGCCGCCGTTCACGGCGACGCGGGCCGACGCCTGGATCAACTCACGACCGTTGTCGCTGGTCGACCTGCGCGGGCAGGTGGTTCTGCTCGAGTTCTGGACGTTCGGCTGCAGCAACTGCCGCAATACGCTGCCCTGGCTGAAGGCGGCGGCCGAGAAGTATCACGATCAGGGTCTCGTCGTGGTCAGCATCCATACGCCGGAGTTCGCACATGAGCGAGTGCCGGCCAACGTCCGGCAAGCGGTACGTGACCTCGGTATCCGCTATCCGGTGATGCTCGATCCGGATTTCGAATACTGGAAACGGCTGAACAACCGGTATTGGCCCGCGTTCTACCTGATCGATCGACAGGGTCGCATCGTCGCGACTGCCGTCGGCGAGCTGCATGCCGGTGAGGCGCGCGGCGAGCGCTTCGAGGCTCAGATGCGCGAATATCTCAAGGCGCCTCGCTGAATCGCCTCAGCGAGCGCAGCAGATCAGGCAGTTCCCGCTTGAGTGTGGCTCGCACGAGCCAGCGCGGTACGGCAATCTTCGGCACGACGCGCACGCGGTAGGTGACGATGGTCGCGCGGCCCTGGTCGATCGGTATGAGCTCCCAGCGGCCCTCGTTTTCGCTGAAATCGCCGCTGACATGCCGGAAATCCACGCTGTGCGGCGGATCGTATTCGGCGCGGAACGCGTAGCGGGTGCGCGGCGCATACCAGCCGAGGTCCGAGACATGTTCGATCACGGCCGAGCGCCCATCGGCACTGCGCTCCAGCACCTTGCAGCTCTGCAGGTGCGGCACGAAACGCAGCGCGGCCTCGCAGTCCATCATCACGGCATAGACGCGCGCTGCCGGCGCTCCGATCTGCACGGCCGCGCGCAGGTTGCCGCCGGTCGCAGTCCTGTCCATCACTGCTTCCACCAGAACATCACCGCGAGCGAGCGCGGCGCGCTGTGTTGGCGTGAGATTCCAGTCCGCGGCGCAGAGTGGCGTTGCGACGAGTCCGAGCAGCAGCGAGACGATGAACTCGCGCAGGGCTTTCAACGGCTGAGTCTGCGCCGCACGAGCCAGGCGGCGAGCGTGACGCCGACGATGCCATAGGCCAGCAGTACGCCGACACTGAGCATCGGCCAGGGCATCGGATCGCCGAGCGTGAGGCCGCGAGCGAGCGATGCGGCATGGGCGAGCGGCAGCAGCCACGCGGCGGTCTGTGCAATCTCGGGCAGCTGCTTCAGCGGGAAGTAGATGCCGGACAGAAAGGTCATCGGCGTGACCACCAGCACGAAGTAGTAGGTGAAGAAGTCATAGGACTTGGCGAGCGCCGTCATGACGAGCGCGATGCCGGCGAAGCTCAGTCCGACCAGCAGCGCGACCGGCAGCACCGCGATCGGCGCGATGCCGTGCACGATGCCGAACAGATACATGACGAGCAGGATGGCCGAGCCCGAGAACAGCGCCTTGCAGCCCGCCCACAGCCATTCCCCAAGGACGATGTCGTCTGTGGTCATCGGCGCATGCAGGATGCCTTCCCAGGTGCGCTGTATCTTCAGGCGCGCGAACGCCGAGTAGAGCGCTTCGAACGAAGCGCTGTTCATCGTGCTGTAGCAGATCATGCCGGAGGCGAGGAAGGTGATGTACGGTCTGCCGTCGATGCTGCCGACCAGCGCGCCGATGCCGTAACCGAGCCCGACCAGATAGATCAGGGGTTCGGCGAGATTGCCGATCAGCGACGCCAGCATCAGTTTGCGCCACACGAGGAAATTGCGGTGCACGAGATGCAGGCAGCGCAGCGGCGATTCGCGGCGTGTCGCCACGGCGGAGGCGGCGAGTTCAGTCACGGATGTCACGCCCCGTCAGCTTGATGAACACGTCTTCGAGATTGGCGGCGCGTCGCAGCACGCGCAGGTCCGGCCGGGCGAGCAGCGCCTGCAGTACGGCATCCGGGGATCGCGTATAGCAGAACGCGGTCTCGCCGCTGATCTCGAGCCGATCGACCAGCGGCCGTGCATGTGCTTCCGCCCAGGCGCCGACGTCGTCACCATTGACTTCGAGGACGACGGGTTCGATCAGCGATTCGATCAGCCGCCGCGGCGTATCGACGGCGATGATGCGCCCCGTATCCATCACGCAGAGGCGATCGCAGAGCCGCTCGGCCTCATCCATGAAGTGCGTCGTCAGGATCAGCGTCTTGCCCTGTTTGGCCAGCCGGCGCAATGCGTCCCAGATGAGGTGGCGTGCCTGCGGATCGAGGCCCGTCGTCGGCTCATCGAGGAACAGGACGTCCGGATCGTTGACCAGCGCACGCGCCAGCGTCAGGCGCCGCTTCATGCCACCCGACAGGTCGTCGATCTTCGCGCCGCCGCGATCGCCGAGCCCCGCGTACTCGAGCAGCTGCGGCGCCCGCGCCCGTGCCTCGCGCGCCGGGATGCCGAAGTAGCTGGCATAAATGACCAGGTTCTCGGTGACGGTGAAATCCGGATCGAGGTTGTCGAACTGGGGCACGACGCCGACGCGGTAGCGCGCTTCCCGCGCCTGGGCCGGGACGGGCAGGCCGGCGAGACTGATCGCCCCGCTGTCCGGTTCAGTGAGACCGAGGCAGCAACGCAGCGTCGTCGTCTTGCCGGCGCCATTCGGACCCAGCAGGCCGAAGCACTCGCCGCGCGCGACGGAGAAGCTGACGTCGTCGACGACGGCCCGGCCGGCATAGAGCTTGCGAAGATGTTGTACGTCGAGCATCGATGCCCAGTATACGTGCACCCTGCGGGACGCCGCGCTCGGCGCGTTGACAGTCATGCGCGATTCGGCGCCAATACCCGCACGCTCCCTGTCCGAAACCTACGAGGCGCTCTCCATGAAACCCTTCTCCGGCACGCTCGCGACCCTGCTGGCTGTCTCTGCATTGATGACCGGCCCGCTGGCGCGGGCGGCAGATCCGGCGCCGGCCGCCGCGGCCAGCACGGACCTCAGTCGCGTGCAACTCTCCGATGACGACGCTGCAGCGATGCAGGGCCTGCTCGAATGGCTCAACGCGCGCGGCATGGAAGCGACGACCAAGAACGGCACGGTGATCTATCGTCGCGGTCTGCTCCTGAACATCACGCCGCTGATGTCGAACGGCGAGATCGATCGGTTGCTGTTCCGCGTTTACTACAACCCCGAAGAGAAGTTCCGCGGCAAGCCGGAGTTCTTCGAGATGGCCGCGGGCCTCAATGCCGCGCAGAACGCGCTGCAGGTGTTCGTCGATGGCGACGGCGATCTGGCCGTCGGCGGCAGCCTGACTTTCGTCGACGTGGTCGAGGCGCGTGAGTTCGACTACTACGCCAGCTTCTTCGTCGATCTCATCAAGGAATACGTGCTGAAGGAGAAGGTCGTCGAGATGCTCAAGTAGGGAAGGTCAGACCTTCCCGGGTCTCGGCGACGCGCTGCATGCCGAGCACGCGGCAGTAGCGTTCGTCGCAGTCCGGGCAGCGACCCTCGGAGCGGCACCAGCGCAGGCTCTTGCCGTTGACCTGGCCCCACAACCGGCCCTTGGGGTCGGCATCGAATTCGCGCAGCAGTTCGATGACATTGCGGCTGCGTGGCTTCAGCGCATAGCGATGCCAACGCGGCGGTTCGTCGGCGGGTGCATCGACCGGTGCGATGTTGATCAGGAACTGCCAGTCCTGGGTGGCCGCGAAATAACGGAACTGCGCGACTTCGACAGGCCGCGCAGTGCCCGGCAGGCCGTAGATGCTGCGCAGTTCGAACAGCGTGACTCGATCGACGTCGATACGGTGACGCAGCAGTACCGGATGCCGTGATCGCGGTGGGCAGATGCGTTCGCAGTAGGCGCCGAGCAGGCGCTCGAGCAGATGGCGTGTGTGTTGCGGAATCTCGTTCACACCCCAAGACTAGCCTGCAGACCTGCATCGCGCCACGGCGAGCGGCTTCGATTTGGTCTGTATGATGCGGCCATGCCCGAGCCCGTCACGCCGAAGCCGTCAGACGCGATCCGTTTCCCTGGCAGTCTGAGCTGCGATGGCGCGAGATCAGGCCAGCTCCGCCTGCGCTCGGCAGACCTGATCGTCGACCTGCAGGGTGATGCGCTACCGCGGAACCTGCCATCGCACCTGACTGGCGCCGAACTGCTGCGCGAAGCCAGCGAAACCTGGTCGCTCGTGTCCGGTGCGCAGAGATGGGATCTCGGTAACGTTCGCATGTTCGTGCACCGGGATCTGAGCCTGCAGGCGTTGCATCTGATTCCGCCGCGTCGCGTGCCGCTCGGCAAGCGACTGTTCTGGTCCGCGCTGCTGACGGTGCTGCGCACCGAAGCGGGTCGCCGCTGGGTGCAGCGGCGCTATCCTTCCTGATCTCGTCTTGAATTTCCGGAGTCGTGCATGAACTGGGGCCTGCTGTTGTTGACGTTCCTGGCCGGATCCGGCCTCGTGGTGCAGGTCGGATTGAACGCGGCCATCGGCCAGGCGCTTGGGCGGCCGATCTTTGGCGCCGTCGTGAATTTCGTCGTCGGGCTGATGGCGCTGCTGGTGTTCGTGGCGGCGACGCGCGTGCCGCTGCCCTCGCGCGAGGCGCTGACCGCAGCGCCCGGGTGGGCGTGGCTGGGGGGCCTGATGGGCGCGCTGTACGTTGCGACCGTGACGATGGCCGGGCCACGGCTCGGAGCAGTGCTGATGCTGGCGCTGACGGTGGCCGGACAGATGATCGCGTCAGTGATCTTCGATCACTACGGATTGCTGGGATTCGCGCAGCAGCCTGTGACGATGACGCGCGTGGTCGGCGTGCTGCTGCTCTGTGCGGGGATCGCGCTGGTGGCGATTCGCTGATCCCGATTCGCTGGTCGCGCCGAGCTGCTCAGCGCGCGCCGAGCACTCGCGCCGGCAGCATCACCAGCGAACGCAGCAGCGCGAACACGCCTTCGACGGCGATGCCGAGCAGCCGGAACGGCAGCGTGATCAGCCAGACGAGCGGCCACAGCACGAGCGCGAGCAGTGCGATCGGCCAGCAGACGATGAGCAGCAGCATCCAGAGCAGGAATGTGATCATGGCCGCACGCTAATCGCAGCGGCCCGCGAGCGCAAGTGCCGCGCGCCGTCCGCGCGGTCGTGTCATTCCACCCGGACGCGGAACTGCAGCTCGAACCAGGGATTACCGGCACCGGTGTTGGCGGCCATCGTGCCGACGGGCCGCACGCGCAGATGCGTGACGGCGGGATCGACGCCGTTCGCGTTGGCGGCCGGCACGTAGGTCCAGGTGGCGCCGCCGTCGTTGGAGAAATCCAGGTTGTCGGTCGTGCTGCCGAGCGCCGTGAACGTGAAGCTGAGCGCGCTGCTCGGCGAGCCGTTGCTGAACGTGACGGGTCCCGAGCCCGGCGCGCCGAGGTCCAGGACCTGCAGATCGGTACCGGCGGGCACCGGATCGATGACCACGAGGCTGTCGTTGTCGACCGGGCCGGTACCCTGGTTCGTCACGCGCAGCGTGTAGTTCTGGACCGAACCCGGGATGCTTTTCGGATTCGTGGTGTTGTTGAACGGGTCCGTGACGACGGCGACGGTCTTCGCATGGACGAGATTCGGTCCGCCGGTGACGACGACGTTGCCGCTGAATTCCGAGGTCTGACCGCCGAGCGTGGTCGTACCGGTCAGGCGTGAGCCCACGGCGACGCTGCCCGGCGCTGGAATGCGGAACGCGAAGCGGTTCGTCGTATCGCTGCCCTGCGCGAGTCCGTTGATCACGGCCGGGCCATAGCTGCCCGTGGCCGTCACGAGATCTGAACCCGAGCCTTCGGTCAGCAGCGTGAGGTAAGTGACGCCCTCGCCGAATCCGGTGGGATCCGCGGCCGCGAGATACAGCTCGATCGCGCTGCCGGGCCGCGCGAAGCCGGTGATCGACAATTCACCGCCGGCCAGCACGGCGCTGGTGATGACCGGATAGTTCAGCAGGCCGTTCGGCCCGGTGTCGGTGTCGCCCGTGTCGTTCAGCGTGACGCCGTTCGGCACGCCGAGGCCGTTCGGATCGCGCGTGACCGGATCGAGATCGATCGCGAGGCCGCCGTTGCCGCTGAAGCTGTTCTGCGTCGCGATCGTGCCATTCGCGTTCAGCACCACGAGTCCCGGCCCGGCGTTGTTGATCACGCGGTTGCGCGAATACACGACATTGCTGCCGGTGTAGTTGTACGACGTCATGCCGAGCCGCTCGGTCGACGGTGTCGTGCCCGAATCGAACCCGTTGTTGCTGACGGTGTTGTTGGACACCGTGACGTTGCTGTAGAGGTCGGTCGCTGCACCGAAGCCGAGCTCGATGCCGCCGCCGCGCTGGTCGCGCACCAGGTTTGCGGTGATCTGAGAGCTGCTCGCACCGTTGATCAGCAGGATGCCGTCGAACGTGTTCGTGTGGCCCGAGGTGGGTCGCGCCACTTCATTGAAGGACACGACGCTGCCGGTCGCGCCGCCATCGCTGCGGATGCTCGAATTGTTCACGGTCACGAAGTTGCTGCGGACCGTGGCGTTCGGCGCAGAGAACGTGATGCCGTAAGCGCTGGAACTCGCGTCCGCGCTCGATCCGGTCGCGGTCATGCCGACCAGGTTGTTGCGCGCCGTGCCGTTGCTGCCGGACAGCAGGATGTAACCCTGGCGCAGCGCAAAGCCGTGGATGGCCGCATTCGTGCCGGACAGTGCGACGGTGCCGCCCGCAGCGCCATTGATCTGGACTTCGGGCCGCGCGAAGGTCGGCAGCGACAGAGTGTCCACGCCGACGACGCCACCGGTGCCGAGCGTGCCCGCATTCGTGTTGCCGATGTTGACGGTCTGCGTGGTCGCATCGAGTCGCGTCAGCGTGCTCGTCAACGTCGGTAGCGCGGCAGCGAGCGTGATCTCCGCGACGCCGGAACCGTTCAGCGCACCGGATGGCACCATGAAAATGCTGGACTCGACCCCGCCCGGCAGTGCCGAGTTGAATGCATCGATCTGACCATCGCCACTCTGCGCGAGTGAGCCTTCGCCGCCGAGCGCGTTCGCGTTGATGATGAACTGCCGCAGCGAACCCTGGCAGGGGAAGAACGTGCTGTTCGTGCCGCTCGGCGTGCAGCTCGCCGCATCGCGCACGTTGACGATCGTGCTGAAGTTGAAGCCGAAGTCGGCGCCGCTGATGGTGCTGCCGTTCGCGGTCGGGTCGAACGTCGCGATCGACTGCGCCGTCGTGGTCGCCGTCGTCAGCGACGCGAGCGTCGCGGAACTCGTGTTCGACGCCGCATCGCTGAGCGCCGGATTTTCGCCGCCGACGCGGTTCGTGACGGCGACGGCGGTATCGCCAGAACCCGTCGTGACGAAGGTCTGCACCGGTACGCAGTTGCTGCAGCCTGCACCACCGGTGCGTGCCGAGCGGAGCGTGCCACTGACCACGCGCACGATGCGCACCGCGTTGCCGGTGTAGGTGAAGCTGTACTGGCCGGATGCGTTGGTGGCCGTCGCTGCCTGGAAGGTGCCCGCCGAGTTGTAGAGTTCGACGCGCACGTTGGCGATGCCCGTACCTGCCGACGTCGCGAGTGACCGGCCGGCGCCGCCGCCGAAGTTCGCGTCTTCGAACACGGTGCCGCTGATCGTGGCGGCCATGGCCGGCGAGGCCGCGGCCAGAAGCAGCAGAGGGAGCATGGCAGGGAGGCGCATGCTCGCAAGATTAGGCAAGCCGTTGCCGCCCGCCGAGACCGGCGTTCACAGTTTCGGAAAGATATGTCAGATGTCCGTCACAGCCCGGGATGTGACTTAATCCCGGGCCGGACGGTGCCGCGCAGCGCCCGGCTATTTCGCGGCGAGCGGCTTGCGGAACTTCAGCGTGAAGCGGTCGCTGTAGCCGGCGATCGACGGACGTTGCGAGTCGTAGCGGAGTTCGTCGTCGGGGCGGTAGTGCAGATCGCTGAAGGCGACGAATTCGAAGCCTGCGTCCAGGGCTTCCTTGATGACGACGACCGGATCGATGCGGCGCCAGTTCTCGACGGTGCCGGGCTCGTTGTGACGGCGCGTGTGATCGACGATGCCGTAGATGCCGCCCGGCTTCAGCGCGGTGAACACCGCCCTGTGCAGCAGCGCCCGTGTGGGCGCGGTCATGTTGTGCGCGTTGCGGAAGGTCAGCACCATGTCGACGTCCTTGACGCCGAGATCGATCGCATCCGTCTGGAACACACCGAACTGGCCGGACGGTTTCAGATCCGCCTTCGTGTCCGCGAGCTTGACCTTGTCGAGCTTCCATTCCTTCAGCTTCGGCGCGAGACGTGTGGCACCGAGCGCCAGGTAGAGCTCACCTTGATCGGCAAGCACGGGGCCGAGCACCTTCGTGTACCAGCCGGCGCCCGGGAACATCTCGACGACTTTCATGTTCGGCTGCAGGCCGAAGAACTCCAGCGTCTGCACCGGCTTGCGTTCCGGGAAATCGCGCGCGCGCTCCTCGGGCGTGCGGATGTCGCTGGCGAGGGCCGCCTCGACTTTCTTCGCCAGCTCGCTCTTCGGCGCGGGCGGGCCCATCTGCGCTGCCGCGGGCAGCGATACTGCAGCCGCCGCAATGGCCAGCAGCAGCGGGAAGGACAGGGAAGCTCGTTTCATGCAGGTCACTCCGTCAGGTCGGTGGATTCATCGTCGAGTCCTGCTCGGCGCAGGTATTGCACAGGCCCTTGATCTCGAACGGGGCGGGTTCGACGCGGAAGCCGGCGGCACGCGAACGTTCCGCCAGCACCCGCTGCAGGGCAGTATCTTCGATCTCGACCACGCGATGGCAGCTGCGACAGACCAGGAACTGGCCGACATGGTCGCGGCGCGGCGTGTCGCAGCCGATGAATGCATTGAGGCTGTCGATGCGATGCACGAGGCCGGCCTCGATCAGGAACTCCAGTGCGCGATACACCGTCGGGGGCGCCGCCTTGGCGCGCTCCTTGGCGAGCTCGGCGAGGATTTCATACGCGCCGATCGGATCATGGGCCCGCCAGACGATCTCGAGCACGCGCTGTCGCACCGGCGTCAGCTTCAGGCCGCGCGCCTCGCAGACCTCCGCGGCCGTGCTGACGGCTCGGGTGATGCAGGCGGCATGGTTGTGGCGCGGGGTGGGCATGGGGGACCTAAGGTATGTCCGCCGGCGGCCCTGCGCAATCGCCGCGACAGGGTAGAATCCGCCCCCTATGTCATCCATGGATCGGGTTCCCGTCACCGTTCTGACCGGGTTTCTGGGGTCTGGCAAGACCACCCTGCTGAATCGGATTCTGTCCGAGAACCACGGCAAGCGCATCGCCGTCATCGAAAACGAGTTCGGTGAGGTCGGCGTCGACCACCAGCTCGTCATCGGCGCCGAAGAAGAGCTGTTCGAGACCAACAACGGCTGCATCTGCTGCACGGTGCGCGGCGATCTGCTGCGCATCCTCGGCCAGCTGCTGAAGCGCCGCGACCGCTTCGACTACGTGATGATCGAGACCACCGGCATGGCCGACCCCGGGCCCGTCGCGCAGACCTTCTTCCTCGACGACGACCTGAAGAAGCAGTTCGTGCTCGATGCGATCGTCACGCTGATCGACGCGAAGCACATCGAGAAGCATCTCGATGAGATGAACGAACCCGGCGAGCAGGCGGCGTTTGCGGACGTGCTGCTGCTGAACAAGACGGATCTCGTTGCACCGGCAGATCTCGAGCGCATCGAGCGGCGCCTGCGCGCGATCAACGGCTCGGCCAAGATCTTCCGCACGCAGAATGCCAACGTGCCGATCGAGAAAGTGCTGAACGTCGGCGCATTCGATCTGGATCGTGCGCTCGCCGTCGATGGCAACTTCCTCGAGCCGCAGTATCCGTTCGAGTGGGCGGGCGTCTATCAGCTGGCGGCTGGCAGGTACACGCTGCGCACCGGCGCCGAGGCGCATGCGCATCACGACCACGCCCATCATGACCACGTGCATGACGAGCACTGCGGCCATGACCACGATCATGAACACGAGCATGGGCATGACGACCACGATCACGCTGGCCACGACCACGCTGGCCACGACCACGCGGGCGGTCTCGCGCTCGCGATCCTGCCGGTCAGCGGGACGGATGCTGCGGCGCTGGCGGCGCAGATCGAGCCTGCGGTGCGTACGTTTGCCGAAGACTCGACGAGCGTCGATTGCGGCGGCACGCTGCGGGCAGCAGGCTTGCAGCGGATTGCCGTGGATCACGATGGCAGTCATTTCGAACTGGTGATCGAGAAGGCGGGCGCCTACGCGATCTTCTGCGAGCACGCTCCCGTCGAGTTCAACCTGCGCCTGGAGGGGCAGACGCCGCTGGCCGAGCGTGCATTCGCGTCGCATCACCATGATGAAGAGATCGCGTCGATCGGCATCGCCGATCCGCGCGAGCTCGATCCGAAGAAGGTCAATGACTGGCTGTCGTACCTGCTGCAGAGTCGCGGCGCGGACATCTTCCGCATGAAGGGCGTGATGAACCTGCGCGGTGAAGACCGTCGCTACGTGTTCCACGGCGTGCACATGATGTTCGACGGCCAGCTCGAAAAGCCCTGGGGCACCCGTACGCGCCAGAGCAGTCTCGTGTTCATCGGTCGCAATCTCGATCGGCAGGAGCTCGAAGCGGGCTTCCACTCCTGTCTCGCGTGAGCACGGGTCGATGAGTGCGCAGAGCTTTCTCGAACCGCGCGCGAGCGCTCGCCTCGACGACTACATCGTCGATATCGCCTGGGCGCCGGGCGGCGCGCAGCTCGCGGTCGCGGGCGGCGAGGGCAAGGTGGTGCTCGCGGATCTCACTGCGGACGGTCTCAGCACGCGCACTGTTGGCGAGCACGGCATGGGCACGCTGGCGGTTGCATGGCAGCCACGCGCTGCAGGCGCCGACGGTTCCCTGTTCGCGAGCAGCGGGCAGGACAGCGCGCTGAATCTCTGGGATGCAACCACGGGCCAGCTGCGTCGTCGACTGCGCCCGGCGCCGGCCTGGACCGAGCATCTCGCCTGGGCACCCGACGGCAAGCGCCTCGCATCGGCGGCGGGCAAGGCCGTGACCGTGTGGGATGCGGCTGGCGAGAAGCTGCACGAGCTGCCGCCCGCGCCGAGCAGTGTCGCGGCACTGGCCTGGGACAAGCCGGGCCGTGATCTCGGCGCCGCCGTGCATGGCGGCGTCGTGCTGCACCGCTTCGATTCGATTACGGCGACGAGCCGCCGCCTGAAGTGGGACGGCGCGGCAATGACCGTCGCATTCAGCCCGAACAGCAAGTTCGTGGCGAGCGGCATGCAGGATGGTTCGGTGCACTTCTGGTATCTCGCCAACGCGCGCGATTCGCAGATGCGCGGCTATCCGGGCAAGGTCACGCAGACGGTCTGGAGCAGCAACAGCCGTTATCTCGCCACGGGTGCGGGGCCGAGCGTCGTCGTCTGGGATTTCGGCGGCAAGGGTCCGGAGGGCACACGCCCGATCGAACTGCGCGGCCATACGGATCGCGTCGAAGCGCTGGCCTTCCAGCCGGGCGGCATCCACCTGGTCTCGGGCGGTCGCGACTGGCGCATCTCGCTGTGGGCGCCGGGCAAGGCGACCGTCGCCGTCGACGCGCACCTTGCCGAAGCCGAGGTCACCGTGATCCGATGGTCGCCGGATGGCCGCTTCGTCGCGGTGGGTGAGCGGCTGGGTGCACTGACGATCTACGAGCTGGTGCAGAGCGCTCGATAAAGTCGCGCGGTCGTGTCATATCGACCGGCTCCCGCGCGTCATGGGTGTGAAGGGCAACCGTCGTTGCCCGCACATCAGGAGAACATCATGGCGAAGTATCTGCTGCTCTTGCACGAAACCCCGGCCCAGTACGCGGACATGAGTCCGGCAGACATGGCCCGTATCATCGAACGCTATGCGGCCTGGGCTGCGGGTCTGGCGCAGAGAGGCCATCTCGTCGGCGGCGAAAAACTCACGGAGGATGGCGGACGTCATCTGCGCCGCGAGCGCACGAGCGTCGTCGCGATGGACGGGCCGTACGCGGAGGCCAAGGACGTCATCGGCGGATTCTTCATGGTCGAAGCGGAGTCGCTCGAGCATGCGGAGCGTCTCGCCGACGACTGCCCGCATCTGCAGGGCAGCAACTGGATCGAAGTGCGCGCGATCGACGCGATGTAGTCGAGCGATGTCGGTCGCGGTCGATCTGGAAGCGGTATTCCGTCGCGAGCGCGGCAGGCTCGTGGCGCTGCTGACGCGGCGCTACGGGCTCGCGCGACTCGCGGATGTCGAGGATGCGGTGCAGGCCGCCATGGTGGCGGCGCTGCGCCACTGGCCGTTCGACGGCGTGCCGCAGAATCCCGCGGCATGGCTGCATCGCGCCGCGCAACGACAGCTGATCGATCAGTGGCGTCGCGGTCAGTGGATCGATCCGGCGGCGGCGGATGTCGACATGGCGGACCCCGGCGAGATCGCAGCCGAATCGTTCAGCGAAGAACTGAGTGATGCCGAGCTGCAGTTGCTGTTTGCGTTGTGCCATCCATTACTGGCGCTCGAATCGCAACTCGTGCTCGCGCTGCACTCCTTCGGTGGCCTTGCATTGCGCGAGCTTGCCGCCGGGTTGTTCAGTACCGAGGCAGCCCTCGCGCAACGACTGCGACGCGCGCGGCAGCAGTTGACGGATGCTGGAGTGCCGCTTGAAGTGCCGCCGCCGGAGCAGCTTCCAGGTCGGCGGCGTGCCGTACTGGCCGCGCTCTACCTCATGTTCAACGAGGGCTACCAGAGTGCGGCAGGTGAGCAATATCAGCGAGAAGACCTGTGTGTCGAGGCGCTGCGCCTGGCTCGGCTCGTGGCCGATCATCCGGGCGTCGGTGACGGCGAAGCCGACGCGCTCGTTGCGCTGATGCTGCTGCATTCAGCGCGGCTGGCGAGCCGCTTGCCGCCCGATGGCCAGCCGCTGCTGCTGCACGAGCAGGATCGGAGTCAGTGGGATACCGGCCAGATCGGTCTCGGACTTCGCTATCTCGATCGCGCGCGGCGCAGTGAGGCGGTGACGAGCCTGCATCTGCAGGCGGCAATCGCCGCCGAGCACGCGACGACGATGCAGGCCACCGACACGCGCTGGAGTGTGATCCTTGGATACTACGACCGGCTGCTGAGCCTGGATCCATCGCCCGCGGCACTGCTCGGACACGCCGTGGCGCTTTCCCGCGTGCACGGCGCGGCGGCCGGGCTCGACGTGCTGACGCGCATCGCCGAGACGCGCACCCGCGAGCGCTCGCCATTCCTGCATGCTGCGCGTGCGGACATGCTCGGGCGTCTCGGCCGGGTCGGCGACGCCGTGAATGCGTACGCGCTGGCCATCGGGCAGGCCAGGTCATCGGCGGAGCGCCTGTTGCTGGAGCGGCGACGCGATGCGCTTGTCATATCACCGACGATCCGTGACTCCGCGCACGGTTCCGACTGAGGCGATCAACCCCTGCGGCACCGCCGCGTTGTTCCCGTCAGCACTGTGCTGGAAGGGAACGCCATGTCGAAGTCATTGTCGCTCATGCTGCTGTCGATGCTGCTCACGGGTTGCGCCACGTCCCGCGAGGCTGTCGTACCCACGCCGTGGGGCCTCGTCGGCGTGAAGTCGTTCCATTCCGCGCCCGACGCTGCCGGCACGCGGTCTGCGCTCGCCGATGAAATCGATTCACACCGTCGTGATGGTCTCGTCAGCAGTCTCGCCGCGGCGCGCGACGCGACGGTCGCTTCGCGATAGCGGAGCGGCGTCCCGGTCTAGTCTTTCGACGGCTTCGGCGGCGCGACCGCCAGCAGCAGCTTGTCGATGCGCGCGCCGTCCATGTCGACGATCTCGACGCGGAGATCCCGCCACGTGAAGAACTCGCCGGCGCGTGGTACACGGCCGAGCTTCGCGAGGACGAAGCCGGCGACGGTGTGATATTCCGCCGGGTGGGCCATGTCTTCGCGATTCAGCGTTCGCTGCAGCTCATCGACGGCCAGGTGACCATCGATCAGCCACGAACCGTCTTCACGCTGCACGAGCTCGGCGCGCTCGCGGCTGCCGAGATCCGGCAGCTCTCCGGCGATGGTCTTCAGGATGTCCGCAGGCGTGACGACGCCTTCGATCGCGCCGTACTCGTCGGTGACGACGGCCAGATGGACGCTCGAGCGCTGGAACTCATCGAGCAGCTGCAGCACCGTGATGCTGTCCGGCACGTGCAGCGGCGGTTCGATGTCGTGCGCTTCGTCCAGGCTGCCACGGCGCAGTGCCTCGCTCAGCGTCGCGAGCGTGATCATGCCGGTGAGGTCTTCCAGATTGCCGCGTGCGACGAGGAAACGCGCGTGCCCGCTGTCCTTGGCCTGACGCCAGAGATCCTCGAGCGACTCATCCAGATCGAGCCAGATCACGTCCTGGCGCGGCACCATGATGGTCGGCAGCTTGCGATCGGCCAGCGCGAGCACGCCCTCGATCATCTTGCGCTCGGTCACGTGGAACACGCCGGCCTTGGTGCCCTCAGCGACCAGTGAGCGAAGTTCGTCTTCCGTGACCGAGGCCTGCGGCGCGGTCTGCACCGGCAGCAGGCGCACGATCGCATCGGTGGACTTGCGCAGCAGCCAGACCAGCGGCGCGAGGCAGACTGCGACGACGCGCATGATCGGTGCGACGAAGATCGCGATCGACTCGGCGTGCGTCAGCGCGACACGCTTGGGTACGAGTTCGCCGAACACCAGCGAGAAATAGGTGACGATCAGGACGACCAGCGAGAACGCGATTTCGCGATCGTACGGGACGTCCACGGGCAGCGTTCGCACCCAGGCGACCAGTGGGTCCGCCAGTGCCGCGCCACTGTACACGCCGGTGAAGATGCCGATCAGCGTGATACCGACCTGGACCGCAGAGAGCAGGCCGCTGGGGTCATCGAGCAGTGCCAGGGCCATCTTCGCGCCGCGGCTGCCGCGATCCGCGCTGGTCTGCAGTCGCGCACGGCGGGCGGAGACCAGCGCCAGCTCCGCCATCGAGAAGAACCCATTGAGAACGACCAGACCGGAGATGACGAGGACTTCGAGCCAGAGCATGCGGCTGCCAGTGTAGCGCAGCGCGGATCGGGGCAGCGCCCAACCTGGCCGATCCAGTGGCGAGACGCGTACTCTCGTCAGGCGCCGCGGGCTTCCAGGCGACGCTGGAGCTCTTCGAGGCGCCGATTCAGCGCTTCACGCTGCCGCTCGGCCTGCTCCAGTCGCCGCGAGGCGCTGGCTGCGGCCTGCAGATCGATCACGGGCTCATCCTGCAGCCGGGCCATCGCATTGCGAGCCGTCAGCCATTCCCGGGTGACGTTCCGCCAGGTCCGCTGCAGCGCTTCGAACTCGCTCTCCAGATCCGACGGTGCCATGGGGTGCCTCGCGCAGAAGCGGGTCTTGGGCTGTGACCGCGACGATAGCGAGGCTGCATGACGGATTGATGGCGCCCGGGCGCACGCCCGTATCCGCGTCGACAATTGCCGTGGCAGTGTTCATGATTTCGTGCCACCGGATATCGAGGCTGCCTGCATGTACGAACTGTTCATCGCCAACAAGAACTACTCCTCGTGGTCGTTGCGACCCTGGGTGCTGATGCGCGAGCGGAACATTCCGTTCACGGAACATCTGATGCCGTTTTCGGAAACGGGCAGCAACGAGGCATTTCGCGCGTTTTCGCCGACGGGCAAGGTGCCGTGCCTGCGTGATGGCGCGACGGTGGTCTGGGATTCGCTGGCCATCGCGGAGTATCTGGCGGAGCGTCATACCGGCGTGTGGCCCGCAGATCCGGTTGCGCGCGCCTGGGCGCGCTGTGCGGCCGCGGAAATGCATTCCGGCTTCGGCGTGCTGCGGGATCAGTGTTCGATGAGTATCGGCGTGCGCGTCAAGCTGCACCAGGTGGCGGATGTCCTGCAGCAGGACATCAATCGCATCGAGGCACTCTGGAACGAGGGCTTGAAGCGGTTTGGCGGCCCATTCCTTGCGGGCACGTCGTTCACGGCGGTCGACGCGTTCTTCGCGCCGGTGGCGTTTCGCGCGCAGACCTATGGCCTCGCGATGAACGACGCGGCGCTGGCCTACGCAGCAAGACTGCGTGCCCTGCCGTCCATGGTGGAGTGGGCCAACGCGGCCGTCGCCGAGACGTGGCGCGAGCCGGGCCACGACGTGGAAGTCGCCCGGCACGGCAGTGTCGTCGTCGACTTGCGCGCGAAGGCCTGATCAGGCCGAGCGCAGGCGCAACGCGTTCGCAACGACCGAGATCGACGACATCGTCATCGCGAGCGCCGCGAGCATCGGCGACAGCAGCAGGCCGAAAGCCGGGTACAGCACTCCGGCTGCGACCGGCACACCCAGCGCGTTGTAGATCAACGCAAAGCCCAGGTTCTGCCGCATGTTCTGCACGGTCGCGCGCGACAGCGCGTGAGCCCGCGCGATCGCGCGCAGATCGCCCTTGACGAGCGTCACGGGCGCGCTCGACATCGCCACGTCCGTGCCCGTGCCCATCGCGATACCGACATCCGCGCGTGCCAGCGCCGGCGCATCGTTGACGCCATCGCCGGCCATCGCGACCCGCCGGCCCTGGCTCTGCAGTTCCTCGATCAGGCTTACCTTGTCCTGCGGCAGTACGGGCGCACGGACATCCTGGATGCCGAGCTCACGAGCGATGCTGGCCGCGGTGGCGGCGGAGTCACCACTGGCCATCACGATTCGGATGCCGAGCTTTCGCAGCGTCTCGAGCGCTTCCGGGGTCGTGCCCTTGATGCGGTCGGCAAGCGCCAGCAGGCCGGCGATCCGACCATCGCGGGCCACGTGCACGATCGTCGCGCCATCTGCCGCCCGCTTCGCCGCCTCGCCGGCGAGGGGTTCGATGTCGACGCCGCGCGCTTTCATCCAGGCTGCGCTGCCAATCCACACGGTTCCGCCCGAAACGGTGCCCTGCGCACCGCCGCCGGTGATCGATTCGAAGTCGGTCGCGGCGGGTATCGCAAGACCGCGCTCCGTTGCCGCGTTCACGACTGCGCGGGCCAGCGGATGTTCGCTGTGGGTTTCGACGCTCGCCGACCAGGACAGGATCTGCTCTACAGAGAATCCCGACACGGGGATCGCCTCGCGCAGCTGCGGTCGTCCCTCGGTCAGGGTTCCCGTTTTGTCGACGACGAGGGTGTCGATGTCGCGCAGACGCTCGATGGCCTCGGCATTGCGAAACAGGATGCCCGACTGCGCGGCCCGACCCGTCGCCACCATGATCGACATCGGCGTGGCGAGGCCCAGTGCACAGGGGCAGGCAATGATCAGCACGGCGAGCGCATTGACGATGCCGTACTGCCAGGAAGGCTCTGGGCCGACGATGCCCCAGACCAGCAGCGTCGCGATGGCGGCTGCGAACACCCCGAGGACGAAATACAGCGAGACGCGGTCCGCCAGACGCTGCATCGGCGCTCGCGTCCGCTGGGCCTGCGCGACCAGCTGTACGATCTGTGCAAGCAGCGTGGCCTGGCCGACACGTTCAGCGCGGATCAGCAGCGAGCCGCGCCCGTTCAGCGTGCCGCCCACGACGGAATCATCGATCGCCTTGTCCACCGGCATCGATTCGCCGGTCAGCATCGACTCATCCACGGCGCTGACGCCTTCCAGCACGAGGCCATCGACCGGGATCTTCTCGCCGGGGCGCACGCGCAGACGATCACCTGGATGCACGTGCGCCAACGGGATGTCATGTTCGATGTCGTCCGCACCGACGCGATGAGCGTGACTGGGTGCGAGACCCATCAGCGCACGCATGGCCGAAGACGTACGCGACCGCGCGCGCAGTTCGAGCAATTGTCCGAGCAGCGTCAGCGACACGATCACGGCCGCCGCTTCGAAGTACACGCCGACGGTGCCGTGATGCATCAGGGCAGGCGGGAACAGCTGCGGCGCCAGCAGCGCGGTGACGCTGTACGCATAGGCAGCGCCGACACCGCTGCCGATCAGCGTCCACATGTTCGGGCTGCGCTCGCGGATCGATGCGATGAACCGCGCGAAGAAGGGCTGACCCGCCCACAGCACGACTGGCGTCGCCAGCAGGAACTCGATCCACACGCGCACCGGCGGATCGAACACCGTGTACACGTCGGCGCTCATTGCGAGAGTCAGCGTCAGTACCGACAGTGGCAGCGTCCACCAGAAACGCCGCGAGAAATCGACCAGCTCGGGGTTCTCGTCGTCCTCGTTCAGGGACGGCATCTCTGGTTCGAGCGCCATGCCGCACTTCGGGCAATTGCCGGGACCTGCCTGGCGAACCTCCGGGTGCATCGGGCAGGTGTGGATTACGCCACTGCCGCCGGGGACTGCGGCCGGTTCGGTTGCGTCGGGCGCCGGCGTCGGCGTCGGCACCCGCGCTTCGTGGTGGTCGTGAGGGTGTTTACCCTTGGCGCAGTGCTCGTGATTCATGGTGAGTTCTCGTCGTAGCCGAGCGCCTGAAGGATCGGGCAGTCGGCTGCACGGCCGTGTCCCGGGCATTGATCGACGAGCGTCACCAGGCCGACCCGTATCCGTTCGAGCTCTGCGATGCGTTGCTGTACATCCTTCAGCTTGCGCTGCGCGCTGCGGCGAATCTGTGCGATGTCGCGCTTGCCGCTGAGCGTCAGCAGCTCGCGGATCTCGTCGAGCGAAAATCCGAGCGTTTTTGCCCTGCGGGCAGGACGAGGCGATTGCGCTCGTAATACCTGACGGTGTCGATCGGCACGCCGGCGCGGCGTGCGAGTTCGCCGATACCGATGTCATTCATATGCCTGGTCTCCTGAGGTCTGGGACCAAGCCTAAACCCTGGACTCGAGTCCAGAGTCAATACATCAGTGTCGGGGGATCGGAGTTGGTGTCAGCGCAGCTGCAGCAACGGGTCGGTTTCCGCGCTGACGCCCGCGGCGTGCGCGAGCTTCGTGTACGTGGCGAGCTGCGACTGCAGCGCCTGGCTCCAGCTGTAGGTCGAGACCACGCGCGCCCGCGCTGCGACGCGGCGCGGCTCGAGGGGTGAATCGTAGAGTGCGGCCACTGCGTCGGCGAAGCTCGCGCTGTCGTGAGGCTCTGCCAGCAGCCCAACCTCGGGCGTCACGATCTCCGGCACGGCGCCGGCCCGTGCACCGACGATCGGCAGACCGCAGGCCATCGCTTCGAGCAGCACGAGTCCGAACGTTTCGCGCGTGCCGGCGTGCACGAGCGCATCGGCCGAGGCGAGCCACTCGGCGAGATCCACGCTGTCGCGGCGATACGGCACGACCGTCACGTTGCCATCGAGGCGGGCAGACTCTGCGCCGCCGATCAGCAGCAGGTGATACGGCGCGCCGAGCCGCGCGAAGGCTGCGCGCAGCACTTCGATGTTCTTCTCGCCCGAGAAGCGGCCGGCGAAGGCCAGCAGGCGAGTCTCGCGCGGCAGCCCGAGTTCCTGCCGAAGGTCGCGCACGCGGCGCATCGGGTGGAAGATCTCCGTGTCCACGCCCAGCGGCTGCAGCGCCGTGTGCTTCACGCCGATGCTGTGCAGGTAGTCGCACATGTAGCGGCTCGGCGCGAAGACGAGGTCGAAACGCTGATACAGCCAGCGCACGTAGTGCGCGAACGCGCCGCCGGTGGCCGTACCGTAACGACGCTCGACCAGCTTCGGCAGATTCGAGTGATAGAACGCGGCGAGCGGAATGCCGCGCTTCTGCGCGACTCGCCAGGCTGCCCAGGCCGGATGGAAGGCGTCGCCGACTTCGATCAGGTCCGGTTCGAGTTCGTGCAGCGCTTCGTTCCAGCGGAACGGATCGAGCGGCAGGCGATAGTTGAACGTGCCCGGAACCTTCCAGCCGCGCAGCGTCGAGACCGCGCCGCGATGCAGTTCGGTGCGTTCGCCCGGCACCAGCAGCGTGTGTGTGATGTGGGTGTTCTGCGCGAGCCACGCGTGCTTGGCGGAAAGGTAGCGCTTCACGCCGCCGCTGGTCGGCGAATAGAACACGGTGGTGTCGACGACGTGCATGTTCCCGCCATTGCACTCGGACCACCGAATGCTGTCAACTGGGCAGACCAATCGATGACGGGGAGAGTTCCGTGGCGCCAGAGCGAATTCTGCGTAGGACAGGGCCGATTGCATTTCTCGCGCTGTGGCCTGTCGCCGCGTGGAGTCAGACGTCGAACCCGGTTGCCGCGGTGAATCTCGCGCAGCTGGCGGAATCACGGATCGAATCGATCATGCCGCGCGTCATCGCATGGCGTCGCGATCTGCACCAGAACCCGGAGCTGTCGAATCGCGAATTCCGCACCTCGAAGATGGTTGCGGATCATCTGCGCCGACTCGGCCTGCCGGTGGAAACCGGTGTGGCGAAGACCGGCGTCATCGCGCTGCTGAAAGGCGGCCGCCCGGGTCCCACGATCGTGCTGCGCGCCGACATGGATGCACTGCCCGTCGTCGAACAGGTGGACCTGCCGTTCCGCTCGAAAGTTACTGCCACGTATCGCGGCGAGACCGTCGGTGTCATGCATGCCTGTGGCCATGACGGGCACACCGCGATGCTGATGGGTGTGGCCGAAGTGCTGACGTCGATGCAGAAAGATCTGCCGGGCAACGTGCTGTTCGTGTTCCAGCCTGCAGAGGAAGGCGCGCCCGCGGGCGAGGAGGGCGGTGCGGACCTAATGCTGAAGGAAGGTCTGTTCGACAAGTACCGGCCCGAAGTCGCGTTCGGCCTGCATCTGCATTCGACCGTGCGAGCCGGCCAGATCGGCTATCGCGGTGGCCCGTTCATGGCGGCGTCCGATGCCTGGCGAATGGTGGTCAAGGGCCGGCAGACGCATGGTTCGCGACCCTGGGGCGGTGTCGATCCGATCGTGACCTCGGCGCAGATCATCAACTCGTTCCAGACCGTGGTCAGCCGCTATGTCGACATCTCGGCGAACCCCGCCGTCGTGACCGTCGGTGCGATCAAGGGCGGTATCCGCAACAACATCATTCCCGATGAAGTCGAGATGATCGGCACGATCCGCACCTTCGATCCGGCGCAGCGCAGCGCGATCATGGAGCGCATGAAGCTGATCGCGAAGAATCTCGCCGAAGCGAACGGTGCGACGGCGACGCTCGAATTCGAATCCGGCAACAACCCCGTCGTGTACAACAATCCGGAGCTGACGGCGAAGATGCTGCCGGCGCTGCGCCGCGTGGCCGGCGACGGTAACGTGAAGTTCATCCCGCTCGTGACGGGCGCCGAGGATTTCGCGTTCTATGCGCAGAAGGTACCGAGTCTGTTCTGGTTCGTCGGCAGCACGCCGCCGGAGCAGAACCTGCTGACCGCACCGTCGAACCACTCGCCGCTGTTCTTCGTCGACGAGTCGTCCCTCGGCCTCGGCACGCGCAGCCTTGCGGCCGTCGCGCTCGACTATCTTTCGCAGTGACAGGGTTCGCAGGGACAGCTCACGCAGAACCCGCCGCCAGCGCCGCGCTGATCGGCAGGCGGCGGATGCGCTTGCCGCTGGCCTGGTAGATCGCGCCACAGACAGCGGGCGCGATCGGCGGCGTGCCGGGCTCGCCGATGCCGCCCATCGGGCCTTCGCTGTTGATGATGAACACGTCGATCACCGGTGCGTCGGCGAGTCGCAGGATCGGGTAGGTGTCGAAGTTGCCCTGCTGTGGTTGGCCCGCTTCCAGGGTGATCTCACCGTACAGCGCCGCCGTCAGGCCGTAGGCGATGGCGCTCTGCATCTGTGCGACGACCTGATCAGGGTTCACCGCGAGACCGCAGTCGACGGCGCAGGTGACGCGGTGCACGCGCACTTCCGTTCCCTGCACCGACACTTCCGCTACCTGCGCGACGATGCTGCCGAAACTCTCCTGCAGCGCGACGCCGTGCGCATGACCCGGTGGCAGCGCTTTGGTGCCGTAGCCGGACTCCGCGACGACCTTCTCCAGCACGGCGAGATGACGCGGCTTGCCGGCAAGCATCTCGCGGCGCAGCGCGACCGGATCACGGCCGCCGAGTGCGGCGAGTTCGTCGATCGCCGAATTGGCGACGAAGCCGTTGATCGAATGACCGACCGAACGCCACCAGAGAATCGGGACGATTTCGTTCGTCGCGTGCAGTTCGACGCGCCGGTTCGGGATCGCGTAGGGCATGTCCGACGAGCCCTCATGGCTGGTCGGGTCGATACCGTCCGGCATGACGAAGCTCGCGAACAGCGTCTGCGCCAGCACGGGTTTGCCAACGCTGGTGTGCAGATAGGCGACCGGCACACCGTTCGCGTCGATGCCGGCGCGCACGCGGTTGATGCTGAACGGGCGATAGTAGCCACCGTGCATGTCGTCTTCACGCGTCCAGACGGTTTTGACGGGCTTGCCGACGCCCTGCGCCACGAGCGCCGCCTCGACGGCAAAGTCCGAACTGTGGCTCGCGCGACGGCCGAAGCCGCCACCGAGGAACGTGGTGTGCAGCACCACCTGCTCCGGCGCGAGTCCGAGCGCCTTCGCGACGAGTTGGCCGTCCTGCGACTGGTTCTGCGTGCCGACCCAGAGTTCGCAGCGATCCGCCGTGACCTGCGCGACGCAGTTCAGCGGTTCCATGCAGGCATGCGCGAGATAGGGCAGTTCGTACTCGACGTCGAAACTCTTCGCGGCACCTTTCAGTGCTTTCACGGCGTCACCGGCATCATGCGCGACGCGCCCGGGCTTCTGCGCGAGTGCCTGCCACTGCTTGCGCAGCGAGCGGGTCGAGACCTTGGCGCCTTCGCCGAGATCCCAGTCGATCACGAGCGCGTCGCGGCCGCGTTTCGCGGCCCAGGTGTGCTTCGCGAGGACGGCGATGCCGCTCGGCACCTGGCGTACGTCCACCACGCCGGGAATCGCGCGTGTCGCCGTATCGTCGAAACGCAGGACCTTCGCGCCGAACACGGGTGGACGCGCCACCATGGCGGTCAGCATGTCCGGCAGATCGACGTCGAGGCCGAACTGCGCGCGACCGGTGACCTTGGCCAGGCTGTCGAGGCGCTTCTGTGGCTTGCCGACGTACTTGAAATCGCTGCGCGGCTTCGTCTCGATTTTCGCCGGAACCGGCAGCGACGCGGCGAGGGCTGCCAGCGAGCCATAGGTCGCGCGGCGGCGTCCGTCGGTCACCACGCCGTCGTCGGTGCGCAGCGTCGAAGCGTCGACCTTCCACTGCTGCGCGGCGGCCGCGATCAGCATCGCGCGCGCCGTGGCGCCGGCCTGGCGCATCGCTTCGAACGTGGACACCGTGCTCATGCTGCCGCCGGTGAACTGCATCTTCATGAACGGATGGTTGAACGCCGCGTCGATGCCGGCGATCTCCACGCGCACGCGCTGCGGGTTCACGTCCAGCTCCTCGGCGGCGATCATCGGCAGGCCCGTGTAGATGCCCTGGCCCATCTCCGACTTGCCGATGATCACGGTGACGGTGTCATCGCTCGAGACGCGCAGGTAGGCATTGGGCTTGAAGTCCATCGGCGGGCCGGCACGGGTGGCGTCGTCGCGCAGCAGGCCTGGCACCACATAGACGCCGGCGGCCGTGCCGGCGGCCACGACGCCTGCGCCGATCAGGAAATGGCGACGGCCGGCGTTGACGTCCGACGCGCTCATGACGCGTCTCCGTTGCCGACATCGCCGCGCTTGATCTCGGCGGCGCGCTTGACGGCGGCCCGGATGCGCGGATACGTGCCGCAGCGGCACAGGTTGCCGTTCATCGCAGCATCGATGTCGGCATCGCTCGGTTGTGCGTTCTGTTCGATCAGCGCGGTGGCCGCCATGATCTGGCCTGACTGGCAGTAGCCGCACTGCACGACGTCGAGTTCGATCCAGGCCTGCTGTACGGGGTGGCTGCCGTCCTGCGACAGTCCCTCGATCGTCGTGATCGCGCTGGTCGTCACGGCCGAGATCGGCGTGATGCAGGCGCGCACGGGTTGACCGTCGACATGCACCGTGCAGGCGCCGCACAGCGCTGCGCCACAGCCATACTTGGTGCCGGTGAGTTTCAGCAGGTCACGCAAGGCCCACAGCAGCGGCATGTCGGGTTCTGCATCGATTTCGCGCGGCGCGCCGTTCACATTGAGGGAAATCACGACGGACTCCTTGAGGCAGGCGCCCGCGGTTCGGGTGCCGGACGTTGAGCATGGGCGGTGGGTGCCCGCGGGGACGGGTGCGTGAGATAGTACGAGCCGCCCGCCAGCAACACAATCAACCGGCGTGCCGGGGCACTGTAATCATGGAACTCGAGTTTTTCGGCGCCGCAGGTGAAGTCACCGGTTCGTGTCATATCGTGCGGGTCGGCGGCCGCGAGCTGCTGCTCGACTGCGGCATGATCCAGGGCGGGCGCGACGCGCCCGAGCGCAATCGCCAGCCCTTTCCGTTCTCGGCCCAGGCGATCGATGCCGTCGTACTGAGCCACGCCCACATCGATCACTGTGGCCGGCTGCCGCTGCTGGTCAAGCGCGGCTATCGCGGACCGATCTACACCAACGCGGCCTGCGCGGATCTGCTGCCGATCCTGCTGCGCGATTCCGCGGATCTTGCGCAACGGGAAGCGGAGCGCCACAACCGTCATCGCACGGCCGACGAGACCCAGGCCGAACCGCTGTATGAACTCGAGCATGTCGAGAAAGTCCTGCAGCTTCTGCGTCCGATTCCCTATGACCAGGTGAAGCGGCTGCTGCCGGGCATTCAGGTGCGCGTGCGCGACGCCGGGCACATCATGGGATCGTCGAGCGTCGAGCTGTGGGTCGAGGAATCCGGCGTACGACGCAAGCTGGTGTTCAGCGGGGATCTCGGCCAGTACGACTCGCCGATCCTCGAGGATCCGTTCCGCTTTGGCGTCGCGGACGCGGTGCTGATGGAAACCACCTATGGCGACCGGCTGCATCGGGACCGCGCCGCGACCGAGCAGGAGTTCGGCGAAATCCTGGCGCAGGCCTCGCGGGATCGCGGCAACGTGATCATCCCGGCCTTCGCCATCGGTCGCAGCCAGGACGTGCTGTACATGCTCGGCAAGAACTACGAGCGCTGGCATGTCGATCGCTGGCAGATCTTCCTCGACAGCCCCATGGCCATCGAGGCGAGCCGCGTCTACTGGAAGCACGCGGACCGCTACGACGCCGAAGCGACGCGCCTGCGTGCCAGTTTCACGGACATGCCTCCGCTGCCGAACCTGACGCTGTGCCGCACCGGTGACGAGTCCCGGCGCATCAACTCGATCCGCGGCGGTGCGCTGATCATCGCCGGCAGCGGCATGTGCAACGGTGGGCGAATTCTCCACCACCTGAAGCAGAACATCGAACGGCCCGAGTGCCACGTGATCATCACGGGCTTCCAGGCGCCGGGCACGATCGGTCGTTTCATCGTGGATCGCGCGCCTTCCGTGCGGATTCACGGTGAGTCGTTCCGCATCGCGGCCAAGGTCCACACGCTCGGTGGTCTTTCAGCCCATGGCGATCAGAATGACCTCCTGCGTTGGTATGGTGGGTTCTCGCCGCAGCCTCCGGTCTATCTGGTGCACGGCGAGCTCGACTCCTCGGGGGCATTTGCGAAGAAGCTTGCCACGCAGGGTGCGAAGGCGACGGTGGCGATGCCCGGCATGAAGCTCGATATCGCAACGCTGCCCGCATTGGCCGACGATCATCCGACCGCAGAGCCCAAGGGAGGGCCAGCATGAGTTCATCCGATGCCGTGACGACGCCGCTGCAACGCTGGATGGCGCGCTACGTCAACGTCGATACGCGAGAGACGTCCACGGTCGTCGCCGCGTTCTTCCTGTTCTTTTTCGTGCTCGGCAGTTACTTCGCGGTTCGGCCGGTGCGCGAAACGATCGCCACGGTCCTCGGGCGGGATCGCGTCGCCGATCTGTGGCTCTATACGGCGCTGTTCTCGATCCTGATCGTGCCGCTGTACGGCTGGCTCGTCGGCAGGGTGCGGCGCAGTCTGCTGCTGCCGTGGATCTACGGCTTCGTCGCGATCGTGCTGGTCGGCATCGGCCTTTCGCTCGCAGCCGACGAGAACAATCTCGCGGTGGGTGCGTTCTTCTACGTCTGGATCAGCGTGCTGAACCTGATGCTCGTGTCCGTGTTCTGGAGCTTCCTGCTCGAGATATTCTCCAGTGACCAGTCGAAGCGGCTGTTCGGCTTCATCGCCGCGGGCGGCACTGCCGGCGCGCTGGTGGGCCCCACGGCGACGCGTCTTGCCGTGGACTTCGTCGGCAATTCCGGCGTGCTCTACATGGGCGCAGCGGGCTTCGTCGGCGCGATCTTCTGCCAGCGCATCCTGCTGCGCATCTGGGCGCGAGAGCGCTCGGCGCTGGCCGCCGTCGCGGCGGGTGAGTCCGCCGCGGATGCCTCGCGTCCACCGGCTGCCGGCAAATCAGACAAGGCGCTGGGCGGAAATCCGCTCGCCGGACTGCTGATCGTTTTCAAGTCGCCGTACCTGCTCGGCATCGCGATGTTCGTGGTGCTGCTCTCCACGGTGAACACATTCCTGTACTTCGAGCAGTTGCGCATCGTCGAGGAAACCTTCCCGGACAAGGCGCGGCGCACCGAAGTGTTCGCCAACATCGACATCATGGTGCAGACGCTGACGATCCTGTCGCAGGTGTTCCTGACGGGTCGCATCGCTTCGAAACTCGGCGTCCGCGTGCTGCTGACGATGGTGCCGGTCGTGATGATCGGCGGGTTCCTGCTGCTCGCCTCGTTCAATGTGTTCACGGTGATCGCGCTCACGCTGGTCGTGCGTCGCTGGGGTGAGTACGCGTTCATCCGCCCGGGTCGCGAGATGCTGTTCAGCACCCTCGATACCGAGACGAAGTACAAAGCCAAGAACTTCATCGACGTTCCCGTCTATCGCGCCGCCGACTTCGTCGGTGCGCAGGCGAAGACGGCGATCGAGCTGGCAGGCGTCTCAGCTGCTGGCGCCGCGCTGGTCGGTGCAGGCGCCGCGGCGCTGTGGGCCGTGAACGGCTGGCTGCTCGGCGGGCGTTACGATCGAGAGGCGCAGAACGCCAGTCGCGAACGCGCAGCGCGCTAGCCGACGCAGGCGCCGAGCGCTTCGAAGACCTGAGAGGCCGTATCGAAGCGGTCATTCGGCTTCTTTGCCAGCAGCCGGTCGAGCAGCGGCTGGAAGCCCTGCAGTTCCGGCGGCAGCGGTGGCGGGGAATCCGACACATGCGCCTGCAGGATGTCCATCGCCGTCTTGCCGTGGAACGGCTTACGGCTCGTCAGCATTTCGTAGAGCATCACGCCGAGGCTGTAGAGATCGCTGCGGCCATCGACCGGCAGGCCCTGCGCCTGCTCCGGGCTCATGAAGTAGGGCGAGCCCCGCAGCATGCCGGTGCGCGTCGAGTTCTGCGTGTTGTTCAGGTCCTTCGAGAGACCGAAATCGATCAGCACGATTTCATCATTGTCGCGCAGCATCACGTTCTGCGGCTTGAGATCCCGATGGATCAGGCCGGCGCCATGCACCACCTGCAGCGCCGCCGCGATGCGACGTGCATATTCGAGGCTGGTCGCCACGGACAGCGGCTTCTTGAGCCGCGCGCCGAGATCGCCCCGCGGGAAATACTCCATCGCGAGGTATTCATGGCCGTCGTGCACGCCATAGTCGTAGATATCGACGACACAGGGACTGTCGATCGCGGCGATGGCCTGGTACTCGCGTGACAGCAGTTCGTGCACACGTTCGTCGCTGAGTTCGCCGCCCGCGTTCACCTTCAGCGCGACGTTCGCTTCCCCATCCGGTGCGGTGGCGAGGTAGACGATCGAGGACTCGGAGCGGCCGATGACCCGCAGGATTTCGTAGCGCGGCACGACGTGGAACTTCTCGTGACGCTGCCCGGCAGCCTCCGGCCGTTCGCGTCGCAGGAACGCCGCGCGGCGCTCCGCGACCTCGAGGGCCTGGCGCAGCACCCGATCGAGGCGCGCCGCGTTCAGCGCATCGCGCGGCAGATAGTCCTCGGCACCCTGCTTCAGCGCCGCAACGGCGGCGAGTTCCGTGCCCTGCTCGGCGATGGTCACGATGACGGGGCAGTCCGAGACCGGCCGCAGTCGCCGCAGCCACTCCATGCCCACGCATCCGGCATCTTCCGGATCGCCGGCGAATGATGCGTGCAGCAGCAGTACGTCGCAGTCATCGCGGGTCGCCGGCGCGGTGTCGGCGGCCAGCGTCCCGAGATCGACATGCCGCACTTCGGCGAACGGCCGCACCGTACCGACAAACTGCAGCAGCCACGTTGCGAACGTGGTGTCGGAGCTGGCGATCGTCAGGCGTTCGGTCATCGGGTTGTCCGTGTCATTCCAGCGCAAAGCGCATGCGCAGGCGCGCGCGCTGATCGACGGCTTTGCCGTCGCGGACGACCGGCTCGAAGCGCCATTTGCCGAGAGCCTCGACGGCCGCGCGATCGAAGATTTCGGCCGGTGCAGAGTTGATGACGCGCGCATTGGCGACCGTGCCGTCGGTGCGCACGACGAATTCCAGATCGACCCAGCCGCTGGTGCCCGCGTCCCGTGCGGCGCGCGGGTAATCGGGCTCGACATAGCGGGTGCGTTTCAGTGCGCTCGCACCGATGACGGAGTTCTGCTGCCGTTCGCGCTCACGCAGCGCGGTGATCTCGGCCGACAACGTGCCGATCTCGGCCGTCGAGGCGCCGAGCGATTCGGCGTCGGCCAGCAGTCGTGAGGCCATCGTGCTGTCGCCGCGGGCGACTGCGCTGCGTCCTTCGGTGAGTTCCGCACTCTGCAGTGCCTGACGCGCGGCGGCCCAGCTCGCACCGCCCGAGTCCGCCTTCTGCAGTTCGTCGAGCCAGTGCCGCGCGCTGTCCTGGGCAGGGTCGATCAGCCGTCCCTGCGTGATGCGCTGGCTGACGAGGCCCGAGAGACGCGTCCCTTCGCTGGATCGTGCTGCGTTCTGCGAGGATGCGAGCTGCACGCGGATCGCCGTGATCTCGCGCGGCTCGATGCCGGCATCGCCGGCGGCGCGCAACCAGCGCTCGGTGGCCAGGGCATCGCCGCGACTGGCGGCATCGCGCGCCTGCGCGAGCAGGCGCTGGTTGAACTGCTGCGCAAAACGCAGCACCGCCGCATCGCGCGGAGCGAGCGTGCGCGCGCTCTCCAGGAAGAACTGCGCATTGTCGGACGCCGGTTCGATCAGCGCGCCGCGCTGCAGGCGCTCGCCGGCCTGTTTCAGCAGGCTGCGCAGTCGTTCGCCGACCTGCTGCTGCTCCAGCGATCGCCGCGTTTCCGAGAGCAGCGAATCGTCGCTGGATTTGTTCGCGCCGTCGAGCACCGCGATCGCGGCACCGAGATTGCCGTTCGCGGCGGCGGCGCGCGCGCGGGCCAGCAGCGCACGTTCGCGTTCCTTGCCGATCTGCGCGTTCAGGAATTCGATGCGCACGTTGTCGGGCTGCAGCTTGCGTGCAGCTTCGACACTGGCGGTGGCTTCATCGAGGCGTCCTGCGAGGATGGACTGCTCGGCTGACGTCAGTACGCCGTTGACGACGCGATCCATGCCTGCGCGGGCACGCGGATCGTCCGGACTTGCAGTGAGCGCTTTCTGATAGAAGGCCGCTGCACTGCTGCTCGCTGGCGCGAGCAGTTCGCCGCGTTCGAACGCGGCGTCCGCCTGCTTCAGCAGATCTTCGATCGCACCGGACTGCGCCGCTGCGGGCGCGGCAGACGTGCTCGTCGGACCGGAGTCGCCGCCGCGTGTGGCGAACCAGCCGATGCCGATGGCGACGACGGCGACCGCGGCCCCGATGATGCCCCACGGCGGCGAGCCGCTCTTCGGGCCGGTGGCGCGCGGTGTGCGCGCTGCGGGACGCACGGGCGGTGCGGCGATCTCCGCATGTTCTTCGTCATGACGACGCAGGGCGGCTTCGATGAACAATCGCACGCGCTGTGCGGAGACAGGCTTGTGCAGGAAGCGATACACCTCGCCGCTGGCGATCTGCGCAGCGAGCAGGGCCTGGTGTTCGGCGTGGCCGGCGACCACGAGCACGAGATCGGGAAACTGCTGGCGCAGACGTCGGGTCAACTCGGCGGGGGAGCCGCTGACGGCGGCGATGTCGATCAGCGCAACGCCGCAGCGCGCGGCGAGAATCTGCTCGGCGAGTTCGTCTTCGGTGAGGCAATGAGTGATGGAATGGTCGGACGTGACGACGCTGTCGAGCGTGTCGAGCAACGTGTTGTCGCCCGACAGTACGACGAGACCGATTCCAGCGCCGACACCCGCTTCCGGCATTTGTGTGACGTCACTGTTTGAGATGGGAATCGTCAGGCCGCGCTTCTCCAAAACCGGAGCCTCCCGTGCCAGACACGTGCGAATCCTGAGTGTAGGCGCTCGCCCGACACCGTAAAGCAGATTCTGTCAAATCCTAGCGCTCCCAGTCGCAAAACGGGAACAGGGTCTCAGTTCAAGTGGGGCGGACCTCGACGAGGTTGGTGCTTCGGCAGTCGAAGACCATCTGATCGCGCTGGTTCAGCAGGGTATACCGATACACGACGATGCCACGGTCGGTTCGGCTTCTCGACGGCCGTGTGCTGAGGCATTCCGCGCGCGCGCGCAGCACGTCGCCTGCCCGCACCGCGACGGGCCACCTCACATCGTCCCAGGCAACGCCGCAGATCCACGCGATATCGTGATTGATCTGGTGGTCCAGCTGACGCCACAGTGCGGTGGTGTAGATGCCGGAGGCGATCACTTCGTTGAAGATCGAGCTGCGCGCGGCATCGGTATCGGTGTGAAAATACTGCGGGTCGTAGCGGCGGGCGAATTCGAGCATGGGTTCGAGGTCCACCGTCATCGGGCCAGACTCCCGCACGTCGCCGACCACCAGATCTTCCAGGTAACGTTTCTTCATGTCGCAGGATTCCGAGGCTTCGGCGGATGGTGGAAGAGGCCTGCCGCCCGCGCAAGCGGCGCGTGTCGCAGTGACTCTGCTGCAGGCCGCGCTGTTCGCCACGCTGCTGGCATCCGCGCTGGCCTGGCTCGCGGCGGACTGGTGGTTCGCAGATCTCGCCAGTCATTTCCGCCTGCAGTATCTGGTCGCGGCCGCGTTGCTGGCCATCGCGTTCGCCGCGCTGCGGCTGACGTCCTCGCTGCGGGTCGCAATCGTGACGCTGCTGCTGAACGCCGTGCCGGTGTACGCCTGGCTGGGCGCGCCGCTGGCCGTGCCTGCAGCCGGTGCCGGCGCCTTGGGCACGCGGCCGGTGCGTGTCGCTGCGGCGAACCTGTTCTGGCGCAGCGATGAGTACACAGACGTACGGCGCTGGGCGCGGGCCAGCGGCAGCGACATCCTCGTGTTCGTCGAAGTCAGCGCACGCTGGGAGCGCGAGCTCGCGCCGCTGCGCGATCGCTGGCCTCATGCCGTGTTCGAGCTCAAGCCGGGCTACAGTGGCACGCTCGTACTGTCGCGCTGGCCGCTGCGCAAGGAAGGCGTGCTGTCCGTGCACTCGCGTGGCACGCCGGATCCGGTGCTGGCCGTCGCGATGCCGGGCGCAACCTGGCGCCTCGTGCCAGTGCATGCGAACTGGCCGATGGGGCGCCTGGCCTCGGCGTATCGCGCCAAGGATCTCGAGGGCCTTGCGGCCGTGGCGGCGCGCAGTGACCGGCCGCTGCTGGCGATCGGCGATTTCAATCTCAGTCCGCTGTCACCGCATTTCACGGCGCTGCTGCGCGATGGCCGGCTGCGCAACGCGGCGGCCGGCCGCGGCTGGCAGCCGACCTGGCCGGTGTTCCTCCCGTTCATGGGCATCCAGATCGACCACGCGCTGACGTCGCCGGACATCGTGGTGAACTCGTTCGCCGTCGGCGCGATCAAAGGTTCGGATCACCGGCCTATTGTCGTTGACCTCGGAATACCGGCACGGGAGACTGCGGAATGAATTTCAGCCTGGCTTCGAAGCGATGGGCGGCGACTCTGCTGGCGTTGTGTGCCTTCGGCACGGCCTTCGCCGAGGACGTGACCTCCGCGCAGCGGCGCGCCGCAGGTGAGTATCTGGCGGCCCTCGCGGGCGAGGGCGGGCAGTCGCTCGCTTACACGCTGCACCCCGCCGAACTGGATCGCCTGCGCATCGGTCTGATGACCACACTGCGCGATGAGGCGGGCCGCGGCGACAGCACCGTCCGTGCGCGACTGTTCGGTTCAGCGGTGTCACAGACCGACGTGGAGCGCTGGACCAGCCTCGTGCTGTTCACGAATCTGAGCCGGCGCCTCGCGCTGCCGCGCGGTCGCGTCTACGAGGATCTGAAAGGCATCGCGGCGCTGAAGGATGGCGATGAGCGCGTCATCGTGATCGTGCGCGGCAAGCAGTCGCGCGACCGTGGTCAGACGCAGGTCGTCGAGATGGTCACGCTGCTGCCGTACGGCAAGGACTGGAAGGCTGCGCTGCCGGGCGAGCTCGAAGCGCAGGTCGAAGACCTGATCGCCGGGCGTGACCAGCGACGTCGCGGCGGTGGCGGATCCGACGCCGGCAGCGGCGCGCCCGCCGGAGCCGGGCCTGCTGCGGCGGGCGCCGGCGCGTCATCCAGCAATTCCGCGGAGATCCTCGCCATGCTCGCGGCGGCCGAGAAGGCGCTGGTCGATGGGCGCTGCGACGAATACTACAAGCAGTACCTGAGCCCGAACTTCCGCAAGACGTTGTCGTCGCGTATCCAGGATTCGCTGGTGGCGAACTGCCGCAACAGTCTCGGCATCCGCGAGAGCCTGATCGCGGCGCTGCGCATCGTGCGCCGCCTGCCGCCGAAGTACGAATACGACTCCACGCGCGCCACCTACGACGTCAGCGGCCAGGGTCTCGCGTTCGACCGCTTCGTGCTCGAGCAGATCGACAAGCGCTGGTACGTCGCCGAGTAGCGGCGAGGCGCCCGCCCGGGCGCAGTGCTGATCGGGACGGTTACTTTCCGAGCGCGCCGAATACGCGCTGCAGCAGCTTGCTGGACTGGCCGAGCGGATCCTTGCGGATCGCGGCTTCCTCGCGCGCCATCGTCAGGAACAGTCCATCGAGCGTCTTCTGCGCGACGTAGCTGTCGATGTTCGCGTCCTGCGCTTCGATCAGGCCGTACTGCAACGCCTTCGCGCCGAGCTTGTTGTAGCGCGCGGCAACGCCGGTCTTCGCCGTCGCCTTCTGCACGATCGGCATGAAGCGCGCCATCAGTTTCTCGGAACTCGTGCGCCGGAAATACTGCGTCGCGGCGTCGGGCGGGCCGGTCAGGATCGAAGCGGCGTCCGCAACCGACATCTGCTTGACCGAGTCCACCAGCAGTGTGCGCGCCTCGGGCACGGCCGCTTCGGCAGCGCGGTTCATCGTCGTGACCAGCGCTTCGGCTTCGGCGCCGAGGCCGACGGTCTTCAGCAGCTTCTGCGCCTTCTGCAGCTTGCCGGGCAGCGGGATGCGCACGTCCGGATTGCCGAGGAAGCCATCCGTGACCCCGAGCTGGCGGATCGCGACGTCTGCCGCCTGGTTCAGCGCCGCCTTCAGGCCGCTGTTGCGCTCCTGGGACGTCAGCTGCGTCAGGGTCGGTGTGCCGGCAGCGAGCGCCGAGGCGGTGCACAGGCCGAACAGCGTGGAAAGCATCAGGCCATGGAACGGTTTGCGCATGCGGAAGTCTCAATCTCGGGGAACGATGCGCCCCATGCTACTGCAGCGGTGGCCCTCGGTTAACCCCGGTTGCCCCGCAACGCTCGAACTGCAATCCTCGACCAGGAACTTCCGGGAGATCTGTGCGTGCGAAATCGACTGTTCTGGCTCATGCCCCTGCTGCTCGTGCTGGGAGGCTGCGCCGTGTCCCCTGACAAGGTGACCATCAAGCCGTTGCCGGTCGTCGACCTGCAGCGATTCATGGGGCCGTGGTATGTGCTCGCGAACATCCCGACCTTCATCGAGAAAGGCGCGCACAACGCGGTCGAGAGCTACCGAATCGACGCCGATGGCAGCATCGACACGACGTTCACCTTCCGCAAGGACGCATTCGATGGCCCCGAGAAGCGCTTCAATCCGCGCGGCTTCGTCGTGCCGGGCACGAACAACGCTATCTGGGGCATGCGTTTCGTCTGGCCCGTGAAGGCGGAGTACGTGATCGCCTGGGTCAACCCGGAGCACACCGAGACCATCATCGCGCGCAGCAGCCTCGACTACGTCTGGGTGATGGCGCGCACGCCGACGATCGCGCCGGAGCGCTATGAAGCGCTGCTCGAGAAAGTGCGCACGCTCGGCTACGACATGTCCAAGGTGCAGAAGGTGCCGCAGAACTGGCCGGCCGCGGCAGCTCAGCCATGAAGCCGCTGCGTCACTGCATCGCGGCGGCCGTGCTGGCGCTGGCCATGCCGGGCTTCGTGCTCGCGGAGGCGCCGCCGGCCGCGGCCCAGATCGATCATGAACAGCTGCAGGCTCGCATCCAGCAAGGCGATGCGAAGCTGGTGGTGCTCGATGTTCGGACGCCGGAAGAATTTGCGGCCGGGCATGTTCCCGGTGCGCGCAACATCCCGCACGATGCGCTCGCCGCGCGCGTCGCCGAGCTCGAATCGGTGCGCGACTCCGACATCGTCGTCTATTGCCGCAGCGGCCGTCGTTCGCAGATCGCCATCGAAACACTGGGCGCGAAGGGCTTCACGCGTCTCGGTCATCTGAGCGGTGATTTCCTCGCCTGGCAGGCCGCGAACCGGCCGATCGAGAAGGTGGAGGCCGCCGCGCCACCGCCAGCACCGGCGCCGCCGTCGAGTCCCACAACGCCCTGAGCCGCGTCAACCCGCGTCGGGCCGCCGCTCGATCCCGACGACGAGCATGCCCGGTCCGCCATGCACGCCGAGGGCTGTGCCGAGCGGCGTCACGTGGCTGCTCTCCACGTTGGCGATCGCGGCTTTCAGGTCGTCACTGAGGCGGCTCGCTTCGTCCGGGGCATTGCCGTGGCCGATCAGCAGGCGGTGCGATTCGCGCGGATCGGTACGCCGTGCGATGTAGCGCGCGAAGCGCTCGCGCAGGCGGCTTCGACCCCAGATCACGCCACACAGCACGACGCGTCCATCGGGCGTGGTGTGCAGCACCGGTGAAAAGCGCAACCAGGTGGCGAGTGTCTTCACGATCGACGGAATGCGGCCACCGCGCACGGCGTAATCGACCCGCGCCAGCAGTGCGTAGGTCTTGATGCGCTGGCGGGCGCGCGTCACCGCCGCTTCGACCTGGTCTGCGCTGTCCCCAGCCTGCGCGCGCTCGGCCGCGTGGATCGCGAGCAGCCCCTGCCCGAGCGAGACATTGCCGCTGTCGAGCACGTGCACCTTGCCGCCCGCGACGCGCTGCGCGGCGGTGACGGCGGCGTTGTAGGTGCCGCTGACCCGCGCTGACAGCGCGATCGAGATCACGGCGTCGTAGTGCGACACCAGGAATTCGTACAGGCGGCGGAAATCGCCCGGCGGCGGCTGCGACGTCTTCGGATGCTCGGGATTCGTCTCGAGCTCGCGGTAGAACTCGGCGGGCGACAGCGAGACCTTGTCGAGATACGAGCGGGCGCCGAAATGCACGCGCACCGGTACCAGGTGGATCTGCAGTGATTCGAGCAGGTCCTCCGGGATGTCCGCGGCGGAGTCGGTCACGATGGCGACATGCCTGCTCTTCGCGTGATGCGCGGCAGCCTGCTGCTGCAGCATGTCGTCGGCCTTCTGCGCGCTGACGGTGCCGTACTGGGCGACGAAGCGGAACAGGTTTTCCGGTTCGTTGGTGTGGATATGGATGCGCAGCTTCGATTTCGTGCCGCCGACGACGAGACTCGAGCCGAACGCCCCCAGGCTCTCACGCACGCGGCGGGGTTCCAGGGCTTCGCCCGTGATCATGCACTCGGTGCAGTAGCGGTGTTGCGTATCGGCCGGGCCACCGGTGACCATCACTTCGTCGCCGGTGTGCACCGGCGATGCGACCACGCCGACTACGCCGGTGTCGAGATAGTGAGCGAATCCTTCCAGCACTTCGACGAAGCCCTGGGCGCCCGCGTCGACGACGTTCGCCGCGCGCATTTCCTCCAGTACATCACGGGTGCCCGCCAGCGAGCGACGTACCGGTTCCATCGCGCGCGCGAACAGCACGCGGAAATCGATCTGCTGCGCGTCGCGCGTCAGGCGTTCGAGCTCGCGCGAGAAGTCCGCGAGCACCGTCAGCAGCGTGCCCTCGCGCGGTTGCGTGAGCGCATCGCGGGCGTACTTCGCACCGGCTTCGGTGGCCAGCGCGAAATCTCGCGCGCTGACCCGCGCGAGATGCCCGGCGCGATCGCCGAGCCCGAGCAGGAACTGCGCGAGGATCGCCCCGGAGTTGCCGCGCGCGCCGTCGAGCGCCGCATCGGCCGCGCTGACCAGCAGCCGGCCGGCATGATCCTGCGGCGAGCGTTCGACGACTGCGAGCACGGCCGCCAGCGTCATCGACATGTTGGTGCCGGTGTCGCCGTCGGGCACCGGAAACACGTTGATCTTGTTGATGTGGTCCGTCTTTTGGAACAGACGGTAGATGCCGGCGCGCAGCGCATCGGCGAGCTGCGCGCCATCCAGCGCGTCGATCGCAGAGCCGCCCAGAGTGGCCGTGGAACTCACTGGATCGGGACGAGGAAGCGCGTGCCGTTCCAGGACAGGATGGCGCCGTCGCCGATGATCTCTTCGATGCGCAGTCCATTCGGCAGCGTGTCGCCCTCGCTGCCGCGCTGGCCGTTGACGAACACGAAGCGCTTCGCCGGCACCGCGTCGAACACGTGCAGGCTCAGGTTCGCTTCCGGAATCTGCTGGCCGCGGCCGACCAGATCCTCGCGCGTCGGCAGGCCGTTGCTGGCCGACGAACTGCCGGCCACCGGCACCGTCGAGCGCCCGCCGGCCGGCAGCGGTACCGCACCAGGCTGGCCGGGCTGCGCGGGCACGTAGTCATTGGCGTTGAACGGCGGTGCGGTGCCGACCGGCGCGCCGGCCGGCACGCCGGCATCCAGTGCAGGATCGACGACGAGCGGCGGATTGAAGCGCTCTGGCGGGATACCGTTGGCCGGCAATGCGGAGGCAGGTCCGGCACCCGGCGCCGGTGCCGCCGCCTGCGTGGGCGCCGGCGACGGTGTGGTGACGGTGGTCGGCGCCGCGTTGCCCGTCGGTGTCGGTGCCTCGTTGTCAGGGCGCGTCATCAGCCAGATCAGTATCAGCAGATTGACGCCGAGCAGCGCACCGATCGATACCGCCCAGATCGGGAAGCGTGCGCGGGGCGAGGCGACGCGCGCCTCGAACAGTCCAGGCTTGGTCTGCCGCTGTCGTTCGTTCTCGCTCTTTTTCAGCGCATCGAGGATGAAGGACATGGTGTTTCCCTAGGGCCTGTTAACGCTATGAACAGCGGGGCGACGGCGGGCCACGCGGCGCAGCGCAAGGCGGGACGAGTGAAGTGTACTGAATGTCCACAAGCGAGGACCAACGCCGCGATGCGCCGCGCGGGCGCCGTCCCTGCGGGTTGCTCGCACAGCGATTTCCCGCTGCGTTGCTCGGCCCTCACGTGGGCCCACCACGTTGCGGACCTCGCGCCTTGCCGGAAATCGCTGTGCTGGCAACGCCTCGCTGTTCATAGCGTTAACAGGCCCTAGCCGCGTGGGCCGTTCGGGGTCAGCGTCGGCGTGTCGCCGGTGTCGGCGCTGTCGATCAGGACCTGTGTGGCGATGCTGGCCACGCCATCGACTGTCAGCCGGTGCTCGCGCTGGAACGTCTCCACCAGCCGCGTCAGCTCGGCATCGTACAGGTTGCCGGGATTCGCGGCGGGCTTCTGCCCCGCGAGCGTCTGCAGCCGCGCCCGCAGGCGCTGCACGGCGGGCCCGCGACTGCCCGTGGCGAGTGTGACGGGTTCCGTGCTGCCGGAGCGCCACAGCAGCACGTAGTCGCCGAACCAGCTCCGTGACAGGTCGTTGATGCTGATCAGCCGCTGCTGGCCGCCGAGGCTCAGCGCGACGGTGTCGCCCGCCACGGCGGCGAGGACGATCTGGTGTTCGTTGCCCTGCGCATCGCTGACCGTCAGGATCGCGGGGCGATTGAACTGCACGAGTTCGGCGAGCGCGCCGCGCTGCGCGAGGCAGCTGAGGCCCTGCTGCAGCGCCTGCGTGCAGGGATCGACCGTGCCCACCACGTAACGCGCGCCCCACAGTGCGAACAGCTTGTTGAATGCGTTGTCGGCATCGGTCTCGTTGGAGAATTCGCGCAGCAGCGTCGCGAGGGCGACCGGCGCCGGCGCAATCGTCGGGGTCGCGAGCGTGGTTGCGGTGTTCGCCGCCGGCGCGGTCGCGGCATCGGCAGCGCCCATCGGCGCAGTCGCGTTCGTGGCCGGTCGCGTCGCGGCTGCGCTGCTCGTGTCGCCACGCCACTGCCACAGCACCCAGGCTGTCAGCGCGACGGCGAGCAGTCCGCCGCCGACCATCGCGCCGCGCATCCATCCTGGCGCGATCGGTCGATCGAAGACCTCGACCGCTGCACGTCGCACGATGGCGGGCGTGATGTTGTGTCGGTCCTGCGTGTACGCGCCGAGCAGTGCGCGGTCGCTGAGCACGTTGATCAGGCGCGGCACACCGCCCGACAGGCGATACATCTCGCGCAGTGCGGCCGGCGTGAAGATGTCATTGGTGGCGCCCGCGACACGCAGGCGATGGCGAACGTACGAAGCCGTCTCTTCCCGCGACAGCGGGTCGAGGTGGTAGCGGCCGGTGACGCGCTGCGCGAGCTGGCGCAGGTCGACACGATCGAGGATGTCGCGCAGTTCGGGCTGACCGATCAGGATGATCTGCAGCAGCTTCTGCGTTTCAGTCTCGAGATTGGTCAGCAGACGCACCTGTTCGAGCACTTCGGGTGCAAGGTTCTGCGCCTCGTCGACCACCAGCACGACGCGCTGTCCCTTCGAGTGAGCGCGAAGCAGGTAGCTGTTGAGGATGTCCACCAGCTCCTTGACGCTGCCGATCGCGGAGTCCGGCACGCCGACGCCGAGTTCTTCGCAGATCGTCAGCAGGAACTCCGGCGGGCTGATGCGCGGATTCAGGATCAGTGCGACTTCCGCGTTCTTGGGCGTCTGCGCCAGCAGCGAACGGATGGTGGTGGTCTTGCCGGTGCCGACTTCACCGGTCAGCTGCACGAAGCCGCCGGCCTCGTTGATGCCGTACAGCAGATGTGCGAGCGCCTCCGAATGGCGCTCGCTCAGAAAGAGGTAGCGCGGGTCCGGCGTGATGGCGAAGGGTTTTTCGTTGAGCCCGAAAAACGGCAGGTACATCCAATTAGTATTGCATGCCGCCCGTGCCCATGCGACCCGGCGGACCGGGTCGCAGGACGGGTTCCGGACCCTTCGTGGACTACTTGCCGCCCTGGACCGGGCAGGTGTTCAGTCCGAGGATCGAGTACAGCGGACAGAAGTTCATGAAGCCGGTCAGCAGCGGCACGAGACCGACCAGTCCCCACCAGCGCGTCGGTTCCGGCAGCACGAACACCAGCGACAGCACCGCGAGTCCCACCACGATGCGCAGCACCTTATCGATTCCACCGACATTGGCTTTCATGACCTGTTCTCCTCGTTGCAGCCTGTCTTCGATTCAGGAACAGGTTAGTCCGGGCAAATCCGTCCGTATGTAACCCGGGTTACACAGGAAGGTAGGGAGTTTCCGAGGGGTTGCGCGAATGCACTCGTCACTGGCCGTCAGCGATACGACGCAAGAGCGCCGCATCCAGCACTTCGATCCTGCCGCGCCCAAGCCGCAGCGCACCGCGCTGTGCGAACTCGCCGAGCAGACGAGAGACGATTTCGCGCACGCTGCCGAGTTCCTGCGCGAGTTCGAGATGCGAAACCTGCAGCACCGCGCCATGCCCCAGCAAACGACTGGCCAGCCGCTGATCGAGACGCTGGAAGGCGACCGCATCGACCAGGGCCATCAGTTCCGCCATGCGCGATGCGAACAGCTCGAACACCTCGATGCGGAATGCGGGTTCACAGCCGAGCAGATCGAGGAACAATGCCCGCGGCATCGCCAGCACCTGCACGTCTGTTTCCGCGATTGCGCTCGCGCTGTAATCGCGCGCGCCGAGCAGGCAGCTGCTGGTCAGGATGCAGCTCTCGCCCGCAGCGACGCGATACAGCAGCAATTCCTTGCCCTGCGTCGCGAGCTTCCGCACGCGGATGCTGCCCTCGAGCACCAGCGGGAAGTGGCCGCAGGGCGCATGTTCATCGAATACGGCGTCGCCCGCAGCGAATCGCACGGGAATCGACTCGCGCAGCACGCGTTCCAGGCTGGAGGTCGAAGCCTTCCGACACCATGGATAGTGATGCTGCAGCAATTCCTTCATCAGCGTTGCCGGATGCTGCTGCCGCGCGTGACGGCGAGGTTGCCGAACTTCTCGCGGATGCGGTCGACGGTCGCATCCAGCGGTTTGGCTTCCGTGCTCGCCGCGACCGCGAACAGATCACCCTGCGGCAGGTCTTCGAGATCGCTCGCGCCGACGCCGAGCAGTCGCAGCCGCGCTTCGGGATGCTCGCGCAGCCAGCGTCGCAGCAGTGTCATCGCGAGTTCCGCGATGACGGCGGAATCGTTCGTCGGCGGCGAGAAGGCGCGCTGACGCGTCTGCGTATCGAAATCGTGCTGACGGATCTTGACGGTGATGCAGCCGGTGGCGAGCCCCTTGGCGCGCAGCCGCGAAGCCGTCTTGTCCGACAGCTGCAGCAGCTCGGCTTCGATGCGGGCGCGGTCGCGCAGATCCTCGGCGAACGTCTCTTCGGCGCTGACGGATTTCTCTTCCCAGTCCGCCAGCACCGGGCGTTCGTCGATGCCGCCTGCGCGGTCGCGCATCCGTGCGCTGTCGCGCCCGAACAGAGGCCACAACTTTGCGTCCGGCGCGCGCCGCAGCTCGCCGAGCGTCGCGATGCCGGCCGCCATCACCTGCTCGCCCTTCTTGCGGCCGAGCCCTGGCAGGCGCTTCACCGGCAAAGGATCGAGTACCGCGTGAATGCGCTCTGCGCTGACGATCGTCAGCCCATCCGGCTTGTCCAGATCCGAGGCGATCTTCGCCACCAGTTTGTTGGTCGCGACGCCGACCGAGGCCGTGACGCCCGTGCGTTCGCGGATCAGGCGCTTGATGTCGCGCGCGATCTGGATGGCATCGCCCTTCAGGGCACGGCTGTGAGTGACATCGAGAAAGGCTTCATCCAGCGACAGGCCCTGCACCAGCGGCGTGAACTCGTGGAAGATCGAGAAGATCTGGCGCGAGACTTCCTGGTAGCGCTTCATGCGGGGGCGTACGCAGACGGCCTGCGGACACAACGCGAGCGCGCGGCCGATCGGCATCGCCGAGCGGACGCCGAACTTCCGTACCTCGTAACTCGCCGCGGCGACGACGCCGCGGCCACTCGTGCCGCCGACGATCAGCGGCAGTCCACGCAGTTCGGGATTGTCCAGCTGCTCCACGGAAGCATAGAACGCGTCCATGTCGACGTGCAGGATGCTGCGTTCCATTACAGCGTGACGGCGCTGTAGAAGCCGGTAGCCAGCAGCGTGATTCCGCCCAGCACGAGATAGGCAAAGCCGATCGCCATGAACTTCGCGATCGTGCGCGCGCGGCCCTGCCTGTAGACATTGCGCATGGCTGCGTAGAGATACCAGAGGAGGTAGGCGAACAGCGCAACGCCGAGCCATTCCTCGAGCCATGACACAGGCAACAGCGCGACCATGGCCGAGTACAGCCCGAACGCGACGAACAAACCGGCATGGTTGTGGATGAAGAACAGCAGATGTTCGACGTAATAGCGTCGTGGTCGCCAGTACAGCAGCATCATCACGGCTGCGAGCAGCGGCAGGAACAGGAACAGGGCGCGCGGCACGTTGTGCACGAACGCCTCCTGCAGCGAGCGCCCGCCGTCCATCGCGGCTTTCTGGCATGCGCGCGTCAGGGCGGGCTGCATCCAGGATTCGCCGGGGCCTTCGTAGCGCAGGTCCTTGCAGGCTGCGGGTTGCGCGCCGGCACCCTCGATATTCACGAGCTTTGCGTCGCCGCTCGGCAGTGCCGCGAGGATCACGAAGAACAGCAGCGTGACGACGAGATACAGCCTGAACGGTGGCAGATAGCTCGAGCGACGCCCGACGAGAAACTCGCGCGTCAGGAAGCCGGGCTTCGCGAGCAGCGCCCACAGCGTGCGCCACAGCCGCGAGTCCGCATGCGTGATGTTCTCGGCGGCTTCGGCAATGAAATGCGGCAGCGAGTGCAGGTGCGGATCGTGCCGTTGCCCGCAGGCAGCGCAGTATGGCCCAAGGAGTTCGGCGTCGCAGTTCTGGCAGCGCGGTCGCGGCAACGGTGGCGGCGCGGCCTGCGTCGACCCATCGACGGGCACGACCGCGTCGGCCGGGACGTCGGCGGTGACAGCCAGCGATGTGCCGGACGCGCGCTCGCTCATGCGACCTGGACGTTCTCGACGCTGCGCGGCGGCGCCGCGCGCTGCGTGCCGAGCTCATCCGCAGCGAAATCGTCGACGTGGATCAGTTCCATCACTTTTCGATCGTAGTCGCGCAGCATCGCTGCCTCGGTTTCCGAGATGATACCGGCAGTGAGCGCCTGCGCGATCTGTCCCGGGACGTCGAGCGCGGTGACCTTGCCGGTCTTCGTGCCCTCGACGCGGATCCGCTTCTCGATCGGCTCGGCGGTCTGCGACAGCACCAGCGCTTCCTGCAGCAGGCCGAGCGGATTGCTCGGCTGCACTTCGCGGTACACCGGATAGCAGAGGCGGTCGCGCACTTCGCCGGGGCTCAGCACGAGATCCGCGAGGTGCCGGCCTGAGCGATCGCTCGGCGCGGAATACTGCAGGCCTCGCGGGAACACGAAGAAGCGCATCAGGCCGCCGATGAACGGGCTCGGGAAGTTGCGCAGGAAGCCGTGCAGCTGTTCCTGCGCCTTGTACAGCAGCGATTTGCAGGCCCACTCGACGATCGGCAGGTCTTCGGGCTTGCGGCCCTGGTTCTCGAAGTGCTTCAGCACCATCGAGGCCAGGTACATGCACGAGAGCACGTCGCCGAGTCGGGCAGAGAGGTTTTCCTTTTTCTTCAGATAGCCGCCGAGCGTCAGCATCGCGACATCCACCGCGAACGCGAACGAGGCCGAGAAGCGCACGATGTGCTGGTAGTAACGGCGCTCGGGTCCGCTGCCGGGAACCTGCGTGAAACGCGCGTTCGTCAACGCCATCAGCAGTGAGCGTACGGCGTTGCTGATCGTGAAACCGATATGGCCGAACAGCGCGCGGTCGAACTGGTCCACGCCCTGGGCACGGTCGGGATTGCGCGCGGCTTCCATTTCCTTCAGCACGAACGGATGGCAGCGCACCGCACCCTGGCCGAAGATGATCAGGCTGCGCGTCAGGATGTTCGCGCCTTCGACGGTGATCGCCACGGGCAGTACCTGATAGCCGCGGCCCAGATAATTGCGAGGCCCGAGGCAGATGCCCTTGCCGCCGGCGACGTCCATCGCGTCGTTCGCGACCTGCCGGCTCATTTCGGTGATGTGATACTTCAGCATGGCGGACGGCACGGAGGGTTTTTCACCGCCGTCGATCGCGCCCGCCGTGACCGAGCGCGCGGCGTCCATCGTGTAGGTGTAACCGACCATCCGCGCGATGACGCTCTCGACGCCTTCGAACTTGCCGACCGGCATGTTGAACTGGCGACGGATGCGCGCGTACGCGCCGGTCGCGAATACTGCGGCCTTCGCGCCGCCCGTGCCGTTCGACGGCAGCGAGATGCAACGACCCACGGACAGCTGTTCGACCAGCATGCGCCAGCCCTGGCCGGCCATCTTCGGTCCGCCGATGATGAACTCGAGCGGTACGAACACGTCCTTGCCCTGGATCGGCCCGTTCTGGAACGGGATGTTCAGCGGGAAATGCCGGCGACCGATCGTGACGCCCGCCGTGCCGCGCGGGATCAGCGCGCAGGTGATGCCGAGATCCGTGCGCTCGCCGAGCAGCTTGTCGGGGTCGTACATGCGGAACGCGAGGCCGATGACCGTCGCGACGGGCGCGAGCGTGATGTAGCGCTTCGAGAAGTTCAGCTTGAGGCCAATGATCTCGCGCCCTTCCCACACGCCCTTGCTGACGATGCCCGTATCCGGCATCGAGGCCGCGTCGGAGCCAGCGCGCGGACCGGTCAGCGCGAAACACGGAATCTCCTCGCCGCGTGCGAGGCGTGGCAGGTAATGGTTCTGCTGCTCGGGCAAGCCGTAGTGCTGCAGCAGTTCGGCCGGGCCCAGCGAATTCGGCACGGCGACCGTCGACGAGACGGTGGTGCTGCGGCCGGCGAGCTTGGCCAGGACACAGGAATGCGCATACGCGGAGAATTCGAGCCCGCCGTATTCCTTGCGGATGATCATCGCGAAGAAGCCCTTCGACTTCAGGAAGTCCCAGACTTCCGGCGGCATGTCACCACGTCGATGCGTGATGTCGAAGTCGTCGATCATCCGGCACAGCTCTTCGCAGGGCCCGTCGAGAAAGGCCTGCTCTTCTGCCGTGAGCTGCGGTGCCTTTGCGGACAGCAGCTTCGACCAGTCCGGGTTTCCCGAAAACAGTTCGCCGTCCCACCAGACCGTACCGGCTTCGAGCGCTTCCTTCTCGGTCTGCGACATCGCAGGCAGCAGCTTGCGATAGGTGCGCAGGAACGGCCGCGAGATCAGCGCTTTCCTGAGCGGGCGCAGGTTGAAGGCCCACAGCAGCGCGAGCAGGATCGCGAGGAATCCTTTCCACAAGCCAGCGGGTGCGCCGAGCACGGTATACGCGGCGAGCAGCACGGTGAAGGTCAGCGTGAACGCGAGCAGGCTCAGACGTCGATAGGCGAGGTAGAGCACGGCGACGACGAACAGCAGCGCGATGACGCCACCAGGCTGGGTGAGCGCCCAGCCCGTGAGGCCGAGCAGGGCGAGGACGATGAGGGCGCGGATCATGGCTGCGGACCACTCTCGGAAGGGGAATTGCAGCGACTATAGCCCCCACAGATGACGCGGAGTAAGGGAGGCGTCGCAGGCTGCGGCCTGGCCTCCATCAACGGCAACCGGCTGCCGCCACGCGCGCCAGCCGGGTTGCCCGGTCAGGCCCCGGGGATCAGTCCTTGGCGGGCGCGTCGCCGCTGAAGCGGATCGGCGTGGCGCCTTCGATCCGGCCGACCTTGGCCTGGTCGCTGACGTACAGCTTCACTTCGCGGCCGAAGCGCAGCGTGCCGCCGACGGTCGCGTTCGGGCCAATGACGACGCGTGCCGGGCTGCCGAGATCGACCGAAATGCCCATCGAAGGTTTCTCGAACACGAGGTCCCCGTCGAGACGCGCGCCCGGCCGCAAGTCGATATCCGCCTTGACGGTGGTCAGGCTGCCGCCGACATGCGCGCCGTCCAGCACGATGCGCCCCGCGACATTGCTGATATCGCCACTGATCTCGGCGCTGCGCCCGAGGGTGATCGATCCATTCACTGTTTCGATGTCGCCGCTGACGCGCGCGCGTGCCGCGACGTTGATGCTGCCGTTGACGGTCTGCAGGGAGGCAGCTTCCGCATCCTCGCCGAGCGAGACACTGCCGTTGACGGTCTCTGTATCCGACACCCGCGCGCGGGCGCCGATGTTGACCGAGCCGTTGACGGTCGTCAGGTCGCCAGCACGATCACCATCGCGGACCGTGATGGAGCCGTTGACGCGCTCGCGATCCGCACCGGTGGATTCGCCGTCGGCCGCGATGGCGTACGTGAGGCTGCCGGCCAGGACCAGCGTTGCAACGAGCAGGGGTCGGATCATCGGGCTCTCCTGAAAATGGCGTGTTCAGGGCTTGGATGCAGAGCCCGGCGATCCGGTTTGAACGACCCGCGAGGATCGTTCAAACCGAGAGACTCCAGCCGAGCAGCTCTAGCCGAGCAGATCCTTCACGCCGTCGCGTTCCTCGAGCAGTTCGGCATGCGTCGCGTCCATCCGCTTGCGGCTGAACTCGTCGATGCTGAGGCCCTGCACGATTTCGTACTGGCCGCCCTTGCAGACCACCGGGTACGAGTAGATCACGCCTTCGGGAATGCCGTAGCTGCCATCCGACGGAATGCCCATCGAGAGGTAGTCGCCGGCATTGCTGCCGCGGGCCCAGTCGCGCACGTGATCGATCGCGGCCGAGGCCGCTGATGCAGCCGACGAGGCGCCGCGCGCCTTGATGATCGCCGCGCCGCGCTGCTGCACGGTCGGGATGAAGTTCGTTTCGATCCAGTTCTGATCGACCAGCGATTTCGCGGCCTTGCCGCCGACGAGGCAGTGGCTGAGGTCCGGGTACTGCGTGGCCGAGTGATTGCCCCAGATGATCATCCGCTGGATGTCGTTGACGTGCTTGCCGGTCTTCTCGGCGAGCTGCGACAGCGCGCGGTTGTGGTCGAGGCGGGTCATCGCCGTGAAGCACTTCGGATTCAGCGACGGGGCGTTCTTCATCGCGATCAGCGAATTCGTGTTCGCCGGGTTGCCGACCACCAGCACGCGCACGTCGCGGCTCGCGACGTCGTTCAGCGCCTTGCCCTGGGCCGAGAAGATCTGCGCGTTCGCCAGCAGCAGGTCCTTGCGCTCCATGCCGGGGCCACGCGGGCGAGCACCGACCAGCAGGCCGATGTGCAGGTCCTTGAACGCGACACGCGCATCGTCGGTCGCGACGATCTTGTTCAGCGTCGGGAAGGCGCAGTCGTTGAGCTCCATGACGACGCCCTGCAGCTGCGGCAGCGCGGGCGTGATCTCGAGCAGATGGAGGTTGACGGGCTGATCCGGTCCCAGCAGGGCGCCGGAGGCGACGCGGAAGGCGAGGGCATAGCCGATCTGGCCGGCGCCGCCGGTGATGGCGACATTGACGGGTGTTTTCATGTGCGGTGCGAAGCTCGGTTGGGAAAAAAGCGCGCGAATTCTAGCAGCACTGGCCTGTCCATGACCCGGACACTGCGCACATCAGGGCGCAGGCAGCAGGGCCTGCAGCGCCGCGGGCAGGGGGTGATCAGGGAACTGCTGACGGAAGGCCAGCAACTCGCGGCGCGCCTCGGCGTCGAGGCCGCGGCTGCGCAGCTGCTCGATGCGGCGCAGCCACACGTCCGGGTCGAGCGGCGCCGCCGCCTCGGCCCGTTCTTTCGAGGCATCTGTCGCGCTCTCGGCAGGCGCCGTGCGTGCCGAGCGGTCGAGGTCGGCCGAACCTGCCACGTTCGCGGACATTTCGGCCGCCACTGCGGGCGGCGGCGGCGGCGCGGGCGCGGGTGACGCGGCGGCAGGCATGGCCTTCGCGGCCAGCGTCGGTTCGATCTGCACTTCCGCCGGCATGGCGTCGGCTGCGAAATCTGCGGCGGCCCGCGCCGGTTCAGCGTTGTCGGCGCGTCTCTCCCGCGTCTGGGCCGGCGCGCTCGCGCCGGCCGCGGCTGCGCCCACCGCGCGGTCGCTGAGCGGCACATCGCCGATCGCTGACCCGCCCGTCGCTGACTCGCCGATCGCTGACTCGCTCACCATCGAGTCGCTCACGGCCTGCGAGGCCATCGGTGCCGACGCGGGCGCTGCAACCTGCGGCGGGCTCGTGTGCAGCAGCAGCGTGAACGACAGCACCAGCGTCGCGGCGAGCCCCACGGGTACGGCCCAGCGCGGCGCGCGAAAGGTCTTCGCCGCCGCTGCGCGCAGCTGTACCGGATGCGAGGCGGCGCGCGCACGGGCCAGCAGCACGCGATCGGTGTCCGCATCGGGCCCGTCGAGTTCCGCGTCGAACTGCGGCAGCAGCCGCTCGCGCTTCGAGATGCGCAGATCGAATTCGTCGTCGTGTTCGTTCATGTTCATGTCGAGCGTTCCGCCTGCAGCGACTGCATCGCTTCACGCAGTTTCGCGGTGGCGTAGCGCAGCCGGCTCTTCACCGTCTCGCGTCCGACGCCGGTGACGTTCGCGATGTCATCGAGCGAGAGGCCGCTTTCCTCGTACAGCAGAAAGGCATCGCGCTGGTCGTTCGGCAAGGCCGCGAGCGCCGCGCGCAAGCGCACGCGCACTTCATCCTGATGCGCACGATGATCCGGCCGTTCTTCATCCGGTGCGCGCCAGTCTGGTTCGCCATCGTCATTCACGACGGGTGAATGTCCGGGTCGCGCTGCGCTGCGCCGACAGTGATCGATGAAGCAGTGATGCGCGATCGTGTACAGGAAGGTCTGGAATTTCGCGCGCACTTCATAGCGCGCTCGTGTGTCGATCAGTTTTCCCCAGCATTCCTGGAACAGATCGTCGGCAACGGCGCGATTGCGCGTGTGGCGCAGCAGATAACGGAACAGGCCGCCCTTGTGGCGCGTGTAGAGCGTGTCGAAGGCCGCGGCATTGCCCCGCGCGTAGGCCAGCATCAGCGTTTCGTCGCTGTCGTCCGTCATCGACTGGACTCTACGCGTGCGCCGGGCGGTGCGGGGGGCCATCCGGGGGACCTCCGGGAGGGCTGGAAAGGCGGTGATATCGACGCTCATCGTCCCTTCAACGCAGGGGTACAACACCCCGGGTGAACTATTTTCTTTTTAAAAACAATAACTTGAGATTTTCTTGAGATCGAGGCGTTGACACTGAACTAGTGTTGTAGTGATATATAACACCATGAGCAGCGGGAAATGCATGGTGCAGATCCCCAACCCACTCAAGGAGAGGAACATGGAAACGAATACGAAGTCCGGTGTGCAGGCGATGGTGGTCTCGGCGGTCGTGGCGCTGGCCCTGACCTGGAGCCTCAGCGAGGCGTTCGTGCAGTCGACGTCGGTGGCCCGCTGGGTCTCGGCGGCCGAAGTGGCGGCGCATGTCGTCGCGGGCAACGCGAAGCAGAGCGACGGCCAGTCGAGCACTGCGGCCCTGCTACAGTAGTGATCTAGCCAGCCGCAACACCTTCACAAGGCACTGGCATGGAGAACTTACTGATGGACCCGCAGTGGGACGATAGCTCGCCGATCTACCGGCAGCTTCGCGACCGGGTGGTGGCGATGATCCTCGAGGGCGTCCTCAAGGAAGGAGATCCGCTGCCCTCCGTTCGCAACGTTGCGGCGGAGTTCCGTCTGAACCCCCTGACCGTGCTGAAGGGCTATCAGCAGCTCGTCGACGAACTGCTGGTGGAAAAGCGCCGCGGCCGCGGCATGTACGTGAACGTCGGTGCCCGTGCCGCGCTGATGAAAGACGAACGGCAGCGATTCCTCGAGGATGAATGGCCGCGGGTGCATGCGTCGATCGCACGCCTCGGTATCTCCCTCGAGGATCTGCTGAAAGTACCGCCGGCGAAGTCCGATGCATCGTCCTGGCAGGGTGGCCCGGCGGCCGCCTCCGCAGACGATCCGACCAGCGAGCAAGACACATGAACACGCCCGTGATCGAAGCCCGGGGACTGTCGAAGTCCTACGGATCCCACAAGGCCCTCGACGACGTGAGTTTCCGCGTCGACAGTGGCCGCATCGTCGGCATCATCGGCCCGAATGGCGCCGGAAAGACGACCGCGCTGAAGGCGATGCTGGGCCTGACGCCCTTCACCGGCGAACTGCGCGTGCTCGGCCTCGATCCCTACGCCCAGCGCGACGCGCTGATGCGGGACGTCTGCTTCATCGCGGATGTCGCCGTGCTGCCGAAATGGATCAAGGTGTCGCAGGCCCTCGATTACGTGGCCGGCGTCCACCCCAAGTTCAATCGCGGCACGGCCGAAGATTTCCTGCGCAAGACCGACATCCAGATGAAGAGCCGCGTGCGCGAGCTCTCCAAGGGCATGGTCACGCAGCTGCACCTGTCGCTGATCCTCGCGATCGACGCGCGCCTGCTGGTGCTGGACGAACCGACGCTCGGCCTCGATCTGCTGTATCGCCGCGCGTTCTACGATTCACTGTTGAACGACTACTTCGACAAGGAACGCACCATCGTCGTCACCACGCACCAGGTGGAGGAGATCGAAAACCTGCTGACCGACGTGATGTTCATCAACCACGGCAAAGTGGTGCTGGATTCGCCGGTCGAAAATCTCGCCGACCGCTACCTGCAGGTGGTGACCACCGCAGAGAAGGCGGCTGCCGCGCGTGCGCTGGGCCCGATCCACGAGCGCGAGGTGTTCGGACGCATCGGCATGGTGTTCGACGGTCGCAGCGCGGAAGAGCTCAGGCCCTTCGGTGACGTTCGGCCTCCGTCGCTATCGGACCTGTTCGTCGCGCGCATGCAGGGCGCCGCGCCGGGAGTCCGATCATGAAAACCTGGATCACGCTGGTGCGTCGCGAGCTCTGGGAGCATCGCGCGTTGTGGGTGGCGCCGCTGGTCGTCGCGATCGTTCTGGTCGTCGTCACCGCGCTGAGCGGTGGCGTACACATCTCGGGCGACGCACGCGTACAGATCGATGGCGAAGCCGTCGACTTCATCAACGGCATCACGCCGGAACGCGCCGTCAAGCTGTTCGGCGTGCTGATCGCGGGCCTGTACGTGCCGCAGCTGATCGTCATGCTGATCGTGCTCGGCTTCTACCTGCTCGATTCGCTGTACAGCGAGCGCAAGGACCGCAGCATCCTGTTCTGGAAATCGCTGCCGGTCTCGGACGCGCAGACGGTGGCCAGCAAGGCGCTGGTCGCGCTCGTGGTCGTGCCGCTCGGCGTCTGGCTGCTGTCCGTGCTGACGAGTCTCGTCACCGTCGGTGCCCTGACCGCCAAGCTCGCGGGAGGACCCTTCTCGACCATCGTGCAGTGGAACACGCCGGTATGGTTCGCCGTACAGGGCGGCATGTTCGTCGGCACGCTGGTCGCGGCGCTCTGGTACGCGCCGATCGCGGCAGCCCTGCTGCTCGTCTCTGCCTGGGCGCGCCGCAGCGTGTTCCTGTGGACGGCCCTGCCGCCGGTCGCGCTGACGCTGCTCGAGCAGATCGCGTTCAACACCCATCACGTGTCGAGCTTCCTCGAGTACCGCTTCGGCGGCTTCTTCGATGCGATGGGCATGGGCGTGGATGGCAAGCAGCGCGTCGTCGGTCCCGGCGAGAATCCGTTCGATCACGTCGCCGCGATCTACAGCAAGCTCGATGTCTCGCCGCTGCTGATGAACATCGATCTCTGGCTCGGCGTCGTGGCAGCGGCCGGCATGATGTGGCTGGCCGTGCTGGTGCGCCGGCGTCGCGACGACACCTGAGCTGCGGAGCGAAGCCGGCCGCGCGTGTCAGAGCCGCGCGCCCTGCAGCAGCACCTCGACCATCTTCCGGGACTTCGCACGGGCCGCGTCGATCGACGCGGCGCGGGCGAGTGCCACCCCCATGCGGCGCTTGCCGTGCACTTCCGGCTTGCCGAACAGGCGGATCTGGGTGTCTGGTTCCGTCAGCGCGGCCCCGACATTCCCGAAGCGCAGGTTGGCGCTGTCGCCCTCGACCAGCAGAGCGCAGGAGGCCGAAGGCCCGTGCTGCGCGATCTGCGGAACCGGCAGGCCGAGGATCGCGCGCACGTGCAGCGCGAATTCGGACAGGTCCTGCGAGATCAGTGTGACGAGACCGGTGTCGTGGGGCCGCGGTGACACCTCACTGAAGTACACGGCATCCCCGCGGATGAACAGCTCCACACCGAACAGTCCCCGGCCGCCCAGGTTGGCGGTGATCGTTGCGGCGATGCGCTGTGATTCCTCGAGGGCCTTCGTGCTCATCGGGTGCGGCTGCCAGGACTCGCGATAGTCACCATCGATCTGCAGATGGCCGATCGGCGCGCAGAACGACGTGCCACCGGCATGTCGCACCGTCAGCAGCGTGATCTCGTAGTCGAACTCGATGAAGCCCTCGACAATCACCTTGCCGGCGCCGGCCCGCCCGCCGCCCTGCGCGTACTCCCAGGCGCGGTCGACGTCGCCAGGGCCACGCACGACGCTCTGGCCCTTGCCTGAGCTCGACATCACGGGCTTCACGACACAGGGCGTGCCGATCGCAGCGACGGCGGCGCGATACTCCTCGACGGTCGCCGCGAAACGATACGGGGAGGTGGCGAGGCCCAGTTCCTCGGCGGCAAGCCGGCGGATGCCCTCGCGGTCCATGGTCAGTCGCGCGGCGCGCGCGGTCGGGATCACCGTGAAGCCCTCGCGTTCGAGCGCGAGCAGTTCGGTCGTCGCAATGGCCTCGATTTCGGGAACGACGAACTGCGGCTTCTCGCGCAGCACGACCTCGCGCAGCGCCGCCGCGTCGAGCATGCTGATCACATGAGAACGGTGCGCCACCTGCATCGCGGGTGCGTTGGCATAGCGATCGACCGCGATCACCTCGACGCCGAGGCGCTGGGCCTCGATCGCCACTTCCTTGCCGAGTTCGCCCGAACCGAGCAGCAACAGGCGGGTGGCGGTGGTGGACAGCGGCGTTCCGATGGTCGTCATTGCATTCCTCGCGGTAGACTCGACGGCAGTTTAGCTGACGTACTGCAAGGGGAGATCATGACTGACGCCGTAGTGGCTGGCCGCGTTCCGATGGGTGTCGACGTGGAAGCCGGCAAGAGTTACTGGTGGTGCAGCTGCGGCAAGTCCGCGAAGCAGCCGTTCTGCGACGGCTCGCACAAGGGCAGCGAGTTCACGCCGATGAAGTACGACGCCACCACCACCGGCAAGGTCTGGTTCTGCGCCTGCAAGCAGACGGCGAACTCGCCGCTGTGCGACGGCGCGCACAAGAAGCTTCCGGCGTAGGACGCAAGCCCGCCGCGACGCCATGTACTTCACGACGCAGGCTTCCGGCGCATCGCTGACGCTCCGCCTGCAGGGCGAGTGGCGCGCGGCGGACCTCGCTGACATCGAACGGCAGCTCGCGGCGCTGCCGCTGGCGGGCGTGCGGCAGCTCGAGATCGGCACGGCGTCGCTCGCCGCTCTCGATCTTTCCGGGGCCTGGTTGTTGCGCGATTTCGCGCAACGGGCCACGGCGGCCGGGGCCTCCGTGGACTATCCGGACGGACGCCCGGAAGCCGTCGGGTTGGTGGACCGCACGCTGGCGGACACGCCGGGCTCGGATCTGGCCGCAAGGCTGGCGTCCGCGGAGCGCGAGCGACTCGAGGATCTCGCGACCGGCGAGCGAGCGGCGGCGGCGGTGGGTCGTCGAGTCGTGCACAGCGCGGAGGGCATGATCGACGGACTCGCTTTCGTCGGTGCGATGTCCGCGATGATCGGCACGGCGCTGTTGAAGCCGCATCGCTGGCGACCGATCTCGATCGCGCGGCATGTCTACGACACCGGCATCACGGCTATCCCGATCGTCGCGCTGATCGCATTCCTGATCAGCGTCATCACGGCCTACATGGGCGCGCAGCAGCTGGTGAAGTTCGGCGCCGACATCTTCGTCGTGGATCTCGTCACCGTCGGCACGCTGCGCGAAATGGGCGTGCTGCTGACGGCCATCATCGTGGCGGGCCGCTCCGGCAGCGCCTTCGCGGCCGAGATCGGCGCGATGCGATTGAACGAGGAGATCGACGCGCTGAAGGCCACCGGCGTCAATCCATTCGAGGTGCTGATCCTGCCGCGGGTCATCGGCCTCGTGATCGCGCTGCCGCTGCTGACGATCATCGCCGACGCCGTCGGCCTCGCGGGTGGCGCGCTGCTGTGCCGGTTCCTGCTCGACATGCCGTTCCTGCAGTTCATCACGCGCATGGAAGAGGCGATCGGCCCGTACACGTTCTGGGTCGGCATCTGGAAGGCGCCGGTATTCGCGATCCTGATCGCCTCGGCTGGCACGTATCGCGGCCTGCAGGTGCGCGGCTCGTCGCGCGAACTCGGCCGCCTGACGACGGTCGCCGTCGTGCAGGCGATCTTCCTCGTGATCCTGGCTGACGCGCTGTTCGCCGTGCTGTTCATGGAGCTCGACATCTGATGGAGACGTCGCGCAGCACGGAGCCGGTGATCTCGGTGCGCGGCATCGTCAACCGCTTCGGTGCGCAGGTCGTGCACGACGGTCTCGACATGGACGTGGCCGATGGCGAGGTGTTCGGCATCGTCGGCGGTTCCGGCTCCGGCAAGTCCGTGCTGCTGCGCACGATCCTTGGCCTGCAGCGGCCGCAGGCCGGCAAGGTCAGCCTGCTCGGCCGGGACATCACGCAGATGTCCGACGCCGAGCTGCGCCTCGCCAAGGCGGGCTACGGCGTCACCTTCCAGGCGGGCGCGCTCTATACCTCGCTGACGGTGATCCAGAACGTGCAGCTGCCGATGATCGAATACCTCGATCTGCCCGAGCGCACGATGGACGAGCTCGCGATGCTGAAGGTTCGGCTCGTGGGCCTGCCGGCCGAGGCGGCCTACAAGTACCCCTCGCAGCTCTCGGGCGGCATGATCAAGCGTGCCGCGCTGGCGCGGGCGCTGGCGCTCGATCCGCGGCTGCTGTTCCTCGATGAGCCCACGTCCGGTCTCGACCCGATCAGCGCGGCGGCCTTCGATGAACTGGTGCTCGGACTGCAGCGCCAGCTCGCGCTCACGGTGGTGATGATCACGCATGATCTGGACACGATTTTCCGAACCTGCAATCGTGTCGGGGTGATCGTCGACAAGAAAATGGTGACCGACACCCTGCCGGGCATCCTGCGCAATCCGCATCCGTGGATTCACGAGTATTTCCATGGCTCGCGCGCCGAGCGCTTCAGGGCCGCAGAGGATGCAATCGATCATGGAACGTGAAGCGAACTACGCCGCTGTCGGCGCCTTCGTACTGCTGGTGCTCGCGATGGGCGGGCTGTTCGTCTACTGGTATGCCGGCAGCCGCGATGCGCGCGACTTCACCCGCTACGAAATCTACTTCGAAGGCTCGGTCAGCGGCCTGACGCGCGGCAGCACCGTCCGCTTCCTCGGCGTGGATGTCGGGCGCGTCATCGACATCCGCGTCGATACGCGCGCCGCGAGCCGCGTGCAGGTCATCGCCGACATCGACAGCGAAGCACCGGTCAACGACAAGACGGTGGCCGAGCTTTCCCTGCAGGGCGTGACCGGCCTGCTGTACATCGATCTGCTCGGCCAGCCCGGCACGAAGAAGCTGATCGCTGCGGTGCCGAGCGAGCGCTATCCGGTGATCCCGGCGGTGCGCTCGAGCTTCGACCTGTTCGTCTCCAGCCTGCCGGACGTCGTCGCGCAAGCGGGCGCGATCGCGACGCGCGTCAATCTGCTGCTGTCCGACGAAAACATCGCGGCGATCTCGCGCACGGTCAGCAACGTCGATCGGGCCACCGCGGGCCTGCCGGCGACGCTGCGCGAAATCGAACTGCTGGCGAAGGACCTGCGCGGCACCGCGAGCGAAGTGTCGCGGGTCGCGATCAGCATCCGGAACTTCGCCGACTCTGCCTCGCCGGAAGCCACGGTGGCGCTGCAGCGCGTGCGCCAGGCTGCGGAGAACCTCGCCGCCACGACCAGCCGGCTCGACCAGCTGGTCGCCGAGAGCCAACGCGATGTGCGCTCGTTCACCCGCGAAAGCCTGCCCGAGTTCGAGCAGCTGCTGCGCGACAGCCGCTCGGCGGCCGTCGAGTTCCAGTCCCTGACGCGCAGCCTGCGCGAGAATCCCTCGCAGCTGATCTATCAACCGCCGGCCGCAGGCGTGGAGATTCCGCGATGAAGTCGAATACGCCGCGTGCGATGGCCGTCCTCACGCTTGCGGTGCTGCTCGGTGGCTGCAGCGGATTGACCAGCCAATCGAGCGTGCCGGTCGTGTACCAGCTGCGCGCCCCAGCGCCGGCCGCGGCGCCCGCCGCCGCAGGGGGCGATGCCGTGTCCGGTCCGCGCGCCGCCGCGCGCTATGACGTCGCCGTGCGCGTCGAGCGCGCGATCACGCGGCCGGGCTACGACACGGACCGGATTCTCGTGCTGCGTCCAGGCCTGCAACTCGACTGGTATGCCAGCAGCCGCTGGGCCGGCCCCCTGCCGGATGTGGTGACGGCGCTCGTGCAGGAGACGCTGCGCGCGAGCGGCAGTTATCTCGCCGTCAACGATGCTGCCGCGCCGCTGCAGTCCGACTACGCGCTGCGCATTTCGATCCGTCGTTTCGAAGCGGACTATTCGGCCGGCGGCGGTGCGCCGACCGTGCAGGTGGCGTTCGACTGCACGCTGGGAAGGCGCAGTGATCGCGGTGTCGTCGCGACCTTCGGTGCGGAGGCGGCCGTGCCGGCTGCCGATGACCGGATGACCGCGGTCATCGCCGCGTTCGATGCGGCGACGGCGACCGCCACGCGCAGCATCGAGGCGCAGACGCTGGCAGCGATCGCCGCGGATACGCGCACGCCCTAGGGCTCGTCGACAGACCCTAGAACGACGACAGCCCCGTCGCTTCCATCAATCGGTAGGACCAGTAGCTCGACTGCGCAGGGTCGGCGAAGGTGCCGAAGTCCGACGTGTATTCGACCCCGGGCGGCGCGCGGTTGTGCCACAGCGTTTCGAAGTATCGCTCGAGATCGGCTGCGACCGCGGTGTCGGGCGGGCATTCCACGGCGAGGTTTGCTTCGAGGTTCAGGTCGGCGACGTTGCGCCGCGTCAGGTTCGCCGAGCCGAGCGTGAACCAGACGCGCTTCGGCTGGCGCAGCACGAACAGCTTCGTGTGGAACTGCTCGCCGTGCGTGCGATACCAGCGCAGCTTGATCGCGCCATCGCTGCGCGAGGCCAGTTCCGAAGCGACGGGTCGGTTCGGGATGCCGTTCTTCTCGCGGCCGAACGCGTCGCGGTTCGGATCGAGCACGAGCCGGATGTTGACGCCGCGCACGGCGGCGTCGAGCAGCGCGTTGATGATGCGTCGCTCCGACAGATAGAACATCGCGATGTCGACCTGATCACCGGAGGCGGCGCCGTCGAGCTGCGTGACGATCGCGTCGCGGATCGCACCCTCGGTCAGTGCGCGCACGAGGACCGGCCCATCCGCTGTTTCCGGCGCTGCGGCAGTGGCGGGTGAATTCGTGGCCGCTGCGATCACGGGCTGCACGGCCTCGCCGCGCCAGCCCGAGAAACGCGCGACGTCGAACTCGCTGTGCAGCAGCGGCAGCAGCGCCGCACCGCGAACCTGCAGCGCGAGGTTCGAATGTGCGCTGCTCGCGTCATGCGGATTGGCCGAGCCGACGATGCCGACGATGCCGGCGGCACCATCGTCGGCGATCAGCACCTTGCGGTGATTCGCCTTCAGGTTCAGCAGTCGCGCCCAGGCGCGGAAGGTGACACGCGTCGGACCGTCATCGAGCGGATTCGGCAGCCAGCCCGTGCCTTCGCCATCGCCACTCCACCAGTCGATTGCGACTCGCCAGACGCTGGAGTAGATCGGGTTGGAGTCCCGCAGCCGATCGAGATTCGTGACCACGACGTCGATGCCCGCCGCCCGCAGCTGGTCGAGATCGGCCGACGGCGCGCCGCCATAGACATCGTTGATCGGGTCGGTGATCAGCAGCACGCGCAGCTGGGGCTGGCCGCGCCGCGCGGCAATCAACGCTTCACGCAGCTCGCGGGACAAGGGTCGCAGCGGCGCCGCGCCCTGGATCGCACCGGCATCGTCGAGCGCGCCGCGATGCGCGTTGAACAGGAATTGATCGAGCACGATGAAGCTGCGCGCCTCGCGGATCACGCGCAGCGCTTCGTCGAAGATCTGCTGCTGCACGATGGCGCGCCCGTAGGCGTCGGCGGTGGAGAGATCCACCAGCAGCCGCACATCGCTCGCGGCCGTCGGGGTCCAGGCGGCTTCGACATGCAGGCCCGGCGGCAGAGGCTTGGTGGTATGCCAGATGCCCGTGCCTACCAGCAGCCCCACGAGGGCGAGCCAGGCGATACGCCATCGCCACCGCGCCCATAGGGGTGGCGTCGAAGCCCGGGGCTCCGAGATCGACGAGACGTCCGGCGGGGGAGTCATTCCACCCATTCTAGCGAGGCTGGCTGTGGCTGCTGCGCTACGGGTCGCAGGCGCCCAAGCCGGGGTGTACAGGGTATGTACACCATAAAACCGTACAAATGCTTGACAAAGAGCGCCCGCAGGCTAAGATCACCTCGTCAACCGTCCTAACCGGCGAGTGACCCCCCGTTAAGGCGGATCGAAAGATCCGCCTTTTTCTTTTGTGTCGGGCGGGCGTCAGCCATCGCCCAGGGCGGCGGCTTCGAGCTCGGCGGTCAGCTCGAGCCAACGCGTCTCGGCCGCATCGATCTGTTCGCCGAGCCGCGCATGCTCCAGCGCGGTATCGCGCTGCTCCGCCGTGCTGGCCGTCGAGTAGAACTCGGGTTCCGCCAGCCGGGACTCGAGCGTCTGCCGCCGTGTGCCGAGCGTCGCCAGTTCCGCCTCGACCTGCTGCAGCTCGCGTCGCAGCGGCGCGAGCTTCTGGCGCGCGTTCGCGCTGCGCCGTCGCGCCTCACTGCCCGATTCGCGCCGGGTGGCGACGAGCGTGCTGGCGGTGCCCGCTTCGCCGGCATCGGCCGCAGGGTCGGCCGCCGTCGGGCCGGACTGACGCTTGCCGAGCCAGGAGGCGTAATCCTCGAGATCGCCATCGAAGGCCGCGACGCCGCCGTCGCCGACCAGCAGGAACTCGTCGCATACCCCGCGCAGCAGCGCACGGTCGTGCGACACCGTGACGACGGCACCGCCGAATTCCTGGATCGCGAGCAGCAGGGATTCGCGCATCTCGAAATCGAGATGGTTGGTCGGTTCGTCGAGCAGCAGCAGGTTGGGGCGGCGCGCGACCAGGATCGCGAGCGACAATCGCGCGCGCTCGCCACCCGAGAACTGCGCCACGGGTTCGAACACGCGATCGCCGCGAAAGCCGAACTGACCGAGATGATCGCGTCGTCTCTGCTCGTTCCACGCGGCCACCTCGGCGCCGCCACGTCGCGTCAGTTCGAGCAACGCGGTCGAATCGACATCGAGCTGTTCGAGTTCGAGCTGCGCGAAGAATCCGACCTCCAGGTCCGGCGCGGGCGTGCGGGTGCCGCCGAGCGGATCGATCTCGCCGGCGATGATCTTCATCAGCGTGGACTTGCCCGCTCCATTTCGACCGAGAATGCCGATGCGGGCCTGTGGCGCGATCGACAGCCGCACGCGGTCGATGATGCGGCGCGCGCCGTAACCACCTGCCACGCCCTCGAGCGTGACGAGCGGCTGCGGCAGCTTGCGAGGCTCGGCGAACTCCCACTGGAACGTCGATTCGTCGCGCATCTCGATGATGCGCGGCAGGCGTTCGAGCCACTTGATGCGGCTCTGCGCCTGGCGCGCCTTGCTGGCCTTGGCGCGGAAGCGATCGATGAAGCTCTGCACATGGGCCGCTTCGCGCGCGAGCCGCGCATTCGCGGCCGCGCTCTGCGCTCGCTGCTCGGCGTGCTGGACTTCGAAGGCGCTGTAATTGCCGGTGTAGGCCGTCACCCTTCGGTTCTCGAAATGCAGGATGCGGCCGACGATCGCGTCGAGGAACTCGCGATCGTGCGAGACCAGCAGCAGCGTGCCGGGATAGGCGCGCAGCCAGACTTCGAGCCAGAGCACGGCATCGAGATCGAGGTGATTCGTGGGCTCGTCCAGCAGCAGCAGATCCGAGCGACGCATCAGTGCGCGCGCGAGATTCGCGCGCATGCGCAGGCCGCCCGAGAACTCCAGCAGTGGCCGGTCGATGTCGGCGGCCTGGAACCCGAGACCATCGAGCAGCGAGGCGGCACGGCTGCGTGCCGAGTAGCCACCGAGACGATCGAACTCATGCAGCAGGTTTGCCTGGCGCAGGCCGTCGCCTGAGGCAGCGGCCGCTTCGAGCTGCCGCTCCAGCGCGCGCAGTTCGAGGTCGCCGTCGATGACGTACTCGACCACGGCCTGGCTCGAATGCGGCACTTCCTGCGCGACCCAGACGGTGGCGAGGCTGTCTGGCATCTCGAAGTCGCCCGCGTCGGCGGAGAGATCGCCGCGGATCAGCGCGAGCAGCGTCGACTTGCCGCACCCGTTGCGTCCCACGATGCCGACCTTGTCGCCCCGAAAGATGCTGAGCGTGGCGCCTTCGATCAGCGGTTCCGGGCCGCGTCGCAGCGTGACGTTTCTGAAATTGAGCATGGCGTGGGCGGTGACGTCGTCGGCTACTGCTGCCGCGGCGACGGTGCAGGGACACCGCGGCCAGCACGCGGGCGGATCATCCTCAGGCCGAGCTGGATCCCGTCAGCGCAGCCGCATCACCCGGCGGCAGCAGGGCTGCAAACGGCGCGACGCCCGCTTCCTGGCGGATCATCAGCGCCTTCAGTTCGCCCGCGAGGCAAGGCTCGCCGAACAGCCGGCCCTGCGCAAAGTGACAGTTGTGCGAGCGCAGGAACTCGAGGTGCTTCACGGACTCGACGCCTTCGGCGATGACTTCCATGCCGAGGCTGCGGCCCATCTCGATGATGGTGCGCACGATCGTCGCATCGCCTTCGTCGTCGCCGAGATCGCGCACGAAGGACTGGTCCACCTTCAGCGTGCCGATCGGAAACTGCTGCAGCGCCGACAGCGACGAATAGCCCGTGCCGAAGTCGTCGATCGAGAGGTGCAGGCCCATGCCGTACAGCTCGTTCAACAGGCGCAGCGTGCGCTTCGCGTCCGCCATCAGCGTGGTCTCGGTGATCTCGAGCTCGAACGCCGTCGGCGAAACCGAATGGCGGCGGAATACCGAGCGGCAGCGCAGGATGAAGCTCGCCTGCTGCAGCTGCTTCAGCGACAGGTTCAGCGAGAACCGTCCCGGGCTGCGTACCTCGCCGAGCATGTCGCGATAGTCCATGCAGACGCGGTTCAGCACCCATTCGCCGAGATCGCCGATCAGGTTGGTCTCTTCGGCGAGCGGAATGAACTGCGAGGGCGGGATGTCGCCGTGGCCGGGCAGGCGCCAGCGCAACAGCGCCTCGGCGCCGATGATGCGACCGGTACGCAGATCCACCTTCGGCTGGTAACGCAGGATCAGCTCGTTGCGTTCGAGCGCGCGCCGCAGCTTGCTCTTCAACATCAGCCGCTCGACGGCGGCGGCATTCATCTCCGGAGCGTAGAACGCGAACGTGTTGCCGCCGTTCTGCTTCGAGTAGTACATCGCCGCGTCGGCGTTGCGGATCAGGTCGATGACGTTCTCGGCGTCACGCGGCGCGAACGCGATGCCGAAGCTGGCGGACAGGAACACTTCCTGCTCGTTCAGCTGGAACGCATTGCTGACTTCATTCAGCACGGAGCGGGCGAGATGGGCGATCGGCCCGCGGTTGTCGGCCTCAGCCGGCAGGCCGTCGATGAACACGGCGAACTCGTCGCCCGCGAGGCGACCGACCACGGCATCCTTGGGCACGGACCGCGTCAGCCGTTCCGACAGGATCTCGAGCGTGCGGTCGCCGGCGGCGTGGCCGAAGGTGTCGTTCACTTCCTTGAAGCGATCCATGTCCAGGTACAGCAGCGCGAGCGACGTGCCGTTCTTGATGCCGCGCGCGATCGCCTGCTGCAGCAGGTGCTGGAACTGCATGCGATTCGGGATCTTGGTCAGCGCGTCGTAGCGGGCGAGGTAGCGGATGCGTCGCTCGGCGCGCTTGCGATCGGTGATGTTGCGCGCGACGAAGATCACGCCCTGGAACTGCGGATCGGCACTGGCGATCTGCGAACCGGACAGCGAGACCGGAATCGTCTGGCCCTGGCGCGTGCGCACCAGCGTCTCGCGCGTGTCCTGCGAGGCCTGCAGCAGATCGAATCCACCGCGTTCTGATTCGTCGACGATGAACGCGATGCTCTTGCTGACCAGCTCTTCTTCTGAATATCCGAGCAGCCGCTGCGCCGCGAGATTGACGACGCGGATCACGCCGTCCGGCGAGGTGACGAACACCGCATCCGTCATGCTGCCGAGCACGCTGTTCAGGTAATCGCGGGTGATCGTCGTGTTGCGCAGTCGCAGGCGCATCCGTTCGAGCGAGGACTGCAGGTCGCCGATTTCATCGTTGCGCAGTACGTCGAGCGGACGCGTGTAGTCGCCCTGGCCGATGCGTTCCGCACCACGCGCGAGCGTCGACAGCGGCTCGGCCAGCCGCCGGCCGGCCCACCAGGCGAGGGCGCCACTGATCGCGAGGCCGAACAGGGCGAGCGCTCCCACGATCATCGCGATGATGCGGATCTGGTTCTGGCGCGCCGCGTCGAGTTCATCGCGACCGGTGCCCGCCGTGCCGACCGGGACCGCGACGCTGCGAATCGCCACGGTCACGCTGCCGACGGTGCGTGGCGTGAATGCGCCGGGCATCGACTCGACCGTCGCGCGCGCCGGCTGTTCCCGGCGCGCGATCATGCCGGAGGCTTCCGGATCCGCCGTGCTGCTGCGCGTCCAGGTGAACTGCGGTTCACCCTTCACGTCCCGCACTTCGATCTCGAGCACTGAACTGTCATCGAGGAAGGGCTGCAGGTCTGACGCGAGCGCGCTGACGTCACCGCGCAGGAGTGACGGGGCCGCGGATCCCGCGATGTGTCGCGCGAGCGTGCTCGCGCGCGCGTCCAGTTCGCGACTGATCTGCAGCCGCGATTCACGACTCGCGATTCCGGTGACGATGCCGGAATCGACGTTCATCTGGTACCAGAGGGCGCCGGCGACCGCAGCGACGCCGGCCAGGGTGGCGAGCACCGCAGCGAGCAGGAATTTTTGTTTTAGGCTCAGCTTGCGCAATTCATTATTCTGCCGATGTCGCTCGCCCTTCACGCGCGGCCGGCTGGGCGATCAGGCAAGATCGCAGGAAAGCCGACGATCGATCTTAACCGGCTGGGGACCGGACAACCACCCACCGAATATGTCGTATCTGGAGACAAAATGCTGATCGAGGTGTACTCGGACACGGTCTGCCCCTGGTGCTTCGTGGGATTTGCGCGCCTGCAGCAGGCCCTGGCCCGGCGGCCGGATCTGGACGTCGAGGTGGTCTGGCTGCCGTTCGAGCTGAACCCCGACATGCCGCGGGACGGCGAGGATCGCGCGGCCTGGATGCAGCGCCGCTTCGGCGACGTGAACAAGTTTGCGGCGGCCCAGGGCAGCCTGCGCGACATGGGCAGCGAGCTCGGCATCCGCTTCGATTTTCCGCGCATCCAGCGCATGCCGAACACGCGTCGCTCGCACGCCCTGATCGCTTTCGCCGCGGGCGCGGGCCTGCAGACGGAGGTCAAGCGCAGGATCCTGGCCGCCTATTTCAGCGAGGGTCGCGACATCGGCGATCCGGCCACGCTGTGCCAGATCGCGGCGGAGGCCGGACTGGATGCGACCGGGGCAGCGGCGGCGCTGGACGATGCGGCAGTGCACGAGCGGATCGTCGCGCTCGAGCGCCAGGCGCATGACTGGGGCATCAGCGGCGTACCCACGTTCATTTTCGACCGGCGCCTGGCCTTTTCGGGGGGGCAGCCGGTCGATGTGTTCCTGCAGGCCTTCGACGAGGCGGCCCGGCTGGCGAGTGCCGAGGCTGCAGGCGCTGCGACGAACGCATGATCGCGAACGATCCGGCAGCGCCGTCCGATGCATTGCGGCTCGATGCGCTGCAGCTCACCGGCCGCTCGCGCTCCCACGTCGTCGATCTCGATGCGCCGGCCTGCACGCTGCATCGCGCGGCCGTCGAACCCTTTCTCGCGATGCGGCGCGCCGCCGCGGTCGAGGGTATCGATCTCGTGCCGGTCTCGTCGTTCCGCGATTTCTCCAGGCAGGTGACGATCTGGAACGCAAAGTATCGCGGCGAGCGCACGCTGCTCGGGCGCGATGGTCTGCCGCTCGATTACGCGGCGATCGAACGCAGCGCGCGGGTCGACACGATCCTGTGGTGGTCGGCGTTGCCCGGTTCCAGTCGTCACCACTGGGGCAGTGATCTGGACGTCATCGATGCGGCTGCCCTACCGGCGGACTATCGCGTCCAGCTGGTGCCGCAGGAGTTCGCGGCCGACGGCGTGTTCGCGCGACTCGAAGCCTGGCTCGCGCGCAATCTCGAGAATTTCGGCTTCTTCCGTCCGTATTCGAGCGATCGCGGTGGCGTGCAACCGGAACCCTGGCATCTGAGTTACGCACCCGTGTCGGTGCCCGCTCTGGCGGCGCTGACGGTGGACGTACTGCGCGAGGCGCTGTCACATGAACCGCTCGATGGCCTCGAGGATGTCGCGGCGCAGCTGACCGACATCCACGAACGCTATGTGGCGCGGGTGGACGCGCCGTCCGAGCGGCTTGCGCGGGTCACGCGTCCGGCGGCAGGCACACAGGCATCCTGAGTTCGCAGAGACCCGCGGGCGCCAGAAACGCGCGCACGCCGGATACGCGGGATCGTCAGCCGGCGTCGCCGCCGTCCGCGGGCGTCCAGGTGTCGCCGTCACCGCAGCGCTCCGCGAGGGACTGGATCGCATCCGGAGTCGCGATGTCCGGATGCAGGTAGTGATGGACGCGGATGACGCGGCTGAGTGTCCAGGCCTGCTGGGTGTCCTGCGGCTGCTCGCAGATGCCGACGAGGTCCGCGGAGGGGCAACTCTCCACCACCATCCCACCGTCCTCGTTACAGGTGTCGAGGATGGCCAGGCGATAGGCGTCGGATTTCGGATCGATGTATTCCATGCACTGCGAGGCTTTGTCGCGCGCGACCTTGCAGTACACGACGTTCGTGTCGCCGCCGGACGGCGTGCCGCCACAGCCGGCCAGCGCAGCGGTTGCCGCGATGCATAGCCACAGGCGTACGGGCGTGGTCGGGCGCACGACGGCTACTCCTCCGTCCAGACCTTCCGGATGTAGCCGGCCATCAGGCCGCGCACATTGCCGACCGGATCCGGTACCGCGGCGAACACCGGCGGTGCGCGGCGCAGCATCTTCCAGCTCTCGCTGCGCAGCACTTCGCGCAGGAAGGCTTCGTTGCGTTCGATCGATTCGATGTACGGATTGCGGCCGCCGTACAAAATCTCGAGATAGCGATACGCACGATCGAACTCGGTATCGAGGCGTTTCGCGCGCACGGCCTTCATGAAACCCGGAGTCTGCCGCAGCAGATCGAGGCCGGAGGCATATACGACCTTGCGATAGCCTTCGGAATCGGTGGGCAGCGCGACGCCGCCGAGCACGAATTCGGGATAGAGACGGTCGCGACATTTCTCGAGATAACAGCGATCGGCCATCTGCGCCATCATGTCGGCGGTGCCGAGCAGGTGGCCGAGCTTGCGGTCGCGTTCGTCATCGAGCGCGAGTGAATTCAGCGGGCGCTCGTAGCCGGTGTAGTGGATCAGTTCGTTGACGCGCGCGACCCAGTGCCCGAGCCCGACCTGCGGCAGCCAGCCGGCGAGAAAGCGCGCGCCCCGCGAGACGTGATTGCGGGTGAATTCGGCGCCATTCGAGGTCAGAACGTCGCCCCGCTCGCGCAGGTAACCGACGTCATGGAACAACGCGGTGATCGCGCCGACCATGGCGCGCTCCGCACCGAGCTGCAGTGCCGGGGCGACCTGCTGTTCGTAACCGGCCATCAAGCGCGCCATCGCGAGCGTGATGTCGAGCGTGTGCTGGGTGTCGTGGTAGAGCGTGTCGACGCCGATGTATTCGGGACAGCGTCCGGAGAACATGTCCTCGAATCGGGCGAACGAGGCGTCGAGTGCGTCGAGCTGGGCGCGCGGCCAGGTCTGACCGAACAGCTGGGCGATGGCCATGCGCACCGCGCCGGGGGAGCTGACCTGCACGGTGTTGGTGACGTCGAAGTCGCTGCGCCGGGGATTGTTCATCGGTACGCGAGTCTGGCCGGCGAGGCCGCCGGGCAGCGAGGAACTGGTAGCGGTTTCTGCGTAGGTCGATGGACTCATATGTCAAACGTCGCGATCACCGGAGTGTGATCCGACGGACGCTCCGCCATGCGCGGCTCGCGGTCGATGACGCAGGCCGTGCAGTGCGGCGCAAGCGTACGGCTCGCGAGGATCAGGTCGATGCGCAGGCCGTGGTTGCGACGAAACCCGGCAGCACGATAGTCCCACCAGCTGAAGCTGCGTTCCGGCTGTTCGAACTGGCGGAACACGTCGACGAAGCCGTCTTCGATCAGTGCGGCCAGCGCTGCACGTTCCGCAGGGCTCACGTGCACGTTGCCTTCCCAGGCCTTCGGGTCGTGCACGTCGCGGTCTTCCGGCGCGATGTTGAAATCGCCGAGCACGACGAGATTCGGATGCTGCGTCGCTTCCTGCTGCAACCAGCGGCGCAGCGCAGCGAGCCATTCGAGCTTGTAGGCGTACTTCTCCGAGCCGACGGCCTGGCCGTTCGGCACGTAGAGGTCGATCACGCGCAGCGCCGCGCCCGACGCCAGCGGAACCGTCGTCGCGAGCACGCGGCGCTGCGGATCGGTGAAGCCCGGAATATCGACCACGTCCGCGGTCAGCGGCTGGCGCGCGAGCACGGCGACGCCGTTGTAGGTCTTCTGGCCGCTGAACGCGGAGTGATAGCCGAGTGCCTGTAAAGCATCAGCCGGAAAGTCCGGGTCCGGCGATTTCGTTTCCTGCAGCGCGACGATGTCGGGCAGGCTGCCCGCGAGCCACTCGCCGAGCTGCGGCAGTCGGACACGAAGCGAGTTGACGTTCCAGGTGGCGATTCTCAAAGCGGCCTCATCATACACGGGCACAGCGTCGATCCCGACACTGTGCCTGGCCGAGGCGCGCCTCGATCAGTGCGCGAGGAAGCCCAGCAGTGCCGAGTTGAATTCGGCCGCGTGCGAAACATTGAAGCCATGCGGCGCACCCTTGACGAGGGTGAGCGTGCTGTCGGCGATCAGCCGGTGCGCACGCGCGCCACTCACTTCGACCGGGACGATGGCGTCCGAGTCGCCGTGGAGCACCAGGGTCGGCAACCTGAAGGTCGCGAGATCCGCGCGAAAATCGGCACGACCGAAAGCCGCGATGCAGTCGAGCGTACCCTTCGGCGATGCCGCGGCCGCGATCCTGACCGTGTAGGCCCGCTGCGCCTCGCTGACGCGCAGCGTGCCGCCGGCGCTGAAGAATTTCGTCGCGAACCCTTCGAGAAACGCGAGCCGGTCGGCCGTCACACTGCGCTGGGTCGCTGCGATGGTCGCGTCATCGCGGTCACCCTCGGGATTGGCCTCGCTGCGGTACAGGCACGGCGTCACGGACGAGGCGAGGACCGCCCGTGTCACGCGTTCCGCGCCGTAGCGGCCGAGGTACCGGGCCACTTCGCCACCCCCCATCGAGAAGCCGACCAGCGTCGCATCGCGGAGGTCGAGTTGGGTCATCAGGGCGTGCAGATCCGCGGCGAAGGTGTCGTAGTCGTATCCGGACCACGGCTGCGAAGATTCACCGAAGCCGCGCCGGTCGTAGGCGATGACCCGATGACCCGCCTCGACCAGCGCCGGGATCTGCGCTTCCCAGGAGCGTGCGCTCAAGGGCCAGCCATGGATCAGGACCACCGGGGACCCGCTGCCGTAGTCTTCGAAATGGAGTTCGACGGGGTGAGCGGATTCCGTGGCTGTCGTCAGTCGGGGCATGTGGCGACCTTGCGCGTCCTGCGTCTGATGGGGGTCGAGCCATCATGGTTCCACGACGGAACCCCGTCTCATCCGCGAGTGCTGGTCTCGGCGTAGTCCGCTTCTGACAGCATGCCGCTCTGGCGCAGCAGCGCCTCGATCTGTGGCGGCCGACCGCGGAACTCGACGAACGCATCGAGAGGATCGCGACTGCCGCCGCGCGCGAGGATCGAATCGAGGAAGCGCCGGGCGGTGATCGTATCGAACACACCGCACTCCTCGAACGCCGCGAACGCGTCGGCCGCGAGCACCTCGGCCCATTTGTAGCTGTAGTACCCGGCCGCATAGCCACCGGCGAAGATGTGGCCGAAGCTGTGCGGGAAGCGATTCCATCCGGGCACACGGATCACGGAGATCGCTGCGCGGACTTCGCCGAGCAGTTGCGCGATGCGCGCACCCTGCGCCCGGTCGTACTCGGCATGCAGGCGGAAATCGAACAGCGCGAACTCGAGCTGGCGCACGGTCGCGAGGCCGGCATGGAATTTCTGTGTGGCGATCAGCTGCGACTGCAACGCTGCCGGCAGTGGTTCGCCGGTCTGGTAATGGCCGGAGAGGCGCGCGAGCACGTCCGGATGCCAGGCGTAGTTCTCGAAGAACTGGCTCGGCAGCTCGACCGCATCCCAGGCGACGCCGTTGATGCCGGCGATCGAGGGATACGCGACGCGCGTCAGCATGTGATGCAGGCCATGGCCAAACTCGTGGAACAGCGTGACGACATCATCATGCGTCAGCAAAGGGGGCTCGCCTGCAGCGGGCGGCAACACGTTGCAGACCAGATACGCCACGGGTCGGGCGGCGCCGGACGGCAACCGCTTCGCGCCGATGCAGTCGTCCATCCACGCGCCGCTGCGCTTGTTCGGGCGCGCGTAGGCATCGAGATAGAAGCCGCCGAGCGGTTCGCCGCCCGCGCTGCTGATGTCGAAGTAGCGTACGTCCGCATGCCAGACCGGCACGCCCGTGCGTTCGCGGATCGACAGGCCGAACAGCTGCTCGGCGGTGCTGAACAGCCCGGCCAGCACCCGCGGCAGCGGGAAGTAGGGGCGCAGCTCTTCCTGCGACACCGAGAACAGGCTGCGCTGCAGGCGCTCGGCATGGAAAGTGATGTCCCAGGCTTCGAGCGGTTCTCCGGCAAAACGCTCGAGTTCGGCGAGTTCGCGCACCGCCGCAGGACGCGCGGCCTCCGCAAGCCGCTGCAGGAACTGCAGCACTTCTTCGCTGGAGCGCGCCATGCGCTTGGCGAGGGCGAGATCGGCGTAGTGACGGAAGCCGAGCAACTGCGCGACTTCATGGCGCCGCGCGAGGATCTGCTCCATCACGTCGGTGTTGTCCCAGCGGCCGGCGAACGGCCCCTGGTCCGAAGCGCGCGTGCACCAGGCCTCGTAGACCTCGCGGCGCAGCTCGCGCGATTCCGCGTCCGTCATGATCGCGACATAGGTTGGCTGATCGAGGCCGAGCAGCCACCCAGGCAATCCTGCATCGCGCGCCCGCTGCGCGGCGCGCTGCAGGATCGAAGCATTCAGACCTGCGAGCTGGGCAGCGTCCGTGATGTGTTTCTGCCAGGCATTGGTGCTGTCCAGCACGTTCTCATCGAACTTCGCGGCGAGCTGCGCGAGTTCGCTCATCAGCGTCTTGTAGTGCTGCTTCGCGGCCGGATCCAGGGCAACACCGGCAAGGCGGAAGTCGCGCAGCGCATGCTCGACGACACGCCGCTGTTCGGGCGCGAGCGTGGTCGATTCGTGCTCGGCGACCTGCTGATAACCGCGGTACAGCGCTTCACTCTGGCCGAGATCCGTCTGATGATCGGACAGCAGCGGCAGGCAGGCGTTGTAGGCGTTGCGCAGGGCTTCGGCGTTCTGCACGGCGTTCAGGTGACTGACCGGCGACCAGGCCCGCGACAGCCGGTGCTGCAGTTCTTCGAGTGGCTCGACGAAGCTGGCGAAGGTCGGTGCGGCCGCGGCTTCGAGCGCGCCGATGTGACGGCGCTGCACGGCGAGCAGTTCGCGCATCGCGGGTTCGATGTCTTCGGGGACGATGGCGGCGAACGGCGGCAATCCTTCCGCGTTCAGCCAGGCGTGGTAGCGAGGCGTGTCCATGGGGGCCGATTGTAGGCAAGCCGCAGCACGGCTGCATGGGACAAACCTGCAATAATCGCCCGCATGAGCGACAACTACGATCTGGTGGTGGTGGGTGGCGGCAGCGGCGGTCTCGCCTGCGCGCAGCGCGCGGCGGAGTACGGTGCGCGGGCGCTGGTGGTGGAGTCCGGCCGGCTCGGCGGCACCTGCGTCAACGTGGGCTGCGTGCCGAAGAAGGTCATGTGGAATGCGGCGCAGATCAGCCACGCGATCCATGATGCCCATGAATATGGGTTCCGGGTCAGTCCGGGCGAGCTCGACTGGCCGGCGCTGAAGCGTGGGCGCGATGCCTACGTGCTGCGATTGAATGGAATCTACGAGCGCAACCTCGCGAATCGCAAGGTCGAGCTCGCGCGCGGCTGGGCGACGCTCGACGGTCCCTCGGCCGTGAAGATCGGTCCGCGGCGCGTCACCGCGCGGCACATCGTGATCGCGACTGGCGGTCGGCCGCATGTGCCACCCCTGCCGGGTGCCGAACTGGGCGTCACGTCGGATGGCTTCTTCGAGCTGGCGGAGCAACCGAAGCGCGTCGCGATCGTCGGCAGCGGCTATATCGCCGTCGAACTTGCCGGCGTATTCCTCGCGCTCGGCTCCGCGACGACCCTCGCGATCCGCGCCGAACAGGTGCTGCGGCACTTCGATTCGATGCTCGGCGACGGCCTGCTGAAGATCATGCAGGACGAGGGTCTGCAGCTCGCCTCTGGCGCCGTGCCGACTGCGCTGACCGCAGAGCCTGACGGCGCTCGCTGGCTGCACACCGCGGACGGCCGCCGGCTCGGGCCGTTCGATGCGGTGATCTGGGCGATCGGCCGCGATCCGTTGTCCGCCGGTATCGGTCTGGCCGAGGCGGGCGTGAGATGCAATGCTGCGGGTTACATCGAAGTGGATCGATGGCAGGCGACCAGCGCGCCCAGTGTGTTCGCGATCGGTGACGTCACCGGCCATGCTCAGCTGACGCCGGTCGCGATCGCCGCCGGTCGCCGACTCTCGGATCGCGTATTCGGTGGCATGACCGACCGCCACCTCGACTACGGCAACATCCCGACGGTCGTGTTCTGCCACCCGCCGATCGGGACGGTGGGCCTCTCTGAAGCCGAGGCGCGCGCGCAGTACGGCGACGCGGTGAAGATCTACCACTCCGGCTTCGTGCCGATGTACCACGCACTGACCGCACGCAAGCCGCGCGCCGAAATGAAGCTGGTGTGCGTCGGGCCAGAGCAGAAGATCGTCGGCTGCCACGTGATCGGGGCCGGCGCGGACGAGATGCTGCAGGGCTTTGCGGTGGCCGTGAAAATGGGAGCCACCAAGCGCGACTTCGACGATACGGTCGCGATCCACCCGACCAGCGCCGAGGAATTCGTGACGATGCGTTAGGCGAGCGAAAACCACGCTTTTCGCTCGCCGCCGTCAAAAAAGGTCAGGACGACCTTTTTTGACAATGAGATCAGCGTGGGCCGATCAGCAGCGACAGCACCGGCGCGGTCTCCGGACGGACGCCGCGCCAGAGTTCGAACGATTCGGCAGCCTGTTCGACCAGCATGCCCCAGCCTTCGATCGCCCGTGCGCAACCGTGCTCGCGGGCCCAGCGGACGAAGGCCGTCGCGCTCTTGGCGTAGGAGAGGTCGTAGCAGGTCGTCGCGCTGCCGACCACGGCAGGTGTGATCTTCGGCATGCTGCCGGTGAGACCGGCTGACGTCGCGTTGATGATCAGATCGAACGGGCGATAAGGGACGTCATCGAAGCCGCAGCCGCGCACGCTGCCGAGATCCCCGAAAATGCCGGCCAGGCCCTGGGCCCGATCGGCCGTGCGGTTCGCGATCACGATCTCTGATGGTCCCTGCTCGAGCAGCGGCGCGATGATGCCGCGCGTGGCACCGCCGGCGCCGAGGATCAGGATGCGCGCCTCGGCCAGTTCGACCGCGAGGTTCGTGCCGAGATCGCGCACGAGGCCTGCGCCATCCGTGTTGTCGCCGAGCACGCCACCCGGGCCGCGGGCGAGCGTATTGACGGCACCCGCCCGTTCCGCGCGCGGGGTCAGCTGGTTGGCGAACTGCGCGGCTGCCGCCTTGTGCGGCACGGTGACGTTCAGCCCGCTGCCGCCACCGTCGAAGAAGTTGCGACAGAAGTCCTCGAAGTTCGCCGGCTCAACGTCATGCAGCCGGTAGACGAGATTCTGCTTGGTCTGGCGTGCAAAAATGCCGTGGATGAACGGCGAGCGGCTGTGCGAGACGGGGTGGCCCACCACGCCGTACTGGTCAGGCTTCGCGCTGTTCACTGAATCGTCATGCATTGAGTACGAAACAATACCTGCAATGGCCCGGTCTTGTACATGAACGACCCGGATTCCGCCAAGCTTTTGGCGCGCGAATTCGAACGGACGCTGCAGTCCCTGCGGCCCGATCTGCTGCGGTTCGCACTGTGGCTCGCGCGGGATGTGGCCACGGCCGAGGATGTCGTTCAGGAGGCGATGTTGCGAGCGTGGAAGTCGCGGGCGGAGCTGGTGGATGCGGCAGCACTGAAGCCGTGGCTGCTGACGATCGTGCGGCGCGAGCATGCGCGTCTGTACGAGCGCAAGCGCCTCGAGCTGACGGACGTCGATGCGCTGGTTGCCAGTGACGATCCGCAGCTGGCCGCCAGCGACGACGAGCAGACGCGCGAACTGCGCCTCGCCATCTTCCGGTTGCCGGAGGAGTATCGCGAGCCGCTGGTCATGCAGGTGCTGGGAGGGTTCTCCACGCAGGAGATCGCGGCCGAACTCGGGCTGACCCAGGGAGCCGTGCTGACGCGACTGTTCCGCGCCCGCGATCGCCTGCGCGAGGTGTACGGTCTGCCGCCGCGGGCCGAGGAGTCCAATCGTGAACTGTGAAGAGGCGAGACTGCGGATCGGCGCCGAGCCGAACGCCATGTCAGCGGAACTCGAGCAGCACCTCACCGGTTGCGAGGACTGTCGCGGCTATCGCGTCGAGACGCTGCGCATCGAGACCGGCATCCAGCATGCGATGCAGTTGCCGTTGCCGGCCGCGCGTCCCGCGCCGGCCGCCGCCAAAGTGGTGCCGCTGCCGCGGCGTGCGAGTGCCTGGCGCAATCGCGGCTGGGCGCTCGCTGCCAGCGTTCTGATCGCGATCACGCTCGGCGTGCTGTTCGGCGGGGGGCGCGACAGCACTGCGCTCGCCTCGGCGGTGGTCGCGCACATGGCCGACGAGACGACGAGCTGGAACGAGAGTCGACCGATTCCACAATCGGCGCTCGATCTGGTGCTGAAGCGGGCGGGCGTGCGCCTCGATCGCGCTGCCCTGGGTGACGTGGTCTACGCACATGCCTGCTTCTTCCGCGGTCGCTACGTGCCGCACCTGGTGGTGCGCACGGCGCGCGGGCCCGTCACCGTGCTGGTGCTGCCGGGCGAGGCTGTGTCGGGCAGGGCGTCGTTCGACGAAGGCGGGTATTCCGGCGTGCTGGCGCGCGCGCCGGGCGGCGCCGTGGCCGTGCTCGGTCGAGGCGAGATGGACGTCGAGGATCCGCTGCGTCGCGTACTGGTCGCGCTGGCGCCCGCCGCGAACTGATCAGCCAGGGCCTGATCACGCCCTGTCCGGCGAGGCCTGCGGACGCGCCGGGTCGCGGACGTTCCAGCCGCCGAGTGCCGGCACCGGGGCGAGCGCGCTGACGAGCCGCGGCAGCGAGGCGCGCGCGATCTCGTCGAATCGATACGGCGGGTTGATGATCAGCATGCCCGAGCCGTTCAGGCCCGCGCGACTGTCGCGCGGATACAGCCACAGTTCGCAGCTCAGCATCGGCCGCGCGAGTCGCGCGAGCAGGTTCGACTGCCAGCGTTCGACTTCGCGTTCGAGCTTGATCGGATACCAGATCGCGTAGACGCCGGTGGCGAAGCGGGTCAGCGAGCGCTCCAGCACCTGGCCGATGCGCTGCTGGTCCTGGCGCGCATCCTCATAGGGTGGATCGATCAGCGCGAGGCCGCGCTTCTCGGCCGGCGGCAGCAGCGCGGGCAGTCGCGCATAGCCGTCGCCGTTTTCGAAGGTGCAGCCGGCGGCATCGCGCAGGTTGCGGCGCAGTTCCACGAACGCATCCGTCTGCGATTCGACCAGCACCGCGCGATCCTGCGCGCGCAGCAGTCTTCCTGCGATCCACGGGGAGCCCGGGTAGGCGTGGCGATGCCCGGATTCCGCGCGCAGCGCGCGGACCAGGCTGAGGTACTGCTCGATGTCCGGCGTGTTCGCCGAGGCCGTGTCCTGCAGCAGTCGCTCGATGCCCATCGCGGCTTCATCGCTCTGGCGTGCCTCGGTGCCGCCGAGGTCATAGCTGCCACTGCCGGCATGGGTATCGACGAACAGGAAGCCCTTGTCCTTGCGCTGCAGCGATTCGAACAGCGCGACCAGCGTGACGTGCTTGTGCACGTCCGCGAAGTTGCCGGCATGGAAGGCGTGACGGTACTTCACGCGTCAGCCGGCACGCTCCTGGCCTTCTTCGCCACGGCAGGCTTGGCCGCAGCGGATTTCTTCTTTGCGGATTTTTTCTTCTTCGGCGCAGCTTTCGCAGCGTCCTTCGGCGCCCTGACCGGTTTGGCCGAGACCGGTTTGGCCGAGACCGCCGCGGTGCTGGCGGCGGTCGCGGTCGTGTCGACGGCCACCGCGGCTGATGCCTTGCCACCCTTCTTGCCGACGGCCTTGGCGGCCTTGTCCTTCGCCGCCTTGTCCTTCGCGTTCTTGCCGCCCTTGGCGAACCGGCCCTTGCCGAAGCGGGCCGGGCGCACCGGTGCCGCGGCAATCAGCGCCTGGCATTCCTCGGCCGTCAGCGTCTTTGGATCGCGATCCTTCGGCACGCGGGCGTTCTTCTCGCCATCGGTGATGTACGGGCCGTAGCGGCCGTTCAGCACCTGCACGCCGATGTCCGCGAAGTCGTGGATGATGCGGTTCGCATCCGCTTCCTGCTTCGCCTTGATGACTTCCAGCGCGCGTTCCGGTGTGATGGTGTACGGATCGTCGCCGTCCTTCAGCGACACGTACTTCGGGCCGTACTTCACGTAGGGACCGAAGCGGCCGACGCTGGTCGTGATCTCGTCGCCCTCGGGCAGGAACCCGAGCTTGCGCGGCAGCTTGAACAGCTCGAACGCCTCGGCCAGCGTGATCTTGTCCATTTTCTGCCCGGGACGCAGGCCGGCGAACTTCGGCTTCTCGACGTCGTCCTTCGTGCCGATCTGCACGAACGGTCCGTAGCGACCCATGCGCACGCTCACGGGCTTGCCGCTGGCCGGATCGATGCCCAGTTCGCGCGACTGCGCGACTTCCTCGCGCGAGACGTTCTTCTCGGTGTGCTCGACCAGATCGATGAACGGCTGCCAGAACTTCTCGAGTGGCTGGCGCCAGTTCTCCTCGCCGCGCGACACCGCGTCGAGTTCGTCTTCCATCGCCGCGGTGAAGCCGTACTCGACGTACTTGCCGAAGTACTTCGACAGGAAGCCGTTGACGATCTTGCCCATGTCCGTCGGGATGAAGCGGCGCGCATCCATCTCGACGTACTCGCGATCCTTCAGCGTGGAGATGATCGAGGCGTAGGTGGATGGCCGGCCGATGCCGTGCTCTTCCAGCGCCTTGACCAGCGAGGCTTCCGAGAAGCGCGGCGGCGGTTCGGTGAAATGCTGCTCGGCATGCACGGCGAGCAGCTTGACGGCATCGCCTTCCTGCATCGCCGGCAGGATGCGGTCCGTGTCGTCGTCGGAGTTGTCGTCGCGGCCTTCCTGGTAGACGGCGATATAGCCCGGCTTCACCAGCGTGGAGCCGTTGGCGCGCAGCAGGTGGCGCTGCGGGCCGTCCGGCCCGGCGAGCATGTCGATGGCCACCGTGTCGAACACGGCATGCGACATCTGGCACGCGACCGCGCGCTTCCAGATCAGCGCGTACAGCTTGAACTGGTCCGGATCGATCTTGCCTTCGATCTGCGCGGGCAGGATCGAGGCGGACGTCGGGCGGATGGCTTCGTGCGCTTCCTGCGCGTTGCGCGACTTCGTCTTGAAGATGCGTGGCTCTTCTGCGAGGCCTTCCTTGCCGTACTGCTTTTCGATGACCTGGCGGATCTCGGCGATCGCGTCGTTGGCGAGATTGACCGAGTCGGTACGCATGTACGTGATCAGGCCGATCGAGCCTTCGCCGAAATCCACACCTTCATACAGCTGCTGCGCGAGGCGCATCGTGCGCTGCGCGGAATAGCCGAGCTTGCGCGAGGCCTCCTGCTGCAGCGTCGAGGTGGTGAACGGTGGCGAGGGATTGCGACGCCGCTGCTTGCGGTCGATCGACAGGACCTTCAGTGCATCGCCGGCCGCCGAGCGGATCGTGTTCTCGACGCCGCGGGCATCGCCTTCGTTGGTGAAGCTGAACTGCTCGACCTTGCGGCCGGTGTATTCGATCAGCTTCAGCGGGAAGCTCTGTGCCGTGTGCTCGCCTTCTGCGTCCAGCGTCCAGTATTCCTGCGGAATGAAGGCCTGAACCTCGGCTTCTCGCTCGCAGATCATGCGCAGCGCCGGACTCTGCACGCGTCCCGCGGACAGACCGCGCTGCACTTTCTTCCAGAGCAGCGGCGAGAGATTGAAACCGACGAGGTAATCGAGCGCGCGGCGCGCCTGCTGCGCATTGACGAGATCCAGCGATAGCCCGCGCGGCTCCGAAATCGCCTCGCGCACGGCGTTCTTGGTGATCTCGTAGAACGCGACGCGATGCACGGTCTTGCCCTCGAGCTCGCCGCGATCCTTCAGCAGTTCGTGCAGGTGCCAGGCGATCGCTTCGCCTTCACGGTCAGGGTCCGTCGCGAGGTACAGCGCCTTGGACTTCTTCAGCGCGCGCGAGATCGCGTCGACGTGTTTCTCGTTGCGCTCGATCACGTCGTACTTCATCGCAAAGCGGTGTTCCGGATCGACCGCGCCTTCCTTCGGCACGAGATCCCGGACGTGACCATAGGACGCGAGCACCTCGAAGTCCTTGCCGAGGTACTTCTTGATGGTCTTGGCCTTCGCGGGCGATTCGACGATGACGAGATTGTCGGGCATTGGCTCTCGGTGAAATTCAGTACGTTCCAGAAACGCAAAACCGCGGTCGGACCGCGGTACGCGTACGGCGCAGCCGGGGCGCGCCTGCGGGGATCAGCGTGATCAGTGTGGTCGCTCCGAGCTGCCCCAGACGATGTCTTCCATGCGTGAGCAGGCGACCTCCGCTCCCGGCTGGCTGGACAGCACCATCAGCACGACCCACTTCAACTGCTCGACATCGAGTTCTTCATTCTCGAGCGCCAGCAGCCGATCGATGACGATTTCGCGCTGCAGCGCGGAAAGGATGCCGGTGCGTTCGAGCGACATCAGGTAACCGCGGCATTCGGCTGACAGACGCGACAGTTCGCCGTCGGTGAACACGCGCATCGAGGTGGGCACCGCCAGGGCGGCGACCGGTCCGTCTTCTGCATCGCCTGCGGCGTGCTCGAGCGTGGCGTCGGTGAACGACAGCGGGTTCGGCAGGGCAGTGTTGCGCTCGCCGGCCAGATCCGCGAGCCAGTCCAGGGCCCGTTCGACGTTCGCCTGCTCGAACCCTGCGCGTTCGAGGTCCTGCGCCAGTTCATCGCGCTCGGGTACTTCCGGTCCGTCGCTGAGCATGTAGCGATCGAACACGTAGATGAGGATGTCGAGGACGCTGCCGGTAATGTGGGTCATGGAGTATTTGTCATATCGCGCGAGATTCGGCTGTATCGACCGCCGGCTTCCGCCGCGATCAGCCCCTCGAGCTCGAGAATGAGTAGCATCGACGCCACGGATTCGCCCGGCAGGCCTGTACGGACCACCAGCTCATCGACGCCGGTAGGCCCGAAGCCGAGGGCATCTAACAGGATTTCCATAGGCTTGTCCAACCGCCGGGCCGCCCGGAGGGCCTTTCGGGGCCCCGGTTCACCCCCTCCAAGTAGTTGATCTGAAAGGGGAAGCTGAAGTTCGGACAGGATGTCTTCGGGTCGTTCGACCAGTTTGGCGCCATCCCGAATAAGTCGATGGCAGCCGGCCGACACCGGACTGCGGACGGAGCCCGGAACGGCGAACACCTCGCGGCCCTGGTCCGCGGCCCAGCCGGCCGTACCGAGCGAGCCGCTCTGCAGCGCGGCTTCGACCACCAGCGTACCGAGAGCAAGGCCCGAGATGACCCGGTTGCGCTGCGGAAAGTGGTGCCGCAGCGGTGGCACGCCGGGCGGGAATTCCGACAGCAGCGCGCCCTGGTCTGCGATGCGCTCGGCGAGCGCGCGATGCTCGGCCGGATAGGTGAGGTCGAGGCCGTGCGCGCAGACGGCGATCGTCTGGCCGCCCGCGGCGAGCGCGCCTTCGTGGCTCGCGGCATCGATGCCACGCGCAAGGCCGCTGGTGACGACGATCCCCGCGCGCGCGAACCATCCCGCGAACTCGCGCGCGATCATCGCACCGGCGGCCGTGCAGCGGCGCGAACCGACCATCGCGATCTGCGGTGTGTCGAGGCAGCTCAGGTCGCCTTTCACCCAGAGCACTGCGGGCGCCTCGCGCGTCGCCGCGAGCAGCTGCGGTGGATAGCGCGCATCCGTAGCGGGCAGCAGCTGCAGCCCGTGGTAACGCACTGCCTCGAGATCGGCGGCGAGAGCGTGGCGATCCGGCGAGGCTAGCCGTGCCGCTGCGGCGGGCGTAAGTCCGGCGGCACGCAGCGTGGCGGGACTCGCGGACAGCAGCGCGGGCAGATCGCCGAGCGCGGAACTCGCGCGGATCAGCGCGGTGGCGTCGAGCGACGGAGCGCGGGCGAGGATGCAGAGGAGCCGGAGATCAGGATCCGCCATGGCCGCAGCATCGGAAAATGCTGCGGCCGTGTCTTGCGGTGAATCTGCCGGATTTGCGCCGTTACGGCGCGCGGACCGGCTTCAGGGCGTGCGCACGACGTCCGCGATGCGCACCGGGTTCTGCGCAGAAACGATGAGCCCGTAGCTCAATCGATCATAGACGCGGAACACCAGCATCGTGCCGTTGCGTTCGTTCGGCAGCTTCACCTTCGGGGCGAACGCGCTGCCGACCTTCATGCCGGCGAACGTGCGGCCGGCGCGGTCGCGGACCGTGTCGCCCGCTTCGTCGATCGCGAGCACATGGCCCGGCGCGAGGCCGTGGCGGCTGCCGCGATTGATCGCGACGATCGCGTACTGGCCGACGATGCTCGCGCCATCGGAGACCGAGACGATCTGGCCGCTGATGGCCATGTCCGGTGCGCGCGGCACGAAATTCAGCGGCACTTCGTTCTCGATGCCGAGCAGCAGATCGCCTTCGATCGTTTCGCGCGCGGACTCTGTGAGCAGCGCGCGGCCCGGGTCGCCCGGCTTCTGCACGATGGCCGTGGACGCGAACGTGCCGGCGTAGCCGAGGATGTCGCCGTCGTCGGGATCGCGGATCGGATTGCCGACGTGCACGACGCTGAAGCGGTTGCTCGGCTGCGTGTCCTGCAGGCCGCGAGCATAGATTTCGTTGTCGCTGCCGCCCACCATGTGCTCGTTGCGCAGTGACAGCACGCGCGGCGCGGTCTTCAGCTGCTCCTTCGACACGACGCTCGGTCGCTCGAGGAAGGCCGAGATCGCGGAGTATGGAATCGTCGCGATCGCGTCGTTCAGCGGATCACTGCGCAGCAGCGGGTTGAGCCGCGCGCCATCGCCGCGGGTCAGGTGGATCTGCGGCGAACCGTCGGCACCATAGGCCAGCGACAGAATGTCGCCGGGATAGATGAGGTGGGGATTCTCGACCTGCGGGTTGACCTGCCAGATCTCGGGCCACAGCCAGGGATCGCGCAGGTACATCGAGGCGATGTCCCAGAGCGTGTCGCCGCGCTTGACCGTGTAGCTCATGGGCGCGGAGCGGTTGATGACCGGCTTTGCGCTGGTCTCGCTCTCCGTCGCAGCGCCGGACGGGTTCGCCGCCACGGCCGCTTCCGTCGCGGTGGGCGTCGGGGCGGTGTCTTCGGCCGAGGAGGGTTCGCTCGCGGTGCTGCGTACCGGGGCCGGCGCGTCGTCACGGCCTCCCAGCATCGAGCAGCCGCCGAGCAGCAGCGAGGCTGCCACGGTGGCCGTGAATACGCTGCCGAAGCTGCGCGGAGCCGGATTGCGCGTCAGCGCATCCGAGCTAAGTGATTGATTCAAAAGCATCCTCCACTCCTCATCGCGGGTGGGGCCAGAGACCTTGGCTGTTATACTCGCTGGCCGGCGCGGTGCGTATCGTCAAATCGCTGCAATGTGCGTTGGATCACGTGCGCCCGATCGCGCCAGCGTGTCCGGGCGCGCCCTGCGACCAAGCAGACGAGCCCCGCCCCCAATTCTCAACGAAATGAGAACATTGGCAACAGATTTGCGTCGAATACACGAAGAACCTTGCGAGACACTGCCATGGCCCTGCTCCCCATCCTCGAATTTCCCGACCCCCGCCTGCGGACGCGGGCCACGGACGTGACCGAATTCGATGCCAGCCTTGGCCGGCTGATCGACGACATGTTCGAGACCATGTACAAGGCGCCGGGCATCGGCCTCGCGGCCTCGCAGGTCAATGTGCACAAGCGGGTGATCGTCATCGACATCTCGAAAGAGAATGACGATCCACAGGTGTTCATCAATCCCGAGATCCTGACGCGCGACGGCATCGAGGTCAGCGAAGAGGGTTGCCTGTCCGTGCCGGGCATCTATGAAGAAGTGCAGCGCGCCGAGCGGATTCGCATCCGCGCGCGCGACCGGAACGGCGGCACCTTCGAGCGCGATCTCGACGGTCTGCTCGCGGTCTGCCTGCAGCACGAGATGGATCACCTGCAGGGCAAACTGTTCGTCGACTATCTCTCCGACCTGAAGCGCGAGCGGATCCGCAAGAAGCTCGAGCGCGAGCGCAAGGAGCGCGCCGCCGGCGGCGGCAAGCGATCCGGCTCCGACGCCTCGGCCGTCTGACGGAACGATCGTGCCGCTTCGCATAGCGTTTGCCGGTACGCCCGGCTTCGCGCTGCCGCCGCTCGAAGCGCTGGCGCGCAGCCCTCACGCCATCGTCGGCGTGCTGACGCAGCCAGATCGTCCGGCGGGTCGCGGTCGCCAGCTCTCGATGAGTCCGGTCAAGCAGTTCGCGCTCGAGCGCGGCTGGCCTATCGATCAACCCCTGACGCTGCGTACGCCCGAAGGTCGCGCGGCGCTGGAATCGTGGCGCGCCGACGTTCTCGTGGTCGTCGCCTATGGCCTGATCCTGCCGCAGGTCGCGCTCGATCTGCCGCGTCTCGGCTGCCTGAACATCCACGGTTCGCTGCTGCCGCGCTGGCGCGGCGCCGCGCCGATCCAGCGCGCGATCCTCGCCGGCGATGCGGAGACGGGCGTCGCGATCATGTGCATGGAAGCGGGACTCGATACGGGGCCGGTGCTGCTCTCGCGTCGCCTGCCGATTGCCGGCGATGCGACCTCCGCGCAGTTGCACGACGAGCTCGCCGCGCTCGGCGCCGCGGCGTTGATCGAAGCGCTCGAACTGATCGAGACAGGTCGCGCGACGTTCACTGCACAGCCGGCCGAAGGCGTCACGTATGCTGCCAAGATCGAGAAAGCGGAGGCGCGCATGGATTTCCGGCGCAGCGCGCTCGAACTCGACCGGCAGGTGCGGGCCTTCAATCCCTGGCCGATCGCGGAGACGCTGTTCGCCGGTGAGGTGCTCCGAGTGCACCGTGCGCGTGCGCTCGTCGAAGACGCCGGCGCCGCACCCGGCACGGTGCTCGGCCTCGGCGCCGACGGTCTGCGCGTGGCGGCGGGTCAGGGCGTGCTTGCGCTGCAGCTGCTGCAACGCGCGGGTCGCAAGCCGGTCACGGCGCGTGAATTCTGCAATGGTATGAATCTGACGGGACAGGTGCTCGGATGAATGTGAAGACGGGCAGACCTGGCGGACGCGGCGGCCCTGGCGGCTCGCGTAACGGGCGGCGTCATGGCGGCAAGCGGCCACCGAAGCGCGGTGACCGCTCGAAGTCCGCGGCGCCGCGCGCGCCGGTCGTCGTCGATGAAGCTGCGCTCGATCTCGCGCCCGGCGCGTCGACGCTCGCCGCTGCCGCAGCCGCCGTGGCCGAGGTGGCGCACGGCGGTCGCTCCGCCGACGACGCGCTGCTCGCCGCCGAGAGTCGCGGTGATCGTGCTGCCGTGCGTGCGATCGCGCTCGGCACGCTGCGCTGGTACCTGCGACTCGCGCCCGCCGTCGTCCAGCTGCTGACGCGCGCGCCGGAAGACATGGCGCCGCCGTTGCGGTCGCTGCTCGTCGCCGCCGCACACCAGATCGAATACTCGCGCGCCGCGCCGGAAGTCAGCGTGCACCTCGCCGTCGATGCCGCGAAGGCGCTCGGGCTCGGGCATGCGTCCGGCTTCGTCAACGCCGTGCTGCGGCGCTTCGTGACGGAACGCGCGCGTCTGCTCGCGGAAGTGGATCTCGATCCCGCGCTCGCGAGCGCGCACCCGATCTGGTTCGCGCGCGAGGTGACTGCGGCCTGGCCGGACGATGCTGCGCCACTGCTGGCCGCGAACAACGAGCATCCGCCGATGGTGCTGCGCGTGGCCGCCGCCGCCGGCACGGCTGCGGACTATGTGCGCGAGCTTGCGTCTGCGGGCCGACCGGCGCGCGTGCTCGACTGGTGTCCGGGCGCGGTCGTGCTCGAGCACGCGATGAGCGTCGCGGCGTTGCCGGGCTTTCACGAAGGCCGCGTGTCCGTACAGGACGCGGGCGCGCAACTCGCCGCGAAGCTGCTCGACGTGCGCGCCGGTCAGCGCGTGCTCGACGCCTGCGCCGCACCGGGTGGCAAGACCGGCCATATCCTCGAGACCGCTCCGAAGATCGGCGATCTTCTCGCCGCGGACATCGATGCTGCGCGGCTCGCGCAGGTGGGCGAGACGCTGCAGCGGCTCGGGCGCAGTGCACGCTGCCGCGTACTCGATCTGCGCGAACCCTCCGCGCTGTCCGACGAAGCGCCGTTCGATCGCATCCTGCTCGATGCGCCATGCTCGTCCACCGGCGTGATCCGCCGGCATCCGGACATCAAGCTGCTGCGTCGTGCGACGGACATCCCGACGCTCGCGGCCCAGCAGGCGGTGCTGCTGCGCAATGCCTTCGTGCGGCTCGCGCCGGGCGGGCGACTGCTGTACGCCACCTGCTCGGTGCTGCCGGCCGAGAACGAGCGCGTGGTCGAGGCCTTCCTCGCGTCCGAACCGCGCGCCGTTTCCGAGCCGTGGCCCGAGTCTCTGCCGTTGCCGCCGGGTGCGCGCCGACTGGCCTGCGGCACCCAATTGCTGCCGGGTACCGCAGCGGGCACCGATGGCTTCTACTATGCGTTGATCCGCCGGCAGGCAGGCTGACGATGATCGCCGCGATGACACCGCATTTCTGGCTGACACGACTGCTGGCACTGCTGCTGGTCGTGTTCGCCGCGCCGGCCGTGCGCGCCGATGCACTCGATGGTGCACTCGAGGTGCAGTCGGCCTTCGTCAATCAGGAGGCCGGCGTCTATCAGCTGCATGCGCGCGTGCTGTATCCGGTCAACGATCAGTTGCGCGAGGCCCTGCGCGACGGCGTGTCGCTGAGTTTCGACCTGGACGTCAGCGTGCAGCGTCAGCGCCGTTACTGGGTGGACGCCGAGATCGTCGCGCTCACGTTGCGACGCGAACTGACCTACCACACCGTCAGCGATCGATATCTCGTGCGCGACGAGCGCAGCGGCGAGCAATCCTCCTATCCGACGCTGGAAGCCGCGCTCGAAGCGCTCGGCACCATCGAGGACTGGCCGATCCTGGTGGCTTCGCAGGTGCGCGGCGGCGAGCACACCGTCAGCGTGCGCGCCGGCGTGCGTCGCGGCCGACTCACGGACGCGCTGCGTGTGCTGCTGTTCTGGACCGATGACTGGCACCGCGAGAGCGAGTGGTACTCATGGTCCCTGCCGCGCTGAAGCCCTATCGCACGGTACTGCAGATCGCGGCCTGGGCCGCGCTGGTGCTCGGTGCGCTCGCCGCACTCGCGCTGACCGCGCAGAACTCCGCGCAGTTCGGTCGGCTGCAGCCGTGGATCCTGTTGGTCAGTGTCGCCGGCGTCGCGGTGTTCGCCGTGCTGCTGGCGCGCAAGATCCTGCAGCTCGTGCGTGCCTATCGCGCGCATGTTCCGGGCTCGAGGCTCACCGCGCGCACCGTCTCGGTGTTCGGCCTGCTGGTGATCCTGCCGTTGCTGACGGTGTATGTCTTCTCGCTCGAATTCCTGAACCGCGGCATCGACAGCTGGTTCCGCGTCGAGATCAAGCAGGGCCTGAACGATGCGCTGGTGCTGTCGCGCGCGGCGCTGGATCTACGCATGCGCGAGCATGCCGAGCGTACCGAGGTCTATGCGCAGCGCCTCTCCGGCCTCAGCGAAGTCGAGGCGATCATCTCGCTCGACGATGAGCGCCGCGCGAGCGGTGCGGCTGAGATCGTGCTGTACGGCGAGCATGAACGCATCGTGGCGGCGAGTTCCAGCGGCGCGGTTGAAGTATTGCCGGAGCGCCCGCCGTCCGATCTCGTGCGTCAGGTGCGCGAGGGCCGGCCGTTCGTGATGCTCGAGCCGCTGAACGAGGGCGAGTACGTGATCCGCACGGCCGCGCCGCTGCCGGGCGGCAGCGAGCGCCGCTATCTCGTGGCCACCTATGAAGTACCGCCGCAGCTCGCCGCGCTGGCTGATGCCGTGCAGCGCGCCTATTCACAATACGGCGACCTCGCCGCGTTGCGCGAGCCGTTGAAGTACAGCTTCCGCCTGACACTGACGATGGTGCTGCTGGTGACGATGCTCGCGGCGATCTATGGCGCGATCTTCTCTGCGCAGATCCTGTTCAAGCCCGTGCAGGATCTGATGGAAGGCACGCGCGCCGTCGCGAAAGGCGACTTCGGCACGCGCCTGCCGCTGACCTCGCGCGACGAGATGGGATTCCTGGTGCAGTCGTTCAACGACATGACCAAGCGGCTGCGGCGCGCGCGCGAAGAGACCGAGCGCAGCCGGCTCGAGGTCGAACGCGAGCGTGAGCGGCTGTCGGTGATCCTCGCGCGCCTATCGACCGGCGTGCTCGTCACGGACCGCGAACTGCGATTGCGCATCGCCAACCAGGCCGCGGCCGCGATCCTCGGCGTCGACCTCACCGCCCATGCTGGCGAGACGCTGACCGAACTTGCGACCGGGTCCGATCAGCTGCGGCAGTTCGTCGAGCAGCTGCGGGCGCGTTTCGCGGGTGGCCGCGAAGAATGGCGCGAGCAGCTCGAGATCGCCGGCGACAGCGGCGCACGGGTGCTGGTCTGTGCCTGCGTGCCGCTGCCGGATGAAGTCGGCGAGCGGTCCTACGTGATCGTGTTCGACGAAGTGACCGCACTGCTGCAGGCCCAGCGCGACGCGGCCTGGGGCGAAGTCGCGCGCCGGCTCGCGCACGAGATCAAGAATCCGCTGACGCCGATCCAGCTGTCCGCCGAGCGCATGCAGCGCCGTTTCCTGGCCAGCATGGGACCCGAGGATGCGCAGGTGCTGGAGCGCGCGACCCGCACCATCGTGCAGCAGGTCGAGACGATGAAGGCAATGGTCAACGCCTTCAGTGAATATGCGCGCTCGCCCGAGATGCACGTCGCGGCCTTCGAGCTGAACGGCCTGGTCACCGAGGTCGCGGACCTGTTCCGTCCGCCCGACGGGGCGATCGAGATCGTCACCCAGCTGGATCCCGGCCTCGGCCAGATCGAGGCGGACCGCGGTCGCGTGCGGCAGATCCTGAACAACCTGCTGACCAACGCGATGGAAGCGCTGGAAGGCGTGCGTCCCGCCCGGATCGACGTCGTGACCGAGTTCGTCCAGCGCGACGGCGTCGGGCCGGACGCGGCCGGACAGGCCGTCATCAGTGTCAGCGACAACGGACCCGGTTTTCAGCGCGATCTGCTGCCCCGGATCTTCGACCCCTACGTGACCAGCAAGCCCCGCGGCACTGGACTCGGTCTCGCCATCGTCAAGAAGATCGTCGAGGAGCACGGGGGGCGGATCGACGCGGACAACCGGCCTGAGGGCGGAGGCCGCGTGCGTGTTATGTTGCCGGTCAAGGATCGTTCGCGCGTCGCCGTGTCGCGCGAACGGCGACTCGAGTTGCGGAGGGAGCGGGCATGAGTGCTGCGCGGATTCTCGTCGTTGACGACGAAGCGGATATTCGCAGTCTGCTGCGGGAAATCCTCTCGGAAGAGGGGTACGAGGTGGAAGTGGCGGCCGATGCGGGCCAGGCCCGGACTGCGCGCACGCGACAGGCGCCCGATCTCGTGCTGCTCGACATCTGGATGCCGGACACCGACGGCATCACCCTGCTGCGCGAATGGTCCGAGACCGTCACCGACGGCTGCCCCGTCGTGATGATGTCGGGCCACGGTACCGTCGAGACCGCCGTCGAGGCGACGCGCCTCGGTGCCTTCGACTTCGTCGAGAAGCCATTGTCGCTGGCCAAGCTGCTGCGCACCGTCGAGCGCGCACTCGAAGCCGGGCGAAAGCGTCGCGGCGGCAGCAAGCTGCTGGCCACCGGCGTCGTCACGCCCGTCGGCAAGAGCCGCACCATGCAGGCGCTGCGCGCCGAACTGGCGCAATACGCGGCGCTGCCCACACCCGTCATGCTGGTCGGCGAAAGTGGCTCCGGGCGCGAAGCCTTCGCGCGCTTTCTGCACGAGAGTGGACCGCGCACGGCGAAGCCGTTCATCACGCTCGTCGCCAATTCGCTGCGTGAGTCCGACGCCGAACTCGCGCTGCTCGGACGCGATGGCGCAGACGCCTCGCGCGGCCTGCTCGAGCAATCGGCGGGCGGCACGCTGTTCATCAACGATGTCGAGGATCTGCCGGCCTCCGCGCAGCGCGTGCTGCTCGGCATGCTCGAGACGATGAGCTTCACGCGCATTGGCGGCACCGAATCCGTGCCGTTCAGCGCGCGCCTCGTGTCCGCGGCGCGACCGGGCATCGAAACCCGCGCCGGCGCCACGCCCGACTCTTTCCGCCGCGAGCTGCTCTCGCGCCTGAACGGACTCGTCGCCCGCGTGCCCTCGCTGCGCGACTACGCCGAGGACGTGCCCGAGCTGCTGCGGCATTACGTCGATCGATTCGTCGACTGCGACGGACTCCCGTTCCGACGCTTCAGCGTCGCCGCGCAGAACCGGCTGCGCAACTATCCCTGGCCCGACAACGTGCGCGAACTGCGCAGCCTCGTGCAGCGGCTGCTCGTGCGCGGTGGCACGGAGGAGATCCGCCTCGAAGAGATCGAGACCGAACTCGGCGCGCATGTCGCCGCCGCCGAGCCGCTCGTCAAGCAGGACCTGCTCGCGCTGTCGCTGCGCGAGGCGCGGGAACAGTTCGAGCGTGCGTACCTGCAGCAGCAGCTGCTGCTGTGCAACGGCAAGGTCGGCCAGCTCGCCAAGCGGGTCGGCATGGAGCGCACGCATCTGTATCGGAAGCTGCGGTCGCTCGGCGTCGACTTCAGGAATGTGGCGGATGAAGAGGCCTGAAGTCGGCCCGAGCGCGGTCGCAGGCGGCCCGGTGGATTCAGCCCGGCCGGCTTAGGGAGGACGCGCCTGCCCGAGAGCGGCTCGCGGACTCACTCGCTCTCGGGCGCGTTCGCTCGCTGCGGCCTTGCACGCCGACGTCTTAGGTGAGATGTAATTCGGAGCTGGAGCCTGCGATGTCGGCGTGCTGGCGGCCTCGCTCGCCGTCCTCCATGCGCCGTCCAGACTGAATCCACCGGGCCGCCTGCGATCGTGCGTCGTGCGGGGGGGTGAGGTGGGGAGCGGAAGTCGGACCCGCGCGCTGTGAATTCGACGGCGCTGTGGATCAAAGATGACTTCCACAAAGACGGAGAGGAGTCTGCGCGTGAGGCAACCAGCCCGATCGCCAGCACTGCCGCGACACGCTAGAAGGGGTTCCGATTTGCTGGCCAAGCGACTGTTGGCGATGCCAATGCAATGACTGAAGCAAACTACAAGCTCTACAACATGCCTGCCGCGTTGAACCGTGTGGTGCGGCGGCAAGATCCGACTGATGGTTCAAAATGGATCCGCGATGATCAGTGGTACGAAGACACACGTGAAATGTATTTTTCGTTGTTTCAGTTTCTTCACGACAACGCGCTAGTCAGTCGCCGACTCGTAGAAACGGTTGCGGACGTCGATACTGTCGTGGTGTACGCAAGCGATCTTACTGACGAAGGTCAGAGATTCGTCCATTCTGGGGCGATCGCTCGATGGCAAGACTCATTTGATCGGCCACGTGCCGTGAAGAAGAGCTTCTCTGATATCCGCCTCTTGAAGAAGCGGCTGCTGGAGCTGCGTTCTAGATCCGATGGCGGACGTTCGCGAACCTAGTGGAAGGTCAGTTCCAAGAGAACTTCGGGCTGTCTGGATCGCGCCGAATGATGACCTCAACGCTTGACTGACGGCGTATTCCGCAACGGATCTTGCTCACGATCTCGATCGGTCGAGCTGACCCTCCCTGTCCCGGCCAACCGGTTCGAATCGTGAGGCGCACGCGCTCGATTGCGCGGGTTCGAGCATCCTGAGCGGCGCATGGAGGACGGCGAGCGAGGCCGCCAGCGCGCCGACATCGCACGCTCCCTCTCCGATTTCCAGCACCTAAGACGTCGGCGCGCAAGGCCGCAGCGAGCGTACGCGCCCGATCGACAGCGAGTCCGCGAGCGGCGATCGGGCAGGCGCGTCCTCCCTTAAGCCGATCGGGATGCTTGAACCCGAGCAATCGAGCCCGACCGCCTCCCCATCTGGACCGGCAGTGCAGGGCGCAGGTACGCTTGCAAGTCAGGGCGGCGAAACAACGCCCCCACTTCACGACAAGGACGTCATGAATCACCCGGCTTCGCCCGCTGCGACGCGATCGCAGTCCCGTCTTGCGCGCACGCTCGATGCGATCGAACGCGTCGGCAACAAGCTGCCCGATCCAGCGCTGCTGTTCCTGATCCTGCTCGGCGTGGTGGCGGTGCTGTCGGCATGGCTGTCGACGATGTCGTTCACGGAGATCGATCCGCGCAGCAAGGAAGCGATCGTCATCAAGAACCTGCTGGCCGGCGAGAACCTGACGGGTTTCCTCTCGCAGCTGGTGAAGACCTTCATGGACTTCCCGCCGCTCGGCGTGGTGCTGGTCGCGATGCTCGGCATCGGGGTGGCTGAGCACACGGGCTACATCTCGGCGGCGTTGCGCGCCTTGCTCTCGGTGACTCGCCGCAGCCTGCTGACGCCGATGGTGATCACGGTCGGCATCGTCAGTCACGTGGCGGTGGATGCGGGCTATGTGCTGGTCGTGCCGCTCGGTGGCCTGATCTTCTACACGGCGGGTCGGCATCCGCTCGCCGGTATCGCGGCGGCGTTCGCCGGTGTGTCGGGCGGTTTCAGCGCGAACTTCGTGCCCTCATCGCTCGATCCGCTGCTGACGGGCATCTCGCAGGCGGCGGCGCAGATCGTCGATGCGGACATCGTGCTGAACCCGCTGAACAACTGGTTCTTCACGCTGTCCTCGTCGGTCGTGATCATCATCGCAGGGTGGATCCTGACGGATCGCGTCATCGAGCCGCGGCTCGCGGCCACTTCTGTCGATGGCGATCCGAAGGAACTGCCGAAGGCCGAACCGCTGACGACGGAGCAGCGGCGAGCGCTGTCCGCGGGCAGTCTCGCGCTGCTCGCGGGCTGCGTCGTGCTGGCGCTGACGGCCTGGCCGACGGGCTCGGCCTGGCGCAACAGTGCGGGTGTGCTGACGGCCTCCGATGCACCGCTGATGAAGTCGATCGTCGCGCTGATCTTCATCCTGTTCGTGATCCCCGGCATCGTTTACGGATACGTGGCGGGTACGGTGAAGACGCATCGCGACATCATCGCCGGCATGAGCAAGGCGATGGGCGGCATGGGCTACTACATCGTCATGGCGTTCTTCGCGGCCCAGTTCATCGCGGCGTTTGGCCAGTCGAATCTCGGCGCGCTGGTGGCGATCAAGGGTGCGGACTGGCTGCGTGATGCCGGGTTGCCGCTGCAGGTCACGCTGATCGGCATCATCCTGCTGACGGCGACGATCAATCTGCTGATCGGCTCCGCCTCGGCGAAGTGGGCGCTGATCGCGCCGGTATTCGTGCCGATGCTGATGCAGCTCGGCGTATCGCCTGACCTGACCCAGGCTGCGTATCGCGTCGGCGATTCGAGCACGAACATCATCACACCGCTGATGCCGTACTTCCCGCTGGTCGTCGTGTTCTGCCAGCGCTACGTCAAGAACACCGGCATCGGCACGGTCGTTGCGCTGATGCTGCCGTACTCCGTGACGCTGCTATTGGTCTGGACCACTTGGCTGATCGTGTTCTGGTCACTCGGCCTGCCGCTGGGCCTGCAGTCGTCCTACACCTACCCCGCGGGCGGCTGATCGAGGCGATGTCACCACCACGCGAAGCCGCGAGTTCCTGAGCTCCCGGGTTCACGCATCTCTGGCGGCGCATGGAGGACGGCGAGCGAGGCCGTCAGCGCGCCGACATCGCAGGCTCCCTCTCCGATTCCGAACACCCATGACGTCGGCGCGCAAGGCCGCAGCGAGCGTACGCGCCCGATCGCGAGCGAGTCTGCGAGCCGTGATCGGGCGGGCGCGTCCTCCCTTAAGCCGCCGGGGATGTGTGAACCCGAGAGCTCGCGATATTGCGTCTCCGCGCGCGCCTACATCGCCCCGAACAGCGCCAGCGCGTTGTCGCTGAGGATCTTCCGCTTCTGAACGTCACTGACGTCGGTGCGCGAGAGAAACTTCTTCTGCACGAAGATCGAATCATCGACGTCGCCGGGATGGCCGTAGTCGCTGCCGATCACGAGCCGTTCGTCGCCCGCGCTTGCGAGAATCTGCGGCAGTTCCTCGTGTTCCTCGCAGGTGACGTACAGGTTGTTCTCTCGCAGCACCTGCTGGGTGAACGCCTTGCGGTCGCGGTCGTCGCGCACGCGGTGTGCCTGCTGCACGACGAAACTGATCCAGGCGGAGCCGGCCTCGAAGAAGCCGAAGCGCAATGTCGGGAACTGCTTCGCGACGGCGCCGGTGGCGAGCGCGTTGAACGACAGCAGCGTCGGGAAGATCATGTGGAATCGCGTGCCGCGATTCTCGGCATTGCGACGGATCTGCCGGAACGCGGGGCTGCCGTGGCCGATGTGCACGCAGATCGGCATGTCGAGATCCTGCGCGATGCGATAGACCGGAAAGAAGTCCGGATGGTCGATCGGCCGGTTGCCCTCGAGACCGCGCATGTGGATACCGATCGCGCCCTGCCTGCGCGCCCACTCGATGTCGCGCAGCGTCGCTTCCATGTTGTTCAGCGCGGGCAGCATCACCCAGCGCAGCCGCCCCTTGCTGGCTGCGCATCGGTCCGCGAGGAAGCGGTTGTAGGCGCGCGTCAGCGCGAGTTCCACGGCCGGCGTCTCGGGCGCGAGACCGAGAAACAAACTCGGGAACAGCACGTGCACGTCGACGCCCTGCTGGTCCATGGCCTTGATGCGTTCCTCCGGATCGGTCATCGCGAGCGCGCCGGGCTTCACCTCGCCTTTGGAGGCTTCCTCGATGAAATCGAGGTTGGTGCGCGCATACAGCTGACCGTCGATGATCCAGACGGACTTCATGGGATGCGCGATCGGCGGCACGAGCACGCCTTCGGCCAGTTCGATGGCCTGCGGCCGGTGCTGGCGCTCGCTCGCATCCAGATGTTCCCAGATGGCGGACGTTTCGATCAGATGTGTGTCCGCATCGACGATGGTCATGTCAGGCTCCGGTGAACGGGGTGCGCAGTACGCGCGACCCATCTTGGAGCAAGCGATGCGCAAGTTCATCTGGGTCGTCGTCGCAGTCGTGGCAGCGTTCGCAATGTGGGCATTCGCGATGCGCGCGGGCGCGTTCGACGGCGATCCGGCGGAGGCGCTGGCACGGTACGGCGCGCCGCCGTCGCAGTTCGTCGACATCGACGGCACGCGTCTGCACTACCGGGACGAAGGCCAGGGGCCGGTGCTCGTGCTGCTGCACGGTTCGCGCGCGAGCCTGCAGCAGTGGGACGGCTGGGTCGCCGAGCTCGGCGGACGCTTCCGCATCGTGCGCGTCGATGGCATGGGTCATGGTCTCAGCGGCCCTGATGGTCGCAACGACTACAGCGCCGAGCGTCAGCTGCTGCTGCTGGACAAGCTGTTCGATCGTCTCGGTCTGCAGAGTTTCGTGCTCGGCGGCACTTCGTCCGGTGCGACGGTCGCCTTGCGGTATACGGCGGCTCATCCTGCGCGGGTAGAAAAGCTGCTGTTGTCGACGTTGCCGCTGCGCCTGCCGACGCGGGCGAAGACGGCCGCGATGGATCGTGCTGTGTTCTGGTTCCACGACACGGTGCTGAACTCGCGCGCGACGGATCTTTACTGGCGAACGTTCCTGCGCAGCATCTATGCGGATCCGTCCAGGGTCACGGAGGAGATGATCACGCGCTACCGCATCCTGAACACCTTGCCCGGCCAGGAAGAGCGCTTTCAGGCCCGGCTGACGAGCTGGCGGAACACGGGGGGTGCGAAGAGCGACTTCGATCTCGCCGCGAAGATCACGGTGCCGACACTGATCCAGTGGGGCGCGGCGGGACCGGTGCTGCCGCGCGAACTGCATTGCGAGATCGCGAGTGCGTTCACGGGTACGCAGGTGAAAATGATTTCCTACGCGGATCTCGGCCACAAGCTCGTGATGGAAGATCCGGTGCGTACCGCGCGCGACGCGCTGGCCTTCATCGTCGATGGTGCCGGTGGCGAGACATGCGCGCCGGTTGCCGTGGAAACGCCTCAGGCGGGCTGAGGTTTATCCGCCGGCGACGCGGCGCGCAGTCGCGCAAGTTCGGCGGCATCGAGCTTGTAGATCGACATCAGCACGATGCCGAGGACCGCGCAGCTGGCCGGCACGATCGAGACGGCATAGCGCATCACGGTGATCGCGGATTCCGGCTGATTGCCCTGACCGGCTGCACCGGGAATCAGACCGGCGGCCGAGAAGGCGAGGCCGACGATCAGCGGTCCGATCACGAACGACGTGGTCTGCATCAGCTCGAAGGCGCCGACGAACATTCCCTCGCGCCGCTGGTGGGTGCGGAGCCGGTCGTATTCGATCGTATCGGCGAGCATGGCCATCGCGACGAGCACGCTGCCGCTGCCGAGCGCGCCAACCATGAACGCACGCAGCAGGAACAGCGCCTGGGGCTCGGCCGGTGTCGCGAAGATCCACGAGCCGTAGGTCAGCGCAAGACCGGCGAACAGCGTGATCGCGAGCACGCGCCGCTCCACGCTCTGCAGCACGCGGTTCCACAGCGGCACGGCGCAGATGCCGACCAGGTTCGAGACCAGGCCGAGGAGGGCCATCGCACCTTCGCCACGCTGCAGCACGTCCGACATGAAGAACAGCAGCGACGCGCCCATGAAGGCGGTACCGAGCTGCAGCGTCATCTTGGTGATCAGCACGACCATGAACGGCTTGTTGGCGAATACGCTGAGCAGTTGTGCGAACGGAGGCAGCGTCTGGGTGGAGCGTGGCATCACGCGCGCCTGGCCAGTGAACGCGACGACCCAGAGCATCGTCGCGGCGACGACCGAGGCGGCCGCCAGCGACATCGTCGAGTACGCAGCGCGATCGCCGCCGAGCTTCGCGATCAACGCGGGCGCGCCAGCCGTGATGACGATGCCTGCGGCATAGACGAAGAACGTGCGCCAGGCCATCAGCGACGCGCGTGCGCCGTAGTCGTCGGTGATCTCGGCGCCCTGCGCCATGTACGGAATGCTGAACAGCGAATAGCCGGTGCAGTAGGCGAGCAAGGCCAGCATCACGACGCCGTAGAGCAGGTAGCCCGGCTCGAGCGCGGGCGGGTTGAACAGCGCGATCAGCGCGAGCGGTGACAGGATCGCGCCGACCAGCATCCACGGCCGGCGCCGTCCCCAGCGATTGCCCCAGCGGTCTCCGGACCGGTCGCTGAGCGTGCCGATGGCCGGATCGATGACCGCGTCGTAGAAGCGCGTCGCTGCGAGCAACGTTCCCGCGATCGCCGGGGGAATGCCCACGTGGCGCACCAGGAAGAACACGACGAACATGTTGATCAGGTAGAGCATCGACGTCGTGCCGAGCCCACCGACGCCCCAGCTGGCCTTCAGCAGCAGGGACGGCGCGTTCGCATCGTCGTTTGCAGGTTTCAATCGCCGACCCGGATCACGATGGTGTCGATGTCGGCCGCCTGCAGCTTGCGCCGGGTCGCGTTCACTTCATCGAGATCGGTCAGTGGCCCGATGCGTACGCGGTGCCAGACCTTGCTGTCCACGGCAACGCGCTGCACGGTCGCGCTGATTCCGGCGAGCGCGAGCTGCTGGCGCACGCGCTGCGCGTCCTCGGGCTTCGTGAACGTACCGGCCTGCAGCACGTAGGCGCCGGGGCGTTCGATCGTCGCAGTCGGCGCATCGCGCCGCACTTCGGTTTCCTTCTCGGGAACCACGACCTCGAACTTCGGCAGCATTTCGTAGAAGTCGTACTGGCCGCCGGCTTCCTCCGATGCATCCGCCGCCGCGCTGGCGTCCTGCGATTTCTCGGCGCGCGGCTCGGGCCGCGGCACCTCGACCTGCTGCATCAGATCCTTCATCGCGGCGCGCTGCCACGCGAACACCGCGATCGCGACGATCAGGCCGGCGCCGAGCCCGAACGCGAAATCGCGGATTCGAGCGGGTTCGATGCCACGCTGGCGACCGCGCTTGTAGTCGCGAATGACCATCTTGCTCATGCGCGGATCCTCACATGCTCTCCGGTGCGGATGCGCCGAGGATCGCGAGGCCGTTGCGGATGACCTGCTGCGCGGCCTGCAGCAGGTACACGCGCGCGGCCCGTGGCTCTGCCTCGGGTACCAGCACGCGCTCGGCGGCGTAGAACGTGTGCACGTCGTTGGCGAGATCGCGCAGGTAATGCGCGAGCGCGTGCGGGGCGCGCTGGGTCGCGGCCAGCTCGATGATCTCGCCGTAACGCGAGATCGCGACCATCAGCGCCTGCGCCGCCTCGCCGGACAGATGCGCGCCGCCGTTGGCCAGCGCCGCGGTACGCCCGCTTGCGACGTCGTATGACAGACTGCGTGCGGCGAGTTCCTTCATGACGCTGGCGACGCGCGCATGCGCGTACTGCATGTAGAACACCGGGTTCTCGTTCGACTTCGACTTCGCGAGGTCCAGGTCGAAGTCGAGCGGCTGATCGTTGCTGCGCATCAGATAGAACAGGCGGCAGGCGTCGTTGCCGACTTCCTCGCGCAGCTGCCGCAGCGTGACGAAGGTCGCCTCGCGCTTGCCCATCTGCAGCTTCACGCCATCGCGATACAGACTGACGAGCTGGATCAGGCAGACCTCAAGGCAGTCGCCGGGCTCGCCCATCGCGGAGAGGCCGCCGCGCACGCGCGCGACATAGCCATGGTGATCCGCACCGAGCACGTCGATCAGGATCTCGAAGCCGCGCTCGCGCTTGTCGAGGTGATAGGCGATGTCCGACGCGAAATAGGTCTTGATGCCGTTCTCGCGAATGACCACGCGGTCTTCGTCGTCGCCGAACTCGGTGGCGCGGAACCACTGTGCGCCATCTTTCTCGTAGATCCGGTTTTGTTCGCGCAGCTTGCCGATGGCGCGATCGATCGCGCCACTGGTCGTGAACTCGCGTTCCGAGGTCCAGCGGTCGAAGCGCACGCCGAAGGCGGCGAGATCATCGCGGATTTCGGCCAGCATCTCGTCGAGGCCGTGCTGCAGCACCTGCTGGAAGCCGGCATCGCCGATCAGTTCGCGCGCGCGCGTGATCACGGCATCGACGTATTTGTCCTTGTCTCCGCCGGCGGTGGAGTCCGGCGGCAGGTCTGCGAACACCTTCGCGGCCGGCTGCTGCAACGCGCCGCCGACCTTGACGCGCAGCGATGCGGCCACGGGCAGGATGTAGTCGCCGCGATAGGCGTTCTGCGGAAAGACAATCGTCTCGCCGCCCTGTTCGATGTACCGCAGCCAGACGCTGACGGCGAGGATCTCCATCTGGCGCCCGGCGTCGTTCACGTAGAACTCGCGATACACGTTGAAACCGGCGGCTTCGAGCAGATTGCCGAGCGCGGCGCCATAGGCGGCCTGTCGACCGTGACCGACATGCATCGGCCCGGTGGGATTCGCGGAGACGAATTCGAGATTGACCTTGCGACCGCCGCCGAGCGTTGCTCGGCCGTAGCGCTCGCCCTGTTCATGCACGCGAATCAGTTCCTGCACGTACACATCGCGCGCGAGGTACAGATTGATGAAGCCCGCGCCGGCGACCTCGGCCTTGGCCACGAGCGGCGAGGCCGGCAGCGCCTGGACGATGGCCTCGGCGATGTCGCGCGGCTTGCGCTTGGCGGCCTTGGCCAGACGCATCGCGATGTTGCAGGCGAAGTCGCCATGCACCGGATCGCGCGTACGCTCCAGCGTCACCAGGGCCGGGTCGGCCAGGCTCGGGTCGACGAGGGCGGGGTCGACCTTCTGCAGGGCGTGGACGAGGAGGCGCGTGAGTTCGGTCTTCAAGGCGGGACTACCGTGGACGAAAGCCGCACATCATACGGAGCGCGGAGCGCTAGGGAAGGTCGTCGCCGCCTAGAAAAGGTCCAGCGGATCGATGTCGAGCGCCCAGCGCACCTTGCGGGCCTCCGGCAGCGCCTCGATGACCGGCAGCCAGACATCGAGGAAGCGGTGCAGGGGTCCGCGGTCAGCGCTTTCGATCAGCAACTGGGCATGGTGCCGGCCGGCCCGGCGGGCCATCGCAGCGGGCGCGGGTCCGAGCAGTCGCAGGCCACGCTGCGCCGCGGCGGGCTCGCGGGACGCGGCGCGGGCGGCCTGCAGGAAATCGACGGCGGCGGCGGGGTCGGTGCCGGAGGCCCGCAGCGCGGCGAGCCGCGAGAACGGCGGCCAGCCGGCCTCGCGCCGCTCGATCAGCGCGGCGGTCGCGAAGCCGTCATAACCCGAGGCGAGCAGCTGCTGCAGCAGCGGATGCTCCGGATACTCGGTCTGGATCAGCACTTCGCCGGGGCGCTGCGCGCGGCCCGCCCGCCCGGCCACCTGGACAATCGTCTGCGCGAGCCGTTCGGCGGCGCGGAAGTCCGTGCTGAACAAGCCCTGGTCCGCGTTCAGCACGACGACCAGCGTGACGTCAGGAAAATCGTGGCCCTTGGTCACCATCTGCGTGCCGACCAGGATGCGTGCCGAGCCATCCGCGACGCGCGCGACGACGGCTTCGAGATCGGCGGCATGGCGCACGACGTCGCGGTCCAGCCGTGCGATCGGTGCGTTCGGAAACATCGCGGTCAGCGCCTCTTCGACGCGCTCCGTGCCCTGGCCGACGGGTTTCACTTCGAAGCCGCACTGCGGGCACTGGCGCGGCAGTGGCCGCTCGGCGCCACAGTGATGGCACTGCAGCCGATCGGCGCTGCGATGCACGGTGTAGCGCGCATCGCAGTTGTTGCACGGCGCGATCCAGCCGCAGGCGGTGCACAGCAGCGTCGGCGCGTAACCGCGACGATTGAGATACACGAGCACCTGGCCGTCGGCCGCGAGATGTTTCTCGATGCCGGCGAGGCTGGTGCTCGATAGACCTGAACTCATCGATTCCTGGCGCAGGTCGATCAGCCGCAGGTGCGGTGCCGGGGCCTGTTCTGCGCGCCGCGGCAGCGTCAGTCGCACGTAGCGCTCCTGCGCGACGTTGTGCAGCGTTTCGAGCGAAGGCGTGGCGGAGCCGAGCACGATCGGAATGCCGAGAGCCTGGGCGCGGACGATGGCGAGATCCCGCGCGGAATACCGGAAGCCGCTGTCCTGCTGCTTGAACGAGGCATCGTGTTCTTCGTCGACCACGATCACGCCGAGATCCGCGACCGGCGCGAATACGGCCGAACGCGTGCCGAGCACGATGCGCGCTGCGCCCGACAGCACGTCGCGCCAGGCCGCAAGCCGCTGTGTGTCGGTCAGAGATGAATGCAGCAGGGCCATCGGTACGGCGAAACGCGCCGCGAAGCGCGACACGAGCTGCGGCGTGAGGCCGATCTCCGGCACCAGGATCAGCGCACGGCGTCCCGTCTCGAGCGCACGCGCGACCGTGCGCAGATAGACCTCGGTCTTGCCGCTGCCGGTGATGCCGTAGAGCAGGAAAGTCTGGAAGCGATCGCTGGCCGCGAGGATCGCGTCGACCGCGACGGCCTGCTCGGGCGCAAGGTCGTGCGGCAGATCGCGGCGCACTGCCGAGCGGGCCGCATCCGCAGCGCTTGCCGCGGGGAGTTCTGCGACTTCGGTCGAGGCGATCCAGCCGCGCGCCGCGAGCGTGCGCGCGGTCGGACGCCAGCCGGTCTGTGCCGAGTCGAGCTGATCTGCGCTCGCGCCACCGTCGACGCCGACCTGCTCGAGCAGTGCGCGCTGCTTCGGCGCTCGCTTTGGCTCGCCGGCGGCGAGTGCCGCGGCACCGGCTTCCGTGATCCACCAGCGCTCGACGATGGCCACGGCGGGCGCACCTTCGCGGGCGAGCTTGGGCAGCGCGGCCGCCAGCACTTCGCCGATCGGGTGGTGGTAGTAGTCCGCAGTCCAGCGCAGCAGTTCGAGCAGACGCGCGTCGAACACGGGAGTCGTATCCAGCAGTTCCGTGGCGCGACGCAGCTTGTCCGCCGGGAAGCTCGACGACTCGGCAAGTTCGACGATGACGCCCGTCAGCTGCTGGCGCCCGAAGGGCACCCGCACACGCATGCCCGGCCCGGGCGCGGTTTGCGGTGGATTGCCTACCCCCTCGGCAGGAGGCAGGTAGTCGAACAGCCGCCGCAGCGGGGTGTCGAGTGCGACGCGCAGGATCACCGGCGACCCCCGAGAGCACCCCGAATTGTCCACAGAGACTGTGGGTAACTCTGTGGAAAGCCCTGCCGGCAAGTGCGCAAATTGCGGTTTTTCACGGCAAAGGTGCGGCGGTGATCAATAAGTGAGCAGAAGTTGAAATTTTCAATGATTTCAAGCAGTTGGTTCGCGGCGACAGGCCATCCGCATGCATTTATGACAAACACATGAAGCAGGGCATGCAGCTGTGTTCGTAAGTGCCTGATTTGCGGTCGAGCGGGGGATTCGTCTGTCGCGTCAACGCCGGCGCAGCGGCTGCGTTCTGGTGGGCATGACGACGATTACTGCTACGCTCGGCGCCGTTTATAGCATGCCCGCCGCCTGGAGCGGCTCCAGCAAATTGGCCGCTAAAACCGCCGACGCCCGAGCCCTTGACCAGTTCCTCGCGAGCATCGAACGCAAGGCGTTCAAGATCGCGCAGCTCGCGCTGCGCAACGAGGACGACGCGCTCGATGCGGTGCAGGACGCGATGTTGTCGCTGGTGCGCAGCTACGGCGGCAAGCCGTCTGAGGAGTGGAAGCCGCTCTTCTATCGCATTCTCGACAACCGCGTGCGCGACATGCAGCGCCGGCGCACGGTGCGCGGCCGCGTGATGTCGTGGATGCCGTTCCAATCGAACGACGAGGAGTCCGACGACGTCTTCGATCCGATCGCGGCAGCGCCGAGTCTTGCGCCCGCCGTGGTCGAGAAGCTGCAGATGGATGAAGCGATCGGTGTGCTCGAAGAGAAAATCGCGGCGCTGCCCGATCGCCAGCGGCAGTGTTTCCTGCTGCGCAACTTCGAAGGACTCGATGTCGCCGAGACGGCGGCGGCGATGGGTTGTTCCGAAGGCAGCGTCAAGACGCATTATTTTCGCGCGCTGCAGACGCTGCGCGCCGAGCTTGGAGAGTTCTGGTCATGAGCCATCTTTCATGAACGATCACGAACGCACTGAATTCGAACGGCAGAGCCAGGCGGTGCTGGATGAAAGCGTCGCGCGGCTCGACGGCCGCACGCGTTCGCGCCTCAACCAGGCGCGGCAGCAGGCCCTGGCGGAGGCCGAATCACTCGCCACCTCGCCGTGGAAGAAGTGGTTCTCGGTCGGCACGCTGATGCCGGCGGGTGCCGTGGCGGCGGCGGCCATCGTCGCGCTGACGCTGTGGAGCGGGCCGCGCGGAGTCGATGGTACCGACCTGACGGTGCGCGGCGATGCGGCGACGACGCTCGAGGATCTGGATCTGCTGGCCGACACCGACGCCGTGGACGACGAGGGTTCGGTCGCGGACTACGAGTTCTACGAATGGGCCGCAGCGGAAGCGGAGGCTGTGGGGACGTGAGATCGCGCGGCCGTCACGCAGGCTGGCTCGGTACGACGGGCGTGGCGCTGGCCCTGGCCGCCGCGACAGGTCCGATCCACGCGGCCGACGCGCCGGCGCCGGCGAAGGTGTCGCAGCCCAACTCGGTGCCTCCGAAGTCGGTGCCGCCGAAGTCGGTGCCGCCGGTGACCGCGGAAGACGAAGAATTTCTGGAGTTCCTCGGCGGTGCCGGTGGCGAACTCGACGAGAACGAGGATGACTGGCTGGATTTCCTGGCGAACACGGACATCCGCAGGATTGCAGGAGCAAAGAAGTGATCAACCTGAGAAACAGTGTCTGGTGCGTACTTGCGCTTGCGTTGCTGGGCAGCGCAGCGACCGGCCCGGCACGCGCGGAAGAGCCTGCTGCGCCGGCGTCATCGGCGGCCATGCCGGTCGAGGTGGCGCCATTGCCGTGGAGTTCGCTGAACGCGGAGCAGCAGCGCCTGCTGCAGCGGTTCGAGGGCAACTGGGACACCCTGCCGGCCGCGCGCCAGAACGCGCTCGCGCGCGGCAGCGATCGCTGGCTGTCGATGTCGCCCGAGCAGCGTGACAACGCCCGTGGCCGCTTCAAGCAGTGGCAGGATCTCGATCCGGACCAGAAGCAGAAAGTGCGTGCGGCCTACAAGCGCTTCAAGAAGCTGCCGATTGAACGCCGCCGCGAACTGCGCCGGCAGTGGCAGCAGCTGTCCGTCGAAGAGCGACGCGAGCGGCTCGAGCGCCTGCGTGAGCGGGCGCAGCAGCGCCGGCAGCAGAGGCCCTAGTCTGCGGAGGGCCTGATCTGCAGACGACCTGGTCTGCAGAGGAACCGGGGATCGTTATGATGCGCGCATGACCAGCGCGCTTCGCCGTCTCAGCCTGCTCCCGCTGTTCGTCCTGTCTGCCTTGGCTGCCGCCGCACCCGATCCGCGCGAATTCACCGACGCCGAGCTGCGCGCGCATCCCGGCCAGACCGGTTCCTGGGTGCTCGATCGCGGTGAACAGGCCCTGCTCGCGCGGGCCTGGCTCGTCGACCACGCCCGCCGCAGCATCGAGGTCCAGTATTTCATCTGGAGCACGGACAACATCGGGATCCTCGCGTCCGAGGCACTGCTGCGCGCCGCGCGACGCGGCGTGCGCGTCAGGGTGATCGTCGACGACCTGATGATCGATGCGCCGGACAAGACGCTGCTCGCACTGGCCCGGCATCCGAACATCGACATCCGCATCTACAACCCGATGCATTCGGTCGGGATCCCGTGGTACCGGCGCCTGCTGAACCTGTTCACCGATTTCCGCGGCTCGAACCAGCGCATGCACGACAAGACGCTGATCGTCGATGGTGAGCTCGCGATCACCGGCGGCCGCAACATGGCGGATGAGTACTTCGACTACGACCACGAGTACAACTTCCGCGATCGCGATGCGCTGGTGATCGGCGCGGTGGTGCCGCAGATTCGCGCGAGCTTCGAGCGATTCTGGGCGAACCCGTTGACGGTGCCGGTGGAGCGGCTGTACGCAGGCGAGGGCCTGATGCAGCAGCACGTCACGGTACGGGCAGCGGAAGTGCAAGCGATCTACGACGAGCTCAGCGCCTATGCCGTCCGGCGCGACAACTTCACGCCGGAGGTGCGCGCCGCGATCGACGCGATTCCGGCAACCTTTCCGCAGCTGGCGCAGGAACTCGTCTGGGGCGAGGTCGAATTCATCAGCGACATCCCCGGCAAGAACGCAGGTGATCAGGGGCTCGGCGGCGGGGGTCTGAGCTCTGCGGCGCTCGCGCGGCTGGTCGAGGCCGCGCAGCGCGAAATCCTGATCCAGTCGCCGTACCTCGTGCTGTCTGACGAAGCGCTCGCGCTGTTCGCGCAGGCCCGTGCGCGCGGTGTTCGCATCCGCATCAGCACGAATTCACTCGCGTCGACCGACAACCTGCAGGCGATGAGCGGCTATCTGAATCAGCGCGAGGAACTGCTCGCGCTCGGCATCGAGATCTACGAGTACCAACCGGATCCGCAGGTGCAGCGGATGGTGATGCAGCGTTACGCAGCGCTGCGCGCCGAGGCGCCGGTGTTCGCGCTGCATGCCAAGACCATGGTCGTCGATCCAGGCGTCGTATTCATCGGCACCTACAATCTCGATCCTCGCTCCGAGAATCTGAACACCGAGGTCGGCGTCGTGATCCGCGACGCACGCACGGCGGAGATGGTCGCCGATGCGATCACGACCGACATGCTGCCGGGCAACAGCTGGAATGCGGCGACGGAAGCACCGGACTCGCACGCACCGTTCCTGAAACGACTCAAGGTCTGGTTCTGGCGCCTGATGCCGATACGCCCGCTGCTCTGAGCTGCGCGCGCAGCCACTCGATTTCATCGAGCAGATCGAGCACCAGGGCCGTGCTGCCGGCGTCGAGATGCAGATCCTCCGACAGCCGCAGGGCGCGGCGGGCCCGGCGCAGCAGCACGCCTTCGAACCACCATTGATCCGGTGAATCACCGGCCGCTGGCAACACGCCTTCCTCGACCAGCGCGATGATGCGCGTGGCATCGACGTCGCAGGCGTGGCTGAGTTCGACCAGCGTGAAGCGCAGTTCGCGCTCGACGATCACGCCGCCGACAGACTGGGATTCAGGAGTCATCATGAGCCCACCGTTCCCGTATCGCGGGGATTGAAGTTGCGGCAGGCTTCGGCGAGCGCGCGATACGCTGCCTGCACGGGCTCGGAATCGGCCGGCGGCACCACGATGCCCAGCACGGCGAACAGATCGCCGGCGGGGTGGCCCGGAATGCCCTGACCGCGCAGGCGCAGGCGTCGGCCGCTCGATGAACCGGGCGGCACGGTCAGTTGCACGCTGCCGTCGGGCAGCGGCACTGCGACGCGAGTGCCGAGGGCCGCCTCCCACGGCGTGACGGGCAGATCGGTGTAGACATCGAGCCCATCGATCCGGAATCGCGATTGTGGCGCGACCGTCACTTCCAGGTAGAGATCGCCGGCGCGGCCGCCGCCTGCGGCTGCGCTGCCCTGGCCTGCGAGACGCAGATGCTGGCCGTCGCGCATGCCCTTGGGAATGTTCACCTCGAGTTCGCGCGGCTGCCAGGTGACGTTGCCGTTCGCCGCGAGCACGGGAATGCTCAGCGTCAGCTTGCGCCGCGCGCCGCGATAGCAGTCGCGCAGGTCGATCTGGATCCGTGCGTGCTGGTCACGTCCCTGCGACGGCCAGTGATCGGCAAAGTCGAAGCCCGAGTCCCAGCCGGGTGGCGGACGGAACTCGCGCTCCGACTCAGGTTCCGTGGGCGGAGCGTCGTAGGCGGCGCGCTTCTGCTCGTCCTTCAGCGTCGCGTACGCTTCGGCCACGTCCTTGAATTTCGATTCGGCATCGGGTTCGCGGCTGACGTCGGGATGGTACTTGCGCGCAAGCTTGCGGTACGCGCGCTTGATGTCCGCATGGCTGGCGCTGCGTTCGACGCCGAGCAGAGCGTAATAGTCCTTCAGCGGCATGCGTGCGATCGCGGGTCGATGGAGCGCCATGATGGATCCGCGCGGGTGGACGCTCCGTGCGCCGCCGCACCGAGGCGGGCATCGCGCTGTGGCTCAATGACCGGCCCGATCCTCGTGATGACTGTGGCAACCGAGACTCCCAAACGTGCGTGGCGAAGTTGGCTGAAAGTCGGCGCTGCCGTCGTGGTCGTGCTGGCGATCTCGGGCTATCTGATGCGCAACCTCGTGCTCGGAACGCCCGTCGACGTGTATGCGGTGGGCGTCAGCGACCTGCAGCAGACCGTCGTCGCAAGTGGACGCGTGATGACACCGCAGCGTGTGACCGTCGCGGCCGAGGAAACTGGGCGCGTGGTCCGCATTCCCGTCAAGGAAGGGCAGCGCGTGATCCGCGGCGATCTGCTGATCGAGCTCGATGCGCGCGACGAACGTGCGAGCCTGGCGCAGTCGCGCGCGAGCCTCGGTCAGGAGCAGGCGAGGTTGCGGCAGCTGCGCGAAGTGGACCTGCCGGGCGCGACGCAGGATCTGCGCAAGGCGGAAGCCGACGCGGCGCAGGCGGAACGCCAGCTCGTGCGTGTACGCGAACTGAAGACGCAGGGCTTCGTCGGCCAGGCGCAGCTCGATGACGCGAGCCGCAACCGCGACGTGGCGGCAAGCGCGGTCAGCTCCGCGCGACTGATGGTGCAGACGCACCGTCCGTCCGGCAGCGATGCGGCGCTGGCCGGTGCCGCGGTGGCGCAGGCGCGCGCGAACACCGACATGGCGCAGGTACGCCTCGATCACGATTCGATCCTGTCGCCGGCCGACGGCGCGCTGATCGCGCGCAGTGTCGAGGTCGGTGACATCGTGCAGGCCGGCAAGGAACTGATGGTGCTGGCGGCGGACGGCGAAACCCAGATCGTCGTGCAGGTCGATGAGAAGAATCTCGGCAAACTGAAGCTGGGCCAGGCCGCGCTCGGTTCTGCCGACGCATTCCCGACACAGCGCTTCGAGGCGATCGTCAGCTTCATCAATCCCGGCGTCGATGCCGCGCGCGGCTCGGTGGAGATCCGGCTCACGGTTCCGAAGCCACCGGCCTATCTCCGTCAGGACATGACCGTGTCGGTCGACATCGCGACGGCGCGTCGTTCAAAAGTGCTGGTGGTACCGGCGGGTGCCGTGCGCGGCATCGGTGCCGAGAAGACCTGGGTGATGGCCGTACGATCCCGGCACACCGTGCGCGTGCCGATCGACGTCGGCCTGACCGGCGACAGTCGCAGCGAGGTGCTGCGTGGCGTGGCCGACGGCGAGTTCGTCGTGCCAGCGACCGCCGCGACCGTTCTCGTGGGACAGAAGGTGCGGTCGCATGTGATCGCTTCGCCATGAACGCGATCGCGCCGTTCGAATGGATCCTCGCGACGCGCTTCATGCGCGAAGGCCTCATGCAGACGCTGCTGATCGTCGCGGGCGTCGCGCTCGGCGTGGCGGTGATCGTGTTCATGTCGGCATTGCTGTCGGGCCTGCAGGGGAACCTGTTTCGCCGCACGCTGAACTACCAGGCGCAGATCGTGATCCTGCCGCCGAAGGAAGTCGCCCGTCCGCTGCGCACGCAGCCAGGCGTTGCCTCGGCGGCGGTGGTGCAGCCGCGCGCACAGCGTCTGAAATCCGTCGATCAGTGGCAGACCGTGCGCGATCAGGTGGCGCGCCTGCCCGGCGTCGTCGCGATTGCGCCGGTGGTGTCCGGGGCCGGCTTCGTGCTGCGTGCCGAGGCGAGCAAATCGGTCGGCATCACCGGCATGGAGCCGGCGAGCTATCTGCGGCTGATCGCGCTGTCGGACAAGATCGTCGCGGGCAGTGCCGATCTGACCACGTCCGACATGCTCGTCGGTACGGAGCTCGCCAAGGATCTCGGCGTGGCGATGGGCGACAAGCTGACGCTGCAGACCGCCACCGGCGCCTCCGTGACGCTGACGATCAGCGGCATCTTCGATTTCGGCAACAAGGGCCAGAACAGTCGCTCCGTGTATGTCGCGCTGCGCACGGCGCAGAGCCTGCTCGATCTGCCCGGTGGCGTGACGAGTCTCGAAGTGAATGTCAGCGATCCGTTCGCGGCGGAGCTGATGGCGCAGACGATCCAGGCGCAGACGGGTCTCGAGGTCGACAGCTGGATCGTCACGAACGCCCAGTTCTTCAGCGCGATGTCGGCGCAGTCGTTGTCGAACGACGTGATCCGCTTCTTCGTCGGACTGACCGCAGCGCTCGGCATCGCGAGCGTGCTGGTCGTGTCGGTGGTGCAGAAGTCGAAGGAGATCGGCATCCTGCGTGCGACGGGCACGTCGCGCCGGCAGATCCTGCGGCTGTTCCTGCTGCAGGGTGCGCTGATGGGTCTGATGGGCTCGCTGGTCGGCTCGGTGATGGGCTGGGCCTTCCTGATCGGCTGGCGCGGCATGGCGAAGAACGCCGATGGCACACCGCTGTTCTCGATCGCGTTCGAGCCGATGCTGTTCGTGTATGCGGCGGCGGGTGCGACGCTGGTGGGGACGATCGCGGCGGTATTCCCTGCGCAACGCGCTGCACGGCTCGATCCGGCCGTGGCGATCCGTGGCTGAGGTCACCGATGCGCCGACGCTGCGCCTCGAGGGCGTGCGCAAGTCCTATGGCATCGGCACGGCCGTCGAACTCGAAGTGCTGCACGGCATCGATCTCACACTGCAGAAGGGCGAGTTCGCTGCGTTGATCGGGCCGTCGGGCTCGGGCAAGAGCACGTTGCTGAACATGATCGGACTGCTCGATGCGCCGACCGGCGGCCAGATCTTCATCGCCGGGCAGACCACCTCAGGACTTGCCGACAGGTTGCTGACGCGTCTGCGTGCCGATTCGATCGGCTTCGTGTTCCAGTATCACAACCTGCTGCCCGAGTTCACGGCCCAGGAAAACGTGATGCTGCCGCTGCTGGCCGCGCGCGGCCGGCCGGACGACGACATGCGCGCGAAGTCGGCGGATCTGATCGCCAAGGTGGGCCTCGCCGCCTGGAGCCAGTACAAGACCAATGATCTCTCCGGTGGTCAGCAGCAGCGCGTCGCGATCGCGCGTGCGCTGATCATGCAGCCTGCGCTGGTGCTGGCCGACGAGCCCACCGGCAATCTCGACACGCAGTCCGCCGATGGCGTGTTCGATCTGCTGCGCAGCGTGAACGCCAGCAGTCGGACCACCTTCCTGATCGTCACGCACGATCCGCGTCTGGCGCAGCGCTGTGACCGGATCATCGAACTGGTGGATGGGCGAATCGACTCCGATCGCGCCAACGTCGTCGAGCCCCTCGCCGCGGCGGGGCAGCCCGCCGCAACGGCGCTCCCCGCAGCAGCCTGACGCTATCGTGCGGCCGCGATGGCAGACGCAGGGGTCGCTGCGCGTGCGTTCACGGCGGCCGCCGCGTCCCAGCGCATCGAGCGAACTTCCGTCCCCTGCTGCCAGGCGATCTGCACGCTGCCATCGGCGCGCGGGGCGACCGCAGGCAACTGTGTGGCGCCCTCGGGCGCAGGCAGTTCCGTGACCGGGCCGAAGGTGGCGCCGCCATCCGTCGACGCGCGCGTGAAGATGCGCCGGCCGCGATCCGCGACCTTCGCATGCCAGAAGACATGCAGCACTTTGCCGGCCAGCGCGACGACCGGCGCGTCGGAGGTGACGGCGCCGGGATGCAGCAGCATCGGCGTGGACCAGGTCTTGCCGTGGTCGCCGGAGCGGACGAAGTAGGCGCCGACCGGCGATTCGCCGCCGGTATAGAACGCGGCGAAGATGCGGCGGCCCTCGGCCGCGACGCTGGTCGGCTTCAGCGGGCAGCCTTCGATGGCCCACCGATTGGCGGCGAGACGCACGCGCGGCGAGAAGCTGCGCCCTGCATCCGTGGAGACGGCGATCGTACTGTCGCGGAACTTGCCGTCGACCTGACGCGAGCCGATGAACAGCCGACCACGTGGGTCCACATAGGCCGTCAGCTGGCAGCAGGGGCAGACGTCGGCGGGGAACAACTCGGTGTCCGTGCCAAAGGTCTGGCCATCGTCGCGCGAGATCGCCATGAAGACCTTGCCGGAGTCGCCTTCCTTCGCCATGTCGCGGGTATCGATCCACAGCGCGTAGACGTGGCCCGCATCGTCGACCGTCATCGTGCCGAACACATGCGCGTGCGTGAGGCCGCCATGGACGAGGTGGCTCGCGTCCGTCGTCGCCATCGTGTTCAGGCGCCGCGGCAGCGAGAACGTCACGCCGCCGTCGGTGGAGCGCGTGTAGAGCGCGACGGCTTCCGGCTTGCCGTTGACGGGATTGACGTCGTTGGCCGGATAGAACACGTGGATCGTGCCGTTGCGGCCGACGTCGATGCGCGGCTTGCTGACGGAAAAGCCCCAGACGTCGCCCGGCTTGCCGTTGATGGCTTTCGGTGTCGTGAAGCTGCGGCCGCCGTCGGTGGAGCGCGCGAAATAGAGATTGGTTGCGGCCATGTGAGAGTGACCGTGTTCTTCGGCGGCGGGCTTGGGTGCCGTGTCTTCATCGATCCAGATCATGTTGATCGAATCGTCGGCACCGAGGGCGATCTCCGGGCTCTGTGCCTTGTGATCGGTGGCGCTGACCAGAGTGGCCGTGTCCGGTGCGTCTGCGTGTTCGCTGCCGTGTTCATGCTCATGTGCGAGCGCGGCGGTGCTGCCCAGCAATCCGGCGAGCATCAGCGCCGTGGCGTATTTCATGGTGTTTCCCCTCCCGCGGCGTCACACGCCGCCCGCTCCTACTATACTGCCAGCGCCCCCCGGGAGAATCAGCGCATGGACGATGCACACGACCAGACTGCGGCGCAGGGCGGCTGGCAGCGGCTGCTGCGCGCCGCGCGCGAGCCGCACGGCATGGCGCCCGCGGCAACTGACGTGGCGACCGTGGGCGATGCAGCCATGCTCGATCTGTACGCGCCATTGTGGAATCTTCCGGCCGACGGACCGCTGGTGATCGGGCATATCGGCCAGAGTCTCGATGGATTCATTGCGACGGACTCGGGTGAGTCGCGCTTCGTCACGGGCCACGACAACATCCTGCACATGCATCGCATGCGTGCGCTGTGCGATGCCGTGATCGTCGGTGCGGGCACGGTCGTGGCGGACGATCCACAGCTCACGACGCGCGAGGTACCGGGGCCGAATCCACTGCGCGTCGTCCTCGATCCACGTCGACGTCTGACGGCCGGCTATCGGCTGTTCCAGGATGGTGCCGCGCCGACGTTGTGGGTGCAGGGCGAGTGCCCCGCGGCGGCGTCGATCCCCGGCGTCGAGACGCTGCGCATCGGCATGCAGGAGAATGCACTGGACCTGCCCGCGTTGCTGCAGGCACTGCAGGCGCGTGGCTGCCGGCGCGTGTTCGTCGAGGGTGGGGGCCGGACGGTCTCGATGTTCCTCGAGGCCGGGCTGCTGGATCGATTGCAGGTGACGATCGCGCCACTGCTGATCGGCACCGGACGCGCGTCGATCCGCGTACGCGGATCACTGTCCCTCGCGGACTGCCTGCGCGCGCGCCATCGCGTATTCCGCATGGGCAGCGACGTGCTGTTCGATCTGGACCTCGCGGCGCGCCGCGATGGCGCGACGCCGGGCAGCGAGCTGTCCGGCATGGCGCGGATTCTCTAGCGGGAATCCGGCCAGCCGATCACGTCCTCATGGCCGACGATCAGCCGTGAACCTGCTGCGTTCAGTCGCTCGAGCCTGCGCCTGCGCCAGGCATCGATGTCCCGCGCCACGCCGGTGCCGATGCGCGCGGCCATCTCGATCGCAGCATCGGCCCAGCCATCGATCAGCGCGGTCTGCATGGCGAGGTGCGCCACGTCGATCTGCCAGTCGCTGCGGGCGCGTTGCATCGTGTAGCCCGCTCGTGTGAATGCCGCGATGCACTGCTGCGTGGCATCGGGGCCGAGCGCGGCACCGAAGCCTTTGTCGCCGCGCTGATGACGATTGACCAGATCCAGGATCGTCGTATCGAAGGCATCGAAGGCATCAACGGGATCGAAGTGCATGCGGCCGTCATAGCTCAGCGCAAAGTGAACGATGGCCTCTGCGGCCCGACAGCGCTGTGCAAGACACTCCAGCCAGTCTGCCGAGACCAGGTCGAGCAGTGCGGAGGCCGTGACCAGCGCGCCTCGCGGAATGATGAGCTCACTGCCCTGCACCGAGAACTCGCGCGCGAGGTCCAGCGTACGCAGCTCGATCCCGGGCCTCGCGGCGACCGCCAGCAGCGCAGGATCATGATCGACGAGCGTCCAGTGCTGCGGGCCGGGCAGTCGCGTCGACAGATAGCGCAGGTTCGCGCCACTGCCTGCGCCGAGATCGATCACCGTCCAGTCGCTGCGCGGTCCGGCGGCGCGCAGCAGGCTGTCGAGCAGCGCCGTGGATCGGGCTGCGGCGTCGAACGGCTCGCGCAGTGCCAGCCAGTCCGCGCTGAAGCCACTCATGATGCGGTCACGTGTTCGAGCACGCTCGCGAGGCGTCGTGCGGCCTGCGGCCAGGTGGGCAGGGCCGCAGCTCGCTGCCGAGCGCCGGCAGCGAGTTCGACGCGCAGTGCAGCGTCGTGGATCGCGCGATCCAGCGCCTGCGTCAGTGCGGTGAGATCGCCAGGCGGTACGACGAGTCCGGCGCGACATGCTGTCGTCCCCTGCGGATCTTCACCGCTGAGCAGCTGTGCCGCTGCGCCGACGTCCGTCGTGACGACGGGAAGTCCAAAGGCGAGCGCCTCGGCCACGGCCATGCCGTAGCCCTCATACCAGGCGGACAGCACGAACAGGTCCGCGCGGCGCATGTATTCCTGCAGTGCGGCCTCGTCGACTTCACCGCGGAAGCTGACCTGCGCAGACAATCCCAGCTCGTCACGCAGCGCAAGCAGTCGCTGTGCTTCATCGGGATCACGCGTGAGGCTTCCGACGCAGTGCAGATGCCAGGCGCGACCGCGCAGCGACGCGAGTGCGCGCAGCAGCAGTGCATGTCCCTTGCGAGGCGTCACGGTGGCGACACACAGCAGCTGCAGCAGCCGATCGACAGGTCCTTTCGGGCCTGACGCTGCAGCGGCCGGGGGCGAAGCCTCGATCCCGGGTTGGATCGGATGCAGTCGATCCGCCGGCACCCCGTAGTCCGCGTGCAGCGCGGCAGCGGTCGCGGCGCTGGTCGTGATCACGGCGCGCACGGCACGCAACGCGCGCGTCTCCGAATCACGCAGCCTGCGCGCCTGCTCCGGGCTGAGGCCGGTTTCGGCCGCGAGTGGATGATGCACGAGTGCAATCAACCTCAATCGTGCGGATTCGGACAGCGCTTCTTCGGGCATGGCGCCGAGCGCGAGGCCGTCGAGCAGCGTCAGCGCGCCGTCTGGAAGGGCGGCGAGCTGCGCGCGCGTCCGGGCGAGGGCGTCCGTCGTCGGGAACGGAAAGCTGCCATCGAGCGAGATCACGTCGACCTGCCAGCCGAGATCACGCAGCGCCGCCGCGATGCGCCGGTCGTACAGGTAGCCGCCGGTCGCCGTCAGCGGGTCGCCCGGCAGCAGCAGTCGCAGCGCTCGTGTCATCCGCCCGTCGCGGCCAGCGGGCCTTCGTATGCCGCCCAGGCGACATGCGATTCATGCAGCGCGACGCGCAATGCATCGACACCCGCGCCCTGCACCGTACGGCGCGCGCCGGGACCCAACTCACCGGCTGCGATCCGCGCCGCAATCCGATCGAAGATTTCGCGCGCGAGGAATTCGGTCGTGGTGTTGCGACCCGCAAAAGCCGGCAGTTCATCGAGGTTGCGGTAGTTGATCTCCGCGAGCGTCGCTTTCAATGCATCACTCGCCAGACCGATGTCGACGACGAGACCGTCGGCGTCGAGCGCGGCACGCCGGAACTCGACGTCGACGACATAGGTCGCGCCATGCAGTCGCTGCGCCGGGCCGAACACGGCCCCCTTGAAACTGTGCGCGATCATCACGTGATCCCGGACGCAGACGGAGTACATCAGTGCTTCTTCCTGAACAGGGTGGGAGGGATCAGTAGCGGATGCGATGACAGAGTACGCTGCCGCTGCCTTCGCAGAGCTGCGGCATGCGCATCGGCAGCGCGCCGAACTCGTCTTCGCCGGAAATCAGCGCATCCAGCTCCGGCGCGGTGGCGAGCAGCGACAGCGCGAGCGCGAGGCGCCTGCGATGATCCCAACGCGCACGCTGACTCGTTGCCACCGAACCGACCTGGGAGCTGCGCAGTTGCAGGCGCTTCGAGTGAAACTCCGCGCCGAGTGCAAGCGGCACGATGCGATCGCCATACCAGCTCATCTCGACGATGGTCGCTTCGAAGGCGGCGAGCTGCAGTGCCTGCGTGAGTCCCGCCGGATTGCCGCTGCAATGAAGCACGACATCGGCCTCGTCGCGGGCCTGCGTCGGCAGCGCGAATTCCACGCCGAGCCTTTGGGCGAGGGCGGCGCGATCCGGGTTGACGTCGATCAATTCGACCTCGCAGCCTGGTATGCGTGCGGCCAGCCAGGCGACGATGCAGCCGACCACGCCCGCGCCGATCACCCGCACGCGATCGCCGGCCGATACGCCGGCATCCCACAGGCCGTTCACCGCGGTCTCGGCGTTGGCCGCGAGCACCGCGCGTCCGGCGGGCAGTCCCGCGGGCAATCGGTGCGCGGCCGCTACCGGCAGTACGTACGCCGTCTGGTGCGGATACAGACAGAAGACCTGCGCCCCCGCCCAGCCATATGGCCCGGCCTCGACGACGCCGACATTCGAATAGCCGTATTTCACCGGCGCCGGAAAATCACCTGACTGGAACGGTGCGCGCATGCGGTGCCATTCGGACGCCGGCACCTGGCTGTTGAACACGAGCGATTCGGTGCCGCGGCTGATCCCGCTGTACAGTGTGCGTACGCGCAGCTGATCGCTGTCGGGGTCAGGCAGGTGTTCGGTGCGCAGTTCGCCGCGTCCCGGGCCGGTGACCCAGAACGCCGAGGCAGTTCGGGATTCCATGGATCGATGATGCCGCGAACTCTGCAGACAGGCGAGCACAACGCGTTGTGGCGCGATGCCTGGCGGCATCTCGTCGGCACGATCTGCGGCGTGCTCGCGCTGGCCGGGGTTCTCGCGGAATGGCTGGATTCGGGCGTCGCACCACTCGCGCTCGCGGCGCTCGTCGGCATCGCCGTGACGGCCGCGCTGGCGCTGGGGCGCCCGGTGCTCGAGCGCACGCATCCGTTCACGGCGCTGGGCGCGGCCAATCGCATCACCTTGATCCGCGCCGGCCTCGTCGTCGTGCTGATGGGATTCATGCTGCAGGAGGCGGCCGACGCCACGATGTGGCTCGCGATCGCGATCGCGAGCGTATCTGCACTGCTCGATTCCTTCGATGGTCCCGCGGCGCGTCGCAACGGGATGGCGAGCCGCTTCGGTGCGCGCTTCGACATGGAAACCGACGCGCTGCTGATCCTGGTCCTGTCCGTGCTCGCCTGGAGATGGGATCGCGCCGGCGCCTGGGTTCTGCTGTCGGGCCTGATGCGTTACGGCTTCGTGCTCGCGGGACGAGTACTGCCGTGGCTGCGCGGCGATCTCCGGCCCAGTCGCCGCCGCCAGACAATCAGTGTCGTGCAGAGCATCGCGCTGATCCTTTGCCTGGTGCCCTGGCTGCCCACCACGATGAGTGCTGTGATCGCAGCGTTATCGCTCGCGCTGCTCTGCTACTCTTTTGGTGTCGATTGCCGCGCACTCGCGGCGCAACGCCACACGGAAGGGGCTGCTCCATGAACCACGTGACACATTCGAACGGTCGGTCGTCGTGGCCGCGGTGTCGCGCGCTGCCCGTCGGCGCGCTGCTGCTGGGCGCCGCGCTGGCGAATCCCGCATTTGCGGACAGCGAACGCTACGAGATCGATCCGGAGCACGTGACCGTCGCATTCCTGGTGGAGCACATCGGCTATGCGAAGACGCTCGGTCAGTTTCGCAAGGTCACCGGCGGCTTCGGCTTCGATGAAACCAGCGGCAAGCTCGCGAATCTGCGCGTCGTGATCGAATCGGCCAGTGTCGACACCGGCCACGTGGCACGGGATGGCCATCTGCGCGGCAAGGATTTCCTGGACGTCGCGCGCTTTCCGCGGCTGACGTTCACGGCCACGTCGATGCGTCGCCGCGACGCGCGCAGCTTCGTCGTGGACGGTGAGCTCGAGATCCTCGGGCGGCGACGTCCGGTGACGCTGGAGGCCACACTGAACAAGAGCGATCGCTATCCGATCGGGCCACCGCTGCTGAAGCCCTGGGTGATCGGTGTCTCGGCGCGCGGCCGCCTGAAGCGCAGCGAGTTCGGCATGAGCTATGGCATCGCCAATGGCCTGGTCGGTGATGAGGTCGAACTGATCATCGAGCTCGAAGCCCGCCGCCAGTGAGCAACGTCGCCCGCTCCGCATGACTTCCGGCTTCTCCCGTGCGGCGCAGGCAGCGCTGCTGCTGGCGGCATTGCTGCTGCTGAACGCGGCGCTGACCTTCCACAATGTCTGGCCGACGCCGGCCATCGAGCTGCGCGGCGAGTGGTCCGTCGAGATCGCGGCGCTGGTGCTCGGACTCGCGCTGTGGCTGCGGCATCGTACGTCGTTGTCGCACCGCGCGGAGATCGCGCTCGCTGTATTGCTCGGCGTGTTCGTGCTGGCGCGCTACGCGGAAGTGACTGCGCCCGCGCTCTACGGTCGGGCGATCAATCTCTACTGGGATGCGCAGCACATCGGCGGCGTTGTCGCCATGCTGGCGCGGGTCGCGGCCGGTTGGCAGCTGCTCGCGGCACTGATCGTCGTCGTGTTCGCGCTGGCCCTGCTGGGTGCCGTGCTGCGCGCCTGTCTGCGCCGCATCGCCGCCGTGCTGGCGGCGGGTCCGGCGCCCGAGCGTGGCGCCTTGCTCGGGGCAGCGCTCACGGTCGTCGTGCTGTTCATCGGCGATCGGGTCGCCGGCGTGGCGACCTTGCCGTTCTCGATTCCGGTCACGCAGACCTGGGCACGACAGTTCACTCTGATCGGCAGTTCCTGGCTGCAGGTCCGGCGCGGCGAGGCTGGAATCGGCGCGAGTGCGCGAGATCTGCCCGCATTGAACCTCGATCCCGCGCGTCGTCCCGACGTGAGCCTCGTATTCATCGAGTCCTATGGCGAGATTGCGTTCACCCGAACCGCGATCGCCCGGCGCCTGGTGGAGAGTCGCGCCGAGCTGGCCGCAGCAATCGAGCGCAGTGGCCGCGGGGTCGTCTCTGCCTTCGTGCGTTCGCCGACGTTCGGCAGCGGCTCCTGGCTCGCGCACGCCAGTGTGCTGAGCGGCACGGAAGTCCGTGACGGTGACGACTATGCGCGGCTGATGATGCGTGATCGACCCACGCTCGGTGACGTGTTCCGCGCGCAGGGATACCGCGTGCTCGCGCTGATGCCGGGTCTTCGGCAAGCCTGGCCCGAGGGCGAGTTCTATTCCTTCGATGTGATCTACGGCGCCACGCGCCTCGACTACCGTGGTCCCGAGTTCGGCTGGTGGCGCATCCCGGATCAGTTCGCGATCGCGCAGTACGAGCAGCTGGAACGGACGGCCGCGCCGCAGAGCACTCCCCGATTTCTTTTTTTTCCGACGATCAGCTCGCACATGCCGTTCCGGCCGACGCCGCCGTATCAGCCGGATTGGGCACGGCTCACGGGGCCTCTCCCGTTTGGCGACGAGGCTGCGCGTGCCATCGCCCAGCCGCCGGAGTGGACGAATCTCGATCCTGCCTATGCCGACTCGATCGCCTACGCGCAGCGTTCGATTGCCGGCTGGCTCGACCAGCGTCGCGGCCGGCCGCTCGTGCTGTGGATGCTCGGCGATCACCAGCCGCCGGCCGCCGTCAGCGGCGAGGGCGCGTCCTGGAACGTGCCCGTGCATGTGGTCAGCGACCGTCCGGAAGTGCTCGAGGCCCTGATCGCACGCGGCTTCGTGCGCGGCCTGACGCCCGTGGGCGAGGCGCTCGGTCCGATGCCCGAGCTTGCGCCACTGATGATCGAATCGCTGAACGCATTGCCCGAGGCCCGCTGACAGAATTCGCCCGAATTGCGTCATCACTGCAGCCGCGGATTTCCGTAGGATCGCTGTCGGGAGTCTCCGGAGGTCGATGTTCATGCGTGCGATGAAGACGTGGGTTTCGGTCGGTGCCATGGCGGCGATGCTGCTCGGCATGGTGGGTTGCGGGCGCGGGACCACCGCTGACGGTCCGGACGCAGCAACCCAGCAGGCATGGAGCACCATCGTCACGGGTCACACGACCGGCGTGATCTCGCGCCGCAGCCCCGTCAACGTGCTGTTCGCCACCGACGTGGTCGACACCGCGCCGGCCAGTCGTACCGATGCGGCCACCGTGTTCAGCATCGAGCCCGACGTGCCAGGCAAGGCTGTGTTCTCCGGCAGCCGCGAGCTCGTCTTCACGCCGGCGGCTGAGCTGAAACCCGGTCAGCAGTACACGGTGAAGCTGTCACCGAAGGGCCTGAAAGGCGTTCCGCCCGATCTCGCGCCTTACGAATTCCGCTTCAGCGTGCAGACGCCGCAGTTCGACGTCGCGCTGCAGGGACTGGAGTCGGATCCCGCCGACGATCGACGCATGGTCCTGCGCGGCACGCTGAATGCGGCCGATGTCGAGGATCCGGCGAAGATCGAAGCGCTGGTCACCACCACCTATCTTGGCAAGCCGGTGACGCTGCAGTGGACGCACGACAGCGACGGCCTGACGCATCGCTTCGTGGCGCAGGGACTCGAGCGCCAGGCGAAAGCCGAGACGGTGTCGGTCAAATGGAATGGCCAGAAGATCGGGTCGGGCGCGACGGGTGAGCAGACGGTGGATGTGCCGGCGCGCGGCGCCTTTCTGGTGACCGAAGCGGAGGCCGTCGATGCGGACGGCCGTCGCCAGATCCTGGTCAGTTTCTCCGACGCCCTCGGCGAGCGGCAGAACCTGCGCGGACTGGTGCGCATCACGCCGGAAGTCGAATTCACGACGCAGATCGAGAACAACCTGCTGACGATCTACCCGGAAGGCGACCTCTCGGGCGAAGTGACGGTGACGCTGGAGCCTGCCATCCGCAACGCCCGCGGCGAGCAGCTCGGCGAGCAGGTGACGCGCACACTCACCTTCACCAGCACGAAGCCGCAGGTGCGTTTCGTCGGCAAGGGCGTGATCCTGCCGGACAGCAAGGTGCTGTCGGTACCGTTCGAGGCGGTCAGCGTGCGCTCGGTGCGCGTCGTCGCGACCCGGATCTACGACGACAACATCGCGCAGTTCCTGCAGGTCAATGCGCTCGACGGCAACGACGAGATCGGCCGGGTCGGCCGCTTCCTGTGGCGCAAGACCATCACGCTGACGGGGCCGAAGACGGGTCGCTGGCAGCGCTACAGCCTCGATGTCACCGAACTGACGCAGAAATTTCCGGGTGGCATGTTCCAGCTCGAGCTGCAGATCACGCCGCGCGACGCGACCTACCGCTGCGAGGAGAACAGCGAGACTTCTGGCGCGGAACCGGAGCCGGCGTTGCAGAGCCAGGAGGACGGCGACCAGTCGCAGTCCTCGAACTGGGATTTTGCCGAGGAGTACTACGGCGAGAGCAGCGGCGACTGGAGCCGGCGCGGTGATCCCTGTGCGGGCGCCTACTATCGCTGGGGCGAGAACATCACGGCGACGCGCAATCTGCTCGCCTCGAACATCGGCCTGCTCGCGAAGCGCGATCAGTACGGCAAACTGCTGGTGGCCGCGACCAATCTGCGCACTGCGGCGGCGATGTCCGGCACGAAGTTCTCGGTGCGCAATTTCCAGAACCAGGAGATCGGCCTCGGCACGGCCGATGCGAACGGTGTCGCGACGATCACGCCGACCGGTACGCCGTTCCTGCTGATCGCGGAAGCGAACGACCAGCGTGGCTTCCTGAAGCTCGCGGCGGGTGCCGCCCTGCCGGTCAGTCATTTCGACGTCGGCGGTGAGACGGTCACGAAGGGACTGAAGGGATTCATCTATGGAGATCGCGGCGTCTGGCGCCCGGGCGACACGCTCTATCTGACTTTCGTGCTGCAGGACAAGGGCGCGACGCTGCCGGCCGATCATCCGGCGACGATGGAACTCTACGATCCCCGTGGCCAGCTCGTGCAGACCGTGGCGAATACTGCCCCGGTCGGCGGCTTCTATCGCTTTGAAATGAAGACCGGCGAGTCCGCACCGACCGGCGACTGGGCCGCGAAAGTGCTGCTCGGTGGCACTTCGTTCAGCAAGCGCGTCAAGGTCGAAACCATCATGCCGAACCGGCTGAAGGTCGCGCTCGATCTCGGCCCGAATGGCCTGGCCTCGGGCAGTACCATCGAAGGCGCGGTCGCCGCGCAGTGGCTCTCCGGTGGCACGGCCGCGGGCCTGCACTCGGACGTCAAGCTGCGGCTGACGCCCGCACCGACCACCTTCACGAGCCACACGGATTTCATCTTCGACGATCCGGCGCGCGAGTTCAGTGCGGAATCGGAGACGGTGTTCGAAGGCGAGCTTGACGATTCGGGCAATGCGAAGTTCACCAAGACGCTGCAGCTCGACTCGCCGCCACCCGGCCGGTTGAATGCAGCCTTCACGACCCGCGTGTTCGAAAATGGCGGCGCGTTCAGCATCAACGTCGACAGCGCGCCGTATTCGCCGTTCGAGCGCTACGTCGGCCTGCGCCTGCCGAAGGGTGATGTCGCACGCGACATGCTGATGACCGACAAGGACCACGTCGTCCAGATCGCGACGTTGTCGGCGGCGGGCAAGCCGCTCGCCGTTTCGAAAGTGCAGGTCACGCTCTACAAGGTGGAGTGGCGCTGGTGGTGGGACAAGAACGGCGATTCGCTCGCGCAGTACGTGCAGAGCGAGAGCAATGCCGCGATCCGTACCGAGACGATCTCGACCGTCGGCGGCAAGGGCCAGTGGTCGTTCAACATCAAGTACCCCGAATGGGGTCGTTACCTCGTGCGCGCCTGCGACGTCGAAGGCGGACACTGCACGGGCCGTACGTTCTACATCGACTGGCCGTCCTGGGCTGGCAAGGAACGTGAACAGTCCGGCGTCGCCGCGAGCGTGCTGACGATCACGTCGGACAAGCAGGAGTACAAGGTCGGCGATACGGCGACGATCCAGTTGCCGGAGACGGCGCAGGGTCGCGCGCTGCTCACGGTCGAGAACGGCAGCGGCATCCTCGACAGTCGCTGGATCGAGCCGCGCCCGAAGAACACGCGTTTCACGCTGCCTATCACGGCGCAGATGACGCCGAACGTCTACGTCGCCGTGACGCTGGTGCAGCCGCACGAGAACAAGGGCAACGATCGTCCGCTGCGGCTGTACGGCGTGATCCCGCTGAAGGTCACGGATCCGGCGACGCGACTCGCGCCGGTGCTGAAGGCTGCGGACGAGTGGAAGCCGGAATCGAAGGTACAGGTGGAGGTGTCGGAGGCCAGCGGTCGTGCGATGACCTACACGGTCGCCGTCGTCGATGAAGGCCTGCTGGGTCTGACGAACTTCAAGACGCCGGATCTGTATGGCGAGTTCTACAAGCGCGAGGCGCTCGGCGTGATGACCTGGGATCTGTATGACCAGGTGGCCGGTGCGTACAGCGCCCAGCTCGAGCGCCTGCTCGCGCTCGGCGGTTCGGATGCGGCGGCGGGCAATCGGCCGGAGCCATCGAAGTCGCGCTTCCCGCCGGTCGTGCGTTTCCTCGGCCCCTTCAAGCTGAAGGCTGGCGCGAGCGCGAAGCACACGATCGACTTGCCGCCGTACATCGGTGCGGTACGCGTGATGGTCGTCGCGGGTGAGGCTGCTGCGTATGGCTCCACCGAAAAATCGGTGTACGTCCGTCAGCCGCTGATGCTGCTGCCGACGATGCCGCGCGTGATCGGTCCGGGCGAAGAGGTCGGCGTGCCGGTGTCGCTGTTCGTCACGCGCGCGGGCATCAAGAACGTGACGCTGACCATCGAACCGGATTCGTATTTCGAAGTCATCGGTTCACGCAGCGTGCAGGTCGCCTTCACGCAGCCGGCCGAGAAGCTCGGCATGCTCAAACTGCGCACCGCGAACCGGCTCGGCAAGGGCCGCGTGAAGTTCGTCGCCACCAGTGGCAGCTATCGCGCCGAGGGCGAGATCTACATCGACATCCGCAGCTCGAATCCGCCGACGACGCAGCATGTGAGCCATGTGCTGCAGCCGGGCGAGAGCTGGACGACGACGCTGAAGCCGCACGGCATCCTCGGCACGAACGTCTCGACGCTGGAAGTCTCGGGCCTGCCGCCGCTGAATCTCGAAGCGCGCCTGCGCTACCTGATCCAGTATCCGCACGGTTGCCTGGAACAGACCACGTCTGCGGTGTTCCCGCAGCTCTATCTCGCCTCGCTGGTCAAACTCGAGGATTCGCGCAAGCGCGAGATCGAGAACAACATCCGCACCGGCATCGAGCGGCTGCGCTACTTCCAGCGCTCTAACGGCAGCTTCGCGTACTGGCCCGGTGGCAGCGGCGGCTTCGATTCCTCGAGCGCGAGCGACGAGTACTCACGCTGGGCCACCACCTACTCCGGCCACTTCCTGATCGAGGCCGAACGGGCCGGCTACACGCTGCCGCCTGCGATGAAGAGCGGCCTCGTGCGCAGCCTGCGCAGCAGCGCCGCGGCCTGGAAACTGCCGGACGGCGCAGGCAACGCGCGCGATCCGGCCGGCCAGGCCGTGCTGGACCAGACCTACCGTCTGTATGTGCTGGCTCTCGCAGGCTCACCGGATGTGGGTGCGATGAACCGGCTGCGCGAGTCGCCTGCGCTGGCCGATACGCATCGCTGGCTGCTCGCGGCCAGCTACAAGCTGGCGGGCCTCGGTGACGTTGCCACGGCACTGACGCGCAATGCGTCGCTGCGCGTCAGCGAATACACCGCCTCGGACTACACCTTCGGTTCGACGCTGCGCGATCGCGCGCTGCTGCTGCAGAGCCTCGTCACGCTCGGTCGCCTCGAGAAGACGCCGGATCTCGTGCGCTCGATCTCGGCGGAACTGGCGTCCGAGGGCTGGTACAGCACGCAGTCGGTGGCGTTCTCGCTGCTGTCGATGGCGAAGTTCGCCGGCAGTGGCAATCCGACGACGTTCAGCTTCGAGCGCCGCATCGGCGAGGACAAGGCCGTTGCGTTGAGTTCGCGCGCGCCGCTGTACCAGGACGAGCTGAAGGCGTCGCTGCTGCGCAGCAGTGGCACGGCGGTGCAGCTGCGAAATACTTCCAAGCGCGTGCTGTTCGTGACGCTCGCCAACCGTGGCGTGCCGCCGGCGGGTGTCGACGAGGCCAGCAGCTCCGGTCTGTCGCTGGACATCAGCTACACGGACGAGCTCAATGCGCCGCTCGACGTGACGCAGCTGACCCAGGGTACGGACCTGATTGCGAACATCACGGTGAAGAACCTGAGTTCGCTTCGGATCGACAACATCGCGCTGACGCAGATCGTCCCGGCGGGCTGGGAGATCCACAACGAGCGGCTCGAGAACGTCGATCCGACCGGCACTCGCGAAGACGAGAGCGCGCCGCGCTCGCCGTTCTCGGCGCCGGACAGCCGCCTGCCGGATCACGTCGACATCCGTGACGACCGCGTGCTGCAGTACTTCGGCCTGAAGTCGGGTGAGACGATCCGCTTCAAGACGCGACTGAACGCGGCCTACCTCGGCCGGTATTACCTGCCGAGTGTCAGCGTGGAAGCGATGTATGAAGCCACGAAGAACGCGCGGAGCAAGGGACAGTGGGTGCAGGTCGTCTCGCGCGCGCCGTGACCCGTCCGGCCGTGGCGGCCAGCCTCGCGCTGGTCGCCGCCGCCGCGATAGGGTTCTGGCAGCTGGCGCCATCGCCGCTGTTTCGCGCACCGCAGTCTGCGGTGCTGCTGGCGCGCGACGGGACGCTGCTCGGCGCGCGCATCGCCGCGGATGGCCAGTGGCGCTTCCCGGAACTGAAGCAGGTGCCGGACAAGTACCGCGCGGCGCTGCTGGCCTACGAGGACAAGCGCTTCGAACATCATCCCGGCATCGATCCGCTGGCGGTCGCACGCGCCGTACGACTGAACGTGTCGCAGCGGCGCGTGGTCAGCGGTGCGAGCACGATCACGATGCAGGTCGCGCGCCTGGCGCGCGCGCCGCGCTCGAACGGTGAGGGCGGCGACCGGCTGCGCAATCGCGGTCTCGGCTCGAAGCTGATCGAAGCAGCGCTGGCGCTGCGCATCGAAGCCGGCTACAGCAAGGACGAGATCCTCGCGCTGTATGCGAGCAACGCGCCTTTCGGCGGCAATGTCGTGGGTCTCGAAGCCGCGGCCTGGCGCTATTTCGGCCGCGAGCCCGCGGCGCTGAGCTGGGCGGAGGCCGCGACGCTGGCGGTGCTGCCCAACCAGCCGGCCCTGGTGACGCCCGGCCGCAATCGCGCGCGGCTGCAGGCGAAGCGCGATGCGCTGCTGCGTCGGCTGCATCAGGACGGCCATCTCGATGCGCTCGATCTCGAGGCCGCGCTGGCCGAGCCACTGGTCGGCGCACCGCTCGCACTGCCGGACGAAGCACCCCATCTGCTCGAGACGCTGCGTCGTCGTCATCCCGACCAGCATCGCTTCGAGTCCACGCTCGATGCCGGCCTGCAGCGCGCCGCGACGCAGATCGTCGCCGCGCGCTCACGCGAGCTTGCGCGCCAGGGCATCCACAACGCTGCCGCGCTGATCGTCGATCACCAGAGTTTCGAAGTGCTGGCCTATATCGGCAACGCGCAGTGGTCGGTGCGCAACGTGCATGGCTATGCCGTCGACATCGTGCAGCGTCCGCGGAGCACCGGCAGCATTCTGAAGCCCGTGCTGTATGCGGCCATGCTCGACAGCGGCCAGCTGCTGCCAAAGATGCTGGTGCCGGACGTGCCGGCGCAGTATGCCGGCTATTCGCCCGAGAACTTCGACCGCAGCTATCGCGGTGCCGTCCCGGCCGACGTCGCGCTCGCGCAGTCGCTGAACGTTCCGGCCGTGCGCATGCTGCGCGAGTACGGCGTCGACCGTTTCTATGACCTGCTCACCGATCTCGGCATGTCGACGCTGACGCAGCCGCCGGATCATTATGGCCTGACGCTGATCCTCGGCGGTGCGGAAGGCACGCTCTGGGACATGACGCGGATGCATGCGGGACTCGCAGCGCTCGCCGGTGAAGCGCTGCCCGATGCGCCGCATCCGCAGCGCGAGCTGCGCGTGCTGCGAACCGGTTCACCCGCATCGCTCGACTCTGCGGGGACACCGCCAGATCAGCCGTTGAGCCCCGGCGCGGCGTGGCTGACGCTGAACGCGTTGCTGGAAGTGCCGCGACCGGCCGAAGAAGGCGACTGGCGCAGCTTCGCGAGCAGCCGACAGATCGCCTGGAAGACCGGCACGAGCTGGGGCCAGCGCGACGCCTGGGCCGTCGGCAGCAGCGGCCGCTACACAGTCAGCGTCTGGGCGGGCAATGCGAGTGGCGATGGACGTCCAGGTCTCACAGGGGCCGTCGCGGCGGCGCCGATCCTGTTCGAGCTGCATGGTCGCCTGCCTGCGGTGCGCTGGATTCCGGCACCGCATCTGGCGATGAAGCGTGTGGCCGTGTGCCACAACGATGGCTATCTGGCCAACGATCACTGCGAATCCGAACTGCAATGGATTCCGGTGGCGAGCCATTTCGACCGGCAGAGTCCGTACAACGTGCTGGTGCATCTCGATGCGAGCGGCCGCTCGCGCGTGGATTCCGGCTGCGAGCGCGTCGCCGGAATGCAGCACGTGAACTGGTTCGTGCTGCCGCCGACGCAGGAGTATTACTTCCGTCGGCACGATGCTGCGTATCGCGAATTGCCGGACATCCGGCCCGATTGCGTGGCCGCACTCGAAGCCAGCACGGGCCGCAGCGTGATGGACTTCCTGTATCCGGCGGCGGGAACGCGTGTCTACATCCCGCTCGATCTCGATGGCCGACGCGGTCGCGTCGTGCTCGAGGCGGTGCACCGTGATGCCGGCGCGAGCATCCACTGGCATCTCGACGGCCAGTATCTCGGCACGACGCAGACCTGGCATCAGCAGTCGCTGGAGCTGCAGCCGGGCGAGCACGTGATCACGCTGATCGACGCGGCGGGCAATCGACTGACGCGACGCTTCGAAGTGCTTGCGACGCAGCGGGTGGCGTCGAACTGAGCGGTGGCTTGATCGCGCGTGCTCAGCCGTGCGCAATCGCCCGTCGCCACGGCGGACGCTGGCGATAGGTCAGGGCGCGCCACAGCCACTCGAACGGTCCGTAGTGATGGCGCGCCAGCCACCACGGACTCCACAGCAGCTGCAGCAGCCAGATCAACGCGACGACGTAATACAGTTCATGCCGCGCGAGCTGCCCGAAGAATCCGAAGCCCACGCCGGTGAACAGCAGCAGGCAGATCAGGCTCTGCGTCAGGTAATTCGTGAACGCCATCCGGCCGGTCGCCGCGAGCCTGCGCATCGAGTCCGCGAACAGGCCTGATCGCCAGATCAGCATGATCAGTCCGACGTGACCGAGCGTCGTCGGCACGCGACCGAGTTCATAGGTGACGAGCCAGTTGAACGCGTTGACGACGGGGTCGAAATTCGAGTCGACGACTGCCCACGCCTCGTACGCGTTGACCATGAGTCCCACCCCGTAGCCGCCGAGCATCAGCCACAGGTACTGGCGGCTGCTCCACCGACCCTGCAGGCCTCCCGTCATGAACAACGCCATGCCGAGCAGCATCGTCGCGAGATCTTCGAAGAAGCCGTACTGGTAGAAGAACCCGGTACGCCAGTGGAACACTTCCTCCGTCACGACCTCGAAGGCCGGCGCAAACCCGCCGCGCATCGCGTCGATCCGCTCCTGCAGGGTCGCCTGATCCGGCTTCATCTCGTCGAGTTCATCGCGCCAGTCTTCGAGCGCCTCAAGTTGCAGTGGCGTCAGCTCGCGTCCGCTGCGCTCGGCATCCACGCCTGCGGCGGCAGTGGCCTGCAGGGTTTTCAGGCTGTGGTGGTCGATGGCGCCGCGCAGCGTCAGTGCCGCGAACAACAGGATCGCAATCACGACCAGCTTGTGTGGCGCCGCGCGGCGAAATGCGTAGAGCACGAGTCCCGTGACCCCGTACTCGAACAGGATGTCGCCGCTCCACAGCAGCAGGTGCGAGTTCACGAAGCCGAACACGATCAGCCAGAGCATGCGTCGCACATGCAGATCCGCGGCGTCCGCCGGCCGCGACGCCTCGACGCGGCTCGTGAACAGGATCACGCCCGCGCCGAACAGCAGCGTGAACAGGCCGCGCATCGTGCCTTCGAACAGCAGAGAGGTCGTGAGCCACGCGCCGAAATCCGCGCCGCCGCTACCGCCACTGACGGTCGGATCCTCGTAGGACATCGGCAGGCCGAAACCGATGATGTTCATCAGCAGGATGCCGAGCACGGCGATACCGCGCGTCGCGTCCAGCGAATCGATGCGCGACTGCTCTCCTGTGGGTGCAGCGACGGCGGTCACCTAGAGCCCGCGTCGTGCCGTGATGCTGCGCTGGCCCGCCGCGTGGAGTACCAGGGTGCCGTCTGCCGTGATCTCGAAACGCTCGATCTTCTGCAGCAGATCCAGGAACTGCTGTTCCTGCTGCATCAACGGCGCATCACAGGCCATCATCGTCGCGGCGGCGCGGCTGATCAGCAGACGCTCGCCGGTCAGCGAGTATTCCGCGCCGAACGCGTTGCAGGTGGCGCGCCCCGTCACGCGTCCGTCGGAGGTGAAGCTGAGTGTCGCGCGCGAGTTCCTGACGAGCGAACCGCCGATATCCGTCGCGCGCCACTCGGTGCCCTGCAGCAGGGTCGCCGGATCGCCGCCGCAGCCCGCGTACCGCCGTCCACCGTAACGCACCTTCACCGTATCCGGATGCGGCATGCCGGTCATGCTGTCGACGCAGAGCCGCTCCGCGATGTCGATCGTCAGATCATCGCGACCGACGCGCGTCGCGTAGACGCGCTGGTCCACCGCCGTGACGCGGGGCAGCGGTGTCGTCGTCTCGATGCCGCGATTGCCGTCTGCCGTCGAGAACGTCAGGACCTTGGCGCCGATCTCGAGGCGCCAGCCCGGCTCGTTGCCGGTCGCGCGCAGCGGTGCGAAGTCGCCATCGGTCTGGGTGACGCAGTCCGGCAACGTGCGGCCTCGCTGCTTCACGCGGATGTGTTCTGCGTCGTTCCACAGCATCGTGTCCGCATCATCGACCGCGACGTAGCGCGTGCCGCTGCCCACCGCCCGCGCCGGCCGCAGATCATGCGTCGTCGCGCCGATCGTGATCTGCGCCGCGCCCGGATCGAAGCGCGCGAGCACGGTCTGCTCGCCGCAGCGCAGGTTCCAGGAGAGGCTGCCCGATTTCCCGGCGCTCATCTGCCATGCGCCGAGGTCCACGGTGTCGACGGATTCATCGATGACGACGAGGGCGGTGGTCCACTCGGGCCTGCCGGATACGACGATTCCGCCACGCACCTGATACGGCGGCTGGTCCGCGAGCTGCGCGCGTGGAATGACGAGTTCGAAAGGAATCGGCACCTGACGACCCTGCAGTTCGATCCGCTGCTCCGCGACGACCGCGCCCGCGGCGCCACTTTCACCGCGCAGTTCGACGATCGCGACGGCGTGCTTCGGCAACGCGATGCGCGCGCGGTAGGTCAGGGCGCCTTTGATTGTCAGCGTGCCAGTCTCGGCCGGAGGCGAGCTCACGACGGCGCCCGGGGGGATGGACGCGGAAGGCGCCGCGGCTACAGCGTCGGCCGAGGCAGCCGCCGGGGTGGGCGTCGGATCCGGCGCACTGCAGGCGCCCAGCAACGCCGCGGCGAGCAGCAGCCCCGAGCGCGTGAAACGCTTTTGTAATGAAGGTCTTGCGAGGTTGGATTCTTGCATAAAGCTGCCGTATCTTACAGCGGTCATGCAGCGCCTCCCGTTCAATGTTCCAGGGTTCGCCGCGGACGACGATTTCCACATCGTCGCCCAGCCTGCGGCTGCGGACATTCATCATCACGTGCTGCGCACCGATGTCTCCGGCATGCCGCTGGAGTGGATCGATTACAAGGAAGCCGCGCGCCTCTATCACCAGGGCCAGATCGCGTACACCTGCGGCAGTCCGCTGTACCGGCTGTACGGTGGCACCAGTGCGCTGACGGGCCTGCGCACCGTGCTCGAGGTCAACTCCATCGTCGCGACGGTGGGTCACACCGGCAACCCCGGCAACAGTCGTCACGATTACGTGCCGCCGCTGAACAACCAGACGCTGTTCCGCCGCGACGCATACCTGTGTCTGTACTGCGGCCTGCGTTTCGCTTCGCGTGATCTGTCGCGTGATCACGTGCGTCCCTTCAGTCAGGGCGGCAGGGACATCTGGACGAACGTCGTCACGGCCTGCCGTCGCTGCAACAACCTGAAGGCCTCGCGCACGCCCGAGCAGGCGCGCATGCAGCTGCTGGCGGTACCGTTCACGCCGACCTACGCCGAGTACATCTTCCTGAAGGGTCGCCGCGTGCTGTTCGACCAGATGAAGTACCTGATCGCGCATTTCCCGCGGCACAGCCCGCTGCACCAGCGGATCCAGCGGCTGATCGCTTGATCAGAAAAGGGCCTGATCAGAAAAGGCCCTGATCGTCGGCTCGCGGCGCCGGCTACAATGCGCCGGTGATCTACCTCGTCGACGCTTCGGTCTATATCTTCCGCGCCTATTACTCGATGCCGCCGGAGATGCAGGACCGGGATGGCAAGGCCGCGCATGCGCTGTTCGGCTTCGCGCGTTTCATCGGCGATCTGCTGGAGCGCGCCAAGCCGCGCTACGTTGCCGTGGCTTTCGATGAGAGCCTCAGCAGCTCTTTCCGCAACAAGCTGTATCCTGCCTACAAAGCGAATCGCGATCCCGCACCACCGGATCTGCTGCACCAGTTCGCGCGCTGCCGCGAGTTCTGTCGACTCGCAGGCCTCGCCGAGTTCAGCAGCCCTGAGTACGAGGCGGACGACATCATCGGTACGCTGCATGAGCAGTTCCGGCGCGATGGCATGCGCTCGACGGTGGTCACGCGCGACAAGGACATGGCACAGCTGATCCGCGAAGGCGACGTCTACTGGAACTACAGCGACAACCTGCAGCTGCGGCATGGCGAGATCGCGCATCACTTCGGCGTCGCGCCGGAGCGCTATGCGGACTATCTCGCGTTGACCGGCGATGCCGTCGACAACATCCAGGGTGTGCCCGGCATCGGACCGAAGACCGCGACCGTGCTGATGACGGAATACGCCTCGCTCGAAGAACTGTACGACAATCTCGACGATCTCGCCCAGCTGCCGCTGCGCGGCGCGAGCAAGCTCGCTGCGAAACTGATCGAGCATCGTGACGCCGCGTTCCTCGCGCGTCAGCTGACCGAGATCGCGCGCAACATGCCGCTCGAGGCGCCGCGCGAATCACTGCTGCGTCGTTCACCGGATCTGGCGGCGTTGACTGCGTTCTTCGATCACCACAACTTCGGTCCGATGCTGCGCAAGCAGGCTGAACGCCTCGCGCAGCTGCCGCCGCCGGCGTAACGAGACGCGACGCTGCATGCCGCCCGCGCGATTCCTGCTGCCGCAATACTGGCCCGCCTGGCTCGCGCTCGGGCTCACGCGCGGACTTGCGAAACTCTCCTATGAGCGCGTGCTGTCGGTGGGGGCCGCGCTCGGCACGCTGGCGCGCATCGTGTTGCCGGGTCAGCGTCGCGTGGTGCGGCGCAACCTCGAGCTGTGCCTGCCGGAGCTCTCCGCCGCGCAGCGCGAGCAGTTGCTGCGTGATCATTTCCGCAGTCTCGGCATGACCATCGGCGAGACCTCTCTGGTCTGGTGGTCTGATGGCAAGCGGATCAAGTCGCTGGCGCAGATCGAAGGCCTCGAGCATCTCGATCGCGCGATCGCGGCCGGCAAGGGCGCGATCATGCTCGCCGCGCATTTCACGACGCTCGAGATCGGCGCGAAGATCATGGCCGCGACGCGTCCGCTGCACGCGGTGTTCAAGCCGACGAAGAACGCACTGATCTCGTACTACATGGTCTCGCGGCGCGACAGCAACTCGGAAGGCGTGATCGCCTACGACGACATCCGTTCGATGATTCGTGCGCTGCGTGGCAACGGCATCGTCTGGTATGCGCCGGATCAGGCGTACCGCAGGAAGGGCGCGGAACTCGTGCCGTTCTTCGGCATTCCGGTGGCGACGAACACCGCGACGTCACGGCTTGCGCGCGTCACCGGTGCGGCGGTGCTTCCTTATTTTGTCGAGCGTTTGCCAGGCGCCGCCGGATATCGCGTTCGCATTGGACCGACGCTGGAAAACTTCCCGAGCGAGGACAGCGTGGCCGACACGCTGCGCTTCCATCACCTCATAGAAGAGCAGGTGCGGCGGGTGCCTGAGCAGTACCTGTGGGTGCACCGCCGCGTGAAAGGGCTGGACCCGGCTGAACCGGATCGCTACGCCTGAGGGTCAAGTATCTGAATTGATTGGATAAATGCTCGAGGGCGACGGGCGCAGCGGGGCGCAGACGCAAAAATAAGAATGTCGGGTTGCTTTCCGGGATGACCAGTGCCATATTTGGTCCCGAGAAGCACACATATGGCCGACAACCTCAAACTCTCCGTTCTGATGGCCTGCAGGCAACTGCTGCGGCCGATTGTGCGCTTTCTGATCAAGTGCGGCGTCTCCTGGCGCGAGTTTTCCGAGGTCTCCAAGACCGCCTATGTCGAAGTGGCAACCGCCGAGTTCGGCATCCGTGGCCGTCCGACCAACTCTTCGAAAGTCGCGATCCTGACCGGCCTCGGCCGGCGCGAAGTCGCCAAGCAGCGCGAGATGCTGGCCGCGGTCGATCAGCGCGAACCCACCTACCTGAACTCCGCGACGCGTGTGCTCTCCGGTTGGCACCAGGACGCCGACTACCTGGATTCCGACGGTCACCCGCGTGACATCCCGGCCGTGGGTCCGCCGCCGTCCTTCGAAGATCTGTGCCGCCGGTATGGCGGCGACATTCCCTACAGCGCGCTCCTGAAGGAACTGCGCGCGGTCGGCGCGGTGAGCCGCGGGGACGACGCCGCGGTGCGCGCGCTGAGCCGCGTCTACATCCCGCTGCAGGTCGATCCCGCCAAGGTGCTGCGCGCCGGCAGCGTCCTGCAGGACATCGGCACCACCGTCGTGCATGACCTCACCGTGACGCCGAAGCAGACGCTGCGCTTCGAGCGCCGCGCGGCCAACGATCGCATCGCGGCACGCCACGAGGCTGCGTTCCGCGCCTTCCTCGAAGCCGAGGGCCAGGCCTTCCTGGAACGCGCCGACGAATGGCTGACGCGCCATGAAGCCACCGAACAGGAAATTGCCGACGGTGAGGCTTTGCGCCTCGGTGTCGGTGTCTATCACTTGCAGTCAGAGATCAAATCAGGAAAGCCGTCATGAATACGAACCGAGCCCTCGCCAGTTCATTGTTGTCCTCGATGTTGTTGCTGGTCGCCGCGTGCGGCGGCGGCGGCGATGCAGGGGGCGGCACCACCAACCCGCCGATCGTCGGCATCGACGGCGGTGGATTCTCGGCGGGCACGATCACCGGCTTCGGCAGCGTGATCGTCAACGGCGTGCACTTCTCGACCACGTCGGCCAGCATCACGATCGACGGCCGCTCCGGCGCGAGCGAGTCCGAGCTGAAGGTCGGCCAGGTGGTCGAGGTTCGCGGCCGCTTCGACAGCAATGGCACGACCGGCACGGCCAACACGATCACGTTCAATGACAGCACCGAGGGTCCCGTCTCGGCGGTCGATACCGCCGCCGGCACGCTCGTCGTGCTCGGCCAGACGGTGCGTGTCAACGGCGCCACGGTGTTCGACGATCGCATCACCGGCGCTGCCATCACGGGCATCGCCGTCGGCAACGTCGTCGAAGTCAGCGGCTTCCGCAACGCGGCGAACGAGATCGTCGCCACGCGGATCGAGCCGAAGGCTGCGGGCGGCACCTTCGAACTGACCGGCGCCGTCTCGTCGCTCGACACCACGAACAGCCGCTTCAACATCGGCGCGACCGTCATCAACTACGCCGGCGTCACGCCGACCAATGGCACGCTGGCGAACGGCGGCTGCGCCGAAGCGAAGGGCACCGCGTTCGCCGGTGGAGCCCTGACGGCGACCAGCGTCGAAGTGAAATCCTGCACACCGACCGGAGCCACCAATGATCGCGCCGAAGTCGAGGGTCTGATCTCACGCTTCGTGTCGGCGACGGACTTCGACGTCGGCGCCCAGCGCGTCACGACGACCGGCAGCACCACGTACGAGAACGGTGTCGTCGGCGATCTGCGGCTCGGCGTGAAGGTGGAAGTCGAGGGCACGCTGAATGCGTCGGGCCTGCTGACCGCGACCAAGGTGCAGATCAAGCCCGACACTTCGCTGCGTCTGCTCGGCACCATCGATTCGCTGGACGCCGCTGCTTCGACGCTGCGCGTGTTCGGCCTGACGATCAGCACGAACGCCGGCACGGCCTTCGAGGACAAATCGGCTTCGAACATCCGCCAGTTCCGCTTCGCGGATCTGCGCACCGGCGACTACCTCGAGGTGCGCGGCTACGCCGGCACGACGGCCAACAGCATGGTGGCGGCGCGAATCGAGCGGCGCGATGCGAACTCGCGGCGCGAGATCCAGGGTGTGGCCTCGAGCCCGGCAACGGCACCGAACCTGACGATCTTCGGCATCACCGTGGCGACCAGCGGTAGTACGTCGTTCCGCAACGTGGCCGGCGCTTCGATCACCCAGGCGCAGTTCTTCGCTGCCGCTGGCAACAGTCTGGTCAAGGTGCGCGGCAGCTGGAACGGCACCTCGTTCACGGCGACTGAAGCTGAACTCGAAAGCTTCTGAGCGGGAGCAGAGACCATCATGCATCAGTCTTCGGATCTCGGCGCATTGCTCGGGCTGTCGAGCGCTCGCGCGCAACTCGACGTCGGTATCCGCGGCCTGTGGGGTCCGGGAGTCGATGTCACTCGGTGTGAGGTCGTACACCTCGATCGTTCGCTCGACTGGCCGACGCAGCATGAAGCAACGCAGTTCTCCCTTCGACTGGCACTGCACGATCAGCGGGACCACTCGTTCACCGAAGCCCTGGTGCATGGCAGTACCGAGCGCGATGGTGGTCGTCGCGAACTGCGCCTGCGTCGCTTTCCAGACGATCCGGCCATGCCGCATCTCGACGAGATGGTCGACGTACAGCGACTCTCACGACGTTTTCCGGCAGACGTGGCCGATCATCTCGGCACGGGCGCCCCAACCATCGCCGTGATCGATTTCAGGCCGGGGACTCGCTGCACGCTGCGGGTCGATGCTCGCCGATCGGCATTCGCCACGACGTTCAACGACGGTCGGGCGGCGCGAATTGCCCAATGCCTGGAGGCACTGACTCCTCAACTCGCCCAGTCTTCTGCGCTCGCATGGCAGCGCTGTCTCGGACATGACGGTCCGACGCGCACCGTGTGGATCGAGGCTCTGCAGGATGTTCGCAGCTTCATCGACTACCCGCCGCGGCGCGGCGCCGTGCGGGCGTCGTGGCCGGTACTGGGTCGGGCCTTGTCCGAACTGCACCACGCCGGGACCAGCGAAGTGGAAGCCGCATCCCGCGCCTCCCGACTGGCGCGCGCCGAAGTTCAGGTGGCGGTGCTCGAGAGGGCTGCCTGTCCGTCGGCCAGGTTGGCACGCGCGATTGTCGAAATGGCGTCGCAGGAGGCCAATCGACTTCCCGTACCTCGCGATGTTCTGGTGAACGGTCGCCTTCGGGCCGGTACGCTGGGTCGGCTGGGGGACCGCGTTGTGATGCAGGACGTGCTGGGAATCGGTCGCGGTGAACCGGAGCATGATTTCGCGACGCTGCTCGTGAGCCTCGAATCGCTCGGCATTGGCCGCGCCGCATTGAGCCGCGCATTGGAGCAGATGACCGAAGGCTATCTGGGAGCGGGACCACACGGCGTCGAGCGCGCGACGCTGGCGTGGCACTACCGACTGCAATTGGTTGAGCAGGGCTGGCGGGACTATCGTCGCAATGGCGCCCTCTCGTTTGGGCGGATCACCAGTCTGCTGCGACGCGCCCATCGCAGTGGCCCGCTCGAGGCGACCTGGAGCTTTTGACTGCGGTATCCTCGCGGCGGATTCCGCGAGGTGAGCTGTGGCCAAGAAAGACATTGAATCGACGCTGCATGAAGAGCGCCTGTTTCCACCGCCGGCCGCGTTCACCGCGCGCGCCCGGCTGAAGCCGGCGGATCTCGCCGCGCTGCATGCCAGCGCGCAGGCGGATTACGTCCAGTTCTGGGCCGACCTGGCCCGCCGCGAGATCTCGTGGCAGCGGCCGTTCACGCGCACGCTCGACGATTCCAGTGCGCCGAACTACCGCTGGTTCACCGACGGCACGTTGAACGTCTCGGCGAACTGCCTCGACGTGCACCTCGAGAAATCCGGGCACAAGACCGCGATCGTGTTCGAAGGTGAGCAGGGCGATCAGCGACGCCTGTCATATCGCGAGCTGCATGCCGAAGTCTGCCGCTTCGCGAACGCATTGAAGGCCGAGGGCATCGTGGCCGGCGACCGCGTCGTCATCTACATGCCGATGGTGCCGGAAGCCGTCATCGCAATGCAGGCCTGTGCGCGCATCGGTGCGATCCATTCCGTGGTGTTCGGCGGTTTCTCGGCGATCTCGCTGAAGGATCGCATCGAGGACGCCGGCGCACGCCTGCTGATCACCGCCGATGGCGGCCGGCGCGGCGGGCAGATCGTCGAATTGAAAACCGCGGCGGACAAGGCGCTGTCCGAGGGCTGTCGCAGCATCGAACGTGTGATCGTCCTGCGACGCACTGGGCATGGCGTACCGATGCAGAACGGGCGTGATCGCTGGTGGCAGGACGTCGTCGACGGTCAGTCACCGAGCTGCGATCCGGTGCCGGTGGACGCCGAGCATCCGCTGTTCCTCCTCTATACCTCCGGGTCCACGGGCAAGCCGAAAGGCATCCAGCACTCGAGCGGTGGCTATCTGCTGGGCGCGAAGCTGACCAGTCAGTGGGTCTTCGATCTGCGTGACGACGACGTGTTCTGGTGCACAGCCGACGTCGGTTGGGTCACCGGGCACAGCTATGTCGCCTATGGTCCGCTCGCGGCAGGCGCGACGCTCGTGATGTATGAAGGCGCGCCGACGTTCCCGGACGGCGGACGCTTCTGGCGCATCTGCGAACAGCATGGCGTGACGATCTTCTACACCGCGCCGACGGCGATCCGTGCGCTGATGAAACTCGGCGACGAGATTCCCGCGAAGTACGACCTGTCGAAAATCCGACTGCTCGGTTCCGTCGGCGAGCCGATCAATCCGGAAGCCTGGATCTGGTATCAGCGGGTGATCGGCCGCAACGTCTGCCCGATCGTCGATACCTGGTGGCAGACCGAGACCGGCGCGATCATGGTGTCACCCGTGCCCGGCGTCACACCGACCAAGCCGGGCTCCTGCACGAAGCCGCTGCCCGGCATCTTCGCGGAAATCGTGGATGACGAAGGCCGACCGGTCACGACGCCGGATGCCGGCGGGTATCTCGTCGTCACGAAGCCATGGCCGTCGATGCTGCGAACGATCTGGGGCGATAACGAGCGCTATCTCTCGACCTACTGGGAGAAGTTCCACAACCGTTACTACGTCGCCGGCGACAGCGTGCATCGCGACAAGGACGGCTACCTGTGGATCATGGGGCGCATCGATGACGTGCTGAACGTGGCCGGTCACCGACTCGGGACGATGGAAATCGAGTCCGCGCTGGTCGCGCATCCGCGCGTCGCCGAAGCCGCCGTCGTCGGTCGCCAGCACGAGGTCAAGGGTGAGTCCGTGTTCGCGTTCGTCGTCTGCAAGGGCGAGCGGCCGAGCGGCGATACCAGCGCGCTGGTCGCGGAGCTGCGTGCCACCGTCACGGAGCAGCTCGGCGCGATTGCCAAACCCGACGACATCCGCTTCACCGACAACCTGCCGAAAACGCGTTCCGGCAAGATCATGCGGCGCCTGCTGCGCGCGATCGCGCGCGGTGAACCGATCACGCAGGACATCTCGACGCTCGAGAATCCGGCCATCATCGATCAGCTGCGTGGCGCGCCGCCGGTTGCGGCTGCGGCGCCGGCTCGCAAGGTGAAGCCAAAAGCAAAGGCAAAAGCCAAGGCAAAAGCGAAGCCAAAGCAGAAAACCAAGGCCCGCGCGAAGCGTCCCACGCAGAAGAAGCGCGTCGCCGTCTCCCGTCGTCCGAGGCGCGCGAAATGAACTCCATCACTGCGATGACCCCAGCCGTCGAACGTTTCATCGCGGAGGCGCGCGCCGCGCTCCCGAATGAATCGATCGGGACGTTCAAGGTGCGCACCTACGGCGGCTCGGAGACGATGTCGAACATCATCGTGCCGCTGATCCTGCAGGGTCAGAAGACCGGCACGTTCGCGATGGCCGCGGAGTATGAACACGATCCGGCGACGGCTCCGCACGTCGGCGACCTGTACGTCGTCACCTGGTTCGATGGTCGGCCGGCCCTGCTGTACCGCATCACGTTCGTCGAGCAGGTGCCGTTCGAGGGGATCAACCATGACCACGTGCAGGTCGAGGGACCGAACGCCCGGCAGGTCGACATCTGGCGCAATATCCACTGGGACTACTGGGGCGGCATGCTGCGCCAGCGCGGCCAGGAGCCTTCGATGCAGATGCCGGTGGTCTTCAGCCGCTTCCAGCTGCTGTACCCCGCGCCGGCCTGACCTGTTGCGCCCGCGCATCATGTAGTCGTCATACTGATAGATCGAATTTTGGTTTTCTGCTAGCTTCCGCGGCCAAGGCTGCCAGGGACGACCGTCTGACTGCATGGCACGCAGCGCGGCGTACGGGCCACAACGAGGGAGCGAGCAGAACATGCGAAAGAAATCAGTCATGGTCACCGCACTGTCGATGACGGCGACGGCGCTGGTCGGACAGGGCGCCTACGCACAGGGTTCGGAAGCCGATTCGATCGGCCTCGAAGAAGTGGTGGTCACTGCGCGCAAGCGCGAAGAGTCGCTGCAGGACGTGCCGCTGGCCGTCACGGCGCTGAGCGCTGAACAGATCTCGGAGCGCCAGGTCCAGTCGATCGACGATCTCGCGCGCTTCACGCCGGGTCTCGTGTTCGCCAAGGCCTTCGGTCGTTCCAACGACCGCCCCGTGATCCGCGGCCTCGCGAGCGTGCTCGCGGGCACGAACGGCACGGTCGAAACGGGCGCGGCGTACTTCGTCGACGGCATCTACTACCCCGGTGACATCACCAGCCTCGACATGGCCGATGTCGCGCGGGTCGAAGTCATCCGCGGTCCGCAGAGCGCGCTCTACGGCCGCAACACGTATTCGGGTGCGGTGAACTTCATCACGCGCAGTCCCGGCGACAGCTTCGACGGCGCCGCCTCCGCAAACTTCGACAAGGACGAGAAGGGCGCCAACCTGCGCCTCTCGGGGCCGCTCGGTGAGAAGGCCGGCGGTGGCATCAGCCTGCGCTACAACAAGTTCGACGGGCAGTGGATCAACCAGCTCACCGGCAAGACCATCGGCTCGGAAGAGTCGAAGTCGATCAGCGGCGTGCTCGAACTGAAGCCCATCGAGGATGTGACGCTGCGCTTCCGCGCGACCTGGGCCGAGGATCGCGACGGCAGTCGACCGCTGTTCTTCCAGTCCGGTGCTGACAACAACTGCTATCCCGGCACGCGTTCGCTGGGCTCGTTCAACTCGACTTCCACGACCAATACCAATCAGTACTTCTGCGGCGAGATCCAGCCCGGGATCATCGCGCTGAACGATGCGCCGGTGACGCGTGCAATCCCGCTGGTCAACGGCATCCCGACGACGCTGAACACGGCCGCGTCCGGCATCGTGCCGACCGGCGGCATCTACGACACGCGCCAGGGTCTCGTGTTCTCCGGCGTCGATCGCGATCTCGCACTCGCAACCGCGATCGGCACCTGGGACATCTTCGGCTCGGGCTACACGCTGACCGTGGATGGCGGCCTCCGCGACGACAAGCGCAAGACCGGTTCGGACAGCGACCACTCGTCCGTCAACATCATCCAGGCGCCGATCAACGGCGTGCAGCGTCAGGCGCTCGGTGCGGCGACGGCGATCGACGAAACCAGCGACTTCTCGTCCGAAATCAAGATCAATTCGCCGGAGGAAGGTCGCTTCCGCTGGCTGCTCGGTGCGTACCACTACGAGCAGGAACTGCGGACGTTCGACATGGACTTCAGCACGCCAAACGGCCAGTCCGAACCCTGGCAGGTCATCGACGTCTACAACACGTCGTTCTTCGGTTCGGTCGATTTCGATTTCACGGATCGACTGTCGGCGTCTCTCGAACTGCGGCGCGCGAAGGAATACAAGCAGCTGAACCAGCGCGCGAACCGGCCGAACTTCCAGACGCCGGGTGCCACGACCTTCAGCGGCAAGGACTCCTGGACCGCCACGACGCCGCGCGTCACGGTCGACTTCAAGCTGACGCCGGACATCACGCTGTTCGCGAACTTCGCCAAGGGCACGAAGCCGGGCGGATTCAATGGCGCGGTGGCGTCGTTGAACGGCCGTCCGCAGGACATCACGTTCAACGAGGAAACCTCGAAGAACTACGAGATCGGCATGAAGTCCGCGTGGATGGACAACCGGCTGATCGCGAACGTCTCGGTGTTCTTCCTGCAGGCCGAGGACATCCAGCTGACCACGCCGATCCAGAACATCACGACCGGCGCCGTGACCTCGATCGCGACGAACCAGGGATCGGGTGAAATCAAGGGCCTCGAGCTCGAAGCGCGCTTCGCCGCGACCGAGAACCTGACGCTGGGCCTGACCTACGCGCTCGCGGATACGGAATTCACCGAAGGTTGTGATGACTTCCAGTACACGCTGACGAGCGGTGGCGGCGTCTATCGCGTCAACGCACCGTCGACGTCGTTCAATCCGACCGGCCGCGGCGACTGCTCGATCGTCGGCAATCCGTTCCCGCTGGCTGCGAAGAATACGGCCAGCCTGACGGCCGACTACAAGCGCCCGATTGGCGCCGGCGACATGAACCTGTACATCAACGGCGACGTGTCGTTCACCGACAAGCGAGCCGTGCAGGTTCATGACGATCCGTACACGCCGTCGACGACGCTGGTCGGACTGCGCGTCGGTGTGCAGACGGACAAGTGGCGCGCAGGCCTCTACGCGCGCAACCTGACGAACGAAGACGCGGTGCCGTCCGCGACGCGCTGGTTGCACACCTACCTGATCGGCATCAACAACGTGACGCTGGATCCGGGCCTGCCGCCGGCGAGCATCGCGGGTGTCGGCAATGCCGCCTACAGCCTGCCGCGTGGCTTCTTCGGCATCCTGCGGCGCGAGCGGCAGGTCGGCCTCGAGGTGACGTACAACCTCGGCGACTGATCTCTCTCCGACTGGAGTCAGACGAGCGGGCGGCCTTCGGGTCGCCCGTTTCGTTTCAGCGAGGGTTATCCGGGTTCATTCCCGCCAGGCCCGCCGCGCGGCGACCGCGGTATCCGGAAAATCACTGAACAGTCCGTCGATGCCGAGCGCGAAGAACTGCGCGTACTCGCGCGCGGGGTCATCGCCGTAGTCCGCGGCCAGCATCGACGGCTCGTTGCGGAACGTCCAGGTGTGGATGCCGAGTCCGGCGTCGCGGGCCAGCGCGATGAAGTTCGAGGCGGGCCGCAGCCGGTTGTCCGCATCGGCACTGATCAGGTAGCGCTTCCACGGCGCGATGACGTCTGCATATCCTGCAATCGTGCGAAAGCTCGAGGGCGCTGTGAAATCACGCGGCAAGTCGCCCTGCGGGTACAGCGCGCAGCGGCCGGCCGAGCTCCAGCGCGCGGGGGCGCGAGGTGTGCCGTCGGGCTCGAGACCCTCCGCATCGACCAGCTGCACGAGCCGCAGTCGTGTCCGCTCGCGCAGCCAGCGCAGGTTGCCGGACTCGAAGGACTGCAGGAAGACGGGCGAGTCCCGCTCGGTCCAGCCGACGGCGCTCAGCGCCGCGAGCATGCGCTCTTCGAGCGGCAGCCCGAGTTCGCAATGCCAGGTCGGATGCTTGGTTTCCGGATAGACGCCGATCGGCCTGCCGACGCGCCCGGCCTCGCGCTGCGCGAGCGCGATGATTTCGTCGAACGTCGGAATCAGGAACTGGCCGTTGTACTGCTGCGTGCGGTCGGGGCGTGCCTGCACGGCTCGCAGCGTGCGCAGCTCGGCGAGTGTGAAGTCCACGGTGAACCAGCCGTCTTCCGACTTGGCATCGACGATCCGCGTGCGTCGCCGGTCCGCGAATTCCGCGCGCTGCGCGACGTCCGTCGTCAGGGTGATGTTCGGCTCATGACGCGCGACCAGAAAGCCGTCGCGCGTCGAGACCAGATCCGGTTCGATGAAATCGGCGCCCTGTTCGATGCCGAGCCGATACGCCTCGAGCGTGTGTTCGGGCAGGTAACCCGATGCGCCGCGATGCGCGATGATCAGCGGGACTGCGTCATGACGACTCATGTCGGCACTGCAACCGCACAGCAGGGCGATCGCCACAACGAACAGTGGTCTGGCATCCATCCGCGCATCACAACACCGATATGCGACAGCCCCGAGACAGGGCCACGCCATTCTGCGCTCAGACCAGCGGCTTGCGCAGCACCTCGAACTGCAGGTCATCGCGCCGCGGCTCGCCGAATCGCACATCGCCGTACGGAAAGGGTTTGAGCTCGCCGGTGCGCCGATAGCCGCGCCGCTCGTACCAGGCGATCAACTCGGTACGCTGGATGATGACGGTCATCGACATTTCGCGTGTGCCGAAATGCCCTTGCGCGTACTGCTCCGCAGCCGCGAGCATGCTCCGGCCAAGGCCGCCGCCCTGCGACGTCGGGCGCGTCGTCAGCATGCCGAGATAGCAGCCACTGCCGGAGGGTTCGAGCTGTACACAGGCCGCGAGACCGTCGGCATCCTCGTGGACGAGGATCACGACATCGCCGCGGGTCGCCCCGCGCAGGATCGTGTCGCGCAGTCCGGCGACATCGACGCGCTGGCCGCCCAGCAGGTCCGCTTCGGTGGTCCAGCCAGCGCGGCTGCTGTCGCCGCGATAGGCAGAATTCACGAGTCTCTCGAGCGCCGGTGCGTCGGCAGGGATGGCGACGCGCAGCGCCACGGGCATCACATTCATGCCCGACAGTTTACCTGCCGAGCGGGGGTTTGCCGCGAGTCGCTGCGATCTGCTGCGTGCCGATGCGCAACTCGAGGCGCTCGTTGAATTCCTTCTCGCCGAACGCACGCTGCGCGAGGAAATTCATCGGATCGGTGCGATAGCCGGCTTCGCGCACGTAGTAGTCATAGTGCTGCTGCGCCGCGCGCTCGGCGTCCGGCAGCGGATTCGCCTCGGCTTCATCGAGCCAGCCGAACCAGCGCCCGACGAAGTCTTCGAGATAGCGCTCGCAGACATCGATGTTCGCGTCGTTCAGCTCGCCCATGATGCTGGTGCAGACGGCCGACATCAGTCCGCGCAGATAGGTGCCGTGGCTCCAGTTCCAGGTGAAGTCTGGATGGCCGCGCAATTTGATCGCGGCGGCATTCGCCGGCTCGTAGTACTTCTGCACGTACTCGAGATTCATGCGCGGATCGAGGCGCGGGATGTAGTCCGCGTAGAAGAACAGCTTCGGCACGGTGCCGAAGATCACGATCAGATGCGGTACGCGGTTCTGCTGTGACAGGAACACCGTGGCATTCATGTCGAGGATGCTGGCCTTGCGATTGCCGAGCCAGGAGTGCACGAGCCAGTCCACCTGCGGCCCCGTGTAGGCGTTGAACGAGCCTTCCATCGATTTGTCGAGCGAGGTGAAGTACTCGTGGCCGACGGTCGACGGATGCTTCGTCACGGGGAACCGCGCCTTGACGCGTTCGACGATGCCGCTGTGAATGCCCCAGCAGCGCTGCCAGGCGTGGCTGACATCCACGTTCGGCTGCTCCGCCAGGAATTCCGTGATCGTCTTGATGTCGAGCTTGGTGGCGTTCATGTGACGCACGGTAGACCCCGGACCCGAGGCTGGCACGCGGTGCCGGCTCCGTTGCCCAAGCCGCGGACGCGCTCGCCCGGTCGCAGGGCGCTCTGCTACGCTCGCGGCGCAACACGACGTTCGCATTCATTTTCAGGTCAAGGAGAAACCCATGAGAAAGTTCACGACGGCCGTTTCGGTCGGACTGATCACGGCGCTGAGCAGCCTCGCAGCCGTCGCCCAGGATGCGACCGCGCCCGCCGCCTCGGCACCGGCCGCCGCCCCCGCCGTCTCGGAAGCGTCACCGCTCGCCGCGGCCATCGCGGGCAGCTGGCGATCGGAGGCGGAGAAGGCGCGCGATGTCTTCCGTCACCCCGCGGAGTCGCTCGAGTTCTGGGGCCTGAAGCCCGGCATGAGCATTCTCGAAGTGCAGCCCGGCGAAGGCTGGTGGACGCAGATCCTCGCGCCGTATGCGGCTCGTACCGGTGGCCGCTATACCGCCACGGCCTCCGACATCCTGAACCCGGCGCTGAGCCAGGGTGCGCGTCTCGGTCGGCAGCGCTTCGAACTGCGCTTCTACAACCCCGGCGTCTATGGCCGCGTGCAGCTCGTCAACTGGGGTCCGGTCGCGACGCCGCTGGCCGCCGAGCAATACGATTTCATCCTGCTGTCGCGTTCGATCCACGGCTGGATGGCCGGCGAAGGCTCGAGCGAGCGCAATTTCGGCCAGCTCGCGAAGGCGCTGAAGCCCGGTGGCATCCTCGCCATCGAGCAGCATCGCGCGAAGCCGGGCCTGCAGGATCCGAAGGCATCCACCGGGTACGTCACGGAAGCGCATGTGATCCAGCTGGCGGAGAAAGCCGGCCTCAAGTTCGCGGGCAAGTCGGACATCAACGCGAATCCGAAGGACACGAAGGATCATCCTTTCGGTGTCTGGACGCTGCCGCCGACGCGACAGAGCGTGCCGAACGGGTCGAAGGAACCGCCCGACCCGAAGTTCGACCGTGCGAAATATGACGCCATCGGCGAATCGGATCGCATGACGCTGCGCTTCACGAAGGGCTGAGGCAGCACCCGATCCGGGTCAGGGACTGGCTTACGGATCAGTCCCTATCCAGCCGCCGTCCGGGCCTGCCGATACCGGTGCACCAGTCACCGGTATCGGAGGGGCCATGAGCTTCTTTCAGTGGGATCCTGTCAAATACGACGTCGGCGTCGCGAGGATGAACGCCGAGCACCAGGGGCTGATCAAGCTGATGAACGCGATCCACGATCGCGATGCCGCCGGCGCGCCCAAGGATGAAATCGAAGCCCTGTTCCGCAAACTCGGCGAAGCGACGCAGCGGCATTTCACGGACGAGGAAGCCTACATGGAGTCCGTGGCCTTCCCGGACCTCAAGTCCCACAAGCTGATCCACGCCCGGCTGCTGCAGGACTTTGGCAAGCATGTCGTGGCGTTTTCGGCGGCCGGCGGCCGTGTCAGCCCGGCCTTCTTCAGTTTCCTGTCGCTGTGGCTCCGCTCGCACATTTGCCATCTGGACACGAAATACGGTCGCCTCGCGGGCATCAGGAAGGCTGTCTAGAATCCAGATCGGGGCATTGTCTGCCCGAGGGTCTGGACCATGGTCGATCGAAGACGTTTCATCGTGGCGGCCGGCGCCGTCGCGGCCACGCCGCTGGTGGTGTCCTGTTCTCGCAAGGAAGACGCAGCGGAGCGTCCCGCCGGTGTACCGATCGGTCCGTTCGGCGCGAAGTCCACGGCTGAAGAGGTCACGACCGGGATCGATCTGACCGGCAAGACGGCGCTGGTCACCGGCGCGACGTCCGGCCTCGGGCTCGAGACCTTGCGCGTACTCAGCGCGAGGGGCGCGCATGTGATCGTCACCGGTCGCACGCTGGAGAAGGCGCGCGAGGCCTGCGCGACGGTGTCGGGCAAGACCACGCCGATCGCGCTCGAGCTCGAGCGATGGGACACGGTGGCGGCAGCCGCGGACCAGGTTCGCGCACTCGGCATGCCGATCGACATGCTGATCTGCAACGCCGGCATCATGGCCCTGCCGACGCTCGAGCAGGTGTACGGACTCGAGAAGCAGTTCGTCGTCAATCACCTCGGTCATTTCGTGCTGGTGCATCGGCTGATGGAGCAGGTGAAAGCGGCGCCGCAGGGACGCGTCGTTGCGGTTTCGAGTCTCGGCTATCGCTGGGCGCCGGAGGCCGGCATCGAATTCGACAATCTCTCCGGTGAACGCGGCTATGAGCCGAACAGGATGTACGGCCAGTCGAAGCTCGCCAACGGCCTGTTCACGCTGGAGCTGACGCAACGCTTCGCGGGCACTGCCGCGACGGCGAATGCCGTGCATCCGGGCATCATCAACACCAATCTGGGACGGCATTTCGCGGCCTGGAAGCGCATCGCAGGCTCGTTGATCGGCTGGACCTTCATGAAGTCCGTCGAGGAGGGCGCGGCGACGGCGTGTTACGTCGCAACGGCGCCCGCGCTGGCGCGAACCAGTGGATACTACTTCGAGGACTGCAATCCGGTCGTGCCCGTTGCTGGCAAGCACATGGATGATCGCGCGCTGGCGCAGCAGCTGTGGGCGAAATCGGAAGAACTGACGAAGGATTACCTGGCATGAAGCGAGCGTGGCTGTTGTTGGCGTGTTGCGCGTTGCTGCCCGGATGGGCGCTCGCGGCCGGCGAGCCCGCCGAGATCGGCGCGCGCGCCCAGACGGCGTTTCTGAAGGGTGATACTGCCGACATCGGCCGGCTCGTCGCGGCGACGGCCGCCTGGGACAAATCGACGGCGCCGGCTGAACTCTATGCGCGCGCCTTCGTGCAGTTTCGTCAGCTGCAGATGGCGATGACCGCGAAGAACGAGGATCTCGCCGAGCGCAGCGGCGAGAGCTGCGTCAAGGCGCTGGATGCGGCGACCCGGAAGGATCCGCGCTTCGCCGAGGGCTTTGCATTGCAGTCCGTCTGCTATGGCTACATGGCCAACCTCGGCGGATTCGGGGCGATCAAGAACGGATCGCGCAGCGGCAAGAGCATCGAATCCGCGCTGATGCTCGATTTCAAGAATCCGCGCGTGATACTCGTCGAAGGTTTCGGGCTGTATTTCCGTCCGAAATTCGTCGGTGGTGACAAGCTCAAGGGCTGTGCACGCTTCAAGGAAGCTGCCGTCGCATTCGATGCGGGCGGAGGACGTACCGCCTCGACGGGCATCGACTGGGGTCACGCCGAAGCGCACTACTGGCTGGGGCGCTGCGCCACGGAAGCCGGTGACGCTGCGGCAGCTCGCCGCAGCTTCGAGCGTGCGCTGGCGATCGCACCGGAGTTCGCCGCGGCGAAGAAGCGCCTCGGGAACTGACGCGAGTCAGAGCACGCCGGCCGCGAGGCCGGCAGCCATCGTCATGCCAAGCTCGCGCGCCTGCGTCAGCGCCGCGTCTGTCGGTTCGCCGACGACGAGCAGCGGCGGCGCGATCCGCTTCCAGCGATAGCCGGTGGCGATGCGTTCGATCGATGCGATGGTGCCGGCGCCATCGTTACCCGCGCTGATGAACACTGCGTAGGGCAGGCCTTCGGTGCGGCCTTCCGCCGGGTAGAACGTGCGGTCGAAGAAATCCTTCAGCGCGCCGGACATGTAGCCGAAGTGCTCCGGCGTGCCGATCAGCAGCGCTTCGCACCACAACAGGTCTTCGATGCCGGCTTCGAGTGCCGGTCGCTGACGCAGTTCGAGCGGCTCACCCGCGTCTGCCACGCCGGCGATCACGGCGTCGCGCAGTCGCTCCGTGCGGCCGCCGGCGTGCCCACCCCAGATCAGCAGCAGTCGCCTCTCGCGCATGCCGTGAGCATACGCGAGCGATCAATCAGGCCGCGAGCGCAGGCTCCTCGGCGGCGCGGCCGGCCGCGAATGTCGTGTACAGGATCACGGGGATGCGCAGCGGCGCGAGATGCTGCTCGATCAGTGGGCGCACGTCCTTCCAGTCCATGCCGCCGACGCCGGTCGCGAGCCGCGGCAGCGCGAGGCTGGTCAGCTTCTCGGTGGTGGCGAGCTTCGCCAGTTGCTTCAGCGCGTGGCCCACGTGCTGCGCGCTTGCCGGACCCGGATGCTTGCCATGGTCGCTGCCGGCTTCCTGCGTGAACAGGCTGATGATGCGGCGGCCATCTGCACCCATCCAGACGCAGAGGTCACCGGGAGTCGGATGCTTGAGCTGCGTGAAATGTCTGAAATCCTTGTACATCGCGGGCCACTGCTCGCGCAGTGACAACGCCAGGCCCTGGGCGAAGTGATCGTTCGGGCTGACACCGTGCACGATGGCCTGCGCGCGGCTGAGGAGAATGTCCCCGGTGACTTCGTAGAGCATGATGGCGGACTCCGTCGGTTCGATGATGTGTCGCATCGATTGGAGCACTTCGGGCCGCGGGCTCCCATACGCAGTGTCCGCCGTGCGCTGCATCGCCCTTCGGACATTACCTATGGAGTGCAAGCGGCGTGGAGTGGGTCTCGGCGATAATTCCGGGATCATGCGTATGCCGTTCCTGGGTCCCTGGCTCGCGGCCACGAGCCTGTTGTCGCCGATGCCCGCGCTCGCGCTCGGACAGGGAGAGATCCCGGAGGAAAAGGACGCCGCACGATCCACCTACCAGCCCAAGCAGGTGGACATCGTCCGCTTCGACCGTCCGCCGAAGATCGATGGCCGGCTCGACGAGCCACAGTGGCAGACGGCGGTGCGCATCACGGATCTGACGCAGTGGTCTCCGGGTGCCGGCACGCCGCCGACGGAACCGACGACCTTTCTGCTCGCGATCGATGACGAAAACCTGTACATCGCCGCGGAGTTCGTCGATTCGGAACCGGACAAGATCAAGCGGTCGCAGCTCGTGCAGGGCCAGGCGGTGGTCAACGACGACTACGCGCAGTTCTTCCTCGATCCCTACAACAACAAGCGCACGGGCTACATCTTCTACGTCAACCCGAACGGCGTGCAGCGCGATGGCCTCGCGCTCGGCGGCCTGAACTACAACATGGACTGGGACGGTATCTGGGATGCCGCGGCGCAGATCACGCCGACGGGATGGAATGTCGAGATCGCGCTGCCGTTCAAGACGCTGTCCTTCGATCCGCGCAATGACGTCTGGGGCATCAACGTGCTGCGCTCGATCCGGCGCAAGCGCGAAGAACTGGCCTGGGCACAGCGTGATCGGCGCATCACGCTCGATACCGAAGGCGAGATCCGTGGGATGCGCGGTCTTGCGCAGGGCCGCGGACTCGACATCGTGCCCTCGATGGCGATGACGCAGCGCGAGCAGTTCCGCCTGGGCCAGGCGAGCTTCGTCGCCAAGCCCTCGCTCGATGCGTTCTACCGCATCACGCCATCGCTGACGGCGGCGTTGACGCTGAACACCGATTTCTCGGCGACCGAGGTCGACGATCGGCAGGTGAACCTGACACGCTTCTCGCTGTTCTTTCCGGAGAAGCGCGACTTCTTCCTGGAAGGGGCCGAACTGTTCGAGTTTGGCGGCCTGACGCAGAACGGCCGACCGTTCTTCTCCCGAACCATCGGGCTGTCTGCCACGGGCCAGCCGATCGATCTGGACGTCGGGTTGAAGCTCACGGGGCAGGCCGGACGCTACTCGATCGGCGCGCTGGCGGTGCGCCAGGAGCAGAACGGCGCCGTGCCCGCGCGTGATCTGTTCGTCGCGCGGGCCTTCATGAGCCTGTTCGAGCAGTCGACGCTCGGCGCGATCGTCACCTCGGGTGATCCCGTCGCAGATCGCCGCAGCGATCTCGTCGGTGTGGATCTGAATCTGCGAGACCAGACGCTGCTCGATGGCAAGCTGATCGAGAGCCGGATCTGGGCGCAACGCGCCCGCACGGAGGGTGTCGACGGCGATGATGGTGCCTGGGGTCTGCAGCTCGGCTATCCGAACGACCGCCTCGATGCGACCGTGTCCTACGCGCAGATCGATCGCAACTTCCGGCCGGCACTTGGCTTCGTCAATCGCACCGGTATCCGTCAGCTCGACGCCGTTGCAAAGTATCGCTATCGCTTCGATCGCGGTGGTCGTTTCCGCAGCTGGCTCGGTACGGCGAGCTTCGTCAACGTCGACAATGACGCGGGCGAGCTCGAATCCCGCGCACTGGTGCTGACGCCGTTCACGCTCGACACGCAGCCCGGTGACCAGTTCTCGATGGATGTCGGTCGCTACACGGAGATCCTGCCGCGGCCGTTCCTGCTGCCAGGCGGCATCGCCGTGCAGCCTGGCCGGTATGACTACGAACGCGTGCGCGTCTATGGCAGCACCGCTGCCTTCCGTCGCATCTCCGCCACCTTCGATTTCGAGGCCGGAAATTTCTATGACGGGCGGCGCAGCGACCGCAAGCTCGGCGTCGCGCTGCGTCCGAACGAGCACCTGTTCCTGTCGATGCAATACCAGACGAACGACATCGAACTGCCGACGCAGCAGTTCACGACGCGCGTGTATTCGATGACCGGCAACGTCGCCTTCAACGTACGCTGGGCGTGGCTGAACGTCGTGCAGTACGACAACGTCTCACGGCGGCTCGGCCTGAACAGCCGGCTGCGCTGGCTGCCGAACGCCGGGCAGTCGGCGTATCTGGTCGTGAACTACGACTGGCGCGAGGATGCTTTCGGCAACTTCCAGCCGTTCGTCGCCGAGACGACGCTGAAGTTCAACTACACCTTCCGCTTCTGAGGTCCGTCGCCGAGCCTCACTGCAGCGTGACGTCGCCGCGCAGGATGCCGAGCAGATAGGTCGGCGCGATCAGGTGGCAGTAGCGCGTGCCCTTGAACCGGGCCGGCGCGTCCTTGAGCCTCGGATCGAGCCAGTCGTTGCGCATCGCCTTGGATTTCAGGTGCAGCGCGCCATCGCCGCCGACGGAGGCCATCGGGAACGGCGCGAGCCAGATCGGGCCATTGTCCGTGACTTCATCGGCATCGAACACGACGCGCGTGCCGGCATCGAACTTCAGCTGCCGGCGCTCGCGCTTGCCGACGCTCGCGAGTACGCGGCTCAGCGTCAGGCGGTTCACGTCCGAGCACAGGCCCTCTTCGCCGACGGCATCCGCGCCGTACTCGGTGCGGATGTGATCCGCTGTCTTCATCTTGCAGGAGACCATCTTCGGCTGCGTGCGCGCTTCATCGGCGTACCAGATGTACTGCTCGGTGCGCAGCGGCCGCACGGCCGGCTTCGACTGCACGAATTCGTCGTAATCCGCGTGCAGCACGACGATCGCCGGCACCTTGGCAGCCGAGATGTCAGCCTGCGACTGGATGCAGAAGCCATCGAGGTTCGGCGGCAGCGCCGTGGTGGAATTCGAACTGCCCGTCGTCGCGCAGCCCGATGCGGCGAGGGTGGCGAGCAGCAGGAGGGCGGTGCCGCGCAGGCGGCGTGTGATCGTGATCATGCCCGCGATGCTAGCGGGCGCGTGGTGTCCTGTCGCGCAGCACGGTTTCGGCGTCCACCAGGGCGTGATACACGGCATAGACCGCCACCTGGGCGACGTTGTGCAGGCCGAGCTTCAGCAGGATGTGGGTGCGGTGTTTCTCGATGGTCTTGGGGCTGCGCCCGAGCTCCGCCGCGATGTCCACGGTCCTGACCCCCGCCGCGACGCGGACCAGCACGTCGAGTTCGATCTGCGAGAGCACGTCAGGAGCGGGTGGCAGGCTGCCGGAAGGGTCCAGGCTCGCCGCGTCCAGGGGTCCATCGGAAGCCGCTTGGGCATTCCAATGGTCACGGGAAGGCTGGCTGCGGGAGCGTCGGTATGGAGGCAAAGGGGCGTTCCTGGGCGGGGGCAATTGTCCCCATTCCAGCGCGGAACGGTTAAGTGAGCCTTAAGCCGCGCCTGGAACGCGGGCCGCCGCCTTGCCGTCAGCGCCCGCCCAGCGATTGTGTGAACAGCTTCAGCGCCTCGCGCCCGTCGGCCCACAGCGCAAAGGGCAACGCACCGCGGGCATCGGAATAGAAGCCTGAGATCCGCTGGCTTCCGGCAATGAAACGCAGCGTGGTTTCGTCGATTCGATAGGCAATCGCGACCACGTCGGTAACGTCCGGTTGCAGAAGCTGCGCGCGCGGCCTGAGCTCCGTTGGCAACAGATCGGCAACGGGTTGCAGGCGGATGTCCCGACCGTCGGCCACGAGCACCAGGGCACGCGCGTCGGCGTCCGCCTGGGCATTCACGCGCCGGTCGATCGTTGACCAGCGATAGGCCAGCAGCACGAGATTGCGGCGGCCGGTCTGGTTGCGCTCGACGGCGACCAGGGTGACGTAGTCGCGGGCGTTTGCGGCAACGTCGCGGCGGTCCCTCGCCAGCACGAGGGGCTTCGCGACGACCGTCAACGTGACGCCGGTGTCCTCGTCGAGGAATCCGGCAGGCGCGGGTGGCGGGACGCTCGCGCAGGCCGCGAGCTGTACACCGAGCAGCAGGGTCAGCAGGATTTTTCGAAGCGGCATCAGAAACTGATTCGGTAACCGAGGCCGAAATAATAACGCCTGGACGTCTCGGTGTCGGCCGGCAGATCGCGATTGCCGAGTTCTGCGCCGCCCTCGAATTCGATCCACGTGCCGCCACGCTGGTAGTCGAGCCGCAGCGTCGGGACGTACAGCATCTCCTGGGCTGCATCGATCGTCGATTCGCGCCGGTCGACGCGCAGTCGCGGACCGATGCGCCAGGCGCCACCGATCGGCAGTCGCGAGGCGAGGCTCAGCGACTGGGTCGTCGCGACGTCCGAGTCCTGGTATCGCGCGGCGATGACCCAAAGATCGCTGGATCGCCACAGGCTGGAGCCACTGAACTGCACCTGCAGCGTCTTGTCGAAGCCGGTCGCCGGCGTCGCGGCCACGCCGCCCGAGCTGATGGTCGCAGCGGCGCGGCTTGCGAACGCGTCGACACTGAACTGGAAGCGCTCGCCGAGTGGCCGCGCGATCGACAGCGAGTAGATGTCGCTCTGCGCCGTGCGGTCCTCCGCGAGCTGGCGGATCTGTTCCGGCGTGAACAGGCTGAGCAGTTCATCCAGCGTCTGCACGGGCTGGCCGATCAGCGCATTGCGCGTGGTCAGCACCGGCGAGCGGCGGTGATCGAAATTGAAGCTCGCGGTCCAGCGCGCCGGCAGCTGGAGGTTGCCCATCAGTACCGCGCTGTTGATGGTCTGGTAGTAGGCGTCATAGTCGAGCAGGCCGATGAAGGTCTTGCCCGGCACGAAGTAGCGCGCTTCCACGCCAAGGCCGCGGCGGTCGGTCTCGCCGGCCAGCGTCTGTGCGACCGCGAAGGCACCGAAGTCCCATTTGTCGTTGAACGGACCGAACTCCGCCGCGACGCCGAAGAAGCGCCGATCCGTCTGCGGACTTTCGCGCGTCGATTCGACGGGGAATCCAACGGCGGCATTCAGTGCGACCTTCGGTTTCAGCTGATACGACGCGAACAGCCCGTCGAAGGTGCCGAGCAGGCCGCCGGTGTTGCGCGACTGCCGACCGAATCGCGCCGCGACGCCGAGTGAACGGTCGTTCAGTTCGACGAAGGCCGCCGAGACGCGCGTCTGGTCGCCGGGGCCGATGTCGAGCAGGTCCTTCGCGTAGCCCGCCGAGACGCGGCTGGTGAAATCGAAGCGCTCGCCACGCCGGCGCGCCGTGAAGTCGCCGTCGGTGTAGATCGCGTTCTGGTTCTGCTGTTCGTTGCTGGCCTCAGGCGTGGTGACGGTGCTGCGCTCCCAGCGATACATCTGCGAGGCGCCGCCCCCGAGCTTCCACCCTTCTTCGGCGTCGCCACCACCGAACAGCGTGCCGCGCTTGCCGCCGCGGCCGGCGCTCGCCAGCAGGCGCAGTCGGGTGCGGATGCGCGCGTTGGCGTCGCCCTGCGGATAGCGTCGCAGATACTCGGTGTACTCGGCCTTGGCGTGCGCGAGCTGGCCGGCGCGTTCGCGCGTGAGTCCCAGCAGTTCCTGCGCGCGTGCGCGTGCCGGATACTCAGGCTGGCGAGTCAGCTTGGTCAGCAGTTCGATCGCGCGCGGATAGTCCTTGCGGCTCATCGCGGTGCGCGCCGCGTCCATCAGCTTCTCGCGCTCGGCGTCGGGCAGCGCAGGATCGACCGGCACGGTCGGTGCCAGATCGGAAATCGCCGGCGTGCCTTCGGCGACGACGGCGACTTCGTCGTTGATGCCCAGCCAGGCACGCGGATACTTCTGCTGCGCGGCGGCCAGCAGGCGATCCGCGTCCTTCTGCGCAAGGATCGGACCGGCGCGCAGCCGATACCAGATCTGTCCCTCGAGCTCGATCGTCGAGACATAGGCTGGCATGCGCAGCAGCTCACTCGCGGCGGCGATGGCCTCCGGCGCGAACGGTGCCGTCGCGGAATCGAGATTGATGGCATAGCCACTGACCGGCGTTTCCGAGTCCTGCAGGGAGATGCGGGCCTTGCCGGCACGGACTTCGAGCAGGCGCAGTCGAAGACCGCGGCCGTTGCTCGTGGGGGCGAGCACGAAGTGCAGCTCTCGCGACCACTCGACCGTCAGCATCGCCTCACCGGGCGCCGAGTCCTCGACGCGAGCTCGCTTCAGCAGGCCACCGTCATTGAGGATCGGCGCCTGTTCATTGCGTGGCGCCGCACCGCAGTCCGGACCGAGCCGCAGACGGATGGCTGCCGACGAGCCGAGGTCGAGCGGCGAGTGCGTGAGGTAGCGGACACTGCAGTTGAACTGCACGAGCACGTCGACATTGCGATCCGTCGGCGTCGCTTCGACCAGATCGACCAGTCGGTCCGGTGCCTGCGCGAACGCCGTGCCGCCGCTTGCGGCCACGAGCAGCAGCGCGGCCCAGGCCGCCGCCTGGCGCGCGCGCGCGAGGTCAGTCAAAACCGCCACTCGTCACCCTGTGCTGCGGACCGGGCCGCCGCGTCTGGATCGTCGTCATCGAGGAGTTCGTGTAGACGTGGCACGCGCCAGAGCAGTTGCGCAGCTCGCTGACGGTGTAATTCGTGCTGGGCGTGGCGATCTTGCGGTGCGGACCTGCGCGGTAGTTGCGCTCGTGGCAGCCGGCGCAGGAATTCGCGTAGGCGGGCGAGCGCCAGGGCACCGTGTCCGCACTGCTGGTGTGGCAGGAGGTACACGCCAGCGCAACCCGGTGATCACCGGGATAGTTGGGTGACGTATGGCGGAACGAGATCGGCGTCCAGGCCGTCGTCGTGTGGCAGACGTTGCACTCGCGCGTCGTCGTCCAGTGGCCGGCCGGCTTGCCGGTCGCATTGGTGCCGTTATGGCAGGCAGCGCAGCCACCCGTGATGCCCACGTGGCTGAACCGCGCGGGTCGCCAGGCGATCGTCGAATGGCAGCTGTCGCACTCCGCCGTGGTCGGCACGTGATTGACCGGCTTGCCGGTCGAACGCACGCCATTGTGGCAGGTGCTGCAGGTGCCGGGCGCCACGCCCGCGTGATCGAAGCGCGCCGGTGTCCACGCCGCCGTGGTGTGGCAACTGTCGCAGGTGTTCGCGCTCGGGATGTGGTTGACGCCTTTCCCGGTCGAAATCGTGCCGTTGTGGCAGCTGAAGCAGGCGCCGACCACCTGCGTGTGATCGACGCGAGTCACGGGCCGCCAGGTGCTGGTGCTGTGGCAGGACTCGCAGGTGTTGCTGGTCGTGATGTGCGTGGCGTTCTTGCCGGTCGCCTGCGTGCCGTTGTGACAGCTGACGCAGTTGCTGGTGATCGTGGCGTGATCGAAGCGCGCCGGTCGCCAGGCTGCGGTCGCATGGCAGGACTCGCAGTCGTTGCCGCTCGCGATGTGCGTCGGCGTCTTGCCAGTGGCCGTGGTGCCGTTGTGGCAGCTGAAGCAACTGCCCGTCACCTGCGTGTGGTCGACGCGCGTCGCCGGCCGCCAGACCGTCACGGAGTGGCAGGACTCGCAGCTGTTGCTGGAGAGGATATGCGTCGGGTTCTTGCCGGTGGCCCGCGTGCCGTTGTGGCAGCTCACGCAGTTGCCGGTGATGCCGTTGTGCGCGAAGTTCGCCGGCCGCCATGCGGCAGTCGTGTGGCAGCTGTCGCAGGTGTTGTCGCTGACGATGTGCGTCGCATTCTTGCCGATCGCCGTCGTGCCGTTGTGGCAGCTGAAGCAGGTGCCCGTCACCTGCGTGTGATCGACCCGCGTCGCGGGCCGCCAGGTGCTCGTGTTGTGGCAGGACTCGCAGCTCGCGGTGGACGTGATGTGCGTGGCGTTCTTGCCGGTGGCCTGCGTGCCGTTGTGGCAGCTCGCGCAGTTGCCGGTCACGCCGGTGTGATCGAAGCCAGCCGGACGCCAGGCCGCGGTCGAGTGGCAGCCGTCGCAGCTGTTGCTCGAAGCAACGTGCGTCGCGTTCTTGCCGGTGGCCGTCGTGCCGTTGTGACAGCTGAAGCAGGTACCGACCACCTGCGCATGATCGACGCGCGTGGCCGGGCGCCACACCGTGACCGAATGGCAGGACTCACAGCTGTTGCTGCTCGCGATGTGTGCGTTGTTCTTGCCGGTGGCCTGCGTGCCGTTGTGGCAGCTCGCACAGTTGCCGGTGATGCCGTTGTGGCTGAAGTTCGCCGGACGCCAGGCGACGGTCGTGTGGCAGCTGTCGCAGGTGTTGTCGCTCGTGATGTGGTTCGCGCTCTTGCCGACGGCCGTGGTGCCGTTGTGGCAGCTCGCGCAGGTCCCGGTCACCTGTGTATGGTCGACGCGTGTTGCCGGCCGCCAGGCGAGGACCTGGTGACAGGACTCGCAGCTCGCGGTGGACGTGATGTGCGTGGCGTTCTTGCCGGTGGCGCGCGTGCCGTTATGGCAGCTCGAACAGCCGCCGGTGATGCCGGCATGGTCGAACAGTGCCGGCCGCCAGCCTGTGGTCTTGTGGCAGCTCTCGCAGCTTGCCGTGGTCGGTATGTGGTCCGGTGTCTTGCCGATGGCCTGTACGTTGTTGTGGCAGGACTCGCAGCTGCCGAGTGCCTCGGCATGATCGAACCGAACTGCGGGCGCGAAGGTCGTGGCGGTATGGCAGGCCGCGCAGCGTTCCGTGCTGACGATGTGGCCTGACGGCTTCGGCAGCGCGTTGAAGCGCGTGCCTTTGGAGTGGCATGCGGAACATTCGCGCGGCGTGCCCTTGAACACGGCATTGACGTGGCAGGACTCGCAGGCCGTGTCGAGATGCTTGCCCTCGAGTTCGAAACCCGTGGTCAGGTGATCGAACGAGCGCTTGACCGGTGTGGTCGCGGCATTCGCGATGCCGGCCATGCCGAGTGCGAGCAGCAGCAGCGTGGCGGGCAACCACTTGCGCAGGATGTTCATGGTGAAAACCTCACTGGATTCTCGCGCCCTTGAAGGAAATGGTCGTGTGGCAGCGCTGGCACTGGGTGCCGAACTGCCCGAGGTGGACGTCGTCCTTGCGATGACAGGCTGCGCAATCCTTCGGCAGCTTCACTTCAGCCGCCGGCTGCCGGTGGCAGTCGACGCATTTGAGTCTTCCGTGCTCGCCGGTGAGCGCGAACCCGGTCTGGCTGCCATGGTCGAACTCCCACACGCTCCAGGCGTTCGGGGAATGACAGGCCGCGCAGTCCTTGCCGAGACCGCCCTTGTGCACGTCGCTGCCCTGGTGGCAGCCGATGCAGGTGGTCGGCGCGCCCTTGAAGGCCTTCGAGCTGTGGCACTGCGCGCAGGTCACGAGCACGTGCATGCCGAGCAACGGGTAGTCGGTCAGGTCGTGGTCGAAGCGGATGTCCTTCTTCCAGGCTTCCGTGCCGTGGCACGAGTCGCAGCCCGCCTTCAGGGCGCCACCGTGCGGATCCGTTGCGGCGTGGCAGCTGACGCAGTCCGTGCCCAGCTTCTGCGTCGCGACCGGCGCCGTGTGGCAGGCGTGACAGTCGAGCTTCTGGTGATTGCCGACCAGGGCGTACTTCGCCTTGACCGCGTGATCGTATTCCACCGGCGACCACTCGTTGTTGCCGTGGCAGGACGCGCAGTCTTCGCCGAAGCGCGCGGCGTGGGAGTCGTCGGCGCGATGACAACCGACGCACTTGCGCGGCAGATCGTCCTCGAACTTGCCGGTCTTGTGGCAGCTGCCGCACTCGATGCTGTTGTGCACGCCCAGCAGCGCGAAGCCGGTTTCCTTCGCGTGGTCGAATTTCGTCGTCTTCCAGCTCGTCTGCGTGTGGCACTCGGCGCAGTTCTCGCCACGCGAACCACGGTGCACGTCATCCACGGTGTGGCAGGCCACGCACTTCTGCGGGGTGTCCTTGTACTTGCCGCCGATGTGGCAGCTGTTGCAGTTCAGTTCGCGGTGCGCTTCCTTCAGCGGGAACTTCGTCTTGTCGTGGTCGTACTTCACGCCACTCCAGGCAAGCTGCGTGTGGCAGTCGTTGCATTTCTGGCCGAGCTGCCCGGTGTGCAGGTCGTTGTCCTTGTGGCAGCTGCCGCAGGCGGATGGCGCTGCGCGGAACGGCTTGCCGGTCTTGTGGCAGGACTCGCAGCCGACGCCGCGGTGCGCGCCTTCGAGCCTGAAGTCCGTGCGAGTGTGATCGAAGCCGGCGCGCGTGAACTTGACGATGTCACCGTCGCGTCCCTGGTGTTCGGAATGGCAGGCCTTGCACTGCATCGTCGCGGCGCCGCTCATGCGGCCGTGGAATCCCTGCGACTTCGCCACGTCTGCCGCGACGTCCTTGTGGCAGTCGAGGCATTGGGCTGTCTGGCGCTGCTTGTCCGCACGATCGTGGCACAGCGAGCAGTCCTCCTCGTATTTCGCATGGGCCTTCGTGACCTTGCCTGGCATCAGCAGCGTCTCGACGCTGGCCGCGCGCGCGGTCAGTGCATCGAATGCTCCGAATGACAGCAGCATCGTCATGCCCAGAAGGACTCCCCAGAAACGTCGTGACACGAGAGCGACCAGCGATCAGTAGACGTGTACCGCAATGACGTGCACGACGCCTGCGATCAACAGCATGAAGAACAGCGGCAGATGCAGGACGTGCCACAGCGAGAACAGGCGCTCGTAGGATTCGAATTCGGCGACGCGGCGCGTCGCATCGAGACGGCGACGGATATAGCGGCGCACGGCCACCGCGAACTGCTCGTGCTGCGACGCGAGCACCGGGTTGCTCGCCGCCGCGGCGCGCAGTTCGCCGTTCGCGAAGCGCGTCAGCTGCCAGCGCTCGAGGTACATGCGGCCCGTGACGAATAGCGGCTTCACCAGCATGCCGAGCGGACCCGGATGTCCAGCGAGCAGCCGCTTGTCCGCCGCATCGAGATGCTCGAGCAGCTGCGGGATGAACCGGGAGCCCGCGACCTTCTCGCGCAGCTCGTCCGCACCCGCCTGCATCTCGGCACGCGAGGCGCGGCGGCCGTACAGCCCGAAGTGGATACGCGTGTAGAAGTAACGTCCGAACACGCCGCTGCCAGAGACCAGCAGCATCGCGAACAGTGCCGCGTTGCTGTTGGTGGCGCCGAGCGAGAAGTTCGAGTGAAAGAGGATCAGCAGTGGACCCACGACGCCGAGCACCATGTGCGTCTGGAACCAGCCCTTCACGGTGCCGATGAAACCCAGCCAGCGCGCGCGCTTGCGCGCCGGATACAGCAACAGCAGCAGCATCAGACTGCCGCCGATGATGCCGAGCGCGTAGCCGATGCCACGCTCCGGGCTGATCAGCTTTTCGGTCGGTAGTGTGTAGCCGAGATAAAGCAGCACGATCGTGATCGCGAAGCCAACGCGGGCGGGCGTGATCCACCGTGTGGTGCCTTCATCCTGCGCCGCCGGTTTGATGACGGGCTTTGGGCGCGCGGGCGGCTCTAGCTTCGCCGGTGCCGCGGGCGCGGGCGCCGATGCGGCGGCCGATGGCGACGGCGACGCCGCAGTGCGCGGTCGCGGCACGGCAGCCGCTGGATTCTTGGGCGCCGCAGGGGCGGACAGGGGGCTGTTCATCCGCCGATCTCCTCGTTGATGACGAGACGCAACGGTGCAGCGCCGCGCGGGTTCAGTGCGGCGCTGGTGCCGCGCAGATCACCGGGCTTCGGGTCGGCGGTGCCGGCCCGCGAAATGCGCGCCTCCACGATCACGTTCTGGAAATCGGACAGCTTGCGGTTCGGCATCATCGCGAGGCTGTCGTCGAGCACGAAGCTGATCGGCCAGGCTGCAGTCTTCACTCGCAGCACCGCGAGAGGCGGGCCCGGCTGACCGACGGCCTTGGCGAACACGAACAGCACCGAGCCCGGCGCCACGCGATCCTTCCAGCGCGCATCGAGCGACACCTGGCCGCTGACGCGAGTACTCGCAGGAGCCGCGAAGGCGGCGCTCGCGACCCGCATCGATGGCGCGGACGCCGGCGCCGCAGCCGCGGTAGCCGGCACGGTCGCTGGCGCAGCACCGCCGAGTGCGGCGCGCGCCTCGGCCATGTTCGCGGCGATCAGCTTCGAATCGGACGAATCCGTCGGAAGCAGCGCGGTGAGGCGCTGCCAGGTGGCGAGCGCGCTTCGATAGTCGCGCTGCTCGGTCTGCCAGCTGCCGAGCAGCCACAGCGCCTTGGTGTGCTTCGGATCGAGCTTCAGGGCCTGCTGGACATACGTCGCGCTGGTGGCATCGAGCCCGCCGAGCGACGCGCCGCGTGCGTCTGCATAGTCTGCCCAGAGGTCGGCCGTCATCGCGCGCGCGTCGACTCGCCGGCGACTGAACCACCGTCCCAGTCGCAGGGTGGACGGGGGCGTCGAATTCGCGCCGCCCGATTTCGCAGTCGGGCATTAAGGACGGATGTCCAACGCCGCTCCGTCCCAATCCCTCGGCCCCATTCGCCTGATGCCCGGCGTGACCCGAGGTCATACGCTGGCCTACCTGTGGGCCGCCTTCGTCAGCATCGGCCTGTTCACCTACATGACGGCGCTGCAGGGCTTCGTGCTCGAGGTGTACGTCGGCGTGCCGCCGGGCGAGCGCGGTGTCGTCTCCGGGACCCTGCAGTTCTGGCAGGAGATGATCGTGCTGGCGACGGTGGGCCTGATCGGCGCGCTGTCTGACCGTGTCGGCCGGCGGTTCGTCTACATCGCCGGCTTCCTGGTCACCGGTGTCGCCTACGCGGCCTATCCATTTGCCAACGATGTCGGCCAGCTGCTGATCTATCGCGTGATCTTCGGCATCGGCGTGGCCGCGCTCGGCGGCATGCTCGCGACGGTGCTCGCGGATTATCCGGTGGACGCGGATCGCGGCAAGCTCACGGGACTGTCGTTCTTCCTGAATGCCGTCGGCGCGCTGATTTTCCTGGTGGCGTTGCCGCGGCTGCCCTCGTGGTTGCAGTCATCGGGACTGACCGAGATCTGGGCCGGCCGCGCGTCCTATCTGTTCGCGGCGGGCGTCTGTCTGCTGAGCGCGTTCATCATGCTCTGGCTCAAGCCGGGTCGTCCCGATCAGGTGACGGAGCGAGTCCCGCTCGTCACGCTCGTTCGGCAGGGCCTCAGCGCTGGCCGTAGCCCGCGAATCTCGCTGGCCTATGCGTGCTCATTCGCGGCGCGCGCCGATCTCGTCATCGTCGCGCTGTTCCTGTCGCTGTGGGTCGTCAATGCGGCGATCGCCGACGGCTTCACCGCTGCGGAAGCGACGGCGCGGCAGGGTGCGCTGTTCGGCATCGTGCAGGGCTGCGCGATGCTGTGGGCGCCGTTCTTCGGCTGGCTCGCCGACAAGATAGATCGCGTCACGCTGGTGATCCTTGCGATCGTGCTGTCCATCATCGGGTACGGCTGGATGGGGCTGATTCCCGATCCGACGGCGCCCGCCGCTTTCGGCGCCGCGGCGTTGCTCGGGATCGGCCAGGCCAGCGGCATCCTTGCGTCGCAAGTGCTGATCGGCCAGGAAGCGCCCGGCCCGATCCGCGGCGCGGTGATCGGCATGGTCGGCTTCTTCGGCGCGGTCGGCATCCTCGCGATTTCGAAGGTCGGCGGCTGGGCATTCGACGAGTGGATGCCCGGCGCTCCGTTCCTGATCATGGCGATCGCCAATGTCGCACTGCTGATTTTTGCGGCGTGGGTGCGCGTCGTCGCGCCGCGCGCACCGGGCGAGAGCGCTGCGTGATGAGCGCGGGCGCGCGCCTCGCGTCCGCGCTGGTCGCGCTGGTCTGGCTGGCGGCATTGCCGCAGGCGTCGGCGCAATCCACGACAGCGCCGTCTGCATCGTCCGAGAACGCAGGGCCGAACAAGGCGATCCTGCGTCGTGCCTCTGGCGTCTATCGCTATGAAGCGCTGAGTGACGCGCGCCTGCGTGGCGAAGAGCGCTTCCAGCTGTTCGTGCATCCCGACGGCACGCGCACGCTGATGGTCTGGCACGATCTGTTCGCGCGCAACGCGCAATTCAGCGTCATGCTGCGCAGCGCCGCGGACTTCCGGCCGCTCGAGGCCTTCGTCAGTTACTGGAATGCCGGCAGCTTCAAGGGCTCCGCGCAGATTCGCGTGCAGGGCCCGCAGCTGGACGCGACGAGTTCCGGTCCCGCGGGCGTCGTGGCTCAGGACATCACCGTGCCGGCGACATTTTCGATCGGTACGCATCCCGTGGCGGCCGACGGCTGGCACGCCGCGTGGTACGACCGCGCGCGAGGCGGCGTCCAGACCTCGACGATCTACTCGATGGAAGCGAGTACCGACCTCAGCAAACCGGTGCTCGGCACGTTGCGACCGCTGACCATCGAATTCATCGGCCGCGAAACCGTGGACGTGCCGGCAGGGCGCTTCGAGGCGGAGCACTGGAAGGTGGCGGGCGTCAACGATCTTTGGGTCGTCGGCGAGGACCGCCTGGTCGTGAAGTCGGTGATCGCGGCGCGCGATCTGCAATACCTGCTGACGAGCCTCGACCCGCGCTGAACGCCGCGTCCTGGCGGATAATCCAGGTCCCATGTCCGAATCCCGTCTCGACCTCAGCCGCTTCGACCCGACGCCGGAGTACCTCGCGCCCGGGCTGCGCTGGCGCGGCTTCAGCGATCGCGTCATGGGCGGGGTCTCGGTGGCCGATTTCGGGCGGGACGTCATCGGCGGACGTCGCTGCATCCGGCTGGTCGGGCAGGTCACGCGGGATCGCGGCGGCGGGTTCGTCCAGATGGCGCTGGACGTCGGTGCGCGGGGACGGCCGTTCGATGCGTCGGGCTGGGCCGGCGTCGAACTCGAACTGTTCGGCAACGATGAGGACTACAACCTGCACCTGCGGACCTCGGATTGTGGCTGGTACGACGATTCCTACCGGTTGACGTTCCGGGTCCTGTCGACCTGGCAGACCCTGCGCGTTCCGTGGGCCGATCTCGTGCCGAACAGCGTGGAACAACCGCTGAATCCGGCCCGCCTGGAGCGGATCGCCATCCTCGGCTGGATGCGCGAATTCGGCGCGGACGTCGCGCTCGCCCGCGTGTCGCTGTACCGTTAGCAGATGTCGAGATTCTCCCGCGGTTGGCTGCTGCTTCTGTTCATGCCGGTGCTGGCCATGGCTGCGGAGGCGCCGTCCGAAACGCGCATGCTGCTCGCACCCGACAGTCTCGCCGCCGACGCCGATGTCACGCGCGGACTGCTCGACTCCCGGCTCGAGCCCGTGAACCTGCGCAAGGCCCGCCAGGGCAACCAGGCCTTCTGGCTGCGACTGACTTTCGAGTCGCCATCGAATGCGGACGGTATCCCGGCGCTCGTCGTGCACCGTGGCCGACACTTCCAGTTGCGCGCCTATCCCTCGGGGTCGACCACGCCGCTCGACGTGGCCATGACGCGCTCGCTGTTCCGTGGCACGCAGGATCAGGTGTTCGCATTGCCGCGGGCCGGCACCGGTGCGCAACGCGTGTATCTGCGCGTCGAACCGACGGGCTCGGGCGCGGAGGAACTGTCGGTCACTCGATCGACGGTCGATGCGGTCGTCGATCGCAGTGCGCGGCAGTCGCGCGTGATGGCTGGTGCGTTCGCGGCCTTGATGGCGATGTCGCTGGCCGCCGTACTGATCTGGTTCGTGCTGCCGGACAAGCTGTTCCTGCTGTACGGCACGCTGTTCTCGCTGCAGGCGTTGTACGTCGCGTACCTGTCCGGCGAGGGCTTCGACTGGGCGATCCTGCGCATCGCCGCGCCGCTGCAGCAACATGCCTGGAACGTGCCGGCGGCACTGAGTGGTGCCGCAGCCTGTCTGTTCGTGCGTGAGATCGCGGAGCTGCGGCGCTTCTCGCCCCGCGTGCATGCGATCTTCGGCGGCCTGGCGGTCGCGTTCGTCGTGCTGGCCGCGTCGAACGTGCTCGATGCCTTCGGCGGTGGCGGGCTGGTCGCCGACGTCGGCAACCTGATGTTCCTCGGCACCGCGGTGTTCACGCTGGTGGTGTCGTTCCTGGCCTGGCGGCGTGGCAGCCGCGCTGCCGGCTGGTTCCTGGTCGCCTGGTTCCTGCTCGAGACGCTGACGATCGCAACCGCCGTCAGTTTCCTCGTCGGCGATGGGGAACCGATGCTGCTCTATATCGGTCTGCCGCTGTCGATGGTCGCGGCCGCGATTCTCGTGGCGCTCGGGGTCGCGGACCGGCTGCGCGAGCAGCGCCGCGCGCTGAGCGAGGCTGAGCGTCGCGCGCAGCTCGATCCGCTGACCGGGGTGCTGAACCGTCGCTCGATCGTCGAGCGGCTCGAGGCCGCCTGCCTGCGCGCCCAGGCGCGCGGACTACCCATCGCGCTGCTGTTCATCGATCTCGATCACTTCAAGGCGATCAACGATTCACATGGCCATCTTGCCGGGGATGATTGCCTGCGCGCGGTGATTCCGCCGATCCAGGCCGAGCTGCGACAGTCCGACGTGATCGGCCGCTACGGCGGCGAGGAATTCGTCGTGATCCTGAGCAGCGCGGATGCGGTCGCTGCGCGCGCCACGGCGGAGCGCATCGTGCGGCGTGTCGCGGATCTCGTGGTCGACTCGCGTGGCGCGTCGATTCGCCTGACCTGCAGCATCGGCGTGGCCAGCAGCGACGCGCTCGGCGTCTGGGGCGAGCAGCTGATCGCGCGCGCCGACGCGGCCGTGTATGCGGCGAAGCGCTTTGGCCGCAACCAGGTGCAGTCGGCCGAGCAGGATCCGGCCTTCGCGGCCACCAGCGCGTGATTCGGCGTCGCGACAGGCTGGGTCGATGACCGCACCCGAGGATTTTGCTTCCGGCGCTGCGCTGTCGTTCGCGCTGATCAGCGTGCAGTCGCTGCCGCAATCGCTGGCGTTCTATCGTGATCGCATCGGTCTCGTGCCGGGACCTGAACTGCATTGCGAACTCTCGCTCGCGAGCGACGACGCCGTCGTGCGTCCCGCCCGTGCGGTGCTGCTCGGCGAGCCCGGAACGCGCGTCGGACAGATCCTGCTGGTCGAGTTCGCCACGCGCGGCGGCACGGTGCGGCAACGCGGCGATCGCACCTCGCGCGGCTTCTGGAACGTGAACTTCTATGTCGATGACATCGATGCACGCACGCGCGAGCTGCGCGCCGCGGGCTTCGAGTTCTGGAACGATCCGGAGACCTACGTGGTTGGCACCGATGCCGGCATCGCACGGGAAGTGGTGTTCGAAGCGCCTGACAGCGTCGCGGTGAATCTGGTCGAGCCGCGCGGCGGACCGGAGACCTTCACCGGTCGCGTGCGCGCCGAAGTCGAAAAGCACGGCAAGACGCGCACCGGCTTCACGCCGGTGGCGACGACCGCGCACTGCCTGAAGGACGTCGCGGCGGCGACGCGTTTCTACACCGACGTGCTCGGCATGCGGGTCGTACTCGACGAGACGCTCGGCAAGCCCGAGACGAACCGATTCCTCGCGCGGCCCGTCGATGCACGCACGCATACCGTGTTTGTGGCCGGCACGCATTTCTACGGCAAGGTGGCGATGAACGAGCCGCAGAATTTCTTCGTGCCGGAACGCGTCGCCGCGGCCGTGGCGCCGAATGTCGGTTATCTCGCGCAGGGCTTCGAAGTGCCGAGCCTCGACGTGGCGGCTGAGCGCCTCGCCGCGCTCGGCATCGCCGCGCAGCGGCGGCCATTTCCGCCGATCGCCGGGCTCGGCGCCACGGAATTCCTGCAGCTGCGAATTCCGGGCAGCGGTGGTTTCGCGCTGCTGCTGCCGCGCGGCGGGTCGTGATGACGCAGGGAACGATGCGCGCGCTCGTGATCGACGCACCGGGTATCCCCGAGGCGCTCCAGCTGCGCGAGCTGCCGGTGCCGCAGCCTGCGGCAGGCCAGCTGCGCCTGCGCGTCGCGTTCGTCGGCATGAACCCGGTCGATGCGCTGGTGCGGCGCGAGCGCCTCGCCTGGATGCCGGTGCGTTATCCGTTCACGCCGGGTCTCGAGCACACGGGCGTCGTCGATGCCGTGGGACCCGACGTCGATCCCGCGTGGATCGGCCAGCGGGTGCTGTCGCGGATCAGCTTCGGTGGGTATGCGGAGTATTCGATCGCACCGGTGGCCGGCTTGCTGCGCGTGCCGGAGGGCCTGTCGCTGCGTGATGGCTGCGTCTATCGCGGCTGTTCATACACCGCCTGGCATGCGCTGTTCAGGGTCGGGCGCCTCGCGCGCGGCGAGCGCGTGCTGGTGCATTCCGCCGCCGGCGCCGTCGGTATCATGGCGCTGCAGATTGCGGCGGAGGCGGGTGCCACCGTCGTCGGGCTGTGCGGTGGTGCGGCGAAGATTCCGTGGGTGCGTCGATTTCATTCAGGCCCGGTGCTCGACTATCTCGAGCCGGACTGGCCGCGCGCCGCACTCGAGGCGAGCGACGGCCGCGGCTATGACGTGATCCTCGATGGCAATGGCGGGCCGGCCGCCGAGCACAACTACGGCCTCGTCGCCAAGCTCGGCCGCATCGTCTATCTCGGCGCGATGTCCGGCAACGATCCGGCGCCCGTGCCCATCTCGAAGCTGATCAACGGCAGCTTCAGCGTGGCCGGCATGACGCTGCGTCAGGTCGAGGTCGCGCCGGACAGCGACGTGGCGCGGCAGATCGTCGAGTCCGTCGTGCAGGGACGCTGGCAACTGCCCGTGTCCGAGGTCGTGCCGCTCGAGCAGGTGCCGGATCTGCACCGCCGCCTCGAAGCGCGCGCCCTGTGTGGTCGCGCGGTGATCAGCGTGGGTGGCGAAATCGGCTGAGGCAGGACGCGCCTCGAAGATCCAGCGCTAGTGATCGCGGTGGCTGGCGAACGCGATCTTGTCGAGATAGCCGAGCAGCACCGCCGAGAACACGAAGGTCATGTGCAGGATCACGTACCACATGAGCTTGTCGTTATCGATCTGCTGCGCGTTCATGAAGATGCGCAGCAGGTGGATCGAGGAGATCGCCACGATCGAGGCGGCCACCTTCAGCTTCAGCGTGCCGGCGTCGAGCTTGCCGAGCCAGCCGAGCGAGTCGCCATCCGGCCCGATATCAATCCGCGAAACGAAGTTCTCGTAGCCCGAGAACATCACCATCACGATCAGACTGCCGACCAGCACGAGATCGATCATCGCGAGCACGGTCAGCACGAGGTCCGACTCGCTGATGGCCCAGATGTGGCCCATGACGTGGAAGGCTTCCTGGAAGAATTTCACGCCGAGTGCAATCAGCGCGAGGGAGAGCCCGAGATAGACCGGCGCCAGCAGCCAGCGGCAGGCGAACAGGAGGCGTTCCAGCGGTTTCTCGAGCATGCTCGTGCGTTCTCGGCGGCGGTGTCAGAATCGCATTCTACCCGAGGACCGCATGAACACCGAAACACTCCGCTCCCGCAGCGTCCTGCAGACGATCCGCGGCCGCCCCACCAGTGATGGCGCCGGCGTCAAGCTGACGCGCGTGCTCGATGGCTCCGAGCGCATCGACATGGATCCATTCCTGCTGCTCGATGAATTCCGCTCGGACCAGGCCGGTGACTACATCGCCGGCTTTCCGGATCATCCGCATCGCGGCTTCGAGACCGTCACGTACATGCTCGCCGGCCGCATGCGGCACCGCGACAGCGCGGGCAACAGTGGCCTGCTGGTGCCGGGCAGCGTCCAGTGGATGACGGCCGGTCGCGGCCTCGTGCACTCCGAAATGCCGGAGCAGGAAGACGGCTTGATGTGGGGCTTCCAGCTGTGGGTGAATCTGCCCGCGCGCGACAAGATGACGGCGCCACGTTACCAGGACATTCCGGCAGCCGAGATTCCGCTGCTCGATCTGGGTGCGGGGGCGACGGCGCGCGTGCTCGCCGGGCGACTGCGCGACACCGCAGGCCCCGTCGAGACGGGCGCCACGGCGGCGACCTATGTCGACATTTATCTCGCGGCCGGCGCGGAATGCGAGGAAAAGCTCGCGGCACCGCAGGACACGTGCTTCGTCTATGTGTACGACGGGCAGCTGGAGATCGGCGCCGCTGGCGCTGCGACCACGCTGCCGCGCGGCTCGCTCGGCGTGCTCGGTCCCGGCGATACGCTCCGCCTCGCGGCCGGCGGCGCCGCCGCGAAGTGCATCGTCGTCGCCGGTCGGCCGCTGCGCGAGCCGGTGGCGCGTTACGGCCCGTTCGTGATGAACACGCGCGCCGAGATCGAGCAGGCGTTTGCGGACTATCAGGCTGGCCGCCTGTGATCCAGCGCGCCACAGGTGAAGATCGCGCGCGTCGGCCGGCGCGTCAGCTTCCCGGCGGGCGGTAGCGGCCCACCCACTTTTTCCAGTGCGCATCCACGCGCGCGAACGCATCCGGCGCGAGCCGTTCGAGTTCGGTGCGGTTCAGGGCCTGGTATTGCGTCGGGCCGCCTTCTTCGGGCCACTGGCGCGTCGCGTCGATGACGATCTTGGACGTGAACGGTCGTTTGGTCAGCGAAGGATCGAGTGGCATGCCGCGCGATTCCGGAATGATCGCCGTGGCCGGCTGCGGCTGCCAGCGCGAGCCGAGCGTGTGCATCATCTGCACGCGATCCAGCACTTCGATGTCGTCGTCGACCACCACGACGACTTTCGCGATACCGACGATCTGCGCGATGCGCTTGCCGATCTCCAGTGCCTCGCCAGCCTTCTGCTTCCGGATGGAGACGAAGCACAGGCCCGTGGCCTCGACCGGCGTGTGCAGCATCTTCACGTTCGGCACGAAGCGCTTCATCGTGGAGAGCGCGATCTGCTCGAGCGGCGCCGTGACGAAGCCGCGCGTGACGCCGGTGTACTGGTTCACGAACCAGGGATCACGGCGATGCGTGATGGCGGTGATGTTCATCCAGAAATTCGCCGATTTCTTCGCGCCCATGTAGCCGTACATTTCGCCGAAGGGCCCTTCGGGCTTCATGTCCTGGTCCAGCGGCACCTCGCCCTCGATGATCATCTCGGCATTCGCCGGCACGAGATGATCGTTGGTGTCGGACTTCACGACGGCGAGCGGTCGGCCGCGGATCGCCGACACCACTTCCAGTTCGTCTGCCTTGGCGCGATTCAGCTTCGAGCTCGACACCGTCCAGGTGACCGGATCCTGTCCGAGCGCGATCGACACCTTCACGGACTTGTCGCCGCGCGCCTTCGCCTTCATGAAGGCCTGGGATGCGCCCTGGCCCTCTTCGGGATTCACGCCGAGCATGCGTGGTCCCTTGATCTCGCAGCGATAGGTGCCGAAGTTCTTGCCGAGCTCCGCATCGTTCGTGAACACGGAGCCCGTGTTCACGTAGCGCGCGGAGTCCGCGGGGTTTGACTGGATGAACGCGAACTTCGTGATATCGATGTCATCGCCGGTCAGCGTGACTTCCTTGCACGGCGCCTCGGCACGCATGACCTCACGAAAAGGTGCCGTCGGGAAGGCGCCGCCCTTGCCGAGTTTCAGGTACTCCTCCACGCGGGCGAGCGCCTTGTAGTAGGTCCTCATGTGATCGCCCGGGACGGGTTCGACGCCAAAGGTCAGGCACTCGGTGTCCCAGTGGCCGAAGTGATTGGTGAGGATCGGGCCCTTGTGCCAGACGCCGTCGATCTTCACGTTCTCCATCAGCAGCGCCGGCGCGAAGTACATGCCGAAGCGGTCGATCAGCCGGTACATCAGCGCCGTGCCTTCGTACTGGTCCTGGTCGATGTTGCGGACCTTCAGCAGCAGGCCGCGCCGGTCGAGTTCGCGCACATAGCTGCGCAGGTCGTCGAAGGGTCCGAATTCCCAGCGCGGCGTCGTCGCCGTGGCCGGACTGCCGGCGGGCGCTGCGGACTTCGCGGCTTCGCTTTGTGCCATCGCGATGCGCGCATCGGCGGCAGCGAGCGCGGCGGCCGAGAGACCCGCGGTCGTGGTCAGGAAGTCGCGTCGCGACAGGGGGCCGGGTGCGGGCAGGTCATCGGCGTCGGACATCGGCGTCACCTCCGTGTAGAGGGTCACGCTGCCACTGCGAGGCAGTCTGGTAAAGGCGGGGGCGTTCGGCGACCGAGGCATGGTGCAGAGGACGCCGTGCTAGCCTTGCAGCCGCATGGATGCACCGCACAGGGGTGATACCCGGCATCGGCGACTCGTCGTCGTGCTCGGCGATCAGCTCAACTTCGATTCCGCGGCCCTCGAGGGCTTCGATCCACGGCAGGATGCCGTCTGGATGGCCGAGGCGCACCCGGAATCCACGCGCGTCTGGGTCAGCCAGCCGCGCATCGCGATCTTCCTGGCCGCGATGCGTCACTTCGCCGAAGACTGCCGCGCCCGCGGCTGGCTTGTGCATTACCGCGAGCTCGCGCAGTCGCTACCCGCGGCCACGCTCGGGCAGTTGCTGGCACAGGATCTCGCGACGCTGCGACCGGCGCAGGTCGTGTGGGTGGAACCCGGCGAATGGGCGCTGCGCGAGGCACTGCGCGGCGTGGTCGCGGATGCGGGCCTGCCGTATGACGAGCGTGAGGACCGTCACTTCCTCTGTACGCACGCCGAGTTCGCGCGCCATGCCGAAGGACGCCGCCAGCTGCGCATGGAGTTCTTCTATCGCGAGATGCGGCGGCGGCATGCCGTGCTGCTGACGTCCGACGGAGAGCCGGAAGGCGCAGAGTGGAATTTCGACAGCGAGAACCGCAAGAGTTTCGGCCGCGCAGGTCCCGCGGGTCTGATCCCGCCACGCCGCTTTCTGCCCGACGAGATCACGGCGCGCGTCATCGATGATGTGCGCCGTGTATTCGGCACGCATCCCGGCGCACTCGACGATTTCGACTGGCCCGTGACGGCGGCGGACGCGGAGCTCGCGCTCGCCGATTTCCTCGACCATCGGCTGCCGCGCTTTGGCGATCAACAGGATGCGATGTGGCGCGGCGAGCCCTGGCTTTTCCATGCGCGTCTCGCGGCCGCGATGAACCTGAAGCTGCTCGATCCGCGACGCGTGATCGCTGCGGCTGAGCGTGCCTGGCGCGACGGATCCGCGCCGCTCGCGGCCGTCGAAGGATTCATCCGGCAGATCCTGGGCTGGCGCGAATACGTGCGCGGCGTGTACTGGCTGCACATGCCGGGCTATCTCGAGCGCAACACGCTGTCCGCGCAGGAGCCACTGCCGTCTTTTTACTGGACCGCAGACACCGATCTGCAATGCCTGCGCGAATCGCTCGGCCAGACCCTGCGCTTCGGCTATGCGCATCACATCCAGAGACTGATGGTGACGGGCCTGTTCGCGTTGCTGGTCGGCGTCGAGCCGAAGCGCGTGCACGAGTGGTATCTGGCGGTGTACGTCGATGCCGTCGAATGGGTGGAACTGCCGAACACGCTCGGCATGTCCCAGTTCGCCGACGACGGCGTGATGGCCTCGAAGCCCTACGTCGCCTCCGGCAAGTACATCGAGCGCATGAGCAACTATTGCGGGGATTGCCGCTACGATCCGGCGCTCGCCACCGGTCCTGAGGCCTGTCCGTTCACGACGCTGTACTGGGATTTCCTGCTGCGACACGAGAAGACGCTGTCGCGCAACCAGCGCATGAGCATGCAGTTGCGCAATCTCGCGCGCCTCGATCCCGAGCGCCGTGCAGCCATCGTCGCGCAGGCGCAGGCCTTTCGGGCAGGACTGCGCGCAGCCCCTGGCGAGGGCAATTGACGTGCGCGGCGTCGCGAAACGGGATCTGCCGAGCAAGACCTGCGCTGCCTGCGGTCGGCCGTTCACCTGGCGCAAGAAATGGGCGCGGGACTGGGAGTCGGTGCGGTTCTGCAGCGAGGCCTGCCGGAGTGGCAAGGGTCCCAGGCCGAGATGATCGCGTATCCGCAGACCCGTGACGCGGCACTGGCGCGCTGGGCGGAGTTCCTCGAGCTTGCGCCACGCTACGGCGCCGAGCGGAATCGCGTGCTGCCGGGGCATCCGTTCGTGTCGCGCCTGTCCGGTGCGCTGCGTCACCGGCTCGTGCGGGAATCCGAGCTGATCGATTCGCTGCTGCGGCGGCACCGCTTCGATGCCGTGTTGAAGCTGGTGCAGGAGCTGGAGTGGCGCGGCTACTGGAAATCCTGGCTCGAACGGCGTCCCTCCGTCTGGTCTGACTGGTGTGCGGCGCGCCTCGTCGTGCGCGCTCAGCTCGATCCCGGCGCGCGGCGGCGACTGGAACGGCTCGAAGCCGGCGAGTGCGACGTCGCCGTGATGAACCAATTCGCGCGCGAACTCGTGACCACCGGCTACCTGCACAACCACGCGCGCATGTGGTTCGCGAGTTACTGGGTGCACGTCGAACGATTGCCGTGGGAGCTCGGTGCGGAGTTCTTCCTGCGCCATCTGCTCGATGGCGATGCTGCCAGCAACACGCTGTCCTGGCGCTGGGTCGCCGGTCTGCACACGCCGGGCAAGCGCTACTTCGCACGTCGCTCGAACCTCGTTCGCTATTGCGATCCGGTGCTGCTGCAGGACGCGGCCGGGCTCGAACGCCTCGACGATGCGCGGATCGCGTTGCTCGAGACGACATTGCCGATGCCCGTCGTGGCGCATCCTCCGCCCGGCAGCGTGCAGGCTGCAGACCGTACCGGAGACCTGGTCGCGTCGCGCCGTATCGGCCTCTGGCTGCATGACGAGGACGGCTGCCTCGAATCTTCACCGCTCGCTGCCCTGACGCCGGTCGCGGGTCTCGTCGATGCGGGCCAATCAAATGCCGCGACCTTCCGTTACGGCGAGGCGCGCGTGCGCTTCACGGCCGCCGCGCTGGCCGATGCCGCGGCGCGCATGGAGCGGCATTTCAGTGCACGAGGTCCGTTCGCGGTGGAACCGGGCGAGGCCGGGCAGGCGCTCGCCCGGAGCCTGGTCGAATTCGCCCGTCGGCATCAGCTGGAGGTCGTCGTCGGCATGCGTCCGGCCGTCGGGCCGCTCGCCGACCAGCTGTCGACGCTGAAGATCGCGCTGCGGGAGGCGGGCATCGACCTGCGCCTGCTGCGACGTGCCGACGACACACGTTTCGCCTCGGCAGCCGGTGGCGGCTTCTTCAATTACTGGAGCCGGGTCGAGCGCGTGCTGCGTGCGGGGCTGACGCTCGATTTTTCCGTCGAATCCGGCGACGATGGCTCATGACTCGAGCCACGCAGAATCTGTCACAGCGCTTTCCCGCCAAGCGCGCCTTCATCACCGGTGCCGCGAGCGGGCTGGGGCTGGCCTGCGCCGAATGGCTCGCGCGCGAGGGCTGGCGTCTCGTGCTGACGGACGTCGACGAGGCCCGGCTCAGCCTCGTCGCCGACAGTCTCGTGCGCGAAGGTGCACAGGTCGCTGCAGCACCCTGCGACGTGCGCGATGCCGCTGCGCTGACGCGGCTGGTCGACGACGCCGTCGGCGCCATCGGTGGGCTCGACGTGGCGCTGCACTGCGCCGGGGTTGCGACTGCCGGCTCATTTCTGGGCAGTGCGCCTGAGGACTGGCAGTGGGTGTTCGACATCAACGTGCACGGCACGGTGAACAGCTGCCGCGCCGTGGCGCCACACATGCAGCGGCAGCGTAGCGGCGGCGTCATCGTCAACATCGCGAGTGCGGCGAGCTTCGTCACCAATTCGCACATGAGCTCCTACAACGCGGCGAAGGCGGCGGTGGTGGCGCTGTCCGAGACGCTGATGCAGGAACTCGCCCAGCATGACATCCAGGTCACGGTGGCGATGCCGGGCTTCTTCCGCACGCGCCTGCTCGAGGGCGCGCGCGGTCCGGACAAGACGGTCGCCGGCGCGCGTCGCGTCATGGAGGATTCGAACCTGTCGGCGGAAGTCGTCGCGGATGCATTGCTGACAGCCGTCGCCCGCGGCCAGACGCACTTCGTCTACCCAGGGCGATATCGCACGCTGTGGCGCCTGAAGCGGCTGATGCCGTCGTATTTCCAGAAGCTCGTGCCGAGACTGTTGCGCCGATGAAGATCGATGTGATCCTGCCGCCGGGCGCGGATGCCGCCACGGCGACGCGCGTGGCGGAACTCGCGGAGCAGTACGGCTTGCGCGGCGTCTGGGCCTCGAACTTCCCGGCGCAGCGCGATCCCTTCATGACGCTGATGCCGGCCGCACTCGCGACACGTCGCGTGCGGCTCGGTGTGATGCCCTACAGTCCGTACGAGAAACATCCGGTCAAACTCGCCGACTCGCTGCTGACGCTGCACGACGCCTCCGCCGGCCGCGCGATGCTGCTGGTGGGCGGCCTCGGCAAGTCTGCGATGCGCGCGATGGGCCTCGAGCCGGTGCGGCGCGTGACGGCGGTGCGCGAATGCGTGGCCATCCTGCGCGGCTGCGCGAGCGGCAACCCCTTCAGCCATCAGGGCGAGCTGTATCAGGCCGGTCACTATCACGCGCCCTGGGCACCGCAGCCCGGGCCGCTGTTGTACGTCGCTGCGAATGGTCCGCAGATGCTGAGCCTCGCCGGAGAATGTGCGGATGCGGTGATGCTGTCCGACATCGTCGAGCCGCATCTGCCGGACGTCATGCAGCAGATCGGCGCGGGTTGTGCACGCGCGGGCCGGAGTCTCGCGGCGTTGCCCGTCAGCAACTTCTTTGCCTGGCACATCAAGCGCGATCGTGCGGCAGCGCTCGCCGAGGCACGGATCGAACTCGTCTGGCGCGGCGCACTGCTGCGCTGGCACATTTCACCGTATCTCGAGCCCGATGAAATCACGTTCGTCGAGCAGCACTGGAACCTGTTCTTCGAGGCATTCATCCGCCGCGATCCGGCGCTCGCGGGCGTTCCGCAGCCCATCGTGACGAAGCTGATCGACGGACTGACGTTCACCGGCGATGCGTCGGATGTCGGGCGCATCGCTGCGCGCCTGCGAGCGCTCGAGAGTCTCGGCCAGACCGAAGTCGCGCTGCGGCTGTTCACGAACCCGGAAGAGGGCGTGCGCGGCATCGGCGAGTGGCTGCTGCCGGCGCTCGCCTAGCAAAGCCGCAGGCGCTGACGGGTCCTGGCGTCTGCTCTAGGGATCGACCAGGCGCTGGGCGAGGTTGCGCGCCTCCTCGAAGCTCGCCACCAGCGTGGTGCCCTCGCGTGGCAGCACGCCCATCGATTCCAGCGTCTGGCGCGTCAACGGCTGCAGTTCCACCAGGATCAGCTGCGTCTGGTGACGCGCGCAGCGTTCTGCGAAGTCCTTCAGGGCGCCGACGCCGGTGGCGTCGATCATCGGCACATCGCGCAGCACCAGCACGAATACCTTCGGCGGTCGGCCAATCCGGTCGAGCGTATCGGCGAGCATGTTCGCGACGCCGAAGAAGAACGGCCCGCGCATCTCGAAGACCTCGACCCCCGCAGGCAACTGCTCGTGCAGTGCCGCCGTCTCTCCCTCGCTGCCGACATCGGCCTGGTCCCGCGCGATCAATGGCGACTGAAGCTGCACGGCTTCGGTCATTCGATGCATGAACAGAACCGCGGCGAGTACTACGCCGACTTCGATCGCCACGGTCAGATCCACCAGCACCGTCAGCACGAAGGTCAGCAGCAGGACGACGCGATCGCCGAACGGCGCCAGCATCAGGTGCCGGAAGCGTTCGATCTCGCTCATGTTCCATGCGACGACCATCAGGATCGCGGCGAGGCTCGCGAGCGGAATGAACGCCGTCAGCGGCGCCAGCGCCAGCATGAACACGAGAATGAACAGGGCGTGCAGCATGCCGGCGATGGGCGTGCGTGCACCCGCGCGCACATTCGTGGCGGTGCGCGCGATCGCGCCGGTGGCAGGCAGGCCCCCGACCAGCGCAGAACCGATGTTGGCCACGCCCTGCGCGACGAGCTCGCAGTTCGAGCGATGACGTCGGCCGGTCATGCCATCGGCGACCACCGCGCACAGCAAGCTCTCGACGCCGGCGAGGAAGGCAATCGTGAAAGCCGACGGAATGAGTTCGCGTACCTTCGCCCATTCGAACGAGGGCCAGGCGGGCATCGGCAGCGAACTCGGAATCGCACCGAAACGCTCGCCGATCGTCGCGACCGGGACATCGAATCCCCAGACGATCAGCGACGCACCGACCACGGCGATCAGGAAGGCGGGCAGGCGCGGTGCCCAGAGCCGCAGTCCGATCAACGTCGCGAGCGCGCCGCCCGCGACCATGACGGCTGCAGGGTTGAAAGTGTGCAGGCCCGCGGCGTAGACGCCCCATTTTTCCAGGAAATCCGCGGGGACCTTGCCGAGCTGCAGGCCCAGCAGGTCGCCGATCTGGCTGGTGGCGATGATGACGGCGATGCCGGCCGTGAAGCCGGTGACCACCGGCTGCGGGATGTATTTGATCCAGGTACCGAGCCTGGCGAGGCCCGCGAGGATCAGCAGCACGCCGGCCATCGCAGTCGCGATGACCAGGCCGTCGTAGCCATGCTTGGCAATCACGCCGAACACGACGACGACGAAGGCGCCCGTGGGACCGCCGATCTGGAAGCGGCTGCCGCCGAGCGCCGAGATCAGGAAGCCGGCGACGACGGCCGTGACGAGACCCTTGTCGGGCGTCGTGCCCGAGGCGATCGCCAGCGCCATCGCCAGCGGCATCGCGACGATGGCGACCGTGAGACCCGCGATCGCGTCGCGCTGCAGATCCGCGAAGCGATAGCCTTCGCGCAGCACCGTGACGAGCTTCGGCACGAACAGTTGCCAGGGCGACGCGGCAGCGTGCTTCGGGACGGGGCGGGGCGCGGACATGTCGGGTGCATGGTAGCGCCTCGGCCGCGAAGCGGCGCTATGCTTTAGTACCTATATCGAGCGGAGCGCTCCGTGGCCGACAAGTTACTGATGAGCCCGTTGCTGTGCGCAGCTTCCATGGGCGCCGCGGCGACGAAGTCCGACTGATGCCTGGAGCGCGATGACGATGACTGTCGCGATCTCGCCGTTTCATCTGGCAGTTCCCGTGCACGATCTCGCGGCGGCACGCGGCTTCTACGGTGATCTGTTCGGCTGCTCCGAGGGCCGCTCCGCGCCCGACTGGGTGGACTTCGACTTCTTCGGGCACCAGCTCGTGGCGCACCTCGACACATCACGCGACGGCTTCACGCCGCCAGCGCATCACAACGAAGTCGATGGCCATGCGGTGCCGGTGCCGCATTTCGGAGTCGTGCTCGAATGGTCCGCCTGGCATGACCTCGCACGACGACTCGAACAGCAGGGCGTGCCGTTCGTGATCCGGCCGGGCATCCGCTTCGCCGGCAAGGTCGGCGAGCAGGCCACGTTCTTCCTGTACGACCCGAGCGGCAACGCGCTCGAGTTCAAGTCGTTCCGTGATCCTGGGCAGCTGTTCGCAAGATAGGCCGCGCGAGTCCTCGCATCGACATGGCCCCGGGGCGGCGCCTCTACTGCGCCGTCCAGCCGCCGTCGATCACGATGGACTGCCCGGTGATGTTGCGAGCGGCGTCGCTGGCCAGAAATTCGATGGTGCCTGCGATCTCGTCGATCGTGATGAAGCGCGCCTTGGGCATGGGCTTCAGCATCACTTCGCGGACCACTTCCTCGCGTGCGAGGCCACGTGCGCTGGCCTGCGCATCGATCTGCCGATCGACCAGCGGCGTCTGCACATAGGCCGGGCAGACGAGGTTGACGGTGATGTCGCAGTCCGCCGTTTCGAGCGCGAGGGTGCGCGTGAGGCCCACGAGGCCGTGCTTCGCCGCCACGTACGCGCTCTTGAACGGTGACGCGACCAGCGAATGGATCGAACCGATGTTGACGATGCGTCCGCCTCCGGTTGCGCGCATGCGTGGCAGCACCGCGGCGGTGACCCGCGCGCTGCCCGTCAGCATGACGTCGATCAGTTGCGCGAAGCGCCCGGGCGGAAACTCCTCCAGCGGCGCCACATGCTGCAGCCCAGCGTTGTTGATCAGCATCGCGATCGGTCCGTCCAGCGAGGCGACGGCCTGCACGACGCTCTGATCGTCGGCGACGTCCATGTCGAGCGCGATGGCCCGGCCGCCCGCGGCGACGATGTCGCGCCGGGCCGCGGTGGCGGCTTCGAGATCCCGATCTGCCAGCGCAACCGCTGCGCCATGCCGTGCGAGTCGTTCGGCGAGTCCACGGCCGATGCCGCTCGCTGCACCGGTGATCAGGGTCCAGCCGGCGCGTTGCGTGATGCGCTCAGCGCTCATGAGGCACGTGCCGTCCTGCGGCGCGTCGTCGCGCGCGCTGGCGACGTGCGACCTGCGACGGGGCCTGGACGGGCGCGCCGCTTGGCAGCGGCGCTGCGCACGCACAGCGCGCGAAAGCCGGCGGCGACGTAGGGAACGAGTCGTTCGTGCACGCTGTCCAGATCCGACGAGCGGCAAAGACCCTGCGAGAGATTGTCGATGCGGCCCGTCTCGGCAAACGTCAGAGTCAGTGCGCCCGACAGGAAGTGGTAGCTCCAGTAGATGTCGCGCTCGTCGCATTCCGGCATCGTCGAGCGCAGCGCCGCGATGAAGGCATGCACGACGGGATCGAAGTAGCGGGTCATCATCAGGCCACCGAACTCGGTCGAGTTGTTGACCTGCGCGATCAGCGCGAAATACGCCTTCCAGCCCGGGCCACCGCGCGCGGATCGATCGAGCAGCGGATGCGTGAACGCATCGATGATGGATTCGATGCTGGGTGGCTTCGGCGCGGCTTTCGCGACGAGCATTTCGAGACGGCGCAGGCGTTCTGCGTTCAGCACTTCGGCGCGCCGCATGAACACGTCTTCGAACAGCGCGAGCTTGCCGCCGAAGTGATAGTTCACCAGCGCGACGTCGACGCCGGCTGCCGCGGTGATGTCGCGCACGGAGACGGCGTGGAATCCCTGTGCGGCAAACAGCCGTTCGGCCGCATCGAGAATGCGCTCGCGCGTGCTGCGGCCGTGGCTACTGCGCGGGCCGCGCGATGGCTTCGCTGGGGTTTTCTTTTGCACCGCATTAACTTCCGGCGTGATTCTGCAGGGGCGCTAGTCTGTGCGAGAGCTCCGGCGCGTGCAATCACTCCGTGCTTGAATTTCAACGAGCGTTGAACTAGATTTCAGCGCTCGTTGAAATCCATGAGGGGACCACTGCATGATTTCCGTCGCACATTTTGTAAAGCGCGCTCTTCGCGCGGCCCGCTTCGCCAGACTCGCGGGCGGCTCCGCCGCGCTGCTGCTCGCCTCCGTCGGCAGTCCCGCGGTGTCGTTCGCGCAGGATTCCGGTGCGGCGGATTCCGATGCCATCGAAGAGATCGTCGTCACGGCGCGGCGTCGTGAAGAATCGCTGCAGGACGTGCCGATCGCGGTCACCGCGTTCTCGGCTGACCAGCTCGAGAAGATCGGTGCGACCGACATCACCGCGTTGCAGCAGACCACGCCGAACCTGACGCTGCAGGTCGCGCGCGGCAGCAACTCGACGCTGATCGCTTTCATTCGCGGCGTCGGCCAGCAGGATCCGCTGTGGGGCTTCGAGCCCGGCGTCGGCCTGTACATCGACGATGTCTACGTTGCGCGCCCGCAGGGTGCGGTGCTCGACATCTACGACATCCAGCGCATCGAAGTGCTGCGCGGTCCGCAGGGCACGCTGTACGGCCGCAACACCGTCGGCGGCGCAATCAAGTACGTGACGACGCGCCTCGGCGAGGAGTCGAAGTTCAACGCCCGAGTGAACCTCGGTTCCTACCAGCAGCGTGACGTCATCGTCAGCGGTGGCACGCCGGTGACGGACACGCTGTCGATCGGCGGTGCGGCCGCCATCTACCGTCGCGACGGCTTCGGCAAGAACCTCGTCACGGGTGCGGAGCACTACAACAAGGACGTCAAGGCATTCCGCGGCACGGCGGAATGGACGCCGTCCGAGAACCTGTTCGTCCGGCTGTCCGGCGATGTGCTGAACGATGACTCGAATGCGCGTCATGGCCATCGCGAGGCGCCCGGCGCAGGTCTGGCCGCCGGTGAAGGCATTCTTCCCGATGTCTACGACACGCGTGCCGGCATCGGCGACGCAAATTCGGTTGAATCGAAGGGACTGTCGCTGCTCGCCGAGTGGACGCTCAGCGATGCGTTGACCTTCAAGTCGATCACTGCCTGGCGCGAGGGCGACACGGAGACGCTGATCGATTTCGACACCGGCCCGACGGCAGCCCTCGACGTGCCCGCCTACTACGACGACAGCCAGGTCACGCAGGAGCTGCAGCTCGTCTATACGAGCGACAGACTCTCCGCCGTCGGCGGCCTGTTCTACATGGACGCCTCGGCCTCGGGTGCATTCGACACCATCCTCGGTCTCGCGAACCTCACGATCGTCACCGCGGGCAGCGTCAAGACCGAGAGCGTCGCCGCCTATGCCGACGTCAGCTACAAGGTCACGGACCGGTTCTCGGTGTCGGTCGGTGGCCGCTACACGAAGGACGACAAGGAAGGCGACGTCTATCGCCAGAACTTCACCGGCATCCGCAGCCCGCTGTTCGGCAACCCGGCGGCCGTGCCAGGCCTGCTGCGCACCCGCTACAAGAACTCGCGCGACTTCTCCGAGTTCACGCCTCGATTCAGTGCTTCGTTCGAGCCTTCGGACGCCTGGACGATCTACGCGTCCTGGGGGAAGGGCTTCAAGTCCGGCGGCTTCGATATGCGCGGCGATGCGTTCACGTTCCCCGGCACGGTGGACGGATACGAACCGGAGACCGTCGAAACGACAGAGCTGGGCGTGAAGACGTCGCTGGCCGATGGTCGCGTACGCGTCAATGCCGCCGTGTTCTCGTCCGACTACAAGGATCAACAGATCACTTCGCAGTTCCCGGTGGGTGCCGCCATCGTCAGCTTCGTCGACAACGCCGGCCAGTCCTCGATCGACGGCTTCGAACTCGAGAGCTCGATCGCGTTCGCGGACTCGCTGTCTGCGTCGTTGCAGCTCGGATACATCGATGCGAGGTTCGACGAGTTCATCACGTTCGACACAACGACCGGTACGCGACGCAATCTCGCCGATCAGCGCGCTTTCCAGAACACGCCGGAATGGACCGCTGCGCTGTCGCTGAACTGGAACCACGACTTCGGCGATCGCGGCGTGCTCACGATCGTCCCGGCCGTCTCGTTCCGCGACGACTACCAGCTGTTCGAAGCAGCCAATCCCGCAATCGACCAGAAGAGTTACGAGCTCTACGATCTGACGGCGACCTGGACCGGCTCGGACGGCAAGTTCAGCGTCAGAGCCAGCGGCCGCAATCTGGGTGACGAGCGCTATCGCGTCGGCGGTTACGTGTTCCCAGGCGCCCTGTTCGGCAACGTGCAGAACGGCTTCTATGGACCGCCGCGCACCTTCACGCTGAGCCTCGCCTACCGCTTCGAGTGAGCGGCTTCGACGCGCCGCCGCTGCTGCTGCCGGATCTGATCGACCGGCAGTCGCGGTGGCTCGGCGACAAGACGGCGCTGGTCTGCGCGGACGAGCGGCGCAGCTGGCGCGAGTTCGGCGCCGGCGTGCGGCGCACCGCCAGCGCGCTGCGCGGGGCCGGTGTGCAGCCCGGCGACCGTATCGTCGTGCTGATGCGCAACAGCCTCGAGATGGTCGAGGCGATGTTCGGCATCCTGCGCGCCGGCGCGGTCGTCGTGCCACTGAACGTTGCGGTCAGTGACGCCGCCGCGCACGCGATGATCGCGGACTGCGGCGCGACGGTAGTGATCGCTTCGGCAGACCACGCGGCGCGGCTTGCATCGCAGCCGCAACCGGCGGTCCGCCTGTGGATCTGCGTCGATGCCGCGCGGGCGGCGGCGCCTGGCGCCAGCGGTGCCGCCATCAGCTGGCGCGACTATTGCGCCTTCCGCGATGCCGCGCCCGCGGAAGCGCCGGCCGCCGGCATCGGGCCGGATTCGCTGTGCAACATCATCTACAGCTCCGGTACCACCGGACTGCCGAAAGGCATCGTGCACAGCCACCGCCGACGTCTCGACTGGGCGCGGGATCTGGCGCTCGCGCTGCGATATGACAGTCGCGCGATCACGTTGTGCCCGATCGGGCTCTATTCGAACATCAGCTGGGTCGGCCTGCTGTGCACGCTGATGGTCGGGGGCACGATCGTCATCGAAGAATCCTTCGACGTGCAGCGCACGTTCGCCCTGGTCGCGCGCGAGAAGATCACGCACAGTTCGATGGTGCCGGTGCAGTTCCAGCGACTGCTCGAATCGCCGGCGTTCGCTGCCGCCGATCTGCGCTCGCTGCGCAGCCTGATGTGCTGCGGCTCGCCGCTGCCGCTCGCGATGAAGCAGCGCGCGCTGACGGAGTTCGGCGCGGACTTCATCGAGCTGTACGGCCTCACCGAAGGTGTGATCACGACGCTGTCACCGGAAGACGCGCGACTGCGGCCCTCCTCGGTGGGTCTGCCGCTGCCTGGCACCGACATCCGCCTGATCGACGAAGCGGGACAGGAAGTGCCGGTCGGCGAAGCGGGTGAGATCGTCGGTCGCGGTCACATCGCGATGACTGGTTACTACGGCCGACCGGATGCGGATGCCGAAGCGACCTGGATCGACCCAGAGGGCCAGCAATGGCTGCGCACAGGCGACATCGGTCGCCTCGATGCCGAAGGGTTTCTCTACCTCGTCGATCGTCGCAAGGACATGATCATCTCCGGTGGCCAGAACATTTACCCCGCCGATATCGAAGCCGTCCTCGTGACGCATCCCGTGGTTTCCGAAGTGGCGGTGATCGGCGTGCCGAGCGAACGTTGGGGAGAGACACCGCTCGCGCTGGTCGTCCCGGTCCGCGCGCGTGTGGACGCAGCGACGGCCGAGACCCTCACGGCGACCACCGAAGCGCTGCGCGACTGGGTCAATGCGCGCGTCGGTCGGCAGCAGCGAGTGTCCGCGGTGCATTTCGTCGACAGTCTGCCGCGCAACCCGAACGGCAAAATCCTCAAGCGTGAATTGCGGAAGACGTATGCTGCCGCGAATGGGTGAATCGGCTGCCATCGTCGAGCATCGCGTACCGACCCGGGACGGCCTGTCGTTGTTCTGCCGGGAGTATCGGCCGCTGCAGCTGAGCGCCGCGCCGACGGTGCTTTGCCTGCCGGGACTCACGCGCAACAGCCGCGACTTCGCGGCGCTTGCCGAATGGCTCGCTCGCACGCATCGCGTACTCGCGCCCGATCTGCGCGGCCGCGGCCTCTCGGACCACGATCCGAACTGGAAGAACTACCAGCCGCTGACCTATGTCGGTGACATCGGAACGCTGCTGACGGCGCTGGCCGCGCCACGCGTCATCGTCATCGGCACATCGCTCGGCGGGCTGCTGGCGATGATGATGGCAGCGATGCTGCCCGGCGTTCTCGCCGGTGTCGTGTTGAACGACATCGGTCCGGACATCGACAAGACCGGTACGGACCGCATTGCGGGCTATGTCGGCAAGCTTCCGCCTGTCGTCACCTGGCAGGACGCCGCCGCGCAGGCGCGCCTGATCCATGGCCCTGCCATGCCGGACTTCACCGACGATGACTGGATGCGCTTCGTGCGTTGCACCTATCGGGATGACGGCACCGGTCATCCGCGCCTCGACATGGATCCGCGCATCGGTGATGCGATGCGCGAGTCGGCAGGTCCCGCGCCGGATCTGTGGCCCTTGTTTCGCCTGCTCCGCGACGTGCCGACGCTGGCGATCCGCGGTGCGACCTCTGACATCCTCAGCGTCGCGACCTTCGCTCGCATGCAGCAGGAGAAGCCTGATCTGCAGGTCCTGACCGTGCCGAATCGTGGCCACACGCCGACGCTCGACGAGCCGATCTGCCGCGGCGCGATCCGCGCGTTGCTCGAGCGCGTCACGCCGCCCGTCGCCTCGGGCTGAGTACGCCATGCGCCAGGCCTTCCGTTGTGCCCTGCTGCTCGCCTGCGTAATCGCGCCGCTGCGCTCGGTCGCTGCTCCTGGCAGCATCGAGCGTGAACTCGCGGCACCGCCGCTGCGCAGCGAATACGATGGGCGCGACGACGATCTGCTGACCGCAGGCCTCGGCGTCGAGGGCCTGCGCGCTGCGCTGCCGGCATTCGCGAATCCGCTGGCGCCGACCGTGCGCGAACTTCGGCGACGTGCGATCTGGCAGAACTGGCGCGCACTGATCGATGTCTCGGCGGAGAGCGGATTCGGCCGCGCCTACGGTCCGCGCGCGGGCGAGCTGATCGGCGGCGTCGAGTACGTCGCCGCAGTCCGCGATCCCGACGGCACCGGGGTCACCACCGCGATGCTGCAGATACCGCGCAGTTTCGACCTCGCGAAGCCCTGCCTGATCGTCGTCGCATCATCGGGATCGCGCGGCATCTATGGCGCGCTGCCGACGGCGGCCGAGTGGGGACTGCGGCATGGCTGCGCCGTCGCGCACACGGACAAGGGCACGGGCGTCGGGCTCTGGGATGTGGATCGTGGCGTTGGCGTGCGCATCGATGGCCAGCTGAGCCGCGATCCAAACGATCCGTTGCTCGGCTTCGTGCCATCGCCCGGCACGACCGCCTCACTGCCGCCGCACAGCGTGCTGATGAAGCATGCAAATTCCAGGGCGAATCCAGAGGCGCAGTGGGGTCGATACATGCTGCGCGCCGGCCAGCTGGCCTTCCTCTGGCTGAACCGCGAGTACGCGGCCCGATTGCCGAAGCCGCTGACCCCCGGCAACACGATCGTGATCGCGGCCGGGATCTCGAACGGTGGCGGAGCGGCCCTGCGGGCGCTGGAGCTGGATCGCAGCGGATTCTTCGATGCGGGCGTGGCCGCCGAGCCGAATGTCGCGATCGAACGCGTTGCCGGCGAGCTTCGCGTTCAGCAGGGCACTGCCCAGCAGCGCTTCACCGCACGCGGCGTGTATGACTACGCCTCGCTGCACTATCTGCTGCAATCCTGCGCCGTGCTCGCGCAGCTGGATCCGTCAGCGCCGTTCGCGGGCGCGCTGGCGATCACGCGACCCTTGAACGAAGCCTGGTGTGCGGACCTCGCGCGTGCGGGCGAGGTGCGCGGCGCGGACGCCGCGGCGCAGGCCGAGGATGCACGCGCGCAGTTGCTCGCGGCGGGCATCCATGCCGACGCGCTGCGCCTCGGCGTGCTGAACCTGCAGTTCGGTCTCTGGCCGTCGGTCGCGACCACCTACGCGCAGGCCTATTCGCGCAGCACCGCCGTCGCACCACCCTGCCGGCTGTCATTCGCGGCGACGGATGCGAGCGGGAGGCCTCGCGCCTACACGGACGCCGAACTTGCACAGGCTTTCAGTGACATCAACGGCATTGCGCCGAGCGGCGGAGTCAACGTGGTTCGCGCCGATCCGGCCACGGGCCAGCGCAGCGTGCTCGCGGCAGCGTTGCCGGGGACAGCTCGCTGCCTGCGCGGCCTGTTGTCTTCGCTGCCCTCGCTGCAGTCCGGCATCGCCGAGATCCAGATGAACGCCAGACCGGGACGTCGCCCGATCGTGATCCTGCATGGGCGCGGCGATGGCCTCGTCTCGGTCAATCACAGCTCGCGTGCCTATGTCAGTGCGAACCGGCGATTCGCGCGCAACGGCGCTGCGGCGCGCGACGGCCTGCGCTACTACGAGATCCGTCGCGCGCAGCATTTCGATGCGTTCGTGCCGCTGGCGGGGCTGCGCGGCTTCTATGAGCCGATGCAGCCGCTGCTGAATGCCGCCTTCGAGGCCGTGCTCGCGCGACTGACGCGCGGTACGCCATTGCCGCCCAGCCAGGCCGTCACGGACACGTTGCGGGCCACGCCCGGCGTCGACGCGATCCTCTGGCGCAACGGTACACTCGTGATTCCGGAATGAATCGTTCGAGGCTGACATGCTGAGTCTGTTCGGACTGCTGCTGGGGCTTGCGCTGCTGATCTGGCTGACGATGCGAGGCGTGGAGCTGCTGATCGCCGCGCCGCTGTGTGCGCTGCTGGTGGCCATCACCAGCGGCTTCGCGCCATTCCCGCAGCTCGCGGCCGAGGGCGCACCCAGCTTCACCAGCGCCTACATGACGGGCTTCGTCGGCTTCGTGCAGACCTGGTTCTTCATGTTCCTGCTCGGTTCGCTGTTCGGCAAGATCATGGAAGCGAGCGGAGCGGCCGACAGCGTCGCCAACTGGATCGTCACGAAGCTCGGCGCGAAGCACGCCGTGCTGGCCGTGGTGCTGGCCTGCTCGGTGCTGACCTATGGCGGCGTCAGTCTGTTCGTCGTCGCGTTCTCGGTCTACCCGATGGCGCTCAGCCTGTTCCGCGTCGCTGACGTGCCGCGGCGTTTTGTACCCGCAGCGCTCGCGTTCGGATCCGTGACGTTCACGATGACGTCTGCCGGCTCGCCCGAGATCCAGAACTGGATCCCGACGAAGTTCCTCGGCACGACGCCGTACGCGGGCTGGGAAGTCAGTCTGGTGGTGGCCCTCGCGATGGGTGTCGGCGGCTACCTGTGGCTCGCATGGATGGTGAAGCGCGCCGTGGCGGCGGGGGAACGTTTCGAAGCGAGACTCGATGACCCGGCGACCGAAGATCGCTCGCTGCCGGCGATGTGGCAAGGCGCGCTGCCGTTGCTCGCCGTGCTCGGGGTGTCGTTCGTGTTCCACGATTCGCTGAAGGAATCCGCGCTGATCATCGCGCTCGGCGCCGGCGTGATCTCCGGCATCGCCCTGAACTGGTCGAGGCTGCAGGGCCGGCTGTCGGGCGCAGCAGCCGGTGGTGCGCTCGGCGCGCTGATCGCGATCGCGAATACGGCAGCCGTCGTCGGCTTCGGTGGCGTCGCGAAACTCACGGCCGGATTCCAGTCCGCCGTGGACCTGATGACGACCTTGCCGGGTGAACCGTTGATCGGCGCTGCCGTCGCAGTCAGTGTGATCGCAGGACTCACGGGTTCCGCCTCCGGTGGCCAGACCATCGCGCTGCCGCTGATCGCGCCGCACTATCTCGATCAGGGCGTCGATCCCGATGCGCTGCATCGCGTCGTCGCGATCGCCTCCGGCGGACTCGATTCACTGCCGCACAACGGCTATGTCGTGACGACGATCCGTTCCATCTGTCGCGAGTCGTACTCTGCGGCGTATCCCGCGGTCGGCATCCTCACCGTGATCGTACCGATCCTCGGCACGGCGCTGGCCGTGGCGCTGTTCAGCTTGTAGTGGTGATCCGCGCGGTCCTTGCGCCGCGCAGTCGATCCGGGGTCGAATAGGGACCCCCTCATCAGCTGGATCGACATCATGGCGACACGCGCGAAGGCCACCCGCACCGAACCCCTCTGGGACGTCATCATCATCGGTGCGGGATCTGCTGGCCTGCCTGCGGCGATTCGCGCGGCGGAGCGCGGCGCGAAGGTACTGCAGCTCGAGGCGGACTATCGCGTGGGCGGAACGCTGTTCTGGTCCTCGGGTCAGATCAGCGCGGCGGGAACGCGGCTGCAGAAGCAGCAGGGTATTGCCGACAGCCCGGACGATCACTATCGGGATGCGCAGAAGATCGCGCACGGGCAGATCGATCCGGTCGTGCTGCGCCTGACGGTCGATCACGCCGCGGCGACGATCGACTGGTTGATGGATCTCGGCTTCCAGCCCGCACCCGGCACGCCGGTCGCCGGCGAGGCCCATGAGGCCTATTCCACGCGGCGCTATCTGTGGGGCACGAACAAAGCCGTGTCGATCCTCGAGACCCTGAAGCCGGTGCACGACCGGCTGATCGGCCAGGGCGGGATCGATCTGCGTCTGCAGCATCGGCTGACCTCCCTGATCACCGACAAACGCGGCGCCGTGAAGGGCGTGCGCGCCAGCACGCCGTCCGGCGAGCAGGAATTCCACGGCAAGAACATCGTGCTCGCCTCCGGTGGCTATGCCGCGAATCCGAAGCTGTGGTCGGAGCTCACGCCGAAAATTCCGCTGTGCTCGCATGTGAATCCGTATTCGCGCGGTGACGGCATCGTCGCGGCGCGGCGATTGGGAGCGCCGGTGGATGGCAGCGAGAAATTCCTCTGCACCTTCGCCGGCGTGCTCGACAATCCGAAAGACCCGCGCAGTGGCGCCTTCCTCGCGCTCTCGCCGGGCAATCGCAAGATCTGGGAAATCTTCGTCAATTCGGACGGCCGGCGTTTCATGCAGGAAGACCATCCGAGCATCGACTACCGGGAACGTTCGCTGCTGCGCCAGCGCGGCATGGCGATGCACGTCATCTTCGATGAGGGCATTTTCCAGAACGCCGGCACGATGACGCTCGACAGCACGGCCGTGTACCGCGCCAAGTTCGGCCGGCACCCGGCCTTCATCAAGGCAAAGACGCTGGCCGAGCTCGCGAAGAAGCTCGGTGTACCGTCGACGAACCTGCGTCGTACCGTCGCGGACTACAACCGCTCGGTCGATGCCGGCGTGGATCGCAAGTGGGGCAAGCAGTTCCTGATCCGCCGCATCGAGAAAGGCCCGTTCTACGCGATCCGCGCGCAGGGCATCACGGTGCTGAGCCCGGCGGGCCTGAAGGTGGACAAGCGTCTGCGTGTGCTCGGCGCGGGCGGCAAGCCGATCCGAAATCTCTACGCCGCAGGTGAAGTGCTGGGCTTCGGGAGAACCTCGGGCAATGGCTTTGTCGGAGGTCTTTCGCTGACGCCGGCGCTGACCTTCGGCCGACTGCTCGGCGAACAGCTGCTGGAGTGGTAGCGGACGGGCGGCGGCCGGTCTGGCCGCCGCGCTGTCAGTCTTCGCGCTGCGTCAGCGCCTTCTCGAGATCCGCGACGCGCTTGCGCAGCGCGGGGCCGGTACGCGTGACCGCCGTGTTCTTCAGGTATTCGTCCAGCGGCTGGGCGGGCAGCGAGGCGTGCACGCCGGGCTGATCGATGTTCTTGACGACGCCGGCGCGATGCACGAGCACCACGTCGTCGCAGATCTCGACATGGTCGATGATGCCGGTCTGGCCACTGGTGATCACGCGATTGCCGATCTTGCTCGAACCCGCCACGCACAGCATGGCCGTCAGCAGGCAGTCCTCGCCGATGCTGACGTTGTGCGCGACGTGGCACAGGTTGTCGAACTTCGTGCCGGCCCCGATGCGCGTGACCTGGTAGGTCGCGCGATCGATGCAGTTGTTGGCACCGACCCGCACCCGATCGCCGATCACGACGATGCCCGTCTGCGGGATCGCATGGCTGCGACGCTCGGCATCCTGGGCAAAGCCGAAGCCCTGCGAGCCGATCACGCTGCCGGACTCGACGACCACCTCTCGGCCCAGCACGCAGCCGTAGCCGATCACGACCAGCGGATGGATCACCGAGTCCTCGCCGATGATCACGTCGTTCTCGATCACGGCACCCGCCATGATCCGGCAGCGCGCGCCGATCCGGGCGTTGCGTCCGATGACGGCACGCGGTTCGATCACCGCGCTGGGATCGATCCGCGCGTCCGGGTGGATCACTGCAGAGGGATGCACGCCCTGCCAGCCGGAATCCTCGAAGCGCCGCGCGCCGTGGCGCTGCTTGAGCAGCGCGTGCAGCAGCCCCAGGTTCGGCGCGGACAGCACCGCCGTGTCCGGCAGATCGCCGAGTCGATCCTTGAGCTTTGACGAGGTGATGACGGCGGCCGGCTTGCGCTCCGACACGAACGGCAGATTGCAGAGCTTGTCGAGGAAGACGAGGTCGCCGGCCTGGCATTCTTCGAGCGCGGCGATGCGCATGACAACGCGGCCGCCGGTATCCATCGATTTCAGTTCCAGCCCGAAGGCAGCGAACTCTGCGGCCAGATCCGACAGGGTCATGTGCATGATCGGCAGATCCCGGAAGTGACCGACAGGTCAATCCGGTGCACAGTAACATCCCGACTCGCCGGAGGACGGCCGTTGTGACCGAAACGCCCCCCAACTCCATGCAACCGCGAGATCGCGCGGCTTGGCGCGTGGATCGCCGATGCACGCAGGCCGCAGACGCGTGCGAAGCGCATCGCCGAGACGGCGCGACTCGCGGCCCGCAACGAACGCGCGAATCAATGGCGGCCGGCACGCAAGACGAAGGTCACCAAAAAGAAAGCCCGCTGATGCACAGCGGGCTTTCCCAAAACGAGCGGCGCCTCGCCTGTCAGCGCGGGTTAGTCCGTGCCGCTCGAGCGAAACGTTAACGCTTCATTGCCATGACGGCAAGTGAGCGGCACACGATGACCGATGCGCGACGCAATGAACTCGCAGCACTGCGACTTGCATTCTCGATGCTGATTCGCATCGATGCGCGTTCGTCGCACTCGATCAGGCGGGAGCGTTGTCTGTAGGACGTTGCTGAATCTTCGGGAAATCCCTAGGAAATCAAGCGCTCTGGCGTGGAGACGAAAGCGCATACTGAAATCGCAGCAGTCCCGGACCATCCTGGCCCGCGTCGATTGAATCTCCATCGAGGACGATTGACGATGCCGAAGGTTCCAAAGGGGAAGCCAGCGCGCGCGCGCTCGAAAACTTTGCCACGCGTCGACGGCGTGCCGGTCGTCGGCATCGGCGCATCGGCCGGGGGTCTCGAGGCGCTCGAGAATTTTCTCGCGGCGATCCCGCCCAACAGCGGTCACGCGTTCGTCATCATCCAGCATCTCGATCCGACTCGCCCCAGCGCCTTGCCGGAACTGCTGCAGCGGGTGACCCCCATGCCCGTCGCCGAAGTGCGCGGCACCACGGTCGTGCGCGGCGAACGGATCTACGTCATCCCGCCGGGCAAGACGCTGTGCCTGCGCGCCGGCAAGCTGAACCTCGAGCAGCCCACGGCACCGCGGGGGCTGCGATTGCCGATCGACCACTTCTTTTCGTCACTCGCCAGTGAATGCGGAGCGCGTGGTAACGCGGTGCTGCTGTCGGGCATGGGACAGGACGGCACGGAAGGCATGCGCGCCGTGCAGGCGGCAGGCGGCCGTACGTTCGCGCAGCTGCCGGCCACGGCCGGCTTCGATGACATGCCGCGCAGCGCCATCGAGGCGGGTGTGGCCGAGGTGGTCGCCGCGCCCGCGGACCTGGCCAAAGCCCTGTTGAGCGCGCCGGAGGCACGCTCGGAGAAGACGCTGGATGCCATGCGGGTGAGGAAAATTCTCGATCAGGTCCGCGCGGAGACCGGCAACGACTTCACCGAGTACAAGTCGAGCACGATCGAGCGGCGCATTGGTTTGCGGCTGGTGCACCACAAGCTCGCGTCGATCGCCGAGTACGCTGCGCTGGTGGAGCGCGAGCCTGAGGAACTGCGTGCGCTGGCGCAGTCGATGCTGATCGGCGTGACGTCCTTCTTCCGCGACCCCGCAGTCTGGGATCAACTGGCCGCGAATTCGTTGCCGAGATTGCTCAGGGCCGTGCCGGCCGACGGCACCCTGCGGGCCTGGGTACCGGCCTGCTCCACCGGCGAAGAGGCCTATACGGTTGCGATCCTGCTGCTCGAGGCGCTGGAAGGCCTGCCTGCGAGTCATCGACCGTCGCTGCGGATCTTTGCGACGGATGTCGACCCCGAAGCCATCGAGACCGCCCGACTCGGCCTCTATCCGCTCTCGATCGCCGCCCAGGTGTCGGCCGCTCGCCTCAAGCGTCATTTCACCCAGGAAGCGCAGCAGTACCGCCTGCGCAAATCGGTCCGCGACCTGATCGTGTTCGCGCAGCACGACCTGATCTCGGATCCGCCGTTCACGAAAGTGGATCTGCTGGCCTGCCGCAACCTGATGATCTACCTCACCGCCGAGCTGCAGCAGAAGCTGGTGCGGGTCTTCCATTACAGCCTGAACGGCGACGGTCTGCTCGTGCTCGGCACCTCCGAGACGATCGGCGGTGACGGTGCGCAGTTCGTCGCGGAAGATTCCGCACTTCGCGTCTACCGTCGGCTTGCGTCATCGTCCGAGAAGCGAGTGCCGCAGCTCGCCGCGGCGTCCACGGCAATCCGCGTGCCGCGTGCAGACGGACGGGCCGGCGACGTTCCGACGAAGATCGCGGAGGCCCTGATCCGGCTGTTCGCGCCGCCCGCCGTCGTCGTCGACGATGACGGCGAGATCCTGCACGTGCTCGGCATGATCGGCCGCTACGTCGACGTATCGAGTGGCAAGAATCGCGGCAATCTGCAGAGTCTCGCCAAAGCGCCGCTGCGGCGCGCCGTCGCCGAACTGCTGTCAGCGGTACCTCGCGGTCGCGAGGGTCGGACGGTGCGGGAGGTGGCGCCCAAACGCCGCTCCGGGACCGTGACTCGCCTGACGGCGCGCCGGCTGGTCGCGCCGGCGCCGTTGCGTGGCCTCGTGATGATCGCCTTCGAGGATGTGGCTGCGGGGCCGGCCATCCCCGCGCGCGGTGCGAGCCAGCGCGCGTTCCAGCTGGCGTTGCAGCGCGCGCACAAGGACGCCGAATCGCTGCGCCTCGACAACCTGCGATCCCGTGAGCAGCTGAACTCTGCGAACCAGGAGCTGCAATCCATGAACGAGGAGATGCAGTCCGCCAACGAGGAGCTCACGACCACGAAGGAAGAGACACAGTCGATGAACGAGGAACTGCAGACCGTGAACGCGGAACTGCAGTCGAAGCTCGGCAATCTTTCGCTGGTGAACGACGATCTGCGCAATTTGCTCGACAGCACCGACATCGCCATCGTGTTCCTCGATGCCGATCTCAATGTCCGGCGGTTCACGCGGCAGATTTCGCGCGTGGTCCGGTTGATTCCGGGCGACGTCGGCCGACCGCTGGCCGACATCAAGAGCGATCTCGACTATGCGGACTTCGAGGCCGACATCCGCGAAGTGCTGCGCAGCCTCACGGCATCCGAGAAGGAAATCGCCACCGGCGACGGGCGCTGGTATCAGGTCCGAATCATGCCGTATCAGACGATCGAGAACGTCACCGACGGCGTCGTGATCACCTTCAACGACGTCTCGACGGCCAAGAAGCTTGAGCTCGAACTGCGACGTCTGAAGGCCGCGGCACCGGCTGGCGGCATCGCCTCCTGAACTGCTGGAGATCTATGTGACACCCGCCAGAGTCCCGCAACGCGCGTCGCCCTCCAGGGCGGAGCGGGTCGATTCCGAAATCAAGGGCCTGCTGCACACGCTGCAGGTGTACCAGTCCGAGCTCGAGAGCCAGAACGAGGAGCTGCTGCGCGCGCAACATGATCTCGCCGCAACGCTGCACCGCTACACCGAACTGTACGAGCAGGCACCCGTCGGCTACGTCACGCTGGATCCGCGCGGATGCATCACCCAGGCCAACCGCGCCGCAACTGCACTGCTGCAGTTGCCGACTCCGGTGGGGACTCCGGTCCCGCTGACGCGCTATGTCGCGCGCCACAACGTCGCGATACTGCGTAACCAGATCCAGCGGGCCTGGCGGGACGGGACGGCCGCGCCGATCGAGATCCACATGAGTCCGGTCGACGCGGATCTGCGGCTGTCGATCCGATTGGACTTTTCTCCCGATGCACCGTCGCAGTCGCTGCGGGTTGTGCTGACCGATGTCACCGGACTGCGGGTGCTCGAGCACGCGGCGCAGCACGCGACCCTGGTCGAACACGAGCGGATGAGCGCCGACATCCATGACGGGCTCAGTCAGGATCTGACCGGGCTCAGCCTGTCGCTGCGCGCGTTGCAGACACGCGTGGAGCACGGCGAAACCCCCGCGGTCGAGGACCTCGAGCGCCTGAATGCGATCACGCTCGCGGCCCTGGCCAGCTGCCGCGGCATCGTGCGCGGTCTTTCGCCGGTGGGCGAGAACGAAGGCGGCCTGCTGCCTGCACTTCGCAGCATGGTGGAAAGATCGACGACGTCGGCTGGTACGATCGTGCGCTTCGAGCAGACGGGTCGCGCACTGGTCCGCGTGCCGCTCGGCACGGCCGATCATCTCTATCGCATCGCGCAGGAGTGCCTGACGAACGCGCGCAAGCACAGCGGTGCTCGGGAGATCGTCGTCGCGATCGACGTGCAGCGCGAGGCGATCACGCTCACGGTCTCGGATGATGGCTGCGGGCACGACACGGCGCGGCCGGGCGTCGACGGCATGGGGCTCAGGCTGATGCAGTTCCGCGCGAGTTCGATCGCGGCCCAGCTCACGTCGGAGTCCGTGCTGGGTGGCGGCACGCGCGTTCGCTGCATCTGTCCGCAGCCGTTGGAATCGCGCTGAAGCGGGATGCTCAGGGAATCAGTGTCGTGACGAGGTAGACCGCCAGGATCACCAGGTGCACGGCACCCTGCAGCACGGTGGTCCGTCCGGTCGACAGCGCGAGCGTCGCCACCAGCAGCGACAGCGCGAGCAGGACGGTGGACTTGCCATCGAGCCCGAGGATCAGCTGCCAGCCGGCGAGCAGCGACACGACCGCCACCGCGGGAATCGTCAGCGCGATCGAGGCCAGCGCCGAACCCAGGGCGAGATTCAGGCTGGTCTGGATGCGATTGGCACGCGCGGCGCGCACGGCGGCGACGCCTTCCGGCAGCAGCACCATCGCCGCGATGATCACGCCGACCACGGCCTTCGGTGCGCCGGCCTGCCTGACCGCGGCCTCCAGGGTCGGCGCGATCGCTTTCGCCAGCAGCACGACGGCCCCGAGCGAACCGAGCAGCAGCGTGCCGCTGGCCGCGGTCGTGCGGTTCGATGGTTTCGGCGCCTGGATCGATTCGTCCGCAGCCTCGGCACCGTCCGGCAGGAAGTAGCCGCGATGCCGCACGGTCTGCACCAGCACGAACGTCGCATACAGCGCGAGAGATACGAAAGCCACTGCGATCAACTGTCCGGCTGAGTAATACGGCCCCGTGACGCTGGTGGTGTAGTTCGGCAGCACGAGGGTCAGCACGGAAAGCGCGGCCAGTACGGCCATCGCGGAACTGACACCTCGCGTGTCGAAGGTCTGTTCCCGATGCCAGACGCCGCCCACCAGCAGGCACATGCCGACGATGCCGTTCAGGATCAGCATCACGGCGGCGAAGATCGTGTCGCGGGCCAGCGCGGTGGCAAGTGGCCCGCCGGAGATCATCAGCGAGACGATCAGCGCCACCTCGATCACCGTGACGGCGAGCGCGAGCACCAGCGTGCCGTAGGGCTCGCCGGTGCGATGGGCGATCACCTCGGCATGATGCACGGCCGCGAGCACGCAGGTCCCGAGGGCCAGCACGAGCACGATCGTGAACGCACCGCCGAGCCCGGCGCCGAGCAGCGTCAACCAGCCGGCGAGGGGTCCGGCCCACGTCCATATGGGGTTACGCGCGATCGCCATGCCCCATTGATACCGCAGGGGTGCTGCCTGCGCCATCGGACAGGCGGGCGATCAGCACCCGTCCTGCGCGTTCATGCGCCCTTTGCTTCGCGCCGCCCTACGACTCGGTTGTAGGCCAGCGAGACCAGGATCGACAGGCCGAGGATCGAGAAGATGAAGGCCAGCGAATAGCCGATCGGGAACTTGCCGCCGAAGGCGTTGTTCAACCAGACCATCTTCAGGCCGACGAACACCAGGATCACGCCGAGGCCGTACTTCAGGAACTGGAAGGCCTTGACCATGTGCTGCAGCACGAAGAACAGCGAGCGCAGGCCGAGGATCGCGAAGATGTTCGAGGTGAACACGATCAGCGGCTCGTTGGTCAGCGCGAAGATCGCGGGCACCGAGTCGATGGCGAAGATGATGTCGCTGAACTCGATGAACACGAGCGCGACGAACAGCGGCGTGACCCACTGCTTGCCGTCGATGTTCACCCAGAACTTGTCGCCGTGGTACTGCGGCGTGACCGACCACACGCGGCGCACGAGCTTCAGGATCGGATTGCGCTCCGGGTCGATCGGCTTCTCGGGCAGGAACAGGATCTTGATGCCGGTGGCGATCAGGAACACGCCGAAGATGATCACCACCCAGTGGTACTGCATCAGGATGGAGCCGAGCGAGATGAACAGCGCGCGGAACGCGATCGCACCGAGGATGCCGTAGAACAGTACCTTCTGCTGATACTGCGTCGGCACGGCGAAATAGGCGAACACCGCGACGAACACGAAGACGTTGTCGATGGCCAGCGCGTATTCGACGACGAAGCCGGCGAGGAATTCGAGCGCGGTGGTCTCGGCCAGCGCCGCATGGTCCATGCCCGCGAGATCCGCGCGGCCCGGGAAGGACTGCAGCATGTAGGCGTACAGGCCGGCGTTGAACGCGAGCGCGAGACCTAGGTAGATCACGCAGCGGATCGCCGCCTCGCGAACGGTGACTTCGTGGGCCTCCTTCGCGAACACGCCGAGATCGAACGCCAGGATCGCGGCGACACCCGCCACGAACAGGCCGTAGACCCACCAGTAGTCGGCGAAGGGGAACAACAGTACGTCTTGCATGGTCTCAGCCTCGGTTCGGGCCCCGCCATTGGGGCGCCGGCAACAGGGTGCGAATCCTAGCGGCGGTCATCACTTCGGGAAATTCGGAATATTCGACCGATAACTTCGGGTAAAGCGAAGTATCAGTCGACCCGTGCCGGCCGCGTGCGTGTGAGGCTCAGTGCCACGAGCCGCCGCCAGAGGCGCTGCTCCCGGGACGTGGGGTTGTCGAGGCCGAGGCGCCGCAGCGGTGGCGCCTGCTCCACGGTCAGGCGGTGCAGCAGCGCCGCAAGGGTCGTCGTCAGGCGTCCGAGCGGGGTCGCCGTGGATTCCTTGAGGTGGCGCAGCGCTCGCGACAGCACGACTTCCTCGTCCGACAGATCCGTACCGAACGGATACTCGCTGAACAGACCCGCGCGACGGTGCGAGGACAGCGAGCGCTCGAGCCGCTCGGGCAGATTGTGCCGATGCTGTTCGGGAATCCGGTGATCCGCGCCGATCTTGCCGGCCGCGATGGCCTGGCCGAGCAGCATCGGCTGGAAGCGCGAGTCCGTGATGGTCAACATCGCGGCGACGCACTCTGCGTCCGTGCGGCCGCGCAGATCGGCAATGCCGTATTCGGTGATGACGATGTCCCGCAGGTGCCGCGGAATCGTCGTGTGGCCGTAGTTCCAGACGATGTTCGAACTGAGCTGACCATCCTTGCGGCGCGTCGAGCGCAGGCAGAGCACGGAACGCGCGTCGGGCAGCGCATGCGCCATCGCGACGAAGTTGTACTGACCGCCGACACCGCTGACGACACGGCCATCGGCGAGGCCGTCCGACACGGCGGCACCGAGCGCGGTCGCCATCATCGTCGTGTTGATGAAGCGGGCGCGCTGGCGCTGCAGGATTCGCAGTTCCGGCTCGGGTCCGTACAGCTGGTTGATGTGGCCGACGCCGCGCATGTCGAACTGGCGGCGATCCGCTTCGGGCATCTCGCGCAGGCTCGAATAGAAGCCGCGTGGCCCGAGCAGGAAGCCCGCATGCACGACGCAGCCGGCGCGCAGTTCGCGACCCAGGCAATGCTGTGCAAGCGCGAACACGGCAGTCTTGTCGCCGAGATCCGCCGCGATCCACGCGCCGTCGCCGCTCCTGATGCGGCCGTTGTCGTAGCGGCAGTCCTGGCGGAACACGCCGAAATGCCGAAGTTCATCGAATTCCGCCTGCGTCAGCTTCGGCCCGACCCCGACGTGTTTCAGATCTTCGAGGATGCGCGCATCGAAGCGGTCGGTGATGTGGCCGGTAGCCAGCAGGCGCGTCAGCGGCAGCGACTCATACACGCGGCGCCGCAGGATGCCGGCCCGCCAGAGGTCCAGCATCTGGTCGACGAACATCTCCGTCGAGGCGAACAGGCCTTCGGTCAGCACATCGCGGCCGCCGGTGGCATCGATCAGCGCGGCGGACTGCTCGGTACCGAGATCACGCAACGCTTGCCGATAGGCCGCGTTCTGCTGCTGGCGCAGCAGCAGCGCGTAGCAGATCGAGTCGCCGAGCTCACCGATGCCGATCTGCAGCGTGCCGCCATCGGCGACCAGTGCACTGGCGTGCATGCCGATCGCGTGGTCGACCGTCGCGAGCGCAGGATTCGGCGGGCAGAACAGCCGGTGCTCGTAACGAGAATCGTCCAGCAGAAAGTCGAAGGTGTCGGCGGGAACCTGTGCGCCGCCGAACATGAACGGCATCTCGGCATGCGGCTGCGCGAGGCAGACGATGTCCTGTCCCGTCGCACGTGCCGCCACGATCGAAGGCAGCAGATCGAGTGTGACGTCCGGGTTCGAACCGAGCGAGATCTGCAGCTCGCCGGCCACCGTGCGACGGGCGACGAGATGCGCGACGACGTTCACGCCGCGCGCGAGGATCTCGCGCGCCACATGGGTGTAGTTCGCACAGAGGAAGTTCTGCTGGGAATGCGCGACGTTCAGCGAAGACCCCGGCTCCACGAAGAACTCGAGCACGCGCACGTTCGGTGGCATGCGCGCCGCGCGCATCGCGCGCAGGTATTCCAGGTCCTCGCAGTCGCCGAAGATCCGCTCGACCAGCGGCCCGGCGAAGCGCTGCTCGAGTTCGCCCTTCGCCACCGGCTTCTGCAGCGATAGCGCCGTGATGATCGTCAGCTCGAGGTCCGGCTCGCGCAGGGCGCGCCGGAAAAACTCGTTCGCGATGGCCGTCGGCTTGCCGATGCCGAGCGGCAGCGCCAGTACGATGCGCCGTCCCACGCGGCGGATCGTCGCGTCGACCAGCTCGGTCACGTCATTGAAGGTCTGGGGCATCGTGCCGGCGACTTTACCAACAGTCGGGCAGATCAGCGCGGCGTCGTCGCGCCTTGGGCGCAGCGCTGCAGCTGCGTTCGAATCCAGGGCACCTGGCCGCTGAGCGGCGCGAGATCGAAGCCCAGCAGCGTGCCGTCTCGTTCCATCTGATCCCACAGCGCCCCGGCTTCCCGATACGCGACGCAGGCTGCATCGGAGCTGCCTGCCTGTTGTTCGACGTCGCCGACCCGGCGCAACGCCGTAGCGACTTCGCGCCGGCGGCTGTGATCGGTCGGCAGCGCGGCGAGTCGAGCTCGGCGTTGGTTCAGCAACTGCGCCGCGACGTCGCGAGCCTCGGCGTAACGGCCGAGGCTTCCCAGCACGCTGGCGCGCGCGGCATCGACCACCAGCAGCCGCGATGAGAGCATGTCGTTCTCGCCGAAATACAGGATCCGGCCGAGGATACTCCGGGCTTCGGTCAGCATGCCGAGCGCACGTGGCGCTTCCGCCGGCTGGGGCAGCATCGTGGCGAGCAGGAACAGCGTGTAGGCCAGATCTGATTCGTAGCTGATCAACGGCCCACGGGTCTTGATGATCTGTCGCAACCGTTGCTCGATCGCACTGCAGACGGCGAAGGCATCGGCGTCTGCGTTGCGCCAGCGGCGGACATCACAGCGGTGGAAGTCCACGGTCGCGCCGATTCGCTGCAGGCGTGCCGAGCCTGCGATCATCGAGGCATCCATTTGCCGCAGCGATTGCGATGCGGCATCCAGCATCTCGATGGATTCCTTCTGTCGTCCGGCGCCATTCAGCGCAAAAGCCAGCGTCGTTCGCGCGAACATGTCAGCGCTGTGCGTCTCTGCTGAATCCGGTTGTCTGTTCACGGCCTCCGCGGCGAGGGATACGGCGTGGCGCGCGTACCGCTCAGCCTGGGCGGCGTCGCCATCGATCTGCACCAGCATGCCACCCTGCAGCGCTGCGATTTCGGCGCGCGCTTCCCAGTAGCCGGGCAACTCGGCCGCCGTCGCCTCGACATGTGCGAGTCGCTCACTGGCTGCCGCCAGATTGGCGCGGACCCGCGCGGCATCGATGCGGGATGGAGACGCTGCGAGCAGCGTGTTCTGGGCGATGCGCAGGATGTCGACACCGAGCTCGATCTGCAGACGCGCATCGTCGGGCCGCGCGGCGGCCAACCGTTCGAGTCGCTGCCGCGCGTCGTCCAGCGTGTCGCGATGCGCGGCGACCATGCCGGGACGCTCAAGCATCTGGTCGCTGAGGCCCGTGACGAGATAGGAACTCAGTTCGCGCACCTCCTCGAACCCACGCGTCTCGGCCGCGCGGGCCTGTTCGGCCTGGAGGTAGAGGCGGGTCGAGACGATCGTGGCCGCGATCAGGCCAGAGACCGCGACGCTGCCGATGACGACCGCGAGCCGATGCCGCGCCAGAAACAGGCTGGCGCGGTAGCGAAAGGTCGGCGGGATCGCCTGCAGAGGCATGCGGCGCGTCCAGCGCACGAGGTCATCCGCCAGTGCCGCGACACTGGCGTAGCGCGCGGCGGGATCGGCGGCGATGGCCTTGTCGATCACGGCCGTGAGTTCTGTCGGACGCTGGGAGAGGCCGGCGGCCGGACTCAGAAGCTCGCGCAACACGATGCCAAGGCTGAAGATGTCGCCCGCCACGGTGGCTGCGCCGCCGGCTCGACGCTCCGGCGCCGCATAGCCGGCCGTGAACGGTTCGCGACTCGCGGAGCGCCCTGCTGGCGTGATCTCGGCTTCGCTGCCGAGCAGTTGGGCGATGCCGAAGTCCAGAAGCTTCACGCTGCCGTCGGGCGTGACGAGGACGTTCGAGGGTTTGACGTCGGCATGCACGACCAGTTGCTGGTGAGCGAACTGCAGCGCGCCGCAGAGCTGGTTCGCGAGGCCAAGACGCGCTCGCAGGTCGAGGTCATTGGCCTGTGCGAACTCGGTGATCGGCCGGCCGCCGATGTATTCCATGACGATGAAGGACTGGCCGTCGGCCGTGATTCCGCCGTCGTAGAGCCGGGCGATGTTGCGATGTTCGAGGCGCGCCAGGATGCGGCGCTCGGCGATGAAGCGCTGCTCGAGCTCCTGCGACCACCGCGGACCGGCCAGCAGCTTGATGGCGACGCGCTGGTCGAACAGGCCATCGACGCGAATGCCTTCGTGCACGGTGCCCATGCCGCCGTGCCCGATCAATCGCGTCAGCCGGTAGACGCCGATGCGTTCCGGCGCCGGGGCAAGGGACGGGTCGCCGCGCAGGCCGGCGTCGGTCGGTATCAGCCCCGGCGCGCGCGTCCTTGCGTGCTCGAGACGTGTCAGTTCGGCACCGACGATGGGGTCCGCGCGAGCGGCGTCCGCCAGCAGCTGGTGGCGCTCCGCCTCCGGCAGATCGAGACTGGCTTCCAGGACGTCCAGTGCGCGTTGTTGTGAAGTCGGTTCCATTCTCAACCGTATAGGCGGTACGAGGCGGTTCGGCGGGACAGCATTCGATGGAATAATCGCCGCGTGCCCGAGCCCGACGACAAGCCCTATCCGCCGACCCTGTCGAATCCCGAGCGACTGCTCGAACTCTATTATCAGGACCTGCGCCGGATCGCGAAGCGGATTCTGCATCACGACGATGCAGTGATGCTGCTGCAGCCCACTGAGCTTGCGCACGAAGCCGCCATGCGGCTGATGAAGCTCGAGCGCATGGAGTGGAACAGCGTGACGCACTTTCTCGCGACCGCGGCCCGCGTGATGCGTCAGGCTCTGGTCGATGAGGTGCGCCAGGCGATGGCGCAGAAGCGGCAGAACGTCCACCTGGTCACCGTCTGGCCGGACCGGCAGGAGACAGACAGCGCGCTCGATCTGGAAGCGCTGGACCAGGCCCTGACGCGACTGGAAGCCGTGTCGCCGGAACGGGCGCGGGTGGTCGAACTCCGGTTATTCGGTGGACTCAGCATCGAGGAGATCGCCACCGTGCAGGGCGTCTCGGAGCGCACCGTGAAACGCCAGTGGCAGGTGGCGCGCATCTGGCTGACCGCCGAGCTGACCGGCACGACATAATCGGGCAGCCGATCGCCACGAGAGCAAGTTTGGCCCCCACGCGGATGTGAATCCGCCTCTCCCTACAGACAGGCACACATTTCACCGCCGTGCCTGCGGGAGATTGAACCGTGTCGATTCGACTCGCTGCCTCGCTGCTCCTCGGACTCTGCGTCGTCTTCGGACCCTCTCAGGCTCACGCGAGCATCATCACTTTCGAAGCCACGAACATCGCCGGCTCCGAATGGCGCTATGACTACGTCCTCAGTGCGGAAGAGGGCGAGGATCCGATCACCGAGTTCACGATTTTTTTCGGTGTTGGCGCGTTCACGGACGCGGAACTGCGCGCGCTGGTTGCGCCGATCGGCTGGGACGGTCTGATCGGTGTCGTCGATCCGCTGCTGCCCGCGGACGGCTATGTCGACTTCCTGGCGCTGTCCGGCAGCGCGGCCGGCGTACCGGGGAGTTCGATCGGCGGGTTTTCGGTGGTGTTTGACTGGTTCGGCACGGGCGCACCGGGCTCGCAATTGTTCGACATCCTCGATGCCGAGACTTTCACGCTGATCCGCTCCGGCGTGACGACGCCGGCGGATCGTCCGGTGAACGTGCCGGAGCCTGGAACGCTATGGCTGATGGCCATCGGTCTGCTGTGCATGCTCGCGCCGCGAGGCATGCGCCTGATTCCCGCGCGCACGCGCTGATCGTTCACCGGACACATACCAGCCATGCGCTATCCGCTGTTGAGTCGGATCATCGCGCCGCTGTTCGCGCTCGCGAGCCTCGGCGTGTTCCACAGTCTATGGGCTGCAGTGCAGCCCAATATCTTCGTCACCGAACAGGTGCTGGTGTCGAGCACCCGCTTTTCGCGCGATCTCACCGACTTCACCTATCGGATCCGGTTGACCAACCAGGGCGGTGCCTTGACCGGCGCGCGCGCCATCGTGCGCAGTGTGTCGGCCAACACGGTGATCCTCGACAATGAAGTGGTGCTCGGCAACGTGGCGGCGGGAACCACCTTCACCAGCAGCGATACGTTCACGCTGCGCCAGAACCGGCTCGTGCCGTTCAATCCGGCGAATCTGATCTGGATCGTCGATGCCGAGCGCGCCAACACACGTCCCGTCGCCAACGCAGGCGTTGATCAGACCGTGCGAACCGGCCTCACGGTGTCGCTCGACGGCACCGCCTCCACGGATGCCGACAGCGACACGCTGACCTACCGATGGACGATGACCTCGCGACCTGCCGGCAGCAGCGCCGCGCTGAGTTCTGCGTCCCTCGGACGCCCCAGCGTCGTCATCGATCGCGGCGGCACCTATGTGTTCAGCCTGGTCGTCAACGACGGCCGGATCGACAGCCTCGCGGATGAAGTGCGCATCTCGACCAGCAACTCGACGCCCGTGGCGAATGCCGGCGCGGATCGCACGGTCGCGCGTGCAAGCCGCGTGACGCTCGATGGTTCCGCCTCGCGCGATCCGGATTTCGATGCGCTGGGGTTCGCGTGGGTGATTGCCGGTGCGCCGACCGGCAGCACGGCGGTGCTCAGCGACCCGACGGCCATGAATCCGTCGATCACGCTCGATCGACCGGGCACGTACACGTTTCGACTCACGGTGACCGACGGCGCACTGACCAGTCCGCCCGACACGGTCGTGATCAGCACCGAGAACTCAGCGCCGGTGGCCAATGCCGGCATCGACCAGACCGCCCGAGTCGGCGCGCTGATCACGCTCGACGGCAGCAGTTCGAGCGATGCAGATAACGATCCGCTGAGCCTGATCTGGAGCTGGGTGTCGCGCCCGGACGGCAGCGCCAGTGCGCTCGACACCTCGAACAGCCTGCGACCGTTCTTCACGGCTGACCGCACGGGGCTCTACGTCGCACAGCTGATCGTCAACGATGGTCTCTCGGACAGTGCGCCCGATACCGTCACGGTGACGATCGAAGTTCCGCCGAACAACCGTCCGAGTGCCGTCAACGATGCAGCGAGCACCGCTGCCGGCGTGGCCGTCACGATCGACGTGCTCGCCAACGACAGCGATCCGGATCCCGCGACGGCGCTCAGTATCAGCGCGTTCACGCAGCCGCCCGCTGGCGGAACCGTCGTGCAGACCGCGGGCGGCTTGCGCTTCACACCCGCGGCGGGTTTCGCGGGAACCGCCAACTTCCAGTACACGATCAGTGATGGCGAGCTCACCGCGACGGCATTCGTCAGCGTGATCGTCAGCGCACCGGCCAATCAGCGGCCTCTCGTCAGCGCCGGCGCAGACCAGAGCGTGACGCTGTCTGCAGCGGGCGCCGCAAGCATCACGCTGAACGGCGCGGTCAGCGACGATGGCCTGCCCGCGCCCGCGAACCTGACGAGCGCGTGGTCGCGCACCAGCGGGCCAGGGACGGTGACATTCTCCGCGCCCGGCGCCGCGACCACGACCGCGAGCTTCACCGTGGCGGGCACCTACGTGCTGCGACTGACGGCCAGCGACGGCGCGTTGTCGAGCAGCGATGAACTGCAGATCACTGTTGCGCCGCCTGCCAACACGGCGCCGACGCTGAACCCGATCAGCGATCGGAGCATTGCGGTGGGCAGCACGCTGCAGCTGCAGTTGCTGGCCACGGACCCGGACTCGCCGGAGACGCTGACGTTCTCGATGGGAGCCGCGCCTGCCGGCGCCACTTTCAGCGCACCGTCGTTCGTATCCTGGACGCCGGGCAATGCGCAGACGGGGACGTTCGCGTTCACCGTCTCGGTGCGCGATGTGGCCGGTGCCAGTGCGAGTCGGAGTTTCAACGTCACGGTGACTGGCGGCAATCGGCCGCCCGTCTTCGCTGGGCTCACGAGTGACACGATCAATGCATTCGCCCCGTACACGAAGACGGTGACTGCAACCGATCCGGATGGCGATGCGGTCACGCTCAGCCTGCTGGAGGGCCCTGCGGGTCTGGCGCTGAACGGCAATGTGTTCGGCTGGGTGCCGGGCGCTGCACAGGTCGGCCGCTTCACGGTCAAGCTGCGCGCCACGGACAGTCGGGGTGCGTTCACTGCCGGGCTCTTCCAGATCACCGTCAACGCCGTGCTGCGGCCGATCGCGCATGACGACAGCTATCCGGTGGTCGCCGGCGAATCGATCACGATCTCCGCGCCCGGAGTGTTGCAGAACGACGTGAGCCCCAACGGCGCGCCGCTCTCGGCCCTGCGGCGCAGTGATCCTGCACTTGGCAGCCTGAGCGCGTTCAGCGCCGATGGCAGCTTCACCTACACCGCGCCGGCGACCGATCCGAAGCCACCGTTCAACATCATTGGCCGGCAGATCGTGGGCACTGCAGGGCTGCGGCCGCCGAACGGCGGATCGCCGATGCTCGGCGATCTGAACCAGGACGGTCTGCCAGACCTCGTCTACTTCGGCTATGCGGGGCCGACGCTGGTGGCGACCGCACTCAGCGGTGGCACGGGCCAGGCCCTGTTCAGCGATATCGGTGGACTCGATGCCAACTTCTGCGAGAACAATCTCGGTAGCTATCCGGGCTACGTGCTCGGCGACATCGAGGACGACGGGCAGATCGAACTCGTCACGGTGACCGGCTGCCGAAGCGGTGAGAGCGGATACCAGCGGCTGGCCGCCTTCCGTCCCGATGGCAGCCGCAAGTGGGTGTCGCCCCTGCTCACGCAGCCGTTCTTCGACCTGCACTGTCCGATCGGCGGCTGTGCGCCTGGCACGGTACCGACGCGCACCGACTACAGTGTGCTGTTCGAGAGCACGCTGAGTGTCGCGCGGCTCGCGGCCAACGAGGCCCCCGTCATCATGGCGCGGGCCGAGATTCCGGCCACTGCAGGTCAGGTCTATACCGAGCTGAGTCCGGGCGTGTACGGCTACAAGGACTATGGCTGCCGCATCGTCACCGGTGTCGAGTCCGACATGGGCCAGGCCTGCAACGTGACGCTGCTGCTGTCAGGCACAGATGGTCATGTGCTGCAGGTGTTGCGCGCGCCGTTGCGGCAGCAGTTCAACCGCGGCATTCCGATCTCGCCGTTCCAGAGGAATCCGCCGATCGCTGCGGATCTGGATGGCGATGGTGCGGTCGAGATCATCTCGGGCGCCGATGTCTGGCGTCGCGTCGGCAGCACGTGGGCGCTGGCCTGGCAGGGCGGCGCCGAGCCGGAGCAGGTGGCCGTGGCAGACCTCGACGGCGATGGTCGTCAGGAAGTCATCTGGGCACTCGATCGGAATCAGAATCTCGCGGCCGGCACACCTTACCTGGGCTTCGACGGCATCCTGATCTTTGATGCCAACGGCCAGGAACTGCGCCGTATCCCATTGCCCAGCGTTTTCCCGGGCATGATGACGATCGCGGATGTCGACGGTGACCGGACGCCCGAGATCCTGATCACCGAGGCGGGCAACCTGCACGTGATCGGTACCGACGGGTCCTACAAATGGACCTATTTCGTGCCGGACAATCCGGCGTTTCCGCAGCCGGCAGGATTCCGCACGTCGTATCACAACAACGTCGTGGTCTACGATCTCGACGGCGACGGCAACACCGAAGTGATCTTCAGCTCGTCCACCGGCCTGCACATTCTCGACGGTCGAAGCGGAGCGCAGAAGGCGCTGTTCGGCATGGGGCCCCGCTACTCGAACATCAGCGCGAGCAACACGACCTTCTTCACCGACTGGGACGACGACGGTCACGCCGACATCGTCAGTTTCGGCGAAGTCGGCGGCAGCCCGACGGAGGCATTCGCCTACGTGATCTCGGCGGCGAATGACGACTGGCTGCCGGCCGCGAAGATCCACAATCAGGCGGCGTTCCAGCCTACCGGCATCAATGAGGCCGGGCGCGTGCTGTTCGATCCCTCGATCGCGCGCAGCTATCGCAACCCGCGTCAGCTCGGCACGGTGCGTGATCCGCGCGAGACTGCGGGCACGTCGTTCGAATACGCGGTCAACGATGGCGTGACCGATTCCGCGAACGCGCGCGTGTTCCTCGAGATCCGCCCGCTGAACAGCCCGCCGGTGTTCACGTCGCGTCCACCGACAGCCATCCAGGCGGAGGGTGCGACGTCGACCGTGATCTATCAGGCGACCGCGGCGGATCCTGATGCCGGCGATACGGTCACCTATTCGTTGAACGCCACGGGCAGCAACGGCGCGGTCGGGCCTTCGCCGTTCATCGACATCAACGCAGCAACCGGTGCGGTTTCCATCGTGCAGTCGACGTCTTTCGGCAACTTTTCGTGGCGGGTCACGCTGACTGCGACGGACTCGCAGGGTGCCTCGACGACGCAGACGTTCGTCGCCCGACACGAAGCGCGAGCCCGGATCTCCGTGCCGAACGTCGTGGGAACGAGCCTGCTGTCGGCCACGCAGACGCTGACGGCCGCAGACCTGCAGTCCACGGTGCTGCAGGAACAGTACGGCGCGCTGCCGGCGGGGCAGGTGATGGCGCAGAATCCGGTGGCGAGTTCGGCGCAGACACGCGGCGCAACCGTGCTGCTGACGGTGTCCCGCGGACCGGCACCGACGGTGGTACCGAATCTCTTGGGACGCACGCAGGCCTCGGCCACGACGGCCCTGACGGCTGCAGGCTTCACGGCTACGGTCACGCGCGCGTTCAGCGATACGGTCGCTGCCGGTCGGGTCGCGTCGCAGTCGGTGGCCGCCGGCAGCGAGCAGGCCGGCGGCAGCGTCGGCATCGTGATCTCCGCCGGCACGGGTCTCGAACTGCAGCTCGCGCGCAGCGTGACGCCATCGAACGAGCCGATCGCATTCACGCTGGTGGCGCGGGACGTGAACGGCAACGTGCTGGCGACGCCGGCGGTCACGATCAGCATCGCGGCGGACGGCATCACGGCGGGCGCACTGCCGACCCTCACCGGCGGCACGATCACGCCCGCGTTGAACTCGCGCGGGCGCTATCGCCTGAGCATCACGGACGGCGCACGAACGTCGAGCGCCCAGTTCCTGATCGCGCAGCCGAATCTTGCGACGAAACCCACTCAGATCGCCAAGTTCGCGCGGCTCGAAGCCGTGCTCGGCACGATGAACACGCTGTTGCGCGAAGCCGATGCGGCGCGACTCGCCGGCGATACGCCGCTGATGACGGCCCGGATGGTGGACTGGGTGAACACCTGGCGGACGATCGATCTGAATCGGCTCAGCACCGCGGTGCCGTTTTCGCCAGAGGGCGGATTCCCGCTGGAAGTCGGCGATCTCGCGGCCCGCGGCATCACGCAGACGCCGGACGACGTGCTGAACCTGCAGATCCTGCGTGACGCGAACGCGGACCTGCTCGAGATCGAGGAGGCGTTGCGCGACCCGACCACGCCCTATCAGCAGGTCATCACGCTGTTCCGCTCGTTCAACGCGCGCGCCGAGCGCATTCGCTCGGTATCGCCCGGCAAGTACGGCGTGGTCGATGCGAAGGGCGACTACGCCGTGCTGCTCGCGCATACGCTGCCGCGTGCGATGGATGCGCTGGTGGAAGATGTGGCGCAGGTGTTCGGGCTGCCGCCGCGCGCGCGGCGCTATCCACAGCTGAGCCAGAACGTTCCGGGCAGTCGCTGGGCGCAGCCGATGCTCGCGTCGACTGCCGCGCTTCCAACCGGCACCGCGATGGTGAACTCGACGCTGGCAGAGGAACTGGCGACCACGACAATCCAGGCCATCGTCGACGGCATCGACGTCTACACGGTGAAGGACTACTACACCAACGCGTTCAGCAGCGTCATGTACAGCGGCCTGATCATGGGCATCGCACAGGAGGTCCGCACCGCCGTCGGTGGTGCGGATCCGTTCCTGACGGTGACCACGGGTTCGTCGCTGTCGATCAATGTCTTCCATGCCGCGTACAGCACGATCGAAGGTCTCGGTCTGAACGGGCGGCATCCTTCACTGAATCGCGTGATGGTCATCGGTCCTGCGCTGCCAGCAGCGTTCAAGGACGCGATCGAGAAAGTGAAGGGCCTGGGCGGCGCACCCTCGACCGCCGCCGGCGTGGCACGGGCCCGCGACCTCGATGAGTTCGAGCAGGGCCTCGATGATCTGCAGAAGCAGGCGGACGAGCTCTACGATGCCGGGCAGAACGTCTTCAATGCGTTGTCCAACGCGTATCAGGACCCGAGCGAGCGTTCTGCGGTGTCGGATTGCCTGTTCATCTCGGGCCCGCTGTGCAAGTCGATTCGCTACATCAACGGCTTCATCTCGGTCTACGAGCCGCTGGGGCTGAATCTGCCGACGCCGATCCTGTTCGTCGCCGTCAACATGGAAACAGGCGAAACGCTGGTCGGGACGCCTGCATTCATCCCCGCGGGAAACGATCCCTGAGGATCAACGCCAACGCTGATGATCAGCGCCAGACGAGGACGCGTGTCCGCCGGTAGTCGACGGATACGCGTCCCAGTTCGCCGATCAGGTCCATGCCGAGCAGCAATGCGGGTCGCTGATCGAGATTCCATTGGCGGAACACCGGCAGATCGGCAAACAGCAGCCGTGCCGGACGCAGCTGGATCGCACCGATGCGCAGGGCGGAGGTCGTGATGATGTCTGCCGTCGTCGTGGTACCGCCGACGGCCGTGATGACTGCAGTATCGGCGGCAGTCCCTGTTGCCCGCAGCGCCAGGGCGCGCTGCAGCGGCCGATTGCCGATGCTGCGTTGTGCGCCCGTGTCGAGGATCGCGGGGAGCGGTGTCCCGCCGACTTGCAGGTGCAGCAACAGCAGTGAACCGAAGCGTCGCTCGGCACGAACACGCGAGGCATGAGGTGGCGAGACGGCGCCCGCGGCGAGGCTGATGCGCGCCGCCTGCAGGTCCAGGTCGAGCACGGCGCCCTCGAGGCCGTCCGCGCCCAGCAGGCCGTCCGCGCCAGCAAGTTGTGCCGGCGATAGCAGACCCAGGTTGAGCGCACCCAGCCTTCGTTGATCGATCACCAGACTGTCGATCGCGACCGCTTCGAGCGGCTGCGATCCGATCGAACCCTGGACGATGATCGCCGGGGAACGGCTGACCCGCAATCCGAGGTCTGCGGCGAGCTGGGTCGAAAGCATCGATCGATTCGCTGCGGTGTCGAGTGCGAACCTGAACGGGCCACGGCCGTTGATCTCGACCGGCACGACCAGCCGGCCGAGTCGGTCACGCGTGAGCGAAACCGCCGCCCGACCTGACTCCGGTCGTAGCAGCGACAACGCCACCGCCTGCAGCAGCCATCGCCTCGTGGCATTCATCGACGGGACTCCGTGATCGTTGGACGTTGCCGCACCCGCATGTTCTCATTCGCGTGCCGGAATGAGGACAGAAGATGTCGAGCAACCAGATGACGATCGCGACGATGGTGCTGTACATGGGCATCTGCCTCTGGCTCGGCTTCGTCGCCTGGCGCCGCACGCACGATCTCGGCGACTACATCCTCGGCGGCCGCAGTCTCGGCAGCTGGGTCACCGCCTTCAGCGCGCAGGCCACGGACATGAGTGGCTGGCTGCTGATGGGGTTGCCGGGGCTGGCCTATGCCTCCGGCTTCGATTCGATCTGGCTGCTGCTTGGGCTCGTCGTCGGCACCTATCTGAACTGGCGATGGGTGGCCGCACCGCTGCGCGCCGCCACCGAGAAGGCGGGCAACGCGCTGACGCTGCCGGACTACTTCGAACACCGCTTCGACGACCGCACGCATCTGCTGCGCACGCTGTCGGCGCTGTTCATCCTGGTGTTCTTCGTGTTCTACACGAGCTCGGGCTTCGTCGCGGCAGGAAGGCTGTTCGAAACGCTGTTCGGCCTGCCGTATGTGCAGGCGATGTTGTGGGGCACGGCCGCGATGCTGGCCTATACCTTTGTCGGCGGGTTCCTCGCGGTCAGCTGGTCGGACGTGCTGCAGGGCACGCTGATGTTCGTCGCACTGGTGCTGGTCGCGCTGATGGGCCTCGCGCTCGCGGGCGGCCCGGGCGAGGCGATGTCGCGTGTCGAAGCGCTGGATGCATCGCTCCTCGATCCGTTCATCGCAGACAACGGCCAGCAGCTCGGCGTGATCGGCATCCTGTCGCTGCTGGGCTGGGGCCTGGGCTACGCCGGCCAGCCGCACATCCTCGCGCGCTTCATGGCGGCGAAGTCGGTCGAATCGCTGACGGTCGCGCGTCGTGTCGCGATGGTCTGGGTCGTCGTCGTGCTGGTCGCCGCGGTGATCGTCGGGCTCACCGGCCTGCTGATCCTGCCGCAGAAGCTCGCCGGCACCGAATCCGAGAAGGTCTTCATCATCATGGCGACCACGTTGTTCCATCCAGCCATCGCCGGCATCTGCCTCGCCGGCGTGATGGCGGCGATCATGAGCACGGCCTCGGCACAGCTGCTGGTGGCCTCGTCGGCGTTCTCGCAGGATCTGTACCGCGGGCTGCTGCGCCGTGACGCCGGACGAGTGGAATTGCTGTGGGTCGGGCGACTGGCCGTGCTCGCCATCGCAGCGCTCGCGTTCTGGATCGCGCTCGATCCGCAGAGCAAGGTGCTGGATCTGGTGGCCTGGGCCTGGGCCGGATTCGGTGCGGCTTTCGGACCCGCGATCCTGCTGTCGCTGTACTGGCGCGGCATGACCCGTGCCGGTGCGCTGGCCGGCATCGTCGTCGGCGGTCTCACGGTGATCCTGTGGAAGCAGGGTAGTGGCGGACTGTTCGCGCTCTACGAGCTCGTGCCCGGCTTCGCGTTCTCGCTGCTCGCGATCTGGCTCGTCAGCCTGCGAACTGGAACCGCCAGCGTGATCCCTCGCGCCTGATGTGACCGGCGGTCGGCGCCGCGAAATGCGCCGGCAGCACCAGCGTGCCGAGCTCGGCATGCCGCTCGACGAATGCACGCCGGCAGATCGCCGACTGCACGGGGTCTTCACAGAAACCGCTGGACCATTCGGGATACTTCACCTGCAGTGGGTGATGGATCACGTCGCCGGACAGCACCGCGCCCGCTCCGCCGCCGTCGCGCAGATGGATCACGACATTGCCGGGCGTGTGGCCCGGGGCGGCCTCGAGCGTGACGACGCCGTCGATGTCATGGTCGCTTTCGACGATCACCGCCTGGCCGGCGTCGATGACCGGCAGCACGCTGTCGGCGTAGGCGTTGTACTGCGAGCCCGGGTCCCTCTCCCATGCGCTGCGTCGGTGTTCGAACTCGCGGCGCGCGAACAGATAGCGTGCGTTCGGGAAGGTTGGCACCCAGCGCCCATCGGCGAGGCGCGTGTTCCAGCCGATGTGATCGGCATGCATGTGCGTGCACATCACGAAATCCACGGATTCGGGTGTGACGCCGGCAGCGGCGAGGTTCGCAAGCCACGGCGTATCCAGCATGTGGAAACCCGGCGCACCGTTGCGGTTCTTGTCGTTGCCGATGCAGCTGTCGACGAGAATCGTGTGGCGCGGCGTGCGCACCACGTAGCTGTGGAAGCTGAACATGCCATGCCAGACGCCGGGTGCGGTCTCGCGCGCGAAGCGCGGTTCGAGCCAGTCGCGCTCGGCATTGATTGCATCGAGCGTCGCCGTCGGCAGGAACTCCGCGAACGCGAGCGGCACGTCGGCGGATTCCAGCACCGCCTGGACCGTGGTGTTGCCGAGTCGAAGATCCTTCATGAATACGCACTCATGTCATCACCATCACTTGACCGCGACGAAACGCAGCGTGAAGCGGACCTTTACTGCGTTCGCGACCCATTCGGTCGACTTCCATTCGCCCTGGCCGATGCCGAAGTCGAGACGGTTCAGCGTCGTTTCGCCCTGCAGGATCACCGTGCGCGGCTTGGCCGTCACGTCCGGCTGCAGCGAGGCAGGGATGCTGAGTCGTTTCGATACGCCGCGCAGCGTCAGCACACCATCCAGCAGCAGGCGGCCCTGCTTCGACGGCGCGAGGCTCGACACCTTGAACTGAGCCTTCGGGTGCTTGGCGACATCGAAGAGGTCCGCGCCGCGCAGCAGCGTGTCGCGCTGCGTATCACCGGTGGCGAGCGTGGCGAGATCGACCGTCACGGACAACGTGCCGCGGGCGGTCGGTTCGATCGGCTGCAGCAGCGTGGCGTTGAACTGGCCGAAGCGACCTTCCGTCGCGGCACCCGCCTGCTCGAAAATGAAGGTCAGCGTCGAGCCCGTCGGCTGGAAGCGCCAGCTCTGCGTCGCGCCGGTCGGGGTGGCAGTCGGTGACGGGGCGGCAGCCGGCGTCGGCGCGGCGGCGGTCGGTGTGATGGGCGCACCCAGCAGCAGGCTCGCGCCTGCTGCCATCCACAGCATCCTTTTCAGCACGTCATCCTTCTTGATGAAGTGATGGCGCAGCGCGCCGAGCACATGCGCGACCGCGACGACGATCAGCGCCGTGGCGAGCAGCTCATGCGCTTCATGCATGAATTCGTAGATCGATTCGCTGACCGGCACGAGATTCGGCAGGGGCAGCACGTTGAACCAGCTGACCGGATAGTTCTTCGCCGACGACATCATCCAGCCGGACAGCGGCATCGCGAACAGCAGGCCGTACAGCGCGACATGCGCGCCGCGGGCGAGCGCATGCTCCCAGGGCGCACCCGCGGGCGCGCGGGGCGTGGGGTTCAGCGCGCGCCAGCCGAGGCGCAGCACCGCGAGCATCAGAATGGTGATGCCGACCGACTTGTGCCGCGCGAGCACCGCGATCTTCTCCATGCCGAGCGGCAGGTCTTCGGCGATGTTCGCCATGATGAACTGCCCGAGCAGCATCAGCACGATCGCCCAGTGAAGAAGTCGCGCGAGCGTACCCCAGCGTTCCGATGTGTTTCGCCATGCCATGCCGCTAAGCTATAGGGGCATGGCCACAGCGTCAAAGATCGTCGGTTCGCGCAGGCGCAGGCGCTGGCCCGCGCTCGCGTTGACCGCGACGCTGCTGCTCGCGGCCTGCAGCCGCGGAACCGGGCCAGACGATGCCGCGTCGGCGCGGCTGCCCGCCAAGGATGCGAGCGCTGCGCCGACGGTGCCTGCCGCCGAACCGGCAGGGGTGACCTACGCCATCGTCGCCGACGAATCGCTGCTGACGCTGCGCGTCTATCGCGCCGGCGCGCTCGCACGGCTCGGCCACAATCACGTGATCGCGTCCCGGCATCTGCAGGGTCGGCTGCGTCTCGGCGCATCGCTCGCGGACAGTTCACTGTCGCTGACCATTCCCGTGACACTGCTGACCATCGACGAACCGGAGCTTCGCGCGCTGGCCGGCAGCGATTTCGAGGCGGCCGTGCCGGACAGCGCCCGCAGCGGCACGCGCGACAACCTGATGAGTCCGGCGTTGCTGGAGGGTGGCCGCTTCCCGGGCATCGAGATCGAGTCCGGATCGCTGTCGGGCAGCCTGCCGGGCCGCGTGATGGCCACGCTGCAGATCAGGGTGCGCGATGTGCAGACGCGGCTCGAGCTGCCGGTTAACGTCGAACAACCGGATGCGACGACGCTGGTGGCGAGCGGGGAAGCGACGCTGCGACAGAGTCAGTTCGGGCTCGTGCCGTTCTCGGTGATGATGGGCGCGCTGCAGGTGCAGGACGAAATGCAGCTGCAGTTCCGCATCGTGGCGCGGCGCTGATACAGAACAACAAAGCAGGGATCAACGATGAGTCTGATTTCAGTCGTGCTGATGGTGCACATCGGCTGTGTCGTCACGAGCGTTCTGCTGCTGGCGCTGCGTCTGGCGCGCGGGCTCGCGGGTGAGGTGCCGAACGCCGGCGTGCTGCGCTGGCTGCCGATGGCCGTCGATACGCTGCTGATCGTCGCGGCGCTGACGCTCTGCGTGCTGATCCAGCAGTTCCCGTTCCAGCAGGGCTGGCTCACGGCGAAGCTCGTGGCATTGCTCGCGTACATGGGCTTCGGCCATGCCTCGGCGGGCCGCGACAAACCGGCACGGACGCGCGTCATCCTGTTCTCGCTGTCGATCCTCGCGCTGATCTACGCCTTCGCTGTGGCGCTGCGCGCCAATCCTGTGCCCTGGTAGACGTCTCAATGAACAACACCGATTTACGCTTCGGCCCGGTGCGTCTGGCGCCCGGCTACACCCGGATGAACGCCGCGACCTACCTGTTCGCCGCGTTCATCACCATCGGCATGCTGGCCTTCGTCAGCTTCATCCAGCCCTACCTGCTGAATGCCAATCTGCAGATCGCGCCGGACATGGTCGGTCGTTCTCTCTCCATCCTCGGCTCTGCGAACGAAATCGTCTCGCTGCTGCTGGTCGCTCCGTTCGGCGCGCTCGCCGACAAGATCGGTCGCCGGCCCGTCTATGCGCTCGGGTTCCTGTGGCTCGCCGCGGGTTTTTTCCTGTACCCGCTCGCGCGCACCTTCCCGCAGCTGCTGGCCTGCGCGCTGTTCTTCTCGGTCGGTGTCGCCGCTGTGGGCTGCATGCTGGCCACCGTCCTCGCCGATACGCCGAAGGAAGAATCCCGCGGCCTGCTGGTCGGCATCACCGGCTTCTGCCAGGGACTCGGCGCCACCTTCGCGATCTTCGTGCTCGGCCGCATCCCGCAGCGCATGGCTGCCTCGGGCATGGATGCGATCGAAGCGGGCCGCGTGACGCTGGCCATCGCGGCCGGGCTCTGCATCCTGACGGCGCTGCTGTGCTGGGTAGGCCTCAAGCGCGGCACACCGAGCCAGATCGGCGAGCGTGAGCCGCTGATGGGACTGCTGCGCACCGGCGTGGCCGCGGCGCGCGCCAACCCCAAGATCTGGTTCGCGTGCCTGCTGCAGTTCGTCTCGTTCGCGGACCGCATCGTGCTGGGCACATTCTTCTCGGCACGCATGCAACAGACGGCGATCGAGCAGGGGCTCAGCGTCGGTGAAGCGCTGTCCGCCGCACGCGGCCCGTACGCGATCGCCAATGCCGCCGGTCTGCTGTTCGCCGTGATCTTCGGCCTGATGCTCGATCGCATGAACCGCATCACCGCGGGTGTCGTCGCGATGCTGATTGCCGGCATCGGCTATTTCGCAGGCGGCCTCGTCGGTGATCCGACCAGCACGGCGATCATCCCGGTCGCGATCCTGCTCGGCCTCGGTCAGATCGCCGCGATCATCGCGAGCCAGACGGTGCTCGGCCAGGAGGCGCCGGCCGAAGTGCGCGGCGCCGTGTTCGGACTCGCCGGCATCTGCGCCTCGCTCGGCATCCTGTTCACGAACATCTTCGGCGGCCTGCTGTACGACATGGTCAGCAAGGGCGGGCCATTCTTCCTGATCGCGGCCGTGAATCTCGGCATCATGCTCTTCGGCATCTGGTTGCTGCGCCGACAGGCGCGCTGACCGCCACGTCGTCCGCTGTACTGCAGGTCGGCGAGTCTCAGCTCTCGCCGGTCAGCAGCAGCAGGGGGGTGCCTTCCGGCGATTCGAGCAGCGCATTCGCGTCCGGATCGAGACCGCGCGGCAGTTCCTCGCTGCAGCGCAGATCCAGCGCGCGAATCGCCGCGATCCTTTCCGACATCTGCGGTTCGACGAACACGAGCATCGGTCGGTCCAGCGTGCGTGGTCGATGCAGCGCGATCGACAATCCATTGCCGGTGATCGATTGCCGCAGATAGGGTGAATCCTCGGGCTCATGCGCGACGAAGCCAAGCTTCTCCCAGAAGGCGCTTTCGGGGCCGAAGTCCGCGCAGGGGAGGCTGAATTCGGTGAAGTAGCCGCAGGCCGAGACATCCGTCGCGCGGCGCTCCGTCGGGAAGAACGTGCGCGCTTCGAGGATCGTGAGCATCTGCCCGGCCGGATCGCGGAAGCCGATTTCGTTGAACGAGTCCTCGGTGGTCTTCGCGAACGCGAGCTTGATGCCGAGATCCGTGAACTGCTGCGCATGCCTGGCGATGCCGGGACGCACCGTCGTGATCGCAGGCGAGGGAAACCGGTATTCGTGCAGGCCGATGAAGATCCGGCCATCCGTGAGCACGCCGTACGGATGCGGCCAGGTGTCACCGGTGCGGCACTGCGAGAAGCCGAGCCGCTCGTAGAATTCGACGGACGCGCGGATGTCGCGCGTCGTGACGCTGATTTCGAGGAACTGGCCGAGCATCTGGGTGGTCACTGCGGCTTGTCGTGCACCAGGAACAGCGTCGACAGCGACAGCACCGAGGCCGCAGCGCAGAACGCCAGTACCGGCACGGGGCTGTTGGTCGGCGCGAAGCCCATCGCCTGCACCGACAGTGCGGTGATCGCCTGCTGCGAGAAACCGATCAGGCTCGAGGCGACGCCGGCATTGGCCGGCGAGAGCTGCACGGCCGTCGCCATCACATGTGGCAGCGCGAGGCCCTGGCCGAAGGCCAGCGGCAGCATCGGCAGGAACCAGAACGCGGGATGCGTGTAGCCGAGCAGCACGAAGGTGAGCGCGAGCACGGCGGAGGCCGCCTGCAGGATCGCGCCGACGCGCGACAGCTGCGCCATGTTCTGCGCGTTGCCGCGCCGCGAGATGTAGAGGTTGCCGGCGAAGTAGCCCGCCGAGATCAGCAGGCACCACAGGCCGAACTCGGAGGCGGGCCGGTTGAACATCTCGCTCATCACATAGGGCGCGATCGAGATGAACACGAGGTACACGGCATAGATCACGCTGGAATCCAGCGCGCAGGCGAAAAACATCCTGTTGCGCAGCACCGTCAGCGAGGCGCGACCGATGCTCGCGAAACTCTGCGTCGTCTGTTCGACCGGCCGCGTCTCCGGCAACAGTCGCCAGGCTGCGATCAGGATGCCGATACCCGCCACCAGCATCACGGCGAATGACGCATGCCAGCCGAAGTGCTGGGCACCGATGCCACCGATGTACGGTGAGACCGTCGTGCCGATCATCATGAACAGCGTCAGGTTCGCGAGCGCACGCGCCATGCGCCAGTCGCGGTACAGGTCGCCCACCGTGGCGCGCGCCACGGTGAGTCCGATCGAGGCGCCGAGTGCCTGCACGATGCGGCCCGTGATCAGCGTCGGCAGCGTCATCGCAAACACGCACATGACCGTACCGACCAGGAAGACCATCAGGCCAGCGAGCATCGTCGGCCGGCGGCCGTAACGGTCCGACACCGGGCCTCCGAGCAGGATGCCGCAGGCGAAGGCGATCAGGAACGAACTGATCACGCCCTGCGTGGCGGCCGTGCCGACGCCGAACTCGGCGCGGATGACCGGCAGCGAGGGCAGCACCAGCAGGCTGGCCACCGGGCCGAGCGCGCTGCAGCCGGCGAGCAGCAGCAGCAGCGCGCGACCACCGAGCGCGTCAGGCGCTGCAGTGGCGCTCGATACGGGTTCGTTCAAGGGCTGATGCCACCGACGCAGACGTACTTCAGTTCCGTGTACTCGAGGATGCCGTGCCGGCTGCCCTCGCGACCGATGCCGGATTCCTTGACGCCACCGAAAGGCGCGATCTCCGTCGAGATGATGCCGGTGTTGACGCCGACGATGCCGTACTCGAGCGCTTCCTGTACGCGCCAGGAACGGGCGAGATCGCGCGTGTAGAAGTACGCGGCGAGCCCGAATTCCGTGTCGTTGGCGAGCCGGATCGCGTCCGCTTCGGTCTCGAAGCGGAACAGCGGCGCGACGGGGCCGAACGTTTCTTCGCGCGCCACGCGCATCTTCGGCGTGACTCCCGTGATCACCGTGGGTTCGAAGAAGGTGCCGCCGAGCGTGTGGCGCTTGCCACCGAGTGCGACCCGCGCACCCTGGCCCACCGCGTCCGCGATATGGGACTCCACTTTCGCGAGCGCGCGCACGTCGATCAACGGTCCCTGGTCCGTCGGGCCTGCGAGACCGTCACCGACGCGCAGCTTCGCGACCGCCTCGACCAGCTTCGCGGCGAACGCGTCGTAGACGCCGGCCTGCACGTAGAGCCGGTTCGCACAGACGCAGGTCTGACCTGTATTGCGGAACTTGCTGGCGATCGCGCCCTGTACGGCGGCGTCGAGATCCGCATCGTCGAACACGATGAACGGTGCGTTGCCGCCGAGTTCCAGCGAGATCTTCTTCAATGTGCCCGAACACTGCGCCATCAGCTTCTTGCCGACGGCCGTGGAGCCCGTGAAGCTCAGCTTGCGCACGATGGGGTTGGAGGTCAGCTCGCCGCCGATCGCTTCCGCATCGCCGGTGACCACGTTGAAGGCACCGGCCGGCACGCCGGCACGGATGGCGAGTTCCGCGAGCGCCAGCGCCGAGAACGGCGTCTGCGGCGCCGGCTTGCAGACCACGGTGCAGCCCGCGGCCAGCGCGGGGCCGACCTTGCGCGTGATCATCGCCGCCGGAAAGTTCCACGGCGTGATCGACGCCGAGACACCGATCGGCTGGCGCAGCACGAGCAGTCGCTTGTCGGCAGCGAAGCTCGGGATCACTTCGCCGTAGACGCGGCGCGCTTCCTCGGCGAACCACTCGAAGAACGAGGCCGCGTACACGACTTCGCCGCGCGCTTCGGCGAGCGGCTTGCCTTGTTCGGCCGTCATGATCGTGGCGAGATCATCGGCATGCGCGAGCATCAGTTCGGACCAGCGTCGCAGGATCGTGCCGCGCTCCTTCGGCGTCTTCGCCGCCCACGCGGGCATCGCGTCGCGCGCGGCCGTGATCGCGCGGCGGGTTTCGTCCGCTCCCATGACGGGCACCGTGCCGAGGCTCGATCCGTTGGCGGGATTGAGGATCTCGACCTTGCGACCGGAATCCGCGGCGCACCAGGCACCACCGATGAAGCCTTCGTGGCGCAGCAGCGCGGGATCCTTGATCTGCATGGTGCTTCAGCCCAGGTGCTGTGCGAAGAAATCGAGCGTGCGCTGCAGCGCGAGGTCAGCGCTCGGCTTGTCGTAGTCCGAGCGTTCCGTGCAGTTGAAGCCGTGGCCAGCCGCGTACAGGTGATGAATGCCGGCGGGATGCGCGGCCTTGACCTGCTCGACGGCGCTCATCGGGATGTGGCCGTCCTTCTCGCCCCAGTGGTACATCATCGGCTTGCCCGGCACCTTCTGCAGGTTCGCCGGAATACTGCCGCCGTAATACGAGACACCGCAGGAGACCGGGATGTCGCAGGCTGCGACGAAGGCGACGTAGCCGCCCCAGCAGTAGCCGACGGCGCCGACCTTGCCGGCATGCTTGACGACCGCGAAGGCCGCCGACAGATCCGCAACGATGTTCTCGCGCGTGATCTGCATCATGTAGCCGACACCTTCCTGGATGTCCGCCGGCGTGTACGTGAGCTCGATGCCACGGCGTATGCGGTCGAACATGGCCGGTGCGATCGCGAGATAGCCGCGCGCGGCGTAGTCGTCCGTGACCGCACGGATGTGGCGGTTCACGCCGAAGATTTCCTGCACGACGATCACGGCGCCGCGCGGCGTGCCCTTCGGTGCGGACAGGTAGGCCTGGAACTCGTGGCCATCGCGGGCCATCAGGGTATTGAATTCGCCCATGGAATCGACTCCGTGCGGGGGTTGGAACGGGAGCCGTCAAGGATACGCCCTCGGCGGGTCCGGCCCCAAGCCGGCAGGCCGATTTCAGGCGGCGGTGACCACCTGATCGATGGCGCCGAAAATAGTCTGGCCGGCCGCGTCGAACATCTCGATGCGCACCCGGTCGCCGAACTTCAGGAACGGCGTGCGGGGCGCGCCGTGCTCGATCTGCTCCAGCGTGCGTCGCTCGGCCAGGCAGGCGGAGCCGCGGCTGCGGTCGTAGTTCGAGACCGTGCCCGAGCCGATGATGGTGCCGGCGCCGGCGCGGCGGGTCTTCGTGATGTGCGCGATCAGGTCCGCGAAGCTGAAGGTCATGTCCACGCCCGCGTTCGGCTGGCCGAACAGCTGGCCGTTGATGTGGCTGACCAGTGGCAGATGGACCCGCGAATCGCGCCAGGCGTCGTGCAGCTCATCCGGTGTGACGGCGACCGGCGAGAAACCCGTCGCCGGCTTCGACTGATAGAAGCCGAAGCCCTTTGCGAGTTCGCCGGGAATCAGGTTGCGCAGCGACCAGTCGTTGACGAGGGTGACCAGGCGGATGTGATCGGCCGCCCGTGCCGTCGGCGTCTGCATCGGCACGTCATCGGTGATCACGGCGATCTCCGCTTCGAGATCGATGCCGTGATCCTCGCTGGCGAAATGCGCGGCGTCGCAGGCACCGAGCAGGTCGTCGGAGCCGCCCTGGTAGACGAGCGGGTCCGTCCAGAACGACGGCGGCATCTCGGCGCCACGCGCCTTACGCACGAGCTCGACGTGATTGACGTACGCGCTGCCGTCGACCCAGTGGTGCGCGCGCGGCAACGGCGCCGCGCATTGCGCAGCACTGAACGCCAGCGCTGCGGCGATGCGCCCGGCATTCAGGTCGTCGCTGACCTGCCGAAGCGCAGGCGCGCAGCGGGCCCAATCGTCGAGTGCAGCCTGCAGCGTCGCGGCGATCTGCGGCACGGCGATGCAGTGCGTCAGCGACTTCGACACGACGACGAGCTGACCATCGCGGCCGCTGCGCAGGCTGGCGAGCTTCATGGTGTCTTCCAGCTGTCGACGTAGCCGGTCCATTCGAACGGCAGCGCGTCGGCGCAGACCTCGAGCGGATCGCGGGTGTCGATCATCACGGCGTACTCGTCCGTCGCGGGCTTCGGCTGCACCAGCATGTTCTGCAGTGCCTTCGGGTGCGGCCCGTGCGTGAAGCCAGCGGGGTGCAGCGACGCCATGCCGGGGTGGATGTTGTCGCGGCTGAAGAAATTGCCGGCGTGATAGAACAGCAGTTCGTCGTAGTCGTCGTTGCTGTGGAAGAACGGAACCTTGAGCGCGCCCGGATCCGTTTCGAACGGACGCGGCGCGAACGTGCAGACGACGAAGCGATCGGCGATGAACGTGGTGTGTGCCGAAGGCGGCAGGTGATAGCGGTGGCTCATCAGCGGCCGGATGTCGGCCACATTGATGCGCACCACGCACAGGTCGCCATGCCAGCCCGCGGCGTCCAGCGGATTGAACGGATAGGTGATGGTCGAGATCGCGCCGCGTCGCTTGACCTCGACGCGCCACGGCGTGCCGCTGGACTGCACCTCGCGCTGCTGCTGCAACCGGAACACGTCGTCGATGCGCGGCGTATCCAGCATGGCCGGATCGAAGATCGCATGCGGTCCGACCAGGCCCTTGTCCGGTAGCTGATAGCTCGAGTTGCTCGCCTCGATCAGCAGCAGGGCGAGCGGCGCGGTCGGTTCGACACGCCACATCGTGCCACGCGGGATCATCACGTAGTCGCCGGCGCGAATCGCAAGATGTCCGAAATCGCAGAAGAACTCGGCGCTGCCCTCATGCACGAACAGCAGGTCATCACCATCCGCGTTGCGTGCAAGCGCCGGCATCGCGGCGCTGGTGCGCCAGAAGCGGATGCGCGTGGCGGCATTGCCGAACAACGCGCGCGCCTGCCACGGAGACGCGGCGCCGATCTCGATCTTCGCCAGATCGAAGGCCTGCGGGCGCAACGGACCCTCGAACGCCGTCCAGGCCGTGGGTGGGTGGCGGTGATAGAGGTGCGCGGCCGGGCCGAAGAAGCCTTCCTTGCTGATCTCGCGCTCGAAGGTGCCGGGCGGAATGTCCGCATGCGCCTGGCGCGAGGCCTCGCCTTCGACCTTCGGAAAACTGATGTAGCGCTTCATGCCGGCAATTTAGTTTCAAATGAAACTGTTGGCAAGTTCAGGCGCTGGCGGGGGCCTGGCGGCCGCCGCTCAGGCGCGTTCGAGGATGGCCGTGACGCCCATGCCGCCGGCGGTGCAGACGGAGATCAGGCCGCGCTTCGAGCCGGGCGTCGTCGCCAGCAGCTTGGCGAGCGTCGCGACGATGCGCGTGCCGGTGGCCGCAAACGGATGACCGACCGCGACGCTGCTGCCCTTGACGTTCAGCTTCGCGCGATCGATGCGGCCGAGCGGGGCGGCGAGCCCCAGGCGCTCGCGGCAGAACTGCTCGGATTCCCAGGCCTTCAACGTGCACAGCACCTGTGCCGCAAAAGCCTCGTGGATTTCGTAGAAGTCGAAGTCCTGCAGCGTGAGGCCGGCGTCCTTCAGCATCGCAGGCACCGCATACGCCGGTGCCATCAGCAGGCCTTCCTTGCCGCTCGCGAAGTCGACGGCCCAGCTCTTGCCGTAGCTGAGCCAGGCCTGCACGGGCAGGTTGTGCGCGCGCGCCCAGTCTTCCGAGGCGAGCAGCGCGGCAGACGCGCCATCCGTCAGCGGCGTGCTGTTGCCGGCCGTCAGCGTGCCGGCGCCCGACGTGTCGAACGTGGGCTTCAGCTTGGCGAGCTTCTCGAGTGAGCTGTCGCCGCGGACGTTGTTGTCGCTGGCGAGACCCTTGTACTCGACGACCAGATCCTTGAAGAAACCTTCCTGGTACGCCGCCGCGGCCTTCAGGTGACTGTCGAGCGCGAGCTGGTCCTGATCGGCGCGGCTGACCTGCCAGGTCTTCGCCATCAGTTCGCAGCTCTGGCCCATCGAGAGGCCGGTGCGCGGCTCGATCACGCCGGGCAGCACCGGCTTGAAGTGCTTCGGCCGCAGGCCGAAGAACGGCTTGATGCGTTCGAAGGCCGAGCGCCCGCGATACGCGCGCAGCAGCAGCTGCTGGTAGGAGCGCGGATAGACGACGGGCGGATCGCTGATGGTGTCGACACCGGCTGCGATGCCGACATCGATCTGGCCGAGCGCGATCTTGTTGCCGACGCCAATGGCCGCTTCGAGGCTGGTGCCGCAGGCGCGCTGCATGTCGAGGCCCGGCGTCTGCGGATCGAGGCCCGCGGACAGCACGCATTCGCGCACGAGGTTGAAATCCTTCGAGTGCTTCAGCACGGCACCGGCAACCACATCGCCGAGCCGCTCACCGCGCAGGTTGTAGCGATCGACGACGGCACGCAGCGCGGCCGTCAGCATGTCCTGGTTGCCGACGTCGGCGTAGGCACCATAGGCCCTCGCGAACGGAATGCGGGATCCACCGATCACCGCGACACGCCTGGCTTGTTGTCCGACGAGCATGCTGAGACCTCCGCGACCGGTCAGGCCGCAACACTACGGCGTAGAATGCCACGCTCCCCCGGAGCCGACCACGAATGACGCACACTCTGCACGACCAGCCGCCGTCGCTGCGCTGGCCGCAGGCGCGGCAGGATGGCGCGCGCATCCTGCGCCTGGCCGGACCGCTGATCCTGAGCAATCTCGCCACCGCCGGCATGACCACGGCGGACACTTTGATGTCCGGGCAGCTCGGTGCCGTGCCGCTTGCGGCCGTGGCCGTCGGCGGCAACTACGTGGCGCTGTTCTATCTCGGTGGCCTCGGCATGCTGATGGCGATGTCGCCGACGGTCGCGCACGTCTATGGTGCCGGACGCGCCCAGGACGTCGGCGGCTATTTCCGGCAGGCGCTGTGGCTGTCGCAGGCCATCGCCGCCGTGGTGCTGGCGGCGCTGCTGTGCGCGGGTCCGCTGTTGCGTGCGATCGGTACGCCGGCGGACGTTGCGGACCTGGCCACGCGCTACATCCACGCGGTCGCGTTCGGCATCCCGGCCATGTTCGCGTTCCTCGCGCTGCGTTTTTCGAGTGAGGGCATCGGCTGGACGCGTCCGATCCTGTTCACGGCCGTGATTTCGCTGGCGGCCAACATCGCGCTGAACTGGGTGTTCATGTACGGCAAGTTCGGCGCACCCGCACTCGGCGCGGTCGGCACCGGCGTCGCGACGGCCTGCGTGCACTGGCTGGTGTTCGGCTTCATGTGGCTCTATGTGAAGCGGCACCGCGTCTACGTGGAGTACGGGCCGCTCACGCGTTTCGAGCGCCCGGACCGCGCGCGCCTGCGCGAGATCCTGCGACTCGGCTTGCCGATCTGCGGCAGCGTGCTCGCCGAGGGCGGGCTGTTCGGTGCCGCGGGACTGATCCTCGGCACGTTCGGCGCGCTGACGGTCGCGGCGCACGCGATCTCGATCAACTACGCTGCACTGATGTTCATGGTGCCGCTCTCGCTGCACTCGGCCACCACGATCCACGTCGGCCATCAGGCCGGCGCCGGCGATCGCGCGCGGGCGCGCTTCGCGGGCTGGGTCGGCATGGGGATGTGTGTCGGTGTGATGCTGGTCTCCGCCGTGATCCTCGTGTTCGCGCGCGAGGGCATCGCTGCGCTGTACACGGAGGACGCGGCGGTCGCGACGCTGGCCGCGCAGCTGCTGCTGTATGCCGCCGTGTTCCAGGTGGCGGACGGCCTGCAGGTCGGCGCGGCCGGTGCGCTGCGCGGCTTCAAGGACGCGCGCGTGCCGATGTGGCTGAACCTGTTCGCCTACTGGGGCCTTGGGTTCCCGCTGGCCTTCGGCCTCGGAGTGGGGCTGCGACAGGGTGCGCCGGGCGTCTGGATCGGCCTGATCGTCGGACTGTTCGCCAGCGCCATCCTCCTTTCAGTACGCTATCAGCGCATCACGTCTTCAAGGATCGCGTCATGAACCACGCTCTCGGCAGATTTCGCAACACGGCCGTCGTCGCAGCGACCCTCTGTCTCGGCGCTTGCGCCACGCAGCCGCCGCAGGCCGGCGAGGCCGCCGCCGCGCCCACCGCCGTCGCGTCGCAGCCCGACAGCCCGGTGGCCCGCCTGAACGCGATCTACGAAGATTTCTTCGAGGAAATGCTGCGACTGATGCCGACCATGGCCACATGGCTCGGCGACGAACGCTACAACGATCGCCTCGAGAATACGGCCAGCGCTGCGTTCGGTGAAGAATACGCGGCGGTCAATCGCCGCTTTCTCGAGACGGTCCGCGCCATCGATCCTGCGACGCTGACCGGCAGCGACCGCATCAGCTACGACGTCTTCGTGCGCGAGCGTGAGCTCGCGCTGGCGGAGCAGCGCTTTCCGGGATACCTGCTGCCGGTCGACCAGATGGACAGCATGGCCTCGACCTTCGCGCTGTTCGGTTCGGGCGCGGCCGCGCAGCCGTTCCGCAATGCGGCGGACTACGACCACTTCCTGACGCGCAGCGGCGATTTCATCGTCTGGGTCGATACGGCCATCGCCTCGATGCGCGAAGGCATGCGCCGCGGCGTCACGCAGCCGCGCGCCGTGATCCTCAAGGTGGTGCCGCAGCTGCGTGAGATCGCGAATCCGGATCCGGAAAAGACCGTGTTCTGGAATGCGATCCGCGCGATGCCGGAGAGCGTCAGCGCCGCGGATCGCGAGCGCATCACCGCGCGCTGGCGCAGCACGATCACGAGCGGCATCGTGCCCGCCTATCTGCGGCTCGCGGATTTCATCGAGAAGGAATATGCGCCGGCCGCGCGCACGAGCGTCGGCTGGTCCGCGCTGCCGGATGGTGCCGAGTGGTATCGCCACCAGATCCGCAAGCAGACCACGACGGATCTGACGGCCGAGGAAATCCATGCGCTGGGCCTCACGGAAGTCGCGCGGATCCGCGCCGAGATGGAAGCCGTGAAGAGGCAGGTGGGATTCAACGGCGACCTCGCCGCATTCTTCCGCTATCTGCAGACGGATCCGAAGTTCTACTTCACGCGCAGCGAGGATGTGCTGCAGGGCTATGTCCAGCTGAAACAGCGGATCGATGCCTTGCTGCCGAAAATGTTCTCCGATTTTCCGAAGGCGCAGTACGAAGTGCGCGCGGTCGAGCCGTTTCGCGCCGCGTCCGCCGCGGGCGGTTCGTACCAGCCGCCGTCGGCGGATGGCAAGCGTCCCGGCATCTTTTACGTGAACACCTACAACCTGAAGGCGCAGCCGATCTTCGGCATGGAGACGCTGTCGCTGCATGAGGCCGCGCCGGGCCATCATTTCCAGATCGCGATCCAGCAGGAGCTGAGTGAGCTGCCGCGCTTCCGCCGCTTCAACGGTTACGTGGCTTACGCGGAAGGCTGGGCCCTGTATGCCGAGTCGATCGGCAAGGAACTCGGCCTGTTCACGGATCCATACCAGTGGTACGGGCGGCTGTCCGATGAAATGCTGCGCGCGATGCGTCTCGTCGTCGACACGGGGCTGCATGCAAAAGGCTGGAGCCGCGAGCAGGCAATCCAGTACATGACTGACAATTCCTCGATGGTCGCGAGCGACGTCGAGGCCGAGGTCGAGCGCTACATCGTCTGGCCGGGGCAGGCGCTGGGGTACAAGGTGGGTCAGCTGCGCATCAGCGCGATGCGCGCGCGCGCGGAGGCGGCACTCGGGCCACGCTTCGACATCCGTGCCTTCCACAGCCAGGTGCTGCGTGATGGCGCGCTGCCGCTCGCGGTGCTGGAGGCGAAGATCGATCGCTGGATCGCGACTCAGAAGGCGCTTACAGCGTCCGCTGATACCACCGATCGCAGGTGAAATGACCGGTGGCGCCGAGCGGCCGCTCGACGCGACTGAATCCGGTGCGCTCGTAGAGCCGGGCCGCTTCGTTCATGCGCGCCAGCGTCTCGAGATAGCAGCACGCGAAACCGGCGGCGCGCGCCGCATCGAGACAGCTCGTCAGCAGCGCGGCTCCGAGCCCGCGGCCGCGGGCCACCGGCAGGAAATACATCTTGCGAAGTTCGCAGGTGTCCGCAACGCCACCGGCGAGCGGTGCGATGCCACCGCCGCCCGCGACAGCGCCGTCGATTTCGACGACGAAGTACGCGCAGCGCGGTGCCGAGTAGGCCTGGCTGAGGAAATCGACTTCGGGATCGTGGATCGAGTAACCCGCGCCGGTGGCGCCATACTCGGTCATCACCTGGCGGATGATCGCCGCCATCGCGGCGTCGTCGCGCGGTTCAATCCTGCGGATCAGGCCGGCTCTGTGATTCGGGGCGGGAGCGTTCTGGTCGGTAGCCATAACCCAGGGTCTCGATGGAGACGACGCGGTCGTCTTCGAAGCGGATGCGACGCATGAAGCGCGACGGCCCGAGATTATAGACCCAGGACTCGATCCGTACTTCGATGGCGTCATCGCCGACGCGGAACGGGTGACCGTTGCGCCAGATCACCGGCGCCGCGAGACGGGCGCTGCGCGAGACCTCCGTGGGCTCGCCGCACTTGGCGCGCACGGCCGCGGGTGTGTCGCCTTCGCTGACCAGCCGGCCGCCGCAGCGCATCGCATCGGCGCGCGCGTCGGTGGGTACGAGGATGCCGCCCGCCATGGCCGCGAGCCCGAGCATCGCCAGCGCGATCCGTCGGAAATTCATGGTGGCAGTCTGCGATGCCCGGTCTGAACGAAGCATGAACCCATCCGGTAACAATTGTCGCGCGCCACCGGTCTGTCAAACTGGAGACCCGATGAAACCGAAACACATCCTGTTGATCGGCGTGTTCGCGGCGCTGGCCGTGGCCGCCTGGCTGCTGCCGCTGCGCGAATGGCTCGCCGCGGCCGTGGCCTGGACGGCCAGCCATCGCGATGTCGCGGGTGTCGCGTTCGTCGGTCTGTACGTGCTCGCCACGGTCTGCTTCCTGCCGGGTCTGCCGCTGACGCTCGCGGCGGGCGCGATTTTCGGTGTCACGACGGGATCTGTGCTGGTGTCGCTCGGCAGCACGCTCGGCGCGACGGCGGCGTTCTTCCTCGGACGCACGATCGGGCGGGACTGGATCAGCCGGCGCATCGCGGCCTGGCCACGATTCCGTGCCGTCGACCGGGCAGTCGAATCGCGCGGTTTCCTGATCGTGCTGCTGACGCGTCTGTCGCCGGCATTTCCGTTCTTTCTGCTGAACTACGCCTACGGCGTCACGGCCGTGCGGCCGCGCGAGTACATCCTCGGCTCGTGGCTCGGCATGATGCCGGCGACCGTGGCCTATGTGTACGCGGGCTCGCTCGCGGCCAGCGTCACGCAGGCGTTGTCGGGCCAGGCACAACTCGGCACCACGGGCTGGGCGCTGCTGGGGCTCGGCCTCGCCGCCACGATCGCCGTGACCATCCTCGTCACGCGCGTCGCGCGTGGCTTCCTCGAGCGTGAGATCGCCGCATCATGAATCACGATGGCATCGATCAGAACGCGATCTGGCGCGAGTTCGTCTTCCCGGCAAATCATCGCAATCCGGTGCCGCAAGGCCGCTACAACCTCGTCGTTATCGGCGCGGGCCCGGCGGGCCTGATCACGTCGATTGCGGCGGCCGGTCTCGGTGCGCGCGTCGCGCTGATCGAGCGGCATGCGATGGGCGGTGACTGCCTGAACGTCGGTTGCGTTCCATCGAAGACGCTGCTCGCGGCCGCTTCCGCCGGACTCGATTTCGACGCCGCGATGCAGCGCGTGCGCACGGTGCGCACCGCGATTTCGCACCATGATTCCGTCGAGCGCTATACGAAGGCCGGCGTCGACGTGTATCTCGGCTCGGCAAGCTTCGTCGATGCGCACCGCATCCGCGTCGGCGAGCAGACCCTCGAGACACGCCGCACCGTCATCGCGACCGGCGCGCGCGCCGCCATCCCTGAAATTCCAGGGCTCGACGCGATCGGCGCGCGCACGAACGAGACGATCTTCGAGCTCGAACAAAAGCCGTCGCGACTCGCGATCCTGGGCGGCGGCCCGATCGGCTGCGAACTTGCCCAGGCATTCGCCGGCCTCGGTGTGCAGGTGCATCTGATCCAGAACCAGCCGCGCCTGCTGCCGAATGAAGACGAGGACGCTGCGAACCTCGTGGCCGCAGCGCTGCAGCGCAGCGGCGTGCAGCTGCATCTGGGCGTCTCCGTTACGGCCGCAAGCCTCGATGTCAACCTGCGCCACCTGACGCTCGACAGTGGCGCGACGCTCGATGCGGACGAGGTGCTGGTCGCCGTCGGGCGGCGTCGCAATCTCGAAGGCCTCGGGCTCGAACAGGCTGGCGTGCGCTGGGATCCGCGCGCCGGCATCCTGGTCGACGCGCATTTGCGCAGTTCGCATCCGCACATCTTCGCCGCGGGCGATGTGTGCTCGAAGCTGCAGTTCACGCACAACGCCGATGCGCAGGCGCGCATCGTGATCCGCAACGCGCTGTTCATGGGCCGCGCGCGCGCCGACCGGCTGCTGGTGCCCTGGTGCACCTACACCCATCCGGAAGTCGCGCATGTCGGAGCGACGAAGCGCGAGCTCGCCGCGGCCCAGACACCGCATGATGTGCTGCGCGTGAATTTCGCCGATCTCGATCGCGGCCGCACCGACGATGCAGGCGAGGGTTATGCCGAGGTGCTGGTGCAGCGCGGCTCGGATCGACTGCTCGGCGCGACGATCGTCGGTCGGGACGCTGGCGAGCAGCTCGCGCCGCTGCTCGTCATGATGAACGCGGGGCTCGGTCTCGGTGCGCTCGGGTCCCTGGTGCTGCCGTATCCGACGCGATCCGAGTACCTGCGCCGCCTCGCGGACGCCTGGAACCGGCAGCGCCTGACACCGCGCACGGCCGGGCTGCTGGCGGCCTGGCTGCGCTGGCGCCGCTGAGGCGGGCGCCGCGCCGTCGCTGATACCGGACAGGCATTTGCGCTGGCGGGGCGGGGCGCGGCAAGATGCCCGCCTCTTGCCCGGTCTGCCGGGTCCCGGTACCGCGTTTCGCTCCCTGGAGGCAGCCCGTGGCAGAAGTGTTTCCGTCCCTCAACGCGCCCACCTGGCCCGCCACGCTGACCCGTCTGGGGCTGTGGTTGATCGTCATCGGCGCCGTGCTGGCCGCGATCTCCGGCCCTCTGAACCGCTTCGGCGTCGTGGGATTCGCACCTGCGCTGCTGACCCTCGGTGTCGGAACGCTGCTGCTGGTGCTCGGTGCGCTGTTCGCGATCGTCGGGTTCCTGGTCGCGAATGCGAAGGGCACGTCCATTCCCAAGGGCTCGGCTGCGCTCGCCATCATCGTGTCGCTGGCGTTGCTCGGGTATCTGCTCTCCTGGTTGCGCGCAGGCATGGGCGTGCCGCCGATCCACGAGATCAGCACGGATCTCGATGCACCGCCGCCGTTCGTCGCGATCGCACCGATCCGTGCGGCGATCCCGAACCTGAATCCCACGGAGTACGTCGCCGAACAGGCGGGTCGCGCCGGCAAGATGAGCGTGCCGGACGCGCAGCGCAAATCCTATCCGGACATCCAGCCGCTGCAGCTCGCGCTGCCGCCTGACCAGGCCTTCGCCCGCGTGGAGCAGGCCGTGAAGCAGCTCGGTTGGGAGATCGTCGCGAGCGTGCCGGCTGAGGGGCGTCTGGAAGCCACGGACACCACGCGCTTCTTCGGCTTCAAGGACGATGTGGTCGTGCGGCTGCGCGCCGAGGGCGGTGGCACGCGCGTCGACGTGCGTTCGAAGTCGCGCGTGGGCGTTGGCGATGCCGGCGCGAATGCCGCGCGGATCCGCAAGCTGCTCGCGCTGGTGGCGGCCGGATCGTGATGACGCGCGCGATGCCGCAGCAGTTTGCGAGCTTCGCGGATTTCTATCCGGTGTATCTGGCTGAGCATGCGAATCTCACGTCGCGCCGGCTGCACCTGGTCGGCACGGTACTGTTCGTCGGCCAGTGGCTGCTCGCGCTGCTGACCGGTAACGCCTGGCTCGTGGTGACCGGCCCGGTCACGGGCTACGCCTTCGCCTGGGTGGGGCATTTCTTTTTCGAACGCAATCGCCCCGCCACGTTCCGTCATCCGGTGTTCAGCCTGATCGGCGATTTCGCGATGGCGCGCGACATCCTCCGCGGCCGCGTCCCGATCTGAGCCCATGCCCGTCTCCCGCATCGACCGCATCTTCGAGCGGCGGCTCGCGTCGCTGATCAACGCTGGCGAAGCCGGCGTGCTGCAGGGCGGGCGCAAAGGCGTCGAGAAGGAATCGCTGCGCGTTTCGCCGGCAGGCCGGATCTCGCAGGCGATGCACCCGCGCATCCTCGGTTCGGCGCTGACTGCCGAGCACATCACGACGGATTATTCCGAGGCACTGATCGAACTCGTCACGCCGACCTTCCGCACGAGCTGGGAGCTGCTGCAGTACCTGTGCGATCTGCACCAGTTCGTCTACCGTCATCTCGGCGACGAACTGCTCTGGGCGACCAGCATGCCGTGCGTCGTCGATGGCGACGCGAGCATTCCGATCGCGCAGTTCGGTGATTCCCATGTCGGGCGCATGAAGTCGGTGTACCGCGAGGGACTCGGCGCGCGCTATGGCCGCGTCATGCAGGCCATCGCCGGCGTGCATTTCAACTACTCGTTCCCGGAGAAGCTCTGGGATGTCTACGCCGCGACGCGCGAAGCGCGCGCTGCGGACCAGGATTTCCGGTCGGCGTCCTACTTCGAGCTGCTGCGCAATTACCGTCGTCACGGCTGGATCGTGCTGTACCTGTTCGGCGTGTCGCCGACGGTGTGCAAGTCCTTCCTGCGCGCGCGCGGCGTCGAGTTGCCGGAGTTCGGCAAGGGCACGGCCTGGGAGCCGTATTCCACGAGCCTGCGGATGAGCGACCTCGGCTACCGCAACCGCAACCAGGCCGGCGTGAACGTGTCCGTCAACAGTCTCGATGAATACGTGCGCGATCTGACGCGTGCGATCAGCACGCCACATCCGCCCTACGAGCAACTCGGCGTCAAGGTCGATGGCCAGTATCGCCAGCTGAACGCGAACCTGCTGCAGATCGAGAACGAGTACTACAGCTTCATCCGGCCGAAGCGCGTGGCGCAGTCGGGCGAGCGGCCGACGAAAGCGCTGCAGCGCGCCGGCGTGGAGTATGTCGAGGTACGCGCGCTCGACGTCTCGGCGTTCGATCCGGTTGGCGTGAACCAGAACAAGCTGCGCTTCCTCGAGGCCTTCATGGCGCTGTGCCTCCTGAAGGACAGCCCGAAGATCGATGCGAGCGAAGAGCAGCCGCTCGACCAGAATCACGTCACCGTCGCACGACGTGGCCGCGAGCCCGGTCTGATGCTGCAGCGTGACGGCCGGCCCTACGCGATGCTCGACTGGGCGCGTGAACTGCTGGACGAAATGCAGGGCGTCTGCGAGATCCTCGACCGCGGCGATCCGGCCAGGCCCTATGCGGCCGCGCTCGCCACCCAGGCCGCGAAGCTCGACGAGGTCGCGCTGACGCCGTCCGCGCGACTGATCAAGGAACTGCGCGACACCGGCGAATCGTTCTTCGATCTGGCGCTGCGCATGTCCGCCGAGCACAAGCGCTACTTCCTCGATCTCTATTCGCCCAACGATGCGCGCCTCGCCGAGTTCGCGGTCGAGGCCGAGGACTCCTGGCGCGCGCACCGCGAGATCGAAGCACGCGACACCGGCAGCTTCGACGCCTATCTCGCCGACTACCTGTCCTGAGGCCCGCCGTGCGGCGTGTCCGTCGAGTCGCCGGCAGAACATAATCAACGGCTTGCACGCGCATGTCTTCGTTGGCTTGCCGCGCTCGGGGATTGTCTTAAACTGAATCCCCGTGCCATCCGGCGCGCTCGCAGCGACGGCGCCGCGGCCGCGTCTGCCGAGGTCCCATGTCGCTTTCCGGGCTGCAGTTTCCAGGTGATTCGCGCATCGCCCGCACGCTGCAGCGCGGTCTGCGCTCCCTGCGTTTCGAGCCCGACCTCGAGCGCGAATTCTGGCGCACACACAATCTCGTCTCGCGGCCGCGAGTGCGGCTCAACGTGTTCCTCGCACTGATGACGACCGTCAGTTTCGCGCTCCTCGATCATCTGCTGCTGGGGCAGCCGTGGCAGTTTCCGAACGATCTGATCCGCTTCGGCATCCAGATGCCGATCGTCGTGCTGTGCCTGGTGCTGACGACGGCGGAGCGCTACGAGCGCGCGTATCTGCCCGCGATCAAGATCGGCGCGCCGCTGTTCGGCATCGGCTCGGTGATCATGGCGACGACCGCGGTGGATTCGCAGATTGCGCTGCTGTCGACGCGGCTGGTGCTGGCCGCGTTCTTTTTCTACTTCATGCTCGGGTTGTCGTTCTATTCGGCGCTGCGTTCCAACCTGATCATGCTGGCCGCGTATCCGATCGCAGCCTGGGCCGCCGGCGTGCCGCCCTCCCTTGCCACTTACAGCCTGTTCGTGCTGCTGTGCGCGAACCTGTTTGCCGGTGCCGGCAGTTACGCGCTGGAGCATGCGAATCGCGTGGCCTTCCTCGAGCGCAAGCTGCTGGCGGAAGTCGCGAGCCACGATGGCCTGACGGGGCTGCTGAATCGCGCCGCCTTCGACGCCGAGGTGCGGCGGCTCTGGGACATGGCGGTACGCGAGCGGCAGTCGCTGGCCGTGATCATGCTCGACATCGATCACTTCAAGGCCTACAACGACCGCTACGGTCATCCGGCGGGTGACCAGTGCCTGCGCGAAGTGGCCGGCGCATTCCGCGCCACTGCGCGTCGCCCGCGCGACGTCGTCGCACGCTATGGTGGCGAAGAACTGATCGCGATCCTGCCGGGCGCCGATCGGGCCCACGCGCTTGCCACGGGCCGCGCACTGGTGGCCGCCGTCAGCGATCTCGAGATCACCCACGCGGCCTCGACGACGCGCCCGCGGGTGACCGTCAGCGTCGGCGTGGCGGTGGTCGAGGCCGGCATGGATTCATCGCCGGAGGCGCTGATCCGCCATGCCGACCGTGCACTGTATGACGCCAAGGAGCAGGGGCGGGATCGGTGCGTGATGCACGCGAACGATTCGGCCCAGGAGCCACTCGCCCGGGCCTCTTGAGCGGCCTCAAGTCGGCCCTGTGCGGGCCGATATCCCGGACGAGCGCCGATTCCCCATTCCCGGGGGCCGTCGCCGGGAGTGTCCATGAAGGCGCCGATCAATGAGGATCCCCAGCCGCTGCTGAGCCGGCTCGAGCGCGAGCGCCAGGCTCGCCAGCAGGCCGAAGTCCTGCTCGAGGCCCGCAGCCTCGATCTGCAGGAAACCAACCTCGCGCTGCGCAACCTGGCCGAGGCCCTCGAGCTGAAGATCGCCCAGCGCACCGAGGAGCTGCAGGTGGCGCTCGAACTGGCCGAGTCGGCGACGCGTTCCAAGGATCGTTTCCTCGCGACGATGAGTCACGAAATCCGCACGCCGATGAATGCCGTGGTCGGTCTCGGTGAATTGCTGGCGGGCACGAATCTCGATGAGCAGCAGCGTGAGTACGTGCGCCTGCTGCGCGACAGCGGACGGCATCTGCTCGCGCTGATCAACGACATCCTCGACTATTCGAAGATCGACGCCGGACGTCTCGAGCTCGAGTCGAGTCCGATGGATCTCGGCGCCGCGATCGACACGGTACGGACGCTGACCGAACATGCTGCGCAGGAGAAGGCGCTGTCGCTGCACTGGCAGATCGATGCGGATGTGCCGCGCTCGATCATCGGCGACGAACTGCGCTGGCGCCAGATCCTGATCAATCTGGTCAGCAACGCCATCAAGTTCACGGCCCGGGGATCGGTGCGTGTCCACGTTGGCCGCGTCGCCGATGAGGGCGGCATGCTGCGCCTGTTCGGCGAGGTGTCGGACACAGGCAAGGGCATTCCGCCGGAGGCGCTCGGCCGACTGTTCCAGCCGTTCGCGCAGGGCGATGCGTCGATCACGCGCGCGCACGGCGGCACGGGTCTCGGTCTCGCGATCTGCCGGCGCCTGGTCGAGGCGATGGGCGGCGCGATCACGGTCGACAGCACGCCCGGCCGCGGCAGCACCTTCCGTTTCGAATGGCTGACGCGGGCCGTCGATGCGCCGGTGCCGGCGACTCCGCCGCCGGCCGAAGCGAATCCGGACCGAAAGCTGCGCATCCTTCTGGTGGAGGACAATCCGATCAACCAGCTGCTCGCGCTCGAGATGCTGTCCAAGGCGGGCTATCAGGCCGACACGGCCAATGATGGACTCGAGGCGGTCGAGCGCGTGCGCGACGGCGGCTACGACCTGATCCTGATGGACATGCAGATGCCGCGACTCGACGGGCTCGAGGCGACGCGCCAGATTCGTGCGATGCCGGGTCTGCGTCAGCCGGTGATCGTGGCGATGACGGCGAACGCGTTCCGTGAAGACCAGGAGGCCTGCAGCGAGGCCGGCATGAATGACTTCATCAGCAAGCCGATCGCGTACGACCGTTTCGTCGGCACGCTACGTCGCGCGGCAGGGCTTCACTCGCGGTAGATCGCGATGGCACGCCGGCCGCGCGAATCGCGCATCGCGCGGAACATCCCCTCGCTGTTGAATTCCATCACGATGTTGCCGCGCGGATCGACGGCGATGATGCCGCCATCGCCGCCGGCCGCCTTCAGCTTGTTCTGCACGACCTCGCGCGCGGCGCGCTCCAGCGACCAGTCGCGGTATTCGACCATTGCGCAGACGTCGTGGGCGACGGTATAGCGGATGAAGTACTCGCCATGGCCCGTAGCCGACACCGCGCAGGACTTGTTGTTCGCGTACGTGCCGGCGCCGATGATCGGTGAATCACCGACGCGGCCCCAGCGCTTGTTGGTCATGCCGCCGGTGGAGGTCGCTGCGGCGAGATTGCCGGCGGCATCGAGCGCGACGGCGCCGACGGTGCCCATGCCGACGAGCTGATCCGGCGGCGGCGGCAGGCCGGCCAGCGCGCGTTGCAGCTCCTCGCGTCGCCGCGGCGTGATGAACCAGCTGTTCGGCACGAGTTCGAGTTTCTGCTCGAGCGCGAATTCCTCGGCGCCGGCACCCGACATCATCACGTGGGGTGACTGCTCCATGATGCGGCGGGCGAGTTCGATCGGACTGCGCACGTGCTGGATGCCGGTGACCGCGCCCGCGCGCAGGTTCCTGCCGTCCATGATCGAGGCATCGAGTTCCACGCGACCGTCGTGGGTCAGCACGGCGCCCTTGCCCGCATTGAACAGCGGATCCTCTTCCAGGACGCGCACGGCCGCGCTGACCGCGTCGAGACTGCTGCCGCCTTTCTCGAGGATGGCGTAGCCGGCTTCGATGGCGGTATTCAGCGCGCTGCGGAAGGCGAGATCCTGTTCCGGCGTGATCCGGCTGCGTTCGATCGTGCCGGCTCCACCGTGGATGGCGATGGCGAACATGCGTCGGTCCTCTGCGTGGGCCCGGGTCTGGGCCAGTACGGTCAGCGCAGCCATGCCCAGCAGCGGTGCAATCCGCGATGCACGCCGCAATGCGAGCTGCCATGCGTTGCGACGATGAGCGGGTGCGGGGGACATGGGTCGGCTCCTGCCGCTATGATTCCGCCATGTTAAAGCGAATCCGACGACTGCTGATCGCCAATCGCGGCGAAATTGCGATCCGCGTGATGCGTGCCGCGACCGAGCTCGGCGTGCGTACGATCGGCATCTACTCGCAGGAAGATCGCTTCTCGCTGCACCGGACCAAGGCGGACGAGGCCTATCTGGTCGGCGCGGACCAGACGCCGATCGGCGCCTATCTCGACATCGAAGACATCCTGCGCATCGCGCGCGAGGCCCGGGTGGATGCGATCCATCCCGGCTATGGCTTTCTGTCCGAGAATCCCGAGTTCGCGGCGGCCTGCGAGGCCCACGGCATCCTGTTCATCGGCCCGACGCCCGAGATTATGCGCACGCTCGGCAACAAGGTCGCGGCGCGCCAGCTCGCCGAGCGCGCCGGTGTGCCCGTGATGCCCGCCACGCCGCCCTTGCCGGCGGACCCTGCGCGCTGCGCGGAACTCGCTGCAGTCATCGGGTATCCGGTGATGCTGAAGGCGTCATGGGGCGGCGGCGGCCGCGGCATGCGCGTGATCGAGAGCGACGCCCAGCTCGCGGAACTGCTGCCGGTGGCGCGGCGCGAGGCGCAGGCCGCCTTCGGCAACGACGAGGTCTATCTCGAGAAGCTGGTGCGCGCGGCGCGGCATGTCGAGGTGCAGCTGCTCGGCGACTCGCACGGCAATCTCGTACACCTGTTCGAGCGTGACTGCACCGTGCAGCGGCGCAACCAGAAGGTGGTGGAACGTGCGCCGGCGGTGTACCTCGACGACGTGCAGCGCGCGGACCTCTGCGAGCTTGGTCTGCGCATCGGTCGGGCGGTGAATTATCGCAACGCCGGCACGGTCGAATTCCTGCAGGACGCGAGCACGGGTCAGTTCTATTTCATCGAGGTCAACCCGCGGGTGCAGGTCGAGCACACCGTGACGGAGTGCGCGACCGGCATCGACATCGTCAAGGCGCAGATCCGCATCGCCGATGGCGCCGTGATCGGCACGCCGGACAGCGGCGTGCCGCTGCAGTCGGACATTCGCATCAGCGCGCACGCATTGCAGTGCCGCGTCACCACTGAAGATCCCGAAAACAACTTCATTCCGGACTACGGCCGCGTGACGGCCTACCGCAGCCCGGCGGGATTCGGCATCCGGCTCGATGCCGGCACGGCGTACTCGGGTGCGATCATCTCGCGCTCCTACGATTCGCTGCTGGTGAAGGTCACGGCCTGGGCACCCACCGCGGAGGAAACGATCGCGCGCATGCACCGTGCGCTGTGGGAGTTCCGCATCCGAGGCGTCGTCACGAACCTGCGCTTCCTCGATGAACTGATCACGCACCCGCGCTTCGTCGGCGGCGACTACACGACGCGTTTCATCGACACGACGCCGGAGCTGTTCCAGTTCCAGAAGAAGCGCGATCGCGCCACGCGCATCCTGCGGTTCCTCGCCGAGACCATCGTCAACGGCAGCGCCGAGACCCGCGGTCGGCCGAAGCCTGTGCAGATGACACTGGCGCGCCTGCCGCGTGGACCGCTGCCGGTTCCGCCGCCGCCTGGCAGCCGGCAGAAACTCGAAGAGCTCGGTGCGGCCGGGTTTGCAGCCTGGATGCGCGCGCGGAAGCAGGTGCTCGTCACGGACACGACGATGCGCGATGCGCACCAGTCGCTGCTGGCGACGCGCATGCGCAGCATCGACATGCTGGCGATCGCGCCGTATTACTCGGCGTTGCTGCCGCAGCTGCTGTCGCTCGAATGCTGGGGCGGCGCCACGTTCGATGTCGCGATGCGCTTCCTGAAGGAAGACCCCTGGGAGCGGCTCGCACGCCTGCGCGAAGCGTCGCCGAACATCCTGCTGCAGATGCTGCTTCGGTCGGCTAACGCCGTCGGCTACACGAACTACCCGGACAACGTGGTTCGATACTTCGTCAAACAGGCGGCCGAAGGCGGCATCGACCTGTTCCGCGTGTTCGATTCGCTGAACTGGGTCGACAACATGCGCGTGGCGATCGATGCCGTGCGGGACAGCGGCAGGCTGTGCGAGGCCGCGATCTGCTACACCGGCAATCTCTGCGATCCGGCCGAGAAGAAATACACGCTGCAGTATTACGTGCGGATGGCGCGCGAGCTCGAGCGGGCAGGCGCGCACATCATCGGCATCAAGGACATGGCCGGCCTCGTGCGGCCGCGCGCGGCGTCGATGCTGGTCAAGGCGCTGCGCGAGGAAGTCGGGCTGCCGGTGCATTTCCACACGCACGATACGAGCGGCATCGCTGCCGCCAGCGTGCTCGCGGCGGTCGACGCCGGCGTGGACGCCATCGATGCCGCCGTCGATTCGATGAGCGGTCTGACGTCGCAGCCGAACCTCGGCTCCATCGTCGAAGCGCTGCGGCACGGCGAGCGCGACACGGGTCTCGATCCGGAGCAGATCCGCCGCATCTCCGCGTACTGGGAGCAGGTACGTCGCAACTACTCGGCGTTCGAGAGCGAGATGCGGGCCGGCGCGTCCGAGGTCTACGTGCACGGCATGCCCGGCGGCCAGTACACGAACCTGCGTGAGCAGGCGCGCTCGCTCGGCATCGAGGATGCACGCTGGCCCGAGGTGGCCCACGCCTATGCGGACGTCAATGCGATGTTCGGCGACATCGTCAAGGTGACGCCGAGCTCGAAGGTGGTCGGTGACATGGCGCTGATGATGGTCAGCGGTGGGCTCAGCCGCGCGCAGGTCGAGGATCCGGCCACCGAAGTTGCGTTCCCGGAGTCGGTGGTGCAGCTGATGCGCGGGGACATCGGTCAGCCCGAGGGCGGATTCCCGCCGGCGATCCAGGCCAAAGTGCTGAAGGGCGCTGCGCCGATGACGACGCGCCCCGGCGCGCTGCTGCCGGACACGGACCTCGAGGCCGCGCGACGTACCGCGCGCGACCTGATCGGCCGCGACGTTTCCGACGCGCAGCTCGCGTCTTACCTGATGTACCCGAAGGTGTTCGTCGATTACGCGCGCGACCGCGCCTCGTTCAGCGATGTCGCGATGCTGCCGACGCCCGTGTTCTTCTACGGCATGGAGCCCGGGCAGGAGGTCAGCATCGACCTGGAGCGCGGCAAGACGCTGATCGTGACCTTCATCGCCGTCAGCGAAACACACGATGACGGCACGCGAACGGTGTTCTTCGAGCTGAACGGCCAGCCGCGCAGCGTGCGCGTCCGCGATGCAAACGAGACGGCACGGCGTCCGGCACAGCCGAAGGCGGACCCGGCGAATCCGCTGCAGGTCGGCGCACCGATGCCCGGAAAAGTGGTCACCGTCGCGGTCAAGGGCGGCCAGAGCGTGACTCGCGGCGATACGCTCGTCACACTGGAAGCCATGAAGATGGAAGCAGCAGTCCGCGCGGAGCGCGATGGCAGGATCGGCGACGTGCTCGCCCGGCCAGGCATGCAGGTGGATGCCAAGGATCTGCTGCTGGTGTTCGCGCCGGCATGACGGATCCCACATGACAGACAAAACCGGCGGCATGCACGAGAGCGCGCCGAAGCTCGTGTTCAATCCCCTTTACCTGGTGTCGGCTGCGCTGCTGTTCGCGTGTGCCTTCGTCGTGCCGAAGCAGCTGATCGGGCCGATGATCGCACTCGGCATCGCCGCGATCGTGCTGTCGCCGCTGCCGCTCGGCACGCGTGGCGTGATCTTCGCCGTGATGACCGGTCTCGCCACCGGCATCGCTTCGATCAACCTGTTCGCCATCGGCATCTTCCAGGGGCCCATCACGAAGGAGTTCGGCTGGAGCCAGACGACCTATTCCTTCGTGATCCTGATCGGCACCATCGTCACGGTCATCTCGTCGCTGTACATCGGCAAGCTGTTCGATCGCGATGGGGTGCGACGCTGGTCGATCATCTGCACGGTGCTGTTCGCATTCGCGCTGATGTCCCTGTACTGGCTGACGCCGAATCCCTGGCATTTCTACGCGGTCTTCGCGATCGTGCCGCTGATCGGCGCCGGCACCTCGTCCGTCGCGTACTCGCGTGTCGTCGCGCGCTGGTTCGATCGACGACGTGGCCAGGCCTTTGGCGCCGCGCTCGCCGGCATCGGGATCGGCGGCGCCGTGCTGTCCTCGTTCACGCAGTTCCTGATCACGGAAGTCGGCTGGCGGACCGCGTACGTCGGCCTCGGCCTGCTGATGCTCTGCGTGACGTTGCCGATCATCCTGTGGAAGCTGAAGGACAACCCTTCGGACGTCGGGCTCGCACCGGACGGCGAACCGCCGCAGCACGCGGCGTCCGTCGACGGCGCGCCGCCCGTCGTGATCCCGCCGCCGCTGGTCGGCTTCACGGCGGCACACACCCGCCGTCTGCCGAAGTTCTGGCAGATGCTGTTTGCCTTCCTGTTGCTGTCCTTCGGAATCGGTGGCGTGCTGATCCCGCTGGTGCCGATCCTGCGCGCGAGTGGCGTGACCGCCGAAGAGGCCGCTGCCGTGCAGGGCGCGCTCGGTCTCGCCCTGATCGTCGGTCGCGCCTTCGCCGGATTCCTGATGGACCGCCTTTTCGCGCCCTACGTGGCCGCCTCGATCCTCGTATTTCCGATCGTCGGCGTGACCCTGCTGGCGCTCGGCGCGACCGGCAGCTCGGCGGTCATCGCCGCGGTCTGCATCGGTCTTGCCGCGGGCGCCGAACTCGACGTGATCGCCGTACTGATCACGCGCTACTTCGGCAATCTCGCCTATGCGGAGAATTACGGCTGGCAGTACGCGGCGTGGACGCTGGGGTCGGGTTCGGCCGTCACCGTGACGAACATGGTCTACGACCGCATGGGATCGCACACGCCGGCCCTGTGGGCGTACGTCGCGTTCTTCATCGTCTCGGCGCTGCTGGTGCTGCGCCTCGGCCCGTATCCGACGCTGCCGGTCGCACCGGCTGCCACGCAACCTAGCTGACGCAATCCTTCAGCGCATTCGCGGGATCGGCGAGCTTCGTCGTATCCGGCCGCATGCGGGCCGCGATCAATTTGCGCGCCGCCATCTGGTCACGCGCATTGTTCACGGTGTCGATGGCGATCAACTCGCCGTCCTTCAGATAGCAGGCCGAGAACGCGTGCGAGGCCGGATCGCCGCGCATGACCACGCGATCATGGCCTTGCGAGAGCCCGACGATCAGCAGCTTGTGGTGGTACTGGTCAGACCAGAACCACGGCACCTTGTCGTGCACCGTGGGCGTACCCGTCAGGTTCAGGGCGACCGTGTTGGCCTGCTCGAACGCGTTGTCGACGGATTCGAGGCGGATACGCGTGCCGTAGCGCAGGCTCGGATGGAAACTGCAGTCGCCGATGGCCCAGATCGAGGGATCCGACGTGCGGCCGTGGTCATCGACCACGATGCCGTTGCTGCACTCGAGGCCGGCTTCGCGCGCGAGCCGGTCCTCGCCGATCACGCCGACGCCGACGACGACGAAGTCCGCGCGGTATTCGCTGCCGTCGTCGCAGAGCACGGCGTGGACGCGTCCGGCCGCATCGCCGACCAGTTCCTGCATGCGCGCACCGAGGATGATCTCGACGCCGTGCTTCGCATGCTCGGCTTCGTAATAGCGTGACACGGGCTCGCAGACCACGCGGTTCATGACCCGGTCACCCATTTCGAGCACGGTCACATCCACGCCGAGTTCGCGGCAGGTGGCGGCGACCTCGAGCCCGATGTAGCCGCCGCCGACGATGACGACGCTGCGGCCGGGGCGAGCTTCCTCGCGCAGCCGGTCGGCATCGGCGAGGGTCTTCAGGTAGTGGATGCCGGCAAGCTCGCTGCCGGGGACGGTCACCTGGCGCGCACGACTGCCGGTGGCGAGCACCAGCGTGTCATAGGGCAGCGGATCGCCGACATCCAGATGGACCGTCCGGGCGTTGCGATCGATCCGCGTGGCCGTGCGACCGAGGCGCAGGTCCACGCCGTGTTCGGCGTAGAACGCCGCATGGCGGATGAACAGCCGGTCCCGTTCCAGTGCGCCTGAAAAGAACTTCTTCGACAGCGGCGGACGCTGATAGGGCAGGTGCGGTTCGTCGCCGATCATCGTGATCGAAGCGGTGCTGCCCTTGCGCCGCAGGGTGTCGATGAGCTGTGCGGCAGCCTGGCCGGCTCCGATGATGACGATGCGTTGACTCATGCCGAATAGAATACGGGGACAGGCCGCACCACGCACGAGCGCAGCAGCCTGCATCTGCGCCATAATGGTGCGGGAGCCGCACGATCACAGGGCCGGAAGTGCTGATATCGCCGCAGTTTTGCTCTGGCGGTCGGATGGCACGAAAGGTGCTGTTGATCTTCGCGGCGCGGGCGTAACCTGCCGCGATAAGATCATGGCGATTCGACGCTGGGAGTAGAAATCAAATGAAACTGGTCACCGCAATCATCAAGCCCTTCAAGCTCGACGACGTCCGGGCAGCCCTGTCCGACATCGGCGTATCGGGCATGACCGTCACGGAGGTGAAGGGCTTCGGCCGTCAGCGGGGCCACACGGAGCTGTACCGCGGCGCTGAATACGTCGTGGACTTCGTGCCGAAGACGCGTATCGAAGTGGCCGTGCGCAGCGAACTGGTGGATCAGGTCGTCGAAGCCATCGTCAAGGCCGCGAAGACCGGCAAGGTCGGTGACGGCAAGATCTTCATCACCAACATCGATCGCGTGATCCGCATTCGCACCGGCGAAACGGACGACTCGGCGCTGTAATTCCCGCGACCCTGCCCGATGCCGGTCTCAGGCCGGCATCGGCAGGATCTCGATCCGGTCCCGGCCGGTTTCCTTGGCGCGATACAGGGCGAGATCGGCCCGCCGCACCACTTCCTCGATGGACGTTTCGCCGTCGCGTGCCGACGCGAGTCCCGCGCTGAGCGTGACCTGTGCAGCGCCGTCGCGTTCGGTCGCCTCGCTCGACACCGGCAGTTTCTTCACGGCCTCACGCAGGCGCTCGATCACCGCGCGGGCGGCGGCAATGTCCGTATCCGGCATCACCACCAGGAATTCCTCGCCGCCGTAGCGACCGATCTGGTCGGCATTGCGCAGCGTACGGCGCGCCGCGTCCGCGAAGGCACGCAGCACGTCGTCACCGAAGGCGTGGCCGTAGCGATCGTTGAACTGCTTGAAGTGATCGAGGTCCAGCAACGCGATCGTGAGGCCGGCGCGGGTGCTGGCGCTGGTGCGCAGCGCGTCGCTCGCGAGCGCGAGGATCTTGCGGCGATTCAGCAGTGCGGTCAGATCGTCGCGGTCCGCCAGTGTCTGCAGGCGGTGGCGGAACATGCGGTTGCGGCGCAGCAGGAAGGCCAGGGTCGCGACCATCAGCACGGCGATGATCGCCACGACGGTCAGCATTCGCCTTGCGACCTGCGCGCGCTCGAGCTTCTCGCTCTCGAGCCGGAAGCGCTGCTGCTGCACGGCATTCTCGCGCGCCAGCAGCCGGACCTTCTCCACCTCCCGATCCGTCGCGAAGCGCACTCGCAGCACGGCGATCTGGCTGGCCGTCTGTGCCTGGGAGAGCTCGCGGCTGCGCTGCAGATACTCCTGCGCATCGGTGTAGGCGTCTGCATAGCGGCCGAGCGCGGCATAGGCGTCGCTGCGCCACAGGTGGAACTGCGCCCGAAGATCGCGCGAGACGCTGGCAGGATCGCCGGCGAGACTGGCATCGAGGCTCTGCACGGCAGCCCGTGCGTTGCCGCGCGCGAGTTCGATGCGGCCGCGATACGCGTACAGGATGCGGCGTTCCTCGGCGTCGTAGCTGGAAGCCGTGGTGAGTGCCTTCTCCGCGAGACCACAGTCGCGGTCCGCGGCGATCAGCAGATTCTGCTCGACGTGCACGCCGCACATGCGGATGTGTGCGTAGGCAACGGCCACGCGATCGCCGACGAGAGTGGCGCGGTAACGCATCTGCTCGAACGCGTCGTGTGCTTCCTGCCACTTGCCCTGCGCAGCGTAGGCGCGACCGAGCCGGTCGTAGGTGGTGGCGAGGCGTGACACCGCGCCGCTCGCCATGAAATAGCTGACGGTCTCGTTCAGCAGCTGCACGGCCTGGTCGAATTCGCGGGCGCTCGCATAGGCCGCGGCGAGCCGACAGGCCGTGATCATCCGCTGCGGCGGATCGTCGTGCAGGCGCAGCAGTTCGTAGGCATTGGTCAGGTCGAGCAGGCCACGCTCGATGTCGCCCTGGTCGTACAGCATCCAGCCGCGATCCTTCTGGATGCAGGCGGCGGCCTTCGACTGCGGGTCGATGCCCTTCAGGGCGGTATCGAGTTCGGCGATTCCTTCGGGCGTGCGGTCGTTGGCCTGCAGCGCCACGGCCTGGGCGAGATGCAGGCGCACGCGCAGGTCTGCGACGCCGGATGTGCCCAATGCCGCGAGTCCATCGCGGGCCATCGCCAGTGCCCGCTGTCCCTCACCGAGCTGGCGATACCCCTCGGCGGCGATCGCGTACAGCGTCGCGCGGTATTCCGGCGCCGCACCGGCGGCCGCGGGTGCCGCGAGCAGGGTATTCGCCTTGTCGACGGCCAGCGACGGCGTGCGGAACGCGAGATTCTCGAGATCCTCGAGGCCGCGTTCGCCGGCGCCGATGCAGGCAGCGTGTGCCGTCGAGGCGGCCGCGACACAGAGCAGCGCGACGCACGCTGCGCCGAACTCAGTCCGGCGTATCGGGCTCCGGTGCAGAGTCGGCGCGGAACAGCTGCTCGAGCTGCGCGGCAGCTTCACGGGCAGAGGCCTTGAGCTTCTCGGTGTCATCCTTGACGGCATACTGCCGCAGCAGCGTCGCTGCGTCATGCTCTCTGAAGCGGTCGACGCTCGTACGGGCCGTCGTGCGCGACAGGCCGAGCGCTTCGAGTACCTCGCGTGAGACCTCGAGGCTCGCAGGCAAGGTCTCGCGTATGACATAACGAGGCTCAGTGTCCATCAACTGAAAGGCATGCTGACGATTGCGCGCGCGTGCAAAGACTTTCAGATGGGGGAACTGCTCGTGGACCAGCTGCGCAGTGCGGACCGATGCTTCCACGTCGTCGATGGCGAGCACGAGGATCTCGGCGCGCTCGGCGCCCGCGGCCCGCAGCAGGTCGAGTCGTGATGCATCGCCGTAGTACACCTTGCTGCCGAAGCCACGAACGAAGTCCACCTGCGTCTGGTTCGCATCCAGCGCCGTGAACGCGATGCCGCGCATCGCGAGCACGCGGGCGATGATCTGACCGAAGCGTCCGAAGCCGGCGATGATGACGCGCGGATCCTCGTTGTCGATCGCATCGAATTCGCGCACCGGCTCGGGTGCCAGCCAGCGTTGCAGCAGCGGCTCCCACAGCATCACCAGCAGCGGGCCGACGATCATCGACAGCGTGACTGCGAGCACCAGCAGATCCGCGACGTTTGCCGCGAGCACGCGCTCGCGCGCCGCCAGTGCGAACAGCACGAACGCGAATTCGCCGCCCGTGGCCAGCGTCAGTCCGAACTGCCAGCAGCTCGCCCGCGGATAGCCGGCGATGGCCGCGACACCGGCCTGCAGCAGCGCCTTCAGCAACAGCATGGCCGCGGTGAGGCCCAGCACCAGGCCCCAGGAGTCCGCCAGCAGCGTCAGATTGGCCGACATGCCGGTGGCGATGAAGAACAGGCCGAGCAGCAGTCCCTTGAACGGTTCGATGTCGGCTTCGAGCTGATGGCGGAACTCGCTGTCCGCCAGCATCACGCCGGCGAGAAACGCACCGAGCGCCATCGACAGTCCCGCCATCGTCACGAGCATCGAGGTGCCGAGCACGACCAGCAGCGCCGCGGCCGTGAACACTTCGGGCGTGCCGGCACGGGCGGCGAGCCGCAGCAGTGGACGCAGAACGAGGCGGCCGCTGATCAGCAGCACGGCAAACACGCCGACCAGGCGCGCGACCGCGATCCAGGCGCTGCCCTCGGTCGCGTCGGCGGCGGCAGCGCCGCCCACTGCGGCAGTTCCGAGCAGCGGCAGCACGGCGAGCATGGGCAGCACGGCGAGATCCTGGAACAGCAGGACGCCGAAGGCTGCGCGGCCATGTTCGGCCTTCAGCTGGCCGCGTTCGGCCAGCGTCTGCAGCACCAGCGGCGTGGAGGCGAGTGCGAGACCGAAGCCGATCACCAGCGAGGCCTGCAGTGATTGACCCGCGAGCATCGCCAGCGCGCCGAGCGCCAGCGTGACGACGGCCATCTGCGCGGTGCCGAGCCGGAACACGACTTTGCGCAGCGCCCACAGTCGCGTCGGCTGCAGTTCGAGACCGATGACGAACAGCAGCAGCACGATGCCGTATTCGGCGAAATGGGTGATCGCCTCGACATCGCCGATCAGCCCGAGCGCGAACGGACCGATCAGGATGCCGGCGGCGAGATAGGCGAGTACCGGACCCAGTCGCAGCAGCCGGAACAGCGGCACCGCGATGACGGCGGCCGCCAGCAGGATGGCGATTTTCCCGAGCAGTTCCATGACGTATCCCTGTGATGGTGGAGTTGCCTGGCGGAGTTCGAGTGTCGCATGTTGCCGCGGCTGCCGGGCTCCGCTAGCGTGGGCGCCATGAAAGACCCCGTGACCGCCGCGCTCGACAAGCTGCACGTGAACACCGCCACGCGCCACATCTTCCTGTGCACGGGCGGCAAGTGCGCCGACGAAGCGCTGCAGATGGAATCCTGGGAATACCTGAAGAAGCGATTGCGCGAGCTCGGTCGCGTCGACGTGCCGAACCCGGTGCTGCGCACGAAGTCCGGCTGCCTGCGCATCTGCACGGCGGGTCCGATCGCGCTCGTCTATCCCGACGGCACGTGGTACGGCCACTGCACTCCGGACAATCTCGAACGCATCATCCAGCAGCATCTTCTCGGCGGCGAACCGGTAGAGTCCCTGCGCCTCGCCACTGCGCCGCTCTGATCCCTCCATTCGAATCAGGACATCTGCCCATGCCCCAAGCGATCCGACTGCACCAGACCGGCGGTCCCGAAGTCCTCGGCCTCGAGGATTTCGATCCCGGCAAACCGCCGGCCGGCGAGGTACAGGTTCGCCACACGGCGATCGGCCTCAACTACATCGACGTCTACGACCGCACGGGTCTGTATCCGATGCCGCTGCCCGCCGGGCTCGGTCGTGAGGCGGCTGGGGTGGTCGTCGCGCTCGGGCGCGGCGCGAAGGGTCTGCGCGTCGGTGATCGTGTCGCGTACGTGCACAGCCAGCCGGGCACCTACTGCGAGCTGCGCAATGTGCCGGCCGAGCGCCTGGTGAAGATTCCGAAAGGCGTCAGCGACGAGCAGGCCGCCGCGATCATGCTGAAGGGACTGACCGCGCACTACCTGCTGCGCAGGACGTACCGCGTGAAAAAGGGAGACTGGATCCTGGTGCACGCGGCGGCCGGTGGCGTCGGCCTGCTGCTGACGCAGTGGGCACGCGCACTCGGCGCGAAGGTCATCGGCGTCGTTGGCAATGACGCCAAGGCCGCACTCGCGAAGAAGCATGGCTGCCATCACATGCTGATCCTCGGACGCGACCCGATCGTCGAGACGGTGCGAAAGCTGACGAAGGGCACCGGTGTGCAGGTGGTCTACGACTCGGTCGGCAAGGACACCTTCATGGACTCGCTCGATTGCCTGAGGCCGCTCGGCATGATGGTCACCTACGGGAACGCGTCGGGTCCGCCGCCGGTGATTTCACCGCTCGAACTCTCGAAACGTGGCTCGCTGTTCCTGACGCGACCCTCGCTGTTCGCCTACATCGCGCAGAGGACCGACCTCGAATCCGCCGCGCGCGAACTGTTTGCGGCCGTGCGTTCCGGGGCGGTCAAGGTGCGCATCGGTCAGCGCTACCCGCTGTCGGGCGCTGCGGATGCGCATCGCGATCTCGAGGCGCGACGCACGACGGGGTCGACGGTGCTGTTGCCGGGTCGCTGAGGGGGCCGGATTCAGTGCCTGCGCGGCAACACGCACTCGACATAGGTGCCGCGTCCGGGCGCTGAGCGCAGCTGCAGCACGGCACCGATGGAGTCCGCGCGCGTCTGCAGGTTGCGCAGCCCGGAGCCGAGGCCTGCAGCTGCCGCAGGGTCGAAGCCGACCCCATCATCGTCGACGCTCAGCGTCAGGGAATCCGGCGCGACCGTCAGTCTGATGCGGATGTGCCGCGACGCCGCGTGGCGCAGGGCGTTGGTGCTGGCTTCCTGCGCGATACGGAACAGTTCTGTGGCTTCGCCACGATCCGCCGGCCACGCCGCCTGCAGCGCTGATTCGAATCGCACTTCGACTCCGGGTCGCATCGCACTGCGCTCGGCCAACTGCTGCAGCGCCTGAGGCAGTGCGCTCCAGGCCATCCTCGGTGGAGTCGCGCCGCTCGCGAGGGCGCGCGTGTCCATCAGCATCTGTCCGACGATCTTCGTCAGCGACTCGACCAGCTCGCGCTGCTCGCTCTGGTCCGGACGCAGGCCGCTGCCGAGTGCATGGACCAGCAGCGCCACGCCCGTGAGTTCCTGTCCGAGCCCATCGTGCAGGTCGCGCGTCAGCTGGCCGCGCTGCTGCCGCAGCCGCGCTTCCTCGGTCACGTCACGCAGCACGTTGATGGCGAACCAGCGGTCACCGACGGCCACCGGCGTGCTGCGGCAGGCGATCAGCCGTGGGGAGCCGTCTTCTGCGGACAATCCGACACACAGCTCGGGTGAGTGTTCGACACGACCGCTGGCGGTGCGACTGAGCGCCTGAGCGGCGCTGACCTCCAGGTCCGGATGCAGCTCGCGCAGCGAGGCACCGACCAGTGCCTGCACGGCGAATCCGAACAGCCGTTCGGCCGCCGGATTCGCGAGCTGAACGCGATGCGCGGCATCGGTGAGCAGCACCGCGTCGTCCATCGCTTCCAGCAGACTGCCGTGCAGGCGGCTCGACGCGGCGTCGGATCGACGGCCCGTGCATTCGATCGATTGCACCAGCGCTCCGAACACCTGCTTGCGGTGAGTCAGCGGGCGAAAGCTGAATTCGAAGATCCGCGGCCCGAAGCGCGCATCGGCCATCAGCTGACGGAACTCCTGCGGGCGGCCTGACTCGATGACCTGCGCCAGGATGCGACGCGAATCCTCACGCTCCAGCTGCTGCGATTCGTTCATGCCGAGCAGTCTGCCCGGCAATCGGCCGAGCCGCCCGCGGCGCGTCACGAGGCAGCTTCCGCCGCGGTCGAACACCGCGTACCACTGTGAGGAGGTCTGTGCCGACGACAGCGCCGCGTCGACGGCCGCGGCCCAGTGCTCCGGCACGCCATCGCCGGCTTCTGGATCGAGGTCGATCAAAGGGCCGAATCCGGACCGACGACCTGAAGCTCGAAGCTCCCGGCCGCGCCGTCGGCATCGCCGGGCGCCGCGACGGAGACGCGGTATCGGCCGGGTGCCAGGGTCCGCGAATCGAGGTAGAGGTCGACGAAGCCGTCGTCGCCTGCGCCAGTCGTATCGATCGACGCGGACGGCCCGGTCCCGCCGTCCGCGGTCAGCGCGGCGATCACGACGTGGTACTGCCGCAGATCGGTGCTGGCTTCCGGCAGCACGCGCAGCAGGATCGCGCGCGGCTCGGCAGCCAGTCGCAACGTGGGACCCGACGTGGTGCTGCGCAGTCGCAGCAGGTGGTAGGTGTCCGCGGACGCGACGCTGCGGCCCAGCGCAGCGGGCAGCGCGGACAGGCTGGCCGCCGCGCGCAATGGCACCGCGGTCCGTGACGAGGCCATCCACAACCACGAGGAGATTCCGACGACCGCCAGTGAGGCGGCGAGCGCCATCAGCCGGAAGCGACCGCCCCACCAGGAATGCTGCACGGCGCGTTCGAGTTCGCCGCGGTCATGCAGCGACCGGAGTCCATGCTGAAGTCGCGCCTGCGCTTCGATGTCGCGGATCAGCGCAGGGTTTCGTTCCCAGTGCTGCTCGAACAGCTGCGCTTCGGCATCCGACAGGCGTCCATCGAGATAGCGCGCAATCCAGTGCGGCTCTGCGAAGTCTTTTTCATCGGCGGTCTGTTGCATGCGTTGTCTCCCGGCCGCGGCGCTAGCCGAGCACCAGCGGTGCCAGCAGCAGCAGCGCCGACAGCAGGTCCGATTGGCGATACCCGGCCCGTTCCATCAGTTGACGCATCCGTGCGCGCGCGCGGTGGATGATCCTGGCGAACTGCGCCTCGGTCATCTGCAGCTCGGCGCAGATTTCGTCGCGTTCGCGCTCTTCGAAATAGAATTTCACCAGCACTCGACGATCGCGCACGTTGCCGAGTTCCTCCAGCAGCTTGCGCACCAGCTGGCGATTCGAATCCCGTTGCGAGGCTTCCTGCGGCGAATCGTCGTTCTCCGCTTCGAGCAGATCGACATCGCGGTCGCTCGAACGCACGCGCTCGCGCCGCTGGTGATTGCGCAGATGGTTGAGCGCGGTGCGAAAAACATAGCCCGCGAAGATCTCCTGCGGCAGTACACCGCTGCCCTGCTTGGCGAGCGTCGTCACGATCGCATCCTGCAGCAGATCCGCAGCGAGCTGACGATCACCCGTGCGGCGCGTCAGCACGGCGATGAGACCCGGATAGTGACGCGCGAGCGCCTGCTCGCGGTTCGCGTCGCGATCGCGTGGGCCGCTGTGCGGGAGCGGCAGCTGTCCGAGCAGGTAGTCAGAGTTCACGCTCACGGGGCCAAGTATAGACTCGGACCGTTCCGGCAGCGCCACTCAGGTAGGTTCGCAGAATGGACGCGCGTCCACGGAGAGATCTCGGGGTTCGCAGCGCTGGCGCCGGGAAGCGCCGGTGGCCCGGCGCTTGCGCGCTGATGGTCACGTTGCTCGGGCTGTCCAGCTGCGCGCCGCGCACCGGTTCACTGCTGGTCGGGCCGGCCGAAATGCAGGTCGAATCCTCGTTCGAATCGCTGCGCGCTGCCCCGCTGCGCATCACGGGGCGTGCCGGCGAACGGTTTCTGGTGCGACTGACGCAGCTTGACGTCGACGCAGGTCTGGAACTGCGCGGACCCGACGGCAGGTTGCTGGAGAGCACCGCCGGCCCGGCCGGCCGCCGCGGCCGCGAGTGGCTGTACTGGCAGGCCCCGAGTGACGGCCCGTTTTCCGTGACGATCGTGGCGATGAAAGCGGCGCCGCCGACTTCCCTGGCGCGGATCGAGCTGTTTCGACTGCGGCGCGATCTGCCGGCGACCACGCTCGATGCGCTGCAGAGCCTGCAGGTCGCGGCACGCACGCGATCGGCGCCGGCAGGGCGTGATTCGCGCGAGCGGAATTGGGAGATCGCCGCCCGCGCCTGGGAAAAACTCGGGGAAAGCGAGCTGCAGGGCGAGTGCCTGCTGCAGCTCGGCGCAGTGCGCTACACGGACCTCCAGTCGTGGGACCGTGCAGCTCAGGCCATCACGGAGGCGCTCCGTCTGTTCGAGGCGAGCGGGAATGGCAAGGCGGTGGCCGACGCCGCGCTGCTGCTCGGCATGATCGAGCTGGAGCGTGAGCGCACGCGCGGTGTGCCGGAGGCGCGCAGTCACGAAGCACCGAGTCTGCAGCTGCTGCAGCGTGCGCGGCGAGCGTTCCAGGATCTGAACCTCTCCGTGTCTGCTGCGGACGCGTTGAACAACAGCGGCATCAAGCGCTTCTATGGCGGTGACAGCGAAGGCGCGCTGACGGACGTCTCGCGCGCAGCCGACGAGTTTCAGCATGCACGCGCGCGGGATGACCGCACCGGTGCATTGGCCAATCTCGCTGCGATCGCAGTCGATCGCGGCGATTACCGCCGCGCGCTGCAGGCGTTCGAAAGCCAGCTGCAGTCACTGCCGACGACCGCGACCCACCTTCGTGCGTCGGCCCTGCAGAACGGTGCCCTGGCTCTCAGCATCACAGGCGAAACGGAGCGGGCGATCGACTGGTATCTGCAGTCGATCGACATCGCACGCCGCCTGGGAGATCCGGACCTCGAGGCCCGAGGGCTGTCGGGCCTCGGTGTGGCGCACCTCCAGTTCGGACAGTCCGCACTCGCTGTGCCGCATCTGCGTGCGGCGGTCGATCTGCTGCAGCGTCCGGGGGAACGGGATCGCCTCGGCGCCGTGTTGACCCATCTCGGCAATGCGTTGCGGATGCAAGGCGCCATCGACGAGGCGCGGCGCCTGCACGAAGACGCGCTGCGTCAGCTCGGCGATATCGCACCGCCGACCGATCGGATGCGGGCCCTGATCGGGCTGGGCATGGACGAAGCGGCGGCCGGTCGGCCCCAACGCGCCCTGCAGAGCTACTCGAACGCCCTCGGTATCCGCCTGACGAATTCGTATTCGCCGCTGGTGTCGCTCGCGCTGCTGGAGCGCGCACGTGCGCACGCGATACTCGGCGCCGATTCGGACGCGCGCCGCGACATCGATGCGTCGATCGAGCTGGCCGCGCGCAACGAGATTCCGGATGTGCACGTGATTGCGCTGATCGAACGGGCACGCCTGAATCGTGATGCCGGGCGTGACGATGCGGCACTGGCGGACAGCGCACGTGCGCTGCAGATGGCGGCGCCGCTGCGCGCAGCCACCACCAATCCTGACAATCGGATCCTGCTGGCACAACGATTGCGCGGTGCCGTCGACATCCAGGTGTCGATTCTCGCGGAGCATGCACGGGCCGCGCAGCAGCGCGGCGTGCGCAGCGTGGCGCTCGACCTGGCGCGACGTTCACTGGCGGTCATCAGTGCCGCGAGTGCGCGCAGCAGCTGGTTGCGCCCCGGTGCGCAGGCCCAACGACTTGCCAGCGAAGAGTTGTACGAGGCGCTGGCCGGTCGGCGCCTGCGGCTCGCCGCGCTGGCGGACAGCGCGACACCGCAACCGGAGCGAACGCGCGCACTCGAATCCGAGATCGCGCTGCTGCGATCGAAGCTGGTCGATGCGACGCGCCAGCGCGACGTGACGGATGCCCAGCCGATCACGCGTATCGCGGATGTGCAGGCGAGCCTCGAGGCAGATGATGCACTGCTCGTGTACTGGCTGTCCGAGCCGAGCAGCTGGCTGTGGATCCTGACGCGCGACGATCTGCGTCTCGAGTCGCTGCCCGGCGCCGCAGACATCGACCGGGTGAACCGGCGCGTGCTGGCGCGAATCGCGACATTGCAATCTGTCGATGCAGACGTCGAACGTCTCACGCGAATGCTGATGGCAGGGAATCCAATGCGGCTCGCGGGGCATTCTCTGCTCGTGGTTTCAGATGGCGTCCTCGCCGCGGTACCGTGGCCGCTCCTGCAGGGCCGCATGCAGATCGGTGGCATCGTGCAGTTGCCCGGTCTCGAGACGCTGACGTCTCGTACACGGGTCGATGCGTCCGACAGGACACGGCGTTTGCTGCTGGTGGGCGATCCGATCTACGGCGCGGACGATGCCCGGATCACACCGCAGGCGCGACGACCGAACCGCGACATGACGGTCGCCGCGTTGCCGCGACTGCCCGGTACCGCTCGCGAGATCGCCAGCATCGCGGCGCTGTCAGCACCGGAGCTGCGCGACACATGGACGGGCGCGGCCGCGACTCGTGCTGCGCTGCTCGAGGCAGACCTGCGGTCCGTCAAAGTGCTGCACCTCGCGGCGCATGCTGCCCTCGATCCCGCGGTACCTGAACTCGCGGCGGTCGTGCTGAGCCGGTTCACGACCAGCGGGCAGGCGATCGCGGCTGAATTGCGTGCGAGTGACATCCTGCGAATGGACGTTGCGCCTCCGCTGGTCGTGCTGTCGGCCTGCGACGCGGCGGCGGAGCCGTCCAGCCAGGCAGCCGGCATGATGAATCTGACGCGCGCATTCCTGGCGCGCGGCAGCCAGCATGTGGTGGCGAGCCTCTGGCCGGCCGCGGACGCGAGCACTGCAGAACTGATGACGGAGTTCTATCGGCATCTGCTGACGGACGCAGACTCGCCTGAGATCGCATTGGCCCGCGCGCAGGCGACGCTCGCGGCGAGTCCGCGCTGGCGTGCGCCGTTCTACTGGGCAGGTTTCGTCGTGCTGGGGGCCCGGCCGTGACGCGTCTCGATCGTGACCCTCGCCTGATGGCGAACGAGTGGCTGCGCCGGCGTCGCTACGGTCTTGCGCCGCGCGCCGAACTCGCGCACTGGAGCGACGACTGGCTCGATGAACATGCGGCTGCACCGAGTGCTCGCTGGCAGCGCACGGGCTGGTTCGCGCCGACGGATGCGCGCCGCGATCCGGGCTACGGCTCGGCGTTGCCGGCTGCGTTGCTCGAGCATGCACGGCGCAGCTGCTATCTGATCGGGGCGGGCGCCATCGCTGCGCGCCGGCGCGGTCGCGTGCGGCTGCAACACCAGGTCTACGGTGGTTTCAATGCGCTCTGTCCGGATGAGCCGTTCTGGTGTCAACCGACGGTGATCGAGCAGCGAGGCGAGGCGTTTGGTTTCTACGGCTACAGCGGATATCTGGTGGCCGCGGATGCCGTGCTGACCTGCTGGCATGGCTGGGAACACTTCAATGCCGGGCCGCAGGTCGCGATCTTCGACTATGCCGCACGCTCACCCTGCGATCAGCCCGTCGAACTCGCGGAAGAGTCCGTGGTTCAAGTGCGCGCAGATCCCTGGGTGTTGCCGCCGGCAGATCAGCGAGGCGACGCAGCGGCCGGCGACTGGGTGATCCTGAGGCTCGCCCGCGCGTTGCACGGCCGTGCGTCGCCAGCGGTTTCCACAGGTCTCGCCCGGCCTGGCGATGCGGTGTACACGCTCGGCCATCCCTGTGGTCTGCCGCTGAAGCTTGCGGCGGATGCGCAGGTGCTCACTGCCGAGGCCGATACGTTCCATACCGATCTCGACACCTACAGTGGAAATTCCGGATCGCCGGTGTTCGACGCCGCGACACATGCACTGCTCGGCATCGTCGTCGAGGGCCAGAAGGGCGAAGGCGATTTCGAACCGGTGCCGACGCAGGGTTGCTACGTCGGCAACCGGATCGATCATCTGCTGGGCGGTCAGCGCTGCGTTGCCGTCGGCGCCTTCGCGGATGCCATCGCGGCGAGTGGCCTCTAACCGCCGCCGAGATGAATGACGCCGTTGTGCTGCTGGTCCGAGCAGGCGGTGGCACCCTTGGCCGGTTCCGCGTCGCAGACCGCGACCCTCGCCGCGAGCTGGCAGTCGCCCGAGCCGTCGACGTCGTACGATCGCAGCATCACGATCAGCCAGTGCGTCTGCAGCGGTGTGCCGTCGAGCAGGTTGTGGGTCAGCACGATCTGACCGGTCGCATTGCTGACGCCGTCGCTGGCGAGCGTATGACCTTCGGTGCGCATGGTCTTGCGTGACGTCGGATCGACAGGCCGGACCTCGAGGCTGAAGGACGGACGCTGTTCATAGTCGCGCGTGAACACGAACTTGTCGCCGACCGCGACGTGCGGATCCTTGCAGTCGCCCGTGCAACCGACGGCGCGGACAGTCCACGTCCGGGCGAGTTGTTCGATGTCGGGTGCCGGGCAGGCCGAGGCGGCCCCCGCCGTGGGCATCCACAACGAAAGCGCGCGCGTGCCGGCAGTGTCGACCTTGCTGAGCAATCCCTCGAGCGCGAACACGACGAAGCCGGCGGCGGCGATCAGAACGATACGTTGCTTGGAACTCATGGGTGTCTCCAGAACAGAAGGGCTCGGGTCGATGCTAGGGAGCGCTGTGGCGGATGGGCCCGCGCCTCACCTGATCGGGTGAGAGGGGGTCTGCGAAACGAAAAAATCCCGTCGTTCAGGTGGGATGGATCGCGGCCTGGCGACATACAGAGTCATGCAGGCCAGCCACGTCCCCACGCTCCCCCCATCGGCACCCGCCCCCTTCGATGCCGCGACCGTTCTGACCCTGATCGATCAGGGGCGGGTGTCCGATGCCATGCCACTCGTGATCCGTCTGTTTTCCGCCGATGCCGGATGGGTCGACGCGCGTGATCCCGCGACGCTCGAACTGGTGACGCGGCTGCGCGAGAACCCGTTCGTCGAGCTGTGTCGCTCGCAGCCGATGGGTTATGCCGGCGATCCGGAGCTGCTGGACCTTGCACTCGGCGAATCGCGCGTCTGTGGCGTCACCCGGCGCGGTCGAGAACTGTTCAACTGGATGGTCCAGCGCAGCGCGTACTTCCGTGCCGTGCGCCGGCGCCGCAGCTATCTCACGGAGCAGATCGACGAAGCCGCCCGCAGTCAGGCGAATCCGTCGATTGCCGCGCTGTTTCCCGGCTACGGCCGCGAACTGCTGGCGAGCGAGGCCTATCGTGCGGGTCGCGTGTCGGCACGGCTGATCGCGCACGATGAACGCGTGCTCGGCTTCGCGCGGACGCTGCATGCCACGGCGCGGGCCAGTCTGCAGACGGCGAGTCTCGCGGCCGTGCTCGGCGGCGCCGTGCGGATGTTCGACTGCGCGCTGGTGTATGCGCCGGATGCGGCCGACCATCTCGGCGACGACATGCTCGCCCAGCTGCTGGAGGAGACGGTCAGTTGGCTACGGCCCGGTGCCGAACTGATCCTGCCCGCGCTGGCGGCCAATCCCGAGTTCGATCTGCTCGAGACCGTCGCGGAATGGCGGCCGAACGTCTGGACCGCCGCGGACCTGATGCGTCTGGTCCGCCATCTCGGGCGCGTCGCGAGCTGGCTGCGGCACGACAGTGTCAACGGCCTGTACTGCCTGCATCTGCAGCGCTGCTGATGGCCATGGAAGCGCTGGGGCTTTCTCTCGAAATCGTATTGGACAGCATCGCGGACGGGACCGTCGTGATCGATCCCCGTGCCCGATTGCTGCATGCGAATCGCCCGGCGCGTGAATTGCTGGCCATGGCGCGCAGTGGCGCAGCCGGCGCCGGCCGTCTCGTGTTCGCCCATCACTCGACCCAGGTCGCGTTCGACCGCGCGCTGGCGCGCAGCCACAGCCCCGTCGAGGATCTCTCGCAGGCACAGCGCGAGAGTCAGTTTCTCGTGCACGACGCTGATGGCGCAGTGGTCGCGCGCGCCACGCTGCGCCCGCTGATGCGCAACCGTTTCCAGCACGGCGGGATCGGCGCGAGCCTGCTGTGTCTGCATGGCCAGCCGCACGGCACGCGGGTGCGCACGGATTCCCTGCGCGGACTCTATGGTCTGACCGAGGCCGAGGCTCGCGTGGCGGCGCAGGTCGTGACGGCCGGTTCGCTGCGTGAAGTGGCGTCCCGCCTCGCAATTTCTGCGAACACGGTGAAATCGCACCTGAAGCGCATCTTCCTGAAATGCGAGGTCGCGAGCCTCGCGCAGCTCTCCGCGCTCGTCGCGACCGCGCCACGCCTGCCCTGAGTTCGACGCCGGCGGATGCGGACGGCTATTGCCGCCACTGTGATCCGCGCACGGTTTCGCATCGACCGCGCCGTACCCTGACTCAAGCAGGTTGCTGCATCGACCGATACGGAAGCAGGAACTGTTTCCGGGCCCTATCGACGCGCTGTGCAATTACCCGATTTCACCATGGCCTTCCAGCCGATCGTCGATCTGGAGGACGGCAGCATCTACGCCTATGAAGCGCTGGTACGCGCGCTCGACGGCCGCGGTGGCGCGGCGGCGGTGCTTTCGCAGGTGACGGATGAGAATCGCTACGCGTTCGATCAGGCCTGCCGACGCAAGGCCATCGAACTGGCGTCCGCGCTCGGCATGCAGAGCCTGCTCAGCGTGAACTTCCTGCCGAACGCGGCGTACTCGCCGGGTTCCTCGCTCGAGCGTACGTTCGAGACCGCCGCGCTCTGCGATTTTCCGCCCCATCACATCATTCTCGAGGTGTCGGAGACCGAGCCGGCACGTGATCCCGCGCGACTGAAGGCGATCTTCGCGGACTACAAGCGCCAGGGCATGCTGACGGCCATCGATGATTTCGGTGCCGGACATTCCGGCCTGAACACGCTCGCGGAATTCCAGCCGGACATCGTCAAGATCGACATGGACCTGACCCGCAACGTCCACAAGGACCGTGTGCGCCGCGCGATCACGCGCGCGATCGTCACGATGTGTCGCGACCTCGGCATCTCGGTGATCGCGGAGGGCGTCGAGAACGTGCATGAAGTGCTGACGCTGCGCGAAATGGGGATCCGGCTGTATCAGGGCTACCTGTTCGCGCGTCCGGAAGTCGGCCTGCTGCCCGGCGTCTCCGCCGAACTGCTCGCCGACCTCGGCGGCAGGCTCGATCAGCACCTGCTCGAATACGGGGCGGCGAACCTGCGCGCCTGAGCGGCGCGTGACGAGCTTGCCTAGAGCGTGATCACCTGACGGATCGTTTCGCCGGAAGCGAGACGATCGAAGCCGGCGTTGATGTCATCGAGCGCCAGGGTTTCCGACAGCAGGCGATTCACCGGCAACCGCCCGGCCTGATACCACTCGACGTAGCGCGGGATGTCGCGCGATGGCACGCAACTGCCGAGATAGCTGCCTTTCAAGGTGCGCTCTTCAGCGACCAGCTGGACCTGCGACATCGGCAGCATCACGCTCGGATGCGGCAGGCCGGCAGTCACCGTCGTGCCGCCGCGCCGCGTGATCTTGACGGCCAATTCCATCGCGCGCTGCGAGCCCGCCATCTCGAACACGTACTCGACGCCCCCCTTGGTCAGTTCGCGCACGCGTTCGAGGCAGTCCGGATCGCGTGCGTTGAAGGTATGCGTTGCGCCGAGTTCGCGCGCGAGCGCGAGTTTGGCGTCGGAGAGGTCGATGGCGATCAGTGTCCGCGCGTTCTGGTAGCGCGCGCCGAGCACGGCCGCGAGGCCTACACCGCCGAGGCCGATCACCGCCGCGGTGCGTTCCTTCGGCATCTGTGCCGTGTTGATGACGGCGCCGGTGCCGGTGATCACGGCGCAGCCGAACACCGCGGCTTCGTCGAAGCGCAGCGATGAATCGATCTTCACCAGCGAATTGCGCGCCACCGTCGCGTATTCGGCAAAGGCCGAGACGCCGAGATGATGGTTGAGGTCCGCGCCCGCGCGATGCAGTCGACGTGCACCGGACAGCAGCGTGCCGGCGCCGTTGCTCGCGGCACCGGGCTCGCACAAGGCCGGGCGGCCGATCTCGCAGGGCTCGCAATGGCCACAGCTCGGCACGAAGGCCGTGACGACGTGGTCACCGACGCGCAGGTCCGTGATGCCGGCCCCCAGTTCTTCGACGATTCCCGCGCCTTCATGACCGAGCACCATCGGCAGCGGCCGCGGCCGGTTGCCGTCGATGACGGACAGATCCGAGTGACAGAGGCCCGCAGCGCGCATGCGCACCAGCACTTCGCCGGGACCGGGTGGATCGAGTTCGACCTCCGCGACTTCGAGGGGGCGGGACTTCGCGTAGGGCGCGGTGTCCCCGGAGCGGACCAGGATGGCGGCGCGGGTTTTCATGGCGCCATTCTGGCTGACTGAAGGGTCCTGTTCCTGAGAAACTAGCGGTCAATCCGGATAGAGGACAGGAAGGTTCATGCGCCGCACTCCGAGGGTTCTCGCCTTCGCCCTGCTGTTGATCACCGGCGGGACCGGCGTTGCCGTCGCTGCAGAGGCTACCACGGCGAGCGCAGCGGCACCGAGCGTGCAGACTGCGCCGCTCGGCACGCCGCTGCAGGTGCTGCTGCCGCAGTACCGGCTCGGGTCGTTCACGCACATGGCCGAGATATTGCCGGCGCGTCGTATCGCGCGCGGGGGTCCGGTGCGCGAATTGCCGCGCAGCGCGCGACCGCTGGGCGCCGTGTCGTACGACTGGCGCGGCCAGCCGCTCACGCTCGAGAATTATCTCGATCGCGCGCATGTGATGGCGATGGTGGTGCTGAAGAACGGCCGCATCGTCTACGAGACCTATCGCCAGGGTGCGCGTGCGGACACGCCGTTCGTGTCCTGGTCGATGGCCAAGTCGTTCACGTCGACGCTGGTCGGCCTCGCTGCCGCGGACGGTGCGATCGGCAGCATCGACGACCCGGTCACGAAGTACCTGCCCGCGCTGCGCGACTCGGGTTACCGCGACAACTCGCTGCGCGACCTGCTCGACATGAGTTCCGGCGTGCAGTTCATCGAAGACTACGACGCCAGCGATTCGCTCGAGGCGCGCGCCTGGATCGAGGGCACGGTCACGCGCAGCGTGGCCTCGTACACGGACACCTTCGCGTGGTTCAAGCAGCGGCTGCATCCACCCGGCACGCATTTCTATTACGCGAGCATCGAGCCCGCGATCGCGGCCTGGGCCGTGCGTGAGGCGACGGGTCAACATCCGTCCAATTACCTGTCCGAAAAGATCTGGCAGAAGATCGGTGCCGAGCATGATGCGAGCTGGGTTCTCGATCGCCCCGGCGGCATCGAGATCGGCAGCTGCTGCATCAACGCGACCGCGCGTGACTACGCGCGCTTCGGTCTGCTGTTCCTGAACGACGGCCGCGTCGGCCGCGAGCAGGTGCTGCCGGCGGGCTGGGTGACGCAGGTGCGCACGCCGAATCCGCAACGTCCGTTCCTGCATGCCACGCAGCGCCTGCGCGGCCTGCCTTTTGGCTACCAGTACAACTGGTGGCTGTGGCCCGAGGAGGCGCAGGCGATCAGCGCACACGGCGTGTTCGGTCAGCAGATCACGATCGACTTCGACGATGGCGTCGTGATCGTGCAGGCCGCGAACTGGGATCGCGCGACCTCGAATGACGATCATCTCGAGGCGGTGGCAGTTCAGCAAGCGATCGTGAGGGCCCTTCGATGAGTACCCGTGAACCCCAGCCGACCCGTGCGGACTACCGCGTGTTCCGGCCCATCACCACGCGCTGGATGGACAACGATGTCTATGGCCACGTGAACAACGTCGTCTATTACTCGTACTTCGATACCGCCGTGAACGGCTATCTGATCGAGGCCACCGGTACGGATATCCGCCAGCTCGGGCAGATCGGCCTCGTCGTGGAAACGGGCTGCCGCTATTTCAAGCCGATCTCCTTCCCCGATGCGCTCGAAGTCGGCATTGCGGTCGAACGTCTCGGTGGCAGCAGCATCATCTACAAGGTCGGCATCTTCGTCGCGGGCGAAAGCGCGGCGGTCGCGGCCGGCCGCTTCGTGCACGTCTACGTCGACGCCGCCCAGCGCAGCAGCGTACCGGTGCCGGATGTGATCCGGCGCGCGGTCGCGCCGCTGCAGGCATGACCCGTATCGGGTCCCGGTCGGGAGTACACACATGGGTCTGCTGATAGGTTCGATCTTCGTCCAGGTGGTGCTGATCATTCACTGCATCAAGACCGGCCGGAACACGATCTGGATCTGGGTGCTCGCGCTGCTGTCGATTGCCGGCGCCATCGCGTACATCGTGGTCGAGCTGCTGCCGGATCTGCTCGGCAGTCGCGGCGCGAAGCGCGCCGTGCGCAACGTGCGAGGCGCGCTGGATCCCGAGCGCGATCTGCGCAAGGCCGAGCGCGTCGCGCTGGTCTCGGGCGACGTCGCGAGTCGGCAGCGTTACGCCGAGGAGCTGTCGAAGCAGGGACGCCATGCCGACGCGGCGGGCGTCTATCGCACGTTGCTGACGGGGCTGTACGCCACCGATTCCGGCCTGATGCTCGGCCTCGCGCGTGCGCAGTTCGAGTCCGGTGACGCGACGGGTGCGCGCTCGACCCTCGAAGCGCTGATCGCGGCGAATCCGGATTTCAAATCAGCCGACGGGCATCTGCTGTTCGCACGCGCCGTCGAGTCGACCGGTGATGTCGCGAAGGCGCTCGAGGAATATCACGTGCTGGCCGAGTATTTTCCCGGAGGTGAAGCGGCCGTCCGTTATGCGCGGCTGCTCGCCCAGCAGGGTCGTGCCGACGACGCGCGCCGCGTGCTGCGCGAGCTGGTGGATCGCATGAGCCTCGCACCGCCGCATGTGCGCAAGGCCCAGCAGACCTGGTTGTCGGAAGCCGAACGCGGCGTCTGAGGCGCCGCGCCAGTCCTCATTCAGTCCGTCAGCACGCGGCCCGGGTTCAGGATGCCGCGCGGATCCAGCATCTGCTTGAAGCGCCGCATCATCTCGATCTCGGCCGGGTTGCGCGACAGCCCGAGGTAGTTGCGCTTCAGAACGCCGATGCCGTGCTCCGAGCTGATCGCGCCGCCGAAGTCTCCGACGGGCTGCAGCACGAGTTCGACGAGTTCGAGTTCCGCCGCCGTCGACGGCGCGTCGAACAGCAGATGCAGCGTGCCGTCGCCGAGATGCCCGAACGGCAGCATCGCAAGTCCGGGGTATCGCGCCTCGACGCGTGCAGCCACCGCGGCGCAGAAGGCCGGCATGCTGGCGATCGGCAGGCCGATGTCGAAGGTGGCGGGATGCGGCCAGGCGGCCAGCAGCGCGCCGACGCCGTCGCGAAGTTTCCAGAAGTCCTCGGCCTCGCGCAGCGACTGCGCCAGCAATGCGTCCTGCAGTGCCTGGCTCTCCAATGCCTGTTCATAGAGTCCCTGCAGCGCGACCGTTTCATCTGCGCTGTCGCTCTCGGTCTCGATCAGGATCCAGAAGCCGCGGGCGAGCTGACCGAGTCCGGTGAGGGTCGGCTGCTCGCGCAGCACCCGCTCGACATAGGCGGGCCACATGACCTCGAACGCGCTCAGCGAACCGGCGAGCTGACGGCGCGCGAGATCGAGGCAGCGCAGCACGCCGTCGAAATCCGCCGCGGACGCGAGCAGCGTGCCGCGCTGCGACTGCGCCGGCACGGCGCGCAGTACGGCGCGCGAGATCACGCCGAGCGTGCCCTCGCTGCCGATGAACAGCTGCTTCAGGTCATAGCCCGAGGAGTTCTTGACCAGCCGGTTCAGCGAAGGGATCACCGTGCCGTCCGCCAGCACCACCTCGAGGCCGAGAGCGAGCTGCCGCGCCACGCCATGGCGGATCACGCTGTTGCCGCCGGCATTGGTCGAGAGGTTGCCGCCGATCGTGCAGCTGCCGCGCGAGCCGAAATCCAGCGGGAACTGCAGCCGATGCTCGCGCGCCGCCTGCTGCACGGCCTCGAGCGTCGCGCCACTCTCGGTCGTGATCGTCATGCCCACCGGATCGACCTCGATGATCCGGTTCAAGCGCTCGAGATTCAGTGCGACTTCGCGGGGACGTGGCGACGCGCCGCCACCGAGTCCCGTCAGTCCGCCCTGCACGACGACCGGCTGGCCGGCCGCGTGACACAGCGCGAGCGAGCGCGACAACTGCTCGGTGCTTGCGGGACGCAACAGTGCAAGCGGCCGCTGCCAGGAGCTCTTGCTCCAGTCGCTCGCATATTTATCGCTGATGCCATCGCCACTGATGCAGCCGGTCGGGCCGAGTACGTCGTGCAGCGCGCGGAGCAGGGCAGTGTCCAGGCTCATCGACCTCATTCTAGGATGAATCACATCGCGCCCGTGCGCGCCGCACGCGGCTTGCCTAAGATCGCGCCATGAAACTGCGTATCGCGACCTGTCGTCCGCTGCCGGAGCCGGATGTCGATGAAGACCTGCTGCTTGCGGCACTCGCCGCGCGCGGCGTCGAGGCTCGCATGGCGGCCTGGCGGGGCGGGGATGAGGACTGGGATGCGCCGGTGCCGACGCTGGTCCGCTCCACCTGGGACTACATCCACGACCTGCCGGCGTTCCGGCGCTGGATCGAGCGCGCCGACCACGCGGCGCCGCTGTGGAACCCCGCCGATATCCTGCTGGGCAACCTGCACAAGCGCTATCTGCTCGAGCTGCATCGGCGCGGTGTGCCGACGGCGCCGACCGAACTCGTCCTGGCCGGCAGCGGCCAGCGTCTTGCGCCGCTGCTCGCCGAGCGCGGCTGGCAGGACGTGGTGATCAAGCCCGCCGTGAGCGCCGGGTCCTTCGAGACCCACCGGATCCAGCCCGGCGACCTGGAACAGGGCGAGGCCGTGCTGACCCGCCTGGTTGCGGGCCGCGACGTCCTCATCCAGCCCTATCTCGCGAGCGTCGAGCGCTATGGCGAGCGCGCGATGGTCTGGATCGATGGCGAGTTCACCCACGCGGTCCGCAAGACGCCGCGCTTCGCCGATGGCGTCGAACAGGTGTCCGAGTCGCTGCCGCTGACCGACGCCGAGCGCGCGGTGGGTACGGCCGCCCTCGCGCCGCTGGCTGACCGGCTGCTCTATGCCCGCGTCGATGTCGCCCCGGATGAGGACGGCCAGCCGCGGGTGATGGAGCTTGAGCTGGTGGAACCCTCACTGTTCCTGCTGCAGGAACCACGAGCCCTGCAGCGGCTGGTCGAGGCAATGGTTCGTCTTTTGGCTCGATAATCAACACAGTGCTCTTATCTGGCGCCATACTGTTTCTTCAGCGACTCATTATCGATTTATTGAGATAGAATCGTATTTGAGATAGATTCTCGTCTGGACATTTTCGAGGCACAGGGATGGTCGCCCGAATCGTGTTGATGGCCTTGATCGGCTTGGGTTTGACGCCAGCCGCATGGGCCCGCCAGGAACTCGTGTTCCTGTTCCAGAAGCAGAAGGAGCCGGCCGAGTTGCGCGCGGCGGCGCAGGGGCTCGGCACTGCTCTCGAGCAGCGACTGCGCCGGCCGGTGCGGGTGGTCGTGCCACTGGACTACTCCGCATCCGTCCAGGCGCTGGTCAGCGGGCAGGCCGACGTGGCCTACCTCAGTGCCCTGCCGTTTCTGCTCGCGCGCCGCGACGGCGGCGCGGAATTGCTGCTGGCCGAACAACGCGTCGATGCGGCGGGCAACGCCCGCACGGACTACGACGCCGTCTGGGTCGTGCGTCGCGACAGTCCGTTGCGCAACCTGACCGATCTGGCCCAACGCTCCGCGAGCCTGCGGCTGGCGTTCACGAGTCCCACGAGTACCAGCGGCTATGTGTTCCCGTACCGATCGCTGATCGATTCGGGCGTGCTGCCGCGTCGTGGTGAACCCCGCTCCGTATTCCGGCAGGTCGGGTTCGCCGGGTCGTACACGCAGGCGCTGCGCGAAGTGCTCGAAGGTCGCGCCGATGTCGCGGCGGTCAGCGACTACACCGTCGAGGGACCGCGCACCGACCTCTACGTCACGGCCGAGCAGCGCGCCGGCCTGCGTATCCTCGGGCGAGTTCCAGGCGTGCCGACGCATGTGATCGCGGTGCGTCGAGGTCTCGACGCATCCACCCGCGCAGCGGTTCGCGCGGCGCTGCTGGGTATCGCGGCGACGGATCCGCGCCTGCTGGCGGATGTCTACGGCGCGACGCGCTTCGTGGCCGTGGACGAGCGCCAGCATGTCGCCGCAGCGATCCACGCGATCGAGGCGACGGGATTGCCGATCGAAGGCCTGGCGCGCTGAATCGTGTCCGCCGCGGCGATCGAGGTCAGCGGGCTCGGTCTGCAGGTGGGTGCGGGCACGCGCCTGTTCGAAGGCATCTCGTTCGGGGTCCGCGCCGGCGAACATCTGGCGATCGTCGGCCGCTCCGGCAGCGGCAAGACCAGCCTGCTGCGGATATTGTCCGGCGATCTCGCGCCGAGCGCAGGCGAGGTGCAGGTCGCGGGGCGTGTGGCGAGCATCCACCAGGATTTCCGTCTGGTCGAGTCGGCGACGGCCTTCGAGAACGTGCTGCATGGCGCAGCGGCCGATGCCGGGTTCTGGCGTGGTCTGTGGGGCGGCCGTCGTGAGGATCGTCAGCGCGCCCGCGACTGGTTGAGCATCGTCGGACTGGAAGCGCGCGCGGATCTGCGCGTCGACCGGCTGAGCGGGGGCGAGCGGCAGCGCGTGGCGCTGGCCCGCGCGCTGATGCGCCGACCCACCGTGCTGCTCGCCGACGAGCCGATCTCCGCGCTGGATGCGGCCTCGGCCGATGCGCTGCTACGACTGCTCGACGAGCTGCGCCGTCGCGAGAACATCGCCGTCGTCAGCGTGCTGCACGACCCGGGCCTCGCGCAGCAGTTCGCCGATCGTGTGCTGACACTCGACGCCGCACCGTCGGACGGCGCGCCGGCCGCGGGTTTCGCGCAGGCCGCGTCCGGCGTCGCGCCACGGCGCTGGCCGCGATGGCTGACGCGGGCCCTCGGGTTCGCGACGCTGGCGGGTGCCTGCGCGCTCGCCGCGGCGGCGCTCGATCTGCATGGGTCGGGCGATGATGCGGGTGCCCATGCACTGCGCTTCCTGGCGGCACTGGTGCCGGAAGGCAGGCAACTGACAGCGATCGACTGGCGCGGCCTGGGGGTCGCGCTGCGCGACACGATGCTGATGGCCTTCCTCGCGACCGTGGTGGCGGCGATCGCGGCACTGCCGCTGGCCGCCGTGGCGGCACGCAACGTCGCGCCGCGCTGGCTGCGGATGCCCGTTCGGGCAGCCCTGAACGGCATACGCGCGGTGCCCTCGCTGCTCTGGGCACTGCTGGCGGTCGGTGCCTTCGGCCTCGGTGCGTTGCCGGGTGTCATCGCGCTCGCGGCCTATTCGATCGGATATCTGACGAAGTTCTTCTACGAATCGATCGAGAGCACGCCGCCGGCCGTGCCCGCGGCGTTGCGCGCGCTCGGCATGAGCCGCACCCAGGTATTCTTCAGCGGCATCCTGCCGGCGAGCCGACTCGCGTTGTGGTCATCGATCATCTTCATGCTCGAGTACAACTTCCGCACCGCGACCGTGCTCGGCATCGTCGGCGCGGGCGGCATCGGCTATGAGCTGAAGCTCGCCGTCGACTGGGGCAACTGGCACGTGGTCGGCGTGATCCTGGTCGTGCTGATGGTCGCCGTGTCGGTCTTCGATCTGCTCGCCGCGCGGTTGCGGGCCGCGCTGCAATAGCCGCGCGCCAGTCCAGCGACACGCTCGTTCCGTTCTCGAGGCCCTGCTTCCGCTACGATTCCGAACCATGACGACACAGGGAATGCGCCGCAGCTATGCGGAGGGTGAGCATGGTCAGATCCATCTGACCGAACTCGGCGTCGGCGATCCGCTCGTTCTGCTGCATTGGGCGCCGTCGAACGCCCGGCAGTACGAGACGCAGATGCCAGCCTTCGCCCGCCGCGGGTTCCGCGTCATCGCGGTCGACATCCCGGGATACGGTCGTTCGCACAAGGACGCCGTCGGCTGGAGCTGTGCCGAGATGGCGGCCGAAATTGCCGTGGCGCTCGGACGCTTCGGCATCACCCGAGCCCACGCACTGGGCGGGCACCTGTCCGCCGCGATCGTCGCCGAACTCGCGATCGCCGAGCCCGCGCGCTGGCCACGGATCGTCCTCGACGGCTCGCCGACGCTGACGTCCGAGGAGATGTCGCACCTGATGGGGCGCTTCGCCGGGCTGTCGCCGGCGATCTCCGCCAGCGGTTCGCACAAGAGCTTCGTCTGGGACATGACCGAGCGCTTCCTCGGCGAATGGGATCCGAACTACGTCGCGAGCCCCGAGACGCTGCCGGTTCAGTACGCCTACATGGCCGACTACCTGCAGATGGGCTTCGCGCCGATCGCCGCGTTCATCGATCCGGCGAACGCCAAGCGCGGCGGGCTCGGCACCTATCGGGCCATCGAACGCTGGCCGCTGATCGAGGCTGACGTGCTGGCGCTGACTGCCGAGCGTGAGGCGCTGCGGCCCGGCCACGCGCGAGCGGTTTCACTGCTGAAGCATGCGCGGGAGCACTGCTTCGCAGGGTCGCATCCGCTGATGGATGCCACGCGTGTCGAGGAATACGTCGGCGTGGTCAGCGCGTTCCTGCGCGAACCCTGACGACTCTGTCCGCGCGGTTCCGCTCGTGGTCATTGCCCGGTCACGCGGCTGCAATGAAGCGCACGGAAACTCTACGCCGCCATTGATAGGCGGAGTTGTCATGCGCGCACGTTTGCTGGTCTTTTTCGTCCTGCTGACCGCACTTCTGGTTGGCCGAGCCAACGCACTGAACATCGTCGTCAGCAACGACGACGGGTTCGAGTCTGCCAACACGCGAGCGCTGTATGAGCGTCTTGTCGCGGCGGGCCACGACGTGATCGTCGCCGCCCCGACGCAGAACAACAGCGGCAAGGGGGGATCCATCGACTTCCTGCGGCCGATCACGCCGCTCACGCGCGCCACGCGCTGGGCGACAGTCCCGGCGGGCGCGCCGGGTGTCGGCGTGGATCCGCAGGTGCCGACGAACATCTTTTACGTGGACGGCACTCCGGTGATGTCGTTGCTGTACGGCCTCGACGTTCAGGCCGTGAAGCGCTGGGCGGGACCGCCGGACCTCGTGATTTCCGGGCCGAACGAGGGCAACAACACCGGTGCCGTGAACGTCAGCTCCGGCACGGTCGCCAACGCACAGTACGGCATCAATCGCGGCATTCCGTCGATTGCCGTCAGCTATGCCGGTACCACGGGCAAGTCCTACACCACGCTGAATTCGGGTTCAGTCGAATACGCGGTCGCGGATGTGGTTGTGCAACTGGTCGCCGTACTGGAACGCAACGCGCGTTCACACCAGCCACTGTTGCCTTATCGCAGCGGGCTGAACGTGAATATCCCGACGCTGACCCCCGGCGCGCCGACGCCACGATTCGCGCTGACCCGCATCGGCACCGCGACGGGGTTCGGGCCCGTGTTCTACGAGCGGCTGTCGGACAGTCCTCTTGCAGTCGCGTCCGGAGTCAACCTCCCACTGCCGGGGATCTCCCTCGTCTCTGCCGGCCAGACACCGCCGTCGGGCGTGCAGATTCCAGCGGACTCGAATCCGAGTTCGGAGGCCAATGCGCTCGGCACAGGCAGGATTACGATCTCCGTGCTGGGCGGTGTCCCGGAGGCCCCGCTGCTGAACGAGCTGCTCGTTGGATACAAGCTGCGCGAGCTGCTGAAGTCGAAGGACTGACCAAACGATCCTCAGCGCACGACCTTCAGTGAGCGCGCATGGCGCGCCATGCCGAGCGCACCGGAGCGGACGACCTCGAGCAATTCCGCGCCGCTGCCGAGGTCGGTGATGAAGCGATTGACCTCGGCCTCGCTGGCCGTGAGTTCGACGACGAACCCATCGACGACCGGATCCAGCACGCGTCCGCCGCTGCGCACGACATAACCGCGGACCGCATCCGCCTGTTCGGGGCGAACCTTCAGTTTCAGCAGCACGAGCTCGCGCTCGAGGTGCTCGCCCTGGGTCATGTCCTCGACGGCGACGACATCGACCAGCTTGTTCAGCTGATTGACGATCTGCTGGATGACGGCCTCGGAGCCCTTGGTGACCAGCGTGATGCGCGACACGGTGGGGTCGTCCGTGGCCGCGACGGACAGGGATTCGATGTTGTAGCCGCGGGTCGAGAACAGGCCGGCCACCCGGGTCAGGGCACCGGCTTCGTTCTGCAGCTGGATGGCGATGATGTGTCGCATGGGTCGCCAAGAATATCGGATTCCTGGCCTGCATTTGCCTCGAATTTTGCGGTGCGTCCACGACCTGATAGGCTCAAGACGTCCGCCCCGAACGTGCATCACCATGAACTCGACCGCGCCCCAGACCAGTTCCTCACCCCATCCGCTCGCAGGCCGTGCGATGTCCGGCGCGGAGATCGTAGTGCAGGTCCTCGCGGATGAAGGCACGACCGCGATCTTCGGCTATTCCGGCGGCGCGATCCTGCCGACCTATGACGCGGTGTTCCTCTACAACCAGGCGCAGGTGGCGGCGGGCGGTGCGCAGATGCCGCTGATCGTGCCGGCGAACGAGCAGGGGGCGGGTTTCATGGCCGCGGGGTACGCGCGCGCGAGCGGTCGCGTCGGCGTCTGTCTCGTGACCTCGGGCCCCGGCGCAACGAATACCGTCACGCCTGTGCGCGACTGCATGGCCGATTCCATTCCGATGGTCGTCATCTGCGGGCAGGTTCCGACCAGCGCGATCGGCTCGGACGCGTTCCAGGAAGCGCCGGTCGCGGCGCTGATGGGCTCGGTCGCAAAGCACATCTTCCTCGTGACCGACGCCACGCAGCTCGAGGCCACGGTGCGCACCGCGTTCGAGATCGCGCGCACCGGCCGGCCGGGTCCGGTCGTCGTGGATCTGCCGAAGGACGTGCAGAACTACAGCGGCACGTTCGCGGGCGAGGGGAAGCTTGCGATCCCGGGCTATCGCAAGCGCCTGTTCGCTGCCAACAACGGCCACATCGAGGACAACGAGGCGGCCGAGTTCTTCGCGATGCTGCACGCGGCGAAGCGGCCGCTGCTGTATGCCGGCGGTGGCGTGATCAACTCGGACAGCGCGGCGTCGCTGCGCGAGTTCGCGCAGGCCTTCGAGATCCCGGTCGTCACCACCCTGATGGGCATCGGCGCTTTCGACACCACGCATGATCTCTCGTTGCGCATGCTCGGCATGCACGGTGCCGCGTTCGCGAACTATGCCGTCGACGACTGCGATTTCCTGATCGCCGTCGGCGCACGCTTCGACGATCGCGTGGCCGGCGTGCCAGCGAAATTCGCGCCGAATGCGAAGCGCATCGCGCACCTCGACATCGACCGCGCCGAGATCAACAAGGTCAAGCGCGTGCACTGGAGCCACATCGGCCAGCTCGACGATGCACTCGGCACGTTGACGGCCTACGGCAAGCGCACCGGTTTTCGTGCCGACTATTCTGCCTGGCATGCGCACGTGCGCGAGCTGCGCACGCGTTACGCGATGAACTACGATCGCGCGAGCGAACAGATCCAGCCGTACTACGTGATCGAAGAGATCAACCGGCAGACGCGCGGTGAAGCCATCATCGCGACGGGCGTCGGACAGCACCAGATGTGGGCTGCGCAGTACTGCGATTTCCGCGCGCCGCGGCTGTGGCTGACGTCCGGCAGCATGGGCACGATGGGCTTCGGCCTGCCTGCGGCCATCGGCGCGCAGTTCGCGAATCCCGGCAAGCTCGTGATCGACATCGACGGCGATGCCTCGATCCGCATGAACATCGGCGAGCTCGAGACGGTCACCACCTACGATCTGCCGGTCAAGGTCGTGGTGCTGAACAATTTCGGTGACGGCATGGTCAAGCAATGGCAGAAGCTGTTCTTCAAGGGGCGCCTGTCGGCGAGCGACAAATCCCTGCACAAGAAGGACTTCGTGCGCGCGGCCCAGGCCGATGGGTTCAAGTTCGCGGTGCGGCTCGACCGCAAGTCCGACGTGCCGCGTGTGGTCGAGGAATTCATCCGCTATCCCGGGCCGGCCTTCCTCGAAGTCATCATCGATCCGGACGCCGGCGTGTATCCGATGGTCGGTCCCGGGCAGACCTATGACGCGATGATCACCGGCGACCACATTCCTTCCCGCCACAAGGTGGAGATCGAGAAGCCGGGTCCGTCGGAGATGTTCTAGTCGCGTCGACCCTGCGCGCCGGGCCTGTCAGGGCACCGGTTCGATCCGCAGGTCCGTGCGTACCGAATTCGCGATGAAGCACTGTTCGTGCGCTGCGTGATGCAGCGCGAGCATCTGTTCGGCGCCAGGCAGTTTGGGCCCGCTGCAGCTCACTTTCGGTCGCAAGGTCACGCGCAGCATCGCCATGTGGCCCGCCGCGTCCCGACCCATCACGCCGACCGCCGCATCCTCGTAGTCGTCGATGCAGTAGCCCTGCTCGGCCGCGAGCGACAGGAACCACAGCATGTGGCAACTCGAGAGCGAGGCGACGAAGGCTTCTTCGGGATCGACGCCGGCGGGATTCGAATACGGCAGCGGTACGACGTGCGGCGAGGACGACGCCTCGACGACGGCGCCGCCGTCGAACTGCCACCGGTGTGCGCGCGAATAGCGGTTGTCGGTGAAGCGCGCGTCGCCGCGCTGCCAGTGGATCGCGACGGTGTGTGACGACATGTCGACTCGGCTTTTTGACGCGCTGTGCGGGTTCGCTCATATTGCCAGTCATGAAGTATCTGCACACCATGGTCCGGGTCACGGACGTCGATGCCTCGCTGCGTTTCTATCGGGACGCGCTCGGTCTCGAGCTGCTGTCCAGGCGGGATTTTCCGCAGGGCCGGTTCACGCTGATCTTCCTCGCGGCACCCGGCGACCACGAGGCCCAGGTGGAGCTGACGCACAACTGGGACCCGGAGGCTTACACGGGCGGCCGCAACTTCGGCCATCTCGCCTATGCGGTCGAGAACATCTACGCAGCCTGCCAGCGACTGATGGACCATGGCGTGACGATCAACCGCCCGCCGCGCGATGGCCGCATGGCGTTCGTGCGTTCACCCGACAACATCTCCGTCGAGCTGCTGCAACAGGGCGGTGCCCTCGCGCCGGCGGAGCCCTGGGTGTCGATGCCGAACGTCGGCGCCTGGTGAGCGATTCGTCATGCTGATCACCGCTGCGGTGTGCCGATCTGCCAGCGAACCCGTGAAGCTCGAGCAGCTCGAGCTCGATGCACCGCGAGATCATGAAGTGCTGGTGCGCATCGTCGCGGCCGGCGTCTGTCACACGGACCTGTTCGCACCGGCGCTGTTTCCGCTGCCTGCGGTGTTCGGTCATGAGGGCGCGGGCATCGTGCTGCAGGTCGGGAATGCAGTCACGAACGTGCGGCCCGGCGATCGCGTCGCGATGAGTTTCGGCTCCTGCGGGCACTGCCGCCTGTGTCATGAAGGTGCGCCGGCCTACTGCGAGCACGGCCACCACCTGCAGTTCGGCGGCGCGCGTGATGACGGTTCGACGACGCTGCGCGATGCGCGGGGCGGCGCGGTCCACGGCTCGTTCTTCCAGCAGTCCTCGTTTGCCACGCATGCGCTCGGCACGGCGCGCAGCGTCGTGAAGCTGCCCGATGACGTGCCGCTGGAACTCGCCGGCCCCTTGGGCTGCGGCATCCAGACGGGCGCGGGGCGGTGCTGAACACGCTCGATGTTCGGGCCGGTGCGAGCATCGCGATCTTCGGCGTCGGTACGGTCGGCCTTGCTGCGGTGATGGCGGCGAAGATTGCGGGCTGCAGCACGATCATTGCCGTGGACCTCGATACGGAGCGGCTCGCGCTCGCCGCAGAACTCGGCGCGACCCAGGTCATCGACGGTCGCGACGAGGACGTCGCCGCACGCATTCGCACCGAAGTGCCGGGTGGCGTCATGTACTCGTTCGAGACGGCGGGTCAGGTCGCCACCTTCACGGCGGCCATCGACTGTCTGGCGCGTCGCGGCAGCTGCGCACTTGCCACGGTGCCGAAGCTCGGCGCCGCGTTCGAGTTCTCGCCGCTGAACCTGCTGATGGGCGGGCGACGCGTCATCGCGGTGCTGGAAGGGGATAGCGTGCCGGAGGTGTTCATCCCGCAGCTCGCACGGTTCTGGCGCGAAGGCCGGCTGCCGCTCGAGCGCCTGACGAAGGACTACGATTTCCGCGACATCGGCCGCGCGCTCGATGACGCTCACCAGGGTCGCGCGATCAAGCCGATCCTGCGGATGGAATAGGATTCCGCGGTACATGGCGACACACTCGGCGACGCGACAGCTGATCCTCGACTGCGATCCGGGCGTGGACGATGCCGTCGCGCTGCTGCTGGCTCTCGGCTCGCCGCGCGAGCTCGGGGTGCTTGGGATCACGACCGTGGCCGGCAATGTCGGGCCTGGACTCACGGCCCGCAACGCACGCCTGATCCGCGAACTCGCGGCGCGTGAAGACGTTCCGATCCACGCCGGCTGCGAGCGGCCGCTGGTCCGACCGCCCGTCGATGCCGGCGAATTCCACGGCCCGAGCGGGCTCGGCACGCTGCCAGTGCACGAGCCGCGCGCGCCGCTCGCGGCCCAGCATGCCGTGCCGTTCATCGTCGAGACGTTGCTGCGCGAACCGGCTGGCAGCGTCACGCTGGTGATCACCGGTCCGATGACGAACGTCGCGATGGCGATGCGGCTCGAGCCGCGCATCCTGCCGCGCATCCGCGAGATCGTGTTCATGGGCGGTGCGCGCAGTGTCGGCGGCAACATCACGGCCTCGGCCGAGTACAACATCTACGCCGATCCGCATGCGGCGCGCATCGTCTGCGAGTCCGGGTTGCCGATCGTCGCGCTCGGCCTCGATGCGACGCATCAGGTGCGCGCGACGCAGGCGCGCATCGCGACGTTGCGGTCGCTCGGTTCCGTGCGCGCGCAGGCCGCGGCGGAGCTGATGGCGTTCTCGAGCAGCCTGCCACCGTATCGCGAACCGGAGCCCGGTGCGCCGCTGCACGATCCCTGCACCATTGCCTATCTGCTGAATCCGGCACTGTTCGAATTGGCGCCCGTGTACCTGAATGTCGAAACCGACTCGGCGCTGACGCTGGGTCATACCGCGGTCGAGTTCCGTCTCGAGGCCGCGCGACCGACCGCGACGCGCTGGGCCACGGCGGCCGATGCGGACGGGATCTTCGCGCTGCTGCAGGCGCGGCTCGCGTGACAGCCGGTGCGCCACGGATCGCCGTCGTCGGCTCCGTGAATCTCGATCTCGTGGCCACGGCCGAGCATCTGCCCGCGCCGGGCGAGACGGTCACGGGCGCAAGCTTCGCGCGCCATCCGGGTGGCAAGGGTGCGAATCAGGCGCTCGCGGCTCGGCGGCTCGGTGCAAGCGTGAGGCTCGTGGCCTGCGTCGGCCGCGATGCGGCCGCGGACGAAGCGCTCGCGCTACTGCGCGTCGACGGCGTGGATCTCTCCTGCTGCCTCGTCACGAATGCGGCCTCGACCGGCGTCGCGCTGATCGCGGTGGCGGCGGATGGCGAGAACCAGATCGTCGTCGCGCCCGGTGCGAATCTGCTGCTGCAGCCCGGCTCGTTCCAACTCCCCGCGCACGATGCGCTGATCTGTCAGCTCGAGATTCCGCTGCCCAGCGTGACGGAGGCGGTCGTGCGCAGCGCCGGGTTCGTCTGCGTGAACCTCGCGCCCGCGGCTGACGTGGATGCGGTCATCTTCGAGCGCGCGGACCTGCTGGTCGTCAACGAGACGGAAGCGGCGTTCTACGGCGATGCGTTGCAGCGCGCTCGCGGGCTCGTCGCCACGACACTGGGCGCACGCGGCGCAGTGCTGCATCGGGGCGGTGCGCTCGTGGCGCGCGTGGCCGCGCCGGTGGTCACGCCGATCGATACGACCGGTGCTGGCGACGCATTCGTTGCCGCGCTGACCGTCGCATTGTGTCGTGGCGAAACGGCGGATGCAGCGCTGGCCTTTGCCTGCGCCGCCGGCGCGGCGGCCACCCTGAAGCCCGGTGCGCAGCCGTCGCTGCCCCGCCGGCAGGACGTGGAGGCCTTGTTCAGAGCATGACCACCGTTCCCGAACTGAGCTACGCGCAGTGGCGCCGGGGTACGCCCGCGGATCAGGCGCAGTTCCAGGGCGAGCTGCTGCGCGGGCTGCAGCGTTATGGCTTCATCATCCTGCGCGATCACGACGTGCCGACCGCGTTGCTCGATCGCGCCTATGACATGGTCCGTGCATTGTTCGCGCTGCCGGATGCGGTCAAGCGCAGGCATTGTGGTGGGCTGCGCGGCTATACGCCTTTCGGCACCGAGCACGCGAAGGATTCGCGCTTTCCGGATCTGAAGGAGTTCTGGCAGATCGGACGCGAGATCGCCGCGGGCGTGCCGACGACCGAAGATTTTCCGCCGAACCTCTGGCCCGACCAGCCCGCTGGCTTTCGCGAACTATTCCAGCAGTTGTTCACGGCACTGGACGACACCGGGCGAGGCCTGCTGCAGGCGCTGGCTCCATGCCTCGGTGTTCAGCCGGACTGGTTCGATGAACGGGTGCGTCAGGGCAATTCGATCCTGCGCCTGATCCACTATCCGCCCGTGCCGGCCGATGCCGATCCGAACTGCGTGCGCTCCGCGGCGCATGAAGACATCAACTTCCTGACGATCCTGGTCGCGGCGCGCGGTGCGGGCCTCGAACTGCTCGATCGCGACGGCCGCTGGTTGCCGGTGGAGACCGAACCGCGCAACCTGATCGTCGATTCAGGAGACATGCTCGCGCGGCTGACCAATGGCGTGATCCCGGCGACCACACATCGCGTCGTCAATCCGAGTGGCCCGAACGTCAGTCGGTATTCGATGCCGTTCTTCATGCATCCTGCGAACGACACGTCGCTCGCCTGCCTGCCGTCCTGCGTCGGCAGCGGCGCCCGCTTCGCCCCGATCACGGCCGGGGAGTTCCTGGCCGAGCGACTGCGCGAGATCGGTTTACGGAAATAGGTCTGCCGAAACAGCGCGGGCGCTCAGTGCGCCGCCTGCGGTGGCGGCCACGCGAGTGACGTGTCGCGTACGTGATAGGTCTTGTCGTGGCACGCCGCGTTGCCGACGCAATGGACCGTGAACAGTGCGAGGTCCGCCCGCGTCATCGGCGTCAGCACGGAATCGTCCTCGGTCAGCTCCGCCTTGCCGGTCGAGGGAGTGCCGTCGGGATAGAGGCGTGCATTGCGGATGATCGTGTATGGCACGCCGCTGTCGCGCAATTGCTGTTCGCCGAGGCCCTGGTCCTTCAGCCGGTCGAGCAGACCCGGCACTCGTTCCCAGCCGAGACTCGTGAACTTCGTGGCATTCGCGCCCGCACCGACGGCACCGTGATGAATGATCTGACCGACGCCGGTTTCACGCGCCAGGCGCGCGAGCGGCGTCAGGATCTTCTCGTAGAAGTGGATGTCGCCATCCTCGACCCGTACGGCATTGACGACGACATCGAAGCGACGACTGCGCAGCGCGGCGGCGACATCGGCCTCCCGAGTGAGGTCACCGACGACATAGCTGACCGGCAGCCCCGTCAGCGGACCCCGATTCGAGCCTTCGCGCGCGAACACGGTGATCCGGGTGCTGCCGGTCGCGGCGAGCCGGCGAACGATCTCGGCGCCGAGTTGCCCGGTGCCGCCGAGAACGAGCACCTCGCGCGGTGCGGCTTTGGACGGAGCGTTCGTCACGCTGGCGGCGGCCGCGACGAAACCGCTGGTGGTGAACCCGATGCCGATCAGTGCAACGAGCAGGCGTCGGCGCAACGGCGGCAACAGGTTCGCGGTCATCTCGGGTCTCCTGGTCGGGTGGTTCATCGCGGCTTTGCAGATCGTCGCAGTTTGGTTGCGCGCGGCAAAGGGGGGCGGGCCGCTGCGCTGCCGGGCGGCGGCGCGAATTCACTGGCCATCTGCCGCAGCCAGTCGCGCCACAGGAGCACCTTCGGCATCAGCAGATGACTCTCCGGGCAGACGAAATAGTAGGCGCGCGGGCAGGTGACGATCCGCGGACTGGCGAGCACGACGCGACCGGAGTCGATGTCCCGCGCCGCGATCGACCAGCGCGTCAGCGCAAGTCCCTGGCCCTGTTCCGCGGCCGCGAGTACGGTCAGCGAGTCGTCGAACGCGCCGCCGTGCTCCACCCAGTCCCGCTGTTCCGCGGGTTCAGTCCAGTGACTCCAGGTTTCGTCCGAGGACCGCAGCAGCGGATAGCGTTTGAGATCGGCAGCGGAACGGACCTGCCCGTGCTTGCGATAGAGACCCGGACTCGCAACGACGACGAACCATTCGTCGAGCAGCTTCTCGTTGTAGAGGCCAGGCGTCGGGCCGCGGCTCATGCGCACGGCGACGTGGAACTCGTCCTCGGCGAAATCGACGGGCCGGCGCGAGGTGTGCAGACGCAGATCGATGTCCGGATGTCGTTCGTAGAACTGCGGCAGTCGCGGCAGCAGCCATTTCTGCAGCAATGATGCGATCGTCGTCACCTGCAGCGGTCCGCTGCTGCGCGAGCGTCGCAGCTGCTGCATCGCCTGCTGCAGTTCGGCGAGGCCCCTGCGCACGCCGGGCAGCAGCTGCGCCCCTTCTGGCGTCAGGTCGACGCGTCGGCCGCTGCGCCGAAACAGCGCCACCTGCACGTACTCCTCGAGGCTGCGGATCTGCATGCTGACCGCTGCCGGCGTGACGTTCAGTGCTTCGGCCGCATCGGCAAAGCTCAATCGCGTCGCGACCGCCTCGAACACCCGCAAGGCGTTCAGCGGGAGCCTGTCGAAGGCTGTTTTCAGTTCAGAATTTCTGATGTTTGAGTCAGCCATTGCGTTTGCTGCTCCGGGCTCTCGAACCGACACTGCTCACATCGTCAATCGAGGAGCCAGTCATGTGCATCAAGAAGATATTCGCAGTCATTGCAGCGACTGCCATCACCGGGACCTTCCTGCTCAGCCTCGGCGAAGCAGCCTCGGGGCCGCCACGCTGGGTCAGCCAGGCTGCCGCGGCGGCGCCCGCCCGATCTTTAGAAGATATTACCGGAGATCGGGCGTGAGGCTCGCGGCGGTCCGGGAAATACTGGCGCTGGTGTCGGCGGGAGCGCGCATGGTGCCGCTCGGCGACAACAGCGAAGTGTGGCGCTCGCTCGCGGGCGAGTTGACGCGAATACGCGCAAACCCTCATGCGGCTGCGGGAGGCCCGGCGGGATACTCCGCATCATGCGCACATCGCCACGCCCCAGCGCCTTCGTCGAGACACTGAAGCATGCACTGCTGCTCGTGCTCGTGCTGGCAGCGCTGTCGTCGGTGGGCATCGCGCAGGATCGTCTCGGTGCCGACGTGACGCCCGCAGCGCGCCAGGAGCTGGGCGTGGCCATGCGCGCAACGCCCGATCTGCGGGCCGGCGAGGACGACTTCGCGCCCTGCGGTGCCTGCCACGGGGTCGACGGGCGCGGCGTACCGGATGGGTCGGTACCTGCGATCGCGGGTCAGCACTTCGCGGTGATCGCGAAGCAGCTCGTCGACTATCGGCATGGGCGGCGCTGGGACATGCAGATGGAGCACGCCGCGCGCATGCGCCACCTCGCCGGCGGACAGGACATCGCAGATGTTGCGGCCTACGTGTCGCGTCTGCCGCGCGGCTTCAGTGCCGGTGCCGGGCCCGGTGAATTCCTGAACGAGGGTGCGCGTGCCTACTTCCGTCACTGCGAACGCTGCCACGGCGCGCTCGGCGGCGGCGACGCACTGCGCGGCATTCCGCGGCTCGCGGGCCAGCACTATGGCTATCTGTATCGCCAGTTCTTCGATGCGGTCGAGCAGCGTCGGCCGAACATGAGCGCCGATCACATCGAACTGATGCAGAAGATGCAGCGCGAAGAGATCATCGGCATCTCGGACTATCTGTCGCGGACCAGCGTCGAGCTGACGCAGCTTCCGCACTGACCTCCCGACCGGGCGCCTCGGCTGTCGAGCGGCGCCTGTCGTCGCGGAGTCTGTCGTAGCGGGGCGACAGGCCGCCCCCGCTGCGCAAGCCGGTTATCATCCCATCCTTCCCCTGGTCGATCGTCGGGCGAACCTGTCGTGATGCGTTTGCAGAGTCTGATCGTCGCCGTGCTGTTCGCGGCACTGACCTACGCGTTCTGGGCGTTGCTGAACCAGCCGACCCCGGAGCCGGCGTGGCCCGGTCGCATCCAGGGCTTCGCGTTCTCGCCCTATCGCGCGGATCAGGATGCGGTGCGCGGCGATCGGCTGAGCCCGGCGCAGATCGATGCCGATCTCGAACTGCTCGCCGGGACCACCAACGCCGTGCGCACCTACAGCACGACCGAAGGCCTCGACGTGGTGCCGGCGCTGGCCGAAAAGCACGGCATCAACGTGGCGCTCGGCGCCTGGCTCGATTCACGCCGCAATCGCAACCAGCAGGAACTCGCGAGCGCGATCCGTCTGGCACGAACACACATGAACGTCGTGCGCGTGATCATCGGCAACGAGGTCGTGCTGCGCGGCGACGTGCCGCTCGAGGAGATGTACGAGTATCTCGATCGCGCACGCGAGCAGATCGGCCAGCCGGTCAGCACGGCCGAGCCCTGGCACGTCTGGGTCAAGCATCCCGAGCTCGCGGCGCACGTCGATTACATCGCTGTCCATCTGCTGCCCTACTGGGAAGGCGTGGAAGTCGAGCGCGCCGTGCAGTACTCGATCGAGCGCGTCGCGGACCTGCAGCGGATGTTCCCCGACAAGCCGATCGTGATCGCCGAGGTGGGCTGGCCGAGCAATGGCCGCACCCGCGATTCCGCGGTGGCGAGCGAGGCGAACCAGGCGCTGTTCCTGCGCCGCTTCCTCGCGCATGCCAGTCGTGAGGGCTGGATCTACTACGTGATGGAAGCCTTCGACCAGCCCTGGAAGAGCCAGACCGAAGGCGCAGTCGGCGCGTACTGGGGCGTGTACGACGTCGAGCGTCAGGCGAAGTTTCCACTGAGCGGACCGATCGTGCGCATGGCGGAATGGCGCGGTCTCGCACTGCTGTCGGTGATCGTCGCGTTCTGCGTGCTGGCGGTGATGTTCCTGAACAGCCGCACGCTGCAGGGCCGTGGCCGCGGTTTCATCGCAGTCGTCGTGTATGCGACGGCGACGACGGCCGTGTGGATCTTCCACGACTACAGCCAGCAGTACCTGACCGTCAGCAGCGTGTTCGTGGGACTGCTTCTGTTTGCCGGCACGCTCGGCGTGATCGCCGTGCTGTTCACCGAGGCGCACGAATGGGCCGAGGCCTGCTGGTTCACGCACCGGCAGCGCGAGATGCCGGCTGCTCGCGCGGACAGCAGCGGCTCGCTGCGGCGCGTCTCGATTCACCTGCCGATCCACAACGAACCGCCCGAGATGGTGTGTGAGACGCTCGCGGCGCTCGCGCGCCTCGACTACGACGACTTCGAGGTGATCGTCGTCGACAACAACACGCCGGATGAATCCGTGTGGCGCCCGGTCGAGGCGTACTGCGCGGGACTCGGTTCGAGATTCCGTTTCTTTCATGTCAGTCCGCTCGACGGGTTCAAGGCCGGCGCGCTGAATTTCGCGTTGCGCCAGACGGCACCCGAGGTCGAGGTGATCGCTGTCATCGACAGTGATTACGTCGTCGACCGGCGCTGGCTGCGTGATCTCGTGCCGGAGTTCGACAATCCGCGCGTCGCGATCGTGCAGGCTCCTCAGGATTATCGCGACGCCGACGAGAGCGCGTTCAAGGCCATGGCGGCTGCCGAATACCGCGGTTTCTTCCGCGTCGGCATGGTCACGCGCAACGAGCGCAACGCGATCATCCAGCATGGCACGATGACGATGGTGCGGCGTCGTGTGCTCGAGGAGGGCAGCCGCTGGGGCGAGTGGTGCATCACCGAGGACGCCGAGCTGGGCCTCTCGATCTTCGAGGCGGGCTGGGAGGCGAGCTACACGGCGCGCAGCTATGGCCGCGGCCTGATGCCGGACACCTTCCTCGATTACAAGAAGCAGCGCTTCCGCTGGGCCTACGGCGCCGTCCAGATCCTGAAGAGTCACGCCGGATTCCTGACCGGGAGCAAGCCAAGTCAGCTCGATGCCGGCCAGCGCTATCACTTCATCGCCGGCTGGTTGCCGTGGCTGGCCGATGGCTTCAATGTGCTGTTCAACCTTGCCGCGGTCTTCTGGTCGATCGCGATGATCGTCGCCCCGCGCGAAGTCGATCCGCCACTGATGCTGTTCGCGATGCTGCCGCTGTCGCTGTTCGCGTTCCGTCTCGCGAAGCTCGTGCACCTGTATCTCGCGCCAGTCGGGGCGACGGTGCGCCAGACGCTGGCGGCGGGCGTCGCGGGGCTCGCGCTGTCGCACACGATCGGCGTCGCCGTGCTGCAGGGGTTGTTCACGCGCGGACTCGGATTCTTCCGCACGCCGAAGCAGGCGCGCCGTGCGGCGCTCGGCCAGGCTTTCGTCGCGGCACGCGAAGAGACGCTGATGCTGGTGGCGCTGGTCACGGCCGTGCTCGCCATCGGGTTCACGCCCGCCGTTGCGAGTCCGGATCGCACGGCCTGGATCGCCGTGCTGGTCGTGCAGGCCCTGCCTTACCTGTGCGCGCTGCTGATGTCGCTGATCAGCGCGCTGCCGCTGCCAGCCTCGTGGATCGGTACGGCGACGCGGCCTCGCGATGCCGATCGACGCGGCGAATCCGCGGTGGAAGCCGAGGTCACCAGGTTACCGTTACGCCCTTGGTTTTGAGGTAGGGCTCGAGGCCTTCCTGGCCGAATTCCCGACCCCAGCCGGACTGCTTGTTGCCGCCGAACGGCATCGCCGGATCGAGCGCGGCGTGCATGTTCACCGCGACCTGGCCGGAATCGATGGCGTTGACCATGCGCATCGCGAGCCCGATGTCGCGCGTCCAGACGCTGCCGGAGAGACCGTACATCGTCGAGTTGATGTTCTGCGTGAGCGCATCGAGGTCGCCATCCCCGAAGCGCTGCACGCACAGCACGGGCCCGAAGATTTCGTTCTTCACCGGCGTCATCTCCGGCTTCATGTTCGCGAACAGCGTCGGCTCGAAGAAGTATCCGGGACGTGACGGTGAGCCGCCGCCATGGACGAGATCTCCGCCCTCGCGCCGACCCGCTTCGACGAAGCCCGCGACGCGTTCGCGCTGCTGCGCGGAGATCAGCGGACCGAAATTCGATTCCGGATCGAAGCCGGGGCCGAGCTTCATCGACTTCGCGATCGCGGCGATGCCGTCGACGACGCGATCGTGGACCTTGTCGTGCACGAACAGCCGCGTGGCCGCCATGCAGTTCTGGCCCTGCAGGAACCAGCAGCCGCGCGCCGCGCCGGGGATGACCTGCTCGAGGTCCGCGTCCGGGAACACGACCATCGGCGACTTGCCGCCGAGTTCGAGCGTCACCTTCTTCAGGTTGCCGGCGGAGGCACGCACGATCGCGCGGCCGACTTCGGTGGAGCCGGTGAAGGCGATCTTGTCGACGCCAGGATGTGCGGCCAGCGCCGCGCCGGCAGCTTCGCCGAAACCGTTGACCAGATTGATCACGCCATCGGGAACGCCCGCTTCCGCGCACAGTTCGACCAGGCGCATCGCCGTCAGCGGCGTCAGCTCCGCCGGTTTCAGCACGAGCGTGCAGCCCGTGGCCAGCGCCGGCGCGATCTTCAGCATCACCATCGGCAGTGGCGAGTTCCACGGCGTGATCGCACCGACCACGCCGAGAGGTTCGCGCAGTGTGAACGACAGCGCCTCGCCGGGCCGCTTGCCCTGCGGTGCGGCGGGAATCGTCGCGCCGTTGATCTTGGTCGGCCAGCCGGCGTAGTAGCGGAAGAACTCGGGCACGACGCTGTACACGACGTACTGCGCGATCTGCATCGGCAGGCCGTTGTCGAGGATTTCGAGTTCGACGAGCTGCTGCGCGTTCTGCTCGATCAGGTCCGCGATCTTCCAGAGGATGGTGCTGCGCTGGGCGGCCGTGAACTTGCTCCAGGGTCCGGTGAACGCAGCGCGCGCGGCGGCGACGGCGGCGTCGATCTCAGCCGCTTCGCCTGCCGCGACCCGCGATATGTTCTGTCCCGTCGCCGGATCGAACACATCGAGCGTCTTGCCGCTGCGGGATGGCACCCATTTGCCGCCGATGAAATGACCATGGGCACGGGCCAGGAAATCGAGCGTGGCTTTCGAGACGGGCGGAAGCTGGACGGCGGCGTTCATGACAACCAGTACCTCGTGGAACAGTGCGCGGATGCTAATCCCCGGCTCGCGAGCGCCGTGTCACCGCACGTGCCCGCGACCGATCCGCGGGCGGCACCGGGGGATCGTTCCGCGGCACCCGGCATTGAGTCGCTCATCCCACCTAGGTAGTCTTGTTCGATGAACGACGCTGTGATCCTGCCGATCTCCGATGCCCGCTTTTCCGCCACGGTGCCCGTGCTGGTCGTGGGCGGTGGTGGTTGCGGACTCACGGCAGCGCTCGCCGCGCGCGAGCAGGGCGTCGAGGTGCTGGTGCTCGAGCGGGACAGTTCGGCACTCGGCACCACGGCGATGTCCACCGGCCTGATTCCGGCGGCCGGGACCCGCGCGCAGCGCGCGGCCGGCATCGAAGATTCACCGCGACTGTTCGCCGCCGACATCCTCGCCAAGGCCAAGCAGCAGACGGATCCGGACATCGCGCTGGCGCTCGCGACCGAATCCGCCGCCACGGTGGAATGGCTGATCGATCGGCATCGCGTGCCGCTGACGCTGGTGGACAGCTTCCTGTATCCGGGCCACAGCGTGAAACGCATGCATGGCACGCCGAACCGCACGGGCTCGGAACTGATGGGCGCACTGTCCGCAGCGATCGAGCGCGAGCAGGTCGACGTGCTGACCGAGGCGCTGGTCACGACGCTGTTCGCGGATCAGGATGGGCGCGTTCGCGGCGTGCGCATGCAGCGTCCCGACGGCAGCGTCGAGGATCTCGGTTGCGAGACACTGATCCTCGCCTGCTGCGGATTCGCCGGCAATGCCGAGATGGTCGCGCAGTACATTCCGGAGATCGTCGGTGCGACCTTCTTCGGCCATCCCGGCAACAAGGGCGATGCGATCCGCTGGGGACTCGCGCTCGGTGCGGCGGTTCGCGACATCCACGCCTACCAGGGCCATGGCGGCCTCGCGGCCGGGCGCGGCATCCCGATCCTCTGGCCGCTGATCGTCGAGGGCGGCTATCAGGTCAACGTTCGCGGCGAGCGCTTCTCGAACGAAGCGCTCGGCTACTCCGAGCAGGCGGTCAACGTCGTCGCGCAGCCGGGTCATGTCGCCTGGGATATCTACGATGAACGCCTGCATCGACTGATGCTCGAATTCGATGATTATCGCGACGCCGTCGAGGCACGCGCGATCCTGACGGCAGAAACGCCCGCGGAACTGGCGCGCCTCGCGGGCATCGAGGCCGCCGGTCTCGAACGGACGATCCATGACGTGGCAACGCTGCAGCGCAGCGGCGCGGCCGATCGCTGGGGCCGGACCTTCAACGGCAAGCCCGCGCTCGCGCCGCCGTACTACGCGGTCAAGGTACATGGCGCGCTGTTCCACACGCAGGGCGGGCTTGCCGTCGACGCGAACGGTCGCGTGCTGCGCGAGGACGGCAGCGCGCTGCCGAACCTCTATGCTGGCGGCGGCTCCGCTCGAGGTATCTCGGGACCTTCCTGCTGGGGCTATATCGCGGGCAATGGCCTGTTGACCGCCACCACGTTCGGCCGGCTCGCCGGCCGTGCGGCTGCGCGCCAGGTGATGGCGAGACCGGACCAGAGCAGGAAACTCGCATGAGCACGGATGCCGCAAGGATGCCTGTTGCCGGGCAGTCGAACTGGAGACTGAACGCCGGCTGGGGCGTCGGCACGCTGGGGGCGTCGGTCCTGCTCAACAGCTTCGCCGGCCTGCAGGCCGCCTACCTCACGACGGTGCTCGGCGTCGCGGCAGCGAGTGCCGCCGGCCTGTTGTTCATCGCCAAGCTCTGGGACATCGCCAGCAACCCGTTGATGGGCTGGATCTCGGATCGCACCGAGACGCGCTGGGGTCGTCGCAGGCCCTATCTGCTGCTCGGCGGCGTGATCTCGGGTGTCGCGATGGCGCTCTTCTTCAGCGCCGCACTGACGCCGGTGTCGCAGTCTGCCGTGCTGATCGTGCTGACGCTGGCGCTGGTCGGTACTGGCTACACCATCTTCAACGTGCCGTACATGGCCATGCCGTCGGAGATGGTCGACGACTACCGCGAGCGCACGCGCATGATGTCCTGGCGCGTCGCGTTCATCGGCATCGGCACGCTGGTCGGCGCCTCGGCGCAGAAGGTCGCCGAACTGCTCGGCGAAGGCGCAGTGGGCTACGCGCGCATGGGCCTGCTGTATGGCTTGCTGATCTTCGTATTCATGGCCGCTGCGTTCTTCGGTACGGCCGGCGCGCCGATGCGCAAGCGCGACGTCAAGCGCGTGACCTTCCGCGAGCAGCTGCAGACGGCCATTGCCAACAAGCCTTTCATGGCGCTGCTCGCGGTGAAGTTCGTGCAGCTGTTCGGCCTGTTCACGTCGACGGCCATGAGCTTTTTCCTGGTGAAGTTCGTCCTGGGCAAGGACCAGCCCGGCGACTGGATGGTGATGTTCCTGGTCGTCAGCACGCTCGCGCAGGTATTGACCATCCCGTTCTGGCGCCAGCTCTCGCAGCGCATCGAGAAGCAGAAGACCTTCGCGCTCGCGGTGGCGATCTTTTCACTCTCGTCGCTGACCTGGCTGCTGGCGAGTCCGGCCGAGACGGCGTGGTTCTTCTGCCTGCGCGCTGCGCTGAAGGGCTTCGCGGCGGCGGGCCTGATCCTGATGGCGCAGTCGATGCTGCCCGACGTGATCGAGTACGACTACCGCATGACCGGGCTGCGGCGCGAGGGCGTGTTCTCGGGCTTCTACAGTTTCGTCGAGAAGGTGGCGTCGGCGTTCGCGCCGTCGATTCTTCTGCTGGTGTACGCAGCGTATGGATTTCAGTCGAAGGCGCCGGTGCAGACAGCCGAGGCGGTCGACGGTATCCGCTATGCTGCGGCGCTGCTGCCCTGCCTGTATTTCGGTGCTTCGCTGCTGCCGCTGTGGTTCTACCGGCTGACCGAAGCCGATCTCAAGTCGACCGCCCGCGACGGCTGATCTCCGACAGCAGCTCGATCTGCAGCTCCTGGATCTGCACCAGCCGTTCCCACTGGTGCGACAGCAGGTGGTCGATCTTCTCGTGCAGGTGGCGAATTTCCAGTTCCGCCTTCAGGTTCACCTGGTAATCATGCTGTGAGCGCAGGCGATCCTTCGCCTCCTGCCGGTTCTGGCTCATCATGATGATCGGTGCCTGGATCGCGGCGAGACAGGACAGCATCAGGTTCAGCAGGATGAACGGGTAGGGATCGAGCGGTTTCGTTCCGAGCAGGAACGCGTTCGTCGCGATCCAGCCCGCGATGAACAGGAAAAAGGCTGCGATGAACTGCCAGCTGCCGCCGAAACTCGCGATGCGATCGGCGAGCCGCTCACCGGCCGTCCACTGGCCTTCGAACTGCGCATCCGGATTCGCGGACAGCAGTTCATGCTGCTGCAGGCTGCGCAGGACTTCCCGCTCGAGTGTCGTCACTTCACCGCGCTCGGATTCGAGCAGTGCCTGCACGTAGCGGGTGCGGTAGCTGCCAAGGTCTGCATTGCAGATGAAGGATTCGCTGTTCCAGCCTGGACGATCGGCCTGCACGAGTGTCGCGATCGAATCGCGCACGGCGGCAGCGGCGACGACCTGCGTGGCCGGGAACTCCCTGTCACACACGGCGCAGCGCCGCATGGGTCTCGGTGTCGTGGTCATGCGGTGGGTATCCTGATGACGACCTTGCCACTGTTGCGGCCGCCGAGCAGATGCTCGACGGCATCGACGACCTGCTCGAGCCCGACGAACGGCGTCGGATCGACCAGCACCCGCAGGCGTCCCGCGTAGTGCAGGTCGAGGATGCGGCGCGCCGCATCGTCGAAGAATTCCGGGAAGGCCTGGTTCTGGAAGCCGCGCACCGATGCGGATTTCCAGTACAGCTTGCGGTACATGCGCGGCTGCGCGACGTTCTCGATCACCTTGTCGAAGTCCGACGTATGCCCGCTGATGACGAGCCGGCCACGCATCGCCAGGTGATCGACGAAGGCGTCGAAGATCTCGCCGCCGACGGAGTCATAGGCGATGTCGAGGCCGCGCGGATATTCGGCCGTGAGGATCGCGCGCAGATCGTCGGTGCGATAATTGACCACGCGGTCCACGCCGAGCGAGCGGAGCAGATCAGCCTTGTCGTCCGAGCCGGTCAGTCCGATCACATGGCAGCCGGCGAGCTTCGCGATCTGCACGACCATGTGGCCGAGGCCGCCGGCCGCCGCCGACACGGCGACGGTTTCGCCGCCGCGCATTTCACCGACGCGCTCGAGCCCCACCATGGCAGAAATGCCGGTCGGGATCAGCGTCAGGATCTCCGGTGTCGCGGCGCGGATCTTGATGGTGCGGGCGACGGGCGCGATCTGGTATTCGCGGTAACCGTTGCCGAGCTTCGTCGTCGCGACGGTGTCGCCGACGCTGAACGCAGTGACTCCCACGCCCACGGCCACGACTTCGCCCACGGCCTCGATGCCGATGTCATACGGCGGCACGACGTCGACGTAGCGGATTTTGTTCCGACACAGGTTCTGGTCGAAGATCGCGTTGCAGCCGGCCCACAGGTTGCGCACGGCGACTTCCTCCGGCCCCGGATCGATCCAGGACTGCCAGACGACTTCGGTCGCGCTGCGGAACTGGCCGGTGACCTGACGGATGACGAGCTTGCGATAGCGTTCTGGCAATGCGGACATGCGGGTGTGTGCGGATGGCGAGGGTGGTGCGGGCGGAGTAGCCTGCTGGAATCATAGCGCCGTGGCGGCGCGAAGAATGGAAAGCAGCCTATGTCGACAGTTCTGATCACGGGCGCGGGACGCGGTCTCGGCCTCGAGATGGTTCGCCAGTACGCCGCCGACGGCTGGCAGGTCATCGCCACCGCCCGCGATCCCGCGAAGGCCACCGAACTCGCCGCGCTCGCCGCGCAGCCCGGTGCGAAGATCCGCATCGAACGGCTCGACGTTGCGGACCACGCCACGATCGATGCGCTCGCGGCCCGGCTGCAGCAGTACGGCGCGCCCCTGCCGATCGACGTGCTGATCAATTGCGCCGGCACGATGGGCAGCGGCAACTTCGCGAAGGAAGGCATCACCTTCGGCAAGTTCGGACGTTCGGACTTCGCCGACTGGGAGCAGGTGTTCCGCATCAACGTGATCGGGCCGATGAAGATGGCCGAGGCTTTCGTCGCCCACGTCGCCGCGTCGGAGCAGCGCAGGATCGTTTCGCTGACGAGCATCATCGGGTCGATCGAGAAGAACACGATCGGTGGGCTCTACGCCTATCGGGCCACCAAAGCCGCGCTGAATGCAGTCATGCGTTCGATGGCCGTCGACCTCGGCCGCAAGCATCAGATCGTCGCGGCCCCGATCCATCCGGGCTGGGTCCGCACGGACATGGGCGGCCCGCGCGCCGACATCGATGCGCCGACCAGCGTTGCCGGCATTCGCCAGGTGATCGCCTCGCTCGACGCGAGCCGCGCCGGGCGCTTCTGGATGTACGACGGCAGCGAATTGCCCTGGTAGGGTCTGCCACGCGCCAGTGCGAGTGGCTCAGTCGTACTTGCCGCTGCGGAACAGTTCGAAGGCGGTCTGGTAGTAGGCGATCGCGAGATCGTTCAGGGCGGGATCCTGGTTCGTGACCGGCGAGTACTGATCCGTCGCGGCGTCGTAACGCACCTGCGAGATCGTCTTCTGCAGACCCAGCATCGACATCTGGCCGTCGCGCAGCAACGCCACGTCGTGATTGTGGCTGAACACCGCAATGCGGCCTTCTTCCGGTGAATTGAGCGCATCGCGCCCGAACCACGGCGCCGTGTAAGGCAGGCCGAGAAGGCCCATCAGCGTCGGCGCGACGTCGATCTGCGTCATCAGGCTGTCGACGCGCCGCGCGGGAAGGTGCTTCGGCGAATAGAACAGCAGCGGGATCTCGTAGGTCTTCAGCGGGATGTCCTGCTTGCCGTACACGCGAGCGCCGTGGTCCGCAACGATGATGAAGATCGTGTCGTCGAACCAGGCGTGCTTGCGCGCTTCGCGCAGCAGGTAGCCCTGCGCATAGTCGGCATACCGCACGCCGGATTCACGACCGCCGCCCTCGGGCTTGATGCCCCGATCCTCGAGGCCGCTGCGGAACGTGAACGGCTTGTGGTTCGAGGTGTTCATGATGTGCAGGAAGAACGGTTTTCCCTGCTGCGACAGCGCATCGGCATGTTCCAGCGCCATATCGAACAGGTCTTCGTCCGCGACGCCCCAGATGTTCTCGAAGCGTGGCTCACGCTTCAGCTGGTTGCGGTCCAGTACTTCATAGCCGTTGGCGGCATAGAACGCGTTCATGTTGTCGAAGTAGCCGTAGCCGCCGTAGAGAAAGCTCGTGTGATAGCCCTGCGCACGCAGCACCTTGCCGAGCGTGGCCAGATTCTCGTTGCCGGGGCGGCGCACGATCGACTCCGTCGGAATCGGCGGGATGGACGCAGTCAGTGCCTCGAGACCCCGCACGGTGCGCGTGCCGGAGGAGTAGGTGTGGCGGAACCACAGTCCGGTCTGTGCGAACTGGTCGAATTCCGGCGTCCAGTCCCGCTCGGAGCCATACAGCTTGCTGAACTCGGCCCCAAAGGATTCGCTCGAGATCAGCACGACATTGAGCTTGCCGAGTCCATCGGGGCGCGCATCGAACTGCCGGTCCAGCCGACCTTCGGCGAGCCGCGTGAAGCGTCCGCCGGTCTTGCCCAGCTCGCGCGCCAGCAGGGCGAGATTGTCCGCCGATGTGCGCGTCGCGTAGTACGCGTGGTAGTCGATCTCGCTGGTTCGCAGCGCGCGGAAGAAACTCGACGGCCCATTCGCGGCCAGTTCGTTCGCGACGCGATTGCTGGAAAAGCCCAGGGAATTGGTGCTGAACGTCAGGCCGCCGAGCAGCAGCACGCCCAGGATGGCCAGCCCCACCCGCGCCCGGGCTCCGAGCGTGCTCGTGCCGCGGGTGCCTCGCGTCAGCCAGTCACGCAGCGCCCACGTGCAGACGAATGCGACGATCAGCGCCGTGACGATGATCGCCACGACCGGATATTCGCTCCAGATGTCCCCGGCGACTTCCGTCGGGTACATCAGGTAGTTGACGGACACGAGGTTGAACCGCGCGTCGAATTCCTCGAAGAAGAAGTATTCGCTCGCCGCGACGAACAGCATGCCGAACATCCACAGGAAACTGCCGCCGAGCAGCAGCCCGCGCATGACCGGGGTGCCATGCCAGCGATCCGTCAGCAGCAGCAACAGCAGTGTCAGCGGCGCCAGCAGGTAGAGCGCCTGCAGCGTATCGGCCACGAGTCCGGCCGGCAGGATCCATCCGAGGGATGCGACGCCGATGCCCGCCTTGGTGCCGAACACGCCCCACAGCACGAGGCGGGTCAGCGTGGCGACGACGACGTACCAGGCAGCGAGGGCAAGAATCGGCGCAAACCGGGTGGCCGGCGAAGTCGGCATGGTGGGTTCCGAGGTCATGTTCCGGGGTCAGACGGTCCGTTAACGCTGAATCAATCGCCCATGGTAGTGCCTCCGATGGGTCGCCGCGATTGATTTGCCGGGATCGGGGCGTCTACCCTCGTGCCGATCATGCATGCATCCGATCGGCAGCTGGTCGCGGGCCTCAAGGCCGGCGACGAGACGAGTTTCAGAGCGTTCTTCGAGGAGTACTTCGACCGACTGTTCCGGTTTGCGATGTCGCGCACCCGTGGCGACGCAGACCTGTCCCAGGAAGCGGCGCAGCGGGCGTTGTGCCGCGCGATGCGGAAGCTGGAAGGCTATCGCGGCGAGGCCTCGCTGTTCACCTGGCTCGCGCAGATCTGCCGCAACGAACTGGCGGATCTGCTCGCCGCCCGGCAGCGCGATGCGCGGCGGGCGCCGAGTCTCGATGCCGACGGCGAGGTGCGGGATCTCGCGCACCGCGTCGCAGGTCCAGACAGCGCCGAGCCCCTGGCCGAGCAACAGGCTCGGGACGTGGCGGGTGCCGTGCGGCAGGTGCTGGACGAACTGCCGGGCCGATACGGCGAAGTGCTCGAGTGGAAGTATTTCGATGACAGCAGTGTCGAACAGATTGCATTGCGGCTCGGCACGAGCTTCGAGGCCGCACAGTCGATGCTCGCCCGGGCCCGGACCGCGTTCCGCAGCGCGATGGCGGCTCGCGGCTGGGAGGCGGACACGTTTCTGTAAGCGCGAGTGGTGGTAACCGCGAAAGTGACGATCCATGACTGAACCGCAGGATGACGATCTCGGCCGGCTGATTCGCCGCGCGCCGCGTTATCCGGGCCCTGACCCGGAGGCGAAGCAGCGTGCGTTCGACGCCGTGGCCGAGGCGTGGCGCGAAGGTCGGGCGGAAACACGCGGTCCGCTGCGTCGCGCATGGCCGGCGGCCGCAGCCGCAGCGACCGTGCTCGTCGCCGTGGCGGGACTCACCTGGCAGCGCTCCACCGCTCCGCCTGCGGTCGCGGTTGCCACCGTTCAGCGTATCGAAGGCCGCGTGACCGCGATCAAGTCCGGCTGGTTCGGCGGCTCGCGTGAGCTGACGGTGGCGGGAGCCGTCACCAGCGACGAGACGCTGCAGACGGCCGCCGATGCGCGCGTCGTACTGCGTGAAGCCAACGGCCTGTCGCTGCGCCTCGCACCGGCGACGCGGGTCGCACTGCTGTCGCCGCAGGATCTGCGGGTCGAATCCGGAGAATTGTACGTGGACGCGGATCCGGCGCTCGGTGCAGCGCCGCTGACGGTGCAGACCGCGTTCGGCAGCGTGCGGCACATCGGCACGCAGTATGCGGTGCGCAGCTCCGGCGATGCCACCGGCCGCGATGCGTCGAGCGTCGAAGTCGCGGTGCGCGAGGGTCGAGTGCAACTCACTCGAGCGGCCGGCGAAGCGCTCGCCATCGAGGCCGGCCAGGCGCTGCGACTCGGTCGGGGCGGTGACGTGGTGCGCCGACCTCTGCCGACCGACGATGCCTCGTGGAACTGGTTGCAACAGACCGCCGCACCGATCGAGATCGATGGCCATACGCTGGCCGAATTCCTGCGCTGGTACAGCCGCGAGACCGGCAAGCCGGTGACCGTGTCCGCCGGCGTGGCCGCGCCGCAGACGATCCGCCTCAGCGGATCGATCCTGGGCCTGACGCCGGATGAGGCATTGGCTGCCGTGGCCGCCTCGACGGACCTGGCGGTCCGCCGCTTCGCCGATCACATCGAACTGCAGCCGCCTGCCGCACGTCCATAGAACTAAAATGCCGGATGCCCTCGCGCCCCGCATCGCACCGTGCTCCGAACCGCAGCGCCCGTGACCGGGTGGTCTTCGCGCTGCTGTCGATCGCACTGTGGATCGTTCTGCCGGTGGGCACTGCCGCGGCGCGTTCCGCCGACCTTACGACATCGCCTGCATCCGCGGCTCCCGCCACTGCCAGCGCGTCCTTCGTGGGCACACGGTTGCGTGACGCACTCGATCGGTTGCGGCGCGCAGGGCTCGACGTCGTCTACAGCTCTGCATTGGTCGATGACGCGCTGATCGTCGGCCGCGAGCCCGACGCGGGCAGTCTGCCGCAGCGCGCCGGACAGCTGCTGGCCGAACATCAGCTCGAACTCGCGCCGATCCGGCCGGGACGCTTCGCCGTCATTCGGCAGCGCATGACGCCGCCGGCCGCGGACGCGCGCGCCGCGACGACGGCGCTTCCGCTCGAAGAGGTCACGGTGTTCGCGAGCCGCTATCGGATCGCGGCGTTCGAGGACTTCGCGCCGGCGAGTCTGTCGCGTCAGCAGATCGAGGCGCTGCCCGGCATCGACGAAGACGCGCTGCGCGTCACCCGCTATCTGCCCGGCACCGCGACCAACGGCCTGTCGGCCCGCGCCAACGTGCGCGGCGGCCGTGACAACGAACTCGCCGTGTACTTCGACGACGTGCCGCTTTACGAGCCGTTCCACTACAAGGACTTCCAGGCGCTGCTCGGCGTGCTGGATCCATCGGCCGTCGCCGGTCTCGATTTCTACAGCGGCGTGTTTCCCGCAAGATTCGGCGATCGCCTGTCGGGCGTGCTCGACATCTCGCCGCGCCTGCCGGTGGCCGGATTTTCCGAGCACGAGATCGGCGTGAGTCTGCTGTATGCGCATGCGCTGAGCGTCGGTGAGCGCAATATTCGCGATCGACCGGTACGGTGGCTGGCCTCGGTTCGGCAGAGCACGGTCGATCTGGCGATCCGCGCCGCCGATCGCAGCGGTCTCGATCCGCATTTCCTCGATGTACTGCTGCGTGCGGAGTGGGCGCCGGGCGATGACGATCTACTGACCGGCGGCCTGATCTGGCTGGACGATGATCTCGAGGCGCAGACTGACGGCGGAGCAGAGCGCACCAGCGCGAGCTATCGCGATCGCACCGGCTGGGTGAAATGGGATCACGATTTCGCCGACCAGCGTCTTGGCCTCGTGCTGGCGAACAGCGAGCGCCACACGGATCGCAACGGCTCACTGCAGCGACCGGGTCGCGTCACCGGACAGGTCAGCGATGATCGCGAATCGAGCGCGTCGCGCATCGCGTTGCAGTGGCAGCGACCGGATGCGGCCGATGTCGAAGAATCCGCAGGTCCCTCCAGCGCGGGCCCCTCGAGCGTCGGCTCCTGGAGCGCAGGCCTGATCCTCGATCGCTTCGCGGTGGACTATGACTACGAGGCCGATGCGCAGTTCGATCCCGTGCTGGCCGCACTGTTCACGCGCGCGCCGCAGCTGCAGCGCGCCACGGAATTGACGGCGCAGGGCGACGCCTGGTCCGCGTGGATCACGCGGCAATGGTCGCCGGCGGCGCGCTGGCGCCTCAACCTGGGTCTGCGTTTCGACGCACAGCGCTACGAGGCCCGTGACGCGGCGTCCGCCGGTGCCGAAGCATCGACGCGCCTCAGCGATCAACAGTGGTCACCGCGACTCGCCGCAGAGTTTCTCTGGAAGGAGGGCACGATCCTGCGCGCGAGCGCCGGTCGTGCGACGCAGGCCGAAAGACCGGACGAGCTGCTGGTCGCGGATGGCGAGGGACAGTTTCATGCGCCGCAGCGAGCCGATCAGCTCGTGCTCGGTCTCGAACAACGGCTCGGTGCGACGCTGCAGTTGCGCATCGAGGCCTATCGCAAGGACGTTGAAGATCCGCTGCCACGCTACGAGAATCTTTTCGATCCGCTGACGGTATTGCCCGAGCTCGAGGTCGATCGGCGTCGAGTCGCGCCGCAGTCCGCGCGCCTGTACGGCGTCGAGAGCAGCCTGCGCTGGCAGCCTGCGGATCCCTGGTCAGGCTGGTTCGGCTATACCTGGAGCGAGGCCAAGGATCAGTTCGATGGCTTCTCCGCGCCGCGCAGCTGGAATCAACTGCATTCGGTGTTCGCGGGCGTGAGCTGGACGCAGGCGCCATGGCAGCTGTCCGCGAACCTGATCGGCCACAGCGGCTGGCGCCGCAACGGCTTCGATGCCAGCACCACCGGCAATGCGGCGGGTCTGGGACTCGAGCTCGCCGCGCGCAATGCCAGTGCCTGGGCACCGTTCGTCTCGCTGGATCTGCGCGCGAGCTGGCGCCGACCGCTGTCGCGCGGGGCACTGCGCGTCTCGGGCGAGATCAACAACCTGACCAATCGCAACAATCCGTGCTGCGAGAAGGTCTCCATCGGGCAAAGTGGCGCAGGTTCTGCGCTGATCACGGAGCCGCGCAGCTGGCTGCCGCGCTACATCCTGCTCGGCGTGGCCTGGGAGCTGCCCTAGATACGGCAGCCCGGGTTGCGCCTACCAGTTCGTATTCTTCGGATCGCGCAGATACTTTGCGGCGTCCTTCAGATCCGGTGGCTGATAGCTGGAGAACTTCGACGGCGGATACTTCGGTACGTATTTCGCCATGACGGGGCGATACAGCACCTCCGCGAATTCCGGAATGCGGTGGCCGGCGCGGAATGCACGGATCGGAATGTTCGCGGCCACGAGTTGTTCGTGTTCGCTGTTGGCGATCGCGGCGGTATTGCCGAACGGATCGTAGATTGCGCTGCCACCGCCGTTCGCATCCTCGAAGAACCGGTTGCCGGGCGACACTGCATTGTTGCAGACGGCCGAATAGATGCGGTTGTAGACCGAGCAGGCCTGGATGTCGAACGGCATGAAGCCGCCCGACGCCGTGCGCAGCACGATCTCGCAGCCCTTCAGCGCCATCGCGCGGATCAGCTCCGGTTCGCGCTGCACGGACGTCGTGCACAGATTGCCGAGCGGCGTGCGCGTCACCGGGATGACCGCATCCGCGCCGTACATCTCGATGTAGCGGTCCAGGCAGTTGTAGACGGTCGATGTCATCAATTCGATCGGCGTCTTGCCGGTAGCGAACACGCCCATGATGCTGCGTGACTTCCAGTGTTTGTCGACGACCCGCCCATCGGGACCGATGATCGTCGTCTGCGAGATCACATGGCCCGGCCAGTCCTTGTCGTTCACGTAAGAGCCGAACACGATCCAGCACTCGTACTTGCGGGCGAGTGCGCCGAGCGCTTCCGTCTCCTCGCCCGGCGTCTCGATCGCGAGCCGGTTGATGTCGCGGCGTGACCAGTCGTAACTGAAGCCCGTGATCGGGAATTCGTGGAAGAACAGGATGTCCGAGGGCGGATTCCACTCCTGCGCGTTCTCGATCAGCATCAGCATGTGATCGAGGTTCTCTTTCTTCATCTGCGTGGCGTTCGAGGCGACCACCGGCCGCACCCGCGACTGCACGACGCCGAGGCGGATCATGTCTTTCGCGAGCGGCACGGTGGTGTAGGTCCCGTCCGTGTGCACGTCGACGGTGTCGGAGCCCTTGCCCATCGATGCTTCGGCCGGCTGCGGCAGCAGGCCGGACGCGAGCGCCCCGGCGACGCCGGCGGTGCCGAGCAGGCTGCCCTGCAGGAAGCCGCGGCGTGACAGTTCCTCGGTCAGCGTCGTCGTGCCATCCGGTGCGTGGATGCGTCGCTTCTTCATGGCAGTCCTTTTCGCGATGCGGATCAGGTGAAGGGCAGTACGGGCCGCGCATGCTGCGCGGGCCAGTCTGCGGGCGAGAGGCTGACGCGCTGTTCGCGCACCAGCGTGATGCGATCGAGCCGGTGGTCGTCCAGCCAGTGCCAGGTGCGTGCGCGATGCCGGCCGTCTGGTGACAGCTGGATCATCTCCGCGATCTGCAGTTTCGGCGCCGCGCGGTAGCCGAAGGTCATGTACAGCACGTTCGGCTCGATCGCCCGGCAGTCGCCGTGGATGCGGCCATCGTCGAAGACGATCCGGTCATTGCGCAGTTCGCCGTCGTAGCAGAGCTCGCGCTCGCTGCCGTCGCGTTCCCAGTAGTGACTGGTCTGGCGATACGCGACCGGACTCATGTCGAACACCTCGACGCGGATGCGGAAGATCTGCACGTCGAGCACGGCACGTGTCGCGGCGGCGATATGCGTGTACTCGCCTTCCCAGATGCCGACGTGGCGGCGCAGCAGTTCGAGCGTGGAGCTCATGTGGTTCGTCCTCGACTCAGTCGTTGAACCCTGACCACAGCGTGCGCCGAGCGGGATCGTAGGCCGCATAGGTCTTGCCGATCGTGTTTGCGTCACCGAGTGCCGCAACCGTCAGCGCGGCCAGATCCTTGCGCGAGATGTAGCTGAAGGCCTCGCGGTCTTCCGTCAGGAAGGCCTGGCCCGTCGCGCGCCCCGTACCGAGTCCGCCCGGGCGGATGATGGTGTAGTCGAGGCCGCTCGCCTTCAGATGGTCTTCGGCCTGGGTCTTCAGTTCGATGACTTCCTTCAGGGCTTTGCGCGCCGGCAGCGGCGCGCTGTCGTAGGAGTCGCCGGCGCCGATCACGGTGATGAACACGAAGCGCCGCACGCCCGCGGCCTTCGCCGCATCGATGATGTTGCGGTTGCCGATGAAGTCAGGCCGCTTCGCCTGATCGCCGCGCGAGGTGCCGATGGTCGAGATCACCGCGCGATAGCTGCCGCTCGCCAGGGCTGCGTTCACTTCTTCGGCATTCAATACATCGGCCGTCACGGTCTGCACGCCGAGCGCCTGCAGTTCGGTCGTGTTCGACGTGGCCCGCACGGCCACGGTCACGGCCTCGCCGCGCTCGCGCAGCGCGCGCACGACATCGAGGCCGGTGGCGCGGCTGCCACCGAACACCAGTACCGGGCCACCGGGGGACACATAGGGCGCCGGCTTCAGCGCCCCGGTGGGTGTGTGGAAGGAGCCGCTGAACACGAAGACGTAGGAGGCGACAACGGCAACCAGGGCCGCCAGCAGATAGCCGATCCATTTCAGAATGCGCATCGAGGGCTCCAGGGAACGGGATGAGGTGGACGTCGACCGATGGTGCCACAGGGTCATCGTGGCGCGACGGTCGGAGTAAGATCGAAGCCGCGCTAATCGAACGGGAGTGCGCAGCATGGACAGTCGATGCCTGGGTCTGCTGATCGTGGCGGTGAACCTCGCGGCGGGAACGGTGGCGGCACAGACGACAGGCGGCCTGATCGGCTATGGCGGGCAGCGTTGGCAGACGGACTACGGCGTGCGCGCGGGTCGCTGCGATCGCGATGCCATCCTGATCCAGTCCGCCGGCCAGCGCGATCTCGTCGCCGAGCACCAGCAGCACATCAAGAACCGCACCGTCGGCATCATCGGCGGCGGTCAGTCCGGTGTGTTGCTGAGTACGCGCGGCGCCGGTCGCTACGGCGCGCGTTTCGACGCGGCCGACCGTGCCTGCGTCGGCCATGTGCTCGAACTCGGCACTGCGGGTCGCGACGTCAGCTGGGTCAACACCGGAACCCAGCGTGCCTATGTCGTGGCACTGGAAGCCGGCGCGGTGGAATCACCGGCAGGCTCCAGTCGCTGTCGCGTGGTGCTGCTCGCGAGCGTTCCGGCGCGTGGCTGGGGCGGCAGCGGCGCCAGCAATGTGCTGAAGAACGCCGAGCGACTGATCGCCTGCCAGAGCAGTCCGGGCGTCTGGGCGTTTCGTTAGGGCCGGTCGACATCGTGCGTTTCGAGCACCGTTCCGAGCCCGTCCTGAAGCGGCCGCTGTTCTACCGGCGGCTGGCGCGCAGCACGATGTTCGGGCTGGCGCTGGTCGTGATCGGCCTCGCGCTCGGCATGGCGGGCTATCACTATCTGGAAAGTCTTTCCTGGATCGATGCCTTCGAGAACGCCGCGATGATCCTCTCCGGGATGGGGCCGCTGCATGCACCGCAGACCACGGCCGGCAAACTGTTCGCAGGCGGCTACGCGCTGTTCAGCGGCATCGCCGTGCTGGCCGTGGCCGGCGTCATCTTCGCGCCGATCGTGCACCGGTTCCTGCACCGCATGCACGCGGACGACGAGGCGAACGGTGAGTGAGGCCCCACGTCGCGACAGTCACCGCGCGCCAGGCGGCGATCGTTACCGCGCGCCTGGCGGCGATCGTTACCGCGCGCCTGGCGGCGATCGTTACCGCGCGCCAGGGGGCGCGTAGGTCGTGATCCAGTCGCGCACCGTCTGATACCAGAACAGCGAGTTCTGCGGTTTCAGCACCCAGTGATTCTCGTCATCGAAGTACAGGAACTTCGACGGCACGCCGCGCTTCTGCAGCGTGTTGAACAGCTCGAGTCCATGGTTGACGGGCACGCGCCGGTCCAGCAGGCCGTGGATCACCAGCGTCGGCGTGTTGAAGTTGGCGGCGCTGCTGTGCGGCGAGCCGCTCATGAACTCCGTCGGCTTCTCCCAGAACTCGTAGAAGCGGTCATGCTCCGCGCCGTAGTCCGCTGCGATCTGCGTGAAGTTGTTGTACACGGCGGCGTGGGCGATCAGCGCCTTGAAAGGATGCGGCCGGCCGAGCAGCGTACTCGCAAGGAAACCGCCGTAGCTGCCGCCGCCGGCGACCATGCGCTCGGCATCCGCCCAAGGCTGGGCCTTGATCCAGTCCGCGGCCTTGATCGTGTCCTGGTAGGGGAAGGTGATCTGGTCCGGATTGATGGAATCCGTGAAGTCCTGGCCGAAGCCGCTCGAGCCGTGGAAGTTGTGCCAGGTGACGACATAGCCCCAGCTCGCGAACACATGCGCATTCCAGCGATAGGTGATCGCATCCTGGATGCCGTTGTGCGGGCCACCATGCAGCAGCATGTAGACGGGATACTTCTTCGTCGGGTCGAAATCCGGCGGATAGATCACCCACATCTGTATGTCGGCGTCGTTCGCACCTTTGTAAGTGACGCTCTCGACCTTGCCGAGCTTGAGTCCGCCGAGGATCGAGTCATTGAAGGTCGACAGCCGCGTGAAGCTGCCGTTGCGCAGGTCGACGCGCACCAGCGTCGCCGGATCGCTGAAGTTCTGGCGCAGCGCGACGGCGGTCGGATTCGCGCCGCCGCGCGCGGCGACGACGATACCGGTGTAGCTCGAACTGGTGGTTACGGCACGCGGCGCACGGCCGGACAGATCGAAGCGATAGACGCGATTGGTGGCCGCGTCGTCGACCGCGGACAGCAGGCCGCGGGAATCCGGCAGCCACTCGACCGAGCCGACAGTACGATCCCAGTTGCCGGACAGATCGCGTTGCATGCCCGTCGCGCGGTCGGCCAGCATCAAGCGGCCGCGATCCGCGTAGAAGCCCCAGATGCGCTGCTGTGAGAACGCGAGCCACTTTCCGTCGGGGCTGTAGCGCGGTGCCCGGTCATCGGCGGGGTTGGTCGGGGTCAGGTTCTTCGCAGGCTTGCAGCCGCAGGTGGCGAGCGTGACGATGTCGTAGTTGCCGCGCACGCCGCTGCGGTCGGTGTCCGTCGCGATCGCGATCTCGAGGCCATCCGGCGACAGATCATAGGAATCGCTGTCGTATTCCTGCTTCGAGAGCTGGAAGCCGGACTGCCGCGTGATCGCGGCGGGCTCGCCGCCGGTCAGCGCGATCGAGAACACATGCGCTTCGCGATCGTCCAGATAATGATCCCAGTAGCTGACCGGCGCCTTTGACCACAGCTTGCCGCTCATCTTCGAGTCTTCGCGCTCCTGCCGGCGCTTCGCCTGGTCGTCCCAGTTGACGAGATCGATCCAGATCTCCGACACGAACGCGATGCGCTGGCTGTCCGGAAACCACTTCGGCACCGACGCACCGGTCGGCACGTTCGTGACGCGACGCGCTTCGCCGCCGTCCGTCGGGATCACGTAGATCTGCGATTCCTTGTCCTCGCCACGCTTCGAGACGAAAGCGATCCAGCGGCCGTCCGGGCTGAATACGGGCTGCGTATCCGAGGCCTGATCGGCGGTGAGCTGCCGCGCGTCGCCGCCAGCGGTCGGGATCATCCAAAGATCCGTGTAGCCCTTGTTCTCTTTCACGTCGTAGCGCGTGACCGTGACGACGGCCTGCCGGCCATCGGGCGAGATCGCGGGGCCGCCGAGCCGCTGCAGTTCCCAGTTCTTCTGGGCCGTCATCAGCTCGGTGCCCGCGGCCGACGCCGTGGTGGCCGCGAGTGCGGTCAGGCCGAGACAGGCGGCGAAAACCCAGGGGTGACGATTCGTGATTCGCTGAGATCGATTCATGGCAATGAAGAGTCCTGCGGTCAGGTTTTGATGACGCGACGCAGCGCGTCGATGAAGAAGGTGGTCTCTGCAGTGGTGCCGACCGTGACACGACTCCAGTCGGAGTAGGGCTCGAAGCCCTGGCCGAGCTGCACCTGCTGTTCGCGCATCCGCGTGCGGAACTGCTCGAACGGCATGCCGACCTTCATGAACACGAAATTGCCGGAGGGCGCCGCGCAGCGCAGGCCGAGTTCCTCGCAGGCAGCCACGACACGGCGGCGATCCGCGATCAGTGTCGCGCGTGTGCGCGTCAGGAAGTCCGTATCTTCGAGGCTCGCGGCCGCAGCGGCGAGCCCTGGCGTGCTGCCGATGGTCATCTGGTAGCGGCGGATGCGCTGGATCACGTCCGGCCGGGCGATGCCGTAGCCGACGCGCAGACCGGCCAGGCCGTGCAGCTTGGAGAATGTGCGCAGCACGATGACGTTCTCGCCGGCACGCGCGAGGTCCACCATGCTCTGCGTCGCGCCGTCATCGGCGAGTTCCAGATACGCCTCGTCGACGACCACCAGCGTGCGGCGTGCGGCCTGGCTGCAGAACTCGCGCAACGCCGGGCCACCGATCACGGTACCCGTCGGATTGTTCGGATTGCAGACATACAGCAGCGAACTGTTGGCGTTCACCGCGGCATCGAGTGCGGGCAGGTCGTGGCGCAGGTCCGCATCGAGCGGCACCTTGCGGATCTCCGCGCCGAGCTTCTCACCATAGGACATCAGGAAGTTGAACGTGGGCCAGGCGCAGACGATCTGTCCGCGGTCCGCATACGCGAGCGCCAGCATGTGCAGCAGTTCGCCGGAACCGACGCCGACGATGACGCGATCCTTGTCGACGCCCTCGCGCCGGCAGATCGCTTCCGTCAGTTTGCCGAGCTGCGCCATGCCATAGCGACTGCTGTCATCGACCGCTGCCGCGAGCGCCGCGCGCGCGGCCGGTCCCGGGCCCCAGGGGTTCTCGTTTGCCGCGAGGCGCACCGGCAGCTGCAGTGCCGACTTGTCGGGCATGGCCGCGCGCGTCAGTTTGCGGGCGGCGGCACCTCCGCTCGCGACCGTCGCGGTCAGCGCGAGTCCGGCCGTCAGCAGGTTGCGGCGATCCAGCGTCGTCGGCGGATTGCGGGTCATTCGACCTCCACGATGCATACAGGACATTCTCCGCCCGTCACAGGCGGTGGTGCGACACCTGCAGCCACCGCGTCCGAGCGATGCTGCTGCCAGGCGGAGACGATCTCCGGAATCCAGTGCGTCTGCTGACTCTGCATCTGCGCGACGCTGCCGCGCGCGCGACGCACGGCCATCACCGCGGCTTCGAACCCCGCGCGGGAAGATTCGAACACCGGCACGCTGCAGCGCTCCGCGACGCGCGGTCCGACCGGTGCCATGCAGGTGCAGCCGAGCGCGATGGCCTTCGCGCCATTTTCGCGCACCGCGCGCTCGCATTCGGCCACGATGCGATCGATCACGGTGCTGTCGCCGCGCGCCATCTGCGGCATCACGCCCTCATCGCTGCCGAGGCGGCCGAGTTCGCTCTCGGCAGAGACGTGCCGAACGGCGACGCAGTCCCGATCCTCGAGGCTGCGACGGCGCTCGTCGTAGATGTAGCCCATCGACGCTGGCCAGACGGTCACGATCGCATAGGGCCGACCGCTGGCGCCGGCCGCGCGCATGGCCGCTTCACCCGCACCGATCACCGGAATCTCGACCGCGGAGCGCGCCGCCTCAATGCCGTAGTCGGCGAACGAATTGATCATGATCGCGTCGCAGCCTTGATTGGCCGCCTGCTGAGCGGCGTCGACATAGCCGAGGTCGACGATCAGGCGTTCGTAGGGTGTGAACGCGAAGGCCGACAGGCGCGGGTTGATGAGTTCCGCCGTGACGTCCGCGCGGACGAGTTCGCGCAGATGAGAGGGCAGTTCCAGGCTGGCAGTACCACTGCCGATGACGCCGATACGCATGCCGACGAGACTAGGCGGGTGATCAGACGCGGTCAACGACGTTTCTTGACAGTACCGCGGCCGGGATCGACGCTAGCCTGCTACCCATGACGAATCAGACCGAACAGCCCTATCCCTCCCGCGCCTACGCCTGGTATGTCGTCGTGCTGCTGACGATCGCGTACGCGATCTCGCTGCTGGATCGCTGGATCCTGTCGTTGCTGGTCGGCCCGGTGAAGGCCCACTTCGGCGTCAGCGATACGCAGATGGGCCTTCTGATGGGCTTCTGGTTCGCGATCTTCTACGTGACGATGGGCCTGCCGTTTGGCTGGATCGCGGACCGTTTCGACCGGCGTCGCGTGGTCGCGCTCGCCATGGCGTTCTGGTGCTCCATGACCGTCGCCTGTGGTCTCGCCAGGACGTTCGGACAGCTTGCAGCGGCGCGCCTCGGCATCGGCCTCGGCGAAGCGGCGCTGACGCCGGCCGCAAATTCCCTGATCGCGGATCACTTCCCGCGTGCCGAGCAGAATCGTGCGATCACCTTCTTCAACATGGGCATCTCCACCGGCATGGGCGTGGCCTATCTGATCGGCGGTGCGATCGTCGCGTGGATGACCACGCGTCCGCCGATGGTGCTGCCGGTGTTCGGCGCACTCGAAACCTGGCAGGTGGTGTTCATCCTCGCCGGTGCGCCCGGCTTGCTGGTGGCGCTGCTGTTGTACACGACCGTGCGCGAACCGCTGCGGCGCGAACGCCTCCGGGCCGCCGAGGAACGCGTGACCATCGGTGACTGCCTCGCCTACCTGCGCACGCATCGCCGCGCCTATGCACCTCTGATGATCGGCATGGGTGCGTCGCCGCTGATCGGCTATGCCTGGAACTGGCTGCCAACACTGTTCGATCGCGTCTGGGGCTGGAACGTCGCGCAGTTCACGGGCGCCTACGGCGTCATCCTGATCATCTTCGGACCGCTCGGCGCGCTGACCGGCGGCTGGCTGGCGACGTACTGGTACCGGCGCGGCCGCGCCGATGCGCCCTACATCGCGGCGCTGATCGGCCTTGCGGTCATGACGCTGTGCGCGGCACTGCTGCCGCTCGCGCCGACGCCGGAGATCGCGCTGTGGCTGCTGGTGCCGGCGAGCTGGGCGGGCGCGCTGAATGCGGCTGCCGGCGCGGCTTCGGCGGTGTTCATGACGCCGGGCGAATTTCGTGCGCAGGTCAGCTCGATCTACGTGCTGACCATCAATGGCTTCGGGCTGCTGATCGGTCCGACGGCGGTCGGGCTGCTGAACGATCGCGTGTTCCTCGGGCCCGAAGGCGTGCGTTATTCTCTGACGACCGTCGCGCTGGTCGGGGCGCTGGCATTGACGTTGTATTTCGCAACCGGTCGCCGCGCGTATTCCGAGTCCGTGCGTGAACTCGAAGCCGCGCAGGCTCGGCAGGGCATCTAGGGCCTGTTAACACTATGAACAGCGCGGCGTTGCCAGCACAGCGATTTCAAGCAAGGCGCGAGGCCCGCGACGTGGCCCTTGTCTGTTGGAAGAGGCCACGTCAGGGCCGAGCAACGCGGCTGGAAGTCGCTGTGCGAGCAACCCGGAGGGACGGCACCCGCGCGGCGCATCGCGGCGTTGGTCCTCGCTCGTGGACAATCAGTACACTTCGCTCGTCCCGCCTTGCGCTGCGCCGCGTGGACTGCCGTCGCCGCGCTGTTCATACTGTTAACAGGCCCTGGGCATGAGCATTCCAGTCAATGAAGGCGGTATCGTCATCGGCGCGGCGCGCAGCGTCCACGCCGAAGCGATCGACATCGCGCGCGATTTCCTCGATGCGCTGGACCGTCGCGATCTGGGCGCTGCCACGACTCTGCTCGCGCCACAGTTCAGCATGCGTGTCACGGGCGGCCACCGCTTCACGTCACTGGCGGAGTTCGCGGCCTATGCCGCGACGCGCTACGCCGCCATGCGCAAGAGCGGACGGCAGTACGATGCCTGCGATGCGGCGCAGGGCGTCGTGGTCTACGCGCATGGCACGATGTCCGGCGAGTGGCGCGATGGCGGCCCGTTTCAGGACGTGCGCTGGATCGATCGCTTCCTGATCCAGAACGGCCGGATCACGGAGCTGCAGACCCTCAGCGAGATCGGCGAGTTCCGCCCGCGCTAGGCGCGGAAACCCATCAGCTTTCGAGCACGATGCCACGGGCGGCCGCCGCGGCCCGTTCCAGCGCTTCGAGTCGCTGCCGTGTCAGGCGGACGATGCCGTCTTCGGCGGAGTGGTGACGCGCCAGCGCTGCGTACCAGGTCCTAACGGCGTTCGCACCGTCTTCGAAGGCGGCCGAAGGGGGTTCGAGGATCTGTGTGGTCTGCATGGCGCGATCTCTGTCGTGGTGTATGCAGGACAGTGTCGCGCGTGCAAATTGCAGTGCGATGACGCGGGGTTGTCGGGTTGATGTCACACGCCGATTCAACACCGAATCGTGACCGGGATCACGTGCGGGCAGGTGTCAGTCGACGATGTAGCTGATCGCGAAGACGCCCAGCATCGCGAACACCAGCGCGATCTTCGCCAGCGATCCGACCGCGAGCCCGATCCAGGTGCCGAGCCCCACGCACGCCGCCGCATCCAGGCGCTGCTGGGTCATGAACTCGCCGGCGACGGCGCCGAAGAACGGCCCGAAGATCAGCCCGGGCAGGCCGAACGGGAGGCCCGCGAAGGTGCCGACGACGGCGCCGATCAGCGCCAGCCGGCTCGCGCCGACGCGCTTCGCACCGAGCAGGCTGCCGAGAATATCCGCGGCGAAGGCCAGCGCCGTCAGCACGCCGAGCAGCACGATGGTCGGCCAGCCGATCAGCGTGAAGCCGTCGATCCAGGCAGCGAGCAGCATGCCGCCGAATACGGCCATCGCTCCCGGCACGCCGGGCAGCACGGTGCCGACGACGCCGATCACGATCAGGCCAAGAGCACAGAACCAGAGAAAGGTCGGATCCATCATGGCTGCATGATATCGGTGCGGGCCGCCCAAAAAACAAGGCCGGCAGTTTTCACCACCGGCCTTCCGAAAGCCACATCCCGGCGATGCCGGGAGGCGCTGACGATCAGAACTTGTACTTCGCCGTCACGCCGAACGTGCGCTTCTCGCCGAGGCCCACCACATAGGAGTTGGCAAAGGTGATGAAGAACGAGTTCGCGGCGTATTCCTCGTCGAGCAGGTTGCGCGCCCAGATCGCCGCATCCCAGTGCTCGCTGGACAGACCGACGCGCAGGTTCGTGATCGTGCGCGGCGCGGTCCAGGCCTGGTTCAGCGCCTCGACGTACTGCTTGCCCTGGTAGTTGATGTCGAGGTTGGTGTAGTAGTTCCAGTCGTCGTTCAGCGCCCGACCGTAGGTGAACAGCAGCGCGCCGGAGATCTTCGACTGACGCTCGAGGCTGTTGCCGTCGATGCTGCCGTTCGCCGGGCACAGGATGCCGTCGCAGCGGATGTTGCCGAGCGGCGGGTTGGTCCGCGTCGGCGTGCCGACCGGCGGGATCGCATTGGCGCCGAACAGCTTCGCGTTCTTGTACTTCGGATCGTTCCAGGCCGCGGCGAGCGTGACGTTGAAGTTGTCCGTGAACACGTAACCGATCTCGAGCTCGATGCCCTTCGATTCGGCGCCGCCGATGTTCGAGATCACGGCCGGATCCTGCGGCGTCAGCGGACGCAGCGTCGCGTCGTCCGTGAACTGCGGCGTCGAGGCCTGCAGGTCCTTCCAGTCGATGAAGTACACGGCGGCATTGACGCGCAGGCGCTTGTCGAGCCAGTCGCTCTTGATGCCGAGCTCGATCGTCGTGTTGGTCTCGGCTTCGAACTGGCCCTGGTTCAGGAACAGCGGATAGCGCGCGACGTTGAAGCCACCGGTCTTCTCACCCTTCGCGGCCGAGAGATAGGTCAGCACGTCGTCGGTCGGGCGGAAGTTGACGGAGCCGCGCCAGGTGAAGGGCTTGTAGGTCTCCGCCTGGTACGCGGCGCCCGCGGTGAATGCGCCACCCGTGGCATTCGTGATGCGGAAGATTTCCTTGTCCTCATCACCGTAGCGCGCCTCGGCCGAGGCCGACCAGGCATCGTTGAACTTGTAATCCGCCATCGCGTAGATGTTGCGGATGCGATCCTCGAAGCGGACCTTGTTCAGGTTGTTCGAAGCGATCAGCGAGTAGATGGAGGTCAGGTTCAGCGCCGGCACGCGGCCGGTGAAGGCCGTCTGTGCTTCCTGCACGTCGGAGTAGTACAGGCCGGCCATCCACGAGAACGCCTGTTCGCCGGTCGACTGCAGCCGCAGTTCATGCGAGTTCGAGCGCAGTGCGCCATTGGGACGCGAGTCGATCGTGTTGCAGTTCAGCAGCCCGCTCGGGCAGGGTGAGAACGCGGAGGTGTTGTTGCCGACCACCGGGTTGCGATCGTTCGGACCGCCACCGAGGCCGCTGTATTCGTTGCGACCGAACAGATAGAACAGCTCGATGCCTTCGCTGATCTCCCAGTTCACGGAGGCCGTGCTGATCGTGCTGTCGGCCTGCAGGCCGAGCTGGCGCGGATCGATGACGACGCCCGCCGGACGCGTGTCCATCGGGTTCGTGACGGGCGTCGTGAGCGGCAGCTCGCCGCACCACAGCTGGTTGCCGGTCAGCGCGCCGACCGTGCGCGGCAGGCAGTTCAGGTCGTTGAAGTTCTGGATGCCGTTCAGGACGGACAGAAAACCCTGGATCGTGTAGTTGCCGTTCGGCTCACGCGCGATGTCCGAGCGGAAATAGCCGAGGTTCACTTCGACCGTGTCGATCGGCTTGATCGTCAGGCCCGCCGTCCAGGTGTTGGTGTCCCAGCCGCCGACCTTGCCCTGGTTGCCGGGGTTCGTGCCCTGCGACGCGAGCGGATGCGCGTTGTCCCAGGTGCCGTCGAACTCGGTCTGGCCGTACGACAGCTTGAACAGCAGCCTATCCGGCGACAGCGCACCGCTGACGTAGGCGTTGTAGTCGCGACGCTCGTCGCTGCCGACGGTCACGCCGACCTCGGCCTTGAACTCGTTGGTCGGCTTGCGCGAGATGTAGTTGATCGCACCAGCGAACGCATTGCGGCCATACAGCGCGCTCTGCGGACCCTTCAGCACCTCGACGCGCTCGATGTCGAACAGGCCGATGTCCTGCAGCGCCTGGTTCTGCAGGTAGACGCCGTCGTAGAACACGGCGACGTTCGGAATGCGGTTCGTCAGCTGGGTCGGTGCGAGACCGCGGATCACCGCGGCGCCAGCCTGGCCCGCGCTCGCATAGCCTTCATAGTTGAGGCCCGGCGTGCGCAGCGCGACGCCCGTGAGGCCCTGGATGTTGGCACGTTCGATCTGCTCGGCCGTCAGGGCGTTGACGACCAGCGGAATGTCCTGCACCGATTCTTCGCGCTTGCGCGCGGTGACGACAATTTCCTCGAGTCCGCCGGCCGTGGCGGAATCCTGGTCCTGCGAATAGGCCGTCGGCGCGCTGAACGCGACCGTCGCAGCCACCGCCATCGATACCCAGCGATTGGTCATGTCTCCATACTCCCCTGATGAATTCCGGAACCGCGACGGTTGTACGCAACCGGCCGCATGTGGTCAAGGCGCTACAGCACCCAGCACCGATTTGAACGGAAGCGCTTGACGGAACTCGCCAGCGTTGCGACTGCGCAACAGTCGTGGAGGCGTCAGGCGGGCGACGGTGGAGCAGGATGGGCCGCACGAAACGCGGCGATGCCGGCCGTGAGCTGCGCGTAGATGCGCTCCGACTGGCCGCCGATCCGCCGCACGAGTTTCTGGTGCGCTGGCCAGGCAGCGCGGCGCCACTCTTCGCGGGTCGCGTGATCCTGCTGGTGCAGCGTCACCCCCTTCGAGGGCAGCGCTGCTGCGAGTCCGGCCACCGCGCTGCGCGCCCGGCGCCGCGCGGACACCGCGCCGCCGAAGCCGGACTCGACCGCCGCGCGGGCCGTCGGCTCCAGGCCCGCGAACCACTCCGCGTTGGCGAGCAGCACGCCCATGTCGTAGCTGTGCCGTGTCAGTGTGTAGTGCGGTGCTTCCGTGGCGATGCCGGACAGCGAGTACATCGTCAGGCTCGTGACGCCGCCTTCGATCAGCCCGGTCTGCAGGCTGGGGACCACATCCGAGAACGGCAACGTGATGGTGTCCGCGCCGACTTCACCGATGAACGCCTGCGAGGCGATCGAGGAGGAGGCGCGAATGCGGCGGTCGCGCAGATCCGCCGGCCGCAGCAGCGGCTGTTTGCCGTACATGTTCACCCAGCCGACCTCGGTCCACTGGATCAGGCGCAGTCCCTTCGCGGCGAACAGTTCGCGGAAGGGCTCCAGCATCCATCGATCCATGACGAAATCGACTTCGTCCTCGCTGTCGAACAGGAACGGCACGGACAGCAGCGCGATCTCGGGCACCAGCGTCGCGACGCCTGCGAAGGAGCCACCGGCCACCTGTACGCGGCCGCGCCGGAGACTCGCGAAGGTCTGTTCCTCCGGGCCGGTCTCGCCGCGGATCAGCAGTCGGACGTCGATGTCCGGCCGCGCGCGTTCGATGTTCGCTTCGAAATCGAACCACAGCGCTTCGTCCACGGACTTCGCCAGCGAGAACGCTCCGGCATACACGACGGTGCGCTGGCTTCGCGGAGCGTGTGTGCAGCTGGTGAGCGCAGGCGCGATGGCGAGGGTTCCGGCGCCGAGCATCCATTGCAGCAGCCCGCGGCGTTGCACGATCCGTTCGTGAGGCATTGACGCTCCTTGCGTTCGATTACTATAGCGTCCTCCGGAGGATCCATGAACGCTGAGACGGCCGCCAAGCTCGATCGATACTTTGCCTGTGCGCTGCAGATCGACTGCGACGGCGTGCATCCGGATCGCGATCGCGAGTCGGCCGCCCGACGCATGCAGGCGAGTCTGGCGCGGATCGACGTCGCCGTCGGTGGCGCCAAGCGCTGGATCGGCGCAGACCTGAAGCTCGTCGTGCTGCCGGAGTACATCCTGACCGGCCCGCCCTGGGGCGAGACGATTCCGGAATGGACGGCCAAGGGCTCGATCGCGCCGGATGGTCCCGAGTACGCAGCGCTCGCCGCGATTGCGCAGAAGCACGGCGTCTTCCTCGCGGGCAATGGCTACGAGACCGACCGGCACTTCCCGGGCCTGTATTTCCAGGCCTGCTGGATCTTCGATCCCTCCGGCAATCGCGTGCTGACGTACCGACGACTGATTTCGGTGTTCGCGCCGACACCGCACGATGTCTGGGACAAGTACCTCGACATCTACGGGCTCGACGGCGTGTTCCCGGTCGCGGACACGGTGATCGGCCGGCTTGCGGCGATCGCCTCCGAGGAAATCCTCTATCCGGAAGTGGCGCGCTGTCTCGCCGTGCGCGGTGCTGAAGTGTTCGTGCATCCGAGCAGCGAGGTCGCCTCGCCGGAGCTGACGATCAAGCAGATCGCGCGGCGCGCGCGCGCGCTGGAGAACCTCGCATACGTCGTGTCGGCGAACAATGCATCGCTGCATGGCATCGACGTGCCGATCGATTCGAGCAACGGCTTTTCGGACATCATCGATTTCCAGGGCAAGCAGATGATCGTTGCCGGCGTCGGTGAATCCTCGGTCGCGAACATCACGCTGGACCTTGCATCGCTGCGCGCCTGGCGTCGTCGGCCCGGCATGCCGAACATGCTCGCGCGGCAGGCGCTGGACCTGTTTGCCGGCGTCTATTCGCAGGCTGATCTGCGTCGCAAGAACGGCCTGCTCGACGGCGATCGGCTCGTGATTCCGGATCGCAGCTATTTCCTGCAGCGGCAGGCGGACACGCTGTCGCGCATGCGCGAGCGCGGCATCATTCTTTGAGCGGCAGCTCTTGAACGGGAACTGGACCGTCGAGAGTCTCGGCCGCGGCGTATTCCTGTTCCGCTGGCTGAAAGGCTTCTATCTCAGTCCGTTCGTCGTCGGCGCGCGTGGTGTCACCGCATTCGATCCGATCAGTGACGCTGCGGCGGCTGCCTACCGTACTGCGATTGCCTCGGTGACGGACCTGCCGCTGACGCGGCTCGTGTATTCACATGATCATCGCGATCACATCTGCGGCGGGCACACGCTTGCCGCGGGGTTCGACTGCGAGGTCTGCGCGCATGAAGCTGCGCATCGCAAGGTGGCGGCGCGCGGTGATGCCGACATCCTGCGTCCGACGACGGTGCTCGGCGATGGTGCCGTGCTCGCGGACGGCGCGGCGCGCATCGAGGTGCACGACTTCGGCCCGAATCATTCCGACTCCAACCTGATCTTCGTGCTGTCGACGGATCGCGGCCGACTGCTCGTCTGGGTGGATGGCGTGGAGCCCGGGGTCGCGCCGTATCGCAACCTGCCGGACACCGACTTCGCGGGTTACCTGCATTCGCTCGAGCAAGCGGCAATCGTCGATCATGATTACATCGTGGGCGGTCATACCGGTCCCGGCGACAAGCGCTGGCTGACCGACTACCGTGAGTATCTGCTGCGATTGCTCGAGGCGACGCGCTCCGCGTATGCAGACGTCGGCGGTCAGATGCCGCGGCCCGGCGAAGACGGGGTCGACATGACCGAACGCGTGCGCGGCGAGGTCACGGCGCTGGCCGCGAGCCGCCTCGCAGATCAGGCCGGCCAGCTCGGCCGTTTCGGCGACTGGAGCGGCTTTCGCCAATGGGCGCCGCAGACCTCGGATCGCATCCTCAGTTATCTCATCACCGGCAATTGATACAGGCACTCTCCAAAGACATGAAAGCAGTCATCCAGGCAACCTACGGCACCCCGCGCAACGTCCTGCGCATCGTCGATGTTCCGGCCGAAACGCCGGCAGCCGATGAAGTCATCGTCCGGATGGAGGCGGCCGCGCTGCACATCGCAGACCTGCGCACCGTCGAAGGTGATCCTGACTTCCAGTTCCCGCTGCCGCGCTCACCGGGCTTCGAGGGCATCGGTCATGTCGTACGCGTCGGCGCTGCCGTCACGGAGTTCAAGGTCGGCGATCGTGTCTTCCCGGCGCTGGCCAGCGGCACGTTCCGTGAGGAAGTGCGCTGCAAGGCGGCCGGCTGCCTGCCGGCGCCCGAGGGCGATGCGATCCAGCTGTCGCTGCTGACGGTGAATGGCTCGACGGCAGAAGTGCTGCTGAACGATTTCGCCGAGCTCGCGCCCGGCGACTGGCTGATCCAGAACGCGGCCAATTCGAGCTGCGGCCGCTATCTGATCCGGCTCGCGAAGCTGAAAGGCGTGCGCACCGTCAACGTCGTGCGTCGTCCCGAGATGGTGGCGGAGCTGCAGGAACTGGGCGGCGACGTCGTGCTGATCGACGGCCCGGATCTGGCCGCGCGAGTGACCGCGGCGGTCGATGGCGCGCCGATCAAGGTTGGGATGGATGCCGTCGCCGGCGCCGCGACGCAGCGCATCGCCGAATGTCTCGCGCCCGGCAGTACCGTTGCGAGCTATGGTTCGATGTCGGCCGAGCCCTGTCATCTCGATTTCTATCTGATGTTCAAGAAGGACATCCGTCTGATCGGCGTCGCGTTCATCCGCCAGTTCCAGCTGCGCCGGACACCCGATCAGGTGAAGGCGATGTACGCGCGGCTTGCCGGCCACATCGCCAGCGGCGAGATGCGGGCGAAGATCGCCGGCGTCTATCCGCTCGAGCAGATCGTCGAGGCCTGCGAGCGCGCCGGCCGTACCGGCGCCGAGCGCGACGGCAAGGTCGTCATCCGCATCAGCTGACCTGACCGTCCGCGAGTGTCCGCTGTCCGCTTGCGGACACTCGCTCGGCACGTGGGTCGACAGGAACGCGGCCACCCGGCGGCCGTCCGCTGAATCAGCCCGTCCGTTGCGATGATCTGCGGCTGGCACGCCCTGTGCAAAGTCATGTGCTGCATGCGCATCACCACGCTTCGCAGTCGACTGCAACCGGGCACCGACAACCTGTCGGCCACGGGCGCCGCCGACGTGGCGCGCGCGCCCGAGGCCATCGCCTGGCATGCGCGGCCGCGCAACCGTCTGATCGCGGCTGCCGTCGTCGTACTGCTCGCATTCGCCAGTGCGCTCGCATTCTGGTCCGGCGCCGAGCCAGTCGTGCCCGTCGAGCGACTGCGGATCGCCACCGTCACGCGCGGCCCCTTCGTCAGCGATGTCGCCGCGTCGGGCCTGGTCGTCGCCGCGAACAATCCGACGCTGTATTCGGACGCGGCAGGCACCGTCACGCTGCGCGTACGCGCCGGCGATCGCGTGCGCCGCGGCGATGCGCTCGCCGCCGTCGACAGCCCGCAGCTCGCCAACGATCTCGCCCGAGAGCAGGCGACGCTTGCCAGTCTCGATGCCGCCATCGAACGCCAGCAGCTCGACATCACGCGACGCGGGCTTGCGGTGCAGCAGGGTGCCGATCTGGCCGGCGTGCAGATCGTCGCGGCGACCCGCGAATTGAAGCGTGCCGAATCGGCCTGGTCGGCGCGTGCCATCAGCGAGCGCGACTACGAGCGCGCCCGTGACGAGCTGCAAGCTGCGGAACTGAATCGACGCAATGCGCTCGACAATGTCTCGCTCGAACGGCGCAGCCTCGCGTTCGATCTGAAGACGCGACGTCTCGAACGCGACCGGCAGCGATTGCTGGTGCAGAACCTGCAGCGTCGCGTGCAGTCGCTCGACGTGCGGTCGCCGGTCGATGGCATCGTCGGAAATCTGCTGGTGCAGCAGCGCGCGACCGTCGCCGAGAACGCGCCCCTGTTGTCGGTCGTGGATCTGTCCGCATTCGAGGTCGAGTTCCGCGTGCCCGAATCCGAAGCCGCGCAGATCGCGCTCGGCATGCCGGTCTCCATCAGTCTCGCGGGCCGCACGCTGGCGGGTGAAGTGGCGGGCTTGTCGCCGGAAGTCCGCGACGGACTCGTGACGGGCCGCGCCCGCTTCACCGGCGAGCAGCCAGCAGGCCTGCGGCAGAACCTGCGTGTCGCGGTACGCATCGTCATCGATGAACGCAACGACGTGCTGAAGGTCGAACGCGGGGCCGGTCTCGAGGCCGGCGCCGAACATGTCTGGCGCGTGGATGGCAGCCACGCCGCGCGCCAGCCCGTGCGGGTCGGTGCGGTCTCGGTCGGCGAGATCGAGATCCTCTCGGGACTCGCGGTCGGCGACCGGATCGTCGTCGGCGGAACCACGGAATTCCGCGATGCGCAGCGGGTGCGCATCGCAGACTGAGCAAACCATGACTGCTGGAGTATCCATGCTCGAAATGCAAGACATCAGCAAGGTGTACCGCACCGACCTGATCGAGACCCATGCCCTGCGGCGGTTCAATCTCGCCGTCGCAGAGGGCGAGTTCGTCGCAGTCACGGGCCCTTCGGGGTCTGGCAAGACCACGTTTCTGAACGTCTCGGGCCTGCTCGAAGCGCCGGATAGTGGCCGCTACGTGCTCGACGGCGTCGACGTCGCGCAGCTCGATGACGATGCGCGTTCGGACATCCGCAACCGCAAGATCGGCTTCATCTTCCAGAGCTTCAACCTGATCCCGGACCTGAATGTCCATGACAACGTGGATGTGCCGCTGCGCTATCGGCGCCTCGTCGCGTCGGATCGCGACACGCGCATCCGTGCTGCGCTCGACCTGGTCGGCCTGTCTTCGCGCAGTCGCCACTATCCGGCGCAGCTCTCCGGTGGCCAGCAGCAGCGCGTCGCGATCGCGCGTGCGCTCGCCGGCGATCCGCGCCTGATCCTCGCGGACGAGCCGACCGGCAATCTCGATTCGCTGATGGCACGTCAGATCATGGAACTGCTCGAGCAGATCAACGACATGGGGACGACCATCATCATGGTCACCCACGATCCGGAACTCGCGCGTCGCGCGGACCGGCATGTGCAGGTGGTGGATGGGCAGCTCAGCGACTTCCGGCCGATCGAGTCGGTGACGGTGCTCGAGAGCACCGCGCAGCAGGCCTGAGGCGTCATCGATGCTCGCCTATTACGTCCGCCTCGCCCTGCAGAGCCATCGACGCAGCCCCGGCCTGTCCGCGCTGATGGTCATCGCGATCGCGCTCGGCCTCAGCGTCTGCGTGATGGCGCTGGCCGTGTATCGCGCGGTCTCTGCCAATCCGATCTGGTGGAAGAACGACGTGCTGTACGCCGTGACCGTCGACGCCTGGGGCGCCGAGCTGCCGCCCGACGATCGCTTCCCCGAGAGGTCGTCGCAGCAGCTGACCTGGCGCGACGCCACCGCGCTGGCGCGCTCCGACATCCCGCTGCGCAGCGTCGCGACCTGGAACAGCAACCAGGTGGTGGAGTCCGGCATTGCCGGCACCCAGCCGATCAATGGCAACGTGCGCCTGACGGGCCGGCACTTCTTCACGATGTTCGACGTGCCGTTCGCGTTCGGTGGCGGCTGGTCGGAGGCGCAGGATCAGGCGGGCGAACCGGTGATCGTGCTGAACGCCAAAACCAACGAGAAGCTGTTCGCCGGTGCGAACAGCGTCGGCCGCACGGTGCGCGTCGATGGTCGCGACATGCGCGTCGTCGGAGTGCTGGACGACTGGCAGCCGACGCCGCGCTTCTACGATCTGAATACCGGCTCGTTCAATACGGTCGAGGACGCCTTCATTCCGATCGCCTGGACGGAGCGTCTGCAGAAGAATCCATCCGGCAACACGCAGTGCTGGAAAGACGAGCGCATCGATTCCTATCCGGCTTTCCTCGCTTCCGAGTGCGTCTGGCTGCAGTTCTGGGCCGAGCTGCCCGACGCCGATGCCCGGGCGCGATTCCAGGCCTTCCTCGACAACTACGCGCGCGAGCAGAAGAAGCAGGGGCGCATGGCCCGGTCCCTGAACAACAAGCTCGAGACCGTGTCCGAATGGCTGGTGCGCAACGAAGTCGTCACGACGGACAACCGGATGCTGGTTGGTCTCGGCTTCGCGTTCCTCGCGGTGTGCCTGCTGAACGTCGTGGGACTGCTGCTCGCGAAATTCCTCGGCGCGGCGCCACAGGCAGGGCTGCGCCGCGCGCTCGGGGCGAAACGGCGCGACATCGTGCTGCAGCATCTGGTCGAGGTCGTCGGCATCGGACTCGCGGGCGGGGTGCTCGGTCTGCTGCTGTCGATGCTCGGACTCTGGGGCGTACGCGCGATGTACGCGAAAGGCTTCGGCAATCTCGGCAGCGTCGCGCACCTCGACTGGACCATGGTCTGGATCGCGCTGGGACTTTCCGCGCTGGCAGGCATCGCTGCAGGCCTGTATCCGGCGCTGCGCGTTGGCCGTGTGCAGCCCGCCAGCTATCTGAAGACCCAATGAGCCAGACGTCCGGAGACAACACGATGAAAGAGAATGTCGACGGCCGGCGGACCGACCTGCAGTTCGGGCCGATCCTGTCTTCGCTGTGGCGCAATCGAACGGGTGCGGTGCTGGTGGCCCTGCAGGTGGCGATCACGCTGGGTGTGCTCGTCAACGCGATCTACATCACGACCCAGCGCGTCGGGGCCATGCGTCAGCCCACCGGCATGGACATCGACAACCTGTTCGTGGTGTCGAGCACAGGCTACGGGCGCGAGTTCGACTTCGCATCGACGCTGCGGGCGGACCTCGTCTCACTGCGCGCGCTGCCGGGCGTCATGGCCGCCACGCCGATCAGTGCGATTCCGCTTTCGGGTGGCGGCAGTGCCAGTGGCTTCACGAAGGCTCCCAAGGCCGGCGAAAACGTCATGGGCGCGACGTTCCAGGTCGATGAGCAGGGACTCGACGCGCTCGGCGTGAAACTGGTCAGTGGACGTGCGTTTCGCGCCGAGACCATCGAGCCACCGCGGGCGACGCAGAGCTCGAGCTTCGTGCCGGAGGTCATCATCAGCAGCAAGCTGGGACGCGAGTTGTATGGCGACGCCAATCCGCTCGGCCAGCTGGTGTACGACGGTCTCGGCCAGGCGGCGCGCGTGGTCGGCGTGATGGAACTGATGCGCGGCCCCTGGGTCGGATTCGATCGAAACGATCAGACCATGCTGCTGCCGCAGCATCCGAGCGGTCCGGCCGTGTTCTATCTGGTCCGCGCGCGTCCCGGTCAGCGCGATGCCATGATGCAGCAGGCCGAGACCAGACTGTCCGGTGCGGTCAAGGGCCGCGTCATCAACTGGGTCCGGACGCTGCAGTGGTTCAAGGATCGCAGCTACACGGATGACCGTGCTACCGCGACCTTCCTCCTCACCGTCGTGGTGCTGCTGACGGCGTTCAGCGCTCTCGGGATCTTCGGGCTGGCATCCTTCCAGGTGAACGCCCGCACCAAGCAGATCGGGACGCGGCGCGCCGTCGGTGCGCGCCGCGGCGACATCCTGCGTTACTTCCTGGTCGAAAACTGGCTGATCACGACGGGCGGCGTCGTCGTCGGCTGTGTACTGGGGCTTGGCCTGGGCTACTGGCTTTCGCTCGAATACCGGATGCCGCGGTTGCCTCTCTACTATCTCGTCGGCGGTACGCTGCTGATCTGGGCCGTCGGGCAGGCGGCCGCACTGCGGCCGGCTCGGCGCGCGGCCCTGATTGCACCGGCCGTCGCAACGCGTACCGTATAGCCAATACCGGGTATTCCAACCATGACCATCGAAACACCATCCAACACTTGCGGGCACGATGCCCGTCTGCTGGGGGATCTCGTGGGGCGCTGCACGGTTCTGGTCGTCGACGACAGCGAGGCCGTGCGCACGGCGCTCGAGGTGCTGCTGTCGCTGCATGGCCTCGACGTGGTCTGCGTCGCAAATCCTTCCACTGCGCTCGAGACGCTGGCCGCGCGGCCGGTGGACCTCGTGATCCAGGACATGAACTTCCGTCGCGATGCCACCTCGGGAGACGAGGGCGTGACGCTGTTCCACGCACTGCGTCGGGTGGCGCCGGGCATTCCGGTGATCCTGATGACGGCGTGGACGCATCTCGAGACGGCCGTCGCGCTGGTGCAGGCGGGTGCGTCGGACTACGTCGCGAAGCCCTGGGACGACGCGCGCCTGCTGACCACGATCCGCAACCTGCTGCAGTTGCGTATCGCACAACGCGAATCGAACGTGGCGATGGGAGCGCGACGCGAGGCGCGGCAGCGGCTGGCGGGTCGTTTCGATCTGCGCGGCATCGTCTACGAAAGCGAGCCGATGCATACGCTCGTGACGATGGCGACCCAGATCGCGCGCGCCGATGTGCCGGTACTGATCACGGGTCCGAACGGCGCTGGCAAGGAAGTGCTGGCCGAAATCATCCAGGCAAATTCCAGTGTCGCGGAAGGTCCGTTCGTGAAGGTCAATGCCGGCGCACTGCCGGGTGAGCTGATCGAGAGCGAGCTGTTCGGCGCCGAGAACGGCGCGTTCACCGGCGCCCGTGCCCGCGTCGGCCGCTTCGAGGCCGCGAATGGCGGCACGCTGTTCCTCGACGAGATCGGCAATCTGTCGCTGAATGGCCAGGCGAAGCTGCTGCGCGTGCTGCAGTCCGGCGAATTCGAGCGGGTCGGCAGCAGCGTCACGCGCCGGGTGCGGGTGCGCGTGATCAGCGCGACCAACCGCGACCTGCGTCGTGCCGTGCGCAATCGCGAGTTCCGCGAGGACCTGTTCTACCGCCTGAACGTGATCGAGCTGCAGGTGCCGCCGCTGGCCGCGCGTCGCGACGATATCCTGCCGCTCGCGCGGCATTTCCTGCCGCAGGGCTATGCCTATTCCGCCGAGGCGGAGCAGGCGTTGCGGGCGCATCACTGGCCCGGCAACGTGCGCGAACTGCGCAACGCCGTCGAGCGCGCGACGCTGCTGTCCGGGTCGATGACGATCGAGCCTGCGGCGCTGGCGCTGTGCAGCGACGAGCCCGTCGTCGCGGAGCTCGCCCTGGAACGCGAGCCGAGCCGCGAGGAGATCGAGGTCGCGCTGACGCGCTCTGCCGGCGTGATCGCGCGCGCTGCCCGGGATCTCGGCCTCAGTCGTCAGGCACTGTACCGGCGCATCGAGAAGCTCGGTCTGCGCCCGGCGATGCCTGGCGAGCGAGATGCCCTCAACTGAACCGTCGCCAGGTTCCCGCTGGCTGAGGCGCTCGAGCGAAGGGCGGCTGGCACTGCTCGTCGGCTGCTGTGCACTCATGGCGGCCGGTGTTGCACTGCTGGCGCAGGATCGCCTCGGCCTGCCGTTTGCCGCATCGCTCGGCCTCGGCATGCTCGTGGCGATCGTGTCCGCCATGCTGGGTGCGAGGCAGATGCTGCGGCGGCAGCGTGCGGCGCTGCGCGCGGTGACCGACGGCATAGAGAGCCTGAAGGATCGGGATTTCAGCATCAGTATCGCGCAGGGCGGTGACCCTTCCGATCCGGATGAACTCGGCGCCCTGATCCGTGCCTACAACGGACTCGGTGACCGTCTGCGCGGCGAGCGCCAGCAGATCTATCAGCGTGAACTGATGCTCGACACCGTCGTGCAGGCCACGCCCGTGGCACTGGTGCTGTTGGATGCGCAGGATCGCGTGATCTATTGCAACGTCGCGGCGCGGCAGCTGCTGGCGGCAGGCCGGCGTTTCGAGGGCGATTCGCTTGCGCAGCGGCTCGCGCAGTCGCCGCCTGAACTCACCGAGGCTCTGGCGCGCGGCGGTGACTGCCTGTTCACGATGGATTCGGACGGCGAACCGAACGTCTTCCATCTTTCGACGCGCAGCTTCCAGATGAACGCCGCCAGACATCGATTGATCATGCTCAAGCAGATGACGCGCGAACTCGCGGCGCAGGAAGTGGCGACCTGGAAGCGCGTGATCCGCGTCATCGCGCATGAGCTGAACAATTCACTTGCGCCGATCACCTCGCTGGCACATTCCGGCGCGTTGCTGGTCGGAGATCAGCCGACACCCGCCCTGCAGCGGGTGTTCAGCACGATCGAAGAACGCGCACGGCATCTTCAGTCCTTCGTCGAGGGCTATTCGAAGTTCGCGAAGCTGCCGCAGCCGCGACTCGCCCCGGCAACCTGGGCCGGACTGCTCGACCCGCTGCTCGCGATCACGCCGTTCCGCATCGAGGGCGAATTGCCGCAGGACGCCGTGCTGGTGGATTCGGTGCAGTTCCAGCAGGTGTTCATCAATCTGTTGAAGAACGCCGCGGAGTCCGGCTCGGCCAGTGGGGACATCACGATCGCATTCGCGGAGCGTCCGGATCACCTGCTCATCGAAATCGCCGACCGCGGCTCGGGCATGAGCGAGGCGCAGCTGCGCCAGGCACTGCTGCCGTTCTTCTCGACGAAGCCATCCGGTACGGGACTCGGCCTGACGATCTGCCGCGAGATCGTCGAGGCGCATGGCGGGCGCCTCGCGCTGGCCAATCGTCCCGGCGGTGGCATCGTCGCGAGCCTCGCCCTGCCGCGACGGTCCGCGCGCGAGCAGTCGCCTTGATCAGCCCTGGTTGACGAGGATGACCTTGCCGAAGTGCGTGCGCGCGTCGACCATCGCATGCGCCCGCGCGACTTCCGCCATCGGCAGCACGGTATCGACCACCGCGCGGAAGCGGCCGTCGGCGAATCGCGGCACCGCGTATTCGCGGAACGATGGCATCGATTCCGGCACGAAGCGCGCGCTGGTCGAGATGCTCATCGCCGACAGGCGCAGATTCCGCGTGCCGATGTTCAGGTTGAAGCAGACCTGGCGACCGCCGGTGCTGCCGTACATCACGATGTGCCCTTCATAGGCCATCGATTCGAACAGCGCCGCCGCCGTCTCTTCGCCGATCGTCATCAGTCCGATGTCGATGCCGTGGTCGCCCGTGTCGCGCCGGACGAGCGCCGGCACGTCACCGGACTTGTAGTTGTAGGCGGCATCGGCACCGGCTTCGACGGCGCGTGCGCATTTGTCGTCGCGACTCGCCGTGCCGGCGACCCACGCGCCGCGATCGCGCGCGATCTGCAGCGCCGCGCTGCCGACGCTGCTGGCGATCGCTTCGATCAGGACGCGTTGGCCTCGCTGTACGTCGGCGACGGTCACCAGCGCGTGCCAGGCCGTCAGCCAGCCGACCGGCAGTGCGGCTCCCTGCTCAAAGCTCAGTGAGTTCGGCAGCGGCATCGCATGCACGTCTTCGAACAGCACGTGTGTGGCGTGCGAACCGCGCGCCCGACCGAACACGCGATCGCCCACGGCGAAGCCGCGCACGCCTGGCCCGACGGCCTCGACGATACCGGCGGACTCCATGCCCATCACGAACGGCAGTTCCTGCCCCGAGTACGTGCCGGCGCGCATGCGGGTCTCGGCGAAATTGATGCCGGATGCGTGCACGCGAACGCGCATCTGCCCTGGACCCGGTACAGGGTCCGGCATCTCGGTCCACTGCATGACCTCGACGCCGCCGAACTCGCGAACGCGCCAGCCGTACATCCGATCAGCGCCGGCTGGAGAGAAACGCCTGGATCGCCGCCGAGTATTCCTGCATGAATGGCCCCGCGACCGGTTCCGTCTGCAGGAACTTCATCCACGCTTCGAGCTTGGGTCGGCCCTCCAGCAGATTCGCGATGCCGAACATCGAAGCGATGCCGCTCATCATCATCAGGCACGGCAGCATCGCGCAGTCCGCCTGCGAGGGCTCCTTGCCGAGCGCGTAGGGTCCGTTGCCCATGAAATGCTCGAGATCGGCCAGGCCCTTGCGCAGGCCAGCCACGGCGGCATCGACGTCGGCCTGATTGCGCTGCGCCGGATTCATGTTGCGGAAGAGACCGCCGCCGTGCGCCATCACGTAAAGATCGGTGATGCGACCCATCAACCGGACATGCGCGCGATCCACCGGATCTGCGGGCAGCAGCGACTTGTGCGGGCTGGCATCGTCGAGGTACTCGAGGATCACCATCGACTCGGCGACATAACGACCACCAGACTCGAGCGTGGGCATCTTGCCCATCGGATTCATGCGCAGGTATTCGGGTGATTTGATACCGCCCCCAGGCGGTGCTTCCAGCGGCAGGTCCATTCCCTTCCAGCGCGCACCGAGCACCGTCCGTCCCACGTAGGGAGAAGCGAGAGATCCGTAGAGTTTCATCATCACCTCATCTGATATTGTCGCGACCTTCGAAGTTCACTATGCGTGGGCCCGATGCTGAGCGTCAACGGCATCGCGCGCGCAGGAGCACGGAAATGCCGAGAGAAACCCGCGACGCATCGGTCAGCACTGGGCCCAGAATAAGCCGCACGTATTTCGAATGCCGATACGGACAGCTGCACGTCCATCACGCGATTCCTCCCGGGGGCGGCTTTGACGAAGCCACCACGCTGATCTGCCTGCACCAGAGTCTGATGTCCGCGCGGGTATTCCGCAATTTCATCGGACTGGCCGGCGTGGATCGCTCCGTGTATGCGCCGGACACACCGGGATTCGGCGAGTCGGATCCGCCGACGTCCGCGCCTTCGATCGCGGACTATGCGGCAGCGATCACCGACTTCCTCGACAACATGCGTTTTCGCAAGGTCGATCTGCTCGGTTATCACACCGGTTCGCTGATCGCCGCAGAGATCGCGATCGCACGTCCCGATCTCGTGCGCCGGCTGGTGCTCGTTGCGGTGCCCGTGCTGACGGATGCCGAGAAAGAGGAGTTCCGTCGCAAGCCCTGGCCCGTGCCGATCGCCGAGGACGGCAGTCATGTCGCGGCCGAATGGCAGCGCAGCGTGCAGTGGCGGGGTCCGGGCGTCACGCTCGAGATGCTCGCGCAGTCGTTCGCGGAGAAGTTGCGCAACGGCCCGCAGGCCTGGTGGGGCGCAAACGCCGTGATGAATCATGCCGCGGCGGAACGGCTGCGGCTGGTGAAACAGCCCGCGCTCGTTCTGCGACCGCGCGACGATCTCTGGGATGCGACGCTGCGTGCCCGCGGCCTGCTGCCGGATGCGCGTTTCGTCGATCTGCCGGATTTCGGACATGGCCTGTTCGACGTCGCGCCAGAGGCGGTGGTCACGCAGATCCGCGAGTTCTTGCTCGGCTGATCGGGCGCGGCTGATTCGGCGCGGCGGCTCCGGGCCTGGCGACGGGCCCCTATCCGGGCAGCGTGACATCCCAGTAGTTGCGCTGCTGACCGAGCAGCCACAGCAGCGCGCGATGGCGCTCCTGCGCACGTCGCAGCGCGCCGAACAGCACCTGCGGCGTCACGGCCGCGAGCGGAATGCCTTCGAGTGCGAGGTCGTCGTCCAGCAGTTCGAACGGCGTGACGTCGTCGGGCCATTCATACGATGACGGCGCGAATCGCCGCATCGAAATGGTGGCGCTCTCCGGTCGCGTGCGTTCCAGCAGCCGCCAGTGCAGGGCGCCCTGCGCATCGAGCGCGGCCATCACGGTCTCGCGCGGGCGCAGCCGCGCCGACCTGCCGAGATTCACGCCGGCCTCATCGAGCCAGCCGAGCGACTCGGCGATCGCCACCGCATCCGCATCGACGTCGGCCGCAGGCAATGGATGCCGCTGCAGCGCCCAGGCGATCACGGCGGCGCATTCGGCCAGCGGCGCGAAGCGCGCGAGCTGCGCGGCCGACAACGTGCCGGGCTCCGCGGTCAACAGTTCCCGTTCCGCCGGGTCCACCTCGCGGACCAGGCCATGTTCTCCGAGCCACTCGTTGCCGAGCTGGATCAGTTCGCGCGCTTCGAGCGCATCCGGATGCGATTCGAGATCGACGCGCTGCGCGATCGCGCAGGCGACCAGGGCGCGTGCGGCCATCCGCGGCAGCGGCGGCGGCGCGGCGAGCATGCCGAAGACGGAAGGCTGTTCGGGTGAATTTCCCGGTGAGGTATTCATGACGGATGTCACGAACGGGTGGTCGACGGCAGCGGCGTGCGCCACAGCAGCAGCACGACCGCGACGAGCAGCGGCAAGCTGACGACGTTGAGGGTTTCCCAGCCGATCGTTTCCATCGCCGTGCCTGCCAGCAGCGAGGCGACGGCTTGCGAGCCGAATACGGCGAGATCGTTGCAGCCCTGCGCACGGAATCTTTCGGATGGCGCGTAGGTCGTCGTCAGCAATTGCGTGCCGGCGACGAACAGCAGGTTCCAGCCCAGGCCGAGCAGCACGAGTCCGGTGAAGTAATGCACGAAGGCATGCCCGATGACGGCACTGATCACGATGCAGATCGCCATTGCCGCGAGGCCGCACAGCATCATGCCGCGCACGCCGAGCCAGCGCTGCAGCGCCGGGGTTGCCAGCGACGGCAGATACATGCCGAGCAGGTGCGCCGTGATGACGCTGGCGGTCTCGCCACTGCTGAAGCCGTCGTGCACGTGCATGCTGATCGGCGTCGCGGTCATGATGAAGCTCATCACGGCGTAGGCGGCGATGCCGGCGAGTACGGCGAGGCGGAACGCGGGTTGAGCCGCGATCTGACGCAACGACCGTCCTGCATCATCCCGCGATGCGCTGCGTATCGGCGCGTCGTCGAGTTGCGTGAGGATCGCTGCGGCGATCAGGCAGAGGCCCGCGAGTGCGACATAGGAGCCGGTGAACTCGGGCCAGCCTCCGAGATGGCGCGCGGCCATGCCGATCGACGGACCGGCGATCGCCGCGACCAGCGTGCCGAGGATCACGGTCGCGACAGCCGAACCGGACTGCGAGACATCGACGAACTCGGTGGCTGCGAAGCGGTACTGCTGCACGAAGGCCATGTTGCAGCCCAGGCCGTAGCCGGCCACGCACATCAGCGCGAAGTTGCCATGTGCGACGGCCCAGGCGCACAGCAGGGCTGCGCAGGCCGCCACCAGCGCGCTGCCGACGAAGGCCCGCCGGCGGCCGATCCGCTGCATCAGCAGGGCGGCCGGCAGGGAGGCGCTGGCGACCCCCAGGATGGACAGTGACAGGGGCAGGGTGGCGAGTGCCGCGGTGGGGGCGATGCTGGTACCGATGATGCCGCCGAAAGCGACCAGCATGATGGTTCCGCAGCCCGAAAATGCCTGGGCAGCGGTCAGGATCCAGACGTTTTGCCGGGGGTGGCGCGGGGGTGTGATCCCGGTACTGGCATTCTTCATGGAAATTGTTTACCCATGTACCACCATGGTATCCGAAGCCCGACCCGAACACGCGGACGACGACCTTGATTCCACCATCGAGCTGCCCGGGCTCGACATGGAGTCGGACTCGCCCGAGCCCATCGCCGCGGACAACGGCGAGGACGTCACGCTGATCCAGCCGCGGCTGGCTGCGAACTACGGCGAATCCGAACTCGCCGAGTTCGAGTCCGAGATCGTCGCGCTGAGTGCGGACGTCGAACGCCTGCGCACGCTGCTGCTCGAGCGCGATTCGCAGGTCGAGGCGGCGGGCGTACGCGTGCATGCGGCCGAGGAACGCGTCTCGCGCGTGCAGGCTGCGCAACAGGCGCTGCAGGCGCAGCTTGCGGCGTCCCAGGCCGAGGTCGCCGTGGCGCGCGAAGAACGTGCGACGCTGTGGGGCAAGCTCGAATTCCTCGAAGGCGAGCTGCGTGCCTCGACGGCACTCACCGATGAACTGAACGCCGCGGCGCAGGGGCGGTCCGGCGAGCAGCAGGCTTTCGCGGAGCGGCTGGATGCGGCGGAGCGCGCGTCGCGCTGGGCGGAAGCGGATTCAGCCGCGCTGCGTGCCCAGGTCAGCGCATTGCAGGAAGCGCTGCAGAGCCGCGAGGCGCGACGTGTGGTCTGGGAAAGCCTGCTGCGCGAGACCGATGCGGCCCTCGCCGAATCGAGCGCGAGCGGCGGTCAGTTGTCCACGGATCTGCGGCAGGCGCAGGCACGGATCAGCGAACTCGAAGCACGGCTGAGCGCCGCCGAAGCGCGCGGCGAAGAGGCGCGCGCGGCGACCGCTGCCGAAACAGGTCGAGCCGCCGGGCTTGGCCAGAAGATTTCGCAGCTCGAACAACAGTTCGCCGACCTCGCCACGGATCGGGATGCGGTGGGTCTGCGCAGCCAGCAGCTCGAAGCGGATCTGGTCGGCGCCCGCGCCGACGCCGCGGCCGTGCGTGAACAGCTCCAGGCGACCGACGCGCGCGCGACCGAGGCCGCCGCCGCCAATGATGCGTTGCAGGCGCGGGTGGCCGAGATCGAACGCGAAACGGCTGCGCGAGTCAGCGCGCTCGAAACCGCGCTGCGTTTCTCCGAGACCCGCGCGCATCAGCTCGAGGTCGAACTGAACCTGAAGATCGCGCGGCTCGGCGCGATGACCGCGGTCGAGTCCGCGTCGTCGGCGTCCGCGACGGCGACGCGCAAGCTGATCGAAGCGACCCAGCAGGGCGCGCGGCCTGCCGAAAAGCCGGCCGATCGCACCGGCGAGAATCGCGCCGTGGCCGAGACCTCGCTGCCGGCATCCGACATCTCGCGACGTGATCCCGAGCTGCTGCCCGACGGCGCGCCGCGCTTCCTGATCCTGAGCGATGGCAATGCCGATACCGTGTTCCGCCTCGGCCGCCGCACGACCATCGGCCGTGCGGAGGACAACGACATCTGCGTGCCGCGCACCTCGATCAGCCGCCACCACGCCGTCATCGTTTCCGGTCCGCGCCAGACGCTGATCGAGGATCTGCAGAGCACGAACGGCATCGCGGTGAACCGCAAGCGCGTGCGTCAGGCAGTGCTGCGCGATGGTGATGTCGTGCACGTCGGCAAGTGCAAGTTCCGTTTCACGGACAAGCTGAGATCGGCAGGGAAAGCCTGAGCGAAGCCGCTGTCGCCATTCGGCGAACGCTGGCGTTCGATCCCTGAATCGGTTATTTCTTTTCACCCATGAACATCATGGGTCCAGGCCTGCGCTCGGTCGAGAATGACACCGACATCGATTCCACGTCGGAACTGCGCGTGCCGGGCTTCGTTGCAGCGCCGCTCGACGAAGCGCTCGAACTGGATCAGCCGTACCAGGGCCCGCGCCTCGAACTGAAGTCTGCGCATCTGGTCCCGGTGCTGCGGCCCGCCGCAGACGGCTCGACCACCGCCGAGCGTCACCTCCTCGATCTCGAAGCCGTACTGCACCAGCGTGAGCAGCATCTGGCGGCGCGCGAGCAGCAGCTCGCCGTCGCGATGGCCGAAGTAGCCGAGGCCCGCCATGGTCGGGCAACGCTGCTGGCCGAGAACCAGGCCCTGACGGAGCGCTGCACGCTCCTCGAAGAGGCGCTGCATGAGGCGGTCGAACGCGTCGCGACGGCCGAAGCCAGCGCCGCCGAGGGCGCACCGTCGATCCGTGCGCTGCAGCAGGACCTGCGCATGCAGCGTCAACGCATCCTCGAACTCGAATCGGATCTGCGTGCCGCCGAGAGCCAGGTGCACCGCGTCGAGGCATTGTTGCGTCAACCGCAGAACCGTGCGGCATCGGGCACCGCCGGCGAGGCGGTGGCCGCGCTCAGTGATTCCGCGCGCATCCGCATGCAGTCTCCAGCGCCGGCCGCTCCGGGCGCTGCGCCGGTGGCCGAAGCGCCGACCCGCTACCTGATGCTGATCGAGGGCGATACGGAAACCTTGTTCACGCTGCATCAGCGCACCAGCATCGGCCGCGAACCTGACAACGACATCCAGGTCGATACCCGTTTCATCAGCCGCCATCACGCCGTCGTGCACGTCGGCCTGCATCACACGGTGATCGAGGACCTCGGCAGCACCAATGGCGTCGTCGTCAACGGCCAGCGGGTGCACCGTCGCGCGCTGGGCGATGGCGACCTGGTGCAGATCGGCAAATCCCGTTTCCGCTTCTTCGAGCGCTCGCCGCGTCCCGATTTCGGCTGATCGCCGCGCAGCGTCTCCGGTCAGCTGACGGCGCGCAGCGCGCGCAGTCGCAGCCAGCACAGCGCCGCAAGCACCGTCGCCCCGCAGATCGCGATTCCGAGCGGCCAGGCCGTGCCATTCGCGGCCGCACCGACGCCCTGCGCCCAGATTGCAGCCAGCGCGAGCTGCAGGAATCCCATCAGCCCCGAGGCGGCACCCGCGAGCCGGGGACGCATGCCGAGCGCGCCAGCCATCGCGTTCGGCAGCGAGATCGACTGCGCGAAGCTGATCAGCATGGCCGGTGCGAACAGCGCCAGCGGGTGCGTCACGTGCAGGCCCGCGGCGATCAGCATCCAGATGCCGCCCGCGAGCGCGAGACTCGTGCCCACGCCGAGCATCGTCCTCGCGCCGACCCGGCGCGAGATCCGTGCCGCGGTGGCGAAGCCCGACAGCGAAGCGCCGGCCGGCAAAGCGGCCCACAGGCCGTACTCCGACGCGGACAGGTGCATCAGCTGGCGCGCGACATACGGCGCGCCCGTGACGAAGGTGTAGATCGCGCACAGCAGGAATGATCCGTACAGCGCAAATGCGCGGAACCGCGCATCGCCCAGGAGCGTGGCATAGCTCCGCAGCATTCCCGGCGTGGGTTCGCCGCCGCCTGGATGGCTCGGTCGCGTCGCTTCGCTGCCGAACAGGATGAAAAGCGCGGCACACAGGCCAGCCGTCGCCGTCATGGCGAGCGGCATCCGCCAGCCGAACCACTCCGTCGCGAAGCCGCCGATCGTCGGGGCCACGAGCGGCACGAACAGGATCGCCATGGCGGTCAGTGCGATGCCGGTCGCGGCGCGTTCCGGTCCGAAATAGTCATTGATCGCAGCACGCGCGACGGCCGTGCCCGCGCCGATACCGAAGGCCTGCACGATGCGCGCGACAATCACGACGGCGATGTTCGGCGCGATCGCGGCGATCACGTTGGCGAGTGCGAAGACACCGAGGCCAGCGACGATGATCGGCTTGCGACCGATCCTGTCGGACAGTGGCGCGATCAGCAGATTGCCGAGCGCCAGCGCCAGCAGGCCGGCGCTGACGATGATCTGCGTCTCGCCGATCGTCGCGCCGAAATGCGCCTGGATCTCCGGCAGGGCCGGGACCACGGCGTTCATCGAGAATGACGACAGCGCTCCGACCAGCGCGGAGGACAGCACGATCCGGCGGGCTGTCGCGTGATTGAAACTCGGGGCAGACGTCACTGCGAATCAGTATAGCGGCGTGGACATGACACCTCGTGCCGCTTTGCCACGGGCGGTGCAGCCGCTATGCTGCGCCGCATGCCTGAATCCGTACCACCCAGCCCGCCGGCGCCCGCGCCGGAGCCCGCGTTCTTCGACAATCCCGCCATCGACAACCTGATCGCGGTGACGCTGGAACTGGGTGCAGAGATGTGGGTGCAGCGCGAGCGCATGCGCGTGATCGAGAGGCTGCTGGCCGAGAAGGGCGTCGTCACCGCGCAGATGATCGAGGAGCACCAGCCGACGGCCGAGCAGGCCGCAGAGGCGCGGGCCGAACGTGAAGCCTTCGTGAATCGCGTGTATGGCGCCTTTGCGCGGCAGACGGTCAAAGCGACTCCGTGAGCGACTACATCGAACGCATCCTGAAGGCGCGCGTCTACGACGTCGCGATCGAATCCCCGCTGGATCACGCAAGGCTGCTGTCCCGCCGCCTCGGCAATGCGGTGCGCTTCAAGCGCGAAGACCTGCAGCCGGTGTTCTCGTTCAAGCTGCGCGGCGCCTACAACAAGATCGCGCAGCTGTCGGAGGCTGCCGCGAAGCGCGGCGTGATCTGCGCCTCCGCCGGCAATCATGCCCAGGGCGTCGCGCTGGCCGCGAAGCGGCGCGGTATTCCGGCGGTCATCGTGATGCCGCAGACCACGCCGAGCATCAAGGTGCAGGCAGTCATCGATCACGGCGGCGAGGCCGTGCTGCACGGCGATGATTACGACGCCGCGTACGACCATGCGCTGGTCCTCATGCGCGAACGCAACATGGTGTTCGTGCATCCGTTCGACGACCCCGATGTGATCGCGGGGCAGGGCACGATCGCGGTCGAACTCGCGCGCCAGACGGGCGGCGACATGGACGCCGTGTTCGTGCCGATCGGCGGCGGCGGACTGATCGCCGGGATCGCGGTGTACCTGAAGTACCTCTATCCGCGAGTGAAGATCATCGGCGTGCAGCCGGCGGACTCCTGCGCGATGCTGCAGTCGGTCAACGCGGGCAAGCGCGTGAACCTCGAGCGTGTCGGCATCTTCGCCGACGGCGTGGCGGTGCGTCGCGTCGGCGAGGAGACGTTCCGGCTCGTGCGTGAGCATGTCGATGAGATCATCACCGTCGACACCGACGAAATCTGCGCCGGCATCCAGGACATCTTCGAAGACACGCGCGCGATCGTCGAGCCGGCCGGCGCGCTGGCGGTCGCCGGCATCAAGAAATACGTCGCGCGCGAGGGACTGCGGGACAAGCGTCTGATCGCGATCAACTGCGGCGCGAACATGAACTTCGACCGGCTGCGCCATGTCGCGGAGCGGGCCGAGATCGGCGCGCAGCGCGAAGCGCTGCTGGCGGTGGAGATTCCCGAGCAACCCGGCAGTTTCCTGAAATTCTGCGAGACGCTCGGCCGACGCAGTGTCACGGAATTCAACTATCGGTACGAGGCGGGCCGGCCCGCACAGATCTTCGTCGGCTTCTCGCTAGGGCGCGGTCGTGCCGAACGCGAAGAGGTGATCGCCTCGCTGCGGGCAGCGGGTCATGCGGTGACCGACATGACCGACAACGAGATGGCGAAGCTGCACGTGCGCTTCATGGTCGGCGGGCATGCGCGCGACATCGCGGACGAACTGCTGCTGCGCTTCGAGTTTCCGGAGCGGCCCGGTGCGCTGCTGCGCTTCCTGCAGTCGGTGGGATCGCGCTGGAACATCAGTCTGTTCCATTACCGCAATCACGGCTCGGACTACGGCCGCGTGCTGTGCGGCATCCAGGTACCGCCGGCCGAGCGCGACGATTTCCGCCTGCACATCGACGCGCTGCACTACCCGTACACCGACGAAACCGCGAATCCTGCCTACGGGATCTTCCTGGGCTCGTGATCGCGCCGAGCGTCGAACACGTCGATATCCGCGGGCTGAGGCATCGGCTGCTGCGCTGGGGGCCGCCTCCGGGCGCCGCAGCGAGTCCACCCATCGTGCTGCTGCACGGGTTCCTCGATGCGGCGCCGACCTTCCAGTTCCTGGTCGACGAACTGCCGCCGGACTGGAGTTTCGTCGCGCCGGACTGGCGCGGCTTCGGTGACTCCGCTGGCCAGGGCTCGAGCTACTGGTTCCCCGACTATTTCGCCGATCTCGAAGCACTGCTGGACCATGTTTCACCGGGTTCACCGGCACGGCTGATCGGCCACAGCATGGGCGGCAACGTGGGCCTGATGTATGCCGGCATCCGGCCGCAACGGGTGGAGTCGGTCGTGTCGCTGGAGGGTTTCGGCCTGCCGCGCGTCCCGACCGAACAGGCGGCCGCGCGCTATGCAGAGTGGCTGGACGCACTGCGCACGCCGCCGCGCCGCTCGCGCTATCCGTCGCTCGACGCGTTCGCGCGTACGCTGCGCATCCGCAATCCGCGCCTGACGCCCGAGCGCGCACGATTCATCGCCGAGGCGTGGACCCGCCCGGCGGGCGAAGAATTCGAACTCGCGGCGGATCCCTGGCACCGGCTCGTGAATCCGGTGCTGTACCGGCGCGACGAAGCAGAGGTCGTCTGGCGGCGCGTGGAAGCGCGCGTGCTGATGGTGCTCGGGGAGTTGTCCGAGTACCGGCCGCACCTCGGCGCCGATGGCACCGATGAGTATTTCGCGGGTCTGTTCCGCCGGCTCACGCTGAAAACACTGACGGGAGTCGGTCACATGCTGCATCACGAGGATCCACCACAGGTGGCACGGCACGTACGCGAATTCCTGCAGGCGGTGCCATGAGCACGCCACCCGCCGCCAGCGGTCGCGCGCCGGCGCAACCCGAGCAGCGGCGCATCGTCGCGACCCGATTCGGCCAGATGCACGTACGGCTGCGCGGCACCCTGGACGATCCGCAGCAGCTGCCGCTCGTGCTGCTGCACATGTCGCCGCGCTCCAGCCAGATGTTCGTGGCGCTGCAGGCGCTGCTGCCTCGGCCGACGATCGCGCTGGACCGGCTCGGCTACGGATTCTCCGATGCACCGAACCAGTCGATGACGGTCGCCGATTATGCGGGCGCGACGCTCGAAGCCCTCGATGGGCTCGGCCTGCATGGCGCCTTCGATGTGCTCGGCATGCACACCGGCTCGCTCGAAGCGATCGAGCTCGCACACCAGGCGCCGCAGCGGGTGCGGCGCGCGGCGGTGATCGCGATGCCCTGCTTCACGCCTGAAGAGAACGCCAGCGGACTTGCGAGCTTTGCGAAGATGCAGGTCACGCCCATCGAGGATGGCTCGCACCTGCTGCCGGCCTGGACCGGACGCTTCGCGTACCGCAAGCCGCCCTACGACCTGACCGACGTGCAGCGCCGCCTCGTCGATTACCTGCTGTGCGTCAGTCCGGGCGCGGCATACTCGGCAGTGTTCCGCTACGACGGCGGAGCGCGACTGCGCACGCTGCCGGTGCCCTTCGTCGGCTTCGCACCGCGCGACGATCTCTACGAGATCACGCTGCGTTCGAAGCCGCTGATGCCGCCCGGCGGCGTCTACGTCGACCTGCCGGATTTCGAACTCGATTTTCTGCGCACCGATACGGCTGCGTTCGCGGCACTGCTGGCGCAACACGTGCCCGCGGCGCGCATCTGAACACACGAGGGGAGATCGACATGAAGAACGCCCTGATGCTTGCTCTGCTCGCGACGGCCTCGATCGTCTTCAGTCCGGCGGCGCAGGCGATCGCGCCCAACATCACCGATTGCGATCGCGTCGCGGCGCATCCGGCCGATCCGGACAAGGTGCTGCCCGGCTTCGAGCGCAGCCAGATCGATCTGCCGAAGGCGATCGAGATCTGCCGTCGCGTGCTGGCCGAACAACCCGAGAACGCGCGCACGGCGTTCACGCTCGGGCGCGTGCTGTTCTATGCCAAGCGCACGGACGAATCGCTGCCGATGCTGGAACGCGCCGCCGCGCAGGGCTATCGGCAGGCGCTGTTCGTGCTCGGTTTCGTGCTGTACGACGGCAGACAGGCGCCGCGCAACGATTGCCGCGCGGCGGAGCTGTGGCAGAAATCAATCGCACTCGAGCATCCGTGGACGGGCGTGTACCTCGTCAATGGTTATCTCGACGGGCGCTTCGACGCCTGCGGCCTGAAGCTGTCTGACGCGCAGATCGATCGTTACTTCGCGCTCGCCAAGGACAAGCTCAGCTATGACTCCTCCGAGGGCCGGATCGAGGCGCTGGAGCAGCGACTGAAGCTGCGCAAGGCTGCCGCTGCGGCACGCGCCACGCAGGCCGCAGGTTTCGCGCCTTTCGATCCGTCGAAGTATTCACAGGCGGTGACGAACTGCGACCGGATCGCCTCGCATCCGGAAGATCCGTTGCGCGTGGCGCCGGGACGCGAACGCCCCGAGATCGATCTGCCGAAGGCCATCGAACTGTGTCGCGCGGCGGTGCAGGCGGATCCGAAGAATCCGCGCCTGAATTACCTGCTCGGTCGGGTGCTCGGTTACAGCGGCCGCGGTGCCGAGGGCATCGCGAACCGGCAGGTCGCCGTCGACGCCGACTATCCGCAGGCGTTGTTCGTGATCGGCTACATCACGCTGTTCGGCATGAACCAGCAGCCGCAGGACACCTGCAAGGCCGGCGACCTGCTGCGCAGATCCGCGCAGCAGCAGCGCGTTGCGGGCCAGCTCGGCTTCCCGCGTTACGTGCTGATGGGCAAGTTCGACGCCTGTCCCAATGTCCGGCGCGATACGACCGAGATGCTGGGATTCATCGCCGACGCGCGCAAGCAGTTCAAGGGTGACTACTACCAGGGTCTGCTGGCGGACATGCTCGAGGAGCAGCTGAAGCAGCGGTTGTGAACCGCGTCCGGCGCAGCTATCTCGACGGCCGCTTCGGCCAGCTGCACCTGCGCGCCTGTGCACCGGCCGCGCCGTCCCGGCGGCCGTTGCTGTGCTTTCATCTGAGTCCCGTATCCGGAGCGATCTACGAGCGGCTGCTGCTCGAGATGGGACGCGACCGCATCGCTCTCGCGCCCGACACGCCCGGCTATGGCGCGAGCGATGCACCGCCGGTCGCGCCGCAGATCGCGGACTATGCCGTGGCAATGGGCGAGATGATGGACGCCCTCGGCATCGAGGAAGCCGACTGCCTCGGCTTCCACACCGGTTCCAAGATCGCGCTCGAGCTCGCGCTGCAGCGTCCGCAGGCGATCCGCCATCTCGCGCTGATCTCCACGCCGGTGTACACCGACGAGGAAGTCGCCGCGATGCGCCGTGAGTTCGCGCCGATGACGGTGCGCGAGGACGGCGGCCATCTGGTCGATTACTGGCGCGCGCTGGTGGAACTGCGCGGACAGGGCCAGACTGCCGAGATGATCATGCAGTACTACCCCGATCACATGCGCGGCGGCGAGCGCCGTCACTGGGGGCACCGTGCCGCGTTCGATTATTCCTATCCGCAGAACCTGCCCCGTGCACATCAGCCGATCCTCGTGCTGAACAACAACGACGATCTCGTCCGCTTCACGCCGCGCGCGATGCCCTTCATCCGAAACGGCCGTCTGCTCGAGCGACCGGACTGGGGCCACGGCTTCCTCGATCTGCACACGGCCGAGTTCGGCGCCATCCTGCGTGATTTCTTCGATGGAGAGTTCGCGTGACCGCCTGGGCGGCGTTGTGGGTGGTCGCAATCGTCGGTCTCGTCTGGTCGGGTGTCGGGCCGGTGGACCGCGCCACCTGGATGCTGGAAGTCGCGCCGGTCGTCATCGTGATGCCGTTGCTGGCCCTCACACGGTCGCGTTTCCCGCTGACCCCGCTCGCCTATGCGCTGATCGCCGTGCACGCGGCGATCCTGATGCTCGGCGGGCATTACACCTACGCGCTCGTGCCGCTCGGCGACTGGGTGCGCGAGACGTTCGATCTCGCGCGCAATCACTACGACCGCCTGGGGCATTTCGCGCAGGGCTTCATTCCCGCCATCGTCGCCCGCGAACTGCTGCTGCGGAGAACACCGCTGCAACGTGGTGGGTGGCTGTTCACGCTGGTCGCGGCCTGCTGTCTTGCGATCAGTGCCTGCTACGAATTCCTGGAGTGGTGGACCGCGTTGCTCGTCGGCGGCGCGGCGGACGCGTTCCTCGCCACCCAAGGCGATGTCTGGGACACCCAGTGGGACATGTTCATGGCGCTGTGCGGTGCGCTGAGCGCGCAGCTGCTGCTCGCCAGGCTGCACGATCGGCAGCTCGCTGCGCTGCATCCGCTGTCGCGCCGATGAGCGATTCCGAACATCCCGCGGTGCAGCGCGTGAGCGCCTATTTCGCCGCATTTCACCGCGGCGATTCCGACGCATACGCCGATTGCTGGATCTATCCCGCCTGCTACTGGTCCGCCGGCACGTGGAGCAGCGTGGCCAACGCCGCGGACATGGCGCGCAACAACACGGCCTATGAACGAGCGCAGCGCGACGCCGGCATGGCGGGTGGCGCGGTGCTGCAGCTCGATTGCCTGCCGCTCGGTGCCGACGCTGCGCTGGTTCGCGGAAGATTCTCGCGTACGCGCCGCGACGGTTCAGTCATGACGGTGATCGAGGCCGACTACACCGTGGTGCGTTGCGCAGGTGACTGGAAAGTGGCGGTCTGCGTCGTGCAGTCGCCGGCCTGAGCCGACACCGCCGATGAACATCGCATACATCTGGGCCAAGCGCATCGTTGTCACAATCGTCGGATTCACGGTGCTTGCGCTCGGCATCGCGATGCTGGTGCTGCCCGGGCCGGCGTTCATCGTGATTCCCGTCGGTCTCGGCATCCTCGGACTCGAGTTTGCCTGGGCGCGTCGATGGCTGATCAAAGTGCGAGTGAAGGGCGAGGCACTCGCTCGCGCTGCATGGCAGCGGACGGGCCGCAATGGCCCGTCGGACCAACCTTAAGGCGACAGCTGCGGCTCGATCAGGGCGACGAATTCCTCGACGCTGCGGCGGCCCTGGATCTTCCTGAAGACCTTGCCATCACGGCCGATCAGGTAGGTGGTCGGCAGGATCTCGTTCCACGCGGGATCGACGACGCTGACCAGCGTATCCATGTCCGGCTCGTTGCGCAGGTAACTGGGGAACGCGGGGAAGTGCTTGCTGAGAAACGGCAGCACCAGGGAATCGCGCTGCGAGGCTTCATCCATGCCGAGGCCGATCAGGCGCACACCGCGCGCGGCAAGCCGACGTTCCACTTCCATCAGATCCGGAATCTCGCGCAGGCAGGGCACGCACCAGGTGCCCCACAGATTCAGGATCACGACATGGCCGCGCTCGACGTCGAGACGCTGACGCAGTTCCGCAGCGCGCAGCGGCGTCAGTGGTGCGTCCGCCGCGACCGCAACCGGCGCTGCAACGCCGAGACTCCACGCCAGCAGTGCGCAGCACAGGCCGGTCAGAAGCGTCTGTCGTGCGTTCATCGATTTCATTCTAGAGGAAGTCGGGGGCCGTTCGCATCGGCTGCGGATCCGGCTCGCCGGCGTCAGGCGCTCCTGCGACAATCCCGGCGATGAACCTTCCAGGCAACTCAGATGCGCGACCCGTGCTGTCGGCCGCGGCCTTGTGGTCCGGCTACGCCGGCGTCCTGCCTTTCGTGGCGTGCCTGCTGGGCGTGTTGCTCGCGCCGCAGCCTGCATGGCGCGCCTTCGCGCAGCAGGCGGCCGTCGACTATGGCGCCGTGATCCTCAGCTTCGTCGGCGCGCTGCATTGGGGACTCGCGCTGGCGGGACGACTGCGCGGCGATACCAGAACGATCATGGCTTCCGTGGCGCCGTCGGTCATCGCGGCCATCGCACTGTCGCTCGACGGTCAGCGGGCAATCGCGTTGCTCGTCGCGGGCTTCGGACTGTTCTGGCTCTACGAGCACCATCAGCTGCGGGACCGACTGCCTGCTGACTATCTCGGCATGCGCCGCAACCTCACGCTCGCGGTCTGTGGCACGCTGGCGTTGACGCTGTTTGCCAGCGATGCCGCCGGCCTGCGATGAGGAACCCTGAGTGAAAAATGAATCCGATGTCACCCGCCGCGAGGCGCTTGCCCTGCTGACCGGGTCTGCGGTGGTTGCGACATCGCTCGCGGTCCCCGCGGCTGCGGCGGCGACACCGGCCGCGGCACCTGTCGCGCCGGGTGCTGGCAACACCGCTGCGAAGGGCTTGCGTCGCGGCTTCCACGCCTGTGCGATCCAGATGCGTGTCGATGCCGTGAACCTCGACTCGACCCGTGAGTCCGCGCGGGCTCGCATGCGGGCGTCGCTCGGTCGTGCGGCCGCGCAGGTCCGCGGCGCGAAATCCTGGGTCGGCGCGGATCTTGCGCTGGCCGTGCTGCCGGAATATTTCCTCACGGGCTTCCCGGTCACCGAATCGATTCCGCAATGGATCGACAAGGCCGTGCTCGCGATCGACGGCGAGGAGTATGCGGCGCTCGGCGCGATCGCCCGTGACAACCAGGTCTATCTCGCCGCCAATGCCTACGAACTCGATCCGAAGTTTCCCGGCATCTTCTTCCAGTGCTCGTTCCTGATCGACCCGACGGGCAACGTGATCCTGCGCTATCGGCGCCTGATCTCGACGCTGGTACCGACGCCGTACGACGTCTGGGACCGTTACCTCGACGTGTACGGGCTCGACGCGGTGTTCCCGGTCGCGCGCACGCCGCTCGGCAATTTTTCCGCGATCGCGTCGGAGGAAATCCTCTATCCCGAAATCGCACGCTGCCATGCGATGCGCGGCACGGAGATTTTCCTGCACAGCTCGAGCGAGGCCTACACGACGACGCTCGCGCCGAAGAAGATCGGACGCATGGCGCGCGCGCTCGAAAATCTCGCGTGGGTGATCTCCGCCAATACCGCGGGCATCGCCAACATCGACATCGCCGAAGGCTCGGCCGATGGCGGCTCCGAGATCATCGATCACATGGGTGCCGTCGTGATCAGCGCCGGTCAGGGTGAGACGATGACGGCGAACGCACGAATCGATCTCGATGAACTGCGCGAGTACCGCCGGCGCTCCGGCATCAACAACCTGCTGTCGCGTCAGCCGCCGGCGCTGTACGCGTCGAGCTACGCCGCCGGAGATTTCCGGCGCCCGAACGGACTGCTGGACGGCGGCCGCATCGTCGTGCCGGAGCGACGCTGGTTCCGCGAGCGCCAGGCCGAGACGGTGCAGCGCCTGATCGGCCGCGGTGTGCTGACTGCGGGTGATGGCTCATGAAGAAGGCCATCGGCAAATCGCGCAGTCCGGTCCTGTCGCGTCGCCAGTGGCTGGCGGGCATGGCCGCGGCGGCAGGCGCGGTTCCGGCGACGGGCGTGGGGCTGGCGGCGGCTGACGCCAGCGCGCAGGCGGCAGCGCCCGCGTTGACGCCCGACGGCTGGCGCCGCATCCGGCGCGTCGTCACGAGCGAAGATGCGAACGGGCGCGCCGTGCTGCTCGCCGACGGCGAGCCGACCAATTCCTTCGTCTTCAACGGTACGCGCATCACGCGCCTGTGGGAAACCGCCAGTGTGCCAGCCGCGCTGCCGCTGACCGCGGATGCCGGTGCGACGGCGGGCAATGCGTATCGCGACGGATTCGTCGGCACCAGCTTCTACGTCGCAGAGCTGCCGGGCGGCGCGCGTGCGGCGACGATTCCGCTGCACAAGAATTCGACCGTCGACTACATGGCGATCCTGTCGGGCCGACTGGTCCTGCGCATCGATGAACGTGACACAGGTCGTGACCTCGAACTCGGCGCTGGCGATGTGCTGGTGCAGGGTGGCAATCTGCACACCTTCATCAATCGCTGGGCCGAGTCCTGCATGCTGCTGTTCGTCGTCGTGACGGGCCGGCGGGCGACCGCCTCCGGATCATCGGGCACCTGAACATGGAAGATCTGACACGCGCGCTGTGGCTGCGGCGGATGGTCGTCGCTTCGCTGCTGGCGGGCCTCGTGATCCTCGCGTTCCAGGTGCTGCAGCCGTTCATCGTGCCGGTGATCTGGGCCGTGATCCTCGCGTTCGTCAGCTGGCCGATGCACGAGCGGCTCGTGCGGCTGTTCGGTGGCCGCCGCTCCATCGCTGCCATGCTGATGACGGTGCTGATCGCCATCGCGATCATCGCGCCGATCGCCTGGCTCGTGTTCCTGCTGCAGACCGAGGCGCTGGGTGCGTACCAGAAATTCGTCGCATTGCTGGCCCGCGGACCGAAGCTGCCGGACTTCATCCTCGATCTGCCGTTCGTCGGCCAGTGGCTGCGCGAACAGATGGCGCGCATCGCGGCGGATCCTGCGGCACTCGGTGAGTCGCTTCGCGCTCTGCTCGAGCGCTCCACCGGCGAGTTCGGCAGCGTCGTCGGCGGCGTGGGCCGCAACATTGCCAAGCTGGTCATCGCGATCTTCAGCCTGTTCTTCATGTTCCGTGACGGACACCAGTTCGCGGCCCAGGTCTCGCAGGGTCTGAAGCAGTTCCTCGGCGAACGCGTCAAGCATTACATGGAAGCGATCGGCGATACGGTGAAGGCCGTGGTGTACGGCCTCGTGCTCGCCGCACTCGCGCAGGGCACGCTGGCCGGCATCGGCTACTGGGCGGCCGGTCTCAACGCGCCGGTGTTCCTCGGGGCACTGACTTTTCTCGTCGCCCTGATCCCGTTCGTCGTGCCATTCATGTGGGGCGGCGCCAGTCTCTGGCTGCTGTTGTCGGGCGAGACCTACGCCGCGATCGGCCTGTTCATCTGGGGCGTCACGGCGGTCAGCTGGATCGACAACATCGTGCGGCCGCTGGTGATCAGCGGCGCGACGCGCATTCCGTTCCTGCTGGTGATGTTCGGCGTGCTCGGCGGCCTCGCGGCCTTCGGTCTCGTCGGCCTGTTCATCGGCCCCGTCATCCTCGCCATCCTGATGGCGGTGTGGCGCGAGTGGCTGGCCGAAAAGCGCGCAGCCGCTGAAGATGCGGCCGCTGACGGCGTGCCACCGCCCACTGGACGCTGACCGACTGGAGATCGACATGACCCAAGGCATCCTGCGACGTACCACCTTCGTCGTTCCGAGTGCGGAAGAGGCGGCGCGCTTCTACGGCGACGTCTTCGGCTGGACCCGCTTCTACGACCACAGGTTGCCGGTGCGCGCCGGCTTTCCGCCCGCCGCGCCGGACAATGCGATGGCGCACCTCGTGATCCTGAAGGCGGAGGATCCGAACATCGGCATGCTCGGCTTCCTGCAGTATCTCGAGGCGCCATTCGACACGGCCGTGCCGGTGAATCGCAGCCGCGTGCGGATGGGCGAGCCGATCCTCGTCATCCAGACGAAAGACGTCGACGGGGTGTATCGCCGCGCCGTCGACGGTGGTGCGAATGTGGTGACGCCGCCGCTCGACTGGCAGGTGCCCTCGCACGATGGCAAAGGCGTCATCAAGCTGCGGACGATGTCGATGTTCGACCGCAACGGCATCTACAGCGAGATCAACCAGCACGGCTGACGTCGGCTAGAACAACTCGATCTCGCCGGCCCGCTCCTGTGCCTCGAGCAGGCCAGCGTCGACGAGATCATCGAAGCAGCGGCTCTGGTTGCGGCCGTGATCCTTGGCGAAATACACCGCGCGATCGGCGCGCTCGAACGCTGCAGCGGCCGTATCGAGCGGGCGCAGCTGCGTGAAGCCGACACTGGCGGTCACCGTGCCAACCTGCGGAAAACTGTAATCCGCCATGCGTTCACGAAAGCGCTCGAACGCCTGCTGTGCGCTGGGACGGTCCGGCGCCCGCACCAGCACGACGAATTCCTCGCCCCCGAATCGGAACAGCGCGTCGCTGTAGCGAAATGACCCGCGCATCAGCCGCGCGACCAGCAGCAGCAGTTCGTCGCCGATCAGATGTCCGAAGCGGTCGTTGACGCGCTTGAAATGATCGATGTCGATCACGCCGAGCCAGCGCTGTACGGCGACCCCCGAGCTGCGTCTTTCAGTTGCATCGGGCGCGAGTTGCTCATCCGCGGCGTCGTTGTGCGCATCGCGGTTGAACTCTTCGTCGTAGGTCTTGCGATTCAGCAGTCCGGTCAGCGCGTCCGTCTGCCCATAGTCGAGCAGCCCGACGTGATTGCAGTAGATGCCGAGCAGCCCCTGGATCAGGCGGGACTCGTGGCTCGACAGCGGCTGGTCGGTGACACATTCGAGCAGGCCCGGTGACGCTGTTTCCAGCCCCAGCGGAAACACCTGCACGATGCGTCCCGGCGACGAGGGGTCCGCGCTACCCACTGCTGATGCGCCAGGCTGGCGCAGACGCGTGGCCGAAGCATGTACGGGTCGATCCGCGACGCGCGGCAGTTCATCGAGCGGCAGCCACATGCGCGAGCCCGGCACGGGCGGCAGGTCCTCGTACGCGCTCGCCGAGAGCAGCAGCCGCAGGTCGTCGGGTTCGCCGACGCAACGATACAGAGACAGTGCCCGGCTCTGGGCACAGAGTCGCAGGGTCTCGAGCAGTGAGCGGTCGAGGCTGTGGCGGTCACGATGCCGGGTGAAGCGGGCGACCGCATGGATCAGTTCTGGCATGGCGACCGGCGGACGTGTCTGATACGAAGGGCTCCCCTCCGTATCGGCCGACCGGTCGAATCATTGAGCCGCCACCGGCTCCGGATTCAGCCCTCGAAGACCGGCAGCAGCGTCTGTGCCCAGTGCCCCATGTCGTCCGGCATCAGGATGAAGGGCGCCTGGGGGAAATCCTTTGCCGCCTGCTGCGTGACTTCGAGTTGGGGATCCCAGCTCGGCGCGACGAAGGCCATCGGTACGGTCGATTTCGCGAGCCGCTGCTTCAGCGGATAGCTGAAGTGGGCCTGATAGGCCTTGCGCCACATGCCCTCGGACCGGAACAGTTCGAGTACGCGCGAATGCACCATCGCGGGATCGACGAACGGTTGCTTGCGGATGATGCCGCGCGTGGTGCGGTCGTACCACGGCCAGAACAGTCCCTGGTCGCGCATCAGGTGCCAGGCCTCGAGCAGATGCCCGCCGTACCAGTTCGGCTGGATGTCCGGCGTGTACTTCGCGCGCAGCTCCGTGCGCAGCGCGGCGTCGAAGTACAGCATGTCCGCCATCGCGAGATGCTTCACGCGCTTCGGAGCGGCGAGTGCGAGTTCGAGGCCGACGAGTCCACCACCCCAGGTGCCGACGAAATCGAAGTCCTGGATGCCGAGCGACTTCAGCGCGGCGAGCACCTGCGCGGCGTATGCCTCGACCGTGACCTTGCCGTCACCGAGCAGCGCATCGGATTCGCCATGGCCGGGCAGGTCGATCGCGACGACCGGACGACGGCCGATGAAGCCGCGAGCGATCGGCGCGACGATGTCGGAAGACCCCGCCGCATCGTGCTGCACGACGACCGTGCAGCCCGGAGCGTCGGTATTGCGCTGCACGCGCAGCTGGCCGCCGGGGACATCGATGTATTCGCTCCACAGCCGGCCTTTCAGCGGCGCCGTCGCGGGCAGCTTCGGTGCCTTGGCCTTGTTGTGCTTGCGGAGGAAGGCCGCGCAGACGTCGAGCGTCTGCTCCGCCGTGCCGCCGGGCATGATGGTCACGGACTTCGCCGGGCGCTGGATGCGCGCGAGCTGCTGCGACAGCGGATCGTAGTCCGCCGCCGTCACCAGCATCGGCACCTGCATCTGCTGCAGCGCGACGTCGGAGCGCATCGTGAACGCCGCGCGGTAGCCGACGCGATAGTGATCGCCGGCGCGCAGGAAATCGATGAGCCCGCCGTGGAGTGCCTCGGCAGACGGTACGTTGAACTCGAGGCGATCTGCGAGACCTTTCGCGTACCAGGGGAAGAAGATCGTCTGTTCGCGCATCCGCGACCAGAGCCAGGTCAGGTGTGCGCCATCCCAGGATGGCGCGAACGGCGGCAGATAGTTCGCGACGAGGTCCGCGCGTTCCTGTTCCGTGAGGATCACATAGCCGTTGGCGACGCCGCAGGTGATGCGGTCCGGAAACTTCGCCGCGAGCCCGCCGGTGATCATCGCTCCAGTGTGGAAGCCGTAGGCCGCTGCTTTCTCGATACCGAGCGCGTCCATGAATTCGACCACGGCGTCGGCGAAATCATCGACCTCGGCGCGATCGACGCCCAGCGGGGTCGAGAGGCCGAAGCCCGGCGTGTCCGGCGCGATGCAGGTGAACTGCTTCTTCCAGCGCTCCATCGTCGTGAGCATGTCGCGCGAGGACAGCGGCGACTGGTGCAGGCAGAGCACCACGGGACCCGTACCGACCTGGCGGTAATGCACCTGGCGCGCACCCCAGCGACCGTTCGGAATCGTGGCGAAATGACGCGTGATCTTGTTCGTGGCCATGCGAGACTCCCGTTGGAGCGCAGACGCTAACATTTGTCATGGCCTCGATCGAAGAATTCCTGCCGCGATACCAGTTTCGTGAACATCACGATCGCATCGTGGCCGCCAGCGCGGACACGGCCCATGCGCAGCTACGCCACGTGGATCTGTCGCATTCGCCCTGGATCGGCCCGCTGTTCGCGCTGCGTTCGTTGCCGGCGCGATTCGCGCGGCGCGGGGCGGCACCCGAGGCGCTGCAGCCGACGACGCTCGGCGATTTCTTCGGCCGTGCGTTCACGCCACTGGCCGACCGGCCCGGACGCTGCTTCGTGATCGGCTCGGTCGGGCGGTTCTGGCAGTCGAGCGGCGGCATCGAGCCCGTGACGGCGCAGTCGTTCACGAGCAACGCGACGCCGGGCTGTGCGCGGCTCGCCTGGGCCTTCGACTTCGAAGCGCTCGGCGACGATCGCTGCCGCGTCAGCACGGAGACGCGTATCGCCTGCAACGATGCGGACGCGCGCTGGCGCATGCAGCTGTACTGGTGGGCCATCCGCCCAGCCAGCGGGTTGATCCGCCGCGAGATCTTGCGCCTGCTCGCCGGACGCTGTGAGATGCTGCGAACTCCCTGAAACGTCCGCTGACCCGTCGAGACTTCCTTGCCAGAACACCGACCCGGTGTGCGCGATCTGCTGCGCTATCGTGACTTCACCCGCTACGCCGCCTCGCGTTTCTTCGCGACCATCGCCTGGCAGATGCTCGGCGTCGCGGTCGGCTGGCAGGTCTACGCGATCACGCGCGATCCGCTCGACCTCGGACTGATCGGCCTCGCGCAGTTCCTGCCGTTCCTGACGCTGGTGCTGCCGGGCGGTGCCGTGGCAGATCGCACGGATCGTCGACTGGTCATGGTCTGCGCGTATGTGATCGAAGGGCTGTGCGCGGCGGTGCTGATCGCGTTCACGGTCACGGGCACCCAAGAGATCTGGCCCGTGTTCCTGGCGATGGCGCTGTTCGGCGCCGGACGGGCGTTCTGGATGCCGGCGGGCCAGGCGATGATCGTCAATCTGGTGCCGACAGAAGTGTTTCCGCGCGCCGTCGGCCTCAACTCCACGTTGTTTCAGTCTGCCGTGATCACCGGTCCCGCACTGGGTGGCGTGCTGTATGCGTTCGGCGAGACGGTGCTCGATCACGAAGGCGCGCTGCTCGTCTACTCGGTGGCGCTGGGTCTGCTGGTCGCAGTCGTCGTGCTGATGCTGGGTGTACGACCGGTGCGCGCGCCGGCACCGACGGGATCGATCACCGTGCACGAGTTCTTCGAAGGCCTGCGCTTCGTCTGGAACCGCAAGCCCGTGCTCGGCGCGATTTCGCTGGATCTGTTCGCGGTGCTGTTCGGTGGTGCGACGGCGTTGCTGCCGATTTTCGCGGCCGACATCCTGCATGTCGGACCGGTCGGGCTCGGTGCGCTGCGCAGTGCACCCGGCATCGGTGCGGCCTGCATGGGTGCGATGCTCGCAATTCGTCCGATCGAGCGGCATGCGGGCCGGTGGATGTTTGGCGGCGTTGCGCTGTTCGGTGTGGCGACGATCGTGTTCGGGCTCTCGACGTCATTCTGGCTGTCGATTGCTGCGCTGTTCCTGCTCGGCGTCGGCGACGTCATGAGCGTCGTGATCCGGCATCTGCTCGTGCAGCTCGAGACGCCGGACGCGATCCGCGGTCGCGTCAGCGCGGTCAATGCGATGTTCATCGGTGCCTCGAACGAACTCGGCGAATTCGAATCCGGCGTGACGGCGCGCTGGTGGGGCGCGGTCCCTGCCGTGGTCGTGGGCGGCATCGGCTGCCTGCTGGTGGTTGGCGCCTATCTCGCGCTGTTCCCGTCGTTGCGAAAACTCGACCGCTTTCCGAAGCCGCCCGGCTGACCACGCTGGACGAACCAGACTGTATGAACGTACAGTCTGTACATGACCACAGTCATCAAGGGCCGAGGGGCGCTGTCCCGCCCGCCCGGACGGTTCGAGCGTACCGTCAGCGCAGCCGTCGACGATGGCTGGCACGCGGATGCAGCCAGCGGCGACGACGACGACGCATTGCCGCGCCTGGTCACCACGCTGTCACCGGAGCGTGCGAAGTCCATCATCACGCGCAACGACTCACCCGACATTCCGTTCGATCAGTCGATCAATCCCTATCGCGGCTGCGAGCACGGCTGCATCTACTGTTACGCCCGGCCGAGTCACGCCTACGTCGATCTGTCCCCGGGGCTCGATTTCGAAACGCGCCTGTTCTACAAAGTGGACGCCGCGAAGCTGCTGCGCGCGGAGCTCGCGAAGCCCGGCTACGTGTGCAAGCCGATCATGCTCGGCGCCAACACCGACCCCTACCAGCCGGTGGAACGCGAACAGCGCGTGACGCGCGAGATCCTCGAGGTGCTGGTGGAATGTCGTCACCCCGTCGCCATCATCACGAAGGGGGCGCTGCTGGAGAGGGATCTGGACCTGCTCGCGGACCTGGCCCGCGACCGTCTCGTCTGCGTCACGCTGAGCCTGCCGACGCTGGATGTCGATCTGAAGCGCATCCTCGAGCCACGCGCCGCCTCGGTCGCCGCGCGCCTGCGGCTGATGCGCCAGCTGTCGGCAGCCGGCGTGCCGGTTGGCGTGCTGCTCGCGCCCATTGTCCCTGCCATCACGGATCATGAGATCGAGCAGGTGCTGGAGGCCTGCGCCGCGGCGGGCGCCACGCGAGCGAACTACGTGATGCTGCGCCTGCCGCACGAGGTCAAGGACCTGTTCCGCGAGTGGCTGGCCGCGCATTTTCCGCAGCGCGCCGCGCATGTGATGTCGTTGGTGCAGGACCTGCGCGCCGGTCGCGACAACGACCCCTGCTTCGGCCAACGCATGTCGGGCCGCGGCGCGCTGGCGGCACTGACGAGACGTCGATTCGACGTCGCCTGCCGGCGACTCGGCCTCGCCCAGGATCGCAGCCTGGGCCTCGACCGGCTGCAGTTCCGGGCTCCGCCCGCGCCCTCGAGCACGCCGCAGCTGTCGCTCGATTTCTGACGCCGTCGGCCCGGGAACTTCCTTCCCGCAGCCGCGGTCCCATCATCCACCGGGGGTGGCATACTCGCCGGAGGTCTCCGGGGGAGTCAGATGCGCACACTCTTCGCTGTATCCGTCGCGGGTTTCTGCCTCACGGGCTGCATGACTGCCAAGATCGAAGAATCGCGGGAACTGCAGACCCAGATCACCTCCGATGAAGCGGTCGTGATCCTTGCCAAGCCGCAGATCGAAGGCGCGGCGGCCGAGGACGGTTTCATGGACTGCGTCGCGAACCAGCTCGGCAATGGCAAGCAGGGCCTGCGGGTGCAGGGCAACGACGATTTCGTCGATCGCCTGTTCCCGTGGTTCGAGCCGGGCACGGCGCCGACGCGTGCCGAAGGCGTGGCGGCCGTGCTGCAGCAGCCGGGCGTCAGCGAAGCCGTCGCCAGCACGGGCGTGCGCTACGTCGTGTGGCTCGACGGCGGCACCCGCAAGACGGACGGCGGCGGCAGCCTCGCCTGCGGCGCCGCGCCGGGCGCGGCCGGCTGCATCGGCTTCGGCTGGTGGGAAAAGGAATCCGCCTATGAAGCCACCATCTGGGACATCAAGCAGGCGAAGTCCGCGGGCTCCGTCGGGACGAATGTGACCGGCACGTCGGCGATCGTCGGCGCGGTCGTGCCGTTGCCGTTCATCGCGCGCGTGGAAGGTACGGCCTGCAACCGTCTCGCCGATCAACTGAAGAGTTTCTTCGTCGGGGGCGAGGCGCCCGCGACGAACTGACGCGCCACACCGATGCGCAATGCCGATACGAGACGTTCACTCCTGTCACTCAGCCCCGCAAAGCACGACACCATGCACGCCCACACCTCGCCGATTCGATCACCACGCACCGTCATGGTCGCCGCATTGCTGGCGGGTCTCGCCGGCTGCGCCACGACGTCGAGCGGCGGCGGCTCCAGTGGCTCCAGTGGTTCCAGCGGCGGCGTCAGCGGCGGGATCTCGCTGCCGTCCGGTGGCATCGGGCTGCCCGGTGGATCGTCCGGGGGTGGTGGCCTGCCCAGCGCGGGACTGCCGGGCACGGGACTGCCGGATGCCGGTGCGTCGACGAGCAGCGGTTCGGGCAATGGCAAGGCGAAGGATGGCAAGGACAAGGGCGAAGCGGGCGGTACCGCTGAAGGCGATGGTCCCGCGTCGCCGGAGCCTGCGACGACCGCGGAAGAGCGTCGCGCCGTACTAGATCGCCGGCTCGACGAAACCCTCGGCACCTTCGATGAGGAGCTGAAGAAGGAACAGGACCGTGTCGCCGCCGAACGCGATTCGCGCGCGGCGACCGGCGCGGGTTCGGCCGACGCGTCCGCCGGCAGCGGCGGCGGTTCCGGTGATGGCACGGGACGCTCGGGCGACCTTCAATCGGACAAGGCTGCACGTGATGCGGCCGCGGCTGCGGGCAGCGCGAACGGCGGCAACTCCGGCAACAGCAGTTCGGGTGCGGGCAGCGGCGCCGGCAACAGAGGTATTCCGTCCGGCGACGACGACGATATCGTTGCAAAGCGACTGCGTCGCGCGGCCGAACAGGAAACCGATCCGGAGCTGAAGGAGAAGCTCTGGAAGGAATACGCCGATTACAAGCGCAACGCAGGCAAGGGCTGATCTCCATGACTGGCATGTCTCTCGTTCGCGCAGCGTCGATTGCAGCGGCCGCCTTCGCCCTGACCGGTTGCATGGTCAAGGAGACGAAGCCGCTGCCCAAGGTCAATGCGATCCAGGCCCAGCAGCAGATCGGTCAGGATGAACTGCTGGATCTTGCGATCCGCGAATTCGATCCGGGGATTCCCGCCGACATCGCCAGCGACGAAGACGCGCTGACGAAGCGGCGCATCTATCCCGACGTGCGGCGCGCTGAATCGCGCGTGATTCCCTCCAAGCTGCGCGCGACGCTCGAGGCGACGGGCCAGTGGGGTCCGGTGCGGGTCGTGCCGGCCAGCGTGCAGTTCGTCGACGTGATCGTCACCGGGCGGATCATCGAGTCCACCGGCGTCGAACTCGCGCTCGAGGTCAGCGCCACGGATTCGATGGGACGTACCTGGATCGACCAGCGTCGCTACCAGAGCCGCGCGGACACGGGCTCGTACAAGACAGACGCGGCGCTGAAGGCGCGCGACCCGTTCCAGAACGTGTATTCGCAGATCGCCAATGATCTGGTCGCGGCCCGCGACCGGCTCACCGCGGCGGATCGTCGTGATGTACGCCGCGTGACGAGCCTGCGGTTCGCGCAGGATCTCGCGCCGGACAACTTCAAGGGTTACCTGACGCGCGATGAAGCGGGCCTGACGCGGCCGACGCGGCTGCCGGCCGAGAACGATCCCGCCGTCGCGCGTATCGAACGCATCCGCGAGCGTGACGCAACGGTCGTCGACACGGTGGACGGCTATTACGGCAACTTCACCGAGAAGCTCGATGAATCCTACGGCGGCTGGCGGCGCACGAGCTACGAGGCCATCGAGAAGGAAGAGAAACTGCGCAGCCAGGCGCGCACGCGCACGGTGCTGGGTGCTGCCGCGGTGCTCGCGAGCGTGTTCGTGCCCGGCCAGTGCGCCTCGACCGATTACAACTGCCGCCGCATCGAAAGCGCGGCGCGCAGCGCCGGTGCGATCGGCGGCGTCGCGGCCGTGATGTCCGGCATCAAGAAATATTCCGACGCGAAGGTCGCGGCGCAGGACGTCAAGGAACTCGCCAACAGCTTCCAGAACGAAGTGGCGCCGCAGGTGGTCGAGCTCGAGGGACGCACCCTGAAGCTCACCGGCAGCGCCGAGGAGCAGTACCGCGAATGGCGTCGGTTGCTGGCGGACATCTACCGTGAGGAATCGGGTGCAGCCACGTCTTCAGCGCCGGCCGCACCGGCAGCGCCGACGACTCCCGCCTCCGGTGTAGCCGTTCCGACCCCGGCCGGTGCCGCGACACCGTCGTCCACTCCGTCGACCTGACGCTCGCGACGAACATGGGCACCCTCGAGCCAGGCGCGCAGCTTTGCGGGCGTTTCACTCTCGTCGCCCGGATCGGTTCCGGTGGGCATGGTGAAGTCTGGCGCGCGCAGGATGCCGTCAAGCAGACAGACGTCGCGCTGAAGATCCTGCATCCGCAGGTGGCCCGCTCGCCGGAAGCCTGGGAATCGCTGCGGCGTGAACATGCGGTGGCGCAGCGGCTGTCACATCCGCGCATCGCGGAAATCGGCGAGCCTTTGCGCGACGATGCGGCGACGGTGCTGCCGATGACGCTGGCCACCGGCGATCTGCGGCGCCTGCGCGGCGAACCGTACACGCGCATCGTGCCGGCGCTGATGGAGATTGCCGCAGCGCTGCAGCACGCGCATGAGCGCGGCGTCGTGCATCGCGATCTCAAGCCGAGCAACGTACTCATCGACGACGAAGGCCATATCGCCGTCTCCGATTTCGGCGTGGCCGCGCTGGATACCGCACCGCCGGCGCGCGGCATCGGTTCACCGTTCAGCGCAAGTCCGCAGCAGCTGCAGGGTGCTCAGCCTGCGCCGGCAGACGACATCTACGGCCTCGGCTCGCTCGCGTACGAACTGCTGTCCGGCTATCCGCCGTTTTACCCGAACTTCGATGCGCGCACGGTACTCGAGCAGCCGGCGCCCGAGCTGCTGCCGATCCACCCGGCACCGCCGCGGCTCTCCGCCCTGATCATGGCGATGCTCGCCAAGGATCCTGCCGAGCGGCCGGCGAGCATGAACGACGTGATCGCGGATCTCGAACTCGCGTTGCGCGACACACTCGATGAAGGCCTGCAGGCGGATGCGACGCCCGCCGGGCTGCGGCGCAGCCCGGGCGCGCCGGATGCGACGGCGACCGGCATCGCGCTCGATCGCGATACGGACTTCGCGCCCGTGTCGCCGCCGCCGGACGTCATCGCCGGCGAGGCCGCAGCGACCGTCGGCGCCGCCAGCGCCGAGGAGCCGATCGCGATCGACGCGCACGGCACCGGGGATTTCGATTCGACGGCAGTGCTGCCGCCGGAGCCTGCGCCGCGTCGTTCGATCGGGTTGTGGCTGGGCCTCGGTGCGCTGGCAGCCGGGGTCGCAGCCGTGTTCGTGCTGCTGCCGCGCTTTGCGCCGACGACGCCTGCGTCGAAGACGGAACGACCCGCGCAGACCGCTGCGAAGGCTGCGGCGCCCGACGTGGACAGGATCGCTGCCGAGGCGCGCGTCGCGCGGCAGCGTGCACTCGACGAACTGAAGACGCGCTTCGACACCAGCCTCGCGGCGCTCGAGACGCGCGGCGCTGCCGTCTGGGGCGGCCCGCTGTTCGCGGCGGCGAAGGCGCTCGCGGCCGATGCGGACGCGGCACGCCGTGCCGGCAATCTGGAGCTGGCGACCGATCGCGCGCAGACCGCGCAGCGTCGTCTCGAGCGTGTCGCGGAGGAAGCGAAGGCCGCGCTCGAAGCGCAGCTCGCTGAGGGCGAGCGTGCCCTCGCAGCGGGCCAGACGCCGGTCGCCCAGCAGGCGTTCGCGCTGGCGGCGCAGATCGATCCGGCGAATGCGAAGGCGCGAGAAGGCCTGCAGCGCGCGGGTGGGCTCGATCGACTGCTGCCCGTTCTGGCGGAGGCCAGCAATGCTGCGACGGCGCGTGATTTCGCGCGCTCGATCTCCCTGTACGAGCAGGTGCTGCGCGCAGACCCGGCCAACGCGGCGGCGCGCGAGGGGCTCGCGACCGTGCGTGCCGCCGCCGGCAACGATGCCTATGCCCGTGCGATCGGTGATGCGCTCGCCGCGCTGCGCGGTGGGCGGCTCGACGTCGCGCGTGCCTCGCTCGAGCGTGCCCGCGCATTGCGCCCGAACGCACCGGAAGTCGCCGCAGGGCTCGCCGAGCTGAACTCCTCGCAGGTTGGCCAGCAGCTCACCGGCGCGAAGTCGGGCGCGGAAGCGCTCGAGTCGCAGGAGCGCTGGGCCGAAGCGCTGACGGAATACCAGCGCGTGCTGGCGGCGGATCCTTCGCTGGAGTTTGCCCGCCAGGGTCGGGATCGCGTCACGCCGCGTGCGGAACTTGCCGCGCGATTGCAGGGTCTGATCGATCAGCCGGCGCGCCTCGCCGCGCCTGAAGTGCGGCGTGAGGCGGATGCGCTGCTGACGCGGGCGCGCGCCATCGCGGGCGCGGGCCCGGTGCTGCGCTCGCAGGTCTCGCGACTGGAACTCGCGCTGCCGCAGTGGGATCAGCCGGTCAAGCTGCTGCTGGAATCGGACGGCCAGACGGCCGTGACGATCCAGCGCGTCGGTGATTTCGGTGGCTTCGAGCGCAGGGAGATCGAATTGAAACCAGGCCGCTACACCCTGATCGGCACGCGCAGCGGATTCCGCGATGTACGCCGCGAGGTCACGGTCGCGCCGGGTGCGAGCGCGCCGCAGAGCGTGCAGATCCGCTGCACGGATCCGATCTGAAAGGTGCCGCATTGAATCGCGTCGAGCTGCAGGAGCCGATCGGTGCGCGCACGCTCTCCGCACCCCTGACCGTCGGCGGTGCCGGCGCGGACATCGTGGTGCCGGGCGTCGGCGAGGGCGCGTCGCTGCAGATCGAGAACGTCGGCAGCAGCTGGCTGGTCTTCGCGACAGCCGGTCGCGGCGGTGTCCTGAACGCGCTGAAAATCGTCGAGGCATCGGCCGCAAACGGGCGTGACCTGCAGGCCGGTGATGTCATCGAGCTGGGTGACGCGCGCATCGTCGTAGGCTCGCTCGCTCCGCTGACGCTCGACGTGCGTCATCTCGCCGGCAACGATACGGTCGCGCCGCTGGCCGCGACGCGCAGCCGCGTCGATGCGGACGGCGACGAGGACATCGACATCGTCGCGGCGACGCTCGAAACGCCGGAGCGGGCGGCGCAGGCAGCGGCCTCTGCCGCGGCACCGCGCCGCGGCAGCCGAGCCTGGCTGGTGGCCGGCGTGCTGCTGGCGGGCGTGCTGGGACTCGCGCTGTGGGTGCTCGGGCAGGTGGTGCGTATTCCGGTGGACGTCGATCCGCGCGAGGCGCGCGTCAGCGTCGACGGCCTCGCGTCCTGGCATTCCGCCGGCACGGTGTTCGCGATGCCGGGCGAACGCACCGTGCGCGCGAGCCTCGACGGCTATGACGACCTCGCCAAGACGCTGGCCGTCGCGACGCCTGCAGCGGGCGCTGCACCGCCCGCGCGCCTGTCCTTGCAGCTCGTGCGCAAACCCGGCCTCGTCAATGTGGATACGGGCGGCGTTGCGGCAGAGGCGACGGTCGACGGTGCGCCGCTCGGACGCGTGCCCGGCGAGCTGAAGATCCCGGCCGGCACGCGCACGCTGACGCTGCGCGCCGAACGCTACCTCGATCTGGTGCAGACGCTGGAAGTTCAGGGCGGCGGAGTTCGCCAGGACCTGAAGGTCGCGATGCAGACATCGTGGGGCAAACTCGCGGTGTCCGCCACGCTCGCGGGCGCGACGCTGTCAGTGGATGGCGCGGCGCCGGTGCCGTTGCCCGCGACGGTGGATCTGCCGTCGGGCGTCCATCGGCTACGCATCAGCGCCCCCGCGGCGCGTGACTGGGAGTCGTCGGTGCTGGTGCGTGCCGGCCAGTCGCAGACGGTCGGCCCGGTCACGCTCGGCGCGCCGGATGCGCGGCTGGCCGTGCGTTCGCAGCCCGCAGGCGCGGACGTCACCATCGCCGGTGAATTCCGGGGCCGCACGCCGTTGCAGCTGGTGCTGCCGTCGGGCACGAGCTACGACGTACTCGTCACCCGCGCCGGCTACCGCACCTGGCAGCGCAGCATCGCCGCAGCGGCGGGCGCGGCGTCGACGCTCGAGGCGAGACTCGAACCGGTGTACGTTGCGTTGACCGTGCGCGGCGACGCGACCGACGCGGAAGTATTCGTCGATGGTGTATCGCGCGGCCGCGCGCCGCTGACGGTGAACGCGCTCGCGATGCGGCAGCGCGTCGAGGTGCGCAAGGCCGGCATGCAGACCTTCGCAGCCGACGTCGATCTGACGCCCGCGCTCGCGCGCACGATCGAATTCACGCTGGTGCCGGAAGGCCGCGCGGCCGACTGGCGCCCGCCCGCGGTCAGCACGAACGCGAAGGCCGGTCTGCCGCTGCGCCTGATTCCGGTCGGCAGCTTTTCGATGGGCAGCGAGCGTCGCGAGCAGGGACGTCGCCCCAACGAAGTGCTGCGCCGAGTGACTTTCGTGCGACCGTTCTACCTCGCGACGCGCGAGGTGACCAATGGTGACTTCCGTCGCTTCCGTCGCGATCATGCATCCGGCGTTGCCGATGGACGCACGATCGATCTCGATGCGCAGGCCGTGACGGGCGTGACCTGGCAGGACGCTGTCGAATACTGCAACTGGCTGTCGCAGCAGGAGGGCCTCGCGCCGGCCTACGAACAGCAGGGCGGACGCTGGGTACTGAAGACCCCGATCGGTAACGGCTATCGCCTGCCGAGCGAAGCGGAGTGGGAATACGCGGCGCGCTACGCGCCCGGCGGCATGCGTCGCTACGGCTGGGGCGATGCGCTGCCTGTCCCGCCGGACTTCGCGAATCTCGGCGGCGTCGAGGCTCGCACCGCGCTGCCCAGCGTGCTCGAGGGTTACACCGATTCACATCCCGGCGTCGCGCCGCCCGGCAAGTATGCGGCGAGTCCGCTCGGCCTCGTCGACGTGACCGGCAACGTCTCGGAGTGGGTGCAAGACTGGTACGCGTCGTCGCCGGACTCGGCGCCGGCGACAGATCCGTTCGGACCGGCCAGCGGCACGCGGCATCTGGTCAAGGGCAGCAACTGGCGCACGACGTCGTTCGCGGAGCTGCGGCTCGCGTGGCGCGAAGGCGCAGACGGCGCAACACAGGACATCGGCTTCAGGGTGGCACGCTATGCGGAGTAATCGGAATCGCAGGACCTGGGGCTGGATCTGGGCGATGACGCTGCTGTCCGTCGGCGTCTCGATGGCGACGATGTTCACGCTGCGCGCGTTCGCGCAGCAGCCGGCGCCAACCACTGCCGCCCCTGACAGTGCGCCGGCAGCACCGGCCCCTGCACCCGCACCTGCGCCTGCGCCTGACGAGGCCGGTACCAACGGCGACGCGCTGCCTGACGAGGACGCGCGCCGCCCCGCGCCCGCACCGATCCTGCCTCCCGATCCGCCCGAGCTGCGCGAATCGGCCGACAACAACATCAGTTTTCCGGTGGACATATGAATCGCAGACTGCCCGATGAATTCCTGTTCAGCCTGATCTCGCTCGCCCTGGCGATCGTGATCGTGCACTCGGCCTACGTGCTGCACGTGCGGCCCACGTCCGACGCGATCCTCGCCGAGCAGCGCACGCGGATGCTCGAGGATCCGAACTACGTCTCCGAGCGTTCCATCTACGTGGTCATCAAGGACTACGAACAGGAAGCGGAGATCATCCTGATGCTGTGGGCGCTCGCGATCCTCAGCTACAAGGGTCTTGCCTATTCGCGTGAACGCCAGGCGCTGGACGCCGGGCTGCTGAAGCTCGCGGACGGCATGAAGATCCTGCCAGAGGACACGCGCGAGTATTCGCGGCAGATCGAGAACCTGCCGGCCGAGACACGCGGCCTGCTCGTGCCGCGCGCGCTGCTCGCGGCGCTCGCGCGCTTCGGCGCGACCCGCAACGTGCAGGATGCTTCGACCGTTGCGCATGGCGTCTGCCAGTCTGAAGCGGAGCGGCTCGATTCCGAACTCTCGATGCTGCGCTATATCGCCTGGGCGATTCCGGCGATCGGCTTCATCGGCACGGTGCGCGGCATCGGCGATGCACTGTCGCAGGCACACAAGGCCGTCACCGGCGACATCTCCGGCGTCACGGAAGGTCTCGGCGTGGCGTTCAACTCGACGCTGATCGCGCTGCTGCTGTCGATCCTGCTGATGTTCCTGCTGCAGCAACTGCAGCAACGGCAGGAGCGCCTCGTGCTCGATTCCGAGACCTATCTCGACCAGACCGTCATCCGCAACCTGCAGGCCCGCTGAGCCATGTCGCAGTTCGCGCTCGGCCTCGACGATTCCGCGCTGGCGATAGCCCGTGACGGGGACCTCGTCTCGACCGCGCCATCGATCGTGCAGGCCGTGACCGGCGCTCGCGCGATCGGCGCGCCCGCGCTCGATCTGATCCGGCTGCGGCCGCGCGAAGTGTCGAGCCGCCACTGGGCGCAGCTCGCGCGGGGCGAGGGCGATCTGGCCGCGGCCGCACGGCTGGCGCGGGCCGAACTCGCGGCACGCGCTGCGGCGGCCGGCATCGACATCGGCGAGATGCAGGGCCTGCAGGTCGCGGTGCCGGTACACTTCGATGCCGCGGCGCTCGGTCGCGTGCTCGCGGTGCTGCGCGCGGCGCGCTGGCCCGTGACGGGCTTCGTCGATGCGGCCGCCGTGCTGTGCGCCGCGCTCGGCACCACTCGCACGACCATCGTGCTCGACATCGGCCTGCATCATCTGTCCGCAGCGCGCGTCACGGCCGACGGCGGCGGGGTGCGGCGCCGCGCGGTGCGCGCCCGCGCCGGCCAGGGACTGCTCGCGCTGCAGGAGTCCTGGCTGCAGCTGGTCAGCGAAGCCATGGTGCTGCGTAGCCGCTTCGATCCGCTGCACGAGGCTGCTACCGAGCAGCGCCTCTACGAACTGCTCGAAGGCGCCGCGACAGCCGCGGCGCGCGATGGCGGTGCAACGATCGCTCTGCCGGTCGGCGCGCAGACCTACGAAGTGCGGCTGTCGCGCGATCAGTTCGCGGCGCGCGCCGATGGGCTCTATCGCGAACTGCTCGCGCTCGTGCACGAACTGCGGCCCGCGGGCGCAGCGTTGACGCTGCTGGTGCCCGAACGAATGGCCGCGCTGCCTGGCCTGCGCGAACTGTTCGACACGCTGCACGGCTGCGACTGGGTGGTGCTGCCCGCGGGCTATGCGTCCGTCGCGGCCTCGCTGTTGCAGTCCGCTGCGGTCGATCCTGCCGCCGCAGTGCGCTTGCTGCGCCATCTGCCGCGGCTCGACGCCCCACCGTACGCGTCAGCGATCCGGCGCGAGGCGCTCGGCAACGCGGCAGTGCAGGCACGAGCGCCGACGCACCTGCTCTATGCCGGCCGCGCGCTGCCGCTGGCGTCTGCGACGCTCGAGATCGGCCGCGCGCCAGGCCCCGGCGGACTCGCGCTGCCCGAGGGCGTCGCGGGTCTGTCGCGCCTGCATTGCACGGTGCGCGACGATCACGGCGAACCCGTGCTGATCGACCACAGCCGGCACGGCAGCTTCGTCAACGGCGAGCGCGTCGCCGGCCGGGTCCGGCTGCACGCCGGCGATACGCTGCGTCTCGGCGATCCGGGCATCGAGATGGCATTGATCGCCGTCGGCGATGCGCCGGCCACCGGCGGTCGGGCGGGCTAGGGCCTGTTGGCGCGATGGCGAAGCGACGCAACATCGAAGTGTTCTCGCTGTCGTTCCTCGACGTGATCTGCTGTGGCTTCGGCGCCGTCATCCTGTTCTACACGATCATCAGCGCGCAGAGCGGGCTCGAGCGCATCCGCAAGACCGATGACCTTTCCGCCGAAGTCAGCAAGCTCGAAGAGGAAGTGCTGAAAGGCACGAAGAACCTCGTCGTGCTGCGCAACTCGACGGAGCGCACGGAAAGCGAAACGGTCAGCGCGTCGTCGCGCGCGAAACGGCTGATCGAGGAATTGCAGAAGCCTCCGGCAGACGCTTCCACCTACGAGGCCGACAGCCTCGCGCGCCGCGAACGCATCGAGAAGCTGAAGGCGGATCTGCGCGCACTGGACGAGTCGACTCGCCGACTCGAGGCGAGCGCCGCTCAGGCCACGCCAAAAGGAGAATTCGCTGGCGCGCCGCGTGCGGCCGCCGATCGTCGCTACATCACGGGCCTCAATCTGAAGGGGCGTCGCGTGCTGGTGCTGGTCGATCGTTCGGCCAGCATGCTGTCGGACGATCTGGTCGAAATCATCAAGCTGCGCAATTCGCCGGAGCCTGCACGGCGAGCCGCGGCGAAATGGCGCCGGACGCTCGACATCGTCAACTGGGTCACGGGGCAGCTGCCGTCCGCTGCGCAGTACCAAGTGTATGCGTTCAATACGAGCGCTGGCCCCGTGTTGCCGGACACAGCCGGCCGCTGGCTGGCCGCATCGGATGGCGGACAGCTCGACAAGATCCAGGCGGCCCTCGACCAGATGGTGCCGATGGATGGCACCAGCCTGATCAACGTGTTTCGCGCGGCCAGGCAGCTGTCGCCGCTGCCTGACCAGATCGTGCTGATCAGCGACGGCATGCCGACGCAGGGCGCGACGCCGCCCGCGCTGCGCCGATTCGTCGATGCCGGCGACCGCGCCAAGCTGTTCGACGAGGCGGCGCGCGTGATGGGGCGCGGCATTCCCGTGGACGTCGTGCTGCTGCCGATGCGCGGCGATCTGCCGGCTTCGCACCGCTTCTGGATGCTGGCGCGCGAAACCGGCGGCGCTTTCCTGATGCCCTCCAAGGACTGGCCGTGAAGCTGCAGCGGCGCGACACCGAAGTCTTCAGCCTGTCGTTCCTCGACGTGATCTGCTGTGGCTTCGGCGCGATCATCCTGCTGCTCGTGCTCAGCGAATTCGGCCAGCCCGTGGCGCTGGAGAAATCCCGCGTCGACCTGAACGCGCAGCTGAAGAAACTGCAGCAGGAGCTGTTCACGATACGCGGCGAGACCGAAATCGTGCAGCGCGAGATGCAGGGCCGCGTCGAGAAGCTGCAGCAGGAGCGGCTGAACCTCGCGCGCGCTGCCAGTGAGATGACGCGCATCCAGGGTCAGTTCAAGGCCTCGAAGCAGGAAGCCTCGGTCACCAACATCATCGAGAACGAACTGCTGTCGGCCTACAAGGATCTGCAGGCGCAGAACGTCAAGGCCAGTGCGATGGCCCGCGCGAGGCGGCGTCTGCCGACGGAAGCCGTCGGCGGCATCCCGGTCGACAGCGAGTACGTGATCTTCCTGGTCGATACCTCAGGTTCCATGCAGACCAATCACTGGGACACGGCGCAGCAGGTCATGAAGGAGATCCTCGACATCTACCCGAAGGTGAAGGGCGTGCAGATCGTCGACGACAACGGCAAGGAGCTGTTCAGCGGCTCGCGCGGCCGCTGGCTCGATGACTCGCCGCGCCTGCGTCAGCAGATTGTCGACCGCATGAAGGAATGGCGCGCGTTCAGCGATTCGAACCCCGCTGACGGCATCGAGATCGCGATCCGCAACTACTGGTCTGCGGACAAGCGCATCAGCATCTACGTGCTCGGCGACGAGTTCACCGGCGAATCGCTGCAGAAGGCGCTCGATGCCGTCACCAAGGTCAATCGGCCGGACGGCAGCGGCCGGCGCCGTGTCCGCATCCACGCGATCGGCTTCCCGGCCGGCGGCGGCATGACGGCGTTTACAAACATCCGCTTTTCCGCCCTAATGCGAGCCATGTGCGATCAGAACGACGGAACGTTCGTCGGTCTCACCAACGTGACGACCTGCGCGGCCTATGTCGAAGTCTTCGGCACCCGCCAGTGTGTCGGGAGGGATCGATGAACCTGAACCGACAGTCACTTCGCGGCCCGGCCGTACTGCTCTGCTCGGCGCTGCTGCTGGCTGGCTGTGGCGGCGTCACGATCGCGCCGAAGCCGACGCTGCCGAAGGCGCTGGTCAGCAAACTGGAAGCGAGAGTCGGCGTCGTGATCCCGGGCGACCAGCGCAATTTCGAGCATTCCGAGACCCGCGGCGGCGTGCCGTGGAAGATCACGCTCGGCCCCGGCCATCAGCAGTACGCGCGGTCGATCTATGCCGCCGGATTCCGCGAGGTCATCGAGTTCCCGGACCTGGATGCCGCCCGCGCCGCGCCAGGTCTTGCTGCGATTTTCGAGCCGCGCATCGAGCAGTACTCGTTCGCCACGGCGCGTGAGACGGGCGGCGAGTACGTCGCGGTCACGATCCGCTATCGCATCAATCTGTATGCGCCCGACGGCGGGCTGGTCGATTCCTTCACGCTGACAGGCTATGGCAGCGCCGAAGCGAAGGGCATGGACGGCGGTGCACCGCTGACGGGCGCGACGCAGAGCGCCATGCGGGATGCCGCGGCGAAGTTCCTGACGCAGTTCCCGGCCCAGGCCGTGGCGAAGCAGATGGCACGCGGCGAAATGCTCGTCGCTGCCGCCGTACCGGCTGCCGCGGGCGTTTCGCTCGCGAGCAGTGCGGATCCGATCGAAGCGGTGCCGGTGCGCGCACCGCGCCGTCGCGCGACGACTACGACGACAGCATCACGGTAACGTCGCGGGTACCGGCTGCGTCGAAGCGGGCGGCGTTTCGGGCGTCGCGGCGGGCGTTGCCGCAGGCGCTTCCGGTGCCGACGGCGCCACAGGCCCGGGCGCTGCCGTGCTGCCGCGCCTGACCAGCACGCGCTCACGCAGCCGTACATCCTGCGTATCCACCGCGGCACCGTTCTCGAGGCGCGGCGCGTAACGGGCCTTGCGCACCGCCATCAGTACGGCGCGCTCGGCCGTCTGCGGCGCGTCAGTACTCGCCGTCGTGACCTCCGTGACCTTGCCCTCGCGCGTCACCGTGAAGCGCGCCTCGACGTAGCGCTCTTCGAACTCCTCGGGCTTCGACGGATTGGCGCGCGACACCGAGATGCTCGGCGGCCGGTATGCCAGCCGGCGAGGCGCGGTCATCAGGCTGGACGCATCGCCGCCCGCAGCTGCGGCTTCCTTCCAGCCCTGCGCGTAGGTGTCGAGCGCACGAGAGGTGTTGCCGCCGATCAGGTACCAGTCGCCGAGCTCGACCAGCGTCGCAGATATCGCCCGATGATCCGGTGGCGAACTGCGCCCCAGCGAATCGAGCGCGATGCGCAGCGCGCGCTCGCCGTCGGGGTTGAGTCGACCTTCGGGCCCCGTCGGCGCGAGCGTCGGCGTGAAGATGTCGCCACTGCTGACGGCTTCCGCATCTTCGGGTCCGAAGATGTATTCGAGGTAATACGTGCGGGCGAGGCCGCGCAGCGCATCGACGGCGAGCACGCTGTTGCGACCGGCGCGGGCTTCGCACAGCTGCAGGGCGCGCGCGTGCAGACCGCGCGCCGTCGTGTAACGACCGACGTATTCGAACCAGCGCGCATGGCGATCGAGTGGATCGAGCATCCGCAGATCGTCCTTGCCGAAGGCAGACTCCGCGACGCGGAAGGCATACTGGCTCTCCTTCTCGGCATCCTGCAGACGGTCGAGTCCGATGTAGGCTTCGATCAGGGAGTCGACGGTTTCGAGCTGCTCGACGTTGAACAGGCCGTCGAGGTTGCGCATCAGGTCCACGGCGCGCTTCAGTGCGATCGCGCTCTCGGCAAACTGGCGCGTCGCGAGATAGGTCTCGCCAAGGCCCTGCAGCGGCCGGATCAGCGAGCGGTCCGCGCCCGAAGACTTGCCGTCGACGATCCGCACGGCGCGCACGAATGCAGTCTCGGCTGCCGGATAGTTGCCGAGCCGGTAGTTCACCGCGCCGACGTTGGCCAGAGGATTCACGAGTTCGCGTGCGTCGGCGCCGAACTGCTGCTCGGTCGTCGCGACGAGTTGCTCGGCCAGTGGCTTCGCGGCCGCGAAGTCACCGGCGTCGAAGACGCGGCGGAACGCGCGGTACTGTTCGACCCGCTGCTCGGCGGGCGTGGGCGCCGGTGCCGGCGGCGTCGCACCAGGTGCCGCTGCGGGTGCCGCTGCGGGTGCAGGCGTGGCCGTGGTCGCAGGTGCCTGGGTCGCGGGTTTCGGCGCTTCCACCGCCCCTGCGACGTCGGCCAGCAACGCCAGCACACCGCCCAGCGCCAGGGCAGTGGCGTTCAGCCGCATGCGGCGCCGGTCAGGGCTTCTGGAACAGATAATGCGAGACCAGCCATTCGCGCCCATTGCCATAGCCCCAGAGTTCCGCACAGGACATGAAGAATACACGCCAGTAGACCCACCATTTCGTCGCCTGATCGGCGCCGTACGCGGCCTGCAGCACCGGCATGACCGTCGCCCGGCGCGCGTCCATGTTCTGCAGCCAGCCCTCGGCCGTGAGCTGGTAGTGGCGGCCATCGACGTGCCAGTGGTCGACCAGCCGCACGTCATTCTGGAAATAGTGCAGCAGGTCGTCGCTCGGCATGATGCCGCCGGTGAAGAAGTACTTCGCCATCCAGTCCGATTCATCGCGGACTTCGAAAGGATAGGCGAAACGCGAATGCGTGAAGATGTGCACGAACAGCGTCGCATGGGGCGCCATCCACGATGCGACGCGCGCGAGCAGCGTCTCGTAGTTGCGCATGTGCTCGAACATTTCCACGGACACGACGCGGTCGAAGGCCGTGCCGGCCGGGAACTCGAGCCGGTTGACGTCGCAGGTGACGATCTCGAGATTCGTCAGGCCACGTTCGGCGGCGCGCGCATCGATGAACTGCTTCTGCGTACGTGAGTTCGAGACGCCGGTGATGCGCGCCTTCGGATACTTCGCCGCCATCCACAGCGACAGTGAGCCCCAGCCGCAGCCGAGCTCGAGGATGCGCTCACCGTCGGCGAGTCGGGCGCGCTGGCAGGTCAGTGCGAGCATGCGCGCCTCGGCGGCATCGAGGTTCGCCGCGGCACCACTGATGTCGAAGCTGTCGTAATAGCAGCTCGAGTACTTCAGGTGCTTGCCGAGCACCTGCAGGTAGAACTCGGTCGGTACTTCATAGTGCTGTTCGTTGGCTTCCGCGGTGTTGATCGCGATCGGGCTCTCGCGCAGATTGCGGACGAGCTCCATCAGGTGCGCCTGCTGCCTCTCCGGCTCGCCCTTGTCCTCCTCGCGCAGCCGGTCTGCGAGCAGCGCGCGGATGCGATTGCGGATCAGCCAGTCCGGAACGCGGTCCGATTCCAGCATGCGCATCGAGAAGGAAGGGGTGTCGATCTGTACGGTATTCGTGTTCATGGCGACTCTGGATGTTTCGCTGTTCGGGCCGCTGCTCTGGTCAGCAGCGGCCGGAAGATTCTGTGGAGCGTCAGGATCAGCACGGGTCCGATCACGATCCACCCGATCGCCGCGTGGACGATCGCGTCCCACAGTACCACGATCGCCTGCCAGGCGCCCTGCGCCAGGATCTCGAGGCCGGCCGAGACCGACAGTGGCTGGCGCGGTGCCCCGACCAGCCATTCGCCGACGCGAACGAACGGGATGATCAACAGCAGTTGCAGCGGCGAGGCGAGGTAATTGACGAGCTGGATCGCCGGCAGGTTCAGACGCAGAGCGATCGCGATCAGCGTCAGTGCCGGGGTCGAGACGCCGAGCACCGGGAAAATTCCGACGCCGAGACCGAAGGCCAGGGACAGGGCGAGCCGATCCGGCGTGATGCCCTGGCGCAGCAGCGCGACGATGGGCGCGACGAGCCGCCGCTGCAGGAAGTCACGCATGGCTGCGGATCAGCCGTTGCGCGACGTGAGCAGATCCGCGGTCGTGGCGCCGTCGGGCTGGCGCTGGACCTGCAGCAGGACATAGGCGGCCATGGCCATGTTCCCGAACAGCATGATGCCGATGAACCACAGGACTCGCGGCAGCGCACGCCGTTCCTTGTAAAGTACCCACGCGTAGAACGTCAGGAAGCCGTAGTAGGCGTCGATCAGTGTCGCGAGGGTCCACCAGCGATCCTCGCTGCGCGTCAGCCCCTGCCATTCCCAGACGGGCTGCTGCGTGCTCGCCCAGGACGTATAGGCGAGCAGTGACAGAAAGATGAAGCCGAAGAACAGTCGCAGTACGGGCTTGTTCATGCGAAAAGACTAGCATTCCGTGCGCAGGCCGGGGAGGGATACGAATTGTCCAAGGTTGCGTTGCTCGCCGGTACCAATGGGCTCGCCGGTCGGGCGCTGCTCGAACAGTTGCTGCAGGCGCCGGAGTACACACGGGTCCATGCGCTGACACGGCGCCCGCTCGGTCGGGAGCATTCGCGTCTCGCCAATCGCATCGTCCAGTTCGAACGCCTCGACGAGCAGCTCGCCGGTCTGCGCTGCCAGCACGCGTTCTGCTGTCTCGGCACGACGCTGCGCAACGCGGGCTCTGCGGAAGCCTTCCGCTCGAGCGAGCTGGGCATGGTGCTGGATTTTGCGCGGGTCGCCAAAGCCTGCGGTGCGGAGCGTTTCATCGTCGTCTCGAGTGCGGGCGCCGATGCCGGCTCGAAGAATCTCTATCTGAGCGTCAAGGGCGAGATCGAGGCCGCGCTGGTCGGGGTCGGTTTCGCCTCGCTCGATATCCTGCAACCCGGTCTGCTGCTCGGGCCGCGCGCCGAATCGCGGCCGGCCGAGGCCGTGATGCGCCTGCTTGCGCCGGCGCTGAATCCGCTGCTGGTCGGCAAGTGGGCCGCGTATCGCGGGGTCCGGGTCGAGGATCTCGCGACAGCGATGCTGGCGGTGGCACGCACCGCGAAGCGTGGCGTGAATCGTTACTCGGGAGAGGCGCTGTCGGCGATGACCCGGCGGGCGCGCTAGGGCCTGTCAACACTCTGAACAGCGCGGCGACGGCGGTCCACGCGGCGCAGCGCAAGACGGGACGAGCGACGTGTACTGAATGTCCACGAGCGAGGACCAACGCCGCGATGCGCCGCGCGGGCGCCGTCCCTGCGGGTTGCTCGCACAGCGATTTCCCGCTGCGTTGCTCGGCCCTGGCGTGGACCCGCCACGCTGCGGGCCTCGCGTCTTGCCGGAAATCGCTGTGCTGGCAACGCCGCGCTGTTCAGAGTGTTGACAGGCCCTCGGCGCACCCGCCAGGACCTGGATCACTTCTTCTTCGCGGCGGCTTTCTTCTTCGGAGCAGCCTGCTTGGCGGCCGACTTCTTCGCGGTCTTGCTCTTCTTCTTGCGCGCGACCTTCGCCGTCGCTTCGGCGGTCGTGGTGCCGCGCTTGATGTCCGCGGCGTGCGCGCGCGCGTAGCTCTGGATGTCCTTGAACTTGCCGCCCGCATCGCGGACTGCATAGAGCTTCTTGCCGGCGCTGCTGCGCAGGACCGTACGCTTCGACTTTGCCATGTTGGCCTCGCTGTGAATGAAAACGCGCGGACGCTACGCGCTTGCACTCCGTGCGTCAACGGTACGTGCTGCCTGCAACAGCAGCGCCGCATAGAGGATCAGCAACAGATCGGTGGGATCGGCGTAGCGTGTGGCCAGGAACATCTGCGCGATCTCGCTGCCGAGACTGATCACCGCCAGCAGCAGCACCGAACCGCGAAGGCCAAGCCGACTGCCTGCGCCGACCCACACCGCACCGATCCAGAGGAATACGCGCTGCAGCGTGCCGAGGGAGTCGCCGTCCGCGCTGCCGCCCAGCAGATCGTGGAACGGCATGGTTTCGATCGGATTCGGCACCGCCGTGAATTGCCACGGCGCCGTGCCCATCGCGACCAGTCCGATGCAGATCCACAGCAGCAGCGGCGTCTGCGCGACGCGGTGGCCGCGACCGCGCAGCCACAGCACGAGGGGTACCGTCATCAGTACGGCCAGGCATTCGTCCAGCGTCAGCTGTTGGCCGACGAACAGCAGGCGGGACAGCAGGGAACTGCCGACGACGATCGCGAACAGCGGCCAGAAGGTCTCGCGACGCACCAGCGTACGCAGCACGGCCGACAGCACGAGCAGGCTGGCGAAATGGCCGGCGACGCGGCCTGCATCCAGTCCCATCGCCATCATCTGCGCGAAGCTCGCGTCGATCAGTGAGCTGCGCAGGCGCGGCATGAACGGAGCCGCATGCGCCGCGAGCCACAACACGATGAGCAGTCCCAGCGCGGGACTGACGTGCAGGCGTCGCAGTCGTGTCGCGACGGCGATCGACGTCGCATTGCGCTGCCACTGTGCGACCACCGCACCGAATGCCGCGCTGGCGGTGTTGAGCGTCCAGTCTGCGAGGCTGGGGACGCGGATCGGAATCCAGTTCTGCAGCAGTTCGACACCGATCGACAGCGCCGCACCGCCGGCTGTTGCCGCGAGCGCGGAGGTCAGCGCCGAGGTGCGGCTGCGCGCGAGATGTGCGATCAGCCAGCCGACGGGCAGATAGGCGACCAGGTTCAGGATGAGGTCGCGCCGGCCGGGCGAGCGCCAGGTCAGCAGGCCGCCAAGGCCGCGCAGCAGGGGTTCGTTCGTGGGCAGAGGTTCGAACGCGAACGGGTAGAGCGAGGCACAGAGCACCAGCAGGCAATAGGTGACCAGCAACCAGCGCAGCACGCGTCCGCTCGCGGCCTCATGCGGGTCCGCGGCAGCGGCGGGTGTGCCATGTGTGATCGAGTTCACGCTCGCGTGGGCCCAGACGGTGATCGTGCGAAGAAGGTGATGCGTTCCACTTAACGCGACTCAAGTCTATCGTTAAATCGTCACGATCATGCGCCCACTCCACTCCCTCGTAGGCAGCCGAATCGGTCGGCGCTTCGCGATCCTGCTGGCCTGTTGCTGCCTCGTGCCGCTGCTGCTGGCGTCGCTCGTGGCCTGGCGTGGTGCAGCGACGGAATCGCGGCAGCAGGCGCAGGAAGTCCGGCAGACGCGGGCGGTCGCGCTCGCAGAATCATTGGCCACGCGTATCGCGGCGGCGGATTCCCTGGCAGCGGTGCTGCTCGCCGGAGAACGCGAGGCGACGGTCGCGCGTCTGCGCGCGGAAGCGGCTCAATCGGGTGTGTTCGCGCGAGTCCTGGTTGGTGCCGAGGATCTGGCGGCCGTTCCGCTGACGTCGATCGGGGTGGCGAGCGGTGCGATTGCCGGGCAGCCGATCGAGCGCAGCGCGCTGACGACGCTGATCGCGGGCGCAGGAGTCAGCAGCGTCTATCTGGTCCGTTCAGCGCGCTTCGGTGGTCGCGTGACCACGATCTATTTCGAGCTGTCGCCACGCTGGCTGTGGCCCGAGATCGAAACGCTGGAGTCCGGTGCGGTGGTGGTCGACGCGCACGGCGCGGTCCTGCGGCGTTCGATGGCGTCGGCCGAGCAGTCGTCACACGCCGTCGCCGCACAGGTGGCGACACGCGACTGGCGCAGCCCTGGATCGAAGTCGCTGGCCTGGCAGGCCAACCGCAGCGAATGGCAGGCGGCGGCGCAGAGCGTGCGTCTGCCGCGCGGCATGCGGGTCGACAATCCGTGGATCGTCGCGGTGTTCGAACCGCTGCCCGCGACCTGGCCGGTGAGCATGGCGCTGCGCAATGCTGCGGTGTTGTCGGCGTTGCTCGCGCTGGCGATGCTGCTGCTGGCCGTCACCTGGGCCGGCAATCGCTATGGCCCTGCACTGCATCGATTCCAGTTCGCGCTCGGTCGCCTGGGTCGCAGCGAGTTTGCGCCGCTCGTCCGGGCCGACGTGCCGGAAGAAATGGCGGGCGCGGTGGACGCCATCAACGATGCGGCCGCGAGACTCGAGGACGAGCTGAAGGTCGTCGAAACGTTCCGCGACATCGATCGCCTGCTGCTCGGCGCCACCGAACTCGAGCCGGTCCTCGATGCGATCCTGTCACGCGTCAACGCCGTCACGCGCTGCGAGTCCGTCGGCATCGCGCTGCTCGATACCGATTCGCCGACCCATGGCCGCGTCTATGTGTCTTCGCGCGCGCCACTCGATCTGCCGGTCACGCGAGTGGAGTTCGATCCGGAGATGATCGCGAGCCTCGTGGCCGCGGAAGAGGGCATCACGGTTGCGCGCTGCGAGGAGCTGCGCCACAGCTTCCTGATGCCGATGCGCGAGCTCGGCTCGGAATTCTTCTGGGTCTGGCCCGTCGTCACGGCTGGCCGCCTGGCTGCGGTGCTGGCCGTCGGCTTCCGCGAAGCGCCGCTGGCGGACCCGCGCCTGGCGCGCCGCGGCTCCGACTTTGCCGAGCGGCTCGCGATCGCGCTCTCCAAGACGGCTCGCGACGAGCACCTGTACCGACAGGCGCATTTCGATCTGCTGACCGCGCTGCCCAACCGCCTGCTGTTCCGTGACCGCCTCGCGCAGGAACTGGCGAGCGCGACCGAAGGCCGTTCGCGCGGCGCATTGCTGTACATCGACCTCGATCATTTCAAGCGCGTCAACGACAGCGTCGGGCATGCCGCCGGCGACCAGTTGCTGCAGATCGTCGCGCAGCGGCTGCGCGCCTGTGTCAAGGAAGGCGACACTGTTGCACGGCTGGCAGGCGACGAGTTCACGGTGATCCTGCGCAATGTGTCCGAGCCCGAATCCGCATCGGTGGTGGCCGAGCGGATCATCGATTCGCTGAAGCTGCCGGTGAACCTCGGCGGCCGCGATCATTTCGTACAGGCCAGCATCGGCATCACGTTGTTCCCCGACGACGGCAACACCATCGAGGAACTGCTGCGCAATGCGGACGGGGCGATGTACCGGGCCAAGGATCTGGGGCGCAGCCGCGCGGTGTTCTTCGATCGCAAGCTGATGATGAGCCGATTCGATACGACCCACAGCGGACTGTATCGCGCGCTGCGACGCCGCGAGTTCTCGCTGTTCTACCAGCCGCAGTTCAGCCTGACCGATGGACGTCTGGTCGGCCTCGAGGCGTTGCTGCGCTGGCAGACGCCGCGCGATGGCACGCGCCAGCCGAAGGATTTCATCCCGGCCGCGGAGACCAGCGGGCTGATCGTCGACATCGGTGGCTGGGTACTCGAGGCGGCCTGTTCGCAGTACGCGGTCTGGCGTGAGCAGGGCATCGCGCCGCAGCGACTCTCCGTCAACGTCTCGGTGCAGCAGCTCAAGCACGCGGAGTTCCCGCGCACGGTACGTCGCGTGCTCGAGAAATACGGCATCCCGCCCGGCGTCATCGAGATCGAGCTGACGGAGTCGGTGTTCGCGGACGAGATCGCCGGCGCTGCGATGCGCCAGCTGTCGGATCTCGGCTTGCGGCTTGCCCTCGACGACTTCGGCACCGGATACTCGTCGCTGAACTATCTGCGCCAGTACCCGATCCACGTGGTCAAGATCGACCGCTCCTTCCTCGAGGACGTTCCGGTCAATGCCTCATCCGCGACACTCGCCGCCACGATCATCACGATGGCCCATGCGCTCGGCAAGGAAGTCGTGGCCGAAGGCGTGGAGAACGTCGAGCAGCTCGACTTCCTGCGGGAGCGCGGCTGCGATCTCGCCCAGGGTTTCTATCTCGCGCGCCCGTTGCCGGTCGCGCAGGTCAACGATCTGCTGCAGTCGCGCCGCCTGCCCGACCAGTCCGAGAGCCTGCGCCAGACCGGCTGAGTCGGTCGCGATGCGCCGCGTCGCTCGCCTGCTGGCGCTGGCCGTCGTCGCGACGCTCAGTGCCTGTTCCGTGGTTCGCTCGCCGACCGTGCCGACGAGTCCGGGCGAGCCCGTCCCTACCACGCCCGCGCCTGTTCCTGCATTACCGTCGACGGGTCCTGGCGAGCAGATCGCCGCACGCGCCGCGTTGCAGCTCGGCGCGCCGTATCGATTCGGCGGCAGCGACCCGGCCACGGGGTTCGACTGCAGCGGACTCGTCAGCTTCGCGCATGCCGGATTGGGCATCCGCGTACCGCGCACCGCCGCCGCGCAGAGTGCAGCGGCGATGGCGGTGCCGCGCGAGCAGCTGGAAATCGGCGATCTGGTGTTCTTCCGCAGTCGCGGTGTCGAGATCGATCACGTCGCGATCTATGCCGGCGACGGAGAACTGCTGCATGCCCCGGGACGCGGGCGCGGGGTCGAGCGGACGCGGCTCGACGATCCATGGTTCCGGTCGCGGTACGCAGGAGCCGGCCGATTTTGGACGGCGCCCGCAGCGCCCGGTCGCTGAACAGCGAACTTTGCTAGCTTCGCTCCCGATCGCGGGACGGTCCCGCCGAGGAGGTTCGATGACCATCCCTGTCTCAGGAATCCGCAGTGCGCTCGTCGCGTTGTCCGTGCTCATGGCCTCTGCCTTCGCCGCCGAGCCCATGCCACCCGCGAACCTGGCCACGGAGGCCGCGCCCGCCACGGCCCTGTCGCCCGGCCTTCCGCCGACCGTACTGATCACCGGGTCGAATCGCGGCATTGGCCTCGCGCTGGCACGCAGCTACGCGGAGCGCGGCTGGCTCGTCTATGCGACGGCCCGCAAGCCCGCAGATTCCGTGGAACTGCAGCAGCTCGCAAAGCAGTATCCGAACGTGCGGCTCGAGGCGCTCGATGTCGCCGATCACGCGGGCATCGACGCTCTGGCAGCGAAGCTGCGCGATCAGCCGATCGACGTGCTGCTGCACAACGCAGGTATCTCAGGCGGCGTGCCCACGCAGATGTTCGGGCGCATGAAGTACGACGTCTTCCGCGAGGTGCTCGAGGTCAACACGATCGGGCCGCTGAAGCTCACGGAAGCACTGATCGGCAATGTTCGCGCGAGCGCGCAGAAGAAGGTGATCCTGATCGGCACCAGTGAGGCCTCGTTCGCGGGCATCAATGCAGGCCGGTTGTACTGGTATCGCGCCAGCAAGGCCGCGGCGCACATGCTGATGCTGAATCTCGCCTATGAACTGAAAGGCAAGGGCGTGACGGTCGGCGTGATCAATCCAGGCCCGGTCGATACCGACATGATGAAGGGTGTGCGCATGCCGTTGCAGCCGCCGGCGGTCGCGAGCGGCAAGGTCATCGGAATCATTGACGGTCTCGATGTCGCGAAGACTGGCCGCTTCTGGGACTACAACGGCGGCGAGCTGCAGTGGTGAGATGAGTGCGTTGTTTGTGTATGGACATAATGCACTGTCGCCATCCTGCGACTGCAAACTTCGTCCACCTGAATGTGATTTGCGACACAGGCATTTAACTTGACGGCGCGTGCGATCGCTTCGACACTGATCGACGTGATCTGAAGGGCAAACCTGCCGCAAGGCAGGGGCGCAAAGCCTCCGGTCCGGCGTGTCAGGCGTCGAGATAGCGGGGTTGCCACGCAAAGCCACTTCTCGATCGCCAGGGCTTTTTTTTCCGGGGATTTCGAGATGTCGCAACCGACTCCATCGGCAGTGCGCGCGGCGCCGTCCGCGTCTGTCGGTCCCTATGTGATCAATCTGTCGGCGTCGACGACGCCGATGGCGCTGTCCAAGCCGACGGCGCCCGAACTCGCTCGCTTCACGTTCTTCGTCAGCCGCCGTCGTGAGGACGGGCGCGAACGATTTCGCCTGCACATGGGTTATTTCAGCACGCGTGACGAAGCGGAGCAGTTGCTCGCCGTCATTCGCGATCTGTACCCGGCCGCGTGGGTCGGTGAAGCGCCCGGCAAGAAACTGAAGTCGGAATCCGGCAGTGCCGCCGCGAAGCCAGCGTCGTCATCTGCGCCGCCCGCATCGCCCGCATCGCCCGCGACGCCCGCATCCGCGGCGACGCCCGCGCCTCCACCGGCTGCACCCAGAACGACGGTCACGGCGCCGCCGGCATCTCGCCCGGCGGCACCCGCCGCGCGCACACCGGTTACGCCATCGGCGCCTGCGCAGAGCGCCACGCCGGCCAGACCCCGCGTACCGCCGTCGAACGTTCGTGAAGTCATCGCGCAGCTCGACGGCGACGCTGCGGCGACGGCCTCCCCGCCAGCAGCGAACCGCACTCAGGCGCCGGTGGCCACGCCGCCGACAGCCCGCGCCCCGACACCCGCGGCTCCGTCTCGACCCGCGCCGCCGCCCGCCACGCAGGCGCGTCCTGCCGCCGCAGCTCCGGCGGCGCCGTCAGCGTCGGTGCCGCCGCCGAGCCAACGTCCCGCTCCGCCATCTCCGCCCGCTGCTCGCACGCCCGCGCCGGCACAGCCTGCGCCGGCAAACGTTACGCCGAAGCCTGCGGCCGCAGGGACGGCGACCGTCGACGAACTGTCGGACAGTCAGGTGCTGCGCGTGCTCGAGACTCGCCGCGCCGAAGCCGCAGCCGCCGGCGCCGCGATGCGCGCGCCCGGCACGGGCGCCGGCAGTCCGAGCGACATCCGCCTGCTGAGCCCGGACGACACGCAGACCTGGCGCGACATCAAGTCCCAGCTCAGTCGCGATGCCGCCGTGCATTTCGCCGTGCAGCTCGAATGGTCGGTGTCGCCGATCGATCTCGGCCGCATTCCCGGCCTCGCGATCTTCAACGCCTACACGCTGTACAAGATCGAAGGCAATCGCGACGGTCGCAAGTGGTTTGGACTGCGACTCGGCTTCTTCAGCGACGCCGTGGCGGCTCGCCAGGTTGCGCTGTACGTGCGCTCGGAGTTCGCCACCGTCGCCGTCGTACCGGTCAGCGCGAAGGAGCGCGGCGAAGCGACGACCGTCGGCGCCATCGACCTGCCTCGCCCGGCCTCCGCCACTCGCTCGACCGGCGGTGACGTGATCGAACTGATCGACGATGCGGTGGAAGCCGCAGCGTCACGCGTGGCTGCCGAGCCCGAAGCCGAGATGACGTCGGTGCCGACGGCCGGCGACGAGGAAATCACGTTGCGCCGCCCGACGCGGCCGCGGGGTTCGCCGCAGACGCTGGAAGAGACGCTGGAAATCCTCGGCGCGAGCCAGCTGTCGATCGACGACGGCAAGGGCGTGCGCCTCGATCTCGGCAACGGCCATCGCAAGCCGGATCAGCGCAACTCGACGTTCTCCAAGCTGCTCGACCGCCTGGCCGAAAAGCTGCGCAGCTAGTCGCTGTCCGCGCGCGGCGCCGCCCGGTCAGCCGCGGCAGCGCGACCTCACTTCCCGAACAGTTTCGCGAGCTCGGCCTTCGCCCTGTCTGCCTCGGCCGTGGCGCTGGTGTCGAATGCGCCCGGCTTCGGCTTGAAGTGATCGCAGAAGTTCGCGTGTTCCTTGTCGCGCACTTCCTCCGCCGTGGGCTCACGACAATGCTTTGCGACACTGCGGTCGTACTCGACGCACATCCGGCAGACGTGCAGTTGCGCGCGGCAGGCACGGCATTCCTCGAGCCTGCGCAGCGGCAATGTGTAGTCGGCCAGTGACTGGCCGCACTTCCAGCAGATCAGATCGTGCGACATCTAGGGCCTGTGAACACTATGAACAGCGCAGCGACGGCGGTCCACGCCGCGCAGCGCAAGGCGGGACGAGCGAAGTGTACTGAATGTCCACGAGCGAGGACCAACGCCGCGGTGCGCGGCGCGGGCGCCGTCCCTTCGGGTTGCGCGCACAGCGAATTCCGGCGGCGTTGCTCGGCCCTGACGTGGAACCACCACGTTGCGGGCCTCGCGCCTTGCTGGAATTCGCTGTGCTGGCAACGCTGCGCTGTTCATAGTGTTCACAGGCCCTGGTTACTCCGTGCGATCGGCCAGGAATTCTGCCAGCGCGCGCGCTGTGTGCGACACCTTAGACTTGCCCGGCGCATGCGCGCGTTTCGCCAGCTCCTGCGGTGCGCCCTGCGCGACGATGCGTCCGCCATCCCCACCGGCCTCCGGCCCCATGTCGATGACCCAGTCTGCGGCCGCCATGACATCGAGGTTGTGCTCGATCAGCACGACGGTGTTGCCGGCATCGACCAGTCGGTGCAACACCGCCAGCAGCTTGTCGACGTCCGCCATGTGCAGGCCGACCGTGGGTTCGTCGAGCACATACAGCGTCGAGCCGGCCTTCTGCTGCGGACCGCGCCGCAGCTGCGGCAGCACGCGGGCGAGCTCCGCGACCAGCTTGACGCGCTGCGCTTCGCCGCCGGACAGCGTCGGGCTCTGTTGGCCCAATGTCAGATAGCCAAGCCCCACGTCGACCAGCAGCGCGAGGATGTGATGCAGCGACGCGTGCGGGCGGAAGAACTCGGCGGCATCGCTGATGCTCATCGCGACGATGTCGCCGATGCTGCGGTCCCGCCAGGTGACGGCCAGCGTTTCGTCGTTGAACCGTCGACCGCCGCAGCTGTCGCACAGCACCTTCACGTCCGGCAGGAAATTCATCTCGATCGTGCGTACGCCCTGGCCCTCGCAGGCCTCGCAGCGGCCGCCGGCCGTGTTGAACGAGAAGCGGCTCGCGTCATAGCCGCGGATCCGTGCCTCGGTGGTACCGGCGTAAATGCGTCGCACGTGGTCCCAGATGCCGACATAGGTCGCGGGGCAGGAGCGTGGTGTCTTGCCGATCGGTGTCTGGTCCACCTCGAGCGCGCGGTCGATCTGCTCGACACCGTCGAGGCTGCGAGCGCCCACGGCAGACTTGCCGTCGCCGAGCAGCGCGCGTGCCGACGCGAACAGCACGTCCCGCGCCAGCGTCGATTTGCCAGAGCCGCTGACGCCGGTGACGACGATCAGGCGGCCCAGCGGAAAGCGCGCGGTCACGTCCTTCAGGTTGTGCAGCGTCGCACCGTCGAGCGTCAGCGCCGGCGTGCTGCGCGTGACCGGCCGACGCGGCACGGCCGGATGCAACAGCGGCTCACGCAGGCAGCGGCCGGTCACGGACGTCGGGCTCGCGATCAGATCGGCCACGGTTCCTGCGCCCACGACCTGTCCACCGCCGATACCGGCACCCGGCCCCAGATCGATGACGTGATCCGCGCGGCGGATCGTATCCTCGTCGTGCTCGACGACGACCAGCGTGTTGCGATGCGCGGCCAGCTCGGCGAGTGCGTCGAGCAGGATGCGGTTGTCGCGCGGATGCAGGCCGATCGTCGGTTCGTCGAGAACATAGCAGACGCCCTGCAGGTTCGAGCCGAGCTGCGCCGCGAGCCGGATGCGCTGGGCCTCGCCGCCCGACAGCGTCGGTGCTGCGCGGTCGAGCTGCAGATAGCCGAGGCCGACACGCTCGAGGAAAGCGAAGCGTGAACGCAGTTCCTGCAGCAGATCACGCGCGATCGCCAGCTCGCGGGTGTCGAGCTTCAGTGCCGTGAGCGCGCGCGCCGTCTGCGCAACCGGTTCGCAGGTCATCTCGGCGATGGATTTCCCCGCAAACCGCACGTTCAGCGCGACCGGGTTCAGGCGGCGGCCGTCGCAGCGCTCGCAGGGCGCGGCATCATCGGCGATGCGCATCGCCCAGGACGCTTCCTCGCCGGTCTGTTCCTCGTCGAATTCCTCGATCGTCAGGCCCGTGCCGTAGCAACCCTCGCACCAGCCCTGCTTCGAGTTGAACGAGAACAGCCGCGGATCGAGTTCGGCGAAGCTGCGGCGGCAGCTCGGGCAGGCGCGCTTCGTCGACATCACGATCGGTGTCTTCGAGCCTTGCGGCAGCAACTGCAGTACACCCTTGCCGAACTCCAGAGCGATGCCCGCGGCGGCGCGCAGCTCGACTTCGGCCTTGGCACCGACGGCAAGTTTCGCGACCGGCAGTTCGATCGAATGCTCCTTGAAGCGGTCGAGCTTCGGCCAGGGCTTCGTGGGTGTCGCGACGCCATCCACGCGAAGCTCCGCATAGCCCTTGTTGCGCGCCCACTTCGCGAGATCCGTGTAGAGGCCCTTGCGCGCCACGATCAGCGGTGCGAGCACCTGGACCGTCGTGCCGCGATGTTTGCGCTGGATCGCATCGACAATCGCGGCCTCGCTCTGCGGCTCGATCGGCACCTGGCAGTCAGGGCAGTACTGCGTGCCGAGCTTGACGTACAGCAGCCGCAGGAAGTGATAGATCTCGGTCATCGTCGCGACCGTGCTCTTGCGGCCGCCGCGGCTGGTGCGCTGCTCGATCGCCACCGTCGGCGGAATACCGGCGACGGCATCGACATCCGGCCGCGACGCCGGCTGCACGAACTGCCGCGCGTAGGCATTCAGCGATTCGAGATACCGACGCTGCCCCTCGTTGAAGACGATATCGAAGGCGAGCGTGGACTTGCCGGAGCCGGACACGCCGGTGATCACGGTGAAGGACTCGCGCGGAATCTGCACGTCGATGTTCTTCAGGTTGTGCTCGCGTGCCTTGTGCACGACGATCGAACTGCGTGCCGCGACGGCCAGCGGCGAGCGGGATGCCGACTCGCGGCGGGCGGCGGCCGCCCGCGACGCAGAGCTGACGGGTGGCTCGGACACTCCGCTTCGCATCGCGCGCTCATAGTCGACGAGCGCGCGGCCCGTATGCGAAGCCTGGACCTTCATCACGCTCTCGCGCGTGCCTGCCGCGACGATCTCTCCGCCGCGATCGCCGCCCTCGGGCCCGAGATCGATGATCCACTCGGCGGCGCGGATCACGTCGAGATTGTGTTCGATGACCAGCAGCGAATGACCGGCATCGAGCAGGCGCCGGAATGCGCCGAGCAGCTTGGCGATGTCCTCGAAGTGCAGGCCGGTGGTCGGCTCGTCGAACAGGAACAGCGTCGCGGCCGTGCGCGGTTCTGCCAGGAAGCCGGCGAGCTTGAGTCTCTGCGCCTCGCCGCCGGACAGCGTTGGCACCGGCTGGCCGAGTCGCAGGTATTCGAGGCCGACATCCGCGAGCGGTGCGAGCCGCTGCGCGAGCTCGGGCACGTCCGCGAAGAACTGCAGCGCCTCTGTGACCGTCATCTCGAGCACGTCGGCAATCGATGCACTGCGTCCGTCGCGGCCGGGGCAGCGGACCTCGAGGGTTTCGCTGCGATAGCGCGTACCGACGCAGTCGCCACAGCGCAGGTAGACGTCCGACAGGAACTGCATCTCGACGTGCTCGAAGCCGTTGCCGCTGCAGGTCGGGCAGCGGCCGGTGCCGGAATTGAAGCTGAAGGTGCCGGGCTTGTAGCCGCGTTCCTTCGATTCGGGCAGCTTCGCGAAGCGCTCGCGGATCACGTCGAAGGCGCCCACATAACTCGCCGGATTCGAGCGCGTCGTGCGCCCGATCGAACTCTGGTCGACCAGCACGACGTCGCCGAGCAGCTCGGCGCCCCGCAGCGACTCGAACGCTCCGGGCGCCTCGCTCGGCTTGCCCATCGATTTGCGCAGCGCTGGATAGAGCACATCCTGCAGCAGTGTGGACTTGCCGGAGCCGGACACGCCGGTCAGGCAGACGAGCCGTCGCAGCGGGATGCGCACGTCGATGCCGCGCAGGTTGTGCTCGCGGGCGCCCAGGATCTCGAGGCTGCCGGCGTCGGCCTCCGTGGTGGCCGCCGCACGCGGCGCGGGCAGCACCACGCGCTTGTCGCCGCGCAGGTATTGCGCCGTCAGCGAACCCGGATGCCTGCGCACTTCGGTCGGTGTGCCCCAGGCGACGATGCGACCGCCGTGCTCGCCGGCACCGGGGCCCAGATCCAGCAGCCGGTCCGCCTCCTGCATGATCTGCGGATCGTGTTCGACGACCAGCAGCGAGTTGCCGCCGTCGCGCAGTCGCTGCATCACGCCGATCACGCGCTGCATGTCGCGCGGGTGCAGGCCGATCGACGGTTCATCCAGCACGAACAGCGTGTTGACCAGCGAGGTGCCGAGCGCGGTCGTAAGGTTGATGCGCTGGACCTCGCCGCCGGACAGCGTGCGCGACTGCCGGTCCAGCGTCAGGTAGCCGAGGCCGACGTCGCACAGATAAGTGAATCGCGAGCGGATCTCGCCGAGCAGCAGCTCCGTGGCTTCATCGAGCGAGCCTTCGAAGCGCAGGGCGTTGAAGAAATCACGCGCGCGTTCCACGGGCAGCAGCATCAGGTCGTGGACGTTCAGGCCCGGCAGCGCCGCCTGCTGCGCGGGAGTCCAGGAAACGCCCCGCGGTCGAAAGCGCAGATCAGGCGGCAGGACTTTCGCCGCGAGCTCCGCCGAGCCGAGTCGCCACAGCAGCGAATCACGCTTGAGGCGGGCGCCATCGCAGGTCTCGCAGGCCGTGTAGCTGCGATACTTCGACAGCAGCACACGGATGTGCATCTTGTAGGCTTTGCTCTCGAGCCAGGCGAAGTAGCGCTGGATGCCATACCAGACGTCCTTGGCCCATTCACCTTCGCCGGCGATGACCCAGTTTCGATGGGTTTCGCTCAACTCACGCCACGGTGTGTCGAGCGGAATGCCGCGCTTCTTGCCGAGCCGCAGCAGGTCGTCCTGGCATTCCTTGAACGATTCCGTCTGCCAGGGCTTCACCGCACCGCCGCGCAGCGTCTTGCTGGTGTCGGGGATCACGAGGCCGTAGTCGACCCCGATCGTGCGGCCGAAGCCGCGGCAGCTTTCGCAGGCACCGACCGCCGAATTGAACGAGAACGCGCTCGGCGTCGGGCTCTGGTAGGCGAGATCGCATTCCGCGCAATGTAGCGTGCTGGAATAACGGAACGTGGCCGCCGCCGCCGCCTGGTCGGCTTTCTCGCGATCGTTGGCCTCTGCGGTATCGGCCAAGGCATGGATCTGCACGCGGCCGTTGCCGACGCGCAGCGCGGCTTCCAGCGATTCGAGCACGCGGCCCCGGTCCGTGCCGCCGAGCCGCAGCCGGTCCTGCACCACTTCGATCTCGCGTCTGGTTTCGTGGCGTATTCGCGTATATCCCTGCGCCGCCAGCAGCGCGCGTACCTCGGCCACCTTGAAGTTCCTGGCGATCGGTACGGTGAAGCAGATCAGCAGGCGCGGCTCACCGAGATCGCGGCTGTGTCGTTCGAGATAGAGGCCGATCGACTCCGGCGTGTCGCGCCGTACCGCGCGACCGCAGCCGGCGCAATGCAGATGCGAGACGCGTGCGAACAGCAGCTTCAGGTGATCGTTGATCTCCGTCATCGTGCCGACGGTCGAGCGCGACGTGCGCACGGGATTCGTCTGGTCGATCGCGATGGCCGGTGGAATCCCTTCGATCCGGTCGACGGCCGGCTTGTCCATGCGGTCCAGGAACTGACGCGCATAGGACGAGAAGGTCTCGACGTAGCGCCGCTGGCCTTCGGCATACAGCGTGTCGAACACCAGCGAGGATTTGCCCGAGCCAGAGACGCCGGTGACGACGACCAGCTCGCCGAGTGGAATGTCGAGATCGAGGTTCTTGAGGTTGTTCTGCCGCGCGCCGCGGACGACGATCGTCATGAAGCCGTCGCGCGCTTGTTCTGGATGCCGAGCGCGAAGACCGCCACCGCGAGCGTGATCGCCGCGATGATGCTGAACGATTCCCGATAGCCCGCGGCACCGCCGCCGGCGGACGCGGCGATCGCGCCGATCAGCACGCCGGACAGCAGCATGCCGATGCTCGTGAAGATCGTGAGGATGCCCTGCGCTGCGCCGCGTTCGGGTGCCGCGATCTCGCCCAGCAGCACGTAGCGCAGCGGCGCGCCGAGCAGGCCCGACAGTCCGAGGCCGACCAGCACGCCGCCGACGATCAGCAGGTTGCGCGTCGTGGTGAGCAGGCCGAGCACGGCGCAGCCGGCCGCGAGCGACACCAGCGCGACGAGGATGATCGGCTTCGGACCGACGCGGTCCAGCAGCCGCCCGAGCAGCGGCGAGCCGACGGCGAGCGCCAGCACCACCGGCAGCAGCATCCAGCTCGAATCATGCGCGGTCATGCCGAGCCCGCTGACCGCGAGCTCCGGCAGGAACACCATGCCGGCCTCGCCGAGTCCCGCGGCGGCGGCGAGCAGTGCGACCAGCTTGACCTGGCGCGAGCTGAACCAGGACGGCTTCAGGATCGGATCGATCGCTGACGTTTCCGCACGCACGGCGAGCAGCAGCGCGACGATGCCGACGAACCCGAACGGCCACACCGCAAGACTCGTGAAGCTCGCCGCGAGATCGCGCGAGTCGAGTCCGTTCAGCGCGAGCGCGATGCCGCTGAGGCCGACCGAGATCCAGAGCGCCCCGCTCCAGTCGAACGGCGGCGCGTTCGTGGCCGGGCGCGAGGGCAGCAGGCGCCAGCTCGCGATCATCAACGGCACCGCGATCGGCAGGTTCACCAGGAACAGCCACTGCCAGCCGAAGCGCAGCAGCAACGCGGCGAGCAGCGGGCCGAGCAGGAAGGCGACGCCGAACACCGCGCCGATCAGTCCGAGCGCGCGCCCGCGTTTCTCGGGCGGGAGCGCATCACCGATCACCGCACTCGCCACCGGGAAGATGCCGCCGGCGCCGAAGGCCTGCACGGCGCGGCCGACCAGCAGCATTTCGAAGCTCTGCGCCGCGGCGACCAGCAGCGATCCGAGGGCGAACAGCGCCACGTCGAGCGTGTAGACGAGCCTTCGACCGAGACGGTCCGACAGCTTCGACATGACCGGCGTGCCGATCAGGTTGAACAGCACGTAGATGGTCAGTACCCAGGCGACCGCGCGTTCATCGACGGCGAAGGCTTCGCGCAGGGCGGGCAGCGCGGGCCCGACGATCGCAATATCGAGGGCCCCCATCAGCACACCGAAGAACAGGACGACGAGGATCGAGGAGGTGGAGCGATCGGCGGGGGTTGGCATGTGACGATGTTAGCCGAACGTGTGACCCGCCGGCCTGCCGTCCCGCGGCCTGGCGATGCGCCGTAAAGCATGCCTAGCCACAGTGCGGATTGCCCGAAAGGCATCGGGCGCAGCACTTGCATTGCTCACGCATCATGCACGCTCCTTCGGGGCCGACCGGCGAACCATGCGTGACCTGAAAATCGTGATCATTGGTGCGGGCATCGCGGGCCTCACGGCCGCGCGCGCCCTGCAGACGTTCGGCTTCCGGCCGCAGGTGTTCGAACAGGCGAATGAGCTCGGCGAGGTTGGGGCCGGGCTCACGATCAGCAGCAATGCCACGCACGTCCTGAATGCGATCGGCCTCGCCGACATCCTGCCGGTCATCGGCCTGCGCCCGGACCAGGGTGGCGTCAAGCACTGGCGCACCGGCGAAACGATGGTCGAGATCATGCGCGGCGACGAAATGCTGCATCGGTACGGCGCGGCGTACTACCAGGTCCACCGTGCCGATCTGCATGACGCACTGGCAGCGCAGGTCCGCGCAGCCGACCCGGGCGCGATCCGTCTCGGCCATCGCTTTCTCACGCTCGTCGCGGGCGGCGCTCGCACGACGGTCAGCTTCGACAGCGGCGCTTCGGTCGAGGCCGATGTCGTCATCGGCGCCGATGGGTCGCGCTCCGCTGTCCGGCGCACGCTGTTCGGCCCGCTCGAGCCGCGCTTCACCGGCTTCATCGCCTATCGCGGCCTCGTGCCGCGGACCAACCTGCCGTCGGAGGCCGACCGTCCGTCGCTGCTGCGTCCCACCTCCTGCATCTCGATCGGCCCCGGGCACACGTTCGCGCGCTATCTGATCCGGAGTGGCGACACGATCAATTTCGTGGGCCTTGCAGAGCGCAACGACTGGCGTGAAGAGGGCTGGTCGATCCGCTCCAGCATCGAAGAACTGTCGCGCGAGTTTGCCGGCTGGTACGAGGATCTGCAGGTCATCATCCGTGCAGCGCCGCCGGACCAGTTGTACAAGTGGGCACTGTTCGATCGCGATCCGCTGCCGACGTGGACCCAGGGAACTGCAACACTGATCGGCGACGCAGCGCATCCGATGCTGCCCTTCCTCGGGCAGGGCGCGGCGATGGGGATCGAGGACGGCATGGTGATCGCGCGAGCGTTCGCGGAGTCGGACTCGATTGGCAAGGCGCTGGAGCGATATGAGACGGCGCGTCTGGGGCGCACGACGTTCGTGATGGAGAAGTCTCGTGAAACCGGCCGCAGCTACCATGCGGCGAATCCCGACACGTATCGCGGTGCGAATCACCTGAGCGCCGAGTCGCTCGGGCTGATGTCATACAACGCAACCACTGTCACGATCTGATGAGTCGACGTCGCAGTGGCATCGCGACGGTGCTGTCGCTCGCGGTGATGCTGGCCGCGGCCTGGTGGCAGCAGCGCCAGAGCGATACGACAGCGCCGACGTCCGATGCGTCGCAGCGTGACTCTCGGCCGCGCCAATCGCGGCAATCCGACGCGCCGCCAGCGACCTCGGACGGTCGACGTGCAGCTTTCGATTTCTACCTGCTGGCCCTGACGCTCGAGCCGGCGTTCTGCGAAGAACAGGATCGCCCGATGGCGCAATGTCGTTCGCTCGATGCGCAGCGATTCGCGCGCACGCCGCTGGTGCTGCACGGACTCTGGCCGGAAAATCTCCAGCCGGGGAGTTATCCCGTCGATTGTCCTGGCGGGCGACTCGAGCTCGATGCGTCATTGCAGCAGGAACTGACGCGTTGGATGCCGGGCGTGTCCGAAGGCCTGCACATCCACGAATGGCGCAAGCACGGGCGCTGCACCGGACTGTCCGGCGGCGAGTATTACCGGACTGCGATCCGCTACACCGAGCAGGCGAACGCGGCGCTGGGTGAAGCGATCCGGCGCCATGCCGGAGAGCGGGTGTCCGCCGCCACGCTGCGGGCAGAGGCCAACGCCGCCCGTCCCGGTTTCGGACAGAGCATCGTGTTTGTGTGCAAGAATCTGCGCAGCCGCGATGCTGCGACGCGAGGCCGCGTGTACCTGACCGAGGTGCGCGTCTGTCTCGACGAACGGGCGTCGGCTGGGCAGGACGCGCTGCTGACCTGCGCTTCGGTGCCGCGGCGCGACCAGGGTTGCGGCCGCGAGTTCTGGATCGACGAACCCTGACGCGACGCTTCCATCTTCCAAGTTTTCTGCGAGTGCATTTCCCAAGGAGTCCTCATGTCCGACCACGACACATTCGATCCATCGCGTCGCGAGATGCTGCAGCTGACGGCCGGCCTCGGTGCCGCCGCGGCTGCCGTCGCGGCTGCGCCGTCCTCGGCAGCCACGAAGAAGAAGGCTGAACCGAAGAAGCCGAAGGTCGCCTTCAACAACACGATGAACTTCATGGATCCCGAGTGGAACCGCGACGCTTACGCGCGGCTGCAGGGCGACGTGGACATGACCTCCACCCGCTACGGCTGGCTCGGTGGCCCGGTGATGGGCGTGGTGCCCGGCGAGAAGATCCGGCCGCTGTTCTACATGGAAGGATTCTCGACCTGCCGGCTGATCCCGGTCGAAGGCGGCTATCGCAAGCTGCTGCGCGAGATCGTCGTGTATCGCGAACTGTCGATGAAGGGCCCGGGCAAGATCCTCGAGACCTGGGACAACCCGTACACCGGCGAGACCGTGCGCGTCGTGCCGATCATGAACGACCCGTTCAATTACAACATCACGCTGACCTATCCCGAGCCGCCGAGCTTCGGTGGTCTGAACAAGGAAAAGCCGCCGGCGATGCCGTTCATCCTGCCGTGGAGCGTCAAGGGCGACATGCTGCACCTGACGACGGACATCCACCTCTACTACCCCAATGCGCTGCAGCCCGAGAAATGGCCGCGCGAATCGGCGGGTCCGATGGTGCAGGTGTCGGAGCTGTATCGGTACTACATCAACATCAACGACATGAAGAACCCGAACCTGACGCAGGTGCCGTGTTCGGGCTGCTGGTCACGCGTGACGCCGTGGCTGCCGTGGATGCTGATGGGCATGCGCGCCGGTCACACGCTGTACATGGTGGATTTCACCGGTGCGGACAACCCGGGCCACATGTCGGCCGAGCTGCGCGCGTATCTCGACAGCACGCCGGAGCGTTCGAAGTTCCTGACGCCGCCGGACTCGGACTACGGTCCGTCGCTGTCGTCGCTGGAGAACTACGCGATCAACGAAAAGCCCGCGCCCGCCAAGTAGGCGTGCGGGACGTCGCTGCACGCTGCGTCGAGCCGGTTCGCCGGCTCGATGTTCGCCGCGCTCGCTGCGGCCTGCTGCTGGCGGCGTGGATCTGCGGGTCCATGGCGGTGGCTTCCGGTCCACCCGCCGACCCGGACACCGTGCATCGCACGGCCGTGGTCATCGACGGGCATCTGGACCTGCCGACCGATCACGCGGACCCGGCCTGGGACGGTTCCGCAGACGGGCGGGCCCAGATCGATCTGCCGAAGATGGAGCGGGGCGGCGTCGACGCTGCCGTGTTCGCGGTGTTCGCCTGGCAGCAGTCCGATACGCCCGACGAGGACGCCCGGGCCGTCGCAACCGGCCGTGCCAAGCTCGAAGCCGTCGAGCGCATGATCGCGCGCAATCCGGCACGGATCGGACTGGCGCGATCTGCCAGCGAACTCGAGGGTAATGCGCGTTCGGAGCGGCGGTCTGCGGTGCTGTCCGTGCTGAATGCGACGGTGCTCGGACGGGATGCCGAACAGCTCGATGCCTATTACGCTCGCGGCATTCGTCAGGTGGGCTTCGTGCACGCGGGGCACAACGCGTTCGCCGATTCGTCGCGGCCGATGGCGAAGAACGGTGATGGCGCGACGCGCTGGGGAGGCCTGTCGCCGCGCGGCCGTCGTCTGGTGGGCCAGCTCAACGAGCTTGGCGTCATCATCGATGTTTCGCAGCTCTCCTCGGCGGCGCTGCGCGAGACGATCGGCCTGTCCCGATCGCCCGTCGTGGCTTCACATTCGGCCGTGCGCAAGCTCGTCGACTCGCCGCGCAACCTGACCGATGATGAACTGCGCCTGATTGCGCAGTCCGGCGGACCGGGCGCAGGTGGGGTGATCAACATCGTTGCCTTCAGCGCGTATCTGCGTGCGCCGCCGCCGAGCCATGCTGCCGACCTGCAGCGTCTGCGCGAGAAGTATCAGGCGCCCGACGATGCCGCACTGGCGTCGTTGCCCGAGGCAACCCGCAACGCGTACAACGCCGAGTACTTCGCGTTGTTGCGTGCCTTGCCGCGCGCCACGGTGGCGGATCTCGTCGATCAGATCGATTACGTCGTCAGGCTCGTGGGCGTCGAGCATGTCGGTCTCGCGACGGATTTCGAGCACGCCGGCGGCATCAGCGGATTTTCCAATGCGGCCGAAGCGCCGAACGTCACCCGGGAATTGCTCGCGCGCGGCTATACCGCAACCCAGGTCGGCCAGATCTGGGGCGGCAACTGGCTGCGCTTGTGGCGCGACGTGGAGTCGCGCCGACAGGCGCAGCCAGCCGCTCAGAACGAGTAGGTCGCCGCGTAGTCCGCCATCGCCGCGCGCACCACGCGCAGCGCATGCTGGCGGTTGTAGAAGCGCGTGATGTGAATCTTGTTCGGCTTGCCGGGCACCATCTTGTAGGTCAGGAAGTAGTGCTGCAGTCGTTCGACGTGGATCGCCGGCACGTCGTTGAGGCTGGTGGCGTTGCCCCAGACGTGATCGTTCTCGATCACCGCGATGATCTTGTCGTCCGCCTCTCCGCCGTCGCTGAGCTCGAGTCCCCCGATGACGCGTGCCGGCACGATGATCTCGTTGTGCACGACGGGCCGCTCTGACAAGACGCAGATGTCGAGCGGATCACCGTCGCCACGCTTCGCTTCCCGGGACAGTTTCGCGACCCGCGCATCGCAGTGTGTGCGCGGAATGAAGCCGTACAGGGTTGGAGGCGTCGCTGACGTGCGCTGCGGGCGGTCGAGCCGAAGGTAGCCCGAAGTCTTGTCGACCTCGTACTTCATCAGATCGAACGGCGTGATCTCGATATACGCGTTGACGAACTCTGGCGCTTCGCGCCCGGTGCTGAGTCCATGGACGGGGTGGGGACGAAACTGGCTGACGGTTACCAAGCACTGCGCTCCTGTCTGCAGACGGAATCTTCACATCGACTGACTTCGACGACCACGTGCGCGAGGCCGGCGATACCTTGAAGTCTTGCACGATACCCGGCCGGCGGCTCCGGGTCATGGGACAGAATCGAAATCGTCGCCGCGAGCCGGCCCGGCGCGATGTTCCAGACATGCAGGTCCGTGACGTGATCGCCGCGCGGTGCGGCCTCCGGACTGGCTTCGATGGCGGCGCGGATCTGTACCAGCGTCGCATCGTGGTCGACACCGTCCAGCAGCACGCGTGAGGTCGTGCGCACGAGGCCGTAGGCCCAGCGCAGGATCAGTACGGCGCCGACGAGTCCCATGACCGGATCGAGCCAGGTCCAGCCCAGCCACTTGCCGGCGATCAGCGCGACGATCGCGAGTACCGAGGTCAACGCATCCGCGATCACGTGCAGATACGCGGCGCGCAGGTTGTGGTCCTGCGTGTGCTCGTGATCGTCATGATCATCGTGATCTTGATCATCGTGGTGATCGTGATCGTCATGGTGTGCGTGATGGTGGTGCGAGTGTCCGCCCTCGCGCGCCAGGATCCAGGCGCTGGCGAGATTGACCAGCAGGCCGAGTGCGGCCACCCAGAGGGCTTCGTCGAAGGCGATATCGCGTGGCGCGAACAGGCGCTGCAGCGATTCGATGGTCATCGCCAGCGCGACGAAGGCCAGCGCGAGTGCGCTGGCGAAGCCGCCGAGCTCCGTCACCTTGCCGGTGCCGTAGGCGAAGCGCGGGTCCCGTGCATGCGTGCGGGCGTAGCGGTAGGCGTAGATCGCGATGCCGAACGCTGCGACGTGAGTCGCCATGTGCCAGCCATCCGCCAGCAGCGCCATCGACTGCGTCAGCGTCCCGACCATGATCTCGAGCACCATCATGGCGGCAGTCAGCGCCATGACCCAGCCGGTGCTGCGCTCGGCCGCCGAGCGGTCCGGCAGGAAGTCGTGGCCGTGCTGCCAGGCCTGCAGGTTGTGGGGCGTTCGGGGCATACCGATAGTCTAGTGTCTTGTCGCGCAGGTATGTTCGCACCCTGCCGCAACGCGCGGGTGCCGCTCGAGGCGCCGACGCGAGAGCGTATCGGGTATACGCTGAGCGGCGGCAACATGGAGCGGCACCCGCCCGATGCGGCCCGTCGGGAGCCTCTCGGCCGTCGTGCGCGGGCGTTGCACCTCGTCGGCGTGGGTCCACCACGCCTTCCTCGGCGCGCCTTCGCGCGCGACGGCGGAGAGGCTCAGGGTACGAAGATACCTGCGCGACAAGACACCAGCACCGGCAAGGCCCAGTCCCGCCCGGACATAAGGTTTTGCCGTGGCGACGCCCGGCGGGTTCCCGTGGTCTAATGCGCCCGCCATGGAGGCCGCCCCGGACATCACCCGTTACCGCCCGTACTGGGCCGCGCGTTTCGGAACCGCGCCGTTCCTGCCGACCAGCCGCGCCGAAATGGAGGCGCTGGGCTGGGACAGCTGCGACGTGATCCTGGTGACCGGCGACGCCTATGTCGATCACCCGAGCTTCGGCATGGCCATCGTCGGTCGCGTGCTCGAGGCCCAGGGTTTCCGCGTCGGCATCATCGCGCAGCCCGACTGGCACAGCGTCGAGCCGTTCCGCGCGCTCGGCCGACCGAATCTGTATTTCGGCATCACGGCCGGCAACATGGACTCGATGGTCAATCGCTACACCAGCGATCGACGCATCCGCAGCGACGATGCCTACACGCCGGGCGGCGAGGGCGGCAAACGGCCCGACCGCTCGGTCATCGTCTATTCCCAGCGCGCCCGCGAAGCCTACCGTGACGTGCCGATCGTGATCGGCGGAATCGAGGCCTCGCTGCGCCGCATCGCGCACTTCGACTACTGGTCCGAGAAGGTGCGCCGCTCGGTGCTGCTGGATGCGAAGGCGGATCTGCTGGTCTACGGCAACGGCGAGCGGCAGATCATCGAGATCACGCATCGGCTGGCCGGCGGCGAGACGATCGCGGACCTCACGGATCTGCGCGGCACGGCCTTCGCGCGCAAGGGCGTGCCCTCGGGCTGGATCGAGATCGACTCCACGCATCTCGATACGCCCGGCCCGCTGAATCCGCCGATCGATCCCTACGCCATGGACGACAATGGCGGCACCAAGTCGAAGGAGCATGCCGCCGCGGCGACGCCTGCGGCCGAAGTCGCTCCCGCGGGGACCGCGGTCGCCGTCGCCGAGCAGCCCGTGCGGTTCGTGCGTCGCGTGAAGAACGCGGACCGCGAACGCAGCGTGATCCGGCTGCCGTCGCACGAGCAGGTGGTTGCAGACGCGGTGCTGTATGCGCACGCCTCGCGGATCCTGCACCTGGAAGCCAATCCCGGCAATGCACGCGCGCTGGTGCAGCGGCACGGCGATACCGACGTCTGGCTCAATCCACCGCCAATTCCGCTGACCACGCGCGAGATGGACTGGATCTACGATCTGCCGTACCAGCGCAGGCCGCACCCGTTCTACGGCGATGCGAACATCCCCGCCTGGAAGATGATCAAGTTCTCGATCGCGATCCAGCGCGGCTGCTTTGGTGGCTGCACGTTCTGCTCGATCACCGAGCACGAGGGCCGCATCATCCAGAGCCGTTCGGAAGAATCCGTGCTGCGCGAAGTCGAGAAGGTGCGCGACACGGTGCCCGGATTCACGGGCGTGATCAGCGATCTCGGCGGCCCGACGGCCAACATGTACCGGCTGGCCTGCAAGAGCCGCGAGATCGAGAGCGCCTGCCGCAGGCCTTCCTGCGTGTTTCCCGGCATCTGCCCGAACCTGAACACCGATCACTCGCCGCTGATCCAGCTCTATCGCAAGGCGCGCGCGCTGCCCGGCATCAAGAAGGTGCTGATCGCGTCCGGCGTGCGCTATGACCTCGCGATCGAATCGCCGGAGTACGTCAAGGAACTGGCCCAGCATCATGTCGGCGGGTATCTGAAGATCGCGCCCGAGGCGATCGGCGAAGGCCCGCTCGCCAAGATGATGAAGCCGGGCGTCGGCACGTATTACCGCTTCAAGGAACTGTTCGACCGCTATTCGAAGGAGGCGGGCAAGGAGCAGTACCTGATCCCGTACTTCATCGCCGCGCATCCCGGCACCACCGACGAGGACATGCTCGAACTCGCGCTGTGGCTGAAGAAGAACGGCTTTCGGGCAGACCAGGTCCAGGCCTTCCTGCCGTCGCCGATGGCCACGGCCACGGCGATGTATCACTCGCACAAGAATCCGCTGCGTCGCGTGACGCGCGGCAGTGAAGAAGTGCAGATTCCGAAGGGCCTGAAGGTGCGCCGCCTGCACAAGGCCTTCCTGCGCTATCACGATGCCAACAACTGGCCGCTGCTGCGCGAGACGCTGCGGCGCATGGGACGCGCGGACCTGATCGGGCCCGGCAAGCATCACCTCGTGCCGTCCTGGCAGCCCGCCGGCACCGGCGATGCGGCCGAGGGCCAGCGAGCGCGCACGAGCGTGCGCAAACACGGCGGCAGCGCCGCGCCGCGACCTTTCCGGACCCAGCACACCGGCCTGCCGTCGGCGCCGCGCGCGCCGTCGAAGCCTCGCGTTCACGGCCGCGACAAGCCCTGATCAACCGATCAGCTGCAGAATTCGTCCCGCAGCACGGCGATCAATCGCGGCACGACGCCTTTTGGCAGGCTGTAGCGGACATTCTGCGCCTGTCTTTCCGTAGTCACGATGCCCGCCTCGCGCAGCACCGCCAGGTGCTGCGACAGCGCTGATTGGCTCAGCTCCACGCGCTCGTTCAGCTCACCGACCGTCAGCGGTCCATCCAGAAGATTGCACAGCAGCATCAGTCGCTGCTCGTTGGCGAGCGCGCGCAGCAGGTCCGCCGCCTGCTCGGCGTGGGGGCGCATCTGTCTTGCCGCGGCGGACAGCGCATCGCGCCGCGCGGTCATGGGGGTTTTCCGCATGGTCTCATCATATATCAATACTTGCTTTATTAGCAAATGCTAATATACTTGCAGCCATTGAACTGGAGCCATCCATGACTCGCCACCACGATGCGGCAATTCTCGAGAACCTGACTCCTGCGGAACTCCTGCAGGCCATGCGGGACCACAAGGTGTTGCTGATCGACGTGCGCGAGCCCGACGAATTCGCGGCCGAGCGCATTCCGGGCGCCTTCCTGTACCCGCTGTCCAGCTTCGATCCGGGCTGGATTCCCGCGTCGAGCCCGACCCGCAGCGTCGTGTTCCAGTGTGGCAGCGGCAAGCGCTCTGCCAATGCAGCGGCGCAGTACGTCGGCGCCGGCGCTCACAAGGTCGCGCATCTGGCCGGCGGAATCGCGGCGTGGAAGGCGGCCGGCCTGTCGACGCTCCGAATCGATCCGGCAACGGGCGCGATCGTGAATCGCTGAGCCCAGTCCTACGTACTGACCCCGATGCATGTCGCCCCTCACACGCCAACACTCGTCACCCCGCTGCAGGAGTACACACCATGAGCATTGATCGCATCGTTCTCGCATTTGCAGGCACGATGATCCTGGTCAGCCTCGCTCTCAGTCAGTGGGCCGATCCACGCTGGATGTGGCTGACGGTGTTCGTCGGCGCGAATCTGCTGCAATCGGCATTCACGGGCTTCTGCCCGCTGGCGCTGATCCTGAAGCGGCTCGGCATCGCGCCGGGCATGGCTTTCCGCTGAGCCGTCGCCGTGGCCACGCTCTACGCTCGACTACGCCTCGCCGTTGCCGCATCGACTGCGGCGTTGGCGCTGGCAGCCTGCAGTGCCGAGGCGCCGGCTCCCAAGCCCGCCCCGGCGAAGCCACCCTATGAGGTGCTGATCGTCCAGCCGCAGCGCCTGCCGGTCGAGCGGCGTCTCGATGGAACGATCGAAGCGGTCAACCAGGGCACGGTCTCCGCGCAGACTTCCGGCCGGGTCGCGTCGATCAACTACGACGTCAATGATTTCGTCCCGGCGGGCGCGGTGATCCTGAAGCTGCGCGCCACCGAACAGCGCGCGGGACTGCTGCAGGCTCAGGCGACGCTGAGCGAAGCGGCTGCGCGCGACAGCGAAGCACGCACGCGATACCAGCGCATCGCGGACATGTACGCGCGCAAGGTCGTGCCGAAGGCCATGCTCGATGAAGCCACGGCGAATCGCGATGCCGCGGGCGCACGACTCAGCGCGGCGCGTGCCAGCGTGTCGAGCGCGCGCGAGGGCGTCGACTACACGGAGGTGCGCGCGCCCTATGCCGGCATCGTGACCCAGCGCCACGTGCAGGTTGGCGAATCCGTCGCACCCGGTACGCCACTCGTCAGCGGGCTGTCGCTGCAGTACCTGCGTGTCGGCGTCGACATTCCGCAGGGCGTCATCGAAAGCGTGCGCCGCACGCGACAGGCGGCCGTCTACGTCGGCGACCAGCGCATCCCTGCGGCGAAACTGACGATCTTTCCGGTGGCCAGTCCGCAGTCGAACACGTTCCGGGCGCGCATCGACCTGCCGGAAAACGCTACGGATCTCTACCCGGGCATGTTCGTGAAGGTCGGCTTCGTGGTCGGCGAATCCGAGCGCATCGCGCTGCCCGTCTCGAGCATCGTCGAGCGCAGCGAAGTGACCGCGGTCTACGTCTTCCGCGACGACGGCACGACGGCGCTGCGGCAAGTACGACTCGGGCATCGCGTCGGTGACAGTGTCGAGATCGTCGCGGGCATCGTGCCCGGTGACCGGGTCGCACTGGATCCGCTCGCCGCGATGAAGCACGTGGGCGCCGGGCGCAATATCTCATGATCGAGGCACCGCCGCCGGCTGCGGGTGAACCCGGGCAGGAGACGCTCGGCTTCTCCGGCAGGCTCGCGCGCTTCTTCCTGCACAGTCAGCTGACACCGCTGCTCGCGCTCGCGGGCCTGCTGCTCGGTGCCTTTGCGGTACTCGTGACCCCGCGCGAAGAAGAGCCGCAGATCAACGTGACGTTCGCGAACGTGATGGTGCCGTTCCCCGGCGCCTCCTCGGCGCAGGTCGAGAGTCTCGTCGCCTCGCCGATGGAGCAGGTCCTCGGCGAGATCGCCGGCGTGAAGCACATCTACTCGACGTCACGCCCCGGGCTCGCCGTGATCACGGTGCAATTCGAGGTCGGCGAACCGCGGACCGAGGCGATCGTCCGGCTGTACAACGCGATCTACTCGAACCAGGACTGGCGCCCGGCGAATCTCGGCGTCCTGCAGCCGCTCGTGCGGCCGGGCGGCATCGACGACGTACCGATCCTGTCGCTGACGTTGTGGAGCCGCGATCCCGTCAAGGGAGCCTGGGATCTCGGCAAGGTCGCACGATCGATGGAGACCGAGATCAAGCGCGTACCGGGGACGCGGGATGTCTACACCGTCGGCAGCCCGGCCAACGTCGTGCGTGTCCAGCTCGATGCGCAGCGACTGGCTGGACACGGTCTGACGGTGCCCGATCTGGCAGCGGCGCTGCGCGCGGCCAATGTCGTGCAGCAGGCTGGGGCCACCGTCGGCAGTGGGCGCCTGACGCCCGTGCAGGTCGGTGAGTTCCTCGCGGATCGCGATGCGGTGGCGGGTCTCGTCGTCGGCGCCTTCGGTGGCAAGCCCGTGTATCTCGAGGACGTCGCCGACGTCGAGATCGCGCCCGAGCAGCCGGCGTCGCACGCCTGGTTCGGCACGGGTGCTGCGGTGGACGCGAAGCAGACCGTCGAGCGGGCCGAGGCCGTCACGATCGCGGTGTCGAAAAAGCCCGGCGAGAACGCGATCGACGTCGCGAGCCAGGTCCTGCAGCGGGTCGAGTACATGAAAGGCACTTACGTGCCCGATGACGTCGAAGTCACCGTCACCCGCAATTACGGTGTCACGGCGAACGACAAGGCGACGAAGCTGATCCAGAAGCTGATGTTCGCGACGCAGTCAGTCGTGCTGCTGGTGGCGTTTGCGATGGGCCGGCGCGAGGCGATGGTGGTCGGCGCCGCCGTGGTGGTGACGCTGGCGGCCACGCTGTTCGCTTCCTGGGCCTGGGGTTTCACGATCAACCGCGTGTCGTTGTTCGCGCTGATCTTCTCGATCGGCATCCTCGTGGACGACGCCATCGTCATCGTCGAGAACATCCATCGGCGCAGCCTGATCGAGCCCGGCACGCTCGACAGCCTCATTCCGCGCGCGGTCGACGAAGTGGGCGGCCCCACGATCCTCGCAACCTTCACCGTGATCGCGGCGCTGCTGCCGATGGCCTTCGTCAGCGGCCTGATGGGCCCGTACATGAGCCCGATCCCGATCAACTCGAGCCTTGGCATGCTGATCTCACTGGCGGTCGCGCTGGTGTTCACCCCGTGGCTCAGTCGCAAGCTGCTGTCCAAGGCGCCGCATGGCGCTGCAGGCAGTGATTCCGAGCGTCGGTTGACCGCGTTGTTCGAGCGCGTCGTGCGCCCGTTCCTCGCCGCGACGGACGGGCGTGCACGCCGGCACAAGCTCTACTGGGGCATCCTGGGTGCGATCGTCGTCGCCGTTGGCCTCGCCGGCGTGCAGCTGGTCGTGATGAAGATGCTGCCGTTCGACAACAAGTCCGAGTTCCAGGTCGTGCTGAACATGCCGGAAGGCACGCCGCTCGAAACGACGGAGCGCGTACTCGACGAGCTCTCGGTGGTCGTGCGGGCGCTGCCCGAGGTCATCAACTTCCAGGCCTACGCGGGGACCGCCGCGCCGATCAACTTCAACGGTCTCGTGCGCCAGTACAACCTGCGGCAGAACGCGGAGCTCGGCGATCTGCAGGTGAATCTCGTCGACAAACACGAGCGCGATCGCAAGAGTCACGACATCGCGCGGGCGGTGCGCCCGGCCCTCGCGTCGATCGGGCGCAAGTACTCGGCGTCCGTGCAGGTGGTCGAAGTGCCGCCGGGCCCGCCCGTGCAGGCGCCGATCGTCGCCGAGATCTACGGCCCGTCGTACGCGGAGCAGCAGCGTGTCGCCGCCGCGCTGCGGCACCAGTTCGACGCGACGCCCGATATCGTCGATACCGACGACAGCATCGAGACACCGAGCCCGCGTCTGATCGTCACGGTGGATCGCAGCAAGGCGGCATTGCTCGGCGTCAGCCAGCAGCAGATCACCGACGTCCTGGCGACCGGCCTCGCAGGCGCCGATGTGACTTACCTGCACGCCGGCCGGGAGCGACAACCCGTGCCCATCCGCCTGCAGTTGCCGATCGAGGACCAGGCCAGCGTAGAGTCACTGCTCGAACTGGAAGTGCGCGCGGCCAGCGGCGCGCGCGTGCCGCTCGGTGAAGTCGTGCAGCTGCGGGAAGTGCCGTGGGATGGCGCAATCCATCACAAGGATCTGCTGCCCGTGGTCTACGTCACCGGCGACATGGCCGGCCGGCTCGACAGTCCGCTGTACGGCATGTTCCGTATCGTCGGCAAGGTCGCCGACGCGCCGCCCGGCGGCGTCCCCATCGCGCAGCGCTACACCAGCCCACCCGAGGACCCGAACCAGCTCGCGATCAAATGGGATGGCGAGTGGCAGATCACGTTCGAGACATTCCGGGACATGGGTGCCGCCTATGCCGTGGGACTCGTACTGATCTATCTGCTGGTGGTCGCGCAGTTCGGCTCGTACGCCGTGCCGCTCGTGATCATGGCGCCGATCCCGCTGACCATCATCGGCGTGATGCCCGGCCACGCGCTGCTCGGCGCGCAGTTCACGGCCACGTCGATGATCGGCATGATCGCGCTGGCCGGCATCATCGTGCGCAATTCGATCCTGCTGGTCGACTTCATCAACCTCGAGATCGCGGCGGGGCGCAGCATCGAGGACGCCGTCGTGCGTGCCGGCGCGATCCGCGCCAAGCCGATCGCACTGACCGCGCTCGCCGCGATGATCGGCGCGTTCTTCATCATCGACGATCCGATCTTCAACGGTCTGGCCGTCTCGCTGATCTTCGGCATCCTGATCTCGACCGTGCTGACGCTGGTCGTCATTCCGGTGCTGTACTTCGCGTACCTGCAGAGGCGCGCCCAACCCGCGAGGAATTGAACCATGGCTCACATCATCATTGTCGGTGCCGGCGTCGGCGGCGTTCCCTGCGCGTATGAACTGCGCAAGATGCTCGGCAAGGAGCACCGCGTCACGCTGATCGGTTCCTCGCCGTTCTTCGAGTTCACGCCGTCGAACCCCTGGATTGCGGTTGGCTGGCGCAAGCCCGAGCAGACTCGCGTCGAACTGCACGATCCGCTCGAAAGCAAGGGGGTGCAGTGGTTGCCGCAGGCGGTCACGGCGATCGATGCCCCCGCGAACTCGCTGACGCTCGGGAGCGGCCAGATCCTCAAGTACGACTACCTGGTCATCACCACTGGCCCACGGCTGGCGTTCGAGGAAGTGCCCGGCCTGGGTCCCGCCGCGAACACTCACTCCATCTGCACGCACCAGCACTCGCTCTCGGCGTGGGACGGATATCAGGAGTTCCTGAAGGACCCGGGTCCGGTGGTCGTCGGTGCCGTACAGGGCGCGAGCTGCTTCGGTCCCGCCTATGAATTCGCCATGATTCTCGACGCGGATCTGCGCAAGCGGAAAATGCGCGATCGTGTGCCGATCACGTTCGTGACGAGCGAGCCGTATATCGGCCACATGGGTCTCGGTGGCGTCGGTGACAGCAAGTCACTGATGGAAAGCGAACTGCGCCAGCGTCACATCAAGTGGGTGACCAATGCGAAAGTGGACGAAGTCCGCGCCGGCGAGATGCAGGTCACCGAATGCGACGAAGATGGCAAGCCGCGCAAGGCACACACGCTGCCGTTCAAGTACTCGATGATGCTGCCGGCCTTCAAGGGGGTCGACGCCGTCGCCGCGGTCCCGGAGCTGTGCAATCCGCGCGGTTTCGTGCTGATCGATGCGCAGCAGCGCTCGAAGAAGTACCCGAACATCTTCTCAGCGGGGGTCTGCGTCGCCATTCCACCCGTGGAAGCGACGCCGGTGCCGGTCGGCGCGCCGAAGACCGGCTACATGATCGAATCGATGGTCAGCGCGATCTGCGAGAACATCGCTTCGGAGCTGCGTGGCGAGACGGCGCAGGCCCAGGCCACCTGGAACGCCATCTGCATTGCCGATTTCGGCGACTCGGGTGCAGCCTTCGTGGCGTTGCCGCAGATTCCGCCGCGCAATGTCACCTGGGCGCGCGAAGGCAAGTGGGTTCACCTCGCGAAGATCGCCTTCGAGAAGTACTTCCTGCGCAAGGTGCGTACCGGATCCATCGCACCCGTCTACGAGAAATACGTGCTGAAGGCGCTCGGCATCGTTTCGCTGAAGGAAGTCCATCGATGAAGCGCTGGGGGTTGTTGCTGCTCGCGCTGCCGCTGCAGCCGGCGGCGATGGCTGCCGAGACGCTGCAGCAGGCCTGGGCGCGCGCACTGCAGCGCGATCCCTCGCTCGCCGCGGCCGAAGCCGATCGTGAATCGGCGGAGGCGCGCATGCGGGCGGCGCGTGCTGCCCGTCTGCCGACCGTGGAAATCGGCGGAACCTACACACGCTACGACACGGCACCGTCGCTCGCGGTCACGACCCCGACCTTTGCGTTCACCTCACCGCCGCTGTTCGACAACTCCGACGCGGTCATGGGTGATGCCCGCATCACGCTGCCGCTGTACACCGGCGGCGCGACGGGCGCGTCGATCCGCGCAGCGAACCAGGGGGCACGGGCGGCCGAGGCCGGCGTCCGACAATCCCGCGCGGATCTGAAGCTGGATGTCGCCGTGCGCTACGCGAAGGTGCTGCGCGCGCGGCGTTCGCTGGCCGCGGCCGAGGCCAGCGTCGCGAGCCTGACGGCGCACGCGTCGGACGTCGCCGCGATGGTGGACCGCGAACTCGTCGCGAGCAATGACCTGCTCGCGGCGCGGGTGGCGCTCGCCAACGCGGAGCAGCTGCGGCTGCGGGCCGCGAATGCGCTGGACCTCGCGCAGGCGGGTTACAACCGGCTGCTCGGTGAGCCGCTCGAGCGAGTGCCGGAGCTGAACGAGCGCGGCGTCGAAGAGGGCATTGCTCCGGAGAGTCGACCGCTGGACGCGTTGGTCAGTGAGGCGTTGCTGAATCGCGGCGAACTGGATGCACTGGATGCGCGGGCCGGGGAACTCGAGGCGATGGCACGGGCCGAGCGAGGCCGTCTGCTGCCGCAGGTCGCGCTGGTGGGCGCGTATAGCCACCTGGAAACGACGGTCCTCGACCGCGAGGACTTCAGCACGATCGGTGTCGGCGTGCGCTGGACGCTGTTCGACGGCGGGCAAGCCCGACAGCGGGCCGCAGCGATGGCTCGCAGCGGTCGAGCCGCGCGTCTGCGTCTCGATGACCTGCGTTCGCGGATCGGCCTGGAGGTTCGCGAAGCCTGGCTGGGTGTGGCGGAGGCTGACGCGCGCCGGAGCGCTGCGCGCGAGGCCGTGGCACAGGCCGAGGAGAATCTGCGCATCAGCCGCGAGCTGTATGGCGCGGGCCTCGCCAGCAACACTCAGGTCCTCGAGGCAGTGACGCTGCGCGTGGCGGCCGCCGGCAACCGTGACGACAGCACGATCGATGCCGAGCTCGCGCGGCTGCGCTTGGCGCGCGCCACCGGTGAGCTATGATGACTTTCCCGAATCCCGGCTGAATCACGAGGGCGCCATGTCCGATGCCGCACAGAGTCGCGCCCGCGGGCATGCGATCATGGTCATCGCGGGATCGCTGATTGCCGTCGCGACGATGCTGGGCGCGTTCGGGACCCATGCGCTGAAGCCGGTCCTGACGCCGGCGCGTTTCGATTCGTTCGAAACCGCCGTGAACTATCAGTTCTTCCACTCGCTCGGCCTGCTCGCCATCGGCCTGCTGCTGCGCGAGCGCGACTCGGCGCTGCTGAACTGGTCGGCTCGCCTGATCCTCATCGGCCTGACATTATTCTGCGGCAGTATCTACGCACTGACCTTCGGCGCCGCGAAGTTCTTCGGCATGGTGGCGCCGTTCGGCGGCACCTCGCTGATGGCGGCCTGGATCTGCTTCGCGCTGGCCCTGTGGCGCACGGGGTCCTCGCCAGATCGGGCCTGAACCTTCATACTGACCCACAGCATCGACGCTCGTGTGAGGAGATTTCGCGATGAATGACGAAAAGCAGCAGAAGTTCACCTCCAAGGTGCGCCGCGGTCTGGTCTGGGTGCACCAGGTGTCCCAGGCCGAGATGGACCGCCTGCGTGAGGCCGCGGGTGGTGGTCGCATCAGTGGTTTGACAGCCAGTGACCTGGCCGACATCGACGCCGCGCTGGTGTGGATTTCGCAGAACAAGGAAACGCCGGCGGCCTGAGCCGGACGTTCGAGGCGCGGCATCCGGCCGCGCCTGTGTTCGGCCCCGCTGATGAGGCGGGCCGGGCGATGGATCAGGGCTGTGGCACTTCCGGTGGCGGTGTGTTCACGCTCAGCAACTCCACTTCGAAGCGCAGCAGCGATCCCGGCGGAATCGCCGGTGGCGAGTTCACGTCGTAGGCCAGCTCCGGCGGAATGAACAGCTGCCATTTGGAGCCAGGCTTCATCAGCAGCAATGCTTCCTGCCAGCCCTTGATCACTCCCAGTACTTCGAATGTTGCAGGTTCGTTGCGCTTGTAGGAGCTGTCGAACTCCGTGCCATCGAGCAAGGTGCCGCGATAGTGCACGGTGACCTGACTCAGCGCAGTCGGTGTCGGCGCCTTGGTATTGCCGGGATTCAGGATCTTGTATTGCAGACCGGACGCCGTCGTCTTGACGCCCGGTGCCGTCCGGTTGCGTGCCAGGAATTCACGTGCGGCGACCTTGTTGCGTTCGGCGGAGCGATCACGCAGGGCAATCAGGAAGGCGCGGATCTGCTCGTTGTCCGCCGTCCCGGTGTTCTTGCCACCGAGCGCGTCCTTGACCCCGCGCGCGAGTGCCTCCATCGACAGCTCGTTGGTAATGCCAAGACGGCGCAGCTGTTCGCCAAAGCTGAGACCGAAGCTGTAGCTCGGATCGACGACCGCGGGTGCTGCTGCGGCGGTGGCTGTGGGCGGCGGTGCGGTGACCGGTGTGGCTGCAGCGGTGCCCGCCGCATCAGCAGCGAGGGCAGGTGCGGCAGCGGTCAACGCCAGAACCGCGGCGAGGCGCTGCATGGACGACAACGTGGTCATGAATCTCAGCCTCGCTGGAAGGTGTCGCAGGCCTGCAGCGTGCCGCTGTCGAGCCCTCGCTTGAACCACTGCATGCGTTGCTGCGCCGAGCCGTGCGTGAAGGATTCCGGCACGACTTCGCCCTGCACGCGGCGCTGGATCGTGTCGTCGCCAACGGCCGAGGCGGCACCGAGGGCCTCCTCGACATCGCCGCTCTCGAGGATCTGCCGCGAGCGGTTCGCGTGGTGCGCCCAGATGCCGGCGTAGCAGTCGGCCTGCAGTTCCATCATCACCTGCAGCTGATTGCGCTGCGTCTCGCTCGCGCGCGCCTGGGCTGCCCGCACCTTCTCGGACGTACCGAGCAGCGTCTGCACGTGGTGGCCCACTTCATGTGCGAGGACATAGGCGCGCGCGAAATCACCCGGAGCCTGGAACTGGGTTTCGAGTTCGCGATAGAAGGCGAGGTCGATGTAGACCTTCTGGTCCGCCGGGCAGTAGAACGGGCCGGCGCCCGAACTCGCCGCGCCGCAGCCGGACTGGACCGCCTCCGAGAACAGTACGAGCCGCGGTGCCTGGTATTGCGCACCGCCCGCCGCGAAGATTTCGCCCCAGGTGTCTTCGGTGTCGCCGAGCACCTGCGCGATCCAGACGCCAGCTTCGTCTGTCGGCGTGCCCGGGGCCACGGCCGGGTCTGCCGCGGAGGCGCCGGCACCCTGCTGTGTTGCCTGCATGACGCCCATGATCGTGCGTGGGTCGATGCCGAGGAAATAGGCGGCAACCAGCGCGATCAGCGTGCCGCCGAGACCGAGCTTCATGCCGGGACCGCGCCGCGGTGACTGGCCGCGCAGATCTTCGACGTTCTCACTGCGGCGGCTGTTGTCGATCTTCATGGCATCGTTCCTGTCGCGGCGACGGCCGGGGTGTCGATGTTAGCAGGCGGCGGCACGGGAGTCGGCGGCAACGCCGGCAATGCGGCGAGCCAGCCGCGGATCGCTTCGGCGACGGCTGCGGGCTGTTCCTCGTGCACGTAGTGGCCGGCGGCATCGAAACGCACCAGCGTCGAACCTGGCAGCAGCTTCTGCAGTTCATCGGCTTCGCTGCGTGGCTTGTTGCGATCCTGATTGCCCCAGGGAATCAGCACCGGCACCTGCACGCGAGGCGCGAGCCGGATCTCCTCACCCTCGGAATACTGCTTCATCAGCGAGGTCATGCCGGTCATGTAGCCTTCGCTGCGCGCGCCCTGCATGACATCGTCGATGACCGCCGGCGTGATGATCGCGGGGTTCACGTAGGATTTCTGCAGGAAATCCGCGCGGAACTTGCGACTGCCGAACAGTCGCGCCGACAACCGCGGCAAGGGTGGCACGGTCAGCTGCACGATCTTCGGCACGCCGGTGGAGATGATGCCGGGATTCAGCAGCACGAGGCCGCGCGCATCCGGATCCTGCACCACGGCCTGCAGCGCAACCGCACCGCCGAGCGAGTGCCCGACGTAGATCACATGCTCGAGGCCGAGCGCGCGGGCAGCGTCCACCATCATCCGGCCCTGCGGACCGTTGTGATAGTCGTGCTCGACCGGCTTTGCCGACAGCCCATAGCCTGGCATGTCGATCGCGATGACGCGGCAGCAGTCGGCGAGCTCGGGCGCCAGCAGCCGGAAGCTCTGCAGCGAATTTCCGAAGCCGTGGATCAGCAGCAGCGTCGGCTTCGTCGCCGCGCCGGCACTGTCCCAGTCGCCCCAGCGCCGATAACGCAGCGACAGTCCGTCCACCGTGACGAAGCGGTCGTCGGCGGTAGCCAGTTTCGCCACCGGGATTTCGTCCGGCTGCGGCCAGTAGGCATAGACGGTCATCGCGAGCCACAGCGCCGCGACGACAGCCACGACACCGACCAGGATTCTCTTCAGGATGCGCATGCCGGCATTGCATACAATCCCCCCTCGCACCGCAACCGGCACCCGTTTCATGTTCCATTCCGGACTGCCCATCGACGCCGCACTGCCGGAGCTGGCGGCCGCGCTCGCGTCCGGCGCCGCGGCCGTGCTGCAGGCGCCGCCCGGCGCTGGCAAGAGCACGGTCGTGCCGCTCGCGCTGCAGGCCGAGCCATGGGCCAGGGGCCGCAAGATCCTGATGCTCGAGCCGCGTCGGATTGCCGCGCGCGCGGTGGCGTCCCGCATGGCGCAGACGCTCGGCGAAGAGGCCGGTGAGACGGTCGGCTATCGCACCCGCTTCGATACGCGCGTCGGACCCCGCACGCGCATCGAAGTGGTGACCGAGGGCGTGCTGACGCGGATGCTGCAGTCGGATCCAGGTCTCGACGGCGTGGCAGCGATACTGTTCGACGAGTTCCACGAGCGCAGTCTGCAGGCGGATCTCGGTCTCGCGATGGTGCTGGATGCGCGCGCGACGCTCGGGCTCGACCTGCGCATCGTCGCGATGTCGGCGACGCTGGACGGTGCTGCCGTCGCCGCACTGCTGGCCGATGCGGCGGGCAAGCCGGCTCCGGTCGTGACGTCGATGGGTCGCAGCTTCCCGGTCGAGACGCTGTATGCCGGCCGCGGCTTGCCGTTGCTCCCCGGGCCCGAATCGCCGGAGCGTGCCGTGGTGCACGCTATACGCCGTGCGCTCGCGGATGCACCCGGCGATCTGCTGGTGTTTCTGCCCGGTGCCGGTGAGATCCGCCGCGTCGCGACGATGCTGGAGGAGGGCGGTGGTCCTGCACCGGGCGTGCGCGTGCTGCCGCTGTATGGCGAACTCGACCCCGCTGCGCAGGATGCGGCGCTCGAACCGGATCGCGGTGGCGCACGGCGCATCGTGCTCGCGACGAACATCGCCGAGACGAGCCTGACGATTCCGGGCATCCGCATCGTCATCGACAGCGGGCTCGTGCGTCGCAGTGTGTTCGATCCGGCGACCGGCATGAGCCGCCTCGAGACACAGCGCATTTCGCGCGCATCGGCGGATCAGCGCCAGGGCCGTGCGGGCCGCGTGGAGTCCGGCATCTGCTACCGGCTATGGAGTGAAGGCAGTCATCGCAGTCTCGCCGCCGCGACGCCGCCCGAGATCGTCGACGCGGATCTCGCGCCGCTCGCGCTCGAACTCGCTGCCTGGGGCACGACCGACGCGGCGACGCTGCGCTGGCTCGATCCACCGCCGACGGCCATGCTCGCGGCCGCACGCGATCTGCTGCGCCGGCTCGGCGCGCTCGACTCCGTGGATCGGCTGTTGCCGTATGGTCGCGAACTCGCGCGGCTGCCGGCGCATCCGCGGCTCGCGCATCTGCTGCAGGTCGCCGAGAAACGCGGCGCGCTGCAGCTCGGTGCCGACCTTGCGGCGCTGCTGTCCGAGCGTGACCTGATGCGCGGCGGCGGCCGCGACCGCAGTGGTGGGGGTGATGCCGACATCGCGTCGCGGCTCGATCTGCTGCGACGCGGCCAGGCGGAACGCGGCGTGCTGATGCGCGTGCGGCGCAGCAGCGAGCAGTTTCGCCGCGCGCTGCGTGCGCCGCGCTCCGCAAGTTCCTCTGCTGCGGCACGCAGTACGTCGATCGGGCTTCTGCTGGCCGCCGCCTATCCCGATCGCATCGGTCGACGCCGCGGCGCGGCCGAACGCCGCTATGCACTGACCAATGGTCGCGGCGCGGAGTTCATCGATGCGGACCGGCTCACGCAGCAGGAGTTCATCGTCGCCGTCGAGCTCGACGATCGCGATCGCGAAGCGCGCATCCGTCTGGCGGCGGCACTGGATCGCGCCGACATCGACGCCGTCTGTGGAACGCGGATCGAGAGGCGTGACGAAGTGGAATGGTCGACCCGCGACGAGGCCGTGACCGCGCGGCGCGTCGAGCGTCTCGATGCGCTCGTGCTCGGCGAGAAGCCACTGAATCCGCCGCCGCCCGAGCTCGCCCGTACGGCGCTGCTGGCGGGGCTGCGCGTGATGGGCATCGACGCGCTGCCCTGGGACGACGACTGCCGACAGCTGCAGGCGCGGGTGAAGTTCGTCCGTGCACTGCGGGCGGACGAAGCCGATCGCTGGCCCGACCTCGGCGATGCCGCGCTGCTCGAGACGGCCGAAGACTGGCTAGCGCCCTGGCTCGATGGCGTCACGCGCCGCGCGCACCTGGCGCGCCTGCCGCTGCACGAAGCGCTGCGTCAGCAGCTCGGGCATGAGCGGCTGCGGCGGCTCGATGAGCTCGCGCCGACCCATCTCACGCTGCCGACCGGCAATCGCGCGCGGGTCGATTACGTCGACGAGCTCGCGCCCGTCGCCTCGATGCGCATGCAGGAAGTCTTCGGGCTCGCGACGACCCCGCGGATCGGTGGCGGTGCGATACCGGTGACGTTCAAGCTGCTGTCACCGGCGCAGCGACCGCTGCAGGTCACGCGCGATCTCGCCAGCTTCTGGCGCAACGCCTATGTCGAGGTCCGCAAGGACATGCGCGGTCGCTATCCGCGCCACTACTGGCCGGAGAATCCGCTCGAGGCAGAGCCCACGCGAACGGTCAAGAAGCGACGCTGAGCCAGCGAAACTGACGTCCGCGTCGCTCGAGCCGGCCATCCGCCTCGAGACTGCGCAGCGCGCGACTGACGGTTTCTTCGGCGAGCCCGAGGCAACTGGCAAGATCCGCGCCGCTCATCGGCAGCCGTTCGAACGCCGGTACGACTTCGGTCGTCGATGTTGCGCCTGCGCCGCGTCGCGCACGCCAGACACTGGCGATCATGCCTGCCACGGCTTCGATGGCGCTGCCGCGCGCGAGCTGTCGCTGGGCCCGCTGCGCCCGCGCGTCGAAGGCCTGGCGCGCCAGCAGCTCCCGATCGAGTGCGCTGAAACCATCCGACTCCGCCACCGGATTCCACTGCAGCCGGCAGACCGTGGCGCGCTCCAGCGCAACGGCCTCATCGACGTGGATGCCATCGGCAATCGCATCGAGTCCAAGCAGGTCTCCGCAGAAACGGAACGTCGTGATCGACTCGCCGCCGTCGACGCCTCGCTCACGCAGCTTGAAGCTGCCGGCCGTGACGACGAACAGGCCGCGGAACGCATCGCCCTGCTGCCACAACGACTGTCCGGCAGCGACGGGCGGACAGCGCTGCACCTGCACGCCGAGACGCGCGGCGCTGGTGAGTGGCCAGCATTGCGCGGTGCGCAGGCACTGGGCGCAATCGGCCACTGGCGCAGTGCTGCTGCGGCCCGAAGAAATTCGGCGAGGCATGCCGAGGTTTATAGCGGGCGCGTGGTGTTCGAAGGATCGCGGCATGCCGAAGGCCGCGGCGGAAACTACCTAGGACTGTCTGCCGAACAGATGACTTCGATCAATCGAGGTCGTGCGCGCGGCGGTTACCTTGCGCCCTGTCCAGACGGACATGGGAATGAGTGAAGGAACCAAGACGATGAAAACCCGATATCTGATGCTGGCTGCCGTCGCAGCCGCGACCCTGACACCTGCAGCGCATGCCGAAGCCGGTGACTGGCTGTTCCGCGTCGGCGCGCACTATGTCGACCCGAAGTCGAACAATCACCCGGTCGTGAACGTGGATGGCGCGCCGAGCCTGACACTGAATTTCACCTACTTCATGACCGACAACTGGGCGGTGGAGCTGCTCGGTGCCGTGCCCTTCAAGCATGACATCAACCTGAACGCGACCGGCGCGAAGGTGGGCTCGACGACGCATCTGCCGCCGACGCTCGGCATTCAATATCACTTCCGTCCGAATGCGCCGATGTTCCGTCCGTACGTTGCGGCGGCACTGAACTACACGATCTTCTACGACGAGAAGACCCAGGGTGCGCTGGCCGGCACGGAGCTGTCACTGGACAACTCCTTCGGACCGTCGTTCGAAGTCGGCGCGGACTTCGCGATCAACGACAAATGGGCCGTGAACGTCGAAGCCCGCTGGTTCGACATCGACACCGACGCACGCCTCGATGGTGCGAGCCTCGGCACGGTCAATGTCGATCCGATCGCGGTCGGTGTGATGCTGACCCGGAAGTTCAAGCTCTGAGTCAGTGGCGGATCACGATCTTGCCGAAGTGGCTGCTGCCTTCCATGTGAGCGTAGGCAGCAGCTGCATCCGCGAACGCGAACGTCCGGTCGATCACCGGCTTGATCCGGTGCTGGGTCATGAACGCGTTCAGCGCCTCGAAATCGGCGCGTGATCCGACCGTGATGCCGGTGGCACTCGCGTTGCGTCCGATCAGTGCCACGGCAGGAATGTCACCGCCAAAGCCGCCCAGTCCGCCGATCAGTGCGATGTGGCCGCCGCCGGCCACGGCCGCGAGTGACTGCGGCAGCGTGCCGACGCCACCGACTTCGACGATCTGATGCACACCGCTGCCGCCTGTGAGTTCACGGATGGCCTTGGCCCATTCGGGTGTGTCCTTGTAGTTCACGGTGCCCGCGGCGCCGAGCTTGCGTGCGCGTTCCAGCTTGTCCGCGCCCGAGCTCGTGATGAATGCGCGCGCGCCGGCGGCGACGGCCAGCTGCAGACCGAACACTGAAACACCACCGGTGCCCTGCAGCAGCACGTTGTCGCCGCTCTGCATGCGGCCGCGCGTGACGAGTCCGCTCCAGGCCGTGACGGCGGCGCAGGGCAGCGTCGCCGCATCTTCGTGGGTCATGTACTCGGGGATCGGCAACAGGCCGTCTTCATGCAGCGTCACATACTCGGCGAGCATGCCGTCGATCGGCCCACCGAGCGCCGAGGCCGAGGCGTCAGCCGGCACACGCCCGCGGATCCAGCGCTGGAAGAACGTCGCGACGGCGCGATCGCCGGGCTTGAAGCGTGTCACGCCGGGGCCGATCGCCACGACATCGCCGGCGCCGTCAGACAGCGGCACGACCGTCTCGCGCGGACCGACCGGATAGAAGCCGCGCAGGATGCCGATGTCGCGCCGGTTCAATGACGTCGCGCGGACGCGCAGCAGCACTTCGTTCGCGCCGGGCGTGCGCAGCGGCGCGCCTTCGCGCAGCTGCAGGCTGTAGCCCTGAGTCTGCTTGACCAGCTGGTACTGGTGCTGGCTCTTCGGCAATCCGCTGGTCTTCGTGTCCGTCATGCGTCGTTCCCTTCGTGTGTCAGAGTTCCCGCACGCGCCACTTCAGCTCGTCGCGGTCGCGCGTCAGATAGCCGCGCTCGAATTCCCAGTCGCGCAAGGCGAGGCGCATCCGGCGCTTCTCCGCATCCTCGATCGCGAGGTACTGCGAGTCGTCCTTCGGCAGGTCGGCACGCCGCAGCCGGTTATCGGTCTCGCGCACCAGACGCTCGATCTCGTCGAGCCGCGTGTTCAGCCGGTGCATGCTAACGCCCAGGTCGAAGCCGCGACGGAATTCCAGCTCGCCGCCCGCGAAGCAGACATCGTTGTAGCTGCCGCCCGATTCGCCGACGCGATAGCCGCTGCTCGCCGTGCAGTAGCGCTCGAGGCCGCGTTCGCGCCCCTCGAACCAGGCCTTCTGGTCCGGCTGGATGCCAATCTTGCCGCAGGCCGTCTGGTGCTCGGCGAGGTACTCCTCGGCTCGGCCGCTCGCACCGTCGCGCTGGCCGATCAGGTACCAGTCCGCCGCACGGCATTCATCCTTGGACAACGACGCACAGCCGCTCTGCAGCAGGCTCGCGCCGAGGATCAGGGCCAACAACCAGTACGTGCGTTTCATCGTTCGCTCCCTCCGCCACCCACGGCGTCCAGATTCGCCACCAGCATGACCCGTCGCGATGAATACCGGCTGAAAGGGGCATAATCCCGGCATGAATAGTTCACGTTTTCAAGCGTTCGTCGACCGCCAGTTCGACCAGTCCATCCTGCCGGTGCTGCAGGAGTACGTCAGGATCCCCAACAAGTCGCCCGCCTTCGCGCCGCAGTGGCAGCAGGAAGGCCACATGGACCGCGCCGTGGAGCTGCTGGCGTCCTGGTGCGGCCGGCAGGATGTGCCGGGCATGACGGTCACCGTGCATCGCCTCGAGGGCCGCACGCCCGTGCTGGTCTGCGACATTCCCGGCGAACTGCCCGAATGCGTGTTGTTGTACGGGCATCTCGACAAGCAGCCCGAGTTCACGGGCTGGGCGCCGGGCCTGTCGCCCTGGGAGCCGGTGATCCGTGACGGACGCCTCTATGGCCGCGGCGGTGCCGACGATGGCTACGCGACGTTCGCGTCGCTGTCCGCGATCATGGCGTTGCAGGCTGCGAAAGTTCCGCTGCCGCGCTGCGTGGTGCTGATCGAAGCCAGCGAGGAGAGCGGCAGCATCGATCTGCCCGCACACCTGAAGGCGCTGGGTCCGCGCATCCCCGAGCCCGCGCTCGTGATCTGTCTCGATGCGGAATGCGGCAACTACTCGCAGCTCTGGTGCACCACATCGCTGCGCGGCGTCGCCGGCGGCACGCTGCGCGTCAAGGTGCTGACGGAAGGCGTGCACTCGGGCATGGGTACCGGCATCGCGGCCACGCCGTTCCGGCTGCTGCAGCAGCTGCTGGCGCGCGTCGAGGATCCCGCGACCGGCGAGATCCGCCTGCCCGCGCTGCATGCCGAGATTCCGGCGGATCGTCGCGCGCAGATCCGCAACGCCGCGCGCATCCTCGGCGACGAAGTCGCGGCCAAGCTGCCGTTCGCGCCCGGTGTGCGCCCCGTCACCAATGATCCTGCCGAGCTGCTGACCAACAGCAGCTGGCGGCCGACACTGGCCGTCACCGGCGCCGAGGGTCTGCCCGCGCTCGCCACGGCCGGCAACGTGCTGCTGCCCGAGATCGCAGTGAAGCTGTCGGTGCGGTTGCCGCCTACGGTCGAAGCGTCGGTCGCGTCCGCGGCACTGCGTGATGCGCTGACGCGCGATCCGCCCTATGGCGCTCGCGTCAGCTTCGAATCGGGGGGTGGCATGGCAGGCTGGAACGCGCCGTCGTTCGCGCCCTGGCTCGAGGCCTCGATGCAGCGCGCCTCGCAGCAGGTATTCGGCCGCGACGCGGTGCATCTCGGCTGCGGCGGCAGCATCCCGTTCATGGGCATGCTCGGCGCTCAGTTCCCGAAGACGCAGTTCCTGATCACCGGTGTGCTCGGACCGCAGTCGAACGCGCACGGTCCGAACGAGTTCCTCGATCTCGGCTACACGAAGAAGATCATCGCCTGCGTGGCCGAAGTGCTCGGCGACTTCGCGGCGCGGCATCGCGATCGCGCGGCCGCCTGACAACGTCGGCCTGCGGTCGCGTTACAGCGGCTCGCCGTCCTCGCGCTCGATCGCGACGACGGCCGAGCGCGGTGGCAGATCGCCGCCATCCGGCCAATGACTGACCGGCGCGTCGACTGTGCCGCCTTCGCCGGGGTGCTGGATGGACAGGAACAGCGTGCGGCCATCAGGCGTGAATTCGCAGCCGCAGACTTCTGCGCCGACCGGCGCGCTCGCGATCTGCCGCAGCTGGCCGCGATCCGCACCCGTCGTCGGCACCACATAGCAGCCGTTGTTGCCGATCGTGTCGTCATCGGTATCCGTCACGATCCATAGCCGGCCGCTCGGGTCGAAGCCCAGATTGTCGGGGCAGGCGATCGGGCTCACAGCGCTGCGATCGCTCCAGCCTGCGTAGTAGGTGTCTTCGCGCTGCAGCGGACGACCGACCACATCCTCGTAGCGGGACAGAAAGCGGCTGTCCGCTACACGCGGATCCCCGGCGAGCAGGAAGACCTGCCAACGGAAGCGGGTAGCGCCCGCATCGTCATCGGCCTCGATCATCTCGATGATGTGGCCGTAGTCGTTCTTGGCTCGCGGATTGGCGGCATCGACGCCGAGTTCGATTTCGCGATTCGTGTAGAAGTCGCGCTGCCGTTCGCCAAGTCGATCGCCGTTCTTGGTGCACGACACGTAGACCCGGCCGGTGACCGGGCTCGGTTCGATGTCTTCCGGCCGATCCATCGGCGTCGCACCGAGGACGTCTGCGGCGGAGCGCACCTTGATGACGACGTCGGCCTGACTCGCGAATCCGGCAGCGGCGTTCAGCGGTCCCTTCGGGTCGTACACCAGCGGCAGCCATTCGCCGCGTCCGTCTGCGTCGAATCTCGCCACGTACAGCGTGCCCTGATCGAGCAGGTCGAGATTGGCGCTGCGATTGCGCGGATCGAACCGGTCGCGACTGATGAACTTGTAGATGTACTCGAATTTGTCGTCATCGCCCATGTAGGCAGCGACCCGTCCGTCCTTCGCGAGGCGAGTGTTGGCGCCTTCATGCGAAAAGCGACCGAGCGCCGTGCGCTTCTTCGGCGCTGCCGTGGGATTCTGCGGATCGATCTCGACGATCCAGCCAAAACGCAGCGCCTCGCGCGGCTCGGCGCGCACGTCGAAGCGCCGGTCCACGTGCTCCCAGCCGTACAGCGAGTTCTCGGTCAGGGGGAAACGTGCGTGCGCGGCGAGCGTGGCGAAGTCTTCCGTCTCGCTGCCCCAGCTGCGCGCGAAGCCGAAGTAATCGTCGATGTTCTCTTCGGCGGTCAGGTACGTGCCCCAGGGCGTCTTGCCGCCCGCACAATTTGCGAACGTGCCGAGGACGCGTGACCCTGTCGGGTCCGCTGTCGTACGCAGCAGCTCTGCGCCACGCGCGGGACCCATGATCTCGCACGGTGTCGTGGCGGTGATCCGACGCGTCAGCGGACCACCGACCTGGAACGCCCAGCCGCGCATGCGACGCTCCACGTGCAGCACGCTGACGCCCTGCGCGCTCTGCATCCAGGGCACCGCCTGAGGATGATCGAGGATCCACTGGCGACGACCCGCCGCGCGCGCCGAGCTTTTTTCGGGCAGGCCGGCAAAGACGAGCTCCGCCTGGACATACTCGTGATTGACGCAGAGCACGCCCTTGCGACTCGAGTTTCCGGGTCCGGGAAAGTACGCGATGGCATCGCAGTTCGTGCCGAACTGACGCGCCTGCGCGAGTTCGCTGCGAGGCTGCAGGATGGTGCTATTCCGCAGCGCTGCAGGTCCCGTCGAGGCCGTGTCCGCGAACAGCGAGTCCCCCCACCGGATCAGGATGCTCGGACGGTAGCCGTCCGCGAGATTGAGTGCATCTTCGCGCGTCGGCGACAGCACCGGCGTCATCGTCCCGCCGGTTGCCTTCGACGCAGGTGCTGCGGGCAACGCCCAGGCGGCCGCAGCGATGCCACCCATGGATACTGCTGTTCGCCGCGACAGGCGCTGCTCGAGCAGCTCCGCGAAAGTGGGAGAGGGGCGTTGCGTCATGTCGCGAGAGCTTGACCGATTCCACGTGACGGATTCATGACGGCAGCGCTCACCTTGGCTGCGAGCGCTTCGGCCTCGCTCTCTGACGGTACGTCGTCGCCGTCGACGAACAGGCTGCGGCAGCGCTGTGGCAGCGCAGCCGCCAGCGCCTGCGCGATCGCGGTGCCGGAGCGATCCGCGTACAGATGAAAGCCGTCGACCGCGAGCGCATCGAGCGCCTGCACGAGGATCGCGCCACTGCGTTCCGCGCCCAGGACCGTCGGTGCGTCGATGGCAAACAACGTGCGCGTCGCGCCGAGCGACCGCATCAGCGGCTCGAGCGCGAGCGATCCGGAGGGCATGCCGCTGATCAACAGCAGCGGCTCGAGCTCACCCGCACCGAGCACCTTCACGTAGCGGAAGTGCAGCTGACCCGCGTCGCTGTCGACGTAGGCTTTGCGGATCGCAGGACCGCTCATGATCTGCGCCGGCGCTCAGGCGCCGGGCAGGCCCTCGAGCACGGTCACATAGAAGCGGCCCTTGCCTTCGCGCAGTTTCTTGGCCGCCATGTATTCGGCGGATTTCCAGAAGCCCCACGCAGCTTCCTTCGACGGAAACTTGGCGATCAGGATGCTCTCGTTGCGCGGCTCGCCTTCGGCGACCTCGACTTTCGGCGCTGGCGTCAGCGTGATGTAGTGACCGCCGAATTTCTGGTAGATCGGCGGCAGCGCTGCGTTGTAGGCCTTGAAGCCTTCCATGTCCGTGACCGTGCCCTGCACGACCAGGAAACCGGGACGCGAGGGCTCGCTCATTTGATCAGTCCTTCGGCCTTCATCGCCGCGATCACCGCGGGACGCGAGGCGATGCGCGCCTGGTAGGCCTGGAGCTTCGGCCAGGGAACGAGATCGCTGGCGGTATACGGGAGCCAGCTGAAAACCGTGAACAGATAGGCGTCCGCCACGGTGAACTCGTTGCCGAGCAGGAAGGTCTTGTCGCCGAGTTCGTCATTGATGAAGCCGATACGACGGCTCAGCGCGTCCTTCGCCGCAGCTTTCTGTGCATCGGTCGCGCCCGGAGTGAAGAAAGGACCGAAGGCTTTGTGCACTTCGGAATTGATGTAGCCGAGCCACTCATGCAAGCGATAGCGCGGCATCGTCCCGCAGGCTGGCGCGAGCTTCGAGGCGGGCGCCTGATCCGCGATGTACGGCAGGATCGCCGTGCCTTCCGTCAGCACCTGGCCATCATCGAGACGCAGCGCCGGCACGTAGCCCTTCGCCGTCACGGCCGCGAAATTCTCGCCACCGGCCGTCTTCGGACCGCGACCTTCGACCTTGACGGCCTCGAACGTCAGACCGGCTTCACGCAGGGCGATGTGGGAGGCGAGCGAGCAGGCACCGGGGGAGAAGTAGAGTTTCATTTGTCAGTTACCTCAGGCAATTCAGGAAATCGAGCGGAACTCGGCATGGCCAGACACGGATGATGCTCTTCCGCGTGACAGTTGGAGCATAACAAAATGCATTTGACGGCTTCCGCCTCGATGCTGGACCAACGCCGATTGGCGAGGTTCCTTGCGTCGAGGGGAAATGATTTCTTGCCGCGGGCGTGATGAAACTGCAGGGCTGCCTGATTTCTCGAGTATCCGCAGTGTGCACAGGACCCACCCATCTCTTCAATGAGACGGGTCTTTCGATTGATGGCCCGGCACTGTTGTGCCGCGCTCCGCACTCTACGCAGTTGCCGTTCCCGTTCAGCACCGTGTGATATTCTAAGTCGCTGATTTATGGCGACACGCGCAGTAACTGCGCTCTTCAGACAGATTTGTAACGGGCCTGTAGCACAGCGGTTAGTGCAGGGGACTCATCAGAAAAGGTGCCTTTCCATCGACGAGGTGGAAAGTGGACGGGATGAATTCAGGGAAACCTTCGGACGAATGCGTTCATGGCAATCCTGAGCCAAGCCGGCGGTGCACCGTCGGACGGTGCAGAGACTACCTGGGGACTGGGACTGATCCCGAGCGTCCTTAATGACAGGCTAGAGCGTCCCGCACCCTAGCGAAACAGGTGCCAACGGTTTCGCGGGTGAAGAGATAGTCCACTCCTGACGGAAACGTCAGGGCAGAGTGAATCCCTTGGTCCTTGGTTCGAATCCAAGCAGGCCCACCAATTCTCATCTTCAAGGCGGCAGCCGCGCCGCGGTGAGCGTGATCTCGACGCGCTCTCCGAGCTCGACGGCACTGCGGCCGACCGCGAATTCGTAACGACCGCGCGGAACAGTCCAGCCGCCGTCGCGGAACTCCGCGAGCAGTCGCGGGTCGACGGTCATCGCGACGCGCCGGCTCTTCCCGGGTGCGAGCGTCACGCGTTCGAAGCCGACGAGCCGCTGCAGCGTCGCGCCATTGCGGCGCAGCAGGTACAGCTGCGGCACGTCCGAGCCTGCGCGATCACCATCGTTGCGCACCGTGACGCTGAACTGCAGCCTCGCGCCGCGCTTCACGGTGAGGCCGGTGTGACTGAAGCGCGTGTAGCTGAGTCCGTGACCAAAAGCGAACAGCGGCGTCGCACCGGACTGCGCGAACGCGCGGTAGCCGAGGTTCGAGCCTTCGTCGTAGGGCACGCGGATCGGCGTGCGCACCGGCAGGCCGAAGCCTGAAAGCTCGCGCCGCGGATACTGATCCAGTGAAGCAGGGTAGGTCACCGGCAGGCGTCCGGAAGGATTCACGGCTCCGGTGAGAATGTCTGCAATCGCCTGGCCGCCTTCCTGTCCTGGATAGCCGGCCTGCAGCACGGCCCGCACCTGTCCGAGCCAGGGCATCGTCACCGGGTTACCGGTCTCGAGCACGACGACGACGTTGCGGTTCGCAGCGGCGAGCTGCGAGATCAGCTGATCCTGTCCCTGCGGCAACGACAGGGATCCGGAGTCCAGTCCTTCGCCTTCCCATTTCGTGGCGAACACGACCACGAGATCGGCGTGCGCAGCGTGCGCGGCCGCAGCCTCGGCGGAATAGCCCGACTGGTACGTGATCTCGGACTTCGGCAGCGCCGCACGCAACGCGCGCAGCGGCGAGCCGGGGAAATACATCTGCCGCGCGAACAACGCGAGGATGCCGTCGCCACCGGGCTCGATCAGCCGGAACGCGCCATTCGACGGCGTCACCTGGCTCGAGCCGCCGCCGGACAGCACGCCGAAGTCCGCGTTGCCACCGACGACGAGAATGCGCTTCGTGTCGGTCGCGAATGGCAGCACGCCATCGTTCGCGAGCAGCACGAGGCCGGCGCGCGCGGCCTCGAGCGCGACCTTCGCATTCGCGGCGTAGTCGATCGGCTGTGGCGCGTAGGCGCCTTCGATGCCGACCGCATAGAGGCTGCGCAGCATACGGCGCACCGCATCGCCGAGCCGTGCGCGCGGCACCGCGCCCGATTCGATCTGCGCGCGCAGCGGCTCGCCGAACCAGACTTTCTGGTCGAGCTGGCTGCCGGCCTGCTGATCGAGTCCCGCGTTGAAATACGTCGCGTCGTTCACCGCGCCCCAGTCGGACATCACCCAGCCCGGGTATTTCCAGTCGCGCTTCAGCACCTGGTTCAGCAGGTAGTCGTTGCCGCAGGCCTTGTGACCATTGACGAGGTTGTAGGCGCACATCACCGAGCCGGGCTGGCCGATCTCGATGCCGATCTGGAAGCCGAGCAGCTCGCCTTCGCGCAGGCCCGCGTCGGTCATCACCGAATCCGCCGTATGGCGCAGCGTCTCCTGGCCATTCAGTGCGAAGTGCTTGATCGTCGACACGACGCCCTGCGACTGCGTGCCGCGGATCGCATGGCCCGCGAGCGTGCCGGCCAGCAGCGGGTCTTCGCCGAGGTACTCGAAATTGCGGCCATTGCGCGGGTCGTAGGCGAGGTTCATGCCGCCGCCGAGCAGGATGTTGAAGCCCTTCGCGCGGGCTTCGCGACCGAGTGTCGCGCCGACTTTCTCCGCCAGCGCGCGATCGAATGAGGCGGCGAGCACCTGACCGGACGGCATCGCCGTCGCGACATCGCCCTTGCGCAGCTGCAATGGATTCGCGATGCCGAGGCTTGCATCGGTCGCGAGCTGCGCGGGAATGCCGAGCCGTGGCACGCCGGGGACATGACCCGCCGTGATCGGCACGCCTTCGGGCATCACGAACTTCGAGCCCGGAATCGGCATCGCGAGGATGCCGACCAACAGGCTCATGCGCTCGGCATCGGTCATCTGCGCGTCGATGCGCACAGCGCGTGCATCCGGGCTCTCCGCGGGCGTGGCAACGCACAGTGGCGCGGCGCTCATCAGCAGCGATACGCAGAGCTGCGTGCTCGGGCGTCGGCGAGGACGCACCCTCATGTCAGCTCCGCGGCGGGCCGGCGTGCCCACCATCCATAGGCGCAGATCAGCAGATAGCAGGTCATCGGCACCACGAGCGCGACCGACAGGCTGGTCGCGTCGGCGACGGCGCCGAACAGCAGCGGAATCAGCGCGCCGCCGACGATGGCCATGCACAGCAGGCCCGAGCCCTGCGGTGTGCGCAGGCCGAGTCCTTCGACGCTCAGGCTGAAGATGGTCGGGAACATGATCGAGTTCATCAGGCCGACGGCCAGCAGCGCGTAGCCGGCCAGCCAGCCCTGCGAGAGTCCCGACAGACTCACCAGCAGCACGGCACCGCCCGCGAAGCTGGCGAGCACGGCGCCCGGATTGAAGCGCGTGAGCAGATAGGCGCCGCAGAATCGGCCAAGCATCGCGCCACCCCAGTAGAACGCGATCAGCGTACCCGCCGCGCGCTCGGACACGCCGAGCACGGTCGCCTGCGTGAGATAGTTGATCAGCCCGGAGCCGATCGACACCTCCGCGCCGACATAGATGAATATCGCGGCCACGCCAAACCCGAGCCGCGGTCGGCCCAGCAGCGGCAAGGCGCCTCCCAGCGTGATCGTTTCACTGCCATGCAGTGACAGGCGCCGGTGGCGTATCCAGAAAAACACGGCGATCGCCGCGAGCACGAGCGCCATCGCGAGGTAGGTCTCGCCGACGACGCTCACGTCAGTCGCGGCTGCGCCGTCCGTTGCCGCACCGAGGATCAGCATCGCGCCGAGCGGCGGAAACAGCGTGGTACCGAGCGAGTTGAACGCCTGCGCGAGCGTCAGCCGGCTGTGCGAGGTCGCGGCGCTGCCGAGCTGCGCGATCAGCGGATTGGCGGCGACCTGCAGGATCGTGATGCCGGCGGCGAGCACGAACAGCGCGGCGAGAAACACGGCGTAGACCCCGAGCGTCGAGGCGGGCATGAACAGCAGGCAGCCGAGCGCCATCGTCACGAGGCCGATCACGATGCCCTTCACATACCCGACCCGCGCGATCAGCACGCCCGCCGGAAGCGAGACGATGAAATAGGCCGTGAAGAACGCGAACTGCGTCAGCATCGCTTCCGTGTAGCTGAGCGCGAACAGGCCTTTCAGCTTCGGGATCAGGACATCATTGAGACTGGTCAGTCCGCCCCAGATGAAGAACAGCGCAACGATGGTGATGACCAGCGATCGCGGCGCTGCATGGCCGCGGTGTCCGGGTGACTGAGAGGCGGGCGGCTGCATGAACGTCCCTGTGGGTCATGGCCGCCTCACGCCTATTGCCAGCGCCAGCGGCTTCGATTCTGGATGTACTCGGTGAGCCCGGCACGTTCGAGCACACTCGCCAGCGCATTATGCGCACCGCGCATGACCGCCGGCCGGTCGAAGGCACGGTGAATCCCGTCGACCACGATCTGTTCGCCGTTGACGTAGACGTCGCGGACGGCCCACGGGTCGTTCGAATACACCAGGTTCGAGACCACCGTCTGCGAGGGCGCGAGCGAGACCCGCTCGGTATCGATGACGATCAGGTCGGCGCGCTTGCCGGGCTCGAGCGAGCCGATCTCGTCTTCCATGTGCAATGCCGCGGCGCCACCGCGCGTCATCAGTTCCAGCGCGAGCTCGGCCGAGCCGAAATCCGGTTTCTCGCGGAACTGCTTCTGGAACAGCATGGCCATCTTCATCGTCTCCCAGACGTTCTGGCCGTTGTTGGTTGATGCCCCATCGACGCCGAGGCCGACGCGAACGCCGGCCTGCAGCAGCTCCGGCAGCCGCGCGACGCCGGAGGCGTAGTACGCATTGGAGACTGGATTGTGCGAAAGCCCGGTCTGCCGGGCCGCGAGCGTCGCGATTTCCACATCGCTGAGCCAGATCGCGTGGGCAAGCAGCGTGCGCGGACCGAGCACGCCAAGCTTCTCGAGCTGATCGATACTGCCATGGCCGAAGCGTCGCTTCGACTCATCGCGCTCGTCCTGCGAGCTCGCCGCGTGCATCGTGAACAGGCACTGCTGCTCGACGGACAAGGCGTGCATCGCCTGCACCATCTCCGGCGTGCAGCGCAGCACGCCGAGCGCTTCCGGTGTCACCGTGATGCGGTCGCTGTCGAAGCGCTTCTTCAGGCGCAGCACTTCGCGGGTCGCGAATGCCGGCGTGTCCCGATAGCCCTTCGGGATGAACTGCGCCGAACTCGATTCGTCTGCGCTGTCCATCGCGATGCGCGAGACGCGCGCCCGGATACCGGCGCGTTCGACTGCCGTCAGCACGCCATCGAGCAGATCCGGATTCGGCGCCCCGATCTCGCCAGTGGCAGTCGTCGTGACACCCATGCTCATCAGTTCGAGAAGCGAGAGTCCCGCAGCGGCCTCGCCGTTCTGGCCGTTCAAGCCATCGAGCACGGGCCACATGCCCTTCGAGAACCACACTTCGAGCGGCATCTCGTCGTAGATGCCGCGCAGGATGCCGTTCGAGAGATGCGTGTGGCAGTTCACGAGTCCTGGCATCACCAGCTTTCCAGGCAAGGCACGCCGCGCGATTCCGCGCGGCAGTTCGTCCGGCGCCGGCAGATCGCGCATCGCACCGATGCGATGGATGCGACCGTCATGCAGCCAGACGAAGCCCGAGCGATAGGCGCGTCGCTCACCATCCATCGTCAGCACGATGACATCGGTCAGCAGCAGTTCACGCCCCGTCGGCGTGCTGCGAGATCCGCCCCCCGTCGCGGCGCTGCCGACTGCCGTGGGCAGTGCCGACAGCGCGGCACCGGCCGCGAGGGTCTTCAGGAAGTCCTTGCGAGTGATCATGTCGATGTTTTCCCGGTGGGTCGATTGGTGTTGAGCGCGAGATCAGCAGCGTAGAGACGGTGAAAGTGATGCACACCCTGCTCGAACTGGCGTGAGTACGGGCCCGGTTCGAAGGCCGGGGACTGGTAGTTGCGCTGCAGGCTCGCGCAGATCTCGGCATCCTCGTCCTGCACCTGATCGCTGAACGCCATCTGCCGTGCGATGTCCATGCCGGGCGGCGCGTACCAGTCGAAATGCACCCGCGTGTGTCTGACGTCCACCGGCTCGACGATGTTCGTCTGCAACAGTCCATCGTAGAAGTTCAGCATCAGGTTCGGATGGAGCCAGTAATAGCGTGCGTGGGCGCCGTCGCGATAGACGCGGTCTGCGCCAGACCCGGCCGCCATCGGCGCATGCTGGCAGGTCCAGCGATCGCCCAGCTCCGTCGTGTAGGCGCGGAAGTCGATCTCGCGATTCAGTCCCGGATGCACGGCAGGCACGTGGTAGCCCTCGAGATAGTTCTCGACATAGATCTTCCAGTTCGCCTGCACGTCGAATGTACGGCGCCGCACGAACACGAGTCCGTCGAGCGGCCAACGGGCGAGCTCGGGCGCCAGCGTTGCAAGCCATTCATCGAGTGGCGGCGCCGCCGCGCTGGACGTCGCGAACACGAGGCCGCCGGCCGTCTCGACGCGCAGTGGGCGCAGATCGAGCGCACCACCGTGGCCGTCGGTCTCGGCCTGCATCAGCGGTGCCCGTGCGAGCCGACCATCGAGTCCGTAACTCCAGCCGTGGTAGCGGCAGGTGAATTGCCGCTGCCGTCCGCAGCCGACGGTGAGCGGCCCGCCTCGATGCCGGCAGACGTTGTGAAAGCCGCGCACCGTCGCGCCGTCGCGGATCAGTACGATCGGTTGGCCGCCGAGCTCGGCACTGACGAAATCGCCGTGCGCCGCGAGCTGGCTGGCGTGCGTCGTGAACTGCCAGTGATGCCGGAAGATTGCGTGCTGCTCGAGTTCGGCGAGTGCGGCATCGTGGTAACAGGCTCCGGGCAGAGCGCGCGCCAGCGTCAGATCTCCATCGATGTCGAGGAGAGGGATCACGCGCGATGGCACTGCGGTTCAGTCACCGCGTCGCCACAGCAGCGTGCGATTGTTTGCCGGCATCGGCAGATCGGCCATCCGATGCAGGCCGATCGTTCGCGCGAGCGCGTCGACGGCGCCGAGATCGCGCAGGCCCATGTGCGGCGCACGCTCACGGAGCGACGCATCGAACGCCGCGTTACTCTCACTCGTGAACTGACCATCCTCGTTGAACGGACCGTAGACGGCGAGCACCGCATCGTCCGTCAGGGCGTTGCCGAGCTGCGCGAACAGCTGCTGTACTTCGGGCCAGGACATGATGTGCAGCGTGTTGGCCGTATAGGCGGCGTCGTACCGCGCGGCGGGCCAGGTTCCCGCGACATCGAGCTCGAGCGGCGGCGGCGTGTTCGGCAGCGCGGCTTCGGCGAGCCAGGCGCGGATGCCGGGCAGATTCGCGGCGACATCCGAGGTCTGCCAGGTCAGATGGGGCAGGGCTGCCGCAAAGTGCACGGCATGCTGGCCCGTGCCGCTGCCGATCTCGAGGACCTGCCGTCGCGTCGCGAAGGGCTCACGCAGCGCCGCGAGGATGGGACCGCGATTGCGTTCGCAGGCGGGCGAAAACGGCTTGGCGTCCATGGGCGCGCGGTGAGTCGCTCAGTGGATCTCGCGATCGCAGACGATCAGGCCGTTGCGATCGGCGTAGACCCACTGACCCGGCTTGATGCTGATGCCGGCGAAGCGCAGCGGCGCATCGCGTCGACCGGCACCGGACTTGCTCGGCCGCATCGGACTCACGCCGACGGCCAGCACGCCCAGCGCCAGCGGCTGCAGTTCTTCGACGTCCCGCACGGCGCCGTGCACGACGATCCCGGCCCAGCCGTTGGCGACGGCGCGCGCACCGAGCTTGCCGCCGACCAGCGCCCGCGTCAGCGAGCCCCCGCCGTCGATCACCAGCACTTTGCCCGTACCCGGCTCGGTCAGGACCTCCGCGGCGATCGCGTTGTCCTCGTAGCAGTGCACGGTGACCACCTGGCCACGGAACGCATCCACGCCGCCGAAGCTTCGCAGGATGGGCTCGGCGGCCTGCACGTCCTCGGGAAAGTCGTCGCAGAGGTCGCAGATGCTGCGCACAGCAGGTGTATTCATGTTGGCTCCAGTCGGCATTCGGTCGGGTGCCCCGATGCGGCTCGGCAAGCGGGTCCGACTATGTTATCCAGTCGGCCCTCATACTGGCATAGACGCGGAGACCGCAGATGATTCTGATCACGGGTGCGACGGGACGAACGGGCTTCGAGGCTGCGCGGCAACTGGCGTCCAAGGGCCACAAGGTGCGCGCCCTGGTACGAAATCCGGACAAGGCGGCGGCGCTGCAGGCGGCCGGCGTCGAGATCTTCCAGGGTGACGCGGGCGATGCGGCAGCAGTGCGCGCAGCCTGCGCCGGCGTGGATCGCATCGCGATCATCCTGCCGAATGGCGAGAAGCAGCTCGCCAATGAACTGAATCTGGCCAACGTGGCGGCTGACAGCGGCGTGCGCCACATCCTGAAGGTGTCGTCGATGGAAGCCCACGCGCATTCGAAGATCTCGGTGCACCGCGCGCACTGGGACTCGGAGCAGAACGTTCGCGCCAAGGCGAAGGCCTGGACGATCGTGCGGCCGAGCTTCTACATGCAGAACTTCCTCGGCAACGCACAGTCGATCCGCACGTCAGGAACCTTCGGCTATCCGTTCGGTGACAACGGCGCCGCGCTGATGACGGACTCGCGTGATGTCGGTGCGTTCATCGCACATGTGTTCACGACACAAGGACACGACAACAAGAGCTACGACATCTCGAGTCCGGACCTGCTGGCGTTCAAGCAGGTGGCTGACATCTTCACGCGTGAGCTCGGCCGGCCGGTGCAGTACGTGCCGCAGGACCCCGTGGCGTACAAGGCCTTCCTCGGCAAGTTCATCACCAGCCAGTGGCACCTCGATGCGGTCTGCGACATCTTTGCCGAGATTGCTGCGGGCTACACCGTGCAGCCGACGACGACCTTCAAGGACGTCACCGGCCGTGATCCGATGACGATGGTCGGCTTCATCCGCGAGCATCTCGCGCTGTTCAAGGCGACCTGAGAAATCAGGCTTTCACGACAGGCAGACGCTCGAGCCATTCGCCGTCCGGACCCTGCAGCAGGTCCGGTGCGGCGATGGCATCGTCTTCGAAGCTGACCATGCTGATGCCCGGCGGCAGCCAGCCCGAAGCCTGAACACGCGGGACAGCCGCGGCGGGATAGGCATCCACTTCGATCAGGAAATCCTGCGGCAGCTTGACGATGCCGAGCCGCGTCCGGTGATCGGCCGGCAGACCGAAGCGCTCGTTGATGATCTGCACGCGTGTCTCGCCACCTTCCTGCGTCGGCGTGCCGAGTTGATCCCGATAGAACTGCAGCGTGGCGTCCACGTCACGGCAGCCCTGCACGGCGATGAAGCCGCGGTCGACCGCGCAGCGCGCACCGCGGACGTCGAGCACCACGCGCTCCGCCGGCAGCCGCGTGAAGTACAGCAGCTCGTCGTCCGGGCCAAGCACCTGCATCGCATGGAACTCCGCGTCCCATGGCAGCGGGCGCGGTGGCACGACGACCCGGAACGGCGAATTCGCGAGTGAGGCCGCGAGGGCGTAGGGATCCTCGACGGCGATCTCGATGGCCGTCCAGCCGAGCGAACGCTCGGCGTCATAGCCCGGCGTCCGCGGCTGTTCGACGAGCCGCAGCGCGGCGGGATCGCCGGTTGGCGCGCTGAGCAGTGCCCATTGCCGGCCCTCGAGAAGCGGTGCGTGCCAGCCTGCGGCGGTGCGCGAACCGATCACGCTGCGCCGCCGCAGCACGTAGCCGAGCTCGGACTGATACGCCGCGACGCTGCGGTCGAGATTCTCGACAGCGACGGTGAAAGAAGCGATTCTCGTCAACATTCCGACAGTCTAGAGAAAGCCGCGGCTTCGCACGATGCTCGAACTGCAACATCAGCTGAAACTGCCCGCGCGCCGCGACGACAAGGCACGCATGAACTTCGTGTCCGGTCTGCGCAGTCACGTGCTGCACGAGCTGGCCGAGGGTCTGCGCACGGTCTGGCAGCACGAGGTCGAGCCGGAAATCCGGCGCAGCGGCCGGCCGGCGCGCAACGGGCGCGACGTTCACGCCGCACTGCGCGCGCATGAATACTTCCGGTTCTATTCGGCCGTGCGCGTCACGGCGCAGGACATGGTCTATCAGTCCGTGCGTCCCGTCATCGAACGGGGCGCCGCTTCGCTGGCGGCCACCGATGCGCAGCTCGCGCGCGCGCAGCCACTCGGCTCGTTGACGCTCGATCCTTCGCTCGAGGTGCCGCGCTCGGTCAGTGCGATCGACATCCATCTGATGCCGGGCAGCTACCACACCGAGTACGCTCCCGTCGGAGCCGCTCGCGGCGACCTCACGGCCGGCGCGATCTACGACAACCGACTCGCGATCTCTTCCTTCGGGTTGATGGGCCAGAACCTGGATGACATCGGCCAGTCCGTGGCGCGCTGGTTGCGCGAGCGCCAGCCGCAGTTCCGCCCGCAGCGCATCCTCGATCTCGGCTGCACCGTGGGACACAACACCGGCGCGTGGAAGGACCAGTACCCCGAGGCCGAGGTGCATGGCATCGACGTCGCCGCGCCCTGCCTGCGCTACGCACTGGCGCGCGCACGCTCGCAGCGTCGCGCGCTGCAGCTGCACCAGATGAATGCGGAGACACTCGCCTTCGCCGATGCGAGCTTCGATGTCGTGTTCTCGTCGATGTTCCTGCACGAAGTGCCGCGCGCCGGCATCGCGCGTGTGCTCGCCGAAGCGCATCGCGTGCTGCGGCCGGGCGGGCTGATGCTGCACATGGAGCTGCCGCCGAACGCGCGCCTTCAGCCGTTCGATGCGTTCTATCTGGACTGGGACGGCGACTACAACAACGAGCCTTTCTACAAGCCGTTCCGCGCGCTCGAGCCGCGTGCAGCGGTGCGCGCGGCCGGCTTCGCGCCCGAGCGGTATCTGGAGATCGTCGTGCCGTCGCTGGCAGGGCTCGGCGAGCAGCGCTGGCGTGCCGAGCTCGAGGCCGGCGCGAGCGTCGATTCCGCGCGCACCGGTCGGCTGGCCGCCGGGGTCAACTGGTACTGCTTCGGCGCCTGGCGTTAACGGCATCGGTTAAGCTTCCGGCACACGTTACGGACGACGGGGACTCTCTTGGCCGGAAGCAGCCTGCTCGCATTGATCGACGACATCGCCTCGATCCTCGATGACGTGGCGGTGCTGACGAAAGTCGCCACGAAAAAGACTGCCGGCGTGCTCGGCGACGATCTCGCCCTGAATGCGCAGCAGGTCTCCGGCGTCAATCCGGATCGCGAGCTGCCCGTCGTCTGGGGCGTGGCCAAGGGTTCGATGATCAACAAGGTGATCCTCGTGCCGGCCGCGCTCGCGATCAGCGCGCTCGCGCCCTGGGCCGTGACGCCGCTGCTGATGGTCGGCGGTGCCTTCCTCTGCTACGAAGGCTTCGAGAAGCTCGCGCACAAGTTCCTGCACAAGGATGAGGACGGTGCGCATCAGGCGGAACTTCTGCGTGCCCTGCAGGATGAAAGCATCGACCTCGTCGCGCTCGAGCGCGACAAGATCAAGGGCGCGATCCGCACCGATTTCATCCTCTCGGCCGAGATCATCGTCATCGCGCTCGGCACGGTCGCCGACAGACCCTTCCTGACGCAGGTCTCCGTGCTGAGCCTGATCGCCGTCGTGATGACCGTCGGCGTGTACGGACTCGTTGCCGGCATCGTCAAGCTGGACGATCTCGGACTCGCGTTGAGTCGACGCGCCTCGGCGGTCACGCGCAGCGTCGGCCGCGGCATCCTGCGCGCCGCGCCGCTGTTGATGAAGTTCCTGGCCGTCGCCGGTACGGCAGCCATGTTCCTGGTCGGCGGCAGCATCCTGCTGCATGGGCTGCCGCCGCTGCACCACCTGATCCAGCACTGGACGGCGGATCTGTCCGGCTTCGCGGCGGGCTTCGCCGGCATCGTTGCGGACGGGCTCGTGGGTCTGGTTGCTGGCGCGATCGCCCTGGCCGTCATCACGGTCGGTGCGAAGCTGCTGCCGCGCAAGACGCCCGCCAAGGCCTGAAACAAGCACCCCGGAAACGAACGAGGCCCCTCGCGGGGCCTCTTCGTCGCAGCCGCGCGCGATGCGTGGCTATTCGTCGACCAGGAAGCTGCGCAGCTGCTCGGACCGCGACGGATGACGCAGCTTGCGCAGCGCCTTCGCCTCGATCTGCCGGATGCGCTCGCGCGTGACGTCGAACTGCTTGCCGACTTCCTCGAGGGTGTGGTCGGTGTTCATGTCGATGCCGAAGCGCATGCGCAGCACCTTGGCTTCGCGCGGCGTCAGCTGCGCCAGCACCGAGTGCGTGGTCTCGCGCAGCGATTCCATCGTTGCCTGGTCGATCGGCGAGGCGACCGACTGGTCTTCGATGAAGTCGCCGAGGTGTGAATCCTCGTCGTCGCCGATCGGAGTCTCCATCGAGATGGGCTCCTTCGCGATCTTCAGCACCTTGCGGACCTTGTCCTCCGGCATTTCCATGCGCACGGCCAGTTCGTCCGGCGTCGGCTCGCGGCCCATCTCCTGCAGCATCTGCCGCGAGATGCGGTTCAGCTTGTTGATGGTCTCGATCATGTGCACCGGGATGCGGATCGTGCGGGCCTGGTCCGCGATCGAACGCGTGATGGCCTGGCGGATCCACCACGTGGCGTACGTGGAGAACTTGTAACCGCGGCGGTATTCGAATTTGTCGACGGCCTTCATCAGGCCGATGTTGCCTTCCTGGATGAGGTCCAGGAACTGCAGGCCGCGGTTCGTGTACTTCTTCGCGATCGAGATCACGAGACGCAGGTTCGCCTCGACCATCTCCTTCTTCGCGCGGCGGGCCTTCGCTTCACCGATCGAGACTTCGCGGTTGATGTCCTTGATCTCGGTGATCGTCAGGTGGCGCAGGCGCTCGACTTCCGAGAGGCGCAGCTGGCGCTTTTCGATGTCGTCCTTGAACTTCGCGAGGCCGGCGGAATACTTCTTGCCCGCCTTCATGTGCTTCGTGACCCAACGGTTGTTGGTCTCGTTCTTCGGGAAGGTGGTGATGAATTCCTTGCGCGGCATGCCGGCTTCGCGCACGGCATAGATCATGATCTCGCGCTCGAGCGTGCGGATCTCGTTCACATGCGAACGCAGGTGGCCGATCAGCGCCTCGAACATGCGCGGCGCGAGCTTCAGCTCCATGAATTCGTCGGCGAGCTTGCGGCGCAGCTTCACGGTCTTCGGATCTTCCGTGCCGACCTTCTCCATGTGCGCGAGCACCTGCTGGTGCAGCTTCGCGATCGAGGCGAAGCGCGCGGCGGCTTCTTCCGGATCCGGACCCGTGTCGACGGCTTCCTCTTCGGTATCGCCGCCTTCCGCTTCCTCGTCGCCCTCGGCTTCGGCCGGCGCGGCGACGACTTCCGCGAGCTTGGTCGGGTTCTGCGGCTGGGCGATGACGTCCGGCGCATTCGGATCGATGAAGCCGACGATGATGTCGACGAGGCGCGCCTGGCCGGCCTTCACCGGTTCGTACGCACGCGCGAGGAATTCATAGGTCGGCGGATACATCGCGACCTGCGCGCGCACGGCATCGAGACCTTCCTCGATGCGCTTGGCGATGCGGATCTCGCCTTCGCGGGTCAGCAGTTCCACCGTGCCCATTTCGCGCATGTACATGCGCACCGGGTCCGTCGTGCGGCCGAGTTCGGCATCGAGCGCAGCCAGCGCGGCGGCGGCCTCTTCGATCGCCTCGTCGTCCGACGGCGCCGTGGTCTCGGCCTGCAGCAGCGATTCGCTGTCCGGGGCCTTCTCGTAGACCGGAATGCCCATGTCGTTGATGGTGTTGACGATCTCTTCGATCTGCTCCGGATCGACGATCTCGCTCGGCAGGTAATCGTTGACCTGCGAGTACGTGAGGTAGCTCTGTTCCTTGCCGAGCGCGATCAGCTGCTTGAGCTGCGACTGGCGATCTTCAGGCATGGCAGGCAGACGCGCGGGCAGGGCGATCGGTCGACGACCTTCCGCGGCGGCTTCGCGCGCGGCAGCCTTCGCGGTCTTCGCCGCGGCCGCATCGACGGCCGGAGCAGGCGCCGCAGCGCCCTTCGCCGGGGTGGCGGCCTTGCCGGAAGCGCCAGCCTTCGCAGGCGCTGCCGCCGGAGCCGCGGTCTTGGCGGGCGCAGCGGGCTTCACGGCAGCGACCGGGGCGGCGCCTTTCGCCACGACCGGCTTCAGCTTGGCCGTTGGCGCAGCCTTGGCAGCGGCTGCAGGCGCAGCCGCTTTCGCAGCGGGCGCGGCCTTCGCCGGCGGCGCTTTGGCTGCAGGCGCAGGTTTCTTGACCGCCGCCTTCACCGGGGCAGCGGCTTTCTTGACGGGCTTCTTGGCAGCAGGAGTCGAAGGCTTGGATTTGCGGTTCGTCATGTTGGGTCGTGTGCTACCTGATGCGATGGCTGGCTGGGCCGTTGAACGGCGCCGCGCGCCCGGGTACATGGCCCAGGCGGTCTATTGGGAAAACGGCGAATGATACTGAGACCGGCGATCCGCCGCCAGATTCCTTGACTATTTATTGACCGTCCGCTGGTTGGACCGGGACAATATAAGTCTCTGAAATTCCTCTTTTTCCTGACTATTGAGCCCTTCGGAGCGCTCCTTGGCCAGCAACTCGTCCACCCGCGCGGTCACGACCTCCTCGATCAGCTTCGAGACCAGCATGGCCAGCTCGCGCTGCGCTGCGGCGAGATCGGCGATCAGCACCTCCGCCTGGGCCAGCTTCGAGAGGTGCTCGGCCTCCGGCTTCTCGCGCCAGCGCTCGAGCACCTGGCCCGTCGATTTGCAGGGGTCGGCACGCAGGTCCGTCAGCAGATCGCGCAGGATCGGCGTGCCCGCCTGGCCCACGTTCGCGAGCGCCTCGATCTGTGCCGGCGGAATCTGCGCCGCCGCGGCCGGGAAGTGCACGAGGATCGTGATCGCCTGACGCACGAGGCTGCCGCGACCCGCGCTGCGCGGCGCGCGCGAGCTGCCCCGCTCCGCATGCGGCCGCGAATCGTTGCGCACCGGTTCCGGCGCGCCGGCGACGCGCGCGGCCGGCGTACCGCGTGACCACAGCTCGCGCAGTTTCTCGGCCGGCAGGCGGATCGACTCCGCGAGGCGGCCGAGCAGCAGTTCGCGGAACACGCCGTCCGGCACTTTCGCGATCAGTGGCCGCGCGGCCTCTGCGAATTTCGCGCGACCGTCGGCATGCGCGAGATCGGACTGCTCGCTGAGTTCCTGCACCAGGTATTCGGACAGCGGCAATGCGGAGTCGAGCCGCGCTTCGAACTTCGCGCGGCCTTCCTTGCCGACGAGACTGTCCGGATCTTCGCCCTCGGGCAGGAACAGGAAGCGGATCTCGCGGCCCTCGCGCGCTTCGGGCAGCGCGTTGCCGAGTGCGCGCCATGCTGCCGCGCGCCCGGCGCGATCACCGTCGAAGCAGAACACCACTTCGCTGACCAGTCGGAACACGCGCTTCAGGTGATCCGGCGTCGTCGCGGTGCCGAGCGTCGCAACGGCGTAGTTCACGCCCGCCTGATGCAGGCGCACCACGTCCATGTAACCCTCGACGACCAGCAGCCGATGCAGCTTGCCGCGCGCCTTGCCCGCCTCGCCCTGGCGCACTTCGTAGAGACCGTAGAGTTCGCGCCCCTTGTGGAACAGCGTCGTCTCCGGCGAGTTCAGGTACTTCGGTTCGCCCTGGTCGATGATGCGTCCGCCGAACGCGATCACACGGCCGCGTGCATCCCGAATGGGGAACATGACGCGATCGCGGAAGCGGTCGTAGTGCTTTTCGCCGTCGCGGATCTGGCCGCCCTCGCGCTCGATCACGAGCCCCGCATCGGCGAGGGCCTGGCGCGCGGATTCGCTGCCGCCGAAGCGTTTCAGCAGTTCGTTCCAGCTGTTCGGCGCGAAGCCGAGCAGGAACTGCTTGATCATCGCGGTCTGGAGGCCGCGCTTTTCGAGGTAGTCCCGCGCGCGACGGTCGCGATCGAGCGTCTCGGCGTAGAACGCCGCGACGCGTTCATTCAGCTGATACAACGGTTCCGTTGGCGCGCGGGTGTCGTCGTCGCGCTTCGCTTCGCGCGGGATCTCGAGACCCGCGCGTTCGGCCAGATCCTCGACGGCCTCGAGGAAGTTCAACCGCTCGTAATTCATCAGGAAGCCGAGCGCGGTGCCATGCGCGCCGCAGCCGAAGCAGTGATAGAACTGCTTGTCGGGGCTGACCCAGAACGACGGTGTCTTCTCGTTGTGGAACGGACAGCAGGCGCGGAATTCGCGGCCCGCTTTCTTCAGCGGCACGCGCATGCCGATCAGCTCGACGATGTCCGTTCGAGCGACGATTTCGTCGATGAAACTCTGTGGAATGCGGCCGGACATGCGCGCAGCTTAAGGTGCGCCGGACTGGCCTGCGAGGCGGATTAGCCGGCGAGCTTGGCCTTGATACGGGCACCGACGGCGCCCATGTCGGCACGGCCGGCGGCCTGGGCCTTCACGATGCCCATGACCTTGCCCATGTCCTTGACCGTCGTCGCACCGGTCTGCGCGATGGCGGCGGCGATCAGGCCGTCGAGCTCGGCATCGCTCAACTGGGCGGGGAGGTAGGGCTGCAGCACCGCCATCTCGGCGGTTTCCTTGGCGACGAGGTCGGCGCGATTGCCGGCTTCGTACTGCGCGATGGACTCGCGCCGCTGCTTCAGCATCTTCTCGAGGACGGAGATGACCTGGGTATCGTCGAGCACGATGCGCTCGTCGACTTCGCGCTGCTTGATGGCGGCCTGCAGCATGCGGATGACGCCGAGGCGCTCTTTTTCACCGGAGCGCATCGCCGTCTTCATGTCTTCAGTGATGCGCTCTTTGAGCGTCACGGGCAGCGAGTGCTCAGCGGGCGTGAGCAGCGGGGCGCGAATTGCGCTTCAGGTGGCGCTTCACGGCGGCCGCCTTCTTGCGCTTGCGCTCCTGGGTCGGCTTTTCGTAAAACTCGCGGCGGCGCAGCTCGGTCAGCACGCCGGCCTTCTCGCACGCGCGCTTGAAACGGCGCAGGGCGGCGTCGAAATACTCGTTTTCGCGGACACGAACGCTGGGCATCGAAACCTCAACTCACTGAAAAGATTGGAATTTTCTGGACGCCCTGTCGAGGCAGGGGGCGGCATTCTAATGACCCGGGGGCGGTCGCGCAAGCTCACCTCCCAGTATCATGGGCGGATGCGTGTCCTCGCCATCGAATCCTCCTGCGACGAGAGCGCCGTAGCCATCCTGGATTCTGCGGCCGGCCTGCTCGCCCATCAGGTATTCAGCCAGATCGAGCTGCACCGGATCTATGGCGGAGTGGTGCCGGAACTGGCCTCGCGCGATCACGTCGTCCGGCTGCTGCCGATGGTCGAGCAGACCCTGGCGCAGGCCCGCACGACGCCGGCGGACCTGTCCGGGGTCGCGTTCACCGCTGGGCCGGGACTGATCGGCGCGTTGCTGACCGGCGCCGCACTGGCCCGCTCGCTGGCCTATGCCTGGGGCGTGCCAGCGATCGGTGTCCACCATCTCGAGGGGCATCTGCTCGCGCCGCTGCTCGAGGCCGAACCGCCGCCGCTGCCGCATCTGGCGCTGCTGGTCTCGGGCGGCCACACCATGCTGATCGACGTCGAGCGTCTCGGCATCTACCACGTGCTCGGCGAAACCCGCGACGACGCCGCGGGCGAGGCGTTCGACAAGTCGGCCAAACTGCTCGGCCTGCCGTACCCGGGTGGACCGGAACTCGCGCGCCTCGCGACGACGGGCCGCGCCGACGCGTTCGCGCTGCCGCGGCCGATGCTGGACCGCCCCGGGCTCGAGTTCAGTTTCTCCGGCCTGAAGACGGCCGTGCGGCTCGCGGTCGAGCAGGGGGGTGATGCGCCCGGCACCCGTGCCGACATCGCGGCCTCCGCGCAGGCCGCCATCGTCGACACGCTGGTGGCGAAGACGCTGCGAGCGCTCGAGCAGACCGGTCATCGTGCGCTGGTGGTCGCGGGCGGTGTGGGCGCCAACCGGCTGCTGCGCGAGAAGCTCAGCGCACGGGCCGATGCGCGCGGCGTGCGCGTGTATTATCCGCGGCTCGAATTCTGTACCGACAACGCGGCGATGATCGCCATGGCGGGGCTGCTGCGGCTCGAAGCCGGCGAAGCCGAGACGCTGTCGATCCGCGCCCGCGCGCAATGGCCTCTCTCCACCCTGAATCCATCCATCGAGCTTTCATGAGCAGACCCGGCGACATCATTTTCCTGCGCGGCCTCGAGGTCGAGTGCCTGATCGGCTTCATCGACTGGGAGCGCCGCATCCGGCAGAAAGTCGTCATCGACTTCGAGATGCCCGTCGACTGCCGGCGCGCCGCGTCCAGCGATGCGGTCGAGGACACGCTCGATTACAAGCGCGTCGCGAAGCGCATCATCGCCTTCGTCGGCGCGTCCGAGTTCCAGCTCGTCGAGACGCTGGCGCATCGCACTGCGCTGTTGATACTCGAAGAGTTCGGCATCGAGTGGATCCGGATTTCCATCAACAAGCCCGGTGCGATCCGCGGCTCGCGCGATGTCGGTGTGTCGATCGAAAGGACGCGCGCCGATCTGCCCGCGAAGGCCTGAACATGACCCGTGTGTATGTCGCGGCCGGCAGCAATGTCGAGCCGGAAACGAATCTCGCGCGCGCCTGCGCGGAACTGCGGCGACTGTTCGGTGCCGTCGATTTCTCGCCGGCCTACCGCAACCGCGCCGTCGGCTTCGAAGGGCCGGACTTCATCAACCTGGTCGCCGGCTTCGATACGGACCTGCCGCTGCCTGCGGTGATCGGCCAGCTGCAGCGCATCGAAGCGCTGTGCGGCCGCGCGCGCAACGCGCCGAAGTGGGAGCCGCGCAGCATGGACCTCGACATCCTGCTGTTCGGCGACATGGTGCAGGACACGCCGCTCGCGAAGTTGCCCCGGCCGGATCTGCTCAAGCGACCGTACATGCTCGGGCCGCTGGCCGATATCGCACCGGACCTGCGGCATCCGACCAGCGGCAGCACGATCGGCGACCTGTGGCAGTACTTCGAGCGCGACCACGCGATGCAGCGCGTCGAGCTCGCGCTCGGCTAGGGCCTGTCAACACGATGAACAGCGCGGCGTTACCAGCCGACGCTGCGGCCGCCGTCGACCGCGATGATCTGACCGGTGATGTACGGCGCCTCGGTGGCGAAGAACACGGCGGTGCGCGCGATGTCGTCGGCGGAGCCCGGTCGTTTCAGCAAGGTACGGTCGATGATCTTGTGCTGCAGCGCTGCGTCGTCGCCGCCATCCTCTGGCCACATCACCGGTCCCGGCGCGATGCCGTTCACGCGCACATGCGGACCCATTTCCCGCGCCAGCGATTTGGTCAGCATGATCAGGCCTGCCTTCGCGATACCGTATACCGGATAACGCCGCAGTGGCCGCATCCCGTGGATGTCGACGATGTTGATGATCAGGCCATTCGTGAGTTTCAGCGCGGCGTGCGCCGCCTGCGACAGGAACAGCGGCGCTTTCAGGTTCGAGCCGAGCAGATCGTTCCAGTGCGCCTCCGTGATCTCGCCGACCGGTGTCGGATAGAACGTCGAGGCGTTGTTGACCAGGATGTCGAGCCGGCCGAATGCGCGTGTCGTCGCTTCGACGAGTTGCGCGAGCTTTGCCGTCTCGAGCAGGTCTGCCTGGACGGTCTGCGCACTGCCGGGTCGTGTCGCATCGAGGCTCGCGGCGAGCGCATCCGCTTCGCCCTTCGAACGGTGGTAATGGATCATCACGCTGGCGCCGGCGCCGTGCAGCGCGGTTGCGATGCGCGCGCCGACGCGCCGTGCCGCGCCGGTGATCAACGCGCTGCGTCCGGCGAGGGGCAGCGCGGTCGGTGTCTGGGTGTTCATGTTGAGCGCAGCTTATGACGCGCAGGCCCGCCATCACAACGTTGCCGGAACTCGATGCCGCACAGCGCGCCCACAGCGAAGCGGCGCGCGCGTACATCGAGGCGCGCGTTGCGGCGGCGGGTGGCTGGCTGGCGTTCGACGATTACATGGAGCTCGCGCTGTACGCGCCCGGTCTCGGCTATTACAGCGCGGGCGCGACGAAATTCGGTGCTGCGGGGGATTTCGTCACCGCGCCCGAGATCTCCGATCTGTTCTCGCGTGCGTTGGCCGCACAGTTCTCGGACATCCTGCGCGAGCTGGGCGGGGAAACCCCTGCATCGATCCTCGAGATCGGCGCCGGTTCGGGCCGCTTCGCCGGCGTCGTGCTGCGCGAGATGGCGGCGCTGCAGGCATCGCCGGCGCCGTACGCCATCCTCGAGGTCAGCGCGGACCTGGTCGAACGTCAGCGATCCACGGTGGCCGCCGTCGCAGGTGCCGCAGCGTCGCAAGCGCACTGGCTGAACCAGCTGCCGACGAGCCACCGCGGCGTGATCTTCGCGAATGAAGTGCTGGATGCGCTGCCGACCGATCGCTTCGTGCTGCGCGGCGGACAACCGTTGCGGCTGGGCGTCGCTGTCGGCCCGGGCGGGCTGCAGTGGGCCGAGCGCGCGCCGCGCGCGGATGAAGATGCCTGGACCGACGAAGTCCTGCGCGTGCTCGCCGACCTGCGCGAGCCCTTGCCGGACGGCTACGTCGGTGAGATCTGTCCACGCATCGATGCCTGGATCGCCGCGCTCGGCGCCGCGCTCGAGCGCGGAGTGGTGATGCTGATCGACTATGGCCTGCCGCGCCGGCACTACTATCATCCCGACCGGAATCGCGGCACGCTGCGCTGCCACTTCAGGCATCGCGCGCATGACGACCCATTCAGTCATCCGGGACTGACGGACATCACGACCTGGGTGGATTTCACGCGCGTCGCCGAAGCGGCGGACGCGGCGGGGCTCGAGGTCACCGGGTTTTCGACCCAGGCGGCCACGCTGCTGTCGCTCGGCATCGAGCGGCTCGCGGACACGGCGGCGGGCGGAGCCGAGGCCGTGCAACAGTCGAAAGCGCTGCAGACGCTTCTGCTGCCCGGCGAGATGGGCGAGGCGGTGAAGGTGATGGTGCTCGCGCGTGGCGTGGAGACGCCGCTGCGCGGCAGTCGACTGCAGGATCTGCGCGGCTCGCTGTGATGCCTCAGTGACGGAATGGTGGCAGGCGGTCGTCCTGGCATTCGCCTGACGAAACCGGGTCAGTCCGCCGCAGGCGGCTCGCGCAGCGCCGCGATCGCCGCGAGCCGCTTCGAGCGCAGCCGTTCGCCGTACTTCGGGCCGGTGAACTGCGCGCGCTCCGCGTCATCGAGCGTGACGGCCAATGCCGCGGCATGCATCGCTTCGAGGCGTGCGCGCTGCGGGTAGTCGCGCTGTTCGAGTCCCGTGCGACCGCGCGCATCGCACTCACAGGCTTCGAGAAAAGCCGCGAACCGGTCTGGCCGACGAAACGCATCGGCGCTCTCCAGCAGTTCCAATACCGTCGCGGCGCGCAGTTCCAGCGCGCGATGCACATGCGTGTGGAAGCGCGACACGAGCAGCGCGAGATCGCGGAACTCCGTCGGCACGCGCAGGCGCTCGGCGAGTCCGCGGATCAGCGGCAGGCCTGCATTCTCGTGACCCTTGTGCTGCGGCAGTTCCTGCGGGGGCGTCAGCGCCTTGCCGAGATCGTGCACGAGCACGGCAAAGGCGATCGCGGCCGACGCGCCGCGGCCGGCCGCGATCCGCAGGGCCAACAGCACATGCACGCCCGTGTCGATCTCCGGATGCCAGCGTTCGGGCTGCGGCACGCCGAACAGTGCATCGACCTCCGGCAGCAGCTTCGCGAGAGCACCGCAGTCACGCAGCACCGTGATGAAGGCATCCGGCCGCGGCTCGCCGAGTGCCTTTTCCATTTCCTTCCAGACCCGCTCCGGCACCAGCGCATCGACTTCGCCGCTGGCCACCATGCCGCGCATCAGCGCCATCGTGTCGGGCGCCACGCTGAAGCCGAGTGGCGCGAACCGTGCAAGGAAGCGCGCGACGCGCAGGATACGCACCGGGTCTTCGGCGAATGCGGGTGATACGTGGCGCAGCAGCCGTGCGTCGAGATCGCGTCGCCCGCCATGCGGATCGATCAGCGTCCCGTCGGTGTCCTGCGCGATGGCGTTGACCGTGAGATCGCGCCGCAGCAGGTCTTCCTCGAGAGTCACAGTGGGCGCGAAGTCGGCGACGAAGCCGCGATAGCCGGGTGCGACCTTGCGCTCGAGCCGCGCGAGCGCATGTTCCTCGTGGGTCTGCGGGTGCAGGAACACGGGAAACTCGCGGCCGACCGACGCATAGCCCAGCGTTTCGAGCTCGGCCGGCGTCGCACCGACGACCACCCAGTCGCGTTCCTTCACGGCTCTGCCGAGCAGCGCATCCCGGACCGCGCCGCCGACCAAGTACACTTTCATGCATGCATGTTAGAACCTATCTCAACATCCCGCATGGCCGCGAAGCACCCTCGCGGACGGGCGGCCAGAAGCGAGGAGCGATGTGTATCGTGATACATGAGCGACGAGCGACGCCGCTGCCCGCCCGCCAGGGCGCTTCCCGCAGGGTTGCGCCGCTCACTGCGCGAAGCTTTGTTGCGCGCCTTGCCCAGGGAACCACCCTGGCCTGCGGCGCGCGCCGCGCTGCGCGCAGTGAGCGACTGCAACGCGGCTTATGCCGGATGATGAGATAGGTTCTATGCGGCCGATGCGCGGGTGGCGAGTTGCGGTGACGGCCGTCGTCGCGTCGTTGCTGCTCGGCGGCTGCGGCAGCGGGTATCTGCTGCAGGCGGCGCGCGGCCAGGCTCGGCTGCTCAGCCAGCGCCAGCCGATCGCGAAACTGGTCGAGTCGCCGCGCACCGCCGAGGCCCTGCGCCGCCAGCTCGCCGAGGCACAGGCCGCGCGTGAGTTCGCGTCCGACTCGCTCGGCCTGCCGGACAACCGCAGCTATCGCAGCTTCGCCGATATCGGCCGGCCCTTCGTCGTCTGGAGCGTCGTTGCGACCCCGGAGTTCTCGACGCAACCCAAGGAGTGGTGCTTCCCGGTGGTGGGCTGCGTCGCGTATCGCGGCTATTTCAGCGAGAAATCCGCACGCGCTTTCGCGGCCACGCTGGCTGCGCAGGGTTACGACGTGACCGTCGGCGGTGTGCCGGCGTATTCGACGCTCGGCCGGTTTTCCGATCCGCTGTTGAGTTCGATGTTGCGCTATGGCGATACCGAGACTGCCGCGACCCTGTTCCACGAACTCGCGCATCAGGTGATCTACGTGAAGAACGACACCGCGTTCAACGAGGCGTTCGCCACGGCGGTCGAGAATGCGGGCCTCGAGCGCTGGCTCGCGCTGCGCGGACGCTCGGCGGATCTCGACGCGCGTCAGCGACGTCAGGCGCGGCAGCGTGAGATCGTGCAGCTGCTGGCGTCGACGCGCGCCGATCTCGGTGCGCTGTATCGGCGGCGTCAACCGCCGGAATCGCTGCCCGATGTGACGGTGCGGGGACTGAAGCAGCAGCGTCTCGAGCGGCTTGCCGCGGATCTGCGTCGCATCGAAGCCGCGATGGGCGGGCGTGCGGGATTCTCCGCCTGGCTCGAGGCCGGTCTCAACAACGCGCATCTCGCGTCCGTCGCCACCTACTGGGATTGCGTGCCCGGCTTCGAGCGCCTGCTCGCGGGTGCAGGTGGATCGCTGACGGCGTTCTACGCGAGCGTGCGCGCCGAGGCCGAGCGGCCGCAGGCCGAACGGCGCGCGCGACTCTGCGGGGCCGGGCCTGCGGTCAGCGTCCCGCCACCGACCTGAAGCGGTTCAGATCCTCGCCGCGGCGACCGCGGCCGAGATAGCCCGGCACGATCGCGCGCATCGAGGCCGGCGTGATGCCGAGTTTCACGCAACCCGATTCGCGGCAGACACTGTCCAGCAGCAGCGAGCGATAGTTGTCGCTCGAGAACGGCTTGCCCGGGATGAAGTCCATCACGAAGCCCTGCATTCGCGCGATCGCATCCGGCAGCGGGATGATGTGCGCGGGCACGCCGCTGACATCGCCGGCGTAACGCACGATTTCGGTCAAGGTCAGCACGTCCGGGCCGCAGAGCTCGAAGGTCTGGCGCCGCGAGACCTCGGCATGGCTGCCGCCCGGCAGGCAGCGCGCGAACGCTTCCACGACATCTGCGATGTACACCGGCGCGAAGCGCGTGTTCGGTCGTGCCAGCGGAATCCAGCCTTGCGTCAGCTTCAGCAGCGAGGCGAAGCGCAGCAGGAACGAGTCCCCGGGACCGAAGATCACGGAGGGACGGAACGCCGTCCAGGCGAGCGACTCGGGCGCCGAGCGCAGATGCTGTTCGGCCACGCCCTTCGAGCGCAGGTAGAAGCTCGGTCCCTGCTGCGCATCCGCACCGAGCGAGCTCATGTGCAGCAGGCGCGCCACGTTGCGCGCGGCGGCCGCATCGACCACCTTGCGCGCGAGCTCCGCATGCGCGCGCATGAAGCCGGCGCCGGAACGACCGGATTCGTTGAGGATGCCGATCAGGTTGATGACGACCTCGGCGCCCGCGAACTGGCGGCTCAGCACGACCGAGTCGTGCACGTTCGCGGTGACGATCTCCACGTTCGGCAATACGGCGAGCGCCTTGGCGCGCGCGGGATTGCGCGTCAGCACGCGCAGGCGGTGGCCGTCAGCCGCCAGGCGAGTGACGAGCGCGCTGCCGACGAAGCCGGTGCCGCCCAGCACGACGATGGGATTCAGCATGGGCGACTCAGCGGAGCAGGATGACGGTGATGCGGCCGCCGCGGCGGACGTTCAGCACCAGCGAGGCCGCGCCTTTCGCAGCGGCGCGCAGCTGCGCGACGCTGGTCACGGCCGTGCGATTCGCGGCCACGATGACGTCGTCCGCACGCAGGCCCGCTGCGGCAGCGGCGCTGCCGGGTGCCACGCTGCGGATCAGCACGCCGGTCTTGTCGGTCGTGTCCGCCAGCGCTGCGCCCGCGAGGCCGCGGTGTGGCGGTTCCTTGTCGTCGGTCGCCGGTGCGGCAGGCGCGGCAGCGGCGGCGCCCTTCGGCTCCTCGATCAGCGCGGTGACTTTGCGTGGCTGGCCATCGCGCAGCAGCGCGATCTCGACCTTCTCGCCGACGCGCAGCAGGCCGATCGCGTTGCGCAGCTCCGTGTGCGATTTGACCGCGCGGCCGTTGACGGCCGTGATGACGTCGCCGGCACGGATGCCGGCCTTCTCGGCGGCCGAGCTCTCGACCACCTGGGTGACGAGTGCGCCGCTGGCATTCGCGAGGCCCAGCGCCTGCGCGACATCCGGCGTGACCGGCGCGATGTTGACGCCGAGCAGGCCGCGCTTGACCGAGCCGTACTTCAGCAGCTGGTCGAGCACGGTGCGCGCCATGTTCGTCGGGATCGCGAAGCCGATGCCGATGTTGCCGCCGCTGCGCGACAGGATCGCGCTGTTGATGCCGATCAGTTCGCCGCGCAGGTTCACCAGCGCACCGCCGGAATTGCCCGGATTGATCGAGGCATCGGTCTGGATGAAGTTCTCGAAGCTGTCCGCGTTGATGCCCGTGCGGCCGAGGCCGCTGACGATGCCGGAGGTCACGGTGTGCTGCAGCCCGAACGGATTGCCGATCGCGACGACGAAATCACCGACCTCGAGCCGGTCCGAATCGCCGAGCGCGATCTGCGTCAGGTTCTCCGGCTTGACCTTCAGCAGTGCGACATCCGACGGCGCATCGCTGCCGATGACCTCGGCCTTCAGGTCGCGTCCGTCCTGCAGCGTCACGGTGATCTCGCTGGCGTTCTCGACCACATGCGCGTTGGTGACGATGTGGCCCGTCTTCGCGTCGATGATCACGCCGGAACCGGCGCTCTGGAACGGCCGCTCGCGCGGCTGGCCGCCATCGGGTGGCGCATCGAAGAAGCGGCGGAAGAACGGATCGTCCAGCAACGGGTTGCGCTCGCCGCGTTCCTTGATGGTGCCGCGGGTCGAGATGTTGACGACGGCCGGCGAGACCCGCTTGATCATCGGCGCGAGCGACGGCATCGGCATGCTCGCGAGCGGCGCCACCGGCGGGGCCGCGGGCGTGGTCGCCGGAGCGGCCGACTGGGCATGGAGCGGGGCCTGCGCGGCGCAGGCCGCGAGGCCCAGCAGGACGAGGGCGGAAGTCTTCATCGGGTGTTTGGCTCGAGCGTGGGCAGTCGAACCGCGATTGTAATATGAGGGCCCCGCAACATTCAGGAATGCGGCGGGGTCCCTCGTCTTTCAGCGGATCAGGCTGCGGCGACCTCGACGCGTCGCGGCTGCGCCTTGGCCTGCTTGCCGATCGTCACTTCGAGCACGCCATGGGCACTGCGCGCCGTGATCGCTGCGGCATCCGCATCATCGGGCAGCGTGAAGCGGCGCAGGTAGGTGCCCGTGCGACGCTCGATGCGCGAATAGCCTTCGGCCGTCACCGCCTCCGCGGCACTGCGTTCGGCGCGGATCGTCAGGACGCCGTGCTCGGTCGTGACCGAAATATCGGCCGGCGCGACGCCCGGCAGGTCGACGCTGATGTGGTACTGCTCGGCAGCCTCGCGCACATCCACGTCCGGGACGAGCGCCGAGTCGCGAACTGGCCGGGGCAGGGTGGTCCAGGGAGAATAGCGAACGAAAGTCATGGCATTTCCTCATGCAGGTGACGGATGACACCGAGATGAGGTTGGCCCGTGCGGTTTCAAGGGCCATGCGCCTTCCGCGCGTCGGCTGTCAAGCGTTGCCTGTGGGCAAGCTGTGCAGCACCTGTGCCTTTTTGGTGCACACAATATCTTGCGATCTGCTGATGTCATTTTTGTTGCAGCGCACGGGTTTCCCTGCCCGGTACGGCAGGGCGCGAATTCGCTCAAACCCATGAAAAACAGGGCCTTTTCTGTCGAGGAAACTTTGCATAACACGGCTTGACGGTCCCGACAGCGCTCTTTAGGCTTGACCCATCCGACACAACATCTTGTGTTGCGCAGCAGGTCGCGGCGCAATGCGGGTGCAGAGGGGAGTCGGGGGGGGCCAGAGGCGGTCGTCTGACAGCGGCCGCAAACAGGTTCGAGCACACCAGGGCACCGCCGTTCCAACGGGCGTGTTCAGGCCTGTTTTTCTTTGGCGCGCACACCTTCGATGCAAATCGAGACAAGAATTCCGGGGAGCCTCAGGTCGCATGAATACCGTGGTCAAGCTCGAGACCAAAGACGTCAATACCATTTCTTTCCAGGATGCCTCGCTCGACATCTGGGACAAGAAGTACCGCCTCGTCTCCAAGACGGGCCAGCCCATCGACAAGACCATGGACGATACGTACAAGCGTGTCGCCCGTGCCCTCGCGGATGTCGAACGCGAAGAGATCCGTGAGCACTGGTACGAACGCTTCCTGTGGGCGCTGCGCCGCGGCGCGATCCCGGCCGGTCGCGTCACGTCGAACGCCGGCGCGCAGGAACACAAGCCCGCCACCTCGACGATCAACTGCACCGTGTCCGGCACCATCCGTGACTCGATGGACGACATCCTCGGCAAGGTGCACGAGGCGGGCCTCACGCTGAAGGCCGGCTGCGGCATCGGCTATGAATTCTCGACGCTGCGGCCGCGCGGCGCCTATGTGTCCGGCGCGGGCGCGTACACGTCCGGTCCGCTGTCGTTCATGGATATCTACGACAAGATGTGCTTCACGGTGTCGTCTGCCGGCGGCCGTCGCGGCGCGCAGATGGGCACGTTCGATGTCGGTCATCCGGATGCGATGGAATTCGTGCGCAGCAAGCGCGAAGCCGGACGGCTGCGCCAGTTCAACCTGTCGCTGCTGATCACGGACGAATTCATGGCCGCCGTGCGCAGCGATGCGGACTGGAAGCTCGCGTTCCCGATCACGCAGAAGGAATTCGACGCCGAGACGATGAAGCTCGACGATCCGTCGCAGTTCATCTGGCGCGAATGGCCCACCACCCAGGGCTACATCACCAATGACACCGGCCTCGTGGCCTGCAAGGTCTACAAGACCGTGCCGGCGCGGCGCATGTGGGACGTCATCATGACGTCCACCTACGATTTCGCGGAGCCGGGCTTCATCCTGATCGACCGCGTCAACGAGATGAACAACAACTGGTGGTGCGAGAACATCCGCGCCACCAACCCCTGCGGCGAGCAGCCGCTGCCGCCCTATGGCTCCTGCCTGCTCGGCTCCGTGAACCTGACGCGCTTCGTGCGCAATGCGTTCACGGAATTCGCCGAGTTCGACTGGGAGGAGTACCGCGAGGTCGTCAAGGTCTTCACGCGCATGCTGGACAACGTGGTGGAGGTCAACGGCCTGCCGCTGCCGCAGCAGCGCGACGAGATCATGCGCAAGCGCCGTCATGGCATGGGCTTCCTCGGCCTCGGCAGCACGATGACGCTGCTCGGCATGAAGTACGGGTCGGCCGAATCGATCCGCTTCACCGAAGACGCGTCGCGCGAGATGGCGGTGGCTGGCTGGGAGGCCGCGCTCGATCTGTCGCGTGAGAAGGGTCCGGCGCCGATCATGAACGAGGAGTTCACGGTCACCGGCGAAATGCTGCGCAAGCGGCCCGAGATGGCGCGCGATGGCTGGAAGGTTGGCTCCAAGGTACCGGGCCGGCTGCTGCATGCCCGCTACAGCCGCTACATGCAGCGCGTCGCCGAAGTCGCGCCGCAGCTGGTCGATCAGCTCGCGTCGGTCGGGGCTCGCTTCACGCATCACACCTCGATCGCGCCGACCGGCACGATCTCGCTGTCGCTCGCAAACAACGCCAGCAACGGCATCGAGCCGTCGTTCGCGCATCACTATTTCCGCAATGTGATCCGCGAAGGCAAGAAGTCGAAGGAAAAGGTCGACGTGTTCTCGTTCGAGCTGCTGGCCTATCGCGAGATCATCAATTCGCGCGCGATGCCGGGCTCCACGAACCCGGCCGAGAAGCTGCCGGACTACTTCACGACGGCGGACGACATCACGCCGACCGAGCACGTGGACATCCAGGCCGCGTCGCAGAAGTGGATCGATTCCTCGATCTCCAAGACCGCGAACGTGCCGACGGACTTCAAGTACGACGCTTTCAAGGACATCTACCTCTACGCCCACGAGAAAGGCCTGAAGGGCTGCACCACCTTCCGCTTCAACCCCGAAGCGTTCCAGGGCGTGCTCGTGAAGGAAGAAGACCTCAAGAACACCACGTATGTGTTCACGCTCGAAGACGGGACCGAAGTCTCGTGCAAGGGCGATGAGGAGATCGAATACGACGGAGAGATGCACTCCGCCGCCAACCTCTTCGACGCCCTCAAAGAGGGCTACTACGGCAAGTTCTGACGCCAGGGTTACCGCACATGTCTGCCATCAAGATCGATCGCAAGATCACCAAGTACCGGGTCCAGAAGCCCGCCGATGTTGCTGCTGCGGCTGAGGCCGAGGCCAACAAGGCCGCCGCCGCCAGCGATTTTCCGCGCTCGCGCGACAGCAAGGGCAAGGTCGTCCGCCTGACCGAGGAAGTGCAGCGCCCCGAGGTGCTGATCGGTTCGACGTACAAGATCAAGACGCCGGTGTCGGATCACGCGATGTACGTCACCATCAACGACATCATCCTGAACGAGGGCAGCGAGCATGAGCAGCGCCGCCCGTTCGAGGTCTTCATCAACTCGAAGAACCTCGATCACTATCAGTGGATCGTCGCGCTGACGCGCATCATCTCGGCGGTGTTCCGCAAGGGTGGCGACGTCACGTTCCTGGTCGACGAGCTGAAGGCCGTGTTCGATCCGCGCGGCGGGTACTGGCAGCCGGGCGGCAAGTTCATGCCCTCGATCATCGCCGAGCTCGGCTATGTCATCGAGAAGCACCTGCAGACGATTGGCCTGATCCGCAAGGTCGGGCTCGACGAACACCAGCAGAAGCTCGTCGACGAGAAGCGCGCGGAGTTCGAGGCGCGACAGAAGCAGACGGACGCGTTCTCGAAGTCGCACTTCCCGGAAGGCGCGCAGCTGTGCAGCAAATGCAGCACCGCAGCCCTCGTGCTGATGGACGGCTGCATGACCTGCCTGAACTGCGGGGACAGCAAGTGCGGGTGAGCGAAGCGCAGGCCGCGCGCATGAACAATTGAATCCAAGACTTCGCGCCGGCGCCGGGCTCCCCGCCTGGCTCCCACCCTGACGGGATCGGCGCGACTCTCCAAGGCGGCCGCAAGGTCGCCTTGTTTTTCTCTGGTCTCCAAAAAAACAGCCCCGCTTTCGCGGGGGATTCTCCAAAAAAACAGCCCCGCTTTCGCGGGGCTATGGTCGCTTGCTTGTTTGTGGAGGAGTGTTCGCTTCTTGTTCTTGTGACTAGTCAGAGAGCAACGTGCGTGCCACTGACCTCCGAGCATCTGCGGCGTCGCAATATGAAAAACCGGGCTCACCCAAAACGTGACGAAATCGTGATAAATCAGGGGTCTGCACAGGTACTCTCATTAAGTCACATGCGTTCCGCAGGTCGTCGGTTGTCAATGAAATCGACGTTTGCGCAGCCGTGCCAGCCGCGTGAATGCTGCCTCGCGGCGCGAATTGTCTTTGTCATCAGCGAGTTGAAGCGTCACGGACGACTGTAAATGCCATCGACACTGAATTTTCCGGGTTACGTCAAATCGATTCGCGCGCTCTGCGGCGCTGTCCGCTCGCTCGGGAGGACCCTGCTGCTGGTTGGCGTGGGAGGGTTCATCGTCGCGCCGTCGCCGGCGCAGCCGGTGCCCGCGACATCGCCCGTCGGCGCGGCGAGTGCGACGACGCCGCGCAACGGCGAGAGCGCGATTCCACGTCCGCCGGAACTCGCGCGGGACGTGCAGTTCTGGATCCGCGTCTATTCCGAAATTCCCACGACCGCGGGGTTCATCCACGACGAGCGCAATCTCGGCGTCGTCTACGAAACGCTGCGGTTCGCGCCGGACACGGCGCCGCGAGATCGGCAGGCGGCAGTCGATGCCGCGCGCGATCGTCACATCGAGACCTTGAAGCGTCTCGCCGCGGCATTGTCGGGTGAACTGCCGCCGCCTGGGCCGATCGGTGAAGTGGCTGATCCGGCCGCAGCGGCCACCATGACGGGTGCACCGGCGACCTCGCCGTCCGCGACGGCGGCATCGTCCGCGGAAGCGGCTCGCAACGCCGCCGCGACGCTGGCCGGACTGTCTGGGGAAGAACGCCGGGTGCTGCAGATGTGGGGCCCGCAGGTCACGGCCGCGCGCCTGCTGGAAGCGACGCGCGGCGTGCGCTTCCAGTTGGGTCAGGCGGACCGCTTCCGCGAAGGCCTGATCCGCTCCGGGACCTGGGAGACCCATATCGCGCAGTCGTTTGCGAATCTCGGGCTGCCGCCTGAGCTCGCGGTGCTGCCGCATGTCGAATCGTCATTCAATCCGGCCGCGTATTCGAAGGTCGGCGCGGCGGGACTGTGGCAGTTCATGCGCGAGACGGGCCGGCGTTACATGCGCGTCGACGATGAGGTCGTCGACGAGCGGCTCGATCCCTTCCGCTCGACCGAGGCGGCTGCACAGCTGCTCGCCTACAACTATCGTGTGCTCGGCACCTGGCCGCTCGCGCTGACGGCGTACAACCACGGCGCTGCGGGCATGCGCCGCGCGGTCGAAACGGTCGGCACGACGGACTTCGTGACGATCAACCGCACATACACGAGCCGTACGTTCGGTTTCGCGTCACGCAATTTCTTCCCGTCCTTCCTCGCCGCGCTGACGATCGACCAGAATCCCGAAAAGTACTTTGGTGCGATCGAACGCGCACCGGAGCTGCGATTCCATGAGATCGAGATGCCGGCCTATGCGCGCATCGAGGCCATCGAGCGCGCGCTTGGCGTGCCGCGCGACAGCCTGCGGGAGATGAACCCGGCCCTGCGCTCACCGGTCTGGAGCGGCAGTCGGCTCGTGCCGCGCGGCTACCGGTTGCGGCTGGCCGCGACCGCCAACAGCTGGACCTCGGACAGGCTTGCATCAGCCCTGGGCACAGGTGAACTGTACGCGGCGCAGATCCGCGCCCGGTCGCACAAGGTGAAGCGCGACGAGTCGCTCGCGTCGATCGCGCGCAAGTACGGCATTTCGACGCGCACGCTGGCGCAGCTGAATGGCCTGTCGACGGACGCTTCGGTGCGACGCGGCCGCATGCTGCGACTGCCCGAGCAACGTCCGCCGCTGCTCTCGGGCGCGAGTCTCGCGTCCGCAGCGGCACCGCCCGCGACAGCCGAGATCGTCATCGCCCCGGTGGGCGCGCCTCCGGCGGCCACTTCTGCCGGCGCGCCGGTGACAGCTGCCGCCACACCAGCCGTCGCGCCGCTGCCCGCCACTCGGGCGGCACCGGCCACCCGAGTCGCGGCCTCGAGCCGCAGTGCGACCCCAACAGCGACGACCGCGGCGGATTCGAGGCCGACGTTCTACATCGTGCGCGGTGGAGACACGCTGGACACGATCGCGCGCCGCTTCGGCCTGCGCGCGAGCGAACTGATGAAGATGAACCGCATCCGGGACGCGGACTACGTCTACGAGGGCCAGAAGCTGCGGGTCTCGCGCGACGAGCCCGCGCTGGCGAGCGCGACGCGCACGTCGGCTGCAGAGCCCGACGCGGATGCCTCCGACACGGATGAACCGGAGGCCCCGAAACCCGCGCCGGTTCGCGAGGCGCCGACGGTCGCTGCGCCGGCACCGCGCGCCGCGACCGCCAGCGACGCGGCCGTCGTCGTACAGGGTCCCTCCGTCGGGCCGACGCTCGGTGGTCAGACCGCGACGGACGCCTTCGCCGATCTGGCCGTGGCGCGCGACGACACGATTCGCGTGATTTCCGAAGAGACGCTGGGCCAGTACGCCGAGTGGCTGAAGATCAGCGCGTCTCGGCTGCGCGCGCTGAACAAGCTGAAGTCCGGTCAGCCGGTGCTGCTCGGTCGCAAGCTGAAGCTCGACTTCAGTCGCGTCACGCGCGCGGACTTCGAGCAGCAGCGCCGTGACTTCCACTCGCAGCAGCAGGCAGCCTACTTCGAGAACCAGCGGATCGTCGGCACCGAGATCTACATCGTGCGTCGCGGCGACTCGATGTGGGCGATCACGCAGCGCTACAACGGCCTGCCGGCCTGGCTGCTGCAGCAGTACAACCCGGATATCGACCTGCGCGAGATGCGCGCCGGCACGCAGATCGTGGTGCCGCGCGTGCAGGCTGCGCCCTAGGGCCGGCAGACAGGCCCTAGCGCGACAGCGCGTGGTATTCCTCGTTCGGCATCATGTCGGTAGCCGTCGCGAGGCGGTTCGTCATGTTGAAGAAGCCGGTGACCGAGGCGATGTCCCAGAGGTCCCGCTCGCTGAAACCCGCGCGGCGCAGCGCCTTGCGGTCGGCGTCGCCGGTCTCTGCCGGTGACACCGTCAGCTTGTGTGCGTATTCGAGCATCGCACGTTGCCGCGGCGTGACCTTCGCCACGCGCCAGTTCATCACCAGCAGTTCGCCGAGCGCCGGATCACCGGACATCTCGCGCACGGCCTGGCCATGCGCGGTCAGGCAGTAGAAGCAGCGATTCGCAGACGACACGACGACCGCGATCATCTCGCGCTCGAGCTTGCTGAGGCCGGAGTCCGCCAGCATCAGATCGTTGTACATGCCGATGAAGGCACGCAGTTTGGTCTGGTCGAAGCTGTACGCGGCCAGCACGTTCGGCAGGAAGCCGATCTTCTCGTCGCACACCGAAAAATACTTGCGCAGGTCCGGGTCGAGTTCCTTGCGGGCGGGAACGCGCAGTTTCAGGGCGGTGATGGGCTTGGGCTGCGAGCGATAGCGTTTGGTCATGATCGATCCGGTTCCGGTGGTGAAGGGAGTTCAGCGCTCGTCGACCTGGTCCACGTCCGCCTGGCCGGAGAGCCGGCGGCGGATGTGCGACCAGGAGAGGCCCATCGACAGGATGGCCGAGATGATGACCAGCGCGATCCAGGTGATGGCCCGCGTGTTTTCCATCGACAGCCAGCCGTAGTAGACGACGACCCAGACCAGCACCGCGAAGAACGCCAGCGCGAGCAGCACACCGCCGACGCCGAGAGAACGCATCGTGGCGCGCAGGAACACGACCCAGCCGATCAGCAGCGCGATCGCGGCGAGGGCCATCGGTGGCGTGAAGTTCGGGGCTGCCGAGGCGACCCAGTGGTAGAACGACCAGCCGGAGGGGTTGAAGCTCAGCAGCACCAGCGCGAGCGCAGCGACGAAGCGCAGCCCGAAGCCTGAGATTCCCAGCGATTCCGCAGCCATGCAGCAGTCCATCCAAGTCGCGACGTGGAGGGTAATAATCGACGATCCGTCGCGCGCCAACAACGGTTCTGTGATGGGTGGCACAGGCGATGCATTGGCCGCTGCGGCGGCCCTCTCGTATAGTGGCCGTCCCTGAATTGGTCGGCTCATGTCAACGTCCCAGCATCTCGCCACCCTGAACAACCAGCAGCGCCGCGCCGTCACGATCGGCGAGCCGCTGACGCCGCCCGCAAAAGGCTGGCGCAGCGGGCCCGTGCTGGTCGTGGCGGGTGCCGGTACGGGCAAGACCTCGACCATCGCGCATCGTGTCGCGCACCTCGTGCTGAACGGCGTCGACCCGGCGCGCATCCTGTTGCTGACATTCACGCGACGCTCCGCGCTCGAGATGCGGCGCCGCGCCCGCGAGATCGTCAAGGTGGCGCTGAACGAGACGCTGGGTGGCACGAGCCAGTCGCTGCTGCAGCGTCTGCAGTGGGCTGGCACCTTCCACTCGACCGGCAACCGGCTGCTGCGCCATTACGCGAAGCATCTCGGCCTCGATCCGAACTTTTCGGTTCTGGACCGTTCCGATTCCGCCGACGTCATCGACGGCCTGCGCGAGCAGCTCGGCCTCGCGCAGAAGGCGCAGCGCTTTCCGCGCAAGGACGTCTGCCTCGCGATCTACTCGCATCGCGTCAACAGCCAGACCTCACTGAAGGAAACGCTGGAGACCCACTTCCCATGGTGCGCGCAGTGGGCCGAGGACCTGACGACGCTGTTCCGCGCCTACGTCGAGCGCAAGCAGCAGCTCGCGCTGCTCGACTACGACGACCTGCTGCTGTTCTGGCACGGCATGATGCAGGAGCCGCGCTTTGCCCAGCATGTCGGCCAGCATTTCGATCACGTGCTCGTCGACGAGTACCAGGACACGAACCGCCTGCAGGCCGAGATCCTGCGCGCGATGAAGCCGGATGGCGCGGGGCTGTTCGTCGTCGGTGACGACGCGCAGTCGATCTATTCTTTCCGTGCGGCCAGCGTCGACAACATCCTGAAGTTCCCGGACCAGTTCAAGCCGCCCGCGGAAATCGTGACGCTGTCGCAGAACTACCGCTCGACGCAGCCGGTGCTCGATGCCAGCAACGCACTGATGGCCGAGGCTCCGCGCCAGTTCCGCAAGCACCTGATCGCCTCGCGCGGCGACGGCATCATGCCGCGCTACGTCACCACGGACGATCTCGCCTCGCAGGCGGAGTACGTCTGCCTGCAGGTGCTGAAGCAGCGCGAGGCGAACGTCGCGTTGCGCAAGCAGGCGGTGCTGTTCCGCACGGCCAGCCACAGCGACCTGCTCGAGATCGAACTGACGCGGCGCAAGATTCCGTTCGTGAAGTTCGGCGGCCTGCGCTTCCTCGAGGCCGGGCACATCAAGGATCTGCTCGCGATCCTGCGCTGGGCCGATAACCCGCGCAACGAGCTCGCAGGCTTCCGCGTCGCGCAGCTGCTGCCGGGCTTCGGCCCGGTCAACGCGCGCAAAGTCATCGAACACGTCCAGGCGAACGGCTATTCGTTCCGCAAGCTGATGGACGTCGCACCGCCGCCGGAATCGCGCGTGGCCTGGCCGAAACTGGTCGAGCTGATGCAGGCACTGGCCGATCCGCAGCGGCCCTGGCCGGGCCAGGTGCGGCTTGCGCGCGAATGGTACAAGCCGCATTTCGAGCGCAGCTACGAGCATCACCACACGCGCATCGGTGATCTGGACCAGATCGAACTGCTGTCGTCGCAGTACCCGACACGCGAGCGTTTCCTGTCCGAGCTGACGCTCGACCCGCCGCAGTCGACCAGCGATCTGGCCGGCCAGCCGATGCTGGACGAGGATTATCTGGTGCTGTCGACCGTGCACTCGGCCAAAGGCATGGAGTGGGACACGGTCCATCTGCTGAATGTCGTCGACGGCAGCTTCCCGTCGGAATTCTCGACGCGCAGCGAGGCGCTGATCGAAGAGGAACGTCGACTGCTCTACGTGGCGATGACCCGCGCCCGCAACGAGCTCACGCTGATCTCACCGCTGAAGTTCGCCGTGACCAGCCAGAGCCCGAAGAGCGATGCGCATGTCTATGGCGGGCGCAGCCGATTCATGTCGGAGCGCGTCCGCAAGACGCTGAACGAAGTGGTGTTCCACGGCTCCGCGGTCACGGAGACGGGTCTGCAGGGCGATACGCCTGCGACGCTGGACATCATGAGCCGCGCGCGCCAGCTCTGGTAGCGGCGTCACGCCAGAAAAAGAACCCCGCAATATGCGGGGTCCTCATTCTCGGTCAGCGATCGATCAGCGGCGGAAAGGGCCGCCGGGTGAACGCGGACGCTGCGGCCGTTCCTGCGCTTCATTGACGCGCAGTGGCCGACCATTCATGTCGTAACCGTTGAGGCTCGAGATCGCTGCCTGCGCATCGGATGCGGGCATCTCGACGAAGCCGAAGCCGCGAGGCTTGCCCGTCTCTCGATCGTTGATGAGCTTTACCGATTCGACTTTGCCGTGACGTTCGAACAGCACGCGAAGATCTGCATCGGTGGCCGAGAAGGGCAGGTTGCCCACATAAATCGTCGTCATCCAGTCGTCTCTCTCAAGAAGGCGGACAGCGGCGAATTCGCTCTTGCGCTTCGCATGTACCGCGTGACTTCACCTACAGGGCTGTGCCCCGAACCTGTTCGTCCCTTCCAGTACGACGAGGCGAACGAAAAACATGCTACTCCCGCCGATTGCAGGAAGTAAACCGCGCAGGATTCGTGCCCGATTGCTGTACGCAGTGCAAAACGCCGCCGGGGTGAGCGGCGGCGTTTGCACGAAATGTCCGGTCAATTGCGGTTATTTGCGCGGTGTCGTCGGCGGGACTTTCTTCTTGAAGTACGTCCAGCTCGTCTCGTTCTCGCGCGCATCGTCGCCCGGCGGTGGGCTGCTGTACTCGGGATAGGTGGTCTCGATCGCCTTCAGCACGACGGGCGGCAGCTGATCGAAGCGATCGAGCTTGCGGCCTGCGGCGTGGATGTAGATCAGGCCGGCGCGGCCGTTCATTTCCATCCACGGCAGCCAGTCCGCGAACCGTACCCAGCCGACCTGTATCGCGGGGTTGGCGATCTTCGGGTTGGTGAGCTCATCGATGTTGCCGAAGAAATTGAACATTTCCGTCGCGTGGTAGGTGCCACCGATGTTCTTCTGGTAATCGCCACCGAGAGGATTGTTGTAGAACAGCGGCACGGTGATCGTGTTCCACCAGGTCTTGCCGCTGACGGTGCCGCGCCAGGTGGCGGAGGGCTTGCCATCCGCGTCATAGGCGAACTGCGGCCGCTGGTTCACCGGATCGTTCGCGGTCTGCAACACGTTGACGGTCGCGCCGGTCCAGGGATTGTTCCAGGTCTTCAGCAGTTCGCCGGTGACTGGATCCGTGTACAGCAGCAATTCGCGCGACACGAGGCGCCAGCCCTTGCCGCGCTTCGGATCGTCGACGGTGACGCAGGTGCGCACGTTCATGCCTTCGACGTTGAACAGCTTGCGGTCGCGTTCGCCCGGGACCCGCGAGAAGCCTTCGCCGTGGAACCAGTAGGTCGTGGCTTCGCCGTCCTTGTCCGAGCACTGCGTGCGCCGTGCTGCGGCGTTCGCGCCTTCCGGCGTGGCGAGGTCGATCTTCGCCGCGGATGCCGCCGAGGCAGGCAGCGCAGTCATTGCACCGAGCAGTGCCGAGATGGCGAGGATTGCAGGGGTTTGCAGGGATCTTTGCATCGGTCTCTCCTTGGTCGATGCAGTCATTATGCCACCATAACGACTAGCGCAGTTCCGCCGTGGTTTTCAGGTACTCCGTGACCCGCGGATCGATGCGCGAGACGGGCGTGCGGTCGCGCGCGAGTTCGGACAGCACCCGTTGCGTGTAGCGGGCGAGGTCCTCGGCACGGGCCTGCTGCTGTTCCGGCGTGGGCTGATGGTTCTCCACCGCGCCCTCCGGCAGCACACGTCGCGCCGCGAGTTCCGCTTCCAGCGACTGCAGCCGCTCGCGCAGCAGATAGACCTCGGCTGTCAGCGCGACGATCGCGCCGACAGCATTGTCCATCGGCAGGGCGCGCAGGAAATCCGGTTCCACATCGAGGACCGGGCCCTGCAGGGCTGCGTTGAAGGGTGGCTGGCTCATCGTGCGCTCACTTCTCGAAGGTGTAGAGATTCCAGTAGTTGCCGTTGATGGTCGGCTTGCCTGGCCTTACGACGGAGCGGTTCATGCGCTCGAACGGCACGATGCTGACCTTCGAGAAGCCGGCTTCGCGCGCAAGCTCGGCGATCGGCGTGTCGTACCACGGGGTGGCATAGGTCTCGTTGTTGGTCATCGCATGGGTCCGCTGCAGCACGTTCTGGAACAGGTCCCCGGGTCGCAGGTGGAACTCGTGCCCGGCGAACAGCCCGCCCGGCTTCAGTACGCGGCAGGCTTCGCGCAGCAGCGCGGGCGTGTTCGACGGCGGCAGCTCATGCAGCATGAAATTGAAAAAGATCAGGTCGAAATGTGCATCCGGATAGTCCAGATGCTCGAGATCCTGCTGCGACAGGTGGAAGTCGAAGCCGCATTCCCGCGCGCGTCGGTTGGCGAGCTTGAGGCAGGGCGCAGACAGATCCACGCCGTGGCATTCGGATTCCGGATGCAGGTCCTGGAAGGTCACCAGTGCGGCGCCGTGCCCCACGCCCCAGTCGAGCACGCGCGCGTAGGGCTTCTGCGGCAAGGTTTCGAACAGCAGCCGGTAGATGCCGTTCGGATCGACATGCGCGGCGACCGTGGTGCGCCGGCCGATCTCGTAGCACAGGCCATCGAGCGGATCGTTCGCGACGCCGCCGGTGTGCTGGTGGAACGGGACGTAGCGGAAATAATCCGGCAGCCGTAGCGCCGGGTTCAGGCGCAGCCGATCGGGCGGCGTCGCGGCTGCCGTCGCGTCCAGCTCGGCTTCGAGGCGCGCGCGCTCGGCATGCACCGTCGCGAAGATGCCGAAGTCGGGCCGGTGATATTTGAAACGCTGCAGGTTGCGGTAATACCAGTTGTAGATCTGGTAGGGCGTCCGGGCATCGAGCAGCTTCTCGGCCGCGCGCCAGTCGGCGGGCGGTGCGGCGGCGGCGTCCTGCTCGTAGGCATCGTGCATCTGCGCGACGAGCGGGCCTTCCGCGTAGTTGCGCGCGGCGCGCAGGAAGGCGTGGTAGCTGCGGAAGTCACGGGATTCGCGCACCGTCAGCGGCGGCAGTCCCTGGGGCGGTTTGAGGACGGCGTTCATGACCCCACTTTGCCAGAGCGCCGGGACGGGAGCCAACCGCCCGACGGGCCGCCTCGACACTGCCTGCGCCCGGGCGTAATTTGGGCCAAATCCTTCAGCGAGTTCCGCCATGAACGACACGACCACCACCCCCGCCGATTCGCTGCGTCGCGACCAGAGCGCCGCCAAGAAGCTGTTCGTCGGCGAGATCCTCGAGCAGAACCTGTTTCCCTATCCCAGCATTCGCGCTCGCGATCGCGAAATCCTCGGCACCGTCGTCGAAGCGATCGATGGCTTCCTCGACGGCAAGGAGCAGGATTTCAAGCAGTGGGATCGCGACGCGCACCAGCCGGAGGAGTTCATCCAGGGCCTGCGCGACATGGGGCTTTTCGGTTTGATCATCCCGGAAGAGCACGGCGGTCTTGGCCTCTCGAACGGCGCGTACGCGCGCGTGCTGACGCAGACCAGCAGCCACGATGCCTCCGTGTCGCTGACCATCGGTGCACACAGTTCGATCGGCATGAAGGGCATCCTGCTGTCCGGTACGCCGGAGCAGCAGGCGAAGTATCTGCCGAAGCTGGCGAGCGGTGAGTACATCGCGGCGTTCTGCCTGACCGAATCCGGTGCGGGTTCTGACGCCGCCTCGATCCGCACCACGGCGAAGAAGAATGCCGACGGTACCTGGACGCTGAACGGCGAGAAGATCTGGATCACCAACGGTGGCATCGCGCAGATCTACACGGTGTTCGCGCGCACCGAGGGCACGGAGGGCAAGATCACGGCGTTCATCGTCGAGGCGGCCTGGCCCGGCGTCAGCCATGGTGCGCACGAAGACAAGATGGGTATCCGCGCGTCGTCCACGACTGTCGTCAGTTTCAGCGACGTGAAAATTCCAGCCGAGAATGTGCTCGGTGGGGAGGGCAAGGGCTTCAAGGTCGCGATGGCCATCCTGAACAATGGCCGTACCGGCCTGGGCGGTGGTGCCGTCGGCGGCATGAAGACGCTGATCCGGCTGGCGACGCGCCAGGCCAGCGAGCGGCGCCAGTTCGGCCAGCCGATCGCGAACTACGGCCTCGTGCGCGAGAAGATCGCGCAGATGATGGTCGACTGTTTCGCGGCTGAGAGCACCGTGTGGATGCTGGCGCACTATATCGATTCCGGCTGCGAGGACTACGCAACGGAAGCGGCGATCAGCAAGGTGTTCGCGAGCGATGCGATCCAGCGCTGCGGCAACGAGGCGCTGCAGATCGCTGCGGGCAACGGCTTCATGCGCGAGTATCCGTACGAACAGATCGTGCGCGACAGCCGCATCCTGTCGATATTCGAAGGCACCAACGAGATCCTGCGATTGTTCGTCGGCCTCTCGGGCCTGAAGGATGCCGGCGGATCGCTGGCCGAACTGAAAGCCGCCGTCGATGACATCTTCAACAACCCGATCAAGGGCTTCGGCGTGTTGTCGGGTTATGCGGGCCAGCGACTCTCGCAGGCCACGGGCGTCGGGCGTGATCGCATCGCGAGCCGCCTGCATGCCGATCTCGGCGAAGCGCAGAAGACCTTCGAGAAGTACGCGACGGAACTCGCGAAAGCGTCCGACTATCTGCTGCGCCGCTATGGCAAGGCCATCGTCGATCGGCAGTTCGAACTGAAGCGCGTCGCCGATATCGCGATCGACCTGTTCGTCGGCCTCTGCACGCTGTCGCGCGCGAACACGCTGACGCTCGACGGCGATCCGCATGCCGCGCAGGCGCGCTCGATCGCGAGCGTGTTCGCGCAGCAGGCCAAGCGCCGCATGGCCGGCAACATCCGCCGGCTGACGAAGAACGAGGACAAGGAGATCGACGCGATCGCAGGATTTGCGCTCGAGAGAGGGGCGTATCCGTGGGATGTGATCTAGCGGTGCGTTCGGGCGCGCTGCTTTTCGGTCCCGCCGGGGGACGCCGTGAATCCGTCCCTGGAGGCTCGCGCGCGACATCCTGTCGCGCGACGCCCCCGCCAGGACCGAAAAGCAGCGCGCCCGAGCGATCTGCAAAGTGTGCGTCGGTCCGGCCGGCGCCGGCTGGACGACGACGCGGCGATTTCGCTGGTCAGGAATTTCTTCAGCGCTTTCGACTCGCGCGACTACGCCGCGATGGAGGCGGCATTCCTGCCGGGTGCGACGCTCGTCCACGACAACGGCGTCATGACGAGCCTGCCGGAAATGATGCAGATCATTCGCACGACCAGCGGCTGGCCACCACGAGAGCGCGAACTCTCGGGCTTCAAGATCCGTTGGGTGGGCGAGGTGGCCATCGCGGGCCTGCGCAATCGCGTCACTTTCAGGCCGACCGATCGGGCGCCGACGACCTCTACCTACACCGAGACCTGGGTGCTCGAGCGAACGCCGGCGGGCCTCAAGACTGTGCGAGTGCACTACTCGCTGGTCACCGCTGAAAGGCACTCGGAAGAGGTCCCGTAGCTCGTGCGGCAAGCGCAATGACAGAACCGACGCGACCGAAACGATGCCTGAACGGTCGCGTGTCATGACGGCGAGGTGTCGTCGTTGCGGCGCGCGTGACGCCGAGACCGTCGCGCGTGTTTTGTCTGGATATCCGACGTGAAGAAGGCGCTGCTCGGGATGTTGCTGGGAGCGCTGGGTTGGCAGGCCTTTACGGATTATCGCGCGCACGCGACCGGGGACGTCGAGGTCATCGAATCGGATGACGAGACGGAATCCGGTTCGGCACCTGATGCGGAACGTGAAGACGCGTTCGCGCCGTCCGCGGATTTCCACTGCGATGGCCGCAAGTACTGCTCCGAGATGACATCCTGCGATGAGGCCAAATACTTCCTCGCGAATTGTCCGGGTGTGAAGATGGACGGCCGCGGCGGCGGTCCGGGGCCCGGCGATGGCGTGCCCTGCGAACGACAGTGGTGTACCGATTGACCTCGCCCCGCTGGGACCATGCTCTCTCCATCTCAGCGGACATGTGCGCGATGCTGGTCGAGATGGATGCAGCGGATGTCTTGAACGCCACCGTCGCGCGCGCGTCGATTGCCGGGACCTGGCGCGATGTGATCGACGATGCGCGCGGCGGCGGCATCACGCTGCACGCGGGTTATCTGTCTCGGTTGCATCGGGACCTGGCACTGCCGTTGCGCGCCCGATCGCCTGGGCAGTTCTGTGACGGGCAGGCGCCGCAGGACTGGGGCTCGTTCGAGCTGGCGCTCGCGGATCTGACGGTCGACGGCTTCGAGGGTTGCGAGGCATGGATCCTCGCGCAGCTCTGCTGGGGCGGTCATGTGCAGTCGATGCGATTCTCGACGGCCTGGATCTGCCTGAACGGTCTGCGCCTGCAGAACGGTCTTTTTGCGCTCTATCCGGACCCGGCGCATCGCGCGCACCTGCAGGCCTCGTTGGCCGCAGCGGGGCCGGACAGTTGGGACGCCGAGTCGCTGCGCGCGCTGTTCGGGACGTATGCCGCCGAGCAGGTGCCGCGCATGCCGAACGATCCGGGCCGTTCGTAACGGACGCTGGCCTACGCCTTTTGTCCGGCGAGCTGGCCGAGCCGCTTGAGGGCGCTCTCGATGCGTGCATCCCAGGCGTGACCGCAGCTGAGCCGCAGGCAATTGCGGTACTGCTCGTTCGCAGAGAACAGCGGCCCCGGGAGAAAGTGAATGCCCTCGTTGCGCGCCCGCCGATGTATCGCGAGGCTGTCGGTCCCGTCCGGCAACTGCAGCCACAGGATGTAGCCGCCGTCGGGTCGGCTGACGCGCGTGCCGGCCGGGAAGCTCGCTTCGACGACGGCGCTGAAGTGTCGAACGCTCTCGGCACAGGCGGCGCGAATTCGTCGCAGGTGGCGCGAGTACGCACCGACGGCGACGAAGCTGGCGAGTGCCTCCTGCCAGAGCGTGGAAGTGGCCACCGACGACACGTACTTGCGCTGGCGGACGGCGTCGGTCCAGCGTCCGCCGGCGATCCAACCGATCCGTGCCCCAGGGGACAGCGTTTTCGAAAAAGACGAGCAGAGGATCACCTGTCCGCTGCGATCAAAGCTCTTGATCGGCAGCGGGCGTGGGCCCCCGTGGTTCAGCTCGCCGTAGAGGTCGTCTTCGATCAGCGCGATGTCGTGTCGACGGCACAAATCCAGCAGCGATCGTTTGCGCTCGTCGGGAAGCGTTGCGCCGAGCGGGTTGCTGTAGCTGCTGACGACGACGCAGGCCCGGATGCGGGATCCGCTGCGGCTGTCGAGCGCTTGCGAGAGGGCTTCCACGGACAGCCCCTGCACAGGGTCCGTGGCGATCTCCAGCGCTTTCATGCCGGCGCCCTCGATGATCTGCAGGAAGCCGAAGTACGCCGGTGACTCGACGGCGATCGTGTCGCCAGGCTGCGCGACCGCACGGATTGCAAGGTGCAGCGCTTCCATGCAGCCGTTCGTGATCAGCAGTTCCCGATCGTCGAGCATGCAGCCGAGATCGACGTAGTGCCGCGCGATCTGCTGGCGCAGCGACCCGAGACCCATGACGGGTCCGTAGCCATGCGTCGACTCTGGATGTTGCCGCACGGCGGTGGCGAGATGGCGTTGCAGCGTCCGCGTCGGGAACCATTGCGCGGCCGGGATGGCGGCTCCGAGCGACACGACGTCCGCGCGCACGTTCTCGTCGACCAGCAACGCAACGAGGCCCGAGATGCTGACGGCCTGCGCGACGCGCGGTGGCCTCGAGGTGGCGGGCAGTGCAGCGCGAGGCTGGGCAGCCCGCACGAAGAATCCAGACTGCGGACGCGATTCGACCACGCCGCGCTGCTCGAGCTGGTGCAGTGCTGCGACGGCGGTCACCGCACTGACGCGACGCTGGCGGGCCAGTGCACGGACAGAGGGCAGGCGAGTGCCACCCGCGAGCGCGCCGGTCTCGATGGAGGCCATGATGTCCTCCGCGATGCGCTGATAGCGCGGCGTGCGTCTCGCTCCCTCGACGCGACTCAGGTTGGCCATGTGCGTTCCAATACAGAACTGTACTGATTGCAGATTAACATGGCTGTATCTGTACTGATCCATGGCGTCGCGCTAGTTTTCGGCCATGAATCCGTCATTCACCGATCTGCTGCCACTCGCCGCGTTCGCATTCGTCATGTCGATCACGCCGGGGCCGAACAACCTGATGCTGTTGAACTCGGGCGTGCGTTTCGGCGTGCGGCGTTCGATGCCGCATGTGCTGGGAATCACCATCGGATTCGGCGGCCTCCTGGCCGTGGCCTTCGCGGGCGTCGCGGCGCTGGTGCTGCTGAATCCCGGTGTGATGACCGTGCTGACGGTCTGCTGCGTGCTGTACCTGCTGTGGCTGGCCTGGCAGCTGATGCGGGCGCCTTCGGTCCCGCCGGCGGCGGACCCGGATGCCGCGGCGGGCACGCTGCAGCCGATGTCCTTCCTCGGCGCAGGCCTGTTCCAGTTCGTGAACCCCAAAGCATGGGCGATGGCCGTCGCGAGTGTCGGCATCACCGCGCACTGGCCCGTCGAGCCGGCGCTCGGGCTGACGTGGCTGCTGCTGATCGCGATGCTGATCAATCTGCCCTGCGTACTCGTCTGGATGATCGGCGGTGCGATGCTGCGACGCCTGCTCGGCAGCCACAGCATCCGCCGCGCATTCGACTACGCGATGGCGGCGCTGGTCATCGCGACGGCGCTGTGGATGCTGCTGCCACTCGCTGACACAATGCGGTCATGACCGTGAAACTCGCGTATCACCTCGTCAACGTGTTCACGCGTGACGGCGGGCGCCTGACCGGCAACCCGCTCTGTGTGTTCGAGCCCGGCGCGCCGCTCGAGACGCCGCTGATGCAGGCGCTCGCGCGCCAGTTCAATCTGTCGGAAACGACGTTCCTCAGTCACTCGTCGCGCGCGACCATGGCGGTGCGCATCTTCACGCCCGATTTCGAAATGCCGTTCGCCGGCCATCCGACGCTGGGCTCCGCGCACGTCGTGCGCCGACTGGCGGGTGCGGGTGCCGGGGATCATGTCGTACTCGAGATGCCGGCAGGCCTGATCCCGGTCGAAGCTCTCGGCGACCGTTGGACGCTGACGGCGAATCCGTCGGTGCATCGTGACATCCAGCGCGATGCGGCCTGGCTGGCGGATGCGCTGGGGCTTCAGGTCCGTGATCTGCGCTGGCAGGTCGACGGCGCGCGGCCGATGTGGGTCGATACGGGCTCGGACCAGCTGATCGTACCGCTCGCGAGCGTGGCGGCGGTGCGCCGGATCGCACCGCGGATCGAAGCTTTCGACGCGTTGCGCAGTTCGGCGGGCCGGCGCATGGTGCTGGTGTTTGCCGAAGCGGGCGACCGACGCTGCGAATCGCGATTCCTGTTCGAACATGATGGCGCGTTCGCGGAAGACCCGGCGACCGGGTCGGCCTGCGCGAATCTCGGCGGCTGGTATCTTGCGATGGACCCGGGCGATGGCCGAGGCGGCGACTCGCTACCGCTCGTCCGCGAGATCCACCAGGGTGATCGCGTGCACCGTCCGTCGACGTTGCGCCTGTCGATCGGTACCGATCGTCGCATTCGGGTCGGTGGTGATGTGGCCTATCTCGGCCGGGGAGAGATCGATGTCTGAGATCGTTGCGCCGCAGGGCTGTCCGCTCGCTGTCGCCGTGCTGGGCGTGGAGCAGCTCGAACGTTCCATCGCGTTCTATCGCGATGAGATCGGCCTCGGCGCCGGTCCCGTCACCGACTGGCGCGGAGGCGCGTTCGAAGCGCTCTGGCAGCTGCCCGCCGGTACGAGCGCGCGCTGCTGCCTGCTGGGCGTGCCGGGCGGGCGCGTCGGCCGCGTGCTGCTGATGGAGTTCGTCGCGGCTCCCGGCAGTACGCTGCGATGCGAGGTGATCCAGCGCACGCCGAACTCTCAGGTATTCGGACTCGCGAACCTGAACTTCTACGTGCGCGATGCCGCGAGCGCGGTCCGGGACCTGACGGCGCGAGGCTATGTGTTCTGGTCGCCGCCCACACAGCACAGCCTGGATGAGAAGGTCGGCAATCCGATCGAAGTGATCTTCGACGGCCCGGATGGCGTGGCGATCAATCTGGTCGAGCTGACGAGCCGCGATCCGGCGACACGCATCGGCCAGATGCGTGCCTATGTGGAATCCCATGGCTACACCCCGTCGGGCTACACGCCGGTGGTCACCACCTCACACGTGGCGCGGTCCATCGCAGCCGCGCGGCGCTTCTATGAGGGTGTACTGAAGATGGGCGTGCTGATCGACGATGAGCTGAAGGCGCCGCATGTGAACGCCTTCCTGCGACTGCCGGCCGATGGGCGCACGCACATCACCTTCATGCAGGGCAATCACATGTTCGGCAAGGTCGCGCTGTCCGAGCCGCTGAACTACGTCGATCGTTGCGAGGATCTCGAGCCGCGCGCACACGCACCGAACATCGGCTATCTCGCGCAGATATTCGAGGTGGAGAATCTGGATCTGGCGGCGGCAGCCTGCGCGAAGCTGGGCGTCGAGTCCGTGGCGACGCGCAGCCGGATCGACGTGCCGGGCCTCGGGCTGCGCGACCAGTGGATGGTGCGCAACCCGGGGAGCGGCGCGCTGCAGTGGTTGGTCGCCCCATCTCTAGTCACCCAATAGCTGCACGGCGTCGATTTCGTTCCAGCCCGACACGGCGTTCGTCGCCAGCGTGATCTTCGCGCCGGCCACCTTGTAAGGGGTCTTCTCGAACGTCTTCTTGAACCAGAAATTCAAGGCGTCGTACTTGGCCGTGTCGATGCCGTCATGCACCACATGCGCCTTGCCTTCCGTATCGATGAGCTCGACCTTGATGATTGCACCGGGTGCCGAGTTCTGCCGCACGCGGATCTCGGTGGCGTTCACGGGCTTCGCGAAACCCACCTCGAGCCGTTCGATGCCGCCGTCGTCTTCCTTCGGGCACCAGGCGTTGCCGTTGTCACCGAAGCCGACGACATTCGGCGCACCCGTCGCCTGGAACGCAGAATAGCTCGCGGGCTCCTTCGCGTCGTTGTAGGTCGATGAGGCTTTCGCCGTCATGGCCCACTGGCCGCGCGCGTCTGACACCAGCGCTTCCTCCGCCAGTGCGAACTCGACTTCGCGACGCTTCTTGGCGGCCTCCGGATCTTCTTCGTCCGCAACGGCGGCCGCGTCGGCGGTCGGCGGGGCCGCGGGTTCCGCTGCGGGGGCGGCCGTTGCCGGTGCTGCAGCGGTCGCGTCCGCAGCAGCGTCAGCCGGTGCGGCTGCTTCTTCTTTCTTCGCGCACCCGGCCAGCATCAGCGCCAGCGACAGGGCGGACACGGTCAACAGGGATTTCTTCATCGCATCACTCCAGTTCACGTCACTCGAGATAGGCGTAGCCATTGAGCTCGCCTTCGTAAAAGCGCTTCAGCGATTGACTTTCCGCGATGGTCATGCGGCCTTCGCGGATCGCGCGCTCGCAGTCGCGTGCGAGAGCCGGGTACAGCTCCTCGACGTCGTATTCCATGTATTCGAGCACCTTGTTCGCGGTGTCGCCCTTGACGATCTCCTCGATCGCCCAGTGGCCGTCATCCTCGAGGCGGATGTGCACGACATGCGTATCGCCGAACAGGTTGTGCAGGTCGCCGAGCGTTTCCTGGTAGGCACCGACCAGGAAGGCAGCGAGGTAGTACTCGTCACCCTCGGCGATGTCATGCAGTTCGAGCGTGCGCTTGACCTCGCGATGGCTGACGAAGTGATCGATCTTGCCGTCCGAATCGCAGGTGATGTCGGCGAGCACGCCGCGCCGCGTCGGCGCTTCGCCGAGACGGTGGATCGGCATGATCGGGAACAGCTGATCGATGGCCCAGCTGTCCGGCAGCGACTGGAACACGGACATGTTGCAGAAATAGATGTCCGAGAGAATCGCCTCGAGGCCTTCGAGCTCTTCCGGGATCTCGTCCAGCCTGCGGCAGAAGTCGCGGATCTTCGCGCAGGTGGCCCAGAACAACCGCTCGGCGAGGCCGCGGAACTCCAGCGACATCAGGCCGAGGTTGAACATCTGCAGCGTCTGTTCACGCGCGGTCATCGCGTCGTGGTAGTACTCGACGAGCCGGCGCTCGCTGACGCCGCGATAGGCATCGAGCAGGTCCAGCACCGGTTGCGGAATCTTGTCCTTGCCGCGGAAGGCCTCGTCCTCGCGGCCGGTGACCTTGAACTTGTCCAGCGCCGAGGAGCCGAGCGTGTTGAAGATCAGCACGCTGTGGTGCGCGGCGATCGCGCGACCGGACTCGCTGACGATCATCGGATGCGGAATGCCGCGTGCGTTGCAGACACTGGCGACGCGATAGACGACGTCGTTCGCGTATTCGTTCAGCGTGTAGTTCATCGAGGAGTCGTAGTTCGTACCCGAGCCGTCGTAGTCGACGCCGAGTCCGCCGCCGACATCGATGTACTCGAGTCCGGCGCCGAGCAGCTTCAGTTCCGCGTAGACATGCGCGAGTTCGTTGATCGCATCCTTGACGCGGCGGATGTCCTGCAGCTGGCTGCCGGGATGGCAGTGCACGAGCTTCAGGCAGTCGAGCATGTCCTGGCGGCGCAGTTCCTCGACGAGTTCGAGGATCTCGGTGATGAACAGGCCGAACTTGGATTTCTCGCCGGCCGAATCGCGCCACCTGCCCGAGCCCTCGCTTGCCAGTTTGACGCGCACGCCGATGCGCGGCCGCACGCCGTACTGCTTGGCGTGCTTGAGGATCAGGCCGAGTTCGGAGAAATTCTCGACGACGGGAATGATCGTGCGACCGAGCTTGGTCGCGAGGATCACCGCCTCGATGTAGCTGTCGTCCTTGAAGCCGTTGCAGACGATCAGCCGGTCCGGCGAATCCTCGCTCATCGCCATGACGGCAAGCAGTTCCGGCTTGCTGCCGACTTCGAGGCCGAAGCCGAACTCCTTGCCGTAGCGATACACCTCTTCGACGACGAGGCGCTGCTGGTTCACCTTGATCGGGAACACGGAGGCGTAGCGGTTCTTGTATTCGTTCTCGGCGATGGCCTGCGCGAACGCATCGTGCAGATGCCGCAGCCGATGCGCGAGGATGCCCGAGAAGCGCACGACGACCGGTGCCGTCAGGTCGCGCGCCTTCAGGCCCTGCACGACGTCGAACAGGTCGATCTCGCGGCCGGCGATCTGGTCCGGCCGGACGACGACATGGCCCGCTTCGTTGATGGAGAAGTACCCCTGGCCCCACGCATTGACGTGGTACAGATCGAGCGAGTCGTCGATCTTCCAGGGCGGAGAGCCGGAGCGGCGCGTGCCGTTGGACGGCAGATTCTGGGGTTCAGCTGACATCCGCAAACCTTAGCAGTTCTATTGAGGTCCGGTGGTGACAGGGCGCGACGGATCGCGGATCCACTCGCTCCAGGAGCCGGCGTAGAGGCGAGCGCCCGGCAGGCCCGCGTGCTCGAGTGCGAGCAGGTTGTGGCAGGCACTGACGCCGGACCCGCACATCGCGACCAGTTCCGCGGGCTTGCGACCGTCGAGCGTCGCCGTCCAGCGTTCGCGCATCGCGAGCCGCGACAGGAAGCGGCCGTGCTCGTCGAGGTTGCGCGTGAACGGGTGATTGACCGCGCCCGGCACATGACCCGCGACGGGATCGATCGTCTCGTTCTGGCCGGCGAAGCGATCGGCGCCGCGCGCATCGGCCAGGCGGACCTCGCCGGCGCCGAGCGTGCGCTGCAGCGTGCCCGCGTCCAGCCAGCGGCTCGCGTCCGGACGCGCGACGAATTCGCGCGGCTCGCGTTCGCGGATCGCACGCGTCTGCGGCAATCCGGCAGCGCTCCACGCGGCGAGCCCGCCATCCAGCACCGCCACGCGCGTGTGCCCGAGCCAGCGGAACAGCCACCAGGCGCGCGCGGCGTACATGCCGTTGCCCTGGTCGTAGGCCACGACCTGCGTATTCGCGTCCACGCCCCAGCGCCCGGCGAGCGCGGCAAACTGTTCTGGATTCGGCAGTGGATGACGTCCGGACGTCGGCGTGACGGGACTCGCGAGATCGCGATCCAGATGGGCATACAGCGCCCCGGGCAGATGGCCTTCGGCATAGGCGGCCTCGCCCCAGGCGGGTTTGGCCAGATCGAAGCGGCAGTCGAGGATCAACCAGCCCGAGCGGCCGGGGGCCTCGGCGAGCTCGGTCGGCTGGATCAGCGTGCTGTAGGGATTCATGCGTTCGAATTCTCTGCCCGATGCGTTGCCGATACAATCCGGTGATGGCGATTCATCTCTATTGGGGCAGTGGCAGCCCGTACTCGTGGCGGGTGCAGCTGGCGCTGGAGCACAAGCGCCTCCCGTACGAGAGCCATCAGCTGCAGTTCTCGAAACAGGAGCACCAGTCCCCGCAGATGCTGGCGCTGAATCCGCGCGGCCGCCTGCCGGTGCTGAAGGACGGCGACTACGTCGTGTTCGAGTCGCTGGCGGTGCTGTACTACCTCGATCTGAAATACCCGGAGCCGCCGATCTTCGGCCGCACGCCCGAAGAGGCCGGCGTGATCATGCGGGTGATCAACGAATTCCAGGCGTATACCGAAGAGCGGCTGATGAAGATCTGCCGCGCGCTGCTGACCTCGGCGGCGGATCTGCATGCCGTGGACATGTCCGACGCCATGCACCTCGTCGCGCGCGAGGCGCGCACGATCGAGCAGCGTCTGTCGAAGTCCGACTGGATCGTCGGCGACAGCTACTCCGCCGTCGACATGGTGATCTTTCCGGCGATCCAGCTGCTGCGGCGCGCGCTCGGCAAACCCGGCGGCGCCGAACTCGCCCGACGTTTCATGCCGCTCGAGGTGAACTATCCCGCGCTCGGGCGCTGGCTCGCGCGCATCGAGGCGCTGCCCGGCTACGACCGAACCTATCCGCCGCACTGGCGCGAGTGAAGCGCAGCGGCTGACTTTGTACGGGGTGGCTACTGCCTCCAGCGGTTGCTACTCTTGCGCCGCCGAGTTCACCAGTTGCGGGACATGCACATGAGCGAGCACAAGATCCACGTCGACTTTCCGGGTCGCATCGTCATCATCGGCTTTGGCAGCATCGGCCAGGGCGTGCTGCCGCTGATCCTGCGTCACATCGGCGTGGCGCCGGGCCGCATCACCATCGTCACGGCCGAGGACCATGGCAAGGCGGAGGCCGACAAGTACGGCATCCGTTTCATCAAGGAAACGCTGACGCGCGACAACTTCCGCCGCGTGCTCGACCCGATCCTGGGTCGCGGCGATTTCGTGCTGAACGTGTCCGTGGACGTGTCGTCGATCGCGCTGATCAAGTTCGCCTGGGAAAAGGGCGCGATGTACCTCGATACTTGCATCGAGCCGTGGCCCGGCGGCTACACCGATCCGGGCGTGCCCGCTGCGCGCCGCACCAACTACGCGCTGCGCGAGGATGCGCTGGCGCTGCGCCAGGGCAACCTGCAGGCGCCCACGGCCGTGCTGACGCATGGCGCGAATCCCGGCCTCGTGTCGCATTTCGTCAAGCAGGCGATGCTGAACATCGCGCAGGACACGGGCGTCACCGTCGAGAAGGAACCGCGCTCGAAGGACGACTGGGCAGCACTCGCGCGCTCGCTCGGCATCAAGGTCATCCACATCGCCGAGCGCGACACCCAGGTGTCGCCGCGGCGCAAGCTGCCGAACGAGTTCGTCAACACCTGGTCGGTCGACGGCTTCGTCAGCGAAGGCCAGCAGCCGTCGGAGATGGGCTGGGGCACGCACGAGCGCAATTTTCCGCGCGACGGACGCCGGCACGAAACCGGCGCGCAGTCGGCCATCTTCCTGATGCAGCCCGGCTGCGCGACGCGCGTGCGCACCTGGACGCCGCGCGCCGGCCACATCCATGGCTGGGCGATCACGCACGGCGAGTCGATCTCGATCTCGGACTACCTGACCGTGCGCGAGCATGCGCAGGTCGTGTACCGGCCGACGGTGCACTACGCCTATCACCCCTGCGACGACGCGGTGCTGTCGCTGCACGAGTTCTGCGGTCGCAACTACATCCTGCAGGACCACAAGCGCATCATGCTCGACGAGATCTCGTCGGGCGGCATCGACGAGCTCGGCGTATTGCTCGCCGGGCACAAGAAGAACGCGTACTGGTACGGCTCGCAGCTGAGCATCGATGAAGCCCGCAAGCTCGCGCCGCACAACAGCGCGACCAGTCTGCAGGTCACGGTGTCCTGCCTGTCCGGCATGATCTGGGCGATGGAGAATCCGAATCGCGGCGTGATCGAGCCCGACGAGATGGACTTCCGTCGCAATCTCGAGATCGCGATGCCCTACCTCGGCCCGGTCGTCGGTGAGTACACCGAGTGGACGCCGCTGTCGGATCGCGAGCGCCTGTTCGCCGAGGACATCGACAAGAGCGATCCCTGGCAGTTCAAGAACGTGCGCGTCGTCTGACGCGCGCCGCGCCCGCGCGGCGTCAGTAGTCGATCGCGACGATCACGTAGCGCAGCGCGCCGCCGGGCAGCTGCACTTCGACCTCATCATCCAGCGCCCGGCGCAGCAGCGCGCGGGCCAGCGGCGCATCCATGCTGATGTAGTCCGGCGCCATGTCGAATTCATCCGGACCGACGATGCGATGGCGGCGCTCTTCGCCGCGCTCGTCCTCGAGCGTGACCCACGCACCGAAGAACACGCGACGACGATCGGCCGGCACCTGTGACACGACCACCATGCCGTCCAGCCGCTTGCGCAGGAAGCGCACGCGCCGATCGATCTCGCGCAGTCGCCGCTTGCCATAGGTGTATTCGGCGTTCTCGGAGCGATCGCCCTGTGCGGCTGCTTCGGAGACGGCCTGGGTGACGCGCGGTCGTTCGACTTTCCACAGTTCGTCGAGCTCGGCGCGCAGGCGCTCGGCACCCGCCGGGGTGATGAACTGAGAACCGGTTGGCGAAGCGGGGCGGTAGCGGGTCATTTCACTTAATCAGCGCGGCGGCAAAGGACTGAATTGTGGCCGCGCGCACAGTCAGGGCGTGGCATTGCCTCTAGATTTCCGTCCCATGACGACCAAGTACTTCACCCACTTCGTGACGGCGGCTGAAGAAGCCCGGCACAGCAGCGAGTGGAGCGGTGTGGTCGAGCTTAACCTGCCGATCGAAGGCCGCAAGGGTGCCCAGCGCGAACTGCGCCGGCTGCTGGCGGACAACTTCGAGGTCGATTTCGACGACATCCGCATCCTTCACTGGGCGCGGTTGCATTGAGCGAGTGTTCTGACGGACTTCCCCCCATTTTGCTTCTCTGTTGTTGTATCCCCTAGCGGACTTCCTTCCCTTCATCGAAAGTCCGCTCCTGCAGCCCCGGTCCGAATGGTCCGGGGCTTTTTTTTGATCGGCGCTTGAGGCGACGCGCGGGCGTACCGATACTGCGGCGCCTGACGCATCGCAATTCTGAGGAGACACCATGCGACGGACTGCTCTGCTGGGCGCGCTGCTGCTGACGGCCTGCGCGACGCCGCCGGCGCGCGAGACGACCCCGGCAACTTCTGCAGCGCCCGCTGCCGCGCCGGTGCTGCGCTCCGGACTCGATCTCGATGGATTCGACCGGCGCGTGCGCCCGCAGGACGATCTGTATGCGTTCGCGGCGGGTCGCTGGCTCGAGAACACGGCCATCCCAGCGGACCGCTCGAACTACGGCACGTTCACGCAGCTCGAGGATCAAGCCCAGGCCGCCGTGCGCCAGGTGCTGGAGACGGCGGCCGCGTCGCGCGCGGCGAGTGGCACGGATGCGCAGAAGATCGGCGACTTCTACGCGAGCTTCCTCGACACGGCGCGCATCGACGTGCTCGGCGTGCAGCCGCTGCAGCAGGATTTCGCCGGCATCGCCGGCATCCGCACCACGCGCGACGTGTACCTGTGGATCGGCCGGCTGCAGCGCGCGGGCGTCGCGCATCCGGTGCAGTTGTATGTCGGTCAGGATTCGCGCGATTCGAGCGTCTATCTGACCGGCGTGTTCCAGAGTGGTCTGACGATGCCGGACCGGGACTACTACCTCAAGCCGGATGAAGCGAGTGCGCGGGCCCGCGTCGAGTTCGAGGCCTATGTGCAGAAGCTGCTGGCGCTGGCCGGTGATCGGGACGCCGCCTCGGGCGCGAAGCGCATCGCGGCGCTCGAGAGTCGCATCGCCAATCATCACTGGAGCCGGGTCGAGAACCGCGATCCGGTGAAGACCTACAACCGCGTGGACCTGGCGGGCGCCGCGAAGCTCACGCCGGGCTTCGACTGGGACGCCGTTCTCGAAGGCGCGGGGCTGGCGGGACGCGTGACGGCGCTCGACATCAACCAGCCCACCTATGTGCGCGAACTCGCGCGGCTGATCCGCATGATGCCGGTGGCCGACTGGCGCCTGTACTTCAAGTTCCGCCTGCTCGATGCCTACGCGCCATATCTGGCCGCCGACTTCGAGCGCGCGCATTTCGAATTCCACGAGCGCTCGCTGACCGGCGTGGAGCAGCCGAAGCCGCGCTGGCAGCGCGCGGTGCAGTCGATGAACGGCTCGGTGGGTGAACTGATCGGCAAACTGTACGTCGAGGCCACGTTCCCGCCCGAGTCGAAGGCGCGCATGCTCGCGCTGGTCGACAACCTGCGCAGCGCGTTCGCGCAGTCGATCGACTCGCTCGACTGGATGAGCCCCGCCACGAAGGAAGAAGCGCGGCGCAAGCTGGCGAAGATCACCGTGAAGATCGGCTACCCGGACCGCTGGCGCGACTACGGCGCCCTGACGATCCGCCGCGATGATCTGTTCGGCAACGTGCGGCGTGCGAACGAATTCGAATTCAATCGGCAGATCGCCAAGCTCGGCGGGCCGCTCGATCGTGACGAGTGGCTGATGACGCCACAGACCGTCAACGCCTACTACTACCCGCCGATGAACGAGATCGTGTTCCCCGCGGCGATCCTGCGACCGCCGTTCTTCGATCCCACGGCGGACGATGCCGCGAACTATGGCGGCATCGGCGGCGTGATCGGCCACGAGATCAGCCACGCGTTCGATGACCAGGGCCGCCAGTTCGATGGCGACGGCAACCTGCGCGACTGGTGGACCTTCGACGACAACGCGCGCTTTCGGGCGCGCGCCGGCCGGCTGGTCGCGCAGTTCGGCGCTTACACCGTGCTCGACGCACAGAAGCTCAACGGCGAGCTGACACTCGGCGAGAACATCGGCGACCTGTCCGGCCTGGCCGTGGCCCTGCGCGCCTACCGGATCTCGCTGGGCGGCGCCGAGGCGCCGGTGATCGACGGCTTCACGGGTCCGCAGCGCTTCTTCCTGGGATGGGGCCAGATCTGGCGCCGCAAGTACCGCGACGACGAACTGCGCCGCCGTCTGGTCATCGATCCGCACAGCCCGAGCGAGTTCCGCTGTAACGGGATCGTCACGAACCTGGACGAGTTCTACGAGGCCTTCGGCGTCAAGCCGGGAGATGTGCTGTACCGTCCGGCCGCCGATCGTGTGAGAATCTGGTAACAGCCCGATCCGGGCATCGCCACGATTCGCGACGGAGATTCCCATGCGTGCACTGACTCTTGCCCTGCTGGCGCTCGCGAGCCTCACGCTCACGGGCTGCGGTTACAACACGCTGCAGACGCAGGACGAGAGCGTCAAGGCGTCCTGGTCCGAGGTCGTCAACCAGTATCAGCGGCGTGCGGACCTGATCCCGAATCTCGTCGCCACGGTCAAGGGCTTCGCCGCGCAGGAAGAGAAGGTACTGGTCGGCGTGACCGAGGCACGTGCGCGCGCCACCTCGATCCAGGTCACGCCGGAAGTGCTGAACGATCCGGAGGCGCTGAAGAAATTCCAGGCAGCGCAGGGCGAGCTCACCGCTGCCTTGAAGAGCCTGATCGCGGTCAGCGAGAACTATCCGCAGCTGAAGTCGGACCAGAACTTCCGTGATCTGCAGGCGCAGCTCGAGGGCACGGAGAACCGGATCACGGTGGCGCGCAATCGCTACATCGAGTCCGTGCAGACCTACAACGTCACGGTGCGGCAGTTCCCGACCAATCTCACGGCGATGCTGTTCAAGTATTCCGTGAAACCGAATTTCACGGTCGAGAACGAAGCAGCGATCGCGACGCCGCCGGCCGTCAGCTTCGATGGTCCGCCTGCGGCGCCTGCACCGGCTGCCGCGCCGGCAGCGGCGCCGCCCGTCGAAGCGCCCTGACGTCGTCGTCGGGACGGGCATGACGGGCGTGCGGGCCGCACTGGCTCTCGTCGCCTGCGCACTGTTCGCAGGCCCGGCCGGCGCGCAGGCGCTGCAGCCGATCCCGCCGTTCGACGCGCGCGTCGTCGACCTCACCGGCACGCTGACGCCGGATCAGCAGGTTGCCCTCGAGAACCGGCTCGCCGAATTCGAGGCGCGCAAGGGTGCGCAGATCGCCGTGCTGGTGGTCGCCACGACCCAACCCGAAGAGATCGAGCAGTATTCGATCCGCGTCGTCGATGCCTGGAAGGTCGGTCGCGCCGCGCCGGACGACGGCGCGCTGCTGCTGGTTGCGAAGGACGACCGCCGTCTGCGCATCGAGGTCGGACGCGGCCTCGAGGGCGTGCTGACGGATCTGGTCGCCAAGCGCATCGTGTCGGACATCATCGCGCCGCAATTCAAGCGTGGCGACTACGCCGGTGGCATCACGGCGGGGGTCGACCAGATGATCCGCATCGTCGATGGCGAAGCGCTGCCGGCGCCGGACAAGCGCTGGGAGGGCAAAGGCTCGGCCTTCGAGGATCTGCTGCCCGTGCTGTTCTTCGGCGTGATCTTCGGCGGCATGGTGCTGCGTTCGATCTTCGGTCGCGCACTCGGTTCGCTGGCCACCGGCGGTCTTGCCGGCTTTGTCGCGTGGCTGCTCACCAAGGTGATGCTGATCGCGGGCTTTGCCGGCGTGGCTGCGCTGGTGCTGTCGCTGCTGATCGGCTTCGGCGGCGGCGGGCGCTGGTCGAGCCGCGCGCATCGCGGCGGCTGGGGCGGTGGCGGCTTCGGTGGCGGTGGCTTTGGCGGCGGAGGTGGCGGAGGCTTCGGCGGTGGTGGCGGAGGCGGCTTCGGGGGCGGCGGCGCCTCGGGAAGCTGGTGAGGGAACACGACATGAAGCCCGGACGCTGGATTAGACACCTGTTCGCGACGCGCTGGCAGACACGGCGCTGCTTTACGCCGGCCGTGCTCGAGCAGATCGAGCGCGCGATCGTCGAGCTCGAGAAGCTGCACGCCGGCGAGCTGCGCTTTGCCGTCGAAACGGCCTACGACCTGCCCGAGCTGTGGATCGACCTGGCGCCGCGCGCTCGCGCATTGCAGGTGTTCGGCGAACTCGGTGTCTGGGATACCGCCGACGACAACGGCGTCCTGATCTATCTCTCGATGGCGGACCGCGTCGTCGAGATCGTGGCGGATCGCGGAATTGCCTCGCACGTCACCCAGGCTGAATGGGATGCGGTCTGCCGCGACATGGAAGACCATTTCCGGCGACGCCAGTTCGGCGAAGGCGCGGTGGCCGGCATCCGCGGTGTCGGTCGCCTGCTTGCGCAGCATTTTCCGAATCGTGGCGGCGATCGCGACGAGCTGCCGAACCAGGCCGTTCTTCTGTAGGACAGCGCCGCGACGGACCTGTAGCCAACTGGCGACGCTGGCTGCGGCGCTGCGGACTCGGTGCCATAATCCCGTCATGATCAAGGCACACCGTCGTCTGGCATTGCTCGCGCTCGCCCCGGTCACGCTGCTGGCGGGTTGTTCGTTGATGCAGGGACCCTGGGGTCGCGCGCCGGCGGCGCCGACCAACGTCCCACCGCCCGCGCCGGTCCTGCCGCCGCCCGTGGCCACGCACCGTTTCGAACTCGCGTCGGACACCGACGATCTGATCGGCCTCGTGCAGGTCACGAAGGCGAGCAAGGAAGACACGCTGTCGGACATCGCGCGCCGCTTCAACGTCGGCTACGAAGAAATCGTCCGCGCGAATCCCAAGGTGGATCCGTGGCTGCCGGGCGAGGGTCGCGAGATCGTCGTGCCGACGCAGCAGCTGTTGCCGAACGCGCCGCGCGAAGGCGTGGTCATCAACGTCGCGGCGATGCGCCTCTATTACTTCCCGAAGCGCAAGGCCGGCGAGCAGCAGGTGGTGTACACGCATCCGATCGGCATCGGCAAGGTCGGCTGGGCCACGCCGGAAGGATCGACCAGGGTCATTCGCAAGGCGAAGGATCCGATCTGGCGCCCGGGCCCTGGCGTGCGTGCCGAGCACAAGGAGAACGGCGAGATCCTGCCGGCCGTCGTGCCCGCAGGCCCGGACAATCCGCTCGGCAATCGCGCGATGTATCTCGGCTGGGCGCAGTACCTGATCCACGGCACCAACAAGCCTTACGGCGTGGGCCTGCGCTCGAGCCATGGCTGCATCCGCATGTATCCCGAGGACATCGAGAAGGTGTTCGACATGGTGCCGGTGGGCGAGAAGGTCACGGTCGTCAACCAGCCGTTCGTGTTCGGCTGGCATGACGGACAGCTGTATCTGCAGTCCTTCGACGTGCTCGAGGACGATCCGCGCAACTGGGACAAGGCGCAGAAGAAACTGCTGTCGAAGGCGCTCGCGGCACGCATCCAGAAGGAACTGAAGGCGCGCAACGAGACCGTCAACTGGGATGCGATCTCGAAGCTCGCGCACGATCCGCACGGCATTCCGGTCTCGATCTCACGCCGCGACGCCGTCGCCGGTGCCGCACCGGTCATCACGCCCGAGTCCACGCTGGAGGCGATCGTTGCTGCCGCGCCGCGCGTGCAGAACCGCGTGCCCGACGGTGCCACGTGGGATGGCAAGTCGAACCTGCCGGTGGACGAGGCGGCCTTCCGCGAAATGCTGTCGGACAGCGAACCGCCGCAGGCCGGCTCCGGCGCCACGCCCTGATCGGTCCATGAACCGCGCGCTGCGATGCTGTGCCGCGCTGCTGCTGAGCGCAGCCGCCGGTGCCGGCTCAGGAGCTCCGATGCCCGCTGCCGCCCCCGTGCAGGCCGACCTGGCGCAGACCGGACCGGTCCGCGACGTTCACTCGTTTGCGAATGTCGAACAGATGCAGGTCCGTCATCTGGATCTGTTCCTCGAGGTCGATTTCGCGGCGCGGCGCCTGTCCGGCACGGTGGATCTCCGGGTCGAACGACGTGACGCCGCTGCGACGCAGCTCGTGCTCGACACGCGCGATGTGGTGATCCGCCAGGCCTGGATCGTCGATTCGCCGATGCAGCTGCGCGAGACGTCGTTCGAGCTCGGCGCCGTGGACGCGATCCTCGGTCAACCGTTGCGCGTGACGGTGCCGGCCGGCGCCGTCGGCAGTGTCTTCACGGTGCGCATCTCCTACCAGACGCGACCCGAAGCCTCCGGCCTGCAATGGCTGACACCGGCGCAGACCGCGGGCAAGACGGATCCATTCCTGTTCTCGCAGTCGCAGGCGATCCACGGTCGCTCGTGGATTCCGATGCAGGACACGCCGCAGCTGCGTGTGACCTACACCGCGCAGCTGCGCGTGCCGGCGGGGCTGCGCGCCGTGATGAGCGCGAACAACGATCCGGCGCCGCGCGCGGACGGCGTGTACCAGTTCGACATGCCGCAGCCGATCCCGTCCTACCTGATCGCGATTGCCGTGGGTCGGCTCGACTGGCGCGAACTTGGACCGCGCACCGCGATCTACGCGGAACCGCCCATGATCGATTCCGCGGCACGTGAATTCGCGGACACGGAAAAGATGCTGACGGCCTGCGAGGGGCTGTTCGGCCCGTATCGGTGGGAGCGTTACGATCTGCTCGTGCTGCCGCCCTCGTTTCCGTACGGTGGCATGGAGAATCCGCGGCTGACGTTCCTGACGCCGACGATCATCGCCGGCGACCGGAGCCTCGTTGCGCTGATCGCGCACGAGCTCGCGCATTCCTGGTCCGGCAATCTCGTCACCAACGCGACCTGGCAGGACTTCTGGCTGAACGAGGGCTTCACGGTCTTCCTCGAGCGCCGGATTCTCGGTGCGCTGTATGGCGAGCGTCGCCGTTCGATGGAAGACGTGCTCGGACTGCAGTCGCTGCGCCGCGAGATCGCGACGCTCGAGCCGCGCAACCAGATCCTCCAGATCGATCTGCGCGGCCGTGATCCGGACGACGCGACCACCGACATCGCGTACGAGAAGGGGCGATTCTTCCTGGGCTGGCTCGAATCGCGCTTCGGTGCCACCGCAATCGATGGCCTGCTGCGCGGCTGGTTCGATGCCTATGCATTCCAGACCGTCACGACGGCGCAGTTTCGTAGCTATCTCGAGCAGCACCTGCTGCCGACGCGGCCGGGCGCGGTCACGTCGGCCGAACTCGACGAATGGCTGACGGCTCCGGGGTTGCCAGGCTTCGCGGTGCTGCCGCAGTCCGATGCGTTCGCGAAAGTCGATGCTGCGCGTGCGGACTGGCTGGCGGGGCGCCGCACGCCGGCCGAACTGCCGACGGCCGAGTGGACGACGTTCGAGTGGCTGCACTTCCTCGACAACATGCCGGCGTCGCTGACGGGCGCACGGATGGCCGAACTCGACGATGCCTTCCACCTCTCCGAAGCCGGCAATGCCGAGATCGTGCACGTGTGGCTCAAGCTCGCGATCCGCCACGACTACGCACCCGCGATGCCGCGACTCGAGGAGTATCTGGTCGGCATCGGGCGGCGCAAGCTGATACGCCCGCTGTACGAAGAGCTGATGAAGACGCCCGCAGGTCGCGTGCGTGCCGAGCAGATCTACCAGCGCGCGCGACCTGGCTATCATCCGATCGCCGTCGCGACGCTCGATGCGATCGTGCGGCCGCCCGCGAAGGCTGCTGTCGCAAGGTGACGACGACGATGTGGTAGATTGGCCGCGCGTCGCACAGGGTGGACAGTGGCCGCGCGGGTTCTCTCCGGTATACAGATCGCTGAGCAGAATGGTCCGGGGCACGCCATCATGCGCGCCTCCACAGGCGTCGCTGCCTTCGTCGGTCGTACCCTGAAAGGCCCGGTCAACCAGGCCGTCGCCGTCGCGAACTTCACCGAGTTCCAGCGAATGTTCGGCGGGCTGTGGCAGCCCTCGACGTTGTCCTATGCGGTCGAGCAGTTCTTCGACAACGGCGGCAAGACGGCCGTCATCGTCCGCGTCGCCAATGGCGGCCGACCGCCGACGATGCTGCTGGGCAGCGGCGCTTCCTCACTCGCGCTGACGGGTCTGATCCCGGGATCGCGCGAGCACCTGCGCGCCTCGGTCGATCACGATGGCATCGGCGCAAATGAAACCGATCGCTTCAACCTGGTCGTGCAGCGCGTGCGCGGTGCGAATTCCGAACTGGTCGAGGACCAGGAAATCTTCCGTCGCGTGTCCGTGCGGCCCGAGTCAGGGCGCTATGTCGTCGACGCCGTGGCCGAATCGCGCATGGTGCGGGTCACCGGCCTCGCGCCCACGGAGCGACCGGGCATCACCCCCGCGGATCATCCAGGTGGCGTGGTCGGCTATGTCTCGGCCAACAACGACGGCGACGATGGTGCGCCGCTGACCGATTACGACGTGATCGGTTCGGCGCAGACCGGCACCGGCCTGTTCGCGCTGCATGGCGCGATCCCGTTCAACCTGCTGTGCATTCCACCGCTCGGCCGGGACCAGGACGTCGGGGCAAGCACGCTGCTGGTGGCGGCGAAGTTCTGTCGTGAGCGCCACGCGCTGCTGGTCGTCGATCCGCCGCAGGCCTGGACGGATCCGGCGCAGGCCGTCGATGGCATGCGCGACTGGCCGTTCCGCGCGGACAACGCGGTGATGTTCTTCCCGCGCATGATCGCGCAGGACCGGCTGCGCGGCCGGCCCGAGACCTTCGCCTCCTGTGGCGCGGTGGCCGGCATGCTCGCGCGCGCCGATGCGGCGAGCCCGCTGTGGAGTCCGATCGACCACGACGAAGTGCTGCTGCGGCCGGGTTTCCGCGCCGCCTGCGGCGTCAGCGAGGCGGAGCGCGCGCGGCTCTCGCAGTGCGGCATCAACACCCTGTCTTCCGTGCGCGTGCCGCACAGCCTGCACACGGTGGCGCGCACGCTGGCCACCGGCAACACCGCTGCCACCGACTGGCGCTACCTTGCACCGCGCCGGCTCGCCCAGTTCGTCGCGCAGTCGATCGAGCAGGGCACGCGCTGGATGCTGTTCGCGCCGAATTCGCCACAGACCTGGCAGCGCGCCGAGCGGCAGGTCACGGAGTTCCTGGCCGAGCTCGATGCGGAAGGCGCGTTTCCGGGCAGTCTGCCGGGCGAGGGCTTCTTCGCGATCTGTGATGCGCGGCTGAACGATACCTCGGTCGAGCCTCCCGCGATGCACCTGCTCTTCGGCTACGCCGGCGCGCGCGCCGGCGAGATGCATTCCTTCCTGGTCACGCACGGCGGCGGCGAGAGTCGCGTGCGCAGTGCCGCGGCGAACCGCTATACGACGGCGGGTCGACGCGTGGGTGAGGAGATCGAAGCTGGCCTGCTGAAGGGGCTGCAGGACCGCTGAGCTAGTCGGTCTTGCGCGGCGAGACGTACATCGTGATCACGGCGCGCACCACCTCGACGCCCTGCGCATCGACCACGGTGACCGGTACGCCGACGTTCTGGGCGCCGCTCCATTCGTTGCGATCGAGCCGCGCGGTGGCCGTCACGTTGCTCTGCGCCGGCTTCAGGTATTCGATCGTCATGCCGCGCGGAATCCAGCGCATCGTCGGTGGCAGCGTCACTTCCGTGACCATGCCGGCCGCCAGCTCGCACAGATTGCCCATCGCCAGCGCATGCACGGAACCGAGGTGATTCTGCACGGCGCGACGCTGCGGCAGCATCACGCGGCACAGTGCCGAGCGCAGTTCGAGGAAGGAGGGCGCGATGCTGGCGAAGTACGGCGCCTTGCGGCAGACGGCGCGGGCAAACAGCCAGCGGCCGATCCGTGAACCCGAGAGTCGCTGCCAACGGCGCAGGACGGGACCGACCGGAGCGGTGCTCGTGGTACTGAGCCAATCGAGTTGCTGACGAGCCGCGATCGATTCTGAAATGACGCTTCTCCGGTGCGCGAGGGCGGTAAGGGTCGCCCTGACGTGGCGGCGACTGTAGTGCACCGCAGCGAATGCTTCAATGGGTAGCGCAACGCTTCTGCAGGCTCTAGGCTTTGGACACATGTCGCGTCCGCACATCGAGTTTCTGCACGCCCAACAGCTCCCTTGGGGCCCCGTGCCCTTCGCCGAGCTGGGCACCCTCGGCGCGGCGGCGAAGCTGCTCAGTCGCGATCCGGTCAGCGGAGCCTGCTCGACGCTGTTGCGGTTGCCGGCGGGCTTTCACGCCACGGCCACGCCGCAGTCGCGGCCGATGGAGTGCTTCGTGCTCGACGGCGCCGTTCAGATCGGCACGGCGATGCTGGGCCTCGATGCCTATGCCGACGTGCCGGCCGGTGCGGGCGAACTCGACCTCGCGAGTCCGTCGGGGGCCGTGCTGCTGGCCTTCTTCGGTGCGGTGGCGGATGCGCCACCGGGGTCCGCAGGCGCTGCGCTGCGCGTCATCGATACGCACAACACACCGTGGACACGGCACGACATCGATCCCTCGGTGCAGTTCCTGAATCTTTCGCACAAGGTGCTGCGGCACGATCCGGCGAGCGGCGAGAAGACGCTGCTGCTGTCGACAGGCGCGCAGACGCATCCGCATGAATGGCGCGAGGCGAGGCTGATGCACGAATGTGCCGAGGAGATGTACCTGCTCGGCGGGGACATCATCGGCGAGCGCGGGGCGATGTACGAAGGCGCGTACTTCTGGCGGCCACCCGGCCTCTGGCACGGGCCTTTTGGCTCGCGCCGTGGCAGTCTGTCGCTGATCCGCTTTGCCGAAGGCCATCACCGCAACCTCTGGTCCGATGACGTGCAGCCGTTCGTGCTCGAACCACCGCATGCGCCGGAACTCCCGGAGTCGCTGCGGGCGGTGGCCGGCGCGCCTTTCACTCCGCCCCGATTCTGAACGCCTACGCCATGAACCAGACGCCTGTACCGCATCCCTTCGAGAGCAAGAATCAGGGCCCGATCGTCTCGGCGCCGCGCCACGTGGTGTTCTCCCATGGCCTCGAATCCGGGCCCTGGGGCACCAAGATCACCGCGCTCGCGCCGATCGCGAGGGCCGAAGGCTACGAAGTGGATTCGGTCGATTACACCGATCTGCGTGATCCCAAAGCGCGGGTGACGCGGCTCGTCGACGCCTGCAATGCGAAGAGCGGCGAACTGGTGCTGGTCGGATCGAGCCTGGGGGGCTATGTGTCAGTCGCGGCCGCCGGTGCGTTGCATGCGCGGGCGGTATTCCTGATGGCGCCGGCGTTCTATCGCCCGGAGCTGCCGGAACTGCGCGAGCGCATCCTCGACTGTCCGACCTGTGTCGTGCACGGCTGGCGCGACGAGGTGATTCCGGTCGAATCCAGCATCCGCTTCGCTCGAGAACACCGTGCGGATCTGCATGTGCTGAACGGTGACCACGGCCTGCGCGCGCAGCTGCCGACCATCATCAGCCTGTTCGAGTACTTCCTGATCTCGATCGAACTGCTGCCGGAGCGGCGCAAGCGCTGACGCGTCGCGACGCGCTCAGGATCGCGTGCGGATGGCGCGGGCCGCGATGCGATCCATCGCGCGCGGCGCGACCAGGCGCAGCCAGCGGCCGAGGCGGCCGCGCCAGGAGGTGATCAGCAGCCGGTCGCGTCGCTGCATCGCACCGCGGACCAGGGTCGCGCAGCGCTCGGCCGTCATGATGCGATCCTGCTGCATCGGACTCGCGCCGAGTGGCGCGCCATCCGGGCCGATCGCGCGGCGGTGGATCTCCGAGACGACGAAGTCCGGCGCGACGATCAGCACATCGATGCCCTGCGGCTGCACTTCGATGCGCAGCGATTCGAAGAATCCGATCATCGCGTGCTTGCTGGCGGCGTAACCGGTCCGCTCGGGCACGCCGGTCAGGCCGGCGACGCTCGCCACGGCGACGATCAGTCCGCGGCGCGACGCCAGCGCAGGCAGCGCGGCTGCCGAGAGCCACGCCGCTCCGAGATAGTTGACGCGCATCATGCGTTCGAGGATCGCCGCATCCTGCAGCGCGTCGAGCCGCGACCACATCGTGATGCCCGCGTTGTTGACCAGGACGTCGAGTGCGCCGAAGCGGTGCAGCGTGGCGGCGACGATGCGCGGCGCCGCGGCTTCCTCGCCGACATCCTCCGCGACGACCAGCACCTCGGCGCCGAGCGCGAGACATTCGGCGGCCAGCAGTTCGAGGCGCTGCGCATTGCGCGCGACCAGTGTCAGGCGTGCGCGGTCGGCAGCGAGTTGCAGCGCGAGCGCACGGCCGATGCCTTCCGACGCGCCGGTGATCAGGATGGACTGTCGCTCGAACGGACTCACGTCGACCTTCTCCCGCGGGGGTTCGGTGCTTCCCTAGTGCCTGCCGTCGACGGCCGCTACACTGCGCCGTGCTTCGGAACCCGCCCATGTTAGTCCAGCTCCCCGCATGAGTTCGCTGCTGCGTCGCCTGCTCGCGCCCTGGGTGCGTGCGGAGATCCGGCCGGAGGACTGGCGCGAACGCATGACGCCGCGCGCTGCGGCGCCGCTGTGCTACGTGCTGGAGCGCCGCAGCCGTGCCGACCTCGCCGTGCTCGAGAACCTGTGCGCGCGCGAAGGCCTGCCACCGCCGGCGGGCCGGGTGCTCGGTCGCGGCCGAGGACTGGTGCGCGCGAACCTGCCGCTGCTGCAGCCGCGCGGCACCTGGGATTCACGCGTCGACCGGCGGCCGTCGCCGCAGCTGATGAACCTGATCGAAGCCGTGCGCGCCGATCCCGGTCTCGACGTGCGACTCGTGCCGGTCGCGGTGTACTGGGGGCGCGCGCCGCAGAAGGAAGGCTCCTGGCTGCGCCTGCTGCTGACCGAGAACTGGGCCTTCACCAGCGGCCTGCGCAAGCTGATGTCCGTGCTGATCAACGGCCGCTTCACGCTGGTGGAGATCGGCGAGCCGCAGAGCCTGCGCGAACTGCTGCAGGCGGACGCATCGGAGCGTGCCGAGACACTGCGGCTCGCGCGCGAAATGCGCGCGCAGTTCCGCCGCCAGCGCGCCTCTCGCATCGGTCCCGACATGTCGCACCGGCGGACCATCGTCGCGCGGGTGCTGCGCACGCGCGCGGTGCGCGTCGGCGTCGCGCAGGAGATGCGCGAGAAGAAGCAGACGCGCCGGGCCGCGCTCGTGACGGCGCGCAAGTACGCCGAGGAAATCGCGGCGAACTATTCGCACGCGTTCGTGACCTTCATGTACGGCCTGCTGACGCGGCTCTGGAACCGGCTGTACGACGGCGTCGACTTCGAGCATGTCGAGACCCTGCGCGATGCGGTCAAGGATCGCGAGGTCGTGTTCGTGCCCTGCCACCGCAGCCACATGGACTATCTGCTGCTGTCCTATGCGATCTACCGGCAGGGCTACGCCATCCCGCACATCGCCGCCGGCATCAATCTGAACATCCCGGTGATCGGCCGCTTCCTGCGCAAGGGCGGCGCGTTCTTCATCCGTCGCAGCTTCGCCGGCAACGCGCTGTACACCGTCGTGTTCATGAAGTACCTCGCGGCCATCATGGCGCGCGGTCATTCGATCGAGTACTTCATCGAGGGCGGCCGCTCGCGAACCGGTCGTCTGCTGCAGCCGAAGACCGGCATGCTGTCGATGACGGTGCGCAGCTACCTTCGCGATCCGAAACGCCCGGTCGTGTTCCTGCCGGTGTACTTCGGCTACGAGCGCATCGTCGAGGCCAACACCTACATCAGCGAGCTGTCCGGCAAGCCGAAGCAGAAGGAGAGCTGGCTCGACCTGCTGCGCGCCGTCAAGGTGCTGAAGCAGAAATTCGGTCGCGTGCACGTCAACATCGGCGAGCCGATCGATCTCGATGCGGTGCTCGATCGCCACTCGGGCGACTGGCGCACGCAGCGCTTCCACGACGACACGCGGGTCGGCTGGGTCAGCCGCAGTGTCGACGATCTGGCCAACGTGGTCATGCGCGGCATCAATTCGGCGGCCGCAGTCACGCCGGTCAACCTGATCGCGATCACGCTGCTGGCCTCGCCGCGCCAGATCATGGTGGAGGCGGACCTGATCCGGCAGATCGATCTCTACCTCGCGCTGCTGCGCGCGGCGCCGTACAGCGACCGCGTCACTGTCACGTCGATGACCGGCGCAGAGGCGGTGGCGTACGGCGAATCGATGCAGCTGCTGCAGCGGCAGCAGCACAAGCTCGGCGATCTGCTGCGCGCCAGCGAACAGAACACGGTGCTGATGACCTACTACCGCAACAACGTGCTGCACCTGTTCGCGCTGCCCTCGCTGATCGCCTGCGGCTTCCTCGGCAACGCGGTGCTGCGCACCGAGGACATCCAGCGCCTCGTCTGGCGCGTGTATCCGTACGTGTCGTCAGAGCTGTTCCTGCGCTGGCCGGAATCGGAACTCAGCGCCGTCGTGCTGCGTACGCTGCAGGCGCTCGGCGCGTTGGGCGTGCTCGAATCGATCGACGATGGCGCGGCCTGGCGCCGGCCGCAGCCGACCTCGAGCCGCGCGATCCAGCTGTCGCTGCTGTCGCAGGCCACCGTGCAGACCATCGAGCGCTACTACCTCGCGATCGCGCTGCTGCTGCAGGCCGGCAGCGGCCAGATCTCGGCCAAGCAGCTGGCCGAGCGCTGCCAGGTCATGGCGCAGCGGATCACGATGCTGTACGGCTTCAATTCGCCGGAGTTCTTCGATCGCGCGCTGTTCGACAATTTCATCGAACTGCTGCTCGAGCGCGCCGTGATCCGCACGGACGGCGAGGGCAAGCTGGCGTTCGACGAGGTGCTGGAGCGCGTGGCGACCGACGCCGAGCTGGTGCTGTCCGAGCAGATCCGCCACAGCATCCTGCAGGTCACTCACGTCTGAGCGACCGTGCGGGGCGGCGCCGTCCTGGACTGGCCTTTTGCATCGCAAGAAGACGGCGACGCCGAGCGCCCTGCCACCCCGCTGATATACTTTCGCCCACAAGACCAGAACGCCTGCACGGTATCCCGCCAGGGCTCGCAGGCAACCGCTCCAGTGGGGGAAGCCATGACCATCATTTCGACCGCTCCGTTCCGGGCCGGCGTGCCCTGCGCGCTGATCGCAGCCGCAGCGCTGCTGCCGACCGTCGCCAGCGCCTTCGAGTTCCAGAACCAGGAAGGCACGCTGACCGGCAGCTGGGACACGACCGTGTCCTTCGGCCAGGCGTGGCGCATCCAGTCGCGCGACTGCAATCTCGTCGCGATCGCCGATGGCGGTTGCGGCCGCTCGCCGAACATCGACGACGGCAATGCCAACTACGGCACCGACATGTACAGCCAGGCCTTCAAGGCCGTCACCGAGATGTCGCTGAGCTATCGCAGCGTCGGCGCCTTCGCGCGCGGCTCCGCGTTCTATGACCTCGACGTGCGCAACGGCAACACCGCACGCACCGAGCTGCCGCAGGCCTCGAAGGATCTGGTCGGCAGCTACACGCGATTGCTCGATGCTTTCGTCTACGGCAAGTTCAATCTCGGCAGCATGCCGGCGGAACTGCGGGTCGGTCGGCAGGCCGTCAGCTGGGGCGAGAGCACGTTCATCCAGAACGGCATCAGCGTCATCAACCACTTCGACGTCGCGGCGCTGCGCGTGCCGGGCTCGGAGCTGAAGGAAGGCTTCCTGCCGCAGGAGATGATCAATTTCTCGCTGCAGTTCAATGATCGCTGGAGCGCGCAGGCCGTCTACATGCTGGACTGGAATCCGACGATTCCGGAAGCGGCCGGCAGCTATTTCTCCTCGAACGATTTCGCGGTGCCGGGCGGCAACAAGGTCGTGCTCGGCTTCGGTGCCTTCTCCGACCAGGGCGTGGATTTCCGGCCGCTCGGTGCCTCGCTGATCAGCAACTTCCAGGCCGTGACGCGCATCGCGGACCGCCTGCCGAAGAAGAGCGGTCAGGGCGGCTTCAACGTGAAGTACTACGCCGAGAACCTGAACAACGGCACCGAGTTCGGCCTGTACTTCATGAACTATCACAGCCGTCTGCCGGTGATCTCCGGCCGCACGGGCAGCGGCGTCGGCATCGCGAACGCCTGGGGCACGGCAAACGCGGTGCAGGCGACCGCGCTGGCATTGTCCGCCGGCCTGCCGCTCGCGACGGCGATCGGTGCCGGTGCCCAGGCTGGCCTCGGTGCTTCACGCAGCAATCGCCTCGGCTTCGTCGGCAACATCACGCTGGCCCAGGCCACCGAGTACGCGACGATCGCGGCGCGCACCGCGCTCGCCGGCGGCAACGTCGCGGGCCAGGCGAGCAACCTCGCCACGCATGAGTATGCGAAGACGGCGAACTATTTCATCGAGTATCCCGAAGACATCAAGATGATCGGCCTGTCGTTCAACACGCAGATCCAGCGCGGCGGCATCGCGCTGCAGGGCGAGATCACGTATCGCCAGGACGTACCGCTGCAGTACGACGACGTCGAACTGCTGTTCGCGGCGCTGACGCCGTTCGAGGCGGGCCTCGGCCTGCTCGGCGCGCTGCCGGCGATGGGGCCGGTGGTGCCGCTCGCGGCATTCACGGCACCGGCCTGCACGACGACCTCGACGCTGAGCGGCTGCGGTCAGCTCGGCAAGTACGGCGTCGATACGGAAGTGCGCGGCTGGGGCCTGCACGACACCTGGCAGGCGCAGTTCACGGCGACGAAGTCATTCGCGAACGTGCTGAAAGCGTCGCAGGCTGTCGTCGTGCTCGAAGCCGCGGTGACCCACATCCCGGGTCTCGAGAACAAGCTGTCGGGCGGACCGAACGGTCGTGGCCTGCGTTACAACGGCCCCGGCACGTCGGTCAGCGGCAACTTCGAACTGCGCGGACGGCATTGCCCTAACCTGACGACGGCCGCCTGCCTCGCGCTGAACCTGGTCGAGCCGCAGAACCGCTTCGCCGACGACACGTCCTGGGGCTATCGCCTCGCGGGTCGTCTCGAGTATCCCGGCCTGATGGGTCCGTGGAATGTGGTGCCGCGCTTCTCGTGGCAGCACGACGTGTCCGGCACGTCGCCGGGCCCTGGCGGCAATTTCGTCGAAGGCCGCTACGGCCTGACGCTGGGCGTCTCGGCGAACCTGCAGGCGAAGTGGGAGGTCGATACCTCGTGGACGCGGTTCGGCGGCGCCGGTCGTTTCAACGACGTCAACGATCGCGATTTCGTCGCCGCCAGCGTCAAGTACTCGTTCTGATCCGGGCCTGATCCAGGAGCTACCCATGTCGAACCACATTCCGAAAATTCTGGCTCTCGCCTGCGCCGCGCTCGCGGCGCCCGCCTGGTCTGCCGTCAGCCCGCAGGAAGCGGCGCGCCTCGGCGCGGAACTGACGCCGCTGGGCGCGGAGAAAGCAGGCAACGCCTCCGGCTCGATCCCGGCCTGGGACGGCGGCATCACCTCGCCGGCGAAGGCGGGGTTCCCGAACTTCAAGCCCGGCGGTCATCACCCGGATCCGTACGCGGCCGACAAGCCGCTGTTCACGGTGACCAAGGCCAACATGGGCCAGTACGCGAACCAGCTCACCGAAGGCCACAAGAAGCTGCTGGCCACGTACCCGAGCTACAAGATGGTCGTGTACCCGACGCGGCGCAGTGCGGCCGTGCCGCAACGCATTTATGACGCGACGAAGCGCATCGCGACCACGGCGACGCTCGCGCCGGGCGGCAACGGCGTGCTGAATGCCGGCGAGGGCATTCCGTTCCCGATCCCGAAGTCGGGCGTCGAGGTGTTCTGGAACCACGTGCTGCGCTATCGCGCCGATGCGGCCACGCGCCAGATCGGCCAGGCGCCGGTCACGGCGAGCGGCAGCTACACGATGGTCAAGTTCAAGGACGAGTTCTACGTCAGCTACAGCCTGCCGGGTGCGCGCTCCGATTCGCTCGACAACATCATCCTGTACTTCATCCAGGAGACGACGGCGCCGGCGCGCCTCGCCGGCGAAATCCTGCTGGTGCACGAGACGCTCGACCAGTCGAAGGAGAACCGCAAGGCCTGGATCTACAACCCGGGCCAGCGCCGCGTGCGCCGCGCGCCGGACGTCGCCTTCGACAATCCGGGCACGAATTCCGACAACCTGCGCACGTCGGACCAGTTCGACATGTACAACGGCAGCCCGCAGCGCTACGACTGGAAGCTGGTCGGCAAGCGCGAAATGCTGGTGCCGTACAACTCGTACAAGCTGCACAGCAACACGCTGAAGTATTCGGACATCCTGAAGAAGAACCACCTGAACCAGGACGTGACGCGCTACGAGACGCATCGCGTCTGGGTCGTGGACTCGGTGCTGAAGCCGGGCGTTTCGCATCTGTACAAGCGCCGCACGCTGTACGTCGACGAGGACACCTGGCAGATCCTCGCGGTCGACTGCTACGACAGCCGCGACCAGCTCTACCGCGTGCAGGAAGGTCATCCGATCGAGTATTACGACGTGCCGACGTTCTGGACGACGCTCGAAGTCGTCATGGACCTCTCGAACGGCCGCTACCTCGCGCTCGGACTCGACAACGAAGAGCCGCGTACCTACGACTTCAGCGCGAAGCGCACGACGGCGGACTACCAGCCGAGCATGCTGCAGCGCCGCGGCGTCCGCTGACGATCCGTCACGTACGTGCGGAACGTGCGTGCGCATGATGCCGTGATCGCAGCGGCACGGGTGGCGGGCCTGATCGCCGTGGCCGCAGCCTGCGCTGCGGTCGCGGCCGAGCCGGCGGCCCCGGCGATCGGTGGGGCGATCGGTGGGGCGGTCGGCCATGCTGTCGGCCAGGCGTTGGGTGATCGCCTGGATCGACCGGCGCTGACGCTTCCGCTCGCGTCCCGCTCGCTGCTGCTGGACATCGCCGTCGCCGGCCAACGCCTCGTCGCCGTCGGCGAGCGCGGGCATGTGCTGCTGTCCGACGATGGCGGTGCGAGCTGGCGGCAGGCGAAGAGCGTGCCGACGCGCACGATGCTGACGGCGGTGCAATTCGCGGACGCACAGCATGGCTGGGCCGTGGGGCACGACGAACTGATCCTGACGAGCCGCGACGGCGGCGAAACCTGGACGCAGAGTCACTACGCGCCCGAGAGCCAGCAGCCGCTGCTCGACGTCTGGTTCGCCGATGCGAACACCGGCATCGCGATCGGCGCGTACGGCGCATATTTCAGCACCGGCGACGGTGGCCAGAACTGGATCGCGCGCAAGTTCGAAGCCGCGCCGGTTCCGGGCGCGCCGCCGGTCTCGGCGGAAGACGCAGAGTTCGCGCCGGACTACCACCTGAACCGCATCGTCGGTGCCGGCACGCGGCTTTACATCGCGGCCGAAGCGGGCCAGCTGTACCGCTCCGATGATGGGGGCACGAGCTGGCAAACATTGCCATCGCCGTACAACGGTTCTTTCTTCGGCCTGCTGGCGCTCGACGGCGATGCGCTGCTGGCCTTCGGCCTGCGCGGCAACCTGTTCCGCAGTGAGGATGCCGGTCAGACGTGGACGGCCGTCACCACCGGCAGCAGCGCGATGCTGACCGATGGCGTGCGGCTCGGCCAGAAAGACGTCGCGATCGTGGGGCTGTCCGGCACCGTGCTGCGCTCGGCGGATCTCGGTCGCAGCTGGACGGTGAGGCAACAGCCGGACCGCAAGGGACTGTCGGCGGCCATCGCCGCCGGCGACGGTGCGCTGATCGCGGTCGGTGAGGGCGGCGCGCGCCGCATTGCACAGCAGGCGGGCGCGACGCGATGAAGCCAGGCCCCGACACGCTCGACGAGAACAGCTTCGCCGCGAAGATGGAGCGCTTCATCTTCGGCCACCGCCTGCTGCTGATCGGCATTTTCGTGCTGGTCAGCGTGGCGATGGCGGTGATCGTCGCGCGCGGCCTGCGCATCGACGCCTCGTTCACGAAGCAGCTGCCGCTGAAGCACGAGTACATGCAGACCTTCGTCAAGCATCAGGCGGAGTTCGGCGGGGCGAACCGCGTGCTCGTCGCACTGATTGCGCGCGACGGCGACATGTTCACGCCGGAGTTCTTCGGTGCGCTGAAATCCGCCACCGATGCCGTACTGGTCATGGACGGCATCGATCGCGGTCGCGTGCAGTCGCTGTTCACGCCGAACGTGCGCTATATCGAAGTCGTCGAGGACGGCATCCAGGCGGGCAACGTCGTCGATGCAGAATTCCAGCCCACGCCCGAGGCACTCGCGCAGGTGCGCGAGAACATCCTGAAGGCCGGCATCGTCGGCCGCCTCGTCGCCAACGATTTCTCCGGCGCGCTGATCAGCGCGATCGTCCTCGAGAAGGATGCCAACGGCAATCCGATCGATCCGATCGTCGTCGCGCAGGAACTCGAGGATCAGGTCCGTGCGCGCGTCGAGGGCAGTGGGGTCGCGGTCAAGGCGCAGGGCGCCGGCGTCGACGTGCACATGATCGGCTTCGCGAAAGTGGTGCACGACATCGCGCAGGGCGCGCAGAGCGTGGTGCTGTTCGCCGCCGCGACGCTGGTCCTGACGCTGCTGTTCGTCTGGATGTACTGCCAGTCGTTCCGTGTCGCGCTCGTGCCCGTCGTCTGCTCGATGATCGCGGTGCTGTGGCAGCTCGGCACGCTGGTGGTGCTCGGCTACGGCATCGATCCGCTCGGCCTGCTCGTGCCCTTCCTGATCTTCGCGATCGGCGTGAGCCACGGGGTGCAGAAGATCAGCGCCGTGACGGATGCGGCGCTCGAAGGCCTCGGACCCGAGGAGGCCGCACGCCGCACGTTCCGCCAGCTGCTGCTGCCCGCCGTCATCGCGCTGCTCGCGGACCTGGTCGGCTTCGTCACCATCCTGTACATCCCGGTGCAGGTGATCCAGGAGATGGCGATCACGGCCAGCATCGGCGTCGCGATCGTGATCCTGACGGATCTCGTGCTGCTGCCCGTGCTCGTCTCGTTCGTGAAGTTCTCGCCGGGCTACCGCGACCGCGTCGCGCGCCGCCAGGCGATGCTGTCGGGCTGGTGGCGCGGCCTCGGCGTGATCACCGAGAAGGGGCCGGCCGCGGCCATCATCCTGGTCGCGATCGGGCTCGGCGTGTTCGGGGCGATCAAGGGCCGCGAGGCCGTGATCGGCGACACCAGCGCGGGTGTGCCCGAGCTTCGCCCGGACTCGCGCTACAACCTCGACAGCAACATCATCACCAGCGAGTTCTCGATCGGCGTCGACATCCTGACCGTCATCGTGGAAACGAAAGAACCGGCCTGCGTCAGTCACGCAACGATGAAGGCCATCGACGATTTCTCCTGGCAGATGCAGAACGTCGAGGGTGTGCAGGATGTCATCTCGCTGCCGTATGTGGCGAAGCAGGCGATCGCCGGCTGGAGCGAAGGGTCGCTGAAGTGGCGCGAGATCCCGCGCAATCCGGATCAGCTCGCGCAGTCCACGCGCTACATCGAAACCAGCACCGGCCTGTTGAACGCGGACTGCAACGTCGTGCCGGTGATGCTGTTCCTGGCGAACCACAAGGCCGGAACGATCGAGCGCGTGGTCGCCGCGGTGAAGCAGTGGCGCGAGCAGAACCCGGTGGACGGTGCGGAATTCAAGCTCGCGACCGGCAACGTCGGCGTGATGGCCGCGACCAACGAGGAAGTCGAGCGCACCGAGTTCCCGATCCTGTTCGGCGTCTTCGCCGCCGTGATCCTGATGTGCCTGCTGACCTTCCGCTCCGTGCTGGGCGCGGTGCTCGTGTTCCTGCCGCTCGCGCTGGTCTCGATCCTCGCCTATGCCGTGATGGCCATGGCCGGCATCGGACTCAAGATCTCGACACTGCCGATGGTGGCGCTCGGCGTCGGCATCGGCGTGGACTACGGCATCTACCTGTTCAGCCGCATGCAGGAATACCTGAAGCGCGGCGACACGGTTCGTGAAGCGTTCGAACACACGATGAAAGTGACCGGCGCGTCGATCATCTTCACCGGCATCACGTTGGCCATTGGCGTCGTGACCTGGATCTTCTCGCCGCTGCAGTTCCAGGCCGACATCGGTCTGCTGCTGACCTTCATGTTCCTGGTGAACATGATCGGCGCGATCATCCTGATCCCCGCGCTGGCCGCCTGGCTGATCCGGCCGAAGACCGTCGTCGCGAATTCGTAGGGGGGTTCGATGCGCAAACTGCTTTCACTGCTGGCCCTGATGGTCTCATTGCCTGCGATGGCGCAGCGTGCCGATCTCGCCAGCGTCGACTACCGCACCGAGAAAGTAGCCGACGGCATCTACATGCTCTCGACTGCTGCGGGCGGCAACATCGGCGTGCTGGTGGGGCCGGACGGCGCGGTCATCATCGACGATCAGTTCGACGAACTCGCGCCGAAGCTGCGGGCCGCGGTCGCGCTGCTGACGGACAAGCCGATCCGCTTCGCGATCAACACTCACTGGCACTTCGATCACACCGGCGCGAATGCGGCGATCGGCCGCACCGGCACCTTGATCGTCGCGCACGGCAATGTGCGCAAGCGCATGAGCACGACCCAGCTTGGCACGCTGAGCGGCAGCCCGACGCCGCCATCGCCGCCCGAGGCGCTGCCGGTGATCACGTTCGATGAATCGCTGTCGATGCATCTGAACGGCGAGGATCTCGACGTGATGCATCTGGCCAATGCGCACACGGATGGCGATGCGATCATCCGTTTCCGCAAGGCCAACGTGCTGCACATGGGCGACGTGTTCTTCGTCGGCAGCTATCCGTTCATCGACACCAACAGTGGCGGCAGCATGAACGGCATGATCGATGCGCTCGCGACGGCGCTGGCAACCGTCGACGACCAGACGCGGATCATCCCGGGGCACGGACCGGTCAGCAATCGCGCCAAGATGCAGGAATTCCACGACATGCTGGTGACGATCCGTGGTCGTATCGTCAAACAGATCCGTGCCGGCAAGTCGCTCGAGGCGGTGGTGGCGTCGAAGCCGACGGCCGAGTTCGACGCGGCCTGGGCCGGCACGTTCTGGAAGCCGGACCAGTGGGTCGCGCGGACGTATACGGACCTGCGGCGCAGCCTCCAGAAATAGCACCCGGCGCAGCCCCGCGACGGCTGTTCAAATGTCCGGACATTTGCGTTTATACTGACGCCGGCCCGTTCCGGGCCTGAGGCAGTCCGATGAACGCAGTCCTGCAGCCCGACGGCCCGGCCGGCCTGTCGCTGTCGCAACGCCTCGCGGCACACGCCGTGCAGTTCGAACTGAGCGCTGCTCCAGCCGATGTGGTCGAGGCGGCACGTCTGTGCATCCTCGATGCGCTCGGCATCGGACTTGCCTCCACCACCTTCGAATTCGCGCGACGCAGCATGGCCGGCGTTGCCGCGCTGGGCGGCGCCGGGGATCACATCGTCATCGGCACGGCAAGGCGTCATGGCGCCCGCGACGCCGCGCTGCTGAACGGCCTGCTGATCCACGGACTCGACTATGACGACACGCATCCGGCCAGTGTCGTGCATGCATCGGCGAGCGCTGTACCGGTGATGCTGGCCGAAGGCATGCGGCATCGAGTCAGTGGAGCGCGGGCACTGGCAGCCTACCTGCTCGCCGTCGAAGTCGATGCGCGTCTCGGTCAGCACGCGGGCGGCTGGTGGCAGAAGGTTGGATTTCACCCGACCGGCGTCGTCGGCGCATTCGGCGCTGCCATCGCGGCGGGTTATCTGCAGGGCGCGGATGCTGCCACGCTGACGCATGCGCAGGGTCTCGTGCTGAGCATGGCCTCGGGCAGCATGGAATTCCTGGAAGAAGGCGCATGGACCAAGCGATTCCATCCGGGCTGGGCGGCGGCCAGCGGCATCACTGCCGCGACGCTCGCCGCGCATGGCTTCGAGAGCCCCGTGCTCGCCTACGAGGGACGGTTCGGGCTGTTCAATACCTATCTCGGCGCCCACGCACCCGCGGCCGCGGAAGGCGTACTCGCGGGACTCGGCCAGCGCTGGGAGATGCGCAACGTCGCGATCAAGCCCTATCCCGTGTGTCACTTCAATCATGCCTGCGGTGATGCGGCGCTCGCGCTTCGTTCGGAGCATGGGTTCCGGGCCGACGACATCGTCTCGGTGACCGCGCGCATCCACGAGAACCAGATGCCGGTCGTCTGCGAACCCGTCGCGGCGAAACGTCGCCCGCAAAGCGACTACGATGCCAAGTTCAGCCTGCCGTACTTCATCGCGGCCTGTCTCGTGCGCGGCCGCTTCGGACTCGCTGAACTCGAGGACGCGAGCCTGCGCGATCCGGCGATCCTCGCGCTGTGTGATCGCATCCACTGCGAGCACGATACGGCGACGGCGTTTCCAAAGTACTTCTCGGGCTATGTGGAGATCGTGCTGCGCGACGGCCGCCGGCTCGTCCGCCGAGAGCAGGTCAACCGCGGCGCCGAGGGGCGGCCCCTGACCATCGCCGAGATCGAACAGAAGTTCTTCGCCAATGCGGAGCTGGCCATTCCCGCGTCGCAGGCCCGCGAACTGCGCGATGCCGTCCTCGGTCTCGATCGTGCAGCGACGCTCGAGCCGCTCTGTCTCGCGCTGACCCGCGCGTGAAGACGCTCGAGCGCATCGTCGTGACCGGCAGATTCCAGCCGATCCATTTCGATCATCTGGCCTTGCTGCGGCATGCGTTCGCGCTCGCGGAGCACGTGGTCGTCGGCATCACCAATCCGGAACCCGCGGCGCGTACCGCACACCCTGGCAGCGCGCATCGTCATCTGGCTTCGGCCAATCCCTGGACGTACGACGAGCGCGCAGCACTGATCGCGGCCGCCTTGCACGCAGATGGCGTCGCGGCGGATCGCTACACGATCCTGCCGTTCCCGCTCGACGAGCCCGCGCGCTGGCCGGATCTCGTGCCCCCGGGCACGCCGCAGCTGGTGCGCGTGTTCTCGGATTGGGAGCGGGAGAAGGTGCGGCGTTTCTCCGAGCAGGGTTATCCGCCGATTGTGCTGGAAGGCGACATCGCGACCCGGCTCTCGGCCAGCGACATCCGCGCCGCGATGCGCAGCGGCGCGGCCTGGCAGGCGCAGGTACCTCCCGGTGCGCGCGAGCTGCTGGCGCAGCGGCCGTTGCGCGACCCGCCCGCGCACCAAGCATCGGAACAGGCATGAACGACGATCGCCTGCCGATCCTGCTGGTGATCCTCGACGGGCTCGGCGATCGCGCCTGTGCGGAGCTCGGCGGGCTGACGCCCTGCGAAGCGGCGCGCACGCCGCAGCTCGATGCGCTCGTACAGCGCGGCGCCAGCGGCGTGCACGTGCCTTTCGGACCCGGGCGAGCCACCTCGAGCGAGCATGCGCACTGGTCCTTGTTCGGCTGCGAGGACATTCCCTTTCCGGGACGGGCCGCGATCGAAGCGCTGGGCGTCGGTCAGACGCCGCCGTACTCCGAGCCGATGTTCCATCTCGCGCTGCGCGCCGGTCGCGTGGACGACGGGCGCCTGTTTCTCGGGGCGCGCGCGCGACCGCGGGATGATGCTGAGGCGTCCGCCGCGCTGTTCGCGGCGCTGGCGGGGCGCCGGCTGGACGGCGTGAGCTTCGAGATGCTGCCGCTGCGTACCGGCGAATCGGTGCTGATCGCGCGCGGCGCCGGGACGCGCGAGGTCAGCGACACGGACGCGCTGTTCGATCATCTGCATCCGTGGATGCGGCCGCTGCCGCTCGCGGACGCCGCGGATCCATCGGCCGCGGCGCGTTTCGCAGCCACGCTGGAACAATGGCTGCTCGACAGTCGTCGCATCCTGCTCGCGCATCCGGTGAATGCGGAACGGCGACGAAGCGGGCTGCCGCCGCTTGACGTCGCCGTGACCAAATGGGCGAGCTGGCTCGATCCGGCGCAGCCGGATTTCCTGCAGGCGACCGGCCTGCGCGGCGCCGCCGTCACGGACACGGCGCTGTACCGAGGGCTCGCGCGAGTGCTCGGCATGTCCCTCTACGATCTGCCGTACGATGCCGCGAGTCCTGCTGCCGACATGCAGCGCAGGCTCGAGGCGGCGTCCGCGCTGCTCGACTCGCATGATTTCGTGCACGTGCACGTCAAGGCGACGGATGAAGCCGCGCACACGAAGCGACCCGCCTTCAAGCGCGACGTGATCGAAGCGACCGACGCCGGCCTCGAACTGCTGCAGGCGCTGGCACAGCGTGCCGTCGTGGCGGTCACGGGCGATCACGCTTCGCCGTCCACGGGTTCACTGCTGCACAGCGGCGATCCGACGCCGCTCGTCGTGGCGGCGCCTGGCCTGCGCCCGGACGCCGCGACGCAGTTCGGCGAGCGTCATGCGCTGGCCGGTGAGATCGGGCGCCTGCGCGCCAACGAGGTGCTGCCGTATCTCGCAGGCCTCGCGAACCGTCCATTTTTTCTCGGCCACCGACCCGGGTCCCACCGCACGCTCGCGCTGCCGGCGGCTCCGGACCCGATGCCGCTCGAATGATTCCGCATTCCAGGACTTCCGGAGAACACCGATGACTGATCCCACGACCTCGCCACTCGACAAGGAGCTGCGCCCGCCCGCGCATCTCGCGCCGATCCTCGAACGCGTCGGTGCGCTGTATCGCGATGAAGTGGCGCCGCGCGAGAAGCAGCTTGCGGCGCGCCTCGCCGACGAGGCGCTGTACCTCGATGCCGACGGCAAGTTGCATCCCGAGATCATCGCGGCGCGACGCGAGATCATGCGTGCGGCCGGCAAGGCGAATGTCTACAGCGCACATCTGCCGACCTCGCTCGGCGGCGGTGGCCTCGGTCGCACCGACATGATCTATGTCGAGGAGAAGGTCTACGGCTATGGCTGCGGACTGAATCCTGCGCTGCTGTCCTGGTCCGAGGGTGCGACCCCGCGTCTGCTCTATTGCCACGATCACCAGCGCGAGCAGTTCGTCGATCCGCTGGTCCGCGGCGAGAAGACCAGCCTGCATGCGGTCACCGAAGCTGGCGCAGGTTCGAACCTGTTCGACATGAAGACGCATGCGACGCGCCGCGGCAGCGACTGGGTGCTGAACGGCCACAAGGCGTACATCACCAACGCATTCGATGCCGATGTCGTGCAGGTGCTCGCCGTGACACAGCCGGGCGGCGGTCGCCAGACCTTCACCTATTTCATGTTCGATGCGCGCGAAATGCTGGGCAAGGGCTATCGCACCGGCAAGGTCTACCAGACGATGTTCGGCGATGGCTACACCGGCGAGCTGTTCTTTGAAAACCTGGTACTGCCGCAGAGCGCGGTGATCGGCGAAGTGGGGCAGGGCTTCGACATCGCGGTGATGTCGTTCAACTACACGCGCATGCGTCGTGCGGGCATGTGCTCGGGCTGGTCACGCTACCTGATCGACCGCAGTCTCGAGCGCGTGCAGTCTCGCGTGGTCGGCGACCGGCCGCTCGGCGCGAACCAGGGCATCCAGTGGATGATCTCGGACATGTACGTCGACTGGCTGCAGACGAGATCGCTGTCGCTCGAGGTGGCGCGCAGCATCGACGATCCGGGTCCGTGGTACGCGCTGCCGCGACCGAAGGACGAGATCCGGCGCATCTGCGCGCTGAAGGTCAGCAACGATGAGTCCTTCTATCGCGTCGCAGATCGGGCGCTGCAGGTGCATGGCGGGTACGGCGTGATGCGCAACAACCCGGTCAACAAGCTGTTCCAGATCGCGCGCAACCTGCGCATCCCGGGCGGCACGGACGAAGTGCAGCGAACCACGATTGCCGAGACGCTCGGGCTGCGCTTCGATGCGTCGAAGTCCGCGCCGGCCGCGAAGGGCGGCTGAGGCGCGATGCCCGTGACCGCGCCCCTTCCCGGGCACGAGACGGCCCCGGTCGCGGCCTTCACCGGCCTGCGTGCGCTGGCGGGCTGTGGCGGCTGCGCGGCCAAGGCGCCGGCGGAGCTGGTGTCGATGCTGGCCGGATTCGCGGCGGGCGCGGGCGGCCCGCACGCCGACGTCCTGGTCGGGCTCACCCCTTTCGACGACGCCGCCGTCTATGCGCTCGATGCCGAGCGGGCGCTGATCGCCACCGTCGATTTCTTTCCGCCGTTGCTCGATGACCCCGGCGACTATGGCGCCATCGCTGCCGCGAACGCGGTCAGTGACGTGTACGCGATGGGCGGCACGGTCGCTTTCGCGCTGGCCCTCGCGGGATTTCCATCGCTGGTGCCGGATGCGGTGATCGCCGCCGTGTCGCGCGCTGCCGCAGAGGTCGTGGCCGACTGCGGTGGCAGCGTGATCGGCGGACATTCCGTGCGCTGCGCCGAGCCCGTGTTCGGACTCTGCGTGCTGGGCTTCGTGCATCCGCAGAAGATCTGGCGCAAGTGCGGCGCTGTTCCGGGCGATGCGCTGGTGCTGTCGAAGCCGCTCGGTACCGGGCTGCTGATCTCCGCGCACCGGGATCCGGGTCTGGCAACGGCGGTCGCCTCGATGCGGGCCACCAACCGCGCGGCGGCGGAGGTCTTGCGTGGCGCCGCGATTCCGCCACATGCCGTGACCGACATCAGCGGCTACGGTCTGCTCGGGCACGCCGCCGAAATGGCCGAGCAGTCCGACTCGGTGCTGCGGATCGAGGCCGCGCGCGTGCCGCTGTTCGCCGGGGCGCTCGAGGCCGCCGTCGCGGGCGTGCGCACCGGCGCGCATCGACGTGCGGAGCAGAGCCCCGCCGCGAGTCTTGCGGCTGACGTCAACCTTCTCGCAAGGATCGATGTCGCGGCAGCGGTGGCACCCGCGCTGCGCGCGGTGCTCGAGGACCCGCAGACCTCTGGCGGTTTGCTGGCGGCGGTGTCGCCGTCCGTGCTGCCGGCGCTGCTTGCTGCGGGCTACGTCGAGATCGGGCGGGTGGAACGGCGCATCCCCGGCAAGGGCAGTGCTGCGGTGCGCGTGATCGTCGACTGAGAGCGCGCGCCTGTCTGCGCCGACGCGCTGTCGGCGAGCGCGGTGAGAAATCCACGATGCCAGGTCGCGAGGTCCTGGCGCCGCAGCACGGCCAGCATCGCGGCATGGCGGGCGCGCCGTTCGCCGTGCGGCATTGCAAGTGCCTGCCTCAGGACTGCGGCAATGGCAGCCGGATCCGTCGGGTCGACGCGCAGCGCGGCGGTCAGTTCGCAGGCGGCCCCCGCATGCTGCGACAGCACCAGAACACCCGGATCGGCCGGATCCTGGACCGCGACGAACTCCTTGGCGACGAGGTTCATGCCATCGCGCAGCGGCGTGACGCAGGCGATGCGCGCGCTCTGCAGCAGCGCGAGGGCGTCGGCATGTGGCAGCGTGCGCTCCAGCAGCTGCAGCGGCGCCCCGTGCGCGTCGCCATGCCGGTCCCGAACTCCTGCGACGAGTTGCCGTAGCCTGGACCGCAGCGCCGTCTGGGCCGGCGCTTCGCAGCGCGGCGTGGCGACCAACTGCAGGCAGGCCGGTCGTCTGTGCGGCGCCATCAAGGCGTCGAGCAGCCGCGCGTAACCCTGCAGACGCGGTTCCAGGCCTTTGCTGATCTGCAATCGATCGATGCCGACGATGAGCGGCGGGCGGTCTGACTCGACCTTCGGCCATACCGATTCCGCGCACGTCTCGCCGCGGCCCGCGTCGCGGCGCAGGGTCTCGATGTCCACACCGATCGGCCAGACGCCCACCCGGACGGTGCGGATACCGAGGCGTATGCAGTCATCCGCTGCACACACTGCAGGGCCGTGGCGCAGCGCCACGACGGCGCGGAAATTCTCGAGGTCGCGCGCCGTCTGGAAGCCGAGCACATCGAAGGCCAGAAGTCCCTGCAGCAGTCGATCGGCGCAGTCGAGTCGCTGCCATTGGGCCGGCGTCGCGAACGGCACGTGCAGGAAAAAGCCGAGGGGTTGCGTGACGCCGCTGCGGCGCAGTTCGGTGCCGAGCAGCATCAGGTGAAAATCGTGCACCCAGACCAGATCGTCGGAACGCAGCCACGGTCGCAGCGAATGCGCGAACTGCCGGTTGACGTCGGCATAGGCCTGAAATTCGCAGGGCGACGTCGAGACCGGCAGATCGAGCCCATGCAGCAGTGGCCACATCAGACCGTTGCAGAATCCCTGGTAGCAGTCGCGATGTTCTGCGTGCCGCAGCGGTCGCGTCACGAAATCCACGCCGTCGTGATGGCAGTGCTCGGCCTGTGCAGCGTCGAGATCGTCGACGACTTCGCCGTTCCATCCGAACCACAGGCCGCCGCGCGCACGCAGCGTCGCCGCGAGGCCGATCGCAAGCCCGCCGGCGATGGCGGTCTGGCCCGGCAGCGCGACGCGATTCGAGACGGCGACGAGGCGGCTCATGCAAGTGTCTCGAGCCACGCGCGCACGGCATTGGAATCCTTCAGACGATGCTGCGCGGGCAGGCGCGGGCCAACCGCGATCGACAGGCCACGTCCCCGCTCTGCAGCCTGCATCGCCGGCCAGTCGGCATCGTCATCGCCGACGTAAATCGGCGATCGCCCCCGGAACGGCGGCTCCGTCATGAACTTCTCGAGCGCACTGCCTTTGTCGTCGCTGCCGGGCCGAAGCTCGAACACGCGGTTGCCTTCGAGCAGTCGCGCGTCGTGCGGCAGCGTCGGCAACAGCGCCTGCAGCAGCACACGTGTCGCGGCCTCGAACTGTGGCGCCGCGCGATAGTGCAGCGCGAGCGAGAACTCCTTGTCCTCGAGCAGCAGCCCGGGATGAGTCGCCACGTGCGCGCGCAATCGCGCGAGGGCGGGCGCGAGCCACACGGCCGGCGCGGCGGGCCTGTGCACGTGTCCACGGGCGTCGCGCCGCTCGAGACCCTGCAGGCCCGCCACCGGCAGCTGCAGCGGCGCGAGCAGCGCATCGATCGAAGCGATACGACGTCCGGTGATGATCGCGACCGCACCCTCGAATCGAAGTCGCAGTCTCTCGAGCAGTGTCGTCAGCGCGGCGTCCGGCTGAACGCCGTCAGGCGTGGTGGCGAAGTCCACGAGGGTGCCGTCGAAGTCGAGGAACAGGCCGCTGGGCCCGTCGAGCAGGCGCGGGGTGAGGCTCAATCGTCGAAGGAGACGCGGCCGCGACCGCGCTTGGTCGTGGCCTTGCGCGTCTTGCTCTCGAGCCGGCGCTTCTTCGAGGCCAGCGTCGGGCGGGTCTTGCGCCGCAGTTTCGGTTCCACCAGTGCCGCCCGGATCAGGTCGGCGAGGCGTTCCTCGGCCTCGCGCCGGTTCTGCTCCTGGCTGCGATGACTGCGCGCGATGATCAGGATCGCATCTTCGTCCGTCAGCCGATGGCCGGCGAGACCGCGCAGGCGATGCTTGACGCGCGGATTCAGCGCTTCCGTGCCCGCCAGGTCGAAGCGCAGCTGCACGGCGCTCGAGACCTTGTTGACGTTCTGGCCGCCGGGTCCACCCGAGCGCATGAAGGCGACGGACAGATCCCGGTCCGGGATCGTGATGGCATCGATCTCGATCGGCATGCGCCGGCGTTCTCAGTCGTCCCGGCCGAGCACGCGCACTTCGTGCTGTGCCACCGGGATCTTGATGCCGGCCGCCTTGAACAGGCGCCAGATCTCGCGATTGATGTCAGAGCGGACGTTGTTGACGCCGTTCATCGGATCGCGGATCCAGAAGCGCGCCTCGACGCGCATGCCGTAGTTTTCGAAGGACATCAGCCGCGAGACCGGCGCCGGATCCTTCAGGATGCGCGGATGATGTGCCGCCGCTTCGATCAGCAGCTCGAGCGCGCGCTCCGGGTCCGAGTCGTAACTGATCATCACCGGCAATCGCAGCCGCACGCGCTGGTCCGAATAGCTCCAGTTGATCACCGAGGAGGTGATCAGATTCTGGTTCGGCACCAGTGTCTCGACGCCGTCGCGATCGCGCACGACGATGTAGCGACCGCGCAGTTCCTGCACCCAGCCGAAGTTCTCGGTGCTGGTGCCGGTCGTGCCGGTGAAGCTGATGACGTCGCCGGGCTTGATCGATTTGTCGAGCAGCAGCACGAAGCCGCTGACGAAATTGCTGGCAATGGCCTGCAGGCCGAAGCCGAGACCGATGCCGATCGCGCCGGTGAGGACCGTCAGCGCGGTCAGGTCCACGCCGGCCGCATTGATGCCGAGCAGCACGCCGAGGCCGACCAGGAAGAAATGCGCGAACTTCGAGATGCCGATGCGCGTCGACAGCGCCAGCGACTCGACCGTCATGATGCGGCGTTCGATCGTGCGGGCGATCACGCTGGTCACGACGATGAAGCCGGTGACGACGACGATGCCCTTCAGCAGTGACCAGAGGCTGAACGTGGTCTTGCCCGGGATCAGGTCGATGGCATCGAGCGTGCTCTCGACCTTGTCGAACCAGCCGAGCAGCTGGAAGCTGATCGCGATCCACAGCGCGAGCGTCAGCCGGTTCTCCCAGGCGCGTATCCAGGAGTTCGCGCCGAGCACGAGCCGCAGCAGATAGACGCCGAGCCGCACCAGCAGCAGCGCGACGATCAGTTGCGTGAACAGATCGACGATGGTCACGTCCGTGCCGCTCGACGCCAGCGGCACGCGCAGCGCGAGCAGGAACACCATCGCGAGGAAATACGACGACAGCAGGACGCAGCCCTCGATGACCGCGGTCTGCCAGCCGGCTTCGACTTCCGCCGGCGCGACACCGCGCCTGCGATGCCACTGCTTGATGAAATGCGCCGCGACCAGCGCGAGCAGCACCGCCGCGACGATCGCGACGACTTCCGCGAGGTTGTCGGGGCTGGTCAACGTCGAGAACAGTCCGGGCTTTGCGCGCGAGTCGGCATCCATGATGGGCGTGTGGCTCGCTGTGGGTGTCAGGCGTTGAGATCGGGAATCAGCTCGCTCTCATAGCGGGTGATCTGATCCTTGAGCAGCAGCTTGCGGCGCTTCAGTCGCTTCATCTGGATTTCGTCCACCCGCATGTCCATCGCGAGGCGCTCGATGATCTCGTCGAGATCACGGTGCTCGATGCGCAGCTGCCGCAGCTTTTCGATGTTGCGAAACAGCTGGCGGTCGACGTTGTCGGGGTCTTGCTCGTCGGACATTACACAAGCTGCGCGATGGGGGCGATGTCGGCCGGTAGCTTAGCGAACCGGCCCGGGGGATTCCACGGCACGGCCGGATCGTGGAAATCGGAGCCGGCCGAGCCCGCGAGGCCGATCCGGCGCGCCAGTGTCGCGAGGCGGTCCAGGTCGCTGCGCGCCATGCCGCCGACGCTGATTTCCATGCCACTGCCGCCGCCATCACGGAACTCGCCGAGCAGGTTGCGCAGGGCGCCGGCCGAGAGCCTGTAGCGGTGCGGGTGCGCGAGCACGGGCAGTGCGCCGGCCGCGCGGATGGCCGACAGCGTCTGCAGCAGATCGGGCCATTCGATCGGCACGTGGCCCGGCTGGCCGCGACCGAGGTAGCGGTCGAACGCGTCCTGCACGTCGCCGGCGTGACCCGCCGTGACGAGTTGCCGCGCGACGTGCGCGCGTGTCGGCACGGCAGAGGCATCCAGCACCTGCTGCGCGATCGCGGTGCCATCGAGGCGTGCGCGTCGCGTCAGGCGTGCGCCGATCTCCTGCACTCGCTCGCGGCGTCGCTGGCGCACACCGGCCATGTGCTGCTGCAGCGGATCGTCTGCCGCCTGCGGTGCGCTGCCGGGCCAGAGTCCGATCACGTGCACGGCCTGGCCGCGCCAGCTCGCAGACAGCTCGCAGCCGGCGATGAAACGGATGCCCTGTGCCGCGCACGCGGCGGCCGCGGCGTCGCAGCCCTGCGTCGTGTCGTGGTCCGTCAGCGCCAGCATCTGCACGCCATGCTTCGCCGCATGGGCGACGAGGTCGGCGGGTGCCAGCGTGCCGTCGGAGGCGGTGCTGTGCAGGTGGAGGTCGGCGTGGAGGTTCGTCATGGGGATCATGGGTATCATAGGCGCATGCTGTCCGCCCCCGCGAATCTGCCTGACTGGAATGTGATCGATACCGTGCTGCTGGATCTCGACGGCACGCTGCTCGATCTCGCGTTCGACAACTACGTCTGGATGGGACGTATTCCCGAGATGTACGCCGAAGCGCGCGGACTCTCGGTGCCCGAGGCGCAGGCTGCGCTCGCGCCGAAGTTCCGCGCCATCCAGGGCAGCCTGGAGTGGTACTGCATCGACCACTGGAGCCGCGAGCTGCAGATCGACATCGCGCAGCTGCACCGCGAAGAATCGCAGCGCATCGGCTGGCTGCCGGGCGCGCGCGGCTTTCTCGAGCGCATGCGCGCACGTGGCAAGCGGCTCGTGCTGCTGACCAACTCGCACCCGGTGACGCTCGACATCAAGCACGGACGCACGCGCGTGCTCGATCTTTTCGATGCGGCGTTCAGCTCACAGCAGTTCGGCGCGCCGAAGGAAGACCAGCGCTTCTGGAAGGCCGTGCAGCGCGTCGAACCTTTCGATCCGGCGCGCTCGATTTTCGTCGACGACAGCGCGGCAGTGCTGCATGCGGCGAAGCTCGCCGGCGTGCGCTGGGTGTACGCCGTGCGCAAGCCGGACTCTTCACGCCGGCCGCATGCGCACGAAGAATTCACGGCGATCGACGGCGTCGAGGATCTCGGCTAGTCGATCGCGATCGGTCAGCCGGAACTGCTGTCCGGCGCCGGCGGAGCACCCGCGTCGCCGTTGCCCGCGCCCGCACCGCCGCCGGAGCGACCGCGACCGCCGCGCCGCCGACGGCGCCGGGGCTGACCATCCGGACCCACCGCGCCGCCGCCCGCTGCGGCAGCGGGCCCTGCGCCGCCGCCGCTGGCGATCGGTGCGGCGACCACTGCGGCCGGTACCTGGCCACGCACGGGCAGTGATTCACGATCGACCACCTGACCCGGCCGACGGCCATCGCGACCGCCACCGCCACCGCTTCGGCCGCCGCGGCCACCGAAGCCACCACCGCCACCACCGCCTCCGCCGCCTCCGCCGTGGCGCCGCGGCCCGCCGCGGTCGTCTTCGCGGCGCGGCCTGCGCGGCGGCCACTGCACGGGCGCGAGCATGTCCGGCGTGATCGGCGCGTGCGGGATCTTGCCGCCGATGTAGCGTTCGATGTCCGGCAGGCCGATCGCGTAGTCCTCGCAGGCGAAGCTGATCGCATCACCCTCGGCGCCGGCGCGCGCGGTGCGGCCGATGCGGTGCACGTAATCCGCTGCATCCTGCGGCAGGTCGAAGTTGTAGACGTGGCTGACGTCTGCGATGTGCAGGCCGCGCGAGGCGACATCCGTCGCGATCAGCACCGCGAGTTCGCCGTCGTGGAATTCCTTCATGAAGCGCAGCCGCTTGTTCTGCGGCACGTCGCCGGAGATCGCCTGCGCGTTGATGCCGTTGGCCCGCAGCACGTCCTCGAGTCGCTCGGCGACGCGCTTGGTGTTGACGAACACCATCGTCTTGTTCGCGCCGTGCGAACGCAGCAGGTTCAGCAGCAGCGGGAACTTCTCTTCCATCGCCGGGTAGTAGATCAGCTGGCGCACGCGGTCCGTCGTGACCTTGTCCGGCTCGATGCGCACGAGCTCCGGATCCTTCATGTGCTCGTAGGCGAGTTCCAGCACGCGCTGCGACAGCGTCGCCGAGAACAGCATCGACTGGCGATGCTCCGGCGCCGGCAGCTTGCGCAGGATGTAACGGATGTCGACGATGAAGCCGAGATCGAACATGCGATCGGCTTCGTCCAGCACCACCGCCTGCACGAAGCGCGTGTCGAACACGTGCTGCTTGTAGTAATCGATGATTCGACCGGGCGTGCCGATCAGGATGTCGACGCCGTCCTCGAGCTGGCGGCGCTGCTTTTCATAGTCCACGCCGCCGAACACCACGGCCATGCGGAACTGCGTGTGCTGGCCGAGCAGCATCGCGTCCTGGTGGATCTGCACGGCCAGTTCTCGGGTCGGGGCGATGACCAGCGCGCGGATCGAGGTCGGGCCGCGGGTCGGCTGGGGCGGATCGTTGATCAGGCGCTGGAACAGGGCCAGCAGGAAGGCGGCCGTCTTGCCGGTACCGGTCTGCGCCTGGCCGGCCACGTCCCGCCCGGCGAGGGCGATGGGCAGGGTCTGGGCCTGGATGGGCGTGCAGCGGGTGAATCCGGCATCGAGAATGCCCTGCAGCACGGGTGGCGCGAGGGGCAGGGAGTCGAAGGTGAGGGAAGAAAGGTGTTTGTCAGGCATGAGTCGTCCGTAGCAATGTGATCACGTGCCGCTTGCAAATTGGCGCCGGACCAGCTAAAAAATGGGGCCATTGAAGCGGATGTTCTGTCCGCACGGGTACCAGGCAGAAAGCCGGTGCACCCAGCCACGCCAACTCAGTCAACATCGCGCAGCCCCGCGTTACATACAATTCGCATCTAAATCACCACTAGTGTACCTGTTTGGCGGTCTCCCCCGATACGGCGGTCAGTCGTGTCGTGCCAAACCCACCCAAATCCCCATCAGAACCTTCCCCTCAGCCTCACTCCCTTTTGGAGGTATCCCCGCGTGAGCAGCCCGCACATCGTGCACACCACCGACGCCACGTTCTCTCAGGACGTGCTCAAGTCTGACAAGCCCGTCCTGCTGGACTTCTGGGCTGAGTGGTGTGGCCCCTGCAAGATGATCGCCCCCATCCTCGATGAAATCGCCGGCCAGTACGCCGACAAGCTTCGCATCGCGAAGATCAACATCGACGAAAACCCCCAGACCCCGCCGAAGTACGGCATTCGTGGCATCCCGACGCTGATCCTGTTCAAGAACGGCACGGTCGAGGCCCAGAAGGTCGGTGCGGTGTCCAAGTCCCAGCTCGCCGCCTTCCTGGACAGCAACCTGTGAGGGGCTATCTAGGCAACCAGGGCCGTAATCGGCCCAAGGGCGGCGGCGACGGCGGTGGCGGTGGCCAGCGTCACGGCAACCGCAACCCGAATCGCGATCCCAATCGCCAGCGCAGCGGTAACGTCGGCGGCAGCCGCGAAGACGATCTGCCCGGCGACCACGCCCCGTTCATCGATTCCGGCGAAGACGCCGAGATCATCAGTCCCGCCGAGCTTGCGCAGTCGCGCAACTCGATGAACCTGACGCAGCTGAAGGCGATGCCGATCGGTCAGCTGGTCGCGCTCGCCGAATCGCTCGGCGTCGAGAACATGGCCCGCTCGCGCAAGCAGGACATCATCTTCTCGCTGCTGAAGGCGCATGCCCGCAAGGGCGAGCCGATCTACGGCGACGGCGTGCTCGAGATCCTGCAGGACGGCTTCGGCTTCCTGCGCTCCGCAGACGGCTCCTATCTGGCCGGCCCGGACGACATCTACATCAGCCCCTCGCAGGTGCGCCGCTTCAACCTGCGCACCGGCGACACGATCTCCGGGCTGATCCGCCCACCGAAGGACGGCGAGCGCTACTTCGCGCTGCTGAAGGTCGGCGAGATCAACTTCGATTCGCCCGACAGTTCGCGCTCGAAGGTGCTGTTCGAGAACCTGACGCCGCTGCATCCGACGCGCCGGCTGAAGCTCGAGCGCGGCAACGGCTCGACCGAGGACCTCACCGCCCGCGCGATCGACCTGGTCGCGCCGATCGGCAAGGGTCAGCGTGGGCTGATCGTCTCGCCGCCGAAGGCCGGCAAGACGATGCTGCTGCAGAACATCGCCACGGCCATCACCGCGAATCATCCCGAGGTGTATCTGATCGTGCTGCTCATCGACGAGCGGCCCGAGGAAGTCACCGAGATGCAGCGCACCGTGAAGGGCGAGGTCGTCTCCTCGACGTTCGACGAACCCGCCGCACGCCACGTGCAGGTCGCCGAGATGGTGATCGAGAAGGCCAAGCGGCTGGTCGAGCACAAGAAGGATGTCGTCATCCTGCTGGACTCCATCACCCGTCTCGCGCGTGCCTACAACACCGTCGTGCCGAGCTCCGGCAAGGTGCTGACGGGCGGCGTGGACGCGAACGCACTGCAGCGCCCGAAGCGTTTCTTCGGCGCCGCGCGCAACATCGAGGAAGGCGGCTCGCTGACCATCCTCGCCACGGCGCTGGTGGACACGGGCTCCAAGATGGACGACGTGATCTACGAAGAGTTCAAGGGCACGGGCAACAGCGAAATCCACCTGGATCGTCGCATCGCCGAAAAGCGAGTGTTCCCGTCGCTGAACATCAATCGTTCGGGCACGCGCAAGGAAGAGCTGATCACCGATCCGGGCGAACTCGCCAAGATCTGGATCCTGCGCAAGCTGCTGCACCCGATGGACGAGCTCGCCGCGATCGAGTTCCTTCTCGACAAGATGAAGGACACGAAGACGAATTCGGACTTCTTCGAGGCGATGAAGCGTTGAGGCGCGAACCTTGAGCGAGCAGCGCTGAGTCGCATGCTGACGCGCCGTGCGGGTCCGGTCCTGCTGTTGACGGCGTTGATCGTGCCCCTGACCGGGTGCGGTCGGCGCAGCCTCGATGAGGCGGCGGCACTCGAATTCATCGACACCGCCGACGCCGCGGCGCGCAAGCGCTTCGCACCGGACATCTGCGAGCTGCGTGCCGCGAGCTTCGAGCTCACCCAGCGCATCAGTTACGTCGAGGATTTCCTGCCGCCGGCGGAATCGCTGCTCGGCAAGAAACTGTACTGCCTGGAGGCGGGCAAGTTCGCGAGGCTGCGGCAGTATTCGCTGGTGCGCGACTCGATCGAGATCTCGGTGGCGGCCGACGGCCAGACTGCGATCGTGACGGCGACCTATACCGAAAAGATGCCGTTCTACGAGGAAGGCATTCCGCCGGGCGCCGGCCTCGACCTGTACACGCAGATGCAGGTCGGTGAGTCCGAGACCGTTTCGGAAATCGGCATCGAAGACGGCGAGCTGAGGTTCCTGTCGACCGAGGTCGATACGACCATCGAGCTCGTGCCGAAGTCCGAGGAGCCGCTGCCGTACAGCTGAGTACGGCAGCCCGAATCGCTGATGCGCGCCGTCGCCGGAATCGCTTCGCTCGTCGTCACGGTCGGAGCGATCGCCTGGACGCTGATGCATCGCGACGGTGCCGACGATCCGCGTCCCCCGGACGCCTTCCTGGATGCCGAAGTGAGTCTCGGCGATCCCGAACTCACGCCGAGCTGCTACCCGCTGCGTGTCGTGCTGACCCAGCACGTGGCGTTCATGCAGTCTGCCACCACGTCCTGGCGCGAGGACTCACCCGGCAGCTGGGTGTTTCGCATCGAGCGGCTCGAGAATGTCGGCGGCGGACCCGTCAGCGTCTGGAGCGAACTGACGCTCGAACAGCGCAGCGCCGTCGTCGCGCCCGTCGCGTTCCGCGAATGGCAGCCCGCAGCCGGCGATGAGCAGCCGGAGCCGACGGAAGAGGGCCTGGTCGAGTACTTCGCAGGCTGGATTTCTGACGCCGAAGTGCGACCGGCCGCGAAGCTGGCACGCTGTCGCAAATCGTGACGCACTGCGCGTCGGCATTGGGCGACGCTGGCAGCGCCCGCGGGACTGTAGGATCATCGGGCGGCTTGTTTGTGAGGAGTGGTTCCATGGCTGTCCGGCCTGCATCGCTGGCGTTCGTCGCGTCGGCCGTTTTCATCTCCGCGGGATTCGCACCCGCGTCGCAGGCTGCGCCGAGTCGCGGTCCGCGCGAGGTCGCGAGCCCGATCACCGATCACTTCGCGCTGCGCGGCATCTATTACCAGCCGTCGCTGACGACGGACGGCCGGTTCGACAGCGATGCCGGTACGCCGGGCACGCTGTTCAGTGGCGAGGACGATCTCGGTCTCGACGATGAGGCCAACCAGGGTCGCATGGAAGTGCTGCTGCGCATGAAGGAGCGGCATCGGGTGCGCATCGATTACCTGAAGCTCGACCGCTTCGGTGCGAACAGGCTGACGCGGCAGATCAACTATCGCAACAGTATCTACAACGTGAACGACTTCGTCGAGACGGACCTGAACTGGCGCATGCTCGGCGTGACGTACACCTGGTCTGCGCTGCGACGCGAACGCTTCGAGATCGGCGTCGGACTCGGTCTGCATTTCGTCGAGGCGCAGGCGAAGTCTGAGATCCGCGCCCGCAACATTACCGAGGACGGCAGCGGCGTCGGTGTGCTGCCGACCGTGGCGGTCGACGGCACGTGGCGGATCTCCAAGCGCTGGGCCGTGACCGGCCATGCGCAGTATCTCGCCGTGAGTTCCACGGACGTCGATGGCAGCTTCGCCGACTATCACCTCGACGTGCAGTACCGTCTGCGCCGCAACCTTGCGATCGGACTCGGCTACTCGGCCATCAAGCTCGATGCCGACATCGACAGCAACGATCTGCCCGGCAGCCTCGTGCTGGATGCCAGCGGGCCGGAGCTGTTCTTCCGCGTCAGTTTCTAGCGCCGATAAACCCGACGATCTCTTGAATGATCGCGGCGTCGCGCAGCGCGCCGCTGTGGTTCAGCCCACGCGTCGTCCGTAGCGTGCCGCTCGGCGTCAGCGCCGCGAATTCCACCGCATGCTCCAGCGGCGCGACGTCATCCCCTTCGTCGTGCACGACGAGCGTCGGCACACCGAGCCGGTCTGCAAATCGGTGCGCCGAGAACGCGCCCGGTGGATCGCCGAAGCGTCGGGTGAATTGCTCGATCAGCCGCTGCTTCACATCCGCACGAAGGTCCAGGATCAGCGCGAACGACTCCATCATGTAGCCGATATCGCGTGGCATGCCGAGCAAGGCGAGCGCACGCAGTTCCGCATGCGGCTCTTCCGCGAGTTGCCAGACGGCGGCACTCGCACCCATTGAATGCGCGACGATGCCGACCACTGGCGTGAACTCCTGCAGCGCGACCCGTAGCGCCACGCGGAACTGAGCGAGATCCGAGCGCTTGCCCGTCGATTCACCGTGCGCGGGCGCATCGATGCCGACGACGCGATAGCCGGCGGCCAGCAGCGGCTCGACGAAGCTGCCGAAGCGCGCGGCATGCGAGCCCCAGCCGTGCAGGAGCAGCACAGTCGGAAGTCGGGCGGGTTCGCCTCGGACGGCGTCAGGGGTCCACTCCAGCGCGGCGACATGGCCTCCCGGCACGGCGAGCTTGTGCTTGTGTGCTCGGGCGACGACGGCGACATCGACGGCATCGAGACGGCGACGCGGCGGTGTCAGGAACAGCGTCAGCGCGAGGCCGGCGGCGAGCCGCGGCGAGATGCGAGTGGCGACCGAGAACACGCTGCGCAGCCGCGCACGCAGTGCGGGCGTCACCCCCGGGATCGTGCGGGGCGCGCCGGCAGGTCCCGTCACGGCGGCGCTCGGTCCCCGGGGCGGGTCGCTGCCGCGCCGTCCGCCGCATGCTCGCGCGCGATGGCGCGATGACCGATGTCGCGGCGACATTGCACGCCATCCCAGTGGATGACATCGACCAGCGCGTAGGCGGCGCGCTGCGCTTCACTGACGCTGTCGCCGAGGCCGACGGCGCAGAGCACGCGACCACCGGCAGTGAGCACGTCGTCGCCGCGCAGCGTGGTGCCGGCATGGAACACCTTGCCCGGCAGAGCTGCGGCCCGCTGGAGGCCGTGAATCACGTCGCCCCTGCGCACGCTGTCCGGGTAGCCGCCGGCGGCGAGCACGACGCCGAGCGAGGCACGGGGATCCCAGTCCATGCTGACCTGATCGAGCCTGCCGTCGAGCGCCGCATCACACAGCACCGTGAGATCCGACCGCAGCCGGCACATGATCGGCTGCGTCTCCGGATCGCCGAAGCGGCAATTGAATTCGAGCACGTTCGGCGTGCCATCCGGCGCGATCATGATGCCGGCATAGAGAAAGCCCGTGTACGGCATGCCGTCGGCCGCGAGTCCGCGGATCGTCGGCCAGATCACTTCACGCATGATGCGCTCGTGCATCGCCGGCGTGACGACCGGCGCCGGCGAATACGCGCCCATGCCGCCGGTGTTCGGGCCGAGGTCGCCGTCGTCACGTCGCTTGTGGTCCTGCGACGTGGCGAAGGGCAGTACGTGCACGCCATCGGCCATGACGATGAAGCTCGCTTCCTCGCCTGGCAGGAATTCCTCGATGACGACTTCGTCGCCGGCCGAGCCGAACTGGCCGTCGAACATCGCGCGAGCGGTGGCGATGGCTTCATCGGCCGAGTCGACGATGACGACGCCCTTGCCCGCGGCGAGACCGCTCGCCTTGACGACGATCGGCGTGCGCTGGCGACGCACGTAGTCCGGGTCGAAGTTGTCGCGCTTGAATGTGGCGTAGCTCGCCGTCGGGATGCCGTGACGGCGCAGGAATTCCTTGGTGAAGGCCTTCGAGCCTTCGAGCTGTGACGGCGCTCTGCGCGGGCCGAAGCAGCGCAGGCCGGCCGCTTCGAAGGCATCGACGACGCCGATCACCAGCGGCGCCTCGGGGCCGACGATGGTCAGCGCGACGCCTTCCATGCGCGCGAGCGCGACCAGACCCGGGACGTCGTCGGCTGCGACCGCGACATTGCGGACGCGCGGTTCGAGTTCGGTGCCGGCATTGCCGGGTGCGACCAGCACTTCGGTGACGCGCGGCGACTGCGCGCATTTCCACGCCAGCGCATGTTCCCGACCGCCACCGCCGATGATCAGGACTTTCATGGCGTGCCTGAGGTCCTAGTGGCGGAAGTGGCGCATGCCGGTGAACACCATCGCGATGCCGTGTTCGTTCGCGGCTGCGATGACTTCATCGTCGCGCTTGCTGCCGCCCGGCTGGATCACCGCACGGATGCCGTACTCGGCGGCGACGTCGAGACCGTCGCGGAACGGGAAGAACGCATCCGAGGCCATCACGGCACCGGCGACGGTCAGCTTTTCGTCGGCCGCCTTCATCGCGGCGACGCGGCTCGAATACACGCGGCTCATCTGGCCCGCGCCGACGCCGATCGTCGCGCGACCCCCGGCATAGACGATGGCGTTGGACTTCACGAACTTCGCAACACGCCACGCGAACAGCAGGTCTTCGAGTTCGGCCGGCGTGGGCTGGCGGGTGGTGACGACGCGCAGCTCCGCCGCCGTGATGCGGCCGCGATCGCGCGTCTGCGCGAGCAGTCCGCCGGTGACGCTGCGCAGTTCGAGTTCGTCGCCGGTGGAGGCGGTGAGGTCGCCGAGTTCGAGCACGCGCAGGTTCGCGCGCGTCGCCAGCACCTGCTTCGCTGCGGCACTGATCGAAGGAGCCGCGAGCACTTCGACGAACTGGCGTTCGACGATGGCTTTCGCGGTTGCGCCGTCGAGTTCGCGATTGAACGCGATGATGCCGCCGAAGGCCGAGGTCGGATCCGTGCGATAGGCACCTTCGTAGGCAGCCAGCAGCGTATCCGCAAGGGCGACGCCGCACGGGTTCGCATGCTTGACGATCACGCAGGCGGGCGTGTCGAACTGGCGCACGCATTCGATCGCGGTGTCCGCATCGGCGACGTTGTTGAAGGACATCTCCTTGCCCTGCAGCAGGTGGCCGGTCGTGACCGAGGCGCCCGTGGGCGTGAGGCTGCGGTAGAACGCGGCGTTCTGGTGCGGGTTCTCGCCATAGCGCAGCGTCTGCAGGCGCGTGAACACGCGCGGCAGCGTCGCCGGAAACTCTTCGGTCACGCTGCCCGGGGAATGCTGCTGCATCCAGGCGGCGACCATCGTGTCGTACGCAGCGGTGTGTGCGTAGACCTTCGCGGCGAGCCGCCGACGCGTCGCGAAGCTCGTGCCGCCGTCGCGGCCGAGTTCCTCGAGCAGCGGTGCGTAGTCGGCCGGATCCACCACAGACGCGACGGACGCATGATTCTTGGCCGAGGCACGCAGCATCGCCGGGCCGCCGATGTCGATGTTTTCGATGGCGTCCTCGTCCGTGCAGTCCGGCCGCGCGACCGTCGCCGCGAACGGATACAGGTTGACGACCAGCAGATCGATCGGCGCGATGCCGTGCTGCTGCATGACGGCCTCGTCGATGCCGCGACGACCGAGCAGGCCGCCGTGGATCTTCGGGTGCAGCGTCTTGACGCGGCCATCCATGATTTCGGGAAAGCCGGTGACCGCGGAGACGTCGATGGCCGGGACGCCGGCCTCGCGCAGCAGCTTCGCGGTGCCGCCGGTGGAGAGGATCTCGACCCCGCGAGCCGCGAGCGCCTTGGCGAAGTCCAGCAGGCCGGTCTTGTCCGAGACGGACAGCAGGGCACGGCGGACCGGAATCGGCGGGCCGTTCGGGTTCGGGGCCGTCATCTCAATTCGAGAGGCCGAGCTCGCGCAGCTTCTTGCGCAGCGTGCCGCGGTTGATGCCGAGGATGCCGGCCGCGCGGCTCTGGTTGCCGGCGGCGTAATCGAGAACCGTGCGGAACAGCGGTTCTTCGACTTCGCGCAGCACGAGATCGTAGAGCCGTGCGGGGCGGTCGCCATTGAGGCTCGCGAAGTAGTCCGTCAGCGCGCGTTCGGTGTGATTGCGCAGCGGCAACTCGTCTGTCAGGGGGGCTGTCAGGGGACCATTCAGCGAAGCATCCAGGGGGGCGTCGACGGGCCGCGACGAACGCGCTCCATAGGTCTTCTTCGCTGGCATGTCAGATCCCCGCTGCAATCTTTTTCTTCTGCGATGTTGCGACCCGACCCTACGCGCACCACGCGTCGAACCGTTCCCTGACACACGCGAACTGCGCAGACGTCGAGTCCGCTGCCATGAAGAGTCGCCGCGCAGGCGGAGTGTCGCCAGGCGATTCGTCGAGCAGCTCGCTGTACCAGCCGAGGTGTTTGCGTGCGATCCGGAGTCCAGAATCTTCGCCGTAGAAGGCGTAGATGGATTCCAGATGCGCCAGAACTATATCACGCAGTTCGCGGCGCGAGAGCGGCGCGGGTGTCTCTCCAGTGGTCAAAAACGCGTTGACATCGCGAAAGATCCACGGCGCGCCATGCGCTGCGCGGCCGAGCATTACTCCGTCTGCGCCGCAGTAATCAAGTACGTCACGGGATTTTTTTGGCGTGTCGATGTCGCCGTTGGCCAGCACTGGAATTCCGACGCTCGATTTGATATCGCGGATCGTGTCGTACTCGGCTTCGCCCTGGTAGAAGTCCGCGCGCGTGCGGCCGTGAATCGCCAGCGCAGCAATGCCGGCGGATTCCGCGATGCGCGCGATGCGCACACCGTTGCGATGTTCACGGTCCCAGCCCGTGCGCGTCTTCAGAGTCACCGGCACGCCGTGTGCGGTCGCCGCGGCGACGACGGCCTCGAGAATCTCCCCGACCAGCACTTCGTCGGTCAGCAATGCCGAGCCGCACAGGCGATTGCAGACTTTCTTCGCCGGGCAGCCCATGTTGATGTCGATGATCTGCGCGCCGAGCTCGATGTTGCGACGCGCCGCTTCCGCGAGCGCGACAGGCTCCGCACCGGCGAGCTGCACGACGCGCGGTTCGGGCTCGCCATCGTGGTCCATGCGGCGGCGCGATTTCGGTGTGCTCCAGAGGCGCGTATCCGAGGTGATCATCTCTGACGCCGCCAGCGCGGCGCCGAGCGAGCGAGCGAGGATGCGGAACGGGCGATCGGTCACGCCTGCCATCGGCGCGAGCACCGCCGCGCGGCGGATCCGCCAGCGGCCGATGCTGAACATCGGATCGGAGTCCATCACGAGGCCTGCTGCGGCAGCCGTTCAGCGCGCGGCGCGCGCAGGCTCGTCGTTGGCGCAGCGCACCGCGCCGCCGGGACCCGGCAGGCAGACATCCAGTTCGAAGCCGACGGCGTTGCCGCCCGGATCGACGAGCTGAACAGCGGTATCGAGTCGCTGACCACTGGCGATCAGCGGCCAGGGCGCGGTCCCGGCCGGGCGCTGCTGGTATTCGGCAGCGGCGAGATCGCGCGACGCGATCCGGTTGCCGTAACGATCCTGCAGCGTCACGCGCAGCAGCGGCATCGGCTGCGCGCGCGGCGCGAGGTTGCGGAGGCTCGCGCGCACGGTCAGCGTGCCGGCCGCATCCGGAGCCGCGAAGGCGCCGAGTTGGCGCACGTCGTAGGCGCGGAGATCGCCGCGCAGCGCGATCGGCAGGCCGATCGAGGCATAGAAACGCGACAGCGGCGTGCTGACGGACGGCCACGTGGCGAGCGTGTCGCGGTTGAAATGCACGAGCTGCGCCGCGAGCGTCAACGCGAGCACGCCCGCACCCGCTGCGAACGCCCACCAGCGACGGTCGCGCGGCGGCGCATCGTTCAGCGTATCGATGTCTTCGCGGTTCGGCACGATGGTCGAGACGGCTTCGCCGACATCGATGTCGACGCCGGCACTGCGTGCGGCCACGAACGCGTCGGCCGACTGAGGCACGTCGTCCGCCGTCTCCTCGGGCAGATCGTAGACCGGCAGCCACGCCGTGCCCTGGCCGTCCGGCGTGTCGGCGGCCGCGAGCTGCGGCACGACGTGCACATCGAGATCGTTCGGTGCGAGCGGCGCGACGCTGCCGCTCCCGGTTTCGACGCGCACATCGACTCGGGGTGCGTCAGCGACCGGGTCGTTCGCGGCGGAGACGTCATCGATGCGCGGATCATTCGCCGCGAGCGGCACTTCGACGACCGGATCGTTGGCCGCGAGGTCAGGAATCGCAGGCTCGTCCGGGATGCCGATATCGTCGGCGAGATCCGTGCCCTCGGAAAGTTCGATGCCGTCAGTCGCGAGGTCGATGCTGTCCGCCGGCGGGGGATCGTCCTGCGCGGCGATGTCAGTGCCGTCGGCGCCGATGGCGGGTGCAGGCTCGTCGACCACGGCCGCCGGATGCTCCGTCTCCTCGAGCGGGGTCTCCGCGAGCGGGGTCTCCGCGAGCGCAGGCTGTTCGACCTCGGGCTGCTCGACGTCGGGCAGCGGCGCCGCCGCAAACACGCCGGTATTCGCGACCGGATCCGCGCCGGTGGATTTGACGACCACCTCGAAGAACCGGGTGTCGCTGGTATCGGTGGCGGCCGCCTGGTCGTCGGTGAATTCCGCGACGGGTTCGAGCGCAGCCGGCTCCGGCGGTGCGATGGCATCGGATTCGGTGTCGTACAGCGAGATCAGCGCATTGAACACGGACGCGCAGCGACCGCAGCGCACCTGGCCATGCGCGATGCGCAGGTCCGAGGCGGACACGGCCAGTGACAGCTGGCATTGGGGGCAGATCGTGATCACGGCGGCGCAATTGTGACCGACATCGGCCCGCGACGCGATCCGGACAGGCAGACCCAGCCGTCGCGGCGTGCAAACACCTGGACGTCGAACCAGGGCGCATAGGCGGCGGCGACTTCCTCTGCCTGGGCCTCGAGCATGCCGGCCAGCGCCAGCTCACCGCCCGGGCGGCACAGCGCCGCGAGTCGTGGTGCGAGCTCGACCAAGGGGCCGGCGAGGATGTTGGCGACGACGCGATCCGCCGCCGGCTGCAGCGCCTCGCTCGCGGCCACGATCTGCAGCCGCGCCGCGACACCATTGGCCTCCGCGTTGTCGCGCGTGGCGATCAGCGCCTGGGGATCGATATCGAAGCCCTGCGCGGTGCGTGCGCCGAGCGCGAGCGCCGCGATCGCGAGAATGCCGGAGCCGCAGCCATAGTCGATCACTCGTTGGGTCGTGGTGCCGGCGCGGGCTTCGAGCCATTCGAGGCACATCGCCGTGGTGGCATGCGTGCCGGTGCCGAAGGCCAGACCCGGATCGAGCGTCACGATCACACGGTCCGAAGGCTCGGTCGGCGGCTCGCTGTGCGTCGGGCAGATCCACAGCCGGCGGCCGAAGCGCATCGGCTGGAAATCCTTCAGCCACTCTCGCTCCCAGGCGCGATCCGCGAGCCGCGCGACTTCGAACTGATCTACCGCGACATCGAGCGTGCGCGTCAGGCCTGCGATCAGCGCATCGCTGTCGGTGTCACCGCCGAACACGGCTTCGAGCCGCGAGGCCGGCCAGAGCCGGAACTCGCCGGGCGCGGGCTCCAGGATCGGGTCATCGCGCTGATCGGTATAGGTGATCGAGTAGGCGCCGGCGTCGAAGCAGGCCTGTTCGACCCGCTCGGCGTCCAGCCCGTCGAGCTTGATGCGCAGCGTCAGGAAGTTCATGGCTCGAGCCGGAACGCGGCAGCGCCCGCGTTACTTGATGCCGAGGCGGCGCTCGAGATAGTGGATGTCCGTGCCACCCTGCGCGAACGCGGCGTGGTTGCAGATTTCCTGGTGCAGCGCCGTGTTCGTGCGGATGCCCTCGACCACCATCTCGGCCAGCGCGTTCTTCATCCGCGCGATCGCGGTTTCGCGCGACTCGCCATAGGCAATCACCTTGGCAATCAGCGAATCGTAGTTCGGCGGTACGTTGTAGCCGGAGTAGATGTGGCTGTCGACGCGGATGCCGGGGCCGCCGGGCGGATGCCACAGGCGCACCGGACCGGGCGAGGGCATGAAGGTTTTCGCATCCTCCGCGTTGATGCGGCATTCGATCGCGTGGCCGCGGATCTGGATGTCCTTCTGCACGTACTGCAGCTTCTCGCCGGCGGCGATCAGCAGCTGCGCCTTGACCAGATCGATGCCGGTGATCAGTTCGGTGACCGGATGCTCGACCTGGATGCGCGTGTTCATTTCGATGAAATAGAACTCGCCGTCCTGGTACAGGAATTCGAGCGTGCCGGCGCTGCGATAGCCGACCGCACGACAGGCCTCGACGACTCGCGCGCCCATCTTCTCGCGCTGCGCTTCGGTGATCCCGGGCGCGGGCGCTTCCTCGACCACTTTCTGGTGGCGGCGCTGCATCGAGCAGTCGCGCTCGCCGAGGTGGATCACGTTGCCGTAGTTGTCCGCCAGCACCTGGAACTCGATGTGTCGCGGCCGCTCGAGGAATTTCTCCATGTAGACCATGTCATTGCTGAACGCGGCCTGCGCTTCGGCCTTCGTGACATTGATCATGTTCAGCAGCGAGCCGGCGTTGTGCACGACGCGCATGCCGCGGCCGCCGCCGCCGCCCGACGCCTTGATGATGACCGGATAGCCGATGTCCTTGGCGATGCGCAGGTTCTCGTCGCCGTCGTTGCCGAGCGGCGCGCCGGAGCCGGGCACGCAGGGCACGCCGGCGTCCTTCATGATCTTGATGGCCGAGACCTTGTCGCCCATCTTGCGGATCACGTCGGCGCGCGGGCCGATGAAGATGAAACCGCTCTTCTCGACGCGTTCGGCAAAGTCCGCGTTCTCGGACAGGAAGCCATAGCCCGGATGGATCGCGGAGGAATCGGTGACCTCGGCCGCGCTGATGATCGCGGGCATGTTGAGGTAGCTCTTGGCCGAGGCGGCAGGCCCGATGCAGACGGACTCGTCCGCGAGCAGCACGTGCTTCAGGTTGGCGTCCACCGTCGAATGCACGGCGACCGTCTTGATGCCGAACTCGCGGCAGGCGCGCAGGATGCGGAGCGCGATTTCGCCGCGATTGGCGATGACGACCTTGTCGAGCATGGCCGGCCCGCTCAGGCGATCACGAACAGCGGCTGGCTGAACTCGACCGGATCGCCGTTGTTCACCATCACCGCGGCGACGCGTCCCGCCTTGTCGCATTCGATCTGGTTCATCATCTTCATTGCTTCGATGATGCACAGCACCTGGCCGACCTTGACCTCGCTGCCGATCTCGACGAACGCCTTCGCGCCCGGCGACGGTGATGCGTAATAGGTGCCGACCATCGGCGCGGTGACCACGTGTTCGGCCACCTTGGGTGCGGCTGGCGCGGCCGCCGGCGCCGCGGCGGCCTGCGGCGGCGCGAGCGCCTGCATCGGCGGCGGCGCGTAATAACTCGGTGTCTGCGCAGCGATGCCGCCGGTGGGCATGCGGCTGATCCGCACCGACTCTTCGCCTTCCTTGATCTCGATTTCGGCGATGCCCGATTCTTCGAGCAGATCGATCAGTTTCTTGACCTTGCGAATATCCATGAGCCCTCCCCGGGGCGCAGAAATCGTGAATTAGAGCCGGGCCGCAGCGGCGCGGACGGCGAGTTCGTAGCCCTGTGCGCCGAGACCGACGATGCAGCCCACGGCGATGTCCGAGAAATACGAGTGATGGCGGAAGGATTCCCGCGCGAACGTGTTCGACAGATGTACTTCGATGAACGGCAGGCGCACCGCCGCGAGCGCGTCGCGCAGGGCGACGCTCGTGTGGGTGAACGCACCGGGGTTGATGATCACGAATGCCGTGCCGTCCTGGCGTGCCGCGTGCACCCGCTCGACCAGTTCATGTTCGGCGTTGCTCTGGAATGCCTGCAGTTCATGACCGAGTTCCCGAGCGATCGCGGCAGATCGCGTCGTGATCGAGGCGAGCGTGTCCCGCCCATAGACCTCCGGCTCGCGCTCGCCGAGCAGGTTCAGGTTCGGTCCATTCAACAGAAGGAGCTGGGACATGGCGCGGCCGAATCTACCCTAACTCGCGGGGGTAGGCCAATTTTGCCGCCCCGATCGATGCAGGATGGCAGCAGGTTGGCGCCAGATGGCCCCAGTCCGCGCTGCGCCTGATCAGGCGGCGGCGCCGGGGGATGGCTCGGCCGGCTGACGGGCGCGCTCGGCGGCCAGTTCCGTCAGTTTCGCCGCGATGGCCAGGCGAACCGCCGCCAGATCCTGCTGGCCGGCATTCAGCGCGGCGATCTGGTCGAGGATGAAGTCGGCCTCCTCGGCATGCAGTTCGCCGACTTTCACCGTCACGATGCGGCGCTCGGCATCCGCGAACACCGTGAACGGCAGCAGCAGGTCCATGCCGAACGCATTGGCGGCGCGCAGGCCGTCTTCCTCGCCCATCAGCAGCGGATAGCTGATGCGGGTGCGTTCGAGGTACTTCAGCACGTCGTCGCGGAAGTCGACGGCGATGCCGACCACTTCCACGCCCTCGGCCGCATGACGTTCTTCGCGCAGCCGGTTCAGCAGCGGGATCTCGCGCCGGCAGGGCGCGCACCAGGTTGCCCAGAAATTGACCACCAGCACCGGGTGGACGAAGGCGGAGAGGCGCTTCGGCGGCCCCTCGACCGTCGCGAGTTCGAAGTCCGGCAGCCGCTCCGGGATGGTCCGGACGGGCGGCTTCGGGGCTGATTGATCCACAGGCGATTCAGTCGAGCCCGCAGCGCCGCTGGCCGTTTCGATAGCCACCGGTTTGTAGCCCAGCTCGGGCGGCGGGTCGGTGGAGCGGTAGGCCAGAAACCCGGCCATGCCGCCGATCACGGCGACGACGACGGCGATCCCTGCAGTCTGGCGGAGGCTCATCCGCTACTTTGTAGCGGCAATGGCCTCGCTCGACAACTTCGAGAACTCCGCCGCCTTCATGTAGCCGACCACGCGGTAGTTGCCGCGCTCGACGCCGTCCGGTCCATAGAACGCGATCGTCGGCGGCCCGAAGATGCCGAAGTGCTTCAGCATCGCCTGGTCGTCGGCGTCGTTGGCCGTCACATCCGCCTGCAGCAGGAGCGTGTTCGACAGGGCCTCCTGCACGGCCGGATCGGTGAACGTGTACTTCTCCATCTCCTTGCAGGAGACGCACCAGTCGGCATAGAAATCCAGCATCACCGGTCGGCCGGCAGCGCTGGCTGCTGCGACCTCCCGCTCGAGATCCGCCACGGTCTTGATGCGCTTGAACTCCATGTGGCGCTGCTGCGCCGAGAGTTGCGGGATCGGCGCGAGCGGATCGGTGCTGCCCAGCCCAGCGCCGGCGAGCAGCGCGAGACCGTAGACGCCGAGTGCCAGACCCGCGATGCGCGCACCCCAGCTGAACGGACCTTTGGGCTTGATCTCCTTCCACAGCAGCCAGGCGCCGAGCAGTGCGGGCACGGCCCACATCAGCATCGCGGCCCAGCCCGGCACGAGCCGCGCGAGCATCCACACCGCGACGGCCAGCATCAGCACGGCGAAGAACTTCTTCACGGTGTCCATCCACGCGCCGGCGCGCGGCAGCAGTCGGCCCGCCGAGGTGCCGATCAGGATCAGCGGCGCGCCCATGCCGAGCGACATGAAGAACAGCGCGCTGCCGCCGCGGAACACGTCGCCGGACTGGCCGATCACGGCGAGCGCGGCGAACAGCGGCGGCGCGACGCAGGCCGTGACGATCAGCGCAGACAGCGCACCCATCACCGCGACGCCGCCGAAGGTGCCGGCGCGCTGCTGGTTGCTGACGTCGGTGAGTCGGGTCTGCAGCGCCGACGGCATCTGGATCGTGAAGAAGCCCCACATCGAGGCGGCGAGCACGAGGAACAGACCCGCGAACACGACGACGATCCAGGTCTGCTGGAACAGGGCCTGCACCTGCTGGCCGGCGGCGGCCGCCGCCACGCCAGCGAGCGTGTTGGTGACGGCCATGCCGAGCACGTAGGTCAGTGACAGCGCGAAGGCACGACCGGTGGTCACGTTGTCGCCCTGGCCGGCGATGATGCCGGAGAGGATCGGCACCATCGGCAGCACGCAGGGCGTGAACGCGAGCAGCAGGCCGAGACCGAAGAACGTCGCGAGCACGAGCGCGAGCGAGCCCGAGCGGATCAGCTCGGCGAGGCGATCCTGTTCCGAGACGAAGCGGCCACCGCCGCCCGCACCTGCATCCGGCGCTGCGCCAGCGCTGGTCGCGGTGCCGATGCCTGCCGGCAGCGAGACGACGATGTTCTTCGTCTCGGGCGGATAGCACAGGCCCGCTTCGGCGCAGCCCTGGTAGGTGATTGCGAGTGGCAGTTCCATCGCGGCACCGCCGGCGCGAGACACGGGCAGCGTGGCGATCAACTCGTGGTGATACACCTCCTGCTCGCCGAAGAACTCGTCGTTCTTCTTCTGGCCAGCCGGCAGCGACAGGCGGCCGAGCTGGGCCGAAGTGCTGTCCGTGCGAGTGCTGATCCGTTCGCGGTAGAGGTAGTAGCCGTCGGCGATCTGCCAGCGCAGTTCGACGCGATCGGGGCCGACCGCTTCGGCCACGAACTGGAATGCCTGGTCGACCGGCAGGAACTCGTCGTCGCCGGCGATGCCCGTGGCGCCCGCGGGATTGGCGGTCGACGCGCGGGCGGCGAACGCTGCCGCAGGCAGCTTCACATCGACCACGCGCGTGGTTGGCGGATAGCAGAGGCCGGCATCGGCACAGCCCTGGAACTTCACCTGCAGCGGGAAGCTCGCGCCGGCGGTCGCGCTGCGGGTGAGCGGTGCACGCACCTCGAAGCTGCCGCGGAACACGTTCTGTTCGCCGAAGTATTCGTCGGTGTGCTTCTCGGCCTTCGGAAAAATCGGCGTACCGACCGTGACCGCGGGGTCCCCCGAACCGAGGCCCATGCGCTTCTCGTAGAGGTAGTAGCCCTTCGTGGCCGTCCAGCTGACGACAACCTGCTGATCTTCCATCCGGGCGGTGAACTGGAAGGCCTGCTCGGGCGACAGGAACTCGTCGGCGGCCAGGGAGAGGGTGGGAACGGCCGCACCCGCGACGCCCAGCAGGGCGCACAGCCAAGCCGTCCGACGGCCCGCAGCCGCGAACAAAGTCTTTAAATTCATATATTTACATCAAACAAGCGCGCAAGGACCCCAGCATAGCGCTGCGGGCGGCCAGCGTCATCCTGTCGGCTTTTGACAGCGTCACAGCTTGCATTAAAAAACTTCGCCCCTATGATTAGCAGCCGCTGGGGGAGAGTGCTAACACGCCTCCGGCCCGTATTCGATTCGAACCTTTCAGATCACTCAACAGGAGCAGATATCCATGAAGATCCGTCCTCTTCATGACCGCGTCATCGTCAAGCGTCTCGAGGAAGAACGTGTGTCCGCTGGTGGCATCGTGATCCCGGACAGCGCCGCCGAGAAGCCGGTCCAGGGCAAGGTCATCGCAGTCGGCAAGGGCAAGATCCTCGAAGACGGCACGGTCCGCGCTCTCGACGTCAAGGTCGGCGACAAGATTCTTTTTGGCAAGTACAGCGGTACGGAAGTGAAGGTCGATGGCGAGGATCTCCTCGTCATGCGTGAAGAAGACCTCCTCGCCGTCATCGAAGGCAAGTAAGGAAACTGAACATGGCAGCTAAAGAAGTACGTTTTGGTGATGACGCGCGCACCCGCATGGCCCGCGGCGTCAACATCCTCGCGAACGCCGTCAAGGCGACGCTGGGCCCCAAGGGCCGCAACGCCGTGCTCGAGAAGAGCTTCGGCGCCCCCACGATCACCAAGGACGGCGTGTCCGTCGCCAAGGAGATCGAGCTCAAGGACAAGTTCGAGAACATGGGCGCGCAGATGGTGAAGGAAGTCGCGTCCAATGTGTCGGATGAAGCCGGCGACGGCACGACGACCGCCACCGTGCTGGCGCAGGCCATCGTGCGTGAAGGCATGAAGGCCGTGGCCTCGGGCCGCAACCCGATGGACGTCAAGCGCGGCATCGACAAGGCCGTCATCGCGGCCACCGAAGAGATCCGCAAGCTCGCCAAGCCGTGCAAGGACACGAAGGCGATCGCGCAGGTCGGCACGATCAGCGCGAACAGCGACGAATCGATCGGCAAGACGATTGCCGAAGCGATGGAGAAGGTCGGCAAGGAAGGCGTGATCACGGTCGAGGAAGGCTCGGGTCTGCAGAACGAGCTCGACACGGTCGACGGCATGCAGTTCGACCGCGGCTACCTCTCGCCGTACTTCATCAACCAGCAGGCCAGCCAGACGGCCGAGTTCGACAAGCCTTACATCCTGCTCGTCGACAAGAAGATCTCGAACATCCGCGAGATGCTGCCGATCCTGGAAGGCGTCGCGAAGGCGGGCCGTCCGCTGATCGTCATCGCCGAGGACGTCGAAGGCGAAGCGCTGGCCACCCTGGTGGTCAACAACATCCGCGGCATCCTCAAGGTTGCGGCGGTCAAGGCGCCGGGCTTCGGCGATCGTCGCAAGGCCATGCTGCAGGACATCGCTGTCCTGACGGGCGGCACGGTGATTTCCGATGAAGTCGGCCTGCAGCTCGAGAAGGCGACGCTGAACGATCTGGGCGAGGCCAAGAAGGTCATCGTCGAGAAGGAAAACAGCACGATCATCGACGGTGCCGGCAAGGCCTCGGACATCAAGGCCCGAGTCGAGTCGATCCGCGCTCAGGCTGAAGAAGCCACCAGCGATTACGACAAGGAAAAGCTGCAGGAGCGCGTTGCGAAGCTCTCCGGCGGTGTTGCCGTGATCAAGGTCGGCGCTGCCACCGAGATCGAGATGAAGGAAAAGAAGGCCCGCGTCGAAGACGCGCTGCACGCGACCCGTGCGGCCGTGGAAGAAGGCGTGGTCCCGGGCGGTGGCGTTGCGCTGATCCGCGCGCTGAAGGCCCTCGAGAAGCTCGAAGGCGCGAATGAAGACCAGACGGTCGGCATCCGCATCCTCGCCCGCTCGATCGAAGAGCCGCTGCGTCAGATCGTCGAGAACGCCGGCGAAGATGCCGCTGTGATCCTCAACGAAGTGCGTCGTGGCAAGGGTGCCTACGGCTACAACGCCGCCACCGGCGAGTATGGCGACATGCTCGAAGCCGGCATCCTGGACCCGGCCAAGGTCACGCGTCTCGCGCTGCAGAATGCAGCGTCGGTCGCCGGCCTGCTGCTGACCACTGAAGTGATGATTGCTGAAGCCCCGAAGGACGATCACGACCATGGTCACCCGGCTCCGGGCGGCATGGGCGGCATGGGCGACATGGGCATGTAACGCGACGCGTTACCTGAACCATCGCTCGATGCGAGAAGGCCGGCAGCAATGCCGGCCTTTTCTTTTGTGGCGCTCTCAGAGCTGAGCGGAGTCGCGCTGCAGTGCTGCGAATCGCGGCTCTAGCGGACCGAGCGCGATCGTCGGATCGTTGTAGGCCTCGAGCGTCTTGCCGAGTGCGCCGTCGGTGCCGACCGCGGCGACGACGACCGCCGCCGCATCATCGCGGCAGATCACGAAGCCAAAAGAGAACGTGTCGCCCTGCGCGAAACCAATGCCTTCGGTGCCGCCGGTGTAATCGCGCATGCCGGTGGGGCGCACGACGGTGTACGGCACGCCGCTCGCGCGCAGATGGTCTTCGCCTTTCAGCTTCCACAGCAGCAGATCGCTCCAGGCGTTGTGAGGATGCAGGGGCTGCGTGACGGCGGAAGAAGAAATCAGCACCATCTGTTTGAGGCCTGCCGGCGCCGCTGCGAGCGTGTTCACGACGCCACCGTAGTCGACGGCTTCCGGCAGGTTGCCCGGGCGGCGACTGCCACCGGCACTCGCGGTGAACACGACGCGATCCACGCCAGCGAGCGCGGCGCGCAGCGCGTCGCGGTCACCGAGTTCGCCGTTCGCGCGCTCGACGCCCGCGGGAAGGTTCGCGTCGGTCGTCGCGCGCACGAAGGCGCGCACGGCGTAGCCCTTGGCGGCGAGGCCGCTGACGATGCGGCCGCCGAGTCGGCCGGCAGCGCCGATCACGAGCACGCGTTCGGTGGGTGTGGCGGCGATGGCGTGGGTCGTGCTCAGCAGCGAGAGTGCCGCGCCTGTCTGGGCGAGTCCGCTGATGAAGCGACGACGTGTCTGCATGCGTTGTTTCATGGTGATCACTTCAGCAGCCAGGGGTAATCGTTCGGGCCATAGAAACTGCGCCAGATGTCCGGATCGCCCATGCCCTTGTAGTGCGTATGCACGGGGTACAGATAGATGGGGCGCGAGAAACGCGTCTGCGGCTGATTGCGGGATTCGGGCAGCGTCGTCGTCACGCCGACCTGCCAGCTCGAGAACACCTGCTGTGCGGGATCCTTCGCCGTCGGCGCGAACAGATTGACCATGCCGGTGGATTCAATGCGCGGATGGAAGGCGATGAAATCATCCGGCGCGCGCTTCGCCTTGACGACCCAGTTCTCGATGCCGCGCAGGAAATCGATCTGGTAGGGGCCGTCACCGCCGCCGCAGTGCTGCAGGCCGGGCACCAGGAACAGGCGGACGTAGGCGGTGGACTTCACGCGACCGCCGAGCGCCATCGCCCAGCGCTCATACATTTCCGCAGTCTGTCGCGGCGCGACCTGAACGTCCGAGAGTCCCTGGAACAGCAGCAGTTTGCCGCCGGCCGCGGCGAAGCGCTGCAGCTCGGGCTGCGCGCGCTCGCGTGGCGCGGAGGCCGGCGCGCGACGGGCGGTGGATTTCGCAGACGAAATCCAGCCGAGCTCCGAGCCGGGCATCAGGCCTGTGCGGCCATCGCCGGACGGACCTGCATAGATGCGCTGGATCGCATCGATCTGTTTCGGTGTCAGGCAATCGGCGGAGCGCGTGCCCTTGCCGGCCTGTGAACACTGCAGCGCATCGGTCCGCACCGTGCAGCGCAGTGGATCGCTGATGAGTCCATCCGCGATGCCGTCGTTCGCATCGCAACTCGCGAGCGCGGCGGCATGAACGAGCGCGAGATCGGCCGGCTTCAGCAGCGCGCCAGCGCGCGTCGCGCGCAGCGTGTCGACGAACCATTGCTGGCGAAGACGATACGCGCTGTCATCGAGGATCGGCGCGCCGGCGACGATGCCCTGGAAGTCCTCGGGAAACTGCTCCGCCTGCCAGAGCCCGGTGCCCGCACCTTCGGAGCAGGCGAGCAGCACATTGGATTGCACGGCAGCGCCTGCGTGCGCGGCCACCGATGCGCGCGCGGCGAGCAGGGATGCATGCGCGGCGTCGACGTTGGACGGGGCGCTCGTGAAGCAGGCGTAGCCACGCTGGACCACGGCGTTGCAGATGGCTTCTGCCGGCTGCGCGCAGTCGGACCCGCAACGAGCTTCGACGAGCGCGCCGTTCCAGCCCGTGGCGGGCATCGAGACACGCAGCGTCGTCGACCCGGCCGTCGCCGTGAGTTCGGTCGTCGCGGTGTCGGCGATCGCGGGCTGGGCCCAGGCCAGCGCCGCGCAGGCGAGCAACGCATGGAAATGGCGGGAGGATTCAGACATCGACGTTCTCCAGCGGCGCCTCGCGAAGGGCGCGGCAGCGCGGATTATTGTCCGCACGCCGGCTCGGGAAGGGTGGGGACTGGCCCATCGTCCGGATTCGCGGGGTTTCCCGACGTGGCAGCCCGCGCGGGTTCTGGCGGTGTGGGCGTTTCGGGTACTATCACCGGCTGCGCGTGCCGGCCCCCGTGGGCGGACCCGCACCCTTTTTCAGCCCGAGCGACCCACGGACGAGGTGGCCATGTCCCTGACTATCGGAATTCCGCGCGAAACCTTCGCCCTCGAGAAACGCGTTGCGACGGTGCCGGAGGTGGTCGAAAAGCTCATCAAGCTCGGCTTCGCCGTGGCGATCGAGAGTGGCGCGGGCGCTGCCGCCAATTTCAGTGACGAGGCCTATCAGGCCGCCGGTGCGCGCGTGGCCGCCAATGCGGCCGATTTGTACGCCGCCTCGGACATCGTCTTCAAGGTGCGTGCGCCGAGCGCCACCGAGCTGCCTCTGCTGAAGCCCGGCACGACGCTGATCAGTTTCATCTGGCCCGCGCAGAACGCCGAGCTGATGCAGCAGCTGGCCGCGCATAAGCTCACGGTACTGGCGATGGATACGCTGCCGCGGCAGCTGTCGCGCGCGCAGAAGATGGATGCGCTGACCTCGATGGCCAGCATCAGCGGCTATCGCGCGATCATCGAAGCGGCCAATGCCTTCGGTCGCTTCTTCAACGGCCAGGTGACGGCCGCCGGCAAGATTCCGCCGGCCAAGGTGTTCATCGCCGGTGCGGGCGTCGCGGGCCTTGCTGCGATCGGCACAGCCGCGAACCTCGGTGCTATCGTGCGCGCGAACGACACGCGCGCGGAAGTCGCCGACCAGGTGGTCTCGCTCGGTGGCGAGTTCGTGAAGGTGGACTACGAAGAGGAAGGCTCGGGCGGCGGCGGTTACGCCAAGGTCATGAGCGAAGGCTTCCAGGCCGCGCAGCGCGAGATGTACGCGAAGCAGGCGCGCGAGGTCGACATCATCGTCACCACCGCGCTGATCCCGGGCAAGCCGGCGCCGCGGCTGATCACGGCCGAGATGGTCAAGACCATGAAACCCGGCAGCGTGATCGTCGACATGGCGGCCGAGCAGGGCGGCAACTGCGAACTGACGGTCCCGAACGAGGCGGTCGTGCGCCATGGCGTCACGATCATCGGCTACACCGATCTGGCCAGCCGTCTCGCCAAGCAGGCTTCGACGCTGTACGCGAACAATCTGCTGCGCCTGACCGAAGACCTGTGCAAGACCAAGGACGGCCAGATCAACGTCAACTTCGAAGACGACGCGATCCGCGGCCTGACGGTGATCAAGGAAGGCGCGGTCACCTGGCCGGCGCCGCCGCCGAAACTGCCGGCTGCACCGGCGGCGAAGCCCGCCGCGGCGGCAGTCGCCGCGCCCGCGAAGAAATCCAGCCATGGCCACGGCGGCGCGAGCGAACCGGCATCCGTCGGCAGCCTTGCGATCACGTTCGGTGGCGGTGCGCTGCTGTTCTGGCTGGTCGGTGCGTTCGCGCCGGCGGCCTTCCTCGGCCACTTCACCGTGTTCGTGCTCGCCTGCTTCATCGGCTACATGGTGGTGTGGAACGTCACCCCGTCACTGCACACGCCGCTGATGAGCGTCACGAATGCGATCTCGAGCATCATCGCCGTCGGTGCGCTGGTTCAGGTGGCACCGCCGTTGAGCGATTCGACGACGGGTCGGCCGGATGCGCTGATCCTCGGGCTCGCTGTCGCCGCCCTCGCGCTGACGGCGGTCAACATGTTCGGCGGCTTCGCCGTCACGCGTCGCATGCTCGCGATGTTCCGCAAGTAAGGGGCCTGCCAGCATGTCCGCGAATCTCGCCACGGTTGCCTATATCGGCGCAGCCATCCTGTTCATCCTGAGCCTCGGCGGTCTCTCGAATCCCGAGACTGCACGCCGCGGCAATCTGTACGGCATGGTCGGCATGGCGCTCGCCGTGCTCGCGACCATCTTCGGTCCGCGCGTCACGGCCGCCGGCATTCCGTACATCGTCGGTGCGCTGCTGATTGGCGGCAGCATCGGTCTGTACGCCGCGAAGAAAGTGCAGATGACGCAGATGCCGGAGCTGGTCGCTCTGATGCATTCGCTCGTCGGCCTCGCGGCCTGCCTCGTCGGCTTTGCCAGCTACATCGACACCTCGGTGGTGTACGAAGGCGCCGAGAAGGCGATCCACGAAGTCGAGATCTACATCGGCATCTTCATCGGTGCGGTGACGTTCTCGGGTTCGATCATCGCGTTCTGCAAGCTGTCCGGAAAGATCGGCGGCAAGCCGCTGCTGCTGCCGGCGCGGCACTGGCTGAATCTTGCGGGCCTGCTCGCCGTGATCTGGTTCGGCGGCGCATTCGTGCAGGCGCACGACGTGAACGCGGGCATGACGCCGCTGATCATCATGACAGTCATCGCGCTGCTGTTCGGCATCCACATGGTGATGGCGATCGGTGGCGCGGACATGCCCGTGGTCGTTTCGATGCTCAACAGCTATTCGGGCTGGGCGGCTGCGGCGACCGGCTTCATGCTGTCGAACGATCTGCTGATCGTCACCGGCGCGCTGGTCGGCTCGTCCGGCGCGATCCTGTCGTACATCATGTGCCGCGCGATGAACCGCTCGTTCATCAGCGTGATCGCGGGCGGCTTCGGTACCGGCGGTGGCGCGACGCCGGCCCCGGCGGGCGGCGCGCAGCCGCAGGGCGAAGTCACTGCGGTGAATGCGCAGGAGACCGCGGAACTGCTGCGCGAGTCGAAGAACGTCGTGATCGTGCCGGGCTACGGCATGGCCGTCGCGCAGGCCCAGCACACGGTCTACGAAATCACCAAGCTGCTGCGCGAGAAGGGCGTCAACGTGCGCTTCGCGATCCATCCGGTCGCAGGCCGCATGCCCGGCCACATGAACGTGCTGCTGGCCGAAGCGAAAGTACCGTACGACATCGTGCTCGAGATGGACGAGATCAACGATGACTTCCCGACCACGGACGTCACGATGGTGATCGGCGCGAACGACATCGTGAATCCGGCGGCGCAGGACGATCCGACCAGTCCGATCGCCGGCATGCCGGTGCTCGAGGTGTGGAAGTCGAAGACATCCATCGTGATGAAGCGCTCGATGGCCTCGGGTTACGCCGGCGTCGACAATCCGCTGTTCTTCAAGGAGAACAACCGGATGCTGTTCGGCGACGCGAAGAAGATGCTCGACGAAGTGTTGACCGCGCTTAAAGCCTGAACCTGATCGATGTCGGGGCGCGCTGTGTCGACGTCTGATCAGCGCAATGCCGAAACGGCCCTCTCGCCGGAGGATTTCGAACGCGCGCTCGAGGTGCTGCGCGCCATCGACGCCGACCGTGGCGTGCTCGTCGCGCTGACGCCGCAGCAGCGCGCCGAACTGCTGCAGCTCGCCGGCCAGATCACCAAGCCCGATCGCAAGGCGCTGCGCAAGATGGCCAAGGCGTTCCGCCGCGCCGATCGTGCCGCCGCGCAGGCCGAGGATCGCGAACTGATCGAGAAAACGGGACTGCGCGTGCAGCGGCGCGCGCCCGTTTATGAACCGCTGTGGCTGCCCCCGCCGAGTGCTGAGGAAGCGGCGCCGGTGGCGATCGCGCCGCGGCCCGTGCTGAACACTTCGCGCAACTGCTACGTCTGCAAGGCCGAGTACACGACGCCGCATCGTTACTACGATTCGATGTGCGTGCCCTGTGGCGATTTCAACTACGCGAAGCGCGAACAGACCGCGGATCTCGCCGGTCGCTGCGCGCTGGTCACCGGCGCGCGGGTCAAGATCGGTTATCAGGCGGCGCTGAAGCTGCTGCGCGCCGGCGCGCAGGTGATCGTCACGACGCGTTTCCCGGTGGACGCCGCCGCGCGGTATGCGCGCGAGCCGGACTACGCGGATTTCCGCGAGCGGCTGCAGGTGTACGGTCTCGATCTGCGCCACACGCCAAGCGTCGAGATCTTCGCGCGCTCGCTGGCGGAGCGGCTGCCGCGACTCGACTACATCCTGAACAACGCCTGCCAGACGGTGCGTCGCCCCGCGGGCTGGTTCCGGCATCTGCTCGAGCTCGAGTCGCAGCCGTTCGAATCACTGCCCGCCGAATGGCGCGGCACCCTGGCCGCGCACGCCGAGCTGTGCCGCAGCCTCGATGGGCCGTCGCGCGGCGATGCAGGCAGCGCCGCCACGGCGTTGCCGGCGCTGGCAGGGCTCAGCGGCGTATCCGGTCTCGTGCACAGTGCAGAATTGTCGCAGCGTCGCTATCTCGATGAAGACTTTCGCGACAGCGAAGCACTGTTCCCGGCCGGCCGTTATGACGCCGACCTGCAGCAGGTGGACCTGCGTGAGACGAACAGCTGGCGCCTGCGCCTGCACGAGGTCAACACGGCCGAGCTGCTGGAAGTGCAGCTGATCAATGCGATCGCGCCGTACACACTGAATGCGCGGCTCAAGCCGCTGATGGTCGCAACGCCCGGTGCGCACAAGCACATCGTGAATGTGAGTGCGATGGAAGGCCAGTTCTACCGCACCGTGAAGACGGACAAGCATCCGCACACGAACATGGCGAAGGCCGCGCTGAACATGATGACGCGCACCAGCGCGCCGGATTATGTTCGAGACGGCATCCACATGAATGCCGTCGACACCGGCTGGGTCACCGACGAAGACCCCGCGCTGCATGCGGCGCGCAAGGCGGAGCTCGGGTTCGCGCCGCCGCTCGATGTGCTCGATGGCGCGGCGCGCATCGTCGATCCGATCTTCGAAGGGCAGCGCACCGGCCACCACGTCTGGGGTCAGTTCCTGAAGGACTACCGGCCGGCGCCCTGGTGAGCCTGCCGCTCCGCGGATCGCGGGGCCGGCATCCCGTGGCGCCAGCGCTCGACGACCTCGAGCAGCGCCTTCGGCATGAAGGGCTTGGAGAGGTAGTCGTCGAAGCCGGCGGCCAGGCAGTGATCGCGATCACCCTGCAGTGCGTTCGCGGTCAGCGCGATGACGGGCGTATGGCGTGCTGCGTCCTCGCCACTGGCCTCTGCGGCGCGGATGCGACGCAGCGCTTCGAAGCCATCCATGACGGGCATCTGGCAGTCCATCAGGATCAGCGAGAAAACCTCGCGGGCGTGCGCTGCGACCGCTTCTGAACCGTTGTTCGCGACGACCACCTCTGCATCGCTCTGTTCGAGGATCGCCAGCGCCAGTTGCTGGTTGATCGCGTTGTCGTCGGTGAGCAGGATCCGGCAGCGGGACGATGCATAGGCACTCGGCGTCGCCAGTATCGCCTCGGCGTGTGTCGAGTCCGCATCGACGGGGACCTCCGCCGGAAACTCCGTCGCGTCGGCGATCGTCATCGGCAACTCGAACCAGAAGGTCGAACCGGATCCGGGCTGGCTGTCGAGTCCGATCTCTCCGCCCATCAGCGTCACGAGTTCATGGCAGATCGAGAGTCCGAGTCCCGTGCCACCGAAGCGCCGTGTCGTCGTCGTGTCCGCCTGCACGAAGGGCCGGAACAGCGCGGCCTGACGGTCTGCGGGAATGCCGATGCCGGTATCGGTGATGCTGCATCGCAGTCTGCAGCGACTGTCGTCGCGACCGATGCAGTTCAGATCCACTTCGATGCTGCCGCGCTCCGTGAACTTGATCGCGTTTGCGATCAGGTTCGACAGCACCTGCTGGAAGCGGACGGGATCGCCGCGGACGCGGGCCGGCACGTCTGCGGCGACGCTGGCTCGGAGTGCAAGGCCTTTCTCCGCGGCCCGCAGCGCCTGCAGGTCGACGATCTGGCCGACCGCCTCGTGCAGTCCGAATTCCACCGTTTCGACCTCGAGCTTGCCGGCCTCGATCTTCGAGAAGTCCAGGATGTCGTTGATGATCGACAGCAGCGCCCGGCTCGAGTAGCCGATCGTCTCGACGTAGCGCCGCTGTGTGCCGGTCAGGCTCGTATCGAGCAGCAGCTCGTTCATGCCGATGATGCCGTTCATCGGAGTGCGGATCTCGTGGCTCATGTTCGCAAGGAACTGCGACTTCGCGACATTCGCGGACCGGGCTTCGCGGGTCGACTGTTCCAGCTCGCGCGTGCGCTGCTGTACCTTCGATTCCAGTTCAGCGTTCTGCGATTCGATCAGCCGCCGGTGCTGGCGCGTCGTTCGAACGACCAGGCAGGCCGAGAGCGTCAGCAATGCCGCCAGCACGTAGCCGATGACTGCGGCATGCCGCGCAGCGACGACCTCGCTGCGCGACCAGTAGTTGTCATCGGATCGGCCTGCCCACAGGTGCCAGGTGCCGAATTCGTCACCGATCGTCAGCGGTACGACTTCCGAGTACAGCAGGTCCGGATCGGGCTCGTTGTTGCGTACGTATGGCAGGGCGTCCTGCCAAGGTCCGGCCTTCGCGGCGCCGGCCAGATAGGCGTTGTCACGCTGATGCAGCGCGAAATCGCCGCTCGGCAGAAGTTCGCGCAGCGCTGCCGTCAGGACGACGCCGGATACCAGCCCCTTCAGCCGACCGTCGGGAGCGAAGAATGGCACCGAGTAGACGAGTCCGGATCGATCCCGATCGTCTGGCCGCGTCGGCGAGTAACGTGAGTTGTCGCAGGTGATGACTTCCGGCCCGGAGATGGCCGGATACTCGAGTTCGCGTATCAGTTGTTCGCTCGCGAAGCGAGCCCGCAGCACCGCGAGCTGGCGCACCATCAGGCGGTACTCGTGGATCTCGATTTCTTCCAGACCACTCGCGACATCGGCGAGATGATCATCCGCATGGCGACCGACGATCAGTTCGTCGAACGTCGTGATCGGTGATTCGAGCTGGCCGGTGAAAGGATCGATATGCTCCGGATCGAAGTCCTCGGGGACGATGTAGACCTCGGAGGTCGCGACGCCGCTCGCAAGATTGTTGTACAGCTCCTGGACAGTCTGGCGCGCATCGGCATCGAATCGCAGCGCATGCCGATCGATGTCACGCACGCCGGGAAGCCGGGCGATCGTGCGCAGTCCGCGGTACAGCCGGCCGAAGGTTTCTTCGACATCGTGCGCGACGTCACGGGTATCGGCGCGGGACTCGGCGCGGTAGTTCTCGAGAGCGACCGCCAGATCGGATCGCTCCTCGGCGTAGACCGCGAAGGCGAGCGCCACTCCAACCGCCAGAATGGCCGCGTAGATCCGGTTCTCCATAACGCACGGGATATCGGCTGGATTGGCAGGATTCTTGAGACACATCGCGGTTCCGGTGAGCCGCGTGTCACACAATCGACCGGGTCGGGCTACAGACAGTCACCTATGAACGCTTTGCCGCGCCTGCTGATATCGGTGTCGCTCGCGGCCTGCCTCATGGCAGCCTGCGGCGGCGAGTCTGCCAGCGGCGACTCCGGCGTCAGTCCTCCGTCCCCGACCGCGACGACCCGCAGCTGGCGCCTCGGCTTTTCACCGAATCCGGCAAGACCGACGGCAGCCGCCGTGATCAACGGCATCGATCAGTGGAGCACGCGCGCCGAGATCGCTGCGATCCACGAGGAATTGCCGTGGCGCGATCTGCTGTCCGGCATGTCGCCGGACGCGATCCTCGATCGCGACAAGGTGCAGCTCGTCAACTATCTGCGCGGCAAGGGACTGCAGATCTATTTCATGGTGGATCCCACCGATGGTCTGTCACGCAGCGATGAATCGCCGCAGCTGCGTGCGCTCGGCCGCAGCCTCGCCGAACCGGCGGTGCAGCAGGTGTATCGCAGTTATGTTCTGGCCGTCGAACGGCGGCTGCATCCGGAGTACATCGGACTTGCGGCCGAAACGAACCTGATCCGCGCGGCCGCGCCACCTGCGCTGTACGCGGCGCTGGTGCGCGTGGCGAACGATGCCGCCGCGGACCTGCGCGCCGCGGGCAGTCAGGCGACGCTGCTGTTCAGCGTGCAGGTCGAGATGGCCTGGGGTCGGCTCGCGGCGGGTGGCAGTTACACCGGCATCGAGCGGGATTTCACCGACTTCCCGTTCGCTTCACTGCTCGGGTTGTCGTCATATCCGTACTTCGGCTTCACGCAGCCGGAGGACATCCCCGCGAACTACTACCAGCGGTTGCTGAATGCCCGATCGACGCCGGTGATGGTGGTGGAGGGCGGTTGGCCCAGCGTTGCCGCCGGCAATGTGCAGTCCACACCCGAGCTGCAGGCGCGCTACATCGCGCGGCTCGGCCCGCTGCTGGACAGCGTCAACGCGCGTGGCCTGCTGCAGCTCGTCTATGCCGACATCGACCTCTCGGCCTTCCCGCCGCCGCTGCCAGTGAATCTGCCGTTGTTCGTCAACATTGGCCTCACCGACAGCGACCTGAATGCCAAGCCGGCGCTCGCCGCGTGGGATCGGCTGTATGCGCGGCGGCTGATTCCCCCACCCTGAAGCGGCTGACTCCCGAGACGCGCGGCGGCGCCGACTACGTCTATCCGACCGAGACCCGCGCCATCGTGCCGCCTGTCTATCGCGGCAACACCGTGGGGCTGAACGGACCTTCGCCGCTGGCGTTTCCGGATCGGGACGTGCAGTCGCTCTCCATGCGGCCCGAGTTCGTCGCGGACTTCGTCGGTGAGAAGCGCGCGGAACTGGCGGCCACGCCCGCCGTCGCCGGCGCGACGGCACTGACACTCGTGATCCGTACGGATCCGGCGCGCGGGTCGCGCCGCAGCCGATCGCGCCGGTCCTGCCATCGCGCCTGCCGGGTCGTTGATGGGCGCAATATGTTGCAGTGCGTGCACGGTCGCCGGTTCTTTGTTATGAATGGATGCTTCGGATGATGGTGTGCCGCGTCTTCGCCACCGTCCTGGTACGGGGTGAGGAATCGGCTTGGCGGGCAGTAGCGATCGAATCAACGGCTGGAAGGCCATCGGGGCCCATTTCGGCCGTGACCGTACGACTGTCATCCGCTGGGCACAGGAGCGCGGCCTGCCGGTGCGGCGCATTCCCGGTGGCAAGGCTGCGACTGTCTATGCACTGAAGTCGGAGCTGGACGCCTGGGCGATGAGCCAGTCCAGCCTCGACGAGCAGCAGGCCGGTGTCGCGCCGGACGCTGCGCCGGAACTCGCCGACGACCCCGAAGTACAGGGCCTCGAGGTCGCGGAGCCTGCCGCGTCGATCGAACCGAGTCAGCCGACGGCGGCGGCCGTGGTCGCGAGTGACTCGCCGCCGCGTCGTCGCACTGCGGCGCGCGTGCCGCTCGCGTACGTCGTGGTGGCCGCGTGCGTCATCGTACTTCTGCTCGCGGCGCTGCTCTGGCGCGGTCGAGCCGGCACCGACATCGCTCCGACGGCGCAACTGCCGAAGAACGCCGAGGCGGCGAAACTGTTCCTCGAAGCGCGCGACCTGTGGGCGCGTCGCACGGCAGACAGCATCTCAGCCGCCGTCACGAAGTTCGATACTGCGACGCAGCTGGAGCCCGGCTTCGCGCCTGCGCACGCTGGACTCGCCGATGCCTACCTGCTGGCACGCGAGTTCGGTTCGCTGCCGGATCCGGTCGCCTTCGCGAAAGCGCAGAAGGCCGCGGCCCGCGCGCTCGAAATCGACTCGAATCTCGATGCCGCGCATCGGGCGCAGGGCTTCATCCGCTACTGGTTCGAGCACGACCCGGCGGCGGCAGGACGCTCGTTCCGCCGCGCCATCGAGCTCGATCCGAATGATGCGCAGACCCGCTTCTGGTACGGGAACATCCTCGTCGACAACGGCGAGCATCGCGCGGCCGCCCGCGAGTTCGATCGCGCCCGCCTGCTCGATCCCGGCTCCATCGCGATCGAGACGGATGCGGCCTGGGCATCGTGGTCCGCCGGAGATGTCGCCGGCGCGCGCGCGCAGTTGCAGAGCGTGATCGCGCGGGCACCTGACTTCGTCGTGGCGCGCGACTGTTTCAGCATCCTGCTGCTGGCAGAAGGCGACTATCCCGGCTATCTCGACGAATTGCGCGAGCGGGCGCGTCTGCGCGGCGAAGCCGGTTTGCGCGACTATGCCCACGATCTGGAAACCGGCCTGCAGAGCGGCGGCATTGCCGCGATGCAGCGTCTGATGCTGGCACGAGCCCTGGTCGATGAGACGCGCAGCGCCTTTCCGGATCACAGCTGGGCCGCATTCGTTGCGAGCCTCGGTGGCGATCGTGAACAGCTGCTCGGCGTACTGCGACTGGCGGAGAGCCAGAAGCAGGTCTGGGGGTCATCGGGGTACACCTCGCGGATCGCCGAACGCTGGGCGAAGGATGCCGAGATCCAGGCCCTGCTGCGCGCGCGCCACGCACCGAGAATCGAAAGCGCCGAATAGGGTCCGCTGACCCGCGCACGCGTCGCATCTCGTCGGATCCGGGCGTCTTGCGCGGTCTGCAACGCCCTGCAACACCTTGCGACTTGGCGTGCGACGCCTCGCTCCGCTTCCATGCGACCCCATGTCGCCCTGGAGTCGAATCACCGCGCTGTTGTTGCTCGCCGTCACGGGTGGGGTCGGTTCCGGCTGCCTGCGGGCTCAGGCTGCGGTCGCGGCGCCGGATCCCTGCGCGGCCCGTGCCGCGGGCCCGCGCCTGCCGGGTCCGACGGTGCAGCTCGCTGCCGTGCTGCCGAACGAATTCGCGCCCGGCGATCGGGTGACGCTCTGCGGCGCCGGGCTGTTCTACACCTACCAGGCCAATCCATCCGCCGTCCTGCAGGACTCGCGGATGCTGCGCATCGGTGACTGGTATCTGCCGATCGGCGATGTCGCCGTGTCGAATCGCGGCGACCGGCTGAGTTTCACGATCATCGATGGCGGACCGTTCCAGCGTCTGCCGGCCGCGACGACCGGCGTTCCCGTTGCTTTCGGCTTTGTCGCCGACCGCAGCGGGCGCGCGACCGTGAGCGGGCCCATCGCGCTCAACAGTCTTGCCTCGCCACCGGACCCGAAGCGTCAGCACAGCACTGACGTCGCCATGCCGACGCCGAGTGTCTGGACCCGTCAGGCGCGCAAACCCAATGACAAACCGGACGGCTTCCGTCCGTCCAGCAGGGAGTAGAGAGATGCCGATGAAGATCGTCCGAATGTCCGCCATCACGCCGCGGTTCGCCGCGACCTTGAGCGTGGCCGTGCTCACCGGTTGTGCTGCGCAGTCGCCCCAGTCGACTCCGGGCCGCACGGCGGGAACACTTCCCGTGGCGGAACTCGCGGCGCGCGTCGCCGACAACCCGCGCGACGCGGATGCCCACCTCGAGCTCGCACGCGCCTGGGATCGCATGGCGCGCAGCGCGCCCGTGGAGGCGGAGCAGTATCGCAGTCTCGCCTCGGCAGGTTACGAAAGCGCGCTGCGCTTCGCGCCGAACGATGCACTCGCGAATCTGCTCGCCGGTCGCAGCGAGTTCACAGCAGGCCACTTCGAACGCGCGCAGGAACTGTTCGCCAGCGCCGTGCTCGCCTCGCCGGACGACGCAACTGCGCTGCTCGCATTCGCCACCGCGTCCTATCGCGCCGGCGACGCGCCGCTGGCGCGTCTCGCCGCCGAACGGGCCGCGCAGCTGGCGCCCCAACGCACGGAACCGCTGCGGCTTGCGACGCTGGCCGCTGCGGCCAACGGCGATGCGCGTGGGACGGAACAGATGCTGCAGCGTCTTGCGGCGCTCGCGGGCGATACGGAAGCGGGCGCCGTGCGGACCCGCGCGACAGCGTTGCTGCGGACGCTGGCCACCGACGAGCCGATGCCGTCGGGTGGGTCCGCCTCGCTGCTGCCACCGGGTTCGGATCAGGTGTCCATCGATGTCGCGATCATCCTCAGCCAGAACACGCGTCGCCATCGCGTCGGATTCAACCTGCTCGACGGTCTGCGCGCGCAGTACTCCTACAACGACCAGACCAGCGAGAGCCGCAGCAGCGGCGTCGGTTCGACGCAGCGCACGATCACGCAGGCGATCTCCACGCCGGCACTGAACTACAACCTGAATATCTTCAACAACAGCGGCCAGTACTACCAGGTGGTGGCGCGGCCCACGCTGACGGCCTATCGCGGCGAGCCGTCCGAGTTCTTCATCGGCCGCACGTCGAACATCCCGGTGTCGGGCGTCAACGTCGCGCAACTCGAGCGCGTCGACATCGGCATCTCGCTGAAGGTCACGCCGCTCGAGATCAACGGCGATCGCGTCAAGGTGCGCATCGAAACGGAACGCTCGTTCGCGTCGAATGAGGCGGCCGGCAGTTTTGCGGAGGCGCTGACGCTGTTCCGGCAGAACGTGGCGGCGACGGCCGAAGTCGGCTTCGGCGAGACGCTCGTGCTCTCGGGTCTGTCCGAGAGCGTCGACGACTCGGCGACGACGAAGACGCCGGGACTCGGTGACGTACCGGTGCTCGGCATCGCCTTCAACGAGCGCTCGCGACTAGAACGCCGCGATGCCGCGCTCGTCCTGCTCACGCCATCGCCGGTCACGCGGCTGCCCTCTGGCCCCTGGCTGCGCGCCGCCGCCGTCGACAAATTGATCCGCCTCTGGTCCGACGTCGTCGATCCGGCCAGCAATGCGACCGATGTCGTCGCGCGGCTGTCTCGCTCGCACCTGTTCAAGCGCGCGCACTCCGGTGATGCGCCGCTGCTGTGGCAGGACGGTGGCGGTCTGCGCTCGTTCGAATCGCTGCTGCTGTCGCGGCCGTTCTGATTCAGTCCGGAGAGACACGATGTTGAAGCTCATCGCCAGGATTGCCGCCGCTGCTGTCGTGATTGCAGGGACGGTCGTGGCGCAGGTGCCGCCGATCGGCCAGCCGCGCCTGCCGCTGTCGCAGACGGCACCACGCCCGATCGCGCTCCCAATTTTCACGCTGCAACCGCGCGTCGCGCAGGTGATTCCCTCGGATGGGCTGCGGGCCCGCGATCCGTTGAATCCGCAAGCCACGTCGATCAACGACGGTGAGATCACCGGGCTGGTCACGATCGTCGTCGAGAACCTGCCGCCCGGCGGGCGCGTCGCCGTGCTCGATCCTTTCGCCGACGCCGAGATTCGTGGTCGCCTGGATGCGGTGGCGCTCGACTCTGCGATCCTCTGCCAGGCGGGACTCAGCAGCCGTGCCGTGCCGGTACCCAGCTCCCAGCAGGCCACGCCCGACGTGCATGCCGTGGACGCCAGCGGCGTTGCGCGCATTCCGCGACGTACCGGATTCCGTCTGTTGCCGGGCTCCGTGCTCGAGCGCGACTTCGACGGTCCCTGTCAGGGGCGGCTTGCACTCGACGTGTTCGCGGCGAATGCCGCGACGCCAACGCGTCACTACGTGCGCACACCGAGCTTCGATCTGCCGAATCAGCGCAAGCGCATCAGGGTGGTCAATACCACCAGCGTCGGCTCGATCTTCCGCTTCGCGCTGAATGCCGAGGGCGCGAGCGTCTGTTCGGGGGGCCTGCCGGGGTTACCGGTCGGTGTCCACGCGATCGACGGGGATCTCGCGCTGACCGTGCGGTCCGGTCCTTTCGGAACGGTGTGCCGTGCCGTGTCGGCCGGTATCGCGATGCCCGAGAGCGTCGTCATCAAATCGATCGACTGGAACGTCACGAAGTCCGCGCCGTCCGGGCAGGGATCGAAGTGCTGTTTCGGCGACGAGTGCATGGAGCGCGTGCGTGACTTCGTCGTGCTGTCGCCGGGTCATCTGCCCGAAGACGTGCCCGCGCGCTACCAGGGTGTCGGGCCCGATGAGGTGATGCGGCGTGTGCTGCGCGCTCCGGCTCCGACACTCCGAGCGGACGAACACCAGACGGGATTCGCGCATGCCTGGATGGCCTGTGATGCCACGGCGCTGACGGATCACAGCGTGACCCTGACGTTGCGCTCGATCGAGTTCGAAGTCCCCCACGATTACACGTTGCCTCGATAGGACAAACTGATGACCCACGCAAAGCGAAATCTCCGCGCACTGTCCGCGTTCACGATCGGTGCCGTGAGCATCGCGATCTCGTCGATGTCGGCACTGGCGCAAACGCAACCCATCCAGGCTCCCGTGCTCCAGGTGCCCTTGCGAGCACCGATCGCTGCCCTGATCCGGCCGCATTCGTTTGCGCCGACGATCGCACTGGCGAATCCCGATCGGCCCGCGCTCGGCCGGCTGCAGAACTTCACCTTCAAGGTGAGCGGACTCAAGGGCGCGAAGACCGTGCATCTCTTCCAGTTCGATCCCGGCTGCAGCTTCGAGCGCCAGCTCGGCGTGTCGGGCCTGCCGATTCGACTGGAGACCGTTCCATTCAATTCGCGGCGCTACACCACGGACAGCTCGCCGGAACTGACGAGACGCGCGAACTTTCGCGACCCCGTCGGTGACGGCCTCGTCCTGGATGCCAATGGTGAGGCGACTTTTCAGGTCACCGGCGTCCTCGGCGTCGGTCCAGGACGTGAACTGGTCGCACAGAATACGAGCCCCGATGCGACGACGCTGCAGTCGCCGGGTGCACTCGATCGATTCGCGCGCGGCGTCCTCGATGAGCCGACGTCGTGCACGCCGTCCGCGGCCTTCGTCTTTCTCGGTGGTGACCGTCGCTGGTACACACTCGACTTCGACAACAAGCTCCGCGAGGTGAACGAAGCGCCGCTCGTCGATCTGTTCGAGCGCAGGGGAGTGCCGTATTCGGCGCGACCGCGCCGTGTCGTCAGCGTGATCGCGACGAAACGCCTGAAGGATCTGCTGGCCCCCGCGATGCCTGCGCTCGCCGCAGGCTCGACCTGCAAGGGAGTCGCCACGGCCCTCGGCCAGCCGCCGCACGCCGTCGGCATCGGCGAGAAGGATGACGACCTGACGTTCACCGTCCGCTCCGGTCCTGCCGGTACTCGCTGCGGTGTGGTCTTCAACCAGGCGCCGCTGCCCGCCGGCGTGACCGTGACCAGCGCACGATTCTCGCTGGAACGGGTGGGCAGTCGCTGCCAGCTCGGCAATGGCAGTCTTCCGCAGGATCTGCTCGGCGTGTTCGGCGGTGGCGGCTTTGCGCTCTCGCGCGTGTCGAGTGTCGTTCGCCAACCCGAGCCGGTCGTCGCCGGCACGCTGAGGCCCGCTGCCACGGGCTGGCTGAATCCGTTCGAATTTCCGGATCCGGGCACGACGCGACTGCAGTGGCAGGCGCAGTTTGCGCCGATGGGCGGTGTGCTGAGCTGCGATGCCACGGCCTTCAACGATCACGGCGTGACGCTGCGTTTCGATTCAGCGGAGTTCCTGGTACCGGACGGCGTCGATCTCGCGTTGCCGCTGCAATAACTCGATCCCTTTGTTTCATGAACTGGAGACTGTCGATGTACAAACTGAGAGTCATGTTGTCGTGTGCGTTGCTGCTCTGGGTCGGGACGGCTGCCGCACAGATTCCGCCGCGCGTTTCGACGACCCTGCGCGCGACGCCTGCGGCGCTGTCGGCCGCGCGCCTGCAGGCGCTGCGCAATGCGATTGCCGTCACGCCGGCCAGCCGCCCCTCGCGCAAGTTGTTTCTCGACATGATCGTGGCCGCCAACGGTGACAAGGCGGCGCTGCGAACTGCGCTCGAGAATGCCAACGTGGTTCTGAAACCGCAGCGCCTGTGTCACGTGTCCGGCGCACATCCCGGCAAGGCATTCTGTGTCCCGGTCGCGGAGGTCATCAGTGATCTGCAGGTCGCACCGACGGATCGGGCCATCTTCAACCTCGCGATGAACGATCTGTGGGAGTCACTCGGCGGCAGTCCGGGCGGCGGTGACATCAACACGTGCGGCGGGCGCGGGGACCTGTCCGTCACGAATGTCCAGGCAGGCCCGGGCAGCGGTGGTGGTGCGCTCGGGTCCATGACCCGCGGCATCGCGACGGGCAGCCGAAAGGGCAGCGCATCCGCGCAGACACTGAGCGGCAGTGCAGCCAGCTCGAAGGTGTCCGCGTGTCGCAGCGCGCAGCGCGCCGGCCTCGGTGGCAGCATGGGGACGCGCTTCGTTCCGGGCAGCCCCGGCTATCGACAGGCGGTGGCAAACGCGCAGGGTTTCCTGACGGGTTTCGGTGCGGCCTGTCGCGATGGCAGCAGCAGCGGTCTCGTCGCAGCGGCCCCGGGCGGCGGTACTCAACAGATGGGTGCCGGTGACGCGCTGGCCTGGGTCGCCGGTGCCACGGCGGATCTCGCCGATGCGATGAAGACGGCCGGCGAGGTGATGTCCGGCTGCGAGAGCAAGGCGGGCTGTGCGTTGAGCATCATCAGCGCTGCGGTCGGCGCCGTCGCCGACGCGAACGATCTGGTCGGTAACGAAAGCGAGGCGGCTGAAGCCATCGGCGCCGCGGATACCGTACTGACTGTCGTCGGCGGCGCCGTGGAGATGGTCGCGGCCGACGCGGCGGGCGGTGCCGCGATCGTGGCGGCAGACGTCGTGCTGCCGGCGATCGCCGTCGGAGTGATGGCCTACACCGTTTACGAACCCGTCGGCGAAGCGATCGCAGACGTCGCGGACCCGCTGTACGTTGCCGCGGCCGACTACATCAACGGCGTGAACGACCCACAGCCGGCACCTGCGACAGGCGGTACCAAGTCGACCACTCCGCCGGCGAAGCCGCCTGCCGCTGGCGGTGGTGCGACGATGCCCTCGGAGGAGGGCCGGTCCTGTTCCGCGATGGCTGCCAAGGCCGCACGATTCAACGACTACTGCTCGCAGCCGGGCAACGACTGGCAGTCCTACGACTGCATGAGCTTCGTGGCGCGCCTGAACGGCTGTGCGGATCCCGGGCTGATTCGCCCGGCACCCGGCGAAGACTATCAGTGCTCGGCACCGCGCACCGAGCAGGCTAAGGCCCAGCTCGAGTGCGAACAGCGCGGCAAGCTACGTGACCTGCTCGCAAGAAGGACATCGGGAAGCACCTCGGTCAGCGGCAGCTGCTCCGCGGCAGGTCTCGATTTCTCCAGCTTCATGCAGCAGCAACGCGCGCAGCTCTGCATGCGTGTCAGTGTCGAGGACCAGGGCGGCATCTGTTCGAGTCTGCGCAATGCTCAGCCGGCCTCGCGCTCGAACACGAGGTGATCGTCGAGGCGATGCGGCGTCGGGGATCGAGCTGATGGAAAGGCAGCGCCGGTCATTGGAGGCATCCGATGATCGGCGCCCCGCCGGCCCTGGGCGTGTTGTCCGGCCACTCTTGATTCTCGACGCGGGTGCGGGCTCACTACGGGTCCCATTCCCAGCGCCGGCATGCCCATGACTCAAGCCCAGGCCATCGTTTTCGATGCACCCCGCACGCTGTCCGTCCAGACGCTCGAACTGAAGGCCTTCGAGGCCGGTGATCTCGAAGTCGAGGTGAGCTTCAGTGGCATCAGCACTGGCACGGAGCGACTGCTGTGGGATGGCACGATGCCGCCGTTCCCGGGTCTCGGCTATCCGCTCGTGCCAGGCTACGAGACGGTCGGCACGGTGGTGCGTGCGGGCGAGACGGCGTCCGTGCCGGTCGGCAGCCACGTGTTCATTCCCGGCTCCTACAGCTTCCAGGGTGTCCGCAACATCTTCGGTGGTGCCGGGTCGCGGCTGATCGTGCCGCATGATCGCGTCGTGGTGCTCGATCCCGCGCTCGGCCCGAAAGGCGTACTGCTCGCACTCGCGGCGACCTGCTATCACACGATCTCGCTCGGCGGCCTGCGTGAGCCGATGGTGGCACCGGATCTGGTCATCGGCCACGGCGTCATGGGACGACTGCTCGCGCGCATCGCGCTGGCACTCGGCATGTCCGCGCCGACCGTGTGGGAGACGCAGCCGCTGCGGCGCGCCGGCGCGACAGGCTATCCGGTGATCGCGCCGGACGAGGACGCCCGCAAGAACTACGCGGCGATCTACGATGTCAGCGGCGACAGTTCGATCCTGAACAGCCTGATCTCACGGCTCGCGCCCGGTGGTGAAGTCGTGCTCGCGGGCTTCTACAAGCAGGACCTGAGCTTCGCGTTCGCACCGGCGTTCATGCGTGAGGCGCAGATCCGCGTCGCGGCGCAGTGGAAGAAGCATGACCTGCAGGCCGTCACGGCGCTGGTCGAGCGCGGTGCGCTGTCGCTCGAAGGGCTGATCACGCACACGCTGCCGATCAGTCGTGCGCGCGAAGCCTATGAAATCGCCTTCGGCGACCCGCAGTGCCTGAAGATGATGATCGACTGGCGAGCGTGATGGCGAGCGAGGGCGCGAGCGTGGTGCGTCGGCGCGTGTTCGTGCTCGGCGCCACGGGCACGATCGGCATCGCCACGGTGCACGCTCTCGTCCGGCGCGGCCATGACGTCGTCTGCTTCGTGCGCGAGCGCGCCGGGGTCGGCGGTCGGCTGCAGCGCGACGATCTCGCGCGGCTGTTTCCCGGGGTGCAGTTGCGCTTCGGCGACGTCACGGATCCCGTGTCACTCGCGCGCGACGGCTTTCGCGAAGAACGCTTCGATGCGCTGGTGTCCTGCCTCGCCTCGCGCACCGGCACGCCGCGCGATGCCTGGGCGATCGATCATCGCGCGAATGCCGAGGCGTTGCGGCTCGCGCAGGCGGCGGGTGTGCAGCACGTGGTGCTGCTATCCGCCATCTGCGTGCAGAAGCCGCTGCTCGCGTTCCAGCATGCCAAGCTGGCGTTCGAGAAGCTGCTGCGTGAATCCGGCATCCGCTATTCGATCGTTCGGCCGACGGCGTTCTTCAAGTCACTGTCCGGTCAGATCGGTCGACTGCGCCGCGGCAAACCCTTTCTCGTCTTTGGCGATGGTCGCCTGAACGCCTGCAAGCCGATCAGCGATCGCGATCTCGGTGAGTATCTCGCGGGCTGCCTGGATGACCCCGCGCGTTTCGACCGCATCCTGCCGATTGGTGGACCTGGCGAGCCGATCACGCCGCGTGAACAGGGCGAGGCCCTGTTTGCGCTGCTGGGCATGCCGCCGAAGTTCAAGGAAGTGCCTGTCGCGCTGCTGGACGCGATCATCGCCGTGCTCGCAACGCTGGGGCGCGTCATCCCGCCACTGGCCGACAAGGCGGAGCTTGCGCGGATCGGTCGCTATTACGGCACGGAGTCCATGCTGGTGCTCGATCCGCACACGGGCCGCTACGACGCGGGCGCCACGCCCTCGACGGGCAGCGATACGCTGCTGCAGCACTACGCGGAACTCGTCAGCGGTGCGGCGGCCGACGAGCGCGGCGATCACGCCGTGTTCTGACTCCGGGTCGAACGGATCAACGCACGATTCGCGAAGCTCACGGGCAACCGGGCGCCAGACTCCAGCACGACCCAGGTCGAACGGCCGTTCTCCTCCACAGCGGTCACGGCCGCGCGCCGTAGCCAGACCGAACGGTGCACGTGCAGGCCGTCCCAGTCGCGCAGTTCCTCGAGCACATCGCGGAACCGGTAGTAGATGAGTTCCTTGCCGCGACGACTGTGCACATGGACGTAGTGGTCTTCCGCTTCCACCGCGAGGAGATCATCGGGCTGCAGGCCGCGCAGTTTTTCGAGACGACTGAAGAAGCGCGGCGGGGCGAGTTCGCGGGGCGCCGGTGCGGTCGGAGCCACTGGCGGGACTGGCTCGGCCAGCGGAGCGGGGCGGGGCAGCGGGGCGACCGGCACCGGCGCCGACCCGCTGAAGCGTTCCGTGCCCGTCACTCGATCGAACAGCATGTTCGCGGTCAACCAGACGACGAGCCCGGCGGCGCCGCCCCGGAACAGCATCCAGAGATAGTCCGGATCGAACAGGTTTCGATCGAGTGCGAAGTAAGCCATGAGATCGGGCGAGCGCGGCACCCGACCGAACTCGATCAGCGCCGCGACGATCGGCACGTTGTACAGGCTCGAGATCCAGAGATTCATCAGGTAGCCGAGTATCAGCACGAGCCACAGCGATGGATGCCAGGGCCTGAGCACCCGACTCGCGACATGCGAGAAGGCTTCCGACAGCCACCAGGAGATGAGGCAGACCGATGCCCACAGGACCAGAGACAGCGGAATCGGCAGTCCGATGCCGGCGCGATACATGCCGAGCGGAAGGGCCATCAGCAAAGGGGGCACGAGATACAGGAAGACCAGTTCCCGTGGGCTCGGCCGCCGCTGGCCGGACGCCGGCGGCGGCGCCGCGGTTTCTTGGGTCGGCAGGGTGGCTTCCATGAAGGCTCCGGTGTGGGAGGACTTTGGAGCGCCGACCCTCCAGTGTCAACGGCGCGTCATTTCTGCGTAACGCGAATGCGCATTCGCGTCGTTTGGGCCTCCGCGGAGGACCCTGGACGAATCAGTGCGGTGCGGCCACGTAAGGATCGTTGCGACGCCGGGGGCCCGTCCTGAAGATCGATCCATGCATTCTTCACGACGCGATCTGCTGACGGCGGGGCTCGTTCTGGCTTCAGGGGCTGCCTCGACGGGGGCGCTCGCCGCGAAGGTCCGAGCAAAGCCCGCCGCGCAACCGGTGGACCTGGAATTGTCCACCGGCGCCGGCAACGCCCGTCTGATGACCCGGATCCTCGCCAACCTCGACGCGACGCGCATCAAGCACGGCTGGTACCGCGGCCGCGTGATGGCCGTGGCGCCTGGGGCCGCCGGTCGCGACCTGCTCGGCATCATGGGGATGTCCTCGCAGCGCGCCCTGCCGCTGCCGGACCGGCCGGGCTGGATGCTGCTGCAGCGTGAGGTCGGGTTCTTCTTCGATCTCGCCACCGGTCAGGTGGTCGACCGCTGGCGCAATCCGCTGAACGACGAGACCGTCGACGTGCTGCACATCGCCAATCCGTCGGTCAGCCGCGATATCGAACCGGTCGAACGCGATGCCCGCTTCTACGACGATCCGGCGCGCGCGGCCGCCGCCGCGACGCCGTTCGTGCTGCCGTGGCAGACCGCCGGCGATCGGCTGTTCGTCGAGCAGCACTCCCATTTCTGGGCGCGCAATCCGCTCGACCCCGCCGTCTGGGTCCGCGAGAGCAGCGGGCCGATGCTGCAGGTCTCGGACATGCTGAGCTACAACGTCTCGCTTGCGCAGGCGCGGGACCCGGCCGTCACCTCGCTCGAACACGTGGGCGCCTGGACGCACGTGCGTCCGTGGCAGCCGTGGATGCTGATGGGCGCCGCGCCCGGGCATCTGCTCTACAACTGCTTCACGGGCAGCGCGGATGAACTCGCGCACATTCCCGCCGACATCGTCGCGCTGACCCGCGAGCGCTTCCCGGACTTCCTGACGCCGCCCGAGAAGCGCACGAAAGCGGAACCCAGCGTGATCCGCTTCATGCGCGAGCGCAAACCCGCGCCGCCGCGCGTCGACAACCCTGCCAGTGGGGCACCGCCATGAATCGTCGCGATCTTTTTCCCGTCTTCGGTGGCGCGCTGCTCGGCGCGGGTCTGCCCATCAATGCTGACGCTGCAGCAGACGGCGCGGCGACCGGTACCACGACCTCGCTCGATACGCTGCAGACGCATGTCCGCATGCGCGCACAGGCCGATGGCCGGCCCGCGTTCTGGTGGTACTCGGGCACGTTCTACGGACAGGTCTCGGGTCAGCGCACCGTGCCGCTGCTGGGCATCGAAGGCCTCAGCATCAATCGCTGCACACCCGCGGACGGTGGCGCGTTCACCTATACGCTGCGCGAGGCGGGCTGGTTCAAGGATCTCGGCACCGGCGCCGTCCTCGACGAGTGGCTGAATCCGCTGACCGGCAGGACGGTTGCTCCGAAGCACTACTACTCGCCGCAGTCGCTGCGTTTCGAAGGCGCCACCGTACTGCCGGTGCTGAAGGCGCCGATCCCTGGGCTCGAATACACGGGCTATCTCGGCGTGCCGGTGACGCTCGGCGACTCGGTCTGGTCCAGCGAGGAACTGCTGGTGCGCATGCCCGGAGCCAACGGCGCGCCGGCCAACGTGCAGACCTCCCTGCTGACGCTGCATGCCTCGCTGCGTGATCTGCGCTCCCGTGCGAATCGCTTCGTCCCGAGCACGATGGCCTACCAGACGCTGGCGTCGTGGCGGCCGTGGATGGACATGCGCGACATTCCGGGCGTCATCTCGTGGCGCCTGTTCGGTCGCAAGGCGGCCACCGTCGACGAACTGCCACCGGCGATCGTGGCGCGAACGCGGTCGACGCATCCGCAGCTGTTCGAGGGTTGAGCATGTCGATGCACGCCATGCGCGTTCGCGTCGTGCTCGGTGCTTGCCTCGCGTTGTCGGGCGTCGCTGCGGTGGCGGTCGGCGGCGAGCCGGTGCCGGCGCGGGCCACGGTGACCTACTCGACCGTGATGGCTCCCGATGGCGTGCCGCTCGCCGTGTCCGAGTGGGGCAACCCGGACGGTCCCGCGTTGCTGCTGCTGCACGGCTTCTCGCTGTCGGCCGCCGTCTGGAATCAGCAGCGGGCGCCAGCGCTCGCGGCGCGCTACCGCTTCGTCGCGCTCGATCTTCGGGGTCATGGTGCCTCGGGCAAGCCCTCCGGTTCGCAGAGCTATGCGGATCCGAAGATCTGGGCGGATGACGTTGCCGCGGTGATGCAGGCGAAGCAGCTCGTGAAGCCCGTGGTCGTGGCCTGGTCCTTCGGCGGCAACGTCGTGATGAACTACGTGCGCCATTACGGCGACGCGAATCTCGCCGGCATCAACTTCATCGGCTCGACGGGCGGCCTGGCGGAGCGGCTGCACCCACTCGCGGGCGATGCGGCCTATGTCGAGGGCGATCGGCAGCGCCGTTCCGAAGCGCTGGACGAGAACATCGCCGGACAGCGTGCGTTCGTGCGGCTGATGACCGTGACACCCCTGTCCGCCGCGGACGAGGAGATATGGCTCGTCTCGACCCTGCAGCTGCCGCGCTATGCGCGCGCCGCAATGGTCGGCATGCGGCTCGAGAATCTCGACCTGCTCGATCGCGTGACGGTGCCGACGCGGTTCACGACCGGTGCGGGCGACAGCTCGGTTCCCGAGACGCAGCTCGCGGCGCTGGTGCAGAGGCTGCCGCGCTCGTCGCTGTCGGTGATCCCCAACGCCGGCCATTCGTCATTCGCGGAGCAGCCGCAGCGTTTCAATCGCGAGCTGATGGCGTTCGTCGAATCGACGCGCATGCCGGCGACGACACACTCGGTGCGCGAGCAGCGTGCGCTCGACGTGGTGCGCCGGTACCTGGCCGCGCACAACCAGCACGACGTGGCGGCGGCGAGCGGGCAGTACGCGGCCGATGCGCAGTTCGTGCTCAGTGGGCAGCGCGGTGTCGTCAAAGGAAGGGCTGCGATCGCGGAGCTCGAGCGGCTCGACGGCGCGCTCGCGTCGTGGCTCGAGCCGGCAGGGCTGCGCGCCGTGACCCGTGGCAATGACGTGATCGTCACCTTTTCCCACGTGCTCGAGCAGAGCGCAATTGCCGAGGCCATCGGCGTTCCGCTGATCGTCGCGCAATCGGTCGACGAGGCCTTCGTCGTGCGTGGGGACCGGCTGCAGCGCGTCGCGCAGCCGCCCTTCGCACCCGCCTGCGCGCGCGCCATGCAGGCCGGGTTCCGCGGTGTCAGCGACTGGCTGAGTGAGCGAAAGGATCCGCGCAGCGCATCACTGCTGCGCGCGGATGGATCGATCGTGCTGACGGCGGAGACCGCACCCGTCTGGATCGCTGCCGTGCAGGAATGGCGCCGCGCCACGGGCTCGGCGCCTGCCGCGGAGGACGTGCTGGCATGCGCACGACATTGAACCGCCGCTGCGCGGCACGCGCCATTCGCGCCGCGCTGCCTGCCATGCGCGGATTGCATCACGCTGGCTGCCGAGCAGCCGTACCGTCGAAACAAGTCTGGGAGATGACATTGGATAACTCGTTTGGGGGTCTTATGAAGCTGAGAAAACCGTTAGTCTGTGCCGTGAGTGCGACGCTGCTGTCCGCCGCCGCATCCGTATCCGCGCAGGATTCCGCTGGCGCAGCCGGTCTGGATGAGGTCGTGGTCACGGCGCGCAAGCGCGTCGAATTGATCCAGGACGCGCCGCTGACGATCCAGGCGTTCACGGACAAGCAGATCGAGGAGCGCGGCGTCGAGTCGATCGCCGATCTGTCGAAGTTCGCGCCCGGTCTGACGTTCAATCAGGGCTCATCGCGCGCGGCGAGCGATTTCTCGATTCGCGGCATGACCCAGATCTCGGCGGTTGGTGACAATCGAAAAGATCTGGTCACCGTCTTCATCGACAACGTGCCTTACATCGGCAACCCCTCCGCGATCGGCAGCGAGGACCTCGCGCGGGTCGAAGTGATCAAGGGGCCCCAGTCGGCGCTGTTCGGCAAGGCAACCTTTGGTGGTGCGATCAGTCTCATCACGAAGACGCCCAGCAACGAGCTGAGTGGCCGTGCCAGCATCACGGCCGGCTCATACGGCGACAAGCGACTTTCCGGCGCGCTGGAGGGGCCGCTCGTTCCAGGCAAGCTGTCGGGCCGGATCGTCGGCGATTTCAGCGAGTTCGACGGCTACTACAAGAACGCGCTCGGCGGCCGACTCGGCGAGTCCAAGCAACGCTACCTGTCCGGCACGCTGAATTTCACACCGACAGAGGATCTCTCCATCCGCGTGCGCTACAGCGATCGCCACGACGAGGACGGCCCGGCCGCGACGACGCTGATCGCGCGCTATCCCACGTACAACTGCGGTCCATTCCCGGGGGCTGCGTTTCGCAACCCTGTGACTTTCCCTCCCGGATTCACGTTCGCTCAAATTCGCAGCGTCTATTGCGGTGAGTTGCGGGCGCCAGCAGGGCCGGTCGGAATCAATACATCGACGCCTGCGCCGTCGGTCAGTCGGTTGCCGTTCGATGAGCACCAGACGCTGATCGATCACAAGCTCGCGGCCCTGACGGCGGACTGGAACATCCGCGGCTACACGCTGACGGCGATCGCGAGTACGCAGGACCAGTTCGTCGAGGCGCTGCGCGATTTCGAGTTGACACCGGAGGATCGCTACCAGTTCTATTCTTACAATGACCAGACCCAGCAGTCTTACGAATTGCGCCTGACGTCGCCCGCCGAGCAGCGCCTGAACTGGATGATCGGCGTTTCGAAGCTCGAGAATACGTTCGAGACCGTCGGCGGATTCATCAACGGCGCACTGTTCGGCACTGCACCTTATCCGGCTGGCACGGGCGGTCCGTCGGCGGCGTCTCTGGCAGCAGTGCTTCGCTCTGCGTCAACGACCGACTCTGTCTTCGCCAGCGTCGGATACGACATCACCGATGCGCTCAGCATCAGTCTCGAAGCACGACGGCAGAACGACGAGCAAGTCAGCGGCGTTGGAGCGCCGACGGAGCTCGCCGTCGAGACGAAAGCGACACTGCCGCGCGTGCTCGTGAAGTACGAACTGAACACCGAGACCAATCTCTTCGCGAACTATGCGAAGGGCAACCAGCCCACGCAGGGATACGCGACGTTCTATCAGCTGACACCGGCGCAGCAGACCGTCGCGTTGGCGAACGGTCTCAACCCGATCGCGCCAGAGGCAGAGATCAAGAACTATGAGATCGGCGTCAAGCACCGCGAAGACGACGGTCGTTGGTACGTCAACGCAGCCGTCTACTACCTCGAGTGGGTCGGCCGACAGGGGGTGCGGACGTATCAGATCGACTTGGACGGCAACGGTTCGATTTTGAACCTGCCGGCTCCGGCCGGCGAGAACTTCAACGTCGTGCCGTTCTCGGCGGGGGACAGCAACACGCGCGGCATCGAAGTGGACGGCGCATACAAGCTCGGCACCAGCTGGACCCTCGGTGGCAGCGCCGCATACGCGGATTCCGAGATCACCAAGGCGCTGAACGAGACCATTCCGCTGCGCTTCCTTGGCGTCACCGATGCAAAAGGGTTTGAATTCCCACTGGTGCCGAAGTTGAGCGGCGCGGCCTACGCGCAGTACGATGCCGTCGCCGAGGGCGACAAGAACTGGTACGTTCGGACGGATGTGACCTATATCGGCAAGCGCTATGACAGCATCGCGAATTTTGCCTACGTCCCGGCACAGGTTCGCGCCAATCTGCGTGTCGGCCTCCGGGCGGACAAGTGGGAGCTCGTCGCGTTTGTCAACAACCTGTTCGATGACGATACGCTCGAGGCATCGCGATTTAACAGCGACAGCGCCGTAGATCCCTTCCTGTTCCAGTTTGCTTCATCGGAGGCAGTGCTGCCGAAGAAGCGGCACTTGGGCGTGACCGCGACCATGCGGTTCTGAAGCAAAGCAAAAGCACGGCCGAGCGGCGCCAGCGCGCGCCGTTCGGCCGCTACCTCGCAGGCCGCGGAAGACGCGAGCGCGAGCAGATTCAGTAAGCTGCGCGGAGCTGCTCGGGCACGGCGCGATCGAATTCGCTCCAGCGCGGTTCCAGCAGTGCAGCGTCTTCGCTGCGAGCGCGCGCGAGGAACTCGCGCGGCAGGTTGCGCGGGTCGCGGATCTTGCGTCCGTTCCAGGCGCCCAGCATGTGGCCGGGGGCGTCGCCCATCTTCATCCAGGCGGGGAACGGGAACACGTAGAAGCCCGCGGTCTGGTACTGCAGCGACGTGACCTTCGGATTGTCGAAGTCACGCTTCGGCACCGTACTGACGGAGCTTTCGATGAACATCTGCGGCCAGCCGTCCGGTGTCGGGCGGATGTGCTCGGACTTCACCAGATCGCCCTCGGTCCGCATGACCAGAAACGCGTCGAGCCACTGGATGCGCTTGGAATCCAGCGGCAGGTAGCCCTTCGGCGAATGCAGCACCCCGGGATCGCCCAGCAGGCGCATCGGCTGGACGTCGAGCATCGCGTCCGTGAACGGATTGCGCACGGTCGAGATGAACTGGCCACTGACCGGATCGCGCGGGTAGCTCAGGTTGTGTGCATGGATGCGCCAGGTCAGTTCGCCGACGCGGCGGAAATACGAGAACTCCATGCCCTCGAATCGCACGATGGGCCGCGGCCGCTGGCCCTGCGGCAGCGCGTACACCAGGAACTGGTAGGTACTGAGCGCGATGCCCTCGTCGCGCAGGTCACGCTCGAAGCGGAACAGCGCGCGGAACTTGTCCGCCGGGCTCGCGAATTGCAGATAGCCGTCGGCCAGCGGACCGGCGTCGTTCGGGACCGGCGTCGTGGCGGCTTCGGCGAGAGGTGCCGCGCCAGCGAAGGCAGCCCAGGTGGCCGCGGCGGGCGCGTGGGTCAGCAGCAGGCGTCGCATGGAGTCGATCATGGGGCATTGTGCGCGCGGCGCAGCCGCGTGCGCCATCAAAGCGAAGGTGGCTGCCATGCGTCGACTGCATCCCAGCGGCTGGCGGGATTCGTACCATGGGACGCATGAATCGACGGGACTGGATGACGGCCGGTACCGCGGCGCTGGCACTGGCGTCGGTGGCGGAGGCCGGACCTCGAACCGCGTTCGCCTCAGCGAAGGCGCAGCACGTTGCGGCCGGTTTGCGCGGTGCGGCGCTGCTCGACGCGTTTGTGCGGATGCGCGGCCGGACCGACGGCGGCCTCGTCTACGGCTGGCTCCGTTCGCAGCGCTCAGCGGTCATCGATGGCGAAGTCACGCCGCTGTGCGGCGTCGTCGCCGGCGCGGTGCAGCGCTTCGCCCGGATCTCGCCGGACATCTATGAAGCCACGATTCTCGAGGTGGCGCATTACACGGATCCCGTCAGCGGTGAGTTGCTGGAGACGGTCACGATGCCGGGCACCGGCCGCGTCGTGAAAGTGCCGGCCTACCGGTTCGGGCCGGTCAAGGCGCGCTTTGCGGTGGCGCATGACGAATGGGAGGAGTTCGATCCGCCGCAGGGTGGCAGTGGCGCGACGCAGTTCGTGCCGAAGTCTGCCGTGCATCTGCAGCGCTCGATCGAAGTGCCGACCGCGGTTGGCGACGACGTCTGCCTGCGGGCGAACGAGTATGGTCGTGTGTACCCCGATCGCAACGGACCCAAGACCATCTACTACCGCGAGTGGATGGTGTGGCAGGCGCGCGCGGCAGATCTCGCGCGCCGCGACCGTGTGTCTGTGCCGGCGCACTACGCGTACACGGCACTCACCAGCTGGCGACCGTGGATGCAGATGGGCGACGTCCGCGGCCACACGCTCGACAGTGGGTACGGCGCGAAGGCCGCGAGCTGGGCCGATTGCCCCGAAGAATTCCTCGCACTGACGCGCCAGCGTCACCCCGATATTCTCGATGATCCCGAGCGCGCGCTGCGCGCCGCACCCACCTGACATGGAGGTTAGTTCAATGTTGAATGCCCTGTTGCAGCCCGATTTCGATCGGCGCGGAGTCCTGAAACTGCTGGCGGCCGGCGTGCCGGCGGCGCTCGCCACAACGTCGCTGGGCACGGCCGCTGCGGCGACGTCCGCGAGTGGCGGTCGCTTCGATTCGCAGTCGCCCGTCGACAACCTGCGCGCCTACATCCGCATGACGCGCTCGCTCGATCCGACGGCGACGACGGTCGGCTGGTTCGGTGGCCGCGTGTTCTCGGTCATCGGCGACTCGGAAATCATCAAGCCGCTGTTCGACGTCGAGGGCTTCGGCATCGGTCGTACGGAGCCGCAGGCCGATGGCTCCTACCGTTGCCTGTGGCGCGAGGTGGGTTATTACAAGGACCTCGCGACCGGCAAGATCATGGAAACGTGGAACAACCCGATGCTCGGCGAGCAGGTTGAGGTCTATCCGATCAACAACGATCCGGTGAACGCGGTGCTGAAGCCCGAGTTCACGCTCGGCTTCAACGCCACCAAGGACCAGCACGCGCCGACCATCAAATTCCTGATGCCCTGGCATTTCGTCGGGCCGAATGCGATGTCGGCCTTCGACGTGAATCTCGACTGGAAGAGCCCGCTCGATCCGAAGGTCTGGAAGCGCGAATCACCGGGCGAGCGCGTGCGCGTCAGCGAGTACCAGCAGTGGCGCGTCGATCGCAAGGAGCTCGAGGACCAGGGTTCGCCGAGCCTGAAGCCCTACGGCAGCTGGAACCGCGTCGCGACCTGGTTGCCGTGGATGCTGATGGGGCAGCGGCCGGGACATCTTTTCTACCGCTCGCACACGCTGAAGCTGGATCGCGTCGAGGATCTGCCGAAGGACATCCTGGCGTACACCGAAAAGCGCTTCCCGAAATACCTGACCGCCCAGCGTGAATGGGTCGAGCCGAACGTGTCGAGCTTCGAGATGTACGCGCGCGATCGCAAGCCGCTGCCCTGAGCATGGGGCTGCTGCTCGCATCGGCCGCCGTGATGACGCTGGCGGCGTCTGCGGCGCCGCAGCGCGATTGCGAGCATTGCCCGGAGCTCGTCGCGATCGCGCCCGGCGAGTTCACGATGGGGGCCGAGATCGACGAACCGCGTCGTCTCGGCCTGCCGGAGTACTGGGCCACGCGCGAACAGCCACGGCACGCAGTGCGTATCGAGCACGGCTTCAGCATGGGTCGCTACGAAGTGACACGCGGCGAGTTCGCGGAGTTCGCGCGCGAGACAGGCTACGGCCCCGCGCCCGGCTGCTGGCATTTCATCGGCTCGGAGTGGGTGCTGGATGAATCGCGCAGCTGGCGCGATGCGAAGATCGAGCAGACCGACGCGCATCCCGTGACCTGCGTGAACTGGCATGACGCGCAGGCCTATCTCGCCTGGCTGTCGGCGAAGACCGGCCATCGCTATCGGCTCGCCAGTGAAGCCGAGTGGGAATACGTGGCGCGCGCCGGTACGCGCACGGCCTACTGGTTCGGCGATTCCCCGGAGCGGATCTGCAGGTACGTGAACCTCGGCGATCAGAAGACGCAGGCCCGCTATCGCTGGGATCAGACGAAGATCAAATACGAAGTGCTCAGCGACTGGAAGGGCCAGCCCTGCGACGATGGCTTTGCCACCACGGCGCCCGTGACGGAGACCGCGGCCAATCCGTTCGGCGTGCACGGACTGCTCGGCAATGCGAACGAGTGGGTCGCCGACTGCTGGAACGACACGCACCAGGGCGCGCCCGCAGATCAGTCCGCGCAGGTCACCGGCGCGGATTGCGGTCAGCGGGTCATGAAGGGGCAGGGCTGGACCGCGATCGCCGCAAGTACGCGGCCTGCGTTCCGGCTCAAGATGAACGCGACGGACCGGCGCTTTACGTTCGGCTTTCGCGTGGTGCGCGAGGACTGACTCAGCCTCGCAACTGCGCACCGATCTCATCGAGCACGGCAGGGTCCTCGATCGTTGGCGGGAGCTCGGCCGTGCGGCCGTCGGCGAGTGCGCGCAGTGTGGAGCGCAGCACCTTGCCCGAGCGCGTCTTCGGCAGGCGCGACACGATCAGGCAGCGCTGGAAGGCGGCGACAGGCCCGACTTCCTCACGCACACGCGCGATCAGTTCGTTGATCAATATCGCCGGTGAGGTGTCGACGCCCGCCTTCAGCACGACGAGGCCGAGAGGCACGGTGCCTTTGATCGCGTCGGCGACCCCGACCACCGCACACTCGGCGACGGCGGCATGGCCCGCGAGTGCCTGCTCGAGTTCGCCGGTCGACAGCCTGTGGCCGGCCACGTTGATGACATCGTCGATGCGGCCCATCACATAGACATAGCCATCCTCGTCGAGATAACCGCCATCGCCGGTCGTGTAGTAGCCCGGATGCTCGCGCAGATACGCCGCGTCGAATCCCGCATCGTTGCGCCACAGCGTGGGCAGGCAGCCCGGCGGCAGCGGCAGTCGCACGACGAGTGCGCCCTGCTGATTCGCGGGCAGCACGTGGCCGCTCGCATCGAGCACGTCGATCGAAAACCCAGGCACCGGCAGCGTCGGGCTGCCAGGCTTGATCGGCAGCGCGCCGAGGCCGAGACAGTTCGCGACCATCGGCCAGCCTGTTTCGGTCTGCCACCAGTGGTCGACGACCGGAACGCCGAGATGCGTACCGGCCCAGTGCACGGTGTCAGGATCGGCGCGCTCACCCGCGAGGAACAGCGCCTGCAGCGACGTGAGATCCGCAGCGCGCATGAATCGTCCATCGGGATCGTCGCGCTTGATCGCGCGGATCGCGGTCGGCGCCGTGAACAGCGTCTTCACTCGATACCGCTCGACAACGCGCCAGTACGTGCCTGCGTCCGGCGTGCCCACCGGCTTGCCTTCGAACAGGATCGTCGTACAGCCCTGCAGCAGCGGGCCGTAGACGATGTAGGAATGGCCGACGACCCAGCCGATGTCCGACGCCGCCCAGAACGTCTCGCCGGGCCCGGTGGCATAGACGTTCGTCATCGACCACGCGAGGGCAGTCAGATAGCCGCCGGTGTCGCGCAGCACGCCCTTCGGACGTCCGGTCGTGCCCGACGTGTACAGCACATACAGCGGCGCGGTTGACGGCATGGGCACCGGGTCCGCCGGCTCTGCTTCGCGCAGGAATTCCTGCCAGTCCGTGAATCGCGCGGGGTCGAGATTGGCTGGGCCCTGCTCACGTTGCAGCACGACGCAATGGGCTGGTGAATGCTGTGCCAGTTCGAGTGCGCGCTGCACGAGGCCGTGATAGTCGACGACGCGTCCCGGTTCGAGGCCGCAGGAGGCGCTGAGCAGCGCCACCGGCTGCGCATCGTCGATGCGCGCCGCCAGTTCGCGGGCCGCGAAGCCACCGAACACGACGGAATGAATCGCGCCGAGACGTGCGCAGGCCAGCATTGCGAACACGGCCTCCGGCACCATCGGCATGTAGAGGATCACGCGGTCGCCGACGCCCACGCCGATGCCCTGCAGCGCGCCCGCCAGTCGCGCGACTTCCTGCTGCAGCTCGGCATAGCTGTAGCGCCGCTCGGCGCCCGTCATCGCGCTGACGTAGACCAGCGCCGTCCGCTCGCCATGCCCGGCGGCGACATGTCTATCGACCGCATTCTCACAGGCGTTCAGCACTCCATCGCCGAACCATCGACCGGAAGGACTCTCGCGGATATCGCAGCCCTGCTGCGGCGCCCGCCGCCAGTTCAGCGCCGTCGATGCCTGCAGCCAGAAGCCGTCCGGATCGCGCTGCCAGCGACCGTAGACGTCGCGCTGACTCACGCAGCGGCCTGCATGCGACGCAGACCTTTGAAGCCGAGCGACACCAGGCCGATGCCCGTGATGATCAGCAGCACGGGCGCGACCAGCAGCGAATCTCGGACGCGCTCGGGCGACCCGAACACGTAGTCGGTGAACAGCGCGACGATCAGCGGGCCACCCGCCTGGCCGAACACATTGGCGATCAGCAGGTAGATCGCGACCAGCAGGCCGCGCATCCGCGACGGACAGATCACCGGGATCAGCGCGGGGCCTGCGCCGAAGGCCATCGTGCCGAAGAAGACGGCGGGCGCGAGCATTGCGATGGCGCTCGTGCCGTCACGCATCAGCGGCAGCAGGATGACGAAAGGCAGCATCGCCAGTGCGGAGAACAGCACAGCGCGCAGGTGGCCGCCGCGGTAGCCGCGCGCCTGCAGGCCGTCGGCGAGAAAGCCGCCGGCGATGACGCCGCCCGTGCCGCAGATCAGGAAGATCAGGCCATAGGCATAGCCGATCTCGGGTGCTGTCCAGCCGAGATTGCGGATGAAGTGGGACGGCACCCAGGCGCCCAGGGAAAACTGCACGGCCGCGAGCACCGACACGCCGCCAAACACGGCAGCGAACACCCCGGCGTGGTCGCGCACGAAGCGTGCGACCTCGCCGAAGCGCGGATTGTCGGCGGGCCGCGTCTGCGCGCTGTTCGCGGCGCCGAGCGCGCTGGCGCGACGTGCCGGCTCGCGCACGGTCAGGAACCAGAGCAGCGCCACGAACACGCCCGGCGCGGCGCCGATGATGAACGCCGCCTCCCAGGGCTGGAGCACGCCGACCATCGGCAGTGACAGGCTGTCGAAGCCCTTGAGTTGGGCGATGATGAAACCGCCGAGCAGGCCGGCGACGCCCGAGCCGAAGAACGACGACCCCGTGAACACGCTGATCGGACGCGACACCCGCGACGAGCGGAACAGGTCTGCGAGCATCGAGAAGCCGGACGGCGTCAACGTCGCTTCACCGACGCCGACGAACATCCGCGCGACGAACAGCTGCCAGAACGAGCGCGCGAGGCCGCAGGCGGCGGCGGCGCCTGTCCACAGCAGGATGCCGATGCCGATCAGACGGCGGCGGCTGCCGGTATCGGCGAGGCGGCCGAGCGGCACGGCGGCCAAGGCATAGAACAACGCGAACGCGAGGCCCTGCAGCAGGCTGATCTGCGTATCGGTGATCTGCAGATCGAGTTTGATGTCGTCGACCAGCAGATTGATGATCTGCCGGTCGACGAACGCGAACATGTTGCACAGGCACAGCATCAGGACGACGTACCAGCCCTGTGCTTCCGACGGCCAGTCACGCTCGCGTTGCACTGCCGGATCGATCATGCCAGCGGCCTCGCCGTTCGGTCTTCGAGAATCATGTCCGATGCCTTTTCGCCGATCATCATCGTCGCAGCATTCGTGTTGGCGGACACGATACGCGGCATGATCGACGCATCGGCGACCCGCAGGCCCTCGACACCTCTCACGCTGAGTCGTGACGTCACCACTGCATTCGCATCGGCGCCCATGCGACAGGTGCCGACCGGGTGATAGCCGAGGAAGCTCGTGCGACGGATGTGCGTGGTCCATTCCTCATCGCTCTGGGCCGCAGGTCCAGGCAGATACTCGCCACGCATCCAGGGCTCGAACGCGGGCGCGCCGAGCAGGTCACGGGCGATGCGGCAGCCGGCGATCTGCCGGCGCAGGTCATCGGGGTGGGACAGCAGTTCGTGTTCGATCCGCACGTTGCCAGCCGCATCGGACGGATTCAGCCGCAGCCGGCCACGCGCCTGCGGTCGACAGGTATTCACGACGATCGACACGGCGGGCCCGTCGTACGGCAGGATGCCACGCTCGTCGAACGAGAACGCGAACGGGCCGAACAGGAACTGCAGGTCGGGGCGCGGCTCATCCGGCGAAGATCGCAGGAAGGCGACGGCATGCGGATACGGACTGGATGCGGGGCCGCGGCCGGTCAGAGCCCAGTACGCGGCGTTGCGCAGCATGCGCAGCGGCGTCGCGTCCATGTTGTAGGTGCGCACGTTCACATGCGCACAGACGAGCGAGTTCGGGTGCTCCTGCAGGTTTGCGCCCACGTCGGCGGCATCCACGCGCACGCTGATGCCAGCCGCCTGCAGGTCCGCGCCGGGGCCGATGCCCGAGCGCAGCAGCAGTTTCGGCGATCCCAGCGTACCCGCCGCGAGGATGACCTCACCGCCGGGAGCGAGCGCATGCGTGCCGGTGCGCGTGACGACGCCGGTGCAGCGCTTTGCGGCGTCGAAATCCAGGCGCTGCACATCGACGCCGGTGTCGACCCGCAGGTTGCGGCGGCCGCGCACTGGAGCGAGGAAGGCGCGCGCGCTGCTCCAGCGCCAGCCGCGTCGCTGCGTCACCTGCGGCTCTGCGGCGCCTTCCTGCGTCGCGCCGTTGTAGTCGGGGTTGATCGCGATGCCGCGCTCGCGTGCGGCGTCGAGGAAGACCGGTCCGAGTCGATGCGTGGTCTGCAGCCGCGAGACCTGCATGGGTCCCTCGCGGCCGCGCAGTTCCGCTTCCCCGAACGCTGTCGTCTCGAGCCTGCGAAAGCAGGGCAGCACGTCGTCGAAGGACCAGCCGGGGTTGCCGGCCGCGGCCCAGTCGTCGAAATCTTCGCGCGCACCGCGCACGAACAGCATGCCGTTGATCGAGCTCGAACCACCGAGCACGCGACCGGCCGGCCACAGATCGACCTTGCCGAAGCGCGAGCCGTCGGGCTCGGCCAGCAGGCACCAGTCGTAGCGCGGATTGCCGACAGCCTTGATCAGTGCAGCGGGCACGTGCAGGTAGGGCGAGCGGTCCGCCGGGCCGGATTCGAGCAGCAGCACCCGCAGATCGGGGCGGGCGGACAGCCGGTTGGCGAGCACGCAGCCCGCAGACCCGGCGCCGACGATGATGTAATCCCAGTTGCTCATGCGGAAATCCCGAGTCCGGGGCACAATCGCTGCGTCCCTCGTCTTGAAGATGCCCCATGGAACTTCGTCAGTTGCGTCATTTCGTAGCGGTCGTCGATTGCGCGAACCTGTCGCGCGCCGCGGAGCGCGTGGCGATCAGCCAGCCGGCGCTGACACGCAGCATCAAGAATCTCGAGGACCTGCTCGGCGTCCGGCTCGTCGACCGCAAGCCGCGCGGCGTCACGCCGACCGAGGCCGGGCTCGCGTTGTACCGCCATGCGCAGATCGTGCTGAATGCCGCGCACCGACTGACGCGCGAAGTACGCGAGCTCGAAGCGGGCGCTGCCGGTACGGTGCACATCGGTGTCAGTGCGATGTTCGCGACGCAGTTCACGGCAGGTGTGGCGCGGGCGCTGGCCCAGGCACATCCGCGGCTCGCGCTCGTGATCGACGACGGCTTCTGGGAGGATCTGCTGCGCCGCATGCAGGATGGCCGCCTCGATCTGGTCTTCTCTCACTTTCCGCAGACCAGTCTGGGCGGGGACCTCGTGCTCGAGCCTCTGCTGACGGTGCGCTCCGTCATCGTGGCGGGTCGCGGCCATCCGCTCGCGAACCGCCGCAGTCTCGAGGTGGCGGATCTGATCGCACATCGCTGGGTCATCGCCGGTCCGCCGCATTCGCAGGATGCGTTCGAGAAGTATTTCGCCGGCGAGGGACTGCCCGCACCGCGCGACGTGTATCGCACGAATTCGCTGAACATGATGATGTCGCTGGTCGCGAGCGGCGGCTTCCTCAGCTGGCTGCCGATGCACCTGATCGACTCGGTGCCCTCGCTGCGCGACCTGCGCGTGCTGCCGCTGGCGACCGGGGCCATCGAGCGGCAGGCCGGCCTGATCTATCGCCGCGGCGCCGAGTCGCGCCGCGCCGTCGACCACGTGCTCGACGCATTCCGGCGCGCCGCGAAGGAAGCCTCCTGACGTCAGCGCGCGAATGCTCAGACCTTCGGGTTCGCGCGCTGCGAGGCCGCCAGGTTCTGGGCAAACAGCGCGTATTCGTTGATGTCGGATTTGCGTTCGCGTTTCCATTGGGCGGCGAAGCCGCGCGGATAGTCGCTGTCGCCATCCCGCCGTCCGTCTTCTGACCACACCAGAGGGCACAGTGCGCCGCGTGGCCGCTCGCCCGGGATCATCTCGTCGAAGCTGATGCCAGCCAGGTTCACGCAGTCGGGCCGCGGGTCCCAGACGATGTCGTCGCCGAAGATGCGCACCGAAACAGCGATCCGCCAGAAATCTTCGGGGTTGCCACCGGAGTAGTGCAGCGTCCAGGGATGCACCATCAGCAGATCGCCCGGTTCCATGTCCCAGGTCATGAAGCGCACGGCCGGATCCATGCGCCAGGGTTCGCAGTCGATGTGCGGTACGCGATCCTCCGGCTTGATCATCTTGCGGGCGTTCGGCGAGAACAGCCAGTAGCGGACGTCCTGGACGTGCGACCCGGCAATGCATTCGAGCGAATTCGCGCGGGTGACTTTCGTCAACGGCATCCACAGCGAAGGCACCATCTTGCCGCTCACCGGCCAGCCCATGCGGTCCGTGTGCCAGATGGTCTTCTCCACCGAGCGCGGCGCCTTCGCGAACATCTCATCGAAGAAGAAATGCGCCTCGCGCGAGCGCATCACGCGGCAGGCGGCTTCGGCCAGCGGGCCGTCGAATGCGAGTTCACGAAACTCCGGCACCGTGCGCGCCATGTATCGGCCGGGGTAGGTCGGCAGCAGACCGAAGTCTTCCTTGTCGGCGGCGATGCGCATCGCGAGCGGCAGCAGGCGGTCGATCCAGTCGCGATTGCACACGCCGCGCAGCACGACGCAGCCGTCGCGCTCGTAGGTGTCGATGTCTGCCTGGGTGACGGGATTCTGCGGACTGCGATTGAGTGCCATGACCCCATTCAACCAGTGACGGGCAGGCGGCGACAATTGATTCCGGGCGCGCTGCCATAAGGCGCGCGCATGGCAGGCTGGATGCAAAGTATTGGCGGTCGACCGGCCAGTTCGGGCAGATTGGCCCGATGCAGAACGCTACCGCTCGAGACGCCCCCGGTCGTCGCATCGACCTCGGCCACACGGAACTGTATGTCGAGGAACATGGCGAGGGCGAGCCGCTGCTGCTCGTCGCCGGGCTCGGCGGCAGCGGCCGCTTCTGGCACGCGCAGGTCGCGGATTTCGCGCGGCATTTTCGCGTCGTGCTGCACGATCATCGAGGCGTGGGGCGTTCCGGCCCCGGTCCGCTGATCTCGAATGCCGGTGAGATGGCGGACGATCTGCTGCGACTGATGGACGCGCTCGGCATCGAACGCGCGCATCTCGTCGGACATTCGACCGGCGGCGCGATTGGGCAGCACGTCGCGCTGCGGGCGCCGCAGCGCCTGGCCTCGCTGGTGCTCAGTGCCAGTTGGGCAGGACCGACGCCCTTGTTCCAGCAGACCTTCCACACGCGCCGCGACGTCCTGATCAATTCAGGACCCTTGAACTACCTGATGATCGGCACCCTGCTCGCAACGCCCGCCTGGTATCTCGCGCCGAGGTTTCTCAGCACGCAGGAATATTTCAGTACGCGCCTGGCCGAGTTCCCCGGTCTCGAGGTCGAACTCGGCCGGCTGAACGCCGTGATGGCGCATGACCTGCGGCACCGGCTGCACGAAATCGACCTGCCGACCTTCGTGATCGGTGCGCGCGACGATCAGCTGACGGCGCCGGGACTCTCCGAAGAACTTGCGCAGAGGATCCCCGGCGCAACGCTGCATCTGCTCGCCGAGGGTGGGCACTTCTGCCCGCAGACGGTGACCGAGGCGTATAACGAGGCGGTACTGGGCTTTCTGCTCGCGCGTCGCGCGTCGGCGTCGGCGCAGCAGGCGGGGCGACGATCGAGCGCGGGGGCGACATGATCAGTGGACCGGAGGACGGCGAATCACTTTGGCAGCCGCTGCCATCGCGTGGCTATGTCACGGTCAAGTTCACGCCGTCGAACACGCCGTACGAGGATTTCTGCGCGGGCGTGCAGCTGCTGCCGCCGGGTTGCCATATCCGCGAACACGGTCATCTGCAGAACCACGAGCTCGTGTTCGTCTACGAAGGCCGCGGCACCGTGACCATCGACGGTGTGACGACAGCGCTGGAGCCGGGATCCGCCGTGTTGTTCTCCCGGCACGTCGTGCATCGCATCGACAACACCGGCGACTGCGACATGAAGCTGTTCTGGGTGTTCATGCCACCCGGTCTCGAGGACTGGTTCAAGGCCATCGGTACGCCGCGCCGGCCGGGTGAGCCGATGCCCGCGGCCTTCCCGCGTCCGGACGACGTCGGTGAGGTGCAGCGGCGCCTGCGCTTCATGCCACCGCGCACCTGACCGTGCGAGTCCTGACGCGATCGGATCTGGAACGGGTCCTCGGATTCGAGGTCTGCATGCGGGAAATGCGGCGCGCGATGATCGCGACCTCGCAGCGCGATTGTGTACTGCCGCTGCGGCAGTTCATGGCGGTGCCCGGTCGACCCGGCAAGCTCGGTCTGATGCCCGGCTACATCGGCGGCGAGGGCGAGTGCTTCGGCGTCAAGATCGTCTCGAAGTTCGAGCGTCCACCCGGCGACCCGCATGGCTCGCACGTCGGCGCCGTGCTGCTGTTCGATGCCGACACCGGCCTGCCGCTGGCGCTGCTCGACGGCGCGACGCTGACGGCGATCCGTACCGCCTCGATGACCGCACTCGCCACGGATGCGCTGGCGCGGCCCGATGCGCGTCGCCTGCTGATCGTCGGTGCCGGTGAGGAAGCGTGGTTTCACGCCCGCGCGCTGCAGCATGCGCGACCCTTCGAGCAGATCGACATCTGGGCGCGACAGGTCGAACGTGCCGAGGCACTCGCGGCGCGTCTGCAGCCGGACGGCAAGGTGCGCTTCCGTGCTGTGACGGATCTGCCGGGGGCCTGCGCATCGGCCGATGTGATCTGTACCGTGACCTCTGCAAAGGAACCCGTGCTTCACGGCGACTGGCTGCCGGAAGGTGTTCATCTGAATCTCGTCGGCTCGGCGATCGCCACCACGGCGGAAGTCGATGGTGCGGCCGTCGCGCGCGGCCGCTTCTTCGTGGATTACCGTGATGCCGCGCTCGCGGCGGCTGGCGAACTGCTCGGCGCGATCCGCGCGGGCCTCGTCACCGAGGCGCATATCGAAGCGGAGATCGGTCAGGTGCTCGCCGGCACGCACCCGGGCCGTCGTGGTGCGCGCGAGATCACGATCTACAAGTCTCTCGGCGTCACGACCCAGGACCTGGCTGCGGGCTGGTGCGCGTGGCGCGAAGCCGAAGCTGCCGGTATCGGTGGCATGCTGGATCTGAATCACTAGGAGCGATGCCATGACCGACGATGACACCCAGGTTCCGCCGCGCCGACACGCTCTCGCGCGACTGATGGCCGGCGCGCTGGCGGCGGGCGCGCTGCCCGCGCTCGGCGCGAGTGCGGGGACCGGCGCGTCTTCCGGCGCGCCCCGCGGGGCGCCCCTCGGTGCGCAAGTACGGCAGTGGACGTCTTCGTTCCTGGAATTCGATCACATCGAACGATTCAGGCAGGCCTGGCGGATCCAGCGCAGCCTCGCCGATCAGGCCGACATCCTGCATTGGTATCACTTCATCATGGTGGCGGTGCCGGTCGGCTCGGCGCCACGGCCGGTCGTGCGCTGGGAAGGCATCGAGTTCTCGCGTCACGAGCGCATAGGCGAAAACCGCTTCCGGCTGCACGGCCACAACCTGTCGTTTCCACGCGATCTTCGCTCCGGTGATTTCGTGTCGGAGGTCACCAATCCGGTCACGGGCAAGCGCGTCGCCGTGCCGCCGATGGCGCTGACCGGCGATGCCGGGATGATCCGCTCGCCCGACGGCGTCGTCACGCTCGACAAACCCAAGGCTCCGCCGCGGCCGGACTACCGGATACTGCGTCGTGAAGGCGAGTTCGTGAAGGTCGACACCATCCGCGTCCCGCCCGAAACCTGGCCCGTGACCTTCCTCGAGATGGGTTACGAATCCACGCCGGCTGCGCTGTTCGATGATCCGAAGCAGCTGTGGCTGCCGAGCGATGTCTCGGGAGCCTATGTGTTTCCGTGGCCTGCGTGGATGCAGATGGGCGATGCGCCCGGCCACATGTTCGCCGCGTGGAGCGGCTACAAGCTGCGTGACATCGGCGAACTGCCGCCGGAATTCCGGCAGCGCGCCGAGCGCGATTACCCGGAGCTGCTCGCGGTCGACCGCAAGGCCTTCGACAAGTCGATAGACTAGATCGGATAGTGCATGACGATTCATCGATAGAGGTCGCGATCGTGGGCGGCGGTCCGGCGGGACTGATGGCCGCCGAGGTGCTTGCCCGCCGCGGATTGCGCGTGCACCTGTTCGAAGCGATGCCCTCGGTCGGCCGCAAGTTCCTGCTCGCGGGCAAGGGCGGCCTCAATCTCACGCACAGCGAAGCCTTCGCGCCGTTCGTCGAGCGTTACGGCGCTGCCGCCGTAACGCTCGAACCGCTGCTGCAGCGATTCGGTGCGGAGGCGCTGCGCGACTGGGCGCACGGTCTCGGCATCGATACCTTCGTCGGCAGCTCGGGCCGCGTGTTTCCGCGCGAGATGAAGGCCGCGCCGCTGTTGCGGCGCTGGTTGCAGCGCCTGCGCGCGCTCGGTGTGATGCTGCATGTCCGGCACCGCATGCTGGGATTCGCGCCAGCATCGGCCGCGGCGCATGACCCGCCACCACTGCGATGCATGACGCCCGACGGTGAGCGGCTCGTCGGCGCGAAGGCCGTGCTGCTCGCACTCGGCGGTGCGAGCTGGCCACAGCTCGGCTCGGATGGCGCCTGGGTGCCGTGGCTCGAGCGGGCGGGCGTCGACGTCGCACCACTGCAGCCCGCCAACTGTGGTTTCGATGTCGAGGGCGGCTGGAGCGAGCACCTGCGTACGCGCTTCGCCGGCGCGCCGCTGAAGGGTGTGCGCCTGCACTGGACCCAGCCGGATGGCGCAGCCGAGTCGCAGCTCGGCGAGTTCGTGATCACGGAGTCCGGCGTCGAGGGCAGTCTGATCTACGCCGCATCGGCGGGCATACGCGAGGCGATTCGCCGGCAGGGTTCCACGACCGTGATGCTGGATCTGTTGCCGCAGCGGGACCTCGCCTCGGTCGAGCGCGCGTTGTCGCAGCCGCGCGGCTCGCGCTCGCTGTCCACGCATCTGAAGGCGAGGCTGGGTCTCGAAGGGCTGCGTACGGCCCTGCTGCACGAACTGCTGGCACGCGAGGTGATCGCCGATCCGCAGCAGCTCGCCGCGGCACTGACGTCCTTGCCACTGAGGTTGCAGTCGCCGCGCCCGATCGCCGAGGCCATCAGCACTGCCGGCGGCGTATCGTTTGCAGCGTTGGACGAGGGCCTGATGCTGCGCGCGCTGCCGGGTGTGTTCTGTGCCGGGGAAATGCTCGACTGGGAAGCGCCGACCGGCGGCTATCTTCTCACCGCGAGCTTCGCGACGGGTGTCGTGGCGGCAGAGGGCATACTCGCGCGGCTGCGATCACGCGCGAGCGACACCGGCTGAGCTGCGCCCCTCCCTAGGGTGGCGGCAGGGTCGCGCGGAACTCTTCGATCCGCCGGATGTAGCCGAGTGTCTCGGCATGCCGCCATTTCGGTACCTGCGGTGCGACCGCCGTGACCGACTGCCACGCGGTGGCGTCGTGGCCCGCCTCGCGAGCCTGGTTGCGCGCGCGACGCATCGTCGCGGCACCGGCGTTGTAGGCCGCGAACATGAAGCGACGGCGGTCGTCGTCGCGGGGTACGTCGGTGTACCGGTCCCAGAGCTGCTTGTCGTAGAACACGCCGGCGGCGATGTTCCAGCGGGGCTCCGTGATCTCACCGAGTTCCGGATTCTTCTTTTTCGGCTCGGCATAGGTAGCGGGCATCAGCTGCATCAGCCCGCGCGCCTTGACCCAGCTCTGTGCATCGGGATTCAGGTTCGATTCCGCGATCGCCTGCGACTTGAACCAGTGCCAGTCCGTGCCGACGCCGAAATAGTGCTTCGCGTACTTGCGGAAGTGATCGTCGTAACGCGTGTTGGCCTCGGGCTTGGGCCCGGCCACCGCCGCACCGGCCGCGACCACCATGCAGAGCAGGGCGAGGCGGGCGCAGCGCATCGAATCAGTTCAGGCCGAGACCGATCACGAGGCCGACGGCGATGCCGATGCCGATGAACATGCCCTGGACGATTGGCGCCGACGGCCGTGTTACCGCGGGCGAGTTCCGTGGACGTGTCCAGCTTCGTCAGCCGGTCGATGATGATGAAGCCGATGAACATCAGGGCGATCGTCAGCGCACCGCCGACGATGGCATACAGGAAGTTCATCATGATGACGGACGATTGCGTACCCATGGATCGAGTATACGGCGATCCGCCGCGCCGTGAAGATGGCGGGCAGGTCAGGCCTCGTTCCAGCGGCGCCAGCGCAGCAGATCGGGATCATCACTGACCGCGAGACCGATCTGATAGCGCGCGTCGTTCTCGGTCTGGCCGGCTGCCGGCACCGCTCGGCCCACGTAGTACATGTGATGCCGGCCGCCGCCCATGTCGACGAACCACGGTGTGCCGATGGCGCCACAGTCCCAGCGCCCGGAATCGCGCGGCGCGGGTTCGAGGATCGCTGCATTCGGCAGCGGGCCGTCGAGGCGCTTCCAGTCGAGACCATCCTGCGATTCGGCGAGCCCGAGCGACGGTCGCCGGTCCACGCCCCAGCCCTCGTAGAGCATCACGTATCGGTCGCGATGCCGGAACACCTGGCGTGTCGAGGCACCGCCGACGTCGAATCGTCCCGCGGCGCCACGCCCGAGCAGCACGCCGAGCTTCGTCCAGCTGCGCCCCTCGTCGGTGGAGTCGGCCGCGCAGATCACGAAGCCGAGCTCGCGATGAACCGTGTGGTAGTACATCCGCCAGAGATCCGTCCGCAGCTTCAGCACCTGTGGCCAGCCGACGCTCGCGGCATCCGGCGCGTCCGTCCCGCCGACATCGAGCACCGCGCCGCGCACGGGGCCCTCGATGCGCTGCCAGTGCAGGCCATCTCGCGACCGTGCGCGACCGATGCGCAGCGGAAAGCCGCGCGTGCGCAGCTCGCCGAGTTGCGCGAGATCGCGGTCGCCGCCGAAGTACCACATCTCGAAGCCCGCACCGTCGGGCTGAACGTCGCCGACGCCGACGTGGCCGCTGTCGAAACGCGCGGGATCATCGGAGGGATCCATCACCGCGCCGCGCGTCGCCGGGCCGCGCACGCGCCGCCAGTGGATGCCGTCGCGCGATCGCGCAAGACCGATGCGGCCGCTCGGCAGCCGGATATCGCGATCGAACGCGGCGTCGCGACCGTAGTACCACATGCGGAAGTCGTGAGGGCCGAGTCGCAGCACGCGCGGACAGGACACCGTCAGGCTGTCCCAGGCTGCCGGATCTTCGGCCAGGGGCAGGACGATGCCGGCGCCGCGGTCGCGCTCGGACTCCGCGCGCGCGAACGGCGCGAGCCCCAGGCTCAGCAGCCCAACGCTGACGGCGCGACGCGTCGAGTCCACGGTTCTTCCGCTCAGGCGCTGAGCCGGTCCGCGATCTCGCGTGCGGCGCGCTCGCCCGATTCCATCGCCGCTTCCATGCCGACTTCGAGCTGGCGCAGGTGCTCGCCGGCGAAATGCATTTCGCGATGCGGCTTGCCCATATTCAGTGACCACTCGTGCGCGCGGCCCGGCACCATCTGGAAGCTGCAGCCGCGCGACCACTGTGCCTTCTCCCAGGAATGCGCGCCGACGAATTCGAGCAGGCCGCGGGTCGAGGGACGGATGCGCTCGATCTCCGCGATCGCGAAGCGGCCGCGCTCGGCTTCGGGCATCGCATCGAGCTTCACGGACTTGTCGCTGAAGGCGAGTGCGCTGATCAGCTCGCGTGAGCCGTCGGATTCGAGCTGCTGACGGATCAGGTTGAATGCGCCATCGGTCCACATCGAGGCTTCGATGCCATCCTTCTCCCAGTACGGCTGGCGCACGCGCAGCCAGACCTGGCTCTGGTTGCCGTAGGGCATCCGCGCGACCGCGTCCGCCTGGTCGCCGCTCAGTGCGGGCGTGATCGCGATCCGGCGCAGCACGGTGAACGGCACGGCCGCGATCACGAAGCGCGCGCGCACCTTCGAGCCGTCCGCGCAGCGCACGGTGCAGCCCTTCGCGTTCAGGTCGATGGCCTTGACGCTGCGATTCAACCGTACTCGGTCGCCCAGCGATGCGGCCATCGCTTCCGTCAGACGCGAGGTGCCGCCGACGACATGCTGCGAGGTCACGCCTGCGCGCTGGTAGGAGTCGAGGCCGCGCAGCGACGCCGCGTCGAACTTCGCCATCGCGATCTTGCCGCGCGTGGCTTCCTGCATCATGCGAAGCACCGAGAGGCTCTCCAGCGGACGTCCCTGCGACTGGTTGATGATGCGGCGCGCATCCGGAGACGCACCCTGGCGCGTCAGCCAGTCGGACAGCGAGACGTCATAGGCGTTGGCAGCGGGCGACAGCCAGCCATCGATCGAGTCGAACGGCGTGCGACCCTCGACATAGAAGCCACCGAGCGCGTGCGGCGGGATCGCGCGTTCTGCCCCCACCGTGCGATTCAGGGGTGAAGCCTCCCAGTCCTTCGCCGGGATCAGGGTGTCGTTGACGACGAAAGAATAGGGCGCGTTGATGTGCGCGCCGGGACCAAGCTTCACGCCGAGACGTGTTGCGACGTCGAGCACGCGCGCATAGTCGCGACCGATCTGCGCGCCGCCAAGGTCCGGCGCCAGATGCCAGCGGTCCATCGTCAGGCAGCGGCCGCCGGTGCGGGCCGACGCTTCCAGCACCATGACCTTCGCGCCGAGCTCCGTCAGGATCATCGCCGCGTTCATGCCGGACAGACCGGCGCCGACGATCGCGATGTCGACGCTCTCGTTGGGCGCGCGCGCTCGCGCGCTGACGCCCCCGGTGGCTGCGGCGGCGCCCGCGGCGGCGATGAAAGTTCGACGCGTCAGCCTGGATCGGGAGCTCTGGGTCATGGGACGTTCTCTCCGTTCGTCGCGACGCGATGTATGCGGCGCATCCATTTATGCGAGAAGTGAATACCATAGTCGCGCCGCGCCTGTGGCGACTTTCCATACTTGAGTCTGTATTCCGGCCAGCGAACGATTTCGCCGATCTCCCGGCGCCGGAATTCGCTAGAAATCGGACCGGCCATGCCGAGTCCAGTCGGCTGAGCGTAGCCCTGCCGAGCCTCCTCGCCGATACATCGCTGAAGGCATTGCATGAAGAGATACGACCGCGATTCGAAGACCCTGCCGACCTTGGATCGGCGCTCCGCGATCGGACTCGGGGTGGCCGCAATGGCGGCGTCACTGACGGCGCCCTTCGCACAGGCCGCGTCACTCGACGTCACCCGGGACGAAGATGCCTGGCAGATCCATCGCAAGCTGCAGTTCCGCACGGATTCGGGGCTGGTGTTCTGGTGGATCCGCGGGCCGTCCTTCGGCCAGATCGGTGCGGACCTCACGCCGTTGTACGAGATGAACTTCGGCGTCGTGCAGCGTGTGTTGCAGCGCGCCGATGGCGGTTTCGACGTGACCTCGCTCGAGATGGCGTTCCGCACGGATCTCGAGACGGGCCGCCCGCTGCAGGCCCTGCGCAATCCCTACACGGGCGAGTCGGTACCGATCGAGTTCACGCCGGTGGGACCGACGCGGGTCAGCTACTCGCGCGACAACGCGCCCTCGGTGCCCACCGAACTCGGTGGGTCGAAGTTGCAGTTCGAGGCGATCCATTCGAAGCCGTTCGTCGTCGGCGATACCGTGTACTACCGGCACCGGGCGCGCACGCGCGTCGTCACCCCGGGCGCGGCGGACCGGATCATCAACGATCTCAGCACGTTCTCGGGGCCAGCGCGCCAGGCGCTCGATCCGCGCGTGACCTGGGTCGATGCGAAGCTGCAGTCCTCGGACGTCACCGGCTGGCCGCGCTGGATGAAGATGGGCGATCGGCCCGGCGGTGCCACGCTGCGCGGGGTGGGCGGCAAGGTGCGGCGCTTCGAAGACATGCCGCCGGATTGGCTCGCGCTGCTGCGCGAGGCTCGGCCCGACATCGCCGCAGATCCCGTCGCGGCGCTCGACCGGCCGCAGGCGATTTACAAGAACTGATCGCCAGTGCGGCGCGAGACGGAGCATCCACCGATGGACAGCCAGACACGCGATGCAGCGGCGACCGCCGCACCCTCCGAATTCAATCGCGGCTGGCGCGTCGTGCTCGCCTCCATGGTCGGCATCGCGTGCGGTTCCTCGCCCGTGCCGTTCACGTCGATCGGCCAGCTGATCGGACCGATGCGCGAGGCGCTGGGGTGGTCGATCGCGCAGATCAGTCTGGCGATCACGGTGTTCGGGCTATGCGCGTCGGCGATGGCGCCGCTCGTCGGTGCGCTCGCGGACCGTCATGGCGTGCGCAAGGTGGCGCTGTGGTCGCTGCTGCTGTTCGGCCTGTCCTTCGGCAGCCTCGCGTTGACGCCGGCCAATGTCTGGGCGTGGTGGATCGCCTGGGGGCTCGCGGGACTCGTCAGCGTCGGTTCGGGCTCGCTGACCTGGACCCGCGGCATCGGTCTGTGGTTCTTCCGTCAGCGCGGACTCGCGCTCGGCATCGCGCTGATCGGTACCAGTTTCACCGGCGTGCTCGTGCCGCAGTTCGCGGGTGCGATCATCGATCGCTTCGGCTGGCGCGCCGCGTTTCCGGTGCTCGCGATGCTGCCGCTGTTCATCGCGCTGCCGATCGTCTGGCTGTGGTTCCGCGAGCCCTCGGCCGCCGATCGACCGGTCGGCGTGTTCTCTGCGGGCAAGACCCTGGGTCTGCTGACGTCCGAAGCGATCCGTGGCTACCGCTTCTGGTTGATGATCGCCTCGATCCTGCTGGTGGCGCTCGCCTATGGCGGCATCTTCGTCCATCTGCAGCAGATGGTGGAGCTGGCCGGATTCTCGCGCGTCGAATCGCGTGGCGCCGTCAGCCTGATGGCCGTCGCCGTGCTGCTTGGGCGTGTCGGCACCGGCTGGTTCCTCGACCGCATCTGGGCGCCGCTCGTCACGCTGCCCGTGCTGAGCTTGCCGGCAGTCGCCTGCGTGCTGCTGTCGGGGGATGGTCTGACCTTGCCGATCGCATACTTCTGCGCACTGGCGGTCGGACTTGCCGCGGGCGCCGAGACCGACATGATCGCCTACATGGCGGCGCGCTATTTCGGCATGGCGAACTATGGCCGCATCTATGGACTGCTGTTCCTGCCGTTCGGCATCGCCTCGGCGATCTCGCCCGCACTCTACGGCTGGACGCGCGATGCGACCGGGGACTACGACCTCGCGCTGAACATCGCCACGGGCATGTTCGTGCTCGGTGCCGTCGTGCTGCTGGGGCTCGGCAAGTATCCGGACTTCAGCGCAAAGCAGGCGGAGCCAGTCGTCAGCCGCTGAGTCACGGCGGCGCGGTCGATGGACAAAACCCTCGACGGCCTGCCGCTGCGTTAAAGTTCTCTGACGTACCGGTTGGAGAACATCGATGTCGTGCAATTGCCGTTCGTGGATGGCGCCGTTGGCGCTGGCACTGGCCGCGCTGGCGGGTTGCGGCTCGCAGGAGGCCGCGGCGCCCGACGGTGGCGCGATGGGCGCCATGGCGGTCAGCGCCGATGCAGCCGCGCCGATGGAGATAGCGAAGATGGCGCCGGCGGTCGAGCCGGCTCCTGCGCCGCCGGGCTCGCCCGCGACGTCGCCCGCGGCGGCCACGCAGGCCGCGCTGATTGCCTACTCCTACGCGATGGGGCTCGAGCTGCCGGCCGAGCGGGTCATTGCGGTCCGTGATGCACACCTGAAAGCCTGCGTCGAGGCAGGACCGACGCAGTGCCAGCTGCTCGGCGCCTCATCGAACTCCGCCGGCGAGGAGCAGGTCAGCGCCCAGTTGCAGCTGCGCGGTGCGCCGGCCTGGCTGACGGCCTTTCGCGCCGGCATCGAGGCCGATGCCGCGAAGTTCGACGGCCGGCTGGTGTCGAACAGCATCAGCTCCGAAGACCTGACGCGGCAGATCGTCGATACGGAGGCGACGCTGCGTGCGCAGACGACGCTGCGCAACCGACTGGCCGAGCTGCTGACCAAGCACCAGGGAAAACTTGCGGACCTGCTCGAAGTCGAGCGCGAGCTCGCACGCGTGCAGGGCGAGATCGACGCCCGCGCATCCGAATTGAACGTGATGCGCACGCGTATCGCGATGTCGGACCTCTCGGTCAGCTACATGGCGCGCGGCGTGCTGGTCAGCGATCGAACGGCGGACCCGACGATGCAGGCGCTGTATGAGTTCCTGGATACCGTCTCCTACAGTTTCGCCAGCGTGATCCGCTTCATCGCAGGCATCCTGCCTTGGCTGATCCTGCTGGTGCCGGTATTGTGGCTGCTGCGTCGCTGGTGGAGAAAACGATGACACGGATTTCACGACGGAAGGCATTGCAGGGCGTGGCTGGGCTCGGCGCGCTGGGACTCGCGACGGGGGCTGCGCAATCGGCGAGCAGCGCTGCGAGTGTCGCGGCGGCGGCGGGCCCGGATTTCTCGGATCCGCTGACGGTGCTGCGCACGCACGTCAAGATGGTCGGCAGCCTCGGCCAGGAAGTCGTCTATTCCTTCATGCGCCTGAACATCTACGGCGATCTCGGCCAGGGCAACTTCGTGCCGTTCTTCACGATGAACAACATCCTCGTGGACTGGTGGGAGCCGAAAGAAGACAACCAGCACGAGATGCGCAAGTACGAGGTCGGCTTCTACACGAAGTACGACAGCTACGAGCCGCTGGAACAGTTCGACAATCCGGTCACGGGGAAGCGCGTGGCCATCCACCATTTCCGGCTGGGCCCGGTGCCGCGGATGTACACGCCGGATGGCGTGATCGCAATGGGCTATACGCCGAAGCTGCTGCCGATCGAACTGATCGGCGATCGCGTGTTCCTGGCCACCGAGTCGATCGAGAGCCGGCCCGACATGATCCATCCCGGCGAGACGAGCTACACCAATTCGTTCATGACGATGTCCGCGCTGCTGACGGACATCGCGAATCCCGCGGTGAAATCCGCGCCCGTGCACCTGCAGCTGCAGAACAAGAATCGCTGGGCACCGTGGTTCGGCATGGGCGACCGGCCGGGCGGTACCGTCGCGCGCGGCTTCGGCGGCAAGATCCGCGATCTCAATGCGCTGCCGGCCCCGGTGATCGCCGGCGCGAAGAAGTTCGTGCCGCAGATCTTCGATACGAAGAACTGGACCGACTTCGTGTTCGAGGATTCGGAGTACCTGAAGAGTCTCGAGAAGCAGTGACACGCGACTGAGCGGGCCGGGTGTGTCCCTCGAACGGGGGACAGGCAGACCGGACTGAATGTTTCTCCGCTAGCATCCGGGCATGCGTAGCAAGCTCGTCGTTTCGATCATCGCCTCGGCGTCCGCCTTGCTCACCGCCTGCAGCGAGCCGGCCTCTTCGCCAGGCGGTGGCGCGGCCACTGCCTCGGAAGCCACTGCTGTCGGACAGCCGGCGGGTGCCACCACAGAGGTCCCCGGCGAAGTCCCGTCGGGCACGAAAGGCGAACTCACCTTCGTTTACACCTGGAAGTCAGTCATCGAGACGCCTGGCGAGTTCGCGACTCGAACGGTCATGGACCGCAAGACCACGCTCACCTGTCCCGTCGAAGCTGCGAGCGTCAACAACGTATCGCTGATCGATGGCGCGATCAGCGGCGAGGGCATGACCATGGAAGACGCTGCGCGGATTCAGTCCTGGTACAACGAAGGCTGCCGCGGCAGCATGACGGTGGCCGACAGCCGGTGGGTCAATGATCCGACCCTCGCTGGCCCTGAGCCCACGATCCACACCACAGGCACGCAACCGATCGATACTCAGGAAACGCTCGTGACGGTCGAAACGGATCTGGCCAAGAACAGCACGCGCTACATGCTCGTGATGACGGATGCATCAGGCTTCCAGCAGGAAGCCGGCTTCGGCATGGACGCCAGGCTCGTCAACGCCTCGATCATGCCCGAAGCCGTGATCTTTGCGGGCCCGTATCCCGGCCAGATCCAGAACGGCAGCCATCGCTACAGGATTGCCGGCGGCGAAGTCATCATCGACTGGACGTTTCGCCGGCTGTAGCGATCACTCCACCAGCGTGACGACCACCTTGTTGTCCGGCCCGATGTCGGACACGTTGATCTTCACGCCGAGCACCTCGGCATAGCCGAGCAGTCGTGGCTTCAGCCACAGCTCGTGCATCTCGCGATCGGTCAGGTCGAACTGGCCGATGCGCCGTGAGATCTCGAGCACGGTCGTATAGGGGAAGGTGAACGTCCGCACGCCCGGTGCCTTCTCGAGGTCTGGGCAGAGCTGGTACAGGCAGGTGGTCCGATCGAAGATGCCGGCGAGGGCGATCTCCTTCTCACCGGTCTTGTCGATCATGCCCTTCAGCCGCTGCAGCATCGGCTGCATGGTCTTGATGTCGTGCGTGACGTAGTCCTGGACCACGCCGGCGTTCTTCGCGAACTGCACCGAATTCAGATGCATCTTCACCAGCGCGTCGTTCATCTCGTGCTGGTAAGGCGTGGTGTCCTTCAAGGTCCGGATCGCGACCGCCACGGCATCGCCGAGCAGCTTCTCGCGGCCCTCGAAGCCGCTGGAGGTCGCCAGCATCGCGGCCATGCTCTGCGGCGCGCCACCGCCGGCCATCATCGCCTTGACCCAGGGCGGGGGGCCGCCGCCGGAACCCGGACCGCCGCCCGCGCCGGCGCTGGCCATCATCTTCTTCATCGCCCAGGAAATGACCTTTCCCTTCAGGCCCTGCTTGGCGGCGGCTGGTGCGGACATTCCATTGACCTCGGATGGGTGAAACCCCGCTTATACCCTGCGCGCCACCGTCCGGCGGCCGGACATGCTCTGGCGGACCGAGGGGTGATCACACCGGCGCCATCGTGGATTGCCGCAGGGTGCGTGGTTTGTCCGTAAATCCCTGCTGAAAACGCGGTGGGAGAATCCCTACCACCTTAAGCAAATCTTAAGACAACGACTGGCCACCCAAGGCCGGCAGCATTCGCAAGAGGACTCGACATGACCACGCATATCCGCCCGCTCATCCTGACCGTCGCCCTGCTGACGGCCGCCCTCGCAGCCCCCACGGCACCGGCGGCCGATGCCGCCGCCGCCCTGGCCCTCGCGCGGAAGAGCGACTGCCTGAAGTGCCACGCGATCGACAAGAAGAAGGACGGTCCTGCCTACAAGGAAGTGGCGGCCAAGTACAAGGGCAAGCCGGACGCCGAACAGAAGCTGTACACGCACCTGACCACGAATCCGATGGTCGAGATCGACGGCGAGAAGGAAGAGCACACCTCGCTGAAGACCAAGAACGATGCGGACATCCGCAACGTCATCCAGTGGATCCTGTCGCAGTAAGCTGCCATGAATTCCGAGCGGTCCGGTCTGCTGCGAAGAACATTGACGGCCCTGCGGCGTCCCAGCGCCAGGTGGTCGTTGCTGTCGCTGCTGATGGTCGGGTTCGTCTCCGGCATCATCTTCTGGGGTGGCTTCAACACGGCGATGGAAGCCACCAACACACTGGAGTTCTGCATCTCCTGTCATGAGATGCGGGACACGGTCTACGTCGAGTACCAGCAGACCATTCACTACTCCAACCGCACTGGCGTGCGCGCGATCTGCTCCGACTGCCACGTGCCCAAGGACTGGCTGCACAAGGTCGGTCGCAAGATCCAGGCGTCCGGGGAGGTGTACGGCAAGCTGGTCGGCACCATCGACACCAAGGAAAAGTTCGAGGCGAAGCGCGCCGAACTCGCGCACCACGTCTGGAAGCGGATGAAGGAAACGGATTCGCTCGAGTGCCGCAACTGCCACACGACGACCGCGATGAGCGCGGAACTGCAGTCCGAACGGGCGCAGAAGCGCCACAGGAAAGCGCTCACGGACGGCAAGACCTGCATCGACTGTCATTTTGGAATCGCGCATTCCGAGCCTGAAGGCCCGGGACCACAGGAACTGTTCGACGCCTCGTAATGCCACGGGGCACCGCCGTGCCCTGACGACACGCGAGACGGTACGAGGGAGAGAACAATGAGATACCCGGTACGCCTTGTCGTCATCGCCCTGCTGCTGATCGGATCGACGGGCGCGGCCCCGATCCTGGCGGCCGACACGTCCGATTCGGACGCGCGGCCCGATCTCGTGCTGCAGGGTGATGCGATCTGCACGCGCTGCCACGACGAGTCCGAAGCCTATCCCGTCCTGTCCATCGGCAAGACGAAGCACGGCACCGTAGCCGACGGACGCGCCCCGACCTGCACGAGCTGTCACGGCGACAGCAAGCGGCACATCGGCAACCAGAGGTTGCCGGGCGAAAAAGGCAGGCCACGCCCGGACCGAACCTTCAGTGGTCCGGTGCTGTCGACGCCGGGCGCGACGCAAGTCGCGGCCTTTGCGACGCCCGCCGGTACGCGCAGCAAGACGCCCGTCGATGATCGCAACACGGCCTGCGTGAATTGCCATCAAGGCGGTGCGCGCATGCACTGGCAGGGCAGCGTGCACGAGACTCGCAACGTCGCCTGCACGTCCTGCCACCAGGTGCATACCCAGCATGATCGTGTGCGCAACCGCGTGACCCAGCCCGAAGTCTGCTTCAACTGCCACAAGGAGCAGCGGGTGCAGACGAGTCGCACGTCGCATCATCCGATCCGCGAAGGCAAGGTCGCATGCACGGACTGCCACAACCCGCATGGCACGGCCGGTGTGAAGCTGCTGGTGCGCGATACCGTCGTCGACACCTGCTACACCTGCCATGCCGAGAAGCGCGGACCTTTCCTGTTCAATCACCAGCCCGTGACGGATGACTGCACGATCTGCCACAACCCGCACGGCACGACGACGGCCAATCTGCTGAAGTCGCGGCCGCCTTTCCTGTGCCAGCAGTGTCACGAGCCGACCAGCCATCGCGGCAACATTCCGGGACTGCTGGCGGGCACCGGCAATGCGGCTGGCACGCGCGGCCTCGCGCAGGCACGCGCCTGCCTGAACTGCCACACCAACATCCATGGCGGGAACAATCCCACCAACAACTCCGAGTCCCGCTCGCTGCGGCGATGAATGGACGAGGGAGAAGGCACATGAAGAACGACTACAGACTCCGCACCATCGCTGCGGCCGTGACGCTCGTGCTCGCCGCGAGCAGCGCACCGAGCCGCGCGGATGAACCTGCCGCCGACGTCGATCCGCTCGCGGCGTACACCGATCCGGACAGTCGCGCGACCTTCGGCTTCGCTTCCGTCGCGGAAGCGAGCCGGCACTTCGCGCAGTACACGGGCTTCGGCAATTCGCGCTCCTACGTGACCGCAGGCATCGATCTGCTGACGCGTGACGACGACAGCGGGACCTGGTTCGCCGTCACCGGACGCAATCTCGGACTCGAGACGCGGGAGCTGCGCATCGAGCAGGATCGCCAGGGGCACTGGGGCTACTACGTCGACTACAACCGCATCGTGCGCCAGGATCCGCTGACCGTCTCGACGGCCCTCGGCGGGTTCGGTTCCTCATCCGTCGCCATCAACGGCACGGCACGGACGGATCGCGAGCTCGGCATGAACCGGGATCGAATCACGGTCGGCTTCGACCGGACGCTGCCGGCGAATTTCGACGTCGAAGTGCGCTGGCGGCACGAATCCAAGGACGGGGCGCGATTGTTCGGGCGCGGCAGTGGAGTGTTCCTCGCGGAACCGATCGACTCCCGTACGCAGCAGCTCGATGCGATCGTGCGCTATACCGGTCCGAAGCTGCAGCTCGCGGGCGGCTACTACGGTTCGGTCTATTCGAACCGGCCGGCGTTCCTCGATGTCTCGACGGGTACCGACATCTCGCTTCCGCCGGACAACGAAGCGCATCAGGTGTATCTGAGCGGCGGCTACAGCCTTGCGCGGTCGACGCGCGTGACCTTCAAGATGGCCTATGCGACGGCCAGCCAGGATGAACGCTTCTTCATCGCGCCGGACTTTGCCGGCAACACGCGAACCAGCCTCGATGGTCGCATCGACACGGTCTCGGCGCAGCTCGGCATCAGCACGCGCCCGCTGCCGGGACTCTCGCTGCTCGCCAACCTGCGCTACGAGGATCGCGACGATCGCACGCCGCACTATCAGTTCCTGGCCGCTTCCACGGGTCGCGACGGCTTCAACACGCCGTTCTCGCGGCGCACCACCGCGGGCAAGCTCGAGGCGAGCTATCAGCTGCCGCTCGACATCCGTCTCACCGGCGGCGTCGATCTCGACAGTCGCAAGCGTTCGACGCTGACGATCCGCCAGGCGAGCTGGCGCGTGAAGAACGACGAAACGTCCTATCGCCTCGAGCTGCGTCGCTCGATGTCCGACACGCTGAACGGCGCGATCGCCGTCGTGCGCGCGAAGCGTGATGGCTCGGACTACCTGCCGGCCAACAACGCGGCGGCCGCCGACCTGATCGATCCCGTGCATTTCGCCGATCGCGATCGCGACACAGTCCGGATGAGTGTCGACTGGACTCCGCTCGAGACGCTGTCGCTCCAGGCGATGTTCGACGATTCGAAGGACACCTACGATGGGCGTGCGCTCGGACCGCAGACCGGCAAGGCCCGGTTCTATTCACTCGACGGTGCCTACACGCTGGCCGACAACTGGCAGCTGAACCTGTGGGCGTCGCGCGAGGAGACCCGCATCGACCAGGCCACCGTGAGCGGCGCCAACGGCGCGCTCGTCGCCGCGCAGACCTGGCAGGCGCGGCTGCGCAATGTCGGCGACGGAATCGGCGCAGGCATCAACGGGCGTCTGAACGAGAAGCTCGAAGTCGGTGCAGAGATGCAGTACGAGAAGGATCGCAACGAATACCAGCTCATCGCCACGCTGCCCGTGGCCGCACTGCTGCCGGACATCGATACACGCCACAGCCGCCTGCGACTGTTCCTGCAGTACGCGCTGCGTGAACGGATGGGCGTGCGGATCGATTACGTCGACGATCGCTTCGACACGAACGACTGGACCTGGACAGGTTGGGTGTATGCCGATGGCAGCACGATCACGCTGCCGAACGACGAGACCGGCAGGTTCATCGGCCTCTCCGCGTACTTCAACCCGCGCTAGGCAGCGACGCGCCGCGCTCAGACCTGCACGGTGGCGGCGCTGATCCGGTGAATCGGCTCCGAGCCGTTCGCCGTGATCAGCGTGAGATCCTCGAGGTGGGTGCTGCCGCCGATGCCGGTCTGCATCACGGGGCAGTCGACCGAGATCACCATGCCCGGTTCGAGCACCACATCGCCGAGCGCCGCTGCGTCCGTGTGCTGCAGGCCGACGCTGTGCGGCCCGAACGCGATCAGGAAATCGTAGCCGGCCTTGCGCACGGTCTCGCGCCCGAGCGCCGTGATCTCGGAGAAGCGCAGGCCGGGCCGCAGGGCGTCGCGGATCGCGTCCCAGCCGAGCAGCATCGCGGTGGTCGCACGGCGAATCGATGGCGCCGGCTCGCCGACGAATACGGTGCGCGCGAAGTCACCGTGATAGCCGGCACCCTCGCTGACCGCGTCGAACAGGAACGCATCGCCGTCGCGCAGCGTGCGGTCGATGCCTTCGCCCGAGATGCCGCCGATCACCATGAACACGCCGCGATTGCCGCGTCGTGCCGCTTCGGAATAGAACGTCGCACGCAGCTCGCGGTAGCTCGCGCCGGCGCGCGCGGTCTGCGCCGCGGCCAACGCGGCTTCCATGTTGGCCGCGGCCGCAAGTCGCATCAGCTCGAGTTCGCGCGCCGACTTGACCAGCCGGATCCGCTGCAGCGTCAGGTCTGCCGGTACGACGGTCGCGGCCAGGCCTGCGCGCGCGAACGCGCTCGCGAGTTCCGGTGAATCGACGGCGATGCGGCCTCGGTCGAGCCCCGTGGCGCGCAGCGCCTTCAGCAGCGCCGCATTCGAATCGGCACTGGCAGCCTGCGCCGAGACCGCGGCCTGCACGGCGGCACGCCGCCGGCGCTCGAAATCCGGCAGCGGCTCCAGGCCGGCATCACCGAACACCATCGACGCGCCGCCCGGTCCCATGAACAGGAACCACTGGAACGGATACTCGTAGGGGTGATCGGCGAGCAGGTAGTAGTAGGTGAACTCCGCCGTGACGATGCTTATCGGCTGCCGTGCATCACGACTGATCAGCACCGTGACGTTCGGCACGAATCCCATCCGCGACGTGGCCGGCCAGTAGCCCGTGAAGTGATAGGCGTTGATCGGCAGCGAGACGACGATGCCATCGACGCCGTCGCGTGCCATCACTTCGCGGGCGCGTTCGAGCTCCACCGGCGGCGCACCACGCAGGATATCGACCGGCGAATGGGCGAGGGCGGCCGGGGCCGCAGTGGTGTTGTCGGGCATGGAAGGTGGCGTCGCGCAGGCCGTGAGGGCGCCCGGAATTGTACCGATCGCACCGGCCTTCAGGATCTGTCTGCGGTCCATGTCGACGTCTCGCGCTGCCTGTCCCGCAAACAGGGTACAGGCCGGCTGCCTGCCGGTCGCGGCGAATCGTGGTCGCTAGAGTCGACGCAGCCCAATCCTGTCGTGGAGCGTCCCGATGCGAGCCCTTCTGATTCCCGTCACCGCCGCCTGCCTGCTGATCGCAGCGCTGGTCGGCGCGTCCGCCGCACAGGCCGAGGCCTTCGCGGCAGCATCCGCTGGCCTGTCGTCACAGCAGCTGGTCTGCGCCACGGCGGGCCCCTGCGACGACAAGGCGGGCGCGCTGCGCCTCGCAGCGGGCTGGCGATTCAACGACCGCTTCAGTGTCGAGGCGACCTGGCTGCGCGCAACACCGGATTTCACGGCGAGCGACAGCCTCGCGTCGCTGACCTGGAACGGGCGGGTCGCGATGGAGTCGGTCAGCGCGGGTCTGGCATTCGATCTACAGCTGGGCTCGCTGCCGCTGCAGCTGCGCGCCGGCGTCGCGTCGGTGCGCGGCGAGTTCGACAGCGCGACGGCCGGTGTGCCGGATTCGAGCGCCACGGAAGTGCGTCCGATTCTCGGCATCGGCCTGCGCCAGTCGTTCGCAGGTCGTTGGGCGCTGCGCGCGGACCTCGATGTCACGGAAGGCCAGGCCTACACGCGCAAGGGTCGATTCAGTGTGTTCACCGTCGGCGTCGAGCGCCGGTTCTGAGGTTGAAGTCATGTCACGCATTCTCACGATCCTGATCCTCTGCACGTCGGCGCTGCTGACGGCCTGCGCCGGCGGCACCGATGCGAATATTCCCGGACCTTCGCTGCCCGTCGTCGTGGCGCAGCCCGCCGACCAGAGCGTGCTCGAAGGCAGTCCCGCGACTTTCTCGGTCGGCGCGGCCGGCGCAGGTGCGCTGTCCTATCAGTGGCAGTTCAGCACCGACGGCGTGACCTGGACCAACGTCAGCGGCGCGACGGGCCCGACCTACACCACCGGGCCGGTGAGTGCGTCGATGAACGGCAACCGGTATCGCGCCGTCGTCACCAACGCGCTCGGCAGCACGACGACCAGCGCGGTGCGTCTGACCGTTACGCCCTCGGTGATCGCACCGCAGATCACCGTGCCGCCCGCGAATCAGACGGTAACGGCGCCAGCCACCGCGACGTTCACCGTGACCACCACCGGTACCAGTCCGACGTATCGATGGCAGTTGAGCACCGATGGTGGCACGACCTTCACCGACGTCGCCGGCGCGACGACCGCGACGCTGACGGTGACCGGCACGAGCACGGCGCAGAGCGGTCATCGCTACCGCGTCGTCGTCAGCAATTCAGCTGGCTCGGTGACCAGCGCTGTCGCGACGCTGACCGTGAATCCCACGCCGGTCGCACCCGCGATCAGCGGACAACCGGCGTCGCGCACGATTACCGCCGGCGCGAATGCGGACTTCATCGTCGTGGCCTCCGGCACGCCCGCGCCGGGCTACCAGTGGCGCCTCGGCAGCACGAACCTGACGGACGGCGCGCTCGGCTCCGGTGCCTGCGCCGGCGCGACGGTGGCCGGTGCGACCACGGCGACCTTGACGCTGACGGCCGTACCGCTCGCCTGCAGCGGCTCGACGTTCAGCGTGATCGTCAGCAACGGCGTGGCGCCGGATGCGACCAGCACGACGGCAACGCTGACCGTGAATCCTGCGCCGGTCGCGCCGGGCATCACGACGCAGCCTGCGCTCGAGACCGTCGTGACGGCGGGTGCGACTGCGACATTCACGGCGGGCGCGAGCGGAGTCCCGTCGCCGACCGTGCAGTGGCAGGTCAGCACCGATGGCGGTGCGAGCTTCGCGAACATCGCGGGGGCGACGTCCGGCAGTTACACGACGCCCGCGACCGTGATTGGCGATGAGGGCCGGCGCTATCGACTGGTCGCGACCAACTCGCAGGGCTCGGCCAACAGCGCGGCGGGTGTGCTGTACGTGTACTCCGCAGCGACCGTCAGCAATCCCGTCGATGCGAGCGTGATCGCTGGCCAGACGGCGACGTTCAGCGTGACCGTCAGCGGCGCGCAGGGCCCTGCATCGCTGCAGTGGCAGCGTGCCGAGGCCGCGACGCCCACGACGTTCGTCGACATCGCCGGCGCGAACGGCGCGAGCTACACGACGCCGGCCACCGTCGCGGCTGACCACAACGCGCGTTTCCGCGTGCGCTGGAACAATGCGTCGAACGATCCGGCCCCGGCAGCGATCAGCAACAGCGGCGCGAGCAATGCCGCAACACTGACGGTGCAGAACGCGCTGACGGCGACGCAGATCGTCGCGGGCTACGAGTGGAGCATTGTGCGCCGCCCGGACGGCACGGTCTGGGCCTGGGGCTGGCAGCACAACGCCAATGGCACGGTGTCGCAGAGCGTGCCGGTCGGCGAGGAAGCCCGGCGCCCGGTGCAGATGTTCCCGCCCGTACTGACGGCCGTGCGTGCCGTCGCGGGCTGGTACGACGGCTGGTATGCGCTGATGGAAGACGGCCGCGTGCTGCACTGGGGCAATGCCCGCGGCGCGTCGGATGGCCGCGGCACCGACGGCAACGGCAGCCTCACGGGATCCGTGCCGCAGTTCCGCTACAACGCCTCGCCCGTCCCGATGCTCGAGATCGTCTCCGGCACGCCGCAGCCTGTCGACCGCGTCTGTTCGATCGCGGCGACCCAGGGCTCGCTGATCATGATCCGCTCGATCGACGACGCAGGTGCCACGACCAGCTGCAACCCGGGCGCGGCCAAGACGGTCTGGTGGGTCGGCACGTGGACGGCGTTCGCGGCGGACTCGACGCGGGTGGTCGTGAAGATCCCCGGGCTGCCTCAGTCGGGCACGGGCGGCTACTCGGCACCGAGCGTGGTCGTCGGCGGCCAGTCGACGTCGGGCGATCCGCCGCTGGTCATCGGTCTCGAGGACGGACGCGCCTATGGCATCGGCCAGAATTTCTACAACGGGTTCGGCCTGCCGACGCCGGCGCCAGCGCGGGTGGGCAGTGCCATCTCGGGTCCACAACTGTTGCCGCCCGGCTGGGGCAGCCTGCGCGGCTTCGGCTTCAGCTTCTACTACTCGCTGTTCGGCATCCGCGCAGATGGCACGGTGTTCGCGAGCGGCTACAGCGGCAACGCCGAGCTCGGCACGGGCGACGTCCCAGCGGCCGCATACAACGGACCGCTGCAGGTGATCGCCGAAACCTGCACGGCGACGCCGTGCACGAGCTTCCTGACGGGCGTCGATGCGATCGTGTCGACCAACTCGCTCGCGACGCTCGCACTGCGCAGCGGCCAGATCTACGGCTGGGGCCGCAACCTCAACGGGCTGCTGGGTCTGCCTTCGGGGACACCCGCGCAGGTGCCGTACCCGCAGCTCGTGCCGACCGCCGTCGCGATGACGGCCATTTCGGCGTCGAACATCCATGCGCTGGCGATCGGGCCCGGCAACGCCGTGTACAGCTGGGGCAGCGGCCTGCGCGGCGCGCTGGGCGACGGGGTGGACGGCAATACGCGCACGAGTCCGCAGCTCGTGACGCTGCCCTGAGGTCGCGGGCGGCGGGTCCGTGCAGCCCGTCGCCCGAACTCGCTAGACTGTGATTCATGGCCCTGATCGAAGTCGTGATCGTCGAGGATGACGCGAAGTTCCGCAGTGCTTTCGCTCGCCTGATCGAAGCGACGCCCGAGATGGAACTGCTCGGTACCGCAGCAACGCTCGCCCAGGGCATGGATCTGGTCCGCCGTCGCATGCCGGATGTGCTGCTGGTCGATCTCGATCTGCCGGATGGCTCCGGGCTCGACCTGATCCGCCACGTCGCGTCGCGCTCGGACACCTGCGACATCATGGTGATCACGGTGTTCGGTGACGAACGCCATGTGATCGAGTCGATCGAAGCCGGCGCCAGCGGCTATCTGCTGAAGGATTCGCTGCCGGAGGATTTCATCGAGCAGATCCGCGTGCTGCATGCCGGCGGCAGTCCGATCAGTCCCGTGATCGCCCGCCAGTTGCTGGCGCGCTTCGTCGCTCCGGTCGTCGCGAAGTCCATCGACGTGCCCGAACTGTCCGAGCGCGAGCATTCCGTGCTCAGTCTCGTGACGAAGGGATTTTCGTATCAGGAAATCGCATCGCTGATGCGCGTGTCGCCGCATACGGTGCTGACCTACGTCAAACGCATCTACCGCAAGCTGCAGGTGAGCTCGAAGACCGAAGCCGTGTACGAAGCACGCAAGCTCGGGCTGGTGAAGGATTGATCGAGCGTCTGCAGCGGCTGCGGCTGGTGTTCGTCTGCGTCGCCGTGAGCCTGGGCCTGCAGGCCTGCGGTGCGCCGCCGCCGACGGTACGCACCTTCCATGACGGCGAATTGCGGATCGAGGACATCGACCGCGACAGCTATTTCCGCTACCCCGACAACCTGACCCGCGACCAGGTGTTCGCGACCGATCAGCGCTGGGCACCGGTTCGGCTCTACCATCACATGACGCGGCTCGAGCAGCCGGCGAAGGGACCGGTGTTCCGGCGCGCCTGGTACCGCTTCGAACTGGAGCCCACGCCCGGCGCGATCGGGCGTTATGGCGTGGTCGTGCCGCGCTTCATGCCCGGCGCGGGATACATCGTGTTCTACCTCGATGGTCAGCCGATCGACGTGGCCTATACGGACGTCGAGAACGCCTGGAATCACCCGATGATGTTCACGCTGCCGCGCAGCGTCGATCCCCTGAAGCGCGTCTGGCTGCACATCGCCGTCACCTACGACGCCCGCTCGGGCTACCTGCTCGCCGCACCACTCGCCGGGGCGATGCAGGATCTGCGGCCGATCGCCGCCTGGCGCGAGTTCGTGCAGATCGAAGCGCCGCGCGCGATGAGCTATGCGCTGCTGGTGCTGGGACTGTTCGCGCTCGGCTTCTGGTTGTACCGGCGCCGCGAGATCACGTACCTGCTATTCGCGCTCGGCACCGTGGCGTGGTTCGTCCGTACGCTGCATTTCCACGTCGAGGAACCGTTGACCGGGCGCATGTTCTCGTGGTGGCTGACGCTGAACTCGATGAACTGGCTGATGCTGCTCGTCTATCTGTTTGCAATGCGGTTCCAGCAGCAGCGCGAACGCTGGGCCGAGTGGCTGCTGGGCGGGCTGGTCGTCGCCAGTGCGTTCGTGACGCTGCCCTGGATCCCGGTCGAACCTCTGCTGGTCACCATCACGACCTATACGGCTCAACTCGGTGTTGCGCTCGCGGTGACCACTGCACTCACGCTGAATGCGCTGCGCCTGCGCACGGCGGAGACGCGGCTGCTTGCGGTGGCCATCTGGATCAACGTCGCCTTTGGCGCCTGGGACTTGCTGCTGCAGGCCTACCAGCTGCCCCCCGAAAGCGTCTTTCTGCTGCCCTATGGCGCGCTGTTCCTGTTCGGTGCCTTCCTGTTCGCGGTCACGCGGCGATTCTCGGCTGCCATCGGCGAAGTCGAGCAGGCGAACGTCACGCTCGAGGCGCGACTGCAGGAGCGCACGGCCGAACTCGAGGCGAGCAACGCGGTGCTGCGGAAGATCGAACGCGAGCGCGCGGTTGATGAGGAGCGCCAGCGGCTGATGCGCGAGATGCACGACGGCCTGGGTTCGTCACTGATGAGTTCGCTGGTAATGGTGGAACAGGGGCGGCTCGAGCCTGCCGCCGTCGCCACGGTGCTGCGCGAATGTATCGATGACCTCAAGCTGACGATCGATTCGCTGGAACCGATCGACCACGATCTCGTGACCTTGCTCGCGACCCTGCGCTATCGCCTCGGTCGCCGTCTCGAGATGGCCGGCCTGCAGCTCGACTGGCGTGTCGGCGACCTGCCGTCGCTGCCCTGGCTCGACGCCGTCAATTCGCTGCAGGTGCTGCGCATCATCCAGGAAGCGCTGACCAACATCGTCAAGCATGCCGGAGCGCGCGTCATCCGCATCGAGACGGCGGCAGATGCCGCCGAAGTGCGCGTGATCGTGCGCGACGATGGCCGCGGATTCGCGCCCGCCAGCGGCAGCGCCGAACAGTCGATGGGTCGAGGGCTGGTCAATATGGCGCGCCGTGCGGAACAGCTGCACGGTCGCGTCGAGGTCTCGAGCGATGCGACCGGCACGACAGTCACGTTGCACCTGCCCAGGGATCGGCGGCAGCTGCCGCGCGCGGCGACCCGTCAGTAGCCCAGCGCGCCCGGATTCATCAGGTTCTTCGGATCGACGCTCGCCTTGATGGCGGTCAGCAGCGCGTCGGCGCGCGGGTCGAGTCGCTTGCGATACGGATAGGCACGGCCGAGCTGGAAATGCGCCGCGCCATGCGCGGCATACAGCGCGACGAGGTCACGCTTCAGCTGGTCGATGTAGGCGCGCGCTTCCGGATTTGCCGGATAGGCCGGCTGGCCCGCGAGGAAAGCGGGATCCAGCATCTTCTCGTGATAGGTGGTGCGCACGTCGGGCCAGTACAGCGCGATCTCGTACAGGAATCCGGTCGAGCCGACCGGGCTGAACATGCCGCCCGCCCAGACGCCGAGTCGCTCCATGTCCGCCGTACGTTCTTCGTAGAACGCCGTCAGTGCATCGTGGAAGCCGATCACCTTCGAATGATTCAGCACGCCGTGCAGCGGCACCCAGCGCTCGCCCTTGGGGCCGAGGATGTTGGTCAGCGGCGCGAACGGCAGCGTGCGCACGAAACCGGGCACGCTGTTCGCGATCTCGCGACCGAAAGGCGCCATCACGGCACGCAGGCGCTTGGCCTTCGCGGCAGCCTCAGCCTGGTCCGCGCCTTCGATGATGAAGTGGTGCATCCATTCGCCGGCGCGCATCGCACGCTCACCGGCCACCGCCATGCCCGCGAGTTGCTTCAGGCCCGCGAGCTTCGAGGGTGCCGCGCGCATGATGTCGCTCGCCGCCCTGGCTTTCGCAGCGACACCGTCCTGCTTCGCGATCTGACCCTGCGACAGTGCGATGTCGAGACCGAAGTTCTCGTCGTCGAGCCGCTCGAGCTGCGACGCGCGGACGCCGGCGTGGAAATTCTCGAAGGTGTCGAACGCGAACGAAACGGCTTCGAAATGTTCGCGCTTCGCGATCAGCGGCAGCCGGATCGCGGCCTTCATGCCGAGTACGCCGCAGTCGCCGGTGAACAGGCCGGTCATGTCGGGGCCGAAATTGCGCGTCGCCGTGGATGGCGCGGTCGTCATCAGTTCGCCGGAGGCGAGCACGATGTCCATCGACAGCACCGACGGACCCGACACGCCGTGCGCGCCGCTGCCATGGCTCAGCGCGTTCTGGCTGACGCTGCCGCCGACGGTCGCGACGAGGCCCGAGAACGGTCCCCAGAACGGCGTGCGCAGGCCGTGCTCGGCGAGCTTCGTGCGCAGCGTCGCCCAGGTCGCGCCGGGGCCGCAGGTCACGACGGCGTTCGGCGCGTCGATCTCGATCGAGTCGAGCGCGCCGAGATCGAACAGCGCATGGCCGCCCGGCGCATAGAGGTAGCCGTCCGTATACGAGGCGCCGCCGCTGCGCGGCACCATCGCGACGCCGGCTGCGGCACAGATCCGCACGGCAGCCTGCAGGTGCGCGACGCTGGTCGGGCGGATCACGACGGCGGGCTGGCCACCCGCGTGATAGACGTCCGTACCCATGAAGCGCAGCGAGGCTTCGTCAGTGACGACGGACGCGGCGCCGAGGGCGGCGATCAGATCGTTGCGCAGGGTGTCGGGGCGGGCCTGGATGCTGGCGTTCATGCGGATCTTCCTGGGGTCACTCGAAGGGCTGACCGGGCTAGCTTACCGGCCCTGGCGGCGCGCGCGACCTGCGGATTGGCCGGGTGTCCGTTACCAGGGCAGCGTTTCGCCGCTCCACAGCCAGAACTGGCCCGAGGTCTGCGGGGTCAACCGCGAGATGACGCCGCGGACACCCTCGATGCTCGGTGGGGCCTCCAGCGGCGCAGTCGCGCCGCCCATCCGGGTGCGGATCCAGCCCGGACAGAAGGCTGCCGTCACGATTCCTCGGGCTGCGAGATCCCGGCCGAGGTTGCGCATCAGCATGTTCAGGGCGGCCTTGCTGGTGCGGTAGGCGTAGATGCGACCCTGGGTGCGCTCGATCGACCCTTCGCTCGAGGAGATGGCCACGATCTTCTTCTGCTGGCTCGCGGCCACGTGTTCGACGAACGCTTCGGCCATTTTCATCGGCGCCATCAGGTTCACGCGCAGGACGCTGGCCCAGATGTCGTAGTCCATCGAACCGAACGTCTGGCGCGGATCACGCTCGTCCACCGGCCTCGGGCCGAACACCCCGGCATTGTTCAGCAGCACATCGATCGGGCGACCGGCGAGCGTGGCAGCCAGGCGGTCGATCGTCGCGAAATCCGCGACGTCGAGCGCATGCAGCTCGAGGCGCGCGTGTTCACGCTGCAGCGCTGCGAGTTCCGGCGAAGCGGCGGGTTCGCGGCAGGTCGCGATGACCTGCCAGCCGGCGGCGCAGTACTGGCGCGTGAACTCCAGTCCCAGTCCACGATTCGTTCCGGTGATCAACACGACGGGCATCGATGCGCTCCTCGGCGGTAAGTCGCAGTGTCGGGCGTCACTCGCAGGCAGTAAAGTGTCGTCGGTCAATGGGTTCACGGGAGAGCGTCATGTCTGGCATCGAGAAGGTCGCGAGCGACACCGTCGAGATCGAATTCGAAGGCCGACGCTGCATCCATTCGCGCCACTGCGTGCTGGACCGCCCGGACGTGTTCGTGCCGAACGTGAAGGGTGAGTGGATTCACCCGGAGCGCGCGACACCGGATGAAGTCGCGGAACTTGCGCACCGGTGTCCGTCCGGCGCGATCCGCTATCGCCGGCTCGACGGCGGGCCGCAGGAGCGCTCGCCGCTCGTCAATACCATGAGCGTCCGCGAGAACGGACCGCTCGCGCTGCATGCGCCGATGACGCTCGCGGGCCAACCGGCCGGGCTGCGCGCCACGCTGTGTCGTTGTGGCCAGTCGGCGAACAAGCCGTGGTGCGACGGTGCGCACGCCGCGGCGGGGTTCGCTGCGACGGGAGAGCCGCCCGGCAAGCCGTCCGAACCGCCGGGCGCGCGCGATGGTGCGGTGGATATTCGCCCGATCCGCAACGGTCCGCTGCGCGTCGACGGCGCCGTCGAACTCGTGTCGGGAACCGGGCGCACGCTCGATCGCGCCACGCAGCTGTGGTTGTGCCGGTGCGGTCAGTCGAAGAACAAGCCGTACTGCGACGGAACGCACAAGAGTTCGGGATTCGAGGCGGACGGCGAGGTCCGCTGAACCGCATCCGGTTCCGCGCGGGCGGCTCAGCTGGCGCGCGATTCCCGCTCGCCGGACACATCCGCGAAATGCAGTCGCTCCGGCAGCGAGCCGACCGGCACGTCGAGCGCGATGGCGGCGAACTGCAGCACGTCGAAGCCGGTCGATTCACCGAGCTCGGCGTCGTCGGCCATCGCGCGCTTCAGGCCATCCATCACGGCGCGGCGGCCCGGTCGCCGCAGCTGCCGCAATTCACGGATCGCGGTGTCGATCTCCGCGCTCGACGGGGGTGAGGTCGTGAACGCGGGCCAGGACTGGGGTGGCAGCAGGTTCATCAGGCCGGTGCGGTAACCGCGTTCGGTCGCGCGGGTCGAACTGAACGTGCTGAACAGCACCGCGAAACGCAGCAGGATGCCGATAGACCCATCGCGCTGCCGCAGCGTGACCTGCGGCGAGCCGTCGACGTCGCCGACGGGAATACCCTGCGCGAGACGAACTTCGAGCACGCGCGCGAGCATGAATCGCAGCGGTTCACGGCTGCCCGCCCGCTTGCCGAATACTCGCGACAGCGCCAGCAGCGGCGCGCGCTTCGTCGCGTCGAGCGCTTCGACTGCGGGCAGCAGTGCGAGCAGCAGCGGCATCCACGCATGGCGCGGCGTCGCGTCGAGCCGCGGCAGCAGCAGGCCGATCTGGCGCACCACCGGCATGCCGAGTGGCTTGACGAGCCCGGCGAGCTGGCTGCGGCGCGCCGCAGCGTCCGCGTCGAGCAGCAATGCGATGACGAGACCGAGCACGGAATCGGCCGAGCTGCGGACTTCCGTCGCGAGCGATTCGATCAGCAGCTGCGAGTCGCGCGGCAGACGGTTCAGCACCGGATTGCCGACGGACAAGGGCGGTGCCGCCGTCAGCTGCGCAAGCAACGCGGCCGCTGCGGGTGGCGCGGCTCCGGTTGGCGATGTCCTGGCTGCTGCGGAAGCCGTGGCCGCCGGGACCCCTGCAGCCGCAGCGCGCGAATCCTGTGCGGCAGCGCCGGCAGCGACCGCGACACCGACGACCTTCTGCAGCGCTTCGCGCGTGGTGCTCGGCGCACCTGCCGCATCGGTCGGCGCCGCCTCCGCGCTGCGCACCCGCCTGGCCGCTTCGCGGGCCATTGCGCGGATCTGATGATCGGTCAGCCCCGGCTGGAGCAGGCGCAGCCGCTCGTTCAGCGGCGGATGCGTGGCGAACAGGCGGCGGGTCAGCGGGATCCGCGGTGCATGCGCACTGGCGAAGAACATGTGCGCGAAGCCGCGCGTCTGCTCCGACTGCATCTCCGTGCCTGAGTCCGCACCGGCCATCACGAGGAATGCCGACTTCAGCGCCTCGGGATTGCGCGTGAACTGGACGGCCGACGCATCGGCCAGGTGCTCGCGTCGTCGCGACACGGCCGCCTGCAGCGCGCGGCCGGTGAGTTCGCCGAGACTGCCGACGATCCACGCGGAGACGGTGAAGGGCAGCAGGCGCAGCCTGCGCATGATGTTGCGGACACCGCCGTCGCTCGACATCCGGCGAGCCTTCTCCGTGATCGCCGTGAGACCGGCGAGCCACGCGCAGAAGCGCATGTTCAGCGCCATGTCGCCGTTCAGGATATGACTGAATTCGTGTGCGATGACGGCCTGCAGTTCTTCGCGGTTGAAACTTCTCAATGCGCCCGCTGTGACGATGACGGCCGCATCGTTCGCATCGTGCCCGGCCGCGAGTGCATTGATGCCATCTTCGTCCGCCAGGACATAGATGCTCGGCAGCGTGATGCCCGAGGCCAGCGCCATCTCTTCGACGATGTTGCGCAGCTGCCGGTGTCGGGGATCCCGGTCGTCTGCCGTGATCAGCAGGCCACCCAGCGACTCCGCGACCACCGACCCACCCTGGCGCAACTCTCGGCGCTTGCGCCACGCCGCAGTGAGTATTGGAACCAGCACGATCGTCGCGATGATCGGGAACAGCAGCGGAAACTGCCGGATGATCGTGAACGGCTGTCCGCCGAGCGCCGCGATGACGATCAGCGTGATGGCGCTGACCACCAGCGCGACGGCCGCAAAGAAAGCCACGCGCAGCCAGGCGGTCTGGCGCCTGGCGGCCTCCTGGCGGATGAAGAAATCGGTGGCCAAGGCAGTCGTCTTCCGGTCTCAGCGGCTGTCAGGACAATGATGCATGATCGACGCCATGGGCAGGGCCGGAGGACGGTTCTGCCACATGCAAATGCGACCTGATTCACGCATCTGGTGGGACGGCACGGCTACATTGACCGGAGAATGAGGACCGATTCATGAGCAATGGCAATCAGGACGAAGGCGCAGGACTCAGTGGCTCGATTCGGGCCGTGCTCGGCCTGCTCGTGCTGGCGTTCGCGCTGCTCGGCATCCTCGTCGTGCTCGAAGTGATTCCGCGCGACGCCGTCGGCGAGATCGCGCAGAAGGGCCTGCTGATCGCCGGCATCGTGGTCGGGTCCGCGGTCGCGATGGGATTGCTCAGCAGGCGCTGAGGGGCCCCTGAAGGGCCGATCGCGATTCAAGTCTCGCGCGGTGGTGTCGATACACCACCATATGACGATCCGCCCCCTGCTGTTCATCGCCCTGATCTGCGCCGGTTCCGCAGCTGCGGCATCGTCTGCGCCTCCCGCCGCCCCTGCCAAAGGGGGGGCTGCCTGTACCCCGGTGGACAAGGCCACGATCGCGACGCTGTTCGACTCGTGGAACCTGTCGCTGGCCTCGCTCGACCCGGACGTGGTCGCGCAGCGCTACTGGCCCGACGCGGTGCTGCTGCCGACGGTGTCGAACACGCCGCGGACCAGTACCGCGATGATCCGCGACTACTTTGTTCACTTCCTCGAGAAGCGCCCGCGCGGCCGCATCGATTCACGCACGATCCAGATCGGCTGCAATATCGCGATCGACATGGGCACCTACACGTTCTCGGTGATGGCCCCGACGGGCGCCATCAGCGAAGTCGCTGCGCGCTACACCTTCGTGTACAGCTATCACGATGGCGCGTGGAAGATCGCGCATCATCACTCGTCCGCGATGCCTGAGACGGGTGCTGCGGCGCCTGCGACCCACTCGGCCGATGCGGGTGAAGTGCCGGAAAAGCCCCGCGGCGAGGCGAAGTCGAAAAAAGGCAGCGGCAAGCCCGACGCGCCGCGCGGCGCGAAGAATTCGACAGACGAAGACGAGTCCGAATCGGAACCTCCGGTCGCCGACGTCACGCGCATGTTCATGAATGCGGCGAAGTCACCCGATATCGCGCAGTTCTATCCGGGGGACTCACGCAAGAAGCGCGAGGCCGGCGATGTCGAACTGCGCGTCTGCGCCGGTCCCGATGGCGTGCTCGTCGGTGAGCCGAAGATCCTGCGCAGCTCGGGTCACGAACGACTCGACGAAGCGGCCACCACCTGGGTGCGTGCGGCGAAATGGGTGCCCGCGACCAGCAATCAGCGCGCCGTCGAAGGCTGCGCCGAAGTTACGGCGCGCTTCCGCAGCTGATGTCGCCGCTGATCTCACGATAGCGCGCGCTGCCCGCAGCGGCCACGGATTCGAACAGGCCGATCCGGCCGGGCGACCATTCCACCCGCGTCCACTTCAGCGGCTGTCGCACGGACGGAACATCACGCGCCAGCGTCACGTGCGGACGGAACGCGCGCGTTTCACGCGCAAATCCGAGGCGGTCGAGACGCCGCCACAGATCGTCGACGCAGCGAGTCAGTGTCAGCGGTATCTGCGAGGCGGTGGCCACCAGCGCCGCCGACTTTGGCCAGTGCTCGGCACGGTCGAGTGTCAGCGTGCCGGCATCCACCGGCCCGCACAGCGAACGCAGTGCATCGAGGCGCGTCGGATCGACAGCCCCGAGGAATGCCGCCGTCATGTGCAGATCGGCGGACTCGACGGCCCGGCCCGACAATGGAAACAGCCGGTGTCGTGCGGCTTCGATGCGAGCGAGCGCAGCGGACTCCGGCCAGAACGCGAAAAAGACGCGCATCAGATGCAGATCATCCGCGCGGATACGCCGCCGCCGCGCGCAGCAGCGAGCGGTAACCGTCGCCCGCCTTCATCAGTTCGACGAAGCGCGGCTGCAGGGCGTCGACCCCCAGCTGCGGCTCACCGGTCAGCGCGCCGCTGCGCAGCCCGCGCGCTTCGCGTCGCCACAGCGACGCGTCACGGACGAACTGCCACGCCGCGGCCAGGTGCGTCCCATCCGGCATCGGCGTGAGATTCGGCAGCGCATCGCTCGCGAGCGCCGCGGCGTCGGGCACGGCGGCTGCATCGGCATGCAGGGCGCGAGGTCGACGCTTCGACGCGGCGAGCGCGATCACGGCGCCGACGCCGCGGCCGCCGATGTCCGCCGAATCGAGCCCGAGCGCGTCGAGCGCGGCCAGCACGGTGTCCGCCATGGCGTCGATCTGCCCGGTGTCATCGCCTGCACGCAACTCGGTCTCGCCATGACCGGGCAGGTCCAGCGCAAGGATCGGACGCTGTCCGATCTCCGCCCGCACGGCCGGATCGAGCAGTGCAGACGAGGCGCCGGCGTCGTGCAGCCAGACCCGCGGCCTGCCGGGGCCACTCGTGCTGCGACGCAGATGCAGCTGGCCACCGGGCACCTCGACGAAGCCGCGCTCGAGTCGCGCAGCACTGGGCGGCGAGGCGGGCGCAGGCGGTGCAGCGTCCGCGCGATAGTGCTGCAGCAGATGCTCGCGAATCCCGCCGAAGCGTTCCGCCGGCGTGGGGCCGAGGCGCAGCACGGTGTAGTTCGCGGGCAGGCCCGCGTCGATCAGCGCATCGGTGATGCGCAGCACGATGCTGCTGTCCCAACGCACCAGGGCACTCGGCACCTTCACCTGCTGGGCGCGCTCGGCACGCTCGTTGTAGAACGCCGGCCGGTAGGCGAGGTGGTAGCCCGCGCCTGCGCGCAGATAGTCGAGCACCATGCCCTGCATCACCGTGGCCGGCGGCAGGTCCCGATCGATGCGCCGCTCGGCGCGGCGATCGCACCACGGGAAGAACACGAACAGGTCGCGCACCATCTGCCACAGCGTCATCAGATGGCGGCCGTCAGGGTGCGGCGTCAGGTCCGGGAAGTAGTCGCGCACGATGGCTTCGCATTCGTCGGCGGAAATGTGACCCGCGCTGTCGATGACCATCATCGCGACGCGCTCGGGATAGCGGTTCGCGAACTCGATCGCGAACTGCGCGCCGGTGGCGGCGCCATACAGGCAGATCCGCCCGAGGCCGAGCGCATCGAGCGCGGCGGCGAAGGTCGGCAGATAGTCCTGCAGCGTGGCGGGCGGGTGCGGCAGCGGATCGGACAGGCCGTAACCCGGTGTATCGAACGCATACACCGCAAAATGCGGTTCGAGTGCCTGCGCGAGCGGCAGCACGGCTGCCGACGACAGCGGCGACGGATGCAGCATCACGACCGGACTGCCACGACCCCCGGTCCGGTAGTGCAGGGTCAGACCTTCGACCTTCAGATACGCTCGACGCACAGGCTCACCTCCGGCGCGCAGCATAAGAGATCCGCAGGCGTGCCGCCCGGTCGACAGCTACCATGACCGCATGAACGCTCCCGCATCCTCCTTCTCCCGCGTCGCCGTGGTCGGTGCCGGTCTCGTCGGCTCGAGCTGGGCCGTCGTCTTCGCCCGCGCCGGTCTGCAGGTCAATCTCTTCGATGCCGACGCCGCGCAGCTGCAACGCTCGCGCGCGCAGATCGAGCGCGCGCTCGGCGAACTCGCAGCGGCATCCTTGTTGCGCGGCACCGTGGCTGAGTCACTGGCCCGCGTGCACGACTGCGACAGTCTCGCGGCGTGCGTCGCGGGCGCTCATTACGTGCAGGAATCGATCGCGGAATCCCTGCCGGCCAAGCGCGAGCTGTTCGCCGCGCTCGATGCCGCCGCCGAGGCACACGCGATCCTCGCGAGTTCGACCTCCGCATTCGCCACCTCTGCGATGGCCGAGGCGCTGCCCGGACGCAGTCGGATCGTCGTCGCACATCCCGTCAATCCCCCGCATCTCGTGCCCTTCGTCGAGGTGTCCGGTGCACCGTTCACCCAGCCCGAGGTCGTGGCCCGGACGCTCGCGTTCATGACGGCGGTCGGCCAGTCGCCGATCGAGATCCGTCACGAAATCCATGGCTTCGTGCTGAACCGGTTGCAGTGGACACTGATGGCGGAGGCCTACCGCCTGGTGCGGGATGGCGTGGCCAGTGCTGATGACGTCGATCGCGCGGTTCGCGACGGGCTCGGCCGTCGCTGGGCTTTCATGGGGCCGTTCGAGACTGGCGATCTGAATGCGCCGCAGGGGATCGCCGACTACTTCGCGCGCTTCGGCCCGACCTTCGAGCAGATCGATGCGGAGCGTCGCGGCGATCCGCTCCGCCTCGATTCCCAGGTCATCGCGGAGATCCACGCGGGTTGTCGTGAGCGCTGGCCCGAACACCAGCGCGCGGCTCGCCTCGAGCAACGTGACCAGCGCCTGCTCGCCCTCGCAGCCCACCTCGCACCGAAGGACTGACATGATCGATCTGTACACCGCGACGACGCCCAACGGCCGCAAGGTGTCCGTGGCGCTCGAGGAAATGGCCCTGCCATACACCGTGCACGCGGTGAACCTGAAAGCGCTCGAGCAGAAGTTGCCGGCCTTCCTCGCGATCAATCCGAACGGCCGCATTCCTGCGATCGTGGATCGGGATGCGGGAGATTTCGCCGTATTCGAATCGGGCGCCATCCTGGTCTATCTCGCCGAGAAGACCGGCCAGCTGATGCCGCGGGATCCGAAGGGCCGCTCACGCGTGCTGCAGTGGCTGATGTTCCAGATGGGCGGTGTCGGGCCGATGCAGGGCCAGGCCAATGTGTTCTTCCGCTACTTCCCCGAAAAGATTCCGGCCGCGATCGAGCGCTACCAGAACGAGACGAAGCGGCTCTACGGTGTGATGGACCGCGAACTCGCGCAACGCGAGTGGCTGGCCGACGACTATTCGATCGCCGATATCGCCGTGTTTCCGTGGGTGCAGCAGGCCGAGTGGTCCGGCGTGGACCTCGCGGCTTTCGAACATCTGACCCGCTGGTATCGCCGCATCGAAGCGCGACCGGCCGTGCAGCGTGGCATGGACGTGCCGACGGTCGACATCACCGCGGCGCAGCGGCTCAGCTCCGCCAGCGCGATCGTCACGCGCTGACGCGATGGCCCGCTACCAGGGCACCGCTTCGCCGTTGTAGCGCGTGAAGCTGCCACTGTCCGACAGTTGCAGCCGGGCGATGACCCGCCGCAGCGCGGAGATGCTTTCGGCCGGCTCGAGTACGGCGCCCGCGCCGCCGAGTTCGGTCCGCACGTGCCCGGGACAGAGCGCCGCCGCGATGATGCCGCGGTCTCGCAGCGCGATGGCCGCCATGGTCACGCACTTGTTCAGCGCTGCCTTGCTGGAGCAGTAGGCGAACACCGGGTACGTGCCTTCCGCGTTCGAGGCCGTCGCGCTCGAGATGAAGATCATCTTCTTCTGCTCACTGCGCTCCACATGCTCCGCAAACGCTTCCGCGATCCGGATCGGCGCGAACAGGTTGATGTCCATCACGCGCTTCCAGGCCTCGTAGTCGAGGCTGCCGAAGAACTGCTTGTGCAGCAGTTCGCGATGCGGCCCGCGCGGCCCGATGTCACCGGCGTTGTTGATCAGCACGTCGATGGCCGTGTTGGCGTATTTGCCGACGATCCAGTCGAGGTGGGTCGGGTTCGTCACGTCCAGCGTTTCGACCGAGACGGTGCCGCCGGATTTCCGGCGCACGGCGTCGAGGTCGGCGGCCTGTGCGGGATTGCGCGCGCAGGCGATGACGTCCCAGGCCGCGGCGGCGTACTGGCGGGTGAATTCGAGGCCGAGGCCGCGGCTGGCGCCGGTGATCAGGACGGTGGGCATGATCGGCAGGCTAACCCGACGACCGGGGCGGCGTCACCGGCCATCTGCGACGTCTGGCTGCGTGGCCAGCGACGCCGGCAAAGAAAAAGGGCGGCGAACTTTCGCTCGCCGCCCCTTTGCTGACGATCTCTCGTCAGATCGGATGAGGTCCGATCAGAACGTCTTGGACACGTTCAGGAATGCCGTGCGGCCGAAGAAGTCATAGCCGCTGTACAGCAGGCCATCGCCGACGCGCAGGCTCGTGACACCCGCCGAGAACTTCTTCGGTTCTTCGTCCGTGATGTTGCTGATGCCCGCCGACACTTCCCACTTGTTCTTGCTCTTGTAGCGAACCGATGCGCTATGGGTGATGTACTCGCTGACCGCGAGCACGAACGGCGAGGTCGCCGGGTCCTCACCGAAGAACTCGTAGCTGTCCTGTTCGCCGACGAACGTCAGGCCGTAGCGGAAGGTCCACTCGCGCCAGTCGTAACGGGCTTCGAAGTCACCGACCCATTCCGGCTGGAACAGCGTGCCGTTGTTGCGGTCGAACGGATCCGTCGGGAACAGCTTGCTGTCCTGCAGGATGTAGTCCGTCGCGCGCAGGTCGAGGCGCAAAGTGCCCGTGAACAACGGGCGCGTGTAACGGATGTTCCAGTCGAAACCTTCCGCCTTCTGCGCCGCGATGTTGATGAAGTTGTCGGCGACCTGCAGCGTGCCGCCGGCCGTACGCGGCGCGACGAAGTTGCAGAATCCACCGCCGGCGCGGAAGTCCGGATCGTCATAGCAGAGACTCAGCAGGCCCGCACCGCCGACGCGGCTGACCTGATCGTCGATGTCGATCTTCCACCAGTCCAGGGCGACCTGGAGGTCGCCATAGGCGGCGGCCATGGTCGGCTGGAACACGATGCCGAAGGTCGAGGCTTCCGAGCTCTCGCTCGCGATGCCCTGGGCCGCACCGCCGCCGACATCCACGCGGATGCCGCTCGACTGCAGGAACGTCGGGTTGCCCGGCAGTTCCGAGGCGCAGTTCGCACGACGGATCGAGCCGACCGGCAGCGTGCCCCACTGGTTGCAGGGGTCGTTCTGGGCGGAGATGAAGCCCGAGGTCGGCGCGAGGTACTGCTCGAACACGCCCGGGGCGCGGAACGACGTACCGTGCGTCGCCCGGAACTTCAACCAGTTCACCGGCGCGTAGTTCAGGCCGAGCTTGAAGGTCTCATCCGAGCCGTAGGAGTCGTAGTCCGTGTAGCGGCCCGACGCATTGAACGTCAGGTCCTTCGCGAACGCGACGTTGCGCAGCAGCGGCAGCTCGATTTCGAGGAACACTTCCGACACCGAGTCGTCACCCTTGGTGATGCCGCCGGACGTCAGGTTATAGAGGTTCTGGTTGATGCTGTCGATCGACGGCGTGTCGTTGATGCGCGAGGTGCGGTACTCGAGACCCAGGGCACCCTTGGCCGAGCCGGCCGGCATGTCGAACAGGCTGCCATCGAAGATGGCCGAGAACGTGGCTTCTTCGAAGATCGTCTTGCCCGTGACCGGACGGAACACGTAGTTGCGGTAGGCCGCATCGATGCTGCCACCGAGGGCTGCCGCATTCACTTCCGGCGCCGGGACGCAGCCCGCCGCCGAGTTCACCGTGTTGACGCGGCAGGTGTAGGCGATGCCATTGACCGTGCGCGTCGGGGCGGTGGTACCCGTGGGCGCCACGACGACGTCCAGCGAGTTGTAGATGCGGTCCGTCAGGAACGACTCGAACGTGTAGTCCGCGCTCGAGAGGTTGTAGTTGACGTAGGCGTCGTACTTCCAGTCGCCGAGGAAGCTCAGGTCGCCGCGGATGCCGGCGACCGTGCGCAGGTAGTCGACTTCCTGGCTGGTCGTGTCGAGGCCGAACGCGATCAGCGAACGGGCGACGACCGACTGGCCGGCCAGAGCCACGCCCGCCGGGTTCACGGCGATGCGGACCGGCGTCGAGCGGAAGGGCTCCGGCACGAGCGGGCTGCCGCGGACATAGTCGAGGCTCAGCTGGCGCGAACCGATCTGCTCGGACTCACGCTTCGTGTACAGCGCTTCGAAGTACAGCTCGGCGTCGCCCAGGGCACGCAGGTCATACGAACCGTTGACGAAACCGGTGTAGGTCGAGGCCGGCGAGATCAGAGATTCCTTCAGCAGCTGATCCGGCGCGAACGGACGGGCCGTGGGCGCGTCGACGTTGGTCCAGCCCGGGATGAAACCCGTGGTGCCCGGCGTCGGTTGCCAGCGCTGGCCGGCGATGGCCGTGCCGGCCGTGTTCAGCACTGCGGCGACGATGTAGTTGTGCGCCGTGCCGTTGGTGCCGGCGAGACCCGAGATCGGGAAGCAGCGCGGCTGGCCGGTACGCGTGTCGATCTGGTCGAGGCGGGCGCCCGAGGCCGGATCGATCAGGTATTCCGTCGAGCAGCTGGCCCAGTCGCGCTGACCCACTTCGAGGTTCGTGCGATCGGTGTATTCCAGCGAGCCGCTGAGTTCCCAGCGCTCGCCGGTCTGGCCGCCGGTCAATGAATAGACGCGACGATTGCCGCCTCCATCGAACGTGTTGTTGAACGACGCATCGACCGTGAACTCGTCGAGGCCGCGGCGCGTGATGATGTTGACGACGCCGGCGACGGCGTCCGAGCCGTAGATCGAGCTCGCGCCGTCCTTCAGGATCTCGATGCGCTCGACCATGGCGGACGGCAGCACGTTGAGGTCCGCCGAGCCGACCTGGCCGCGGGTACCCGCGGGGCCGAGGCGACGGCCGTTCAACAGCACCAGCGTACGGATCGCGCCGAGGCCGCGCAGGCTGACGGTGTTGGCACCCGGGCCGCCTTCGGTCACGAAGCCGCCGAAGTAGTTGTTGATCTGGTTGCCGCCACCCGAGGTGGTGGAACCCTGCAGGATTTCCTTCGTGGTGGAAAGGCCCGCGAGCACCGACTGTTCACGGGTGATGACCTGCACGGGAGCCGCCGAGCTGAACTCGTCGCGACGCACGCGCGAACCGGTCACCACGACTTCCGCGACTTCTTCCTTGGTGTTCTCTTCCTTCGAACCATCCGACGGTGCGCTCTGCGCCGAGGCTGCGCTGGTGAACACCAGCATGCCGACGGCGGAGGCGAGCACGAACGGACGGCGCATTGCCGACGCGAGATCGCTCATGATTGCTCCCATTGCCTGAGTCCAGAGGGCCGGACACCCTGACGGTGCGGCCGTAGAACTCGTTATTCCCAGTTGTTGTTTAGACGCTACAAACTGCAGGCGCAGCCGTAGCTTCCTTGGGCCAAAATGTAACACGCAGGTCACAGTCCGGCTAGATCAGCGGACACTTTGCTGTGCTAATGCGGACATTGATCGTGTCCGGTCAGGTGTGTTGTCATTCCGGCCCATTCGGGCGCCCAGAGCGGGCGTGCCCATTCAACAGAATCCCCAAGGACTTTCCAGCCATGGATCTCATTCGCAAGGCATTCGTCCCCATCGTCGCCGTGCTCGCCCTCACCGGTGTCGCGCAGGCGAAGCCCAAGGTTCCGAGTATCGAGACGATGGCCGCCTATCCCGTCATGTCGGGCTTCGCGGTCTCGCCCGATGGCAAGTACATCGCGGCACTCGAAGGGCGCGGCGAGGATCGCGTGATCCTGGTCTGGCGCAGCGATGCGCTGTCCACCCCTCCGACCGTCATCGGCACCAAGACGATGAAGTTCCAGTCGGTCTCCATTCCGAAAGACGGCGTGCTGGCCGTGACGGTCTGGCAGCCCTACGACCTCAAGTTCGACACGACCACCAAGACCTTCGTCAGCAAGCTGTTCCTGACGGATCTCGAAGGCAAGAACTGGCGCGAGCCGCTGGCGCTCCCCCGGCCGAAGAGCGAAACGGAAGAAATCGAGCAGTCGCTGTCGAGCCCCGAAGTGCTCGACACGCTGCCGAACGATCCGGACCACATCCTGGTCGTCAACAACGTCGGCGTCGAAGCCGGTGACATCTACAAGGTCAACGTCCGCAGCGGCCGCGCCGAGCGAGTGCAGCGCGCCGAAGAGGGCACGTTCGGTTACATCACGGATCTCGAAGGCACGCTGCGCGCCCGCGCGCGGCTCGACATCAACGCCAGTGGCGGTGCGTACATCGCCACGGAGATCCGTGACGTCGGCAGCAGCTCCTGGGTCGAGCACTATCGTTCGTACGCGAAGTCGCGCGACATCTACCAGATCGTCGGCTTTTCCAAGAACCCGAACATCGCCTACGTGGCGAGCAATGTCGGGCGCGACAAGGCCGCGATCTACGAATACGACGTCGCGGCGCGCAAGCTCGGCGCCGTGGCCTTCGAGCACAAGTTCTTCGATGCCACCGGCATCACCGTGGTCAAGTCCAAGGGCGAGAACTTCGGCGACATCGCGCGCTTCGAGTACGCGGGTCCGTTCGGCGACGAGCGCTATCTCGTGGCGCCGAAGTCGATCGAGATGGACCAGCTGCTGACCCAGGCGCTCGGCGTCGTCGAAACGCCGCAGGTGCTCGTGGATCCAGCCACCGGTGATCGCGCCACCGTCAAGATGCGCATGGGCCGCAACTTCCGCGGCGTCGGTGCCGTTGGTGGCTCGGACGCGGAGAACGACAGCGCGGTGATCGTGCGCGTGTTTGCACCGAACGAGCCGTCCTCGTACTACCTGTTCCGCAACAAGAAGGAACTGGTGCTGCTCGCGCGCAGCTATCCGGACATCGACAGCGCTGCGCTCGGCGACACGAAGCTCGTCTATTACAAGGCGCGCGATGGCCTGGACATTCCCGCCTATCTGCATACGCCGAACGCAGAACTCTGCGGTCCGGGTCCGTGGCCGGCCGTCGTGCACCCGCACGGCGGACCCTGGGCCCGCGACACGATGCAGTTCGATGGCTCGATGTGGGTGCCGATGCTGGTCAGCCGCTGCCGCGCCGTGCTGCAGCCGCAGTACCGCGGTTCTGCGGATGGCTGGGGCCGCAAGCTCTGGGTCAGCGGTGACGCGGAGTGGGGCCAGAAGATGCAGGACGACAAGGACGACGGCGCGAAGTGGCTGATCGACCAGAAGATCGCCATCCCTGGCCGCATCGCGATGTTCGGTTTCTCTTACGGCGGCTATGCGGCCTTCGCAGCGTCGGTGCGTCCGAATGGCTTCTACAAGTGTGCGATCGCCGGTGCCGGCGTGTCCGACATCAAGCTGATCTGGGCCCGGTTCTACAACAACTTCTATTTCCGTGACGCACAGGAACCGACGGTGCGCGGCCTGAATCCGCTCGAGTACGCGGACAAGATCCAGATCCCGATCTACGTCTACCACGGTGACCGGGACCAGATCGTGCCGATCCGGCAATCCGAACTGTTCGTCAACAAGGCGAAGGCTGCGGGCCGTGATGTGAAGTACAAGGAGTTCAAGGACTACGCGCACGGCCCGGCGTGGACGCGCGCCACGATGGGCGAGCAGCTGCGTGGCATCGACGATTACCTGACCAAGGGTTGTGGTGGCGGCGGCCTCTGATCTCGAATCCTGGGAACACCTCAGTGCATGCAGTGACTTCGCGCGCGATGCCCTCGTGCGCGATGTCACGCTGCTGACCGATCTCGCTGCGGCAGGGGGCATCGACCACGGCCTTTGCACGCAGCCCTGCTGGCCGGGCGGTACTTCGCTGCCGGCCGATGCCGATGAACCCGCGACGCTTTCCTGGCTGCGCCGCTGGCGCCGCCGCGAGATGGTGCGTATTGCCTGGCGCGATATCGCGGGCCGCGCCTCCGTCTCTGAAACGCTCGAAGAGCTGACGCTGTTCGCCGATCAGGCGATGGGCATCGCCTACGACGTCGCCTGGCGCATCACCACGCACCGATTCGGCACGCCGCGCTACGCCGATGGCCGAGCCATGCCGATGGTCGTGCTCGGCATGGGCAAGCTCGGCGGCCGCGAGCTGAACTTCTCCTCCGATATCGACCTGGTGTTCCTGTTCCCGGACTACGGCGACACGGATCACGCCTCGCCCGTCAGCCACGATGAGTTCTTCATGCGGCTCGGCCAGACGCTGATCCGGCTGCTGTCCGCGCCGACGGTCGATGGCATCGTGTTCCGTGTCGACATGCGGCTGCGGCCTTTCGGTGACTCGGGTCCGCTCGCCTGCGGCTTCTCGGCATTCGAGGACTATCTCGCGCAGCACGGCCGCGATTGGGAGCGCTACGCCTACGTGAAGGCGCGCGCGATGATCGGCCAGGAAGCCTTCGACGAGATCTACTCGTCGGCGCTGCGGCCGTTCGTCTATCGGCGCTATCTCGACTTCGGCGTGTTCGAGTCGCTGCGCGAGATGAAGCAGCTGATCGAGAAGCAGGTGATCCGTCGCGAGATGGCCGATCACGTCAAGCTCGGACCCGGCGGCATTCGCGAGATCGAGTTCATCGTGCAGGCCTTCCAGCTGATCCGCGGCGGCCAGGATCGCCGCCTGCAGACGCCACGGATCTTCGAGGCGCTGCCGTTGCTGGCCGGCGGTCGGCTGCTGTCGGCGCGCGCCGTACAGGAGCTGGATGCGGCGTATCGCTACCTGCGCGTGCTCGAGAATCGCATCCAGATGCTGCGTGACGAACAGACGCACCAGCTGCCGGAGGATCCGCGCCAGCGCGGCCAGCTGTGCCGCGCGATGGGCGAGCCGGACTGGGCCTCGCTGGTCGCCACGCTCGACGTGCATCGGCAGATCGTGCAGCGTCACTTCAAATCGCTGGTGTTCCAGTTGAACGTCGACGCTGGCGAAGAGGCCCCCGTTGCTCCCGCGGCTGCGCGACGGGCGGTCACGCCGGTCGGGCTCGGCGCCTTGCCGCTCTGGGACGACAGCATCGACGTACCTGCGCTCGCGGCGCTGCTGCAGGCATCGAACGTCGCCGAGCCGGCCGCCGTCGCGCAGTTGCTGATCGACTTCCGCAGCAGCTCGCTGGTGCGCCGGCTCGACTCGAACGCGCTGCGCCGCCTGCAGTCCCTGTTGCCTGCGCTGCTCGCAGAGCTGCGCGCCGACGATGATCACCTCGCGGTGCTGCGCCGCCTGCTGCGCGTGCTCGAGGCGATCGGCGCCCGTTCCGCGTATTTCGCGCTGTTGAACGAGAACCCGCCGGCGCGGCGGCGCTTCGTCGATGTGTGCCGCGGGGGCGAGTTCCTGGCGCAGCAGATCGCGGCGCATCCGCTGCTGCTCGACGAGCTGATGGACGAGCGCCTGCTGTCCGAGCCGCCGACGCGCGCCGAACTGTCGGCCGACGTTCTCGACCGGCTGGAGCGCGTCGGCATCGAGGATCCGGAACGTGCCGTCGAGGCGCTGTGCCAGTTCAAGCGCGCGGCCGTGTTCCGCGTCGCGATCGCGGATCTCGCCGGGCGCTTGCCGCTGATGCGCGTGTCGGACCGTCTCACCGACATTGCCGAATTGATCGTCGAGCAGGCGATGCGCCTGGCCTGGCACCAGATGACGCTGCAGTTCGGCACGCCGCTATGTATCGATGATCCGTCGAAGTCCGCGGCAGCGCGCGAGGTGCGGGTCTGCGCCGTCGGCTACGGCAAGCTCGGTGGCATCGAACTCGGCTACAGCTCGGATCTCGATCTCGTGTTCCTGCATGACTCTGCCGGCGAATCGCAGCAGACCTCGGGCGAGCGGCCGATCGACAACCAGATCTTCTTCGTGCGTCTCGCGCAGCGCATCGTGCACATCCTGACCGTACATTCGGCCGCGGGCCGTCTGTACGACGTGGACGTGCGGCTGCGACCCTCCGGCAAGGGCGGCATGCTGATCACCGGCGTCCGTGCGTTCACCGAGTATCAACAGCGTGAAGCATGGACCTGGGAGCACCAGGCGCTGCTGCATGCCCGCTCGGTCGCAGGGTCGCCGCCGCTGCGGGCCGAGTTCGAACGGCTGCGGCTCGAGATCATCCGTCAGGACGTTCGGCGCGACACGCTGCGCGAGGAAGTGCGCTCGATGCGCGAGAGGATGCGCCGCGAGCTGTCGAAATCGCGCGGCGACGAGTTCGACCTGAAACAGGATCCCGGCGGCATCGCCGACATCGAATTCCTGGCGCAGTACTGGGCGCTGCGCTGGGCCGCCGAATATCCGCCGGTCGCGATGTTCTCGGACACGATCCGCGAGCTCGAGTCAGTTGCCTCCGCCGATCTCGTGCCACAGGCCACCGTGGACGTGCTGACCGCCGCCTATCGCGCCTACCGCGAACGCGGCCACCATCGTTCGCTGCGTGACGAGACGAACGTGATCCCTGGCGACCAGTTCGCGACCCAGCGCGCCGCGGTGACGGCGATCTGGGATGCAACGTTCGCGCCCGGCGTATAATCCGCAGCATTCCAAGAGGGTTGCCATGGCCGCCACGACACCAGATTCCAAGCCGCTGCCGCTGATCCAGCCCAACGCCCAGCACCAGTACACCGTGACTGCGGAGGATCTGCCGCTGTCCTGCCCGATGCCGCAGATGCAGCTGTGGAATTCCCACCCGCGCGTCTATCTGCCGGTCGAGGCGACGGGCTGGGCGAAGTGCCCCTACTGCGGGGCGGAGTACACGCTGCAGAAGTAGTCCGCGCGGCCGTTCGTGCTGCTGCGTGGGTTCGCGTCAGCGGGGAGAGGTTCGATGGCGGCATGGTTCAGGTATCTCGCCCCAAGCCTCGCCTTGGCGCTCTGTGCGGGATTCGCGTCCGCGGCGACGGCACCGCCTGATGACTCCACGGGGGACCCCGCGTCGCTGGTGCGTCGCACGACACTGATCGTCCACGATATCGACGCTTCCATCCGCTTCTATCGCGACGTGCTCGGCTTCGAACTGTGGCTCGAGAATCGCGGCCAGGTGTCGGCGGGCAGTCTGCCGTCGAACGCCGCACTCGGTGGACCGAGCCGCTTCGCGATCATGAAGGGGCGTCATCCCTGGGTGGGGATGGTCGGGCTGCTGCAGTACGGTGATCCTCGACCGTTGCCGGCCCTGCCGCGCAAGCTCGTGCCGGGCGATGCGGTGCTGATGATCGAAACGACGCAGCTCGACGCCATCTACGAGCGCATGCAGCGGGCGGGCACCGTGATCCACAAGCCGCCGCAGACCAGCGAGGTCACCGGCGCGGGCGGTGCGCGCTGGCTGGCCACCTTCCTGTTCGCCTGGGATCCTGATGGGCACATGCTGGAGATCAACCAGCGCGGGCCTGTGGTGGCATCTGCCGCTGCGCAGACCGCGCCGCCCGGGCGTGTGACGCGCGAGTATGTGCCGATCCGCTACGGGCAGCTGCATCGTCGCCGCGCGCTGCCCGCGTCGCCGGTCGGCATGCACGCACCGGTCGTGCTGCTGCACCAGACGCCGCTGTCCGGCCGCATGTTCAGTGAACTGCTGCCGGTGCTCGGTCGTGATCGCGAAGTCCAGGCGCCCGACACGCCCGGCTATGGCGAATCAGATTCGCCGCCCAACGTGATCAGCATCGGTGACTATGCCGATGCGTTGCACGATGCCCTCGGCGAGTTGCGGGAGCCGATCGATCTCGTCGGTTATCACACCGGTGCGCTGATCGCCGCAGAGTACGCAGCACGCTATCCGAAGGACGTGCGGCGGCTCGTGCTGATCTCGATGCCGCTGTTCTCGGCGGAGCGACGCGGCCAGTTGAACACGACGTCCCTGCTGACGGCCGACGGTTCACATCTGCTCGGCGAATGGCGCAGCACGATGAGCGTGCGACCGCCGGGGCAGAGCCTCGAGCAGGCGGCTCGGATCGTCGCGGAAAAGCAGCGCGCCGGATTGCGTGCCGGCTGGGCGATGGCCGCCGTCGCAGCCTACGACCCGACCGAACGCCTGAAGCTGATCCGCGCTCCGACGACGCTGATCCGCCCCAGGGATGGTTTGTGGGAGGCCGGTGCAGAAGCGGCGGCACTGATCCCGGGCGCGGTGCTGGTCGATGCGCCGCAGTGGGGCTTCGGCCTGTTCGATGCGGATCCGGAAGGCGTGGCCGGCGCGATTCGAGCGGCGCTCGATCGGCCGTAAAAGGGCCGCACGAAGAGCCCGGCGTCGGCGGCTCAGTCCGGCTTGTACGAGCTGTACGATTTTTCTTCGACGAGCCGGGAGCCGAGCGCGAGATTGACGCGCTTCTTGATCGCCGCGCGTTCATCGTTGGTGAAGTACACGGCGCGCGCCAGTTCGACGAACTGTGCATCGAAGCGCTGCGCGCGTTCCAGATCGCGCAGGTCGTCCTCGACGACCCAGAGCTTCTCGTTCACGGCATGCAGCGCGGCTTCGTCCTGGGCGACCGCCGCTGCGGTGGGGCCGGTCGTGGCGCCCGATTCGCGCCAGGTGTGCTCCAGCGCATCGAGTTCGGTGCGCACGTTCACGAGCTTCTGCGTATCCGTGATGCGCGCGGCCTTGATGCGCAGGATCGTGATCTTGTCGAGCAGTTCGCCCGGGGAAATCGGCACGAGGATGTCTTTCATGGGCGCGATCCTAACAAGTCTGCGGTGCTGCCGCCGTGGGCGGCGAGGGCGGCCATCAATTCATCGAGCTTCACGCAGGTCTCGGCCACGCTGATCAGTTCCATGACGCCGGGCTGCTCGATCTTCTCGGTCCAGGGCAGCTGCGCCGCGTCCTTGCCGCGAAATTCACGCGCGGCGCGCGCGTAGGCATCGACGCACCAGCGCTGCGACAGGTAGGGCCCGCTGCGCGCGGGATTGGTCGCGGCATAGAGTCCGATGACCGGCGTGCCGACCATGGTCGCCATGTGCGCGGGCCCCGAATCCGGGCTGACCAGGACGGTGGCTCGTGCGAGCAGGCCGAGCAGTTGCGGCAGCGTGTCCTGGCCGATCTGGTTCAGCATCGGGACCTCGGGCGCTGCGGCCTGGATCGCGGCGCCGACCTCGCGTTCGAGCTCGCTGGGACCGCCGCAGAGGATCACGCGCAGTCCATGCCGAGCATGAGCATGCGCAGCCAGCGCGGCGTAGCGCTCTGCCGGCCAGTTTCGCAGTCGATGGCTGGAGCAGGGGCTGATGATCAGCGTCCGGCCGGCGGTGCCGTGCGGCTCGGGAATCAGCCGCGCGCCGTAGTCGAGCGCATCGGCCGGCAACGGCAGGTCCCAGCGCAGATCGCGCTCGCGCACGCCGAGCGCTTCGGCGAAGCCGAAGAAGCTGTCGAGGACGTGCTCGCGCTGGCGCGGGGCGATGCGCGCATTCGTGACCAGCCACTGCCCTTCGCGGGCGCGGTCGCGGTCGAAGCCGAGTTTGATGCGCGCGGGGATCACCAGCGCCACCGCGCTGGCGCGCACCGACAGCTGCAGGTCGAGCAGCACGTCGAAGCGACGCGCGGCGAGAGTCTTTCGCAGCGCAGCCAGCCCCTTCCAGCCGGCACGCTTGTCCACGGTGATAAACTCGACCTCGGGCAGCAGGCTCATCAGCCGCGCTTCGAGTCGACCGATCACCCACGTGAACCGCGTTCGCGGCCACGCCCGCTGCAAGGTGCGCAACAGCGGCACCACGTGGCAGGTATCGCCGATCGCGGAGAGCCGGAGGATACAGACGGTAGCGGGCGGCGCGTCCAGGGGCAGCATTCGGTGAAAAGTTCTGACGACGAATGGATGAACGAGCGGAAGGCGCTCGGCCCCGAGACTCGACGCGTCGAGATTGGCAGCGGGGTCATGCTATATGACGCCTCACGGGCCGGCAATTTGACGGCCGCGTGGTTCGACGTCGACTACTGGCGCGGCCGTGACGCGCTGACCGGTCAGGCCGGCGGGCGCGGCACGACCTGGTTCGCGACGACGCCGGAACTGCAGATCGCGCTGCGCCACTATCGTCGAGGCGGTCTCATCGCGCGACTCAGCGAGGACCGTTACCTGTTCACCGGCGAGATCCGAACACGCCCGATGCATGAATGGCGCCTCACGTACGCGCTGCATCGCGCGGGCCTGCCGGTGCCGGCACCGCTCGGCGCGCGCTACGTGCGCGACGGTCTCGGCTATCGTGGCGACCTGATCACCGAGCGCATCGAAGATACCCGTTCCATCGCGCAGCGCCTGCGCGAGGCCAGTCTGTCGCTGTCAGAGTGGATCGAGATCGGCCGCTGCATCCGGCGCTTCCACGATGCCGGCCTGTGCCACGCCGATCTCAATGCGCACAACATCCTCTGGCGTGGCGATGGACAGGTCTTCCTGATCGATTTCGATCGCGGCTCGCTGCGTCCGCGTGGCATGTGGTGCGATGCGAACCTCGTGCGGCTGCGGCGTTCGCTGTTGAAAGTGAGTGCGGACCTGCCGGCAGGCCAGTTTTCCGAAACAGACTGGCATTCCGTGCTGGCTGGCTACTGGCAAGGCTGATCACCGCATGCGCTTCATCTATATCGTCCTGGCCTATCTGCTGGCACCCATCGTGATCGGCGTGATGCTGTGGCGCGGCCTGCGCGATCGCAGCTACTGGCAGAACCTCGGCGAACGCTTCGGCTACGGCGTGCCGCCCAACGGCAGCGATGGCATCTGGGTTCACGCCGTATCGGTCGGCGAGGTGCAGGCCTCGGCGGCACTGGTGCGTTCGCTGCGCGAGAAGTATCCGGATCTGCCGATCGTGCTGACCACAGTCACGCCGACCGGCGCAGAGCGCGCCCGCGCGCAGTTCGGCGACACGGTCCACGTGCGCTTCGTGCCCTACGATCTGCCGGGGAGCGTGCGCCGCTTCTTCGATCGCGTGAAGCCGCGGCTCGCGATCATCCTCGAGACGGAACTGTGGCCCAACCTCTACAACGAATGCGGCCGCCGCGGCGTGCCGCTGGTGCTGGCCAGTGCGCGCATCTCGCCGCGCTCGGTCGATCGCTACCGGCGCCTCGCCAGCCTGTTCCGCGAGACGCTGTCGCACGGCATCGTGATCGCGGCGCAGAGCGAGGGCGATGCGGAGCGCTTCCGATCGATCGGCGCGAATCCTGCGCGCACGCATGTCACCGGCAACATCAAGTTCGATTTCAGTCTGCCGGCGGACATCGCAGCCACGGGCGCACGGCTGCGCGCCCAGCACGCGGGTTCCCGGCTCGTGTGGGTGGCGGGCAGTACGCACGCGGGCGAAGAGGAGATCGTGCTCGACGTACAGCGTTCACTTGCCACCGGAGGGCGTCGTCCGCTGCTGGTGCTCGTGCCGCGCCATCCGGCCCGATTTGCCGACGTGGCGGTGATGCTGCAGCGACGCGGCGTGCGCTTCGTGCGTCGCTCGTCGGGCGCGTCCTGCACGGACGAGACCGAAGTCCTGCTGGTCGACACGCTCGGTGAACTCGTCAGCTTCTATGCCGCCTGCGATGTCGCCTTCGTCGGCGGCAGTCTCGTGCCGATCGGCGGGCACAACCTGCTCGAGCCGGCCGTGCTCGGTGTGCCGATCCTGACCGGACCGCATTCCTTCAACGCGGAAGACATTGCCGAACTGCTGATCGCCGCGGGAGCCGCGGAAGTCGTGGCCGATGCGTCGGCGCTGCAGGTGGCGCTCGAGCGGCTGCTGGGCGATTCGTCGCTGCGTGCACGGCGCGGTGCGATCGGGCGCACGGCCGTCGATCGCAACCGCGGGGCGCTCTCGCGGCTACTGGCGCTGATCGAGCCGGTGCTGCGCGGTTCCTGACGCGGGCGCCACGCTGTTCCTCAGCGCTCGATCTCTCAGGGCTTGGGCGCGGACTCCGCCAGCCAGCCGTTCACTTCCTCGAGCGCCTTGCGATCGAGAATGCCGGCGGCCTGCTTCAGCGCGAGCACGTTCAGGATGTAGTCGTAGCGGCTGCGCGCATAGTTTGTCTGCGCCTGCACCAGCGTGCGACGCGCGTCGAGCACGTCCACCGCCGTGCGCGTGCCCACTTCATAACCCGCTTCGGTGGCCTTCAGCGCGGTCTGGCTGGACTCGAGCGCCTGGCGCAGCGCCGCGACCCGCGAGATCTCGCTGTTCACGCCGAGGAAGGCATCACGGGCCTGGCGCTCGGTCTGGCGCGAGACACGCGTCAGGCGCTCACGCGCGGCCTGCCACTGGAATTCGGACTGGCGCACGCGCGACTGCGTGGCGCCGCCGCTGAACAGCGGCACGCTGAGTTGCAGGCTGTAGGAATTGCCGTCCTGGTTGCTGTCGCTCGTACTGATGCCGCCACCATCCAGCGTCAATTCAGAATCCGAGCGGGTGTTCGAGCGACCGGCGACGAGATCGATCGACGGCAGATGCCCGCCGAATGCGGAGCGGACATTGTCGCGCGCGATGTCCGCGGCGAGGCGGCTCGAGACCAGCGCGAGGTTCTGCTCCATCGAGGAATTGACCCACTGCTGCTCGTCGGCCGGCTCCGGCAGCTTCAGCGGCATGGAATCCGCCGGCTTGGCCAGCACGGTGTACTTCTCCGCCGTGATTTCACGCAGCAGTTCCTCCGCCGACGCGAGCTGGCGCTTCGCGGCGATCAGGCCGGCGGCGGCACTGTCGCGCGCAGCCTTCGCTTCCTGCACGTCCGTGATCGCGATCAGGCCGACTTCGAAGCGCTTGTCCGCCTGCTCGAGCTGGCGCGAGATCGCTTCGAACGCGGATTGCTGCGCATCGACGTTGTCCTGGGCGGCGAGCACGTCGAAGTAGCGCGACGCGACGCGGGTCACCAGATCCTGTTCGGCAGCCTGGAAGTCCGCCTCGGCCTGCGCAACCTGACGGTCCGCGCGCTTCAGCGCGACCCAGCTGTCCCAGGAGAACACGCTCTGACGCAGGTCCACGCTCCAGCGCTTGGTGGTCTGGTCGCTGTCGCCGCTGCTGTCGGACGGCGTGATCACGCCATTCAGCACGAAGCTGCGCTGCGACAGACCGTCATTCTTGTCCTTCGAATAACTGGCCGAACCCGAGACCTGCGGCAGCAGCGCAGCGAGCGCCTGCGGCTTGGCTTCCATCGTGGCGCGGCGGTTCGCGTCCGCCTCGCGGATCTGCGGATCGTTGCTGAGGGCGCGCTGGTACACGTTCAACAGGTCTTCGGCCTGGGCGACATTGACCGAGAGAAACAGGCCCAGCGTCCACACTATCCGGCGATGCATGAAAATACCCTTTGAATTCAGAGCTTTGAATTCAACTCAGTTGGTGTTGTATATCACTATATCAGATCCGGATCCGGAGATCCAGAGAGCGTCTAGTATGGACGCATCAATGGGTCGATCTGTTCCCGCCAGGCGTCGATACCACCAGACAGATTGCTGACGGAGGGGAAACCCTGCTGCACGAGGAAATGCGCGACCCGCAGGCTGCGTCCGCCGTGATGGCACATCACCGCGATCGGGCGGTTCCGGTCGAGTTCGCCGAGCCGTTGCGGAATCTCGTTCATCGGGATGGCGAGCGCGCCGGGCACCGAACACAGTTCGAGTTCCCAGGGTTCGCGGACGTCGAGAACCAGGACGTCCGCGCCGCCTTTCAGCTGTGACTGCAGTTCCTGCGGAGTGATCTCGGCGATGGGCATGGCGGCGTACTCAGAACTTGAACGGTTGCGGCGCGACCGCACCGACCAGCGGCGCGAGCACCGTTTCGAACAGGGCCTGCTGCGTGAACTCGGTCGCCGACACGCGCCGCACGAGTCGCGCCTCCATGATCGGCGCGCTGCCCACGACGACGAACAGGCGCCCGCCGACAGCGAGGCGCTGCTGGAAGCGGTCGTCGTACATCGGCAGCGAGGCCGTCAGCACGATCGCATCGAAGCTGCCGGAGCCGAGCGCGGCTGCGGTCAGCGCGTCACCCTCCTGCAGTTCGACCGCGCCGAGGCCCAGCGCGGCGATACGTGCGCGCGCGGCGCTGACGAAATCACCGTGACGATCGACGCTGCGCACGCGGGCAGCCTGCATGGCCAGCGCGGCGGTCAGGAATCCTGAGCCGGTGCCGATCTCGAGGACGCTGTCCGTCGCGGTGAGGTCGAGCGCCTGCAGGATGCGACCGACGATCTTCGGCGACAGCATGTGCTCGTGATGTGGCAGCGGGATCTCGGCATCGGCGAACGCCATCTCCCGATACGCCTCCGGCACGAAGTGCTCGCGCGGCAGGCGACGCAGAACGTCCAGCACGCGCGGATCGAGGACGTCCCAGGCGCGTACCTGCTGGTTGACCATCTGTTCGCGGGCGGTCTCGATCAGCATCTGTCGTCTCCAGGCTCTCTATTAAACTTATTGTCGCCGATCCGGCAGTCGACGCGGCAACGGTCGTCGGGAATGGCTGCCACGCGGCAGACCGATATGGTGAATCCCGGAAGGCAGCCCGCCACGGCTCGGCTATGCTGTTCCCAATGGCTGCCTCGACGCAGCCAATAATAACGAACGTGCATGCGCGCCGGGGAAGTGGCGCAGCCGGCACGAGGTTCTTCTGGAACACATGTCATTGCTCGGCCTACTGTGCCTGCTCCTGGCGATTGCCGCATCGCTGCTGTTCGCGCTTTGGTGGATGCAGCGCCGCGAACTCGGCGGCATCAGCCAGGTCAACGAGCAGCTCGACCGTTTGCTGTCGCAACGCGGGCCGCTATCCGGTCGCGTCTACCTGCAGAGCGAAGAGCCGCGCCTGCAGGAACTCGCGCAGGGACTGAATCGCGTGCTGGTGCGCGCGAGCGAGCCCGCGGACAGGCCGCAACCGGCGGGTGCGGGTCTGTTCGCTGAACTCGCCGATCGCACCCACGAGATCGTGCTCATCCATCGCGAGGGCATCCTGTTCGCGAACCAGCATTTCGCGTCGCTCGTCGGTGTGGAGCGCGAGACGCTGCTCGGACGTTCGCTCGCCGATCTCGTCGCACCCGAATTCACGGACCTCGTCGCAAGCTCACTGTCGCGCCGGCTCGAGGACGAACCGGCGCCGGATCGCTTCGAGGTCGAGATCGTCGGCTTCCAGGCGCAGGTCAGTCGGCTCGAGCTGTCACTGCAGCGGATCAACGAGCAGGGCGCACCGGCGCTGCTGATCACCGGTGTCGAGATCGTGCAGACGATGCAGGTGAAGGCGCTGGTCGAGCCGACCTATGCGCAGGAACTCGCAGCCACCGGGATCATGCAGCAGGCGCCGGCGGGCTCGCGCGGCGCGGATCTCGCGCTCGAATGCCTGGCGGAACCGGTCGTCACCATCGACGTACAGGGCGATGTCGCCTACCTGAATCCAGCCGCCGAGAAGCTGCTGCAGGTCAGTCAGGTCGACGCGCGCGGCAAGTCACTCGGTGAACTGGTGGACATCGCCGAAGACAGCGACCGGCGATCGATGCTGGATCCCGTGCAGCAGGCCCTGGCTGGCAACGCGGCGGTGTATCTCGGGCGCAGGACGGTCGCGCTGCGTCGACCGGCCAGCGAGGATCGTCTCGTCGAAGTCTCCGCCTCACCGCTGCGCCGCACGAACGGTGACAGTGACGGCGCGGTCGTCCTGCTGCACGACGTGACGGAGCTGCGCGGCACCGCGCGGCAGCTGTCCTACCAGGCCACGCACGACGCGCTGACCGGCCTCGTCAATCGCCGCGAGTTCGAACGTCGGCTCGAAGACGCGGTCGAGACCGCGCGTCGTGGCGACAGCACCCACATCCTCTGCTATCTCGACCTCGACCGCTTCAAGCAGGTCAACGACACGAGCGGTCATCAGGCTGGCGATCGCCTGCTGCGCGACGTGGCGCGGCTGCTGCGCGAGGCGGTGCGCGATTCGGACACGGTGGCGCGCCTCGGCGGAGACGAGTTCGCGATGCTGCTGATCGGCTGCCCGCTCGACAAGGCGCGACAGATCGCCGATGACGTCTGTCGCAAGGTCGGCGAGCATCGCTTCGTCTGGCGCGACCGCATCTTCCAGATCGGCGTCAGCGTCGGCATCGTCGAACTCGCGCAGCAGAGCGGCAGCGTCGAGGAAGTCCTCGCGGCTGCGGACAGCGCCTGCTACGTGGCCAAGAAGCAGAGCGCGGCCGGCAGCAGTGTCTCGATCTACTCCGCGCGGGATGAAGCTGCGGCGCGCAGCAGCGGCGAGATCCACTGGCTGCAGCAGCTGCAGACGGCGATCAAGCAGGAGCGTTTCGAGCTCGCGACGCAGACCATCATGCCGGTCTCACCCACGATGCGGACCGGTCCGGCGATGGAAGTGCTGGTGCGGATGCGAGACGACGCCGGCCAGGAAGTGCCACCGACGGATTTCGTGCGTGCCGCCGAGCGCTACGGCCTGATGGGCGTCATCGACCGCTGGGTCGTGCAGAAGAGCCTGGACGCGATCGTCAGCGGTCAGCTTGCCGTGCCGGCCGGGCGTTGCGTTGCGATCAACATTTCCGGCCAGACGCTGGGCGACACGCAGTTCCTCGAATTCGTCGTCGAATGCTTCGATCGCACGGGCGTTGCGCCGTCACAGGTCTGCTTCGAGATGAGCGAAAGCGCCGTCGTTGCGAACCTCGATCACGCGCGGCGCTTCGTCGGCGTGCTGCACGGTATCGGTTGCCGCTTCGCGCTGGACGACTTCGGTTCCGGCGTCGGCTCGTTCTCGAACCTGAAGACCCTGCCGCTCGACTACCTGAAGATCGACGGCGCGTTCACGCGCAACCTCGGGTCGGACTCGGTGAATCAGGCGATGGTCGCCGCGATGATCCAGCTCGCGCGCACGCTGAATTTCCAGGTGATCGCCGAGCAGGTCGAGGATGCCGCGGCACTCGAAGCGGCGCGCCGGCTCGGTGTCGACTTCATCCAGGGCTATGTGATTTCGCGGCCGCAGCCGCTGCCGCTCGCCGCCTGATCCAGCGCTCGAGCGCGGCATCTGCCGACCATCGGCCACCGCCGAATACCGCGATCCCGAGCAGCACGCAGCCCCACAGCACATGCTGGCCAATCGCCGCCTCGAAGCCTGGCTCGAGCAGCACGTGCGCATAGGACACGACGGCCAGCACGTTCACGGCGGACAATCCCAGTGCGCCCACGCGGCTCCACAGTCCCGCGATCAGCAGCGCCGGAAAGAACAGTTCGCCCGCGGTACCGGTGATCGCCGCGATGTCGGGTGGCAGCAGCGGCACTCGGTATTCCTCGCGGAACAGGTCCAGCGTCGAGGGCCAGGATTCGAGCTTCAGCCAGCCGGATTTCCAGAACTGCCACGCGACGAACAGTCTCGCGGCAAGCAGCAGCGGACTCTGCAGCGCAGTGAGGCCGCGCGCGATTGCGTCATGAACGTTCTGCAGGCGAATCACGGCATCCATCGGCGCTCTCCAGCTTGGTGTACTGCGAGCAGACCGAATCGTCGCGGGATTTATTTCGCCCTGCGGTGAGTCTCAGGCCACGGAAAAGCCGCTGAACCACTGTTGCCGCACGGCGCGACCGAGCACCGCGCCGAGATCGAAGGGCGCATCGAGCCGGGCTGCTGCCTCGAGCGCCTGTTCCAGCGCCTCGCCGAGTGTCGCGCGTTGCTCGAGTGCGCCGAGCCATGCCGCTTCCGTCGCCGTCAGCGATTCGACGTGCGCTGCATGCTGGTGGCGCAACACGAGGGCGTTCTCGCCGCCGCTGCGCAGGTCCAGGGAGAAGTCTTCGCGCGCCGCGGCGATCACGCCGTCCTCGCCGGGCATGTGGCTGTGCCAGAGCGTGACGATCGGATAACGCGAGCGCACCAGGCGCAGCGCGGGGTCCAGATCGAAACACAGTCGCTCCTGCTGCTCGGCGGGTACGGAGCCAAATGCATTGAGGTCGAGGTTCGCGGAGGCATCGGCCGCGACCAGGCTCTGTTCGACCGCCCATTCGAGCTCGGCCACGTCGCCGAGGTAGCCGAGATCGCCGCCGCCGAAGCGGCCGCGCAGGAAGCTCGCGAAACTCGCGCCGATGCCGTGCAGATTGCCGCTGCGCGAGGGCTCGACCTGCTGGAACTGCCAGGCGAGCGTGTCGAAGTACTCGCTGCCCACCAGCGTCTGCACGACCGGGAATTCGAGCGCCAGTACCTTCGCGAAATTGCCGCGCAGGTTGCGCCGGTACACCGCGAGGCCCGCATCATCCGCTGCGGCGGCCGCGAACAGCGAGGCGGCGAATCGCCGCTGCGCATCACGCAGCGACGGCACGGAGGTCCCGCAGCAACGTATCAGCGCGCGCAGCTTCCTGCTGCAGCACCTGGAGCTCTGGGATGTCGGTGTCCCATTCGATCAATGTCGGCACCGCGCCCGTGAGCGTGAGCGCTTCGCGGTACAGCGCCCAGACTTCATCGCAGACCTGGCTGCCATGCGTATCGACGCGCAGTGTGCGATCGCCGTGCTGCTCGATCGAATGACCGGCGAGGTGGATCTCGGCGATCGCATGCGCCGGGAGCCGGCGCAGGTACTGATGAGGGTCATCGCCGTGGTTGCACGCATTGACGAACAGATTGTTGACGTCGAGCAGCAGCGCGCAGCCGGTGTCGCGCACCAACTCCGCCAGGAACTCCGCTTCATCGAGCGTGGACTCGTCGAAGCGCAGGTAACTCGAGAGATTCTCGATGGCGATGCGCCGCTCGAGCCGCTGCTGCACTTCGCGCACGCGACCGATCACGTGCCGCAAGGATTCGTCTGTGTAAGGCAGTGGCAGCAGGTCGTTCAGATGGCGGCCACCGATCGCGCCCCAACAGAGATGCTCGGAGATCAGGCCGGGATCGCAGCGATCGATCAGTCGCCGCCATTCCGCCAGATGCGATGCGTCGAGCGGATCCGCTCCGCCCAGCGACAGGCCCACGCCATGCAGTGACAGCGGATAGTCACGGCGTACGGCCTCGAGCAGCGCGAGTTGCGGACCGCCGTCGACGAAGAAATTCTCGGCGTGCACCTCGAACCAGGCGATGGCCGGACGCTCCGCGAGTACGCGGGCGTGGTGCGGCGCGCGCAACCCGATCCCGGCGCGGGCCGGAATCGGGTGCGCGGCACGATTACTTGGCCTTGAGGCTGCCACCGACGAGCTTCTCGCAGGTGCCGGCCGGAACCTTGATCCATTCCTTGCCGTCGCCATCCTTCGCGGCCTGACCTGCGCAGCTGTGGCCGTTGGCGGCACAGTCGTTCTTGCCAGCCTTCGCGATGCCGAAGCACTTCTCGGTCTTGCCGGCCATCTTCGCGTCGTCGCCCATGGCGTGGGCAACGTTCAGGGCCAGGACGCTGCCGATGGCAGCGGCGAGCAGGGCACTCTTGTTCTTCATGCGGGGTATCTCCTCAGGTGTTGTGGGACGGGGCCCGGGAAAGTCTGATCAATTCCCCGGGTTCATGGAGCAGACCGTGAGAGGGCCGAGATTGTTTCAGATCCCCTGAACGCTCGCTGTACGAAGCGCGCGACCCCGTCGCCGCCCGGGTGGGTCGTGCGATCCGTGACCGCGCGGCCGCTGCCGATGCCGCAGTGGAAACTGCGCGATCCGGCACGCAGCCGAAGTTCATCGCCTTCGGCTATCGGTGTGCCGTACCCCCGGTCCAGCAATCGATAGCGTTCCATCTCGACCGTGAACCAGCGATTGCGATGATGGACGAGGTGCCGCACTTCGAGTGCATAGGCGGACTGCACGACGCCCGCGGGTTTCCACTCGTATTCATCGAGTGGGCCGCCGGGCGCGACCAGCGCGGCAGCCCAGGCCGGTGGCTCCGCCCCCGGCGCGTCGATCAGCAGCGAGCGGGTGCCAGGGGCAGCGGGAGAGTAGTACTGCGGCGTGGCGTAGGCCGCGCACAGCGGTTCGAGATGCGCAGCGCCGGCGCCGCTCCACACGGCGCGCCCGAGCCAGAGCACGGCCGGAACGGCAGCGAGCACTGCGGCAATCTGCAGGCCGCGCCGCTTCGCCGCTGAGCCGATGCGAACCACGTCGAACGCGGCCAGCACCGCGAGCGCCAGCGGCGCAGCGACCAGAACCATGACGATGGCACCGAGGGCAAGATCGTTCACGGATGATCTGAAGCCGCCCGACTCAAGTCACCAGCCGGCTGTCGGCGACCACGACGACCGGTCCGGTCGGCGCTCCGGTGGGCGAGCCGCCGGCAGGCTCTCGACTGACCGCGAGCTTGCCTGCTGACTGCAGTGCCGCGTACTGGGCCGCCGACAAGGCGCGCTCGACGACGCCGTCCTGCGGCAGAAGTCCCAGCGAGACCGGTGCACCACCGTCCGCCGGCAGCGCCCAGAGTTCGTGCACTTCGTTGGCGGCCAGCGCGTACGGCGAAGTGGGGCGCAGTCGGATCCTGCGCTGCTCGCGATCGACGTCGATCGACCACAGGGCTTGAGCCCGGGCCGCGTCGCGCATTTCCGCGGCCACCTGCCAGGCAGCCTCGGGCGGCTGGCCGCGCCACCACCACGCCGCCACGGCGAGCATCGCGATGCTCGCGGCGAGCGCCCAGTTGCGTACGCCCGATCCGCGGCGCCGTGCGACATCCGCGCTCGTGCGACGCGCGATCTCGCGCCACACGCGCGGGGCCGGGTCTACGGGAGACACGCCGTTCACGAGGTGTACGAACCGGTCTTCCCAGCGGCGCACGGCGTTGCGCACGAGAACGTGCGACGCGGCATCGCGATCCGACAGCCAGCGTGCAAAACGCTGGCGCGCCGGTCCGCGCAGCGTCCCGAGCACGTACTCGGCGGCGAGCCGATCGATCAGTTCTGGGCTCGGACGTTGCATGCTTCGATGCACTCCCGCAGCGAGACGAGTCCACGGCGAATCCAGCTCTTCACCGAACCCAGCGGCCGATCGAGCGCCCGCGCGATCTCCGGATGCGAGCGGCCATTGAGAAACGCCAGCCGGATGCTGTTGCGTTGCTCGGCGCCAAGCTTGTCGAGGCAGCGCTCAAGGTCCTGCGCGTCGCCGGGCAGGGACTCGCGCGTGCTGACAGCCGGGCTGTCAGCGCCGGCTTCGTCTTCGAGCGCCTCCGCGAGTGCGAAGGGGTCCGTCGCGTCCGCGCGCTCACGACGCAGGATGTCGATGGCCCGGTAGCGAGCCATCGAGACCAACCACGGCCAGGCCCGCCCGCGCTCGACGTCGTACTGGTTCGCGCGCTGCCAGATGTGCACGAACACGTCCTGCAGCACTTCCTCGGCGAGTGCGCGGCGTCGAAGGATCCTGATCAGACAGCCGAGCAGCGTGGGCGCCGTCATTTCGTACAGACGCGAGAACGCGCTGCGATCCTGACGGGCGCAGGCATCCAGCAGTCCAGCGAGCTCACCCTGTGGGTCGATCGTTGGGTTCATCTCAAACTGCCGGCAACGGGTACTCGGAGCGCAGCAGCATCAACACGCTGCGCTCCACAGTGATGGCCGGATGCCAGGAGCCCGGAGGCGCCACATGGCTGTCACCGGCCTGCAACAGATGCTCGCCGAGCAGGCATTCGCCCTCCAGGATGATCATCTGCTCCTCCTTGCGATGCGAGTGTTCCGGTATCCGCACGCCTGCGCCGAGACGGATCAGCATTTCCGACGTGCCCGCCTCCGCGTCGATGCGCAGCATCTTCATCTCGACGTTTGGCGCCGTACGGGTCCAGCCGTCGCCACCCTTCCGATAGGTCGCGGTGCCGTCCGGTGGTGGCGCGATCTGCGCGAGCAGGCGTGCACGGAGCGCGAGATGTCGATCCGGCGACAGCGGGGCGGGTGTCAGGGATGCCGCGAGCCGCTCGAACGTCTCGCGCTCCAGTTCCGCATCGTCGTGGATGTCCTGCGGCGAATTCATGGGTGACCCATCGATGTGACCGGCGCGACGTCCAATGCCTCGCGCAACTGTTTCAGGCTGCGTCGCACGTGACTCTTGACGGTGCCCAGCGGCAGCTGCTTCAGATCCGCGATCTCCTGATGCGAGAGGCCATGCAGAAAGGCCAGCGAAATCAATTCTCGCCGATCTTCCGGCAAGGCTGCGAGCGCCGCGTGTACCTGGCTTCCCTCTTCGACGATGTTCAGCAGTTCCTCAGGCCCCGGGCCGGGATCGGCCACGGCTTCGGCAGCGTCCATGCCGACGCTCGGTTGATGATGCCGGCGCTGGCGCAGGCGGTCGAGCGCACGGCTGCGGCACATCATCGTCAGCCAGCCGAGCACGGTAGCGCGCGTGGCGTCATAGCGTGCGGCGTCATTCCAGGCCTGGGTGTAGCAGTCACAGACCACTTCTTCCGCATCTTCGCGACTCCGCAGCATCGCGCCGGCGAGTGCGAGCAATCTCGAGCAGGTCGCGTCATACAGCGCTTCGAGCGCCGCGACATCGCGCGCCTGTATCCTGGTCAGCAGGGTCCGCATCGCATCGGCCGCGGGAGGTGACGCGCAGGGCGGCGCCTCGGCGGGCGCCGGGATGATCGCGTCGAACGTCATGGTCCCATGCCTCGTGCCCACGGTCGCCGTACTCTCTCCCGGACAGCATGACAGCAAATCCTCTACGTACGGAATCGTCATCTGGATGCACGGTGTCACAGGCGCTCGACCAGCCAGATCGAGCCCAGCAATGCCAGGGCCACCGACATTCCGGATGCGAGGCGCGGCGCCCACGCCGGACGCCGCTGCAGCCAGAGCAGGAGCGGCAGTGACGCCGCGACCAGCAGCAGCTGCGCCATTTCCAGCCCGAGGTTGAACGCGACCAGCGGGACCACCAGCGCCGCTCCCTGCAGCAGTTCGGTCAACAGACCCGCGAATCCGAGCCCGTGTATCAGCCCGAATCCGAATGCCACGCGCCAGTCCGGCGACCAGCGACGGCCGAACACGAGCCCGAGCGCGGTGACCACGATGCTCAGTGCGATGGCGATCTCCACGGGCGCTCCCGGCAGGCGCAGCGTACCGGTGGCCGCCAGCGCGAGCGTCAGAGAATGCGCGGCCGTGAAGCCGGTGATCACTCTGGCGGATTCGATCATCAGCGAGCGTTTGCGTTGCGACGCCACGATGCACTGCCCGGCGCTGCGCATCGCGCCGAGCAGCAGCAAGGCCAGGAAGGCGAGATGGTCGTAGCCCGTCAGCAGATGCTCGAAGCCGAGCCGAAGGAAACGCAGCGCTTCCTGCAGCGCCGAGGATGCCGTCGTCGCCGTCAGCGTCGTGGACGTTGCGCGACCGGCCAGCAGCGCGACTCGGTCCCGCGCGGTGGCCAGCGTCACATAGACGCCGAAATCCGGCGCGTCCTGCAGCCATTGTCGGGCGTCGACCTCCAGCGAAGACAGCACGCCCTGCGGACAGTCGTAGCGCTGGACGATCCGGACATGCGCACCGGTCGCGCGGCGCATCAGCTGGAGTGCGTCCATCGCGGTCGGTCGACACGCAGCGCCGCGCTGCGAGAGTTGCAGTCGTCGTCGCAGCCGAGTCTGGATATCGCCGGCACCGTCGAGTACTTCGCGCCAGCGCAACGCACCGTCTCCATCCCGATCGAGCGCAGCTTCCGTCGCGACCTCGGGCAGGGCGAGATCGATCGTCGCGACCCACGCGCCATCCTGCGCCGCGAGCGTCACATACGCTGCGCCACCGCTATGCGCATGGGCAGCGCCCGACAGCAGCAATGCCGCCATCAGGCCGCGGGCAGCATGCCGTGCATGCCGACGGATCACGGCGTACGCTCCAGCGCGCGCCGTCGCAGATGCATGACGCTGGCGTCGTCGGGGACGTCCGCCAGCAAGGTCAGCACCTCCGCCGCGCGACCCTGCTGCAGCAGGAATTCCGAATAGGCGATCCGCGGAAAGTGAGCGGAGCCGGCGCTGGCGACGGCTTTGCGGTGCCAGCGTTCCGCGCCACGCAGGTCTCCATCGCGCAGCGCGAGTTCAGCGGCAATGCCCTGAGCCCAGCTCGTCACGTCACTCGAGCTGCTCGCATGCGCGAGGGCGGTTTCGATGTCGGCGCGGGCGCGCGGCACGGCCCCGAGCGCTGCCATCGACTGCGCCTGACAGCCGGTGGCCGCGAGCGCGTCGAGTCCGGGAGCTGCCCGCAGGCATTCGGCAAGCGCCGCCCTTGGTTGCGCCAGCGCGAGGCGGATCTGCGCGAGCTTCATGCGGGCGCTGGCGTCATCCGGATGCTGCGTCAGCCACTGGTCGAGCAGTGCAGCCGCATCCGCGAACCGATGCTGGTACTGCAACCGCTCGGCTCGCTGCACGAGCGTCAGCGCCTGTGCCGGAGTTCGCATGGATTCCGGCAAGCGCAGCACGATGGTGTCGTGATCTGCCGGCGTGATGCGCACAGGTGCCGCCGGTGCCGCGGCCAGGGCCGCAGCGCCGCCGACACTCCACAGCAATCCAAGCAGCGTCGCGACGACGAGCGATCGGCGCGACCGATGCAGTCCGTCGCCGCGACGCGATCTCATTGCGCCCCCGACTGCAGCAGGGCCTCGAAGGCGGTCGGGTCGTCGTCGACGTCGCCCTGTACGGTGACGCCCGACACTCGACCCGCACTGCCGCCATCCTGGGCCGCAAACGCGTCACGTGTCAGGTTGCTGAATGCGACGAGCACAGGATTGACGCGCACTGCCACCGACGTGCTGCCGATCAGTCCACCCGGATCGCGCGCCGTCAGCGTCAGGGTTGCGCTGCCGGTGCTCTCCGTTCCCGGCGTGATGCGCAGCATCCGCTCGGCGCCGCTGCCCTCGATGACGATGCCGCGCAGCGGCAGCAGCGTTTCATCGGAAGTCGCGACACTGACTTCCAGCTGCGAGACCACCGTGTCGGCGTCTTCCAGTCTCAGCAGCTGCGCGGCGGACGTCGTGTCCTGGTTGAACTCCACCGTCACGGGTGCCGTCACCTTCGGAGACTGCGGGCCGACCGGCGCAGGCATGCCTGCGCCGCCGCCACTGCAGCCCACGAGCAGGATCGCGACGGCTGCGAGTCCCGCGGCCGGAGCCATTGTCCGCGGGCCACGTGAATTCGCGGTGCTCATGGTCGGGCACCCGCGGTCGGCGTGCGCAGGTACGGAAAGCGCGTGTCGAAATCCGCCGCGGTGACCGGAGCTCCGTCGGTGAACGGGACCGTTCCCACCGGCGCGTCAGCCGGACGGCACAGGCCGAGATCCGTTGGCGTACCGTTGACCGGCACCGGATGACACAGGCGTCCCATCACGACGCGCAGCGCGATATCGACTACGTCATCACCGGGACGGCGTCCGTTCGGGAACCCGGCGAGATCGTTGCCGGCCACGCCAAACGTGCTCTGTTCACCGGCGACGCGTGCTGGAATCGCCGTATTGAGTCGCGTCATCTCTGACGGCGTCACACGGCTGAGCTGGTTCACGCCGGGGAACCCGGTCAGGAAGGCCGTGACGAGATCGTTGCGCGGCAGGTTCGCGGGAGCGAGGTTCGCAATGCTGGTGCCGAGTGTCTGGTTCACGGCATCACGGAACAGCACGTCGAGCAGGGCCGGCAACGTGGGGTTCGTCACATAGGTGGCGAACTGACCATCCTGTCTCGGTTCGCTGGCGCTGAATCGATCCTTGTCGGGCAGGCCGATGACCAGTTCGTTCACCAACGGCATGCCGAGTCGCGAGACCTGAGTGAAGACGCCGCCGTTGACTTCAGGCTTGCTGAAGGTGGCGTTCGGGTTCAGCACGCGCGCCTGGCGCAGGCTCGCGCTGGTCCATGCGCCGATCACGCCATTGCCAGTTCCGGTGAGGCAGCTCTTCGGCAGTTCGAGCGCAATCGTCGTGATGTTCTTGTCGGCGATCTGGTTGTTGGCAGCACTCTGGCGGATGCCGCCCGGGAAGCCACGACCGTCGCCGGCGCCTGGCGCGCTGTCGCCCTCGACGGGCACGAGGTTCACGAGATCGAAGACGCGGCCCAGATTGACGGCGAATCCTTCGGCGCGCTGGCCGACGAACACGCGACCCGGCGCGCTGCAGCCAGGCACCGTGACCTCATGGACGAAACGGCGCGCGTAGGCTTCGTATCCGGCAACGCTGCCGAAGGTCTTGGTGCCGACGAAGTCGAAGGGCTTGCCGAACGTCGCCGCACCGCTGGTCGCGTTGACCACCGATGCGCTCTGGCCACGCCGCCGATCGCCGCGCACCAGCGTCAGTGAATAGCTTTCATTGAAGTTCAGCAGCGACGAATCTGTTGCCGATACCGGCCCGACGTTCTTCAACGGTACCGCGACGGTCTGTCGCTGCGCTCCGGTGCCGATCGGCAGGGCGATGCCCTGGTTGTTGTTGCCGAGGCGATTGGTGAAGCGGAACTGGAACGTCAGGTCCTCGACGGCATCGCCGGTGTTGTCGACGTGAATCTCGTACAGCGCGGCCGGATCCATCGCGAAATAGTTCGGACCGCCGTAGGCGTCCTGCAGCGGGATGTAGTTGGCGATCAGCGTGACGTAGTCGCCGCGACCGGCTTCGTAGGAGTTGAACAGATAGAAGTCGGTTGAATCGACGGTCGGGAATCGCGTGATGTTCGGCGCTTCGCGATGGCTGGAAGCCAATGCGAGCATGGGCAGCACGGCGGCGAATGCGCCGGCGGCCAATCGATGACGGATGGACATTGCGGAGACTCCTGTTGTGTGCCGGCGCTGTTGCTCCGGTCGCGGGGTCTACGCAGCGCCGACGGGCCCGGATGCAGTGAAAAAAATATTGTCCGGGACTGCATCTGCTCGTGGCTCCGGCACGTATAGATACCCTCGCCGAAGCGCCTGGATGGTGCGTGCTATCGTTCACGCGGGCTTTGCGCAGGGATCCCGCGGGGGACAGGAGATCTGGACATGGACTTCGGCAAACTGCTGGCGCGAATTCAGGCGATCCTGCTGACGCCGCGGACCGAATGGCCGCGGATCGCGGCCGAACCGGCCACGGTGCAGGGCCTGTATACGGGCTACATCGTCTGGCTCGCGGCTATTCCCGTCCTCGGCAGTCTGATCGCCTGGAATTCAGGCAGCCTGAACGGCCTCGTGATGGGCTATGTCGCGTCGCTGGCCGGCCCCTATATCGTCGCGATCCTCATCGATGCGCTGGCGCCGTCGTTTGGCGGGCAGCGCGATGCGACCGCCGCGATGAAGCTGGTGGCGTATTCCGCCACGGCGAGCTGGGTGGCCGGTATCGGGGCGATGATTCCGCTGCTCGGCTGGCTGGTGGAACTCGCCGGGACGGTCTACAGCGTGTACCTGCTGTATCTCGGATTGCCGGTGTTGATGCGCTGCCCGGCGGAGCGCGTGACGTCGTACACGATCGTCATCGTGCTGACGTCGTTCGTGGCCTTCCTCGTGCTCGGCGCGTTGCTCGGTGGGGGCTCGGTGCTGGGGCTTGGGACGCTGCTCTGAAGGGATCAGGGGGCATCGCAAATGGCGTCCGTTGCGTTAGCATTCCCTGCAAGGCTGACATGATGCCGGCCGGACAACAAAATCCTGAGGGGGAGACATGCGGGGAATTCTGATGGGGGCCACCGTTGCCGTGGCGATGCTGATCAGCGGATGCTCGACGACGCTGAAGGCGACCGCCGTGGATGGCAGTGGCCGATTTCCGACGACCACTTTGCTGAAGGCCGACGCCGTGAAGACTCGGCAGCCCTTCGATCCGAAGTTCAAGCCGATGGTGTACGTCAAGACCGACGAGAAGCTGCAGCAGTACAACGAATTCTTCTCGCAGTCGTTCGCGAACATGAAGGTGTTCGACAAGGTCCTGCTGAAGTCGGACGTCGAGAAGCTCGTGTTCGAACGGCAGCTGACGGACAAGGTGTCCAGCGTGTCCGACCTGATCGGCCTGAATCAGTTGCAGAAGCAGATTGGACCATTCCTGGTGGTCGAGCCGTACGTCGAATGGAAGGGCGGCTACGACTTTACGGCCAGCATGAAGGCCGTCGATCCTTCGACCGGTGAAACTCTGCTGTTGATCGAGCAGAAGGCTTTCAATTGGGCAGGGCTCGACAAGCCGCTGTTCTTTCCGTTGCTGAACGGGGTCCTCGACTGGGCGACGGGCCAGGAGATCAAGGTCGCGCCGGCATCCAAGGCGAGCAAGTAGTTCATCCCTCAAAAATCACAGCCTCCGGAAAGAGGCTCGTGTCCAAAGAAGAAGGCCCTTTGCGGGGCCTTCTTCGTCTGAGCGCAACCCACCGCGTTGCGGCGGCGGCACCGCTCCAGAGGTTCAGTCTGCCTCGATCCACGGCGCGGCTTCGCGCCGCGTGCCGGACGTCGACGTGACGGCAGCCAACGTCTGCGCGAAAGGCTGCAGCATTTGCAACCACGCATCGCCCTCCATCGGTGCGCCCAGCGCGAACAGGCAGTCGGCCTCGCGCTGGAAATGCAACGCCGCGTTCTCGCGAGATTCGGAAACCGCCGCGAGCGGAATCGCGTACTGCTGATCCGTGGCGAGGTTCCAGAGCCAGGCGGTGTCCTGCAGGCCGAAGCCGTCTCCGTCGATGTCCAGCAGCAGCCAGTCGTCGGGCAATCGTGCCACCCGGATGCGCTGCGCGTAGTGGCAGCTGCCGAAGCGGGGCTGCATCGCGCGCAGCGATCGCGTCCAGATCCTGCCATCGCCGGGATTCACGGCCACGCATGAAAACTCGCCGCCGTGACCTTTATGCATCGGCGCCTGAGCACCGTACAGCACGTAGCCGGCATCGCAGGACGGCAGACCGGGAAGTTGCGGCAGCCAGACTGCGCTGCCGTTGAGCGTGAAACGGGAAGTCGTGATCGGACGCAGCGTGAGGGCTGGCCCGGCAGCTTCGATCTGCAGCAGAGAAGCGAAGACGCGTTGCTCCGCGGAATCGTCGATGACGTCGCGCAGCAGAAAGCGTCGTGCGCTGCCGCCCGGGCTCGTGGGCGGCGCCGTGATCCACGCGGCCTGCCGACCCCAGCAGGCATGACCCGGAGATTCGAGCTGCCAGCCCAGCGGTCGTCCGCTCGCGTCGTGCTGGATGAAGACCGTGGCAGGACTCTCGAGCGTCGTAGCAGCGCTCTCCGCGGCGCGGATGTCGCGGTGAAACTCGCGCAGCCTGCGCGGGTGAATGCTGGGTGAGCAGGCGAGCCACAGGACATCCGCAGCCGTGCGGAACACGCGACTGACGCGATACTCGGCGGGTACCGATTGCGACGGCACCAGCGGCACGTCGGCGGGACCCGCGGACTGCAGCAGCGGCAACGCGGGCGGAAACTGCGCAGGCAGCGGTAACGTTGCCCCGGCATCGCAGGGTGCTGACGTCGACAGCAACATCACGGACCGATCGCGTCTCAGCAGCGCCGCACCGGCGCCATCGAAGTCATCGAAGGGCACGGCCGTCAGGGCCGGCTCATCGAACGAAGCGACGAACATGTGCGCGATGCCGTCAGGTTGGGCATTCCATCGCGCGACATCGACCACGTGGCTTTGCGTGCGCACTTCGTCGGTGCAGTCCATGGCGCCTGCGTGACTCGAGAGCAGCCCCAGCCGCTCGTTCAGCCACTCGAACCGCGTGCCGGGTCCGAGGTCCCACTGCGCCCGCGCAGCATCCGCTCGTTGCAGGCTCAAGGACGGTGCGCGAATGCGCCGGGCCTTTGCACCCCACGCTCTTCCTGTCTGGCACAGCAGTTTCGCGGACAGCGGCTCTTCCGCTGCCGTCGCGTCGTGTGCAGGACGCCAGGCGAGATCCTGCAGCGTGTCGGGTGGGCGTTCCTGCGCCCCGGTCACGAGCAGGAAGACGGACTCATCGGTGCCCGTGTCCAGTTGATACAGCGCCACGGCGAATCGCGACAGTTCCTGCCCGAGCGCTGCCGCGCCTTCGAGAATCGGCAGGTTGACGTACTGGTTCGCGACGCGATCGAGGTCGGGCTGCTGCAGCACATCGAGATCCGGATGGGCATCGCGCAGCATGGCGAGCGCCAGCGTGACCGGCTCGCGCCAGTCGATCGAATTCGTGAAACGCCGCGGGTCAGTGCGCATCGGCGCATTGTCACGCATCTGCATGGGTACCCCGCAAGGGCGGGTCTGCGCTTCGTTGCGCGCAAAAGAAAAGGCCCCTTGCGGGGCCTTCTCCAGATCGACTGCGCGAATCGGAGGATTCTCGTCAACACATCACAGCAGCGGCACCAGCAGCAGCGCGACGATGTTGATGATCTTGATCAACGGGTTGATGGCCGGGCCCGCCGTGTCCTTGTACGGATCGCCGACAGTGTCGCCGGTCACGGCAGCCTTGTGAGCCTCCGAGCCCTTGCCACCGAAATGACCTTCCTCGATGTACTTCTTCGCGTTGTCCCAGGCACCGCCACCGGTGCACATGGAGATCGCGACGAACAGACCGGTGACGATCGTGCCGATCAGCAGGCCGCCGAGCGCCTTGATGCCGGCGCCCGGGCCCATCAGCGCGTTCATGCCGAACGCGACGACCACCGGCACGAGGATCGGCAGCAGCGACGGCACCACCATTTCCTTGATCGCGGCCTTGGTCAGAAGGTCCACGGCGCGGGAGTAATCCGGCTTCGCGGTGCCTTCCATGATGCCCTTGATCTCGCGGAACTGGCGGCGCACTTCCGTGACCACCGAGCCGGCCGCGCGACCGACCGCTTCCATCGCCATCGCGGCGAACAGATAGGGCACGAGACCGCCGATGAACAGGCCGATGATCACGGCCGGATCCGACAGCGAGAACTCGACCAGCTTGCCCATTTCCTCGAGCTTGTGCGTGTAGTCGGCGAACAGCACGAGTGCCGCGAGGCCAGCAGAGCCGATCGCATAGCCTTTGGTGACGGCCTTGGTCGTGTTGCCGACCGCGTCGAGCGGATCGGTGATGTTGCGGACCTTTTTGTCGAGGCCGGCCATCTCGGCGATGCCGCCCGCGTTGTCGGTGATCGGGCCGTAGGCATCGAGCGCGACGATCATGCCCGTCAGCGACAGCATCGAGGTCGCAGCGATCGCGATGCCGTACAGGCCATGGCCCGCGGCGCCGTTCTCGCCGAGCGTGTACGCGGCCCAGATCGCGGCGCAGACCGCGAGCACGGGCAGCGCCGTCGATTTCATCGACACGCCGAGGCCCGCGATCATGTTGGTCGCGTGGCCGGTCTGCGAGGCTTCCGCGACCTTCTGCACCGGGCTGTATTCGGTGGCGGTGTAGTACTCTGTAATGACTATCATCAACGCGGTCAGCGCGAGGCCGACCAGCGTGCAGCCGAACATGGTCATGAATTCGCCCGGCATCAGCTGCTGGGTGATGAACCAGAACGCCACGGCCGAGACGATGCCGGAGACGATCACGCCCTTGTACAGCGCGTTCATGATCTTGCCGCCGTCGCTGACCTTCACGAAGAACGTGCCGATGATCGAGGCGATGATCGACGCGGAGCCGAGCGCGAGCGGATACATGATCGCGGCGGAGCCGAGATCTTTCAGCATCAGGCCGCCGAGCAGCATCGTCGCGACCAGCGTCACGGCGTACGTCTCGAACAGGTCCGCCGCCATGCCGGCGCAGTCGCCGACGTTGTCACCAACGTTGTCGGCGATCACGGCCGGGTTGCGCGGGTCGTCTTCGGGAATGCCCGCTTCGACCTTGCCGACCAGATCCGCGCCGACGTCCGCACCCTTGGTGAAGATGCCGCCACCGAGACGGGCAAAAATCGAGATCAGCGAGCCGCCGAAGGCGAGACCGACGAGCGAGCGCAGCGCGGCGTCTTCACCGATCGCCGGCAGCATCAGCTTGTAATACAGCGCGACGCCGATCAGGCCGAGGCCGACGACCAGCATGCCGGTGATGGCGCCGCCCTTGAAGGCGACCTGCAGCGCAGCGTTCAGGCCGTTGTTGGCGGCTTCCGCCGTGCGCACGTTGGCGCGCACCGAGATGTTCATGCCGATATAGCCGGCCAGGCCCGAGAGGATCGCGCCGACGGCAAATCCGCCGGCTGTAGGTCCGCCGAGCGCGAGCCAGAGCGCCGCAAACAGCACGACGCCGACGATGCCGATGGTCGTGTACTGGCGGTTCAGATAGGCCTGTGCACCCGCCTGGATCGCCTGGGCAATCTCCTGCATGCGCGCGTTGCCGGCCGGCAATGCGAGGATCTGCAACATCGAGACGACGCCGTAGACAACGGCGAGAACACCGCTGGCGATCGCCAGCCACAGCCACATCGTGGGATCCATCGGGATTCCTCTCTATTTGAATTAATTCAGAGACTTATAGTTCTTTGTAAGGCCCGATGACGCTGGCCGGGGCCCCCCAAAAGGCCGCGCAATATAGCACAGGCCGCGAACGATCTGGCCAGCCGCGCCAGACCTCGGGTCAGGTGCCGGAGGCCGTCTCCGCCGCCGCCGCAGCGCCGCCATCGCCATGCGCCTTGCGCCCGCCGCGCGTCACCACATGCGCTTGCGCTGCGGCCGCACCGACCAGGCCCCGCGCCATCGTCACGCTGCGCGTGGCGAGTTCGCAGGCGCCTTCGCGCAGGGAGTCGCTCGAGCGCACGTATTCGACGTTGCGTTCCATGTTCTCGGCGGTCCACCCGAGTGAATGCGCGACGAACGGGAACGGCGGGAACACGAAGCCGAGTTCGGCGAAGAAGCCCAGCATCTGGCCGACCACGGCCTGCACGTTGTCCTGGCCGCCGGTGACGATGAACGAGGCTACTTTGTTCTGGATCAGCGCGCGGTTGTGCAGCGTCAGCTGGTTCTGCACGGCGTTCATGCGCTCGGCCATCTTGAAGTACAGCGAGGATGCTGCGCCCCAGCGTATCGGCGTCGCGACGATCACGACGTCCGCCCAGTGCACCAGCGCTTCGTAGACCACGGCGAGCTGGTCGGCCGGATCGGCCTGCGTGATCGAACAGGGCCAGGTGCAGGCGCGTGCGCTCTTCGAGTAATACCCCTCGCAGTGCCGGAACGACAGATCCCGCAGCCGGATCAGCTTCGTCTCGGCGCCGTCAGTGGCGGCAGCCGCCAGCGACACGTCGAGCAATGCTTCGGAGGTCGAATAGCGTGGCTCGCCGGCGGTCATCGCCGTGGTGGAGAGTCCGAGCACGCGCACCGGCCCGGGTTCGCGCTCGACCGGACGCGCGAGTGGATGGGGTGGATGCGGCAGATGGCCGCGTTTCGTCACCGGCGTCGCACGGATCTCGACGCGACCCAGGCGTTCACGGACTTCATAGGACGGCACGCGGTCCGCTTCGTAGCCCGGCTCACCGGCGCCCGTGCAGCGATGGAATTTCCATTGATGCCAGGGACAGACGACATGCTCGCCGTCGAGCCGGCCCTGCCCGAGCGGGCCTCCGACGTGATTACAGCGATCCGAGATCGCGCCGAAGCGACCGTCGATGCAGCTCAGCGCGACGCGCTGCGTGCCGACGCGGACCTGCTGCAGCGGACGCTGCGTGAGTTCGGCGCTAGCGCCGACATCGACCCAGTCAGCCGGCGGGTTCGTCAACGCCTCAGGCCTTGAACGGCGGCAGTTTGCGCTTCACGCCAACGCCCTTGATCCGCACGTAGGCGGGCAGGCCATCCTTGTAAGGCGGATAGTCTTCGCCGGCGATCAGCGGCGACAGATATCGGCGGCATTTCTCGGTGATGCCGAACCCGTCCGCGGTGATGAAATCGCGCGGCACCTTTTTCTCGACGTTCGCCACCTTGGCGAGTGGCACGGGCTTGATGACCCAGCGATACGGCTTCGAGGATTTGCGGATGATTGCCGGCATCACGGCGTTCTGGCCGGCGACCGCGAGTTCCACGGCGGCCTTGCCCACGGCATAGGCCTGTTCCACATCCACTTTCGAGGCGATGTGGCGCGCCGCGCGCTGCAGGTAGTCCGCGACGGCCCAGTGGTACTTGTAGCCGTGCGCTTCCTTGATCATGTTCGCGACGACCGGGCCCACGCCGCCGAGCTGCGTATGGCCGAAGGCGTCCTTGGTGCCGGCGTCGGCGAGGAACTTGCCGTCGGCGTAATGCGTGCCTTCGGACACGACGATGACGCAGTAGCCGTCGGTGTCGACGCTCTGCTTCACCTTGGCGAGGAAGGCCTGCTGGTCAAACGGAATTTCGGGAAACAGGATGATATGCGGCGGACCGCCGCGGCCGGTGCTCGCGAGTCCGCCCGCGGCGGCGATCCAGCCGGCATGACGTCCCATCACCTCGAGCACGAACACTTTCGTGGAGGTTCGCGCCATCGAGGCGACGTCGAGTGCGGCTTCGCGCGTCGAGACCGCGATGTATTTCGCCACCGAGCCGAAGCCCGGGCAGCAGTCCGTCAGCGGCAGGTCGTTGTCGACGGTCTTCGGCACGCCGATGCAGGTGATCGGGTAGTGCAGCAGCTCGCCGATCTGGGACAGCTTGTGCGCCGTGTCCATCGAATCGTTGCCGCCGTTGTAGAAGAAGTACCCGATGTCGTGCGCCTTGAAGACCTCGATCAGCCGTTCGTATTCGGCGCGATGCGTGTCGAGACCCTTCAGCTTGAAGCGCGCCGAACCGAATGCGCCGGACGGTGTGTAGCGCAGGCCGCGGATCGTTTCGCGGCTCTCGCGGCTGACGTCGATCAGGTCTTCGGCGAGCGCGCCGACGATGCCGTGACGCCCTGCGAACACCTTGCCGATCTGCTTCGGATAGCGCCGGGCGGTTTCGATGACGCCGCAGGCCGAGGCGTTGATGACCGCCGAGACACCGCCGGACTGGGCATAGAGGGCATTCTTCGGGGTCGATTTGGCCATTCGGGGACTTCCTTCGGGGGGAGGGCAGGATAACGCAGGGCGCCGGTTATCGTTAACAGCGCCGCGCGGCCTCCAGGCGACCCGGTTTGACCTGCCGGGGTCCGCCCGGTAGTGTGCTCGCCCTCAAACCGGCCCCAGAACCCGGGAGCACTGGCTCAAGAAATGCGTATCGTTTTTCTAGGCGCGCCCGGCTCCGGCAAGGGCACGCAATCTCAGCGTTTGGTCGAGCGCCACGGCATTCCCCAGGTCTCCACGGGGGATCTGCTGCGCGCGCACGTCAAGAACGGCACGCCGCTCGGCCTCGCCGCCAAGGCGGTCATGGACGCCGGCAGGCTCGTCGACGACGCGACTATCCTCGGCATGGTCAAGGTCCGTCTGGCCGAACCGGACGCCGCGCGCGGATTCATCCTCGACGGCTTTCCGCGCACGATCGCCCAGGCGGACGGGCTCGGCGAGCTGCTGCGCGAACTCGGCAAGCCGCTCGATGCGGTGATCCTGTTCAACATCGACAATGCCGAGCTGATCCGCCGCATCTCCGGCCGGCGCACCTGCCAGGACTGCGGTCGTGTGTTCAACATCCACACCGCGCCGCCGGGCACGCCGCCGCATTGCACGCAGTGCGACGACAAGCCGCGCCTCGTGCAGCGTCCGGATGATTCGGAGGCGACGGTCGCGAAGCGACTGGCCGTCTACGAAGAGCAGACCCGTCCGCTGGTCGATTACTACCGTGGTCGTGGATTGCTGCGCGAAATCCAGGCGGATGCGCCGCTCGAGACGGTGACGGCCAGCGTCGAAGCGGCCCTGAAGCGAACCTGAAGCGAACGTGAAGCGCGGCTAGCCGCGCGCCCGCCTGACCCTGCGCGGGCGGTACGGCGCGCGACCTACAGCGCGGCCAGGAGCTTCGCGCCGATCACCCCGGCGCGCCAGCCGCGGGTCAGCGATTCCGGTTTCTCGCCGCGCGCCAGCTGCTCGAAATCCCGACGCGTCGCGAGCACCTCGGGCGCGAGTTCCAGTTCTGTCGCGATGGCCTGCGTCAGCCCGGAGAGTTTCTTGACCAGCGCGTTGAACTCCGGATCCGGTTTCTCGCGCCGGGGCAGTGGAGGCGGCGGGTCCGGCACGTTGGCCTCGTGGATCATCGTCAGCAGCTCATCGCCTGAGTGACGCACGACGCCTTCCTGCATCTCCGGAATCGCGGCGAGCGCGGCACGATCGCGCGGCACGCGGTAGACGATCTCGCGCAGTACCAGATCATCGAGGATCCAGCCGCGCGGCCGGTTGCGGTCGATGGCGCGACGCTCACGCCAGGCCGCGAGCGAACGCGCGAGGGCGAGGCGAGCAGCGTCCAGGCCCTGCAATCCCTTCAGGCGTTGCCACGCACGCTCCGGATCGACGGCGGCCTGGAGCGACCGCGACAGCGGCGCGAGTTCTTCATCGAGCCAGGCGAGACGACCGAGCCGATCCAGCGTCTCGAGCAGGCGCTCGCGCAGCGGCAGCAGGTAGCGCACATCGTCGAGCGCGTACTCGATCTGCTCATCCGACAGCGGGCGTTTCGACCAGTCCGCACGGGTGTGCGCCTTGGCGAGTTCCACCTCCAGCAGGCGGCGCGTCAGTTCGCCGTAGCCGATCTGTGCCGGCAGGCCGGTCAGTGCCGCGGCCACCTGGGTATCGAACACCTGACCGATTGCGCCGACCGCCGGCGCCAGCACTTCGAGGTCCTGGCGCGCCGCATGCAGCACCTTCACGCTGGACTCCGCGCCGAGCGGCGTCGCGAGTGCCGCGACGCTGTCGAGCGCGATCGGGTCGACGCAGATCGCGCCGCCGGCCCAGCCGATCTGCACGAGGCAGAGCTCGGCGCGATATGTCCGCTCGCGCATGAATTCGGTGTCGAGCGCGAGTGCGGGCAGCTCGGCGAGCGCGGCGCAGAGATCCGCGAGTGCGGCAGGATCGGTGACGAAACGAGTGGACGACGGCATGTCTGATCTGTGCAAGAATTCGTGCGCCATTATGCGCGCAACGCGCCTCATGTGAATTGGTCAGACTCTTTCCAGCATGCTGTCCATCGTCAAGCTCTATCTAGACATCGCCCTGCTGCGGCGGGACCCTTCGGACCTGCCAGCCTCGCCGCTGCTGCTGGGGATGACGGTCGGCGTTTTCCTGGCGCTCAATGCCGTGCTCACGCAGCTGCTCCGCCCTGAGGTCGACAGCTGGTTCCTGCAGATCGTCGCGTCGGTGGCGTTCTCGCTGCTGTGGTACTGGGTGCTGCTGCGCCTGTTCGCGAAGCCCGAGCGCTATCTGCAGACGGTGACGGCCGTGGTCGGCTTCGGTTGCCTGGTCACGCCGATCCTGGTGCCGCTGTCGGCGCTGATCGCCCCCTATGCAGACAAGCCCGAAGACGCCGCGCCGTTCCTGCTCGTGCTGCTGCCGGTGGCCATGTACGTGATCTACGTGACCGCACGCATCCTGCGCGCCGCGATCGAACGACCGATGTTCCAGTCCGTGGCTCTGGTGCTGCTGCACACCTTCCTCGAGCCGTTGATCCTGCTGTCGCTGTTCGCGCCGGCCACGCCCGCAGCCTGAGGCCGCGCACATGCACGTCCACATTCTCGGTATCTGCGGCACCTTCATGGGCGGCATCGCCGCGATCGCGAAGGCCGCCGGCCATCGCGTTACGGGTTCAGACCGCAACGTCTACCCGCCGATGAGCACGCAGCTCGCGGCACTCGGCATCGACGTGGTCGAGGGCTTCGATGCCGCGCAGCTCGTGCCGGCGCCGGATGTCGTCGTGGTCGGCAACGTGATGTCGCGCGGCCAGCCCGTCATCGAGGCGTTGCTCGAGAGCCAGATTCCGTACATGTCCGGCCCCGAGTGGCTGTCGCGAGAAGTCTTGCGTGATCGCTGGGTCCTGGCCGTCGCCGGCACGCATGGCAAGACGACCACGTCGACGCTGCTGGCGTGGATCCTCGAATACGCAGGCCTGTCGCCCGGCTTCCTGATCGGCGGTGTGCCTGGGAATTTCGACGTCAGCGCGCGGCTCGGCGAGCTGCCGTTCTTCGTGATCGAAGCCGATGAATACGACACCGCGTTCTTCGACAAGCGCGCGAAGTTCGTGCATTACCGGCCGCGCACCGTGATCCTGAACAACCTCGAATTCGATCACGCGGACATCTACCCTGACGTCGCCGCGATCCAGCGGCAGTTCCATCATCTGGTGCGCATCGTGCCGGGCCAGGGGCTGCTCGTCTGCAATGGCGCGGATCCGCTGCTCGACCAGACGCTCGCGATGGGCTGCTGGACGCCGCGCGAGAGCTTCTCCAGCAATTCCGCCGCGCAGGCCGTCTGGAGCGCGCGGCTCGAAGACGGTTCGGACGGTTCCGAATTCACCGTGCTGCTGCGCGGCCAGCAGGCCGGCCGCGTGCGCTGGAACATGCTCGGCCGGCACAATGTCGACAATGCGATCGCCGCGATCGCGGCGGCCCAGCATGCCGGCGTGCCGATCCCGATGTCCTGCGCGGCGCTGGCGGAGTTCCGCGGCATCAAGCGCCGTATGGAACTGCGCGGCGAGGTCGGCGGGGTGAGCGTCTATGACGACTTCGCGCATCACCCGACGGCCATCGCCACGACGCTCGACGGCCTGCGCCGCAAGGTCGGCGCGGCGCGCATCGTGGCGGTGCTCGAGCCGCGATCGAACACGATGAAGCTCGGCGTGCATCGCGAGACGCTCGCGCCGTCTCTCGCCGGCGCGGATGAAACCTGGATCTATGCGCCGGCCGACCTCGGCTGGAATGCCGGCGAGGTCGTCGCGGCGCTCGGCGCCCGCGGGCATCTCGCCTCGGACATCGACGTACTCGCGGCCGATCTCGCGACGCGGGCCGTGTCCGGCGACCAGATTCTCGTGATGTCGAACGGCGGTTTCGGTGGCCTGCATGGCAAGCTGCTGCAGGCCCTCACACAGCGCTTCAAGGAAGGTGCGCGATGAGCAGTTCGAGGAAAGACGACACCATCACGGTCGCGCTGACCGGGGCCTCCGGCACCCAGTACGGCATGCGATTGATCGAATGCCTGGTCCGCGCGGATCTCGGCGTGTACGTGATGTTCACGAAGGCCGCTCAAATCGTGGTGGGCTCCGAGACCGAGTACAAGCTGCCGGGACGCACGGCCGAGCAGACGCGCTATCTGTCGTCGCTGTTCGGCGCGAAGGATGGCCAGCTGCGCGTGTTCGGCGATGAGGAATGGACCTCGCCGGTGGCCAGCGGCTCCGGCTCGCCGCGCCGCATGGTCGTGTGCCCTGCGAGCATGGCGACGGTGTCCGCGATCGCGACCGGCGCGAGCGAGAACCTGCTCGAACGCGCCGCGGACGTCGTGATCAAGGAAAGCGGGCGGCTCGTGATCGTGCCGCGCGAGACGCCGTTCTCCGCGATCCATCTCGAGAACATGCTGAAGCTGTCGCGGCTCGGGGTCGTGATCCTGCCGGCCAATCCCGGCTTCTACAATCGCCCGACGCAGGTCCAGGAAATCGTCGATTTCATCGTCGCGCGTGTGCTCGACCAGCTCGACGTGCCGAACGATCTGATGGCCCGCTGGGGTTCCGATCCCGCAGGCTGACACGCGCCGCGCAGAGGTTGTCGCGATGCCCACGCAGATTCCGACGCAGATCCCGCTATTCCCGCTGAACACCGTGCTGTTTCCGGGCGGTCCCTTGCCGCTGCGCATCTTCGAGACGCGCTACGTCGACATGGTCCGGCATTGCATGCGCGCGGGCAGCGCCTTCGGCGTCGTGCTGATCCGCGGCGGCGGTGAGGTCGGTGAGGTGGCCGGCACGGCCGAGATCGGCACCAGCGCCCGCATCGTCGACTTTTCGCAGCTGCCGGATGGTCTGCTCGGCATCAGCTGCATCGGCGAACGCAAGTTCCGCGTGTTGTCGCGCGCGCGCCAGCCGGACGGGCTGAACATCGGCGAGATCGAATGGCTCGAGCCGGAGGCCGCACAGCCGCTGCCGCCCGACAGCGAGCACCTGTCGAAGGTGCTGCGGCGGATCCTGCCCGAGCTCGGCGAAGTCTATGCCGGGATTCCGCGGCACTTCGACGATGCGAGCTGGGTCGGCTCGCGGCTCGCGGAAATCCTGCCGCTCGCGCTCGGCGACAAGCAGTATCTGCTGGAGCTCGAGGATCCCCTCGCGCGCATCGCACGCATTGCGCCGATGATCCGGCGTGCCGACGACGCCTAGGGCCTGCGCCTAAGGCCTGCGCCTAGGGCGCCGGCGGCGGGGTCAGCGGTGGCAGGCCCGGGGCGGCGCGGCAGCTCGCGACAATCCCTTCGAACTGCATCGCGACGGCGTCAGCATTCGCAGCCGCTTCGGATTCGAACAGCGGCGTTTCCGAATCGACGGGCTTCACCAGCAGCCGGAGCCGGTCCTGCATGCCGGCCCCCTGTCTGGCCGGCATCGGCGCGCGCAGCAGCATCAGCTCGACGTCACGGCCTGCTGCATTGCGCACGCCGGTCTTCGCGCCACGATCATGCGCGAACCATTCGCGCTTGCCGCCGCCGTCGGCCACGCTGCAGCGATAGCCAGAGGTGCGGTACAGGCGGATGTGCGTGCGGTCCGCACGACCGATGAACTGCCGACCGCCGATCAGGTTGATGTCGTAGTCCCACAGCACGTCGGGACTCAGTACCCACTCCGCATCGGCCATGAACTCGACGTCCGTGCCCGCCATGTTGTAGTTGCAGCTGCCGCGACCATGTTTGCGCCGCTCCTCGCTCTTGCCGTCGAGTACCGCGAACAGCTGCACGCCGTCGCGACGCCAGAGGAAATCGCAGTTCAGCGCCGCCGCATCGCGCATGCGCACCTGGCCCCACAGTTCGGGGCGTTCGTGCAGATTGACGAACTTCTCCGCATCGAGCGGGCTCTGGCCATTCATGTTGACGGCATGGCGGGCCTCGTCGATCGTCGCGATGTAGAGGATCTGACTGCGCGGCAGCAGCGGCCCGTCGCGACCGCCGATGTTGATCTGCCCGTAGAACACGACCGGGCCGATCTGCGGCGCATCGATGCGCGCGAACGTGCGGTGCCAGTGATCGTGCTCGCCTTCGGCTGGGGTGCGGACGCGGCGTTCGAGATGGATCTGCGGGTAGGAGTCCCACGCGCCCGGCAGCCAGGCGATCAGATCCTGCAGGATCGATTCGAGTTCCGGTCGCGTGAAGTCGTATTCGGGCGCAGCCCGCGCGGGCGCGCTGCCACCGGCGACGCACAGTGACATCAGCAGGACGAGTCGAGCGAGCGGGGAAGAGTGACCTGAAGTCATGCGGGTCTCCTGCCGGGTTCAGGTCCTTGCCTGCGCCGCGTTGCGCCGTACGTAGAAGCGATGCAGCCAGAAGCCGATCACGATCACCCAGCCGAGCACCATCCAGCCGACCACGCCGTCGAAGCGCGACAGCAGGAAGCTCCACGGGCTGGTCTCGTCGCGCACGGAGGTTTCGCGCAGGAAGGTGATGACCCAGACCCAGCCCGCATGCAGGCCGATACAGGCCGCGATGTTGCCGGTGAGGCTGCGCACCATGCCGAGCAGGACACCGACCGCGAACAGGCACAGGAACGCGTCGGCGATGCGCAGGGGGTCGCCGAAGGCGGCGAGACTGCCACCCAGCATGTCGAGGCCGCTGCCGGGACCCACCTGATCGAGCGGGATGCGGTACTTGCCGATGAAGTGCGTCGCCGAATACACGAGGGCCGTCAGGATCACTGCGGTCCGTGCGCCGGATTCGCGCGCGATGCCGCTGTGCATCGCGCCGCGCAGGAAGGTCTCTTCGATGAACGCCACCGCGAGGCCGCTGAGCAGTCCCTTGAATGCCAGCTTGATGAAGATCGCGGCGTCGAGCGTGACGCCGTCGCGAAGGTCGCGCATGTCGAGCGCGAGCATCGCGATCACGATCGGCAGCATCGTCACGACGCCCAGCGCGAGGCCCACGCCGGCTTCGCGCAGGAACAGCGGGCGCGCGAGACCATAGCCCATGCGCTGCTTGTCGGCGACCCGCAGCCGCCGGGCGACGATCACGAAGCCGATCACCAGGATCAGCATGCCGACGCGGCTCGCCACGCGATGGAATGGCGCGTCGACGTACGGATGCACGAGCAGGAAGGCCGGGTAGGCGAGTGCCGCGATGCCGGCCAGGCCGAGCAGGATCAGGCCGAAGAACGCGATGAACGAACGCATGCGGTGATTTCCTAGTTCGCGGCGGGCAGCGCCGTCATCCGCCGCGGCTTGAAGCCGGCCTGCTCCAGCATCGCAATGACGCCCTGTTCGCCGACCAGATGCAGCGCGCCGACCACGACGAGCACGTTGCCGTCGCGTTCGCCGAGCGCGCGGATCTTCGGGATCCAGTTGCGATTGCGCCGATAGACCAGCGCATCGTAGAGCTCGGGAAATTTCGCGTATTCGCCGAGCAGCAGCGATTCGAGGTCCGCGGCGCGCCCTTCGCGCCAGGCTGCGGTGATCGCGTCGAGTTCGTCCTGCATCTGTTCGCCTTCGGCCAGCGTCAGCTCGAGGAACTTCGCCTGCTGCTCCGGCGGAAGGTCGTCGAAGATCGACAGCTGGAAGTCCAGGGTCTCGAGGCCGGCGATCGGTTTGCCATCGGTCTGCGCAAGAGCCTGCAGCTGCTGTTCGACACCGGCGCTGGTGTCGAGGCCCGCTGCATTCATCTGTGCCACCGACAGCAGCAACGCAACGACCCAGGGTTCGAGCCGGTCGAGCGCCGCAGACGGAATACCGAGCTTCGTGCCTTCCTCGAGCACGCGCGCAAAGCGCGCCTCACCGAGGGCGGCGCGCAGGCTCTGGCCGGGTCCGTAGGTGCCGTGCGTCGCCGTGAACATCGCACCGGCCTGCGGATCGAGATCGTCGAGGTCGATCTCCATCACCAGCTCAGAGGAATCGCGGTACGCGCGCTGCACCGGTGCCGGCAGGTCGGCGGCGTCGGGTCGCAGCAGGTGCATCGAGCCGGCGAGGTAGATCGTGTTGTGCGGACCGCGCAGTTCCCAGACCAGGCCCTGCTCGGCCGGCGAGCGCGCCGAGGCCGCGCCGGCAAACAGGGCGCCGGCCAGCAGGCCGGCCGTGGCTGCGCGTCGGCCTAGCCGACGGATGAGCTGGAGGAAGCTGCCTCGGCTGCGAATCGGTCTAACCACACGACCCCCGTCTGAATCCCGCCGTCGGCGCTGAGCTCCAGAATACGATAGGCCGGCGGTCGAGTGTCGACCGCGAAGTCGTCCGAGGCGGGCAGGAATTGCGTGCAGGTCGACGGCGTGGCCATCAGGCGCACGCCGCGGCGCTCGCCTTCCCAGGCCTGGTGCACGTGACCCCAGGTCAGCGCGCGCACGTTCGGGTGCGCGTCCAGCCGCCGGAACAGATCGTCGGGGTTGTCGAGGCCGACCGAGTCGAGCCAGCGACTCTGCATGTCCACCGGGTGATGGTGCAGGCAGACCAGCACATGGCGATCGCCCGACCCTGCGAGCGACTGATCGAGCGCCGCGAGCGCGGCCGGACTCAGCGCGCCCGACGCTTCGCCGGGTTTCACGCTGTCGAGCAGCACGATGCGCCACCGGCCGAAGTCGACATGAGGGTCCATCACGAAGGGTGGGGCGGCGAGCGCGCGGCGCATCGCCGGCACATCATCGTGATTGCCGGGGATGCATAGCACCGGCTTGCCCAGCGCCGCGAACGCATCGCGGAAATGCGCATAGCCGCCGGCGTCGTCCTGCACGACGTCACCGGTGACCAACAGTGCGTCGGCATTCGCGATCGCATCGGCCGCATGCCGCAGCACCGCACGCAGCGCCGGCAGCGTCGCGACGCCGCGAAGGTCTTCCGACTGCTCGCGAAACAGGTGTGTATCCGTGATCTGCACCAGGCGCAGCGGTCGCGTCATGTGTGGTTTCGCCTGGGCGGTCGGGATACGGACGATTCGGTTGGGCAAGGCAGCGTCCTGGTGGGCGGCGCGGAGAATGCGCAAATCGTAACAAATCGTTCATATGACCGAAGTGAACTGCATCAATTCCCTTCGCCCGCGAAATCGCCCTGCAATTGTGATCCGCGACACGAATGCAGGCATATGTCCGTGGAGTGCTGTCGCCGGAGCACGACGAATGCGGGATTTGTGAACGAGTGAGTGCGGAGCAGCACGATGTGTGCGCGCGTTCCGAGTCCTTCATGTGCCCGCGCGGGGACGCTGTAAATCCACGCGTCGCGGCGTAGCCGGCGCTGCGTTCCGCGGCTCGCGATCCGCGCCGGCGCAATCGGCGTGTAGTGGGCGAGCCGAGCTCGGGCGCGACATCCCTGTCGCGCCACGCCCCGCGCAGACACATGAAGGACTCGGAACGCGTGCGAACGTCGCGTGCTGTTCGACGCGCTCAGTCGTTCGCGTAGCGCGTTGGGTTCGGGAGACCGGAGATCGGGCGAATCCGTGCAGCGCCGCTCTCGCAGTCGTGGATGTCGCAGCGCGGAATGAGGCGCACATGCGCTTGATGGATTGCAGTTCGCGGCAGGGTTGGCGGTGGCTCCGCCGGCGCGCGACGCGCGCTCCGAAATCTTTGCGCGAGCGCCGATTGTGGACGTCCGGTGACGAGCCGGGCGCCTTCTCGACGACCGGCACCGCCGTGAACCGGCGCGCACCCGTCAATTGAAGCTATCGGGGGCGTGGCGCGACAGGGATGTCGCGCCCGAGCCTCCATGGATGGATTCACGGCGTCCCCCGATAGCTTCAATTGACGGGGGAGTGCCGGCCCATGGCGGGCCAAAATCGAACAGGCGCCCGGCTCATCACCGGGCGCCCGCGATGTCGATCAGTACCGGTAAGCCTCCGGCTTGTACGGTCCCTGCTTCGAGACGCTGATGTAGCTCGCCTGCTGGTCGGTGAGTTCCGTCAGCATCGCGCCGAGCTTCTTCAGGTGCAGTCGCGCGACCTTCTCGTCGAGGTGCTTCGGCAGCACGTACACGCCAATCGGGTACTTCTCGTGGTTGGCCCACAGTTCGATCTGCGCAATGGTCTGGTTGGCGAACGACGAGGACATCACGAAACTCGGATGGCCCGTGCCGCAGCCGAGGTTCACGAGGCGGCCTTCAGCCAGCAGGGTGATCCGCTTGGCAGGCTCGTTGCCGTGCGCCGGGAAGAGCACCTGATCGACCTGCGGCTTGATGTTTTCCCACTGGTACTGCTTCAGCGAGGCACAGTCGATCTCGTTGTCGAAGTGGCCGATGTTGCAGACGATGGCCTGGTCCTTCATCTTTCTCATGTGATCGTGCGTGATCACGTGGAAGTTGCCCGTTGCGGTGACGAAGATGTCCGCCTTGTCGGCGGCGTAGTCCATCGTGACGACGCGATAGCCTTCCATCGCAGCCTGCAGCGCGCAGATCGGATCGACTTCCGTCACCCACACCTGCGCCGAGAGCGCACGCAGGGCCTGCGCGGAGCCCTTGCCGACGTCACCATAGCCGCAGACCACCGCGACCTTGCCGGCCACCATGACGTCCGTCGCGCGCTTGATCGCGTCGACCAGCGATTCGCGGCAACCGTACAGGTTGTCGAACTTTGACTTGGTGACCGAGTCATTGACGTTGATGGCCGGGAACGCGAGCTTGCCGTCCTTCGCCATCTGGTAGAGGCGCTTCACGCCGGTGGTCGTCTCTTCGGTGACGCCACGAATGTGCTTGATGCGCTTCGAGTACCACTTCGGATCACGCTTGAGCGTTTCCTTGATGGCCGCGAACAGTTCGGTCTCTTCTTCGCTGGTGGGATGCGCGATCAGCGTGGGATCGGTTTCCGCCTTGGTGCCGAGGTGCAGCAGCAGGGTGGCGTCGCCGCCATCGTCCAGGATCATGTTCGAGTAGCCGTTGTCCGGCCACTCGAAGATGCGGTGGGTGTAATCCCAGTACTCGGCCAGCGTCTCGCCCTTGTAGGCGAACACCGGCGTGCCGCGCACGGCGATGGCCGCGGCGGCATGGTCCTGCGTCGAGAAGATGTTGCAGGAGGCCCAGCGCACTTCGGCGCCGAGTGCCTGCAGCGTCTCGATCAGCACGGCGGTCTGGATGGTCATGTGCAGCGAGCCCGTGATGCGGGCGCCGCGCAGCGGCTGGGTCGGGGCGAATTCCTCGCGGATCGCCATCAGGCCCGGCATTTCGGTTTCGGCGATCCGGATCTCCTTGCGGCCCCATTCGGCGAGCGAGAGATCGGCGACCTTGAAATCGGTCGATTTCGGCGTGTGTACAACAGCGTTCATGAATGTCTCCGTTAATCTTGATGCAAAGGTTAACGGGCGCCGTTGTTCAAACCCCGCCGCTTCGAGCCTGGCATCGATGGTCCGATGCTGCAGCGCCCCTCGAAGTCCGCGGGTGTGCGGGCCTTGCGGGCCCGCGAAAAATCTCCTGCCTGAATGGCCTGTCTGGTCTGACTGACTGGGGGTTGCCCCTAGCGGCGACCCTTGATGCCGGCATCCGCAGCCAGCGCCGCGGCCTTGTCCGTCTTCTCCCAGCTGAAGTCCGGATCCTTGCGGCCGAAATGGCCGTAGGCGGCGGTCTTCTGGTAGATCGGCCGCACGAGATCCAGCATTTCGCGCAGTCCGTACGGTGTCAGATCGAAATGGCGGCGCACGAGCTGCGTGAGCTTCTCGCGCGACACTTTTCCGGTACCGAAAGTATCCACCATGATGGAGGTCGGTTCCGCGACGCCGATCGCATACGAGACCTGAACTTCGCAGCGATCCGCGAGTCCCGCGGCCACGACGTTCTTCGCCACATAACGCGCCGCGTACGCTGCCGAGCGATCGACCTTCGAGGGATCCTTGCCGGAGAACGCGCCGCCGCCATGGCGGGCAAACCCGCCGTAGGTGTCGACAATGATCTTGCGGCCGGTCAGACCGCAGTCGCCGACGGGGCCGCCGATCACGAACCGGCCGGTCGGGTTGATGTGGAACTTGGTGCGCTTGTCGAGCCACTTCTTCGGCAGCACCGGCAGCACGATTTCTTCCATCACGGCTTCGCGCAGCTTCTTGGTGCTGATGTCGTCGCTGTGCTGGGTGGAGAGCACGACCGCTTCGATGCCGACGGGCTTGTCGTTTTCGTAGCGCAGCGTGACCTGGCTCTTCGCGTCGGGGCGAAGCCAGGCGAGCTTGCCACTCTTGCGGACCTTGGCCTGTTTCTCGACCAGGCGATGCGACAGCGTGATGGCGGCCGGCATCAGCACGTCCGTTTCGTTGGTGGCGAAGCCGAACATCAGGCCCTGGTCGCCGGCGCCCTGCTTGCGCTCGTCCTTGCGGTCGACGCCCATGGCGATGTCCGGCGACTGCTTGCCGATGACGTTCAGCACGCCGCAGCTCGCGCCGTCGAAGCCCATCTCCGAGCTGTCGTAGCCGATGTCGAGCACGGTCTTGCGCACCAGCGCTTCGATGTCGACCCAGGCGTTGGTCGTGACCTCGCCGGCGACGATCACCACGCCGGTCTTGACCAGCGTCTCGCAGGCCACGCGGCCGCGCTTGTCCTGCTTCAGGATGGCGTCGAGCACGGCGTCCGAGATCTGGTCGGCGACCTTGTCCGGATGACCTTCGGACACGGACTCGGACGTGAACAAGTAGCTGTTTGACATGCGTTTGTGTGGGGCGCCGGGCGCTGCAGCAATAGGGGCCGCAGAGTATAGCGGGCCGCCGTGGGTCCTGCACCGCGGCGCGGCTGCCGTTTCGATTGAAGACAGGGGGTCCCGTAGTGGACAATGCGCGCCCTTCATTGCAGCCGCCGAACCCCCACATGACGCCACGCCGGGACCTCGCCAATGCCATCCGGGCCCTTGCCATGGATGCGGTTCAACAGGCCAACTCGGGGCATCCCGGAGCGCCGATGGGCATGGCGGATATCGCCGAGGTGCTCTGGCGCGAGCAGCTGAAGCACAACCCGGCCAATCCGCTGTGGTTCGACCGCGACCGCTTCGTGCTGTCGAACGGCCACGCGTCGATGCTGCTGTATGCCGTGCTGCACCTGACCGGCTATCCGATCAGCATCGAGGACATCAAGCAGTTCCGCCAGCTCGGTTCGCACACGCCGGGCCATCCGGAGCACGATCCGCGCCTCGGCATCGAAACCACGACCGGTCCACTCGGCCAGGGGCTCGCGACGGCCGTCGGCATGGCGCTCGCGGAGAAGTCGCTGGCCGCCCAGTTCAATCGCCCGGGCCATGTCGTCGTCGACCACTTCACCTATGTGTTCCTCGGCGATGGCTGCCTGATGGAAGGCATCTCGCACGAGGCCTGTTCGCTGGCCGGCACGCTGGGACTCGGCAAGCTGATCTGCGTCTATGACGACAACGGCATCTCGATCGACGGCAAGGTGCAGGGCTGGTTCACCGATGACACGCCGAAGCGTTTCGCGGCCTATGGCTGGCAGGTGATCCGCGATGTCGATGGCCATGACGGCGAAGCCGTGGCCAAGGCGCTGAAGCGCGCGCGGGCGAACCGCAAGCAGCCGACGCTGATCTGCTGCAAGACGGTGATCGGCTCGGGTGCGCCGAACAAGCAGGGCACGAAGGCCACCCATGGCGAGCCGCTGGGCGCCGATGAGATCGCCGCGACCCGCAAGGCGATCGGCTGGGATTCGCCGCCCTTCGTGATTCCGGAGCAGATCAAGGCGGACTGGGACCAGAAGGTCCGCGGCGCGCGCGCCGAAAAAACCTGGAAGCGCCGCTTCAACAGCTATCGTCGTGCGTTCCCGGAACTCGCCGCGGAATTCGAGCGCCGCATGAAGGGCGTGCTGCCGCCGAACTGGACGGAGCTCGTGGCCGCGGCGTTCGAGGCCGCGAAGGGCGTGACGGCGGCGCAGGCGACGCGCGCGTCCTCGCAGGTGGTGTTGAATGCGATCGGCCCGGGCATGGGCGAGCTGCTCGGCGGCTCGGCCGATCTCACCGGCTCCGTCAACACCTGGCGCAAGGACTCGCGCGCGATCACGGCCGACGACGCGTCCGGCAACTACGTCTATTACGGCGTGCGCGAATTCGCGATGACCGCGATGATGAACGGGCTCTCGCTGCATGGCGGATTCATTCCCTATGCCGGCACCTTCCTTGTGTTCTCCGACTACGCGCGCAATGCCGTGCGCCTCGCGGCGCTGATGCAGCAGAGAACGGTCCTCGTGTACACGCATGATTCCATCGGCCTCGGCGAAGACGGGCCGACGCACCAGCCGATCGAGCATCTGGCGAGCCTGCGTGCCATGCCGAACCTCGGTCTGTGGCGTCCGTGCGATGCGGTGGAAACCGCGGCCGCCTGGAAAGCTGCGATCGAACGCACTCGCGGACCGACCTGCCTGGTGCTGACCCGTCAGGGTCTGGTGCAGCAGGCGCGTACCGAGCAGCAGCAGGCGGATATCGCCCGCGGCGGCTATGTGCTGCTGGATTCCACCGGGCCGCTCGAAGCCATCGTCATCGCCACGGGTTCCGAGGTGGCGATTGCGGCGGACGGCGTCCGCGCGCTGCAGGCGAAGGGCCGCCGCGTGCGCCTCATCTCGATGCCGTCGACCGAAACCTTCGACGCCCAGCCCGAGAGCTACCGCGAACAGGTGCTGCCGGCCGCTGTGACGCGCCGGGTGGCGATCGAAGCGGGGGCGACGCAGTGCTGGTGGCGTTATGTCGGGTTGCAGGGCAAGGTACTGGGCATCGACCAGTTCGGCGCCTCGGGCAAGGCACCGGAGCTGTACCGCCACTTTGGCCTGACGGCCGACAACGTGACGTCCAGCGTCGAGCGTCTGCTCGGCGAGTGACACACTCGCCGGCTGCAAGCATTTGGTAACGGGGCAAGGTAAACAAAATGGCTATCAAGGTTGGCATCAACGGCTACGGCCGCATCGGTCGCAACGTGCTGCGCGCGCTCTATGAAGCGAACCGCACGAAGGAAATCCAGATCGTCGCGATCAACGATCTCGGCGACGCGAACACGAACGCGCACCTGACGCGCTACGACACGGCCCACGGCAAGTTCCCGGGCCAGGTTTCGGTCGACGGCGACTCCATGGTCGTCAACGGCGATCGCATCAAGGTGCTCGCCCAGCGCGATCCGTCGAAACTGCCCTGGGGCGAGCTCGGCGTGGACTTCGTGCTGGAGTGCACGGGCCTGTTCACGAGCAAGGCGAAAGCCGGCGCGCACATCGCGGGCGGCGCGAAGAAGGTCGTGATCTCGGCACCGGGTGGCGATGACGTCGATGCGACGATCGTCTACGGCGTGAATCACCAGTCGCTGAAGTCCTCGTATTCGGTGATCTCGAACGCGTCGTGCACGACGAACTGCCTCGCGCCGGTCGCCAAGGTGCTGAACGACAGCGTCGGCATCGAGAGCGGCCTGATGACGACGATCCACGCCTACACGAACGACCAGGTGCTGACGGACGTCTATCACTCGGACCTGCGTCGCGCCCGCTCGGCGACGATGTCGATGATTCCGACGAAGACAGGCGCTGCGGCGGCCGTGGGTCTCGTGCTGCCGGAGCTGAAGGGCAAGTTCGACGGCTTCGCGGTGCGCGTGCCGACGATCAACGTCTCGCTGGTCGATCTGACGTTCACGCCGAAGCGCGCCACGACGGTCGACGAGATCAACAAGCTGATCCGCGCGGCGGCCGAAGGTCCGCTCAAGGGTGTGCTCGCGTACACCGAAGCGCCGCTGGTCTCGATCGACTACAACCACGATCCGGCGTCCTCGACGTTCGACGGCACGATGACCAAGGTCATCGGTGGCGGCCTCGTGAAGGTCTGCTCCTGGTACGACAACGAATGGGGCTTCTCGAACCGCATGCTCGACACCACGCTCGCGTGGTCGCGCGCCGGTTGAGCGTGCTCCGCTTCAGGAGGGACGCATGAAAGTCCTGCGGATGTCGGATCTCGATCTCGCGGGCAAGCGTGTACTGATCCGCGAGGATCTGAACGTGCCCGTTGCGGCCGGCAAGGTCACCAGTGACGCCCGCATTCGCGCGGCGTTGCCGACGATCCAGCTCGCGCTGCGGGCCAACGCGCGCGTCCTCGTGCTGTCGCACCTCGGCCGACCGGAAGAGGGCGTGTTCAACGAAGAGTTCTCGCTCGCGCCAGTGGCGGCGCGGCTCTCGGAGCTGCTCGGGCGGCCCGTCACGCTGAAGCGCGACTGGCTCGACGGCGTCGACTGCGCGCCCGGCGAAGTCGTGCTGTGCGAGAACGTCCGCTTCAACAAGGGTGAGAAGAAGGACAACGAGGCGCTGTCGCGTCGCATGGCCGCGCTGTGCGACGTGTTCGTCATGGATGCCTTCGGCACCGCACATCGTGCCGAGGCGAGCACGCACGGCGTCGCGCGGTTCGCGCCGACGGCCTGTGCGGGTCCGCTGCTGGTCGGTGAGCTCGATGCGCTGGAGCGTGCGCTGGCGCATCCGGCGCGCCCGCTGGTCGCGATCGTCGCCGGCTCGAAGGTCTCGACCAAGCTGACGGTACTCGAATCGCTGATCGACAAGGTCGACAAGCTGATCGTCGGCGGTGGCATCGCGAACACTTTCCTGGCGGCCACCGGCTCGCCGGTCGGCAAGTCGCTGCACGAGCCAGACATGCTCGACATGGCGCGGGCACTGCTCGCCAAGGCGAAGGCGCGTGGAGCGGAAATTCCGCTGCCGACGGATGTCGTCGTCGCGCGCGAGTTCGCGGCCACGGCGCATGCCGACGTGCGGCCCATCGCCGACGTCCGCGCCGACGAGATGATCCTCGACATCGGCCCGGATACCGCCGAGCGCCTCTCGACCCTGCTGCAGCAGGCCGGCACGATCCTCTGGAACGGTCCGGTCGGCGTGTTCGAGTTCGAGCAGTTCGGCGAGGGCACGCGGGCGATCGCGCAGGCCATCGCACGCAGTCCGGCGTTCTCGCTGGCGGGTGGTGGTGACACGCTCGCGGCCATCGAGAAGTACAACGTCGCCGACGGCATTTCCTACATCTCCACCGGTGGCGGTGCCTTCCTCGAGTTCGTCGAGGGCAAGATCCTGCCTGCCGTGGCGGCGCTCGAAGCGCGCGCGGCCGGCTAGCGAACTCCTCCCAGGAAGACCATGGACAGTACGATGTTCCTGCGACGCACCAAGATCGTCGCCACGCTCGGCCCGGCCACCGACGATGCCGACACGCTCTGGGAGATGTGCCGCGCGGGTCTCGATGTCGCGCGCGTGAACTTCTCGCACGGCACGCAGGAGGATCACCTGCGTCGCATCGAGCTGCTGCGCACGGCATCGCTGCGCGCCGGTCGCTACGTCGGCATCCTCGCGGATCTGTCGGGACCGAAGATCCGCATCGAGAGCTTCCGCGATGGCCCGATCCAGCTGGTCGAGGGCGCAGCGTTCGCGCTCGACACCGCGCTCGATCCAAAGGCCGGCAACATCGATGCCGTGGGTGTCGCCTACAAGGCGTTGCCGCAGGACGTTCATCACGGCGACACGCTGCTGCTGAACGACGGCCTGATCGTGCTCGAGGTGACGGGCGTCAAGGGCACCCGGATAGACACCCGCGTCGCGCTGGGCGGTGAGCTCTCCAACCGCAAGGGTGTCAACCGCAAGGGCGGCGGCATTTCCGCGCCGGCACTGACCGACAAGGACCGTGCCGACATCCGCTTTGCCGCCCAGCACGGCCTCGACTATCTCGCGCTGTCCTTCGTGCGTGACGCAAAGGACGTCAACGAGGCGCGCAAGCTGCTGCTCGAAGCCGAGGGCCATGCGCGCATCATCGCGAAGATCGAACGCCACGAGGCGATCGACAACCTGAACGAAATCATCGATGCCAGCGACGGCGTGATGGTGGCGCGCGGCGATCTCGGCGTCGAGATGGGCTATGCCGCGCTGACGGGCCTGCAGAAGACCATCATCCACGAGGCCCGCGGGCGCGACCGCGTCGTGATCACGGCGACGCAGATGATGGAATCGATGATCACGAACCCGGTGCCGACGCGTGCCGAGGTCAGCGACGTCGCCAACGCGGTGATGGATGGCACGGATGCGGTGATGCTGTCGGCGGAGTCCGCCACCGGCAAATATCCGGTCAAGGCCGTCGCCGCGATGGCGGAAGTCATCGAGGGCGCCGAGCGCTACCAGCTCGCGCACGAGCGCACGCGGCACCGCGTCGCCGGCAATTTCGAGCTGATCGAGAAGGCCATCGCGACCTCGGTGATGTACACCTCGAACCTGGTCAAGGTGAAGGCCATCGTCGCGCTGACCGAATCGGGGTCGACCCCGATGTTCATGTCGCGCATCCGCTCCGACATCCCGATCTATGCGTTCACCCGCCATGAGATCACGCGTCGGCGCGTGACGCTGTACCGCGGCGTCTATCCGGTGTCTTTCGATGTGAGCAGCAAGGATTCGAACACGCTGTATGGCTCGATCTTCACGCTGCTGCTGAACGTCGGTCTCGTCGATGAGGGCGACCTCGTGATCCTGACGAAGGGCGAGCTGTCCGGCGTGTCCGGCGGCACGAACTCGCTGCAGATCCTCGAGGTCCGCCGCAACTGATGTCCGGCGACGCTGTCCGGCCGCAGTCTGCTGCGCGGCGCTGGGCGCCCCGCCTGCTGCTCGGACTGGTGTCTCTGCTGTTGATCGGCATCGGGCTTGGCTGGTGGGCGCTGCGCGCGTCCCTCGCCGTGCTGGATGGGCGCGTGTCGCTGCCGGGGGGTCCCGCGGCCGGCGTGACGATCGAGCGTGATGCGACCGGTGTCGTCACGATCCGTGCGCAGAGCGTCGATGACATGGCCTTCGGTCTCGGCTTCGCGCACGCGCAGGACCGCTATTTCCAGATGGATCTGTCGCGCCGGCTCGCGGCCGGCGAGCTGTCCGAACTGTTCGGCGCGATCGCGCTGCCGCAGGATCGCCGCGCGCGGCCCTTCGGCTTCCGACGCGTCGCGCAGGCCGCGCTGGCCGATGCCACGCCGGAGCAAAGGCAATCGCTCGCAGCCTATACGCGCGGCATCAACGCCGGCCTCGCGCAACTCGGCGCGCGCCCCTGGGAGTACTGGGTGCTGCGTTCCGCGCCGCGGCCCTGGCGCGAAGAGGACACGATCCTCGTCGCGCATGCGATGTGGTGGAACCTGCAGTACGGCGACATCGAGCGTGAGCGCGTCGTGCGTCGCATCGAGACGCAGCTCGCGTCGCTGGCGGCCGCAGGTTCGGGCGCAGCGGCAGACAGCAGCGCCGGCGCGCGTTTCATGCAGTTCCTGTTTCCGCGCGGCACCGAGTGGGACAGTCCGAACTACGCGACGCTGGCCGAGCAGGACGAAGCGGCCCGCAGCAGCCGCGCCGGCGAGTCGCCGCCCGTGCCCTCGCCGGACGTGCTCGACCTGCGCCGCACGCCGGCATCGCCTCCGCTCGCGGCCCGAGCCCCCGGCCAACGCGCCACCTCCGACCGCGCGACGGATCCGTGGTCGTCTGCGCCGGACGCGCGCGAGTTCGCCGGCAGCAACAACTGGGCCGTGGCCGGACGGCTGACCGTGCACGGCGCCGCACTGGTCGCGAACGACATGCATCTCGGGCTCGGTGTCCCGCCGACCTGGTATCGGGCGCGGCTCATCGTGGCGGGCGCGGAGCCCATCGAACTGAACGGCGTCACGCTGCCCGGTGCGCCCGTGCTGCTCGCCGGATCGAACGGCTCCATCGCCTGGGGATTCACCAACAGTTACGGCGACTGGGTCGATGTCAGCACCGTCAGCTGCAACCTCGCGCGCAACGAATACCTGACCGCGCTCGGCACGCGCAGGTTCTCGCTGCGGGAGGAGCCGATCGCGGTGCGCGGCGCCGACACCGAGGTCTTCACGGCGCGTGAGTCACCGCTGGGCGTGCTGGTGGAAGTATCGGACGATGGCGCCACCTGCTCGCTCGCGCGCTGGCTCGCGCGCGAACCCGGTGCGACGAATCTCGCGATCGCGGACCTGATGCGGGCGCGCAGCGTTGCCGACGCGCTCGCGCTCGCACCGCGCATCGGCGTGCCGCAGCAGAACCTCATCGTGGGAGATCGCGATGGCCACATCGGCTGGAGCATCATCGGTCGCATTCCCGCCGATGCGACGGCGATGACGTCCGCTGCGCCGGTCGCCTGGCGTGAGCCGGCGGCGGAGCGGCAACTGCTCGATCCGCAATCCGGACTGCTGTGGACCGCGAATGCCCGCGCGATCGACGGCGAGGCGGAGCAGGCCATCGGCAACGACGAGGTCGAGATCGGCGTGGGTTATGCGCTCGGCGCGAGGGCCCGGCAGATCCGTGACGACCTTCAGGCGCTGACCGCGCCGGTGTCGCCCGGTGACATGCTGCGCATCCAGCTCGATGATCGCGCGCTGTTCCTCGAGCGCTGGCGCCGCCTGATGATCGGGGTGCTGGACGAGGAGGCCGTCAAGAACGCGCCGCAGCGCATCGAACTGAAACGCTGGGTCGAGAGCTGGGATGCGCGGGCCGGCGTGGATTCGGTCGGCTACCGGATCGTGCGCACGTTCCGCGACCAGACGGAACGCAGCGTCTGGCAGATGCTGATGCGCGGCATCGGACTCGATGCCGACACTCCGCTGGTCTCGCGGCAGTTCGAAGGACCGCTGTGGCGGCTCGTCACGGAGCAGCCGCTGCATCTGCTGGCGCCGGATCAGACGGACTGGCGCAGTCTGCTGCTCGCGCAGGTGGATGCAACCGCCGCCCAGCTGCGCGAGCAGTGCGGCGAACTGGCGCGCTGCACCTGGGGACAGATGGCGCCGGTGAAGATCCGTCACCCGCTGTCGCGCGCGCTGCCGTGGCTGTCATGGCTGATCGACATGCCGACGCGCCGGCTGCCCGGTGACCAGGACATGCCGCGGGTGCAAGGCGCCGCCTTCGGAGCGTCGGAACGGTTTGCGGTGGCGCCGGGACGCGAAGCGGAAGGCTATCTGCAACTGCCGGGCGGGCAGAGCGCGCATCCCCTTTCACCGTTCTTTCGTGCATCATTCGACGGCTGGGCGCGCGGCCTGCCGACGCCGTTCCTGCCGGGTCCGGCCACCCATTCCATCGAGGTTGTTCCATGACGCAGACGAGATTCGCCGGCACGCAGGGCTACATCGCCACCGACGATCTGACCATGGCCGTGAACGCCTCGATCACGCTGTCGCGTCCTCTGTTGATCAAGGGCGAGCCCGGCACCGGCAAGACGCAGCTCGCCGAGGAGATCGCGAAGTCGCTGGGAGCACCGCTGTACGAGTGGCACATCAAGTCCACCAGCAAGGCACAGCAGGGCCTGTACGAGTACGACGCGGTCTCGCGACTGCGCGATTCGCAGCTCGGCGATCCGAAGGTCAAGGACATCGGCAACTACATCCTGCGCGGCAAGCTGTGGGAGGCGTTCGCCTCGGACGTGCGTCCTGTGCTGCTGATCGACGAGATCGACAAGGCTGACATCGAATTCCCGAACGATCTGCTGCGCGAGCTGGACCGGATGGAGTTCTACGTCTACGAAACGCGCGAACTCGTCAAGGCTCGGCATCGGCCGATCATCCTGATCACCAGCAACAACGAGAAAGAGTTGCCGGATGCCTTCCTGCGCCGCTGCTTCTTCCACTTCATCCGCTTCCCGGATCCGGAGACCATGCAGCGGATCGTCGAGGTGCACTATCCCGGCCTGAAGACGGAATTGCTGGCCGAGGCGCTGGCCGCGTTCTTCAAGGTGCGCGAGATGCCAGGCCTCAAGAAGAAGCCATCGACGTCGGAGCTGCTCGACTGGATCAAGCTGCTGGTCGCCGAGGACATCCCGCCGGAAGCGTTGCGCAGCGACGATCCGAAGAAGGCGATCCCGCCGCTGTATGGCGCGCTGCTGAAGAACGAGCAGGACGTGCACCTGTTCGAGCAGCTGATCTTCATGAGCCGCCGCGCTCGCTGACGTCGCGGGCCCGCTCGCATGCTCGTCAGGTTCTTCTTCGAACTGCGTGCGGCGGGTCTGCCGGTCAGCCTGACGGAACTGCTCGCGCTGCTCGAGGCGCTGAAGGCCCGGGTCGCGTTCTGCTCGGCCGAGGAATTCTACTGGCTCGCTCGGCTGGTGCTGGTGAAGGACGAGCGCTATTACGACCGCTTCGATCGAGTCTTCGCCGAACACTTTGCCGGAGCCGAAGCCGCATTCGAGAAGCTGGTCGCGTCGGTACCCGCCGAATGGCTGGAGTCACTCGGACAGCGCCTGTTCACGCCGGAGGAGCGCGCGGAGATCGAATCTCTCGGCAGCTGGGAGAAGCTGCTCGAAACGCTGCGCGAACGCCTGAAGGAACAGAAGGAACGGCATCAGGGCGGCAACAAATGGGTGGGCACGGGCGGCACCTCGCCGTTCGGCTCCAATGGCTTCAACCCGGAGGGCATCCGCATCGGCGGCAAGCAGGGCTCCGGCAGCCGCCGTGGCGTGAAGGTCTGGGACCGGCGCGAGTACCGCAACTTCGACGATTCCGTCGAACTCGGCACGCGCAACATCAAGCTCGCGCTGCGCAAACTGCGGCGTTTCGCGCGCGAGGGCGCGCAGGATTTCCTCGACCTCGACGGCACGATCGACGCCACCGCGCGCAATGCCGGCATGCTGGACCTGAAGCTGCAGGCCGAGCGGCGCAACGCGGTGAAGGTGCTGCTGCTGCTCGACGTCGGCGGATCCATGGACGATCACGTGAAGATCTGCGAGGAAATGTTCTCGGCCGCGCGCAGCGAGTTCAAGCATCTCGAGTATTTCTACTTCCACAATTTCGTCTACGAGAACCTGTGGAAGGACAATCGCCGCCGCCACAGCCAGCTCACGTCGACGCAGCAGATGCTGCGTACCTTCAATCCGGACTATCGCGTCGTCGTCGTCGGGGATGCGACGATGAGCCCGTACGAAATCACGCAGCCGGGCGGCAGCGTCGAGCACTGGAATCCGGAGGCGGGTGCCTTGTGGATGCAGCGCCTGACCGATCACTTTCCGCGACTGATCTGGCTGAATCCCGAGCCCGAGGATCGCTGGGAGCACACGCCATCGATCCGAGTCACGCGCGCGCTCGTCGGCGAGCGGATGTTCCCGATGACGCTGGCCGGTCTCGATCGCGCCATCGTCGCGTTGCGCCAGCGCGAACCGCGTCGCGGCGTCCCGATTCCCCACCCTTCGCCAGAACTCGAGAGACCGACATGACCGAGAAATCGTCCGCGACTTCCCCCGACACCGCCGCGGCTGCCCCGTCCGCGCCGACGACCGACACGCTGCCGGATCGACTCAGTGTGGATTCGCGCAGCCCGTACTACGACGAGCCACTTCTGGCCCGCAACATCGGCATCCGCTTCAATGGCCAGGAGCGCAACAACGTCGAGGAGTACTGCGTGTCCGAGGGCTGGATCCGCACCGCCGTCGGCAAATCGCTGGATCGGCGCGGTCAGCCGCTGACGATCAAGCTGAAGGGTACGGTCGAGCCGTACTTCAAGACGCCGAACGACAAGCCCTAGGGCCTGTTGACTGGCCCCAGGCGTTACGGCTTCGCGCAGCGCGCCGGCAGCGATCTGATCACCGATCGCGTCTTCTCGAAGCCGGCCAGCGCCGCGGCCGAGGGCTCAGCACCTTCACCCGGCAGGAACACGCCGAACACGCTCTCGCCTGCCGCATCGTAGAAGAACACGCCGCGCGCCACGCCTTCACGGCCTGGCAGCGCCACGGCATAGATCGAGGCAATCAGGTCCGGGCGCAGATGGCCCGACAGGCTCGACTCGTGGCCGAGGTTGAAGAACTTGCTGCGCTTCGACGGTTCACCCGCGACGATCTTCGTGTTCACCTCGAACACATTGCCACCCTTGCGGATCATCACGAGGGCGTTGTCCCAGGTCGCGAGGCTGTCCCACACGGCGCGGAAATGCGTGCCGTCGATGCCCGTGGCGAGATCCGCCGGCAGCGCGCTCGCGATCGTCGACTCTGGCAGTTTCAGCTCTTCCTGGGACTGGAACGGCATCGGCGCCGGGCCTTTCGAGTAAAGCGCATTGATACGTGCGGCCTGTTCGGGCGTGGCGCAGGCGGCCGGCGCGACGTCGGTCGAATGTGCGACGGGTGAGAGCAGCGTCGCGCAGCACGCGAGCGTGAGTCCGATCAGGCAGTTCTTACCGTAGGTCATGGTCATCTCTCCTCCGCGCGGGTCAGAGGTCCGGCGCAGGCGTCTGCTTTCTCCGGGCCGGTGTGTAGAACGGCCCTTCGACGATCCGACCCCGCACCTTGGTCCGGTTCCACTTCAGTTCCTTCTGATAGTAGATCTCCGCCCACAGTTCATCGCCGGGTTTGCCCCAGGGTGTCTCCACCGTGGCCAGCGCGATGCTGGCCTTGACCATCGGCGACCACATCGACGAGGTCACGGCGCCGATGGTGTTGCCGCGCGGGTCATAGATGTAGGCATCCTTCGCGACCTTGTTGCCTTCGATGTCGAGCCGCACGAGCCGATAGCGTGAACCACGCGCCTGTTCGGCCAGCAGCGCACGCCGACCGGTGAAGTTCGGCTTGCTGAAGTCGACGAGCCAGGCGAGATCGAGTTCGAACGGCGAGCGCGTTCGGTCCGAGCGGATCGCACGATCGGCCGGCAGGAAATCCACGCCGGCCTGTATGAAGCCGGCTTCGATGCGGCTCATCTCGAGCGCATGCGTTCCCATCGGCTGGATTCCATACAGGCGGCCGGCTTCGAACAGCTGGTCCCAGAGTTCGACCGCTTTCGCCGGCTCGATCCACAGTTCATAGCCGAGATCGCCGGTGAACCCGGTACGCGACACCGCGAGCTGCGTGCCCGCGAACGGGAAGCTGCGCATGCCAAACGGCGTCAGCGTCTCGATGCCGGCGAGGCCCATCTGCTTCAGCACGGCGCAGCTGGTGGGTCCCTGGAATGCCAGGCAGGCGATGTCGTCGGTCTCCTCGCGGATCGTGACATCGAAACCGAGCGCGGAGGCCGCGAGCCAGTCGAGCTGTCGCTCCTGCGAGCACAGCCGGTACACGCCGGGACTCAGATGGAAGATTGTGCCGTCGTCGATGACCTGACCCTGGTCGTCGCACCACACTGCGTAGCCGACGCGGCCCGGCTTCAGCTTCGCGACGTCGCGCGTCACGAGCCGGTCGAGGAAGGCGAGCGCATCGGGTCCCGTGATCAGATGCTTGGTCATCGGCGACAGATCGAACACCGCACAGGCATTGCGCAGCGCCGTGTATTCGAGGCTGACGTCGAAATAGGCGTCGGCGACGGTGTAGTCCTTCCAGCGATGCCAGAGGTTCAGCCGGTTCAGCTCCGACGTGCGCGGATGGAACGGCGTCTGGTAGACGAAATGCCGGTGGTGGTCGCGCGTGCGCGGCAGCGCGGTGTCGACGGGGGAGGTCATGCGGATGTCCTCGCGGTCGAGGTAGCCATCGCTGCCGACGGGGTCTCGAGCACCGCGCGCGCGGCATTGCGACCGGCACTGCCCATCACGCCGCCGCCGGGATGCGCACCGGCACCGCAGAGGTACAGGCCGTTCACCGGCATCGCGTACTGCGCAGCGCCTGGCACGGGTCGCAGCATCAGCATCTGGTCGAGCGCGAGTTCGCCTTGATGCCAGTGGCCACCGGTCAGGTGGAATTCGCGCTCGATGTCGACGGGCGTCAGCAGCTGCCGGCCGAGCACGCGTGAGCGCAGACCGGGCGCATGACGCTCGAGCACGGCGAGCGTCTGCTCGAGGAAGCGCTCGCGATGCGCGTCCCAGCCGCCCGCCACGTCATACGGGGCGTACTGCACGGTGGCCGACAGCACATGCTGCCCGGCCGGCGCGAGGGTCGCGTCGTGCACGGTGGGGATCGAGATCTCCATGACCGGTGCCGCCGAGTACTCGCGATACTTGGCTGGATTGAAAGCGGTTTCGATGTACTGCTGCGACGGAGCAACCAGCAGTCGCTCGCCGATCTGCGCGGCGCCGACGCCGCGGAAATCAGGCAGGGCGCTGAGCGCAAGGTGCAGCTTCGCAGCCGTGCCGAGGGCACGTGTGTGCTGCACTCGCTGGGCGAATTCCGTTTCGAGGTGGCGCGCGCCGAGCAGGCCGAGCAGCGTCGCTTTCGGATCGGCATTCGAGACGACGATCGATGCAGCGACCTGTTCGCCAGTCGCGAGCCGCACGCCGCTGATCCGATCGCCTTGCGTGAGGATCGCAGCCACCTTCGCGCCGCTGCGCAACTCCGCGCCGGCTGCGCGTGCTGCGGCCGCGAGCGCGGCGGTGACCGCGCCCATGCCGCCACGCGGCAGCGACCAGCCGATGCCGGGACCGCCGCCCGCATTCGCGGCGGCCTTGCCCGCCGAGCTCGCGCTCATTCGGTGCAGCAGTGCGAACAGCGTGCCACCGGAGCGCGGGCCGAGCTTCGTGCCGAGCACACCGTCGAGCGCGAGCGCGCCCTTCAGCTGCTCGCTGTCGAATTCCTCTTCGAGCACGTCGTAGACGTTCATCGTCGCGACGCGCAGGAACTCGGCCATGTCGCGCCGGCCCAGCTTGCGGATATCCAGCGCGAACTTCGCGCCCTCGAGCGCCTCGCGCCAGCCATGCCAGGCGAGCCGCGGCGGCGTCCGACCATGCTGGTTCGCCAGCACGCCGGCGAATCGACGCATCCGCGTGAGCCAGGCGACGAGCGCGGTCTGATCGCGCGCCGACAGTTCGCCGGCGACCAGTCCCAGCCGTGACAGGACCAGCGGAGCGCCTGTCTCGCTCAGCGCCACCGTCTGCAGGTTCTCGCGGGCCATCGTGAGGCCGTGCCGCGCGAGATCGAGTTCGCGCGCGATGCGCGGATCCAGCAGGTGGAGCAGATGCGCCACCGCAGAGACTTTGAATCCCGGATGAAACTCGCGCGTGACGGCGGCGCCGCCGAACTGCTCGTTCGCTTCGAGCACGAGCACGTTGCGGCCGGCGCGCGCGAGATAGGCCGCGCAGACGAGGCCGTTGTGCCCGCCGCCGACGATGACGATGCGGTTCGCGTCAGTCATCGCTCCAGCCCTCCGGCACCGTCGTGCCGCGCCGCAGGTCCATCAACACTTCCCGAGCTGCGTTGGCGCCGGGCGCCGCCATCACGCCGCCACCCGGATGCGTGGCGGAGCCGCACAGGTACATGCCGCGCACCGGACCGCGGTACTGCGCCATGCCGGGGAACGGACGATTGAACAGCAGCTGGTCGAAGGTCAGCTCGCCCTGGAAGATGTTGCCCTCGGTGAGTCCGACTTCGGCCTCGAGTTCCTGCGGTGTGCGCACTTCGGCATGCAGCACGAGTTTGCGGAAGCCGGGGCTCTGCGTCTCGATCTGGTCGAACACCGTTTCGCGGAGTGCGATGCGGTCCGCCTCCGTCCACGGTCGTCCTTCGACCAGCGGCGGCACGTACTGCACGAACACCGACATGAAATGCTTGCCCGGCGGCGCCATCGTCGGATCCGTCAGCGAGGGGATCAACAGATCGAGGTAAGGATCCTTCGACCAGCGACCGAGCTTCCAGTCGTCATAGGCGCGCTCGTAGCGCTCCAGTGAATCGAGGAAGTGCATGTCGCCGCAATGGAGGGGATGGTCCTTGCCGAGTGCGGTGAACTCCGGCAGGCCGTCGAGCGCGATGTTCAGCTTGCCGGAGGAGCCGCGGATCTTGAAGTTGCGCGCGCGGCGCACGATCTCCGGATCCAGATCGCGTTCTTCCATCAGCTTCAGGAAGGTGCGCTTCGGGTCGAGATTGGAGATGACGATGTCCGCCTGGATCTCCTCGCCACTCGCCAGCGCAACGCCCGTGACCTTTCCGCCGCGTACGGTGATCTGCGCGACGTCCGCTTCCGTGCGGATCTCGCCGCCGAAGGATTTCAGCGCACTCGCGATGGCGCCGGAGACTGCTCCCATGCCGCCGCGCGCAAAACCCCAGGCCCCGGCCTGGCCATCGACGTCGCCCATGTAGTGATGCAGCAGCACGTAGGCCGTGCCGGGCGACTGCACGCCGAGCGCCGTGCCGATGATGCCGCTGCCGGCGAAGTTCGCCTTGACGACGTCGTTCTCGAAATACTCGTTGAGGTAATCCGCGATGCTGAGCATGTAGAAGCGCAGCGTGTCGTAGATCGTCTGTTCGCCGAGCTTGCCGAACTCGCGGCCCAGGTGCAGCATTTCCTTGAGGTCGCGCGGCGCGAGCGATGTCGGATCCGGCGGCGTGCGCAGCAGCATCGAGCGGATGAAGCGGCACTGGCGCATGGTGTCGCGCGAATAGCGCAGATACGCATCCGCATCGCGCGGACTGAAACGCGCGATCTCGCGGCGCTTGACGTCCTTGTCCACGTAGCCGCCCAGCATGTCGCCGTCGCGCGTGAACGTGACGCCGCCGCCATACGGCACCACCTGCAGCCCGTGGCGGGCGAGGTCGAGTCCGCGGAAGATCTCCGGTCGCAGCAGGCTGCAGACATACGAGCAGTTCGAATAGATCCAGTCCTCGTGCAGCTTGCGGCTCACGGCCGCGCCACCGATCCACGGATTGCGCTCCAGCACCAGCACCTTGAGCCCGGACTTCGCGAGGAAGGCAGCGCTGGTCAGGCCATTGTGGCCCGCGCCGATGACGATGGCGTCGTAGCTCTTGGCCATGTCAGATCAGCCCAGCCACGCGATCGGCATACCAGCGATCGAAGGTGTGCACGCAGTCCTCGGACGTCTGGTAGGGGCCCTGGCGGAAACCGCGCGAGCCCGCCGCCGCCTGCACGCGTTCGCACAGCAGCCAGTCCTGGCGATTCGTGACGTCCCAGAAATCGATGACGTCGCGGGCGTCATATTTCGCAGCCTCGCGCGCTTCACGCGTGACGAAGAAGTCGCAGACCACTCTCGTGCGATCCGGGGCGATCGGCCAGAGCAGATGCGTCATCACGTAGTCGGGGTGCGGGCTCAGCAGCAGGTTCGGATAGACCACGTAATAGTTCACGTAGCGCGCATCGTCGTCCGACAGGCCGGCGATCCGCCGCAGCGGACTCGCGCCGCTGTTCGACATGGTCTCCATGCCAGCGCGCAGGCGCATCGGTCCGCCGTTGAAGCAGTTGCCGATTTCCTGCGCGCGTTCGTTGCGGCCGATCAGCTCCGTGAGGCGGGCCAGCTGCGGATGAGCGCCGGGACAGTGATAGCACTCGCTGTAATTCTCGCAGACCAGCTTCCAGTTCGCGCCGACTTCATATTCGATCCGGCCACCCGGCACGAGTTCGCCCATGCGGTAGCGGCCGAGATCCGGCAGCTCGCGGAAATGCGCCGAGAGAGGTACGGCGTCTTCGTCGAGGCTGACGAACACGAAGCCTTCGAAGGTCTCCATCCGCACCGGCACGAGGCCGTGGTCTTCCTTGCAGAAGGCAGCAGGCATCTGCGGCGCCTGCTGCAGGCTGCCGTCCGACTGATAGCTCCACGCGTGATACGGGCAGAGCAGGCGCGACAGCCCGTGGCCAACGGATTCCAGCACGAGCCTCGAGCCGCGATGACGACAGACGTTGTAGTGCGCGCGCAGGATGCCGTCCTGGGCACGCAGCAGCAGCACGGAATCTCCGGCGATGTCCAGCACGGAGAAATCGCCCGGCTTCGGCCATTGCGACACATGCCCGACGCACAGCCAGCTGCGCCCGAACAGCTCGCGCTGCTCGAGGCTGAACACGTCTGCAGACGTGTACGCCGAACCGGGCAGCGTCAGCGCCTGCGGAAAATCGCGGCGCGTGTGCTGCAGATCGGCGCGGAATCTGGCCAGGGACGGGAGGGACATGATTGTCAGTGATGCAGTCCGTCGGAATCAGCGCGCAATTCTAGGCGCTTCGCTGGCCGGTTGCTTGAAGATGCCGCCGCCCTGCACCACGACGTCCACGTTCTCGAGCACGCGGATATCCTTCAGCGGGTCGCCCTTGACGGCGATCAGGTCGGCGTGTCTGCCCGTCGTCAGGCTGCCGACGCGATCTTCCCAGCCCATGTAGCGCGCGGCGACCGACGTGGCCGACTGGATCGCCTGCATCGGCGTCATGCCGCGCTCCACCATGATCGCGAACTGCCGCGCATTGAGGCCGTGCGGATACACGCCGGCATCCGTCGCAAACACGATCGGCACGCCCATCGCGACGGCCTTGGTGAAGTTCGCGCGCTGGATCTCCGTGGTCTCGAGGTTCTTGCGCAGGAACTCCTCGGCCCAGCCCTGGCGGCGTCCTTCCGAATCGATGTAACTGCCGTTGTAGACATCCATCGCCAGCGCGACGCCGCGTGCGCGGGCCAGGTCCAGCCCCTCGTCGTCGATCATCGACGCATGTTCGACCGTATCGACGCCCGCCAGGATCGCGTCCTTGATCGACTGTGCGCCGTGCGCATGCGCGGCGACGCGCTTGCCGCGTGCATGCGCCACCTCGACCACGGCACGGATTTCCTCGGGATTCATCTCCGGAGAGCCCGGCACGCCGCCATAGGCGAGCACGGCGCCGGAGGCGATGACCTTCAGCAGGTCTGCGCCGTCCGCAAGCGCACGCTCGGCCTTGGCGCGGAACTGTTCCGGTCCGCGAGCGATACCCGCGCGAACGTTCGCGGGAATCTCCGCCTCGGGCACTTCCGGAATCAGCAGATCACCGCCGCCGCCCGGGATGGTCAGGTAGTAGCTGCTGACCTGCATGCGCGGTCCGGGATAATCGCCGCGCGCGATCGCATCGCGCATCTCGAGATCGGCGCCGCGGATATAGGCGCCGACGTTGCGCGCACTGGTGAACCCGGCCGCCAGCGTCGCCGCCGCCTCGGTGCGCGAGATCTCGAGCTGTTCCGGCTGCTTGCGGCGGAAATACACGCGCAGGTCCGCCATGTCCGCGGGCCGTTCGGTCAGATGCGTATGCATGTCGATCAGGCCCGGCAGGCAGGTGTAGGCGCTCAGGTCCAGTTGTGGCAGGCCGCGGCCGCGACGGTCGAAGCCGCCCACGGACTCGATCCGGCCGGCGCGAACCACCACCTGCACGTTGCGTCGCGCGACGGCGCTGACGCCGTCGATCAGCCGCCCGCAGCGGATCACGAGATCCGCCGCCGGCATCCCGGCGCGGGCCGTCGTCGCCGCGAGCGGCGTGATCGCGCACAAGGTCGCCATCGACAGCAGAGTGATCAGCAAGGGGTGGCGCACCGGGTGGCTCCGTGAATTGACAAGGTCCGGTCTGCAGTCTTTCATTGCCCCGCGATCCCCGTCAAAACTCTTGCGACTCCAGACATGAGCGAACCCGCCGAAGCCGAAGGCAGCCTGCAGGTCGCACTGCAGAACGCGCTGGACCTGCTGTCCGCACAGCCGGCACTGGCTCAGGAGCAGGCCGCGGAGATCCTCAAGGTGATCCCGGGTCAGCCGAACGCACTGTTGATCCAGGGCGCGGCGCACCGTGCCCTCGGCGACGCGGCCGGGGCGCGGGCCGTGCTTGCGCCGCTGTGCCGCGTGCTGCCGGACTGGCCGGCCGCGCAGTTCGAGCATGGACTGGCGCTGGGGGCGGATGACGAACCCGAGGCGGCCGCGCAGGCGCTGCAGCGCGCGGCGGAACTGAAGCCGGACTGGCCGGATGCCTGGCGCGCGCTCGGCGACCAGTTGTCCGCGAATGGCGATGGCGTGGCCGCAGACGCCGCCTATGCCCAGCAGATCAAGGCCTCGACCCGCGATCCGCGCCTGCTCGCGCCGGCCGTGGCGCTGTGCGACGGACGCATCGGCGTGGCCGAAGCGATGCTGCGCGAGTACCTGAAGCAGTATCCGACCGACGTCGCGGCGATCCGCATGCTGGCGGAGGTCGCGGCGCGGCTCGGGCGATTCGTCGATGCCGAGCATCTGCTGCAGCGTTGCCTCGAACTCGCGCCGGGATTCCAAGCCGCGCGCCACAATCTCGCGACCGTGCTGCATCGGCAGAACAAGGCGCAGGCCGCACTGACGGAGATCGAAGCGCTGCTCGCGCTCGATCCGAACAACGGCGGGTATCGGAACCTGAAGGCCGCGATCCTCACCCGTATCGGCGAGTACCCGGAGGCGATCGGGATCTTCGCGCAGGTGCTGCAGCAGTTTCCGCGCCAGGCGCGCATCTGGATGAGCTATGGCCACGCGCTGAAGACGGCAGGGCGGCAGCCCGAGGCGATCGAGGCTTATCGCACCAGCATCCGGCACGCGCCGGAGCTCGGCGAGGTGTACTGGAGCCTCGCGAACCTGAAGACCGTGAAGTTCCGTCCGCAGGACCTGGACGCGATGCGCGCACAGCTGGAGCGGGCAGGGCTCTCGAACGCAGACCGGTATCACTTCGAGTTCGCGCTCGGCAAGGCACTCGAGGATGCGGGCGAGTATGCCGAATCGTTCGCACACTACGCCGAGGGCAATCGGCTGCGCCGACGCGAGCTGACCTACAGCGCCGACGAAACTCACGAGCACGTGCTGCGTTCGAAGCAGACGCTGACGCGGGAATTCTTCGCGGCGCGGGCGGGTCTCGGTTGCGAGGCACCGGATCCGATTTTCGTCGTCGGACTGCCGCGCGCCGGCTCGACGCTGATCGAGCAGATCCTCTCCAGTCATTCGCAGGTCGAGGGCACGATGGAGCTGCCGGACATCGGCCAGCTCGCGCGCGAACTCGGCGGCCGCAAGCTGCGGCGCGAGACCTCACGCTATCCTGAAATGCTGGCGGAACTCGATGCCGACGCGCTGCGCGCGCTCGGCGAACGCTATCTGCAGCAGACCCGCATCCAGCGCAAGACCGCCGCACCGTTCTTCATCGACAAGATGCCGAACAATTTCCAGCATGTCGGCCTCATCCACCTGATCCTGCCGCGCGCCCGCATCATCGACGCGCGCCGGCATCCGCTTGGCTGCTGTTTCTCGGGCTTCAAGCAGCATTTCGCCCGCGGCCAGAACTTCAGCTACGGCCTCGAGGACATCGGCCGCTACTACCGCGACTACGTGGAGCTGATGGCGCATTTCGATGAGGCGCTGCCGGGCCGCGTGCATCGCGTGATCTACGAGCAGATGGTCGACGATACGGAGGCTGAAGTCCGCCGCCTGCTCGACTACTGCGGCCTGGCATTCGAGGAGAGCTGCCTGCGCTTCTACGAGAACGAACGTGCCGTGCGCACGGCGAGTTCCGAGCAGGTCCGCCGGCCGATCTTCCGCGATGGCGTCGATCAGTGGCGGAATTACGACGCCTGGCTGGGTCCCCTCAGGGGCACCCTGGGTTCAGTGCTTGATTCTTATCCGGCGCCGCCGCAATCTTGGACATAACCATAACGCAGGGTATCGGGGAGATTTCATGACTCGCAGCCGCAAGCGCAAACTCGCTCGACCCCAGGCATCGTTGCTGGATCACAACAAGATCATGGGTCGAGCGGTCGCCACGGCCGTGTGTGCCGCGATCACCCCGGCGCTCGCGCAGGATCAGGCCGGCGGCCTCGAAGAGGTCGTCGTCACAGCGCAGAAGCGCTCCGAGAGCCTGCAGGACGTGCCGCTGTCGATCCAGGCGATCGGTACGCAGAAGCTCGAGCAGCTCTCGGTCGCGAATTTCGACGACTACGCGAAGTACCTGCCGAGCGTCAGCTTCTCGCCGGGCGGCCCCGGCTTCACGTCGGTCTACATGCGCGGCATCGCCAGCGGCGAGACCGTCAATCACTCCGCCTCGCGCCCGTCTGTCGGTATCTATCTCGACGAGCAGCCGATCACCACGATCCAGGGCGCGCTCGATGTCCACGTCTACGACATCGCGCGCGTCGAGTCGCTGTCCGGTCCCCAGGGCACGCTGTACGGCGCGAGTTCGCAGTCCGGCACGATCCGCATCATCACCAACAAGCCGGATCCGAGCGGCTTCGATGCGGGCTACAGCCTCGAGGGCAGCACGGTCGGCAGCGGCGGGCAGGGCTATCTGGCCGAGGGCTTCGTGAACCTGCCGATCAACGAGAACGCCGCGATGCGTCTCACCGGCTGGGCCAAGAAGGATGCGGGCTACATCGACAACGTTCCCGGCTCGCGCACGTATCCGGTGTCGGGCGTCACGCGCAACAACGCCGCCTTCGTCGAGGACGACTACAACGACACCACGACCTATGGCGCCCGCGCCGCGCTGCGCATCGACCTGAACGACACCTGGACGATCTCGCCGGTGATCATGGCGCAGCAGACCAAGGGCAACGGCAGCAACAGCTTCAACCCCGCCGTGGGGGACCTGAAGGTGCAGCGTTACCTGCCGGAGAAACTGAAGGATCGCTGGCTGCAGGCCGCGCTGACCATCGAGGGCCGGATCGCGAATCTCGACGTCACCTATGCCGGCGCCTATCTGAAGCGTGATGACGAGATCCAGTCCGACTATTCGGACTATTCGTTCTTCTACGACGTGAACTACGGCTCCGGCGCGTATATCACCGACAACGACGGCAACGTCATCGATCCGACCCAGTCCGTGCAGGGCATCGATGCGTACAAGAACCAGAGCCATGAAATCCGCATTGCGACGACCGGCGACGGTCGCGTCAAAGCGGTCGGTGGCCTGTTCTACCAGCGCCAGTCGCACGACATCCTGCAGAACTACGTCATCGCGAACTTCGCTGATTCGCTGGCGGTGACTGGCTACCCCGACAACATCTGGCTCACGAACCAGGAGCGCGTCGATCGCGATTACGCCGCGTTCGGCGAAGTCACGTTCGATGCCACCGACAAATGGTCCTTCACCGGCGGTGCGCGCTATTTCAAGGCGCGCAATTCTCTTTTCGGATTCTGGGGCTATGGTGCCGGCTTCAGCGGTGGCACCGGCGAGGCGCGGTGCTTCACGCCGCCGGTCGCGGGCAGCGGCCTCAATGGCGCGCCCTGCAACAACCTCGACAAGGAGGTCGAGGAGAACGGCTGGACCATCAAGGTGAACGGCACCTATCGCATCGATGACGACAAGCTCGTCTATGCCACGTACTCGGAGGGCTTTCGCCCGGGCGGCATCAACCGCCGCGGCACGCTGCCGCCGTACAAGTCCGATACCGTCGACAACTACGAGCTCGGCTGGAAGACCACCTGGGCCGGGAATACGCTGCGGTTCAACGGCGCGATCTTCAAACTCGACTGGACCGACGTGCAGTTCTCCTATCTCGGCGCGAACGGCCTGACGGAGATCCGCAACGCCGGCGAGGCTGAAGTGAAGGGCGTCGAAGTGGACCTCGGCTGGGCGGCCAGCGATCGGCTCGACGTCTCCGGCGGCTTCGCCTACACGGACGCGACGCTGACCACCAACTACTGCATCGACCCGAGTCTCTGTCCGCCGCAGGATGCGCCGGCGGGGACGCAGTTGCCGACGACGCCGAAGTTCAAGGGGCACGTGACGGCGCGCTACGAATTCCCGCTCGGCGGCTTCGATGCGCATCTGCAGGCCGGTCTGCTCTACCAGGGCAAGAGCTTTACGGAATTGCAGACGGCGGATCGTGCGCTGTCGGGAGAGCTCGATTCCTACACGCTGCTGGATCTGGCCTTCGGCATCGAAAAAGGTGCGCATGGCATCGAGCTGCGCGTGCAGAACGCCGCCGACGAGCGTGGCGAGGCGGGTTTCACGACCCAATGCGGGATTCGCGGGCGAGATGGGAACGCGCTCTGCGGCAACCAGGTCTACACGATCCCGGTCCGGCCTCGGCTGATCGCGCTGAAGTACACCTGGAAGATGGATCGCTGAGCGATCGGCGAGTCCAGCACGCTAGGGCCTTTTGACAGGCCCTGGCGTGACGATCCAGCGCGCGTACCAGTCGAGGTAACGCTGCAGCCTGTCGGCACGAAAGGTCGGTCGCTCGAATCCGTGGAACTGCCCCGGATAGATCACGAGCTGCGTGGGCACGCCGAGGCGGCGCAGCGCCTGGTACATCTGCTCCGACCCATGCCGCGGCACGTTGAAATCCTCCGAGCCGACCATGAACAGCGTCGGCGTGCGGATCCGGTCGGCGTGATAGAACGGATACGACAGTCGTAGCCACAGGTCCGTGTGGTCCCACGGCAGCCCGAGTTCCACTTCGTATTCGCGCACGTACTGGTCCGTGCCGTAACCCGCGAGCATGTTGGAGATGCCGGCGCCGCTGGTCGCGGCCTTGAAGCGCGTGTCCGAGGCGATCACGTAGTTCGTCAGGATCGCGCCATAGCTCCAGCCGCCGACGCCGAGCCGTGCCGGATCGGCGACGCCGCTCCTGACCACGCCGTCGGTGACGGCCAGCACGTCGACCACATCGACCTCGCCCCATTTCGCGAACAGCGCTTTCTGGAACGCATGACCGCGTCCGGTGCTGCCGCGCGGGTTCGGCGCGACGACGGCGTAGCCGCGCGACGCGAACAGTTGCCAGGCGAAATCGAATTCGTGCTGGTGCTGGGAGACGGGGCCGCCGTGCAGACGCAGCAGCGTGGGCCAGCCGCTCGCGGGACGCGTACCGCGCGGCTCGACCAGGATCGCGCCGATGGATTGGCCGGCACCGTTGTCGAACTCGATGTTGCGCGCCGGCGCGAGCGGGATCTCGCGCAGCCAGGCGTCATTGTGGTGCGTCAACGTGCGCAGGCCGCGCGATGTCACGGCCGCGAGTTCGCCGGGCCGATCGACCGCCGTCGAGACGACGACCACACGGCCTTCGGCGCCGACGTCGAACTCACTCGCGACCATGCCGGCCGGCGTCAGCCGCTCGACGCGTCCGTCGGCGAGGCGCACGCGCGCGAGCACCATGCTGCGATCGTCCTCGAGCCGGAAGTACAGCCAGCGGCCATCGCGGGACCAGCGCGGATCGAGCGCGTTGCGATCGAGCGCTGCGGTGGGCAGGGTGGCGGTCGGTGCAATCGTTGCTGCGCGGGCGGCGGCCGCATTGCCGCGCGCGTCCACCACGCCCACCTGCAGCAGTCCATACCAGAGCTCGTCAGGTGCACCGCCCGCGGTGTAGGCGATGCGTCGGCCATCCGGACTGAAGCGCGGCGGGCCGCTGCCCCAGTCGAAGGTGGGATCGCCGTCCAGGCCGGGGTTCTCGGTCAGTCGCCGTCGCGCGCCGTCCGGTCGCGCCTCCATGACCCAGACATCCCAGTTGTCGTGCGCATCCGGATCGTCGCCCAGCTTGGTCAGGAAAACGAGTTCGCGTCCGTCCGGTGACCAGCTGGGCTGCAGTGCTTCGGTGGGGCCGCTCGTCAGCGCCGTCACCGCACCGCGGGTGGCATCGATCAGATACAGCTGCGCACGTTCCGCGCCGAGGTAGCCGTCGATGTCGCGCTTGAACTGCAATCGATCGATGACGATCGGCGCGGGTTTGTCGGCCGGAGGTGCGGGCGACGACGCCACCGGTAGCGTTGCGCTGACCGCCCAGCGCTGCCCGTCCGGCGACCACACGAAGCTCGCGATCGCGCCCTCGAACCGCGTGCGCTGCTGCGCCTCGCCGCCGGCGAGGTCCATCACCCAGATCTGTTCCTGCTCGCCGGCCGGCGTGCTGGCCTCGTCGCGATCGCTGAGAAAGGCGATCTGCCGACCATCCGGACTCCAGCGCGGGCTGTGCTCGCTCGCTGTCGTGTAGGTCAGTCGACGCGGCGCGCCGCCGTCCCAGCCGACGATCCAGAGATCCGATTCATCCGCGTCCCGCTCGCGGCTGGGCGTGCTGACGACGTACGCGATCCAGCGTCCATCGGGCGACAGCTGCGGATCGCTGACGGTCTGGAGGCGGTAGAGGTCGTCGGGCTGCAGGTCGCGCGCCAGGGCGGCGGGCAGAGGCTGCACGGCCAGCAGACCGAAGCAGAGCAGTGTCGGGCGCAGCAGGTTTGGCATACCGCGACCCTAACACTATGCTCCGTCACCATGAACACACGAACCCTGTTGCGATTCCTCGTGCTGGCCGGCCTGCTCGGCGCCGGGTCGTTGTCCGCCGCGACACCCGGCCCGTACGACGCGAAAGCGCGCGAGATCTTCAGTCGCATCATCTCGATGGAGACGACCTCGCGGGCGCGCCAGGTGCCGCAGATGGCCGAGTACCTGGCTGGTGAATTGCGGGCCGGTGGATTTGCCGCGGCGGATATCCGCATCCTGCCGCTGCTCGATTCGGCCTCGCTGGTCGTGCGGTATCGCGGCACGGGCCGCGGCGGCAAACCGATCCTGCTGCTGGCGCACATGGACGTGGTCGATGCGAAGCGCGAGGACTGGAAGCGCGATCCGTTCAAGTTGATCGAGGAGAACGGCTATTTCTTCGGTCGCGGCACCTATGACGTGAAGAGCGGCGTGGCGACGCTCGTCACCACGTTCCTTCGCCTGCGTGCCGAGGGCTTCGTGCCGAGCCGGGACCTGATCCTGTATTTCAGCGGCGACGAAGAAACGGCGATGATCACGACGCTGGACACCGCGCGCAATCACCGTGACCTGATCGACGCCGAGTTCGCGCTGAATACCGACGCGGGTGCCGGCACGCTGGACGAGAAGACCGGCGCGGCGCTGCAGTACAACCTGCAGACGGCCGAAAAGACCTACGCGGATTTCGAGTTGACGACCCGCAATCCGGGCGGTCACAGCTCGCTGCCGCGGCTCGACAATGCGATATACGAACTCGCGGCAGCGCTCGGTCGGCTCAGTGCGTTTCGATTTCCCGTGATGTGGAACGAAACCACGCTGCAGAGTCTGAAGTCACTCGGCGAGAAGACGCAGGGCCCCGTCGGCGAGGCGCTGCGGCGCTTTGCCGAGAATCCGCTCGATGCAGAGGCTGCCGATGTGCTGTTCGCGACGCCGGCCGTGGTCGGCCAGACCCGCACCACCTGCATCGCCACGATGCTGACGGGTGGGCATGCGCTGAATGCGTTGCCGCAGTCCGCCACTGCCAGCGTCAACTGCCGCATCTTTCCGGGCGTTCCGGTGACGACGGTGCAGCGCACGCTGCAGCAGGTGGTCGGCGAGGGCGTCGAAGTGAAAGAGATCGGCGAGGCGTTCTTCAGCGAAGCGTCACCGCTGCGGGATGACGTCGTCGCGGCTGTCACGCGCGCCGTCCAGCAGCGCTACCCGGGCGTCCGCGTGGTGCCGTCGCAGGAGTCGGGCGCCAGCGATGGCTCGATCTTCCGCAGTGTCGGCATCCCGACCTACGGCGTCAGCGAGATCTTCATGAAGGACAGCGAGGTGTTCTCGCATGGCCTCGATGAACGCCTGACGGTGCAATCGTTCTACGAAGGGCAGCAGCAGTGGTACGTGCTGCTGAAGGATCTCGCCGGGCCGCAGCGCGCGGTCGCCGGCAGGAAGCGCTGAGGCACTAGAACCTATCTCAATACCCCGCCAGGGCGCTTCCCGAAGGGTTGCGCCGCTCGCTGCGCACAGCTTTGTTGCGCGCCTTGCCCAGGGACCCACCCTGGGCTGTGTGCGCGCCGCGCTGTGCGCAGAGAGCGACTGCAACGCGGCTGATGCGGGATATTGAGATAGGTTCTAGCCCCGCGGACGTCAGGATTTCTTCGGCGCCGCGGCCTGCAGCGCCTTGAGGTCCGCCAGCACGAGTTCGGAATGCCCTTTCGGGTTCACGGACTTGTAATGCTTCGCGATCCGGCCCGCCGGATCGATGATGAAGGTCTCGCGACGTGCGATTTCCATGATGCCCATCGCCTTGTAGAGCACGCCGTAGCTCTGCGCGGTCTTCTTGTCCGCATCCGCGAGGATCGGAAACGGCAGGCTGTGTTCCTCGGCGAACTTCTTGTGCGACGCCAGGTCGTCCACGCTGATGCCGAGGATCACGGCGCCGGCCTTGCGGTAGGCGAAGATGTTGTCGCGGAATTCGCAGGCCTGCGTGGTGCAGCCTGGCGTGTTGTCCTTCGGATAGAAATACAGCACCAGCCATTTGCCTCGCTGCTGTTCCAGGGTGACCCATTCGCCGTTCTGGTTCTGCAGCCGGAACGCGGGCGCTGCCTGTCCGACGGTGATGCCGGCAGCCGCCTGGGCTCGCGCAGCGGTGGGAACCAGTGCCATGGGCAGCGTGGCGGCAAGGACGCCGAGCGCGACAGCGACAAATCGTCTGCGTACCATCATGACCATCTCCAGCAGTACGAGCGGGGCACGAAGCAGCGCATGGCTGCCACAAGCGGGAATTCTAGCAGTCGCTGCGCGCTGGTGCTGTCGGGCGGCGGTGCGCGCTCGGCGTATCAGGTGGGCGTGATGAAGGCGCTGGCGGAGATCCTGCCGGCCGGACCCTGGCCTTTCGGCATCGTCGTCGGCACGTCGGCCGGTGCGGTCGCCGCGTCCGTGGTCGCGGCCGGCGCGCATCGCTGGCGCGATGCGGTGGGCGAGCTCGTCGAGGTATGGCAGAACTTCCGCGTCCAGCAGGTATTCCGCGCCGACGGCCGCGCGATGCTGCGCGCCGGCGCGCACTGGATGCTGTCCGCGATCTCCGGCGGCCGGCTGCTGCCGGCGCCGCGCTCGCTGTTCGACAATGCGCCGCTGCGCCGGCTGCTGCGGCTCAGCGTCGACTGGGAGTCCGTGCAGCGCAACGTGGACGAAGGACGGCTGCGCGCGCTGGCGCTGTGCGCCACCACCTATGGCGGCGGGCGTTCGACCGCGTTCTTCGCCGGTAGCGAGGACATCGCAGAATGGTCGCGCGCGCCGCGCGTCGGCCGTCGCACGCATCTGCAGCTCGATCACCTGATGGCGAGCGCCGCGATCCCGTTCCTGTTTCCCGCGGTACGGCTGCGGGACGAGTACTTCGGCGACGGTGCGATGCGCCAGAGCGCGCCGCTGTCACCGGCCATCCACCTCGGCGCCGATCGCATGCTGGTGGTCGGCGTGCGGGCGCGCAATGGCGCGGGTATCGGCAGCGTGCTCGGCCACCAGCAGGCTCCCTCGGCGGGTCAGCTGTTCGGCTTCATGCTCGACACGCTGTTCAGCGATCAGCTCGAGGCGGACTTCGAGCAGATGTCGCGGCTGAACCGGATCGAAAGCCGGCTGCAGCCGGACGGCGCGGAGCTGCGGCGGATCGAGGCCCACCTGCTGTCGCCCAGCGTCGACCTGCGCGACATCGCGACGAAGCATGTCGCGAGTCTGCCGCGCAGCCTGCGGCTGCTGCTGGCGGTGATCGGTGCGCGCGGTGCGGCGGGCAGCCTGCTCGCGAGCTATCTGCTGTTCGAATCGAGCTATACATCGGAGCTGATCGATCTGGGTTATCGCGATGCGCTGGCGCAGCGTGAGCAGCTGGTGGCGCTGGTGCTGGGTCGGGCGACGTCAGGTCAGACCCAGTCAGGTCAGGAATAGCGCGCCGAGTCCGAGCAGCGTCGCGAAGCCGATGCAGTCGGTAAAGGTCGTGAGGATCACGCCGGCCGACAGCGCCGGGTCGATCTTCATCCGTCGCAGCGTCAGCGGCACGATCACGCCCACCGCAGCGGCCGCGAGCAGGTTCGTCAGCATCGCGGCCGAGATGATCGCCGCAATCTTCCAGGTATCGAACCAGACGACCGTCACCGCGCCGACCACCACGGCCCAGATGACGCCATTCAATCCCCCGACCGCGATCTCCTTGAACAGCAGCCAGCGCGCGTTCGCCCACTGCACCTGACCGAGCGCGAGACCGCGGATGATCAGTGTCACCGTCTGGGTGCCTGCGATGCCGCCCATCGACGCGACGATCGGCATCAGCGCAGCGAGCGCCGCCACTTTTTCGATCGTGCCTTCGAAGCTCTTGACGACAGCGGCGGCCATGAAGGCCGTGATCAGGTTGATGCCGAGCCACAGCAGGCGACGGCGTGTCGAGGGAATGATGCCTGCGAACAGGTCTTCCTCGTCCTGCAGGCCGGCCATCGACAGCACCGAGTGCTCCGCCTCTTCGCGGATCACGTCGACGACGTCGTCGACCGTGATGCGGCCGAGCAACTTGCCGTCGGCGCTGACCACGGCCGCGGAGACGAGGTCGAGGTCCTGGAACAGCCGCGCGACGTCATGCTCCGCCATCTCGGGCTCGATGCGTGGTGCCTCGCTGTCCAGACTCGCGCCGACCGTCTGATCCGGATCGTCCGTCAGCAGGCGCGTGATCGCGACGGTCCCGAGATACCGGTCGTTGCGATCGACGACGAACAGCCGGTCCGTCTTCTCGGGCAGTTCGCCGCGCATCCGCAGGTAGCGCAGCACGACTTCGATGGTCACGTCCGGGCGGACGCTGACCGTGTCCGTGTTCATCAGGCCGCCGGCGGTATCTTCCGGAAAGGCCATGACCGTGCGCAGTCGTTCGCGATCCTGCTGGTCCATCGAGCGCAGCAGCTGGCGCGTCACGGTCTCCGGCAGATCGCCGACGAGGTCCGCGAGATCGTCGACCTCCATCCCCTCGGTCGCTGCGACCAGTTCTTCGGCTTCCATGCCGTCGATCAGCGCCTGGCGAACGTTGTCGTTGGTCTCGACGAGCACCTCGCCCTCGAGTTCAGGATCGACGAACTCCCAGACGATCTCGCGTTGCGCGGGTGGCAGCGACTCGAGCAGCAGCGCGATCTCTGCGGGATGCAGCGAATTGACCATGCGATGCGCCTGCCGCATCGCACCGCCCGCCAGCGCCTCGCGCAGCGCTGACAGCCGGCCTTTGACTTCCGTGTCCATCGGAGCCGCCGCGGCGCGGTTCAGCGCGACGCCAGCGAGCCGTGGCGCGCGAGCACGTTGGGATACTGTCCGACGAACCGCGCCACGAGTCGATCGACCAGATAGACCGATCGATGCTGGCCGCCCGTGCAGCCCACCGCGATCGTGAGGTACCGACGGTTGCTGGCGGAATGCTCTGGAATCCGGGCTGCGACGAAACTGGCGATGTCCTCGAGCAGCTTCGCGACGGCCGGCTGGCTGTCGAGATAGCGGATCACTTCGGCATCGCGACCCGTCAGCGCGCGCAGCTGCGGGTCCCAGTACGGATTCGGCAGCGTCCTCGCGTCGAAGACGAAGTCCGCATCGGCAGGCAAGCCGTGCTTGAAGCCGAAGGATTCGAAGGTGATGGAGAGGTCGCCGGCCGCGCGCTGCTCGACGCGCTGCACGATGATGTCACGCAGGCCGTGCACGCCGAGACGCGTCGTGTCGATGACCAGGTCCGCCGCATTCATGACCGGCTCGAGCAGCTGGCGCTCGAGCGCGATGGCATGCCGCAGGTCGAGGCCCTCCTTCGATAGCGGATGGCGTCGCTTGGTCTCCGCGAATCGCCGCAGCAGTTCATCATCGCTGGCGAGCAGCAGCAGCAGTTCGCAGCGGATGCCGCTGCGCTTCAGATCCTCGATGATCCGCGGTACCGATTCGATCTCGGAGGAGGTATTGCGCGCATCGACGCCGACCGCCGTGCGCGAGAACACGCTCTGCTGCGAGCGCAGGGCATGCGAGATGAACGGGTTCAGCATCGCTGCCGGGAGGTTGTCGATGCAGTAGAAGCCGACATCCTCGAGCATGTTCAGCGCGACGCTCTTGCCCGCGCCCGACAATCCGCTGACGAAGATCAGGCGCATGGCATCCACAGCTGTTTGCCGCGCCGCCCCGGCCTAGGGCCTGACAACACGATGAACCGCGCAGCGACGGCGGTCCACGCGGCGCAGCGCAAGGCGGGACGAGTGAAGTGTACTGAATGTACACGAGCGAGGACCAACGCCGCGATGCGCCGCGCGGGCGCCGTCCCTGCGGGTTGCGCGCACGACGATTTCCTGCGGCGTTGCTCGGCCCTTCCGTGGAAACACCACGGTACGGGCCTCTCGCCTTGCTGGAAATCGTCGTGCTGGCAACGCTGCGCTGTTCATCGTGTTGTCAGGCCCTAGTGCCGGGCGTTGCGACCCTCGACGGCGTGATGATCGGTCGACTTTTCCTTGTGCTTCTTCACGAGGCGGTCGAGCTTGTCGGCGAGGGCGTCGATCGCGGCATACATGTTGGCATCCGTGGCGTCCGCGTGGATGTCGTTGCCGCGGACCTTCAGCGTGGCTTCGGCCTTCTGGTTCAGTTTCTCGACCGTCAGGATGCAATGCACGTCGATCAGGTTGTCGAAGTGGCGGACGATGCGCTCGAACTTCTTCTCGACATAGGCGCGCAGTGCCGGCGTGACTTCGAGATGATGACCCGTAACGTGCATTTGCATGGTGAACTCCTGACGTTGACGACTTGCTCTATTTCGAACCCTGGCGCTTGCGCTCCGCCGAGGACGCGAGCCCCAGGGCTTCACGGTACTTGGCAACGGTGCGGCGCGCCACGGGAATTCCTTCATTCGAGAGGATCTCGGCCAGCCGGTTGTCGGACAGCGGGTTGGCGGGGTCCTCTTCCTTGATCAGCTTGCGGATCTTCGCGCGGATCGCGGTCGAGGAGGTGCCCTGGCCGTCCTGGCCCTCCACCTGGCTCGAGAAGAAGTATCGCAGTTCGAACACGCCGCGCGGCGTGTGCATGTACTTGCCCGAGGTGATCCGTGAAATCGTGGATTCGTGCATCTCGATGGCTTCGGCGATGTCCTTCAGGATCATTGGCCGCATGTATTCGTCGCCCTGTTCGAGGAAGGCGGACTGGCGTTCGACGATGGCCCTGGCCACTTTCATGAGTGTGTCGTTGCGGATTTCAAGGCTCTTCAGCAGCCAGCGCGCTTCCTGCAGCTGCGAGCGCATCGTCGCGTGGCCGGCGCTGCGGCCGATCAGGCTCGCGTAGCCCTCGTTCAATCGCACGCGGGGCACCGTCGAGGGATTGATCTCCACCGACCAGCCTCTCTCCGTGCGACGCACGAACACATCGGGAATCACGTATTCCGCTGCGCCGCCGCTGACCACCGTGCCGGGGCGCGGATGGCAGGAGCGGACCAGCGCGAGCGCCTGGTCGATGGTCTCTTCGTCCGCGCCGACGGCACGCCGCAGCTGGCTCGCGTCGCGACCGGCGACCAGGTCCAGGTGATGCTCGGCGATGCGCTTCGCGACGGCGAGCCCGTCGGTGCCCGGGTCGAGCTGCCCGAGCTGCAGCAGGATGCATTCGCTGACCGAGCGCGCCGCGATGCCGACGGGATCGAGCATCTGCACGAGCATCAGCACGCGCTCGACTTCTTCCTCGTCGCAGACGATTTCGGGCAACAGTGTCGCGGCGATGTCGGTCAGGGGATCCGTGACATAGCCGTCGTCGTTGATCGCATCGACGATGGCTGTGGCGATCGCGAGGTCCGACGGCGACAACCCCGCGAGCTCGAGCTGCGCCAGCAGGTATTCATGCAGCGAGCGGCCGGTCTCGTCGGCGATATCCTGCTGCCGGTCGTCATCGGAGTTGTAGGGAGTGTCCGAGGCGCCGGCGGAGCGCTCGGCCCAGCCATCCTCGATGACCTCGATCTCCATCGTGCCGCCGCCACCATCGGGCGCGTCCGAATCGGCCGAGGCGCCCGCCTGTTCGCTTTCGCGCACCGGCTCGGCCATCGGCGTCAGCATCTCGAAGGTGCCGGTGGCGTCCGTCTCCTCGACGGCTTCCAGCATCACGTTGCTTTCGAGCAGTTCGCGGATGTGCGCCTGCAGTTCGAGCGCCGGCAATTGCAGCAGGCGTATGGCCTGCTGCAGCTGCGGGGTCATGGTCAATTGCTGACCCAGCCGGAGCTGCAGTGAAGGCTTCAACATGGCGGGACCGAGGTGTCTACGTGGCGACGTCTACAGACGGAAGGATTCGCCCAAGTACACCTCACGAACTCGGGAATTGGCAAGGATTTCTTCCGCAGATCCGGCAGCGATCACAGTTCCATTGCCAATGATGTAGGAGCGGCTGCAGACACCCAGGGTTTCGCGGACATTGTGGTCCGTGATCAGCACGCCGATGCCCTTGTCGGCCAGCTCACGCACGATGCGCTGGATGTCCGCGACGGACAGCGGATCGACGCCGGCGAACGGCTCGTCGAGCAGCAGAAAACGTGGCTCGGCCGCAAGCGCGCGCGCGATTTCGACGCGCCGCCGCTCGCCGCCCGACAGCGCCTGGCCGAGACTGTCGCGCACGTGGCCGATGCGCAGCTCCTCGAGGATGTTCTCGAGCCGCGCCTGTTGCGCGCTGCGATCGAGCTCCTTGCGGGTCTCGAGAATCGCAAGGATGTTGTCGGCCACCGACAGGCGGCGGAACACCGAGGCTTCCTGCGGCAGATAGCCGATGCCGAGCTGAGCGCGGCGGTGGATCGGCAGGCCGGTCAGGTCCGTGTTGTCGATGAAGATCGCGCCGGCATCGGCGGCGACCAGTCCGACGATCATGTAGAACGCCGTGGTCTTGCCGGCACCGTTCGGGCCGAGCAGTCCCACGACCTCACCACTGTTGACGGTCAGCGACAGATCCGTGACGACCTTGCGAGCCTTGTAGGCCTTCGCAAGGTGCTCCGCGCGCAGCTGGGTCATGGCGCCGCGCCGGTGTCGCGCGGCCGGATCGTGATGCGTACGCGGTCCGTGTTGCCGGGCTTCGCTTCGGCCTGGACGCGCTGTTCGCGCACGTTGTAGACGAGTTCCTGGCCGCTGATGTCGTTGCGGCCGTCCGTCAGCCAGGCGTCCTGCGTCAGCTTCACGGTGCCGGTGGGCACGTCGTACTCGATGCGGCCGGCGCGGCCGCGCGCGAGCTCCGAGGTGCCGGCACGCTTCTGTTCGAACTGCGCCGGCGAGCCGGCGATCGTCGCGCGCGAGATGCGGTTCGCGGCGAAGTCCACCTTCGCCTCGTCCGACTTCAGGCTGCCGCCGTCGACCGTGATGCGCACGTTGCCGCGGAAATTCCAGGTCGCGTTCTCGAAGTTCAGGCCGGTCGCGCGCGCCGTCTGCGCCGCGACGCGCATGCCGCCCTGCGAAATCACGACGTCGCGGAAGTTCACGGTGTTGGTGCGGTAATCGACTTCGGACGAGGCCGCATCGAGAGAGACGGGCAGGTCCCGCGATGACGTCTTCGAGCCAGCGCCCGCAGGATTCGCGGTGGCCGCCGGCTGCGCAGTGGTTGCGGCGCTGGCGGGGGCGGTGGCCGGAGCATCGGCCGCGACGCCGACCGCAGCGGCCAGGGCGAGCGCGGTGCCGAGCACGATCAAGCTAGGGGATGAAGCGGCCATGTACCTTCGATTCTAGCCGGACCTGACGGTCCTTCAAATTTGCCTCGAGACCGCGGGCCTCGAGGCGCTTGCCGGTCAGCAGGATCGTGACGTCGACGTCGCTGGTCGCGCGCTCGGCATCGACATCGTAGCTGAGTGCGGCCGTGCGGATCTCGACGGGTTCGCGCGCGTCGCCGGCCTCGCCACGAATCCGGACGTCGCCGGCCAGATCGATCTTCCGTCCGTCGGCCGGCATCTGCCCCGACGCGGCGCTGAGCTGCCAGCGTGCGCCGCGCGCGTCGGCCAGGTCCATCGCCACGGTCTGCAGGTCGATCTGCCGGCTGTTCGCGGGCTGGGCGATCGTGGCGGCGGTCACGCGATAGCGCGGCTTGCCGTCGGCTGTGGTCTCGATGATGTGCGCGCCACGCGCGAGATATCCGAGATCTTCGGCATCCGCCGTGGCGAATACGGCATCGGCATCATTCGTGCCCGTGCTGCAGCCGACCAGCGCGAGTCCGAGCAGGGCGGCTCCCACGGGGCGCAGGCTGCGCCGCTTCACGCGTGGCCTTCGGCGATCAGCCAGTCGCAGACTTCACGCACGGCGCCCTGGCCGCCGGCGCTGCGCGTGATGAACCGGGCGGCATCCTGTGCGTCCAGATGCGCATCGGCGACCGCGAAACCGAGCGCGACGCGCGCCAGCAGCGGCGCGTCCGGCGTGTCGTCACCGACGCAGGCGCAGGCCGAGGCCGCGACGCCGAGCTTCGCGCACAGCTTGTCGAAGCAGGCGAGCTTGTCGCTGATGCCCTGGACCACATGGGTGATGCCGAGTTCGCGGCAGCGCCGCCGTACCGCCGGCGACTTGCGTCCCGAGATCACGGCGACCTGCACGCCGCGAGCGAGCAGTTGCTTGATGCCGTGGCCATCGCGGACGTGAAACGCCTTCAGCATCTCGCCGCGCGCACCGAAATACAGCCGGCCGTCGGTCAGCACGCCGTCGACGTCGAGCACCAGCAACCGGATTTTTGTTCGGCGGGCCTGGCTCACATGACCCCCGCGCGCAGCAGATCGTGCACGTTCAGCGCGCCGGCCAGACGCCCGTCCGCGCCGATCACCGGCAGCGCGGTGATGCGATGCTTCTCCATCAGCAGCACGGCGGTGGCCGCGAGTTCCCGTTCGCCGACGCTGTGCCCGCCGCGCGTCATCACGTCGTGCATGCGCGCGCGATGCACGTCGATGCGCTGATCCAGCGTGCGGCGCAGATCGCCGTCCGTGTAGACACCGACGACCCGATCCGCGGCATCGACGACGACGGTCATGCCGAGTCCCTTGCGGGACATCTCGATCAGGCCATCGGCGAGCAGCGTGTCGGGGCTGACGCGCGGCACGGCGTCGCCGCGCCGCATGATGTCGGCGACATGCAGCAGCAGCTTGCGGCCGAGCGAACCGCCGGGATGGGAACGCGCGAAATCGTCACGCGTGAAGCCGCGCGCCTCGAGCAGCGCGACCGCGAGCGCATCGCCCATCGCGAGCGTGGCCGTCGTGCTCGCCGTCGGCGCGAGGTTCAGCGGGCAGGCTTCTTCCTCGACGCTGACGTCGATATGCACCGCAGCCGCGGTCGCCAGCGTCGAGCCGGGATTGCCGGTCATCGCGATCACCGGCACACCGAGGCGGGTGAGATGCGGCAGCAGCGCGAGGATCTCGGCCGTCTCGCCCGAATTGGACAGCGCGACGACGACATCCTGGCGCGTGATCATGCCGATGTCGCCGTGGCTGGCCTCGGCCGGATGCAGGAAGAACGACGGGGTGCCGGTGCTGGCCAGCGTCGCCGCGATCTTGCCGCCGACATGACCCGACTTGCCCATGCCGGTGACCACGACGCGACCGCTGCAGCCGAGACACAGGCGGCAGGCGGCGGCGAAGGTCGGGCCAACGCGGGCCAGCAGGCCCTGCAGCGCGCGCAGTTCGATGTCGACCGCGCGGCGGCCCGCCTGGATCAGGGACATCTCGGCATCGACGGCGGCCGGTTGGGTGCTCATGAAGGCGCAGCGTTTGGCGGGTCAGGGTGGCATGATAACGCCCCCCGGTGTCCCCGGACGAGGAGCCATCCAAGCCATGCATCCCGACAAGGTCGCCGACATGATCCGCGCCGCGCTGCCCGAGGCGCAGGTCCGCGTCGAATCGGACGATCAGACCCATTTCGCCGCCCTGGTGGTCGCGCCGCAGTTCGCCGGCAAGCGAAGCATCGCGCGCCACCAGATGATCTACCGCGCGCTCGGCGAACTCGTCGGTCGCGAGATCCATGCGCTGTCCATCGACGCCCGCACGCCCGACGAGCACGCCGGGCAGGCCCACGGCTGACGCCAATGGACAAGCTGCAGATCACGGGCGGTGTGCCGCTCGAAGGCGACGTCCGGATCTCGGGCGCGAAGAACGCAACGCTGCCGATCCTGGCCGCCACGCTGCTGGTCGACGGCCCGGTCTCGGTCGGCAACGTGCCGCACCTGCAGGACGTGACCACGATGATCGAGCTGCTCGGGCGCATGGGCGTCTCGGTCACGGTCGATGAGCGCATGCGGGTCGAAGTCGATGCGAACACGCTGCGCGAACCGTTCGCGCCCTACGAACTCGTCAAGACGATGCGCGCCTCGATCCTCGTGCTGGGCCCTCTGGTTGCGCGCTTCGGCCGCGCCGACGTCTCCCTGCCCGGCGGCTGCGCGATCGGCGCGCGCCCGGTCAACATCCACGTCGCCGGCCTGCAGGCGATGGGCGCGGACATCCACATCGAAAACGGCTATATCCGGGTCAACACCGGCAGCACCAAGACGCGTCGCCTGAAGGGCGCGCGGCTGGTGCTCGAGACGGTCACCGTCACCGGCACCGAGAACCTGATGATGGCCGCCGCCCTCGCGGAAGGCGAGACCGTGCTCGAGAACGCGGCGCGCGAGCCCGAGGTCGTCGACCTGGCGGACTTCCTCAATGCGATGGGCGCGAAGATCCGCGGCGCGGGCACGGACAAGATCGTCATCGAAGGCGTCGAGAAGCTGACCGGCACGCACTACAACGTGCTGCCGGACCGCATCGAGACCGGCACCTATCTCGTCGCGGGTGCGATCACCCGCGGCCACGTGCGCGTCAAGAACACGCGCCCGGACCATCTCGATGCGGTAACGGCCAAGCTGGTCGAAGCCGGCGCCAAGATCGATATCGGTGATGACTGGATCGAACTCGACATGCGCGGCAAGCGGCCGAAGGCCGTCGACATCCGCACGGCGCCGTACCCGGCGTTCCCGACCGACATGCAGGCGCAGTTCGCGGCGCTGAACACGGTGGCGGACGGCGTTGGCACGATCATCGAGACGATCTTCGAGAATCGTTTCATGCACATGCTGGAGATGCGGCGCATGGGCGCGGAAATCCGTCTCGAAGGCAATACGGCGATCATCAAGGGCGTGCCGAAACTGCAGGCCGCGCCAGTGATGGCCACGGACCTGCGCGCGTCGGCGTCGCTGGTCATCGCCGGTCTCGTTGCGGAAGGGCGCACGGAGATCGAGCGCATCTACCACATCGATCGCGGCTACGAGTCCATCGAGGAGAAGCTCGCCGGGCTCGGTGCGCAGATCCGGCGCGTACCGAACTGACGCTCGCCGGGCGGCGTCGCGCGTCGCCCGTCAGCTGCTGCCGCGCGCCTGCGTGACGCGCGGCCGCTCGGCCACGGCGACCTTCACGTCCGCGATCTGCGTGCCGCGCTGCACGCGCAGCGTCAGGGTTCCCCCGGGCAACAGCGTCGCGATGCGGGCCAGCGCTTCCTGCGCGCTGCGCACCTCGCTGCCGTTCACGGCCAGCACCAGATCGCCGGGCTGCAGGCCGGCGGCCTGCGCGGGACTGTCCACGTAAAGATTGGTGATCACGACGCCGCCGCGGGCGAGGCCGAGGCGCCGCGCCTGATCGTCAGCAATGTCCTCCGGCGCGATGCCGATCCAGCCACGGATCACGCGGCCTTTGTCGGTGATTTCGCGCAGTACGCCGCGCACCAGATTCACCGGGATCGCGAAACCGATGCCCTCGACGCCCAGGTTCTTGGCGATCACGGCCGTATTGATGCCGACCAGCGTGCCGGTCGAGTCCACCAGGGCGCCGCCCGAGTTGCCGACATTGATCGGTGCATCGGTCTGGATGAAGTTCTCGAAGGTGGCGACGCCGAGCTGGCCGCGGCCGGTCGCGCTGACGATGCCATGCGTGACGGTCTGCGACAGGCCGATCGGATTGCCGATCGCGAGCACGAGATCACCGACACGCAGCTGGTCGGAGCGGCCGAGCGGCATGACCGGCAGCTTGCCGAGCCCGATCTTCAGCACGGCGAGGTCGGTATCGGGGTCCCGGCCGACGATGCTGGCCTCGGCTTCACGGCCATCGGCGAGCTGCACGCGGATCGAGTCTGCGTTGGCGATGACGTGATGGTTCGTGACGATATGTCCAGCCGAATCGACGATGACGCCGGAGCCGAGCGCGCGCTCGACGCGCTGCCGGTAGCGCGGCCCGAGATCGCCGAACAGTTCGTCCAGCGGATTGCGCGGCACCCGCTCCGTGACCACGCGCGCCGTGTAGATGTTGACCACGGCCGGTGCCGCACGTTCGACGGCCGCGGCATAGCTGCGGTGTTCACCCCGGTCCAGCGCGTCGGCCGGCAGCGCCGCGCCGGGTTCGGGCCCGACCGCCGCAGTCGGCGCAACCGAGGTGGACGGCGGCGACTGGCCGCCCGGCGTGACCGGTGTCGCAGTCGGCGCCGAGGTGGCCGCGGTGGCCGCGGTGGCTGGCGCGGTGGCACCACGCCGGGGCAGCAGGTCCGGCCGGAGCACGACCAGCACGAATGCGAGCGCGAGTCCGCCCACGACGGAACCGGCAAGGAAGGTCAGGCCGCTGTGAGTGCGTGTCATGAGTACTGGCAGTGATCGGCGGGCCGTCCGCCATGTGTATAATGCGCTGCTTCACAGGTAGTCGAACAGCGGTGCCGCATCGGGTGCCAAAGCTGGCTCGATCAGGCAATGCGATTGGGCAATGCGATGAGGAATGTCGATGAGTGACCATGCGGATGAGGCGCCGGGCGAAGTCGATGTCAGTCGGCGGAAGTTCCTGGTAGCGGCGACGGCCATCACGGGCGGCGTCGGAGCAGTGCTGGCGGCCACACCGTTCGTGGCATCCTGGAAACCTTCCGAGCGCGCACGCGCGATGGGCGCCCCGTACGAGCTGGACGTCTCCAAGCTCGAAGCCGGACAGATGACCACGGTCACCTGGCGCAAGAAGCCGATCTACGTCGTGCGCCGCACGCCGGAGATGGTGGCGGAGCTGCCGAAGAACGCCCCGATCCTGAAAGACCCTTCGTCATCGGAATCCGATCAGCCGGCATACGCGAAGAACGAAGCCCGCGCGCTGAAGCCGGAGATCCTCGTGCTGATCGCCACCTGCACACACCTCGGCTGTCTGCCGAAGCAGCATTTCGAACCGGGTGATGCCGCACTCGGCGCGGACTGGCCGGGTGGATTCTTCTGCCCCTGCCATGGTTCGAAGTTCGACCTCGCCGGTCGCGTGATCGTCGGTTCGCCGGCGTCGCTGAATCTCGCGATTCCGCCGTATTCGTTCCCCGATGAAAACACGGTGCTGATCGGCGTCGATACCGCCACGGCCGCCCAGGGAGCCGCGTAATGGCCGCCTCACCCAAGTCCGATGGCAGTCAGTCCACGGTGACCTACAAGCCCGGCAGCTTCCGCGAGTGGCTGAACAAGCGCATGCCGGTCGACCAGTTCGTCGCGGACCAGCTCACCGGCTACTACGCTCCGAAGAACTTCAACGTCTGGTACTTCTTCGGCTCGCTCGCCCTGCTGGTGTTCGTGCTGCAGATCCTGACCGGCATCTTCCTGACGATGCACTACAAGCCGGGCGAAGCGATCTCCTTCGACTCGGTCGAATACATCATGCGCGAGGTCGAGTGGGGCTGGCTGATCCGCTACCTGCACTCCACCGGCGCCTCTTTCTTCTTCATCGTCGTGTACCTGCACATGTTCCGCGCGCTGATGTACGGCTCGTACAAGGCACCGCGAGAACTGCTGTGGCTGATCGGCATGGGCCTCTACCTCGCGCTGATGGCCGAAGCCTTCATGGGTTACGTGCTGCCCTGGGGCAACATGTCCTACTGGGGCGCGCAGGTGATCGTGAACATCTTCGGCACGATCCCGGTCATCGGACCGGGGCTGGTCGAGTGGATCCGCGGCGACTACGGCATCGCGGACTCGACGCTGAACCGCTTCTTCGCGCTGCACGTGATCGCGCTGCCCTTTGCGATCGCGCTGCTCGTGATGCTGCACCTGGTCGCGCTGCGCCAGACCGGCTCGAACAATCCGGACGGCATCGAGATCAAGGCGAATCTCGGCGCTGACGGCAAGCCGAAGGACGGCATCCCGTTCCACCCGTATTACACCCTCAAGGACATCGTCGGCGTCGGCGTGTTCCTGACGATCTTCTGCATCGTGGTGTTCTTCATCCCGACGTTCGGCGGCCTGTTCCTCGAGAAGCCGAACTTCGAACCCGCCAATCCGCTGTCCACGCCGACGCACATCGCACCGGTGTGGTACTTCACGGCGTTCTACGCGATGCTGCGCGCCGTGCCGAGTCAGCAGCTGGGTGCCTTGCTGATGCTGTTCGCGATCGTCGCCTTCTTCTTCCTGCCTTGGCTGGATCGTTCGAAGGTGAAGTCGATCCGCTACAAGGGCGTGCTGTCGAAGCTGTTCCTCGGGATCTTCGTCGTGTCGTTCATTGCGCTGTCCTACCTCGGCCTGCAGCCGGCGGAAGGCAAGGCGGTGCTGTTCGCGCGAATCTTCACGGCGCTCTACTTCTCCTACTTCCTGCTGATGCCCTGGTATACGAGCGTGGAAAAGACCAAGCCTGTTCCTGATCGGGTGACCTACCATGCGTAAGTCACTGCCTGCCCTCGCAGCCCTTGGGCTGCTGCTCAGTGCGCCGCTGTCCTTCGCGGCCGAAGGCGGCCACGTCATCGAAGGCGGACTGGACTGGCAGGCCTGGAAGGCCGGCAACGAGATCGACAACGTCGCCTCGCTGCAGCGAGGCGCGCGCAACTTCATGGGCTACTGCTCGGGTTGCCACTCGCTGAAGTACGTCCGCTATTCGCGCATGGCGCAGGATCTGAAGATCCCGGACGCGCAGCTCGAAGAGTCGCTGGTGCTGCCGGGCTCGAAGAAGAGCGACTACATCACGAGCTCGCTGAACCCGGCGGACGGTGAGGCCTGGTTCGGCAAGGCGCCGCCCGATCTGTCGCTGATGGCGCGGGCCCGCGGCACGGATTACCTCTACCAGTTCCTGAAGACGTTCTACGCGAACCCGAAGTCCGCGACCGGCGTCGATAACCTCGCGCTGCCGGGCACGGCGATGCCGCATGTCCTGTCCGAGCTGCAGGGCGTACAGACGGGGGTATTCAAGGACGTCGAGGTCAAGGACGCCGAAGGTAAGACGCAGACGCAGAAGGTCTTCTTCAATTTCGAGCCGGGCGTGCCCGGGTCGCTGTCGCCGGCCGAGTACGACGAATTCGTCCGCGACACGGTGAACTTCCTCGATTACGCCGGCGAACCCGCGCAGCTGAAGCGTCGTGGCCTGGGCGTCTGGGTCGTGCTGTTCCTGCTGCTGTTCACCGGCATCGCGTATCTGCTCAAGGCGGAGTACTGGAAGGACGTCAAGTAGTCCGCAGCCCGACGGGCCTGGGGCGTCGAGAGTTTTTGAATCGATGACGCCCTCGGGCCCCGTTCCCGGAAGCGGGTGTGTTTTCAGTTGGCGCGGCGGGCCGGAGCATCGTGTTGTCCAGTCGACGATCGATCATGACCCTGTTTTCGTCTCCACATGACCCGTGGAGCCATCGCGTTCGCATCGTGCTCGCGGAGAAAGGTCTCGGCATCGAGATCGTCAGCGTTGCCGCCGGCAGCCTTCCTGAGGACCTTCTCGATCTGAACCCTTACCACAGCGCCCCGACGCTGGTGGACCGCGACCTCGTGCTGTACGACTCGCGCGTGATCATGGAATACATCGATGAGCGCTTCCCGCATCCGCCGCTGATGCCGGTGGACCCGCTGGCCCGCGCAAAGACGCGCCTCGCACTGTTCCGCATCGAGCACGACTGGTATCCGGCCGCGCTCGCGATCGATGCCGAACCGGACCGCAAGGCGCGACCACGTCTTCGGCAAGTGCTGCGCGATACCATCCTGCAGAGCACGGACCTTTTCAAGGTGCGGCCGTATTTCCTCAGCTCCGAATTCTCGATGGTCGATGCGACGATCGCGCCGATCCTGTGGCGGCTGCCGCACTACGAAATCGATCTGCCGCCGCAGGCGCAGCCGATCCTGAAGTACGCTGAGCTGGTGTTCTCGCGGCCCGGGTTTCGCGAGAGTCTGTCCGATGCCGAGCAGGAGATGCGACTGGCATGAGCGAGACGCGGATTTCGCGGCGGCCCTACATGCTGCGCGCGATGCATCAATGGATGACGGACAGCGGCCTCACGCCGCATGTGATCGTCAATGCCGAGGCGGCCGACGCGACGGTGCCGCGCGCCTACGTGAAGGACGGCAAGATCGTCCTGAACCTCAGCTATTCGGCGACGCAGCGGCTCGACATGGCCAACGACTGGATCGAGTTCGACGCACGCTTCGCCGGCGTGATCCAGCACGTGCGCTTTCCGGTCACGGCGGTACTCGGCGTGTACGCGCGCGAGACCGGCGAGGGCATGGTGTTCTCAGGCGAGGACAACGGTCCGGAGCCACCGACCAAGCCGACGCCCGAAGAGGGCTCGCGCCGGCCGCAGCTGAAGGTCGTCAAGTAGGATTCAGCCCGTCGCGCTGAACGCGTGACGGATCCAATCGACGCGATAGTCCGGGGCGGCGCCGTCGTCGCGTCGCGGCCCGATCGGCGTCAAGGCCAGTACATCGAATCGAACCGGGAGCCGCGCGAGATCCGGTCGCAGCTGCAGCAGCTGCATCGCGGTGCGGACGATGCGTCGCTGCTTGGTCGCGCCGACGCTGGCCGCTGCTCCGCCATGGCGGTCGTCCGCGCGCAGCCGGATCTCCACGATGATCAGCACGCCGCGGTGTTCGGCGACCAGATCGAGTTCGCCACGTCGGCGCCGGAAATTCCGCAGCAGCAGTCTTGCGCCCTGCGCTTCGAGCCAGACCGCGGCGAAATCCTCGGCGGCCGCGCCAACGCGCACCGTGCTCGGGCCTGCGTGAGCTTGCGCAGCGCGTCGCCGCGATGCGCGGCGCGCCGGTTGTCCGGCGCGTGCGTTCGGTGCGTCAGCGCGTCCCACCCGTCTTGTCGCCGGCCGCGCCGGTGGCCGGCCCGCTCGCGATCAGTTTCGGTGCGCCGCTGCGGATCTGCGCCCATTCGAGTTCGCGGCGGCTGCGGCCGTTCGCATCGAAGCTGATGCGGCCCGTGGCGCCCTCGATGATGACGCTCGATGCGCCGTCGCGGCCACTGCGCGCCAGGGCCTCGCCGCGCAGCGCCATCGCCAGCAGCCAGGCGTCGTAGCCGAACGCGTACAGCTTGCCGCGGCCACGCGCGCCGTCGCCGAAGGCGCCGGTCGTCGCAGCGCGCAGCTTCTCGACGCTGTCGCCGCCCGAGAGCACCCAGGGCATGTCCGGGAAGATCAGGCCCTCGAGGTCCTGGTTCGCGCCGACGCCCGGTTCGAATGCGTCGGAGGTGGCGTAGGTCGGGATGTCGCCGGCGAAATGGAATCGCAGCTGCGGACGCAGCATCCGCGCCGTGTTCGCCGTGGCCGGCGCGAAGATGAAGTCGATGTCGGCACGGCGGCGCGGCTGGAATTCCAGCGAGGTACCGAGGGCGGACTCGAGCCTGCGATGGCGGGCGCGGCTGTCGCTGAGGCGCAGCACGCTCTGGATCGGCGCGCCGTAGTCGTTGCTGCCCGGCGTGTACGGCGCGCTCGACAGCAGCTGTCCGCCGCCGGCCGTCAGCTCATCCGTGAACGCCGCGAGCACACGGTTGCCCCAGTCGCCTTCCGGCACGAGTGCGACGCCGCGACGCCGACCGTCGGCCAGCATGCGTCGGGCGACCAGTCGCGCATCGTCTTCCGGCGACAGCGCGTACTGGAAGAAACCCGTTGGGGGCACATGCTCCCCGGGCAGGAAGTTCAGCGCGAGAATCGTCGGACGTCGTTCGCTGTAGTCCGCAGCCGCGACCACGTCTTCGCGGGTCAGCGGGCCGATGACGAATTCCGCGCCGTTGCGCTGCGCCTCATCGAGTGCGGCCGCGACGGACTCGATGCCGGTGTCGTAGACGCGCATCTCCGGTCGACCGGCTTCGGGCGTGGCGTAGAGGGCCGCGAGCATGCCGTCGCGGATCTGCGCGGCGGGACCTGCCGCGCGACCGGTGATCGGCAACAGCACGGCAATGTGCGCGCCGGCCACGGAGCCGCTGGTCGGGCCGCTGCTGCTGAATTCGCTGCGGACGAGTTCGGCGGCCGGGTGCGTGGGATACCGCGCGCGCCAGGACGCAAGGGCTGGCGCGGCACCACCGCGATCCGCGGCCTGCGCGGCAATCGGGCCGAGTTCGAGCCAGCCGCGCAGCACCGTATCGCGCTCCGCCGCGAGCGGCTCCAGCTTGACGCCGCGCTGCACGGCGGCGCGCAGTTGCGCGAACAACTCGCGCCGGGCGGCGAGCCGGTCGGCATCGGAGCTCAGCAGTGCCTCGCGCGCGACCTCGGCGCGCACGCCGTCGACCGGGCGCGACGTCTCGAACGCGGCGCGCTGGCGCAGTGCGAGCAGTTCCTGCCGCTGCGCAGCGTCGCGCGGTTCCTTGAACGCCGCGATCTGCGCCCAGGCCGTCTGCGCCTGGCCTTCTCCGAGTGCGACATCGATGTCCGCCAGTTGCCGGCCGGTCTGTTGCGCGGGCGACAGCGTGGCACCGGCGGCACGGACGGCGCCGTCGAGCACCGTCAGCACGCGCCGCGCATCGGCCGGACGCTGCGCGGCGACCCAGGCGCGAGCCGCGCGCAGTCGATAGTCCGTCGCGGCAGCCAGCGCGTTGCCATCCGCAAGCCGTTCGAACTCGCGCGCCGCGGCGGCCGCATCGCCGCGCTGCCACAGCGCTTCGGCGCGATCGACGCTGGCCGGTGCCGCCGCGCCGCCCATGCCGGTGCAGGCAGCCAGCAGCAGGGAGAGCAACGTCGTTGCCGCGGTCAGCCGGATCTGGGTTGCGCGCATCGGTGTTCCTGATGGTTCGGGAGCAGGGGATTATAGTGTCGGACCATGGCTGACACCTCTTCGGATCCCGAATCGTCTCAAAGCGGCGACGCTGCACCGGCTGCGACGGTGCGGGGCCGGCTCGACGTCGTGGCGACACCGATCGGCAATCTCGCCGATCTCTCGCCGCGGGCGCGTCAGTCGCTCGAGTCGGCGGACCTGATCGCCGCCGAGGACACGCGCCGCACCGGCCAGTTGCTCGCGGCGCTCGGCCTGCAACGGCCGCTGCTCTCCATGCACACGCACAACGAGCGCGCGCGCTGCGCGGACCTGCTCGCGCGACTCGAAGAGGGCGCCGTGATCGCGCTGGTCAGCGATGCCGGCACGCCGGTGTTGTCGGATCCCGGCTTCGAACTCGTGCGCAGCGCGGCCCGCGCGGGTCATGAAGTGCGCGCGATTCCGGGGCCCACGGCCATCGCCGCGGCGCTTGCGATCAGCGGCATCGCCGCCGACCGCTTCTGTTTCGAGGGCTTCCTGCCGGCGCGGCCGCGCGAGCGACGCACGCGCCTGCAGGCGCTGGCGCGCGAATCGCGCGCGATGGTGTTCTTCGAAGGGCCGCATCGCATCGTCGAGACGCTCGCCGACATGGCGACCGTGTTCGGGCCGGAGCGCGAAGCTGCGGTGGCGCGCGAACTCACGAAGATCTATGAAACCACCTATCGCGGCGCACTCGGTGAACTCGCTGCGCGGGCCGGCACCGATGCGCAGATGGCGCGGGGTGAACTGACGCTGGTCGTGGCCGGTTGGCAGGATCCGGTCGCGGACGGCGACGAAGAGGGGATCAGCGCGGAGACGGCCGCACTGCTCGATCGCACGCTGCGCGCGCTGCTGCCGGAGCTGCCGCCCTCCAAGGCCGCAGCGCTCGCTGCGCAGATCAGCGGCGCGAAGCGCAGCGAGGCGTACGCGCAGGCGCTGCGGCTCTCCGAGGGCGAGACACGCTGAGATTGGGTTTGTGATCCGCGGCATCGGCGCGTATTGTCCGCCCCGGAGTCGGCCGGGTGATCGCTGCATTTCTCGCGAAATGTGGAGGAAAGTCCGGGCTCTTTCGGACAAGACGCCAGGTAACGCCTGGGGGGCGTGAGCCCACGGACAGTGCAACAGAAAGCAAACCGCCGAAGTGCGCGCAAGCGTGCTGGTAAGGGTGAAAGGGTGCGGTAAGAGCGCACCGCGCGGGTGGCAACATTCCGCGGCTAGGTAAACCCCGTCTGGAGCAAGGCCAAATAGGGAAGTCGCAGGCAACCTGCAGCGCGTAGTGCGAGCGTGACTTCCGGGTAGGCTGCTAGAGGCGTCCGGTGACGGGCGTCCCAGAGGAATGATCACCCTCGACAAAACCCGGCTTACAGGCCGACTCCATCTTCTTTCTCAGCATTGTCCGCCAAGCACCTGAAACCTATGGAGCTTTGAATGCCAGCTGCGTTTGCATACAGCTCTTTTGGGCTGTAAGTTATTGGCAGCACGACGAATTTTCTTCACATGACCGTTGACACTGCTCGCGCCGAATTCCTATAGTGGCGGCAAGTGGTGGAGAGTGGAGGCAAATGGGCGGATCTCTGCCCATCCGGTCATGTTTCGCGGTGCAACAAAAGTAACCCTTGATGACAAAGGCCGGATGGTTCTGCCCACCCGCCAGCGTCAGCGCGCCCAGGAACGGGGCGAGGGGAAGCTCGTCATCACCGTCGATCGCGACCTCTGCCTGCTGATCTATCCGCTGCCCGACTGGGAACAGATCGAGCGCAAGTTGATGAGCCTGCCTTCGCTGCACGAGCGGTCCCGCCGCCTGCAGCGCCTGATGGTCGGCCATGCAACGGAACTCGAACTCGACGGTCAGGGCAGGCTGCTGGTGCCGCCGGAGCTGCGCGAATTCGCGGGGCTGTCGCGGCACGCGATGCTGGTCGGGCAGGGCAACCGGCTCGAGCTGTGGGACGAAGCGCGCTGGGCGCAGAAACGCGATTTCTGGCTGTCCAGTGAGGAAACCGCTTCGGATCTCTCGGCCGAGCTCGATTCGCTCTCGCTCTGAACGCATCACGGCGGCGCCACGATAAAGGGGAGGTGCGCGGTGGCGATGGCCGCGCATTCGACACGGGCAAGGCTGGCGGGGTGGTTGGCCTGACGATATTCAAGGGGCGAAACAGTGGATGAGCACGTTCCGGTGCTTGTCGACGCGGTGCTCGAAGCACTCGCCCCTGCCGCGGATGGATTCTATGTCGATGCGACGTTCGGGCGCGGGGGCCACACGGCACGGCTATTACAAGCCTTGGGTCGAGAAGGCAGCGTGCTCGCGCTCGACCGCGACCCGCAGGCGATCGGCTACGGCCGCGAAAGATTCCGTGACGAATTGCGGCTTGAGATCGTCCATGCGGCGTTTGCCGATCTTCGGCAGGTCGTGCGCGAACACGCGCGTGGCCGCGAGGTCCGTGGCGTCCTGTTCGATCTCGGCGTGTCGTCCCCCCAGCTCGACGAAGCGGCGCGTGGCTTCAGTTTCCAGGGCGACGGTCCGCTCGACATGCGCATGGACACGTCACGCGGCGAAACGGCTGCTGGATGGCTCGCCCGGGCGAGCGTCGACGAGATTCGCAAGGTGATCGAAGAGTTTGGAGAGGAGCGATTTGCGCGGCGGGTTGCACAGGCCATCGAAACCAGCCGGCGGGAGACCCCCATCACCCGTACGGCGCAACTTGCTGCGATTGTCGGAAGCGCTGTGCGCACGCGTGAGCCGGGCAAAAACCCGGCCACGCGTACTTTTCAGGCGCTGCGCATGCACGTCAACGACGAGCTCGGCCAGATCGAGCGCGGTCTCGACGCAGCGTTCGACGTGCTCGCTCCCGGTGGACGGTTGGCGGTGATCAGTTTTCATTCGCTCGAGGATCGTCTGGTCAAGCACTTCTTCCGCGCGAAGGCGAGCGAGGATCCGATGTATGCGGGTCTGCCGGAGATTCCTGCGCACGCGCGCGCGACGATGAAACTCATCGGCAAGAAACGACGCGCCGAGGCTGCGGAGATCGCGCGCAATCCGCGCGCCCGCAGCGCCACGCTGCGCGTCGCGGAGAAGCTCGCCTCATGAACGTCTCGAGCCGCATGCTGCTCGTGATCCTGCCGGCCGTCTGGCTCGCGACGCTCGGCTCGGCCGCGGGTGCGATCTACAGCAAGCATCGCTCGCGCGAGCTGTTCCTCGAGCTCGAGAAGCTGAACCGGCAGCGCGACGCGCTCGAGATCGAGTGGGGCCGCCTGCAGCTCGAGCAGAGTGCCTGGTCGACGCATGCGTTCGTCGAAAGCGTCGCGACGCAGAAGCTGCGCATGACGACGCCGCGCCCTGCCGAGATCGAGGTGGTCGCGCCATGATCCGGAGCGGCGCATGAAGGTCTTCTCCGGACGCGACAGCTCGCGCCGCGCTGCCAAGTCGAAGGCGGCGAATCCGCGTTCGTTCCGCCAGCGCTCGATCGCCATCGCGGTGGTGTTCTGCGCGGTGGCGTCGGGACTGATCTGGCGCGCCGTCGATCTGCAGCTGGTCGACCACGAGTTCCTGCAGAGCCAGGGCAACGAGCGCTTCACGCGCGTCAACGAGATCGCGGCACATCGCGGCACCATCACCGATCGTTTCGGGGAGCCGCTGGCGGTCAGTACGCCGGTCGACACCGTCTGGGCGAATCCGCGCGAACTCGCGCTCGCGACCGATCAGTTGCCGCGGCTCGCGAAGGCGCTGAAGCGCGACAAGAACGAACTCGCGCGCCGAGTCACCAGCAACCTGGGCCGCGAATTCCTGTATCTCGCGCGGCACATGCAGCCCGGTGAAGCCGCGAAGGTGAAGGCGCTGGAGATTCCCGGCGTCTACACGACGCGCGAATATCGCCGCTACTACCCCTCCGGCGAAGTCGCCGGTCATGTGCTGGGTTTCACCGACGTGGACGACGCCGGTCAGGAAGGTCTCGAGCTCGCCTTCGATCACTGGCTCGCCGGTGAAGACGGCGCGAAGCGTGTGATCCAGGACAATCTCGGTCGCGTCGTGCAGGACGTCGAGAGCATCCGCACCGCGCGTCCGGGCCGGGATCTCGTGCTGTCGATCGACCTGCGCATCCAGTACCTCGCCTACCGCGAGCTGAAGGCCGCGATCCGCACGCAGCGTGCGCATTCGGGGTCGGTCGTCGTGCTCGACGTGACCACCGGCGAAGTGCTGGCGATGGTCAACCAGCCGGCCTACAACCCGAACGACCGCGACCAGCGCAAGCCCGGCGGTTATCGCAATCGTGCCGCGACGGACATCCTCGAGCCGGGTTCGTCGATCAAGCCGTTCGTCGTCGCGGCCGGCCTTGCCTCCGGCAAGTACACGGATCGCAGCATCATCGAAACGGGTCCGGGCTTCTACAAGGTCGGCGTCAAGGTCATCGAGGACAAGCACAACCTCGGTCCGATCGATCTGGCGACGATCCTCGCCAAGAGCTCGAACGTCGGCATGGCGCGCATCGCGCTGTCGCTCGAGCCGGAGCTGATCTACTCGACGCTGACGCGACTCGGCTTCGGTCAGGTGACGACGAGCGGCTATCCCGGCGAATCGGCGGGCGTGCTGTCGAACTACTCGCACTGGCGTCCGATCGGCATCGCGACGATGGCGTACGGCTACGGACTGTCGGTGACGCCGCTGCAGCTCGCGCATGCCTACGCGACGATCGGCGCGTTCGGCGTGTCGCGTCCGGTCTCGTTCCTGCGCATCGATGCGCCGGTGGCCGGCGAGCAGGTGCTCGACGAGGGCACGACGCGTCAGCTGATCCACATGCTCGAGGCCGTCGTGACGCCGGCCGGTACCGGCATGCAGGCGTCGATTCCCGGTTACCGGGTTGCGGGAAAAACCGGCACCGCGTGGAAATCGAACGCGGGCGGATATTCGACGGATCGTTACATGGCCGTGTTCGGTGGCGTGGCGCCCGCGACGTCACCGCGACTCGCGGCCGTCGTGATCGTCGATGAACCGGGCGCCGGCCTGTTCTACGGTGGCGATGTGGCCGCGCCGGTGTTCTCGGCGGTGGTCGGCGGCGCGCTGCGCCTGCTCGCCGTGGCGCCGGATGCGCCGATCGGTGCGCCGTCCGAAGAGATGCCGGCGACGCCGTTGCCGGCGCCGCCGATCGAGCGGCCGGCGCCGTCCGCACTGCCGCGCACGCCGGTGCAGACCGCGACACCCGCTGCCGACGGAGTGATGCGTCGATGAGCCGTCTGCACGAATTCCGCAGCCGGTCGATCGCGGAGTTGCTGGCGGGCTTCGATGATGTCGTCGTCGATGCGGCGAGCGCAGCGCTGAGCGTCGACGATGTGACGCTCGACAGTCGCGCCGTGACACCGGGCTGCGCCTTCCTCGCGCTGCGCGGCCGCACGCAGCATGGTCTGGCGTTCGCCAGGCAGGCCGCCGCCGCCGGCGCCCGCGCGATCCTGTGGGAGCCGGCGTCCGACGCGGGCACGCCGGATTTTCCGTCAGGTATCGTCGGCATTCGCGTGCCGGATCTCGCGCGCCGCGCCGGCCCGATCGCGGACCGCTTCTTCGGGGCGCCCTCCGCAGCGCTGTGGGTGGCCGGCATCACCGGCACGAACGGCAAGACCACGGTGGCCTGGCTCGTCGCGCAGGCGCTCGGGCGTGCAGGACGTCTTGCGGGATACATCGGCACGCTCGGTGCGGGCCTGCCCGGCGAGTTGCAGGACGCCACGCACACGACGGCCGACGCTGTCACGGTGCACCGTGAACTCGCGCGGCAGCGCGCGGCTGGCGCTGTCGCCGTCGCGATGGAAGTGTCCTCGCACGCACTCGACCAGGATCGAATCGGTGGCGTGCGTCTCGGCAGCGCCGCATTCACGAACCTGACGCGTGATCATCTCGACTATCACGGCACCATGGAGGCCTACGGCGAGGCGAAGGCGCGCCTGTTCCGCTGGCCGGGCCTCGATCGATCGATCCTCAACATCGACGATGCGTTCGGTGCCGCACTGGCGCGCGATGACGGCGAACCGGCGCGCCTGATCGTCACGGCGCGCCAGTCCGCATCGCAGGCGCTGCAGCGCGAGCTCGCGGCGCGCGGTGCCGGCTGGCTGCGCGCGCAACGCCTGACGATTCATGGCCGCGGCATGACGCTCGCCATCGACAGTCATGCGGGGCGCTGCGAACTGACGGCGCCGCTGATCGGCGAATTCAACGCGGACAATCTGCTGTGTGCGCTCGGCCTGCTGCTGTCCGCCGGTTTGCCGCTCGAGGCGGCGGCGCGCGCACTTGAATCTGCCGGCGCACCGACCGGCCGCATGGAAACCTTCGCGGCCGCCGATCGACCGCTCGCAGTCGTCGACTACGCGCACACGCCGGACGCGCTGGCCAAGGCGCTGCGTGCTGTCCGCGCGCATTGCGCGGGGCGAGTCACGGTGGTGTTCGGCTGCGGCGGCGATCGTGACAGCGGCAAGCGCCCCTTGATGGGTGCGGTGGCGGCAGAGCTCGCCGATGCGATCGTGCTGACCGACGACAATCCGCGCAGTGAATCGCCGGCGCGGATCGTCGTGGACATCCAGCAGGGTCTGCCTGCCGGCCATGCCGCGCGCGTGATCCACGATCGCGCCGCCGCCATTCTCGCCGCGCTCGCGGGCGCGGGTCCGGCCGACGCCGTGCTCATCGCGGGCAAGGGCCACGAGGACTACCAGATCATCGGCGATCAGCGGCGCGCCTTCAGCGACCAGGCTGTCGTACGCGGCTGGCTCGCCGAGTCGGGAGCGGCGCGATGAAGCGTCTGCTGTCCGAGTTCGCGAAGGCCTGCGGCGGCACGCTGATCGGCGCGGACCGCGCCTACGGCAATGTGTCGAGCGACACGCGCACGATCGCAGCCGGTGATCTGTTCATCGCGCTGCACGGCCCGCGATTCAACGGCAACGATTTCGTCGCGGCCGCGCAGGCCGCCGGTGCCGCGGCCGCCGTCGTCGATCGACCGGGGGGTGAGGGTGTCGCGCGCATTCTGGTCGCCGATACGCAATCCGCGCTGACGCGCGCCGGTGGCGAGTGGCGCCGTCGCTTTGCTCATCCGCTCGTGGCGGTGGCAGGCAGCAACGGCAAGACCACGGTCAAGGAAATGATCGCGGCGATCCTCGGCACGGCGGGTCCGACGCTGTCGACCCGCGGCAACTTCAACAACCACATCGGTGTGCCGCTGACGCTGCTGCGCCTGACCGACGACCATCGCTTTGCGGTGATCGAGGTCGGTGCGAATCATCCGGGCGAGGTCGCCGCGCTGAATGAGATCGTCCAGCCGGATGTCGGCATCGTCACCAATGCGGGCGCTGAGCACCTCGAAGGCTTCGGCAGTCTCGAGGGCGTGGCGCGCGCCGAGGGCGAGCTGTTCGCCGGCCTCGGCCCGCGTGCGACGGCCGTCATCAATGCCGACGACGAGTTCGCGCCGCTGTGGCGCGGCATGGCGCCGGGCGCGCAGGCGAGCTTCGGCATTCGCGCATCGGCGGACTATCGTGCGACGGACATCGAGCCTTCGGTCGACGGGCAGGGCTTCCTGACACGATTTGCCCTGATTGCGCCCGCGGGTCGTGCGCAGATCGAGCTCAGGCTGGCCGGCATGCACAACGTACTGAACGCCACCGGCGCTGCGGCGGCCGCGATGACCGCGGGTGCCACGCTCGAGCAGGTGCGCGCTGGGCTCGCCGGCATGCGCGCGGTCGCCGGCCGGCTGCAGTTCAAGCTGGCGCGCGGCGCCTGGATCATCGACGACTCCTACAACGCGAACCCGAGCTCGATGCACGCCGCCATAGACGTGCTCGCCGGGTTGACGGGCCGTCGCTGGCTGGTGATCGGTGACATGGGCGAGCTCGGCGATCACGCGGAACGCAGTCATGTCGAACTCGGTCGCTATGCGCGCGAACACGGTGTCGACCGGCTGTTCGCGACCGGTCCGCTGTCGGCGCTGGCCGTCGAAGCTTTCGGCGCCGGCGCGCAGTGGTTCCCGGACACGACGGCCCTCGCCGCGGCACTCGAGCCGCAGCTCGCCGCCGACGTCCGCATCCTGATCAAGGGCTCGCGCATGAATCGTCTCGAGCGCGTCGTCGACCACCTGGTTGGCGAACCGACGGCCGGCCGCAAGGAACTGCACTGATGATCTACTGGCTCGCCAAGCAGTACACCGCGCAGCTGTCGTTCCTGAACCTGTTCTCGTACCTGACGCTGCGCGCGATCTTCGCCGCGATCTCGGCGCTCGCGATCTCGCTGATCATCGGCCCCTGGATGATCGATCGGCTGTCGCGCTACCAGATCGGCCAGGTCGTGCGCGACGATGGTCCGCAGACCCATCTGAAGAAGGCCGGCACGCCGACGATGGGCGGCCTGCTGATCCTGGTCGCGATCATCGTCAGTACGCTGCTGTGGGCGGATCTGTCGAACCGCTTCGTGTGGGTGGTCGTCGGCGTGACGGCCGCTTTCGGACTCGTCGGCTTCTACGACGACTACCTGAAGCTCGTGAAGAAGAACCCGAAGGGTCTGATCGCGCGCTGGAAGTACTTCTGGCAGTCGGTCGCGGGTCTCGGCGCCGCGCTCGTACTCTGGTACACGGCGACGTCGCCGTCGGATACGACGCTGTATCTGCCGCTGCTGAAGAGCTTCGCGCTGCCGCTCAGCCTGTTCGGTTTCGTGCTGCTGACGTATCTGATGATCGTCGGCATGAGCAACGCCGTGAATCTCACGGACGGTCTCGATGGCCTTGCGATCATGCCGGCCGTGATGGTCGCGGCGGCGCTCGGCGTGTTCGCGTACGCGAGTGGCAATGCGCTGTTCGCGGGCTATCTGTCGATTCCGGCCGTGCCCCAGGCCGGCGAGGTGCTGATCTTCTGTGCGGCGCTGGTCGGCGCGGGACTTGGTTTCCTGTGGTTCAACGCGTATCCGGCGCAGGTGTTCATGGGTGACATCGGTGCACTCGCGCTCGGCGCTGCACTCGGCGTCATCGCCGTGATCGTGCGCCAGGAGGTGGTGGTGCTCGTGATGGGTGGCATCTTCGTGATGGAGACGGCCTCCGTAATCCTGCAGGTCGCTTCGTTCAAGCTGCGCGGCAAGCGCATCTTCCGCATGGCGCCGATCCACCATCACTTCGAGCTCAAGGGCTGGGCCGAGCCGAAGGTCATCGTGCGTTTCTGGATCATCACGTTCTTCCTCGTGCTGGCGGGTCTCGCGACCCTGAAGATCCGATGAGTGCCACTTCACACAAGCCGGGGCAGGCGCTGGTGGTCGGGCTCGGCAAGTCCGGCTTGTCCTGCGCGCGGCATCTCGCCGCACACGGCTGGACGCTCGCCGCGACGGACAGTCGCGATACGCCGCCGGGACTCGATGAGTTCCGCGGGATCGCGCCGCAGGCGAAGGTCAGCACCGGGCGATTCGATAGCGCGCTTCTGCAGGGTTGCTCTCTGGTCGTGGCGTCGCCCGGGGTGTCGCTGGCCGAACCTCTATTCGCGGCTGCGCGTGCGCGCGGTATCGAGATCGCCGGTGACATCGAACTGTTCGCACGCGCTGCGGACGCGCCGACGGTCGGGATCACCGGTACGAACGGCAAGAGCACCGTGACGACGCTGCTCGGGCTGATGGCGGAGAAGGCCGGCATCCGCGTGCGTGTGGGTGGCAATCTCGGTACGCCGGCGCTCGACCTGCTCGGCGGACCTGCCCCAGAGCTGTACGTGCTCGAACTGTCGAGCTTCCAGCTCGAAGCGACGGAGTCGCTGCAGCTGCGCGCAGCTGCGGTGCTGAACGTGACGCCGGATCACATGGATCGCTACGCGACGATGGCGGACTACGCTGCCGCGAAGGCGCGCATCTTCGCGCGTTGCGACACGGCTGTGATCAACGCCGACGACGCCGAGGTCGCGCGCATGCCGCGGCCTGGGCAGGCCACGCTGAGCTTCTCGGTGCGGGCCGGCGCGACCGCGGACTACACGCTCGCGGAGCAGGTCGGCACGACGACGCTGATGCGGCGCGGCGCGGCGCTGATCGCCCAGCAGCAGATGCGCATCGCAGGCTCGCACAACGCCGCGAATGCTCTCGCAGCCCTCGCGCTCGGTGACGCCGCCGGCATCGCGATGCCGGCGATGCTCGAGGCCCTGCGTGACTTTCCGGGGCTGCCGCATCGCTCTCAGTGGGTGGCGGATGTCGCCGGCGTGCGCTACATCGACGATTCCAAAGGCACGAACGTCGGCGCGACGGTTGCTGCGATCGAGGGCCTGCCAGGCACACTGGTGATGATCGCCGGCGGTGACGGCAAGGGACAGGATTTCACGCCGCTCGCCACCGCCTTCGCGGGCCGCGTGCGAGCTGCCGTCCTGATCGGCCGCGACGCACCGGCCCTGGCGGCCGCGCTGGACGGTGTCTGCGCCGTGCAGCGCTGCGCGACGCTCGAAGAAGCGGTTCGCGCGGCGGCGATGCACGCACAGTCTGGCGATACCGTGCTGCTGTCGCCTGCCTGCGCAAGCCTCGACATGTTCCGTGACTACGCGCATCGCGGCGCGGTGTTCGCCTCGGCCGTGCGGGAGCTTGCAGCATGAGCAAGGACGGAAGCATGCGCCGCGGCTCCGGAGTCCGGATCGATCCGGTCACGGTGATGCTGGTATCCAGCATCCTGTTGCTGGGCCTGGTCATGGTGACCTCTGCCTCGATCTCGATGTCGGGCAAGGAAGGGGGCAGTCCTTTCAGCTATCTCGAGCGCCAGCTCGTGCTGACGTTCCTGGGCTGCTCGCTGGCCGCGCTGGTGTTCTGCATCCGCACCGAGCTGCTCGAGAAATTCGCGCAACCCCTGCTGATCGCCGCCGGCGTGATGCTCGTACTCGTGCTGATTCCCGGCATCGGTCATTCGGTCAACGGCGGTCGCCGCTGGCTGCGCATCCTCGGCCTGAACTTCCAGGTTTCGGAGCTCGCCCGCGTGCTGGTGCTGATCTTCATCGCCAGCTACGCCGCGCGTCGCGAACAGGAACTGCGCGAAACCTTCGCCGGCCTGATCAAGCCGCTGGGTCTGCTCGGCCTGTTCTTCGTGCTGCTGCTGGCGGAACCGGACTTCGGCGCGGCGACGGTGCTGTTCATCACCGGCTTCGGCGTGCTGTTCATCGCCGGCGCGCGGATTCGCTATGTCGCTGCACTCGGTGTCGCTGTCGGTGCGCTGCTTGCGATCGTCGCGACTTCGTCGAGCTATCGCATGCGGCGCATCACGGGCTTCCTCGATCCCTGGGCCGATCCGTTCAACAGCGGCTTCCAGCTGACCCAGTCGCTGATCGCCATCGGCCGCGGCGAGTGGTTCGGCGTCGGGCTGGGCGAGAGCGTGCAGAAGCTGTTCTATCTGCCCGAGGCGCACACGGACTTCCTGTTCGCGGTGCTCGCCGAGGAGCTCGGCCTGGTCGGCGTGGCGCTGACACTCGCGCTGTTCCTCGCGCTGGTCTGGCGCGCGCTGCACATCGCGCAGCTCGCCTCCGACGCGGGCATGAAGTTCCAGTCCTATCTCGCGGCCGGCTTCGGCATTTGGCTCGGCCTGCAGGCCTTCGTGAACATGGGCGTCAACATGGGCGTGCTGCCGACCAAGGGTCTGACGCTGCCTTTCATGAGCTACGGCCGCTCGAGCCTGCTGGTCGCGCTCGCCTGGGTCGGACTGCTGCTGCGCGTGTATCACGAGGCGACCGCGCAGACGCGCGGATCTGCCACGACGGCACGACGAGCCGCGGCCGGCAGCACCGCGAGTTCGGGCAGTGCGGTCGCGGGCGATACCGCGGAGGCCGGCGCATGAGTCGCGGTTCCGTCGTGATCATGGCGGGCGGCACCGGCGGGCACGTGTTTCCGGCGCTGGCGCTCGCGCGCGTGCTGCGTGAGCGCTCGTTCGACGTGATCTGGCTCGGCACGCGTCGCGGCATCGAAGCGCGCATCGTGCCGGCCGAGAAGATTCCGGTGGAATGGATTTCGGTCGGTGGCCTGCGCGGCAAAGGGACGGCGACGCTGCTGCTCGCGCCGTTCAAGCTGATGCTCGCGCTGTGGCAGTCGCTGCGCGTGATGTGGCGGCACAAGCCGCTGGTCGTCGTCGGGCTCGGTGGCTTCGTGACCGGCCCGGGCGGCATTGCGGCGTGGCTGACGCGCCGCCCGCTGGTCATCCACGAACAGAACGCGATCGCGGGTTTCACCAACCGACAGCTGTCGCGCTTCGCGCGTAACGTGCTCGAAGCCTTTCCGGGCAGTTTCGGTCCGGGTGGCGCGGCGCGCGACATCGGCAACCCGGTGCGCAGCGAATTCTTCCGTCAGGCGGCACCGGCCGAGCGCTACGCCGCGCGCCGTGGTCCGATCCGGCTGCTCGTGGTCGGCGGCAGTCTCGGCGCGAATCGGCTCAATGCTTCCGTGCCGCAGGCGCTCGGTCAGCTGCGTGGCTCACAGACCTTCGAGATCCGTCATCAGTGCGGCGAGCGCGGCGTCGAGGCGACGCGCGCGGCATACGCGAGCGCCGGCGTCGCGGCCGAGGTGCTGCCATTCATCGATGACATCGCCGCGGCCTATGCTTCGGCCGATCTCGTGATCTGCCGTGCCGGCGCGCTGACGATCTCGGAACTCGCCGCAGTCGGCGTGGCCGCGATCCTCGTCCCGTTTCCGGCGGCCGTCGACGATCACCAGACATTCAACGCGCGCTTCCTCGTCGACGCGGGAGCCGCGGTGCTGATCGCAGATCGCGACCTGAGCGGCGAACGCCTGGCGAGCGAACTCGCGCAGCTGTGCCGGGACCGCGCGCGACTCGCGGCGATGGCAGAGCGCGCACGGCGCCTCGCGCGTCCGGATGCCACCGCGACACTCGCGGCGGTCTGCCTGGATGCGGCGGGGGTGGCGGCATGAACCAGCGTGACCGCATGCGCCGCATCCACACGATCCACTTCGTCGGCATCGGCGGCAGCGGCATGGGCGGCATCGCCGAAGTGCTGCTGAACCTCGGCTATGAAGTGCAGGGCTCGGACCTCAAGCCGAATGCCGTGACGGAGCGGCTCGCCGCGCTCGGCGCGAAGATCGCGCTGGGCCATCGCGCCGAGAACGTCGAGGGCGCCGATGTCGTCGTCGTATCGAGTGCGGTATCGCACGAGAATCCGGAAGTCGTCGCTGCGGTCGCGAAGCGCGTGCCCGTCGTGCCGCGCGCCGAGATGCTCGGCGAACTGATGCGCTTCCGCTATGCGATCGCCGTCGCCGGCACGCACGGCAAGACCACGACGACCAGCCTGGTGGCCAGCATCCTGGCGGAAGGTGGTGAAGATCCGACCTTCGTGATCGGCGGACGCCTGAAGAGCGCCGGCACGAACGCGCGGCTCGGCGCGGGCCAGTATCTGGTGGCCGAGGCCGACGAGAGCGATGCCTCGTTCATGCACCTGCAGGCGATGATCGCGATCGTCACGAACATCGACAACGATCATCTCGGCACGCATGACGGCGACTTCGGCCGGCTGAAGCAGAGCTTCGTCGAATTCCTGCACAACCTGCCGTTCTATGGCCTCGCGGTGCTGTGCGGCGATGACCTGCATCTGCAGGAACTGCTCGGCCGCGTCGGTCGCCCCTACATCACCTATGGGCTCGGCGAGCATTGCGACGTGCGCGCGACGAACATCGAGCGCCGCGGCCTGCAGACCACCTTCGATGTCGTGCGACCCGGACGTGAGCAGCCACTGCGCGTGACGGTGAACCTGCCGGGTACGCACAACATCCTGAACTCGATGGCGGCGATCTGTGTCGCCACCGAGCTCGGCATCGACGATGCGGCCGTGCAGCGCGCGCTCGCGAAATTCCAGGGCGTCGATCGGCGCATGCAGTTCATCGGCAATGTGCCGGTGGCCGGTGGCGAGGTCACGGTGGTCGACGACTACGGCCACCATCCGACGGAGATCGCGGCGACGCTCGAAGCCGTGCGTCAGGGTTACGCGGGACGTCGTGTCGTGCTGGCCTTCCAGCCGCACCGCTTCACGCGCACCCGCGATCTGCTCGACGACTTCGCGCGCGTGCTGTCGACGTCGGACGTGCTGCTCGTGACCGAGGTGTATGCGGCGGGCGAGGCGCCGATCGCGGGGGCTGATGGCCGCGCGATCTGTCGCGCCGTGCGCAGTCGCGGACATGTCGAGCCGGTGTTCGTCGAGAAGGTCGAGCAGCTCGCCGCATCGCTGCGCGATCTGCTGCGTCCCGGCGACGTGGTGCTGACGATGGGCGCGGGTCACATCGGCGTGGTCGTGCATGAGCTGCCGAAGCAGCTCGCGCAAGGCGGTGCCGCATGAGCCCCGCGATCATGCTCGCGCCGGGTTACGAATCGCGCGTCAAGCGGCACGAGCCGATGGCCAAGCACACCTCGTGGCATGTCGGCGGCCCGGCCGACGTGTTCTTCGAACCGCGCGATCGCACGGACCTGATGGCCTTCATGCGCTCCGTGCCGAAGGACGTGCCGATGCGCTGGGTCGGCCTCGGCAGCAACCTGCTGGTGCGCGATGGCGGACTGCGCGGCGTCGTGATTTCCACGCATGGTGCGCTCGGTCGTCTCGATCGGCTCTCCGCGACGCTGGTGTACTGCGAGGCCGGCGTGCCCTGCGCACGCATCGCGCGGCAGTGCATCAAGTGGGGGCTGGGGCCGGCGGATTTCTTTGCCGGCATCCCGGGGACATTCGGCGGCGCTCTGGCGATGAACGCGGGCGCCTTCGGTGGCGAAACCTGGAAGCACGTACGCAGCGTCGAAGTCGTCGATCGCGCCGGGCTGCAGCACGCCCGCCGGCCGGACGAATACACGGTCTCCTACCGCTCGGTACGCGCGCCGGTCAGCGACGAGTGGTTCGTGGCCGCGACGCTCGAGTTCGAGCAGCGGCCTGGCGCCGACAACGCGGAGCTCAAGGCGCTGCTGACGAAGCGCAAGGACACCCAGCCGATCGGGGAATGGAGCTGCGGCTCGGTGTTCACGAATCCGCCCGGCGATCACGCTGCGCGCCTGATCGATACCGCCGGCCTGAAGGGCTTTCGCATCGGCGGCGCCGCGGTGTCCGACAAGCATGCGAATTTCATCATCAATACCGGCGACGCCACGGCCGCCGATCTCGAGAGGCTCATTGCACACGTGCAGCAGGTCGTCGAAAGGACGCATGGCGTCCGTCTGAAACCCGAAGTCCACATGATCGGGGAGGCCGGCTGATGCGTCTCCGGCACGACCCCGCAGTGCGCCGCAGCGTTGCCAACGCGCACGAATTCGGCAAGGTCGCCGTGCTGTTCGGTGGCACGTCGACCGAGCGCGAGATCTCGCTGCTCAGCGGCACGGCCGTGCTCGCGGCGCTGCAGCGTCGCGGCGTCGATGCCCACGCCTTCGATCCGCGCGATCGTGCGCTCGGGGAACTCGTCAGCGGCGGCTTCGATCGCGTCTTCATCGCGCTGCATGGGCCGGGTGGCGAGGATGGCGCGGTGCAGGGTGCGCTCGAATGCCTCGGCATGCCTTACACCGGCAGCGGCGTGCTCGGCTCGGCGCTGGGCATGGACAAGCTGCGCACCAAGCGCCAGGCGGCCGCGGTCGGCATCGCGTCGGCGGAATCGATGGTGCTCACGTCGGCCGATGATCTCGGCCCTGCGCTCGAGAAGCTCGGCCTGCCGTTGATCGTCAAGCCGGCGACGCAGGGCTCGTCGGTGGGCATGAGCAAGGTCGAGCGCGCGGAAGATCTGCCGGCTGCCTATGCCGCGGCAGCGGCCGTCGATTCGAGCGTGTTCGCCGAAGCCTGGATCACCGGCGCGGAGTACACGGTGGCGCTGCTGCAGGGCCGCGCGCTGCCGTCGATCCGCATCGAGACGCCGAAGACCTTCTACGACTACGAAGCGAAGTACTTCCGCGACGACACGAAGTATCACTGCCCGTCCGGGCTCTCACCCGAAGCTGAGAAGCATCTCGGTGCGCTGGCGCGTGCCGCGTTCGACGCCGTCGGCGCCGAGGGCTGGGGCCGCGCCGATTTCATGGCCGACAAGACCGGTCGGCCGCTGCTGCTCGAGGTCAACACCGTGCCGGGCATGACCGATCACAGTCTCGTGCCGATGGCCGCACGCGCCGTCGGCATCGAATTCGATCAACTCGTCTGGCACGTGCTCGAGACCAGTTTCTCGCGCACGCGATCCCTGGAGAAATAGCCATGCTCGCCGTTGGCAAACCCCGCAATCGACGCCGTAACGAGGAGGCACGCCGCTGGCTGCCTGCGTTCGCGCTCGACTGGCGTCGGTTTGCCGTGACGGCGGCGTCGCTGCTCGTGCTGGTCGGTGGCTCCGTGGCCGCGATGTGGGCGCTCGACCAGCCGATCGAAACGGTCGCCGTGCAGGGCCGTTTCCAGCGCGTGTCGGCACTCGACGTCGAGCAGGCGGTCAAGGACCGCATCCGCGGCGCCGGCCTCGTCACCGTGAATCTCGGCACCGTGCAGCGCGCGATCGAGCAACTGCCCTGGGTGGATTCGGCCTCCGTGCAGCGCGCCTGGCCACGCGGCCTTCATGTCGTGGTGACGGAGCAGGTGGCGGCCGCGCGCTGGGGCGCGAATGGCCTGCTGAATTCGCGCGGCGAATTGTTCGTCAGCGAGCTGCGGCACATTCCGCCGGAGCTGCCGAAGCTGTCGGGGCCTGCCGGCACCGAAGGGCCGGTCGCGCAGCGCTATCTCGCGATCCAGGGTCGACTGGTGGAGGCCGGCATGCGCATCACGGCGCTGCGCCTCGATGCGCGCGGCTCCTGGGAAATCGATCTCGACAATGGCGTCACGGTGCGGCTCGGACGGCGGCAGGTCGACGAGCGCTTCGAGCGCTTCGTCGTCGCGGCGCTGCGGCTCGTGACACAGCGCGCCGGCGACATCTCGTATGTCGACATGCGCTACACGAACGGTTTTGCAGTGGGTTGGCGCAGCGCGGGCAGCGCGACCCGCGTCGCAGGTGCCGAACGCGGCGATGACGACTCTCCGGAAGCATAAGATGGCACGCAAGACAGACAGGCAATTGATCGTTGGCCTCGACATCGGCACGTCGAAAGTGCTCGCACTGGTCGGCGAAGTCGCCGCAGACAACAGCGTCGAGGTGATCGGCTTCGGCTCGCAGCCCTCGCGCGGTCTGAAGAAGGGCGTGGTCGTCAACATCGAATCGACCGTGCAGTCGATCCAGCGCGCGATCGAAGAGGCCGAGCTCATGGCCGGCTGCGAGATCCATTCCGTGTTCGCCGGCATTGCGGGCAGCCACGTGCGCAGCCTCAATTCGCACGGCGTCGTCGCGATCCGCGACAAGGAAGTCGGCGAGACCGACGTACAGCACGTGATCGATGCCGCCAAGGCCGTCGCGATCCCCGCCGACCAGAAGATCCTGCACGTGCTGCCGCAGGAATACATCATCGATGGCCAGGAAGGCATCCGCGATCCGGTCGGCATGTCCGGCGTCCGCCTCGAAGCCAAGGTGCACATCGTCACCGGCGCGGACAGCGCCGCGCAGAACATCGAGAAGTGCATCCAGCGCTGCGGTCTCACCGTCGATGATGTCGTGCTCGAGCAGCTCGCCTCGAGCTATTCGGTGCTGACCGACGACGAAAAGGAACTCGGCGTCTGCATCGTCGACATCGGCGGCGGCACGACCGACATCGCCGTGTTCTCGAACGGCGCGATCCGTCACACGGCCGTGATTCCGATCGCCGGCGATCAGGTCACCAACGACATCGCCGTCTCGATGCGCACGCCGACGCAGTACGCCGAGGACATCAAGATCCGCTACGCCTGCGCGCTGTCGCAGCTCGCCAATCCGGACGAGAGCATCGAAGTGCCGAGCGTCGGCGATCGTCCTGCGCGGCGGCTCGCGCGCCAGACACTGGCCGAGATCGTCGAGCCGCGTTACGAAGAGCTGTTCGGCCTGATCCGCGAGGAGCTGCGACGCAGCGGCTTCGAGGAAGTGATCGCCGCCGGCATCGTGCTCACGGGCGGCAGCGCCAAGATGGAAGGCGCGATCGAACTCGCCGAAGAGATCTTCCACGTGCCCGTACGCCTCGGCATGCCGACCGGCGTGAAGGGCCTCTCGGACGTGATCACCAACCCGATCTACTCGACGGGCGTGGGGCTGCTGCTCTACGCGCGCGACAACGCGATTCCCGGCAACCGTGGCCGCAGTTTCGGCGGCAACGCGAAGACCATGCTCGACCGAATGAAGAGCTGGTTCCAGGGAAATTTTTGAGCTGACAGACTCAACTGCTGATAAGGAGCGATGACTATGTTTGAACTGATGGACGCATACAGCCAGAGCGCTGTGATCAAGGTACTCGGCGTGGGCGGCGGTGGCGGCAACGCTGTCACGCACATGGTGTCGAGCGGCATCGAAGGCGTGGACTTCCTGTGCATCAACACGGACTCCCAGGCACTGAAGCACTCGCGGGTCAAGACCGCGCTGCAGATCGGCGGCAACATCACCAAGGGTCTCGGCGCCGGCGCCGATCCCGAGATCGGCCGTCAGGCCGCGATGGAAGACCGTGATCGCATCATCGAGCTGATCGAAGGCTGCGACATGCTGTTCATCACCGCCGGCATGGGCGGTGGCACGGGCACGGGCGCCGCGCCGGTCGTGGCGCAGCTCGCGCGCGAGCTCGGCATCCTGACGGTCGCCGTCGTCACGCGTCCGTTCGAGATGGAAGGCAGCAAGCGTTCGCTGGTCGCCGATCACGGCATCTCGGAACTCGGCAAGCATGTCGATTCGCTGATCACGATTCCGAACCAGAAGCTGCTGTCGGTGCTCGGACCGCGCACGACGCTGCTCGATGCGTTCAAGAGCGCGAACCAGGTGCTGCAGGGTGCCGTGCAGGGCATCGCCGAACTGATCACCCGTCCGGGCCTGATCAACGTCGACTTCGCCGACGTCCGCACCGTCATGGCCGAGACCGGCATGGCGATGATGGGCTCCGGCGTGGCCAAGGGCGAACAGCGCGCGCGTGAAGCCGCGGAAGCCGCCGTCTCATCGCCGCTGCTCGAGGACGTCAACCTGCAGGGTGCGCATGGCATCCTCGTCAACGTCACCGCGGGCATGGACCTCGCGATCGGCGAGTTCGAGGAAGTCGGCCGCATCGTCAAGCAGTTCGCGTCCGAGGACGCGACGGTCGTCGTCGGCACGGTCATCGACCCGGAGATCACCGAAGAACTGCGCGTCACGGTCGTGGCGACGGGTCTCGGCCGTCCGGTCGCGACGATGGTGCGCCCGACGCTGCAGCCGGCCGCGCGGATCTCGATCGCGGCCTCGGCCGGAGTCACCGCCGCCGGTGCCGGCGCGTCGCAGCAGGAACCGCCGATGCGGGTCGTGCGCCGCGCGCCGATGTCGGCCAACGACTACGCCGCACTCGACAAGCCGGCGATCCAGCGCAAGGTGGCGGTCGGTGATGGCCTGCGGCCGGAACCGGAGGCCGAGGACATCCTCGACATCCCGGCCTTCCTGCGCCGCCAGGCTGACTAGCAGCCGGATATGGTAGGGTAGCGCCCCTTCAGCCGGGGCGGTGGCATTCGCTCCGCCACCGCCCTGTCTTCAGAAGAATCATGGTCGGACAACGCACACTCAAGAACTCGATCCGCGCCACGGGCGTGGGCCTGCACACCGGCAAGAAGGTGCTGATGACGCTGCGTCCCGCGGCGCCGGACACCGGCATCGTCTTTCGCCGCACGGACCTCGAATCGCCGAACGAAGTGCCGGCGCGCGCCGAGAACGTCGGCGAGACCATGCTCGGCACCACGCTGGTCCGCGGCGAGACGAAAGTCTCCACCGTCGAGCACCTGCTGTCGGCCTTCGCCGGTCTCGGCATCGACAACGCGATCGTCGAACTCTCCGCGCCGGAAGTGCCGATCATGGACGGCAGCGCGGGTCCGTTCGTGTTCCTGCTGCAATCGGCCGGCATCGAAGAGCAGCGCACGCCAAAGCGTTTCGTGCGCATCAAGAAGACCGTGCGCATCGAAGATGGCGACAAATGGGCGCAGTTCGATCCGTTCGACGGTTTCAAGGTGAATTTCGAGATCGAATTCGATCACCCGATCTTCAAGAAGCGCGCGCAGCGCGCCTCGATGGATTTCTCGACGACGTCCTTCCTGAAGGAAGTCAGCCGCGCGCGCACATTCGGCTTCATGCGCGACCTCGAAACGCTGCGCGCCCGCAATCTCGCGCTCGGCGGCAATCTCGACAACGCGATCGTGCTCGACGAATTCCGCGTGCTGAACGAAGACGGCCTGCGTTACGAAGACGAATTCGTGAAGCACAAGATCCTCGATGCCATCGGCGATCTGTACCTGCTCGGTCACAGCCTGATCGGCGAGTTCAGCGGACATAAGTCGGGCCATGGCCTGAACAATCGTCTGCTGCGCGCGCTGCTCGCGGACAAGACCGCCTGGGAGGCGGTGGTGTTCGAGAAGCCCGAGGATGCGCCGATTTCCTACGTGCGCACGCAGGTGCTGTCGGCAGCCGCTGGCTAGGACACGCCGTCCCTAACCCCGGCTGACCTTCACCACGCAGCGCTTCAGGCGCGGCGACTCGCGCTTCATCTCCGGCTCGAGCTCCAGCAGCGCATACCGCAGGCGGGCCGACCAGGCCGCCGAGCTCGCGAAAACCGTCAAGGTTCCGGCGTCCTCGACCAGGGTATCGATCTGCTCCGGCAGCCCCTTCGGCAGCCGTTTTGAGAAGAAATCCCGCCACTGTTGATTCGAGTCAACGAGTTGCGCCGAAGCCTTTGACAATAATCCCGATTTCGCCAGCAAGTCTTTGACAATAAACGGCTTGCGGCCGGAATTTGCCGAGCGGTTCGACATACTCGAAGGGAACTTCTTGTGGCGCCCGGGGGGTTTGGGCATAGTCGGTCCCGCTAGTTCAAGGGCAAACCCACCGAAAGGTGGGGACGCAAAGCCACCGGTCTAAAGCGAGGAGCTATGACAGCGGGGTTGCCGGCGAGGCGCAAGCCTACCGATTCGCGCGCCAGTTCGCTTCTGCGTCTGGCGGCGCACGTGGCAACGACGTCCGCGGTGACACGCGGCATAACGACTCGCGCGAGGAAGCGCGGCTTTACAAAGCGTGGCGGCTACCACCCCACCTTTTGTCTTGGAATAGACGTGTTGAATGAGACGGTCGTGGCCCGGCCTGCCGTCATGTCTTTCAATTTGCTGCGTGTCGACGTTTGGAGCTGACGAGATGAACATCATCCTGTTTTCTCGCCGTATTGGCCGCGCACATAGCCTGAGCCTCAACCATCCGTTCGCATTGGCCGGCGTCGCCGCGGCGGTGCTGGGTCTGCTCGGTGTCGCATTCACGGTGGGCATGCAGCTCGGTCAGCACAACGGCGCGCGCCTCGCGGCGAGCACGCCGGGTCAGCTGGCCAAGGCCGTGGCGCTGCAGAAGCAGGAAATCGTCGAGATGCGTGCCGAAGTCCAGCAGCGCGTCGACGCGCTGGCCGCGCGCATGGGCCAGGTCAACGCGCACGTCGTACGGCTCGATGCGCTCGGCAAGCGGCTGACACAGATGGCGAACATCGATTCGCGTGAATTCGATTTCGACGCCGCGCCCGCCGTCGGCGGTCCGGAGTCCGAAGGTCTCGCCGCCGAAATTCCCGATGTGTCCGCGCTGCTTTCGAATCTCGAGAGCCGTGTCGCGTTGCGCGATTCGCAGCTTGCCGCGCTCGAGAACGTGATCCTGCAGAAGGAACTGCGCGCGCAGATCATGCCGGAGGGTCGCCCGGTGCGGGCTGGTTTCATCTCGTCGTATTTCGGCGAGCGTCAGGATCCGTTCACGGGGCACCAGGCATTCCACAAGGGCGTGGATTTCGCCTCCGAGGCGGGCGCTGAGGTCATCGCGGTGGCCGCCGGCGTCGTGACCTACTCGGGTGACAAGCAGGGCTATGGCATGGTCGTCGAGGTCAGCCACGGCGATGGCTACGTGACCCGATATGGCCACAACAAGCAGAACCTGGTGCAGGTCGGCCAGACGGTCACCCGCGGCGAACGCATCGCACTGATGGGTTCGACGGGCCGCTCGACCGGCCCGCACGTGCACTTCGAAGTCGTGCGGGGCGGCCAGCAGGTCGATCCGCTGACCTTCATCGGCCGCTGAGCGCGGCCGGTCGCCGCGCCACGGCGCGGCGGGGTTCCGGACCCCGTCGGGGAACCGATTTCCGGCCCGGCGCTCTATTCCGTACAATAGCCGTCTTTGTCGGCGGGCTTGCTCCAAGCCCTTGCCGCCTTTGTCTTTTTTCTGAAGGATTCGCCGCGTGCTCAATTTTCTGACCCGTGTCTTCGGCAGTCGCAATGAACGGGTGGTCAAGGACCTCGGCCGGCTGGTGCGGGAGACGAATGCCCTCGAAGCGTCACTGCAGGCGCTGTCCGACGAACAGCTGCGCGCCAAGACCGTCGAGTTCCGCGAACGGCTCGCCAAGGGGGCCAGTCTCGACTCGCTGATTCCCGAAGCCTTCGCCGCCGTCCGCGAGGCGTCGCGCCGCACGCTCGGCCTGCGCCATTTCGACGTGCAGCTGATCGGCGGCGCCGTCCTGCACCAGGGCAAGATTTCGGAGATGCGCACGGGTGAGGGCAAGACGCTCGTCGCCACGCTGCCCGCCTATCTGAATGCACTGCCCGGCAAGGGCGTGCATGTCGTCACGGTCAACGAATACCTCGCACAGCGCGACTCGGACTGGATGGGTCCGGTGTTCCGTTTCCTGGGCCTGACGGTCGGCGTGATCCGCAATTCGCAGGACTCGGCCGAGAAGCGCGCCGCCTACGGCTGCGACATCACCTACGGTACGAACAACGAGTTCGGCTTCGACTATCTTCGGGACAACCTGGCATTCAGGCTCGAGGACCGCGTGCAGCGCGGTCTCTCTTTCGCGATCATCGATGAAGTCGACTCGATCCTGATCGACGAAGCGCGTACGCCGCTGATCATTTCCGGCCCGGCCGAGGAAGGCACCGAGTCCTACGTCGCGATCAACAAGCTCGTGCCGAGGCTCGAGCGGCAGAAGGTCGAGGACGGCCCCGGCGACTACAGCGTCGATGAGAAGCAGCGCCAGGTGCACCTGACCGAGACCGGTCACGAGAATGTCGAGGCGCTGATGACGGAAGCGGGCCTGCTGCGCGAGGGCGAGAGCCTGTACGACGCGGCCAACATCCGCCTGATGCACCACCTGAACGCGGCGCTGCGCGCGCACGCCGTGTACAAGCGCGATGTCGAGTACATCGTGCGCGGCGGCGAGGTCATCATCGTCGACGAATTCACCGGCCGCACGATGCCGGGACGCCGCTGGAGTGATGGCCTGCACCAGGCCGTCGAAGCGAAGGAGGGCGTGCGCGTCCGCGAGGAGAACCAGACGGTCGCCTCGATCACCTTCCAGAACTACTTCCGCCTCTACGGCAAGCTGTCGGGCATGACCGGCACCGCGGACACGGAAGCGCCGGAATTCCTGCAGATCTACGGCCTCGAAGTCGTCGTGATCCCGACGCACCGTCCGATGGTCCGCAAGGACCACGCGGACCTCGTGCACCTGACGCAGAAGGACAAGTTCCAGGCCATTGTCGAAGACATCAAGGACTGCGCGACCCGCGCGCAGCCGGTACTCGTCGGTACGACCTCCATCGAGACGTCCGAGCTGCTGTCCGGCGTCCTGAAGAAGGAAGGCATCGCGCATGAAGTACTGAACGCCAAGCAGCACGAGCGCGAGGCGATGATCGTCGCGCAGGCCGGCCGGCCCGGTGCGGTGACGATCGCGACGAACATGGCCGGTCGCGGCACGGACATCGTGCTCGGCGGCAGCCTCGAGACCGAGAGGCACGGCCTGATGCCGGCCGACGGTGCCACGGAAGTCAGCGACGCGCAGCGCGAAGCACTGCGCGCCGACTGGCAGAAGCGTCACGAGCAGGTGATCGCGTCGGGCGGTCTGCACATCATCGGCACGGAGCGGCACGAATCACGCCGCATCGACAACCAGCTGCGCGGCCGCTCGGGCCGCCAGGGCGATCCGGGTTCGTCGCGCTTCTATCTGTCGATGGAAGACAACCTGATGCGGATCTTCGGTGATCCGAACTTCACCAAACGCCTGCTGACGATGGCCGGCATGAAGGAAGGCGAGGTCATCGAGAGCCGGATGCTCTCCGGTCGCATCGAGAAGGCGCAGCGCAAGGTCGAATCGCACAACTTCGACATCCGCAAGCAGCTGCTGCTGTTCGACGACGTCGCCAACGACCAGCGCAAGGTCATCTATCAGCAGCGCACCGAGATCATGGGCGCGAAGGATCTCAGCAACGCGATCCATGGCATCCGCTTCGATGCCGTGGGCACGCTGTTCGACCAGTACCTGGCGAAAAACGTCAGCCATGACGAATGGGATCTCGAGGGGCTGGCCGCCGCCGTGCTGAAGGACTTCAACGCGAGCGTCGATCCGAAGGGCTGGCTCGCCGCAGAACCGGACCTCGATGAGCCGACGCTGCGGCAGCGCATCGTCGAGACGATCGACAAGACCTACGAGAGCAAGTTCGAGCGCTACGGCAGCGATCTGATGAAGCACGTCGAGAAGGACATCATGCTGCGCACGCTGGACCAGCACTGGCGTGATCATCTCGCGGCGATGGACTACCTGCGCCAGGGTATCCACCTGCGCGGCTACGCTCAGAAAGACTATCGCTACGAATACAAGCGCGAGGCCTACGAACTGTTCAGCAGCATGCTCGATCGGGTCAAGTACGACACCGCCTCGGTGCTGACGCGCATCGCGATCCGCAGCGACGCGGAGCTGCAGCGCGAGGAAGAGGAACGCCAGCGTCGCCTGATGCAGGCGCTGCAGGCCCAGCATGCAGAGGCGCAGTCAGTGCTCGCCGCGAGCGAGGCTGAGCCCGCACCGGAATCCGCTGCGGGCGCCGCGCCGCGTGCTGCGTTGGCCGCCGCGTCGGCGGCAGCGGGCGGCATGCTGCCGGGTCTCGCCGGAGATCCGCAGGCCGGCGCTGCGCCGTTCGTGCGCGGCGACAAGAAGGTCGGTCGCAACGAACCCTGTCCCTGCGGCTCGGGCAAGAAATACAAGCAGTGCCACGGCCAGCTCGAACAGGGCTGAGCGCATCGTGAAACGTCTGCACTCGCGCGCATGAGTGTCGCGCTGCAGGTCGTCGCCGGGGCGCTGCTGCGCGATGACCAGGTGCTGATCGCAGAACGCCCGGCAGGCCGACATCTCGCGGGCCGCTGGGAGTTTCCCGGCGGCAAGATCGCGAACGGCGAAACCGACGCCGAGGCGCTCTCGCGCGAGCTGCTCGAAGAGCTCGGCGTGCACATCCACGCGGCTGTCCACCTGATGACGCTGACGCACGAATATCCGGATCGCAGCGTCGAGCTGCGGCTTTACGTGGTGCCCGGCTTCGACGGCGAGCCGCAGGGACTCGATGGCCAGCGGCTCAAATGGGTGCCTGTCGCGCAGCTGGGTGCGGAAGACATCCTCGAAGCCGACCGACCGTTCATCGAAGCGCTGCAGCAGCGCTTTTCAGTGTCCGCCGGCTCGCGCGCGCAGACAGGCTCGCGAACGCCGGCAGGCTCAAGCAAAATAGCGGGATCATGAACGCCCAGCCCCGCTCGCCCGACGCATCCTCCGCCGTCTATTCCGGCGAGCCTATTGCTGTCGTGAATCCACGTACGGGGGTGGTGGATCATCACATCACGGCGCCGTCCCGTGCCGAGGTGCAGCAGATCGCGCAGCGGCTGCGCATGGCACAGCGCCCGTGGCGCGAGGCCGGGCTCGCGCATCGCATCGAGGTGCTGCAACGCTGGCGCGCGGCTCTCGTCGCGGCGCAGGCCGAGATCATCGCGGCTCTGACGGTGGACACGGGCCGGCACCTGATCGCCATCAGCGAGTTCCAGGCGATCCCGTCCTATATCGATCGCTGGACGAAGCTCGTGCCGCAGCTGCCGCCGGATCAGGCGGACGCGCCGATGCAGTCGGCCAGCGCCAATCCTGCGATCGTGTTCCGGCCACAGTACGTGCCCTACGCGCTGGTCGGCGTGATCAGTCCGTGGAACTTCCCGCTGACGCTGACGCTGATCGACGCGATCCCCGCGCTGCTGGCCGGCGCTGCCGTGCTGATCAAGCCGAGCGAAGTGACGCCGCGGTTCGTTGTGCCGCTGCTGCGCACCGTCGCGGCGATTCCCGAGCTGGCCGCCGTGCTCGCGATCGCGCCCGGCGGACGCGAGACCGGCGAGGCGCTGGTCGAGTCATCGGACGTCGTCTGCTTCACCGGCAGCGTGCGCACGGGCCGCGTGGTGGCGGAGAACGCCGCGCGTCATTTCATTCCGGCCTTCCTCGAACTCGGCGGCAACGATCCGCTGATCATCACGGCCTCGGCGGATCTCGAACGTGCGACGGATGTCGCGCTGCGTGCCTCGTGCCTCGCGACCGGCCAGGCCTGTCAGTCGCTCGAGCGGATCTACGTGGACCGTAAGATCTACGATGCGTTCGTCACCAAGCTGGTCGAGAAGGCGCAGCGTGTCGAACCGAACTGGCCGGATCTGCATGCGGGCACGATCGGCCCGTTCATCTTCGGCAAACAGGCGGACATCGTCGCCGCGCAGATCACGGATGCCGTGGCCAAGGGCGCGAAGGTGCTCACCGGCGGCGTCATCGAAGACCATGGCGGCAAATGGTTGCGGCCGACGGTGCTCGTGGATGTCGACCATCGCATGCAGCTGATGACCGACGAGACCTTCGGACCCGTGATGCCGGTGATGGCCTACGACAGCGTCGAGCAGGCGATCGAACTCGCCAACGAGGGCGTCTATGGCCTGTCGGCTGCGGTCATTGCCGGCACGCTCGCCGAGGCCGAGGCCATCGGTCGACAGATCGATGCCGGCGGCATCAGCCTGAACGACGGCTCGCTGACGGCCTTCGTGCACGAGGCCGAGAAGCATTCGTTCAAACTCTCCGGCATGGGCGGCTCGCGCATGGGGCCCGCGGGCTACCTGCGATTCTTCCGCAAGAAGGCGCTGATCCACCAGACCGGCGCGCCGGCGACCATCGATTCGATCTGCGAGCAGCACGCGCGCCCCGCGCGCTGAGCGGCTCTCGCGCAACGCTTTCCCAACACGAACTCACACAGCGACGGAATCTGACATGTCCCAACAGGATCAAGGTTTGCCGGAAATCAAGCTCGACGCGAGCGACATGTATCGCGAGGAAGTCTTCACCGATCGTCGCGCAGGCACGCTGCGTCGCATGACGCCGGTGACGGCCAGTGGTGCGGATGATCCGACGCGGCATGTGCTGTACGCCGGCCAGACCCAGCTGATGACGCCGGGCGGCGTACTGCCGCTGATGTTCGAGATCGAAGCCGACTCGCTCGACCAGGCGATCGCGCTGTTCCCGGATGCGGTGAAGCAGGCGCTGGAGCAGGCGATCGAAGAAGCCCGCGAAATGCGCCGCGAGCAGGCCTCGCGGATCGTCGTGCCGGACGTGGGCGGCGGCCCGGTCGGCGGCGGGAAGATCAAGCTGCGCTGACGCGGCGGAGCGGAGGCCCGCAATGCTCGGAAGGACCGCGCTCTGCGTCGCCGCGCTCCTGCTGATGAGCCCGGCCATCGCCCGCAAATCCCCACCGGACTATGCCGGTGATGACGGCGGGGTTCTGGTGTATTCGGTCGGGACGATCGCCATCGGGATGCGTTTCGCCTTTCCCTACCGGCGCGTCGCCCTGCTCGACGGCACCCCGATCGGGGACTGGGACGGGGCGATCGAACCGACAGTGGGTGGCGCGTGGGTTCTGAAGATCAAGAACCCGGACTTTGTCGTGCGTGAATCGGGCCATGTCGTCGTCCGACGCCTGCCGCCCGGTCAGTACCTCATGGATCAGTTCGCATTCTCGGGTGGTGGCTTCGGGATGGGAACGATCGACTGGTCGTCGGCGGTGCCCTTTGCGATTCGCTTCACGATCAGGCCCGGCGCCGCGACGTATATCGGAAGCTTCATGCGGGCGCCTTCGCTTGGGACACCGCTCGAGTCCCAACTCGGCGCCGCGGGCTATTTCCTGATCGCGGATCGCAGTGCGCGCGATGTTCCGCTGGCGCGTTCGAAGATGCCTGCACTCACGACGGTCGCGTCTGAAGTGACCGATGTCACGCAGTTCGGAAGCGCCGCGTTGCGTCGCGACGAGCCCTGACGGGCCGTCCCAGTGCTGACAGATCGTGTAGCGCCGGCCGCTCAGCGCGAATCGATCACCGATCGATACACCTGCTGGAATTCGGCCGGGCTCTTCACGCAGACGGACAGATCCTTCAGTTGCCCGTCCTGCAGGCCGTAGACCCAGCCGTGCACCTCGAGTGCCTTGCCTCGATCCCAGGCGCTCTGCACGATCGTCGTCTCGCAGACGTTCAGCACCTGCTCGATCACATTCAGCTCGCACAGCCGGTTCAGTCGCTGCACCGGATCCGCGATCTCGTCGAGCGCGCTGCGGTGCTTCTTCATGACGTCCTGCACGTGCCGCAGCCAGTTGTCGATCAGACCGAGGCGACGGTGATCGAGGGCGGCCTGCACGCCGCCGCAGCCATAGTGGCCGCAGACGATCACATGCTCGACGTCGAGCACGTCGACCGCGTACTGCAGCACGGACAGGCAATTCAGGTCGGTGTGAACGACGACGTTCGCGACGTTGCGATGCACGAACAGCTCGCCGGGCAGCAGGCCGACGATCTCGTTCGCCGGCACGCGGCTGTCCGCGCAGCCGATCCACAGGTAGTCCGGCGACTGCTGGCCGACCAGTTTGTTGAAGAACTCCGGGTCCTGCTCGCGCATTTCCTCGGCCCAGGCACGGTTGCTGCCGAACAGTCTGGCGAGTGATCTCATGGTGCGGTGGCTCCGGTATACTGCATTGAACTGCCCAGCGTCTGATCGAAGAAACGTTTGATCTCGGCGTAGGCGTGCGGACCGGTGGCCGCGAACCGCAGCAGGCCATGCTTGCTGCCCGGGTAAACCATCACGTCGAAGGGCCGGTTGGCATCCTGCAGGCGCTTGATCATCGCGGTGCTGTTCGTGAACAGCACGTTGTCGTCGGCCATGCCGTGCATCAGCAGCAGCGGACTCTGCAGGGCGGCGGCATGCGTCAGCGTGCTGCTGTCGGCATAGCCCGCGGCATTGTCCTGTGGGGTACCCATGTAACGCTCGGTGTAGTGGGTGTCGTACAGCGCCCAGTCCGTAACCGGTGCGCCGGATACCGCCGCGCTGAAATACTGCGGCGCTCGCAGCACGCACATCAGCGCCATGTAACCGCCATAGCTCCAGCCCGAGACGCCGACGCGCGCCGCGTCGACGTAGGCCAGGGTGCGCAGGTACTCGACGCCACGCACCTGGTCTTCGACTTCGACCGTTCCCATGCGCCGGTACAGCGCGGTCTCGAAGGACGTGCCACGCTGGCCGCTGCCGCGGTTGTCCAGCGTGAAGACGATATAGCCGCTCTGCGCGAGGATCTGGCGGAAAAAGCCTTCGTTCGAACGCCCACCGCCCATCCACGCGCGGCGCACGCGCTGATAGCCGGGTCCGCCGTAGAGGTCGACGATCACCGGATACTTCCTGCCGGGCACCAGATTGCGCGGGCGCAGCATCTGCCAGTACAGCGTCTGGCCATCCGCCGCCGGCAGTGTTCCGAACTCCGTCCGCAGATGGGCGTCCAGGTACGGTGCATAGGGATGAGCCGCATCGAGACGGTTGGGGACCAGCGTCGCGATCGGGCTGCCATCGATGCGCCGCAGCGTCAGTGAGGGCGGCGTGTCGGGGTCCGAGAACGTGTCGAGCCAGGAGCGCGTGTCGCCTGACATGCTGACTGCATGCCATCCAGGCATCGTGGTCAGGCGGCGCGGTGCCGTCGGCGGACTGCCGTCCGCTGCGGGCCGCAGCGAGGCGACGTACAGGTGGCGCTCGATCGGCGTGTCGCGATTGGCCATGAAGTACACGAGTTCGCGCGTCTCATCGACGCCGCGGATCGCACGCCGTTCATCATCGCCGACCACCATCCACTCGCCTCCGGTCAGCGCGCCGCGTGCCCGGCCGTCCTCGTCGTACAGGTACAGGTGCTTGAAGCCGCTGCGCACCGAGGCCCAGATGAACTGCCGCGTTCGGGGCAGGAAGGTCAGTTCATCGTGCAGCGGTACCCAGCTGTCGCTGCGCTCGGTGATCAGCGCGCTCGCGCGACCGGTGGCGGCATCGACACGCCACAGCACCAGCGTCTTCTGGTCGCGGCTCTGCGTCTGTAGGGCAAGAGCGCCACCGTCCGGAAACCAGGCCACGCGCGCGAGGTACTCATCGCGCGCCGTGACCGGTCGCACAGCGCCGTCCGCGATGTCATGGATGAACAGGTCCACTCGCGCGTTAGGGCGACCCGCGGCGGGGTAACGCTGCCGCACGACCGTGACGTTGTCCGCGTTGATCTCGAAACGTTCGACTTCGTCCACGGGTGTTTCTTCGACGCGCGCGTACGCGATCCGCGCTTCGTCCGGCGACCACCAGTAGCCGGTGGTCCGATTCATCTCCTCCTGGGCGATGAACTCGGCGACGCCGAAGGACACGAGTCCTGCACCCTCCTTCGTGATCGCGATCTCGCGGCCGGTGGCCAGCTCGATGGCGAACAGGTTCTGGTCGCGCACGAAGCTGACATAGCGTCCACGCGGCGAGAACTTCGCGTCCGTCTCGAAGGCGTCGGTCTTCGTGAGCTGGCGCACTGCGGAACTCGTCGGCGCGCGCAGGTCATACAGGTACAGATCACCGGACAGCGGCACGAGCAGATAGCGCGAATCCGCCGAGAACTCGAAATCCACGATGCCGGCGAGCGAGGAGATGCGCTGGCGCTCACGCCGCTGTTCTTCCTCGGCGGACAGGCGCCGCTCCTGCGGGACGAGACTGCGCGCGTCGACGAGTTTTCGATGTTCCCGCCGCGTCAGGTCATAGGCCCAGAGATCCAGGCGATCCTTGTTGTCCGCGGCGCCTTTCAGGTAGGTGACGAAGCGGCCATCCGGCGAGAAGCCCGGATTGCGCTGCGCCTGGCCGGACAGCTCGGGCGCCGCGAAGATGCGTTCGATGGACAGCGGCTGCCCGGATGGAGCGGATACGTCCGCAGCGGGTGCGGTCTGTGCAGCCAGCAGGGCCAGCGGCAGCAGAACCAGCCGCTGCAGAACCAAGGCGGAAAAACGGCGACAATGGCGCATGCGAGTCTTCTTCTGGCCGTCGGCTAAAATGCCGAATTCGAGTGAGGAGTGTAGGGACCATGATCCAGGATCGCCACCCGATGACATGGGCTGCAGCGGGGCTGCTGGCCATGACTAGCCTCGCAGGCCTGTCCGGATGCGCCGGCACCCCGGCGCCGAGTGCGGCGAACCGGGAGGTCCTGGTCTATCCGGCGGCTTCGCGCGGTGATGTCGTGGATGTCTATCACGGGGTCAGCGTCGCCGATCCTTATCGATGGATGGAGCAGGCTGACTCGCCGGCCACACGCGAATTCGTGCGCGCGCAGAATGCGCTGGCCCAGCCCTGGCTCGAGGCACTGCCACAGCGCGAAGCGCTGAAGACGCGGCTCACGCAGCTGTGGAGCTATGAGCGCTTCGGCGTGCCGCGTCGCGAGGGCGGGCAGTATTTCTTCCTGCGCAACGATGGCCGCCAGAACCAGAGCGTGCTGCATGTCTCGGGCGACGCCAGCGACCTCGGCCGCGTGCTGTTCGATCCGAACGTCACGCGCGATGATGCGACCGTCGCGCTGTCGCGCTTCGTGCCGAGCCCCGACGGCAGGATCCTCGCGTATGCACTGTCCGACGGCGGCACGGACTGGGACATCTGGCGGTTCCGGCGCGTCGCCGATGGCGTCGACCTGCCGGACGAGCTGCGCTTCACGAAGTTCTGGGAATTGTCGTGGTCGCGGGACAGCACGGCCGTCTACTACAGCCGATATCCCGCCCGCACCGGTGCCGCCGCCGCCGAATCGCGCGGCGATGACCAGGCGCAGCCCATCGTCTATCGGCATCGCCTCGGCAGCGAGCAGCGGGCCGACGAACGCATCTATGCCGTCACGGATCACCCGACGCGTACGCCGTCCGCCAGCGTCAGTGATGATGGACGCTGGCTGGTCGTCTCGCTGTTCGACGGCTACGTGACCAACGGCGTGGACCTGATCGATCTCGCGAAGCCGGCTGTCGCGCGGCAGCCCCTGTTCGCGGCCTGGGATGCGCTCTACACCGTGATCGGCAACGAGGGCGACGTGTTCTACGTGCAGACGACGGCTGATGCGCCACGGGGCCGCATCATCGCCGTCGATGCGCGTCAGCCGCAGCGCGAGCGCTGGCGCGAAGTCGTGCCGCAGTCTGACGCGAAGCTCGAGTCTTCCAGTCTCGTCGGCGGCCGCCTGGTCGTCACCTATGTTCGGGATGCGCACGGCGTCGCGCAGATCTACGGCACGGACGGGCGCAGGCTCGGTGATGTGCCGCTGCCGGGTCTCGGCACGGTCGCGGGCTTCCCCGGCAATTCCAGCGATGGCGAGACCTTCTTCAGCTACGCGGACTATCTGCGCCCCGGACAGATCTGGCGTCTCGATGCGCACAGCAACCAGGCGACGCTGCTGCGCGAGCCGAAGCTGCCGGCGGACACCTCGCGCTACGTGACCGAACAGCTGTTCTATCCGAGCCGCGATGGCACGCGCATCCCGATGTTCGTCGCGCACCGGCGCGATGTCGCGCGCAGCGCGGACACGCCGCTGATGCTGTATGGCTACGGCGGCTTCGATGTCTCGCTGACGCCCGCATTCCGGCCGCAGACGATCGCCTGGCTGGAGATGGGCGGCATTTACGTGGAAGCGAATCTGCGCGGCGGCGGCGAGTACGGCCAGGCCTGGCACGAGGCCGGTACGCGCACGCAGAAGCAGAACGTGTTCGATGACTTCATCGCGGCCGCCGAGTATCTGATCCGCGAGGGCTGGACCTCGCCCAGGAAGCTTGCGATCTCCGGCCGCTCGAATGGCGGCCTGCTCGTCGGCGCGACGTTGCTGCAGCGGCCCGAACTGTTCGGCGCGGCGCTGCCCGGCGTCGGCGTGCTCGACATGCTGCGCTATCACACGGCGAGTGCCAATGCGCGCCAGTGGTCGTCGGACTATGGCCTGTCCGAGGATCCGGTCGAGTTCCGCGCGCTGCGCGCGTATTCACCGGTGCACAACGTGCGTGCCGGCGTCTGCTATCCGCCGACGCTGGTCACGACCGCCGATCGGGACGACCGCGTCGTGCCCTGGCACAGCTACAAGTTCGCGGCGGAACTGCAGCGCGCGCAGGGCTGCGCGAACCCGGTGCTGATCCGCATCGAAACTCGCGCCGGACACGGCGCGGGCAAACCGGTGTGGATGCAGGTCGAGGATTTCGCCGACCAGCTGGCGTTCGTCGCCGCAGCATTGGATATCGGATCGTCCCCTGGGGCAGAGATGCGCTAGGGCTGGCCGAGCAATCGGTCCAGCGTCGGACTGCCATCGGCCGTCCAGCCGCGCCGCCGCAGGCAGGACTCGATCGAAGGATCATGGGCGGCACGCTCGCGGTCCACGCCGGGACGCCCGCCGCGGAAAAACTGGCAGGCAGCCAGCGAATCGGCGAACGATGTCTGCGCCCGCGGCGCGAGGCTCTGGCAGCCGCACAGCAGGGCGAGCAGCGCCGCCGAAGCGGCAACCGGGAAGGTCTTCATCTCGTGCTCTCTTGTGGTGAGTCGGGTCTTTGCCCGGGGAGCACGAGTGATGATCGGCGCGCGTCCGGCGCGCCGCAACGGCTTTAGGACTTAATGCAACGATAGATGGCTTCACCGAGCCGCGTGACGCCGCGCTGCGCGAATTTCGGGAAGTCGGCGATCGCGTCGTCGCGCTCGAGCAGTTCGAGTTCATGCGCGGCATAGAGCGAGCGCACCTCGTCCTCGAGCACGGCGTGCGGCGGACCGGCCATCTCGGCCTGCGCATATTCCATCGTGACCAGCAGCGTACGCGTGCCGGGACGCGACAGCGCATCGAGGTGCGACACATAGCGGCGGCGCAGTTCGGGTGGCAGCGCGACCAGCGCAGCGCGATCGAAGATCGCATCGATCGGGCCGAGCTCGGCGGTGCCGAACGTGAATACGTCGCCGCACCACAGTTCGAGTCCTTGGGTACTGAAGCGCTGCAGCGGGCCAACGCGGGTGATCGCCGGCGTCAGCGCGTTCTCCGCGAAGAACGCACGCACGGCGATCTCCGCGAGTTCGATGCCGATCACGAGATGTCCCGCCGCGGCGAGCCACAGCATGTCGCTGCTCTTGCCGGCCAGCGGCACGAACACGCGGCTGCCGCGCGCGAGACCGAGACTCGGCCAATGGCGCGCAAGCGCGCGATGCGGTGCCGGTTGATGGAAGCCGATTTCGTTGCGCTGCCAGCGCTCGAGCCAGAAGTCTGGTTGCATCAGCGGTGCCAGTGCCGGTCAGGCTTTCGCGCTGGGGCGCGCGGCGATGACGTCGTACCAGCGCGCGAGGTTCGACTGCTCGGGCTGCACGCGGATGCCGCTGGGCTTGCCGAAGGCCAGCGTTGTGAAGGCGACGATGTCCGCGACGCTGAAGCGATCGCCTGCGATGAACGCCCGCGTGCCGAGCAGCGCGTCGATGCGGCGCCATTCCGCGAGCACCTGCTCGCGCGCGAGCACGCCGTATTCAGGCACCTGCTGGATCCTGTCGGCCCAGAACTTGTGTGTATGCCGGAAGGCCTGCGTCGAGGGGACATAGACGCGGAACAACAGCTGCAACGCCTGTGCTTCGATCTGCGCGCGTTCCAGTGGCGTCGATCCCATCAGGTTCGGTTCCGGCTGCAGCGCTTCGAGATAGCGGCAGATCGCCAGCGATTCGCTGATGCGTGTGCCGTCGTCGAGTTCCAGCACAGGCGTCTCACCGACGGGGTTCACCTGGCGATACGCCGGCGTCTGGGTTTCACCCTTCGAGATATCGAGCTCGATCAGTGTCAGCGCGATGCCCTTCTCGGCGGCAAACATGCGCACGCGGCGCGGGCTCGGGGCAAAGCCGTTGGTATAGAGCTTCATCGGGGTTCCGGGTCGTCGTGCGAGTCGTCGGGGAATTCAGTGGTGGCCACGGGGCCCGGGATGCGCCGCTCTTCCGCGAGCCAGGCACCGAGGTCGACCATCTTGCAGCGCTCACTGCAGAACGGGCGATACGGAAAATCGGGGCCCCATTCGATGAGCCGCGAGCAGGTCGGGCACTTGACCGTCGCCATATCCGCTGCGGGCGCGTGTCAGGTGCAGCAGGTGAGTTCGAAGGCGATGTCGCCCTCGGCCTGCTTGGCCCGTTCGGTCGGGCCGAGCCAGGTCACGAAGCGCACGCTGCTGCGATAGTGGCTGCCGCTGATCTCCGGATACAGGCCGAGATCGCCCGGCACGGCGATGCGCAGCAGCTGCACCGGCGTCTCTCGATCGAAGGTCACGTGATAGATGCCGCCGCGCGCGATCTCGCGCCGCGCGCGACCGTTCTGTCGCGTCAGCCACAGCAGTTCCGCGATCGCATCGCAGAGAGGCCTGAGCATCGCGAGCCAGGACGCGAAGGTTTCGATGCGCAGCTCCGCCGGCTGGTTCAGCCAGAAGCAGAAATCCGGCAGGTCGAATTCACAGGTGCCGCCGGGAATCGCGCTGCGATGCCGGATCGCGTTCAGGAATTCCGAATCCTTCAGCGGCGCGAGGTATGCCGAGCCCGTGCCGAGCAGATCGGCGCGCAGGCGCAGCAGGTTCGAGATCACGGTGCGCAGGCGCGCCGTGTCGACGCCGGGCTTGCTCTGGAAATCGTTCAGCAGCGCGAGCTGGCGTTCGAGTTCCTTCAGCACGTCGGCGCGCGTGTCGCCGCGCGAGGTGATCGCGAGGATGTCGAGCAGGCTGTCGACGGCGGCGCGGCTGCCCCACTGGCTGCGCGCCTGGTTGTGGTACAGCGCCTGGTTGTAAAGGAAGTCGAGGCGCAGGAAGGTGCGCATCCGCTCGTTCAGCGGCTGCTCGAAGACGACCGGCGCCGCCGCTACTGCAGCAGGTGCCCCCGTCTCGATGGCCTCATCAGTCATCACGCTATTCTGCGTCACCCGCTCCGGGTGCGTAAACCTTCGAGGTAGGTCTGATGCAGCGCGGCGACGTGAGCGTCGAGCCGCGCCGGATCGCCGTCGTTGACGATCACGTCGTCGGCCGCCGACAGTCGCGCGGCGCGCGAGGCCTGGGCGGCGAGAATGGCCTCGGCCTGCTCGCGGCTGCTGCCATCGCGCTGCATCACCCGCGCGATCTGCAGGGCCTCGGGGCAGTCGACCAGCAGCACGCGGTCCACCTGGATGCGGCCCTTGCCTTCCACGAGCAGGGGAATCACCCAGATCTGATAGGCGCCCCCGGCCTCGCTCGAGCGCTGCGCGAGCAGCGCGCGGATGCGCGGGTGGGTGATGGCCTCGAGGTCGCGACGGGCGGGTTCGGAATCGAAAACGATGCGGCGCAGGGCGCGCCGGTCGAGGCTGCCATCGGCGGCGACCACGCCCGCCCCGAAGCGCTCGACCACGGCGGCGAGGCCATCGCTGCCGGGCGCCACGACCTCGCGCGCGAGATCGTCGGTATCGATGACGGGAACGCCGCGGGCCGCGAACAGCCGGGCGACCGTGCTCTTGCCGCTGGCGATGCCGCCGGTGAGACCGACCCGGATCATCGCGGCTCGCCGGTCAGGAGAGGGCCGCTCATGTGACGGGCCGGAACAGCCCCAGGTAGCGGTCCACGATCTCGTGGCCGAACATCAGCATGATCCAGCCGGCCGCGGCCAGGTAGGGGCCGAAGGCCATCGGCACCTGGCGGTCCCGGCCGTAGCGCGCGATCAGCACGATGCCGACAATCGCGCCGACCATGGCCGACATCAGCACGATCGGCAGAATCATCTGCCAGCCGAGCCAGGCGCCGAGGGCGGCCAGCAGCTTGAAGTCGCCATAGCCCATGCCTTCCTTGCCCGTCACCAGCCGGAACAGGTGGAACACGCTCCACAGTGACAGGTAACCGGCGATCGCACCGATCAGCGCCGTGCGCGGGTCCACGGGCAGCACGGCGGCCAGAGAGCTTCCCGAGAGGCCGGCGGCGCTGTCCGTTGCGCCGGGCGCGGCGGACCACAGGCTCGCCAGCAGCGCCGCCCACAGCAGCGGCTGCGTCAGGCTGTCCGGCAGCAGCTGGGTGTCGAGATCGATGAAGGTCAGCGCGATCAGCGTCCAGGTGATGCCGAGTGCCATCGCGAGCGGTGCGCCGTAGCCGAACTTCCAGGCGACGGCCGCCGACATCAGGCCGGTCAGCAGTTCGACCAGCGGATAACGCGCGCTGATCGGGGCCTGGCAATTCGCGCAGCGCCCGCGCAGCACGAGCCAGCTGATGACCGGGATGTTCTGCGCGGCAGTGATCGGCGCCTGACAGGACGGGCAGGCCGAGCGTGGTGCGATCAGGTTGTACTTCGGCTGGGCAGCGGGCTCGCGCCCGGCGAGCTCTTCGCATTGCGCGGCCCATTCGCGGTTCAGCATGATCGGCACGCGGTGCACGACCACATTGAGGAAGCTGCCGACCAGCAGCCCGAGCACGAGGCAGACGCCGATCAGCAGGCCCGGTGAGGCGGCCAGCAATGCGAGCACGGGCGTGTCTTCAGACGACCGCGCCGAGCTTGAAGATCGGCAGGTACATCGCGATGACCAGGCCGCCGACGAGCACACCCAGAATGGCCATGATCAGCGGCTCGAGCAGGCTCGACATGCTGTCCACGGCGTTGTCGACATCGGCTTCGTAGAACGTGGCGACCTTGCCGGACATTTCATCGAGCGCACCGGCCTCTTCGCCGACGGCGATCATCTGGATGACCATGTTCGGGAACAGGCCGGTGTTCTCCATCGCCTGCTGCAGTCGCGTACCGGTGGAGACTTCGTCGCGCATGCGCAGCACGGCGTTCTCGTAGACGATGTTGCCGGTGGCGCCGGCCACGGACGTCAGCGCCTCGACCAGCGGCACGCCGGCCGCGAACATCGTCGACAGCGTGCGCGCGTAGCGCGCGATCGCCGCCTTGTTCAGGATGGGGCCGATGATCGGCAGCTTCAGCGCGATGCGGTCCAGCGTCTCGCGCATCTTCTTCGAGCGTTTCTTGAAATAGAAGAACGCATAGCCCGCGCCGAACATCACGGCGGCGATGAAGATGCCCTTGGCCTGGACGAACTTCGACAGATCGATGACGAACTGCGTGAACGCGGGGAGTTCCGCACCGAAGCCCTTGAACAGCGATTCGAACTGCGGGATCACGAACACCAGCAGGATGATGGTCACGACGACCGCAACCACGAGCACGGCAGCCGGGTACATCAGGGCCTTCTTGACCTTCTTCTTCAGTGCCTCGGTCTTTTCCTTGTACGTGGCGATCTTGTCGAGCAGCGACTCGAGCGCACCGGCCTGTTCGCCGGCTTCGACCAGGTTCACGTACAGATCATCGAAATACAGCGGATGGCGCGCCAGCGCCTCATGCAGCGAGGTGCCGCCTTCGACGTCCGCCTTGATGTCGAGGATCAGCTTCTGCATCGCCGGGTTGTCGTTGCCGTTGCCGACGATCTCGAACGACTGCACCAGCGGAATGCCGGCGGCGAGCATCGTGGCGAGCTGGCGGCTGAAGATCGCGACGTCTTCGGGCTTCACCTTGCCGCTGCCCTGGAACATCGTGATCTGCTTCGACGCCTTGTCGAGCACGATGCCCTTGCGGCGCAGTTCGGCGCGCAGTGCCTTCTCGTCCGGCGCCAGCAGCTTGCCGCGTACGGCCTTGCCCTGCTTGTCCTTGCCCTGCCAGTTGAACGCGACGTCCTTGCGGATCGCCTTGAGCGTCTGGGTGCTGCTTGCTGCCTGTGCCATAGGAATACTCGTTTAAGTCTTCAATCGATGGTGACGCTGTTGACTTCTTCCAGGCTCGTCGCGCCGACCTTCACTTTCTCGAGGCCGGCGCGGCGCAGGTCCCAGACGCCCAGTCGCTTCGCCTCGTCGGCGATGTCGATGGCGTTGCCGCCTTCCATGATGATGCGGCCGATGGAATCCGTGACCGGCATGACCTGATAGATGCCGAGACGGCCTTTGTAGCCGTCGCTGCAGCTCTGACAGCCCTTCGGGCCATAGGCCTTGATGCCGGCAGCCACGTCTTCTTCCGAGAAGCCCTCGGCGAGCAGCGCTTCGGCCGGGATGTCGATCAACGTCTTGCAGGCATTGCAGAGCTTGCGCGCGAGTCGTTGCGCGATGATCAGCGAAACGGACGTCGCGATCGCGTAGGGCTTCACGCCCATGTCGATCAGGCGCGTCAGCGTCTGCGGCGCGTCGTTCGTGTGCAGCGTCGAGAGCACCAAGTGGCCGGTCTGCGCTGCCTTGATCGCGATCTCGGCGGTTTCGAGGTCGCGGATTTCACCGACCATGACGACGTCGGGATCCTGGCGCAGGAAGGCGCGCAGCGCGGCGGCGAACGTGAGGCCGACTTTCGGATTCACGTTGACCTGGTTGACGCCGGGCAGGTTGATTTCCGCCGGGTCTTCCGCGGTCGAGATGTTCGTGTCTTCGCGGTTGAGAATGTTCAGGCCAGTGTAGAGCGACACGGTCTTGCCGGAGCCCGTCGGTCCGGTGACGAGGATCATGCCCTGAGGCTTGGCGAGGTACTTCAGGTACAGGTCGCGCTGGAAGGCCTCGTAACCGAGCGCGTCGATGCCGAGCATCGCCGACGACGGATCGAGAATACGCAGCACGATCTTTTCGCCGAACAGCGTCGGGCAGGAGCTGACGCGGAAGTCGATGGCTCTCGTCTTGGAGAGCTTCATCTTGATGCGGCCGTCCTGCGGCACACGGCGTTCGGCGATGTCGAGGCGCGACATGACCTTCACGCGCGCCGAGATCTTCTGCGCCAGCTGCACCGGTGGCGAGGCGACTTCCTTCAGGATGCCGTCGATGCGATACCGCACGCGATAGACTTTTTCGTACGGTTCGAAGTGTACGTCCGAGGCGCCGCGACGGATCGCGTCCAGCAGCACCTTGTTGACGAAACGAACGATCGGCGCGTCTTCGACGTCGCTGGAATCGTCATCGAGTTCCGGATCGCCCCCGGTGGTTTCCAGGTTCTCGAGGTCGACGCCGTCGTCGTCGCCGAGATTCGGCATCGAGGTGTCGGCCTGCTCGATCGCCTTGTCGAGCGTCTTCTGCAGCTTGTCGTCCTCGACGACGATCGCCTCGATGCCCATGCCCGTGGCGAACTTGATCTCGTCAATCGCGGCGAGGTGGGTGGGATCCGAGACGGCGAGGAACAGGCGCTTGCCGCGGCGGAACAGCGGCAGCACGCGATGCTTGGCCAGCAGCTTGTCACTGACCAGCTTCATGGTGTCGAGGTCGATCACCATCGCATCGAGATCGATCAGCGGGACGCCGAATTCGTTGGCGGCGGCGATCGCGATGTCGCGCGCGTTGGCCACGCCCTTGTTGACCAGCTGCGTGACGACGCTGGTCTTGCGGTCCTTGGCATCGGCGATGGCCGACAGCATGGCGGACTCGTCCACCAGCCCGTCCTGAACGAGCCGCTGCGGCAGGCCGCCGAGGCCCGCACGGGAGGGCCCGCCGAGCGCCAGAGAAGCGTTGTCGTTCATGAAGTTAGCGTGCAGTGCGAAGCGACGGGAGAGGCCATAGTCTACCCAAGAAGACCCATGCGGCAATTGTCAAATCTTCGCTGATGGTGGCATAGGGGAGCCGCTGCCTGCGTGACCCTTATCCCAAAACAAAGGGCACAAAAGAAAAGCCCCTCCGGAGAGGGGCTTTCCAGGGCCGTTAGGCTTGCAACACGATTAGGTGTTGGTACGGCAGGACGAGGGCAGGTAGCGGTCTTCGACCGAAGTCGTGCCCGCGGCTTCCATCGTCAGGTCGGCGTTCGACATTTCGAAGTTGCCGCACTGCCAGACCACGTCGCCGTTGGCATTGACGCCCGGCGTCAGGGCCAGCGTTTCGCCGTCGATCGCGTCGCTCGCATCGTTGCCGAACGTGATGGTGATGACGCCGCCGGCGACATCAACGCCCGTGACGTACTTGCCCGACTTGTCGGTATCGGCAGAGATGCCCTGCGAGCCGGCATCGATGCCCGTGAACGTGCCCGTCTGAGCATAGATCTCAGCAACGGCGGCCTTCGTGTCCGACGCCAGGTTCAGACCTTCCGTGACCTGCGAGCGGACCGTGTAGTCCTGGTAGGCCGGGATGGCGATGGCGGCCAGAATGCCGATGATCGCGACGACGATCATCAGTTCGATGAGCGTGAAACCCTTCTGAATCGACTTCATTGCTGAAACTCCTGAGTGACGAAAAAGAAACCGAAAATGTCTGCGCGGAACGGGGGGAACTGCGCTTGCCGCTAAGAGAAGCAAGGCCCGTGCCACACGCCCCGAGGTCTTCAACTCATTGATTTTATTGGAATGTGACTTGTGATGCTGTCGCCAGTGGCGGTCACATTCCGCCGCTGGGGGCCGCGCTGCGTCACAAAGTGACGTGCCGCGTCAGTCGCGGCGGGTCACTCGATGCCGAGCTTCTTGATCCGGTAGCGCAGCGCGCGGAACGTCATGCCGAGCTGCTTGGCGGCCGCCGTCTTGTTGTAGCGGCTGGCCTCGAGCGCCCGGATGATCGCGGCGCGTTCCAGATGCTCGAGCTGGTCGCCGAGCGCATCGCTGCCGCCGATTGCGTGCGGGCCACTGCTGCCGAGCTCCAGCGTCGCCCCTTCACCGGGCCCGGTGACGGCGGCGCTCTGGGCCGGCGTCCCCGCGCCAGGGCTGGCCCCCGGCAGCGGCCGCGCGACCGCCCGCAACTGGATGTCGGTGGCTGCGATACGGCCGCCGGTCGAGAGGGTCAGGGCGCGCTCGAGCACGTTCTCGAGTTCGCGCACATTGCCCGGGAAAGGATGCCGCGCCAGCAGCTGCAGCGCGTCGGGTTCGAGCTCCGGCACGGCGACCTGCATGCGGCGCGCGAGACGGTTCAGGATCGTCTCGGCCAGGTCCGCAATGTCCTCGGCGCGCTCGCGCAGCGCCGGCACGCGCAGCTCGATCACGTTGATGCGGTAGTAGAGGTCTTCACGGAATCGGCCCTGAGCCACGAGCTCCGCGAGGTTGCGGTGCGTGGCCGAGAGTATCCGCACGTCTGTCGGGCTCTCGTGCTGCTCGCCGACCGGGCGCACGGACTTTTCCTGGATCAGGCGCAGCAGCTTGACCTGCATGTGCAGCGGCAGGTCCGCGACCTCGTCCAGGAACAGCGTGCCACCCTCGGCGGCCTGCACCAGGCCCTTCTTGTCGGCGACGGCACCGGTGAAGCTGCCGCGCTTGTGGCCGAACAGCTCGCTCTCCATCAGTTCGCCGGGGATCGCGCCGCAGTTCACGGGTACGAAGGGCCCTTCGGCCCGCGGTCCCGTGTCGTGGATCAGCCGCGCGACGAGTTCCTTGCCGACGCCCGATTCGCCCGAGATATAGACCGGCGCTTGGCTGCGCGCGACACGCGCGATCAGCTCGCGCAGGTCCTGCATGGTCTGCGATCGGCCGATCAGCCGCGGGCCGCGGATGGTCAGCGAACCGTCGCCGCGCTCGCCGAGCCGGATCGCGCTGGCCACGAGCTTGCGCATCACGCCGAGGTCGAGCGGCTTCGAGACGAAGTCGAAGGCGCCGAGCTTCAGTGCGCGCACTGCGGACTCGACGTTGCCATGCGCGGTGATCACGGCGACCGGGATGTCGGCGCGGTTCTGCTGGATCCATTCGACGAGTTCGAGGCCGTTGCCGTCCGGCAGGCGCATGTCCGTCAGGCACAGGTCGAAATGCTCGGTGCGCAGCAGTTCGCGCGCCGCAGCCACCGTGGCGGCACTGCGCGTCTCGAGATTCATGCGATTGAGCGTGAGGCTGAGCAGCTCGACGAGATCGGGCTCGTCGTCGACCACCAGCACGACGGGCTTGCCCACGCTTCAGACCTCCCAGCGACTGGGGTCGGAGAATACGAGCCGGAAGACCGTGCCGCCACCCTGACGCGCTTCATAGAGCAGCGTCGCCGAGTTGCTCTGTGCGAGCTCGCGCGCGAGGAACAGGCCGAGACCGGAGCTGCGTTGCTCGGCCGAGAAGAACGGCTCGAAGATGCGTTCGGCATTCTCCGGCGCGATGCCGGGCCCACGATCGGCGACCTCGAGGTAAGGGCGCGCCGAGGGCTTCAGGCGCCCATAGCGGACTTCGATGGTCGCGCTGGACAACGCATGCATGATCCCGCTCGCGCTGGTCGAAACGTCCGCGCCTTCGTCGACCGGGTGCATGCCGTACTTGATCGCGTTGTCGCAGAGGTTCCAGACCACCTGCCGCAATTGCGAAGGATCGACGCGGATCTCGATATCCCCATCGCTGGCCGTGATCTTCAGGCGCTCCGTGGGCCACTGCATCGTCGCGCAGAATTCCTCGGCAAAACCGGTCAGCCAGGCGCCGAGGCGGATGCGCTCGGGTCGGTTCGCCTCGCGCCGCGACATCGACAGCACGTTGTTGATGATGGTGCTGACCCGCTCGGCGTTCTTGGCGATGATGTCGGTCAGGCGGCGGTCGTCGGCGCCGAGGTTCGGCGATTCCGCGAGCAGCTGGCCCGCATGGCTCATCGCGCCGACGGGGTTCCGGATCTCGTGCGCGATGCTCGCGGACAGGCGGCCGAGCGCGGCGAGCTTGGACTGCTGCACCTTGCCGGCGAACACGCTGGTGTCTTCGAGGAAGATCAGCACCGGTGCGGGCTCGGTGCCGCCGAGCGGCGCGAAATGCGGGGCGATCTCGCGCGCGCCATCGGCCGCGACGAAGCTGCCATGGGAGTCGTTCTGCACGCCGGTCATCTGGCGCCAGGTGGACAGCAGATAAAGCAGGCGAGGTGAGGCTTCGCCCAGCAGTGCGCCGGGGAAGGCCGCGCGGTCACCGAGGATCTCCGCGGCGGATTCGTTGATCAGGCGGATCCGGTCCTCCGGGTCCACCACGAGAATGCTCTCGCGCAGGTGCTGCACGATGTACTGCGACAGCTGCGAGAGATTCGCCAGGTCCACTTCCTGGCGCCTGACCAGCGCCTCGCTCTCGCGCAGTCGCGTGGCCACCGGCCAGACGCTGAACGCCACCAGGAACACGATGGCACCGAGCACGCCGGCACTGGTGTAGTCGGCCGCGCCAAAGTCTGAAAACAACTGCCCCAGCAGCTGCTGCAGCAGCACGGCGACCGAGGTCAGCGCGGCGATGAACGCGGCCGTGCGTGCCTCGGCCAGCAGGGCCGTCGCGGCGACCGGCAGGACCAGCAGGATGCCGAGGCCGCTGGCGACGCCACCGCTGACATACATGAAGCCCGCGATGCCGAGCGCGTCGACGAGTCCGTGCGTGACTGCGATCGTCGGGGTCGAGGCTTCGCGGAAGCGCAGCGCCAGGACGAGGATCACGCCGGCCGTGAAATACAGCGCGCAGAGCGCCAGGAACAGCGACGGTGCGGTGCTGCCGACCACGGCCTGAGGCGCCGTGAAATAGCGGATCGCGATCAGCGTCGGCGGGATCAGCAGGCGATAGAGGTTGAGGAGGCCCAGGATGCGACGTGAAAGGTCGCCCGGCGCGCCGCGCTGCGTATCGGAAAGACCCATGTCGGTGCGAGCCATGATTCGGACAATCCCTGATCCGACCGATCATCGTCTATTGGGCGACCACGCGGCAATCGGCCGACTGCGCGCTGTGTCACGGCTAGGGAAGGTCTCCGCAGGTTGAGGCATAATGCCTCGTTATTCAGTCGAACCCGGAACGCTAAATGAACCTGCACGAGTACCAGTCGAAGGAAGTCTTCGCGAGTTACGGCATTCCCGTGCCGCGCGGCCAGGTGGCCAGTACGCCGGAGGCGGCCGTCGCGGCAGCCCAGGCTATCGGTGGATCGCTGTGGGTGGTGAAGGCCCAGGTGCACGCGGGCGGCCGCGGCAAGGCCGGCGGCGTCAAGCTCGCCCGGGACATGGATGCCGTGCGCAGCGCGGCGGCCGGCATGCTTGGCCAGCGCCTCGTCACCAAGCAGACGGGGGCCGAAGGCCTGCCGATCGACACCGTGTACGTCGAGACGGGTTCGAAGATCGAACGCGAGATCTATCTGTCGCTGACGCTGAACCGTGAGAAGGGCCGTATCGCGATGATCGGTTCTGCCGCGGGCGGCATGGACATCGAAGAAGTCGCCGAGCACAGCCCGGAGAAGATCACCACGGTCAACATCCATCCGGCCGCGGGCCTGCAGCCCTACCAGTGCCGTCGCATGGCGTTCGCGCTGGGCTTCAAGGATGGCCAGATCGCCGAATTCCAGGCGATTGCCATGGCGCTGTACAAGCTCACGATCGAGAAGGACGCCGCGCTGGTCGAGGTCAATCCGCTGATCGTCACGGATGGCGGCAAGCTGGTCGCGCTCGATGCCAAGATCAACATCGATCCGAACGCCGTGTTCCGGCAGAAGGCACTGGCCGCGCTGCGCGACGCCAACCAGGAAGATCCGATGGAGCGCGCCGCGAGCGAGCACGACCTCAACTACGTCTCACTGGATGGCGACATCGCCTGCATGGTCAACGGCGCCGGCCTCGCGATGGCGACGATGGACCTGATCAAGCTGCATGGCGGCAATCCGGCGAACTTCCTCGACGTCGGCGGTGGTGCCACGGCCGAGCGCGTCACCGAAGCGTTCAAGCTGATCCTGTCGAACGACAAGGTGAAGGCGGTTCTCGTCAACATCTTCGGCGGCATCGTCCGCTGCGACCTGATCGCCGAAGGCGTGATCATCGCGGTGAAGAACGTCGGCGTGAAAGTGCCGGTGGTCGTGCGCCTCGAGGGCACGAATGCCGAGAAGGCGCGGGCCATGCTGGCCGGCAGCGGCCTGAAGGTCACGCCCGCGGCGGATCTGACCGACGCCGCGAAGAAAGTCGTCGCGGCCGTGCGCTGAAGCGCAGCTACTTACAGGCACAAATTCATGAGCATTCTCGTCAATCGCAATACCAAGGTCATCTGCCAGGGCTTCACCGGCAAGCAGGGGACGTTCCATTCCGAACAGTGCATCGCCTACGGCACGAAGGTCGTCGGCGGTGTCACGCCGGGTCGTGGCGGTGATCGTCACCTCGATCTGCCGGTGTTCGACACCGTGCACGATGCCGTCGCCGCCACCGGTGCCACCGTCAGCATGATCTACGTGCCCGCGCCGTACGCCGCGGACGCCATCCTCGAAGCGGCCGACGGCGGCATCGAGCTGGTCGTCTGCATCACCGAGGGCATTCCGGTGAACGACATGGTGCGCGTCAAGGCCACGCTCGCCGGCACCGGCGTGCGCCTGATCGGACCGAACTGCCCCGGCGTGATCACGCCGGGCGAATGCAAGATCGGCATCATGCCGGGCTTCATCCACAAGAAGGGTGCGGTCGGCATCGTCTCGCGCTCCGGTACGCTGACCTACGAAACCGTGTTCCAGACCACGAACAACGGCCTCGGCCAGAGCACCTGCGTCGGCATCGGTGGCGATCCGGTGCGTGGCCTGAACTTCGTGGATGTCCTCGAGCTGTTCGAGCGCGATCCGGGCACCGAAGGCATCGTGATGGTCGGCGAGATCGGCGGCAGCGACGAAGAGGCCGGCGCGGACTTCATCAAGAAGTACGTGACCAAGCCCGTCGTGGCGTACATCGCCGGCGTCACCGCGCCGCCGGGCAAGCGCATGGGTCATGCTGGCGCCGTCATCGCGGGCGGCAAGGGCACGGCCGCGGACAAATACCGCGCGCTGGAAGACGCCGGCGTGCGCACCGTGAAGTCGCCGGCCGATCTCGGCGCGGCGATGCTGGATCTGCTGAAGAAGCGTCGCGCGAAGGCGGCGGCGGCGCGCGCGAAGGCGGCCGCGGCGCCGGCCGAGACGCTCGCGCTGAAGCCCGTGTCACCGCGACCGGGTGCGAAGCCGAAGGCCAAAGCGAAAGCCAAAGCAAAAGCCAAAGCGCCGGTGAAGGCCAAGCCGAAAGCGCAGGCCAAAGCGAAGGCGAAGCCCAAGGCCAAGGTCAGCAAGAAGGCGCGGCGCGGCAAGTAAGCCGCGTCCCGTCCGCATCTTGAGCACGCCCGGCCGGCTATCGATCGCACTCGCCGAACTGGATCTGCTGGTCGGCGACGTCGCGGGCAATGCCGGGCGCGTGCTCGAGGCGATGGATCGCGCGCGACAGCAGTTCGGTGCGGATCTGCTCGTCTGTCCGGAACTCTCGCTGTCCGGCTACCCGCCGGAAGACCTGCTGTTCCATCGCGGCTTCCGTCATCAGGTGGATACCGCGCTCGGTCGTTTGCGCGAGGCCGCACGCGGCATCGGCGTGATCGTCGGCTATCCGGAATACAGCGGCACGCAGATCTTCAACTCCGCGGCGCTGATCGATGAGGGCGCGATCCTCGCCAATCATCGCAAGGCCTGTCTGCCGAATTACCGGGTGTTCGACGAGAAGCGCTATTTCGAAGCGGGCGCGCAGCCGACGGTCGCGAGTTTCCGCGGATTCCAGGTCGGTTTGCTGATCTGCGAGGACATCTGGGAGCCGGAGCCGGCGCAGCTCGCGCGTTCGCAGGGTGCGGAGCTGCTGATCGTCATCAATGCGTCGCCGTTCGAGCAGCGCAAGCAGCAGGCCCGCGAGGCCGTGGTGCGCGAGCGCGTCCGTGATGTCGGTCTGCCGGTGGTCTACTGCAATCTGCTCGGCGGCCAGGACGAACTGGTGTTCGACGGCCAGTCCTTCGTGATGGATTCGGACGGCACGGTCGTGCTGCGTTCGCCCGCGTATTCCGAAGGGCTGCGTCACGTCGTGTTCGTGCGCGACGCCTCGGGCGCGGTGCGGCCCGAATCTGCGCTCGCGAAGAATTTCGCGAAGGACGTGGCACCCGAGATCAGCGACGTCGAAAGCGTCTATCGCGCGCTGGTGCTGGGCGTGCGCGACTACGTGACCAAGCACGGCTTTCCCGGTGTCGTGATGGGGCTCTCGGGCGGCGTGGATTCGGCGCTGACGCTGGCGATCGCGGTGGATGCGCTCGGTGCGGACCGCGTGCATGCCGTGATGATGCCGTCACGCTATACGGCAGACATGAGCGTCGACGATGCGGCGGAGCAGGCGAAGCTGCTCGGCGTGCATTACAGCCACATCCCGATCGAAGGCATGTTCGAGGCGACGCTGGCGGCGCTGCGCGGGGAATTCGCCGGGCGCAAGCCGGACACGACCGAAGAGAACATCCAGTCTCGCTGCCGCATGCTGATCCTGATGGGCATCTCCAACAAGACCGGTCGCATGCTGCTGACCACCGGCAACAAGAGCGAAATGGCCGTGGGCTACGCCACGCTGTATGGCGACATGGCCGGCGGCTTCGCGCCGATCAAGGACTGCAGCAAGCTGCTGGTGTATCGGCTGTGCGTATTCCGCAATGCGCAGGGCCGCGTGATTCCGCAGCGCGTGATCGACCGGCCGCCATCGGCCGAGCTGCGCCCGGATCAGAAGGATTCGGATTCGCTGCCGGACTACGCGATCCTCGATCCGATTCTCGAGGCCTTCATCGAGGAAGATCTCACCGTCGATGAGATCTGCGCGCGCGGCTTCGAGCGCGCGACGGTCGGACGTGTACTGGATCTCGTCAAGCGCAACGAGTACAAGCGCCGCCAGGCACCACCGGGCGTGCGAGTCAGTCGCCGCGCCTTCGGCCGTGACTGGCGCTACCCGATCACGAACGGCTACAAGCGCTAGGAATTGTTCGCGGCCGCCGACGCCGCGGGCAGGCGCAACGTCACGTTCAGGCCGCGGCCACTCGCGCCGGGTTCGAAGGTCAGGCTGCCGCCGTGCCAGCGCGCGATGCGTTCGACCAGCGCGAGGCCCAGCCCGCTGCCGGTGTCTGGCGCGGCGTCGGCACGTTCGAAGCGATTGCCGAGGCGGTCGATCCGGTCCGCCGCCACGCCCGCCCCATCGTCCTCGACGATCACCCGGCAGCCCGCGTCATCCTGTTGCACGTTGACGCGAACGTTCACGGCGGCGCCACCATGGCGCAGCGCGTTGTCGACCAGGTTGCGCAGTGCGGCTTCGAGCAGCGAGGCATTGCCGGCGCACTCCACCGGGCCGGAGGTATCGAGTGCCAGATCGCCGCCGTTCGCGATCGCCCGCGGAGCGAGCGCCGCGACCATGTCGTGCGCGATCACGTCGAGCCGCACCGGCGTCGACGGCGTGCCGAGTTCCTCGACCCGCGCGAGGGCGAGCAGCTGCTCGATCAACCGCGTCAGGCGATCGCAGGCGAGGATCACGGAATCGAGCGCCGTGCGCGCCACCTGCGCATCGCGGCTGTCGCGCGCGACCTCGGCCTGGGCGCGCAACGCGGCGAGCGGATTGCGCAGCTCGTGCGCGGCGTTCGAGGCGAAGCTGCGCTCCTGCTCGAGGGAGCGGCGCACGCGTTCGAGCAGTTCGTTCAAGCGGTTCACCAGCGGCTGCACTTCGGTGGGCAGCGGCTGCGGTGACAGCGGTTCGAGTGCCCGCGGGCCGCGCCGCTCGAGCTCGGCGGAGACGTCCACCAGCGGCTGAAGCCCGCGCGACACCAGCCAGCCGGCGCCGAGACCCAGCAGCGGCAGCGCGATCAGCATCGGCAGCACCGTCGCGAAGGCGATGCGCCGTGCCAGCACGACGCGTTCCGTATGGTCTTCCGCAACCTGCACCAGCGTTTCGCGCGCACGGTCCCGCGTGACATAGACGCGCCAGAGGCGTCCGTCGGCGGTGACCTCGTGCAGTCCGGGTTCGAGCTGTGCAAAGCCGATATGCGGCGCATCGCGCGTGCGCAGGATCAGATCGCTGTCGCGGCCCCAGACCTGGAACGTGATCTGCTGGCGATACGGCGAAAGATCCGTCAGATCCGCCTCGTTGACTTCGCGCAATTCATTCGAGGCCTGCGCCGCGAGCAGCGTCGCCGCCTGCACCAGATGCGCGTCCAGGATGCGATCGATCTGCGCATGCGCGTCGCGATAGCCGACGGCCGCCGTTACGGCGCCGCCCGCCGCGAACAGCGCCAGCAGCGTGAACGTCAGGCGGCGGCGCAGCGATGCGCCCGAGGCCGTGGGGTTCATCGGGCGCCGCTCAAGCTGCGCGCGGCAGCAGATAGCCGACGCCCCGCACGGTGCGGATCAACTCCGCGTCGAGCTTGCGACGCAGATGATGGATGTGGACCTCGATGGCATTGCTGTCGAGTTCGCGATCCCAGTCGTACAGCCGCGACTGCAGCTGCTCGCGCGACAACACTCGGCCGGCATTGCCGGCGAGTTCCACCAGCAGCGCGAACTCGCGTGCGGTCAGTTCCACCGGCGCGCCGCGGAACGTCACGCGGTGCTCCGTCGGTTCGATGCACAGCTCGCCGACCGTGATCGACGGTGCGGCCTGGCCCTGCGAGCGACGGATCAGTGCCCGCAGCCGCGCCGCGAGTTCCGCGAGCGCGACGGGTTTCACGAGATAATCGTCGGCGCCGGCATCGAGTCCGGCGACGCGATCCTCGAGCTGGTCACGCGCGGTCAGCACGATGACGGGCGTTCGATCACCGCGGCCGCGCATCGTGCGCAGCAGCTGACGACCATCGAGCCGCGGCAGTCCCAGGTCCAGCACCATCGCCTGGTAGGACTCGACCGCGAGTGCGTGATCGGCCTCGCGACCGTCGCGCAGCCAGTCCGCCGCGAAGCCGGCCTGGCGCAGACCCTGCTGCAGCGCATCGCCCAGCAGCGGGTCGTCTTCGACGATCAGGATTCGCAACGCGGTCTCCGCATCCTTTCAATCATCGTCGTCGGGTGTCGCCTGCGCCACCTCGGCTTGTCCGTAGCCGGCTGCGGGTTGACCGCCGCCGATCAGCCAGAACGTCCAGAAGCCGAGCACCGCGACTGCGACGGCCGCACCGACCCATCCGCGCGGCGCGCTGTCGACCGCGCCGGGGCTCGAGGCTTCCTTGTACCCCGTGATCATCGAGCGCGCCAGATTCTGCCGGTGCGCGAGGCTGCTCGCGATCACTCCGGCGATGTGCACACCGACCACCACCAGCCAGGCATTGGCGAACAGTTCGTGGATCTCCTCGACCGCTTCGCCGCCGATTTCGTTCAGGTTCATCCAGCCGGTGACGCCGGTGGCCACGGCAAGTCCGAGAATGGCCCAGATCGCATAGCTGCCGGCCGGGTTGTGGCCGGTGTAGTCCGCGGCGCGCCCGCGGGCCAGATCGCGCACGTAGCCCAGCGCGCTGCCCGGGCTGTACAGGAAAGAACTGAAGCGCGACCAGTGCGTGCCGACGAAGCCCCACAGCAGGCGGAAGGCGACGAGACCCAGCACCGTGTAGCCGAACATCACGTGGATCTGCCGCTGTCTTTCCGATTCGGCGAGCAGATAGGCACCGGTGAAGGCGCCGGCGAGCGCCCAGTGGAATACGCGGACCGGCAGGTCCCAGACTTTAATCTTCGTCATCGAACTGTCCTCCGGCGGCATTGACATGACAGGCCTCGCAGCGTGAGGCGCTGCCGACCTTCGGACTGCGCCAGCGCGATGCCGGAATCTCCCGGTGCTCGCGCGTGAACCAGCGCATCTCGGTGATGCGCAGCGGTGCGGGCTTCGTTGCGTCCACCTGCAGCCGTCGCGGATCGCCGGCGCCCTTCACGAGCTGCGCTTCGATGCGCTGCGCGGTGGCGGCATCGAGCGACGCATCGGTGCCGAAGTGTTTGCCGAGATTGCGCATGATCTGTTGCCACGACGACGCAGGTAGCAGGGCGGCGGGGTAGGCGATGTGGCAGGCGCCGCATTCGTCCTGCATCTCGGTGGCGCGCGCGACTTGCGTCGAGAGGGCCATGCCGAGTGCGAGCGCGGCGAGCACCGTCATCCGGGTTCGGCGCAGCCTGTTCATTTGAGGCTCATCAGCCAGGTCAGCACGTCGCCCTTTTCGGTGGGCGTGCACTCGCGACCGAGCACGTCGTTGCAGTTGCGACGAAACCATTTCTCGACCTTGGCCGGATCGGTGAAGCGCGCGGCGTTCGCGCCGGGCGCGAGCGGCTTGATCGGCTTCGCGGTCGAGGCGTGCTTCCCCGGCTGGCGCGGATCGGCGGTGTGACAGGTCGAGCAGCTCCAGTCGCTGCCGCTGCGATCATTGAAAAGTTTCTGGCCGCGGCTCGCCGAGAACGCGCGCGCTCCGCCGGCCTGCCATTGCGACAGCAGCGCCTGCTGTTCAGTGGCGGCGAAGGATGCCGGGCCGAGCAGCCCGAGCGCGCAGGCCAGCGTGCCGGCGCGCAGCCAATGCATCAGGGATTTCATGAGGGCACTCCAGGTTTCCATGGAGTGCATGCTGCGCGGTGGCGATTAACCCGCCATTAAGCGCGGCCGCGATGCGGCGGGCGCATCAGCCCCAGACTTTCCACCACGGCTTCTTGCCGGTGTTCGGGCCGTTGGTGGGCACCGTGGAATCGTAGTTCGCCGAATAGACGCTGCGCGTCTGGTCCGCGAGTTCCTTCATGCCGAGCTTCTCGTACGCGGCGACCATGATCTCGAGCGCTTCGCGCACGGCGGGCGCACCGTCGTACTGTTCGATGGTTTCCTTGGCGCGCTGCGCCGCAGCCACCCAGGCGCCGCGCTTCATGTAATAGCGCGCGACGTAGATCTGGTAATCGGCGAGACGATTGCGCAGGTGGATCATGCGGCGGCGCGCGTCATGCGCGTACTCGCTCTTCGGATAGTCCTCGACGACCTTGCGGAACGCAGCGTAGGACTTGCGCGCGGTCTGCGGCGGGCGCGCGTCGAGGTCCACCTTGAACGTGCGCTCGAGGATGTTCGGCGTGCGTTCGAAATCGACGAGGCCCTTGATGTACCAGGCGTAGTCGATGCGCGGATGGGTCGGGTTTTCGCGGATGAACGTGTCCGCGGCGTCCAGCGCGGATTCGGTCTCGCGGCCGCGGTAGTAGGCGTAGATCAGGTCGAGCCGCGCCTGGCGGGATTCTTCGGCGAACGGAAAGCGGGCCACCAGCGCCTCGAGCAGCCGGATCGCGTTGTTGAAGTCCTGGCCCTTCATGCTCTCCTGGGCGCGATCGTAGAGTACGCTGGGGGCCGTCTGGGGCAGCTCCTTCTCGCCGCGGGTCTTGCAGCCGGTGACCAGCAGGACGGCCGCCAGCAGGGCGAGCAGCATCCAGAAACGATTGCGCGGCAGGGTCAACGGCATCGGATAGGCCTTGTTCTTTGGATGCCCGGGGAGGCCGGGCGCGGCATTATAGCGATTTGCACCACTTAGGCTGACACGTGCCCGACGAGTTCCCGAAAGACACTCCCGCCCAGCTGATCGACATCCCCGCCGATCTGGCCGGCCTGCGCCTGGACCAGGCCCTGGTGCGCCTGCTGCCGCAGTACTCGCGCTCGCGCCTGCAGAGCTGGATCGAGTCCGGCGAACTGGTCGTCGATGGTCGCCAGCCCCGCTCCCGTGACCGGGTGGTGGGCGGCGAGCGCGTCGCACTGAACGCCCACTACGAACCGGACAACCGGGTGCTGGCCGAGGATCTGGACCTCGACGTGATCCACAAGGACAAGGGCATCTTCGTCGTCAACAAGCCGGCCGGCATGGTCGTGCACCCCGGCGCCGGCAATCCGCGCGGCACGATGCAGAACGCGTTGCTGTCGCTCGACCCGGCACTCGCCAAGGTGCCGCGCGCCGGCATCGTGCATCGCCTCGACAAGGACACCAGCGGGCTGCTGGTCGTCGCGCGCACGCCGGCGGCCCATGCCGCGCTGGTCTCGGCCCTGGCCGAGCGCGAGATCGAGCGCAGCTATCGCGCGGTCTGCGTCGGTGTGATGAGCGGCGGCGGAACGGTCGATGCGAAGATCGGCCGGCATCGCACCCAGCGCATCAAGATGGCGGTGCGGCCCGATGGCCGCGAATCGGTCACGCATTACCGGCTCGAACAGCGCTTCCGCGCGCACACGCTGGCGCGGGTGGAACTCGAGACCGGTCGGACGCACCAGATCCGCGTGCATCTGGCGCACATCGGCTTTCCCATCGTCGGTGATCCGGTCTACGGCGGACGGCGTCAGCGGCCGGCCGGCGCATCGCCGGAACTGCTGGCGACACTCGATGCCTTCAAGCGCCAGGCCCTGCATGCGGCGCGACTCGCGCTCGCGCATCCGGTCAGCGGCAAGCCGCTCGAGTTCGAGGCGCCGCTGCCGAAGGACATGCAGACGCTGATCCGCGGCCTGAAGAAGGACTGGGAACTCGCGCAGGCCGAGCCGAAGTCCCCGGCGCAGCAGAAAGGCCTGATCCGGGGCAAGCGCCGCGGATGAGCGGTGCGCTCGAGTGGCTGACGCCGGACTGGCCCGCGCCGCCGGGCGTGCGCGCGGCGTTCGCGTATCGAAGCGGCGGCGTCAGCGCGGCGCCGTGGGATTCGCTGAATCTTGGCCTGCACGTCGGCGATGACGCGGACGCGGTCCGTGAGAATCGCCGGCGACTGCGCGCGGCCCTGGCGCTGCCGGCCGAGCCGCTGTGGCTCGAGCAGGTGCATGGCATCGAGGTCATCGACGCCGATTCACTCGATGGCGCTGTCCTCGCCGGCACCGGTCCGCTCGGACCGCGTGGCGATGCGGTCGTCGCGCGCGAGCCGGGGCGGGTCGCCTGCATCCAGGTCGCCGATTGCCTGCCGGTGCTGTTCTGCAGTCGCGATGGTCAGCGTATCGGTGCGGCCCACGCCGGCTGGCGCGGCCTGGCGGGTGGCGTGCTGGAATCGACCGTGGCGGCCATGCAGTCGCCCGGATCTGAGCTGCTGGCCTGGATCGGGCCGGCGATCGGTCCGGCGGCGTTCGAGGTGGGCGATGAGGTCCGCGCGGAGTTCGTGGCCCAGTCTCCCGCCGCGGCGGCGGACTTCGTGGCCAATGCCCGTGGTCGCTGGCAATGCGACCTTTTCATGCTCGCCCGGCAGCGGCTCGAGGCGCTCGGGGTGGGGTCGGTGCTGGGCGGGGGCGTCTGCACGCACGACGACCCGGCCCGGTTCTTCTCGCATCGGCGCAGCGCGCCGACGGGCCGGCATGCAGCCCTGATCTGGCGTATCTGAATTTACGTTAGAATATAACAGTGCATACCCTCGCCTGGATCGTCCTGTTCACCGCCATCGGGGGTGTCGTCAGCGCCTTGCTCGCCGGTGCCGTTCTGTGGCTGCCCGAGAGGCTGCGCACGCGGCTGATGCCGCACATGCTGAGCTTCGCCACCGGCGCGCTGCTCGCCGCCGCGCTGCTGGCGCTGCTGCCGCATGCCGTGATGAGCGCGGGCCCGTTCCGCATCCACCAGATCGGCATCGCCCTGCTCGGCGGCATCCTGCTGTTTTTCGTGCTGGAGAAATTCCTGCTGTGGCGTCACTGCCATTCAGAGGACGTGGAGACGCATGAGGCGCATTCGCATCACCGTGAGAAGGCTTCCGGGGCGCTCGTGCTGGCCGGCGACGCGTTCCACAATGCGCTCGACGGCGTGGTCATCGCAGCGGCCTTTCTGACGGATTTCCACCTCGGCATCGTCACGGCGCTCGCGATCATGGCGCACGAGATCCCGCAGGAAGTTGGCAATTTCGCGGTACTGATCCACTCCGGCATGAGTCGCGGCCGCGCGCTCGCCTGGAACATCGCGACCAGCCTGACGGCGATCCTCGGCGGCGTGCTCGCGTACTTCGCATTGCGTGATGTACTCAGTCTGCTGCCCTATGCGCTCGCGGTGGCCGCGGCCTCGCTGCTGTACGTCGCAGTCGCAGACCTGATTCCCGGCCTGCACAAGCGCACGGACCTGCCGGCCAGCGTGACGCAGATCGCCTGGATCGCGATCGGCATCGCGGTCGTCGCATTTGCCGAGAGCAACGCGCACTAGCCCTCCGGGCATCGCGCCGGGTGACCATTCGCGGGGCTTGAAAGGTCCCTTTACGGCCCAACCTAGGCTGTCATCACTGAACAGACAGCTCGGGCGGTACGGCCATGCGCATGGAAAAACTGACGGCGAAACTGCAGCAGGGGCTGGGCGATGCCCAGTCGCTGGCGGTCGGTCGCGATCACCAGATTCTCGAACCGGCCCACCTGTTCTCGGCGCTGCTGGACCAGCAGGGCGGCACGGTCCGACCGCTGCTGACCAAGGCGGGCGGCAACCTGCCGAAGCTGAAGACGGAACTGTCGCAGGCGCTCGACAAGCTGCCGAAGGTCGAAGGCGCGCCCGGCGACATCCACATCTCGAACGACCTCGGCCGGCTGCTGAACGTCGCCGACAAGCTCGCGCAACAGCGCGGTGACCAGTTCATCTCGAGCGAGCTGTTCGTGCTCGCGGCCTTCGAAGATCGCGCGACGCTCGCGCGGATGCTCAAGGACTGCGGCTTCGCGAAGGCGGCGGTCGAAAAGGCGATCGACGAAGTGCGCGGCGGTGAAAAAGTGCAGGACGCGAACGCCGAGGAAGGCCGCCAGGCGCTCGAGAAATTCACGATCGACCTCACGAAGCGCGCCACCGAAGGCAAGCTCGATCCGGTCATCGGCCGCGATGACGAGATCCGCCGCACGATCCAGGTGCTGCAGCGTCGCACCAAGAACAATCCGGTGCTGATCGGTGAGCCGGGCGTCGGCAAGACGGCCATCGTCGAGGGACTCGCGCAGCGCATCGTGAATGGCGAAGTGCCGGAGAGCCTGAAGAACAAGCGCATCCTCGCGCTCGACATGGGCTCGCTGATCGCCGGTGCGAAGTTCCGCGGCGAGTTCGAGGAGCGCCTGAAAGGCGTGCTGAACGATCTGTCCAAGCAGGAAGGGCAGGTCATCCTGTTCATCGACGAACTGCACACGATGGTCGGCGCGGGCAAGGCCGAGGGCGCGATGGACGCGGGCAACATGCTGAAGCCGGCGCTGGCGCGCGGCGAGCTGCACTGCGTCGGCGCGACCACGCTCGACGAATACCGCAAGTACATCGAGAAGGATGCGGCGCTGGAGCGTCGTTTCCAGAAGGTGCTGGTCGACGAGCCGTCGGTCGAGGACACGATCGCGATCCTGCGCGGCCTGCAGGAGCGTTACGAAGTCCATCATGGAGTCGACATCACCGACCCGGCGATCGTCGCCGCGGCAACGCTGTCGCACCGCTACATCGCGGACCGTCAGTTGCCGGACAAGGCCATCGATCTGATCGACGAAGCCGGCGCGCGCATCCGCATGGAGATCGACTCCAAGCCCGAGGTCATGGACAAGCTCGACCGCCGCATCATCCAGCTGAAGATCGAGCAGGAAGCGCTCAAGAAGGAGCTGGACGAGGCTTCGAAGAAGCGCCTCGCCGCGATCAACGACAACCTGAAGCAACTCGAGCGCGAGTACGCCGATCTCGAGGAGATATGGAAGAGCGAGAAGGCCTCGCTGCAGGGCGCCGCGACCATCCGCGAGGAGATCGAGAAGCTGAAGCTCGAGATGGAAGCCGTGCGGCGCAAGGGTGACCTCACGCGCATGGCGGAGCTGCAGTACGGCAAGATGCCGGAGCTCGAGAAACGTCTCGCTGCGGCGCAGGCCGCCGAGAGCAAGACCACGCAACTGGTGCGCAACCGGGTCACCGAAGAGGAGATCGCGGAAGTGGTCTCGGCGTGGACCGGCATTCCGGTCTCGAAGATGCTCGAGGGCGAGAAGGACAAGCTGCTGCGCATGGAAGAGGCGCTGGGCAAGCGCGTCGTCGGCCAGGAGGAGGGCGTGCGCATCGTGGCGAATGCAATCCGTCGCTCGCGCGCCGGCCTCGCCGATCCGCGCCGGCCGAACGGTTCGTTCCTGTTCCTTGGCCCCACGGGCGTCGGCAAGACGGAGCTGTGCAAGGCGCTGGCCGAATTCCTGTTCGATACCGAAGAGGCGATGGTGCGCATCGACATGTCCGAGTTCATGGAGAAACACTCCGTGGCACGGCTGATCGGCGCGCCGCCGGGCTACGTCGGCTACGAAGAGGGTGGTTATCTCACCGAAGCGGTGCGGCGCCGGCCGTATGCCGTGATCCTGCTCGACGAAGTCGAGAAGGCGCACCCGGATGTGTTCAACGTGCTGCTGCAGGTGCTGGACGACGGACGCCTGACTGATGGTCAGGGCCGCACGGTCGATTTCCGCAATACCGTCGTCATCATGACCTCGAACCTCGGCTCGAACGTGATCCAGGAATACGCGGGCGAGAAGAACTACGTGCGGATGAAGTCGGCGGTCATGGAGATCGTGCAGCAGCACTTCCGGCCGGAGTTCATCAACCGCATCGACGACATCGTCGTGTTCCATCCGCTCGGCACGGAGCAGATCCGCGCCATCGTCGACATCCAGCTCGGGTTGCTGCGCAAGCGCCTCGTGGATCGGGACATGGACCTGACGCTGGACGATGCGGCGCGCGATCAGATCGGTGAGGCGGGCTTCGATCCGGTGTATGGTGCGCGGCCGCTGAAGCGCGCGATCCAGCAGCAGGTCGAGAATCCGCTGGCCCAGTCACTGCTGAAGGGAGAGTTCGGGCCGGGCGACCGGATCCGGGCGACGGTGCAGGACGGCCACCTGCTCTTTGCAAAGCAGGCCTGACCTCTCTATCTTTGGCGGGATATGCCTTTCTACGAATACGAATGCAGTCACTGCAAGTTCTACTCTGAAGTCCTGCAGAAGGTCTCGGACGCGGCATTGCGCAAGTGCCCTTCCTGCGGCAAGAACGGTTTCAAGCGGCTGATCTCGGCGCCGGTGTTCCGGCTGAAGGGTTCGGGCTGGTACGAGACGGATTTCAAGTCCGACAAGGACAAGAAGCGCAACCTCGCCGGTACGGACGCGGAGCCGGCCAAGACCGAGGCCAAGACCGACAGCAAGGCTGAAGCCAAGACCGAAACGAAGGCCGAGACCAAGGCGGACGCCAAACCGGCCGCCAAGCCAGTGGCCGAGAAGGCGTCCCGCAGCGCGAGCAAGACGAAGGCGAAGCCCGTCGCTGCTGCGCGAAAAAAGAAATGAGCCTCCCTCGATGAGCGATCTCCAGCGCCGCGGCCGCGCGGGCCTGCGGCGCTACCTGATCGCCGGCGTGCTCGTCTGGCTGCCGGTCCTCGCCACGGTCTGGGTCCTCGGCTTCATCATCGATCTGATGGACCGGACGCTGTGGCTGCTGCCGGACGCGGTGCGCCCGAAGCAGCTGTTCGGCTTCGATATTCCCGGGCTCGGCATCGTGTTCGCGTTCCTCGTGCTGTTCCTGACGGGCGTGCTCGTCACCAATCTGATCGGTCGCCAGCTCGTCGGCTGGTGGGAAGACCTGATGCAGCGGATCCCGCTGGTGCGCTCGATCTACGGCGGCGTCCGCAGTTTCACGGAGACGGTGCTGTCCAAGTCCGGCAGTTCGTTCCGCAAGGTCGTGATGATCGAATACCCGCGCAAGGGCATGTGGAGCATCGGCTTCATCACGGCAGATGACATTCCCGAAATCAGCGCCAAGACCGGCGTGACCCAGGTCTGCGTCTACGTGCCGACGACGCCGAACCCGACGTCGGGACTCACGGTGATGCTGCCGCGCGACCAGATCGTCGAGCTCGACATGTCCGTCGACGCGGCGATGAAGATGATCGTGACGCTCGGCGTGGTCGTCCCGACCGAGGCGCCGATCAACGCGGTGCCCGGCGCTGCGCCGCCCGCTGCGCCGCCGTCCGCAACACCGCCTGCATGACTCGCCTCGACGATCTGCTGGCGAGCGAATCGCAGCGTTTCGTCGCGCAGCATCCGCAATCGGCGAACCTGGCGCAGCAGTCGCGCGCGCATTGGCTCGGCGGTGTGCCGATGCACTGGATGGCGGATTGGGGCACGCCGCATCCGCTGTTCGTGCGCGAGGCGGTGGGCGTGACGCTGACCGATGTCGACGGCCAGCGTTACACGGATTTCTGCCTTGGCGACACCGGCGCGATGTTCGGTCATTCGCCGCCGTCGATCGCGCAGGCGCTCGCGCGGCAGGGTGCGCGCGGGCTCACCTGCATGCTGCCGGCCGAGCGCACGGCACAGGTCGGTGCGCAGCTCGCGGCGCTGTTCGGGTTGCCGTACTGGCAGATCACGCAGACCGCGACGGATGCGAACCGCTGCGCGCTGCGCTGGGCGCGCGCGATCACGGGCAGGCCCAAGGTGCTGGTCTTCCAGGGCTGCTATCACGGCACGGTCGACGAGACGATGGTGCGGCGGCGCGAGGGTCGCACGGTGATCCGCGAGGGATCGATCGGCCCCGCGTTCGATCCCGCCACCGCCGCCGTCGCGGTCGAATTCAATGATCTCGATGCCGTGGCGGATGCGCTGGCCGCCGGTGACATCGCAGCCGTGCTGTACGAGCCGGTGATGACGAACATCGGCATGGTACTGCCGGATCCCGGCTTCCACGAAGCGCTGCGTGAGGCGACGCGCCGTGCAGGTGCGCTGCTGATCGTCGACGAAACGCACACGCTGTCGTCGGGCCAGGGCGGCTACACGCGGCGTCATGCGCTCGAGCCGGACCTGTGGGTCTGCGGCAAGGCCATTGCCGGCGGCCTTCCCTGCGCGGTGTTCGGCTTCACGGCCGAGGTGGAAGCCTCGATGCAGCGCGTGCTCTCCGCGCGCGACGGCGGTCACTCCGGCATGGGCACAACGCTCGCCGCGAATCCGCTGGTGATCGAGTGCCTGCACGCATCGCTGACCTCGCTGCACACGGCGGCGGCCTATGCGCAGATGGAAGCGATGGCGATGCGCCTGGAGACGGGTCTGCGCGAATCGTTCGCGGCCCGTGCGCTCGACTGGCATGTGTCGCGCGTCGGTGCGCGGCTCGAGTTCGGCTTCGGGCCGCCGCCGCGCAATGGCAGCGAGGCGGAGGCTGCGATGCGGCCCGAGTTCGAGCATGCGCTGCATCTCTTCTGTCTGAATCGCGGCATCCTGATCACGCCATTCCACAACATGATGCTGGCCTCGCCGGCGACGCAGCCCTCGGACGTCGATGCGCTGGTGGCGACGCTCGGCGCCGCGCTCGATGCGCTGGGCCTTGCGGCGAGGACACCCTGATGAGCGCCGTCGGTCACTGGGACGAAGCCAAGGCATTTCTCTCGCAGCACCCGGACATCGAGTCGGTGCAGCTGGTCATCACGGATCCGTCCGGCGTGCCGCGCGGCAAGAACGTGCGCCGGCACGAGCTCGAGCGGATCTACGCGACGGGACGGCCGGTCGCGGGCTCGATCCTCGGACTCGACATCACCGGCGAGGACGTCGATGCGACGGGCCTCGTCTGGGATACGGGCGATGCGGACAAGGTGTGCCGACCGGTGGCGGGCACGCTGGTGCGCGCGTCCTGGCTCGCCGCGCCGACGGCGCAGCTCCTGCTGTCGATGTACGAGCCGGACGGGCGGCCGGCCGCGGCGGATCCACGTCATGCGCTCGCGCGGGTGATCGAGCGGCTGCGCGAGCACGGGCTCACGCCGGTGCTCGCCTGCGAGCTCGAGTTCTACCTGTTGCGGGAGGAGCCCTCGCGCGATGGGGGTCCGCCGCAGCTCGTGCCGGCCGGCGGCGGGCGGCGCAGCGAGCGCGGCAAGATCGATGCGTACAGTCTCTCGCGGCTCGACGATCTCGCGCCGCTGTTCGACGACGTGTTCGCCGCGGCGCGCGGGCAGGGCCTGCCGGCGGAAACGCTGATGTCCGAATACGCGCCGGGCCAGTTCGAGATCACGCTGACGCATCGCCCGGATGCCTTGCGCGCGGTCGACGAGGCGGTGATGTTCAAGCGCGTGCTGCGCGGCGTCGCGGCGAAGCATGGCTGCATCGCGACGTTCATGGCCAAGCCGTTTTCGGATCGCGCCGGCAGCGGCCTGCATCTGCACGTCAGCGGCAACGATGCACAGGGCCGCAATGCGTTTGCGGCGGATGATCCGGCGGGCTCGGCTTCCTGCGTTCACGCTCTCGGTGGGCTGAAGCGGACGATGGCGGAGAGCCTGCTGATGTTCGCACCGAACGCGAACTCGTATCGACGCTTCAAGTCGCAGAGCTATGCGCCGACGTCGGTGATCTGGGGGATCAATAACCGGTCTGTGTCGCTGCGCGTGCCGGCGGGGCCGCCATCGTCGCGTCACGTCGAGCATCGCATCGCGGGTGCGGACGCGAATCTGTATGTCGCCGCCGCGACGGTGCTCGCGGGCGTGGAACTCGGCCTGCGCGAGCGGCTCGATCCGGGGCCGCCGGTGACCGGCAACGGCTATGCCGCCGAGGGGCCGCGCGAGTTGCCGCAAACCTGGGCCGAGGCGATCGACCGCGCCGCCGCGTCCTCTTTCCTGCGCGATGCGCTCGGCGACGGATTTCTCGATATATTGATCGCCATCAAGCGCCAGGAGTGCGCCCGCTTTTCCGCGGCAGTCACGGAGCTCGACTATTCATGGTACCTACGCAGCAGCTGAACGATCTGATCCACCTGATCGAGACCGAGGACCGCCACGGCGAGCCGTGGAGCGAAACGTCATTCGCGAAGCTGGGCGAACACGTTGCCGCGTTGCAGCCGCTGACGCAGGTGCCCGCGCCGGTCGACGCGCCCGAGGCGATCAGCGGTCGCTGGGAGACGCTGTTTGCGCATTTCGGGGCGCGGCACTCTGCCGGCAAGCCGAAGGTGCACGATTCGAACCTGAAGGTGCACAGCTTCAACCGCTTTCCGCCGAGCCCGGTCCGCGTGCTGCGGATGTGCCAGGAGATCGACGCGGCCACCGCGGCATACAACAACGTGGTCGACATCTCGGCGCCGGGGCCGGACGGCAACGCCGTGCACGGCACGATCATCGTGCGCGGCCGGTATCGCGGTGAGGATGCGGACCGGCAACGCTTCGACGTCGAGTTCTATCGCGTCGAGCTGCAGCCGGGTCCGGGCGTCAGCGAAGCGGAGTTCCGCCAGGCCATCGCGTTCGCGCCGTCGGATCCACTCGCGGCAGAACTCAAGCCGCCGCGGCTGCATTCGAACGTGGTGTATCTCGATGATACCTACCGCATCAACATCGGCAGCCTCGGCGGCCTGTATGTGCTGCGCCGGCTCGCGGAGCCGGCGGTGTCCTGCTGAGCTCGCGATGACCTACGGAGTCGACGATTCGCGCAGCTTGCGCAGCGCGGATTCATCGAGCCGGTAGAACGCGAGGATCAGCATCGCAATCGCGGCCATGCCGGCCGGGATGTAGGCGATCGACAGCAGCACGGCCTGGCGCACGCTCTCGGTGACTTCGGACGGCGGCGTCTTCGGATCGAAGCCGGCGGCAGACAGCGCGATGCCGAGCATCAGCGGGCCGAGCGCCGAGGCGAGCTTCTCGACGAAGCTGTACAGGGCCGAATACATGCCCTCGCGACGCAGGCCACTGCGGTGATAGTCGAGTTCCATCGCATCGGTCAGCATCGACATCGCGAAGATCACGTTGCCGGCGAATGCGATGCCGTTGAAGAAGCCACGCACGACGAGCAGCCAGTCCGGTTCGCCGGGAACGGCGTAGACCCAGGACATGCCGACGAAGCCGGTCAGGATCGCACTCAGCATGTAGGCGCCGCGCTTGCCGATGGCCTTCGAGAGACGCACCAGCAGCGGCGTGCAGGTCAGCACGGCGAGCGTCATCGGGCCACCGATGAGCGGCAGCTTGGTCAGCGGCATGTCGATGACCTTGACCAGGAAGAACATCAGGCCGCCTGAGCTCGCACTGACACCGATCAGCTGCACGAGCTTGATCGCGAGGATCTGCTGGAATGGCCGGTTGCGTGCGAAGCCCATGACCTGTTCGCGGAACGGCACGCGCTGCTCGCTGCGCGGGTAATGCGGGGCGGCGCGTGTGCCGGCCCAGGCGACGAGCATCGACGTCAGGATCAGCCCGCCGCCGAGCGCGCCGACGGCGGCGTGCGCGTCCCAGTCTTTGCCCATCAGTTCGAGCACCACGCCGGCCATCGACTGCGACAGGAAGCCGCCGACCGACGCGAACATGACGCGCCAGCCGTGGATCGACGAGCGCTCGTGGTAGCCGCGGGTCATTTCGGCTGGCATGGCCATGTAGGGCACGTTGAACAGCGAATAGCCGGTCGTGTAGAGGATCAGCGCGGCCAGCACATAGGCGAGGGTCAGGTTGCCGGTGCCCTCGAACGGCACGGTGAACACGCCGACGAAGGAGATGGCCGAGACGATCGCGCCCCAGAACAGCCAGGGCCGGCGGCGACCCTGGGTGGACTGGGTGCGGTCGCTCATCCAGCCGGTCAGCGGGTCCGAGACGGCATCGTAGATCTTCGACAGGAACACCAGGAATCCGGCAGTCGCAGCCGGGATGCCCAGGACGCTGACGAAGTAGAACAGCGCCAGCGCCGAGATGCCGTTCATCAGGATCGCGACGCCGAAGGCGCCGGTGGCCCACATGGCCTTGACCCGGATCGGCAGGCGCTCGTCGGCGAGGTCGGCGGCGTTCGCGGCGATGGGCGCGGCTGCTGCGGCAGAGGTGGTCACTTTCGGTCCTTATTGTTCGATCCGGCCATCCGGCTGGCCTGTCCGAAGCATACCCGGTTGCTTGCGCGGGGTCGGGTCCGTAACATCCCCGGCCCTTATGCGTACGCACTATTGTGGACAGGTCAGCGAGCAGCTGACCGGACAAACCGTCACCGTCGCCGGCTGGGTTCACCGCCGTCGCGACCATGGCGGCGTGATCTTCGTCGATCTGCGCGATCGCGAAGGACTGGTGCAGATCGTGTTCGACCCGGACAGCCCGGCGCTGTTCGCGGAGGCCGAGAAGCTGCGCAACGAATTCGTCGTGCGCGTGACCGGCGTCGTCCGCGCCCGCCCGGCCGGCACGGTCAACGCGAACCTCGCCTCCGGCAAGATCGAGATGCTGGCCCGTGAAGTGGAGCTGCTGAACCGCTCCGAGCCGCTGCCGTTCCAGCTCGACGAGAACGTGTCCGAAGAAGTGCGCTTGAAGTACCGCTACCTCGACCTGCGTCGCGATGCGATGAGCGGCAAGCTGCGGCAGCGCCACCGCATCACCCGCGCGATGCGCAACTGGCTCGACGACAACGGCTTCTGCGACATCGAAACGCCGATGCTGACCAAGGCGACGCCGGAAGGCGCGCGCGATTACCTCGTGCCCTCGCGTACCCATGCCGGCAAGTTCTTCGCGCTGCCGCAGTCGCCGCAGATCTTCAAGCAGCTGCTGATGGTCGCGGGCTTCGACCGCTACTACCAGATCGTGCGCTGCTTCCGCGACGAAGACCTGCGCGCCGATCGCCAGCCCGACTTCACCCAGCTCGATATCGAGACGTCCTTCCTCTCGCAGGAAGACATCATGCAGCTGATGGAGGGGCTGATCCGCCACATCTTCAAGGACGTGGTGAATGTGGATCTGCCGGCGGCGTTCCCGCGCATGAGCTATGCCGAGGCGATGCGGCGCTATGCGTCCGACAAGCCGGATCTGCGCATCCCGCTCGAACTCGTCGACGTGGCGGACCTCGTCGCGGACTGCGAGTTCAAGGTGTTCGCCGGTCCTGCAAAGGATCCTGCGGGTCGCGTCGCGGCGCTGCGCGTGCCGGGCGGCGGCGGCCTATCGCGAAAGGAAATCGACGACTACACCGCGTATGTCGCGCGTTATGGCGCCAAGGGCCTCGCGTACATCAAGGTCAACGAGCGCGCCAAGGGCCGCGAAGGTCTCGCCGCACCGATCCTGAAGTTCCTCAGCGATGCGGCCATCGCCGGCATTCTCGAGCGGACCGGTGCCGTCGACGGCGACCTGATCTTCTTCGGCGCGGACAGTGCCAAGGTCGTCAACGACGCGATCGGCGCGCTGCGCATCAAGGTGGGCCAGGATCGTGGCCTCGTCGAGGCTGGCTGGCGCCCATTGTGGGTGTACGACTTCCCGATGTTCGAATGGGATGCGGACGACTCGCGCTGGATGGCGATGCACCACCCGTTCACGTCACCGAAGAACCTCGATCCCGAGGCGCTGCGCTCGAATCCGGGCACCGCGATCGCCAAGGCCTACGACATGGTGTTGAACGGCTCCGAGATCGGCGGCGGTTCCGTGCGTATCTTCCGCCAGGACCTGCAGTCCACCGTGTTCGACCTGCTCGGCATCGATGCCGAGGAAGCGCGCCGCAAGTTCGGCTTCCTGCTCGACGCACTGAAGTACGGCGCACCGCCGCATGGCGGCATCGCGTTCGGCCTCGACCGGCTGGCGATGTTGATGTCCGGCTCCGACAGCATCCGCGATGTCATCGCGTTCCCGAAGACGCAGACCGCAGCCTGCCCGCTCACGGACGCCCCTACCGAGGTGTCGGAGAAGCAGCTTCGCGAACTTCATATTCGGGTGAGAACGACGCCGACCGGAACGCCCGCCGCCTGAGCGAATACCCGGCGAGTTCTTCGACATCGTCGATTCGCCAGGGTAGTTCCGCCCGCAGCCGCCGACTCAGCCAGCAGACCGCCGGCATCCAGTCGGCGCGAGTGATGCTGGCGAGATCACGACCGATCCACTCGAGTTCCCATTCGCGCGCAGCGCGGGCATCACGCTCCCAAGGGTGCGACAGGAAAACCTCCGTCGGCCGTCCGCGCCGCCTGCTCGGCCGCAAATCAAGATAGTTGTCCTTCGCCAGCCGGTGCACCACCCGATGCACGGCCTGCCGACTGAGATCCAGCCGCCGCGCGATCTGGCTGATTGAAATCCCTGGCTCCACTTCAACGATTTTCACGACGCGAAGCTGCGCATCGGTGAGCCCGAACTCGGCCAGCGCATTCGTGCGAATTCGGCGCAGGCGCGCGTGCATGCACAGGAGCGCTTCGTACGCCTCGATCGCAGCGCTGGCCTGCGACTCCCGCGCCTGGAGTGCGCGGAGTGCGTGGAGCGGATTCGGTCGATCGTGATGACTGGGCTCTTCGGCTCGGGCGGTGGTAGTGGCCATGACGCGAGCGTACTCGTGCGCGTCTTGTCAGCATGCTGACAAAAGGCGCCAAGAGGGGTAGTAATGCGAGACACGATGGCGCCCGACACGCACGCACTGTTCATCCACGGCCTCTGGATGCCCGGCCAGGAATCTCACTGGTTCCGCCGTCGTTTGCGCGCAGAGACCGGTATCGCGTCAAGTGTCTTCACATACCGCACCACCATCGAGCCGCTGGAAACCGTCATCGAGCGTCTGCACGAGACGATCGAGCGACTGCAAGCGCCGAACGTCCACTTGATCGGCCACAGCCTCGGCGGTGTCGTGTTGATGCGGCTGTTCGAATCACCGCTCGTGGCGTCGCTGCCGCCGGGTCGCGTGATCATGCTGGGCTCGCCGGTTTGTGGCAGTTGTGCCGCGCGTCGGCTCGAATCGTTGGGAGTCGGTCGTTTCATGCTGGGTGGCCGCGTAGCAGATGAGTTGCTGCCACAACGCGAGCCCAGTTGGCGCGCGGACCGCGAGCTCGGAGTGATCGCGGGGACGCGGCCGCTCGGCCTCGGACGGTTGTTCGCGCGCTTCGATGAGCCGAACGACGGCACGGTGTCGCTGCGCGAAACGGAGATTGCCGGCGCGACGGATCGTCTGGTGCTGCCGGTCAGCCACATGGGAATGCTGATGTCGGCGAGGGTCGCGCGCGAGGCCGGGCGCTTCCTGACCGACGGGCGTTTCGGGCTCTAGAGCCAGCTGACCGTGGCTGATTTCGGCAACGCGCAACGTATGATCGGGCGATGCGGTTGATCCTCTCGCATCCTGTCCGATGGTCTATTGCTGCACTGGCCACAGTGTTGGGTGGGTATGCGGCCGCGGGGTTCTGGCTCGCGCCGCGCCTTGCGGATAGCGCCTTCCGTGCTTTCGTGACCGAACGGCTCCGGCTCGAGCCCGAACTGAACTCGCTGACGATCAACCCGTTCCAGCTATCGGCGGTCGCGACAGGCCTCGGGGTGCGAGAGAACAGTGGCGCACCGCTCGTGAGGGTCGCCCGACTCGAAGTGGACCTGTCGATCGCGTCGCTGTGGCGGCGTGGCGCGGTGATCGACCGTCTGGTCATCGATCGGCCGGAAATCTCGGCGGTGGTACGCGCAGACGGCTCGCTGAATCTGTCTGCGCTCGCACCACGGAAATCGCCGCAGCAGCTGGCGGCGGCGCCGCGATGTGGCATTGCCCGCCATCTGGCTCAGCGAGTTCACCGTGCGGGACGGCGTTGCCTCGTTCGAGGACCTGCGACGTACGACGCCATTGCGCGCGCAGTTCACGCCGATCAACGTCTCACTGCGAGATTTCAGCACCCTGCCGGAGGGTGGCAATCGTTACCGCATCGCGGCGCAGTCCACGTCCGGCGAGCGCCTGAACTGGAGCGGGCAGTTCGCGGTGAAGCCGTTCACTGCGCAGGGCGAGTTCATGCTGGCGGGTCTGCGCGCGGATACGATCCAGCGCTATCTTGGTGAATTGCTGCCTTTTGAAATGTCGCGCGGAATCGTGCAGGTCCAACTCAGCTACGACATCGCACTGGCAGACGCGGGCCTCGTCGCCACCGCGAACATGCAGGCCCTGAACGCCGCAGACCTGGCGCTGCGCGCTCGAGGCGCCACGGCCGACGACGTGCAGCTTGGCGGCCTCGCGATCCGCAATGCCCGGTTCGATCTCGGCGCCCGACGCGTCGACCTCGGTCGCGTCGCGTTGCGGCGGCTCTCGCTGAACGTCGTGCGCGACGCTGAGGGCATGAACCTCGAGCGCCTGCTGCCGCCGTCTCCCGACGTCACGCGTGAACCTGGCCCGGCACCGGCGCCGGTCGCGGCGCCGGCGCGGGCCTGGACCGTCGCCGTCCCCGTCTTCGCGCTGACTGACTCGACCCTCCGGATCGAGGACCGCCGCCCAGACGAACCCGCCCAGCTCACGCTGGGTGCGCTGACCGCCACCGCACGCGGCTACGACTCCGCGAAGCCCGAGCAGGCCGTGCCACTGACGCTGGCCGCATCGGTCGGTCCAGGCGGCCTTCTGCGGCTGCGTGGCAATGTCGTGCCGAAGCCGCTGCAGGTCGACGGCGAGATCGACCTCAGTCGTCTCGACCTGTTGCCGTTCGAGCCCTACGTCGGAAGTCTCGTTCGACTCGACGTGCGCGCGGGTGCGCTCGGCGTGAAGGGGCGTTTCGACTACGTGTCACAGCCCGAGCGGATCGAGTTCGAGGGTGATGCGCGCATCGACGGCCTGTACACCGCCGATCGTGAGCGGCAGCGCGATCTCGTCAAATGGCGCACGCTGGCGCTTCAGGACATCCGATATCGCTCGGTCCCCGGCACGCTGACGGTCGGTTCCGTGCAGGCCGATGCGCCGTATGTCGATCTCGTCATCAATCCCGAAGGCACGACGAACATCGCAAATGTGCTCGGCGCCAAGTCCCCGACATCCGGATCCTCTGTTGCACCCGCCGACGCGACACGTTCCAAGCGCGCGCTGCTCGTCGACATCGGTCGCGTCAATATCCGCAATGGCTCGGCGAATTTCGTCGATCTGTCGATCCGGCCAAATTTCGGCACGGGCATCCAGACGCTCTCCGGCACCGTCACGGGCCTGTCGTCGCGACCGGACTCGCGTGCGAAGGTCGCGCTCGAGGGCGCCGTCGACAAGTACGCGCCGGTCAAGATCGGCGGCGAGGTGAACTATCTCGCCGCGCGTTCGTTCACCGATCTGCGCGCGAGTTTCCGCAACATGGAATTGACCGCACTCAATCCGTATTCCGGAAAGTTCGCGGGATATCGCATCGAGCGCGGCAAGCTGTCGATGGATCTCTCGTACCGGATCGTCGATCGCAAGCTCGATGCGAAACACAAGATCCTGCTGACACAGCTGCAGCTCGGTGAGCGCGTCGAGAGCAAGGACGCTGTGAGTCTGCCGTTGAAGCTCGCGATCGCGCTGCTCAAGGACCGCGACGGCAACATCGACCTGGATCTGCCGATCACCGGCGATCTCGACGATCCGAAGTTTCGCGTCGGGCCGATCGTCTGGAAGATGGTCGTGAATCTGTTCACGAAGATCGTCACTTCACCGTTCGCACTGCTCGGCGGCTTGTTCGGCGGCGGCGACGAGATGAAGTTCGTCGAATTCCGCGCGGGTGAGGCGACACTCGATGCGGCGATGCTCGAGCGACTCGCCGGAGTCCGCAAGGCACTCACGTCACGGCCGCAGCTGCAGGTGGAATTGCCGATCGCGTCGAATCGCGAGCTCGATCGCGCCGCGTTGGTCGAGACTGCCTGGCGTCGCGAGCGCGATGCGATGGCGCCCGAGGCGAAGCGCGCCGATCGCGGCGCGTGGCTGAAGCTGTTGACTGCCCGCTATGCGGCAGAAACCGGCCAGAAGCCGGCCGCGCTGCTCGAGCCTCTGGCCGCGGCAGACACCGCCACAGGCGCCAAGCCGACGCGCGAGGAACTGCGCGAGCGTTCGATTGCGGCACTCGAATCAGCGCTGCGCGCGAGAGTCGTCGTCGCGGATGCGGACCTGAAAGCGCTGGGGCAGGCGCGGGCAAGTGCCGTGCAGGATGCGTTGTTGGAGTCCGGCGAGATCGACCCGCTGCGCGTATTCGTGACAGCACCGGTCGAAGCCCCCGCGGGTGAGGGCGCGGTTACGCCGACCGTGCGACTCGAGATCGCGTTGAACGCGACCTAGCGGGGTCTCAACTAGAACCCGCCGTAACCGGCGAGCACCGTCACACCGAGCACGAAGAAGATCGCAGCCGCGATGCCGTGCACGAGCTTCATCGGCAGCTTGCGCGCGGCGACCTCACCGAGCAGCACCGCCGGCACGTTGGCCAGCATCATGCCGAGCGTCGTGCCAGCGACAACCATGGTCAACGAGTTGTACTTCGCCGCGAGCGCAATCGTCGCGATCTGCGTCTTGTCGCCCATCTCCAGCAGAAAAAATGCAATGACCGTCGCGCCGAAGATGCCGAAGCGCGGCGGCTTGGGTTCCGTGTCCTCGTCGAGCTTGTCCGGGATCAGCGTCCAGATCGCCATCGCGATGAACGAGACGCCCAGCACCCAGCGCATGATGACCGGACCGATCGTCGCGGAGATCCAGGCGCCGACGGCCCCGGCGAGCGCGTGATTGGCGAGCGTCGCCACCAGGATGCCGAGGATGATCGGTACCGGCTTGCGGTACTTCGCCGCCAGCACCAGTGCCAGCAGCTGGGTCTTGTCGCCGATTTCGGCCAGGGCCACGATTCCCGTCGAGATCAGCAGAGCTTCCAAGTCGTCAGCCTTTGTCGTCTTTGAGCAGCGCGCGCAGATGATACAGGGCGTCGAGCGCCGCTCGCGGCGTGAGCTGATCCGGATCGATCGCCGTGACTGCCTCGCGGAGCTTCGCCGCGATCGCATCGATTTCCGCAGGCGGTGTCGCGGCCGAGAACAGCGGCAGTTCCCCCTGCGGGCTCGGCGCACGCGCGGCCGGCGCTTCGCCCGACTGACCCGCCTCGAGCCGCTCGAGATGCCGTTTGGCCTGCGTGATCACTTCGCGCGGCACACCCGCTAGCTGTGCCACCGCGAGTCCATAGCTTCGGTTCGCGGGGCCCGGTTTCACCGCATGCAGGAACACGATGCCATCACCATGCTCCGTCGCATCGAGATGGACGTTGCGCACGCCGTCCGTGTCGTCGGCCATCGAAGTCAGCTCGAAGTAGTGCGTCGCGAACAGCGTGAACGCGCGCACCTTCGTCGCGATGTGGCGCGCCGTGGCCCAGGCGAGGGCCAGACCATCATAGGTGCTCGTGCCGCGGCCGATCTCGTCCATCAGGATCAGGCTGCGTTCCGTCGCGTTGTTCAGGATGTTCGCGGTTTCCGTCATCTCGACCATGAAGGTCGAGCGGCCGCCCGCGAGATCATCCGCCGCGCCGATGCGCGTGAAGATGCGATCCAGCGGGCCCAGCACTGCACGTTCGGCCGGCACGTGGCTGCCGATGTGCGCGAGGATCGCGATCAGCGCCGTCTGGCGCATGTAGGTGGACTTGCCGCCCATGTTCGGGCCAGTGATGATCAGCATCCGATCGCTCGCATCGAGCATCAGATCATTGGGCACGAACGGCGATTCACTGTGCCGTTCGACCACCGGATGACGCCCGCCAGTGATCGCGATGACGGAGTCCGTGACGAGCTCCGGCGCCGACCAGTTCAGCGTGAGCGCACGCTCCGCGAGCGCCGCGAGCGCATCGACGTCCGCGACCGCCGTCGCCGTCTGCTGCAGGCCGCCGAGCCGGTCGATCAGTTGCTGCAGCAGTTCGTCGTACAGCTGCTTCTCGCGCGCCAGTGATTTGTCGCGCGCGCCGAGTACCTTGTCCTCGAAGCTCTTCAGCTCCGGCGTGATGAAGCGCTCCGCGTTCTTGACCGTCTGCCGCCGCAGGTAATCCGCCGGTACGCGCTCCGCCTGGCTGCGCGCGATTTCGATGAAGAAGCCCTGCACGCGGTTGTAGCCGAGCTTCAGTGACGGGATGCCGCTGCGCTCGCGCTCGCGTGCCTCGAGTTCCACCAGGTATTCATCGGTGTTCGTCGAGATCTTCCGCAGCTCGTCGAGCTCCGCATCCCAGCCGGTGGCGATGACGCCGCCGTCGCGCACGACGGCCGAGGGCTCAGGCGCGATCGCGCGCTCGAGCAGCGCATGAACCTCGCCATGCTCAAGGATCTCCGCGCCGAGCGTCGCCAGCAGCGGCGAATCGATCGGCGCGAGCGCCGCGCGCAGCGCCGGCAGCGCTGCGATCGACGCGCGCAGGCCCGTCAGGTCCCGCGGCCGGGCACTGCGCAACGCGACGCGTGCGAGGATGCGCTCGATATCGCCGATGTTGCCGAGCGCCGCGCGCAACGGTTCATAGCGCCGCGAATCGAGCAGCGCGCCGATTGCGTGATACCGACCGCGCAGCAGCGCCTGATCCGTCAGTGGCCGCCCGACCCAGCGACGCAGCGCGCGCGAACCCATCGGCGTCGCCGCGACGTCCAGCAGGTCGATCAGGTGCGTGTCGAGCTCCAGGTTACGGCGTGTCGCCGCATCGATCTGCAGCGCGTCGTCACGCTCTTCCACGCGGATCGCGCGGATGTGCGGCAGCGCCGATTTCTGCGTATCGCGCACGTACTGCAGCAGCGCGCCCGCCGCCGAGATCGCGAGCGGCAACACGTCCGCGCCATAGCCCGCGAGGTCCAGCGTGCCGAGCTGGTCCGTCAGCGCGCGCGAGGCCGACGACAGCTCGAAGTGCCAGGGCGGGCGGTGCCGGGCTGCCGGCAGCGCGCCTACCGACGACTCGAATCCTTCCGGCACCAGCAGCTCCGCCGGCTTCAGCCGCTCGAGCTCCGCGCCGAGCGCCACAGCGCCCGTGCTCTCCAGCATGTTGAAGCGGCCGGCCGACAGTTCCAGCCAGGCGAGGCCAAAACGATCGCCGCGCGGCAGCAGCGCCGCGAGCAGCGTCTCGCGTTTGTCATCCAGCAGTGCCGCATCCGTCAGCGTGCCCGGGGTGACGATGCGCACCACTTGGCGTTCGACTGGCCCCTTCGATTTCGCCGGATCGCCGATCTGCTCGCAGATCGCCACCGATTCGCCCGCGCGCGCGAGCCGCGCGAGGTAGCCGTCGACGCTGTGATAGGGCACGCCCGCCATCGGAATCGGTGCGCCAGCCGACTGGCCGCGCGCGGTCAGCGTGATACCGAGCAGTCGCGACGCGCGTCGCGCGTCGTCGAAGAACAGTTCGTAGAAATCCCCCATGCGATAGAACAGCAGCACGTCGGGGTGCTCGCTCTTGATGCGCAGGTACTGCTGCATCATCGGGGTGTGGTCGGCGTCCATCGGGTAAGCTTAACGTATGGTTACCGACGAAGATCTGACCCGACTTTCCATCCGCACCGGCCGCCATCTGCTGGCGGCCAAGGCGCGGATCGTCACCGCCGAGTCCTGCACCGCCGGCTGGATCGCCAAGCTGCTGACGGACGTCCCCGGCAGCTCCGAGTGGTTCGATTGCGGCTGGGTCACCTATTCGAATGCCTCGAAGTCGCGCGATCTCGGCGTCAGCGAAGACACGCTGACCCGCCAGGGCGCGGTCAGCGAACAGGCCGTGCGTGAAATGGCGGCCGGCGCGCTCGAGCGCAGCGGCGTGGACATCGCGATCGCCGTCAGCGGCATCGCCGGCCCCACCGGCGCCACCCAGGGCAAGCCCGTCGGCACGGTCTGGTTCGCGCTCGCGCACCGGCGCGGTCGCGCGGTCGAGTTCGTCGCCCGCGTGAAGTTCTTCAAAGGCGACCGCGACACCGTGCGCAGAAAGTCCGTGCAGTTCGCGCTGCAACTCGTTCTCGGACTGGAACTCCCCGAAGCGGCCTGATCCGGCGCCGCGCGGACGCGCTTATACAGTGGTGCGAATTTCGCCCTACTGTATATCGCGCGGACAAACGAAATATTCTTGTTTTCCAGTGCATTTGCGCGTCCCGCGACGCTTCCGCGTGTGAAATAATCCGGGCTCAAACCAGCAGGGGAACGCGATGGAAGACAACCGCAAGAAGGCGCTCAGCGCCGCGCTCGGCCAGATCGAAAAGCAGTTCGGCAAAGGGTCGGTGATGCGCCTCGGCGACGCAGCCGCCGCGAGCTATGAAGTCGAAACCATCTCCACCGGGTCGCTCGGGCTGGACATCGCGCTCGGCGTCGGCGGCCTGCCGCGCGGCCGCGTCGTCGAGATCTACGGGCCGGAGTCCTCGGGCAAGACCACCCTGACGCTGGAAGTCATCGCCGAAGTGCAGCGCAACGGCGGCACCGCCGCCTTCGTCGATGCCGAGCACGCGCTCGATCCGGCCTATGCCGAAAAGCTCGGCGTGAACGTCAACGAACTGCTGGTCTCACAGCCGGACAACGGCGAGCAGGCCCTCGAGATCACGGACATGCTGGTTCGCTCCGGCGCCGTGGACATCGTCGTCGTGGACTCGGTCGCCGCGCTCACCCCGAAAGCCGAGATCGAAGGCGAGATGGGCGAACTGCAGGTCGGCCTGCACGCCCGCCTGATGTCGCAGGCGCTGCGCAAGCTCACCGGCAACATCAAGCGCTCGAACACCATCGTGGTGTTCATCAACCAGATCCGCCTCAAGATCGGCGTGATGTTCGGCAGCCCGGAAACCACCACCGGCGGCAACGCGCTGAAGTTCTATTCATCGGTCCGCCTGGATATCCGCCGCATCGGCGCCATCAAGAATGGCGAAGAAGTCGTCGGCAACCAGACGCGCGTCAAGGTCGTCAAGAACAAGGTCGCGCCGCCGTTCCGCGAGGCGGAATTCGAGATCATGTACGGCCTCGGCATCTCCCGCGAAGGCGAGATCATCGAGCTGGGCTCCGCGCACAACATCATCGAGAAGTCCGGCTCCTGGTATTCGTACAAGGGCGAGCGCATCGGCCAGGGCAAGGAAAACGCCCGCGAGTTCCTGAAGACGAATCCGGCCATCGCGAAGGAGATCGAAGAGCAGGTCCGCGCGAAGCTGCTGCCGCCGAAGGGACCCCGCGCGGTCAGCGGCGATCAGGCCGCCAGCGCCTGAGACCCGCCTGGCCTTCGGCAACAGACGTCGGCCGGGCAAGTCGGCCGGGCGGTCCCCTCCGGACCACCCGGCAGACCCTGAGGCCGCCCGGCGCGCCGCCATCCCATGGCTGGCCCGCCGGGATTACCCGTCCGCCGAACTGCTGCGCAAGCTGACGGAGGCGGGCTACGAGCCGGACGCCGCCCAGGGCGCCATCGCATTATTGAAGGCCGAGCGGGCCATCGACGACGCCCGCTACGCCGAGCGTTACGTCGCCTTCCATGCGGCCCGCGGCCACGGCCCGGTGCGCATCCGCCACGACCTGTCCGCCCTCGGAATGGCTTCAGCCCTGTACGAGCCCGCCCTGCAGGCCGAGGACTGGCCAGAGCGGGCCAGCGATACGCGCCGGCGCAAGTTCGGGGCCGAGTTCCCGACGGAGTGGGCCGAGAAGGTCAGACAGTCCAAGTTTTTGCAGTACAGGGGCTTTTCGTCGGATCATATCCGGCTCGCCCTCGGCAAAGACTTCGACCCGGACATCTGACATCCCATGGCTGTGACTTCCAAAGGCCCCAACGGGGCGCCGCCCTTCATGAGCGCGACGCAGGTGCGTCGGGCCTTCCTCGATTTCTTCGCCGCGCGCGGGCATGCCGAGGTCGCCTCCAGTTCGCTCGTGCCCGGCAACGACCCGACGCTGCTTTTCACCAACGCCGGCATGGTGCAGTTCAAGGATCTGTTCCTTGGCAAGGAAAAGCGCGACTACGTCCGCGCGGCGAGTTCGCAGCGCTGCGTGCGCGCGGGCGGCAAGCACAACGATCTCGAGAACGTCGGCTACACCGCGCGTCATCACACGTTCTTCGAGATGCTCGGCAACTTTTCGTTTGGCGACTACTTCAAGCGCGATGCGATCCGCTTCGCCTGGGATTTCGTCACCGGCACGCTGAAGCTCGACCCGAACCGCCTCTGGGTCACCGTCTACCAGGACGACGACGAAGCCGCCGACATCTGGATCAAGGAGATCGGTGTCCCCGCGGACCGGCTGACCCGCCTCGGCGAGAAGTCCAACTTCTGGGCGATGGGCGACACCGGTCCCTGCGGCCCCTGCAGCGAGATCTTCTACGACCACGGCGCGCACATCCCGGGTGGCCCGCCGGGTTCGCCCGATGAAGACGGCGATCGTTATGTCGAGATATGGAACCTCGTGTTCATGCAGTTCGAGCGCGGCACTGACGGCAAGCTCGTGCCGCTGCCGAAGCCCTCCGTGGATACGGGCGCCGGGCTCGAGCGGCTGTCGGCCGTCATGCAGGGCGTGCAGAACAACTACGACATCGACCTGTTCGCGAACATCGTCAAGGCCGCGGCCGATCTCGCCGGCGTCGCAGACCTGAAGAACCCGTCGCTGCGCGTGATCGCGGACCACATTCGCGCCTGCAGCTTCCTGATCGTCGATGGCGTGCTGCCGTCGAACGAAGGCCGGGGTTATGTGCTGCGCCGGATCATCCGTCGCGCGATCCGCCATGGCCACAAGCTCGGCATCAAGCAGGCGTTCTTCCACAAGCTCGTCGCGGTGCTCGAGCGCGAAATGGGCAGCGCGTATCCGGAACTGACCCGCGCCCGCGCGCAGGTGGAACAGGTGCTCGCGCAGGAAGAGCAGCGCTTCGCCGAAACGCTGGTCCAGGGCATGGCGCTGCTCGAAACCGCCATTGCCAATCTGGCACCCGGCCAGACGCGCATCGGTGGCGAGACTGTCTTCAAGCTCTACGACACCTACGGCTTCCCGGTGGATCTGACGGCCGACGTCGCGCGCGAGCGCGATCTCACCATCGACCAGGCCGGCTTCGAGGCCGCGATGGATGCGCAGCGCGAACGCGCGCGTGCCGCGTCGAAGTTCGGCGTGGACCTGCGCGGCGGCACGCGCTTCGAGGAACGCACGAACTTCGGCGGCTACGAGGCGACCAGCGGCGAGGGCCGCGTCGTCGCGCTGCTGCGCGATGGAGTCACCGTCGATGCGCTCGCGGCCGGTGAGCGCGGCGAGATCGTGCTCGACGCGACGCCGTTCTACGCCGAGTCCGGTGGCCAGGTCGGCGATGCCGGCGAGCTCTCGGGCCCCGGCCTGCGGTTCATCGTCGAAGACACCCAGAAACGCGGCGCCGCGCATTCGCACATCGGCCGACTCGTCGAGGGCCGCGTGCATGTGGGTGATGCAATCACTGCGCGCGTCGATGCGAAGCTGCGCAACGCCACGGCGCTGAACCACTCCGCCACGCATCTGCTGCATGCCGCGCTGCGCAGCGTGCTCGGCACGCACGTGGCGCAGAAGGGCTCACTCGTCGCACCCGATCGCCTGCGTTTCGACTTCAGCCATTTCCAGGCGGTCACGCATGCCGAGCTGCGTGCCATCGAACGCATCGTCAACGAGCAGATCCGCCGCAACGCACCCGCCGAGACGCGCGTGATGAATTACGACGCCGCCGTCGAAGCCGGCGCGATGGCGCTGTTCGGCGAGAAGTACGAGGCCGACGTGCGCGTGCTGAAGATCGGCGATTTCTCGATGGAGCTGTGCGGCGGTACGCATGTGGCGCGCGCCGGTGACATCGGTCTGTTCCGCATCGTCTCCGAAGGCGGCGTCGCCGCCGGCGTGCGCCGCATCGAGGCGATCACCGGCGAGGGTGCGCTCGCCGCCGTCGAAGCCGCCGACGAAACGTTGCGCGAGATCGCAGGCGCCGTACGCGGCTCACGCGATGACGTCGCCGCGAAAGTGCGCGATGCGCTCGAGCGCATCCGCGCGCTCGAGAAAGAGAATCGCAGCCTGAAGGACAAGCTGGCCTCCGGCGCGGGCACGGACCTCGCTGCCGGCGCGGTGGACGTGGGCGGCGTGAAAGTCGTGGCCACGCTGATCGAAGGCGCGGATTCCGGTGCACTGCGCAATGCGGTCGACCAGCTGAAGGACCGGCTCAAAACTGCGGTGATCGTGCTGGCCTCGGTGGAGCCCGGTGGCAAGATCGTCCTCGTGGCGGGCGTGACCGCCGACCAGACCGCGCGCCTCAAAGCCGGTGAAATCGTCGGCAATGTGGCTTCCCAAGTGGGCGGCAAGGGCGGTGGCCGGCCCGATTTCGCTCAGGCAGGGGGCCAGGACGCCGCCCGGCTGCCGGAGGCCCTCGGCTCGGTGGCCGGATTCGTGCGCGCCAAGCTGGGACTGTAATCAGTCCAGTTCCATCCTGAGGAAACTACGCATGCCGTGTCATATGGACGCGTGCGTACGTTTCTCTTATTGTGGCCGCGGGGTTACTCGGTCGAATGAGATCCGCGCCGTGCCACGGCTGGTGCGACGGGGACAAGGAGGTCGCGATGCTGATTCTCACCCGCAGGGTTGGGGAGGCAGTGATGATTGGCAATGAAGTCACCATCACCGTGCTCGGCGTGAAAGGAAACCAGGTCCGTATCGGCATCAATGCGCCGAAGGACGTGGCCGTACACCGCGAAGAGATCTTCGAGCGCATCAAGCGCGAACACGGCGACGACAGCCCCGAAGTGGCCGGCCACGCCGCCCCGCACAGTGCCGTCCACGGCCATGGCCACGGAAATGGCAACGGCAATGGCAGCGGGAACGGCTTCGGCTCACATAGCTGACGTCATCCTTTGACCCGGCCGGTACCCCCCAGTACCATGCAGCCCCCTCCGCATGTCGGTGGGGCAGATGCCGGAGAGATGGCCGAGTGGTCGAAGGCGCACCCCTGCTAAGGGTGTAAGGGTCAAAAGCCCTTCGAGGGTTCGAATCCCTCTCTCTCCGCCAATTCCCCTGTTTCAAGCCATCTCAGGCTGTCTCGAAAACAGGGAAAAATCTCAAAAAGTCTCGGTAATTCAAGCGCTTTTCGCATCTCACGGTGTCTCAGATGGTGTCACCGGAGCGCGTTGGCTTTTCGGGTGTTCCTCGTGGTACTTAAGCCCTGCAAGGCGGAGGTACCATGAAATGCTGACCGATACCCAGCTCAGGCGGCTGCAGCCCGCCGAACGCCCGCGGAAGTACTCCGATGGCCGAGGTTTGTACCTCCTGGTCACGCCCATGGGCGGGAAGTACTGGCGCTACAACTACCGCTACGAGGGCGAGCAGAAGACCCTCTCGCTCGGCGTGTATCCGGACGTCTCCCTCGCGCGAGCACGCGAGCGACTGCAGGAGGCGCGGACCCAGCTGACCGAGGACATCGATCCCGCATTTGCGAAGAAGACCACCGGGCTGACCTTCGAAGAGGTGGCGCGCCGCTGGTTCGAGCACTGGTCCACCGGTCGCCACCAGCGCCACGCGTACTACGTGATGCGCCGCCTCGAGGCCGATGTGTTCCCGCAGATCGGCTCGCGGCTGATCGTCGATATCCCGACCTCAGCCTTCCGCGATGCCGTGAAGAAAGTCGAAGCGCGCGGCGCGCTCGATATCGCGAAGCGCATCCTGCAGACCTGCGGTCAGATCATGCGCTACGCCGTCGCCCACGACCTCGCGCAGCGCAACCCCGTCGCCGACGTGAAGCCCGCGGACATCCTGAAGTCACACAAGAAGCGCAACTATCCGCGCGTGGATGAGGCCGAACTGCCTAAGCTGCTCGCTGCGGTCGAAACCTATGCCGGCGGCGAGATCACCCGCCTCGCGCTGCAGATGATGGCGCTGACCTTCGTGCGCACCTCGGAGCTGATCGGCGCGCGCTGGTCAGAGTTCGACATGAAAGCGGATCGGTGGAGCATCCCCGCCGAGCGCATGAAGATGGACACGCCCCATGTCGTGCCGCTGAGCCGCCAGGCCAAGGCCGTTCTTGCCCAGCTCGCGGCGATCTCCGGCCGCGGAGAACTCGTGTTTCCCGGTGATCAGAATCCGAACAAGCCGATGAGCAACAACACCATCCTGTATGCGCTCTATCGCATGGGGTATCACGGGCGGATGACCGGGCACGGTTTTCGCGGCGTCGCCTCAACGATCCTTCACGAGCAGGGCTGGCCGCATGAGCACATCGAATTGCAGCTCGCGCATCAGCCGCGGAACGCAGTCAGCGCAGCGTACAACCACGCGCTGTACCTGAAGCCGCGGGCGGAGATGATGCAGGCGTGGGCAGATCATCTGGATACGATGCGGGGGCAGGCGATTGGCGTGGCTGAGCCGAGACTTGCGGCGTAATCCCGAAAGTCCCTGGAGATCCCGTGTTGTCGGCCACGATCGCGAGCGTCCCATTTCAACTTACCGTGTTGGCAGTCGTTGCCTGCTGGCTGGGCGGACCCATGCTGAGTCGCGCTGGACACACCCGATATGGAGTGATTCCGATGCGGCTCTCCTACGGCTTCGACGTTCTGATTCTGATCTTCATCGCGCGCGCTCTGGTTAGCCATCTCGAGGTTGGGTCATGAATTCAGACGAACCGAGAAAGCAGGTCCTTGACTTCGTCGGCCGGCGGGTGATCTCCGTCATCTTTGCGATCGGCGGAACGATTCTGGCGGTGGTGAACCTGCGGTTCCTGTTGCCAGGCGCAACAATGGAATTCGATGGCAAGCCGACAGATGACATCGTGCTTCGCACGGTTGCATTTGTGTTTCCCCTCGTCATCGCCGTGCTGGGCGTTCTGATGTACCGCGTGCCGCCGCGAAGTCCGAAGCCCGACATCGATTGATGCTGCGAATCTGACGCGCTGCGCCCTCGGCGTGGAGCCGCTGTCTCAGTCCATCTCGCTACGCCGCATATTTCCTCGGCCGCCCCGGTCCACGTCGTATCGGAAATTCTTCGACAGGTCGCGACCGATACCCCTCGGGGTCCGCGATCCAGGTCTGCAACGCACTGTGTGACCACGCGCAGGCGCGGCCGCCGAGATGCACGGGAGCTGGGAAGCGACCGGCTGCGATGCGTCGGTACAGGGTGGGGCGGCTGAGTGCGGTGATGCGCAGGACGTCCCGGATGCGAAAGAACGCTGGCGTCGCGAGGACATGCACGTTGTCTGCAGTCGGTGGCAGTGCCGGCGGTGGGGCGGGCGCTGCGAGCGACTCTTCGATGCGCAGCGCCAATTGCTGTGGTGCGCGCTTGTAGCGTCGCCGGGTTGGATCGATATCGGGTTTGCTCATGTTCGCCACCGCTGCAAAGGGGGTCTCACCTGATATTGAGCAAAGACGCCAGATATCGGTAGGGTGAGTATCGATCGATTTTCCTTCGATACTCGGGCGGCGTTGAGACGATCTGAGACAACGCGGAGTTTGCATGTCCCCCAAGCAAACTCGAAACCGGCCAGCCGTTCACCGTCGCGGTGCTGCTTTTCCCTGGTGTTGAGCAGCTGAATCGGGCGGAGTCGCTGGAGGTCTTCGGGCACGTATGCGCTATCAGGGTGTCGCTGGTCGAGAAGGCACTTGATCCGGTCGGTGTCGCGCGCATGGCGTCGCCCGATATCGTCGAGCAGGTGCGGAGTGTCATGAAGCCTGTGTCCGAGAGGCAGGCTGCGGCGATCGAGATAGCCAGGGCGAGGCTCGGGCGGGAGGCGGTGTGAGATCGATACGTTGGGATGGGTCTTTTGCAGGCGAAGGCGTTCGGGTGGCGTTGAGCGTCGCGCGGACGGAAGCTGAGGGTTCCACCCTCTGAACGCAAGGAGACCTGCAATGAGCACGACAGTAGCGATTGATCTGGCCAAGAACGTGTTCGAGTTGGCGGTGGCAGACGAGACCGGCAAGGTCATCGAACGCAAGCGGCTGAGCCGCGCGCAGTTCATGCGATTCTTCGACAACCGGGACGTTGATCAGGTGGTGATGGAGGCGTGCGGCACGGCGCACTACTGGGGACGATGGTTTGCCGAGCGCGGGGTCGCGGTCTCGCTGCTGCCCGCGCAGTATGTGAAGGCGTACGTGCGGCGCAACAAGACTGACCGCGCAGATGCGACAGCGTTACTCGAAGCCGCCAAAGCGCCGGACATCCTGCCCGTGCAGGTGAAGTCGGTCGAGCAGCAGGCGCTGCAGAGTCTGCACCGCGTGCGCCAAGCCTGGATGTCGACACGCGTGGCCCGCATCAACACTCTGCGTGGCCTGTGCCGCGAGTTCGGCATCAACGCGCCTTTGGGCGCCAAGCGCGGGTTGACGGAGCTGGCGGACAAAATCAGTGATCCGGCCGCCGGAGTGCCGGAGCTGATTCGTTGCACGCTCGAGCGGATGCTCGCCGATATCCGGTTGATCGAAGACAACGTGCGTGGCGTTGAGCGAGAGCTCGCCCGCAGTGTCAGTGAGTCCCAGGTCTGCGAACGGCTCAGGCGCATTCCAGGCGTGGGACTGCTCACGGCCACAGCACTGCTGGGTTCGGTTGCCGACATCCATCGATTCCGCAACGGCCGCCGGTTTGCCAGTTGGCTCGGACTCACACCCAAGGAGTACTCGTCCGGATCGATCCGGCGCCTGGGCGGGATCTCCAAGCGCGGGGACAAGTACATCCGGATGCTGCTCGTGCATGGCGCGCGGGCGATCGTGTTCACGGCCAATGCCGCCAAGCGAGGAGGCAGGCCATTGGACGCGTTCCGGCATTGGGCGGCCGAGCAGAGAACCCGGCTTGGTCACAACAAGGCGGTCGTCGCGGTCGCCAACAAGCTGGCGCGGATCATCTGGGCAAGCTGGTCGCGAGACCGGGACTATGACTTCCGCGGCGTGGATGGCGAGGTTGCCGCTTAGGCAATGGACAGTTCAAGGAGCGGTGCGAAGGGATGACTGACGTCATGGCAGAACTGGTCGGACCGGCGCGGTGCAAGGCCGATATCCTGCATGGCTTTAACGGAGCCATCGAAACGTTTGGCCCACCGCGCGCGGATTCCATGATGGCCCGGGAAGAGTGCTTCCCACCTCAGAGGCCGGATCTACGCGTGCACCCGATTGGTTCGATCTGGACGGACAGCACCCTTCGCAGCGACTCGACGAGATGCGCCTGGTGGTTGTGGTTGGACAGCGGATGAGAGAGATTGTTGGAGCATCGCCGCAAAAGACCCATCTACGCAGGATAGCCGCATGGCAGCTTTTTCAACAAAGTTGGGCAACGCGATGGATGTGTTCCTGCCGCTAGGCAGGATAGTCGCATGACGACAGTTGCGACACATTGTGGCCCATGCGTCGCGCTCACTACATCAAGACCCGAGTGCCCGAGCACACCAAGCAGCGCGTGCAGGAGCTGGCTCACCAGCGTTACCTGACCGAATCCATCTGGCTGCGGCAGATCATCGAGGTCGAGCTGCAAAAGGCAGCCGCCACGCAGCGATCGGAGCCCGCTCCACCACCCGAGCGTGGCCCCACGGGGCGACGCATCGCGGTACGGTTGTTGCCAGGGGATGCGCCGTTGCTCAAGGAGCGAGCCACGGCCCGACGTACGGTACCGGAAACCTATGTGTCCAACTTTCTCCGTTCGCACTTGCGGCAGCTGTCTCCGCTGCCGACAGGCGAGCTACGGGCGTTCCGGGAGGAGATCCGGGAGCTGCGGATCATTGGCCTCAACCTCAACCAGATTGCTCGCGGGATGAACCGCGGCGAAGTCGACGACCCAACCGTCCGGGAAGACCTGCGCATGTTCGTGAAGGTTGCGACGGCGATGCGCGAAGCCACGCGCGCGTTGCTCAAGGCCAACACCAAGGCGTGGGAGGTGGGGCATGTGCCGGAGTGACGTCAACAGTGATCGGTGCCGGCCGAAGATTCGGGCTGCTGACCTGCAGCCGCCCCTCCCGCGGCCGGGGGATGACTGGTTCTCTCGCGGCGGGGGCACTGTTATGCGATCCGGAATGCGTCGCTGCGTTCAACAGAGATCGCTCCGATACGTTATGCGACAGTCGCATAACATTTCGAAGGCGGTCGCTCAGGGTCGAAATTCAGGACTTTCAAGGGCTTGGTGCGGGTGACGTTGCGCGGTGCGCTTGTTTGGGCGGAAACTCAGATTCATGAACGGTCCCCCAATAAATAGTTAGAAGGCACTATATGTGTTGGCGCCGTGCTCCGAGGGTCGCACGCACCGACCGAATTGCTTTGTCCCAGATCTCCGTGGTCACATGGTCATCGCGTCTCACTGTCAAGAGGCGAGCTTCGCGGCAATGACTCGCTTCAAGGAAGGGCGACGTATCGATGCTGCGATCAAGGGTCGAGACCCGCCGGAATTGCAGTGGGCCCACGGGTACTGCCGCATGCGTATTCAGTACGCTGTTCGCAAGGACCATCGAAAGACCTGGGAGAATAGGCTGCGCGAAGTGCAGGCCGCCATGGAGCAGCAAGAATGATCATGGTGCCTTCTAACAACATATATGGACTCCTTCCGCAAGTAAGCTGAGCGATCGAATCAAAGCGGCCCACGAGACCGATTGCAAACGTATATCCGTCCTGTTGATGAGCGCTGCGTTGAAGCAGGCTCTGGACATCATGAGAGTCGCCGACGCGCCGCCAATCGCTGAGAACGGCCTCAAAGGGCCACAGTTGTTATCGGCGTGAGCGCGTCGGGGACCGATCCGCGGGTTCATGAGAGTGATCGCTGCAACGGTGTGCGAGAAGTTGAAACGTTGTTACGTCGAGAGCATCAGCGAGCGAGGGCCCAGTTGCCGTTGAACTCGCGCTGATGCTTCCAGGTGACCCAGGCGATGCGCGCGAGCTTGTTGGCGAGCGCGACAGCGGCCTTGTTGTGACCGCGCCGCTCCTGCACATCGAGCGCCCACTGACGCAGTCGATCGATTGGACGCCCACGAGCCAGAGCGTTGCGGGCGGCGAGCAGCACGGCGCGTGCACCGTGGATCAGGAGCGTGCGCAGATACACGTCGCCGCGCTTGTCGATGCGACCGAGATGTCGAGTGTTACCACTGGAATGTTCACGGGCCGTGAGACCGATCCAGGAGGCGAGATGCCTGGCCGTCTGGAATCGGTGGACATCGACGACCGTCGCGCGCATCGCGGTGGCGGTGAGCGGCCCAATGCCAGGGATCTGCAGGAGCTGCGTGATCACGGGATCTTCGCGCGTCAGTGCAGTGAGCTGGCGCTCGCAGGTCTGCATGCGCGCATCGAGCTCGGCGATCTCGCCGAGCAGATCGTGAACGATCGGGCGCAGCGCAGGCGGGATCGCGCTGTCGGCGAGTGCGAGATGCTCACGCACTCGGGTGAGACCGGAACGAGCCCCGACGGGGATCGCCATGCCGAACTCACGCAAGCATCCGCGCAGGCTGTTGATGCGTGCGGTGCGCGTGCGCATCCACTGCGAGCGGACCCGGTGCAGCTGCAGGATCGTCTGCTGCGCTTCGGTCTTGATCGGCACCGCCTGAATGTCCTGGGAGCGCTGCGCCTCGAGCAGCGCGCTCGCATCGGCGCGATCGGTCTTGTTGCGACGGACGTAGGCCTTGACGTACTGCGCCGGCAGCAACCGCACGGTGTGGCCGAGCGCCGTGAACACGCGGCCCCAGTGATGGGCACTGCCGCAGGCTTCCATGACGATGTGGCAGGGCGGTCTGTTGACGAAGAATCGGGAAAACGCGCCGCGGGCGAGCCGCCGGCGCTCGATCAGCCGCCCGTCGGGGCCTGCGATCGCGAGTTCGAAGTCGTTCTTTGCCAAATCAATAGCGACAGTCGTAGCATCCATCTCGGACTCCTTCTGTATCGGGCTGCCTGAACACGCACATGCTCAGCTTGGCACAACGATGCCGTCGTCTCGGTCGGAAGGAGTCCATCTCATCACTGGAGCGGATTCGATAGTTCCTTCGGTTTGGTGGACACCCTGATCTAACAATCAGGAGTGTCAAATGGGAAAGCCAGGACCACGTACGACGGCTCGCTACAGCGAGCACTTCAAGGCGATGGCCGTTCGATTGAGCCAGATGTCCGGCATTGCCGTGCGGGATGTTGCTGAGTCTCTTTACATCCACCCATTCATGTTGTCTCGTTGGCGTAAGCAAGCGCGCGAGGGACTGATCATGGCGAAGAATGTGAAGCTGGATGCAGAAGTGGCGGCCGAGCTCAAGGCGCTGCGCAAGCTCAAGAAAGAGCACGAGCAGCTGAAGATGGAGCATGACCTCCTAAAAAAAGCCATCGCCTTCACTTCAGCTCGAAGAGCGAAGTCTTCGCCTTCCTCGAGCACAGTGAAGGCTCGCATTCGATCCGAATGATGTGCCGCTTGTATGGAGTTAGTGCGGCTGGCTTCTATGCGTGGAAGGCGCGGTCGATCAGTCAGCGTTCTGTTGAGGACGAACGCCTGGTCAAGCAGATCCGACAGATCCACACCGAGAGCCGTGAGACCTACGGCAGTCCCCGCGTGCACGAGTCGCTGCGCCGACAAGGCGAGGCAGTGGGCAAGCGCCGGGTCGAGCGAATCATGCGTCAACGTGGCATCCGGGGCTGCTCGGCAGACCTGTACCGGAAGCTTCCGGGAATGGGAAAGTTCTACGGCATGACCGGATGCCGTGCGCACGAGGCTGACGTCACTGCACCCGACCAAGTGTGGGTGTCAGATGTGACGTACCTGAAGGTTGAAGGAGAGTGGCGCTACCTCGCCACGGTGATGGACCGTCACTCCAGGAGGCTGCTGGGCTGGGCACTGTCTGCGTTCAAGGGCGTGGACGTTGTACGCAGGGCACTACGCGCAGCGCTGCGCACACGCAGACCCAGGCCAGGCACGATCTTCCACAGCGATCGAGGATCAGAATACCTGGCGTACGCGGTGCGAGAGCAGCTGGATCAGGCGGGCATGGTGCAGTCCGTGAACAGATCCCGACGTATGACCGACAACGCGCACATGGAGTCGTGGAACAAGACGATGAAGTCGGATCTGTATCATCGGCAGGCGTTCCAGAGCGACGAGCAGTTGCGAGGCGCCATCCAAAGCTACATCACCTTCTACAACCACTATCGCTTGCACTCGGCGCTCGGGTATCGTTCACCCGTCGAGTTCGAGAGCAGTGTTCACTAACAGTAGGGTGTCCACTTTTGCGTAGGAACTTCCCTCGGATGGATAAAGTAGAACGCCGGCTTCCGACGCGCGCTTCGCTCGCGCCGGTGCGCTGGCGTCCAGAAAGGCTGCAGCTCGCCGCTCAGCTTGGGCGTTAGACGGCAATGCGACGTCTCCTGGTAGCCCTCGCCTTGCTCGCTCCTGCTACTGTCGTCGCGGAGGATCTGGTCGTGCCGAAATGGATCGAGGAAGCGAGTGTGGCGCGAACGGAGCTCAAGAAGTCACATTCAAAATTCTTCCAAGAAGTGTCGGCCATCCTGTTCAGGCTAGATCCAATAGGAATTGGTGCCGGCACTGGGTCGCCCTCTGACGAGTACGATGCCGAAGCAGGTACGATCATTCCACGGCTCCAAACGTGCCAATCTGCAAGCGACGTACAAAAAGTCGTATATGAGGAATTTGTTCGCTGGTTCGGGGACGACACCGCCGGGAAGTACGCCTCATACGTGGAGGAGGGCACGCAGATCTGGGATGCTTGGCTTCGCTACCGCAAAGGGTTGCCGTCTGATATCAACTTCGAAGTGCAACACGGATCATGACCCGAGGATCCTAGCTTGAGATCCCACAGGCACATCGTCGTCGCTCGCCGTGTGTTCATTCACGTCAGCTGCGGAGCGAAATGCTCCCCTGATCGCGTCGAAATTACATGCCGCTCAAATCTCCGTGGTGCCGGTGGGAGAAATCTTGGTACCTATACTGCAGCTGGGAATGAATTTTCCGCTGTATCAATGACTTGAGATTTCATTCGAATCCCTCTCTCCCGCCAATTTCTTTGTTGTCGCCATGACAAAGTTCCTGATTTCCTTTCCCGCCTCCGCCATGCAGGTTCCGACCGAGGAGCTCGCCGCCGTCGGCGCGGCTGCGCGCGAGGTCATTCGCGAGGCCAAGCGCGCGGGTGTCTACGTTTTCGGCGGCGGCATCGACACGAGTATTGCGCCCGTCATGGTCCAGCCCGACGGCGTGACCCTCGATCGGACCTATCCTCAAACAAAGAATTTCGACGGCGGGTTCTGCGTCATGGAACTTCCTTCGCGCGAGGATGCGATTCGCTGGGCCGCGAAGATTGCGGCGGCCTGTCGATGCGCGCAGGAGCTGCGCGAGTTCGGTTACGACGCGGAGAGCTGAAGTTCGAACAGCGCAACTCGTCGTACGCGTGAACGGTCCACGCAGTTCACCCCGTCTCGACGCTGACCCTGCGCCGCAGCGACATCGGCATCGCGGGCGCGAAACCGAAGCGGACGACCAGATCCGGACGCGCACTACCCACTCCGACCCATCGAGCGAACTCGCGTCTGACGGCCGGCACTTCGATCGGCTGGTTGATGTGCGCATGCCGCAGTCCGAGCGCAGTGGCGCGCAGGGCGAAGCGCTGGAAGCGGCGTCCCACCTGCAACCAGTCAGCGGGTGTTTCGCCGGCGCCGGTGAACACGGCGACGCCAGACGCTGAGCGGACGTGCTCGGCGTACTTGTCGTTCTCGCCCTGCTTGCGGAACACCAGCGGGAACAGGCGGCGCCCGAGCCAGTCCGGCAGCGTCGGGCTGCCCGAGCAGGCTGAGAACAGTCCATCGGCCTTCGCGATGGCGGTGTCCGGATCGAAGCGGATCCACTGCAGCAGTTCCGCGACGAACGCGGGGTCGTCCATCTGCGCGGTGTTTCCCTGGACGACGAAGTCGAGGATGCGCTCGCGATCGGGTGAAGACGTGAACAGTCGAAGGTCCACGTCCTTGTCGCCAACTAAAGCTTGCAGTGCTGCCAGCGTGTCGGCTGAGGCTGCTTTGCTCTCGTACGTTGACCGCGTCGACTGTCGCAGAGGGATCGCGGCAAACAGACCGTCCTCGCTCGGAGCTGCGGCGATCAGGTCGATGTCGATGCCGGCGTTGCCGTCCCGCATGGCCACCGCGCCCGCCTGGCCGCGGGCGGCGGCGGCGATCAGAAGATTCTCGACCGCGCAGCCGAGGCTGATCCACAGGTGATGATCGTCGGGATCAACGACGGGCGTGCGCCGCGAAAGATCCGGCACAACGCTGATTCCGCCCGCGCGAGCCACGAACCGCCAGGGCTGCGTGTTGTGGCCATTGGGCGCGAGCGTGGCGTAGCGCGCGAGATCGGTGAGGGCCGCGGTATCGGGCAAAGACGCTCGAAGATCTGCGGCCACGCGGGTGTAGTCCGGTGCGACGCTGCGTGAGCATCCGGAAAGGGCGGGAAGGCTCGCGGCGATCGTCGCGCCAGCCATGAAGTGTCGACGGGATCGGAGCATCGGCGCGTACTCCTGGATGAGACGGCCGAGCATGGCAGGTCGCGGGCCGGGCGGCGTCCGTGCATCCACTCATGCGAGTGCGGAATTCATCCGGCGAATCGGCTGGACACTCAGTTCGAGCCGCGAGCGTCTGAGAGGGATGATGGGCCAAGTCCGAACGATCAAGTACCATCGCTGAGCTTGGGTGTTGGGCCCGCGGAAAACGCCAAGTCAGATATGGTTGAATTACTTCGAACTCAGATAACGACTGCGGTTCGTCAGGCTGCAGCAGAATTGCAGAGCCGTGAATCGGCGTTGTCTGGTTTCGCGCTCTGCGTCGACGATGATGTCAGGACGCTGTACCACATCGCCTGCACCCGAGACTGGGTGCGCGAAAACAGGGTCGACTACCCGGAAGTTGGGTTCATCTACGTCGAATGGACTCTCTCGGCTAACGACGCGCCATTTGATGCCATCAGTCGGCAGTTTGCCGCTCTTGCGGATGAGACGTACGCGAGCGATGCGGATTGGGCGGCCGCCAGGGACCATCGATTCAGCCTTCTCGTGTCAGCTTTGCGCGATTGCCGAGAAGCCGGTTCGTTCCCAGCGGACACACTGCTTTGCGCAGGCAGCACAGACCCCTCGGACCATCTTGAGGCGCTAGCCATGAGTTGCGTCGATGCGGTCAACGCCGTAGAGATTGCGGACCAGTTTGCAAGAGCACTGGGATATGAGAAGCATCGAGTACGGGGCTGACGATGGGCTGCGTCGAACCCGGCGGGGCGTCGGGTGTCTCTGTGACTGAAGTGGTCACCTCTCGCTGCGCTGGGCTCGGACAGCCCGAGGTGCGGCTGTTCGTCGACTCATCCGCGGTACCTGAGGGTGACGTGCAGTGGATGGCGCAGGTCCTGGAGTCCATGGTCGAGAGTTGGGATTCCCCCGCTTCCACTGACACCGTCCTAAGCTGAGTCTGCGGTCTTTTCGTATTCCGCAGGACTCAGATATCCAAGTGTCGAGTGCCGACGCCGCAGATTGTAGAACCTCTCCACGTAGTCGAACACGTCTGCTTTGGCTTCGTCCCGAGTGCTGTAGGTCTTGCGATGCACTCGCTCAGTCTTCAGGCTCGAGAAGAAGCTCTCCATCGCCGAGTTATCCCACACATTGCCCGAGCGGCTCATGCTGCAGGTGATGCCATGTTCGGACAGCAGTCGCTGGAACGCTTCGCTCGTATACTGACTGCCCTGGTCCGAGTGATGCATCAGCTCCTGGGGTCGACCACGTCGCCACAGCGCCATCATCAGTGCATCGGTCACGAGCTGAGATGTCATCTGGCTGCTCATCGACCATCCGACGATGCGTCGCGAGAACAGATCGAGCACCACCGCGAAGTACAGCCAGCCCTCGTGCGTCCAGATGTACGTGAAGTCCGCGACCCAACGTTGGTTCGGTGCTGTCGCTTCGAACTGCCTATCGAGCAGGTTGGGCGCGATCGCGTGCTCGGGGCGCACACCATGATCGAACGGCAGTCGGCGCCGCTTGCTGCGGGCCTGCAGGCCCGCAGCAAGCATGAGCCGTGCAACGCGGTGCACGCCGCAGCGATAACCCAGGGCGCGAAGATCACGCCAGACGCGCGGGCTGCCGTACGTCCGATCGCTCTCCTCGAAGCTCGCCCGAACCTGTACCGTGAGATGTCGGTTGTCGCGACTGCGCTGGCTCTCAGGCCGCTTCAGCCAGTCATAGAACCCACCACGCGAGACACCGAGAGCCTCGCACAACTCACTCGTCCGCCATGCCCCTCGGTGCTTCGCGATGAACTCGAACCTCACCGAGGCTCCTTCGCGAAGTAGGCGATGGCTTTTTTTAGGATGTCGCGCTCCGCCTTCGTCTTGGCCAGCTCACGCCGAAGCCGTGACAGCTCCGCATCGTCCGGTCTCTGCTTGCCTCGACCCGGAAACGCGGCTCCGCCGTTCTCCTTCGCGTCCTTCACCCACTTGCGCAACACGTTGACGTGAAGGCCCAGGTCCTTCGACGCCTGCGTCACCGTCATGCCTCGTTCCCGCACCAGCTTGACTGCCTCGTGCTTGAACTCCGGCGTAAATACACGCCTTCCCATCTGACACCTCCGAGATCATCATCGTACCTAACCTCGGTGTCAGCAGAGGCAGGGGAATCCCAAGTGGCAGTCGCTTCACGGCAGGTCAGACCATTCAGTTTGGGTGGTCACTGGCCCGGTTCACGGATGACGCGGGCGGATTGCTTGGCCTCGAAGAGCCCGACTTCCAGGCGATGCCGATTGCCTGGACTCGTGGCATCTCCAATACGCTCCGCCACATGCGCCTTCACAAGGACGTCCTTGAAAGCGTCCACGCGACCGAGATGCTCGACATTCCCTCTCTCAGGGACAGCTGCATCGTCTGTTCGCGGGCGAGCGCCTCCGGAGACATCGTGATGTCGAGACACGCTGTCCAGGTTGGCGATTCCGGCTGGTTTATCGGCTGCAAAGACGCCTCGCATCCGCACAACACACCCGATGAATTGCGACGTGTATCGCTCTATGAAGCGATTGCGTCGATAGCACCGCAAGCACTTCCGTATCTGGCCCTGCCGGCCAACACGACTCTTGCGCTCGAGCGCGGTGTTCCTCAGATATTCTTCGACGGGCGCCTCATGCCGATTCTCCCGGGCTCGTATCTGGAGGTCGCCTTGTCGGCACCGGACCCGTCATTGCAGCGGCCGTCAAGGAGATAACCACCATGTTCGCATACGACATTGCACGCTGGCTCAACGACAACATGACCACGGGTTCCAAAGCCTACGTTGTCGAACACCTGGCGGAGATCCGGGGTTGCCTTGACGACCTTGGAATTGCAGCGGGTTCCGAGCTTGCCTATTTCTACTCGAACTTCGACGCCAGTGCAGTGAGCGGCTGGTACTCGCTGAATGAAATAGATCAACTGCAGGACGCGACAGACTACGCGCACGCGGAACTCGAGGTTCCCGCCGAGTATATCGCATTGACGGGCACCGAAGGTCAGGGGATCGTTCTGTACCATCGCAAGACTCACGCCGTATACGACGTGCCGTTCGGTCAGTTCGAAGCGTTGGCGGACGGCTCGCTGGCACCCCTCGCAAGTTCGTTCCAGGACTTTTTGCGGTGGTGCAAAGGGCAAGCGGCCTCGCGCTGACATCCGCGACAACCTGCCACCCGGCAACGCCAGGTCAAAGAAGCGAGCCCATGGACATCACGATCGTCACCTTCCCTGAGACGCGAGTGGCCGCCATCACTCACCGGGGTACCCCGTCCCAGGAACATGACACTGCCCGAAAGCTCATTGCGTGGAAGATCGAGAACCGCCTTCTCGATCCCGCCAGGCACCGCAACTACGGCCTTCACTATGTAGATCCGGCGGGACCGAACGCCTCCGAGTATCGGGTGGACTTTTGCCTGTCCGTCGATGGACCGGTAGCGGCCAATTCCCACGGGATCATTGAGGCGGCTATTCCGAGACTCCGCTGTGCGCTGGCCAGAGATGTGGGCTCCAGGCACAACAATCAGGCCGCCCAGTACCTCTACGAACAGTGGCTGCCCTTCAGCGGCGCGCAGCTGTCCGGTCATCCTCTGATTTTTCATTACGTGAATGTCGGTCCCACCGTGCAGGCGCATGAGGCCATCACCGACGTCTACATGGCGATCCGCTAGGCTGATCGCATGGAACCGGCCGTGAACCATCTCCTGCGATACCGCTGGACAAGGAGATCTGCATGGTTCGATGGACGAAGGCGATGGCATTGACCGGTCTGCTGCTGAGTCCTGTCATGGTCGTCGCGCACGAGACACCGATGGATCCCGTCGTGACGTTCTTTACCGCGCTGTCGGAGTCCAACCCCGCGCTGATGCGTACGGCCGTGACCGACGATGTGCAGATCCTGGAGCAGGGCGAGGCGTGGGACCTGACCAAGCTGCTGTCGATCCTGAAACCCAGGACTTCGGTTCGACGGAACTTCTTCAGCGTCATCTCCGAGCACGTTCGCGGCGATACGGCGCTGATCAACTACTGGAACAAGGCGCTGGAAAAGCTCGATACCGGAGAGGAGCGCACGCGTGCCTGGCTGGAGAGCGTCGTGGCGGTCCGGGTGGACGGCCAGTGGAAGATTCTCCAGCTGCACTCGTCCAGGTTGACGCCGGAGCAGATACCGTTGAATGTTGAATTCGTCGAGCGGCGATAGCCGGCCCGCGGGCCATCGAATACGGCCTCGCCGGCGGTATGACGCTCATGAAAACCCAGTACTACACCGCCACAAGCATCGATGGCTTCATCGCGACGGAAGATGACTCGATCGACTGGCTGTTCCCGCTCGGTGACATCAACGACACCAGCTATCCGGACTTCATCGCAGAAGTAGGCGCGCTGGCGATGGGCTCGGCCACATACATGTGGATGGTCCGCCACGCTGAAACCGTAGGCGCCCAGATGGGCGCGCCTTGGCCGTATACGCAACCGACCTGGGTCTTCACGAGCCGACAGCTGCCGCGCGTCGCCGGTGCGGACATCCGATTCGTGAGCGGACCGGTCGCGCCCGTGCATCAAGAGATGGTTCGAGCGGCCGACGGGAAAAACGTGTGGATCGTCGGCGGTGGCGATCTCGCCGGACAGTTCAGCGACGCGGGTCTGCTCGACGAAGTGATTCTCCAGATCGGATCGGTCACGCTGGGGAAGGGCAAGCCACTCTTCCCACGCAGGATCACGAGCCCGCCGTGGCGGCTGATGTCGGTTCGGCAGGTCGGGTCGGGTTTTGCGGAGCTGCTTTACGCCCTGCGCTGACGTTGATGATCGTCAGCGCGACGACGGCGGCCAATGCGATGCGGCCACCGCTCTCGAGAAACGCACTCCAGCCACTCAGCCAGCTCCGTTCGTCCTGCCACTGAAGCTCTGTCCCCAGCGCGAGCAACGGCGCGACGAGCTGCAAAGTGGTGGTCGCGAGCTCGAGCATCGCCAGTGCCGGCAGGGCGAACAGCCCGCGAAGCGCGCGTTCGCGCATCGAACGGGCCGGCCAGACCAGCAGCAGTGCGAACAGCACGATCGGAACCTGCGCGATGCCCCCGACATTGACGTGGTTGGTGACAACGGCGACGGGTGTGGAATCGGCGGCGCCTGCGTGGACCACGGCGGTCAGCTGCAACGCGCCGGATCCGATCGGGCCTGAACGCACGACGCTGAGGTCCGCGAGCGTGCAGGCGCAGAGTGCGGCTGCCCAACCGGCGGTGAACCGATGGAGCGGCAGGGTGATCGACGCGTAGGACGCTGCTGCGAACACGCCGGCGGCGGCCAGCGCCAGCGCCGCGAGCACGCGCGTGGTCGAACCGCGTAGCTCAATGCGCACGAGGCATCCACCAGGCCATGAAGGCACCGATGCACACGAGCGGCAGCAGTGGTGCGACCACGCCGTGCATGGCAGGCCACCAGTCATTGGCTTTGGTCAGAGTGACTTGCAGCACGCACAACCGCAGCACGCACAGCGTCCAGGCGAGCGCGATGCCAAGCATCAGTCCTTGCGCTCGGCGGCCGGCGCTCGCGGGAAAGGCGAGCAGCGCGGCGATGCTGAGGCAGATCGACTCGATCCCCTCGCAACCGCGTACGACGTTGAGGCGGGCCAGCGAGGAACTCAGCGCGCGATCGGCCGCGACGACGGTCGGGCCGTCGCTCAGCAGATTCAGCAGCAGCGCCGCGGGCTGCAGGAATCCTGTCTGCAGCAGCGCGGCTTCGAGCGGCGACTGGCGCAGCACTTCGACTCCGAGCGTCAGCAGCGCGAACGCCAGGCCGAATCGCCACGCGAACGCGGCGGCGCTCATGGGTGATTCGATGCGTTCAGGCGGCGCCGTGCGATTGCGAAGATCGCGCCCGCCATTGCGATCAGCAGCCACGGGGGCAGTGGCGCATCGCCGATCACGGCGGTTTCCGGCGTCGCGACGATCCAGCGTACGTCGTCGACCCGCAGTCGCGGATCCGCCGTTCCCGGGCGCAGCCGCAGGCGAGTAAATGTGGCAGCGTCCGTGATGCTGGCCCGGCCGCCAAGGAGGTTGCCATCCGCGAAGAGCACGGTCTGTGAGCCCGTGATGGTCTGGCTGCGGCGGATCATGCCGTTCGGCTCGAGCACATCGGCGTGCAGCGTGCCGGACGTGCTGGCAAACGCGAAATCCACGGCGCTGACGCCTGCCGCGAACTGTAGTTCGATGCTGCTGCTGCCGGGCGTCGCGGACGCATCCAGTGCATTGCCGCGGATCAGAGTCCCGCCGGTGGTCGCAGCGACCAGGATGCCGTTCCCGCTTGAGTTCCCGTTCACGACGAGACTCAGGCCGAGTGGTGCAAAGGCATCGAGCGGGACGCTGGTGCCGATCGGTTGTCCGCTCGGCAGGCTGGAGAAGCCGACGGTATTGCCGGACTGCGCAGATGCGATGGCATCGGCTGCGGCCACGGCATCGAGCAGGCCCGATCCGGTCAATGCATCCGTTCCCGGGGCCGCCATGTCGAGCGCCGTGTCCTGCAGGGCGGCATGAATGCGTGCCGGCGTGGCAGTGGGCGCGAGTTCGAGCAGCAGCGCGGCGACGCCCGCGGCATGTGGCGCGGCGGCCGATGTGCCGAAGAAATTCGGTCGCCCGGTTCCGTCGACGTCGGTACCGTACAGCGTGTTGTCGACGCCATCCGGCGCGACGATTTCGGGCTTGCTGCGCAGCACGGAGATGGCCCCACCGGTCGTACTGAACAGGATCGGCGTTCCGCCGGTGCTCGTGAATGTTTCCGGCTGCGCCGGCGACACGCCGTTCACCGGCGTGCTCGCGTAGTAGGCGGCGCCGACGGCGCGGGCGCCGGCTGCATTCGGATGGCCGAAGATCGTGCTGCTGTTCGTGGCGTACTGCGTCAGGGTCATGGGGCCATACCAGAGCGCCTTCATCAGGGACGGGTAGGGCCCGCTCTGATGCTCGAATCCGAAGCGAAACGCAGTCCCGGGACCCGGATTCGTGTAACTGAGCGCTTCGATCGCATCCCCGCCGACGTTGTCGGTGACGGACCCTGCGACGACGCTGCCGGTATTGGTATACAGCAGCACATCGATGTCGGTCGCCGCGCCGGGCGGGCCGCTCACGGAGAAGAACGGTTCGTTCCACTGCAGCACGAACAGCAGCGTCGCGCCGACCGGAATCGTCACGTCGAGAAGGCCGTCCACGCCGGAGCCGGCATCGAAGTCGTGACGTTCACTGCCGGCGAGAAAGCCGCGCTGGAACGAGCGGCGAAATGGGCTGACATAGGACTGCGCAGCATTGTTGCCGGCGGCCGAGAAATACGTGGCACCCTGCGCGACGGCGCTGTCCACGGCCTGCGCGATCGGCCCGTCCTGGAACATGGGCTCGGACAGATAGACGAGATCGTCGACGATGACGCGTGCGCCGGCAATCTGCCGCAACTGATCGATGCCGTTCGAATAGTCCGCGACGCCGCCGACAGCGCTGTGGAACGCCAGTGACGCACCGGGCGCTACATCGTGAACGATCTGCAGCATCGCGCGGCCTTCGTCGACCACGCCGCTGCAGCCAAAGGCCGTCGCGTCACGCAGCACGTTGATGTTCGCGGGCAGATCGCCGCTGGCCCGGTCGCCGGCCGCGCCACCCAGGCAGTCGTAGCTGTCGGACAGCACTCCGACCACCACGCCGGCGCCGGACAAGGCGCGGTCGGTGCGAAGGTTCGAGGATCGCTGCGCCGCGTCGCCCTGGGTCAATGCGGACCCTGCGGCGCGGCGATAGATCGCAGCCCGCGCGTGCTGCAGTTCCTCGATGCCGTCGAGCAGCGGCAGGGCGTCGATTGACAGCCAACCGGACACGATGCGTCCGCGCACACTCGCCGACTGCATGCCGAGGGTCTCGAGTCGGGCGCGCAATCGCGGCCCGCTTGACTGCGCAACGGCGTCGATGAGCACACGCTGTCCTCCGCCGCGCAGACGCAGTGCCGGCTGGGCGCTGCGAAACCGTCCCGTCGCGACACCGGCCATTCGCTGTCGCTGCCATTCCTCATCGAGCAGCGTCAGCTGGCTGTCCAGGCGACGCGCGCGGATACGCTTTGCGCCGAAGCTGTCTGCGCTCGACTGCAACGCCACTTCGACTGCGTCGCGCTGCCGAGCGCCGCGCTGCTGCGCGTTCGCTGGCAGGCCGGGCAGCACGGATGCGACGATTGCGAGCAGAATGCGGCGTGAGGTCACCCTGCCACGGTAGTGCGGCGATCTTGCGAGCCTGTTGCAGTCCTGCGTCAGCCGGGGCGACGGCAACAATCCTGTCAAACGCCCGCATTTTCGTTGTCACACCCGACGTGTAGCGTCGAATCATGAGTTCGAACGCGAACACTGCTGACGCGGTCCGTCCGCGAACGGCGCTGCAGCTCGATCCGACGCGGGAGCTGCCCGGGCCGTTACGCGCCCTCGCGCGCCGCTGGCTTGGCATTGACGCGCTCGAAGCACTGCACGCATCGTTGCCGGCGGGGCTCGATCCGCGCCGATTCTCGGCCGCGGTGCTCGAACGAATGTCGATCCGCGTCACGACGCGGCGGATGGCCAACCCTGACGAGGTGGCGAGGCCGGGCCCTGTCGTCTACGTCTGCAATCACCCCCATGGCGGTCTCGACGGACTGGTCGCGATCGCCGAGCTCGCGGCGCTGCGTGGCGACCTGCGCGTCCTGGCCAACTTCGAGCTGAAGGCCATTCCGGAGCTGGCACCGATCGTGCTGCCGCTCGACCCGTACGGACGCCGCAGCGCGCGGTTGCGCAATGCCGCGAGTGTGCGTCGCGCGCTGAGCTGGCTGCGCGACGGTGGCTCGCTGCTGATCTTTCCGGCCGGTGAGGTCGCACGGCTCGATGTCGCGAGACGCCGCGTCGTCGATCCCGTCTGGCACGTCTCGATCGCGCGGCTGGTCCGACTCGCTGGCGCGGACGTCGTGCCGCTGCACCTGTCCGGCGCGAACGGTCCGCTCTTCCAGTGCCTGAGTCTGATCCACCCGATGTTGACGACTGGTCTGCTGGGTCGCGAGATGCTTGCGCGGCGCGGCAGCACGATTGCGCTGCGCATCGGTCGACGGCTGGAGGCGAGGCGCCTCAGTGCGATCCGGCGTGACGAGGAGTTGATCGCCCACCTGCGCCTGCACAGCGATCTGCTGGCTCGCGATCCGGTGGTCGACGTGCCGGGTCGCGAAGCAGCGCGCGAGCCGACACTGGCTGCCGAGTCCAGCGCGCAGGACGCCGAAGCGGTGGCGACGGAGATCGAAGCGCTGCCGCGCAACTGCCTGCTGGCCGAGAGCGGCGCATTGCAGGTGTGGTGTGCCCCACCGGGGACCCTGCAGGTGGCGATGCAGGAGATCGGCCGACTGCGCGAGGTGACGTTTCGCGCCGTCGGCGAGGGCACCGGCAATGCGATCGACCTTGATCTCTACGACAACTACTACGAACAACTCGTGCTGTGGGACACGGCCGCGCGCCGGATCGCGGGCGGCTACCGCATCGGGCGCATGGACGAGATCCGGCGCCGCTATGGCAAGCGCGGTCTCTATACGCACACGCTGTTCGACTATCGCGAGCCGCTGCTCGGCATGCTCGGGGCAACGCTCGAGCTCGGTCGATCGTACGTCAGGCCCGAGTACCAGCGGTCCTACGCGCCGCTGCTGCTGCTGTGGCGCGGCATCGGTGAGTACGTCGGGCGTAATCCCGAATACTGCCGGTTGCTGGGGCCGGTCAGCATCAGCGCCGACTACCGCAACGTCTCTCAGGAGCTGATGGTGGACTACCTGCGTACGACCTGCTCGGATCCGTTGATGTCCACGTTCGTACAGGCGCGCCGGCCTTTTCGCGGGCGGCACACGTTCAACGCGCTCGGCCCGAACGCGGCATTGCTGGGCGGAATGGATGGCGTGTCCTCGATGGTGGCGGAGCTCGAGCCGGATCTGAAAGGCGTGCCCGTTCTGTTGCGCCAGTACCTGAAGCTCGGGGGCCGCATCCTGGGCTTCAATGTCGACCCGCAATTCGGCGACGCGATCGACTGCCTGCTGCTGGTAGACCTGCGCAACACCGATACGGCGGTGCTGCGCAAATACATGTCGGCCACTTCGCTCGCGAGATTCCGCAGCCGCCATCGCGCGGCGGGACGCTTGATCGGCTCCCGTCCGGTCTGATCGCTCCCGCCTCAGGGCGCGCAACCGATCGGCCGCCTGTCACGCGGGCGTAACGACACGGCCAGAGTATTCGCTCCATGCAATTGCGAGAAAAATCCCGCCGCGCATCCGCGGCGCACGGGCTCCCTGTTGCGCGGCCTCGGTCGGGTTTTCGCCTGCCGCTGACGGCGGTCGCGATCGGCTTCGTCGGGACGCTCATCTGGACCTGGCGTGACGCCGCGACGAACGTGCAGTCGCCGTCTGCGGCAGATGCTGCTTCCTCGTGGACCAAGCGCGTGTCCGGTGCTATCGCGGACCTGACGTCCGGCAGGTCGGGCGAGGCCGATGCGGCGGTTGCGTCGCCGGCGGACACGGCAGCACGACCCAATACCGGCTATTCCGTCGACCTGCCGCAAAGCGTGCTGTCGACACTGCCCCCCGCGCCGGTGCCGCCCCCGCCGCTGCCGGAACCGCCGAACGAAGAGCCGCCCGCGTCGGAACAGCCGCCGACCTTTGGGTATGAGCGCGGCCCGATCGGCTGACGATTGTCATACCGATGTATTACGCCTGTTATCTGCCTGACATCCTGACCCCCGACATTAACGACTCAAACAAAGGCGGCCGGCTCGGGCCAGGCGCCAGAGCAGATCGCCGGTCACGGTCGATCCAAGTACGGGTGAAAGGGAAGCATGGACAATCTTGCGTACGCGCCGAAGCGCGCGTTGATCACGGGCATCACGGGTCAGGACGGTGCCTATCTCGCTGAGCACCTGCTGGGCCGGGGCTACGAGGTGCATGGCATCAAACGCCGATCGTCGTCCTTCAACACGGACCGCATCGATCATCTCTACCAGGATCCGCATGCGGTGGCGCGGCGTTTCCACCTTCACTACGGCGATCTGACGGACGCCACCAACCTGATCCGGATCATCCAGACGGTCCGCCCGCACGAAATCTACAACCTCGGCGCGCAGAGCCACGTCCAGGTCTCTTTTGAAACGGCTGAATACACCGCCAACGCTGATGCACTCGGCACGCTGCGCATCCTGGAAGCCATCAAGCTGCTGGGACTGCAGAAGGAAACGCGGTTCTACCAGGCGTCTACCTCCGAGATGTTCGGCAAGGTGCAGGAAATTCCCCAGCGCGAAACCACTCCGTTCTATCCGCGCTCGCCATATGGTGTTGCCAAGCTGTACGCGCACTGGATCACGGTGAATTACCGCGAGGCGCACGGGTTGTATGCCTGCAGCGGAATCCTCTTCAACCACGAGTCGCCATTGCGCGGTGAGACCTTCGTTTCACGCAAGATCACGCGCGCGCTGACCCGCATCCATCTCGGCCTCGAGGAATGTCTGTTTCTCGGCAACCTCGAGGCGCGGCGCGACTGGGGTCATGCGCGGGACTACGTCGTCGCGCAGTGGTTGATGCTGCAGCAGGACACGCCGGAGGACTTCGTGATCGCCACGGGCGTCCAGCACAGTGTCCGTGAATTCGTCGAGATGTCGGCTGCCGAGCTCGGGATGAAGATCGAGTGGCGCGGCGAGGGCACCGAAGAGTTCGGCGTCAATACCGTGAACAATCAGGTGGTGGTCCGGATCGACCCGCGGTACTTCCGGCCCGCTGAGGTAGACACGCTGCTGGGCGATGCGACGAAGGCCCGGCAGAAGCTCGGTTGGCGAGCGCGCACGACGTTCAACGAACTCGTCGCGGAGATGATCAAGGAGGATCTGCACGCCGCGCAGCGCGACGCCCACGTCCGCGACGGCGGATATGCGATCCAGGTGCATCATGAGTGAAGCGGCGCGGATCGCGTCGCACGAGACGATCTACGTCGCAGGTCATCGTGGCCTCGTGGGCTCGGCAGTGGTACGCGCCTTGCGCCGCCGCGGCTACGACCAGATCCTGACGGCCACGCGGGCCGAGGCCGATCTCACGGATCGGCGTGCGGTGGACCGGTTCTTCGATATCGCGCGTCCCGACGTCGTCGTGATCTGCGCAGCCCGGGTCGGCGGCATTCTTGCCAACAGCACGCGACCTGCGGATTTCATCCGCGACAATTTGCTGATCCAGACCAATCTGATCGACGCGGCCTGGCGCTACGAGTCCCGCAAGCTGCTGTTCCTCGGCTCAAGCTGCATCTATCCCCGACTCGCGCCGCAGCCGATCCATGAGTCTGCGCTGTTGACCGGCCCCCTCGAGCCGACGAACGAACCCTACGCGATCGCAAAGATCGCGGGCTTGAAGATGTGCCAGGCGTACCGCAAGCAGTACGATTTCGACGCGATCGTCGCGATGCCGACCAATCTCTATGGCGAGGGCGACAACTACAGCGACCGGGACTCCCATGTGCTCCCCGCGCTGCTCGCACGGATTCACGAGGCGAAGGTCACTGATGCCTCGTCCGTCACCGTGTGGGGCACGGGAAGTCCGCGGCGCGAGTTCCTGCATTCAGACGACTGTGGCGACGCGCTGGTTCACCTGCTCGAACATTACAGCGACCTCGAGCCGGTGAATATCGGCTGCGGCGAAGACGTGAGCATTCGCGAGCTTGCCGAGCTGATTCGCGAAGTCGTCGGCTACCGCGGTGCGCTCGAGTTCGATACGAGCAAGCCGGATGGCACACCACGCAAGCTGCTGGATGTTTCGCGGCTGCGTGAGCTCGGCTGGAAGCCGCGGATTCCGCTGCGTACGGGCGTTGAGGCCACATATCACGCGTTCGCGAAGAGCAGGCGATAGATCTGCGGGGGTTGGTGATGAGCTGCAACGTCAATGATTCGCCGAACTGGGAGGACGCAGGCTTCTGGGAGGCGTTTCAGCACCTCGAGGCGCGACACCAGCAGATCGATGGGCTGCATGAAGCGGCCCGTCGCGAGCTGGAGACCGCCCTGAATGGCGACGCCGAATCGTTGCGGAAGGCCTGGGATGCGTACCGCAAGATACTCGACGAGTTGAACTGCAGCGCCGATGAGCTGGCTGACATGAAGGTCGGGCCGACCGCCGCCGAAGTCGGCGCTGCGGTGGTTGAGGGCTCGTGAAATTACTGTCGCGACGTTGTCGTCACGTCCTTGCCGACCTTCAGAGCGAGGTTCGGCGTCTTTCGGCCGAACGCAGTCTTGCACTGCGCATGTTCGCAGCGGCCCGCGTTTCAACGACTCGCAGCGCGCAGGCGGAGTTCTGGCTCGAGTTCGTCTGGCTCAATCAGGAATATCGCTTCGCGGTGACGCGGCTCGCGGAGTTCGCACGTCAGATCAGCGCAGACGGACAAACGTAAGACGTTCGTCGACTGCCGTCTCCTGTCGCCGACGGATCGGCGATGTGGTCAACCCTTCAAGAATCCTTAAGCGCGTTGTCATGAGCGGCCCGTACCTTCCTCCCTGCGGTGCATGAGCTCGTGAGGGCGATGGCACCGCAATTGGACGACATGAATCTGCGGTGCGATCGGACTCGGTGCGACGCCTCGCTGAATCAGTGCGTATCAGATGAAGGCTCTGCATTACAACCGATAGGGGATAACCATTCCATGATGATCAAGACGTTCAAGACAATTGTGGCGGCGACCGCGCTTGCCCTGTTGTCCGTTCCCGCGTTCGCTCAGGTGAGCGTGCCCACTCAACCCGCTGCTGGTCCGACACCGATTCCCGAAACCGAGAACGGCGGGCTGTCGCTGTACGCCTACGATCCGGTTGCCGGCACTTCGCTGTACGTCTACCTCGGCCTCACCCTCAACCAGATCCTGCCTTCCGATCTCAACCAGCAGTCGCTGAACTTCGGCACGCTGCCGGGCTGGTCGACGGCGTTCGCCAGCGGCACGTCGAACGTGCGCTGGATGGTCGTTGCCGGCGATTCGATCGGTGAGGGCGGTGGCCCGGACTTCGGCGGCGCGTTCTACGACACGCTGCGTCTGGCTGTCACGTCGCTGTCGGCGCCGAACCAGTCGAACATCGGTCTGGCTCAGGCTCTGCAGAACCTCAACAACTTCATCGCGCTGAACGTCAACGGTCCGGCCGGTGGCCTGGGCGGAAACCCGCTGGTTGCCCTGAACAACGCTTCACCGTTCTACACCGGCCTGCTTCAGGGCAACCTGAATGCAGCGATCGGTGGTGCGGCTGCGTTGAGCTTCAACACGCTGGGCGGAATCGCCGACGCGCTGAACTTCTACCTGCTGTCTGGCGCAGGTGATGGCGACGCCACCAATGCCACGCGTACGACCTACGCCGGCACGTGGACGCTGAGCTCCGCTGGTCAGCTGCTGTGGAACGCCGCCGGTGGTCCGCAGGTTCCGCTGCCGGCCGCGGTCTGGCTGCTGCTTTCGGGCCTGATGGGCACGTTCGCGGTGGGCCGTCGTCGCACGGAGCAGATGGCTGCTGCCTGATGCGATTGATCTGAGATCCGGGTGCGCGCTGCCGCAATGCGGTGCGCACCCGGCGGATCCCCAAGTGTTCTTCTCTCTTTTAAGGAAACGATGCAAATGAATTCCCAGATCAAGTACGCCGTCTCGGCCGCGATCGCGCTCAGCGCGTTTGCCGGTCAGAACGCGTTCGCCATCCTGCCCTCGGCGTTCGACGCCGCGGAACAGGCCTCCAACGTCCTTCGCTTCTCGGGCGCCACTGCGACCGACGGCACCACTGAAACGATCATGCTGCTGTCCACCGGCGGCGTCTGCACGACGGGCACGGCCTCCGTGTTCCGCGGCACCAACCAGCGCGCCGTGCTGTGCACGGGCTCGGGCACCGGCGTCGCCGGCCTCGACGTCGCGTACGTCAAGGAATCGACTGGTGGATCCGAGAACGGCTCGGTCGCCGTTTCGTCCGCCGCCCCGACCAACCTGAACTACCTGAACCCGTTCGCTGCGAACTTCGTGTGCACGGGTGCCACGGGCGTTGGTTCGCTCGGCTCGTTCGATCCGAACGCGGTCGGCGGTCCGGTCAATAACCCGAACGTCATCCTCGCCACCTCGACCGTGATGCAGTACGACGAGTACACCAACTGCTCGCCGACGTCTTCGAACAACGCTCGTGCCGGCATCTCGGACGTCGAAGCGCGACTGCTCGGCATCGACGGCGGTGCCGGTGTTCCGCTGAACCAGTTCCAGGTGGGCTTCGGCACGCCGGTCAGCCTGAACCTGTATCGCGCTCTGCAGATCGCGCAGGGCATCCCGTCCCGCACGGCCTGTGACAGCATCGCGGACGGCACCACCAGCCGCCTCGCCGGTGGCGACGTCGACGGCGTGGGCGAACTGGACAGCCAGGAATGCGTCCCGAGCCTCGACAAGAAGACGATCGCGCAGCTGTTCAGCGGCGGCATCCAGAGCTGGGCTCGCCTGACGTTCAACGGCACCCCGCTCACTTCTTTCCCGGGCGTCACGGCTCCGGTCAGCAACACCGTGTTCATCTGCCGTCGTGGCAATGAATCCGGTACGCAGGCGGGCACGCAGGTGTACTTCCTGAACCAGGGCTGCGGCAGCGGCGACGCGTTCCGCGTTCCTACGGCCGGCGGTGGCTCGGCTATCGCTCCGATCGTCTACGCGAACGGCAACAACGCGACGGTGTTCGCGGGCCAGTCGAGCGGCGACGTGCGCAACTGCCTCGACGATCGTGACGACCAGAACCGCTGGGCGGTTGGCGTGCTGAGCCTCGACTCGACGGTCACGGGCACGGCGGCGCTTGCGGCCGGCGGCACGGCCCGTCTCGGCAACATCGGCGGTGCGGGCGGTGACGCTCGCGATACGCTCGGCGCGGCCGGTGCGGAAGTGTTCCAGCGTGAGTTCCGCTTCATCGCGATCAACGGCGTGAATCCGAGCCTCGAATCGATGGGCAATGGCGGCTACGACTTCTACACGGAGAACGTCTGCACCTCGCGCGGCACGCTCGCCGGTGTCGAAGGCGCCATCTACGATCGCATCTGCGGCGTGAGCGGCATCTCGGAACTCAGCCGCGTCGCGGCGACGAACGAGACGCTGGACAGCCAGCCCTGGGGTGACGGTGGCAACCTGCTGCCGGGCAACCGCGCCGGTCTGACCAACAACACGCTGCCGGTGTCGCAGGCCACGATCCAGACGAACCCGGTCAACGGCTTCGTCAAGTCGCGCATCGCGGCGGGTAACAACTGCAGCACGAGCCAGCCGGTGTTCCCGGTGACGGACGTGATCCCGCTGCCGTTCCCGGCCGGTCCGGTCCTGCCGGAGGACGCCACGATCTGATTCCTGATCAGAGAGTGAGTGGAAGATAGGCGCGAGCCGGCGTGGGGAAACCTGCGCCGGCTCGTCGCTTTGTTGCAGAAACGAAATATTCGCCGATTAACCTTGAGCGCATGAATTCCTCCAAGACTCGCTACAGCGGGCGTGCGCTGATCGCTATTGCCCTGATGTCCTGCATTGCGGCCGAGGCGGCCGCGCCTGAACCAGACGGGGCCCAACCGGCTCAGGAAGCGCCGGCGGAAGAGCCGGCCAAGTTCGATATCACGGAGTATCGAGTCCTCGGCAACAGCGTGCTGGACGGACGGGACATCGAACGCGCCGTCTATCCTCATCTCGGTCCCGGACTCGACTTCGAGTCCGTCGAGGCGGCAAGACAGTCTCTCGAGCGCGCCTATCGAGATCGAGGCTACGGCACCGTCTTCGTCGACATACCCGAGCAGAGCGTCGACGACGGCATCGTTCGCCTGCGCGTCACGGAAGGTCGACTCGATCGGATCCGCGTGACCGGTGCGCGTTACGTCTCAGGCCGCCTCGTTCGCGCCGCCTTGCCTGCTCTGCAGGTCGGAACCGTGCCGGACCTGCCGGCGGTGCAGGCCGGACTCGGTGTCGTCAATCGCGGCTCCGCAGACATGCAGATCACGCCGGTACTGCGCGCGGGACGAGTACCCGGGACATTCGATGTCGAGCTGAAGGTGCAGGACAAGCTGCCGCTGCACGGCGGCGTCGAGATCAATGATCGGTACACAGCTGACACCACGCAGACGCGCGCGACGGTCAATCTGAGCTATGACCGCCTCTGGCAGCGACCGCACAGCTTCTCGCTGCAATATCAGACCGCCCCCGAGAATCGGGCCGAAGCGGAAGTGATCGCGGCAACCTACGTTGCGCGCAATCCGCAGACGGGCAGGGCCTGGGCGCTCTACGCGGTGGATTCCAACAGCGACGTCGCGACCATCGGTGCTCTGTCCGTGCTCGGCAAGGGCCGGATCTACGGCGCGCGTTACATCACGCCGATCGTGCAGGATTCCGAGTTCTCGTTCTCGGCGAGTCTCGGCGTGGATTTCAAGGATTTCGACGAGCAGGTGCAGATCGACGCCGAGAATTCCCTGGTCACGCCGATTTCCTACCTGAACTGGTCGGCGGTGCTGACGGCCAGCGTCAATCGTGGCCCCTGGAGTGTGACGTCCTCGATCGGGCCACGTTTTGGCACGCGCCGAGTGGCAAACGGCTCCAAGGAATTCGAGCAGAAGCGCGAAGATGCGCAACCCAACTATTTCTACGTGGCCGGTGACGCCGAGATTCGCCGCGCCTTGCCGAAGGACGCGGTGCTGGTGCTGCGCGCCGGCGCGCAGTACACGCCGGATCCACTGCCGAGCAATGAACAGTTCAGCTTTGGCGGCGCCTCCTCGGTCCGCGGATATCTCGAGTCTGCGCAGTTGATGGATATCGGCGTATTCGGCTCGATCGAACTGCAGTCGCCTCCGTTGTTTCGCGGTGTCGCTGGAATTCAGACGTTGCGGCTGCTGGCGTTCCTCGATGCGGCAGTCGGTGCCCTGCAGTTGCCGCCCGCGTCGCCCCTGGCTCCTCGTGCCGAAGGTCTGCTGACCCAGATCGACCTGTCCAGTGTCGGTGCCGGCCTCCGTCTCAGTGCATTCGATGGCCTGGAATTCGCTCTCGATTGGGCCTATCCGCTCGTGCCCGATGGCCGCACGCAAGAGGGCGACGACCGCGTGCATTTCCGCGTTCGTTACGGATTCTGAACATGGATACACAGGACACTGGAATGTCGCACGCCCTCGCGCGCCGAATCGGAACTGCGACCATGTCGTCGGTGCTGCTGCTCGTGGCCGCCCAGGCGGCACCGGTCGTGGCCCAGGAAGTGCCCGTGCCATGCGTGGCGGGCGCCTGTGGCCCCGGGGGTCCGACGACATGGGTCACCAGTGGAAGCGCGACGGGCACTTCGACCGGCAATTCATTCGTCATCGAACAGCAGACGCGCAACGCGACCCTGAACTGGCGCAGCTTCAATATCGGTGCCAACAGCAGCGTCGAGTTCCGCCAACCCGGCAGTGACGCGGTTGCTCTCAATCGCATCTACCAGGCCGATGCGAGCCGCATTTTCGGTTCGCTGCGCGCCAACGGCCAGGTCTATCTACTCAACCAGAACGGCGTGCTGTTCGGACAGGGCTCGAGCGTCAACGTCGGAGGCCTGCTCGTCACGTCGCTGGACCTGACGCCGGAAGCGCTGCGCGACGGGCTCACATCGCCGTCCGTGCAGGGGCGCCCGGCGCTCGCGCCGTACGCCGGTGCCACCCGGCCAGGTGGTGAAGTGCGGATCGCCGAAGGCGCGCAGATCCAGACGACCGAAGGCGGTCGAGTGCTGGTGTTCGCGCCGACCGTCACCAATGAAGGGCGGATCTCGACGCCCGGCGGCCAGACCGTACTCGGTGCCGGTACACAGGTGTATCTCGCGGCGCCGCTCGATGACCCGAATCTGCGCGGCCTGCTGGTCGAGATCGACGGCGGCGGCACCGTCACGAACGGTCGGGCCGCGAATTCGACGAGCGCGAGCGCCGGAGCACTGGTCGGGCAGATCATCGCGGAGCGCGGCAATGTCACGCTTGCGGGGCTGGCGGTCAATCAACTGGGTCGCGTCAGCGCGACGACTTCGGTTCGTGCCGGTGGTTCGATCCGTCTGCAGTCGCGTACCGGTGGCCGCATCATCAACGGTCAGGCGTCGGGCGGCACGGGCGGCTCGCTCGTGCTGGGCGAGCGCAGCGTCACCGAGGTGCTGCTGCGCGACGATTCGACCGAAACAACTGTGGACGTCAATACCCAGCCGCGTTCGACGGTCACCATTGAAGGCAACACGATCGATTTTCTGCGCGACTCCCGCGTCACCGCGACGGGCGGACGCGTCAACGTCGTGGCTCGAACGAACTGGAGCTCGCGCCCCAGCGCAACCACCGGCGTTCCGGACGACATCACCTTCACGCCTGATTCCAGTCGTCTGTACCTTGCACCCAACGCGACGATCGACGTATCCGGCGCCAACATCGTGCTGCCGGTCGAACGCAACGTCGTCAACGTGGAACTTCGCGGCAGCCAGCTCGCGAACAGCCCGAACCAGCAGGATGGACCGCTTCGCAGCCAGAGCGTTGCGGTCGATGTTCGTGCCACCGGCACGCGCGCGGATGGCACGACCTGGGTTGGCACGCCGCTCGCGGATCTGGCAGGCGACGTCGCAGCCGTGGGCCGGACGGCGCAGGAACGATCATTGACGGGCGGCACCGTCAACCTCGTGTCCGGTGGCGATCTCGTCCTCAGCAACACATCGCGCGTCGACGTCTCCGGGGGTTCGATTCAGTTCCTCGACGGATACGTCAATACGACCCAGTTGCTTGGTGTGGATGGTCGCATCTACGACATGGCCAATGCATCGGCTGACCGCAGCTATCTGGGCATCGCGGATGCCTACACCGTCACCAGCGAGCGCTGGGGCTCGACGCGTGTCTATCGGACCTATACCTCCGGTCCGGGCCGGTTCGAGGCAGGCTATCTCGAGGGCAAGGACGCCGGCACGATCCGCGTCGTGGCCCCGCGCATGGTCATGGACGGCAGCCTGGTCGGACAGACCGTGGCCGGCCGTTACCAGCGACTGCCTGCCGGCGCCGTTGCGGCTTCCCAGCTGTATCGCGCCTTCAACCAGCGACCACTCGGCGGGCAGCTGCTGATCGGCAACGGCGGCGCGCAGAGCGGCGACGTCGTGCTGGGTAGTGTCGAGTTCGGGGACGGACTCATGTTGCCGACGCTGCTGAACGCATTGGGCAATCCCTTCGATCCGCGCCGCGACCGACTGGGCGCCGCGCAGTCCACGTTGCGGCTGCGCCCGGAGATGCTGCGGCTGGGCAACATGTCACGGTTGCGCGTCGACGCGAACGACGAGATCCGTTTGCCGGCGACGGTGCTGCTCGATCCGGGCCCGGGGGCCAGCATCGATCTGCGCGCGCAGTCTGTCGTGCTCGATGGTTCCTATCGTTCTGCCGGCGGTGCATTTGCGGCGAGCGCCGTCCTCGGGACTCGCGTCGGTTCGACCGCGACGATCGACGTCGCGGGTCAGTGGGTCAACGACAACCCGCTGCTCGGCCCTCGGGCCGGCTGGGACCCACTGTTCATCCAGGGCGGGAGCGTGGCGCTGAGCGGCTCGACGCTGAGACTCGACGCCGGGAGCGTCCTCGATGTGTCCGGCGGCGCGGCACGCAACGGCAGCGGCACGCTGACCTACGGCAACGGCGGCAGCATCCGCATGACGGCGACCGCGCCCGCGGCGACCGGCGGAACTGCGGCACTGCAGACGGCGGCCACACTGCGGGGCTACGCCTTCCGGCGGGGCGGCTCGCTGTCGCTCGGAGCCTGGACGATGTGCGTGACGACCACGGATTGTGCCGGCGCGCCTGCGTCAACCTATCTGGTCCGGCCGCAGCAATTCAACGAAGGCGGATTCTCGACCTATTCGTTGAACGCGACCAACGGCGGATTGCGTATCGCGGCGGGCACCGTCATCGCGCCTCTGCCGCGCAATCGTGACTTCATCGCTGATCCGAGCCTGCTGGCCACCGGCACCAGCCTCGATGCAGTGACACGGGTGGTCGAGCTTCCTGCGGAACTGCGCAGCACCACGAATCTGACGTTCAGCGTCGCGGCGAACACGGTTCCGACTTTCGGGGCGCCATATACCGTCAGCAGCTTCGCGGGCGCCGGTGTGTTGACGATGGAAGCGGGCGCGTCGATCCTGGCGACGCCCCGCTCGAGCGTCGCTTTCAACTCCAACACGCGCATGCTGCTCGACGGTCTGGTGCAGGCGCCGGGCGGACGCATCACCGCGACGCTCGGTACGGGGCTTCCGGCGTCGCAGTTCCTGCCGTCACAGGCGATCGTTCTCGGCTCTGGCGCGCGCATGGATGCATCGGGCACCTCCCTGATCCGCGTCGACAGTTCCGGCCTCAGAGTCGGAGATGTCCTCGCCGGCGGCACAGTGACATTGAACGCGCTGCGCGGCTTCGTGCAGGTCGATCAACGGGCGACGATCGACGTGTCCGGAACGACCGGCGACATCGACGTGCGTGCGGCCAGCGGCAACTCGCCCGCTGTCTACGAGACGAAGCGCGTGGCATCAGCCGGCGGCACGATCAATCTGACGGCGTCCGAGGGCATCTTTCTCAGTGGCGGCCTCGCTGCACGCTCGGGCGCGCCTGGCGTCGTCTCCGGCGGTACCGTCAACATCACGCTCGATCCGCGCAACCGCGCCGATCTGAGTACGGTCCCCACGTACTCGCCTGCCGGCAGTCGTGATATCCGCGTGCTCGACACACCCGTTTCGGTCTCGATTCAGCCTGGCACGGCGGTGCCGGCCGGCCTGTGGGGTACGGCCCTCGTTTCGGCGGCAGGTCTCACTGACAGCGGCGCGGACGTGATCCGGCTGCGTGCGGAGAATACGCGCTCCGTGGTGGGAGCAAGCTTCGACGTCCTCACCGGTGTGGGCACCATCACCTTCGTTGGCAGTCCGCGGCTCGACGTTCGCGGCCGGCTGCAACTCGATGCGCCGGTGCTGCGTTCCACCGGAGGTGTGACGGCGCTCGGCGCGTCCTACGTCGCGCTCGGCAACACGGATCGGACCGATCAGGCTGCCGGTGGTGATCCCACCGCAGGCACCGGCCGGCTTCAGGTGAACGCGCGGCAGATCGATCTATTTGGCGCGCTCAACGCCACGGGCTTCGGTTTGATCGCCTTGAACAGCCAGGGTGATATTCGCCTGATCGGTGTCGCAGCGACTGGCCAGACGGCGCCGGTCGGATCGTTGCGGTCGACTGGAGACATTCTTCTTGGCGCTCAGCAGATCGTCCCGGTCACCCTGACGGACTTCACGATCGCCTCGCTCGGCACGACGGCCATGGGCGGCACGATCACGACGACGACGGTTTCGGGTACGCCGCAGACCCTGCTCTCTGCCGGCGGACGCATTCGCCTCACGGCGTCGACGATCGATCACGGCGGCGCGATTCGCGCTCCGTTCGGAAACATCGAACTCGTGGCGACGGGCAACGTGCTTTTGCGTGACGGCAGCGTGCTGTCGACCAGCGCCGAGGGTCGATTGATTCCGTTCGGCGTCACGCAGGGTGGTTTCGACTGGGCGTATGCGTTGCCGAACGGCATCACGCTGGTGTACGGCCCCGATGGTCGTGCGCTGCCGGCGCAGCGCGTGGCTGTCGATGCGCCGCAGATCGACTTCCGTTCGGGAGCCACAGTCGATGTACGTGGTGGTGGCGATCTTCTGGCCTACGAATTTGTTCCCGGTGTGACTGGCACGCGCGACATCCTCTCACCGCTCGTTCGGCCGGAGCAGTTCGCGATACTTCCGACGGCGGCGCTGCAGTTCGCGGCGTATGACTCGGCCGAGAGTCTTTCATTCGGCTTGCCGATCGGCACGAGCCTCACGATCCCCGCCGGCGTCGATGGCCTGCCCGCCGGCACCTACGCGTTGCTGCCGGCCCGCTATGCGCTGCTTCCCGGCGCGATGCTGGTCACACGGGTCAGCGGCTACGCCAACATCGCGCCCGGCGAAACGTTCCGGGCGCTCGACGGCGGTCTGATTCTGGCCGGCCAGGAGACCTACGGCGGGCTTCTGCTCGGGGATTCCCGTTATGCGGGTTACTCGATTCAGCCGGGTTCCCTCGCGCGGGAGCAGGCGCGCTACGACCTGTCCCGCGCGTCGAACTTCTTCGGTAGCGATGCCGCGACCCTGGCGCAGTTGCGTCTGCCGCGCGACGCCGGAACGATCGTCCTGTTGCCGCGGCTCGAGCTGTCACTGCGCGGCAATCTGTTCGCCAGCGCCGCCGATGGCGGACGCGGCGCCTCGCTCGAACTGGCGGCGGAGCGCCTGCGCGTCGTTGCCGCAGGCACGGCGCCGGTGGCTGGAGAAGTGGCCGTTTCAGGTGCCGATCTCGCGCGTCTCGGCGCGACCAGTGTTCTGCTCGGCGGGCAATCGACGGATGTCGGTGGCTCGCGCCGCATCGACGTGCTGTCGCGCACGGTAGTGGTCGATGGCGGCGTCACGTTGAGCGCTCCCGAACTGCTGATTGCCGCGCGTGATCGCATCACGCTGGCCAACGGCGCTACGGTCACGTCGAGTGCTGCGGCCGCCGCGAACTTCGATCGTGTCAGCGTCAGCGGCGACAGCGCGTTGATTCGGGTCGCGGGCGGTGAGCAGGCGAACCTGCAACGCAACGCTCCGCTCGGGGTTGCCGGCATCGTCGAGATCGCCGATGGCGCTACCATTCGATCGAGCGGATCCGTCCTGCTGGACGCTTCGCGCGACGTGCTGCTGCGCGGCCAGCTCGCATTGACGGACGCGTCATTGCAACTGGGAGCCAGCTCCATCGCGCTCGGCAACGCTCCGGCGGGTCGTGGCGGCCTCGTTCTCAGCACCGCGCAGCTCGCAGCGCTGGACATTCGCGAATTGACTCTCGCGACGCCGGGCTATATCGATCTGTTCGGCAATGTCGACGTGTCGGCTGACTCGCTGCAGATCGCCAGCGCGGGACTGCGCGCTGGCTCCGCCGGAACCTCGACGCTGCGATCCAGTGGCGACCTCGAGCTGCGCGGGACAACGACTGCGCTTGCCGCCGGTGCACAGCTCGCCGATACATCCGTCGAACTTCGTGCCGCTCACATCGCGCTCGCCGGCGGAAACTTCCTGTTCAGTGGGTTCGCAAGCTCGCGGCTGAACTCGGACGGAGACATCGTGGCGACCAGCGATGGGCGACTGGCCGCCGGAGGCAATCTCGGCCTTCGCGCGCAGAGGTTGATCGGCGATGCCGGCGTGGCCCAGGATCTGATCGCCGCCGGAAATCTCGCCTTCGAATCCGCACCGGGTGCACCGGACAGCGCGGTCGAACCGGGACTCGGCGTGCGGTTCACGCTGGCCGGCGCTTCGATCAGCGGCAACGGCGCCATCGATGCACCGGGTGGATTCGTCACCTTGACGGGCACGACCGGCGACGTATCCCTGCGGAATGGCGCACGCATCGACGTATCGGGGCGCACGCGCGAGTTCGATGGCGTGCTGGTCGCCGCTCCCGGTGGCACGATCGAGATCGTGAGCCAGCGCGGCAACGTTTCGCTGGACGCTGGTGCGACGCTCGACGTGTCGGCGGCGGGTTCCGACGACGCCGTCGCGGGACGACTGCTGGTTCGTGCGGCAGTCGGCAATGCCGACCTTCGTGGCACGTTGCGTGGGACGTCGGCGCGATCCGATGTCGGCGCCGAAGCCGAGATCGATGCATTCTCGTTCGGCACTCTGTCGTCCATCAATGCGCTTCTCAATGCCGGTGGCTTTTCCGGCAGCCGCAGCGTGCGGCTCCGTGGTGTGGGCGATCTCGTGCTCAACGCAAACGAATCGCTGACGGCTCGACGCGTGCGCCTCGTGGCTGATGCGGGCGACGTACGCATCGACGGACGGATCGACGCGAGCAGTGCCCAGGGCGGCAGTGTGATGCTGGCTGCGCTGCGGGACGTCTCGATCAGTGGATCGATCGACGCCCGCGCGCTCGATGCCGGCGGTCGTGGCGGCCGCGTCGATCTCGCGTCGCGGGATGGCATGGTACGTACGGCTGCCGGTGCTTCGATCGACGTATCTCCCGGCGCGACAGTTGCCGGCGAGGAGGCGCCGCGCGGCGGCACTGTCGACGTTCGCGTTTCCCGCGATCAGATCGAATCGCTGGTGGGAAGTGGTACTGCGCCGCTGGCAGGTCGTGTGCGCGGCCATGAATCGCTGACCGTCGAGGGCTACGCTGCGTATACCGATGCTGACGGCGCACTGACGCTGGATGATGTCGATCCGACCGTCAGCGTCATGTACGCCGATGCGACGGACTTCATGGCGCGTGAAGCGGACTGGCTGGCCGCGCTGGGTCTGGTCAGCGATCTACGTGCTCGACTGCTGCCGGGCATCGAAATCGTCTCCACGGGCAATCTGACCGTCGTCGACGAATGGGACCTGTCGACCTGGAGATTCGGCGCCAACGGCGATCTGCCGGGTGTGCTCTCGTTGCGCGCAGGCGGCGACCTGCAGTTCGCCGCATCGCTGACCGACGGGTTCGATGTGCTGGACCCCACCGCCTACCTCGTCGCTCGCGGGGATTCCTGGAGCTACAGGCTGGTTGGCGGGGCAGACTTCTCCAGCGCATTGCCGCTGGCAACGAACGTCATCATGGCGCCTATCGGTCCTCGGGGCTCTGTATTCATTCAGTCGGGAGTGCCGGCGAGCGCGTTCGACTATCCAACCGCGATCGCCGTGCGGACCGGAACTGGCCGCATCGACGTGGCCGCCGCCGGCGATTTCCGCCTCGGCAATCAGGCTTCAGTGCTCTACACGGGAGGCGTCGACGGCGGACGTGGAATCGTGCTGGAGAACGATGGTGGACTCGAGGCCCGGCCCTACGCCGAGCGTGGCGGAGACATCAGCATCGACGTGCGCGGCAACATTCAGGGTGCGCGCAGTTCGCAGCTGTTCACCGACTGGATGTGGCGCACGGGGGGCTCGGGCATCGGAATCACGACGTCCGATGCGACGGGCTGGACGATCAACCACGGACGATTCCAGCAGAACGTCGCCGCGCTGGCGGGTGGTGACGTGTTCATCCGTGCTGGCGGCAACATCGTCGACTTCTCGGCCTCCACGCCCTCCACGGGTCGTCAGGTCGGTGGTACGACGAACGCGACGAGCGTAGTTCAGGTGATCGGTGGCGGGACGCTCGACGTCGCGAGCGGCGGCAGCATCGTCGGCGGCAGCTATCTTGTCGGTCGTGGCACGGGTCTGCTCCGTGCCGGAAACTCGATTGGACGCAGCACGACCGGTGCCGGTCCCGGACTCGTGGCCATGGCGCCGGTACTCGCGCTGCAGGACGGCTCCATCCGGGTGTTCGCGCGAGACGAGCTGGGTGTCGAATCGGTGTTGAATCCGACGCTGGTCCCGCAGGGCCTGTCGCAGAGCACCAATGTGCAGACGCTGTCGTTTTTCTCCACCTACGCTGCGGACAGTCGCGTCGAACTCTCTGCATCGGGTGGTGATCTCTACCTGTTCAACAACGACGACGGCCGCCTGAACCGGAGCTTCAGTTCGATCACCGTGGGCCAGAGCGACTTCGTTTTCGAACTGTTCCCGCCGATCCTGCGCGCGGCGGCTCTGTCACGCGACCTGAACCTGCGCGGCGATCTCGTGCTCTATCCGTCGGGCGCCGGCCAGCTCGAGATGTTCGCCGGACGCAACGTCAATCTGGACGCCGGTACGCGCGGTTCGCAGGTGATCGTTTCCGATGCCGATTCGCGCTCGCTGCCGACCGTCGCGCGACCGACCGTACCGACGTTCCTGCCTGGGCTGTTCGCGGTGTCACCTGCTGGCGGCTTCAATCCTGGGTTCACGGCGACGACACCGACGCATCTTCCCGGCCAGCCGAACGTCGCGCCAGATGGGTCGGCGCCGGCGCGGGTCGTGGCTCGGACCGGAGACGTATTCTCCAGCAATGCCATCTCCGTCCTGTTCACGGCGATGCCAGCCCGGGTCGTGGCGGGCAGGGACATCCGCGACCTCGATCTGCTCGCCCAGAATCTGACGTCATCGAGCGTCACGAGCCTGATCGCAGGTCGCGACATCACGTTCACGACCGGGCGTGCGGCGGATGGTCGCGTACTCACGAGCGACAACCAGATCCGGGTGCAGGGCCCGGGCCTGCTGCAATTGCTCGCGGGCCGCGACGTCGATCTGCAGACTTCAGGTGGCATCACGACGCTCGGCTCGACACTGAATCCCGTGCTCGGCAGCGGCGGTGCAAATGTCAGCGTGCTCGCCGGAATCGGCGACGAACAGATCGACTATGCGGCGTTCACGCGCGTCTATCTGCGCGACTCCACCACCTACGACGCTCTGTTGATCGCGTACGTCGCGCGCTTCGGTGCGCGTCCGGCTGCGACGAAGGCCGAGGCGCTCGCGCAGTTCGCCGCGCTCGATCCGGGACTGCAGCGCGGGCTGCTCGAAACGGTCCTGTTCAACGAGATCCGGGCCGGCGGGCGCTCGGCGGCCCAGCCCGGTCCCGGCAACCAGGACTTCACCCGCTCGTTCCGGGCTCTCGAGACGATGTTCCCGGGCAGCAATCCAGACCCGGCCAAGAATGAAACCAACCGTTACAGCGGCGACATCCGGCTCTTTTTCAGCCGGATCTACACGCTGGACGGTGGTGACATCTCGCTGATCGCGCCGGGTGGTCAGGTCAACGTGGGCCTGGCGAGTCCGCCGATCTCCTTCGGCATCACGAAAGCTCCGTCCGAACTGGGTATCGTCGCGCAACGCAGCGGCAGCATCCGCTCGCTGTCGTTCGACGACTTCCAGGTCAACGAATCGCGCGCGTTCGCCGCAGACGGCGGCGATATTCTGGTCTGGGCCACACGCGGGGACATCGACGCAGGGCGCGGCGCGAAGACCGCGATCTCCTCACCGCCGCCGCGCGTCACCATCGACCCGACCACGGGTCTGCTGCGGGTCGAGTTCCCGCCGGCCCTGACCGGTAGCGGCATCCAGACTCTGGCATCCAGCGATGGCGTCAAGCCGGGCAGCGTGGATCTGTTTGCGCCGCGCGGCGTCGTGAATGCCGGCGATGCCGGCATCGTCGCCGGCAATCTGACCATCGCGGCCACGGCGGTGCTTGGCGCCGACAACATCCAGGTCAGCGGTGTATCGGTTGGCGTGCCGGTCGATTCGGGCGGACTCGGGGCCGGTCTCGCAGGGGTCAGCTCCGTGGGCAGCAGCGCGACGAGCGCCGCGTCGGCGGCTGTGGATGGTGGCGCTCAGGCCAGGGAGTCGAAGTCGCCGCTCGCAGATTCGGCGATCGGCTGGCTCGAAGTCTTCATCGAGGGCTTCGGTGAGGAAGTCTGCAAGCCCACCGATCTCGAGTGCCTGAAGCGCAATCGCCCGAACTGATCGTTCGGGCGATTGCCTCGTCGAAAGCTCGGTAGCGGTTCAGCGCGCCGCGGCGGACGGCGTCGCAGCCGGCGGCTGCAAGAGGGCTTCGAGTTGTTCGCGGTTCGGTGCGCCGAGGATCCGGCGACCCGAGACGTCGTACAGCGTCGGAGTGCTGTTGATATAGAGGCCCTTGCCGTAAGCCTGGAGTTCATCAATCGGGTCCGGCGCGCACTTGGCCTGCGGCGTCGGTTCCACCTGATCGATCAGCCACTGGCGCCAGGCCTTGCCACGATCCGCCGAACACCAGATCGCGCGCGCGCGCGCGGTCGAGCCGGGGTGCAGGCTCTCGAGCGGGAACGGAAACACGAACACGGTCAGATCCGGTACGGCGGCGAGGTCCTTTTCGAGCTGGCGGCAGTAGGGGCAGTCGGGATCGGAGAACACGGCAATCTCGCGCGTGCCCTTGCCGCTGACCAGCTTGATGGCGCGATCGAACGGCAGTTTGCGAAAGTCGATCCGGGTGCGTTCGGCCAATCGCTCGGCGGTCAGGTCCCGCTTCGAGCGTGTTTCGTACAGGGGACCCATGATCAGGAAATCACCCTTCGCGTCCGTATAGACGAGCTGAGTACCCGCGAACACCTCGAACAGATTGGGTGCTGCCGCCGGCCGCACGTCGACGATGCCCGCCGTGGGATAGCGCTCGAGCAACGTGGCCTTCAGTTCCGCGAGGCGGTCCGGGTCTGCTGCATTGGCCAACTGAAGTGCCAGCAGGCTCGCGGCGCCGAGGCTCGCGATCGCTAGGGTTGGCCGTGAAATCGACATGGCGCGTCTCCTGACTGCGGCACGGTAGTCGTGCGGGGGCATGGAGAGTAATTGCAGCGCGTGTCGGGCAGATTGCAATGTGTCCAGCCGTCGCGCCGTTCGCCGATTCCGATGCCCCGCCGCAATCAATTCGTCATATCCGATCAGAATAATGGCACCCCTGTACTCGGATGCCCGCCACCGCGCGAGGACGTCCGCGCGCGTGCACCACAAAAGCCTCCTGTCAGGGGATCGAGACCAAGATGCGCCTTTCGAGATTCTTGCCGTTGTGCGTCCTCGGCTGCTTGTCCACATTCGCCACGACGGAGGCGCGCGCCTGGTGGAACGACGACTGGGCGTTCCGTAAGGAGCTGGCATTCGATCTTTCGCCGGCTGGCGCGAACATTGCGTCGAGCCCGGCGGACGTGCCCGTGCTGGTGCGCCTGAGCCTCGGCAATTTCGAGTACTTCGCGGACGCCAAGCCGGACGGTTCGGATTTCCGCTTCATCGCGGCCGATGACAAGACGCTGCTGAAGCACCATGTCGAGCGCTTCGATCCGACGAGCCAGATGGCGCTGGTGTGGGTCAGGATGCCGCGCCTGACGGCCGGCGCTGCGACCGACAAGATCTTCCTCTACTACGGCAATCCGGAAGCGCCCAACGCTGCCGACGCGCCCGGCAGCTTCGACAGCAGCACGGCCTTGACCTATCACTTCGGCGCACCTGCCGGATCCCCGCAGGATTCGACGGCCTACAAGACCGAGCCCGCGACGTTTCAGGCGGAGGTCGTGCCAGCGTCCCTGATCGGCGCCGGCGTGCGGTTCAATGGAACGTCGTCGATCACGGTTCCTGCGACGGGTGCTCTGCAGCTCGTGCCGACGAAGGGGCTGACGATGTCGAGCTGGTTGCGCGTGGAGTCGCAGCAGGCCGATGCCCACGTGCTGGCGCTCGGCGATGCGGCGAGCCGCGTGGTACTCGGCGTCGACGGCCTGACCCCTTATGCAAGTCTCGTCACGCCCGGCGTCGAACCGGTTCGCATCTTGGCGACGCAGCCGCTCGAGACCAACGCATGGACCCATCTCGGTGTTCGCGTCGGCGCCGGCAAACTGACGCTGTTCGTGGCGGGCGTGGAGTCAGGTTCGGCGGATGTCACGGTACCCGCCATTGCGGGTGAGTTGCTGATCGGTGCGGGCGGCGCCAACGCCAACCAGCTGATCGGGGACATCGACGAAGTGCAGGTGTCCAACGTCGCTCGGCCCGCCGAGTGGGTTGCGGCCGTCGCGAAGAGCCAGGGCGTGGTTGCGCCGCTGCTCGTCTATGGCGGTGACGCGCAGAAGGAAAGCGGCGGCGAGGGCTACTTCGCCACCACGATGCGCAACGTCACCGTCGACGGTTGGGTCGTCGTCGTGATCTGCGTGGCGATGTTCTTCCTGTCGGTCGCGATCATGATCGGCAAGTTCCTGTACCTGAATCGCGTCGTCAAGGGCAACGCGGAGTTCCTCGAGGCATTCCGCAAGATGGGCAACGATCCGACAGCGCTCGATCGCGCGGTGAATGCGAAGCACAAGGACGACGAAACCGAGGATGCGAATTTCGAAGCAGGGCGCGGCTCCCAGGTGATGTCGGCGCTGACCTCGAAAGACCACAACTTCGGGATCTCCACGCTGTACCGGCTCTATCACACCGGCGTCCGCGAGAGCGACAAGCGCCTGGCCGGGCAGGCGCTCAGCGCGGATCGTGTCAAGACCTTGTCGCCGCAATCCATCGAAGCGATCCGCGCGACGATGGACGCCTCGCTGACGCGAATGACTCAGCGCCTGTCGGATCAGATGGTCTGGCTGACGATCTCGATCTCCGGCGGCCCGTTCCTCGGTCTCCTCGGAACGGTGGTCGGCGTGATGATCACGTTTGCGGCCATCGCTGCCAGCGGCGATGTGAACGTCAATGCAATCGCGCCGGGTATCGCAGCCGCACTGGTTGCGACGGTTGCGGGTCTCGGTGTCGCGATCCCCTGCCTGTTCGGCTACAACTACCTGAACACGCGGATCAAGGAAATCGTCGCGGACATGCGAGTGTTCGTCGACGAATTCGTCGCGCGAATCGCAGAAACTTACTCCTGAGGTGAATGATGTCGGCTCCCTCCGGTGACGTAGACGTTTACGATCAGATCAACATCACGCCGATGCTCGATCTGGCGTATGTGCTGCTGGTGATCTTCATCATCATGACCACGGCCAGTGTTCAGGGCATCAAGGTGAACCTGCCCAAGGCGAGCACGCAGCCTTCGCTCGCGGAGGCCAAGACGAAAGCTGTGACGATCACGGCGGACGGCACGATCTATCTGGATACGTTTCCGGTGACGATGGCAGAACTGGAGACGCTGCTGGGACAGTACAAGGCTGCGGATCCGAACCTGCCGGTGATCATCAAGGCCGATTCGACGATCCAGTACCAGAAGGTCGTGGAAGTGCTGGATCTCGTCGGGCGTCTCGAGATCACGCAGCTAGGCCTCGTGACGCAGAAACTCGTCAAGTAGGCCGGGCTGCCAGACGTGGACCAGAACCGCGCGAAGAAGCTACGTTTCCTGCCAGCGGCGGTGACTGGTCTCGCGATCGTCGGTCTGCTGGTGGGTCTGCTGCTGCTCATTCGCAACTGGATGGCGAGCGCACCCGCTCCCAGCAAGCCCGTGGCACAGGAGGTGCGGATCATCCGTCCGCCGCCGCCGCCCCCCGATGTGAAGCCGCCGCCGCCGCCGCCTCCCGAAGAGGAAGTGGACGTGCCCGAGCCGGAACCGCAGCCCGACACACCCAACAACGATCCGCCGCCCGGCGAGCAGCTCGGACTCGATGCGGATGGATCCGCCGGTTCGGATGGTTTCGGTCTGGCAGCCAGGAAGGGCGGTCGCGAGCTGGTCGGCTCCGGCGGCAGCGTGTATGCGTGGTACGCGGGTCTCGTCAAGGGCGAGATCCTCGATCGCCTGTCCGATGACGATCGTATTCGTCGCGGTGCGTACTCCGTCAGCGTGCGGGTCTGGGTGTCCGCCGATGGCAGTGTCGAACGCGTCCGACTCGGCCAGAGCACTGGGGATCGCGATCGTGATCGCGCCATCGAATCTGCCCTGTCAGGTCAGCGGATCTCGAAGTCTCCGCCGGCCGACATGCCTCAACCGATCAACATTCGAATCGTTTCGCGTGCCTGAAGGATCGCCGATGAAATCAATACTGTTCCGCGTCGCGACGATGGCCGCCGCTGCTGTCCTCGTTTCCGTTCCTGCCCACGCCGCGAAGTCTGCGGAGGAGAGGAGCCTGAGCGAACTCCGCAACACTGTGGTGAACCTCCTGCAGGGCCTGGTTGAACGCGGTGTGCTGACTCGCGAACAGGCGGAAGGAATGGTTGCTGCGGCTCAGGCCAAGGCAGCGGAGGAAGCTGCCGCGCAGGCGACTCTCGAGAAGGAGGAATCCGGCGCGGTGCGCGTGCCGTATGTACCCGAGATCGTGCGCGACGAGATCCGCAAGCAGGTCGTCGCGGATCTGACGGCCGAAGTGACCAAGGAAGTGGTCGATCAGGCGAAGTCCGAGGACTGGGGCGTGCCCGGAGCGCTGCCCGAGTGGCTGACGCGCGTACGCTGGAGCGGCGACGTCCGGGTGCGAACGCAGGGTGACGTCTACGCAGAGGACAACATTCCGAACCTTTACATCGATCCGCTGACGGTCAATGACCGGGGCGGTATCAGCCGCGCGGGGCTTGCGGCATTCGCGAATGTCACCGAAGACCGGCAACGGCTGCGCGTCCGCGCACGACTTGGCCTCGACGCCGAACTGGGCTGGGGCTGGACATTCGCCACGCGACTCACCACTGGCAACCTCCGCGATCCGGTGTCGACCAACCAGACGCTCGGCAACACCGCGGCGCGATACCAGACCGGACTCGATCTGGCCTACCTGAAGTGGTACGGCAACAGTGACACCGGGGCTCACGTTCTCAACTTCATGGCGGGCAGGATGCCCAACCCGTGGCAGTCCACCGATCTGGTTTGGGACGGCGATCTCACTTTCGAAGGCGTCGCCGCGAACTATCGCTACGGACTTGGCAGCGGCGATCCCTACTCGCATTTCGCGTATGTGACGCTGGGCGCCTTCCCGATCGAGGAAGTGGAGCTCTCCAGCAAGGACAAGTGGCTTCTCGGCGCGCAGATCGGACTTGACTGGAAGCTCGGCACGGGCAGCCGGATTCGCCTCGGCACGGCGTACTACGATTTCCGCAATATCACGGGCCGCCGCAACATTCCGGATGACACGCGCTTCGACTTCACGTCGCCAAAGTTCATGCAGCGCGGCAACACACTCTTCGATATCCGCAACGACGCCGATCCGACGACCAACCTGTTCGCGCTGGCTGCCGAGTATCGGCTGTTGAACGCGAACGCCGCGTTCGACTGGAAGTTGAACGAGACCCAGCGCATGACCTTCTCGGCCGACTACGTCAAGAACATCGGCTACGACCAGGCGAAAGTCCGCACGCTCACCGGCCTCTCGATCGAGCCGGGTGACCAGGGCTATCAGGCCGAGATCGGTTTCGGCAGTTCGTCCATGGCGGCGCATGGCGCCTGGCGAGCATTCGTTGGTTATCGGTATCTGGAACGCGACGCCGTGCTCGATGCGTTCACGGATTCGGACTTCCGCCTCGGCGGTACGGACAGCAAGGGCTACTACATCGGTACCGACTACGCGTTCACGCCTCGCGTGTCGGCGCGCCTGCGGTACCTGACAGGCAACGAGGTGGCGGACGACAGCCCGCCGCTGGGTATCGATGTGCTGCAGTTCGACGTCAATGCGCAGTTCTGACATGCGTCGTCTGCCGGCCCTCATCGTACTGGCCGCGTGCAGCTTCGCGCCGTGGCTCGATGCTTCTGCGCAGACGGCTCGCAGCGGCGGCGGCGGCGGCGCCAACGCGCAGGCGGTGCAACAGATGCAGGCGCTCGCGGCGGAACGCACGCAGCTGCAAGCCGAGAATGCCAGGCTCAAGAAGGAGCTGGAGGATCTGAAGAAGGATCGGGACGCCATCAAGGCGAGCCAGGACGCCATCGATCGCCGTGCCCGCGCGGCGCAGTCGGAACTCGCCCGCGGGGCCCGTGAAAAAGACACGACGGCGCAGGAGCTGGAACAGACGAAGTCGAGGCTGCAGGAACTGCTCGCCAAGTCGCGCGAGATTGTCGACACCCTGCGCACGGTCGAAGCCGACCGCAATACGCTGCAGCAGAAGTTCGAGGTTGCTGACACGGGTCTGAAGAGCTGCGGTGACAAGAACCGTGAGCTCTTCAAGATCAACACCGAAGTGCTCGATCGCCTCGAGCGTCGTGGTGGTCCGAAGGAGCCGTTCACGCAGATCGCCCGCGCGCGTCTCGAAAACATGATCGATGACTATCGGTATCGCGCCGATGAGCAGCGCGTGCCTGACGCCGCGTCCCCCCAGGGCCCGAACGACGCTCGCTAGCGCGGCTGGGCTCTCAATCTACCGACGAGTGTCATTCATTCGAGTGTGATCTGCAGCTGCGGCGTTGCGATCAATTCACAACGCGTTCACCCGAGCGTCATCCCCTGAGACGAGTATTGCCGTGCGGGCTATCGCGCGCGCACGAATCGTTCTTGGGAGAGCCGATCGATGAAGGTCAAGTCATCCATTCTTCTGTCGGGACTGCTGTCCCTGGCAGCCCTCATTGCCCCATCCGCACATGCCGCCCTGCTGGGCGTTACCCAAAGCTATCCGGACGCTTCCCTGTCCGGCGTCACCATCATTTACGACCACAACGGCGGCGCCGGCGGCCAGGGCCGTCTGATCGTCGTCGCCACCGGCTCCACGCTCAATCGCGCGGCTGGTGCGGGCAACTCCACCACCACGCAGCTCTACGCGGGCGCCGGCGACAGCCTGCCCTATGAAGAGATGTTCACGATCGACATCAACAACCAGACCGGTGCCTTCATCTCGGGCACGGTGTCCATCAATCTCGGCAACGCGAACCCGAACGCACAGCGCTTTTCCTGGACCGGCACGGTCACGAACTTCGGCTTTGCCAACGACGGTCGTGCGTTCGATGCCCGGTGGACGATGACCGCCGACACCTACACGGGCCTGCCGGCGGCATTCAGCAATTTCGTCAACGGCTACCTGACCGGCATTCAGGGCGGCATCATCCTCTCGAATCCGATCGGCTTCGCAGTGGCTTCCGGCTTCAATGCCTCGATGACCGGCGCGAGCGGCAACTTCAATCGTGACTGGATCTTCGGCTCCAGCCCGTCCGCCGCCACGCTGTCTGCGTACACCACTGGTCTCACGACGCCGATCCTGATCACCAACGGCTCCCTGACGGCTGACGTGTTCGTGCCGTTGCCCGGAGCCGTGCTGCTCTTCGGCAGCGGCCTCGCGGGACTGGTCCCCTGGCTGCGTCGCCGTCGTCCCGGGATCGCCGTTCCCTCGCGAATGGCTGCGGTTTGAGAACGACAGAACAATCTTGGCCCTGACCGGGCCTGAGGAGCGAACTCGATGAAGACCCTGAACCTGATGCGCAGCGCCGTCGCCTGCGCAGCCCTGCTCGGCGCGTCCGCCGCTGCGGATGCCGCTCTGCTGGGCGTCAGCCCGGCCGAGCCCACGCTCGATTTTCCGGCCTCCGGCATCATCAACTACGTGGCCAGCACGGGCATCGTCACGATCTCCGGCGTCCCGGCGACGCTGTTCCAGACGGATCCGTTCATCCTCGGCTCGGTGCTCGGCACCGGCGTCGACGACGAACGGCTGTTCACGGTGCAGTTCAAGGTGGATACCGCCGGCAACCTGGTTCCGGGCGGCATCGCGGGCGCGGATCTGGTCGTCAAGGGTTCGGTGGACACCGACTTCGATTCGATCCCGAACTACGAAGGCGTGCTGCTCGAGGCGGAAGTCATCGGATTTGGCTTCGAGAACGGCACGGCGGGTCTCAGCGACTTCTTCGACCTGCGCCTGAACGCGGTCGGCGGAGCGCTCGCACCGTTGTATGCCGGCCGCGATCTTGCGATCAGCGTGACCAGCGAACCCAGCACCGAGTATCCGAATGCGTTCAACGGCGCCTTTCTGGCGGACTTCGTCGGCCAGGCCAAGGGCGTCCTCGGTTCGATCGCTCCGCTCGTCGCGGAGTCCTGCAAGCTGCAGCTCGAGGCGTTCTGCTCCGTGGACGGTGGGCCATTCAAGCAGAAGTGTCGCATCAAGGCCACGCGCTCCTGGCATCACTGGGACTGGGACGACCGTGTGCAGCACGGCCGCACCTACAAGCGCTACACCTACGGTTCGCATGGTGATCCGACTCCGTCATGGGCGAATCGATTCCCCGGCACCAACGTCACGTTCAAGTACATCCTGACGAACATCGGCACGACGCCGGTGTCCGCGATCACGGTGGACGACTCGTTCTCGTCTGCCGTACCGGGTGTGCCTGCGTCGCTGACGGCAGGCCAGAGCTCGACGATGACGCGGGTCGAAAACCTGCGCGATACCATCGAGAACACGGTGGCTGCCAGTGGCAGCTACGGCACGGCTTTCTGCGGCGCCACGGACACCGTGATCGTCAAGGAGAAGCTGCGCGAGCGTCGCCGTCACGACTACGACGACTTCAAGGACAAGGGCGACAAGGACAACGACAACTATCGTTGATCGATATCGCGCTCAGCTAGAACGCTGAGCTGATCCTTCGAAACGAGAGCCGCACCTGCGAGGGTGCGGCTCTTTTCGTTTTGGGGCCTTGATCGGGGCGTGGCCGTTGCCGTTTGGGCCGGCTCCGTCGACGGCGCATGAATTGACATCCAATTGCGTGTGATCCGTCACGAAAGCGACAACGCAATGCAACACTTAGTCACTACTCTATTATGGAAAGTCGCGGTACGAACACGTGACGACTGACAAACAGGGGACGCACGAATGGTCGAGACACGAAAGCAGGCAGTGTCCATCCGCATGAATCTCGCGGATGTCCGCAAGGTCAAGAAACTCGCGCAGCGCCTGGGAGCGCGGGATTCGGACGTCATCCGATTCGCCGTCAAGAACATGCTTTCGAGGCTGGCGCCGCTGCACGACGCGTCGGTCAATGGCCGGAATCTCGTGCCAGTCTTCGTCGAGTTCGGCGTCGACATGGTCCGGTTCTTCGATCTCGACGCTGCGCGCCTCGACTCGATCATCAACACCGGCGCCGACGCAGCCCGACGCGTCGATCACGATGACATCGTATTGATGGCGCTGATGGGCGCGCAGATGCCCTACGCAGCGCTGCTGCTGAAGGAACTCGATCGCTCGGATGCGACCAACGGTACGGAGGACGGCGCTGAGCTCGCGACGTCGCTGCGCCAGTACCTGTACGAGAAATACGTGTACCGCACCGGAAGTGGCGCGGTGAATGGGGACAGCGGGCGCGCCGCGCTTGCTCCGATGGATCTTGGGCCCGAGGCGGCCGCGGTGGGAGCGGATCATGACTAGACTCAACTGGAACGGTGTCCTACTGGCCTGCCTCGCGTTCTTCGCCCTGACCGACACTTCGCGCGCCGATGCCGTGCTGGTCGATGCGTCGCAGATGCTGACCGGAACGCAGTCGGTGGTGGTGCCGATCACGGTGACGGGGGCCGGGACCGTCACGGCCACGCTGACCGACCTCGCCTGGACCGAGCGGTTTGCGTCGCTCTCCTTCGCCGTTGCCACAGTCTCGGGGGTTCTGCAGCGTCTGGACGGCCCGGGCGTGCTCACCTTTGAAGCGCGGGGGCCTGGCCAGTACTTCGTGCACGTTTTCGGCCGCGCGTCGGGTGTCTTCAATCTGGGCCTGTTCGGACTGAACGTCTATTACAAGGACAATGCCCCAGCCGTGCCGCTGCCAGCGGCGGGCTGGCTGCTGCTGGGCGGCCTGGCGGCTTTACGCGCCGGGACGCGGCGCCGCCGCGGCATCTCCCCGGTCTCTGCCTGAGTTATCCCCGGGGCGGCGGCCGTCACAAAAGGGTCACCAGTCGTTTGTATAACAAACGTCTGCAACTGACCCCAAGGCTGCGGCATCGAAGCGGCCCAGAAGTAAAATGACGTCAACTGCCTCCCTGTTTCGCGCCCTCGTGGCGACTCTGTTTGTGTTGGCCGGTGCATCGGCCAGTGCGGCCGCGCCTGCAACTCCGGCGGCGGCAACATCCCCCTACCTCGTTCAGCCGGGTGACCAGCTGATCATCTCGGTCTGGCGCGAGCAGGACCTGCAGCGCGAAGTGCTGGTGCGCCCCGACGGCGGACTGTCGTTTCCGCTGGCCGGCGACATCTCCGCGGCCGGCCGGTCGATCGACGAACTGCGTGTGCTGCTGGTCGAGCGCCTGCAACGCTACATCCCTGACCCGGTCGTCAATGTCGCCGTCAAGCAGATCGGCGGCAACCGGATCTACGTACTTGGCAAGGTCAACCGACCCGGTGAGTTCACATTCAGCAAGCCGGTCGACGTGATGCAGGCGCTGAGTCTCGCCGGCGGCACCACGCCTTTTGCCGCGCTCAACGACATCGTCATCCTGCGCCGCGAGAATGGCAGCCAGGAGGCCATTCGCTTCCGATACGGCGAGGTGGAGAATGGCAGGGACCTCAAGCAGAACATCCTGCTGCGCAGCGACGACACCGTCGTCGTTCCCTGACATGGCAGGTCACGACACCCGACGCGCTGTTGCGGCAGCCCTGTCCATCATGGCGGCATTCGTTGCGGCAACCGGCTCCTGTGCGGAATGGTCGATTCAGCCAGCAGCTCGTGCCGGTGTGGACTACGACTCGAATCGCGGTCTCGGCATTGAGCAGCTGGGGGACGCCGCGACGAACCTTTCCGCGCAGCTGACGCTGGAGTACGCGTCCGAGAGAAGTTCGATGTCATTGCAGCCGTCCATCGAACGGCAGCGTTTCGCGGACAGCGCGTTTCCGGATGCCTCGCGTGTCGGCGTCTCCGGGAACTACCAGCTGCGCTGGCCGACCGAGCTCGTGCAACTGGACGGATCCGTTCGACGCCAGAGCACGCTGTTCTCCGAAGAACTGGACAGCGGCGTCGTCAATCTGGATTCGGAGCGCCGTGACGTCGCGTTCTCGGTGGGCTGGAGCCGGAATTTCTCGCCGCGCCTGTCGAGTTCCGTGACGATGGGATACTCCGAATCCTCGTTCGATGGGCCGACAGCGGTCACGCTGGTCGGCTATCAGTATCCCAATGTCCTGGTGGACATCGACTACGACCTTTCTGCTCGAACCAGACTGACGGCGCAGTCAAGCGTGGGCGAGCTTCGCTCCGAGCGGGCGCGGTCCGGCAGTCGCGACAGCGCCCTGCAGTTCGGGATCGAGCGTCAGTTGTCAGAATCGCTGGACGCCAGCCTGCGCATCGGCGCAAACCGTTCGACGTTCGGCTCGACCACGGATGCTGGATATCAGGGAGGCTTCGACCTCACGTATCGGCTGCCACGCGGCGCGCTGACGATGTCCGTCGAGCGCGGCGTGAGTCCGAGCGGGCTGGGCGTGCTGATCCAGCGCACGGAAGGCTCGCTCGCCTGGCAGCATGCATTCACTTCCCGCGTGAACGGCTCGCTCGCGTTGCGCGCCATCCGGAATGACGACCTCGTGGAGCGCAACTCCGGCGAACGACGTCGATTCCAGGTTGCCGATGCGGGGCTTGGCTGGCGATTGACGGAGCACTGGTCGGTGGCGTTGCGGGCGGGGTTGGCGCGGGCGCTGGACCAGGGTCGCAGCGAGTACGCCGACGGCTGGCGAGCGGGCCTCAATCTTGCCTGGGAACCCCAGAAAAACTCGGTGTCGCGATGAACCCAGACAATACGGCCACCGGCACGCTGTCACTGCGCGATTACATCGACGCCGCAGCGCGGCGCCGTGTGTCCATGGCCATCGCGCTCGGCATCGGCCTGCTTGGCACGCTGCTGCTCGCGTTTCTGCTCCCAGCCCGGTACCAGTCGACCGGCACGATCCTGATCGAACAGCAGGAGCTGCCGACGGAGCTCGTCCGGTCTGCCATCAGCTCGTACGCAGACCAGCGCATCCAGGTGATCAGCCAGCGCGTGATGACGACGCAGAACCTGCTGCAGATCGTCCAGCGCTACGATCTCTACGCCGACAAGCGTGACAGTGAAACGCGCGAGGAGATCGTCGAACGGATGCGCTCGGACGTCGCGTTCCGCATGATCAGCGCGGACGTCATCGACCCGCGCAGCGGCATGCCGCGCGAAGCGACGATCGCATTCGCGGTGTCGTATACCAGTCGCTCCCCGGACCTCGCGGTCAAGGTGGCCAACGAAGTGACGACTCTCTATCTGAATGAAAACCTGACCAGTCGCACACGACTGGCCGAAGAAGCCTCGGGCTTTCTGCAGTCCGAGAGCGACCGGCTGAGTCGTCGCATCGCGGAACTCGAGGTCAAGCTCGCGGCTTTCAAGGAAAAGCACGTCAATTCGCTGCCGGAGCTGTCGCAGCTGAATCTGCAGCTGCTCGACCGCACCGAAACGGAACTGCGCATGGCGGAGTCGGAGCGCAACTCGCTCGAGCAGCAGCGCGTCTTCCTCGAAGCGCAACTGCTGCAGATCAAACCGAACTCCATGCTGATGACGGAAACCGGCGAGCGGATCATGAGCCCGGACGATCGGCTCAAGGTGCTGAGATCGCAACTGGCGAGCGCCACTGCGCTGTACGGAACGGACCACCCGGACATCGCAAGACTGCAGCGCGAGATCTCCGGGCTCGAGAGCCAGGCGGACGACCCTGCGGATCGCTCGGAGGTGGAGCGGCGCCTCGCGGACAAGATCGGGGAACTCGCGGCGGCCCGCCAGCGCTATACCGAGGATCACCCCGATGTGCGGCGGCTGCAGCGTGAAGTCGACGCGCTCGGCGTGACGCTCGCCGCGCCAGCCGCCGCGCCGCGTGCGCGGCCGCGCCCTTCCACGCCGGACAATCCTGCCTACATCCAGCTGCGCGCGCAGCTGTCCGCCACCAACAACGACCATGCCGCGCTGCTGCAGCGAATCGCTGGCCTGCGTGCACAGGTTGGCGACTACGAGTCGCGAATCCGCAATTCCCCGCAGATCGAGCGGGAATACCAGGAGCTGTCGCGTGACTATGCCAATTCGCAGGCGAAGTATCAGGAACTGCGTGCCAAGAGCCTCGAGGCCCAGGTCTCGCAGAATCTGGAGAGTGACCGCAAGGGCGAGCGATTCACCCTGATCGAGCCGCCGCTGCCGCCGACCAAGCCGATCAGTCCGAATCGCAAGGCGATCCTGTTCATCGGACTCTTCCTCAGCCTGGGACTGGCTGTACTGGTCGCGGCGTTGCGCGAATCCCTCGATGCCACGGTGCGCGGGCGCAAGGATCTGCAGCAGCTGCTCGACCTCAGCCCGATGGCGCTGATTCCACGGATCATCAGTGACGAGGAACGCGCGTCCTTCCGGCGCCGGATGCGTATCGGCATGGGTTCTGCCGCGGCCGGAGTCGTGTTGACGCTGGTCGCGCTTCATCTTCTGGTACGGCCACTCGATCTGCTGCTGCTGTCCGGCCTGCGCCGGTTCGGCCTGTAGGAGGCACGCAAGCCATGGAACGAATACAGCGGGCACTCGAGCGGGCGCGGCACGAACGCGCGCAGCTGGCGGGCGGCGTCGCGGCCGCACCGGTTGCCGCAGCGGTCGCGACTGCGAGCGTCGCAGCGCTTCCGCCTACGCCCATCGTGACGGCACCGATCCGAGAGATTCCCGTCGCGGAGCCCGCGGCCGCCACCGAGCTGCGGCGCGTCCGCCTCGATCGCGCCGAGCTCGAGCGCCGGCATGTCGTGGTTCCGACGGAGGCGAGTCCGGCCGCTTCGGCCTACCGGATGCTGCGCACCCAGTTGCTGCAGCGGATCCGCGGCACGCGCGAACGCGTGATCGGAATCGTCAGCGCCGCGGACGGCGAGGGCAAGACGCTGACGGCGACCAATCTCGCGCTGAGCCTCGCCGCGGAACCGAACCACACCGTATTACTGCTCGATCTCGACCTGCGCAATCCCGGCCTCGCGCCGCTGCTCGGTCTGAACACGACGCGCGGACTCGACAGCTGGTTCGCGGATGGCCGGGGTCTCGACGACATCTGCGTCGGAATAGAGGGCATCGATCGATTGCTGCTGCTGCCGACGCTGCATCCGGTCCCCAACAGCTCCGATGTCCTCGCGGGGCCCCGCACCGCGCAGCTGATCAACGACCTGAAGGGCCGACATCAGGACCGGATACTGATCGTCGATCTGCCGCCGGCATTGCTCGCGAACGATCTGCTGACGGTCGCGCCACATCTGGACGGAGTCCTGCTGGTGGCCTGCGAAGGCCGCACGCGACGCGACGATCTGGTGCGAATGAAGGAGATGCTCAGCCCGCTGCGCGTACTCGGCACCGTGCTGAACAACTCCTCGGAATCGGAGAAGCGCGCCTACTAGGCGCGTCGGTGCGATGTACGAACGGTTCTATGGCCTGCGCGAGAAGCCGTTCTCGCTGTTGCCGGATCCGGCCTACCTGTTCGTCGGTCGGCAGCACGGGCATGCGCTGGCACTGCTCGAGTACGCGCTGACGGAGGGGAGTGGATTCGCGCTGGTGACCGGCGAAATCGGCAGCGGCAAGACGACACTGATCCGCCACATGCTGGCCAAGGTCGATGACAGCCTGCGGATCGGCCTGTTGACGAACACCCATCGCGGCATGACGTCGTTGCTGCCCTGGGTCGCGATGTCGCTGGGCATCAAGACCCAGGGGCTGTCGGAGCCCGAACTCTACGATGCCTTCGTCGATCGCGTGATGCGTGAGTATTCGAGCGGGCGCCGCGTGGTGTTGATCGTCGATGAGGCGCAGAACCTGCCCGCTGCGGCGCTCGAGGAACTGCGCGTACTTTCGAACCTGAACAACGACAAGGATCTGCTGATCCAGACGATTCTGGTCGGCCAGCCCGAACTCCGCGCCATCCTGCGGCATCCGCGCATGGTGCAGCTCGCGCAGCGCATATCGATCGACTACCACCTGGGCAAGCTGCCGCGCGAGGACACGCATGCCTACGTGCGCCATCGGCTGACCGTGGCCGGCGGGTCCCCGGACATCATCGCGACAGATGCGGTGGAGATGCTGCATGCAGGCACCGGCGGCGTGCCGCGTTTGATCAACTCGATCTGCGACACGGCCCTGGTCTACGGATTCTCGGAGCAGGCGCCGCGGATCTCAGCGGAGCTCGTCGGCCAGGTGCTGCGGGATCGCGCGTCCGGTGGCCTCGTACCGATGGAGCTGCCGGTCAGTTCCTCATGACCGTTCGGGCCCCTCGGCGCCCGCGCGTCGTGTTCGTCAATCGTTTCTACCGGCCCGATATTTCCGCTACGAGCCAGATGCTCACCGATCTCGCCGAGCGGCTCGCCGCGTCCGGCCTCGATGTCCAGGTCCTGTGTTCGCAGCAGCGCTATGACGATCCGACCGCGCAGCTGCCGCGCTCGGAAACACTCGCCGGCGTGCAGGTACGCCGCGTGGCGACGTCCCGCTTCGGTCGCGATCGCCTGATCGGACGGGCCGTCGACTACCTCAGCTTCTACCTGCAGTCGAGCTGGGTGCTCGTGGCGCTGCTGCGGCGCGGAGACGTGCTGGTCGTCAAGACGGATCCGCCACTGCTGTCGATTCCCGGGGCCGTGATCGCGGCGCTGCGTGGTGCACGTCTCGTCAACTGGTTGCAGGACGTGTTCCCGGAGGTGGCGACCCGGATCGGAATCGGCGCGATGCCGGGCTGGATCGATCGACCGCTGCGCGCGCTGCGCGACCGTTCGCTGCGCAACGCTGCGCTGAACGTCGTGCTCGGACAGCGGATGCGCGCCCATGTCGAGTCGCTCGGCGTGCGGGCGACCCGGATCCGGATCATCGAGAACTGGTCGCAGGGCAACGAATCTCACACCGCGCCGTCACTGACAGCGCTGCGGCGACGGCTCGCGTTGGGAAACGTCCGGGTCGTCGGCTATTCCGGCAATCTGGGGCGCGCGCACGAATTCGACACGCTGCTCGCCGCAGCGACCCACATGGCGGATGACCCGAGCGTGATCTTCCTGATGATCGGCGGGGGGGCCGGCATGAATGCGTTACGCGCCGCGGTGCAGAGCCGAGGCCTCGGCAACTTCCGCTTCCTGCCGTACCAGCCCAGCGAAGCGCTGGCGGACAGCCTGGCCGCGATCGACGTGCACCTCGTGTCGCTGCTGCCCTCGCTGGAAGGGCTGATCGTGCCCAGCAAGATCTATGGAATCCTGGCGGCCGGCAGGCCTTGCGTGTTCATCGGCGATTCCGCCGGCGAGGTGGCGCAGATGCTGTCCCAGTTCGACTGCGGCGCCGTCGTGGCCTGCGGCGATGGGGCAGGGCTTGCCCGCGAGTTGCTCGCCATGCTCGCCGATGACGTAGGCCGCATGAGGATGGGCCGGCGCGCCCGCATCGCCTTCGAGGCCCGCGGCACGCTCGATCGGGCCGAGCGGCAGTGGCTCGACCTGCTGCAGGAACTGGGCGTGCCCGCCAGCGAGACCGGGCCCGTCAGTCCGGCACGTAACGTGACAGCCGCGGCACCACCGCGCTGACGAACTCGGTCAGCTCTGCGTCGACGGCCGCCAGATCTGCGCCGCGCGGCACCGGTGCAGCCACACGCACCAGGGCTCCATCCGTGCGACCGCGATTCAGGGAGTCCCAGAAGATGTACCACTTCACCGCGTACTCATTCGTGACGACGCGGCCGCGCTGCTGGAACCAGTAGTACATCAGCTGCCGATCGGCACCGTGCTCGATGACCGCGCGATTGACCAGGATCGACTTCCCGGCGCCGCCGACATTGCGAAGTTCATGCTCGCCGAATTCGGTGATCTCCCATCCACCGCCAGGCAGGCAGGAACGCGGCGAGTGCGCGGATTGCCCTTTGCGCTGAGATTCGTAATACGCCGAATACAGGCTCACGGGCACACGTCCCGGACGCACGTAGTCATTCAGCACGTAGTCGCTGAGCTTCAATGCGGCGAGATACACGCCATCCATCGATCCGCGACGCCCGCTCCAGCCGTCGAGCTGGGTCGGGAACTCGACGAACTGGGCGCGCGGCGGAGGTATTTCTTCGCGCGAGGGCAGCAGGAAACTGCCCGCCGTCGCGATGGCGAGCAGAGCCAGCGCTGCGTAGAAAGAAAAGGGAATCGTACGATCGACGGCTGATGTCGTCGTGTTGACCCTGGCCGGCGGGTCGAGTGCGAACGCGTCACGCCATGGCAGGCGTGACGGACCCAGCCGCGTCAACAGCGCCGCAAAGGCGATCAGCACGGCGAGGCTGATCATGAACACCATCCAGCCCTGGAACTCATGCAGCAGGCCTTCCGCCATCGCCGTGCCCCAACGATCGACCGTGACGCCGATGACGCCGATTCGCAGGCTGTTCATCAGGATGGTGATCGGGATGCTGGCCGCGAACAGCAGCACTTTCTTCCAGGTGGGCGCCTTGAAGAAGTACGCCACGATGAATGCGAGCGTCATCAGCGGGAACAGGTATCGGAGTCCGTCGCAGGCCTCGGCGACCTGCAGGCGATAGACGCCGAGGTCGATGACGTTGCCCTCCACGAAGACGCTGATGCCAGCCGCACGGATCAGCATCACGCCAATCTTCGACGACAACAACTGCAGTTCCAGCGACAGATTGTTGGAGAAGAAGGCCGGCAGCGGCACCATGAACAGCAGCACCAGCAGCGGCATCCACAGGCGGCGGAACACGGCCCAGCCCGCCAGCGCGAGCACGAGCCCGTAGACCGCGACCAGGAACGCATACTGTGTGATCACGAGGATCGTGCTGAGTTCGCCGACGAGCCAGATCAGCAGCGCCAGCGCGACCAGTACGGGGCCCATCCAGTTGCCGACGAAGCTCGTCGTCGACAGCCATGCCCTCTCGCGCCAGATCAGATACGCGGCGATGGGCGGAATCAGGATGCCATGACTGTATTCCGGCTGGATGTTCCAGATGTCATACAGCGCCGCCAGCCCGTCGCGAAACGGGGTGATGGTGACGGCCACCGCCACAGCGAGCAGCAGCATGCCGATCGTCGTGAAGCGCAATCGATGGGCCGACGCGTCGGGCATCGAGCCGGCGATGGACGGTGTACTCAAGGATCAGGCTCCGATCCGGCGTCGACAACCGGGTGTCGCGCCACGTTCATTGTACATTTGGCTTTCAGGGTAGCCGTTGTGTACGACATCCTGATGACAAATCCTGCGCCTGCGCCGGCCTCGGGAGATGTTCTACGACCGCGCGCCAGCGATCGACGAAGGCGGAGAACGTGAATGCACCTGTCTCCGTCACCAGCGCACGCCCGGCATGGCGCAGTCGTTCGCGGAGACCGGCGTCGCCGATCAGCCGCGAGATGGCATCGCGCAGTCCGACGACGTCTCCGTAGTCGACGGACAGTCCGGTCATCTCGTTCTGGACGACATCCACCGCACCCTTGGCCTGCGCAGCAATCACCGGAGCGCCGAAGTACATGGCTTCCAGGAATACGATCCCGAAGCCTTCCTGGCCACTCGGCAGGACGAAAGCCTCGCACTGCTGGTAGAGGGCGCGCAGCTGCGCATCGGGCACGCGTCCGAGAAATCGGACCCGCTGCGCGACGCCGCAACGTATCGCGACGTTGCGAAGGAAAGAGAGATCATCGCCGCGCCCGGCGACCGCCAGTTGCAGATCACGATCTGCGAGTCCGGACAGCGCTTCGATCGTCGTGATCAGTCCTTTGGTTCGGTCCGGGCGGTCGAGGCGTCCGACGGCAAGGATGAATCGTCCGGTCAGGTCCGGGACAGCGACGTCGCGCTCGACAGTGTCGACCGACTCCATCCACGACTGCGCGATGGCGTTCGGAAACACGCTGAAGACTGCCGGATCCAGGGATGCTGCCTGCTCGTGCAGGCGCTGGCGCGTGTAGGCGCTGACGCACAGAATTCGATCGAACACGTGCAGCGCACGGCGCCGCATGCCTCGAACTCCGCTCCAGACTTCCTCGCCATGCGCGATGAGCACGAGCTCCGGCTTCTTCCAGCGAAGCGCCGCTGCCGCGGCCGCAAGCACCGCGAAGTTGACGTGACCGACGACGACCCTGTCGTAGTGGCCCGACGCCACGCCGCGCAGAACCGCCAGCGCGAACTCCGGCTTCCGCCCACCGAATCCACGCATGCTGCCGCCGACGTACCCGTGCGCGAGCGGCGCGGCGTCCAGCAGCGACAGCACATCACAGCGCTGTCCGATTCGAGCGGAAGCAGCAAGCAGCGTGCGATTGAAGCGCTGGATTCCGCCATCACCGAACGTCTGCGGAAACAGCATGAGCGTGCGCGGCGCCGCGTGCGTCATACCATTCTTCCCTGGACATCGAATCGGCGTGCATCGCGCAGGCGCTCCACGAGGCGGGAGTCTTCACGAACGAACAGCGTGTTGCCGGTGTCGTGCTCGGCATCGTGCCAGGCGAGTCGCCGGAGCTTGGGAAGATAGCGTGCAGCGCGAAAGCCCAGTGATCGCATCTCCGCGTACAACGCCGAATCCGAGATCCCGTAACGTTTGCCGCTGCCGTTCAGTTCCATCAGCACGGCGAGCAGATCCGTCGACGCCAGCGTACGCCCGGCACCGGCGAGAACCTCGCTCTCGTAGCCCTCGACGTCGATCTTGACGACTCGGGGAACGGACCCGGCGAGGATCGCATCGAGTGTCGCGACGGGCACGTCGGCCGACGCCGCGGACTGTTCGCCCTCTGCCAGCGCGTGATTGACGGTGTCGAGGCCGGTCGTGAACTTCACGGTCCCCGCGTCCCGGCCGATGGCGATCCGGCGCGCGTCCACCCTGGCATCGAGATCGTTCAGTCGAAGGTTGTCCTGAAGTCGAAGGAAAGTCTGCGGCACGGGTTCGATGCTGAGGCAGCGTGCCCCGGCTGCGCCGGCAGCCAGAACGGTGTAGCTGCCCACATTGGCACCGATGTCAACGAACAGGTCGTCCGGTCGCAGTGCGTGCAGCACGAAGGCCATGTCTTCGTACTCGTGCAGCCCGCAGTAGAGATTTCCGGTGGCGCCAGTCTGTCCGCGACTGACCAGCAGCCGCGTGCGGTCCACGAATGGCACGGCCACGTCACCGGGCAGCAGCCTCGAGCCGATCTGCCACGCGACGACCCGGCGCAATGCGGCGATCTCTCGCCCCTGATTGAGCGGATGACGTGCGATGAATGCCAGCGAGCGCAGTGCGTTCAGCATCGGAACGCAGGCCTCAGGCCGCACGCCGCGGAACGACGGCGGGCACGGCGTAGCCGGCACGGGCGTTTGCGACGTGACAGATCAGCATCAGTGTGCCCCAGAGCAGCGGATGCGCGTCGCGCGCGCCACGCGAATGAAGCTCGAAGACGTCGCGCAACGCCTGCTTTTCGATCGGCAACCTGGCTAGCAGGGTGTCGTCGTAGATCAGGTCCCGCGCCCAGGCATTCAACGGACCGCGCAGCCATGCGGCGACGGGCACGCCAAAGCCGGTCTTGGGGCGTTCGCTGACCGCCGGGGGGAGGTAGCGCGCGAGTGCTCGTCGCAGCAGGTACTTCGTCTGTGCCCCGCGCAATTTGTGGCTGACAGGCAGACGCATCGCCCATTCGACGAGACGGTAGTCCGTCAGTGGGCAGCGCGCCTCGAGCGAGAACGCCATGGTCGCGACGTCGACCTTCTGCAAAAAGCCATCGGCGAGGGTGAAACCGGCATCGATGCGCATTCCAGTCTCGGCGACCGACAGATCCATTGCGAATGATGCCGCGTACTGTTCGAAATAGCTCACCGCCGGCGTGGTGGTGGCGAGCACGTCCGCGGAAAGCAGCGAGGGAAAATCCTTGTTGATGCTGCGCATGAACTGGAACAGCCCGACTGGATTGCTCTGCCCGAGCGCACCGGCCAGCAGCCTTGCGCGATGTGCAGGCAGCTGCCCGACCACCGAGCGCAGCAGGCTGCGCAGCCGAGGATTCCACCGCAGCAGCGGAGCGATGCGATTCGCGAGGCCGTAGTAATGGTATCCGCCGAACAACTCATCGCCGCCGTCGCCGGTCAGCGCGACGGTGACATGGCGCCGCGCGAGGCGTGCGACTGCCATCGTCGGAAAGGCCGAGCTGTCCGCGAGCGGTTCGTCGAACTCTTCGACGCAGGTCGGCAGCAGCGCGAGCAGATCATTCACGCCGAGCACCTCGGTGACATGATCGGTGCCGAGATGCTGCGCGATCCCTTCCGCCGTCCGGGATTCGTCGTACTGGGGTTCGCGAAAGCCGATGGTGAATGAACGAGGACGTTCCACCCCGGCTGCCTTCATCGCGGCGACGACGAGCGAGCTGTCCACACCCGCAGACAGGAAAGCGCCCAGCGGTACGTCGCTGATCAGGCGGATGCGCACCGCATCGCGCACGAGCGCGTCGAGTTCATCGACCAGATCGGCCTCAGGTCGCTGCGCCAGTGACGGTTGCGGAGCGATGTGGCGGAAATCCCAGTAGCGCACGATCCGCGTGCCGCGGGAGTCGAGCCGCAGAAAATGCCCGGGCGCCAGTTTGCGCACTTCACGGTACATCGACAGCGGCGCCGGCACATAGCCGAGTTCCAGATACGCCCGGATCGCGGCGGAGTCGGGTTCGAGTCCGTCACCTCCGAACAGTGCGACGAGCGCACCGGGTCGCGAGGCAAAGGCGAACCCTTTCGGGGTCACGCCGTAATAGAGCGGCTTCACGCCCATGCGGTCGCGGGCGAGGAACAGGCTCCGCTCGTGGCGGTCCCAGATCCCGAACGCGAACATGCCATTCAGGTGGCCCAGACAGTCGCTGCCCCAGCGTCGATAGGCTTCGAGCAGCGTTTCGGTGTCGGATTCGCTGCGCCATCCGCCGATCGGGCTCAGCTGCGGACGCAGGTCTCGATGATTGTAGATCTCGCCGTTGAACACGATGAGGTATCGACCGTCGCCCGATTCCATGGGCTGCCGCCCGCTCGGCGTCGGGTCGAGAATGGCCAGGCGACGATGGCCGAGCCAGACGCCACTCTCGTTCCATTGCGAGGAATCGTCGGGACCACGACGCTGCAGCCGCTCCAGCGCTGCGTTGCGCTCGTCCGGGTCTGGCATCCAGCCGTCACGGCTCACCAAGCCGACGATTCCACACATTGCGGGGATTGCTCCTGCGTACGGACGGGTATCGCCCTGATCGCGGTTTGATGTTGTATGCCGAGTGTCATGCACGAGTGTAGTGGCCGATTGTTGCGGACTCGTAACGTCGCGACGGACGGGCTGTCATCAGACTGAAATGAAAATCGACGTAATTCGGACCGATGAGAAGGGCGATGCTGATCGGTGCGTTGGGGATTCCTGCCGGGCTGGCGAGTCTGGGTTACGTGGCACACGACGTGCTCGGCTACCGCTTGGCGCCGGTCATGATTCCTGATGCCGAGATCGAGTACGTGCTCAAACCGTCGCAGGATGTGACGCGCTACGGCCACACCATCCAGGTCAATCGCTATTCGATGCGATCGGGCGACTTCGACGCTCGCGTCCGGGCTCCGGGTGAGTTGCGGGTCATGGTGTTCGGCGATTCGGTCGTCAGTGGCGTCGGGTTCACGGACCAAAGGCGCCTTGCAACCACGCTGCTGCGGACCCGGCTCGAGCGGCAGATCGGCAGGCCGATCGTGGTGGGGAATGTCGCCGCCGGCAGCTGGGGCCCCCGCAACTGGCTGGCCTACGCACGCCGACACGGATTCCTGGGCGCCGACGTCGTGGTGCTGGTCGCGTCTGCGCATGACTACGTCGATACGCCCGATTTCCGGCCGATGCACCCGGCGCCTCGCGCGATTCCCGCGCCGTTCGCGCCGATCGTCGAGTTTGCCGCGATCCAGCGTGCCCGCATCGTCGGTGCATTTCCGCAGGCGTCGGCACCCTCCACCCCCGAGGTGCTCCGGGCGGAAGAGGCGCTCGCGGATCTGGCGGCCTTTCTCGAACTGGCCAGAGCGAAGGTCCCGGTCGTGATCGTCATGCTGCACCCGGAAATCGGCGAGGTGACCGGCCCGACGCTCGCGGGCAGCGGCCGAATTGCGCAGGTCTGCGCCGCCGTCGGCGTCCCCCTGCACGATCTCGCCGTCGTCTATCGTGGCGCGGCGACTCACGTCGGCAGCCTCTATCACGACACGATTCACCCGACCGATGCGGGCCAGGAGGCGCTGGCGCGCGCCATTCAGGCCGCGATTCCGCTGCAACTGCTCGACTGAGGAACGTTGTCCGTCTGCCTCGACTCGACGTGCATCAGCGATACGCCAGTCGCGGCAACTTCGCGCTGAGCGTCTCGAGTACGGTCGAAAGCCGTCCGGTCAACCAGGCCTTGCCGGGCTGCTCGACGGTTCGCTGCAGCAGGCCTGCGAGCGCGAGGCACGCCGCCGTCGCGAGGCTCGCTGCCAGCAGGTCCGGCAATCCCAGCAGCGATGTCAGGGCGCCGATCATCATCACGCCGAGGTACTGGTGCAGCAGATAGAGCGCGTAGGAGCACTCACCGACCCACACGAGTGGGCGCACGGCGAGCCACGCGAGCTGTCCGCGGAGAAACAGCGCGAACGCCGCGATCATCACAACGTGCGCATAGTGTGATGCGACAGGCTGATCGATCGCCGTCACCGCATAGGTGACCAACGACAGCAGTCCCAGCGCCGCGCAACCCTGGCGCCGGCCGCGATACAGCAGGTAGAACATGACGCCGGCCGTGAAATGCGGCAGGTATGGCGCCAGGAATACGTAGCGGGAGATGTTGCGCAGAAGGTGCAGCGAATCCGGCGTGCCGGCGATCCACAGCGCCAGACCCAGCAGCGTGAAGCCGCACCAGGCCCGGACGAAGTTCTCGCGCGAGAACGCATAGATGAGGCCGATCCAGAAATAGAACTGCATCTCGACCGCGAGAGACCAGTAGGCCGGCTCAACCCAGCGCGCTCCGGGCACGAATGTCGTCAGGAACGCGAGACTGATCGCCGCATCGCTGGCGGAAGAGGAGAACTCTGCGGGTCCGAGCCAGTTCGCGGCGACGAACGTGATCAGGGTGGCGACCAGGTAGGCCGGATACAGCCGCGCGATTCGACGCGCCCAGAATTCGAACAGATGCCGGCAGCGCTCCAGCGTCATGAATATCACGAAGCCGGAGATGACGAAGAAGAACTGCACACCGAGGGCGCCGATATCGAGCCACTGCGGATAGCTGTGCGAGTAGCCGTACAGATTCGTCGGATGGTCGGGCGGCGCCCAGCGGCTGAAGAAATGATGGATCAGCACTGCGAGGATTGCGACGGCGCGAAAGGCATCCAGTACGGCCAGTCTTCCAGTCGCTGCCGAGTCCTCGCCGTGCGACGTCACGGGTGCTGCTCAGCCGCAACCGGGCTTCGACGTCGCTCCACATGCTGCTGGATGATTGCCGCCATCCGGCTTGCGACGACGTCGGTCGACCAGTCGGCACTCCTGGCGCGTGCGCTCGCCCCCATGTTCCGCAGCGTCTGCACGCCTCGCATCCGTGCGTCATGGATGATCGCGGCGAGGCCTGCCACGTCTCCCGAGCGGAACGTCCAGCCTTCGATGCCGTGGTCGATCAGGTCGCGCGCTCCACCGACGACCGAACTCGCTACGACCGCACGACCGCTCGCCATGGCCTCGTTGAGCGCCAGACCCCAGGTTTCACCGGGGCCGCGCGAGGGCAGGATCATCACATCGCCGACCCGATACACGACGGGCATCAGCGACTGGTTCTGGAACGGCAGCAGATGAATGCGCCGACCGGACCCGGCGGCGGCGTGGATGTGCGGGGCGAGGGGCCCGTCACCGACGATCACCAGATGGCAACCTTCGCCAGCGCGTCGAAATGCCTCGAGCAGGATCAGCGGATCTTTCTTCTCCACGAGCTTGCCGGCGAAGAGGAACGTCGGAGTATCGGCACCGATACCGAGTTCGGAGCGCCACATCCGGGCAGGCGCTTCGTGCTCGGGCGCTGCGAAACGCTGCACGTCGATCGCATGCGGCGCGATCTCGATGCGGTCCTGCGTGAGCCCGCACCAGGCAAAGTAGTCCGCGTTGTTGCGACCCACCGCGATCGCAACATCGATGTGCCGGTACACCCAGGCGAGCAGGGCGCGTCGCAGCGTTCGACGCAGCGGCGGCTGTGCGTCGAGCAGCGTGGAGTCGCCGCGGAAGAACACCGGGATGCGCCCTTTGAGCTGCCGCAGCAGCCGCAGATGCGAACGGAGGTTCCAGCCGTACACGAGCACGGCGTCGGCATCCCAGGCCTCGATCCGCGCCGCGAGGGACGGGTTGTCGATGCCGAAGAAGCGGTTGCCGTCTGGCTGTGATGCTCCGTTCGGCACGAACTCGTGCTCGTAACCGTCGAGCAGTGGCACGTCCCAGGAGAACGATCGGTCGAATCCCGGATCGTGGACGGCACCCGACGCGGCTTGTGACCAGGTGTAGAACACGCGCGGCTGCACGGGACCATGCCCGGACATCGCACGAAACAGCGGTGCGTAGTACTGGATCGGGTGAGTCGAAACGATCGCGAGTCGGATCCGGTGCGTCGTCATGGAATTGTCATTTTTGGCCGTCGGCGTCCATGCAGAATCGGCGCGTTCAGGCAGCGACTGCGAGGCTAGCGGAGCTTGGTGACGATTAGGCGACAAAGCGCAGCGGTGTGTCTTCTGGCCCTCGGCCTGCACGCATGGCCTGCGGCCGCTGCGCCGCAGCTCCTGGCGCTGCCGCAGTTCCAGAGTCCCGTCACGGGCGTCGGCAATGATGTGCTGCTGCTGGCCGGTGCCGGTCTGGCAACGAGCGACCGCGTCCGCTACCGCACGATTCCCGGATCGGGCGGCGGCCCGGTGCAGACGGGCGAGTTGCTGCCGTTGGCGCAGTCGCCGGTTCCGGACGGGTTGTGGGTGCGCCTGCCCGGCGATCTGGCGCGCCAGTCGACGGTCGCGCTGCAGGTCGTCTCCCAGTCCGGTCACAGCAGTGCGGAGCTGCGCATCAACGATCCCCGACCGGCCTGGTTCTCGCCGGCGCGTCTCCATCAATCGGCAGGCGTTGCGGACCTGCCGCGAACGCTGAGGCTCGTCGGGCGCAATCTGCCGTCGGCGGCAACCCAGACACGCCTGCGGCTGATCGGGCCCGCAGATTATTCGCTGCGGCCCGGTCAATACACCTCCGACGTGGCCATCGACTTCCCGCTGCCGGCCCGACTCGCGACCGGTCGATATTCGCTCGCGCTGCGCATCGGTTCGAATGACGCGATCGCAGTGCCGGGGCAGACGCTCGAAGTCCTGCCGGATCCTGGCGATCGTGCTCTCTTCGCACCGGGCGACGTCGAGTTCGGCCGCTGCACACCGGACGACGACCGCGACGACGCTGGTTGTCTGGTGCGTGCGATCGCCGCGGCGGCGGCGAACGGCGGTGGCCAGGTTTTGCTTTCACCGGGACGCTGGCAGCTCGGGATTGGCGGGACCGCCGCGCGCGAACTGGTCCTGCCACCGGGTGTCGATCTCATCGGAGCCGGTGCGGAGCGCACGTCATTGCTCATCGCGCCGCCGATGACGACGCGGTCCCTCCATGCTGCGCTGACGCTGGCGGGTCGCAATGTCGTGCGCGGCATCACCTTCGCCGAGACGCGGCGGCATGAGCCGTCGGACCCGGCGACCGCGATGCTGCAACTCGGGCTCACGCTCGAACCGGATGCTGCGGACTCTGAACGGACAGCAGCCACCGACATTGTCGTCACCGGCAACCGCTTCGCAGGCGCGTATCGCGCCATCGGCGACGCAGGCCGGTCGATCGAAAGACTGTACGTCACGCGCAATGAGTTCGGCGCGTTCGAAACCGCGTTGTCGCTGACCGGCAATCGCTTCAACACGCGCAATCGCTTTCGGCTGATCGATTCCGTGATCGCGTACAACCGTTTCGAACCGGGCGGCATGCTCGACGTTCCGAACGGACGTGGATCGATCGCCTCCGAGATCGGCGGCTCGCTGCGACTCGATTTCAGCAGCAATGATGCGGACGGCACTTCCCGCAGATACCTGGCGCCCGGCGGTGCCAGCGGCTGGCGCGCCGGCTTCTTCTGGCACCTGCAGGACAGTCAGGAGAACCTGCTGGTGTCGCGCAATATCGCCACCTGCAGCGGCGATCTGCTCGGCGATGGAGAGGCGATCGCACTCGACAACAACGCCAACACCTACGCATTTCCTGCCGCGCAACCGATCGTGGCGGCGACGGTCGCCAGCGTGTCGGTGTCGGCTCCGCTGCTGCGCATGCAGAACGCCCGGCCGATCAACCCGGCTTCGTACTACGTCGGACACTGGCTGCAGGTCGTTGCCGGAGTGGGTCGCGGCCAGGCGCGCCGCATCGTTGCCTACCGCACGGACGAGCGGACAGGACAGACACGGTTCGAAGTGTCCCCGGCGTGGGACATCGTGCCCTCGGGCCCGGAAGGGCGACTGATGGTCGGGCGGACGTTCTGGCAGGCTGCGGTCGTCGCCAACAACGTGGATCACCGTTCCCCGCCGTGCCGAAAGAGCAATCGCACGGGTCCGCGCGGTGGCGCGATCACGGTCTGGGCACAGAGCCTCGACAGTCTCGTGCAGGACAATGTGCAGCACGATACGGACGGCATCAGTTTCCAGCAGGCGTACAGCGTCGCCGGTCCCGACTGTCCTGACTGCGCGTCCGAGTCCCTGCTGCAATGGTTCCTCACGATTCGTGGCAACGAAATTCACGGTGAGTACGAGCGCGCGTCCGACTGCAGTCGCTCCGGCATCCAGGCGAGCCATGGCGCCGCGCCGTCAGCAGGATCGAATCCGCCGGTGCTCGGCTACGGGGTGTCGGTGACGGGGAATCTTGTCGACCGAGCGGACGGCATCACGGCCGCGGCGATATCCGCGCCGCTGACCTGGCACGCGGGTCCGCGGATGGGTGCGCCGTGGACGCTGATCCAGGGCATGGTCATCCAGCACAACCGGATTCTCGGCCAGGGTGATCCACCGGCGCGAGTCAAATGCGCGACGACTTCGATGCGTCGTACGCCGACCAGGCTCGCACCCGGCACCGTGCGCAACAGCATCGTGGATACCAACGAGTGCGACGCGGGGGCGCCATGCGCGGCCTACTGACAGGCATCTGGTCATTGCTCGTGATGGCGCTGTCGGTGCTGACTTCCGGCTGCGGTGGTGCAACCGTGGCGGCGATCCAGCCGCCCGTCGCGGTCCCGACGTCCCCGGCTCCGCCACCAGCGCCTCCGGCCGCACCGCTGCGGACTCGTGCGATCTGGATCGGCGACAGTCTGGCCGCACGCGGCTGGCGCGGTGTCGGGATCGCGACGCGTCCCGGCAGTTTCGTCGTCACGGGCAACGGCGCGGCGGCCCTGGCGTCACTGACGACCGTCGACGCGCATGGCCTGATGCCGGGCAACTACATCCAGTTGTACAACGTCGGTGACGCCGCGCATCAGGCGCCGCTGAACGGTGCCGTCGTTCCCGTGCTCGCGACGCCGGACGCAAATTCTTTCACCATTGCGGCGAGCCAGAACGGGGTCGCCATGCCAGAGGGTGACTACAGCTCTGGCTATTCGGGGCAGGGCTGGCTGGTGAACTCGCTGGTGCAGGGCACGGATGAGAGCTGGCTGCACTGGCTCAATTCGAGACTCAACGGCCAACTGGTCATCGTCGGCAGCTACGCGATCGGTGGCACGACATCAGCGTCCGGCGTCGCGCTGATCCCGCGCATCGCCGCGGGCCCGCGTGCCGACGTCGCGTTCATCCAGTACTGCACGAACGACGTCAACGCGACGCAGCCGCCGGCGGTGGCGGACTGCGTCAGCAACGTCGAGCGCCTCATCGATACCGTCGTCGGTCTGGGAATGATCGCGGTCGTGGTCTCGCCCCCTGCCATCGGCGATCGGAATGCGCTGCCGGTCGATCCGGCCAGCATCGCAAAGGCGGCCGCCCTGCGTGAAATACGCGACGGTCTGCAGAGTCTCGTCACGCGACGGCCAGGTACGATCCTGCTCGATGCGCTGAACAGTTCGGCCGACCCTGGCGATGGTCTGTCGCGCTTCCGTGCCGGCTACGCACCAGTCGACGGCATTCATCCATCGAGCTACGGCGCCTCGCGCATGGCGGCCGACCTGTTCGCGCCGCTGCTCACGCGCTTCGGAACCCGCGACTCCCTTTCTTCGGAGGCTGTTGATGACGCCAGCATGAACCCGGGCGGTCGCAATCTCGTCCAGAACGGACTGATGTCCGGGACTTCCGGAAGCGTCGGATCGTCGTCGGTCAACCAGATCTCGGGCAGCGCACCGACCGGCTGGTCCATCCGCGGCATCGGCGGCACGGCAGGTGCGCCGCTGGTGCTGTCGACAGTCGGAGGTGGAACGACCACCGGCATGCCCGGCAGTTCGTTCGATATCGACATCGTGAGTGGTGAGGCGGGACAGGAGTTCGAGATCGGCACCAACGGGGCCGGTGGTGGCAGCTTCGATGTGCGCATGACAGCCGGTCGCTGGTACCGCTGTGGTTTCGAACTTCGCGCGCGCAGTGAATTGCGCCACCTGCAGTTCCAGGGCCAGGTTTTCCTGAACTTCGGCGCTGGCGGCGCGCTGTCCGTCTACTTCATGTCACCCACTGCGCCAGCGTACTCGAATGGCATGCTGCTCGAATCGGGTGGCGTGCTGCAATTCCTGTCGCAACCGTTCTTCCTGCGGGACGTGCCGCGAGCGGGCGCCTATCTGTTCATCTCAGGGCGTCTGAGCGGCCCCGCCGCCAATCACAGGCTCTCGCTCGGACGCGCGACGTGTCAGATAGTCGACAGTCCGTATACCTGACAGAGTTTCGGCCCCGGTTGTCCCGGCGGCGCGTCGCGCGAACACCCAGTGCAGCAGCGCAACAGCCGCGATCGATCGCATCCAGACGGTGTACTCCACCGCGATACTGCCTTCGAAGCGCACGCACAACGAATACACCGTCACCGCGACCATCAGCAGCCGGGTGACCGACGCATGTTGCGAGAGATCGCAACGGGCGTTGATGTGCCCGAGCAGCGCACCGATCGCAAACATGCCGAGTAGCGCGCCGGCCCAGCCGAAATTCCAGTACAGCTCGCCCAGGTGCGAAGGTGAAATGTAGACATCGCGGTAATCCGAGATGCGGAACTCGCGATTGAACACCTGTCCGGTCGCGACATCTGGCTTGTCCGGCCAGAAGACGCGCGGAATGAAGGCGGTGACCATCGGCAGAAGGGTGTCGCCATTCTGGAACCGGACGTCCTTGCCGGCACGTGCGACGACGATCTCGACACTGCTCTTCAGCGAAGTCCGTTCGACGAAACTCTGCGCACGGAACTGCTTGCCGCCGAAGCCGCGCTTGACCTTGTCCGTCGAGGCAATCGCGATGTCGAGCACCTTGCCGAAGTTGGCCGCCGCTTCGGCGTTCGTATATCCGCGTGTCCCCGAGACCTGGGCGCGATAGGCCTGGAAGACAGGGAATGCAAACACCACGAACAGCGCTGCGGCGCCCAGCCACACCTTCGGCACGCGGCCTCGAACCAGCAGCAACACGATGATCACGATCAGGCCGGCGCGCATCGCGGTTTCCTTGCTGTCGGCCAGGAAGCCGATGCCGATCTGCAGGCACACGATGCCGATCACCAGGGCCGCAATCGGGGCCCGGCGGTAACGCGCCATGGCATAGGCCAGAATCATGATGCCGAGCGGCTGGATCATCCGGCCAAACATGATGCCGAGCGTCGCCCAGTTGCCGAGGTCGTTGTTGATCTCGACGCTGCGGCGCACGACGACGTGGATCTGCCAATAGTAGACGGCCGCAGTGCCGGATCCCCACAGCACGAGGCCGATGAGGACCACCGCCATCGGTGTCCAGTCAGGGGGTGGCGTTCGCGCGCTGCGATCGCGCGTGAAGCGCACTGCGGTGACGTACCCGACGATCAAGGCGGCCACGCCAGCCAGGATGACGGCTTCGGCCTCACTGACAATTCCCTGGCCGCGGGCCGGCGCGCTGCCGTCCAGCACCGCCGCGAGATCGGCGAGTGCGTAGAAAGTGAACAGCAGCGCCAGCAGGATCGCCAGCATCACATAGCGATCGTTGATCCGCTGCATCAGCGCCAGCGGCAGGCTGCACAGCGCAAACATGGCGGCGAGAAAAGCGATCCGGGGTTCACCCTGCGCGTGCATCGCGATGCCGAGCGACACCGCCAGCATGAACATGGCGTTGGCGAACAGATACGCCGGCATGCGCCAGGGGGCGGGCAACATCAGTCTCGCTCCCGCTGGGGTGGGCGCGTACCACGCGGCAGCGCTGGCGATCCAGCCACTACGGTCCAGTCGGCAACGTCACGCATGACGGTGGAGCCGGCACCCACGACAGCGCCACGCCCGATCGCGACGCCGGGCCCCACCAGGGAGCGCGCCGCAACCCATGCCTGTGCGCCCACGTGGATCGGCGCGATCATCAACGGCAACGCAGGATCGCGATGATCATGCGTGGCGGTGCACAGGTACGTGTACTGGCTGACGATCGAGTGACGGCCGAGGACGACGTCGGCGACGTTGTAGCAGTCGACATCATCGGCAAGACAGCTGTGCGCGCCCATGGTCAGGTTCCATGGCGCCCAGATCCGCACACGCGGATACGGATGCGCCTCGGATTCGATCCGCGCGCCGAAACAACGCAGCAACCACCTGCGCCAGCCATGCAGCGGACGCGGACTTGGTCTGTACAGCAGCGTCCAGACAAACGTCCAGACGGCCCGCCGCAGCCGGTTCCCGTTCGTGATGGTCATCGGCGACAGTGTGTAGGTGCGTGTCATCGCATTCTCTCGCGCCCGCTCCCGTTGTTCAGGAAGGGCCGCTCGCAGCAGTACCAGAACACGCTGGCGAGTCCGATCATCAGCACGAGCATCATCGGAAGCCGCAGCAAGGTGGGAATCTGGGTCGCATTCACCGCTGTGCTGATCAGCGTCAGGTTGAACTGATGTATGAGGTACAGGCTGTACGAAATGGTGCCGAGGGCGGCCACCGGCCTCCAGCCACTCTGCCGGCTGATCGCGGTACTCAGAGGGCGCAGCAGCAGCAACAGCAATGTGAACGCGCTCAGCGCGGCCAGTTCGCCGACCGCGCGCGGTGCGGCACCGGAGACGCTGACGATCTGGGTCGTTGTGACAGAGGCGATCAGGACCAGTGCCGAAGCGAAGGCCAGCGTGATGCGTGGTGACCGATTCTCGCAAAGCACGAAGTAGAGCAGGCTGCCGAGCGCGAAGTGCGCAAAGTACTCGATGAACAATCCCGTGATCCAGCCGTCCGGCCATCGAATGTTCCAGGCGAAACCGATGACGGCGAGGACCATCACCGGAGCGGCGAGCGGCCAGCCGGTCCGTGTGGTGAGCAGCATCGCCATGCCGAGGACCGCATAGAACTGTTCTTCGTAGTTCAGCGACCAGAACGCCGACACCAGCAGCACGGGATTGTCACTGGGCCAACCGATCGGTGCGAACGGGACTGACAACCACTGCGTGAGCGTCAGGTTCTGCAGCCATTCGATCCAAGGACGGTCGAGATCGTTCTCGCCGCCGAGGTAGATCTTCACCAGTCGGGTGGCGACGAAGAACACGATGGCGAGCAGGTACGGCGGGTAAATGCGCCGGACGCGTCTTGCCATGAATCCGGCGAAGGAGACATTGCGCGTCTGGCATGCGCGCGCCGAGGCTGTGATGCAGTAACCGCTGATGACAAAAAAGACCATGACGGCGAAGTGGCCGATGTCGGCGGCACCGAGATGGGCGATGACCACCCCGAGTGCTGCAAGGCCGCGCAAGCCGTCGAGCAGTTCGTATCGGGGCGGCCAGGTGCCATCGGCCGTCAGCGGTCTGGCGATGGTCAGCATGGCACTGCCCGGGCGGCGACATGCCGCGCATTGCGTTGCGTGCGCCACGCCATCACGGCGGCTGTCAGGAGCTGCAGCGAAAAGCTCGCGGTGACCGCCATCGCTGCACCGGCCAGGCCGAGCGACGTCGTTGCAAGCGGCACGATGATCAATGCGGCGATCGCAGCCGTGGACTGGATGAACAGCACTCGACGTGTGTGGGCGTAGGCGTAGCAGACACGCTCCAGCACGGCGGACGACGCGCGCAGCGCGTAGCCGGCGGCAATCCACGGCATCAGGTTCGCGGCCACACGAAAAGGCGCGCCGAGCATCCAGCGCGCGATCAGTTCATGCCAGATGCCGAACACGACGACGCCGGCAGCACACCCGGCGACCACGACGCCGAGCCACACGGCGATCAGGCCCGCGGCGTGTTCGTGGTTACCCAGCGAAACGGCCGTCTGGTACGACGGGCGCACTGCCTGTTCGACCGCTCCGCCCAGCATCATGAACGGAGCACTGGCGAGTCCATAGGCCGCGGCGTACAGGCCGGCTTCCTGCAGTCCCAGTATCGCTCCGATGAAGTAGCGATCGCCGACGCTGATCGCCCAGGAAATGATGCCGAGCGGAACGAGCGGCAACGCGTAGGTCCAGATAATGCGCTCGAGCGCTAAACCGGCTTGTGGCGGAGGCGTCGACACGCACCCATCCGCGGGCAGATCCCAGGCGCCACGGCCGAGGATTGCGTTCAATGCGAGCGACACGGCCAGATGCGCCGCGATGACCAGCGTGACCGATTCGCCGAGCGCGACGAGCGCGAACGCGGCTGCGAGCGGCCGCAACCACGCATCGCCCACGACCCAGATCGAGTACTTCGACTGCTGTCTGGCGGCATTCAGAAGGCTCAGGTTCAGCGAGCGCCAGCAGTCGCTCAGCAGCAGCAGCACGACCAGCAGCACGGTCAACCAGGACCACGACTCGAGTGTCACGAAGATTGCCGCTGCGATGGCGATCGCCAGCGCGAACCACGGCGCCGCCGCGGCGACGCAGGCCATGATCGCCGAACGCAGTACTGGCAAGTTCCCGGACGCGCGGAATGCGGGGTACTGGTGAATCGCCGCCTGCGACAGCGGCGTCGCGGCGAGATTCATCGCGAGCGAAATGACGCCGAGCAGCAGCGTCAGCGCGCCGAATGTCGCCGGGCTCGCGATCTGGGTCATGATCCGGAGCCCGACCAGCGTGCCGAGCGCGGACAACGCCACGCCGCCCACGATCCACGCGCCGTCGGCGATCAGCCATCGAGGACGTCCCCGGCTCATCGCGCCCCGATAGCCCCGGCGCTGACCGCGGCGAGACGCTGGTAGATTTCCGCCATCTGCGCTGCGACCGCATCCCACGAGAGCTGGCTGCGGGCGACCCGACGGCCGTTCTCGCCGTGCATCCGCCGCGCCTCAGGATCCGCGTGCAGCGAATTGATGGCTGCAGCGAGGGACATGGCGGAGCCTTCGACGACGAGGCCAGCGGCGGCACTGCGAACGATCGGCGCGATGCCCACGGCTTCGGTGAGCACGACCGGGCAGCCTGCCGCCATGGCTTCGGCGACGACGTTGCCGAAGTTCTCCGAATACGAAGGAAGCACGAACAATTCGGCATTCGCGTAAAGCGGCCACTTGTCGCGGTCGTTCGCCGCGCCGACGAACTGGATGCGATCGCGGACCCCGGCAGTCGCAGCCAGCGCGTCGAGCCTGGGGATGTAGTGCTCGTCGTCGTTTCCGACGATCACGAGGTGAAGATCCGGAACGTCACGCCAGGCTTCGATCAGACGGTCCAGGCCTTTCTTCCAGCTGATACGGCTCAAGAAAAGCGCGTAAGGCCTGGGCAGCGTCGAGAACGGGCCGCCGTCGAGCGGCCCGATGGAGCCGGGCGCGTCGACACCATTTGGCACGCAGCAGATTTCCGGCAGCCGGAATCCGAGCTTCAACGCGTCATCGCTCTCGTCCTGCGCGGTCACGTGAACTGCCGCTGACCTGGACAGCGAGCGGCGCTCCACGACGCGCAGCCACAGCTTCTTGATCCACGGGCTGCGCCTGCGAAGCACCTCCTGCATCAGCATCCCGCGCGGTGCGATCAGGTAGGGCACCTGGCGTCGATAGGCCCACCGGGCGGCGGCCCAGGTAGGCCAGAGCCAGACGGAATGAATGTGCACGACGTCGAAACCGTCGACGGTATCCCGCAACGCACGGTCCATCGTCGGCGACCAGTAGAGGCGGCGCAGCATCGGCACCCGGAAGTAGTGGATCTGCACGCCGTCCATGATGACGGGTCGATCCAGCGGGACGTCGACATCGTCGCTGCCGTCGATCGTCGTCGTGAATACATGTACCTCGTGGCCGGCTCTGACCAGTGCGGCGGCCAGTCCATGCACCGATCGGATCGGCCCCCCGTAGCGCACGGCCGGAAAATAGGTCGGTGTAACCTGCAGGATTCGCAAGCGTGCTCCAGCGCAGTCGCAAGGGTGGGGCCGAATGTTGTTGGTGTAATGGGCCGCCGGGGCCCCCGCGGCGCAGGACACCACGTCTGCATGACACACGCATTACATGCGGGTCGTCTCACAATTGTCATATCGGTGCGCACTAATGCGGTCGTGCCCGAGCATTTAGGGAGGGCCGCGCGGCGCACCGCCGCCAGGGATGAAGCTGTGTCCGTCTCCGTGATGATCCTGACGCTCGACGAAGAGATCAACCTCCCGGCCTGCCTCGACGCGCTGGCCTGGTGCGACGACATCGTGGTGTACGACTCGTTCAGCACGGACCGGACCGTCGAGATCGCCCGGGAACATGGCGCCCGCGTTGTTCAACGCCGCTTCGACAACTGGTCAGCGCATCAGAACTGGGCCGTGCAGAACATCGAGTTTCGCCATCCGTGGGTGCTGTATCTCGATGCTGACGAGCGATGCGCTCCGGATCTGCGCGATGAAGTGCTGGCGCGCGCAACCGCTGACTGTCCCGAGTCGGCATTTCGCATCCGGCGCAAGGACTTCTTCATGGGTCGCTGGCTCAAGCATGCCCAGCTGTATCCGAGCTGGTTCGTGCGGCTGTTCCGCCCGCAGAAGATCCGTTATGAACGCCTGGTGAATCCCGTGGCCGTCGTCGACGGGCCGATCGGTGAACTGCAGGCGCACATCATCCATTACCCGTTCAGCCATGGTGTCACGCACTGGGTGGCTCGGCACAACCGGTATTCGGACATGGAAGCCATCGAAGCCACACGCGCTCGTGAGCGTTCGGATCTGCAGCTCGCGGATCTGTCGTCGCGCGATCCCAATGTCCGCCGGCGCGTACTGAAGGACATCTTCTTCCGCCTGCCTGCGCGCCCGTTGATCAAGTTCTGCTACTGCTATTTCTGGCGTCGCGGCTTCCTGGACGGACGGGCGGGATTCACCTATGCGACGCTGCAGGCGTTCTACGAATACCTGATTTCCTGCAAGTACGTCGAACTGCAGCGACGTCAGCAGGGCTTGCCGGTCTGAAGTGCCCGCTGTGCAGCTATTCCTCGCGTTCATCGTCGCGCTGTCGATCACCGCGGTCCTGATACCGCTGCTCGAGCGGTGGGCGCCGATCGTCGGTCTGACAGATCGACCCGGGCCGCGCAAGGTACACGCGACGCCCGTGCCCCGCGTCGGTGGCATCGCGATGGCATGCGGCATGCTCGCTCCATTGCTGCTGGCCGCCGAGCCGGGACCTTCTCTCACCGGCCTGCTGCTGGGGATCGTGGTCCTCCTGGTCTTTGGTGTCTGGGATGATCGCGTGGAGCTCGGTTACCGCGCGAAATTCGCGGGCCAGATCCTCGCCGTCGTGCTGTGCGTCTTCGTCGGGGACATCCGCATCGAGTCGATCACGCTCGATGCCCGCTACCCGCTGCCGGAGCCGCTGTCCGCAGTGTTGACCGTCGTGTTCCTGATCGGCGTGACCAACGCCGTGAATCTCTCGGATGGACTCGATGGGCTGGCCGGCGGGATGGCCCTGTTGTGCAGCTGTGCCATCGCATTGCTGGCTGCGGCAGCGGGAGGAGTGCTCGTCGTGACGGTCGCGCTGATCTCGGCCGGCGCCATCCTCGGCTTTCTGCGGTTCAACACGCATCCCGCTCGAATATTCATGGGGGACAGCGGCAGTCAGGTTCTTGGCTTCACGATGGGTGCTCTCGCGATCCTGCTGACCCAGGGCGACCGTACGGCGATGAGCGCCGCATTGCCGTTGCTGCTGATCGGAATGCCGATCCTCGATACCTTGTCCGTCATGGGGAGGCGAATCCGCGAAGGGCGGTCGCCATTCGCCGCCGACCGCAGCCACCTGCACCATCGACTGCTGGCTCTGGGCTTTCGTCACAGCGAGGCAGTAGCGATCGTCTATCTCCTCCAATGCGGGCTGTTCCTGATCGCGTGGTTTCTGCGATTTGAGTCAGACCTTCTGATCGTGGGAACCTTCCTGCTGTTCTCGTTGGCTGTTCTCGGCACCATGCATGTTGCTACGGTCTCGCAGTGGCGCGCGCGCAGCGACTCGCAGCGCAGCCTGATTGCACGCGCGGGCGACGCGATCCGCGCGGCCGCGCCCGCCGCGAGCGTCGTTCGATTCGCAGATCTCACGAAAGTCGCGGCCCTCGGTGCCTATGTGGCAGGCGTATTGGTCGCCGCCCAAACCATCGGGCGAGACGTCGCGCTGCTATGCCTGGTATTGCTGGGAGCGATGCTGCTGGCCACGACAATCCGCGCGCATCGGTCACGAGGCTGGATAGACCGTGTCGTTACGTACGTGACCGCGCTCCTGGTGATCTACGTTGATCAGACCGGTGGTGGCGCGCCTTGGTTTTCCGGGCAGTCCTGGCTGCTTCTCGGGATCGCGGCCGCATCGGCCGTGATCAGCGTCCTCTTCTCCGGTCGTCGGGGATTTCAGGCAACTGCGCTCGATTTTCTGGTCATTTTCATCGCAATCGTCGTACCGCATCTGGCCGGGACCGAACGGATTCCAGCCAGCTTTGCTTCGGGGACCGCCAAGGCCGTCGTCCTGTTATATGTCGTGGAAATGTCGCTCGGCGCACCCGCTGATCGCAGGTTGTCCCGGTCCGCGCTGATTCTCGTCAGTCTTCTGGCGGTGGCAGCACGCGCTGTATTTGTTTCACAAGCGTAGTGAGACTGTGCTTCATATGTTGTCACGCAGGCGTCATGCCGCGTCAGTAGTCTCCGTCGTCCCTGAAATAACTCGACGATACGGGGATCTAACGGATGAAATCCAGGCACGTCCGGGCCGGTGCGGCCGCATTGATGGTTGCATTCAGTCTGGCGCTCGCCGCCTGTGGCGGCGCAGACGCGCGACGGATCAGTCACATGGCCCGAGGCCAGGAGTACTTCGACGCTGAGAATTTCGAGAAGGCTCGAGTCGAGTACCAGAACGCCCTGCAGATCGCGCCGAATGACCCCGAGGCCCGTTTCATGACGGGTCGCGTTGCGGAGCGCCTCGGCAATGTCCGCGCGGCGGTGGCCCAGTATCAGAGCACGATCGATGTCGCGCCCGATCACGTTCAGGCGCGCGCCAACCTTGGGCGCGTGTACGTATTCGGCGGCGCCCCGGACAAGGCAATGGAGATCATTGCGCCGGCGATCGCCAAGCACCCGACGGATCCCGATCTGTTGGCCGTTCGTGCCGCAGCCAAGGCGCAACTGAAAGACCAGCCGGGTGCTTTGGTGGACGCACAGAAAGCCCACGACGTGGCGCCCGACAGCGAAGCGGCCATCGCGTTGCTCGCGTCGCTGTATCGGCAGTCTGGTGACGACGCGAAAGCGATGGCGTTGCTGCAGGAATCCATCAAGCGCCTTCCCAAGTCTGTCGACCTCAGGCAGATCGTCGCGACGATGCATGCCGAGGCGCGCGAGCCGGATGCGGCGATCGAGCAGCTGCGAAAGATCATCGAGCTTCGTCCAGCCGACATGGCGTATCGCACCCAGCTCGCGATTTACCTGGTTCGCCTGAAGCGTGTCGACGAAGCCGACCAGGTATTGCGCGCCGCCGTGGACAGGGATCCGAAGAACAATGCCGCGCTGCTGTCCTATGTCGATTTCGTGACCGCGCAAAGATCGGTGGAACGCGGCGTCGAGGTACTCAAGGAGTACATCGCGCTCGATCCGTCCAATCTCGATCTTCAACTCGGCCTCGGCATGACGTATCAGCGGGGCGGCGATGCGCCGGCGGCGATCGCCACGTTCCGGAAAGTGATAGAGCAGGACGACAAGGGTCCGAAGGGCCTCACCGCGCGCAATCGGATTGCCGCCATGGATGCCGCCGGCGGTCGATTCGATGACGCGATGAAGCTCGTGGCCGCCGTGCTCGAACGGAACCCTGGTGACAATGACGCGCTCGTCCTCCGCGGCAACATCCGGCTCCAGCGTGGCGATGCGCCGGGTGCCATTGCGGATCTTCGGGCGGTACTGCGCGACCAGCCGGCTGCAGCGCCGCTGCTGCGTACCCTCGCGCGCGCGCACATGGCGAATGCGGAGCCGGCGCTGGCCGAAGAAAGTCTGCGCGCGGCGATGGAGGCTGCGCCAACCGATCGCGAGGTCCGCGGCGACCTGGCCCAGATGCTCATCCAGAGCGGGCGCGTGGAACAGGGAGTCACGCTGCTGGAGGAGGCGGTCAGGTCCGCACCCGACGATGCGGTCGTGCGCGAAGCATTGGTCCGGGCCTACATCGCCCGGTCGGATCTGGATGCGGCCCGCAACGCTGCAGAAGATCTGCAGGTGCTGTCGCCGAAGGCTGCGTCGGGATTCCACCTGGCTGCCCTGATTGCGCAGCAGCAGGGGCGATCGAAGGAAGCGGAACGCGACTACGAGCGCGCGCTGGCGTTGCAGCCGACGGCAATCGACTCATTGGCGGGACTCGTGCGCCTCGATCTGGACCGCAAGGATTCGGACAAGGCCCTGTCACGCGTTCAGGCACTGATGAAAGCGCAGGGTGAAAATGCGTTGACCCTCAATCTGCTCGGCGAGATCCACATCAGTCGCAAGGAGTATCCGCAGGCGATCGCGGCGCTCGGCAGCGCGGTCAAGAAAGCCCCGGCCTGGTGGATGCCACGGAGAAATCTCGCGCTCACGCAGTTTGGCGCCGGCGATATCCCGGGCGGAATTCGCACTCTCGAGGTCGGTCTGTCCGAAACCGGATATGCGTTGCCGATCGTCTCGGATCTAGGGTCGATGTACGAGCGTCAGAAGCGCCCGGACGACGCCATCCGGCTCTACGAGGAACTCTACAAGCGCAATCCGCGGCTCGAACTGGCGGCGAACAATCTGGCGATGCTGCTCGTCACGTATCGTACCGATCCGGCGAGCCTGGATCGCGCCCGTGATCTGACGGCAGGATTCGCCAACTCTTCGATGGGCCCGTTCATCGACACGTTCGGCTGGGTTCGTCTCAAGCGCGGTGAAGTCACGCAGGCGCTGCCGGCCCTGGAGCGCGCAGCGCAGCTCAATCCTGAATCACGCGTGATCCGCTATCACCTTGGCATGGCCCAGAAGGCGGCCGGTCAGAAGGAACGCGCGCGCGAAACGCTGGAGGCTGCGGTGGACGGAGCACAGGGATTCGCTGGTCTGGCGGAAGCTCGAACCGCGCTTCTGGAGTTGTCCGATCGCGGCGGCAGCTCCGGCTGAGACGATGCGAAGCAACAGAACGAATCCGGAGCAGATCGTGAACTTTCATGCATTCCCCGTCTTCATTCGCCGCACCATTGTGATTGCGTGGGTGGGCATTGCGGCTCTGGCCGGCAGCACTTCCAGCGCGCAGAGCATCCTCGATGAGATTTCAACGACCGGAGACAGCAGCGCGGTCGGGGTCGTCGAGCGGACACTGACGGTCACAACCGCCGGCAATCACGACATCACGCTGACGGATCTTGCGCTTCCTGCCGCGCTCGTTGGCGTCCGCGCGGCGATCACGCGCGGAACCACCGTAGTTCAGACGCTCGAGATTGCCGCTGGCACGCCGGGTCCTGCTGTGACCCGTCGTGTGGATCTGGCCGCCGGCAGTTATTCGGTTCGGGTCGTCGGGACGCCCACCACCGCGGACCGCTCCGGCAGTGCCAGTGTCTCCGTCGTGCGTGCCAGCGACGCGGCTCAGGTGCTTGCTTTCAGCGAAGCGTTCTCGCTCGCTCCTGCAGTGACGCCGGCCAACCAGCGCACGTTCCAACGTAGTTTCACGATTGGCGATACGGCAAGTTACACCGTCACCCTATCGGATCTTGGACTGCCGCAGGCTGCTCAGACGGTCACCCTCTTGCTGACGCGTGGATCCACGCCGGTCGGCACGCCGCTCGCGGCGGCGCGGAGCTTCGTTTTCACCGGCGCGCCGCAGGGCAGCGGCGAGACGCTGCAACAAGCCACATACACGTTGCGCGTCGCCGCGGCCGCCAACACCACGGCTGCGGGTGCGCTGCTGAACGTACGCGTGCGCAGCGCCGCGGGCACGAACGTCGTCGATGAAGCGATCGCGGTCGGGCAGGTGCGTCGCGCCGGTGCGGTGACGCTCGCCGCCGGTGCGCACACGTTGCGCCTGACCGACCTCGCATTCCCGGCCGCGCTCGGCACGCGGCAGGCCGTGGGCGTTGCGGATGGCCTTGCGGCCGTACGCGCGACGACCACCGGCGACACGCCGTTCACGGCCGCCGCGGGTTCGTATCAGTTCTTCGTGTTGGCGAGGCCCGCCGCGGAGCCGGGCACTGGCAGTTACGCGCTCGACGTGCTGCAGGGAACGGGTTCGGTGTTCACGGCCGCGGAAGCGGTGAGTGTCGGAGCGGTCACGACGCCGGCATTCACCTTCGTGGCGGATGTGCCGAGCGCCGGCAACTACCAGCTTCGCCTCGCGGACTTCCAGTTTCCGAATGCCTTCACTTCGTTGCGGGTGATCGCCACGCAAGGCGGGGCTGCACTCGGCACGCTCGCCGCAGTCGGCAACGCGGATCTCACGGCAGTGCGTGCGGGCCGCCTGTATGTCCTGGCGCTGGCGCAGTCGAGCACCACGACAACCGGCGGCGGCGTGTTCGGCATCGAGCTCGTTCCGGCTGCGGGCGGAGCCGCCGTGTTCGACGTCAATCAGGGCGCCGGAGCGCTGTTCGTGCCGCGTCGCTTCACGATCGCGACGGCGGGGCGCTACGACGTCGCTGTGCGTGACCTCGGTTTTCCTGCGAATTTCATAGAATTGTTTGCGCTGGTGACGCGCGGACCCACGCGTGTCGGATCGATCTTCGGCGGCGGCACGTTCAGCTTCGACGCGACGCCGGGCACGTACTTCATCAATTTCGTCGCGCGACCCGATCTGGTCCAGAAGGCCGGCACCTACGGAATCAACGTCGCGCCGAGTCCGCCAGCGCCGACCCTGACGCTGTCGGCAAATCCGACGTCGGTGGCATCCGGTTCCACGACGGCGCTGACGTGGTCATCGACCAATGCCACGTCCTGCACGGCATCCGGTGGCTGGACCGGATCCCGCGCCACCTCCGGCACCGAAACAAGCGCGGCGGTGACCGCGTCGACGACCTACACGCTCAATTGCAGCGGTGCGGGTGGCAGCGTGTCCCAGAGCGTATCCATCACCATCGCGACGCCGGTTGCGAGCGGAGGTGGTGGAGGCGGGCGCCTCGATGCTCTCTTCCTCCTGGCGTTGCTCGGTGCCGCGGGGCTGGCGGCACGACGCGAACGACCGATTCTCCGCTGAGCGCGGGCGAACCGGTCCGGGCCCATCAGCCCGGATCGGTCGGGTCCGTCGGTGCCGAGTCCTGGGATTCCACGACGGGCGCGACGGGCGGGGCCTTCCGCCTGGCCGCGGCACGCTTCGGACGGCGGGGAGTCGCCTGGGCCTGAACCGGGGCAGCAGCCTTCTGCTTCTGCTTGGGTTTCTTTTTAGGCTTCGGGGCGGGCCGCGGCGTTGCGGCAGCTTTGGGTACCGGACTCGCTTTTGGCCTGGCTGAGGCTTTCGCTTTGACCTTTGAAGCAGTCTTCGTCGAGGCTTTGCGCTTGGCCGGCGAACGGACTTTAGGCGCAGCGCCGCGGGATCCCTTCTTGGCATCCTTCAGCGCGCGCTTCGCGGTCTTGAGATCTGCCTTCGCGGCCTTGACCGCTTTCTTGGCCGCGACGACGACCGCGCGAGCGAGCGATATCAGCTTCTTGCGACGCGCCAATCCTGCGCTGGGCTTCTTGCTTTTCTTCAAGGCACACCTCCATGACGGTTGTGTGACCAGTCTAGATCAAGGGAGCCGGTTTTGTCGCATTCGGAGCCGGTGGCGGAGGGTCGCCCCGGGGGACGTCATTTGTGGGAGCACCAGGATGGGGCGTAGGCCTGTGCTTGCGACGTCCGTTACGGGGATCGGGGCGGGACGACCCCGCTACGCCACCGGCTCGTGCCTTCGGACTGATTCGAGGCATTCGTCCAGGTCGAGCAGCGTCTGCTGTGCTTCGTGAATGCGCAGCATCGCGACACTCATGGCCGTGCTGCACTGCAGAGGCATTTCACGCAGCGTGTGGTAGTGCGACCGAGCGGTCGCCAGCGCCTGCTCGGCAGCGCGGTACTGCGACTCGAGCCGCTGCACCCGGCGCTGATGCATATCGTGAAAATGCGTTGCGGTTTGCTGCATGAATGCTCTCTGTTGGATAGCGACAGGTTGCGCGCTCAAGATGATGGATTGACTACACGGGCTTGATGATTTTCTTGCAGCGCGCAAGAAAGGGCCTGTCGTCATCCTGACATGCAGCCTTTTCATCTCTGTCAACTCGGTGCGGTACGGTGCTCGCATGGAATTCAGCGAGCGATTCTCCGAGAGTTATGTTGCGCTGATCGCGCTGCTCTGGGCCGAGCTCGATCAGCTGCTGTGCGAATTGAAGATCACCGGGCGTGACTGCGCCGTTCAGCAGCGCGCAGAAGCCGTGCTGCTGGAGCTCGTGCTGCTGCGTGAATGTGCCGCGCGCGAGACGTTTCGAATTTCGACTGCGCCGACCGAGCGCGCCGCCTATTGTTCGCTGATCGATGATGTCTGGAAGTTGCTCGATTTCCAGCCCACCGCACTGCCGTCGCCGGGCGCCGAGACGGCCGTGCAACGCGCACAGGATCGGCTGCTGCTCGAAGTGGAACGGGTCGCGCGATTCGCCGTGCGCTGCGACCCGGGCGTGGCGGCTCACGCGATCGCGCCTGATGTCGGGGGCCGCGGATTGATTCAGGCTCATTGATCGGGACACCACACGTATATAAGGTGTGGAGTGACGCATTCGCGAATCGTTACTCGGGGTTTTTCCGTGACTCGAAGGCTATGTGCTGGAGCCGTGTTGCTGTGCCTTTCAATGGTGGCGCCGGCGTCCGCCACCGAAGTCGCGGCGTCGTACACATCAGCCGCCGCAGCCCCCGTCGCGCTGATCACCGGCTCCGATCGCGGCCTGGGATTCGCGCTGACGCAGGAGCTGACCGCGCGAGGCTGGCGCGTGATAGCCACATGCCGCTCTCCCGAGAAGGCCACGGAGCTGCACGAGTTCGCGGCGGCGAATCCGGGGGTGGTGATCGAGAAACTGGACGTAGCGGATGACGCTGCGATCGATGCGCTGGCGGCGAAGTTGCGCGGTCAGCCGATCGACGCGCTGATCAACAATGCGGGTGTGCTCGGCAAGATGGGTACGCCGCGGGCAGAGGATCTCGACCCGGCGGAGTTTCAGCGGGTGCTGCGCGTCAACACCTATGCGCCGATGCGGCTTGCACGAACGTTCATGCCGAACGTTGCGACGAGCTCGCAGAAGAAGATCGTGTCGCTGTCGAGCTCGCTCGGCTCGATGGCGCGGGTGCCCGATTTCGCGCAGAACGCTCCCGGGTACGATTACTCCGTCAGCAAGGCGGGTATCAATATCGGAATGCGGATGCTCGCGTACGAGGTGAAGCCGCTGGGCGTGCTCGTCGGTATCGTTTCGCCAGGTGCGATCGACACGGGCATGCAGGCACAGGTTCGTTCAGCGTCGGCGGCCGAAGGCAAGCCGATCAGCGCGCCGATGCTGACGCCGGCGCAGAGCGCTCGGGGCGTGGTCGACTTCATCATCGGACTGGATGCCGACAAGTCCGGCCGGTTCTTCAGTTACACCGGTGCAGAAATCCCCTGGTAAATTGCATCATTTCTCGAGGAGAGATCGACGATGTTCAGTCATGTAATGGTGGGAACGAACGACATCGAGCGCTCGAAGCGCTTCTATGACGCGGTTTTGGGGGTGCTCGGCGCCGGTGCGGCGATGCAGAATGCGGCCGCGACCGGTCACAACCGGCTGTTCTATCGGCACGACGGCGGAACGTTCTGCGTTTCCGAGCCGATCAATGATCAGCCGGCCACCTTTGCGAACGGCGGCACGATCGGTTTCAAGTGCAGCTCGCCGGAGCAGGTGCTCGATTTCCACGCGAAGGCGGTGGCGAACGGCGGCACCTCGATCGAGCAGCCGCCGGGGCTGCGCGAGGGGAAGATGGGTTCAATTCACCTGGCCTACGTGCGCGATCCGGACGGCAACAAGCTCTGCGCGTTGCACCGCCCGTAGGGAGTTCCGACGCGATCTACGGCGTGGCGCTGACGCTGCGATTGCGTCCGTTCGCCTTGGCCGCATACATGGCATGGTCGGCGCGTCGCAGCAGATCGCTGGCAGTTTCGGGCGCGGGGCCGAGTGTGGCCGTGCCGAGGCTCGCGGTGACGTGCGAACTGGCGACGTCATCGAACACCGGGACGGTGATGTTCCAGATCGCGAGGCGGATGCGCTCAGCGACGTCGATGCCGACGGCATTGCTCGCGCCGGGCAGCAGCGCGACGAACTCCTCGCCACCGAAACGCGCAGTCAGATCGCCGGGGCGAACATGGGAGACGAGCGCCGCGGCCACGCGCTGCAGCACATCGTCGCCGGCGGCGTGACCGCCGAGATCGTTGATGCGCTTGAAGTGGTCGACATCGATCAGGACCACGGTCAGCGGGATGCCGTCGGCTCGGGCACGTTCGATCTCCGCCTGCAGGCGAGCGACGAAATAGTGACGGTTGAACAGGTTCGTGAGTCCGTCACGAATCGCGACTTCACGCAGGGCGCGGCGTGCGGCCTCTACTTCGACGAGCAGGCTCATGCCGATGCCGCTGACGACCGGCGCGACCAGCAGCGGCACGATCGTCGCCACCATCAGGTCCGACGAGAGGCGAGTGGGATCGCCGGTGAGATAGTCCACGATCAGTGTGGTGATCCAGGAGAGCGCCAGCGAGATGGCGGTGATCAACAGCACCGATCGCACGCGACCCATCCGCAGGATCCAGCCGCGCCAGCCGGACTGGGTCTCCTCCGCAGTCAGATGATGGCCCGGCCATAGCGGAATCGCGGGCGGCGCGGCTGGTTTCACGGAGCGATCGGGCACGGGCGAATCCTGCCACTCTGGCGTCATGACGTCTACGGCGTGCAGGGGCCGCCACTATCATCGAGTGTCCGGCCAGAGGGAGATCGACATGAAAGTGACGCGGCGAACGACGATGGCGGCCCTCGGTGCGACGGCGCTGGTCTCGCGGGTCACGACCGCGGCCACGAGCACTGCGTCCGTGGACGTGGCGGTGATCGGCGCGGGTGTCTTCGGCGCGTGGTCGGCCTGGCATCTGAGGAAGGCGGGTCTGTCGGTCGCACTGTTCGACCAGTATTCGCCGGGCCATGCGCGCTCTTCATCGGGTGGCGAAAGCCGAGTGATCCGCGTCAGCTACGGCGGCGATCCGCTGTATTCGCAGATGGCGCTGGAATCGCTGGCGATCTGGAATGCACTGTCGAAGCGATTGTCCCAGCCGATTTTCCACAAAGTCGGCGTGCTGTGGTTCGCCACCGACGACGATGCGGGTGCCAGGCAGGCGCTCACATGGTTGCGCGCATCGGGCCTGGGTCGATGGGAAGGCGATGCGGTGGCGCTGCGTCGACGTTTTCCGCAGATGCGCTTTGCGGACAATGAATCGGGCTTCATCGAAGCAGACACCGGCGCGCTGATCGCCGGGCGCGGCGTGCAGGCTGTCGTGGCGGACGCGGGGCTCGAGGCGATCCGCGCGCAGATCGGTGCTCCACAGCCGCTGCCCGACGGCCGGTATCAGGTCGGTGACAGGACTGCGCGGCATGTCGTGTATGCCTGTGGTCCGTGGTTGCCGAAGGTATTCCCCGAGGTGCTCGGGGGGCGGATCTTCGCCACGCGCCAGGAAGTGCTGCATTTCGGCGCACGCGCAGGCGACAGTCGCTTCGCGGCGCCGGCATTGCCGGTGTGGATCGATTCGGACCCGAAGGACTTCGCGTACGGTTTCCCGGACATCGAAGGCCAGGGGTTCAAGATCGCATTCGATACCCATGGGCCGGAGGTGGATCCCGATACGCAGAGCCGGCAAGTGTCGGCGGACGGCGTTGAACGCGCGCGTGCGTATCTGGCCACGCGATTTCCGGATCTCGCCGATGCGCCGCTGATCCACTCGCGCGTCTGCCAGTACGAGAATTCCTCGAATGGCGACTTCCTGATCGATCGCCTGCCGGGGCATCCGCGCGTGTGGCTGGTGGGCGGTGGATCGGGCCACGGCTTCAAGCATGGCCCGGCGGTGGGCAAGCGCGTCGCGGCGCACATCATTGACCCGGGCAAGGCGGTCGAGCCGCGGTTCTCGCTCGCGACGAAGGCGACGCAGCAGAACCGCACGGTGTATTGATGCACGACCAGCGCGCGCGGGCCTGCGCTGGTATCTTCATTAGCGATTTCAACGGAGATTGATCATGACGATTGCCGGCGGTTGTCATTGCGGCGCGATTCGATACGAGATCGAGGGCGAGGCGCTGACCCATGCGTTGTGCCATTGCAGCGACTGCCGGCGCAGTGCCGGCGCGCCGGTGGTCGGCTGGACGATGTATCCGGTCACCGCGGTCAAGATCGTCAAAGGCGCGCCGCGCACCTACGTGTCCTCAGAGCACGGCCGCCGGCGCTTCTGCGCGGATTGCGGCACGGGCCTGTTCTACGACAACGCGATCATGCTGCCCGGGCTGATCGACGTTCAGAGCGCGACTTACGATGACCCGGACGCCGTGCCTGCGAAGGCGCACATCCAGGTGGCAGAGCGCATACGCTGGATGGAGCGCGCGCACGAACTGCCCGAGTTCGAGCGCTTTCCGCCGATGGACGAATAGGAGAATGTCTTCATGAAAGTCGCGTGCGTCAGAAAGCCCGGTGGGCTCGATCATCTCGTCATCGAATCCCGGCCGGATGCGGCGCCAAAGCGTGGCGAGATCCTCGTGCGCGTTCGTGCGAGTTCGCTGAATTTCCACGACTATCTCGTTGCGATGGGATCGATCCCGACCCCGGACGGCCGCATCCCGATGTCGGACGGTGCCGGCGAAGTCGTTGCAGTGGGAGAGGGCGTCAAGCGCTTCAAGCCTGGCGATCGGGTGCTGTCCGTGTTCTTTCCGGAATGGCATACAGGTCGTACGCCGAACTCCGGCCTCGAAACCGTGCCAGGTGATGGCGTCGACGGGTTTGCCAGCGAACTCTACGCAGGTCCCGAATCCGCATTCACACCGATGCCGCAGGGCTGGAGCTTCGAAGAGGCGGCGACGCTGCCCTGCGCAGCGCTGACGGCGTGGCGCGGCATGTTCGTCGAGACGCAGACGAAACCCGGCGACTGGGTGCTGGTGCAGGGCACAGGGGGTGTCTCCATGTTTGCACTGCAATTCGCGAAAGCGGCCGGTGCGCGCGTGATCGCGACGTCCTCGTCCGACGAAAAGCTCGAGAAACTGAAAGCGCTCGGCGCGGATCACGTCATCAACTACCGCGAGACCGTGGACTGGGGTCTCAAGGCAATGGAGTTGACGGGTGGACGCGGCGTCGACGAGGTCGTCGAGATCGGCGGGCCGGGCACCCTGGCGCAGTCGATCGCGGCGAGCCGCATGGGCGGGCACATCTCGCTGATCGGCGTGCTGACCGGCATTTCGGGCGAGGTGCCGACGGCGGCGCTGTTCACGAAGAACATCACATTGTCGGGCATCACGGTCGGCTCACGCGCGCAGCAGGAAGACATGATCCGCGCGATCGACGCCAATCCGTTCAAGCCGGTGATCTCCGACCGGTTTCCGCTCGACGCCATCGCCGTGGCCTTCGATCGCCAGGCCCGCCAGCAGCATTTCGGCAAGATCGTCCTGACCATCTGAGCGCCGGAACACGGAAAAAGGCCGATTTTCCGGGTGTCCGGCGTCAATCGCACCGGTCCTCAACTTGACTTGTTAGCGACTAACAAGGCAAGATTTCGAGACACTACCGAGGCATTGCGGATGGCCCAGCTGCGTCGTTTGCACATCTCGTTGCTGCTGCTCGCGGTCGCCATTCCAGGCGTTGCCCGTGCAGCGGAATCCGCCGTTCCATCCGATCGGATCGCCGCCGGCAAGGCGTCCTACGATCGATTCTGCGTCGATTGTCACCATGTGTCGTTGCGCGGCAGTGCGCATGGGCCGGCGCTCGAAGGTGAGGCGTTCCGCGCCCGCTGGGGCGCCAAGCCTGCCGCCGAACTCGCGCAGTTCATTCGCACGATGATGTCCGCGACCGTGCCCGTCTCGGCGGGCGACGGCACCTTCGGCGATATCGCAGCCTATGTGCTTCAGCACGCCGGCACGGCGCCCAGTGGCGCGACTGCCGCCGGTGGCGCGCCGCCATCAGGCGCCGGTGCGGATGCGTCGGCACAGACCTGGCAGGGTGCGAGCGGCATCGCCGAGGCCGCCGCGCGTGCGGGACGCTGGGCCAACCGGCAGACGCCGCCGCTGTCGCCGGTGACGGAAGCCATGCTGCGCAATCCTCCGGACGGCGACTGGCTGAACTGGCGTCGCACGCAGGACGGTCAGGGCTTCTCGCCGCTCGCACAGATCAATCGCCAGACCGTTGGCGGGCTGCGGCTCGCCTGGGCGTTGACGATGCGCGAAGGCAGCAATCAGGTCACTCCGCTCGTGCACGACGGCGTGATGTTCCTGATGCATCCCGGCAACGTGGTGCAGGCCATCGACGCGGCGACGGGCTCGCTGATCTGGGAGTACGCGTATCCGCATCCATCGGAGTCGCGCACGCTCGGCGGACCGACGCGCAACATCGCGATCTTCAAGGACCGGCTATTCATCGCCACCTATGACGCGGCGCTGATCGCGCTGGATGCACGCACGGGCAAGCTGCTGTGGCGCACCGTCAAGGCCGACTACAACAAGGGCTTCACGCACACCGCGGGACCGATCATCGCCGACGGCGTGGTCGTCAGCGGTATCAACGGCTGCGAGCGCTTCAAGAAGGAAGGCTGCTTCATCACCGGTCATGATGCGGACACGGGTCAGGAGCTGTGGCGCACGTCGACCATTGCGCTGCCCGGTGATCCGAATGACAAGAGCTGGGGCGGCATGGCACCAGAGCTGCGCGGCGGTGGCGACAACTGGATCGCAGGCAGCTACGACCCCGAACTGAAGCTGGTGATCCTCGGTACCTCGCAGGCCAAGCCCTGGGTGGCGGCGAGTCGCGGCATGTCTGCGCGTTCCGCGGCGCTCTACACGAACTCGACGCTCGCGCTCGATCCGCACACCGGCAAGATCCGCTGGTTCTTCCAGCACGTGCCGGGCGAAACGCTGGACATGGAGACGGGCTTCGAGCGCGTGCTGTTCGATTCCGGCGACGGCAAGTACGTCGTCACCGTCGGCAAGGACGGCATCCTCTGGAAGCTCGATCGCCGCACCGGCAAGTTCGTCGACTTCACCGAGATGCTGCCGCAGAACATCTTCGAGCCGCTGGATAAACGCACCGGTCGACTGAAATACCGCGCGGACATCCTGAACGCGGGCATCGGTACCACGATGTCCGTGTGTCCCAGCATCTACGGCGGCCATAACTGGCAGGCAAGTGCCTTCAATCCTGCGACGTTCGCGCTCGTCGTGCCGCTGCACCAGCTCTGCGTCGACTTCACCGGTCAGAAGGTCGAACTGAAGGAAGGCGGCGGCGGCTATGGCGGCGAATCGACGATCAAGCCGATGCCCGGCACCGACGGCATGCTCGGCCGGCTCACCGCCATCGACCTTCGCACGCTGACGCCGCGCTGGTCGCACACGCAGCGCGCGATGTTTCTGACGGGCGTGCTGAACACGGCAGGCGGCCTGAGCTTCGTCGGCGATCTCGACCGCTACTTCAAGGCTTTCGATGTCGATACGGGCAAGGTGCTTTGGCAAACGCGTCTCGGCGCGCCGCTGCACGGTTACCCGATCACCTACACCGCGAACGGCAAGCAGTACGTTGCAGTGCCTGCCGGCATGGGCGTGTTCAAGCTGATGACGGCGCGCGAGTCGCCGGACATCTATCAGCCATCCGGCGGCAACGAACTGTACGTGTTCGAATTGCCCGAGGCGGCGCCCCAGGGTGCGCCCCAAGGTGCACAATAATCAGATGACCGAGGCTTTCATTTTCGATCACGTGCGCACGCCGCGTGGCCGTGGCAAGGCCGACGGCGCGCTGCATGAAGTGACGCCGGTGGAGCTCGCGAGCCAGACGCTCGCAGCGCTGCGTGATCGCCAGCAGCTGGACACGGCGCTGATCGACGACGTACTGCTGGGCTGTGTCTCGCCGATCGGCGAGCAGGGCGCGAACATCGCCCGCACTGCGGTACTGGCCGCGGGCTATGCGGAATGCGTCGCAGGTCAGCAGATCAATCGCTTCTGTGCCTCGGGCCTCGAGGCCGTCAATGCCGCAGCCGCGCAGGTGATGTCGGGACAGTCGATCGCGACCATCGGCGGCGGCGTCGAATCGATGTCGCGCGTCGCGATGGGTTCCGACGGCGGCGCCTGGTACTCGGATCCCGACGTCGCCTACCGTCTCTACTACGTGCCGCAGGGCATCGGCGCGGATCTGATCGCGACGCAGGACGGCTACGACCGTGGCACCGTCGACGCGTTCGCGCTCGAAAGCCAGCGCCGCGCCGCGCAGGCCTCCCGCGAAGGACGATTCAGTCGCTCGATCGTGCCGGTGCGCGATGCGCTGGGCGACGTACTGCTGGATCGTGACGAACACCCGCGTCCGGACACGACGCTGCAATCGCTCGGGTCACTGAACGCCGCCTTCACGACTCCCGGTGAGAAGCTCGGCTTCGATACGGTCGCACAGCTGCGCTACCCGCAGGTCGAATCGATCCGTCACGTGCACACGGCCGGCAACTCCAGCGGCATCGTCGACGGCGCCGCCGCGATGCTGATCGGTGGGCGCGAGTTCGCCGCAGCGAGTGGCCTGAAGCCGCGCGCGCGCATCCGCGCGTTCGCCTCGATCGGTTCGGAACCCGCGATCATGCTGACGGGCCCTGCGCTGGTCACCGAGAAGCTGCTGAAGCGTGCCGGCATGAGCATCCAGGACATCGACCTGTTCGAAGTGAACGAGGCATTTGCCGCGGTCGTGCTGCGTTTCATGCGGCACTTCAATGTGGCGCACGACCGCGTCAACGTGAATGGCGGCGCCATCGCGATGGGCCATCCGCTCGGCGCCACGGGCACGATGATCCTCGGCACGGTGCTCGACGAGCTTGAGCGTCGCAATCTGTCGACGGCGCTCGTGACCCTGTGCGTCGGGGCCGGCATGGGCACGGCGACGATCATCGAGCGCGTGTAGATGACCCAGGACATGCCCCGTTTCGAACAGATCCGCGTCAGCATCGATGCCGAAGGCATCGCGACGATCCTGCTGGATGTGCCTGACGGATCGCTGAACCCGCTTTCGGATGCACTGGTCGCCGAGTTCGAGACCGCGCTCGACACGATCAAGGCGCGCAGTGAAGTTCGCGGGATCGTCGTCGGTTCTGCCAAGAAGGCTTTTGCGGCGGGCTGGAACCTGATCGAGCTGATGACCCTGCTCGAGTCGGTCAAGGATGCGCGCGAGCTGCATTCGAAGACGCCGGGCCTGTCGCGCCTGCTGCGCAGACTCGAGACCTGCGGCAAGCCGGTGGCCGCGGCCATCAATGGTCTCGCGCTGGGCGGTGGGCTCGAGCTCGCGCTCGCCTGCCACTATCGTGTGCTCGCGGACGACGCGGGCGCCAAGGTCGGCCTGCCCGAAGTGCTGGTCGGGCTGCTGCCCGGCGCAGGCGGCACGCAACGCCTGCCGCGCCTGATCGGCGCGGAGGCCGCGCTGCGCATCATGCTCGACGGCAAGCCGGTCGCACCGGCGGACGCCTTGAAGCTCGGCATCGTGCATGAACTCGTGCCGGCCGCGGACGTAGTCGCGCGTGCGCGCGCCTGGCTGCTCGGCACGCCGACGGCCACGCAGCCGTGGGATGTGAAAGGTGGCGGCAAGGTGCCCGGCGGACGGAACCTTGCGGATCCTGCGATCGCGACACTGTTCATGCTCGGCGTGCCGGCCGCGACGCGCAGCACGCTGCGCAACTATCCGGCGCCGGCCGCGATCATGGCGAGCGTCTACGAAGGTCTGCCGCTGCCGATCGATCGGGGCCTCGCGATCGAGCGCCGGAAGTTCGCGCTGCTCGCCGCCGGGCCCGAAGCCCGCAACCTGATCCGCACGATGTTCATCAACAAAGGCAAGGCGGACAAGCTCGCGCGCCGTCCGTCCGGCATCGCGCAGAAGCCGGTGCGCAGGCTGGCGGTGCTGGGTGCCGGCATGATGGGCTGTGGCCTGGCGCATGTGGCCGCACGTGCCGGCATGCAGGTGGCGGTGCTGGATACGACGCAGGCGCTGGCCGAGCGCGCGCGCGAACACGCACAGCGCACGATGGAGAAGGACCAGCAGGCTGGCCGCATCACCGCGGAGCAGGCGTCTGAAGTGCTCGCCCGCATCAGCGCGACCACCGAGTACGAGACGCTCGCGGGCAGCGATTTCGTCATCGAGGCCGTGTTCGAGGATCGCGCGGTCAAGGCCGAAGCGACGCGTCGCGCTGAAGCGGTGATCGCGAAGGATGCCGTGTTCGCCACGAATACCTCGACGCTGCCGATCACCGGGCTCGCGACGGCCTCGAGCCGGCCGGCGCAGTTCATCGGCATGCATTTTTTTTCGCCGGTGGAACGCATGCCGCTGGTCGAGATCATCCGCAGCAAGACGACGGATGAGTCGACGCTGGCCTGGACGCTCGATCTCGCGAAGCGGCTCGGCAAGACGCCGATTGTCGTTTACGACAGTCGCGGCTTCTTCACGAGCCGCGTATTCGGAACGTACTGCTACGAAGGGCAGATGCTGCTGAAGGACGGCGTGAATCCCGCGCTGATCGAGAACGGTGGCCGCTTCGCCGGCATGCCCGTCGGTCCGCTCGCGGTGATGGACGAAGTGTCACTGGAACTGCAGTACAAGGTCGTGCAGCAGGCACGCGTCGATCTCGGCCAGGATTTCCGCGAGCCCGTCAGCTGGGATCTGCTGCGGCATTTCGTCGAGGATCTGCGTCGCGTCGGACGCAAGGGCGGCGCCGGCTTCTACGAGTATCCCGCGGGCGGTCGCAAGTTCCTCTGGCCCGGTCTCGCGCAGGAGTATCCCGTCGCATCGGTGCAGCCGTCACTGGATGATGTCAAACGACGATTGCTCTATATCCAGTGTCTCGAGTCAGCACGCTGTCTCGAGGAGGGCGTGCTGGCCAATCCCGCCGATGCAGACCTCGGCTCGATTCTGGGCTGGGGATTTCCGTCGTACACTGGCGGCGTGTTGTCTTTCATCGACACCGTCGGTGCAGCGCGCTTCGTCGCCGACTGCCGCCGCTTCGCCGCGAGCTTCGGGCCGCGCTTCGAGCCCTGCGACAGCCTGCTGAAGATGGCCCGCGACGGGACCCGATTCCATGCCGCTGCTTGATCAGGCGAAGCCACTCGCGGCGGACGCTGTCGCGACTTCCGCGCAGCGCCCGGAGGGTCAGCCGCGCGCGGCTGCGATGAAGGGACCGTTGGCGGGGCTCAAGGTCGTTGAGGTCGCGGGCATCGGGCCGGGGCCCTATGCCGGCATGCTGCTTGCCGATCTGGGTGCCGAGGTCACGCGCGTCGGTCGCGCGGGCATGGACGACAATGGCAGTACCGATCCCACGCTGCGCAACCGGCGTTCGATCACGCTGGATCTGAAGAAGCCCGAAGCGATCGAGGTGCTGCTGCGCCTGGTCGAGCGCAGCGATGTATTGCTCGAAGGATTCCGGCCGGGCGTGGCGGAGCGTCTCGGCATCGGTCCCGAAATCTGTGCGCAGCGCAATCCCAGGCTCATCTACGCGCGGATCACCGGCTGGGGTCAGCAGGGTCCGCTCGCGCAGCGCGCGGGCCACGACATCAACTACATTGCGTTGAGCGGTCTGCTGCATCAGATCGGCGGCAGTGACGGCAAGCCTGTGCCGCCGCTGAACGTCGTCGGCGATTATGGCGGCGGCGGCTTGATGGCCGCGTTTGGCATCCTCGCTGCGTTGTTCGAGCGTCAGCGCTCGGGACGCGGCCAGGTCGTCGATACCGCGATGGTCGACAGCTCGGTCTCCTTCCTCGCGGCGATGATCGGTCTGCGCAGCCAGGGATACTGGCAGGATGCGACCGGTGCGAATTTCCTCAGCGGCGCTGCGCATTTCTACGACACTTACCAGACGCGCGACGGCAAGTGGGTGGCGGTCGGGGCGATCGAACCACAGTTCCACGCGTTGCTGATCACCAAGCTCGGCCTCGATCCCAAAACGTTCGCGCCCGGCGTGGGTTTCTCGCAGTGCCCCTATGACGAACTCACGGGACGGGTCTGGCCGGCGCTGAAGCAAAAGCTGGCGTCCGCCATCGCGCGGCACACGCGCGCCGAACTCGAGCAGCTGTTTGCCGGGACGGATGCCTGCATCACGCCGGTGCTGAGCATCGACGAAGCCGCGGCCCATCCGCACAACGTCGCGCGGTCCGCATTCATCGAAGTCGACGGCGTGACGCAGAACGCGCCCGTGCCACGATTCAGCCGCACGAGCGCCGCGCAGCCACGGCCGCCCAGCGTTCCCGGTGAGCACAGCGCCGCGATCCTCGCGGAGCTCGGTTACCGCGACGAGGACGTCACATCACTGCGCAGCGGTGGGGCAGTGCCTGAATGAACGGCGAGGTGAGCTCGAGACGACCGTGATCGGTCGGCTGCGGCAACGCTCAGACCATGTCGCTGCGATGACGGGAAAGGTCGCCGATCAGGTCGGGGACGATGACGCGCTCGCGGAAGCACCACTGTTCGCCTTCGCGGACGAATACGTCGTGGTAGCTGCCAATGAAAATGGCCTGCAGGGCAAAGTCGGGTGGCACGGCCTGCATCACCATGATGCAGGAGCGGCCGCTGGCGTGGTTTCCGTCAGCGGCCACCTCGATCAGGACATTGCTCATCAGGTGCCGCGTGCGCGGAACGCCATCGTAAAGCGTGACATTGGCGAGCAAAGCGCGAACCGCGGCCTCGCCCTCCGCGAGTTGGCCGGCGATGCCCCAGCGCCCGCCCCGGAACAGCGCGGCGCAGCCATCCAGATCACCACGGTCGATGCTGTCGCAGTACTCCGCCATCAGCGCGAGAATGTGCTGTTCGGCGCGCCTGGTGGCGCGCTGTTCGCTGGCAGCGTCGCGGCCCTGGCCAGCGCTCATGCCTACAGGCCTTCCTTGCCGGCTTCCCGCTGCATCGGCTTCTTCTCGGCGAAGCGAGGCGCACCGGCGACTGAACCCGTGGTGATACCGGCATCCACTGTCAGGGTGAGGCCGCTGGTGTATCCCGACTCATCGCTGGCCAGCCAGAGCACTGCGTTGGCGACGTCGTCGGCCAGGCCGGGACGACCTTTCAATGGCGACTGTTCGGTAAGCATTTTCAGCGTGGTATCGATATCGGTGTGATTGCCGAGGTAGGCATGGGCAACCATCGGCGTCGCGACGCTGTACGGCGCCACGCAGTTTGCACGGACTCCGTAGGGGCCCAGTTCCGCGGCGAGGTTGCGAGTAAGACCCACGACCGCGTGCTTGGCGGCAGTATAGGCGGGAGGTGCAAGACCACCGGTGACTCCCGCGACACTGGACATGCTGATGATGGAACCGGAGCCAGCCTTCTTCATCACCCGCGCGGCATGCTTCATGCCGTAGAACACGCCGTTCAGCAGGATGTCCAGGGTGAGTTTCCATTCCTCAGCTGGGGTGGTCTCGATCGGCCCGATCGCGCCTACGATCCCCGCGTTGTTGAACATGATGTCCAGCTTGCCGTGGCGTTTGACGGCCGCCTCCACCAAAGCCTCGACGTCGCCCTCACGAGTGACGTCGCAGACCTGGAAACTGGCTGCCGACCCGAGGCTCGCGGCCATCGCGTCACCGGTCTTCTGCTGGATGTCGCCGAGGACTACATAGGCGCCTTCTGCCACCAGCTTCGCAGCCGTCGCGGCGCCGATGCCGCTCGCGCCACCGGTGATCACGGCGACTTTGCCTTTGACTCTTCCACTCACGGTCAGTCTCCCTCTCGTTGCTGAATGTCAGATGGTGATGAAGCGGTACACCATGTCGTCCGGCGCCCGTTTGCCGAGGGTATCCGCCGGGATCGCAGTGCCGAGCGCAGAGATCGGGGGGTCGACCCGTGCCCAGTCAGTCATCCCGATCCGCTCGACGATGCCCCAAACACCATCGCGCCGCTCGAAGCGATCGAGATAGCGCCCGCCGACGAAGTAGTCCATCGGGGTATCGAAAGCGTTGGGTGCCGCCAGCGGATCACCCAACGGCCGCATCCGGTGATGCGCGGTGAAGTAGGTCTCGGCCGTGGCCGAATCTGCACTCCTGAGCTCGATCAGGACATTGCCGAGCTGGTGGTGAGTGGCCGTATGGGTGCGCAGCACATCCCACGCGAAAGCGACGAAGTCCAGCGGTGCGCCGGGCCGCGAGGGCAGCGACGGGTCTGACGACGGCCCCTCGAAGAAGTGCCGATGACGGGACCCGGGATGAAAGACGCTGCGAGCCATGGCTTCGTCCATCCGGTCGAGGGCCCGTGCGTACCGGTGGATCACTTCCGTGATCTTCTGTTTGGCGAGCAGTTCCAGGAGTTCCCGTTCGCTCATTGTGTTCTCCAAAAATGGGTCGACGCATGCCCCGCTACCAAGCGGGGCATGCGCACGACATTCAGGATTACCAGCAAGCTCCTGCGATCACTTGGCGCCGAAGCGATACGAGACCTCAGCACCCCAGGTGCGCGGGGCACGCGCCGACGCGTAAGCCCAGAGTCCCGAGACGTTCAGGCCATGAGCCCAGCCGTCTTCTCCGGTCAGGTTGCGACCGAACAGGCTGAAGGTGGCACCATTGATCTCATAGTTGATCGACATGTCGATCAAGTGCTGGGCGTCGTTGGCCAACTCGGCCCGGTTGGTCTGCTCGATGAAGTGCTCGCCGATGAACCGGTACGCGCCTCGGATCCAGCCAGTGCCGTTACCCACCTGCCGCTCGTAGGTGAGATCCAGGCCGCCCGTGAACTCCGGCGCGCGGCGGAATTCCAAGCCGCTGTTGTCGACGATGCTGAATCCGTCGTCGAAGCTGAATTCATCGTACTTGGAGTCGAGGTAGCCCAGGTTGGCGCGCAGGCTCAGGTGCTCGGTGGCTTGTGCCTGCAGTTCCAGTTCGATGCCCTTCATGGTCGCGGTCGCGGCATTGAACACCGAGATGCGCTGTCCGGTAGCGCCGCTCGAGCGCAGGCCAATCTCCTCCTGCTTGTCCTTGTAGTCCATGAAGAACACGGCGCCATTGAAGCGCAATCTGCGGTTCATCCACTCACTCTTGAAGCCGAGTTCATAGTTGTCGACGAACTCCGGATCATAGGGGATCGTCGCGGAGTCAATCGAGTCGACCCGTCCATTGAAGCCGCCGCTGCGATAGCCTTTCGCGTAGGTGGCGTAGAGCATCGCGTCGTCATTGGCCTTATAGCGAACCGAGACCTTCGGCGTGAACTCGTTCCAATCTGCTTTGGCATCTGCGACCAGATTGCCGCGCTGCTCTGTCAACTTCTCGTCTTTGGTATAGCGGCCGCCGAGGTTGAGGGTCCAGTGGTCCGTGAACGCGTAGTCACCCTCGAAGAAAACCGCCGTCGAATCGGTTTCCTGATGGGTGTACTGCGGAATATCGAGCACGACACCCGGCACGGCAAAGGTGATCCAGCTGCGCAGACGGATGTCGTACTGCGATTCCCACAGGTAAGCACCGACGACGAAATTCAGCTTGTCGCCGGCGTCGTAGGTCAGGCGCAGTTCATGACTCGCCTGCTCGTATTCCGCCGGGCGATCCGTGCCAAACAGCATCACGGGCTCGGCCGTCCAGTTGGAAACGATGGTTTCCTGCGTGTCGTAGGTGCCGTAGATATAGTCCAGGCGCGTGGATTCGCTGACATTCCAGCGGGCTTCGAGGATGTGGGTCTCGGCATCGAAGGTGGCGGGATCGTCATTCGGGGCCAGGCTCGATACCGGCGAAGTCACGATCGAATTCGGTTGCGGCGACAGCGACGCGGTGGTGGGCTGGAAGATCAGGCGACCGACCCGATACCTGTCGCCAGAGCTCGGGGTGGTGACGGATTGCGCACACAGGCCGAAGGCAGAGCAGAACAGGGTGTCCGGCTGGGCCATGTTGACCAGCGGCGGCGTGTCCTGCTCGGTTTGCTCGTTCTGGTAGGTGTATTCGAATTCCACGGCATCCGTGGCCTTCCACAGCAGATTGACGCCGTAGGATTGGTAATCATTGAATCCTTCATCTTCACCGGTATTGATATTGGTGAAATAGCCTTCCCGCTGGTTGTGCTTTGCAACGCTGAGCTTGACCGCAAGGCTGTCCGTCAAGCCAAAATTGAAAACGCCATCGGCCCAGACCGTATCGTAATCGCCGTAGCCGGCGCGGAATTTACCGCCCAACTCGCCCGTGGGTTTCGATCTCTCGACGTTGATCATGCCGCCGATCGTATTGCGACCAAACAGCGTGCCCTGCGGTCCGCGCAGCACTTCCACTGAAGCCAGGTCGATGCTCCGCAGGATCGCGCCGCTGTTGGCGCCAATGAACAGCCCGTCGATGGTGACGCCGACTGCCGGCTCGAAGTTCTTCTCGACGTCCGCCACGCCGACGCCGCGGATATACAGCGCGGCGTTTCCGCCCGGGCCCTGGGACGTGTCATCGATGATCAGGTTGGGAGATACATACGCCAGATCCGAAATGTCGCGAGCGAACGTGCGTTCGACTTCCGTCTCACTCAGGGCGGTGACGGACAGGCCCACATCCTGGAGGTTCTCCGCACGCTTGCGGGCGGTGACGGTGATTTCCTCCAGGCCCATGCTTTCTTCCGCGCCTGTGCCTTGCGCGCTGGCGATCGGCGAGACCGTTGCACCCATGGCGACCAGCGCCGCAGATACTGCTGTGCACAAACTCTTCTGTCTCATGAAACATCCCCCTCGATGTTGAAACGGGTCAATCGATTACTTGAGTCGCGAGATATTCGATCTATGCAATGTCACTCTATTGTCTGAATAGCGCCGGGCCAGGGTGCTTGCGCGCAATCGCTCAGCGCCTTGCGTGTGTACGTCGGGATGCAATTCCGGAGCTGGCCGCTTCCCTGGGCTGCATCGAAACTTCATGTGATCGGACCAATGCTGGTGGAACGGTGCCCTGGCAGCGTTGCGATTTCTGCCACCTGAGCGCAGCCAGAAGCCAACGCAAACTATCTTGTTAGCGTCCAGCAACTGTAATCAATGGCGCGTTCCGGTCAAGCTTTTTCGAAATCCCGGCCGGCGGAGTGAGCCGTACGCCGGCACCGCCGGCCCGGTTGACGAGCGTCTAGCGTCGATTGATCCAGGTCGTGGCGATCGCGGGCGAAGATCCGCCTCTCGGGCCGGAAACTCCGAGCCGCGCGGTGCGATTCCCTGACATCTGTCAGACACGCGGCGGCAAAAGGATCACGGTCGGCGCAATGGTGCCGCCCGCCGAGCGCACCCCGGCGAGCGTACGCAGGTTAGTCCGGGCGATCGTGGATACTGGGAAGCCGATGTCGATTCGCCGCACTGCAGCGAGCCAGTGCCAGAGTGACGCCGGGCGGTGGCGGTCGCGCAGGCCGGCCCGCTACTTGTCGGCAACGCGCTGTACCGTGTAGTCACCGGCCGCGAAACGGCGTCGCAACTCCTTCTTGTCGATCTTGCCGACGCTCGTGCGCGGCAGCTCCCCGACGGTTGCGAAATACTCGGGTACGCCGAAGCGCGGCACGTGAGGGCGGACAAATTCGCGAAGCTCAGCGTGAGGCGCGGAGGCGCCCGGGCGCAGCACTACCAGCGCGAGCGGCCGCTCCTCCCAGCGCGGGTCGGGGATACCGATGACGGCGACTTCGAACACGCCGGGGTGGCGTGCGATGGCGTTCTCCAATTCGACTGACGAAACCCACTCGCCGCCGGACTTGATGACATCCTTGGTACGGTCGGTGATACGCACATAGCCCCGTGCATCGATGCTGCCCACGTCACCGGTACGCAGCCAGCCGTCCGCCGTGAAGGATTCGGGTGACGCCTGCTGGTGGTAGCTGCCCGTCACCCATGGGCCGTGCAGCTGCAGTTCGCCGACGATGGTGCCGTCGTTGGGCAACAGCGCGCCGGCTTGGTCGACGATGCGCGCTTCCATGCCGGGCACAGGGCGGCCGCTCATCGCGCGCCACGGGCTTTGCTGCCCCGGTGGGCAATCGCGCGGCGGCACAGACAGGCAGCACATCGGACTTGTTTCCGTCATGCCCCAGCCCTGCAGCACCGGCACGCCCCAGCGTTCGCGCACGGCGTCTATCAGCGCGGGCGACACGGCTGAGCCACCGGAGACGATGACGCGGAAGCTGCGCATGTCGAGCGGCTCGCTGCGATCGGACTGCAGCAGGTCGTTGATCAGCGTCGGCACCACTGCTGTAAAGGTCGGTCGCTCGAGATCGATCATGGCGCGGATGTTGGCCGGCTTGGTGTGCGTGCCGGGCAGCAACAAGTCGCTGCCAGCGAACCACGCCGAGAACGGCAGCCCCCAGGCGTTGGCATGGAACATCGAGGGCAGCAGCAGGATGCGATCGGCCTGGCAGATGCCGAAAGTGTCATGGCCGAGCGTGCCCAAGGTGTGCAGGAAGATCGAGCGGTGGCTGTAGACCACGCCCTTCGGATCACCGGTGGTGCCACTGGTGTAGCAGACCACTGCGGCGTCCCGCTCTTCGAGCGCAGGCCAGGTGAAATCCGCTGGCGCCTGCGCGAGCAGGGCATCGTGTTGATGAATGCGCAGACCTGCGAGCGGGGGCATCTGCGCGGCCGATCCCGCATCCGGCCCGACGATGATCACGTGGCGCAGCGTCGGCACCCGCCCCAGCACAGGCGCGAGTTGCGGCCACAGCGCTGCGTCGACGATCAACGCGCGGTCTTCGGCATGCGCCATGATCGCCGCGACCTGTTCGCTGAGCAGGCGCACATTGAGCGTGTGCAACACCGCCCCCATGGCGGGCACGGCGAGGTAGGCTTCGAGGTGCGCCTGATGATTCCAGCAGTAGGTGGCCACGCGTTCGCCGCGCTCGATGCCGAGATCCGTGAGCGCCGAGGCGAGGGCGGTGGCTCGCACGGCGACGTCGGCGAAGGTCGCGAAGCGGAAAGCCGTGCCGTCGAACGATCCTACGCGGCTGCCGCCGTGGATTCTCGCGCCGTGGCGCAGGATCATCTGCGTGGACAGCGGCAGATCCATCATCGTCGCTTTCATGCGCTGGTCCTAAAGCCCGCAATGATCGCAGCTTCCTGCAGCAACGCCGGCACGTCGTACTCGAGCTTGCGAGAGTAATCGTCCGCCACCTTGCCGTGGCGAAACAGCACGAACGCGCCTTCCACGATGGCGGCGAGGCGCCAGAGTGCGAACACCCGATAGAATGCGAAGTCATCGAGTGTGAGGCCGGTGCGGCGTGACCAGCGCTGTGCCAGCGCGTCCCGATCGACGCAGTCGGCCGCATCGCGCGTGACCTTCTGCACGAACGAGAAGCCAGGCGGGTCCACGTTGCGCGGGCCCCAGAACGCCAGCATCAGCGCGAGATCCGCGTAGGGGTTGCCGATGCTCGCCAGCTCCCAGTCGATGATCACGGCGAGCCGCGGCACATCGCGCCGGAACAACGTGTTGTCGAGGTGGAAGTCGCCATGCATCACCGACGCCGTCGGTGGAGTGGGCAGGTGTGCCTGCAGCCAGGCGCCGATCTCGGTGATCAAGGGCAGCTCGCGCACGGACTCCGCCGCGCGCGCTTTCAGCCAGCGATGAATCTGCTTGCCGACATAGTCCTGCGGCGCGTTCGGTGGTTCGATCCCCAGCGCACGCCAGTCGAGCGTGTGCACGGTGGCGAGCGCGTCCACGAGTTCGTTTCCGATCGCGTTCAGCGCGGCGGCGCCGGCCGCGTACCCGGCCGGCAGTTCAGTGCTGATCGCCACCCCGTCAACATGCTGCACGACAGCAAACGGCACGCCGAGCACGTTGGTGTCGTCGCAGAAGCCGAGAGCGCGCGGCACGGGTGCGTGGCCATGCAGCGCGGAGAGCATCTGGAATTCGCGGCGCACGCCACTGGCGGCGCTCGCGGAAATAGCGTTGTCAGGCGGGCGGCGCAGCACGGCGAGACCGTCTCGATGCTCGATCAACTGTGTCACGTTGGAGTTGCCGCCACCGAGCCGCTGGCCGAGGCGTGCGTCTTCCAGACCGACATGCTCGGCCAACCAACGGGAGAGTGGCGTTTTCGGGTCCATGCAGAGGGGTCGTCCCGGGTCGCCCGACTAGAGCGCCGACATCATTCCACCGTCGGTCGGGATGACCGCGCCGGTCATGTAGGTCGAGCCGGCGACCCACCAGATCACGTCCGCGATCTCCTGCTCCGTGCCGACGCGGCCCAGCGGGATGCGCGCGACCAGATGTTCGATGGCTTTCTCGTCGACCTGTGAGGTCATCTCCGTCATGACTAGACCGGGAATCACGAGGTTGACACGGATCTTGCGCGTCGCAAGTTCGACCGCGAGCACCTGCGTGAGTCCCGCAAGCCCTGCCTTCGACGCGCCATAGGCGCTGTCCCCGGCGAAGCCTCGAAATCCGACCACGGCACCGATGTTGACGATCGATGCGCCTTCGCTCATGTGCGCGAGGCTGGCCTGGATGCAATGCATGGGACCTGAGAGATTGGTGTTCAGGACCGCGTTCCAGTCGCTCAGATCCAGCCGATGCAGGCGCCGGCCGCGATGCAGCCCGGCGTTATTGACGAGGACGTCCACACCTCCCCAGGCGGAGGCGACCCGATCGACCGCTGCTCGAACCTGTGTCGGGTCGGTGACATCGGCGGTGATCGCCAGGGCACCGGGCCCGAGCTCGCGCGCGAGCTCCGCCTGATCGATCTTTCTGGCCAATACCGCGACTCGATCGCCGTGCGCAGCGGCAACGCGCGCAGTGGCCAAGCCGACCCCACGCGACCCACCGGTCACTATCCAACGTCTACTCATGAAGTTCTCGATCCACGTCCGCGGAGCGCTGCGGTCTGCTGGAAACTATCGTCCTGCGACGCCTTGCGTTGCAAGGGGCGGCACGCAGCCGCTTATGGTGATTGCCGCGAGAGTGTCAAAACATTTCGCGTCTTCGATTGCGGCCGAATGTGCCGCAGAGAGAACCACGCCTTACTTCCCCCATTCTCATTCGCGCTCACCGGTCACGGACGATAATCCGCTTGTTGTCGTCTAGCAAGTGAATCTATACTCGATTGCGATTTCGCCACGGGCGACTCCTCGCAGCCGCAGTCAGCGGTTGGTTTTTGTGCAGTGCGCACTTACTGTTTGCAGTACTGCTTTCCGGTCGACAGGTGCATACGAATGGCTTGGAACTTCGAGACGGATCCTGACTTCCAGCGCAAGCTCGACTGGATGACCGATTTCGTGCGCACGGAAGTCGAGCCGCTGGATCTCGTGTTCACCCACCCGGCCGATCCGTTCGACCCCGCCCGCAAGGGACCGGCAGCGGCCATGGCGCCGCTGAAGAAGCGTGTCCAGGAACAGGGTCTCTGGGCCTGCCATCTCGGCCCGGAACTGGGCGGGCAGGGCTATGGCCAGGTGAAGCTCGGGCTGATGAACGAGATCCTCGGCCGCAGCCGCTTCGCGTCCACCGTATTCGGCTGCCAGGCGCCGGACACCGGCAACTCCGAGATCCTCGCGCGCTTCGGCACGCCGGAACAAAAGAAGAAGTATCTCGAGCCACTGCTCGCCGGGGAAATCGCGTCCTGCTATTCGATGACCGAGCCGCAGGCGGGCGCGGACCCGGCACAGTTCACCACCCGCGCAGAACTCGTCGGGGAGCACTGGGTCATCAACGGCGAGAAATGGTTCGCCTCACACGCGGATTTCTCGAGATTCCTGCTCGTGGTGGTCATCACGAATCCGGCCGTGCCGGTTCACGAAGGCGCCTCGATCCTGATCGTCGATCGCGACGCGCCGGGTCTCGAACTCGTGCGCAATGTCGCGGTCGGCATGCGGGAAGGCATGGGATCGGGTGTGCATGGCTATCTGCGCTTCAACAACTGCCGGGTGCCGCGCGCGAACATCCTCGGCAAGCCGGGCCAGGGTTTCGAGGTGGCGCAGTCTCGGCTCGGCGGCGGGCGCATCCACCACGCGATGCGCACCGTGGGCCTGCTGAACCGCGCGCTCGACATGATGTGCGAGCGCGCGCTGAGCCGGGTCACGAAGGGCGAGCTGCTGTCGAAGAAGCAGATGACGCAGGAAAAGATCGCGGACTCGTACACCCAGATCACGCAGTTCCGCCTGCACGTGCTCTATGCCGCGTGGCTGATCGACAAACACCAGGCCTACAACCGCGAGGTCCGGCGCGAGATCGCGGCCGTGAAGGCGGCGATGCCGGGCGTGCTGAAGGACGTCGTGTATCGGGCGCTGCATCTGCATGGGTCGCTCGGCATGTCGAACGAAACGCCGCTGATGCAGATGTGGGCGACGGTGCCCGAGATGGGTATCGTCGATGGGCCCACGGAAGTGCACAAGATCAGCGTCGCGAAGGAAGTGCTGCGCGATCGGCGCGGATCCGAGAAGTTGTGGCCGGACTACTATCTGCCGGACGCGATCGACAAGGCGCGCCAGAAGCTGGCGTGGGCGCTGGAGCTCGATATCGGGAATCGATAGCACGCGCCGGCCGGGTCACATGGTCTGAGTCTCGAGGGGGGATGATGGCTTCTGACAATCAAGTTCAGCTCCTGATGGAGCGCATCGATCAGCTCGAGAGCCGCAATGCGATGCGGGATCTCGTCACCACCTATTGCCGCGCCTTCGATGGCGGCAACTTCGGCAATTTCCTCGGCATCTGGTGGGACGACTGCGTCTGGGACATCGGTCCCCCTTTCGGCGTGTTCGACGGTCACCCCGGCATCGAGAAGGCGGTCAAGGAAGTCCTGTGGCCGGTCTGGCGCGAGACACATCACCTCACCAGCAATCTGCAGGTGACGTTTGCCGGCCGCGACGACGCGCACGGCATCTGCGACGTCGACTGCATGGGCGCGACCCGCGACGACGTGGTGCAGATGATCAGCGCTACGTACAAGGACCACTTCCAGCGGCGCAACGGCGTGTGGAAGATCAAGCGTCGCGACGTGACGATCCACTATTTCAATCCGATCCCGGGTGCGCAGATGACTGCGCCGAAGGGTTAGTTCAGGCGAGAGGGGGCGAGCATGGCGTATCTCAGCACCGAGAGCGGTCATCGGATCTATTTCGAACATCATGCCGGCACGAAGCTGCCGGTCCTGCTGATCCACGGCTGGGGCATGAGCTGCCGGATCTGGGATACGACGCTCAGCAGCCTGCTGGCCGCGGGCCATGCCGTCGTGACCTTCGACCAGCGTGGCTGCGGCCTGTCCGACAAGGACTTTCCGGCAAACACGATCAGCCTGGGCGCTTCCGATGCGATGGCCGTGCTGAAGGCCGCCGGCATCCAGCGGGCCGCGGTCAACGGCTGGTCGCTCGGCGGTGCCATCGCCACCGAGACGGCGCATCGCCTGGGTGCGAACTGCGCGGGGCTGGTGCTGACGGCGGCGGCCACACCGCGCTACGTGCAGGCGCCGGACTATCCCTTCGGCAATCCGCCGGGTGCGCCGACCAGCACGGTCGAGGCGCTGCGGCAGGATCGCGCCAACTTCTTCGACGGACTGACCAAGGCTGTCTGTGCCGTGCCGCAATCGGCGGCGATGAATTCCTGGCTGTGGTCGATCTTCATGCAGACCGCGCCCTGTGCGGACACGGCGCTTGCGGATCTCGACAACCTCGACCAGCGCGCGATGCTCGGCGCGCTCGACGTGCCGATCCTCTCGTTCATCGGCACGCAGGATCTGTTCGTGCCGCCGGACGTCGGTCGCTCCGTGGCGAAGATCGCGCGCCGCCTGAAGACGGTCGAATTCGAAGGCTGCGGCCACGCGCCCTTCATCGAAGACGCCCCGCGGTACCTGAGTGAACTGCTCGGATTCCTCGGCTCTCTGCGCTGAACGGACACACTCCCATGGCACGTCACGTCAACTTCGGACTTTGGTACGACTTCCGCAATCCGCCGCAGTGGCAGATTCCGTTCGAGCGCCTGTACGCCGAAAGCCTCGATCAGATCGTCGAGGCCGAGAGGCTCGGCTTCGATTCGGCCTGGATCACAGAACATCATTTCTGCGATGACGGCTACACGCCCTCACCGATGGTGATCGGTGCCGCGATCGGCGCGCGCACCAAGCGATTGCGGCTCGGCACGAACCTGATGGTCCTGCCGCTGCACAATCCGATCCGCGTTGCCGAAGACGCCGCGACGCTCTCGTTGCTGACGGGCGGCCGCTTCGATCTCGGCGTCGGCATCGGCTACCGCGAACTCGAGTTTCGCGAGTTCGGGCGTGAGCTGAAGCAGCGGCCAAGCCTGATCGAAGAAGCGATCGAGATCATCCGTCGTGCCTGGGCCGGCGAGCGGATCAATTTCACGGGCAAGCGGTTCAACGTCGGCGACCTGCGCGTGCTGCCGGTTCCCGAGCACACGCCGAAGCTCTATCTCGGCGGCATGGCGGAGCCTGCGATCGATCGCGCGGCGCGGATCGCCGATGGCTTCCTGTCGACGGGCTCCATCGGTCACGACGTCTACATCGCCTGCCTGAAGAAGCACGGCCGTTCGCCGGACGAGGGCGTCGTCATCGCGGGCAGCTGGGCCATCGTTTCGGACGATCCGGAGCGCGAGGCGCGGGCCATCGGTCCGCATGCGCTGTACCAGGGCAACCAGTACATCGAATGGGGTGCCTTCGGTCCGCCGGAGACGACGCCGCGATTCCCGGATGCGGAGACCGCGCTCGCGCAGGGTCTCTACCAGATGTGGGACGCCGATCAGGCAGTCGCCGGCATCACGCAGCTTCTGAAGGATTGCCCGCAGATCCGCGATCTGCATTTCTGGGCGCGCCTCCCGGGTGAGACCGTTGCAGCCGGTCACCGCCGCGTCGAATACATGGCGAAGCATGTCCTGCCCAAGGTTCGTGCGGCGCTCTGACCTGAAACACAAAGACCTGGAGAATCACGATGGCTCCCAAGATCAAACCTGATTACGACGTCATTGCGGTCGGCGCCGGCTTCGCTGGCCTGTCGCTGATTCATTACGTGCGCGAGGCGGGATTCTCGATTCGCGTGTTCGACAAGGCGACCGACATCGGCGGCACCTGGACGTGGAACCGCTATCCCGGCGCGGCGAGCGACAGCGAGTGCTACTACTACTGCCTCACGTTCTCGAAGGAACTGCTGCAGGAGTGGAAGTGGTCGGTCCGATACCCCGGCTGGGAAGAGAACCTGCGTTACATGCACTTCGTGGCGGACCGCTGCAACATGTGGCCGCACATCCAGCTGAACACCAAGATCGAAAGCGCCGATTTCCAGGAAACCACGGGTCTGTGGCTGGTCAAGACTGCGGGTGGAGAGTCGTTCACCTGCCGCTACTTCATCAGCGCGATGGGCATGATCTCCGAGCCCGTGATTCCGAAGTTCAAGGGACTCGAGAAGTTCAAGGGTCCGTGCTTCCATTCCTCGCGCTGGCCTGAGAAAGGGCTCGACTACGCCGGCAAGCGCGTCGCCATCATCGGCGCCGGCGCCACGACGGTGCAGATGCTGCCCGAGGTTGCGAAGACCGCCGCCAACGTGACGGTGTTCCAGCGCACGGCGAATTTCATCATGCCGGCGGTGCAGAAACCGATGACGCCGGAGTGGGAAAAGGAGATCAAGGCCAACTACGACGCGATCGTCAAGAAGTGCCGCAACCATTCATTTGGAATGGCCTTCGACAGTCCGGTGGGCCGAACGGTGGCGGGGACGCCGCCGGAGGAAGTCGAGAGGATCCTCAACGAGCACTGGCCGCGCGGCAGCTTCCGATTCGTGTTCGAGACCTTCGACGATCTACTCGGCAATCCCGAGTCCAACCGCATCGTCGGCAACTTCGTCGTCCGCAAGATGCTGGAGAAGGTCAAGGATCCGGACGTGCGCGAGATGCTCACGCCGAAGGGCTATCCGTTCTTCGCGAAGCGGCCGCCGCTGGATCATGGCTATCACGAGACCTTCAATCGCGACAACGTGAAGCTCGTCGACATCAAGGAACGCGAGCCGATCGTCGAGATCACCGAGACCGGTATCCGCACGACGAAGCAGCTCTACGAGTTCGACATCATCGTGCTGGCGACGGGATTCCAGGCGTACACGGGTGCCCAGGAAGCGCTGCCGATCCGTGGCGCGGGCGGTCTCCTGCTGCGCGACAAATGGGACGAAGTGTCGAGCTGCATCATGGGTGTGTTCGTCGCCGAGTTCCCCAACCTGTTCATGATCACGGGCCCGCAGGCACCGTTCGCGAACCTGCCGACGTCGATTGAACAGAACGCGATCTACATCGTGGACTGCATCAAGAAGATGCGCAGCGAGGGCTACGATCTGTGCAAGCCGAAGCAGGACGCCGAGGAAGCCTGGGTCGCCCACACGGCGGACATTCATCGTCAGACGCTGATGGCCCAGGGTGACAAGGTGAATTCCTGGATGATGGGCGCGAATCTGAACAACCGTAAGCCGCGAGTGCTGATCTATTTCGGCGGCGCGAACGTGTACTACGACAAGATGCGCGCGTCGGCCGATGCGGGATTTCCAGAGGTGGAGTTCGCAAAGCTCGCGGGGTGAAGAAAACACGCGCGACGGCCGCACCGAATTCACTTCGCTGCGGCCTTGCAATCCGTTGTTGGCGTTTATCACGTGCTCTATCATCCAGTCATGGTCAAAGCAGCTACTCCCGCCCGCTCCCCACTTCGTCGCAGGCAGGCGGACCGGACGGCGTTGTCGGATCGTCTGCTGACCGAAGCTGCCATCGAACTGCTCGTCAAGAACGGCATCCAGGGCACGACGCTGCAGGCCGTGGGCGAGCGCGCGGGATACAGCCGCGGCTTGGCCACGCACCGCTTTGGTTCGAAGGCGGGACTGTTCGGCAAGGTGCTGCAGGTGGCCAGCATGGACTGGCTCGAGCGCGTGCAGGCTGCCGTCGGTGATCGCGTCGGCGCGGATGCGTTGTGTGCCGCCACCGATGCGGCTGAAGCCTTCATCCGTGAGCGGCCCGAAGAAGTGCGCGCGATGTACCTGCTGTGGTTCCTCAGCATCGATCCCAGCGCCGACTACAAGTCCAACATCGCAGGCGTGCATCACGCGCAGCGTCGCGACGTGGCGCGCTGGATCCGTGCCGGCAAGTCGGCGGGCACGGTCGACAGTCGCGTCGATCCGATGCGCATCGCCGAGCAGTACGCAGCGTCGATGGCCGGTCTCATCTATCAGTGGCTCGCGAATCCCGAGATGCCACTGACGACGATGTTCCGCCAGCTGAAGTCGGATTTGCGCGCCCGTCTCGAGCAGGTGCCGAAACGTGCCGCCGGTTCGCGTCGCGCCGCGCTGCAAGCCTAGATCGTCGCGCCGATGACAGGCGTCACCCTTTCGGATTCCACGCGACCCGTCCGCGCGGATCTCGACATTGACGCAACCCGACTCGCAGCCTGGCTCGAATCCGCCGTGCCGGCGTTTCGTGGCCCCGTGCAACTGCAGCAGTTCACCGGCGGCCAATCCAATCCCACGTATCTGCTGGTCTCGCCGAGCGGGCGCTACGTCCTGCGCCGCAAACCGCCCGGTCAGCTGGTGGCGTCGGCGCATGCGGTGGATCGCGAGTTCCGCGTGCTGCGCGCACTGCAGGGGCAGGGCGTTCCCGTCGCGGCCGCGCTTGCGCATTGCACCGATACGAGTGTCGCCGGCACCGAGTTCTACGTGATGGAGTTCATCGCCGGGCGCGTGTTCTGGGATCCCGCCTTCGGTGATGTGCCGCCTGCGGAGCGCCGCCATTATTTCGATGCGATGAACCAGGCGATCGCGGCGCTGCATTCACTGGACTACGCGAAGCTGGGACTCGGCGATTTCGGAAAGCCCGAGAGATACGTCGCACGGCAGGTTGCGCGATGGACCCGTCAGTATCTCGAGGACGAAGCCGGCGGCCGCGTTGCCGAGATGGATCGCCTGATCCAGTGGCTGAAGGATTTCGCGCCACGCGACGAAACCACGCGGCTCGTGCACGGTGATTTTCGATCCGACAACCTGATCTTCCATCCGACCGAACCGCGTGTGCTGGCCGTGCTCGACTGGGAACTCGCGACGCTCGGCGATCCGCTCGCGGATTTCGCGTATCACCTGTTGATGTATCACATGCCGACGCTGGCGTTCCCCGGGCTGCTGGGGCGCGACCTTGCCGCGCTGCAACTGCCGAGCGAACACGAGTACGTCCAGGCCTACTGCGCGCGCACGGGGCGTGTAGGCATTCCGGATCTCGATGGCTATCTGGCGTTCTGCCTGTTCCGCCTCGCCGCGATCTTCCACGGCATCCGCAGCCGCGTCGTGCGCGGTACCGCAGTCAGCGACAAGGGCCGTGAATATGCGAAGCATGTCGAAGCGCTCGCTACGCTCGGCTGGAAGCATGCGGAGCGGGCGGGCGCGACGCGGCGCGGTTGAGCTTTACGCCACCGTCGCGAGGTATTCGCGCAGCGAGCGGCCGGGGCGTCCCATGATTTTCTGGAACGTCTCCGTCTTGTGACCGGGCGTTGCGTTGTTCGCGATCTCCGCAAACAGTCGCGCGACGGCGTCTGAATGCCACTGGTTGCGGTGGAACGGGCGGATCGCTTCCTGGAAGGCCTTCGGATCGCAGTCGTCGTAGACGACCGGCTGGCCGATCACCTCGCCGATGACTTTCGCGACGTCGTGGAACGTCATGACCGGATCCGGGCCGGTGATGTCGTAGCACTGACCGTGATGCTGTGCGCTGTTCGCGTCCGTCATGATGTGCGCGAGAAACAAGCCGGCATCGTTGTTGTCCGTCAGTGCGACGGTGCCATTGCCCATCGGCATCGACAGCTTGCCGCTGGTGCGCGCGGATTTCACCGAGCCGCGGAAGTTCTGCATGTAGAAGCTGGGACGCACGAACGTCCATTTCATGCCGGAGGCCTTGATCGCATCTTCCGCAGCGATGTGTGCGAGCGGAATCGGGCTGGTCGTGCCGCGCACGGCTTCCGGTGAGGAGAGCTTGATGATCCAGGCGAGGCCGGCTTCCTTCGCGGCGCGCGTGAACGCGAGTTCCGCGGGCTCCTGATGCTCGCCGTTCGGCATCACCAGCAGGGCGCGATCCACGCCCACCAGTGCGCGCTTCACCGCGGCGGGGTCTTCGACACTGCCCGGCACGAGTTCCACGCCCTGTTCGGCCCACGCGGCAGCCTTGCCGGGATCCCGCACCAGCGCACGAAACTTCACGCCTTTCGCGAGCAGTGCCCGTGCCGTCGCGCCGCCGATATTGCCGGTAATGCCTGTGAGCAGAATCATGTGAATCTCCATTTCGGGGGCGGCTATCGTATCCGGAGTCCGCTTCCACGGTTGCGTCATGCGCCGTTCGTGCCCGCAGCCCGGTTCAGTAACGACCGCCGGCGCCCCAGAACGGCAGCTCGCCGTACTCCCAGCGCCATGGAACACCCGCCTCACCCAGCAGCGCACGCACGAGTTCGGGGAACAGCGCCTCGGCGCGCACGTCGTTGGAGAGAATCACGACGCATCGCTGCCGCCGCTCGAGGCAGACCCAGGTGTTGGCGGTGGTGTCATTGTGGCCGCCCTTGAAGAAGCCTTTTCCCTGCGGGCCCTCGAAGGTGATGAGGCCCAGACCGGCGCTGAGCGACGGGAACTTCGCCTGCTCGGGCAGCGGCTGCAGACTCGGAAACTGACTCGCAGTGGTGATCGGCAGCTGACCGCGCACGATCTCGCGTCGTGCTGCGCGGGACAGACCATCGCCGCGAACATAGCCTGCCGCGAAGCGCGAAAAGTCCGTGATCGTCGTGTCCATCGAGCCGGCGGCGCGGACGCGACTGCGCTCGTCATGCGGCTCGACGCTGCCATCCTGCGCGAATCCATCGGCAAGATTGCCGGCGAAGTCCGGGCGCCACATCAGGCTCGTGTTCGTCATGCCGAATCGATCGAACACGTTCTGCTGCACGTACGAGCCGAGTTCGATGCGGAGTCCACGATCCAGCGTGAACTGCAGCAGCATCATGCCGTCACCGGAATACGCGTAGCGCGTGCCGGGATCGAAATGGAATTTCAGCTTGCCGTCGGGTTCGAGAAAACCGAAGTTCGCGAAGCCTGAGCTGTGCGTCAGCAGCATCCGCGGTGTCAGCCTGCGCCAGCGTTCATCGCCGGCGAGGGCGCCCCAGCCGGCGTAGGCATCCTCATCTGCTGCCGAGTTGTACTCCGGTAGCGGTTGCGGCAGAACGTCCGCGATCGAACGATCGAGGTCGATACGGCCTGCGTCGACGAGCTGCATCACCGAATAGCCGACGACGGCTTTCGTCAGTGACGCGCCATACATGATCGTGTCGGGCGTCAGCGGATCACCGGCCGCATTGCGCACGCCGTACGTGCGTACGAATCGCGTTTGTCCCGCTTCGATGTAGGCGATGGCCAGGCCGCGCACGCCAGTGTCACCCATGCCCTGCCGGATCATGCGGTCGACGTCTGCTTCGGTCGCCGGTTTCGCAGGCTGCATCGTGGCGCAGCCGCTGTGCATCGCGGCGGCGAGCAGCGCGACTGCCATGAATGCCGTGTTCTTCATCGCCGCAGCCTGCCACATTGCTGCAGACGTCGACAGGTCCGTTGGAATGACAGGCACCAACGAACCCGATGAGGCCGCGTGCGTCGCAATTGCGACTAGAATCGCGTCATGAGCTCACTTCCTGCCTGCCCCGCCTGCGCTTCCACGCTGACCTACCAGGACGGCGCGCTGTTCATCTGCCCGGAATGCTCGCACGAGTGGTCGTCGCAGGCTGCGGCGGCGCCGGGCGACGCAGACTCCGACGCACTCGTGGTAAGGGATTCCGTCGGCAATCTGCTCGCCGATGGCGACACCGTCACGGTCATCAAGGACCTGAAGGTCAAAGGTTCGTCGACGGTCGTGAAAGTCGGCACGAAGGTGAAGGGTATTCGCCTCGTCGCCGGCGATCACGACATCGACTGCCGCATCGAGGGCATCGGCCCGATGGGCCTGAAGTCCGAGTTCGTCAAAAAGGTCTGACGGCCCGGCTCAGTTGTTGGCGGTGGTGGGATCGATCACCGACGGAATGGCCGTGATCTTCGTGAGCGGGATGCCGCTCAGTTCCGAATGCTTGCGGATGCTGTCCTCGCTGTCGGCAAGGTAGACGCAGAAGGTCTTGTCGCCGGCCACGTAGCTGTGCTGCCACTGCACGCCCGGGCCCACTTTCGCGATGGCCTGGTTCGAGGTGCGCGCGGCGCCGCAGAGTTCGACCTCGGACATGCCGCCGATGCCCGGCAGATCCCGTTCGATCATGTATCGCTTCAGTTTGGTCATTTGTATTCCCCCTGGAACAGTGTGTGATTCGACGGTGGGAATTATCCGCGGGCGGAACATCGCGACAAGCTAAAGATTCTTGATGTGGATAAACTAAATCTTTATTGTTAGAGGATGGATGCCCCCTCCCACCTGCGCGCGCTGCAGGCGCTGGAACTCGCGCTTCGCGCGGGTTCGTTGAAGGGTGCCGCCGAGATCCTGGCCATCACACCGGCGGCAGTCGGCCAGCGGATCAAGGCCCTCGAGGACTACCTCGGCATTGCGCTGCTGGTGCGCGGTCGCACTGGGCTGCGGCCGACCGCAGAACTCGCCGCGGCGCTGCCGCATCTGCAGTCGGCGTTCCGCGAACTTGCCACGGCCACGGAACTGCTCGATCTGCAGCGGGGCCAGGACATTCATATCGCGGCCACGCCGGATTTCGCAGACCTCTGGTTGCTGCCGCGACTGTCCGGATTCGCGCACGCCCATCCCAATCTGCGCTTCAACGTCAACGGCGAGGGCACGGCGCCGACGCGCATCGGCCGCACCGACTGCGAAATCACCTTCGGTCCTTCGCGTGCGATGCGGCGGGACGAACGCGCGCCGGATCTGCTGTTCCACGACTACGTGCTGCCGATCAGTTCTCCCGAGATCGATGCGCGCGTCGCGGACCGGCCCGAGTGCGACCGGCTCGAGGGCTTTCCGCTGTTCCATGTCGATTTCTACAAGGACGATCCGCAGGTGCCGAAGTGGCCGCAGTGGGTCGCGGAGGCGGGTCACGCGCGGACGGCGCCGGGCCGCGGCATCCGCTACACGCGGATCACGCCGGCCATCGACATCGTGGCGGATGGCGCCGGATTTGCGCTGTGCGGCATCGTGCTGATCCGTGAACGCCTGGAGCGGGGCGACATCACGCTGCCGTTTCCGCTCGCCACGGGCCGCTGGAGTGCGCACGCGTTCCAGGCGCAGTTTCGCGCCGATGCGTTGATGCGACCGCAGATCCGGCGGTTTCGACAATGGCTGCTGGAGCAGGCCAGGATCACCGAACATTGGCTGAACGAGAGGGTCGGTACGCATGAATGAATTTCGACGCGGCTGTTGGGCGCTGCTGGCTGTGCTGGTAGGCCATCCGGTGACGGCCGCGCCCCTGGCCGGTCGCACCGTGCCGATCGCGACCTCGGGCACACCCGGTCAGCCCAGCGTCGCGGTGGATCCACGCGAAGGCTTCGTCGTCACCTGGCAGGAAAAGCAGGGCGATACGGCGGCACTGCGCTATGCCGTGATTTCGAAGCAGGGTGTCGAGACTCGGCGCGGGAACGTCGCGACGGGCGCCAACTGGTTCGTCAACTGGGCCGACTTTCCGTCGCTGGTCGTGCTCGACAACGGCGACTGGGTCACCCACTGGCTGGCGCGGTCTGCCGGCGGCGCCGAGTCCTACGATATCCGCCTGGTGCGTTCGCGCGATCGCGGCCGCACGTGGAGCGCGCCGATCGTTCCTCATCTCGATGGCACGGCAACGCAGCACGGCTTCGTCTCGCTGGTGCCGGCCGGTGGCGATCGCGTGCTCGTGGTCTGGCTCGACGGGCGACGCGGCGCGAAGCCCGCGGACGCCGCAGGGCAGGGTGACCCGGGACATGGCGCGGCGGGCGGCCACGACGAACACGAATCGCCGATGACCTTGCGCAGTGCCGTGATCGATCGTGCCGGCATGTTGAGCGAGCAGTCGGAGATCGATGCGAGCACCTGCAGTTGTTGCCAGACCGATGCTGCGCGCTTCGCGGGCCGGACCGTCGTCGCGTATCGAGATCGCAGCCCGGAGGAAATCCGTGATATCTCGGTGCTGTCGCGCGATGCGAAGGGCGAGTGGTCGGCACCGCGCAACCTGCATCCCGATGGCTGGCGTATCGAAGGCTGTCCGGTCAACGGACCCGCGGTCGCCGTCAATCGCAAACAGATGCTCATCGCCTGGACGACGGCGGCCACGGGCGAGATGGAAGCGAAGTACACGATCCGTGAATGGGATCTTCCGGGGGAGGCGCTGCCGCTCGCACCCGGTTCGCGGATGCGCGGCCGACTCGACGCCGCCGCGTGGCGGGACGGCTTTCTGGTCAGCTGGCTGGGCAGCGGCGGCGAAGCGGGGTCCGCGACGACGTTCAGCGGCCTGATGCTGGCGGAGGTTGATGCGCACGGCAAGATCATCGCGCAGCGCAATGTCGCGAACCTGCCGCTGAGCCGCGTCAGCGGGAATCCGCGCGTGGCAACGTATCGCGATCACGCGCTGCTCGTGTGGGCGCAGCCGCCGGGCGAGGACACGCCAGCGCGCCTCGTTGCGGAACTGATCGCGTACTGAAGGATGCGCGTGGCGCCCGGACGCTGAACGCCCGCCAGGGCCTCCGCGACGTGCCTTTTCACAGACGGCCCCGACTTGTGTAGACTACGCGGCTCGCGCCAGCCGGTCAGGTCGTCGCGACCAACCCAAGTCATTGATTGGGAAGGGTTTAATTGCAGCGCGCCCGTAGCTCAGTTGGATAGAGCGCGTGGCTACGAACCACGAGGTCAGGAGTTCGAATCTCTTCGGGCGCGCCAGTTAATCCAACGCTTTTCAGGCAGTTAGGCCTGCCACCGGGCCAACCCTCTTCGTCGCGCATCCCGTCACGGTCTTTCGAGGGCGACATGCTGTCGGAACCTTCCGGAATCCTGTGGTTCGTTGTCGCTGCGGTCTACCTGCCCGGCGTGGGATTGCTGTTGCTGGCGCGATTCGGATTCTCGCGGTCATGCCGGGGCGGCGCGGACTCGCTCCGTGGCACCGCGCGCAAGCTGGGCATCGCCTTCGTCGCGCTGACGGGGCTGTTGGGCCTCTACCTGTTGCCGGTGCTGATGGACGGGCCGCGCAGCGGCGGCCTCGGCTCGGGGGGTGATCCGTTCGGTGCATTGCTGATGCTGGGTTATGTGTTCGTGATCGCGCCGCTGGCGGTGATCGCGTCGATCATCGTCGGCATCGTGTATCTCGTTCGGCGACAGCGTTTCCGGCCCTAGCGACGTTCCGCGCGCGCCTCGAGTATCTGCTGCGCAGCGGGACGATGACGCCGCTCCGGCGCCACCAGAAAATAACGCGCCTGCAGTTCAGGCAGTGCGCCGACCCGCTCCACTCCATATACCTTGTGCAGCACGGCGCCGATCAGTTCCGGCGCGAGCAGCAGGCCCGCGCCGACGGAGCCGAACGCTTCACGCAGCGCAGCGTCGTCGAATTCGCCGACGATGCGCGGTGCGAGATTTCGGCTCGCAAGCCAGGTTTCGACGAGGCGGCGAGCTTCGCTGCGTTGGCCGGGCAGCAGCAAGGGTGCGCCGTGCAGGCTCGCCGGGAACTTCGGCCGGAAGCGCCGCGCCAGCGCGCGCGTGCCGTACACCGCGACGGCTGAGCTTGCGAGCAGGGTGACGCGCAGTCCCTGCCTGTCGACGGGCGGCCCCGGGACCAGCACGGCATCGAGGCGACGCGCGCGCAGGTCCGTCAGCAGTTCTGTTTCGTTGCCTTCGCGACAGATCAGCCGCGGCGCAGGCTCGAGCGCGAGGACCGGTTCGAGCAGGCGGCGCGCAACGAGCTTCGGCACGATTTCATCGATGCCGATCGTGAATGACGTCGGTTCACCTGCGGAGCCTTCGAGCGCGCGCAGCAGATCCTCGCCGCGGCTCAGCATCTCGCTGGCGTATTCGAGCACGAGTTTGCCGGCATCCGTGAGCCGTACCCCGCGCCCGATCCGCTCGAGCAGCGCGACGCCGAGGCGATCCTCGAGCACGCCGAGCTGACCCGAGACCGTCTGTGGCGCCACGGACAGGGCCTCGGCGGCGGCGGTGACGGAGCCATCGCGCGCCACGGCCCGCAGATAGGCGAGCTGCACGAGATCCAGGTGCCTGAGGTTCACGAGATAATCCTGCAAAACCGGATATATCGTCAGAATAATCCGATTGTTCCGGATTGTCCCGTATCAGCATACTGAGGTCCTACTGACACAGGACGTCAACCATGTCGCTCGCCGCCATGTCTGCTTCCCCTCGGCTTGCGTCGCAGGACGCTGCGCAAGCCGAACATAACGCCGGCCCGGCTGGCCCCGCGGCCCACTCGCCGCAGCAGCTGCCCCTTGGCACGCTGCCGCAGCCCTGGCGCACGATCGGCCAGCATGCAGTGTCCCTGCAGCTGGATTCGGACGAGCAGGCGCGGCTCGACTTCATCGCGCACCTGAACCACTTCATGGCGCAGAGCGTGGTGCCGGCGATGCGTTCACGTTTCGAGGCGGGTGCGGCAGATGCGCCGCCGGTGGATCGTGACCAGGCTTGGTCGCGGCTGCAGCAGGATGCGGTGTTTCCGCTGTGGAGCCAGCTGCGGCGTCGGTCCATGGAAGTGCGTCAGCGGCGCAACATCGACAGTGCTCTGGGGCAGCGCGAGCGACTCGCAGAATCCTGCCGTGCGGCACTTCGCGGCAGTGACCGGCTCGAGCTCGATCCGTCGTTCGAGGCGCCGGACTATCTGCGCGATACACACGCGCATCTGCTGCCCGGCGGTTACCTCACGGACCTCGGCCCGTACGACATCAGCGTCGGCGCGGCTTACGAAGCCTCGTCGTATTCAGTCGTACCAGGTCGTTCCGGCCCGAACAGCGACGGCGCGGGGCGCGCGCTCGCGAACTGGCTGAAGACGCGATTTCCGTCATTCCGCCCGAAGCGCATCCTCGATCTGGGTTGCGGCGCGGGGTTGAACACCTGTGCCGTGGCGCAGGCGTTTCCGGACGCCGAGATCATCGCGATCGATGCGGGTGCCGGTCTGTTGCGCTACGCCGCCGCACGCGCAGCGTCGCTGGGGATTCACAATGTGCGCTGGGTGCAGGCGGACATCGAACGGATCCCCGAGCGTTTCGCGCAGGCGGATCTCGCCTACACGGCGATCGTGCTGCATGAGACGAGCCACGAAGCACTTCGCAACGTGTTCCGCAGCTGCCGTGAGCGCCTCGCGCCCGGTGGCCTGACGCTGCACATCGAGCAGCCGCCGTATGGCGACCGTCCATGGTTCGAGCAGTGCATGCGTGACTGGGACGGGCGCTTCAACAACGAGCGGTTCTGGAGCCGGTTGTACGAGCTCGATCTGCGCGGCGAGCTGGCCGAGGCGGGATTCGAAGCGCCGCGTACGTTTTCGGATTCGATCTCGGCCGTGCCCTGGAACACGGATCCTCGTGCGCCGGGACGCATGGAAGACTACGGTCGCACGGGTAACTGGCAGGTCGTCGGTGCGTGGAATGTGTCGGCGGGTGTCTCGGCATGAACAGCGAGATGCCGGTCCTGAACGTCGAAGGGCCGGCGCGGCCGCGGTTCCTCGCCGATGCCAGCAACGAGAAACTGTGGGATGTGGTGCTCGCGCTGAGCACTGAACTCGCCGCCACGCGCTCGCGACTCGATGCGCTGGAGCGCGTGCTGGCCGAGCGAGGCGCGCTACCGGCCGGCGCCGTCGAGTCCTGGCAGCCCACGCAGGATGCGGGTGTAGCTCGCGTCCATGACATGCAGGCGTATACCCAGCGTGTGTTCGAGACGCTGACGCGGGACTGAGTCACCGACGCGAACCGGAGTCTCTCGCCAGCAGTCGGCGTCCGGTGGTATATCTCGACGGACGCTTACCATCGCGGTTCCCGTGCCGCCGGAACATCTGAATGCAGCGCCGTCAGTTCTGCCTCGCTCCGCTGTGCATGGGAGTCTTTGGCGCCGGCGCGATGGCCGAGGCTGCGGTCACCCCGAAGTCTGCCGATGGGACCGGCGTCGCCCCGTTGAGGATCCCGGTCTGGATCGACGAATTCGGGCCTCTCTCGTTCATCGTCGATACGGCAGCGAGCCGGACGGTCATCGCCGCACATCTCCTGTCGCAGCTGGGCGCGCGGCTCGTACCCGGGGAGACCGTGCGACTCGAAGCGATGACGGGCGAGATCAACGTGCCGCAGGTTGCCGTGACATCGGTGCGCGCAGGTGACACGACACTTGGACTCGCGCGCCTGCCGGTGCTGCCGCGGCACGCACTTGCCAGTGCAGACGGGTTGCTCGGTGCCGATGCATTTGCGGGTCGCGTGCTGACGCTGGAGTTCAACTCCGGCAAGGCGGATCTGTCTTCTTCCGACCGAGCTGATGCCGCACCGCGCGAAGCCACCGCACGCACGGGCGAGCTGGCATTGCGCCGTGAAACGACGGGACGGGCATTCGTCGCGGCGAGGTTGGGTCGGCAGGAGGTGGTGGTGCTGCTCGACACCGCTGCGCTGCGCAGCATCGCGCGTCCGGGCCTGATCGCGGCGGATCAGGTCGTGGAAGCTTCGCTGCGCGGCGCGGACGGGACCCTGCTCGCGGCACGGGAAGGGCGTTTGCCCACACTGCGACTGGGTGCGGCGCACTGGCCGGCGGGCCCGGTGCTCGTGGCACCGATCCCCGCCGGCGCGGATGTTCTGCTCGGACTCGATCGTCTCGGCGATCTGCAGCGCCTGACGATCGACTACGCGCATCGTCAGCTGTCGCTCAGTCCACCCCGTCGCGGTAGGGAATGAACGGCGGCGTCGAGAGGTAGAACTGGCCGGTCGTGCTGCGCACGATCACGATGATCGGGACGGGCAGACCGACGACGCTCGGCGGCAGCGGCGGTGGTGCCCGGTAGCTGTACACCGGGAAGAAGCCGCTCGCGAATTGCAGTTGTGCGCAGTTGGGCGCTGTCGTGAATACGCAGCCGCGTTCACCCTGCGTCGGCACCTGCGTAGCGTTCGCTGCCAATGGATCACCGGCCTCGCGCAGCGCGTCGATTCCCTTCTTCAGTTTCCACAACGTGGAGGCCGCCGTCGACAGGTCGGAGAAGCTCAGCCCCCGGATCGCGTCTGTCAGGTCCTGCACGGTATTGACGGTCTCGGGCCCGAGGAACACCAGATCGTTCAGGATCGGATACTTCGTGTCGAGGTCGAACGCTTCGACGAACGAGTACGGGGCCTGGAAGCGTCGCAGCGACAGCGACGCGCCGCCGACGACTTCCACCAGCGGCTGATTCGCGAGCATGACCCGCAGATGCGAAGCCAGCCCGACCAGCATGGCGCCAGCGCGCGCCTGTTTCATGACGTCGTTCTTGAACTGGCTGACGAAATCGAGCTGTTCCAGGGCCTTGTTCACGGCCAGCGTCGTCAGCTCTTCCGCGAGCGTCGAGGCGACGTAGATCCGTTCGGTTGCGTCGCGGGCCGGTGGACCGCCGGCCGTCGGTACGCCGCTTGCGGTCGCCATTTCGTCCATCAGCGCGTCGACCAGATCGGGCAGCAACCGGCTGATCAGGTAGCGGTATTCCGGCTGTGCCATCACGAGGCCGAACTCACCCGGCTGGTTGCGGTTGAGATCCGTGACGGCTGCAACGAGTTCGCCGAAGCGCCGATCGATTTCGGCAAACGGTGTCGTCGGTGCGCGCAGTGCCTCGGTGAGGACCTGAATCCTCGCGACGCCCGTTTCGAGCATCGCGAGATTCACCTGGTCTTCCGCCGAGGCGGATTGCCCCAACGCGAGCAGATCGCCGGTGGTCGGCGGCAGGCCGCCTTCCGGCGCAAACGGTGTCGACAGCTCCAGCATCGTTCGATCGAATACTCGCCACCGCTGCACCGCACTTCGAACCCGAGCGTTCATCGTGGCCGTGTCGCCCGCAGCGCCGGCCGCACTGGCTTCGCGCATCAGAGCCGAGACCGCGGCGACCGTTTCACCGAAGCTCGCGATGGCGAGCACGTCTGCGCGGCTGTCTTCGTTGCCCGGCGGGCCCACGACGAAGTCCGCGCTGCCACTGCGCCCGCTCGCCGCATCCGTCGCCGTCAGCAGGAAGTTGCCGCGGGTCGTCGGAGTGAAGCTCAGCGTGCTGCCGAGGACTGCGGGAAGCGGGCCGGCCGAAGGCCCGGACAGACGCGTGACGACGAGCGTCGCGCTGCTGACCGGTGCCTCGCTGCCGTCGAGCGCAATGCCCCGGACCTGCGCCGTGATCGTCTGATTCGCGGCGACGAAGTCGCGATCGAGGCGCACGGCGATGCCGTTGCCGGCGGACACCACGACGCTCGCTGTGCCCGGCACGCTTTCGCTGCCGCCGGCGGGTGATTGCGAAATCACGATGCCGGCGCGCACGGTGGTGCTGTACTGACGGGTCACGACGGGCGTGAATCCCGCAGAGGTCAGCAGACCGCCGGCGGCGCCGACCGGTCGGCCGATCAGATTCGGCACGATCACCGGCTGCGCGCCCTTCGAGACGATGAGCGCCACGGTACCGAGTCGCGGCGTCGTGCCACCCGCGACAGGGTTCTGCGAGATCACGGCACCGGCGGGCACGATTGCGCTGAACTGCTCCTGCGCCACGCGGTACTGCAGTCGCGCGGCGGTGATCAGCGGTGCGGCCTGCGCAACCGTGCGTCCGACGACGTTCGGCGCTGCGATGCCCGCGTTCGTGTTGTTCAGGACGAACGACTGGGTCGCCGTGGCGCCGCGCGAGTCGGTGACGGTGACGTAGAGCTCGGTCGTATATTCGGCGCCTTCACTGGTCATGAAGGCGGATACTTCACCCGTCGTCTCGTTGATCGTCGGTTGCGGGAAGCCGATCGCATTGGTGAATCCCGTCAACGAGTATCGGAGGGTATCGCCGGCGTCCGGGTCCGTGGCGAGCACTCGATAGACGATCTGGTAGGCACGGAACGTCGTCGCGAGATACGCGGTGGGCGGCGTCGAGGTGATCACCGGCGGACGGTTCTCCGGTTCGATTCCGATGAAGACCGTGGCCGGCACGGAGTCCACCAGGCCATCGTTGGCCACGTAGGTGAACGACGTGCCGGCGCTCGCGCGAGGATCACGAACGGTGCCGAGCTGCTGCGGATTGCGGAACTCCCGCGGCGCACTCGCATCGAATAGCACGCGGCCGTTCGCGTCAAAGCTCGTCGCGCGATGGTCGGACTGACCCTGGAAGGTCGGTGCCGGCAGCCAGTCATTGCGCGAAGAGTTGACGACCCAGCCCGCTTCGGAGCTGCCGAAAGTGTACGAGCCGCGCTGGTTCACGACGACGACGTCCGCGTGGCCGTCGGCATCCCAGTCGGTCACGAACACTTTGCCGCTCGCATCGCCCGCCGGGCGCGGACCGGTGTCGAGCCGGGCCTTCTCGATGCCCGTGCGGCCATCGAGGAACAGCACCCAGCCGACGGCGCTGAGCACGACCTCCCGGTTGCCGTCGCCATCGAGGTCGTAGGCGACCATGTTCGTGCTGTCGTTCGTGCGATTGCGCAGTTGCTGCGGAGACTGCGCGTTGTCCGGCACCAGGTAGGTCCACTTCAATACGCCATCGCTGCCGAACGCATAGGCGATGCCGCCCTGCGTGATCAGCAGTTCTGCGCGCCCGTCGCCATCGATGTCCGCCGCCGAGAGCGTACCGGAGCGCGTCGTCGTCATCGGAATGCGGCGGATCTCGACGCCGCTGCTGTCGAAGATCATCAGGCCCGAGAACCCCTGCGGCAGGGGATCGTTCGGGCCAAAGCTCTGCCCGACGTTGACGTGCTGGATCACTTCCGTACGGCCATCGCCATCCAGATCCGCGACGATCACCTGTTGAGGCTCGACTGGAGACTGCCACGCGATCGTCCAGGTGCTGCCGCTGCGTCGCCAGACATCGGCGCCGGAGACGAGTTCGAGACTGCCGTCGCCATCGAGATCGACCGGGATGACCTGGTTTCGCGGGTAGGGATTGTTCGGCAGCGCAGCCGCATTGCGCCGGGGCGTGGAACGCAGTACCTGCTGCACCTGTCCACCCGCCGAAGACAGCAGCACCGTGACCATGCAATCGCGATTGAAGTCTGCGGCGTCGCCGGTCATGACCTGGCAGCCGAAGTTCAGGTAGTCGATCCGTCCGTCCGGCGTGCGACCGTACGCCAGCGCCGCGGAGACGGGCACGTACTGGCGGTACAGCAGGGTCGGCGCCTCATTCGAGCCGAGGCGGGTCGTCGAGAAGATGATGTCGCGCAGCGCATCCGTCCACTCGATCGCCACCGGCGTGGATTCGCAGATGCCGGCGAGCGTGCAACGCAGGTAGGTCAGCGGTTGCGTGACGAGCGGCGACGTCCATTCGACGCTGCCGTTGTCCGCGAGCGCCTGCACGCGGGAATAGGCCGCGAACAGGTTGCCACCCTCGCCACACCGAGCCACGTGAACGTATTCGAGGCGACCGTCGTCATCGAGGTCGGCGAGCAGGTCCGTCGGCGCACTGTGCCCCTGGAACTGGCAGGGCGGATTGGTGCCCCACAGCCGGGCGCCACTGCCGCCGCTGGTCGCGATGACCCGGAAACCGTTGAAGCGATTCGAGATCAGGTCCGGACGACCATCGCGATTCAGGTCGCCGAGCGGAGTCCAGTCCTGCAGGTCCACGCCGACATCACCGTCGGTCGTCAACAGGCGGCCGGTGATCGAAAATGGCGGTCGCGGATCGGTCGCGGGCGCCGTGTAGCTGAAGCTGCCCGCCGCGGTGAACGACGTGACGCTGCCGAACGTCGGGTCACTGCGTCGCAGCGCGCTGAGTGCACGGCCGTCCGCGCTGGAGTCGTTGCTCAGCACGCCGGGCGCGGCGATCGTGATCGACTGGCCGACCTGGACGGCGTAGACGTCGTCGCGGGCGAGGGGCGGCGTGGCTGGCTGAACTTCGATGCGGAACGCGCCCGCCGCGGTCGCGCCGCCGGCATCGCGTGCCTGCACGCGCACTGTCGCTCCGCCGGTCTGGTTGGCGCCCGGGCGCCATGTGATCTGGTTGCCGGACAGCGTGAGGCCCTGCGGGCCGCTCAGCAGCGAGAGGCTCACGGCCGTCCCGTCCGGATCGCTCGCGCCCAGTGTCTTCGAATAGCTCGCGCCGACGTAGCTCGTGTCATCACCCATGGCACCGAGCACTGGCGGCCGATTTGCCGCGCGCGCCGTGATCACGAAAGTGTCGGACGATGTCAATCCGCCGACATCGCGAACACCGACCGTGAAGGAGTAGCTTCCGGGGCTTGTCGCAGTCCACGCCAGTACGTCGTTCGACGAAAGCGTCGTGCCGATCGGTACCGCGCCGAGCGAGAACGTCAACACGTCGAAGGGGTCGCTGTCGCTCGCGGTGAGCTGGATGCGCAGCGAGTCGCCGACGTCGATCGTGCGATCTGCAATGGCCGCGAGCTGCGGAGCGCTGTTGGGCGCCGCACTGACCAGCACCTGCACGTCATCGCTCGCGCTCAATGCGCCGTCACTCGCCGTCAGTCTGAAGATGTACGCGCCAGGCGCCGACAACTGCACATCGGTCGTGCGGGCGGCCGGCGTCGTGATCAGGGCCGGGCCATTGCCGGCCGCGCTGGTCCAGGTCGACGTCACGCTGGCGGGCTGCGGTCGACCGTCATCGCTGACGGTGCCACGGAGCGTGACGGTCATCGATGCATTCTGGTAGGGCAGGGTGATGGCCTGATCCGTACCGGCGTTCACGGTCGGCGCAGTGTTTGCGGCCGAGTTCACCGTGATCGAGACGATAGCCGATGCCGTCAGTGCGCCATCGCTGATCACGTAGCTGAAAGACGTTGCACCGCTGAAACCTGCGGCCGGCGTGAAGCGCAGCAGATTTCCCACGCGTACGACCTGGCCGCCGGCGGGCTGCGTGAAATTCTGCAGGACGAGCAGATCGCTGTCCGGATCGGAATCATTGTCGAGGACGGCGATGTCGACGGCTTCGCTGGCATTCGTCGTCGCGCTGTCCGCTACGGCATTCGGCGCGCGGTTCGGCGGTGCGACGACGGCGACGGTGACCGTATCGGGCACGCTGTCCGAACCGCCGTCGTTGACGATCAGTTGCACGACGTAGTCGCCGAAGACATCTGGCGTGAACATGGGATGCAGGTTGTCGGTCACGTCGAGCGTCGCGGCACTGCCCTGCGGTCGGGCCGCCCAGCTCCACAGGAAAGCCAGCGCATCGCCATCTGCGTCGCGCGACGCCGAGCCGTCGAGCGTGACGCGCTGGCCGCGGCCCGCAGCCTGGTTAGGGCCCGCATCGGCGACCGGAATCGAGTTCTCGGTGCTGATGCTGACGAATGCAGGACTGCTCTGCAGTTGCCCATCGGAGACGATCAGTTGAAAACGGTAGCTGCCGGCTTGATCGAGACGGATCGTCGGCTGCTGCGTGCTCGCGCCGGTGAGCTCGGCCGTGCTGCCGAGGGGGCGCGCGACGATGCTCCATGCGAAACCGAGGCCGTCGAAATCCGGATCGCGCGATGCGCCGCCGTCGAGCGTGACCAGGCTGCTGCGCGCCACCGTGCGATCTGCGCCGGCATCGGCGACGGGCGCTGAATTGATCGTCGAGACCAGCACATCGTCAGGGGCGCTGTCGGTCTGGCCATCGCTGACGGTCAGCCGGAAGCTGTAGTTGCCGCCGCGATCGATGCTGAACGTCGGGCGTGGCTGGTTCGGATTCGAAAGTGTCGCGGTGCTTCCTGCGGGGCGACTCACGATCTGCCAGCGGTAGGTCAGCGTCTGGCCGTCCGCGTCGCTCGACTGCGTGCCATCGAGCGTGACGACCGCGCCGGTACGGACCGTCTGGTCCGCGCCCGCGTTCGCGAGCGGGCGCGTGTTGGCGACCACCGCGCGTACCGTCCAGAGGAGGTTCGCGGGGTTGAACAGGAACTGACGGTTCTGCCGCAGCGTGAACGTATCCGTGCTGGTGACCGTCGTGCCGGCCGGTACATTGCCGAGGATCACTTCGTTGTCGCGGATGACGGTGTTCGCGCTCGTACTGATGACCGTCGCCGTCGTGTTCTGCAGCGCCGGACCCTGATTGACGACGCGGATGCGGTAGACGAAGTCCGTCAGTGTGTTGGTCACGCGCGTGCTGGACACGAGCACGAGGTCCGTCACGTAGGCGGACGTGATCTGGGCGGAGGAGGGCAGCGTCAGCGCGAGGCCGAGCAGGCTGATCAGCGCCCAGCCGAGCGGGCGCGGAGAACGGCGGAACACGGCGTCAGGCCCGCGCAGCGCGCGTGGTTTCGCGGCGCCGGACGAACCCCATCGCGAGCAGCGCGATGCCGAGCAGTGCGAGCGTGCCGGGTTCCGGCACGGCCGTGGGTACGCGCCGTATCGTCATCGAGGACTGCAGCGGCAGCGCCGGATCCGTTCCGATGATGTCGTACGCCTGGCTGCCCGGCGCGCCGATTCCAAGCCATGTGAATTCGATCGAGAAGCCGCCGAGCGTCTGACCGTTGGCGATGCCGGTCCCCGTCGTGAACAGGTCGAAGAATCCGTCGTCCGGCAGCAATGGGTCGGGCTGCGCAACGAAGGGGTCCCACCCGGCTGGCGCGAGCGGCGTGACGCCGCAGATTCCCGTCAGGAGATCCGCGCTGCACAGCGACCCGTACTGGTCCCGGTCGAACCACACGGTGAACCAGGTGATCGGGTCCGGCAGGTCGTCGTTCGTGATCTCGTAGTCGTAACGCCAGCGGTTGCTGCCGAGTTCGGTGACGTCGTAGACGATGACGCTCGCCTGAGCCGCGCTGAAACAGCTGCCGAACAGCAACGCGAGGACGGCCAGGGGACGGGTCGGGATGCGCATGGTCTCTCCAGTTCCGCAGTCACAATTGACTGTCAGTCATGGAGAAGGCGGAAACCTGCGCGGGCAGGGGCCAATCTCGCGTGCGGTCAGGTTATGTCGCGTTCCCGTGTTCGGCGCCCAGCTCGGTGCTGAGCCAGATGCGCGCCACCTGCCATTGGCGTTTCACGGTGCGCACCGACACACCCTGTACCTCCGCGACCTCCTCGACGCTGAGCCCCGCGAAGAATCGCAGCTCGACGACGCGGGCGCGTTCGGGGGAGATCGCTTCGAGCCGTGCGAGTGCGGCATCGAGTGCCTCGAGATCCAGTCCCGGAGCCGTCGGTTCGGCATCCGGCCAGACCGTCAACAGCTGCCGGTTCTGGCGCTTCTTCGCCAGCGCACGACGGACTTCGTCGAGCAGTGCCTGACGCATGACGCGGGCCGCCATCGCGAGGAAATGCGGGACGCTGCGGAAGTCCATGCGCTCGAGCTTCATCAGGCGCATCGCCGCTTCATGCGCGAGTTCGGTCGGCTGCAGCAGCGTGACGGCGCTGTCGCGCTTCAGGATGCGACGCGCGATGCTGCGGATGTCCTGATAGTAGAGCGCCAGCAACCTGTCGGTATCCGACAAGGTCGCCGTGGAGGCATGATCTGGAGTACGGTCAGACACCCATGAATTCTAGCGGCGCCATGAGCTCGGACGTCCAACAACGCGCGCTTGACATATTGGAGGCCAGCTTCGACCTCCCCGAAGCCGAGCAGGCCCGGTTCCTGGAACGCGCGGCCGCATCGGATGCGGCGCTCCGCGCAGAGCTGCGCCGGCTGGAACCGGCCCGAAGCGGTGTGAAGCTGCTGCTCGCGACCGGCGGCGGCGTCTCCGTGCCGGGTTCGCAACTCCAGCCGCCCGAGCGCATCGGCGCATTCCGGATCGGGCGCCTGCTCGGTCGAGGTGGCATGGGCAGTGTGTTCGAAGGCGAACGCGCCGATGGCCTGTTCCAGCAGACCGTGGCGATCAAGCTGATGAATGCACGGCACTGGAGCCGGGAGTTCGAGCAGAGCATCGACAGCGAGCGCCAGATCCTCGCGCGGCTCGAACATCGGAACATCGCACGCATTTACGACGGTGGCGTCACGGCGGACGGCCTGTCGTACATCATCATGGAGCGGATCGACGGCGTACCCATCAACGAGTACGCCGATCAGCATCAGCTGCGACTCGAAGCGCGGGTGCGCCTGTTCGGGCAGCTGACGGCCGCGCTGCAGTTCGCGCACCAGCAGTTCGTCGTGCACGCGGACATCAAGCCGAGCAACGTCCTCGTCAGTGCGGATGGATCGGTGAAGTTGCTGGACTTCGGCATTGCCGCCCTGCTCGATCGCGATGCCGCGAACCCCCCGTCCCGGACATCGGGCTCTGCTCCGATGACACGCGCGTATGCCGCACCGGAGCGGCGCCGCGGGGGTGCCGCCACCGTCGCGGGCGACGTCTACAGCGCCGGCGTCGTGCTGCGGGAGCTTCTGTCCGACGCAACGCGTGTCGGGCCCATGCCCGTGGATCTCGCGGCGGTCGTCACGCGCGCCACGGCCGAAGACCCGGAGCTGCGCCATGGCAGCGTCGCCGAACTGCGCGCAGACCTGGCGGCATGGGTCGAGCGACTTCCGGTACCCACATTCGCAGGTGGCTGGCGATATCGCCTGGGGCGATTCGTGGCGCGCAATCGACTGACGACGATTGTCGCCACGCTGCTGTTCGCCGGGCTCAGCATTGCCACCGTCGTCGCGTTCCGATTGTATCTGGAGGCGCGCCGTGCCACCGCCGCCGAGGCCATGCGCTTCGAAGATGCGCGGCAGCTGAATTCCTTCCTGGTGAACAATCTCAGCGGTCAGATCGTCAATCGCCCCGGAACGGTCGATGCGCACTGGGAGACCCTGTCGGTCACGCTGGCGAAGCTCGAACAGTTGGCCGCGGGCAAGCCGGACGATGTGGCCTTGCAGCTCGAACTCGCCCGCAACGTCGTGCGTATCGCAGAGACGGCGGTCGGAGGCCTTGGCCCACCCTCCGCGGATTCCGTCAGCCTGCGCGGCAAGCTCGCAGCCACCGAGCGGCGGCTCGATTCCCTTCGTGCGGCGTCGGCGCGCAATGGCGACTTCTGGGCGGTGATGGCGGAAATCGATGCGCTTCAGGCCGTGGCGTCGATCCGTCTGGACGGTGACACCCACGCCGCGCTCCTCAGCGCGCAGACGGCCATCGGGTCCGCTGAAAAAGCGCGACGGCTGGCGCCGCGCTCGGATGAGGCTCACGAGGCCTGGCTGCGGGCACAGATGATCACGGCGGCCGCGATGAATGCGGGCGGCGAATCGGCCGGGGCGATCGCGGCGGTCGATCGGGTCCTCGCCGAAGAAGCCCGACGCGACGACGGCAGGCCGATCGGTTTGCGTCGCGTGATCATGGTGCTCGACCTCAAAGGATTGCGTTGCGACGTCAAGCGATGGCTGCTCGTCGATGCGGAATCGCTGCGCGACTGCCTGGCCTTCGAGCAGGACCTGCGTCGTGCCATCAGCCAGCATGGTCATCTGATCTATCTCGAGGCGAGCCTCGCGTACACGCTGTTCCGCATCGCGAGCCAGCTCGGTCTCGAGGGTTCGCATCAGCGTGCGCTGCAGATGCTCGATGAGGCGCAGCAGATCTATGCACGCATCCTGTATTTCGGCGAGAACAGCGAAGCGCGCGGCGACAGTCTGGTTGTAGAGTCCGCGCGTGCCGCGAGCCTGGCTGCACTGGGACGCGTGGCCGAGGCGCGCGCCAGCGCAGCACAGGTGCTGGTTGCGCGCCGCGCGCGGCTCGCCGCTGAACCGCAGTCGACCGGGCGTCGCCGCGAGGTGGCGACTGCGTTGCGGCGCGTCGGCGAGGTCGAACTCGGTGCGCCGGACCGTGTCGCAGCTTGCGTTGCATTTCGTGATGCCCTGTCGATCTGGGACCAGCTCGAGCGCGAGGGACGGCTGCTGGCCTTCGATCTCGCCCCGCGCAGCGGTCAGGTGCCCTGGCTTCGCAATCAGCTCGAACGCTGCCGCTGATCACCATCCGATCGCGGGTGCTGGTAGGCTCTTCGCCCGGCCCCCGAACGACACGGAGAGATCCCATGCTGGCAGCCTTACACCGCACCCTCGGTCGCGTCCGCGGCCCACGTTGCGCCCGTTCTGTTTCGATTCTCGCGCTGACCTGCATCGTGGTCGCCACCCTCGGTCCTGCACCTGCTCAGGCTGCCGGCAAGCCGAAGGCCGGTGCCGCTGCGCCGGTGGTGGCCGCACCGGCCCGTCGACTCGAGGGCAAGGTCGCGCTGGTCACCGGCAGCTCGCGGGGCATCGGTCGTGCGATTGCGGAGCGCCTCGCGCGGGATGGCGCGACGGTCATCATCAACTACGCGAAGTCCACGGCCGCGGCCGAGGAGGCCGTCGCCGGCATTCGGGCGGCGGGCGGCAAGGCCGTTGCGATCCAGGCGGACATTTCCAATGTGGCCGACGTTCGCCGGCTCTATGCCGACATCAAGCAGCAGTTCGGCCGGCTCGATATCGTCGTCAACAACGCGGGCATCCTGCCGCCGGCCATTCCGGTCGCGAACGAAACCGAGCAGACCTGGGACGCCGTGTTCGGACTGCTGAAGGGTACGTACTTCTCGATGCAGGAAGCGGCGCGCGCGGTGTCCGATGGTGGCCGCATCATCAACCTCTCGAGCAGCACGACGCGTGGCTGGTCGCCGGGGTACTCGATCTATGCCGGCTCGAAGTCCGCGATCGAGCAGTTCACGCGCTCGCTGTCGCGCGAGCTCGGGCCGCGCGGCATCACGGTCAACGCCGTGATCCCCGGCCTCACGGACACCGACATGATCAGCGACTATCCCCAGTCCGTCCGAGATGCCGTCGCGAAGAACACGACGCTCGGGCGCATCGGCAAGCCGCAGGACATCGCGGATGTCGTCGCCTTCGTGGCGAGCGATGACGCGCGCTGGGTCACGGGGCAGCTGGTGATCGCGAACGGCGGTTCGAATCTTTGAGTCCGGAGGCGCCAGTGAACGAATCGACGCCCTACACGCCGCCGAAAGTCTGGACCTGGAATCCGGGCAATGGCGGACAGTTCGCCAACATCAACCGGCCCACCGCCGGTGCAACGCATGAGAAAGAACTGCCGGTCGGCCGGCATCCGCTGCAGCTGTATTCGCTGGCCACGCCGAACGGCGTGAAGGTCACCATCCTGCTCGAGGAACTGCTGGCGCTCGGTCATGCGGGCGCCGAGTACGACGCCTGGCTGATCGACATTCGCAAGGGTGATCAGTTCGGGTCGGACTTCGTTGCGGTGAATCCGAATTCGAAGATACCGGCGCTGCTCGATCGATCCACCGCACCGCCGACGCGCGTGTTCGAGTCCGGCTCGATCCTGCTGTACCTCGCCGAGAAGTTTGGCGCATTCCTGCCGCGGGAGGCTTCGCAGCGTGCGGAGTGCCTGTCCTGGCTGTTCTGGCAGATGGGGTCCGCGCCGTATCTCGGTGGCGGCTTCGGGCACTTCTATTCATACGCGAGCGTGAAGATCGAATACGCGATCGATCGCTTTGCGATGGAAGTGAAGCGCGAGCTCGACGTGCTGGATCGGCAACTGGCAAATCGCCAGTACATCGCCGGCAGCGAATACACCATCGCGGACATGGCGATCTGGCCCTGGTATGGCGCGCTGGTGCTCGGGCGCCTTTACGGTGCGGCCGAGTTCCTCTCGGTGAACGAGTACGCACACGTGCGTCGCTGGGCCGATCTGATCGACCGACGTCCGGCCGTGCAGCGCGGCCGCCGCGTCAATCGCAACTGGGGCGACGAGGCTGAGCAGGTGCCGGAGCGGCACGGGGCGAGCGATTTCAAATGAAGACCACACGACGCGATGTGATCGCGGCGACTCCGGCCCTTGCGGTCGGACTGACAGGCGCCGCTGAAGCGGCGTCGGAGAAGACGATGAATGCATGGCAGATTGGCGAACAGAAAGGCATCGAATCATTGCAGCGTGTGCAGCGGGCTGCGCCATCGGCGGGGCCGGGCGAGGTCGTCGTGCGGGTGCGCGCGGCGGCGCTCAATCATCGCGACCTGATGATCGGCTCGGCGCGTTACGGTGCGCGCAAGCCGAACGATCGCATCGCACTCGGAGATGGCTCGGGCGAGATCCTCGAACTCGGCGCTGGCGTGACGGGCTGGAAGATCGGCGATCGCGTCACGGCACCGCATTTCGTGCTGTGGATCGATGGCGCCTATTCACCTGCGATTTTCGCGCGCGACCTCGGCAACTCCGCGGACGGGTGGCTGGCGGAGCGCATCGTGCTGCCGACAGCGGCGCTGGTGCGGGTGCCGGATTCGCTGTCGCATGACGAGGCGGCCGCGCTCGGCGCCGCCGGCATCACGGCCTGGTCGGTCATCGAAGCATTTGCCGGCGTGAAGGCGGGCGATGTCGTCCTCGCGCTCGGTACGGGCGGCGTCTCGATCCTCGCGCTGCAGATCGCGAAGATGGCCGGTGCGACGTTTGCGATCACCTCGTCGAGCGACGCCAAGCTCGCCATCGCGCGCGAGCTCGGCGCGGACATCACCGTCAATTACCGCAAGCAGGCGGACTGGCCGGTTGCTGTGCGCGCGGCGACGGGCGGTCGCGGCGTGGACATTGTCGTGGAGACGGGCGGGATCGGGACGCTGTCTCAGTCACTCAGCTGCTGTGCACCGAATGCGCGCATCGGCCTGCTCGGCGCGCTCAGCGGCAAGCCGGAAGGCGGCTCTGACCTGCAGGGTCTGATCGCGGGCAACGCGATCATCAAAGGCATCACGGCGGGCAGCCGGCGGATGCACGAGGACCTGCTGCGCGCCTGTCATTCGAATGGCGTGAAACCGAAGATCGATCGGCGCTTTGCGTTCGACGAAGCACCGGCGGCGTATCGCTATCTCGAAGCGGGTGATTTCGTCGGCAAGATCGTGATCGAAGGGCCGACGGGCTAGTCCCGACAGGCCCTAACCGCGGAAGCCCTTCGCGACGATATAGACCTCGCGTGATTTGGGTCGCGAGGCTGCGGGCTTGCGGATCGATACCTTGACGAAGGATTTGCGCAGATCTTTCAGGTAAGCGTCGGAGCCTTCGCCCTGGAACATCTTGGCGACGAAATTCGCGCCCGGCTTCAGCGCCTTGCGGACGGTATCCAGTGCGAGCTCCAGGAAGTACATGCAGGCGGCCTGGTCGGCCGAATCGATGCCGGAGATATTCGGCGCGATATCCGAAATGATCAGATCGAATTTCTCGCCGCCGAGCCATTCGAAGATCTTCTCGACGACGATGTCTTCGGTGAAGTCGCCCTGGATGAAATCGACGTTCGGGATCGGATCCATCGGCAGGATGTCCGTGGCGAGCACGCTCCCCTTCGCGCCGATGATGCGTGCCGCCACCTGTGACCAGCCGCCGGGGGCCGAGCCGAGATCCATGATGCGCATGCCGGGTTTCAGCAGGCGGTCCCGCTCGTTCAGTTCGATCAGCTTGTACGCGGACCGGGAGCGATAGCCGTCCTTCTGCGCCTGTTTGACGTAAGGATCGTTGATGTGTCGCTGCAGCCAGAGGCTGCTGCTCTTGGAGCGGGCCATGTCGCGCTAGAATAGCCGCTTTCCATCCCTCTGTCGGGTACACCGACCAGGTTCAGAGCATGTTGCGCATCACCGAACTGGCGTTGCCGATCGATGGGCCCGAAGGTGCCCTGCGTCGGGCAATTCTCGAGCGCCTGCGGATCGACGACGCGGACCTGCTGGACTTCACGGTCTTCAAGCGCAGCTACGACGCGCGCCGCAGGAACAGCGGCGTGTATTTCGTCTACATCGTCGATGTCACGCTGCGCGACGAGGCCCCGGCGCTGCGCCGCTTCGCGCACGACCGCCACATCGGTCCCTCACCGGACACGAACTACTATCCGCCGCCATCAGCTCCGGCAGGCCTCGCCGAGCGTCCGATCGTCGTGGGTTTCGGGCCGTGTGGATTGTTCGTCGCCCTGATCCTGGCGCAGCAGGGTTATCGTCCAATCGTGCTCGAGCGCGGCAGGGACGTGCGTCGACGCACCCAGGACACCTGGGGTCTGTGGCGCAAGCGGATCCTGACGCCCGAGTCCAACGTGCAGTTCGGTGAGGGCGGTGCCGGCCTGTTCTCGGACGGCAAGCTGTACAGCCAGATCAAGGATCCGAAGTTCTACGGTCGCAAGGTCATGCGCGAATTCGTGCGCGCCGGCGCACCCGAGGAAATCCTCTACGTCAGTCGGCCGCACATCGGCACGTTCCGGCTCACCGGCGTGGTGTCCGCGATGCGCGCGGAGATCATCGCGCTGGGCGGTGAGGTGCGCTTCGAGAGCAAGGTCACGGATCTGCTGGTCGAGAACGGGCGCGTCGAAGGCGTGGCGCTCGACGACGGCTCCACGTTGCACAGTCATCATGTCGTGATGGCACTCGGCCACAGCGCGCGCGACAGCTTCCGGATGCTGGCCCATCGCGGTGTGTTCATCGAACCGAAGCCGTTCGCGATCGGGTTTCGTATCGAACATCCACAGTCGATGATCGACCGCGCACGGTTCGGTACATTTGCCGGCCATCCGGCGCTCGGCGCCGCCGATTACAAGCTCGTCCACCATGCCGCGAATGGCCGCGCGGTCTACAGTTTCTGCATGTGCCCGGGCGGTACGGTGGTGGCGGCCACGTCCGAAGCAGGCCGGGTCGTGACCAACGGCATGAGCCAGTATTCGCGCAACGAGCGCAATGCGAATGCCGGCATCGTCGTCGGCATTCAACCTGAGACGGACTTCCCGGGCGGCGCCCTCGCGGGCCTGGAGTTGCAGGAGCGACTCGAGTCACACGCGTTCGAACTCGGCGGCGGCGACTACTCCGCGCCGGCGCAGCTCGTCGGAGATTTCCTGAAGGCGGTGCCTTCGCGCGAACTGGGTGAGGTGGAGCCTTCGTACAAGCCGGGCGTGAGCCTCGGCGATCTTGCGTCCGCGCTGCCGGACTACGCGATCGAGGCGATCCGCGAGGCGATCCCGGTGTTCGGCCGACAGATCCGCGGCTTCGATCGCCATGACGCGGTCTTCACGGGCGTGGAGACGCGGACCTCATCGCCGTTGCGCATCACGCGCGATCCGCAATCGCTGCAGAGCCTCAACGTGCGCGGGCTGTTTCCCTGTGGCGAAGGCGCGGGGTACGCGGGAGGCATTCTCTCGGCGGGCGTGGACGGTATCCGCGTGGCCGAGGCCGTCGTTCGCAGCCTGTGCGGCACCGACATCGAAGCGAAGCTCAGCGCATGAAATTCGAAGACCTGCGCAAGCTGCACCAGAAGAAGTTCCGGGACGAGCTCGGGTACTTTCTCGTCGAAGGCGAGCACCTCGTGCTCGAACTGCAGAAGGCGGCGAAGAACGACGCCCGGCTTGCCGGCAGCGAAATCTATGTGACGTTCGAGTTCGGCCAGTGGAACAGCCCGTTCCCGGTTCACGTGATCAACGCACGCCACATGGCGCAGATCAGCGAAACGCGTGCGCCGCAGGGCATCGTCGCGGTGGTGCCGAAGTTCGGTCCGCTGCCGCCTCGTGTCGGCGAGCGTGCCGGCGAGCGCGCGGTGTGTCTGCACGAGATCCAGGATCCGGGCAATCTCGGCACGATCCTGCGGACGCTGGCCTGGTTCGGGAATTTCCGCTGCCTGCTGACGCCGGGCAGCGTCGAGCCGTTCAATGCCAAGGTCATCCGCGCGAGCATGGGCGCGGTGTTCCATGTGCCGGTGGAAACGGACGTACCGCTCGCCTCGCTGGCACCGCGTTATCCGCGCGTCGCCTGCCTCGATACCCGCGGCACGTCGATCCAGGCACCGGGCTTCCGCGAGTTCGACTGCTATCTGTTCGGCAGCGAGGCACATGGCCTGCCGACCGCGGAGGCGGGCTCACCCACCGCTACGCCTTTCACGATCCCGGGCAGCGGGTTGATCGAATCGCTGAATCTCGCCGCGGCGGTGAACCTCTGCGCGTATGAACTGACGCGCGCGCGTTGAGCCCGCGCCGCCGCCCGGCCGAGCGGCACGGCGCCTATCTGAGCGTCATGACGCCGAGATAGCGGCTGTCTGCGCCGAGATCGAAGTCCAGGCTGGCGCGGCCCGACGCACCGCTCGCTTCGATACGATACGCGCCGCTGCCGGGCGCGAGACGGTCGAACTTGAACTCGCCGAAGGTGTCCGTCTTCGTGCGGCCGATCTCGCGGCCACCCTGCGTCAGGGCCACATCGACGCCCGCCGCGCATTCCTCGATGCCATTCACATGGTGCACCACGGTGGCGCCCGCGAAGCACTGCGTCATCAGATGCAGATTCCTGTAGTACACCCGCGGCTTCGTGCCGAGCTCCGGCTTCAGCACGCCGAGGCCTTCGGCTGCGGCGATCTTCGCCATCTCCGCGTCGCTGACCTTCATCGACTGCATCGCGGACGTGGGGCAGGCCTGTTCGGCGCGCGTCTTCGTCCAGCCCGCATCGAGCAGGTGCGCATCGAAGATCCAGTGCTGCGGCAGCTGTTTCTCTTCGTTCCATGAGATGGCGCCGTAGGGGCAGGCATCGACGATCTGCTTCTGGCCCTTCGCCTTCTCCGGATCGATGATGACGATGCCGTCCGGGCGCTTGCGCACGGCATCGTTCTTCGCCGCCTTCATGCACGGCGCGTCATCGCAGTGGTTGCACATCACCGGCATGAAGCGCGCCTCGACCAGCGGGTAGTCGCCGCGTTCCTTGCGCACGATGTCCAGCCACTTGTGGCCCTGCGGCGGCTGCGCCGCCGCATAGCCCGGGAAGTCGTTGCCGTTGTGCTCGTCCTTGACGGCGATGAAGCAGACGCGACAGTTGTCGCACTTCTCCACGTCCACCACCATGTTCCACTTGCTCATCAGGCCGTCTCCGCCGGTCGCCAGGTGTCCACGCCCGTCCATTTCTCGATCTGGATCAGCGTCGTGTTGGGCCGGATGCCATGGGTCTTCTTCGCGATCGCCTTGCTCGGATTCAGCATGTTGATGCAGCCGCCGAGATCGGTCGATCTGCCGGGCTCGCCGGCCGGCCGATACTCGGCCGAAGCCGTCGAGGCCGACACCACGCCCGGGCGCAACCGGTCCGTGACCTGCGCGGCGCAGACCACCGAGCCACGATGGTTGTGCAGGCGGATCAGGTCATCGTCCTTGATGCCGCGCGCTTCCGCATCCTGGCGACTGATGCGCGCAACGAGATAGTAGTGACCGTCCTTGAGCACGCGGTGTTCACGGATGTCGCGCAGGCTGCTGCCTTCGTCGTCACCCATCAGATGGAACGGATAGCGCGAATGCGGTGACAGCAGCTGCAGCGGGAACTCGGCGAGCTCGGGCTCGCGCTGCTTGTCTTCGTACAGCGGCATGTACTGGTTCAGCGGCGGACGGTCCGGGTCGTCGATGCGCTTCAGTGTCGTCGCGACGAACTCGAACTTGCCGGAGGGCGTCTGCAATCCCTGGCCGAATCCCGCGACGTAGTCCGACGGCAGCGGGTAGGGCTCAGGCGTGTCCTTCTTGCGGCCCTCGTAGAACCAGCGGTTCGCGGTCGGTGCGCGCGCTGCTTCCGGATCCGCCGGGACGACGTAATAGCCCTTCTTCAGGAACTGCCGCCAGCTGATGTCCTTCGCCATGTCGGAGGAATCGAAGATCCGCTTGCACCAGTCGTACTCGGAGGTGCCGCCTTCCGAGTACAGCGCGCCCATGTCGAGCTTTTCGGCAATCGACAGGAAGATGTCGTAGTCGGACTTCGACTCGCCGAGCGGTTCGATCGCCTTGTGCTGCAGGGCGATGACGCGATGATTGTTCATCGAGTACATGTGGTGCACGTAGCCGGCGCCGACGTTGTACCACTCGCCGATGTCCCAGCGTTCGAACACCGTGCAGGCCGGCAGCACCACGTCCGCGAACGGCGTTTCGCCTTCCCACCAGACGGACTGGTTCACGACGAATTTCAGGCTCTCGTGCTGATATGCCTTGATCCAGCGGTTTGACGCCACCTGCGTGCCAAGCGAGGAACTGCCGTACTTGTACAGCATCTCGACGCGCACATGGCCGGGCGACGGATATCCAAACGGGAAGAACTGCCCCTGGATCGAGCCCACATCCGTCAGATACCCCATGGCCTTGCCCTGGGTGATCGCCTCGGGGAACCACATGCGCGGGATGGCCTGACGCACCGAGCTCATCGTCAGGATATGCGGCATGCGCTGGTAGTTGTTGGCCGTGTTGGCGCTGGCCATCATTTCGCCGGAAATCGTGCCTTCGCCGTACCCGGGGAAATAGAAGTTGAAATCGAGCGGCGCGCCGAACTGCAGGTTGCCGAAGTTCGAACCGGGCCGACCGTAGCCCTGCATCGCGCCCAGGATCGTCATCATCCGCGCCCACTGGATGCCCATCGGGCCGCGACCCGCACCGCCGAGGCCGACGCCCCAGCCACCGGCGCCCAAGTACGTCTTCTTCGTGCCCCACTCGCGCGCGAGTGCGCGCACGTCGCGGGCTGGTACGCCGGTTTCGGTCTCCTGCCACTCGGGCGTCTTCGCGACGCCGTCCGACTCGCCGAGGATGTAGGCCTTCCAGACATCGAAGCCGGTCGTGCGCTCTTCGATGAACTTCTTGTCGTACAGGCCTTCGGTGATCCAGACGTGGCACAGCGCCTGCGCGAACGCCGGGTCCGTGCCCGGCTTCGGCGAGATCCACTTGCCGCCCAGGTGTGCAGCCGTGTGGTTCAGGTACGGATCGATGTGGACCATCTTGATGCCGAGCTGCTTCGCCCACTCGCGCCGCTCGGTGCCATCGAAGCCGTAGGTCGCGTCCGGGTCGCTGGACCAGAACACGATCATCTCCGCTTCCTTCAGGCAGTCCTCGACCGTGCCGTAGAACTCCGGGCAGCCGAGACGCAGGCTGTTGCCCCAGTGGTGCATCGCGCCCCAGAACCAGCCTTCCCAGCTGTCCGGCGTATGCACGAGCTTGGTGACGCCGATCAGGTTCCAGAAGCGGTTGAACGCGCTGAGGTAGTGACCGAGATTGCCCCACTGGTGGTGCGAGCCGTTCGCGACGCAGATCGCGCCGGGACCGACGGCCTTCGCGCGCTTGATTTCCTTGACGACGATGTCCGTCGCTTCTTCCCAGCTGATGCGCACGAACTTCGACTTGCCGCGGTTCTGGATGTTGCGCTCGCCATCCGGATCGAAATCCACGCGCTTCATCGGATACTGGATGCGGCTCTTCGAGTACACCATCGACTTCAGGCAGATCGCGTGCGTGGCGACGGTGGTGCGACGCTTCGGCTTGAAGGTCTTGCCGCGCGCGCTGATCTCCCACGAGGCCGCGTCTTCCTCGTCGAAGTCGATCGGCGTCGTGCGCAGGATCTTGCCGTCCTTCACATAGACGAAGATCGGGCCGCTGTTCGTGCCGTTGGTGTAGCGCGTGACGCCGTCGCCCATGTCCGTGCCGGACTTCCAGGTGACCGTTTCGAGCCGCGCGAGCGTCTGCATGAACCAGACGGCGAGCTCGTCCGGGCCATCGAGGCCGATCTTGAAGTTCTTGGCCGCGTCGATGCGCTCGAGCAGATCGAACGGCGGGGTCAGGAAGTTCTCGGCGATCCCGCGGTTCTTGAAGTGGATCGTGAGATCGGGCTTCGCATGCAGACCCTTGCCGGTGCGGATCTTGCCGCCCTCGAGCTGGATCCAGCGACCCTGGGGTTTGTCCCTCAGGCGAAACTGCGCGATCAGATTCCTTTCCTTCAAACGCGCGGCGTATTCCGGATACACCTTGGCGGCAGCCCGCATCGCCTGCGGAATGCCCCAGAGCAAGACCGTAAGGTTCATTTCATCCTCCTGGATCGGGGGTTCTTGTACCACTCCCGGACCCCCCGGACCATAGCGGTCGAGCGGCCATGCCACCCCACGGCGACGGGCCCGTCTCGAGCCGGTTGTGGATTGGTCCTGCGAGCATGGCGTGCGACGATGCGGGGACCAACACAGGGATCATGAACATGCCGCGCAGACGCGATCTATTGCTGGCTGGAACGGTGGGATCCCTGCTCGCCGGTGCAGGATTCGCCGCGGTGGCTCCGCCGACGGCCGCCCGCAATCTCTGGCTGAAGCGCGCGTTCCACATGTACACGGGCGAGGGCGGGGTGTCGCAGATCCGTCAGCTCGCGTTGCCGGATCCGCAACTGCTGTCCTCGCAATGGCTGCTGCGCCGTCCCGCCGAGCGGGTGACGATGGGCGCGATGGCGCCGGGCTACATGATGGACTTTCATGTGGCCAGCCAGCCGAACATCCTGATCCCGATGTTCGGCACCCTGCTCGTGAAGCTGAAGAGCGGCGAACCGTGGTCGTTCGGCCATGGCGACTTCCTGTTCGCCGAAGACTGCACCGGCGGTGGACACATCTCGGGCGCCGGGCCTGAAGGCTGCTTCAGCGTTTCGGTGCAGTTGCCGAAGACGAGCCACTGCCTCGATCCGAATGCTGATCCGGCCGACGTGCTCGCCGGTCTCGGCGTACCCAAGTACTGACAGGTTCCATGTCGAACGAACCCTCGCTGCGGCTGCGGATCGGCTGGGGGCTCGGCTCTTTGCCGGCCAGTGCGCTGAGCGTCACGGCGAACGTACTGCTGCTGCGCTTCATGACGGACACGCTCGGCATCGGTGCCGCGGTCGCCTCATCCATCTTCTCGATCGCGAAGATCTGGGACGCGGTCAATGATCCGATGATCGGCGTAATGAGCGATCGCATCCGCACGCCCTGGGGGCGGCGTCTGCCGTGGATACTCGGTGGTGGTCTGCTCAGCGCGGTCGTCGTCGCCGCCGCGTTCGCGGCGCCGCTGCAGGGATCCGCGCTGGTCGTCTACATGGCCGTGATGATGCTGGCGTTCGCGACCACCTACTCGATGTTGATGATCCCGTATCTCGCGATGCCGGCCGAGATGACGGACAGCTATCACGGCCGCACGCAGTTGATGTCGTTCCGCGTGCTGTTCTCGTCCGTGGGCTCGACGCTGGGTCTCGGGCTCGGGCCGATGATGCTCGCGGCCTGGGGCGCGACGCGCGCGGGTCACGCGCGGATGGCGCTGGTGATCGCCAGCATCGCGGCGTTGACCATCGTGATCTGCGTCTGGCTGATTCGCGATGCGCCGCGCACGGAGCGGCCCGTCGTGCCGCCGCCGCCGCTGCTCGCGCAGTTGCGCTCGACGCTCGACAATCGTCCGTTCGTCTGGCTGCTGACGGCCAAGTTCGTCTACTTCATCGTGCTCGCGTTCACGCTGACGACCTTCGCCTATTTCACCAAGCATGTGCTGAAGACGTCGGACGCCTGGCTCGGCACCTTCCTCACGGTGCAGTCGCTGTCGGTGATCCTGTCGCAGCCGCTCTGGTTGCGCGTGGCGCGCGTGCTTGGCAAGAAGCACGGCTTCATGATCGCAGGCGCCTGCTACGGTCTCGCGCACCTCTCATGGTGGTTCGCAGGTCCGGATGAGCCGGTGGCGCTGATTTTCGCGCGCGCGTTCGCGATCGGCCTGGCCGGAGGTGGCACTTTCCTGCTGACGCAGGCGATGCTGCCGGACGCGATCGAGTACGACCGTCTGCGTACGGGCCTGCGGCGCGAAGGCGTGTTCACCGGGGTCTTCGTGTTCGTCGAGCAGGCCGCGAGTGCGCTCGGCGTCGCGGTCATCGGTGTGTTCCTCGCGGCCATGGGCTATGTCGCCGCGACCGAGGGGCGGCTCGTCGCGCAGCCGCAAAGCGCGATCCTCGGCATCTATGTCTGCATGGCGATCCTGCCGTTCACGTTGCAGGCCGTCGCGATTTTCGCGATCTCCCGCTACGACCTCACTGCCGAAAAGCTGGCTGCCTTGCGTGCGGCCGGGGAGCGGAGTCTCTGATGGGGCGCATTCATTGCATCTACAGCGGTCGCGATGGCCAGTCGCATTTTTCCGATGACGCGCTCGCGCTGACGGCGGATGCCGTCGGCCGCCTGTCCACGGGCCTGCAGCGCGCGGCGGGATGGATGTATGCGGAGTCGCCGCAGGAGCGCTTCGTGGATTGGCATACGTCCGGACCCGGCGGTGTGTCCGTGATGCTGGAAGGCTGGATGGACGTGGAGATCGGCAGTGGCGAGACGCGCCGACTCGTCGCCGGAGACGTACTGATCGCGCTCGATACGTCAGGGCAGGGGCATCGCTCGCGCATGTCCGCGAATACACGTGGGCTGTCGCTGATGTTCGACCAGCCCGCAGAGACGATGCTGCGAGCGCTGTTCGGCCGCAATCTCGCCGAGTGATGCCTCAGGCGGCGGCCGAGACCGCGCGACGCCACAGCACCGGGAACTGCTCACCCTCCACCAGTTCACCTTCGGGCATGTGCGTCACGCCCGGAATCGGCGCCTTGTAGCCCGGGTTGTGCCAGCGCACGTCGTCGCCGAACAGGCGAACAGCGAGACCGATGCGGGCCAGCGTTGCGGAATCATTGCCCTTCGAAAAATGCGGCGTGTGTGGATGGAAGACCACCGCATCACCGGGCTCCATGTCGAAGCTGACGAAACGGAACGGGAAGTCCGGGTTGCCGCGCTCCGTTTCGAAATTCGGACACAGGCCATCGGCCTGGTCTGGACGGAAGCCGAAGCGGCGGCCGCGTTCGACGCAGTGCCGATGAAAGCCTGCGACGTACTCGATGCGACCGTTCTCTGCATTCACCGGCGAGAACGCCGTCCAGATGTTCGGCGCCATTTCGCCGCGCACCGGCCAGGCCGTTTCATCGCAATGCCAGGGCATGATCTTCGGTGACCGCGGCGGCTTCACGAACAGATGATCGTGGTACAGGCGGATCGTGTTGGCACCGATCACGCGGCCCGTCACTTCGGCGATCGGTGAATTGAAGGCGTAGTCGCGAAAGAGATCCGAGCGGCGCCAGATGTGGCAGACGGAGGTCATGGCGCCATGCGAAGGACCGAGTTCGCCGTAGGCTTCGGGTCGGGCGATCACCTCGGCAATGGCCGCTTGCATGCGGCTGATCCACTCGCTGTCCAGCATGTTGCGAATCAGCACGACCCCGTCGCGTCGATAGGTCTCGATCTGTTCGGCCGTGATCGGCTGCAGGGGGGATCGGTTCATCGTGGTGGCTCCGGAAAACCCGATAGCGGGGAATGCTGGTCGAAGTCCTCGAACGATGCAAACCCATGGTTGCAACGAGGGTCGGAAGTGGAACGCATGGCCGGCCGTTGGCCTGCGTTCAGTTTCCTGCGCGATAATGGCCGTCATGCGTCAGTTCAGCCTCTCGCCCGTTCTGCGGGCGCACCTCGTCCTGCTTGCGTTGGTCGGCCTGCCGGCCGAGGCCCTGTCGCCACCCGCAGGCTGGACCCGCACTCAGAGCGCTGCGGTGGAGATTTTCGTGCCCGGAGATCTGGCCACAGGCGAAGCCTTCGCCATTGCCGTTCATCCTGCCTCGCGCACCGGCGGCAAGCCGGTCAACGCCTGGCTCGATGCCTGGGCTGCGGACAAGGTGCCGGGCACGGCCAGCGCCAAGCTCGTCTCGGAGGCGGACAACAACGGCCAGTCCGCAACGGCGCAGGTGATGTTCCGCGATGCCCAGGGAAATGCGCGGGTCGCGATGTTCGTGGCCGTGTCGCTGAACGGGGATCGGGTCCGTGCGATGCGGATCGTTGCAACGCCGGACGCCGCGCTGTTCGCGCGCCAGAAGCCCGCGCTCGGCGAGTTCGTCAAGCTGCTCGCAACCGACGAAGCCGCCGCGTATCGCGCCGTGCAACCGGCGCCGTCTTCGGGGGCCGGCTATGTCGAGAAGCGTTCCACCGATGCGCGGGCCGCGCTGGCCAATGCCGGCGTTCCGGCGGGTTCACGCGCCGGCGGACCTTTCCGTCACGGCACCTATGAATTCGAGCTGCCGTTGCCTGCCATCAACGACGTCCGCCGCTACCGCATCAGCTTCTACGAGAACGGCGAGTGGCGCAAAGGTGAGGGTACGAGGGAGGAGACCAGCAAGTTCACCTACGATCCGGACAACGGTGCGCTGAACATCAGCGTGACGTTGAATCTCTACAACTCGAGCTACGACGAAGCCGACTTCTGTCGCTTCTATGTTGCGCCCGATGGCCGGCCCTACATCTATGCCGAGGACGAGTACGGCGTCGGTACGTACCGCATCACCGGGCGCTACCTCGGTCCCAACGCACGACCGAGTCCGACGCAGGAGACGACGGCGAAAGCGGCTGCCAAGGCGGAAGCGAATCGCTTCAAGTGGGTGACCGCGCCCGGCAAGGGCCTGCCGATGGAGCAGATCGCCGGCGTACTGCATCAGCTCGAGCAGGTGTATGAGATTGGCGGACTTCAGTTGTACGAGTACACCTACCTGTTGCTGCGTGATGGCACGGCGTATCGCAACCTGCGCTGCCCGCCCGATCAGCTCGACGTGACGGCTTCGCGTCGCAATGAACCGCGACAGTGGGGCCGCTGGCGCAAGGCCGGGCCGAAATACGAACTGCAGTTCACGAAATCCGACGGATCTTTCGAGGCATGGAAGTCGCCGTACATGACGTCCCTCGTGCGCCCCGGCACGCGTGGCGAGCGACTGCAGGGGCGCTACCAGAGCAGTTCGTCCTACCAGATCCCGGGCGGCGCAGGGGCCGTGAGCTTTCGCGGCATCACGTTCACGGCGGAGGGGCGCTTCGAGACGGACTTCACCAGCATGGTGGGAGGCAGCACCGGTTACGGCGCAGATACGATCACGACTGGCGCCGTCGCCAACGACGAAGGTTCGGTGTCGTCCGTGTCCGGACCCAACTTCGGCGGCGGCACGTCGCGCAAGTCCAACCGCCCGAAGAGTGAGCGCACGGGACGGTACGAAATCGACGGTTACACGCTCTCGCTGCAGTTCGACGATGGCAGGACCGAGCGTTTGCCGTTCTTCTTCGCGTATTCCGGGAAGAAGGACATCTGGTTCCGGGACGCGGTGTATTCGATTCCGAAGAAGGACTGACTTCTGTGAAACATCGCACCGCCAGCGGCAAGATGCTGTACCTGCACCATGTTGACGGTGTGACCCGAGAATTCGGCCGGGAGTGGTTCTCGCTCACTGAACACGAAGATGGCCAACGCACGTTGCGGGCGCGCTGCGAAATCGAGGCGGGTGTGGTGGCGCCTCGAGAGGTGCTGCGTGAAGTCACGTATTCGACCGATGCCGAGTTTCGGCCCATCGATTGCTACAACCGGCTGCACATGAATGGCCGGTTTCTCGGCGCGGGCTGGATGCGGTTCACCGCGACCGAGGCCGAGTGCGAATCCTGGGGAACGGCGCTCGGTCGCGTGTCGCAGACCGTGAAGCTGAAGCAACCGGTCAAGTCACTTGGATCCCATCCCGTGAGCTGCGATGCCTGGCACTTGCCCCAGCACGATCTCCGCAGTGCGAATCGAATTCAACGCCACGAAGATGTCTGGATGACATCACTCGAGCACGATGGCTGTTCCGCACCGCTGTTGGCGCAGCTGCCTCTCAGCTTCGAGTACTGCGGTCGCGAGAGCGTGACCGTTCCGGCCGGGACGTTCGAAACCGATCACTATCGGATACTGCCGTCTCACGCGAAGGCCGAGGAGCATCCGGCCGAGGACCTCTGGGTCCTGCCGGGCAGCTTCTTCTTCATCAAGGCGGCGGTAGGCGGTTATATGTCCGCCTCGTTCGATCTGGTCGAGTACCAGCCCTGGAGCTGAACCTGTCGACCGCGAGGAACGACCGCGGCTACTGGCCAGTGCACGTCGAGGGAATCGCGCCTTCGGGAAACAGGAAGTAGCGCCCGGCATCACTGCGCCACACGTCCGGAATCCTCGTGGCCGTGAACGCGCGGCCGCCAAGAACACGCGGCTTGCCGACGGGCCGAACGTCATTCATGCGTTCGACCATCGCGTCGCGCATCTTCTGATCGCCCGGTTCGATCTTCGCGTCACGCATCTGTTGCTGCCACTGCGACCAATACCAGTTCGAATTGAAGAAGAACGAGCGTCGGATCGTCTCGACCAGGCGTGGGTCGAGCTGACCAGCCGCGAAGCTCGCGAACAGCGATGGGGCCGAAGAGCCGTGCACGTCCCGTTCGGGGATGTAGGGAGCGGTACCGGTCACGGTGACGATGCTGATCAGGATCGCATCCCGCGGTCCGCCGTTGGACGTGAATCTGAATCGAAGTTCCGCGGCTGAAATCCCTTCTTCGAATTGTTCTTCACGCGCCTTGCGCACCTCTTCCGGGCTGCGCGAGGCCAGGATGTCCGGGCGGTCCCTCGTGGTCTGTTCGCGGGCCGAGGTGGCGAGCCGGCCCGCAAGATCCAGCAGGAATCTGTCGGCGGTCGTGTATGACCGCATCTCGCAGCTCGATGCCGTGCCCTGATCGCCCCACCGGGGCCGGATCTTCCAGGATTCCTGCGGCAGCAGGCTGACCCGTGCGGATCCGTCGGCGGCTTCGAGAGTCCATCGACTGTCCTGCGCATTGCGTGCGCACGAGGCGCGCTGGCTCCACCGCATACCGTCGGACGACGTCCAATGTGCGGGGGCGAGCACGCTGCCCCAGGGCATCGGCTTGTCAGGCTTCGAGAGTGCCAGATCGAGGATCGGATACTCGGCAAGCTCGATGGATCCTTCCGGCACGCCGGACGGCCATGGGCCCACCTCGCAACCTGGCGACGCCGCAAACGACGGCGCAGTCAGCCCGAGCGCGATCAGCATGACCGCGATCGTACGCATCACTCGACCCTTCTGAGTTCCTGGCCCTCGAGGCCGACGAGGCCCGGGCGAAAGTTCGGGTCGTCGGTCAGCAGATACGTCCCGTCCCGCACGCGCCAGGCGTGATCAAACGTGTTGTCCAGCTGCACGACACCGCCGTCGACGGGCTCGTGGTAGGTCTCGACGCCGCGAATCGCCTCGACGAATTCGCGCTGGTTCTTGTCACTGAGCAATGCATTCTGGTCGTACATGCGGTCGCGCTGGGCCTGCGCGGCTTGCGAGTCAGCCATCTTCTTCTGGTGGTCATTGAACATCTGCTGCCGTTGCAGCTCGCTGTACTTGCCCTGGAGCATCATCGCCTCGAAGGCAGCCTGCTGCTTCTTCATGTTGTACTGGAATGTGCGTCGCGACCATTCAGCCGTGGGTGCGACTGACTTGGCGATGACGTCTGAGAGTTCCGGGTTGAGCTGGCCCGCCGGCGCGCGCGCGTACATCAGGGAAGTCGGCCTCGCATCGACGATCACCATCCCAAGACGCCCTGGATTCATGACGTCTGCGATCTGGGTTTCGCCGAACAGGACCGAAGCCGTGATCATCTCGCGAACTTCGCGTCCGTTCACCGTGTGCGCAAACAGGATCTGGCCGGCGTCCGATCGCAGCGTCAGCTTCACGAGCTCACCGTTGGTGTCCGGCAGCATCTTGTTCTTCTGATCCTGCTGGTCGATCAGATCCTGGCGCGTGCGGTAATCGAGAATGCGTGCGTCGGGGGAGGTCTGGCGTGCGAGCGCTTCGAGAAACTCCTTCGCCGTGGTCCAGTTTGCCGTCTCACACGGCCCTGGCGGTCCGCGATCGTACTGGAGGTACGACTTCACGATGGACCACATCGGTTTGGCAACGAATGCAACGGCCGAGATGCCGTCGGGGCCGATGGCGGACCAGTTGATGGTGTAATCGCTGACTGCGCAGGGATCGCCGGCACGCCACACGACGCCACCCTGCGCCTGCCAGCCGACGGGCACCAGCACGGAGGTGGCGGCCATCGGTCGTTCGAATCCACTCGGGTCCATGATCTGGCCTTTGGCCAGTCGTACGGTGCCCTGCGGCAACGGCCCTCGCTGCGCCTGCGCGACCGCCACGAGACCGCCTGTTCCGCTTGGGCCGCCTGAAGCGTTCGCTGCAGCTTCCGTCGAGCCCGCCGGAACGTCGGCCGAGCAGCCGACGACGAGCATTGCCCAGATCACCACGGCCATCGATTTGCGCACAGACGCCTCCGCCATTGCCAGGACCCTCGCAACCACTCTACAAGCAGATTCGCACCGACGCGAATGCAGCTCGCGTGGGTCGTCGTGTTTCTGGAATACTAGACGCGAACATCCGCCAGAGATGCGCTGTCCACGAATGATTGCCCGATCCACCCGACCTTCCGCGTGGCGCCTTCTCGGTGCGCTGCTGTTGTTGTGGGTTGGCGTTGCCGCGGCTGCGGACGCACCGGTGGAGCTGAATGCTGGCGCGCGTCAGCTGGTCCAGCGCCTGGTACTGGATCGAGCTGCGACGGTCGTCGCGCTGCAGCGGCGCGCCGACGCGCGCGAGCAGCAGTTGCTGGACGACCTCGGCGCCAAGGATCGCAGGCTGCGCGCCGAACTGAAGCAGCGTCGCGCTGCCGAGTCCGAACTCGCCAAAGTCACTGCGCAACGCGAGCGCCTGATCGAGGCCATCGCGCAGCGCGACGCACAGTTCGACGCGGAACTCTCGAGCTACCGCATGCAGATGGTGTCGCTCGCCAGCGCAGAGGATCCGCGCAAGCGCGTGGCGCTCGAGGCGTATGCGAACGGCGATCGCGCGGGGGCCCTCGAAGCGCTGATCGAACTGCAGCGCGCCGACACGAAAGCCGTGGCTGCTGGCTGGCGTGCGATCGGCGCGCTGGCCCTCGACCGCCGCGATCGCGGCGAGCTGTCCGCCGCAGCCGTGATCGCGCTGTTCACGGAAGCGCAGAAGCTGGACCCCACGGATTCCTGGGGGTGGATCGAGATATCGCGGCTGGAGCAGGAGTCCGGGCATCTGGACGCGGCCCGCGCCGCCGTCGAGCAGGCCCTCGAGCGCGCACGCGATCCGGTCGACGAAGCGGTGGCCCGCAGCGAGCTCGGAACGGTGCTGGTTGCGCAGGGTGATCTGGAGGCCGCAGCGAAGGCCTATCAGCGCAACGTCGAAATCCATCGCGCGATGCGCTCGGCAGATTCCACGAACGCTGCGGCGCGCCGTAACCGGATGGTCGCGTTGAATCAACTCGCCAAGCTCGATGTGCGGCTCGGCAAGCTGGCTCTCGCGGCCGATCTTTATGCGGAGAGCCTGGCGACCGGCCGTGAATTGCTGCAGCAGGATTCGGCGTCGGCCGCGAACCAGAGCGCGCTCTCGGCGACGCTGGATTTCTCGGCGGAACTCTCGCTGCTGCAGGGCAATCGCGAAAAGGCGCGTGCGGCATGGCTCGAGTCGCTGGCCATTGCCGAGTTCCTGCTGAAAGAACGGCCGAGAAGTATCGCTGCGCAACGCAATCTCGCCGTGACTGCCCTGCGTCTGGGGCTGCTCGAAACAGATGGCGGAGATCTCGCGCGCGCACGCGAGCTGATCCAGCGCGCTGTCGCAGTCCACCGCGATTCGGTGAAGGCCGACGCCGGCAATGCGATGGCCCGCAAGGATCTGTCGTCGAGTCTGAACAGCCTCGCCGATGTGCTCGAGGCCAGCGGCGAGAGCGCTGCGGCACTGACGGCGGTCGATGAGGCCCTGGTTCTGGCGCGCGACGCCAGTCGTTCAGATGCGGGTAACGCCACGGCGGCCCGTGACTACACGGTCGCGCTGAATCGCGCGGCGCGCTTGCACGCCATGCAGGGAAATCTCGAGCGGGCGAGCGCGCTGTCCACGGAATCCGTGGCGGCGTCCCGACAGCTGCTGGAGGCGAACCAGAACGACGCCACGGCCACACGCGATCTCGCGGTGTCGATCGATCTGGCGGGCCAGCTCGCGATCCAGCGTGGTGACCTCGCGGCGGCACGAGGCTTCCTGGTCGATGCAGCCACACTCGCCGAGCAGACCGCCAACGCGGATGCCGACAACGCGCAGGCGCGTCGCGATGTCGCCATCGCGCACGAAAGGCTGGGCGATCTTGAGCGTTCCGCCGGCAACCCTGCAGAGGCCGAAAAGCATTTCCGTCGCAGTCTCGAACTCTGGACGGTGCTCGCGAGCGCCAACCCTGACGATCTCGGCGTGCAGCGCAGCCTTTCCATCCAGATGGACCGGCTCGCGCAGCTGGCGATGGCGCGGACGGATTTTGCGACAGCCCGCGGTCTGCTGGATCAGAGCACGGCGATCGCGCGTCGCATCGCCGCGCGCAACCCCGGCAGTTCGCAGGCGCAGCGGGATCTCGAGATCGCGCTCGGCCGGCAGGGTGACCTGGCTCTCGGCCAGCAGGACTTCGCCGCGGCAGACGCTCCGTATGCTGAAGCCATCGGTATCGCACAGGTGCTCGCGGACAAGGATCCACAGGACCGCGAAAAGTCGCGCGACGTATCGATCACCCTGATGAAGCGCGCGACACTGCGTCTGTATCAGCAGCGGCCGTCGGAAGCCGTGGCGGATATGCAGAAGGTGCTCGAGCAGCGTCGCGCGGAGTTCACGCGCGTGCAGGATCCGCGCTCGCAGCGTGATCTTGCTTTCGCGTTGAACGGCATGGGCATGTCGAAGTCGGCCGCCGGCGATGCGGAAGGCGCGAAGCAGCATTGGCGGGAATGTCTCGCCGTGCTCGAAGCCTTGCCGACGCCGGGGCCGGCCGATCAGGCGTTGATCAGTCTTCTGCGCAAGGGGCTGGACGCCAAGCCCTGATCGACGTCATTCCGAGCCAGCGCGGACCTCACCACTGCGGAGCGTCATTGCCGCGCCACGGAATCAGATTGATCCCGGCGACCACGCCTGCGAACAGCAGGACGCCAACGATGATCGCGATGGCGCCCTGCCAGCGATGCCGCTGATAAAGCCCGACGAGCCCGCGCATGATCAACGCCGACGCCGTCACAGGCCCCACGATCATGATGATGATCGCTGCGGTGACGTCGTATCCATCCCGTGCCGCGATGAATCCCCAGATCGCAAAACCGACGCCGGCAATGCACACCACGATCGGCGCAGACCATGCCTGCGCGATCGTGATGGGCCTGGAGGGCGAGTCTTCGGTCATTCGTTCTGCGGGGGATATGCCTGCTGTTGAGGATATCCCTGCTGCTGCGGATAGCCCTGCTGCTGCGGATAGCCCTGCTGTTGATACCCGCCTTGATCCTGCTGTGGGTATCCCTGTTGCTGCGGCGGCGGATAGTTCTGCTGCTGCTGTGGGTAGCCTTGCTGCTGCTGCGGATAGTTCTGTGGCTGCGGAGGATAGCCCTGCTGCTGTGGCGGGTACGCCGGTTGCTGGGACTGCGGATAGCTCTGCTGCTGCGGTGGGTATCCCTGCTGCTGGGGTCCCATCTCCTGCTGCGGCATCGGCGGCGGTCCGACCGGTTGCGGACCTGGCTGCCCAGGCGGGCCTTGCATCGGCCCCTGGCCGCCGCTCAATGGCTGGCCCGCTCGCTGCCAGGCCTCGAGCCCACCGCGATACCACATCACGTTGCGGTAGCCGGCGTTGATCGCGCGCAGCGCCGCGTTGTACGACATCCAGCATTCCGGGTTGGCGCAGTAGGTGACGATCGGGGCGCTCGTGTCGCCCTGTGTCAGTTGCTGAAGGACCTGTGCGAACTGCTGCTGCGTCTGATCCTTGAAGTCTCCGGGGGCCGCGGCGGGTACGGCGCGAAACGCGTTCGGCAGCGTCTGCGGTGCGCCGAGGACTTCGAGCAGCACGAGCTTCTGTCCGGCGCTCTGCTGAAGCGCGACGAGTTCCTGCGTCGTGATCAGTTTGCCGCCGGGGATTTCCGTGGGCGTCGGACCGTGCGCGGCGCCCGCGTGCAGCGTGTCCTGCGACTTCACGCCGAGATCGCGTTTTTCCCAGGCGTCCAGATCCGCCGGCGACATGTTCTGCGCCTCGTTGCCGAAGCCGGGCGGCATGCCCTGGGGTGGCACATCGTCCTTCTTCGAGCAGCCCGTGAGCGGCAGCAGCACTGCCACGACCAGCAGCGCGGCACGACCATCGAATCTGAAGTTCATTGGGTTTCCTTGGTATTGTCGAACTGGTTATCGCGGAGCTGACTTTTCCAGCGGCCGCCGTCGCGCTCAGCGACAGGTTTCCTCGCTGATCAATCGTCGCGCTTCGACGCTGCACACGGCCGTGCCCTCGAATCCGCAGGAAGCGCCGCCCTGGCGCTCACGACACAGCCATTCGCCGACTTCGGCCGTCGCGTCCCGCAATCTGAATTCGCCCGTGAATCCTGCGCAAAGGTTCGCAGCGTCCTTGTGGCCCCGCAGCAGCGCGGCTTCCCGCGCCGCCGCCAGCGTCGCGCCGGTGGTCGACCCCGCCGAAACGTAAAGCGGCAACGAACGCTTTTCCGCGGTCCACAGTTCCCGCTGCGTGCTGCGGCAGGCCGCGAGGCGTGTGCTGGCTTCTTCTGCATAGACGCCTGTCGGGTAGGCAACAAGATACGCGCGCAGCGGCCGCGGATCCTTTGCCGCTTGCGCGTCGCGCCAGGCCTTCTCCTCGGCCTTGCCTGCGACGTCGCCAATCTCGAGCCGGCCGCAGAGCGAATGGATTCCAGGCACGCGGCAGACGTAGGAGGGCACGCGTTCGAGATTTCCTGCCGTACCGACCAGACCGGCCACGACCGTCACGACGCTGCCGGCGGCGGCAAACTTGCGCGCCGTCGGATGCTGGATCCAGTCGCGTGCGCGGCGAATCAGCCGGGCGATGCGGGATTCGGGAGGCGGACTTGGTAAAGGCGCAGGCTCGTTCACTCAGGGGCCAATTCTCGTGAAGTTCTTCCGCGTGCCGGACAGTGGCTCGGCGCGCGGCGTACTGCATCGTTCTTGTTGCATCGGAATCCCGAAAATACTGGTTGGCGGCGAAAAAGTCCGCTATTTTCCATTGCAAAGAACAATTCGAATCCGGGGAGCCTGTCATCCGTCCCGCCGTCTCGACGTGGATTCTGCTGGTTTTGTGCGTCGCCTGTACCGGCCAGGATGCATCCAATGTACAGACGGCAGCGGCTGCAGGCGCGCCGCGCGCGATGCCTGCCAATGCAATCCGCGTGCAGCGCACGGCGATCATGGATGCCAGTGGCTTCGAACAACCGTTGCCGGCCACGTTCGGATTGATTCCCGCAGGCTGGCGTACGCAGGGCGGCGTTCAGTGGGGGCGACAGTTCGTCTGCACGAACGGCTATAACGTCAGCTGGAATGCGGTGTCACCGGACGGTTTGCAGACGCTGGCGATGCTGCCGATGATGAAATGGGAGGCGAATAACTACGGCGGCAACCCGTCGTCCATCGGCTGTCCCACCGCGTCGATCGCGTCGGTGCAGCAACTGCTGCAGACGCTGATCAGCCAGTTCCCCTACGGTGCTCGGCCGCTCGACTTCCGGCCGCGCCCCGATCTCGTCTCCGGCTATGCGCATCTCAATCGGCGCACGCCGACGCCGATGGGAGAAACGCGCAGCTGGGTCGAAGCGGGCGAGATGCTGTTCGCGTACCAGGATCGTGGTCGTGACATGCGCGGTCTGGTCAACGTTGCCGTCTTCTTCACGCTGATGCGCAGTTCGGGCCTCGGCAACGGACAGACGATGGACGTGATCACCGGTGCGAGCTATCCGGGGTTCGTCGCGACCGCGCCCAACGGCCAGTTGAACCTGGCGATCACGGAAGCGCTCCGCCAGTCGTTCATTGCGAATCCAGGCTGGCTCGCTCGCGTGATGAAACACAACACCGACATCGCGCGCGTGGCGGCGGGCGAGGCGGTCAAGCAGGGACAGATGATCGCGCAGACCAACGACTACATCAGTGCGCTGCGCTCGCAGGTGCAGGCAAATCGCGATCGCAGTCAGGCCTACATCGCGCGCGAACGCGGCGAGGCGATTCGCGGCGTCGAGACCTACACGGACACCTATGCGCCGGGCGGTACGGTCGAGCTCTCCGGCTACTACAACAACGCATGGCGCCTGAACGACGGCAGCTACGTGCTTTCGGACAATCTGAGTTTCGATCCCTGGCGTGACATGGGCCTCGCTGGCCAAAAACTGGAGCCGACTCGATGAAGACACGTGACTGGATGATGCTGTGTGCTGCGGTACTGTCTGTGGCAACCGTGAGCGCGCAGGCGCAGGACAGTTTTGGCAGGGGGCAACAACCGACGCAGCAGCAGCCGAGCTATCCGCCGCAACAGCCAGCGTACCCGCCGCAGCAACCGAACTATCCGCCGCAGCAGCCGGCATATCCGCCGCAGCAACCGAACTATCCGCCGCAGCCGAATCAGCCCGGTCCGCCGCAGCCCGGCACCGGTCGCGGCATGGATCTCGATCAGCTGATGAAGATGGAGCGCCAGGATTTCGGCGTGCAGCCGACCCCGCAGCTGCACGACGGGGCCATGCATGCGCCGACGCCCGCCAGTATTCCGGGCGGCAACCTGATCACCACCAAGGGTCTGATCGGCCTCGTGCAGGGCAAGCAGGCGCCGTACTTTATGTTCGACGTGCTGGGCGGGCCCGAGGTGTTGCCGGGTGCGATTCCCGCCGTCTGGATGGCACAGCCCGGATCGTTCAACGATCAGCTACAGCAGCAATTCACTGAGGTGATGCGTCAGGGCACGCAGGGCCGCAACGACACCGTGCTGGTGTTCTATTGCCTGTCGAATCATTGCTGGATGTCGTACAACGCTGCGCTGCGCGCGATCAACGCGGGCTACAAGAATGTGTTGTGGTATCGCGGCGGAATCGAAGCATGGAAGGCCGCGGGATTGCCGACGCAGCCGGCTCCGCAGCCGGGACCGCCCCCGCCGCAGCCCGGTGGTTACGGCCAGCAGCCGCAGCAGCCTGGTGGCTACGGTCAGCAGCCCGGCGGCTATGGCCAGCAGCCGCAGCAGCCGGGTGGCTATGGCCAGCAGCCGGGTGGGTACGGCCAGCAGCAACCGGGCGGCTATCCTCCCCAGCAATGATCGCCGAGTCGCTGCCTTGAAGCCGTCAGGCTGGATCCTTGCTGCGTCAGTCGTGGCTGTTTCTCTGGCTTCGGCGCTGGCCGACATCGCGAGCCCCGGGCGATCGCCGGGATCGCGGGGTCGGTATTACGTCGGAGTAAATCTGGACGATCTGGCCAAGGCCGAGCTGCGTGATTTCGGTGTTGCGCCGGCAGATTCGCTGCACGACGTCACGGCGAACAGTCCGACGCCCAACAGCATTCCAGGCGGTCGGATCGTGACGACGAAAGAGCTCATGCAAACGATCCAGGACAGGCCGCCAGAGTTCTTCGTGATCGACGTGCTCGGCGGGCCGGAAGTTCTCCCGGACGCAATCTCCGGCGCGTGGATGGGGCAGTCCGGCACGTTCGTCGATCCGATGCAGAAGTACTTTTCGCAGGTGTTGGAGCAGGGCACCCAGGGGCGCAAGGACACCGTGCTGGTGTTCTATGGCCGCTCGCTCAATGAATGGAGCGCCTACAACGCTGCGCTTCGCGCGATCAAGGCGGGATACACACGGGTGCTGTGGTATCGCGGCGGGCTTGAAGCCTGGCAGTACGCCGGGTTTCCGACTGAACCTCCGAGCGTGCAGGCGAGCGGCGCGGCGCCAAAGTAGTCCATGAAGTCAGCATCCCGTCGTTCTGTTCACAGCAGGGTCTTCACGGTTCTGGTCGTCGCGTTGCCGCTGATCGCGTCGGCGGATATTCCAGGGCCCGGACCTCGTTCGCCCAGGCCCTGGGAACAACCCGCGCCGCCTCCGGAGCCGGCCCCGGCACCATCGCCACAGATGGAACTCTGCGCGGGCAAGGTCATTGGCGATGCGTGTGATGTTCCGGCGCAGGCAGCAGGGGCGTCCCCGGTTGCGGGACAGTGCGTACCGACGACCTGTCCGACGCCGCAGCCATCGGGTCTGCAGTACAGCTGTCTTCTCTGCGAGTCGCGGGACGCGACGCAGCAGTCGAGTTGGTCGGCGACGACGGATCGCGCCGCTGCGGTGACAGAAACCAGCAACGCTGCGGCGGAGGAATCGTCCCCGTGGCGATTGTGGGTCTCACTGCTGGTCGGTGCGTTGGCACTTGGCAGCGGCATGCTGCTGATTGCGCGCAATGCGCGCAAGCCTCGCAACTGAGGAATGGCCGCTCTCGATCACGTTGCCGGGGACTGGGTGAGGTCCGCACCTGTCGTTGGCGTGATCGGATGGATCGCCGTCTGCCTCATGGCGGTGGTGGTGACGCCGACTGCCGTGCTGCTGGTGGGTCCGCTGGTGCTCGGCATCCCGCATGTGCTGTCCGAGCTGCGCGTGCTGTCGCGGCGTGTGCAGATGAATCGAGTCACGCTGTGTTGGGTGCTTGCGCCGCTGGTGCTGCTGATCCTGCTGCGGGTCAGCGAGCAGTCGGGCATGGAGCGGCCGTCGGGTTCGGATGTCGTGCTCGGCTGTGTTGCGATGCTCGCGGCGGCCATCGCCAGACCCGGCGATTCAACGGATCGCCTCGGACGAGTGCTGATCGTCGTGGGCGTCAGTGTGCTGGCGCTGTACGACACGCGTCTGACGACGCTTGTGCTCGCGCATCTCCACAATCTGATCGCGCTGCTGTTCCTGTTCCTGTGGTCGCGATCGATGCGGGGCGGCCGCGCCGTTGTATTGATCGCCGGGATGGTGCTGGCGGCTGGAGCGCTTGGCCTCGCGGCAAAGCCGAGCGAACCGTCCGAGTTCATCTCGGGCCTGCAGCAAACGCTCGCGCCCGGTCTGTCTGCTGCAACCGGCTACTGGCTCGTGCTGACGTATGCGTTTGCGCAGTTGATCCACTACGTGACGTGGCTGGTGTGGATTCCGGCCGTCAAACCCGCCGCGGGCACACCTGGGTCGCGCCGTGGCGGAGCGTTCATCGCTGCGCTGATCATCGTGGCAATGGGTCTGCCCATGCTGGCGGCGATCGAGAGCCCGATCGCACTCCGCGACCAGTACCTCGCGCTGTCGAGCTTTCACGGCTGGCTCGAGCTCACCGTGCTGGCCTACTGCGGCGTGCGCGGCCATGCTGCTTGATCGGCTGAACGCGCTGGTGTGGACCTGTGCCCTCGAACTGCCGGTGTATGCATGGTGGATGCGAGGCCGCTTCTCCGGTGTCTCGCCCGTCATTGCCATTGCACTCGGTCTGCAGTGCGTGACGCAGCCACTGCTGTGGGAATACACGTCTCGCACTCACAGCGACGGGGCGCAATTGCTGACTGCCGAAGCGCTGGTGTGGTGCGTGGAGTCCCTGCTTCTGTACGGGCTCGCGCGGCGTCTGGCGATGCGTCCATTGACGATATCCCTCGCCGTCGCCGCTGCAGGCACCGCGAATGCCCTGTCCGTTCTCGCGGGCTTCGTCTTGAATCGCCTGCTGTACGGCTAGGCGCGTCGCCCGCTACGATGACGACTCCGACTCCTCACTCATGATCAGGACCTCACGAATGCGTACCGCTGCCCTCCGTCATCTGTGTCTGTCCGCTGCGCTGATGCTCGTCGCCTGTGGCGCCGGCAACAGCGATTCCGGCGTGGCGCCCCCCGTGCTGACGCCGGTGGGCGAGGTGCGTGAGTTGCAGGACGGCTGGTTCGAAGCCCACCCGGAACCAAACCTCGTGCTGAAGCTGCGCAAGGGCTGGTCGGCGAATCGCCAGGAAGGCGGCATCGGCCCGATCAACTTCGTCGGGCCGAATGGCGCGCGCGTCGTCGTCTGGCCGATGTTCGTCGACAAGTCCATGCAGATGCCGGATCAGTATTCGATCCTGAGGGGATTCGCAGGCATCGCTGCGAAGGAATTCTCCTGGTCACCGCCCGGTCCGTTCGGCAGCAACGGTGAGCGTATGTACGGGCGCTCGCAGAATGCGGTCGCGCAGGCGACGTTCACGTATACCAACACCCCTCACGGTCTGGCCGGGTTCTGGTACCTGACGTCCGCGAGCCCCCAGGACTACGACTCGCTGCGCCCCGTGTTCACGGAGCTGATGCGCGGCGTGCGGATCTTCGGCACCGGCGACGTGGCGCCGACGACTGCCGCTGCGCGCGGAGGCAATGGCGGAGCGCGGATGGCACCGGCTCCGCAGCTGCGTTACGTGCGCTGGCAGGAGCCCAACGAAGGCGCGTACACGACCGATGTGCCGCAGGGCTGGCGCGTCAACGGAGGTCTGGTGCGGCCGGATCCGATGCGTCTGCTGGACGTGGTCGAGATGCAGTCGCCAGATGGCCAGATCTATGTATTTTCGGGTGACCGCACGCTGCCGATGTTCAAGACGCTGACCCAGATGGAGGCGCAGATGGGTCTGCGTGAAGGCATGAAAAATGGCAATGCCGTGCTGATGCGTTACACGCCCGCTGCGCAGTTCCTGCCGCAGTACCTGCCGCAGCGGCTTGGCCAGTCCTGTCCGCAATTCCAGATCACCGACGTCCAGAATCAGCCCGAACTCGCGGAGGACGCGAATCGCAAGCTCGCAGCAGATGGAAGTGGCGCGATCCAGCGCGTCGACGTGGCGCTGGCGCAGTTCCGTTGCAATGGCGACGCAGGCGGTCTCGTACAGATGGTGACGTACTCGCTCACCACCGATCCGCGTATGACGGGCGGGGAGGCGTTCACGCTCTGGCAGGTGTACAGCGTCGCCGGGTTCATCTCGCCGCCGGCACGTGCAGCGGAGGCGGGGCAGGCCGTGATCCGGCTGCTCTCCGCGCGTCAGGTCGATTCTCGCTGGGCCGAGGGCAATCGCGCGATGGTGGCGCAGATCACCAACATCAGCCAGCAGTCACAGGCTCAGATCAGTCAGATGATCAACGACCGATACCGGATCTCGCAGCCGTCATCGCCGAGTTCGAGTTCCTCGTCTTCCTCCCGCCAGATCGGGTCGAGCGACGAACTGAACCGCCAGCGCGAGAACGCGATGCTGGACCAGACCGATGTGGTCGATCAGAGGACGGGCGAGCAGTTCAAAGTGATCTCCGGCTCGAATTATTACTGGGTCAATCCGCAGGGCACGATCGTCGGCACCAACGCGCCATCGCAGCCGACGACGGACTTCCAGCAGATGACCGAGCTGCCGTGACGGCGGAGTCGCGCATCTATCGAATCAATCCCTGGAACATGGCGGTGCTTCCAGGCGTCTGGCTGCTCGTCATCGTCATGCTCGTTAGCCTGATCGGGCCGGGTGCGAGTCCTGATGAGCGCGAGGCAGGACTCGTCACCGCCTTGATCGTCACGCTGATCATGGCAACGATTTTCTATGTCGCCGTCTGGCGCTGCAGGCTCGAGTTGAACGAAGCGGGCATCGTGCAGTATCAGTTTGGCTATTCGATTCGCACCGGTTGGGCCAATGTCGAACGCCTCTCGCTGTCCCCCCATGGGCAGGGTCTGTACCTGCGGGAGCCTGGTACCGACAGCTGGTTGCTGCGCGTTTCCGTTCGGTTCGTGCAGGTGTTGAATACGTTTACCGGTATCGGGGCGATCGATGGCGATGCCGATGCATTCGCCGAGGGTCGCTTCATCACCCTGGTGCCATTCACGCGACATCTGACAGGTGGCGCACTGCGCAGCGATCTCGAACGCTGGGCACCGCATGTGCTGCGCGCCGACGCGAACGGGACCTCATGAGCATTCGACTGAAGACCTCCGTGTTGGGGGCGGTGGTGCTGCTGGCCGCCGGATGCGCCAGCACGCCGCAAGCCACGGCGCCACCTGCGGCATCGAGTCGCTTCGGCTGGCTCGCGGATCTCGCCGGGTCCTGCTGGCGGCAGAGCGACTTCGGTGCAGAGGTCTGCTACTGGTCAACGAGCGAAGAGAATCTGTACTGGTTCAGTCGCAATTCGAACGGCTTGCTGGGCTGCGGCCGGTTCGTGCTGGCGACGGCCGACGCTCGGCGCGGTATGGCTTTTTCCTGGGACGAAGACGGCGCCGAACCGGTGCAGATCTTCACTCTGATGGATGATTCGATCGTGACGGACGAGAACTCCGAGTCGACGCGGGGTACGTCCAGGCGGATCAGCCGGGACCGCTTTTCGATTCAGGATCGACCCGGCGCGCCTGCGTTGATCCTCACGCGGAAGGGTCCGATGTCGTCGACGGACGCGGGCATTCCGCAATGCCTCGAGTGGCAGGCGGCGAAGCGCTGAGGCGCGCCGACTTGCGCGCCTTTGGCCGATTCAGGATCGAGGATCGACGATGTCGGACAGCGCCTGGTAGCGCGGAGCGCGATCGTCTTTCATCGGCTTCGCGCCGTCATTGTCGAACAGCATGATCTGATCGTTCGCCGCACTGGGCCAGGCTGGACGACCTTTCGGTGAAGGCTGTCCGCTGCGCGCGAACTCGACCCAGTAGTCCATTGCTGCGTTCGAGACTGCGCGATCTCGTTCCGTCATCTTCCACGGCGAGCTGTCGAGCGTGCCGAACACGTACGGCAGTTCGCCGCTGTGCGGCAGGCCTTCGAACTTCTTCGCCGCGTCGTCGGACATGGCCGCGAAGCGATAGCGATAGGTCGGGTTCCCATCGGCCAGGTGAAAGTTGGCGTAGCTGCGCAGCATCGCGGCGAACGTGAAGTCGCTGGAGAGCAGGAAGTCATACGCGTCCTGGCCGCCGTAGATCGGGATCAGCTTCGCGTCATCCTCGGGAGTGATGAACTTTGCCATGATGGATCTGAAGCTGGTCTGGATCGCAGGTGGCAGCCGCGGTGTTTCCTGACTCGTGGCGCCGATCATCAACGGCACGGGCGCCATACGGCCCTTGCGCATCGAGGTCCACATGTCTTCGATGACGTACTGCCCGTCGATCGCGGGAATTGCGCCGCTGACGCCGTGATCCGGCAGCGACAGGATCTGCGCCGACGTCAGGCCGCGCAGCGTCTCGGCGGAATCCGCCGTCACACCGATGGCCTTCATCAACTCGACGCCGTCCTGTTCGGCGGGCCTTTTGCCGTCCGGTGCGGTCTCGGCGAGCCGCGGGAACGAGCCGCGGTAGTAGCCGGAATGCACGATCGCGCGCTGGAACAATCCCTTCGCCTTCGGGCTCAGCATCAGCAACTGCACCGAGAACGCGCCTGCCGACTGTCCGAAGATCGTCACGCGCGAGGGATCACCACCGAAGGCGCGGATGTTCCGCTGCACCCATTCGAGCGCGGCGACCTGGTCCATCAGTCCATAGTTCGCGAGCTTGCCGCCGTCTGCCGCTTCACGAGACAGCGCCGGATGCGAGAAGTAGCCAGGATAGCCGACGCGATAGTTGATCGAGACGAGCACGACGCCGCGCCGCGCGAGGGCCGCACCGTCGTACACGGCGAGCGAGGAAGCGCCGCGGGTCAGTGATCCGCCGTAGATCCACACCATGACAGGCAGCGGTCCGCGGACGTTCTTCGGACGCCACACGTTCAGATACAGGCAGTCCTCGCTGACGGGTGCGCCGAGCGAGGGTTCGCTCGGTCGCGGCGGCGGTTGCAGGCAGGCGTTGCCAAAGCTCGTCGCCGTACGCACGCCAGGCCAGGCGGCGGCGGGCTGAGGCGCGCGCCAGCGCAGCGGGCCGACCGGCGGCGCCGCGAACGGGATGCCCTTGAAGCTCTGCACGTCGCCGCTGGTCGCGCCTTGCACGCGTCCCGTATCGAGCTTGATCACATCGCGCGAGGCCGCGAGCGCCGTGAACGGCAGGGTGGCCAACAGCAGTGCAGCCCAGCGTAGTCGATGGCTCATGTCAGGTACTCGCGATCGTGGAGAATGCGGTCGAGTCTAGCGGCTGGGCTGACCGCGGGTCGGGAGCAGCGCCTGAACGACCGGGACGATCGCGAACGCCACCTGGCCCGCGAGCCCGAGCTTCTGCTCCGGCTGTGCGAAGGCCGCGAAGAATTCTGCGACGCTTCGGTCCGTCAGCAGGATCGACAGCAGCAGTTCGGCGCAGATCAGCAGCGCGAAGGCGACCAGCCCCATCGATGCGCGATCCGCGATCGCCGCTCGCACGGGGAATCGGCGCAGGCAACGCCGGCATGCAAACCAGGACACGACCAGAATGATGGGCACTTCGATGGCGATGGCCGCCATCGCACCGATGCGCGGCGCCAGCACGAGTGTCCGCAGCACGCCGAGCACGAACGCGATGCCGAAAACGATCGCGAAGTAGACCGCACCCGCCGTCGCCGCGCTGCGCAGGCGGCTGGCGTTCACGCGGTGTCCTGATCGACTTCGATCGTGGGCTTGAACCGTCCCGTCGAGACGCGCCAGGCCTGGATGCCGAGCGCAGCGACCGCCACGGCCGTCGCGATCCACATTGTGATCACCAGAGAGGGGATCTTCGGATTCGGCACAGCGAGCGGACCCCACCACGCGAGCGCCAGCCAGATCAGCGGTGGAAAGAATGAGCAGAATCCCGCGGCCAGCGCGAGACCCGCCGACGCGATCAGTCCCAGCGGAACGCCCCAGGTCATCAGCAGCCCTGACTCGGCCGGGCCCATGGCCATGCGCGCCAGCACGGAGGTCAGCAGCAACACGAACACCGAGGGGATCGCGGGCTGGGGCCGCAGGTGGGCAAGAGCAAGTTGCAGCACAGGTGGATTCACGGACGACCTCGTGTGGGCCGCCATGGTTTCACGGGCTGTGCCGGAAGAGCAATGAATACGCTGGCGGAGATTGCCAGTCGGCCCGACGCATTGCGCGAATGCATCGGGCCGGGCGCCAGAATCGGGTTACTGGAATCGCTTGACCTGGATGCCGCCGCCATTCTGTTCATGCCAGACGACCGTGACGCGATTGAATCCGTCCGCAGCCACCGACGGAATCAGCACGGCGCCAGTCGTCAGGGACGTCGCACTCGAATCCCAGGTGCCGGAGCTTGCGGTATAGCGAGCGGCGAACATCTCCTCGGGAAAATTGGCGCGCCATACCACGGTCACGTCGCCGTTCGGTGAGGTTGCGAGCACCGGGGAGTTGGCGACGCGCCCCGCTGCGAGCGGAAAGGTGACAGCGGCGCCGCACGCGGCGCCAGGCGCGCAGCGACGAACGTGCAGCATCTGGTCGGTTGGGTTCGAGGCCAGCAGCTGGATCCAGGCGACCGTGACGACGCCCGCGGGATCGACGCCGACGGCCACGCTGTTGACGCCTGGCGTAAGGCTGCCCACCGGTCCGCCGCCGAAAGAGGCGGGGATGTCGACCTGCTCCGGTGCGGACCAGTTTCCGCTGGCACGAATGCGACTGAGATAGAACGACGTCGGCCCGCCGCTGGGACCCTGCTCGGCCCAGACCAGCGCGGCGTCTCCAGCCGCATTCGCCGCAAGAGGCCGATTGTGATTCGGAAGGATCGCGACGCCGCCGCCCGGCGTGTTGACCAGCGCTGGTACGCTCCAGCTCTCGAAGCCGAGACGGCCATCGTAGCGACTGAAGTTGATCGACGAGCGGTTTGCGATATTGGCGTTCGGTGCATACCAAGCCGCGAGCAGGTTCGAAGTGCCGAACGCCGCGATCACGAGGGCGTTGCCACCACCGGGCGCCGCCTCGATGTTCGCGGCAGGGCGCAGGCCGACGTCCGCGGGATTGAACGAGCAGGGCGGATTGGCTGCGGGATAGCGACAGCCCGCATATCGATAGGCGCGAGCGAACAGCCACTGACGGTTCGATGCCGTGTCCAGCTGCGACCATGCCGCCATCGCCACCGCGCCGTCGTTCGAGATCGCGACGACGCTGTTGCTCACGCCATCGGCCCGCGAACTGCCCGGACTCAGTTCTTCCGTGGGCCGCCAAGCGGGGGTCAGCGTGTTATCGGACCCGTTGTCGTAGCGGCCGAAGCCGGCCTTGACGAGGTTGCTGACGTTGAGCACTTCGCCCACCGCGATCCGCTTCTGCGTCGACACTGCGACGCGCTGACCGAAGACGCTGACCGTGCCCGTGGGCAACACGCCGGCGAGTTCACTCGCGAGCCACTGGCCGGTGGCGTTGTCGTGGCGGCGCACGCGGATGCCGTACGTGCCTGCCGGATCGCGCTCGATCCAGGTCACGACGGTATCGCCGTCCGGCGAACCGGCCACGTCCGGCGTGCTGACCGATATCGAATTCGGGTTGCTGATCGACAGCACGGGCTGCCAGCCCTGCAGCGCGACGCTGCCGACACCGATCACGAGTCCGAAGGTCGTCGAGCCTGCGCCGTTGGTCGCCGACACCGTGTACGTGGTCTGAGCCGTCGCGGACTGCGGCGTGCCGGTGATCTGGCCTGTGGTCGCGTTCAGCACGAGACCGGTCGGCAAGGCAGGAATCACGCTGTAGGTGTTGACGAGACCGGTGACGGTCGGCACCAGTGCGGCGATCGCGACGCCGGCGGTGTAGCTCTGCGGGCTGGGATAGCTGAGTGCCGAGGGCGGCACCCCGGTCACGGTGATGACGAGTGCGAACGACGTGGATCCGCCGGCGTTCTGCGCCGAGACGGTGTATGTCGCCTGTGCAGCCGGGGCAGTGGGCGTTCCGGTGATCTGGCCGGTGGTCGTGTTCAGTGTCAGGCCTGCCGGCAGGGCGGGGGAGACGCCGTAGCTGCCGACGCTGCCGGTGACCGTCGGACTCAACGTCGTGATGGCGTTGCCGAGTGCGAAAGTCTGCGGACTCGGATAGCTCAGCGCGGAAGGTGCAGGGGGATTCACCGTTGCGATCAGACCGAACGTCGTCGAACCCGCCGAGTTCGTCGCAGTGATCGTGTAGGTGGCCTGTGCTGCAGCCGCCGTCGGTGTACCGCTGATCGTGCCGGACGCGGAATTCAGTGCGAGACCGGTCGGCAGTGCGGGCGCGACCGTGAAGGAGGTTATGTTACCCGTCACGGTCGGCGCCAATGCGGCGATGGCGCTGCCCACCGTGTAGACCTGCGGGCTGGCGTAACTCAAGCCCGAAGGAGCGGCCTCGCCGCCGCCGCCGCAGGCCGTGACAGCGCAGGCGCCTCCGAGCGCGGTCAGCAGGATCCAGAGTCTTTTCAGTTTCGTCAGGTGCATTTCGCTATTCCTCTTCGGGCCTTTGTCGGATACTGAGTGCGAGGCTCGTCGTATCCGTCGCGCCGATCCTGACGTTCCGGCGAACAAATCCGAACAATTCCGACTTCGCCAGAACTCGTTCCGATTTCAAGGACTTGGAGCCTCACGGCATGACCGCGGGCAGTGATGGAACACGAACGGAATCGCCGAACGCGCGCTGGGCCTTCGGCGAATTCGCCATCGACGAACGCCGCCTGGAGCTGAGTCGCTCGGGCGAACGCATTGCGCTCGAGGGCAAACCGCTGCAGTTGCTGCTGCTGCTAGTGCGCCACGCCGGCGAAGTCGTCACCAAGGACGAACTGCTCGAGCAGATATGGCCCGGGCGGATCCCGAGCGAATCCGTGCTGACCAAGGCGATGACGAAACTGCGGCAGGCGCTGAACGACGAGGAGCAGGCGCTGATCCGCACGGTCTACGGGTTCGGCTACAAGCTGGTGGCTCCCGTTGCGCTCGCCGTCGACACGCCGGCAACGCCGGTCGTCACGCGTTTTGCGGTCGGCGATACGCCGCCGCTGCGCCCGAACTGGCGCATGGTGAGGCAACTGGTCGGCGGTCGAAGCGACGTCTGGGTCAGCCGCAATGACAAGACCGGCGAACAGCGCGTGATCAAGTTCGCGACGGACGCCGACGCACTGCGAGCGTTGAAGCGCGAGATCACGCTGTTCAGGGTACTGAAAGACAGCCAGATCGATCCAAACGGCTACGTCCGTGTGATCGACTGGAGTCTCGACGAACTGCCGTATTTTCTCGAGAGTGAATTCGCAGCGGGCGGCAGCCTGCCCGACTGGATCGAATCCCGTGGCGGATTCGACGCCGTGCCGCTTGCCGAGCGACTCGGGTACTTCCTGCAGGCGGCGCAGGCCATCGCTGCCGCTCACGATGCGGGAGTCCTGCACAAGGACCTGAAGCCCGCCAATCTGGTGATGGGGCAGGACGAGAACGGTGCGATGCGCGTCAAGCTGAGCGACTTCGGCAGCGGGCATGTTCTGGACGCTGCACGCCTGCAGCGACTCGCGATCACGCGCGCTGGTCTGACTCAGACCATGCTGGTCAACGATTCGACGAGTGGCACACCTCTGTATCTCGCCCCGGAGCTGCTTGCGGGACATGCGCCCAGCGTGCGTTCCGACGTCTTCGCGCTAGGCGTGATCCTCTATCAGCTCGTGGTCGGCGATTTCCGCAGGCCGCTGGCGCCCGGCTGGGAGCGCGACATCGCGGACGAACTTCTGCGCGAGGATATCGCGGCAGCGGTCGACGGCGACCCCATGCGTCGATTCGGTGACGCGGGTGGTTTTGCGGCTCGGATCGACACCCTCGAGGCACGTCGCGTGACGCTCGCAGCGGATCGGGCTGCCGACGCCGAGCGCAGTGCGCTGCAGGCGACGCTGGGCCGATCCGAGCTGAAGCGCCGATACCTCGGCCTTACCGTCGCCGTGCTGTTGGTTGGGCTCGTCACCACCGCCATCCTCGCGTCACGCCTCTGGATGGCCGAGCGCAGCCGTGATGCGGCGCTTGCCACGGCGCGCAGTGAAGCGCGTGCGTCGAATCAGGTCACCGGTTATCTGGTGTCCTTGTTCGACGCGGCGAGTCCGGAACGGTCGGACGGTCAGCCGATCGAACCGCGGCTGCTTGTTGACCGTGGTCAGGCGTTGTTGTCCGACGGCTTCATGGATCAGCCTGTGCTGCGAGCGCGACTGCTCGCGACCGTCGGCTCGCTGTACTGCAAGCTGGGACTGCCGGCGCCCTGCGCCAGTGATCTGCGCGAAGCGATCGCCCTCGACGCGAAGTCGCCGCAGCCCGATCCGGCGACGAGCCTGCAGTTCCGCTTCTGGCAGGCCCAGGCGCAGATGGACAGCGATGCCAATTCCGACGCCGAGCAAACGCTGCGATCTGCGCTGCGCATGGCCGAGGTGTCCGGCGCGCAGGCTGCGGGCATGCGGCCGCTGCTGCTGCTCAGCCTGGGTGAGGCGCTGCACGCCCAGTTCAAGAGCGCGGAGAGCGTGCAACATTTCGAGCGCGCCCGGCGCGAACTCGTGGCCAGCGGCCAGATCGAGACTCCGCTATACATCAAGGTCCTCGGCGCCCTGGCATTGTCCTATCAGGACGCCGGTCGCGAGCCCGATGCGGATCGCCTCGCGACGGAGACCATCGCGCTCGTGCGTCAGCGTACCGCGGGACGCGGACTCGAGTACTTCGATGCGCTCTACATGTACGGCGCCGTACTCGGCAATCTCGATCGATATTCGGAATCCGCAGTGGCGCTGCGCGAGGTCGTGACGGGATACCAGCGACTCTACGGTGGCGACAACGCCCAGACCATCGAAGCACAGAACGACCTCGCCCGTGCGCTGCTCGCGATCGGTGAGTTCAGCGACGCTGCTCAGATCGCGTCGCGCTCGCTCGACAGTACGGAGCGCATCCAGGGCAGATCGAGCATTGGCTACGCTGAGGCGAATCAGCTGCTGGGACGGATCAGGTTCTTCCAGGGCGACTACGCCGATGCCGCGCAACGTCTGGGGGACAGTTACCGGCGCAAGCTCGCGGCCCAGCCCGTGGACGACCTCGATACCCTGACGGCCGGCTACGATCTCGCGCGACCGCTGATATTCCTCGGACGCATGCGTGAGGCGAGCGCGCTTCTGGCGCACGAGGTGCCTGCTGCCCTGGACAGTGGCTATGCGCGCTACATGCGCGGCATGAGGTTACGCTGGCTGGGCGAAGTGGCGACGGCCAACGGCGACTACGCGACGGCGCATCGTCAGCTGGATCAGGCGGCAGTGCTGCTGACGTCGCTCAAGCCGGCCGACGGCACGGTGGTGATGAAGCTGCGCGAAAGTCAGGGTTGGCTGCTGGTGCGCGAGGGGCGCCATGCCGAGGCCGTGACGCAACTGCGCAGCGTGATCGCCGCCTACCGGCGATTGTTTCCGGCGGGTTCCGCGCTGCTGCGCGGCGCCGAGCTGCGCCTCGCGATCGCATTGGCTGCGCTTGGCAAGAACGGCGAGGCGAACGAGCTTCGCACTGCCGCGCAACCGGTCATCGAGCGCGAGTTACTGGCAGGAAGCCAGCTTCGACTGGAATTGCGAGAGCTCGACCGTCGTTTGAAGGGCAGCTGACGATCTACCAGCGACGGCCCTCCGGCAAAGGATGTTCCTGCTCGAGCACGCGGTACAACTCGGCCGTGTAGCGCTCGGCAGAACTGCGTGACATGTGCGACCACTCGGGAAAATCGTAGCCCTGTCCCAGGGTCGCGTGATCCTCGAAATGCACGCCCGGCGCGCCGGTGCGTGCCAGCAGCACCTCCCAGGTGTCGCGTCGCGGAAACTCGCGTCGTTCGAACTCCAGGTAATCCCCGCCCGTGGGATGGCGCACGAACACGACGACCGCTCCACGTGCGCGTAGCGCCGCGACGGCGACTCGCGTCCGCTCGATCTGCTCATCGAGTGTCTTCTTTGCTTTGGCGCGCTCAGCCGGCGACGGAGGATCGGGATGAAAATCCTCGGCCCAGATGCGACGCGCCAGCGCGCGATACTCCGGATCGGTCTCGAGCTTGTTCCACATGAATGCCGCGCGATCGGGCCCGACGATCTCGAGCTTGCGCACGGCAGTCCCGCCCGGAAGGCCGGGCCGCTGCGGCCAGGCCTGCCTGCGCAGCACGGTCGAGAGCGCGAAATCCCCGTCGTAGAACGCGAAGTACGGCTCGACGAAGGTCATCGACAGCCACTTGCCGACGCGTTCCGACGGGCTCTCCTTGCGCCAATGCCTGCCGAACTCGGCGCGGTAGGCGAAGCCCGTGAAGAAGATATCGGGCGCGATGTCGACGAGCACCTGGCCGCGGAACGTCGATTCCTGCGCGAGTTCCTCGAGCGCGAACACCGGCGAGGTCCCGACGATCGACAGCTGGATCGGGCGGCGGCCACCCACTCGCTCCCAGACGGGCAGCGAGACATCGAAGAAATTGCGCGAGGAACCCACCAGCACCGTTGCATCACGGGGCGCATTGCCGTCTGCCGTCAGCCGCCGACGCTCGCGCGCCCACAGCGCAGCATCATCGCGATTCCCGGGAATCACGCCATAGTCGCGCCAGTACATTTCCCAACCGCCGAGCAGCAGCGCGAACAGCAGGGCCGCGCCGAGCAGCATTGCCGGCCAAGGCCGGTCCGGCACATCGCGCTCGGGCACGGGCTGGGCGACGCCCGGCCGATCCGACGCGGTGAGGCGCAGGCCCGGTGCGAGGTCAGAACTGGAAGTAGATGAAGGCACTGCCCTCTCCTTGAGAGATCACGATGGCGAACGCCATGAATCCCCAGACCATTGCGATGACCGCAGCCGGTACGCGCGCGACGACGGATTCGAGCGTGCGCTGGCGCATGTACCAGTGGGTCGCGACCAGTAGCGTGACGATGGTCGAGACACAAACGATGAAATAGGTGCCAAGGATCGGCTTCGCGTCGCCATTCAGTCCGAGCATGCCGTACAGCACCTGCCACGCGGTGCCGAAATCCTTCGCGCGAAAGAACACCCAGGTCAGATTGACCAGCGCGTAGGTCAGCAGGCCGAGCCCGAACAGTGCAACGGGTCCCGGTTGCCAGGCCGAGAACCGCTCACGCAGCAGCCGTTCGACGATCAGATAGGTCCCGTGCAGTCCGCCCCAGACGACGAAGGTCCATGCGGCGCCGTGCCACAGACCGCCGAGCAGCATCGTGCTCATCAGCGCGACATACATCCGTACGGGCCCGTGGCGATTGCCGCCGAGCGGAATGTAGAGATAGTCGCGCAGCCAGGTGGACAGCGTGATGTGCCAGCGTCGCCAGAAGTCCGAGAAGCCCACCGCGGCGTACGGAAATCGAAAGTTGTCCGGCATCGCGAAGCCGAGACACAGTGCGACGCCAATGGCCGTCGTCGAGTAACCGGCGAAGTCACAGAAGATCTGCCCGCTGAACGCGAGCGTTCCCATCCACGCGTCGAGCAGGCCCGGAAGCTTTCCCTTGTCGAAGACTCGTTCAGCTGCGTTCGACAGGAAGGTGTCCGCCAGCACGACCTTGTTGAACAGACCGAGCGTGACCAGCCCGAGTCCGAACGCGAGCTGACGCGACGTGGCACGGCGAGGTGTCTCGAACTGCGGCACGAGCTCGGTCGGCCGCATGATCGGTCCTGCCACCAGGTGCGGGAAGAACGTGACGAACAGTGCGTAGTCGAGGAAGTTCTTCGCGGGTTCTGCGCGACGCAGGTAGATGTCCAGCGTGTAGGACATCGTCGCGAAGGTGTAGAACGAGATGCCGACCGGCAGCACGATGTCGTATTTCGGCGCCTGCCATTCGACACCGATCGACGCCATCGCCGCCGTGAAGTTTTCCATCAGGAAGGTGCCGTACTTGAAGTACAGCAGCATGCCGAGGTTCGCGACGACGGACAGCAGCATCCAGGCGCGTCGCTTCGCGTGTCCCTGCGCGCGGACGAGTCCCTGCGCGGCATACCAGTCCACGACCGTCGAGATCCACAGCAGCAGGATGAAAGGTGGATTCCAGGCCGCGTAGAAGATGTAGCTCGCCACCAGCAGGTTGACCTTGCGGGTCTTCCAGGCGAGCGGCAGGGCGTTGACGGCGAGAACGAGCGCGAAGAAGGCGACGAACGTCAGTGTGTTGAAGACCAAGATCGACCCCATGATCCTTAGTTCTTTGTTGACCAGCATACGCTGCAATCGGTCGGCTCGTGCGCGGCGCTGGCGCTATGCTGCGGACCGTCGCATTCAGCCGGGATCCCAGTCGTGAGCGTCCTGAAGTGGTCTGGAACGTTGATTGCGATCGTGTTCGCCGCGGGACTGGCGATCGCACTTCTTTCCGGTCGGGATGTACGCTCTCGACAGGCGCAACTCTCGGCGGAGCATCAATTCGCGCCGACGCGCAGTGGACCCATCGAATACGTCGACTGGGGGCAGGGTACGGCCGTGATCGTGGTGCATGGCGCCGGCGGTGGATTCGACCAGGGCAGACTGATCGCGCGCGCCTTCGGTGGCGGGCCATTTCGCTGGATTTCCATTTCCCGGTTTGGGTATCTCGGCAGCGAGCTGCCGGCAGATGCATCGACTTCCGCTCAGGCGGACGCCATTGCAGATCTGCTGGATCACCTGCAGATCGATCGTGCATCGATACTCGCGTTCTCGGGGGGTGTTCCACCGGCTCTGCAGTTTGCCGAACGTCACCCGTCGCGCACGGCATGCCTCGCGTTGTTGTCGTCCGCACCGTTTACACCATACACGCCTCCGATTGCGGATCGTCCGATCCCGGACTGGGTGTACAAGGCATTGTTCGGCAGCGACGCCGTTTACTGGTTGATCGCCAGGACGAGTCCGGATTCGTTGCTCGCTGCATTTGACGCACGTGCCGAATTGCGAGCCAACCTGCCGATGTCGGAGCATGAATTCCTCGATCAACTCGTCGAGGGGTTCCTGCCGGCATCGACTCGCGTCGGCGGTGTCCTGAACGAAGGGGCGGCGATTGATCCGCGGATGCGCTATGCGCTGGAGCGGATACGATCTCCCGCCCTGGTCATCCATTCTCGCGACGATCGGCTCAATGCATTCGACGTGGCGCGCGAGATGTCGGTGCGGATTGCTGGTGCCCGCTTCATGCCGCTGGACAACGGGGGGCACCTGCTGCTCGGGCATCACGCCGATGTCCGGAGAGAAGTGTCCGCGTTCCTGAAGTGTCCGGGGGCGCTGCCACCGTAGAGTTCGCAGTGTCCCGGAATCTGGAGTCAGTCCATGCAACCTTTTCATGGCATCCTGCATCCAATCCGGCATGAAAAAATTCCTGATCATCGGTGCGCTGCTGCTCTCGATGCCATCGCTCGCTCTGGCAATGTCGGTCGACGGCCGGCTGGACGAAACCGAATGGCAGGAGGCCCGCTCATTCAACGAGTTCCGGGTCGTCGAGCCTCTGACGCGCGCACGTCCGGCGCACGACACGGAACTGCGCGTGCTGCCTCGGCCGGAGGGGCTCTATGTCGCAATGCGTATCCAGCACCCAGCCTCTGAGCGCACCCACGGACGTTCGACCCGCGACGCCGAGAACATGGACGCCGATCCAGCAATCCTGATCATCGATTTCGAAGGGCAGGGGCGGACGGCGTACGAGTTCACCGTGAGTCTGTCGGGTTCGCAACGCGACAGCATCGTGCTGAACCAGACCGATCTCTCCCGCGACTGGGACGCGCGCTGGATCGCTGCGGTGCAGGAGGACGATGCTGGATGGACGGTCGAATGGGAGATCCCGTGGTCCGTCGCGCCGGAAGGCGCGGTCAAGGACTCGTCGCGAACGATCGGCGTCTATGCCGGCCGTTACCTGAAGAAGCGTGGCGAGCGGTACGCGTTTCCGGCGATCGAATTGTTCGGTCCCAGCTTCGTGCAGAGCTTCGAGCGCCTGGAGGTACCGAGATATTCGACCGCCTCGCTGGACTGGTTTCCGTACGTGTCGGCCGGGCACGATCGCCTGCGTTCGACGACTGAGGGGCGCGCGGGACTGGATGTGACCTGGCGGCCGAATGGCAGCAACCAGGTGGCGCTGGCGATCGCGCCGGATTTCGGCCAGGTGGAGAGCGACAACCTGGTCGTGAATTTCTCGGCGATCGAAACCTTCTTCGACGACAAGCGCCCATTCTTCACGGAGGGCCAGCAGCTGTTCGACGTTCGACTGGGCGGGAATCGGCTGATCAACACGCGGCGCATCGGTGGTGCGCCGGATGCGGGGCCCGAAGGCAACACGGACGTCCTTGCCGCGTTGAAATACTCGGGCACGGTGGGTCGCAATGAATTCGGCGCGTTCGCCGCGCTCGAGGACGACAGTTCGGAGGCGGACGGGCGTCGCTACGCGGCGGGCCGATATCGCTGGAAAGGTGATTCGCTGTCGGTTGGCTATCTCGGTACGCGGGTCGATCGTCCAACGCTCGATCGGTCGGCGACGGTGCACGCACTGGACGGCCAGTACCGGTTCTCGCCCGCGCTCGTGCTGAGCGGGTCTGCGCTCGCCAGCGACCTGCAGAGGGCCGGTGACGATTCCCGCGGCTATGGGGCGCGCGCCTTCCTGGCATATCAGCCAGGCACCGCCTGGGAGAGCTTCAACAGTGTCGCCTGGTACGACCGCAAGGCCGATTTCAACGACTTCGGCTTTCAGGAGCGCAATGACGTGTTGCGCGCGGCGACCGAGCTTCGCCATTTCACCCGCAGTTATCCGCAAGGGCACGTCGCGCAGAGCAGCAACTGGTACTTCGGTCTCGTCGCGCTGGCCAAGAGTTCCGGTGACCGCCTGCGCAACGACTACGAGATCGGCCGCTACTGGAGCTGGCGCAACGGCAGCGATACGTATGCCTACGTCGCCACAGAGACGGCCGGAATCGATGACCTGATCAGTCGCGGCAACGGTGATGTGTATCTTGGCGCACGCCCCCGAGCTGGCGTCGAGTACAACAGCCCGCGTGTGGGCGCATTCCGGTTCTTCGCCGCAGCGCGTTTCAACCGTGAGGGCGAGAGTGGCGGCACGACCGAGCTGCAGTTCCATCCCACCTGGTTCGTCACGGAGACGCTACGGATCGGCCTCGCGCTCGACTGGTATCACGGGACTGACTGGTTGCTGTGGCGCGATGCTGATCGATTCGCGTCATACGAGCGTGATCAGGTCGAAGTTTTCGCAAGCCTGAACTGGTACCCGACCCCGAAGCAGGAGCTGCGGGCGAAGCTTCAGTGGATCGGGCTCGATGCCAAGCTGCAGGACGACTTTCAGATCGGCATGGATCGACGACTGGTGCGTTCGTCGCCATCGGCCGAGGATTTCACGTTCAGCAATCTCGGCTTGCAGCTGCGTTATCGGTACGAGATCGCGCCACTCTCCGAAGTCTTCGTGGTCTACAGCCGCGGCGGTGATGGTTCGATCGAGGGTGTGCGCGAAGGCTTTGGCGCCCAGTTCCGCCGTGCCGTCGACAACGTCACGGCGGACCAGGTCTTCATCAAGCTGCGCTATCGGTTTTCTTAGGATCCATCATGGTCGCGAGGCGCGGTTCTTCTTTGGCACCGGAATCACGAATCCATCGACATATCGCTTTGCCATGCTGATGACCTCGTGTTGTTGTCCCGGTTCGGCTGGCTATCTCGGCTGAGGGCCCACCAGGACGAACGGCGCCCCCTGCGGATCGCGCGCGAACACCACCCAGTTGCCGCCGGGTACCTGGTGAGGTGCCATCAACGCCGTACCGCCTGCGGCCACCAGCCGTGCATTCGCGGCGTGGATGTCTTCGACGTTGAAGCAGTACATCCAGTAGGGGCGAACGGCTGACGTGTCATTCATCATGCCGCCGATCATCTCGCCGCTGCCGGCGTCGAACTGCAGGTAGGTGCCCATCGGACCCATGTCCAGTTCACCGGCCTTGCCCCAGCCGAACTGCTCGCCGTAGAACGCCAGCGCGGCTTTCCAGTCTTTCGCGTGCAACTCGTGCCACCCGCCGTGACCCGGCTTGCCGGGCGCGTACGACGTGGCCGGACCTTCGCCGACGGGTGTCATCAGATACAGCGCAGCGCCCTGGGGGTCTGCGACGAGGGCCATGCGGCCCGCACCCTCGATGTCCATCGCGGGCATCAACTCGCTGCCGCCGGCGGCGGTGAACTGCGCGACGCTGCGATCGACATCGTCGACGCCGACATAGCCCAGCCACCCCGGTCGCATGCCGGACTCGGCCGCACCGGGCGGCAGTGCCATGAGGCCGCCGATCGCGACGCCGTTCATGCTGAAGAAGCGATAGTCCATGTCCTTCTGGCCGGAATCGGCGGCGGTCCAGCCGATCACCGCGCCGTAGAAGCGCGCGGCGGCGTCCGGATCCGTCGTCAGCAGTTCGTACCAGATGAATCCGTGGTTACTGGCCATCGGGAATCTCCGGGTCGACGAGCTGTGCCAGCAGCACCAGCGACTCCTGCCAGCCGGCATGACAGAACTCGACGGGTATGGCGGCAGGAATACCGGTCTGGACGATCGAGACATCGGTGCCGCACAGGACCTTTCGCAACGCGATCGTGACTTCCATCGTGCCGGGCAGGTTGGGGTCGTCGAACTGGTCGTTGTAGCGCAGCTTCTCGTTCGGGATCAGCTCGAGGTAGGTGCCGCCAAAGGAGTGACTCTTGCCAGTGCCGAAATTCGTGAACGACATCTTGTATCCGCCGCCCACACGCGCGTCCATCGAATGGATCCTGCCGGTGAACCCGTGCGGCGGAATCCACTTCACCAGGGCATCTGGATCCAGGAACGCGCGGTACACGCGCTCGGGCGGGGCGCGCAGCACGCGGTGCAGTCGCACCGTCGATGAGCTTTCAGTGGGGCCTGACATTCTTCTTCTTCCTCTTCTTGGGTTGTGCGAACAGCAGTTCGATGTACCGGCGCAGGTGTGCGACGGATTCGGCTGCGACTTCAGGGCCATCCTTGGATTTGGCGAGAATGAAGGCGCCCTGCAGCACGGCCTGCGTGTGCAGCGCGAGACTGGCCGCCGTCCAGTCCGACTTGATGCGGTAGAGCCGCATGGCCTCGTCGATGATCTTCCCGACGTTGGCCGCGTGGTTGCTGATGCTGCGATCGCAGGCGTCGCGGATATGCGGGTGCGTGTCGTAGACCTCCTGCACCATCGTGCCGACGAGGCAGGTGAACTCCGGCAGTTCGCCGCGCAGGATCGCAGCGCGAAAATCCACATAGCCGAGCAGCCGTTGCAGTGGGTCCTCGATCGACTGATACGGCGCTGCGGCGAAGAACGCGTCCGTGATCTTCGACCAGTACTCCGCGGCCGCGACGCCCAGCTCTTCCTTGCTGGAGAAATGATGGAAGAAGCTGCCCTTCGTCAATCTGGCTTCGCTGCAGAGGTCTTCGACGGACGTGGCCGTGTAGCCCTTGCTGCGGATCACCTTCAGCGCGACGTCGAGAAAGCGCGTTCTGGAATCGGTTTGCATGGAGCCGGATCACTGACCATACCAAGCGGTATGCATCACCATACCGATAGGTATGGTTCGAGTCAAGAACACGCGACTGACGGAACCGTCCACCTGCGCGACGAACCGTGCGCTGCCGATGGACAGTGTCGGCTCTCCCGGCTTCCAATGGTCCGCGAACAATCTCCCGGAGATCCTGTGATGACTGACATTTCCTTGAAGCGCTGTGCCGTGCTGACGTTCGCGATGCTGGCCATGTCGACGTCGCAACTTGCCGGGGCTGCGACATCCGATGGCGCGGCGTACGCACCGGTCCTCACGATCTCCCAAGGCTCGCTTCGCGGTGCGCTCGAGCAGGGGATCAATGTCTACCGCGGCATTCCGTTCGCGGCGGCGCCGGTGGGCGAGCTGCGCTGGCGTGCGCCGCAGCCGGCGCCGGGCTGGCGCGGCGTTCGCGATGCCACGCGCTTCGGACCGGTCTGCCCGCAGCTGCTGCGTGAGGGCTATTCGCTCGAAACGCTGGGCGGCCGGCCGATGTCCGAGGACTGTCTGCATCTCAACGTGTGGACCGCCGATGTTTCCGCCGGGACGCGCCGACCGGTGATGGTCTGGCTCCTGCCCGGCGGCTTCACGGTGGGCGACGCGGGCATGGAGCGTTATGACGGCCACGTGCTTGCGACCCAGGGCGTCGTCGTCGTGACGTTCAACTATCGCCTCGGCATGCTCGGCACCTTCGCTCATCCCGCGTTGAGTCGGGCACAGCCTGACGAGCCTCTCGGCAACTACAACCTGATGGATCAGATCGCGGCGCTGAAATGGGTGCGCGCGAACATCGCGGCATTCGGCGGCGATCCGGCCAACGTGACGATCTTCGGCATGTCGGCCGGCGGCATGTCCGTCAACTATCTGATGGCGAGCCCGGCGAGCGCGGGCCTGTTCGACAAGGCGATCTCGGAGAGTTCCGCGCTGCGCATGCTGACCGAGCGTGATCTCAAACGCGAGCAGCCGAAGCTGCCGTCACTGGAGACGGAAGGGCACACGATCGCCGGTCGCTTCGGTGTGGACGGCGATGACCCGGGCGTGGTGCAGCGGCTGCGCGCGCTGACGATGCAGCAGGTGCTGGATTACCAGGCGAAGCACCGACTCGGTGTGGGTGGTGGCCTCGGACCCGTGATCGACGGGCAGATCCTGACGCGGCCCGTCGGCGAGGCCTTTCGCGCCGGTGCGCAGCATCGCGTTCCCTATCTCACCGGCGCCACCAGCTGGGAGAGCAGTCTGGTCGCGAAAGGAGCGCCCGCCGCGCCCGTACTCGATGCGATCAATGTGACGCGCGAGCAGGCGGATGCGATCTACCATGAACGCGACGACACGACGCTCAACAACAAGATCTATGCCGAGTTTTTCCTCAGCACCCAACGCTACCTGGCGAAGCAGCATGCGCGCGCGGGCAGCCCGAGCTACGTGTACCTGTTCTCGCGCGTGCTCGATCAGCATGTCGGCGATTTCTTCGGCGCCGCGCACGGCGCCACGACGCGCTATGTGTTCGGGACGCTGGACGGCGCCGCGCTGCTCGAGGGCCCGGATCGTCCCGGCAAGTTCGGATACCGGGTCGTGGACAGTGATCGTCGCTATGCGGATCTGATCCGCCGCTACTGGGTGCAGTTCGCGAAGACAGGCGACCCGAACGGGGAAGGGTTGCCCGGCTGGCCGGCGGTGTCGCCGGGCAATGATCTGATGCTCGAGTTCGCGCAGCATGCACCGGTGGTGCGGCGGGATTTTCACCTTGTGCCGTGGCAGTTCTTCGAGGCGCACTTCGAGGCCGGCAAGCTCTGATCCCCCTGCGTCTCTGGTAGCCTTTGCGCTGGCCCCGTGTGGGGCTGCAGGGAGCAGGACCATGACCAGGAAGTCAGCGCGCGATATCGAAAAGGGCTATACGAATCGGCAGTTCGCGGCGAAGCTGCGCCGCATTGCAGTGCCAGCGCACGCCGTGTTCAACATCGAGCATGAGTCCTCGAAGGCCGAGGAAGAGATCGAGTTCCAGATCAAGTGGTCGCGCACCAGAAGTTGATCTCGATCCGCGTGGACATCGACGCGCTCGTCAATTCGTGGGTCGCGCCCGTCTCGGATGCGATCTCCAGCGTCGTGTTCTTTTCCGTGGATGTCGCCGGCGCGAAGCTGCCACTGATCGTCGTCTGGCTGATCCTGGGCAGCCTCGTCTGTACGCTGGCGTTCCGCTTCATCAACCTGCGTGGCTTCTCGCACGCGCTGCGCGTGGTGCGCGGCGATTTCTCGGATGGTTCTGCGCCGGGCGAGACCACGCCTTTCCAGGCGTTCGCGACGGCGGTTTCGGGCACGGTAGGGCTCGGCAACATCGCAGGCGTGGCGGTGGCGATCAGCCTCGGCGGGCCGGGCGCGGCGCTGTGGATGATGCTGGCGGGCTTTCTCGGCATGAGTGCGAAGTTCGCCGAAGTCACGCTGGCGGTGAAGTACCGGCAGCTGCGGCCGGACGGCTCGGTGACGGGCGGGCCGATGTACTACATTCCGATTGCGCTGTCGCGCGTCGGATTGCCGCGTGTCGGCCGATTCCTTGCAGGGTTCTTCTGTGTCGCGGCTGTGGGCGGTTCGCTGACGTTGTTCCAGGTCAATCAGTCGTTCGCACAGTTTCGCGCGGTGACCGGCTTCGACCAGGGCTTCCTGTTCGGGCTCGCGATCGCGGTGTGGGTCGGCATCGTGCTGTTCGGCGGCATGCGGCGCATCGCCAAGACGACCGACAAGCTCGTGCCGCTGATGTGCGGGCTGTACATCCTGGCCTGCCTGACCGTGCTCGTGGCGAATGCGGGCCGGTTGCCCGAGGCCCTCGCGACGATCGTACGGACGGCGTTCGTGCCTGAATCCATTGCGGGGGGCGTGATCGGCGCGATCGTGCAGGGATTCCGGCGCGCGGCATTTTCGAACGAAGCGGGTATCGGCTCCGCTCCGATGGCGCATGCCACGGTGCGCACGAAGGAGCCCATGTCGCAGGGCTTCGCCGCGCTGCTCGAACCGTTCCTGGATACCGTCATCATCTGCCTGCTGACGGCATTGGCCATCGTCGTCACGGGCGTCTATCAGGGCGGCGCGGCGGTCGAGGGAATCGCGCTGACCTCGGCGGCGTTCGCGACGGTGGTGCCGTGGTTCCCGATCGTACTGTCGGCCGCAGCCATCCTGTTCGCGCTATCCACGGTGCTGAGCTGGGGCTACTACGGCGAGCAGGCCTGGACCTGGCTGTTCTCGGCCAGCGCGCGCAGCCGCATCTCCTATCGCATCCTGCTCTGCGCGATCATCTCCACCGGCGGCACTTTCGAACTCGCACAGGTCGTGAACCTGGTCGATTCTCTGAATTTCTGCATGGCAATTCCGAACCTGATTGCCGTGTATCTGATGTTGCCGGAGCTTCGTGCGGATCTGGCGGCGTATTCCGCGCGCGTGCTGTACCCGGCGCGTGTACCCTGAGGGTAGGCTGGGGGTGCGGTTCAAGATTGCGAAAGGTGTGATCGCGCCGTTCGCGCGGTGCAGGTTCATACTGGCCGGCATTGGCCATGCAGGGGATCCCTCCCGTGAGTCGACGCAAGCGACTGCCCATAGGCAAGACCAAACCGCGCCGTTCCAAGGCAGCAGCGGGAGCACAGCTGTCGCCGTCGGCGGTGGCGCATGTGCCGACGCCGGTCGCGCCGGCTGAGACGGTGTGGGTGGCGTTGCGGGCCGAGGACCTCGAAGACGAACGCGCCGAAGCGGCCCTCATGCAACGGACGGATCTGACGCCCGAGCAGAAGCTCACGCTGGTGCGCGCACGCCGCGGCCAGGGACCGTATCGGCACGAAGTCGAGCAAGTCGAGAAGTCCTGTCGTATCACGGGCCTGTTCGATCGCCGTCACCTGCGCGCGCGCCACATCCGGCCCTGGCGCCTGTCCGACGATCAACAGAAGCTGGATGGTCAGAACGGCCTGCTGCTGTCGCCCCATCTCGACCACCTGTTCGAGCGCGGATTCATATCATTCTCGGACGATGGTGACCTGCTGATCTCGAAGCATCTGAATCCGGCAGTGTTCCAGACCTGGGGCCTGCGCCCGCAGCGCAATGTCGGGCCGTTCACACCCACCCAGCGGCAGTACCTCGCTTACCATCGCGAGCAGGTGTTCGAGCGCGAACCTCAGCACCGCGGTAGCGGAGATTCCTCATGAAGAAGCTCAAGCACGAAGCTGAACTGTTCAAGGCGGCGTTGCTGGCCGGCATCAGCTATGCCGAAGGACGCAAGGCGGTCGAGTTCGAAGCGACGGATTCCGCCCGTGACAAGGCGCTGTTCGTCTACCGACTGCTGGTGCACGACAAGCTGATCGCACCGATGCCGGAAGAGCAGGTCAGCGAGAAGACGATCCGTCACCGTCTCGCCACGTGGCACGCGCACACACTGCCGAAGGGGCATCCGCTGCTCGATTGACGTGGCCCCAGCCGAGTTGTCAGCCGTTGTGTGTTGTCCGTGCCGGGCCGGGTAAACTGCCTCGCCTGTGCACAGTGCGAGGGTCGGTGCAGTGGATTTCCCCGTCACTCCTGATGATCTGAATTCCCGCCAGAAGGCGTATCGCCGTGAGCGCATGATCGTGGCGTTCTTCGCCTACGCTCCGCTGCTCGTGTTGTATGTGTTGACGCACACCAGCTATCTGCGAACGGTGCTGCCGCCCTCGAAGAACATGCAGGTGCTGTACCTGATCGTGATCCCCGTGGCCTGGGCGGTGCTGCTGGTCTTGGCGCAGCGCAAGCTCGGCGTTCGGCGGCACAAGCTCGCCTGCCCCGACTGCGGGCACACGTTGCTCGACAAGGAACTGAAGAAATCGATCGAACGCGGCGCCTGCAGTCAGTGCGGCGCGTCGATCATCCGCAGCGAGGCGATGTCGCCGGACGGGCGCGCAGCGCAGCCGTCCGGCTGACTCCCGGTGAATCCCTACATGCCGCCCATTTTCGGCATGTCCTGCTTCTTGTAGCCGGCAGGCACTTCGAACAGCGAAGCCGCGAGGGCCTCTTCATTCCAGGTCTTCAGCACCGTCTCGGTGCCGGCTGGCTTGCCGTTCGAGTAACGCCGCGTGCGGACGGGATAGCCGTTGATGGCCGTGCGGGCCTTCGCATCGTTCGCGGCATTGGGCATCGCACTCGCCATGCCTTCGAACGCTTCGGCCAGATTCTTGAAGGTCTTCTGGAAGTCTTCCTTGCCGGGCAGCGACGAGAACGGCACGACGCACAGTTCTTCGATCACCTGGCCATTCTTCGTGATGTTCCACAGGCGGCACTTGCGACCCTCGGCGGTATCGCTCTTGCCCGTGTCTTTGGCTTCGTATGCGTCTTGTGCTGCGGGCGCCATGCCGGGCATGTTGCCGCCCATCATCTTCTGCATCATTTCGCGCTGCTGCGGCGACATCTTCGCCATGCGCTCCTGCATCTGCGACATCGCCGCGTTCGCCTGGTTCGCATAGCCCTGCATGGCAGCCTTGTCCATTTCGCGGTAGGCCTTCTTCTTGTCATCGATGACATAGATCGTCGAGCCTTTCAGCAGCATGCCGCCGCTCGGGCCAGAGGTGACACGCACGTTGCCGTTCTGGACGTACACGGTCTGCGTCGGGCCTTCCGGTGCCTTCGTCTGGATGTTCCGGTCGAGGGTCTCGATCCGGACGCCGGCGCTGGCGGTGGCGACGAACAGGACGGAGGCGATGGCGATGAGCTGCTTCATGGAATGTGAACCTCTCAGATGGTCTTGACGAGTTCGACGCGGCGGTTCTTCGCCCGGCCTTCGTCGGTGGAGTTGTCTGCGATCGGCTTGTCCGGACCGAAGCCCTTGGAACTGAGACGTGATGCATCGACGCCGAGTCCGACCAGCGCGCCCAGCACGCTGCGCGCGCGGGCCGTGGCGAGTTCGCGATTTCGCTCGGCACTGCCGGTGCTGTCCGTGTGCCCTTCGATCGAAAGCTTCAGGCTGGTGTCTGCGGCGAGCAGCTTGTTGATCTCGTCGATGATCGGCTGTGCATCCGGACGCAGCGTGGCCTTGTCGAGATCGAAGTTGATGTAAAGGGCGACCCGGCCTTTCTCGTCGAGCGCCTTCTTCATGGCGGCCGCGTCCAGGAAGCCCAGCGACGACTGCATGGCCTGCTTCTCGAGCACGGTCACGAAGCCGATCAGCGGGACCGTCGCACCGGCGCTGACATGGATCCAGTATTCCTTGTCGGCGGAGCGGATCAGATAGGTGTAGTGCTCCGCCTCCGGCACGGGCGGCGCACCCGAGAAGAACTTGTCGATGGCTTCGCGCCCACCGGCGGCCTGGATCAGGGCGTCATTGAATTGCGTCGTGCTGACCTTGCGCCCGCCGAGTGCTGCAATTCCGTTCTCGTAATTGCGATGGAACTCGATCAGCGAATACTTGCGCCCCGACGGCGGGTACTCGAGGTTGTAGCGGGCGAGGGCGATCTTGCCTTCGAGCGCGACGAGCTTGCCGCCTGCGATGAACCAGTGACGATCGAACGGCTTCAGCGCATCCGGTCCCTGCAGTTCGTTCTCGAGGCCTTCAGGATCCTTGAAGAACGGGAACGGCGGCAGGCTTGCGCTGGTGACGGGGACCAAGGCGACGTCGAAGTCTGCTGCAGCCATCGGCAATTCGGCAGCACCACCTGCAGAGGGCAGCGCATCCGTCGTGGGCAATTCGGCGGGCGCGCTCGGCAACGCTGCCGCTGCGGTGGCTTCGGCTTCGCGCCGTTGCTCGGCGTCGCTGCCGCCCGAACAGGCGCTGAGGGACACGGCAGCTGCGATCAGCAGCGGTACGAATCGGCTGGCCATCGATCCCTCCCCGGGACAAAACGCTTCGCGACTCTGCCGGGAATCCACATGGCATGCAATGGTCCGCGTGCTCGCGCCTGCGCGACTATGAACCATGCACGGTCCCGCGTAGAGTTAACTGATACGGTCCTGCGGGAAAGGGAGCCTTGCATGCCTCGTATTCCTCGTTGGATCTGTGCCGCCGTGGCGGCGGGCGCGTTGCTGGCGGGTTGCGGATCGCGCGAAGAGTCAGGTGGAGCGGCCACCGCTGCGGTCGAGCCGCCCGCATCGGAAACTCCGGCCACCGTCGAGGGCGACGGCGGATTCAAGGAGCGACTCGCAAAGCGCCTCGAGGCGAACGCCGCGGCTCAGGCTGCGACGCCATCGAGTCCGGAGGATGCGCAGAAGCAGCAGCAGATGTCCGAGGCGATGCGGACGATGCAGGAGCTGGATCGCATCAACCGCGATCCCAATGCGACCGACGCGGAAAAGAAGGCAGCGCAGGAGCGCATGCTGCAGGCGATCTCGAAACCTGGTCGCCGCGATCGCAGCGTCAAGCAACCGGTGCTCGATCTGCCGCCCGACTGGGCCGCCACGTCACGCATCGAGAAGAACGCGAAGGAAGCCGAGCTGCTCGTGCAGGTCGGCGACATCGACAATCTCGGCTTCGGCTGGCCGGACGACTTCGACCCTTTCGCCGGCAAGTCCACGCCCATTCATGCGTTCCCATGGAAACCTGAGGCGGACGATCCTCCCGGGACGGATCGCATCATGGTGAATTCCGGCGCGCAGACCGTGCTCGGCAGCAAGGACGGCTACACGCGCGACACGGATCGCCCGGACAATTCGCCGCAGCCGATCACGATCCAGTTCGACCCCGCCGCCGTGCAGATCAAGGGCGCGCTGCTGCAGCTGTTCGTCGACGATTTCCAGGCGCCCGTCATGAAGACGCGCTTCAGCGTCACGCTCGACGGTCGTCCCGCGCCGGACATCGAAACGACGATCAACAAGCTGAATCAGACGGGGCCGATCGGCAAGCTGATCACGATCAAGCTGCTGCCGGAATATCTCGGGCTCCTCAGCGACGGCAAGCTGCAGATCCTGGTTGACGATGCATCGACGAATGTCGGGGACGGGTTCGCGTTCGACTTCGCGCGGCTGCTGATCAACCCGAAGGGCTTCGTGTACTCGGGCACGATCCGCGGCATCGTCGTCGACAAGGCATCGGACGCGCCGATCAACGGTGCGCTGGCGTCGGCCGGCAATGTGCGTCAGGCCACGACCAATGTCGACGGTCGCTTCGAGTTGAAGGACGTGCCTGCCGGACTCGTGGTCGTCACCGGCAGCCACCCGGACTACGTCACGGGTTCCGAACAGACGGACCTGCTCGCCGGCGAATCGGTGGACCTCACCATCCGCCTCGAGCGTGCGAAGAACGAGACGCTGGCCGATCGACTCGAGAGTGACGGCAAAGTCGATCTGTACGGCATCTATTTCGACACGGACAAAGCCGTGCTGAAGGCGGAATCCGAAGCCACGCTGCAGCAGGTGCTGCAGCTGCTGAAGTCGAAGCCGGCGCTGCGCATCGCGATCGCCGGCCATACGGACTCGCAGGCGAGCGACACCTACAACGCGGATCTGTCGAAGCGCCGTGCGCAGGCGGTCATGGCCTGGCTGACGGCCAGGGGCATCGCGCCATCGCGCCTGACGGCGCAGGGCTTCGGCGAATCGCAGCCGGTGGCCGACAACTCGAGTGCGGCAGGTCGCGCGCTCAATCGTCGCGTCGAGATACGCGATCTGTCTCGAAAACAGGGAGTCTCAAGGGATGACATTCAGGAACATGGCGCTCGCGGGTCTCGTCGGCCTCGGTGCGTTGCTGGCCGCTGCGACGGGTAGCGCGCAGACGCCGGACGACAAGATCCCGGTGTACCGGCTCGATGTACGCGAGGTGCCGGACATTCCGGAAGGCAAGGCCGCGCTCGTCGCAGGCGATGCAGGCCCGACGCCGGATCGCTTCTTCGTCGAGAACCTGCATATGCTGATTCCGGTCTCGGTCACTGTGCGGCCCGTGAATCCCGATGACGTGATCAACGTGAAGGTGCACAAGGGCAAATGGGATCAGTCGCTGCGTGAGGGCAGCACCGCCGGCGGCAAGCAGGTGAATTTCAAGTTCCGCACGCAGGGCGAGTTCCAGATCTCGATCGACTCGCAGAAGCCTGCATCGCCGTACAAAATGGTCGTGTGGCTCGGCCCTGACATCAAGCCGAAGTCGCAGCCGATCATCGTGCCGAAATCGCAGTACGACGGCGGTGCCGGAACAAAGTGGTGGTGGTGGGGCGGCGGCGCGGCATTGCTGATCGCCATTCTTGCTTTCGTGTTTCTGCGCAGGAAGAAAGTGTCATGAAGTATCGAATTCCGCTGACGCTGGTTCTCGTGGCGAGCTGTCCGATGCTGCTCGCGCCCACGGCCGTGACCGGAGGATTGGGTACGTTCGGTCAGGGCACGCCAGGTGGCCAGAATCCGGGCAGCTGGGGCATCCCGCAGGGCGGCACCGGACAGAGTTCTGGTCAGCAGTCGAATCAACGGCCCGGCCAAAGCTCGAGTCAGGGCTCGGGCCAGAGCTCGGGCCAGACTGCGAGCCAGGGTGCGCAGGGTTCCGGCCAGTTGCCGGCGCAGGGGCAGCAGGGCAGCGGTCAGCAGGGCAGCGGCCAATCACCTGCAGGCCAAAGCGCGGGCCAGGGTGTGGGCCCGGGTGTGGACCCAGGTGCGGGCGAGGGATCAGGCCAGGGCACGGGCCCCGGCCAGGGCGGTACGGGTCAGAGCTCCGCCGCCGGTCCGACCAGAAGCGGCGTCCCGGCCGATTGGCGTCGGCCGCCGCCGATGGGGCCGGAGAGCGACTCCGGTTCCGAGCCGCCGGTCGATCCGAACAAGGGTGAGCCGAATTACCCCGAAGGCGAGGATAGCGACGATCCGAACAAGAGCGAGGGGAACTATCCAGAGGGCGAGGAGCCGTATGACCCGCTGGATCAGAGCGATGCCCAATACGATCCGACGAACATGCCGGACATGAATCCGACGATCCCGTCATCCTGCGCGGAGCAGGGCTCGACCTGTCAGCAGTGCGTGCGCGATGCCGAAGAGAACATCCAGTTCAATCGCCGCTATCTGCACGTCGCGTGGTCGATCACGAACTCACACATCCAGTACGCGAATCGCATGATGGCGATCGGCGATACCGGTTCGAACTTCCACGGTGCGATGGCGCTGAGCTGGCAGCTGGGCGGCAAGCCGCAGATTCTCGAAGCGCTGGGTGGTCTGCGTGAGACTTACAAGAAGAAGTACCAGGATTACTTCACCAACATCCGTCGCTCGGTCGAGAAACTCAGCCGCTGCGAGCAGGACAACTTTGCGATCAACGATCTGTATCAGCGCTTCGGCACGCTGTATCTCGACATGATCCAGGTGCGGTACGAGAGCCCGGAGCCCTGAGCTTCGATCTGCCCCGATGAGATCGAGCCGGAGCGAAGACGTGGGGGTCCCCGCTCCGGCGCATTCCTGTTACCAGTACAGGTCGTAGACGACGTCGAGCACTTCGCCGGTGTCCCGGTCGATCAGCAGGGCGTCGTTACGGACACGCACCCAGTTCGCCCAGTACGGCGGCTCGTAGAGATCGAAGCGCCAGTAGTCGTGGATGAGGTAGCGACGTTCGTAGTACGAGGACGGCAGCCGGTCACCCGTCACCCACAAGCGCACGATGAAGCGCGGCGGCGGATCGTAGTAACCGAGAGAGTAGCGGTGACGCGCGTAGTAGCGGCCGCGATCGTAGCGCCAGGTCTGCACACGATAGCGGTCGTACCAGCCGCGGTCGTAACGCCACTCGCGGCCACGGTGGTCGCGCCAGTTGCCGCCTCGCGAGACATAGTCGCGCGGGACATAGCCACCGCTGCGATGGTCGCGATCATCGCGATGGTCACCGTAGTCGTGGCCGTAGCGGTCATCGCGACGATCGTCCCGGCGATCATCGTTGCCGCGGTAACCCCGGTCACCATTGTTGCCGGGGCCACGGTCGCCATCACGGCCCTGCATCCGCGGCGGCGGTGCGCTCGGGCGCGGTTCATAGCGCGGTTCTGGGCGCGATTCGGGGCGCGATTCTGGGCGCGATTCGGGCGGACGCGGCGCGACCTCGACGCGGCGATCGTAGCCACGATCCTGAGATCGTGGTGGCTGCGCCTGCGGTTCGCGCTCCTGGCGGCGCTCACTGCGGTCCTCGCGCTGCTGCGGTTCTTCCTGGGCCAGCCGGTTCTTTCCCGGGCCCACGGCCTGGGCGCCGACGCTCGCAAGGGATGCGGCCAGCGTGGCGGCAATCAGGGTGGTCGTGCGTTTCATCGATCTCTCCTCGGGGACGGTCATGTCTCCGTACGACCCGATGATCCGCCCCGCCACCTGTCTGCAGGCTGAACGGGCCAGAGGCCTGAAAAATCGCGGACTTGCAGGGCCCAGGATGGGCCATGAGCGCCCTGCGCACGGCAGGCTGGCCCGGTGCTCGCGGCTCGCGAACAGGTCGCGGGTCCTTACTTGACGATGCCGCGGTTCTGACGGAACCGCGACGGCGATTGCCCGACGAGCCGGCTGAACGTGCTGGTCAGGTGACTCTGGCTGGAGAAGCCGGTGGCCAGCGCGACCTGCGACAGCGGCGCATCGCTGCGCAACAGCAGTGTGCGCGCCTTGGCGAGGCGTCGTGACAGCACGTACTGGTGAAGCGGTACAGCGGTCGCGCGCTTGAAGAGCCGCGACAGGTGCGAGGGCCCGACATCGATCACGGCAGCCAGTTCCTGGATCGTCAGCCTCGAGCCGAGATTCGCTTCGATGTACTCGTGCAGTTGCGAGATGCGGTAACGACTGAGCGGATCGGCCGCCGGCGTGTCGACCGGCGGCGTCTGGCGCAACACCAGCTGCACGAGCAATGCATGCGCGAGGTGGCTGCAGTACAGGGAGTCCGCATAGCCCGGATTGCGGCATTCGGTCTCGAGCGCCGCGAGCAGCCGATCCACTGAGGGGTCCGCGCGTCCGAGGACGATCGGTTCGATGTCGAAGGGGAGCCTGAACACGGAGCGGTGCACGTCTTCCTGCAGCGCGTTGCGATCGAGCAGCAGTGCGAAATGCTGCGTCGTGCCTGCGTACGAACTGCAGAGCTGATGCCCGACGGGCAGGAAGGTGAAGTCGCCGCGCCGCATGCGATGAGTCTTCGCGTTGCCACCATCGACGCGGTATTCGCAGACGCTCGCGCGGGTACCGAGCGCGAGCATGACCGCGTGCTGATCGAGCCTGACGTCGCGAGATGCGCCTTCCGGTCCTGTGGAGGTGGTCGCGATACGCGCCGAACCGCTCCACCACGTGACGGCATGCTCGGCTGCGTCGGCAGCCATGTACTCCATCGCCGTATTGAGACGGAAGTGGGGTCGGCCAGTCGTCTTGATCGATTCACCCATGTTCAGAATCTTATCGCGGGGTTGCAGGTGTTCGGCAAGAGAGCGATACACATTTCAGAAAACGCTCGATGCTCGGATTCTGAAAGTCCCTCACCGCAATCTGGAAGAACGGCGGGCACGCGACGCCCAGCATGGGCGCGCCATCCTTGATGAGGCGGATCGAGTTGCCTTCGCGCCAAGACCGACAGCATGACATCCACGCAGCCCAGCACGTCGCGCTGCAGTATGTGCCGTCGGCCGTGCTGGTGTTCGCGGCTCCGGAGATGAACCTGGAGTACTGCAATCCGGCCGCGAAGGCGCTGGCGAGGCTGACGGCGGCGCAGTGGTCTCGCATGACGCTGGTACGATTCTGCCGTCGCTTTCGCCCGGCGATCGATCTGGCCGGCATGAGCGCATCGCGCGAGCTGCAGCAGGAAACCCATCTGATGCAGGGCGAGGGCGAGCGAGTGTCGACGCGCGTCACCGTGCGCCAGACGGGCCAGCATCGCGGCGCGCGTCGCGTGGTCGTCGTGGTGCGTGACATCACCGAGCGTGAACAGGTCGTGACCGCGCTGCGCGCGAGCGAGTCGCGCTTCCGCCATCTCGCCGATCATGCGCCGGCGCTCGTGTGGACCACGGATCCCGAGGGTCGCCGCAACTATTTCAATCAGCCCTGGCTCGAATTCACAGGGCGCGACTTCCAGACCGAGCTGCGCGCCGACTGGAGCGACGGCGTCCATCCGGACGACGTGGAGCGCTGCAATCGGCTGTTCAAGCGCCTGCTGGTCCGACGCGTGCCGGCGTCGCTGCAGTACCGGCGCCGCCGGCACGACGGCGAGTGGCGCTGGTTGCGCGTGAACGTGGCGCCACACTGGGACGGGGCCCGACACTTTCTCGGACTGGTGGGGACCTGTACCGACGTGACGGACCTGCTGGAGGCCAAACATTCAGCGGAAATCACCTCCGAGAAACTACGTCTCGCGCTGCAGGCGGCCGGACTCGTCCCGTGGCAGCTCAACCCCGCCAGCGGCCTGGTGCAGACGCAGCAGGCCACGGGGAAGCTCTCCGTGGGTGTTCCACTGGCCAGCTGGCTCGCGAGGATACCGGGGCCTGCGCGCGCAGCGATGCGAGCGAAACTCGAAGCGCTGACCGAGCGGGGGGTGGAACTCGTCCAGGAGCATCGCATTGCGGGACGTCGCGGCGTCGCAGGACGCGGCGCCGAGAGCTACCAGCGCACGGTTGCGCGCCAGTACGTCGATCGGACGCGCGGCGAGGCGTTGATCCTGGGTGTCAGTCAGGACGTGACGGAACAACGCGAGCTCGAACGGCGCATGCTGGAAATCAGCACCGCTGAGCAGCGACGGATCGGCGGTGATCTGCACGACTCCGTCGGCCAGGACCTGACGGGGATCGGCCTCTTGCTGATGCAGTGCACGACGCACGCGCGGGCCGTCAGTCCTTCGCTCGAACTCGAGCTGCGCGAGATCGTGCAGCACGTGCAGCGCACGCTCGAGAGCGTGCGCGGCCTGGCCTTCGGTCTGTGTCCGGTCGGCGTGGACGGCGGCGGCCTGGGAGAGTCGCTGCAGCGGCTCGCGGCGCGCTATGCCATCGCCAACACCTGGCGCTGCAGCGTCGAGACGATCGGCTCGGGTGACTCGCAACTGGACAAGGACGTCGCGACCCACGTCTTCATGATCGCCCAGGAAGCCCTTGCAAACGCGGTCCGGCACGGGCACGCGACCCTAGCGAGGGTGCGGCTCGAAGTCGGCGCAGATCACATGGTGCTGACGGTCGACGACAACGGCGTCGGGATGTCGAACAGTCGCTCGCGTCGACCCGGCATCGGACTCGAGCTCATGCGCTACCGCGCAAGGTTGCTCGGCGGTGTGCTGAACATCGGCCCGGGCCAGCCGACGGGTACGCGTGTGGAACTGGTACTTCCCGTATTGCGCGATATCGGCGCGACTGCGGCCATGCCGCTGCCTGCGCCGCGTCGAACTGCCTGAGACCCGGAACGGGTCGTCAGCGCTCGGGACGGCGCAGCGCCGCAGCGCGCGCGCGGCCCGGCGATCGCTCGAACTTCGGCCCGCCGCGTTCCGCGGAATTGGACAGTGCCGAATAGCGGATGAAGTCGGCGACGTACTCGGGCGATTCCACGGGCTGGCGCGCGAGGCGCAGCCGCTTGCGCAGACGACGCGTCGCATGCGCGGCCAGCCAGACCAGATCGACGATGGCAGCGTAGATGCGCGAGTGATTCTTCACGAAGTAGTGCCGACGCGAATCGAACCAGTATTTCGGTCGCGATGACGCACGCGCTCTCGCGCTGCCGAGTCCGGTGCTGGCACCGGCATAGTGCGTCACGCGACTCGTCGGTACGTACCAGCAGGTCCAGCCCGCGCGCAGTGCCTGCAGGCAGAAGTCCGTCTCCTCGAAGTACAGGAAGTACTGTTCATCCATCGGCCCGACGGCAAGCAGCACCTCCCGACGCACCAGCATGCTCGCACCCGCGACCCAGTCGACTCGTGCCGGCGTATCGCCCAGTGTCTGCACGACTGCCCAGCGCCGTACGAGGATCGAGAAGAAGTGGAGGCCAAGTCCGTTGTCGAGTTCACTGAGCAGTGACGGAAAGCGGAAGGCGATCGGTCCCGGCGAACCTGGCTCGAAGATCCGCGACCCGGCGATGCCGGCACGAGGGTGTTGCTGCAGGAACTGCAGCAGGTTCTCGAGTGCATCCGGCGCCACCATCGTATCCGGATTCAGCAGCCAGAAATAGTCGGGTGGCTCGCGCTGCTGCAGCGCTGGGCGCAGCGCCAGGTTGTTGCCGGCGGCGAAGCCGCCATTGCGTGGCGAGGCGTGGACGGCTGCCCAGGACTGCCAGCCATTGAACTCGATGGCGGCGCTAATCTGCTCGACCGAACCGTCGCTCGAGAAATTGTCGACGATCTCGACACGCGTGCCCGCGCGCTGGATGACCACCGGAAGCAGTGAGCCCAGGCAGTCGATCACCAACGCGGGTGTTCGATAGTTCACGATGACGATCAGGACAGTCACCCGTCGAGGGTAGGGGTGCACGCCCCCGAGAGCCGCCATCGATGGCCGCAGCGCCGTGTCGGACGCGGCCTACGCCGCCGCGCTTCAGATGGCGGCGATAGCGTCTTCCCAGCCGGTCGCCGCGACGGGTTCGATGCTGCTGCGGCGGCGTTGCCGGACCACGTCGAGCGCGGCGACGCGATACGCCTCGGCATACGTCGGGAAGTTGAACACCTGGTCGACGAAAGTGTCGACGTCCGCTTCGCCGGCCAACGCGATCTGCGCGACGTGGACCAGTTCGGCGGCGCAGTCACCGATGACCTGCACGCCGAGCAGCTTGCGGCCGCCGGGATCGGCGATCATGCGCAGCAGGCCGCGCGGCGTCCCGCTGATCTGGCCGCGCGCGATCTCGGCGAAGCGGGCGCGCCCGATCAGCGCGCTGCCGTGGCGCTGCACGGCGTCGACTTCACTGAGGCCTACGCTGGCGATTTCCGGAATGGTGTACACACCGGTCGGGATCTGGTCAGGGCGCTCGCCGGCGAGCTGGCCGAGCGCGTGGCAGGCCGCGATTCGACCCTGTTCCATCGCCGCCGAGGCCAGCGAGGGCGGACCGATCACGTCGCCGGCAGCGTAGATGCCTGGCGCGCTGGTGCGGAACTCGTCGTCGACGGCGACATGCCCGCGTGAGGTGACCGTGACACCCGCAGCCTTCAGGCCGAGCCCGTCGATGTTCGCGACGCGACCCTGCGCCACGAGGACCTTGTCGGCCTGCAGCACACGGCCATCATCGAGCGTGGCCTGGACCTGCGAGACGCCGTCCCACGCGAGCGCCGTGCAGGCGTGACCACCCAGATAGGTCGCGCCGCTGGCATGGAAATCCTCGAGATACAGATCGATGATTTCTGCATCGAGGAAGCCGAGCGGGCGCGCGGCGCGATCGATCTGCGTGACCTTGCAGCCGAGCACACTGAACATGCAGGCGTACTCGCTGGCGATGACGCCGCTGCCGAGCACGATCAGGCTGCGCGGCAGCCAGGCGAGACTCAGGATCGAATCGCTGTCGAGAATGTTCTCGTGGTCGATGTCGAAGCCTTCGGGTGCGCGCGGTCGCGAGCCGACGGCGATCACGAAGCGCGGCGCGATGATGCGATAGCGGCTGCCGTCGATGCGACGGATCTCGAGTGTCGCTCCATCGAGGAACCGGGCCACTCCGCGCAGGCAGGTGATGCCGTTGCGTGCGAGCTGGCGGCCCATGTATCGATCGTGCGCCGAGATGATCTGGTCGACATCACCGAGCAGCGTGTGCATCTCGACCGACATCGCGTTCGCATCGGCATGGCCCGGGATGTGCGCGCCGGCGAACGCGCGTTGTCGCAGCGCCTGCTCGCGCAGCGCCTTGCTCGGAATCGTGCCGGTGTGTACGCAGGCGCCGCCGACCTCGCGCAGCCGATCGACGATGACGACGCGTTTGCCGGCTTTCGCCGCCTGGATCGCCGCTTTCTGTCCTGCAGGGCCTGCGCCGATGACGCACAGGTCGAACTGCCGGTGCTCGCTCATCCGAGTGCCGCCAGCGCCTTCTGTACGGTTTCGCCGCGCGCCTCGAGAGCTTCGACGTCTTCAGGGTACAGGTTCAGCGCATCGTAGGCGCGCTGCAGGCTCGCCTGCTGGTCCGGGTCGAGCGACTGCTCCAGCATGCGTGCTGACAGCAGTTCGGCGAGCCGGACCTGCTGGATCTGCAGGCGCCAGGGGCCCTCGTAATCTTCGTCGCGCCAGTGTTCGATGGTCGTCGAGACGGGTTCAGGCAAGGCCCAGGCATTCGACAGCGCGATGCCGGCGCGCTGCTCGTACTGCTCTATCAGATAGCTGCGCTCGGCGCTCGTCAGGCGCGAACGCTCACTCGCGCCGATCTGCACGAGGCAACGAAGTACGACCGGTCGGCCGAGTCGATGCAGCAGGCCGCACAGATGCGCGAGCTCGACGCCGGTGCGACGTGAGCGGGCGATCTCGCGCGCCCAGCTGGCCGTGGCGATCGCGCTCTGCCACATCATGTTCAGCAGCTTCTCGCGACCGGCACCGGAGAACAGCTGCGAGCGCACCGTGATCGCCATCGCGATCGACTGGATCTCCCCCATGCCGAGCCAGGCGATGGCCTGCTGCATCGTCACGACGGGCGTGCGCGGCGCGAAGGCAGCCGAGTTCGCCACCCGCAGCACGTGTGCGGCCACGGTCGGATCGCGGTGCACGAGCTGGGCGAGGACGGCTGCATTCGCATTGCCGTCGGCCGCCATGGCGGCGATTGCCGCACTCGCGGGCGACAGCGGCGGCAGATCGAGCGGGCCGGACAGCGCGGCCTGCAGGTGAGCGCTCCACGTATCCAGTGCCGCGGAGGGAGTCTGTTCGACCCTCGATGTATGAACGCGAATCGACATGTTGTATCCCGGGTGCTGCTGTCTGGATCGGCCTGCCGGGGTTGAACTTGAACGAGTCCGGGGGAATCTCCCCGCCTCACGACGCCGTCTTCTCCACAGGGCGGATTCTTGTCAAATCTTGACCCTCGGGGCGGCAACTCCTTGCCGCATGGGGCGTCTACACTGGGGCATGGCCAACCTCGACACCCTGAAACGCCCCCGCAATCTCGGCATTGCCGCCGTGGTCGTGATCGCTGCCTTCACGCTGTATCGCTGCACCGGAACGAAAGAAGCCGAGCCGAGCTACGAGACGGCCGCGGTGGATCGCGGCGATGTCGTCGCCCGCGTCAGTGCGTCCGGCAGTCTCTCGGCGGTGGTCACGGTCGAAGTCGGCAGTCAGGTGTCGGGCCGAATCCAGTCCCTGTTCGCCGACTTCAATTCCACGGTGAAGCGCGGCCAGCTGATCGCGAAGATCGATCCTGCGCTGTTCCAGGCGTCGGTCGCGCAGTCGGCTGCGAACGTCGCGGCTTCGCGCGGCAACCTGGAGCGTCTCAAGGTGCAGGCCGATGAGGCGCAGCGCCAGGCGCAGCGTGCGACGACACTGTTCGAATCGAAGCTGATCTCGGAAACGGACCGCGATACCGCGGTTTCCAATGCGCGAGCGGCGGTGGCCTCGGTGGCGCAGGCCCAGGGCCAGCTCGGTCAGGCGCTCGCTGCGCTGACGCAGGCCCAGACCAACCTGCGCTACACCGACATCCTCGCGCCGACCGACGGCATCGTGATCTCGCGCGCGGTCAACGTCGGCCAGACCGTGGCCGCGTCGTTGTCCGCCCCGGTCATTTTCACGATCGCGCAGGACCTGCGCGCGATGGAAGTCCATACGAACGTGGCGGAGTCCGACATCGGCAAGCTGAAGGGCGGCATGTCGGCCGCGTTCACGGTCGATGCCTATCCGGGCGAGCGATTCCAGGGCCGCATCCGCGAGATCCGCAATGCGCCGCAGGTCGTGCAGAACGTCGTCACGTATGACGCCGTCATCGAGGTGGCCAATCCCGAGCTGAAGCTGAAGCCCGGCATGACGGCGACCGTCACGGTCATCGCCGATGAGCGCAAGAACGTGGTTCGACTGCCCAACAGTGCGCTGCGCTTCAAGCTCGAGGACACGGCGGGGGGCACGGCAGGCGCCAGCGCCGGGCGTCCCGGCCGGAATGCGGGACCAGCGCCCGGCGCCGACGCGGAACGGGATCCCGGGGTGAGGCCGGTGTGGATCCTCGAGCAGGGCAAACCGGCAGCCCGTGAGGTGAAGATCGGCCTCAGCGACGGACGCTACACCGAGATTCTCGGCGGCACGCTGAAGGAAGGCGACGCGGTGATCGTCGGCGCTGCCGGTGGTGCACCCGGCGGTGGACCGCCGCGCGGCATGCGCGGCGGCATGCGAATTCTTTGACGATGTCACTGATCGAACTGAAGGATCTCACCCGGATCTACGTTTCCGGCGACACCGAGTTCGCGGCCCTGCGCGATGTGAACCTCAACATCGACAGCGGCGAGTTCGTGGCCGTGACAGGCTCTTCCGGTTCGGGAAAGTCCACGCTGATGAACATCGTCGGCTGCCTCGATCGCCCGTCGCGCGGCAGTTACATGCTCGGCGGCCGCAACGTCGCGAACCTGACGCGGGTCGAACTCGCGGCGGTGCGCAACGAGTTCATCGGCTTCGTGTTCCAGAACTTCAATCTGCTCGCACGGACTTCGGCGGTGGAGAACGTCGAACTGCCGATGATCTACGCGAAGGTGCCGCCGAAGGAGCGGCGTCAGCGCGCGCTCGAAGCGCTGGAGCGCGTCGGTCTCGGGCATCGCAGCGGGCATCAGCCTTCGCAGCTGTCCGGTGGCCAGCAGCAGCGCGTCGCGATCGCCCGCGCCATCGTCACGCGACCGAAGCTCGTGCTCGCCGACGAACCCACCGGCAATCTCGATTCGGCGACCAGCCATGACATCATGATGCTGCTGTCCGAATTGCGCGCGGGCGGCATGACGATCCTGTTCGTCACGCACGAGGCGGATATCGCGGCCTTCGCAGCGCGCTGCATCGTCATGAAGGACGGTGCCGTGCTGCGCGACGAAAGACAGGTGGCGAGTTCGACGGGAGTGCACGCATGATCGCCTTCGGTGAAACCCTGCGACTCGCCCAGCGGGCCCTGCGACGCAACAAGATGCGCTCGTTCCTCACGGCGCTCGGCATCATCATCGGCGTCGCCGCCGTGATCTGCATGGTGTCGATCGGCGAGGGCGCGAAGTCGCGCATTCGAACGCAGATCGAAGGCGCCGGCACGAACGTAATCCTGGTCTTCTCGGGCTCGAGCAGTTCTGGCGGCATGCGCGGGGGCATGGGCTCGCAGCCCACGATCACCTTCGACGACCTGCGTGCGATCCAGACCGAGGTCAACAGCGTACGCGCGGCCGCGCCACTGTCGCGCACGTCGACGCAGGCGATCTCCGAGAGTGCGACCTGGACGACGACGGTCTACGGCACGACGCCCGAGTATTTCGTGATCCGCAACTGGAACACGGTGCGCGGCGCGCAGCTGACGGCCTCCGACCAGGCCGGTGCGGCGAAAAATGCCGTGATCGGCCAGACGGTCGCCGAGAAACTGTTTGGAGCGGGGACCGATCCGATCGGGCAGGTCGTGCGCATCCGCAACGCCCCCTACATCGTCGTTGGCCTGCTGGACAAGAAAGGCCAGGGCGGCATGGGCGATGACCAGGACGATGCGATCTTCGTGCCGTTGTCCGCGTTCAATTCACGCATCCAGGGCGGGCTCAGCAATTTCGTTCGCGGCCCCGTCTACGTCAGTGCAACGACGACCGAGGCGATCGACACCGTTCGGCGTGACATCGGTTCGCTGCTGCGTGAACGGCATCGTCTCGGCCCCGACGATGAAGATGACTTCTCGACGGTCAGCATGGCTGAGATGACCGGCATGCTGACGTCTGCGACGCAAACCCTGACGACGCTGCTGGCGTCGATCGCGTTCGTTTCGCTGTTCGTCGGCGGCATCGGCGTCATGAACATCATGCTCGTGTCCGTGACTGAGCGGACCCGCGAGATCGGCATCCGCATGGCCGTTGGCGCGCAACCTGCCGACATTCTCGCGCAGTTCCTGATCGAGGCGCTCACGCTCGCGGCGATCGGCGGCATCATCGGTGTGCTGCTCGGCATCGGGGTCGGCGAGCTGCTGGCCTCACGCTTCGGCTGGAACTCGACGCCGCGCACGGACATCATCGTGCTCGCGCTGGTCGTTAGCGCAACCGTCGGTGTGGTGTTCGGGCTGTATCCGGCGCGCAAGGCGTCCCGGCTCGATCCGATCGAAGCGCTGCGGTACGAATAGCGCCTCAGGCCTGCAGCAGTGGCTGCGGTGTGAGCTGCCAGCGCCGCTCGATCGGAACGCAGTAGATGTCGATCGGGTTGGTGCGGCCGCGCAGCGCCATCGCTGGCAGCTCCATCGCACCCACTGAAATCCCGCGAGCGTCGAGACCTGCCTTCACCTCGGCAGAGAACAGCATCTCGCCCGAACGGGCGCGTTGGCACAGGCGCGAGGCCACGTTCACCGTATCGCCGATGATCGTGTAGTTCATGTAGGCCTGCGAGCCGACGTTGCCGGCGACGACTTCGCCTTCGTTGATGCCGATGCCGAGGCCCGTTTCGATGCGGTAACGCTGCTGCCAGGTGGCGGCCAGCAGCGCAAAGCGATCCAGCATTTCCTGGCCGGCGCGCACCGCGCGTTCCAGGCTGTCCGACTGCGCGACGGGTACGCCGAAGCCGATCATCAGGCAGTCGCCGGCCATGCTGAAGACCGTGCCATCGTGGCGGAACGCGATTTCGGTCAGCAGCGAGAAATACTCGTTCAGCAGCGCGACCACTTCCTGCGGCGAGAGCTGTTCAGCGAGGCGCGTGAAGCCGCGCATGTCCGCGAACATCACGACCGCGCGCGTGCGGTGATCCGAGCGCGTCAGGATGCTGTCGCGCAGGTCGACGTCGGCGAGGATCTGGTCCGCAAGGCGCGGCGACACATAGCGACGGAACGTCTCGCGCATCTGCTCGAGCTGCAGCATTTCAGCGCTGCGCACGGGTTCGGCATTGCGCTGGCGCATGCGCGTCAGTGCGGCCTGGCCAAGCTCGACGAGCAGCCGGTAAGGGCTGGACGGATTCGCGGACAAGTACAGTTCATCCCGTCTTATAGTTATGGGCCCTAGAGTAACCGCACTGGCGAGTCATGGTCGACCCCCGCAATCCCCAGGCCGCGCAGATGGCCGACGAATCGATGATCCGGACCCTCGCTGCACAGGTGGCCTCCATCTGGCCGCAGGAGCAGGCGTTGTTGCCACGTTATGCCCTCGGCGCGGGTGCCCGCGTGCTGGACGTCGGTTGCGGCACGGGGGAATTCACCCAGCGCATCGCCAACCGGGGGCCGACGCTCGAGGTGCTCGGCGTCGACATCCTCGCCTCGTCGGTGGAGTACGCGCGGGCGAAGCATCGCGCGCTCGCGCCACGATTGCGCTTCGAGACGGATGATGCGTTCCACCTCGCGCGGCCGGACGGGCACTTCGATCTGGTCACCTGTCGTCATGTGCTGCAGGCGGTGCCGGAGCCGCAGCGCGTGCTCGCCGAACTCGTGCGCGTCGCACGACCCGGTGGCTGGGTGCATGTGCTGAGCGAGGACTATTCGATGCTGCACATGATGTCCGGTCCGCTCGATCCGGACCGGCTGTGGCGAGAGGGTCCGGTCGCATACACGCGTCGGACTGGCACGGATGCGCGTCTCGGGCGCCGGACCTGGAGCCTGATGAAGGCGCTGCACCTCGAGGCGCTGCAGGTGGACTATGTGATCGTCGATACGCTGCGCGTACCGCGCGAGACCTTCGCCGACATCATTCGCGCCTGGCGCGATGGTTACGCGCAACCGCTCGCAGAGGGATCCACCGTGACCGAAGCGGAATTCCGCGAGCACTTCGACCAGGTGATCGCGAGCATCCTGAATCCGGATGATTACGCCGTGTGGATGGTGCCGGTCATCAGCGGACGCAAGCCCGCCTGACCGTACGCTGATCCGCACGCCGCCGGCCGGCGGCGCGCATGCGTTCAGGCGAGCGTGTGGAACACGCTCTGCACATCGTCTTCCTGTTCGAGCTTGTCGATCAGCTCGAGCACTTCGCGCGCCTGTTCTTCCGGCAGTTCCGTCGGCACCTGCGGCAGGTATTCGTGCGTCGCCGAGACCGGCGTCAGCTTGCGTGATTCGAGCGCTTCCTGCAGCCGGCCGAAGTCCGCGAACGCGCCACGGATCACCAGCTGTGGCTCGCCTTTTTCACCGGTGCCTTCGCCCATCTCCTCGAGGCCATGATCGATCAGGAACAGTTCGAGATCGTCCTGGTCGATACCGGCGGGATCGAGACGGAACACGCCCATCTTCTTGAACTGGAAGCTGACGCTGCCCGAGGTGCCGAGATTGCCGCCGCCCTTGTTCACGACGCTGCGCACATGCGCGACCGTGCGCGTCGGATTGTCCGTGGCCGTCTCGATCAGTAGCGCGACGCCGTGCGGCGCATAGGCTTCATAGAGCACTTCGCTGTAGTTCGTCGCATCGGCGCCGGAGGCGCGCTTGATCGCCGCCTCGACCTTGTCCTTCGGCATGTTCACCGCGCGGGAATTCGCGATGATGCGGCGCAGCGTGGGGTTCGACGCGGGATCTGCGCCTCCCGCCTTGACCGCCATGTTGATGTCCTTGGCGATGCGGGCGAACTGCTTCGCCATGCGGTTCCAGCGCGCGAACATCGCGTGCTTTCTGACTTCGAAAATACGTCCCATGAATGGTCCTCGGAGGGCAGGGGCGCATGGTAACCGACTCAGGCCTGCCCTCTGTAGCGCCGCGGCGACAGGGTGACGGGTGGGTGGGCCGGGCGTAGCGTCAGGTTGCGTGCCCGTTTCCCCGCCCGGCTACCGCACCTGCAGACGATCGCGCCGAACAGGGGACTCGGGCACGTCCCGGCACGGAACCCCTCGGAGCCTATAATCTGCGAATGCATACGACCCCTGCCGCGGCGTCGATCTGGGTCGACGCGGATGCCTGTCCCAACATCGTCAAGGACATCCTGTTCCGGGCTGCCGAGCGCGCAGGTCTCCAGCTGACCCTGGTTGCCAACAAGCCGACCCGGATTCCGCGTGCGCCGAACGTGCGCTTCGTGCAGGTCGATGGCGGCTTCGACGCGGCCGACAAGCGCATCGTCGAGCTGATGCAGGGCGGGGATCTCGTCATCACGGCGGACCTGCCGCTGGCAGCGGCCGTGATCGACAAGAAAGGTACGGCGCTGAATCCGCGCGGCGAGCTCTACACGATCGAGAACGTGCGCGAGAAGCTGAGCCTGCGCAATTTCACCGAAGAGCTGCGCGGCGGAGGCCTCGTCCGTGGCGGGCCGCCGGCACTGGACCAGCGCGATCGACAACGATTCGCAAATTCCCTTGACCGCTGGCTGGCGCGACGTGCGTCTGCTCCCGCGTCTGCGGTACAGTGAAAAACAAGCCGCGAAACCTCGGATCGCAAGGATGCCCACCGTGACGGACCAGACCCTCAAGCAACTCTATCGACCGACGGCCGCCGAAGCCTCGCGGCACCGGTTCGTCGGTCTGTTGAAGAACTACGCGAACGGCGCACTCGAGGTGCAGCTGGCGGATCACTACCAGCGCACGTTGCTGCCACGCTTCGAAGCGGCGCATGGCCGCGCGCCGAGCGGTCGCGAGGAAGCGCGGCCACTGTTCGAGCCGGAACCGCTGTACCAGCTGTGGGGCTCGATGGTGTACGCCTCGCAGGCCTTGATGTGGCAGACGGTGGGCGACACCTGCCGTCGCATCGAACCCGAGGTCGAGGCGCGCGCCGCGCAGCTCGCGAGAACGCCGCGTGGCAGCCTCACGCTCGATCCAGGACTCGTCATTCCGAAACCGATCGCCGACGTCGAGATCCATCGGCAACCGGGTGGCTATTTCGCCGAGCGCAATCCGCAGGATCTGATGGCCAGCCTGATCTACTTCGGCACCATCGAGCTGTACCGCGCCGCCAAGGGTCTGTCGGCCAACGCGCCGATCGGCGAGCCCGGCATCGGTCGCTACATCGCGGGCGTGATCCGCAAGCGTTATCCGGGCCTCAAGCCGCGGCGCATTCTCGATCTCGGCTGCGGACCCGGTACGGAGACGATGGCGCTGCACGAAGCGTTCCCGGACGCGGAAATCCATGGCGTGGATCTGTCCGCGCCGTTCGTGCGCTTCGCGCATGCCTGGGCAGAGGACGCGGGTGTCGCGGCACATTACCGCCAGGCCGATGCGCAGCGCACCGGCTATCCGGACGGTCACTTCGATCTGATCGTCTCGCACATCCTGTTCCACGAGACCTGGCATGACCAGGTGCCGAAGATCTTCGCCGAGGTGCGCCGCATTCTCGCGCCGGGTGGCGTGTTCCTGGCGGCGGACGTGCCGTATCAGCCGTCACGCATGTCGATCCCCAAGCAGGTCACGAACGACTGGCAGGTGCGCAACAACGGCGAGCCGTTCTGGACGGGCTTTGCCGATACCGACGTGCGCAGTCTGCTGACGAAAGCTGGCTTCCAGCCCGATGCGGTCGTGGCCGACTACGAGCCGCTCGGCGCGGGCCACTATTTCTTTTTCGGTGGCGCGCGTGAGCGTGATGGCGCGAGGCAGGCGGCATGAGCGGGCAGCCGGACCAGCCGCTGGCGGCCGCCAGCGTTGCGCAGCTCGTGGCGGTGACGATGCGGCTCGCGATGGAAGTGACGGTGCTGCGGGATCGACTGCAGTCGCACGAGGTGCTGCTGGCGCGGCATGGGCTGCTCGATACGTCGGCAGTGGATGCGCACGTGCCAGATGCCGCACAGCAGGCCGAGCGTGATGCGGCGACCCGTGCGCTGATCGTGGCGCTGGCGGCGGATCTCGGCGCGGCGCCGCCGTAACAGCGGGTTCTGACCAGCTACGCGCCGGCGCTCGACCTAGCCCGCATCCGCGATCGGCGCAGCAGCAGCGACGGCCGCGTCGCTCTCGGTGGTATCCGGCGCCACCTCGTTCGAATGCTCACGCAACGTGACCGGCACGCCCGGCGGCCAGAGCATGATCGGCACCGGGGGCATCGACACCGTCAGCAATGCAATGCCCTTGGCCGTGCGCTCGATCCGCTTCTCCGACAGTCGTGGCAGCGGCACTTTCAGCTTGCCGCACAGGCGGATCAACGCGGCGGCGATCTGCGGCGAGGACCAGACCACGGGTGTCGGCGCCCGCTCGCCGCGCCGCGTGACCGTCAGCGTGATCTGCACGCCGGCCGGCGACGAGGCGACATCGACGCCATGGATCTGCGCATTCCAGACCCGGCCCTGCACGTCGCGGTCGAGCTGCAGGATGGCCTCCAGCACCGCTTCGATGCTGAACTCCAGTCGCCGGGCATCTTCGATCTGTTGTGCAGGCATGGATGGAACGCCGCCTCAGGGAAACCCGGAATTTACACAAAAATCACTCGTCGCGCGCATCCATGACTCCCGCCGCGGGCCCGCGATTCGTGACGATGGCCTTGACGCGCAGGTAGCGCGCGATCCCCGACAGACCGATCCGCGCGCGGCCGAGTCCTGAAAGGCGGAAACCCTCCCACTCGAAGTCCATCACGAAGCTCGACATCGACGCGTCGCCGATGCTGACCAGCCCCGCTTCGAGGCGCTCCGCGATCGCCTGCGCATCCACTTCGCTGCCGGCGAACACGTTGGCCGACAGGCCGTACTCGCCGTCGTTGGCCAGCGCGATCGCTTCGTCGAGCGTGCGGTACGCCATGATCGGAATCACCGGGCCGAAGGTCTCTTCCTTCATCACGCGCATGTCGTGCGTGACGCCGCTCAGCACGGTGGGTTCGCACCAGCGGCCGCCATGCTCGATGATGTGTCCGCCGATCTCGAGCTTCGCGCCACGCGCGATCGCATCCTCGATGTGCTCGCGGACGATGTCGGCCTGCCGTCCCATGATGAACGGACCGATGTGGCCGTTCGACTCGCTGCTGGTCAGCGTGATCGGCCGCACCTTCTCGACGACGCGACGGATGAAGTCGGCGTAGACGCGTTGATCCACATACACGCGTTCGAGTGACTGGCAGGCCTGACCCGTCGCGAGCACGGAGGCGCGCACTACGGCCGTGCTGGCACGCTCGAGGTCTGCATCGGCGGTGACGATCGCCGGATCCTTGCCGCCGAGTTCGAGGAAGGCCGGAATGAAGCGGCGCGCGGCGTGTTCGGCGACGATGCGGCCGGTCCGCACGCTGCCGGTGCAGACGATCGCATCGACGCCGTCGATCACATCCGCGCCAGTCGCGCCGGGGCCGCGCACGATACGGAAAACGCGATCGAGCTCCGGCACGGCGGCAAAGATGCGACGCAGCGGATCCACATAGCGCGGCGTGACCTCGCTCGGCTTCAGCACCACGGCGCAGCCGGCGACCAGCGCCGGAATCGCATCGATCATCGACAGGATCAGCGGAAAATTCCACGGCGCGATGACACCGACGACGGGATACGGCACGAGCTGCTTGCGCCCGCCGATGCCCGGGATCATCGAGGGGCGCTCGGCCGCATCGCTGAACACCGCGGGCGCCAGCGCGCAATTCGCCGCGATCATGCCGAGCACGCCGGCGTGCTCGATCGCGGCGATGCGACGACGTCCGGTGTCCGCGGCAATTGCCGCGATCATTTCACCCTGGTGCTGCTCGAATGCTTTGGCCAGCCTCTGCAGCGCGGCGATGCGTCCCTGGACGCCGAGTGCCGCCCAGGCGGGCTGGGCCTTGCGCAGCTCGGCGCAGGCGGCCTGCACCTCGGCGCGAGTCGCGACATCGAAGCTGTAGTCCTCGATGCCGGTGAGCGGATTGCGCGCGGCGAGCCGTGCGGGGCGGGGTAGTTCGACAGCAGCGTTCATTTGGGAGCCTCCAGGAGTTCGATCAGATTGCCGTCCGGGTCCCAGGCGTGGAACACCTTGCCCTGCAGCGCGCGGCCGCTTGCGTCCCTGCGCTTCGAAACATAGGTCTGCGGCGTTTCGAGTATGCGTGCGCCTGCCACCTGCAGTGTGGCGTGAACCGCGTCTGCATCGGCGACGTCGAACACGAACACCATGTCGCCGCGGCCGACGCGTTCGGCGGTGGCCGTGGCGCTGCGCGTCGGCGCAGGCACCGGATCGCGGAAGTCGACGAGACCGATGCGCCCGCCGGCCTTGTCGCGGCTGGCGAGAATCACCAGGCGATAGCGCGTCGAGGGCGCATTCAGCGGAAACGGATTCGCGTCGGGTTTGCGGTCGCTCGCATTGTCGGCTTCGACGGTGAAGCCGAGCAGCCCGTAGAACGCGATAGAACGTTCCGCATCGGCCACGATCAATGCCGTGCGCAGCAGTGTGGGCGACGGGGTCACCTCTGCGCGCGCCAGGTTCAGTGGGGCGCAGAGCAGCACGAGCGCTGCGAAAGCTCGCGAGCGGGAGATGAGGTTCAAGTGGTTGCTCCGGTCGCAGTGGAGGGGTCGTCCTGCATCGGCCAGGCGCTGGCGTCGAGTGTTTCGCGATAGGCGTGCCAGCTGGCGTGACCGATCAGTGGCATCGTGACGATGAAGCCGATGAAGGCGGTCGCGAGGCCGATCAGGACCGAGCCGATGATGATCGCGGCCCAGACGAGCATCGCGCGTTTGTTGCGCAGCACGGCGTTGACGCTGCTGACGACCGCGGTGATCGCGTCGACGCGACGCTCGTGCATCATCGGCAGCGAGAACGCGGTGACTGCGAAGCACAGCAGTGCGAACACGCTGCCGACGGCACTGCCGATGCCGAGATACGGGATCAGTTCATGCCAGCCCGGATTCGCTTCGAATGGAAAGAACACGCTGATCATCGAGGCGGCCCGCGCCCAGACCAGGAAGATCACCAGCAGCACGAGCGCGAACACCATGGCCGTGCCGCGCAGTCGCAGCTGGTCGTGCAGGCAGGCGCGCAGCGACGGCCGCTCGTCACGCGCGAGCTGGGTACTGATTGAATACGGTGCGATGGCGATCAACGGGGCGACGAACACGAAGCCGGAGAGCAGCGCGAGCACCAGCCAGTAGCCGCCGAAGCGCCAGGCGATCGCACTGATGCCGATACTGAGCAACGCCGTCAACGCCCCCCAGAGCAGACTCTGGCGTGGTGCGCGCCGCTGGTCGGCGAAGCCACGCCGCAGCCAGGCCCACGGCGCCGAGGGCGTGAGTCGGCGGCAGGGCGCCGCGAACGGCAGGGCGTCCGTGTCGGTCATCGTGGCTGCAAGGCTAACGCGCCCGGGCAGGCGCTGCACTATGATGCACTGCATGCTTTCGCCTGATGAATGGCAGGCCCTCACGACGAGCCTGGCGGTGGGGTCGCGCGCGATCGCGGTCGCCCTGCCTCTCGCACTTGGGGTCGCCTGGCTGCTGGCGCGAGGTCGTTTCCCCGGCCGCACCCTGCTCGATGTGCTGGTCCACGCGCCGCTGGTGCTCCCGCCCGTGGTGGTCGGCTATGCGCTGCTGCTGGTATTCGGTGTGCAGGGTGGCGTCGGCCACTGGCTGCAGTCGAATTTCGGCATCCGACTGGTGTTCAGCAGCGCCGGCGCATCGCTGGCGGCGGGTGTCATGGCATTTCCGATGATGGTTCGGGCGATCCGCCTGTCGATCGAGGCACTCGATCCGGGCCTCGATCTGGCAGCGCGTTCGCTCGGTGCCGGACCGTTCGACCGCTTCCGGCAGATCACGCTGCCACTGATCCTGCCGGGCGTCATCGCTGCGGCGATCGTCGGGTTCGCCGCCTGCCTCGGCGAGTTCGGCGCCGTGATCACGTTCGCCGCGAACGTGCCGGGTGAGACGCAGACCTTGCCGCTTGCGATCTACAGCGCGCTGCAGGCGCCGGGTGGTGAGGCTGTCGCCTTGCGACTCGCCTCGATCTCGCTCGCGATCGCGATCGCGGCGCTGCTGATCGCCGAGTGGCTCGGTCGCTGGGCGCGACGCTGGGCCGTGCGTCCGTCATGATCGAGTTCCGCGCCAGACTGCGCCGCGGGGAGTCCACGCTCGACCTCGAATTCACGGCACCTGCCGAGGGTGTGACGGTACTATTCGGCCCCTCCGGCTCCGGCAAGACCAGCGCGCTCGCGCTGTTGGCCGGTGCGCTGTGGCCGGACGAAGGCCGGATCGCGATCCATGGCGAGGCGTTGACGGACACGGCCAGCGGCGTGCGCGTGCCACTCGAGCGTCGGCGCATCGGCTGGGTCTTCCAGGACGGTCGGCTGTTCCCGCATCTGCGCGTGCGCGACAACCTGCTGTTCGGCGCGCGTCATGCGGGCGCGGCCGCGGACGGCGTCGCGCTCGATTTCGACGCAGTCGTCGGTACTCTCGATCTGCCGCAGCTGCTGCAGCGCTGGCCGCGGGATCTGTCCGGCGGCGAACGGCAGCGTGTCGCCCTCGGTCGCGCGCTGCTCGCGCGACCGCGATTGCTGCTGCTCGATGAGCCGCTCGCCTCGCTGGATGCCGCGCGCAAGTCCGAGATCCTGACACTGCTCGAGCGCATCAAGCGTGAAACGCCGGTGCCGATCTTCCACGTCACGCACAGTCTCGCCGAGGCATTGCGCCTCGCCGATCATCTCGTGCTGCTCGAGGCGGGGCGGGTCGTCGCACAGGGCCGGGCCACCGACCTGCTCGGGCGCGGAGATACGCCGGGTCTCGCGCAACGTCCCGACGCGGGCTCGCTGCTGCTGACCCGCATCGTGGCGCACGACGCGGAGGGTCGCTGGAGCGACGTCTCGCTCGGCGCGCAGCGACTGCGCATCGGACGCGTGCCCGCAAGCATCGGCGACACCGTGCGCTGTTATGTGCTCGCCAACGACGTGATGCTGGCGACGGTCCGTCCGCTGTCGATTTCCGTGCGGAACATTCTCGCGACCACGGTGCGCCGCCTGGTGACCCGCGACGTCTCGGCGGTGCACGTCGAACTCGATGCGGACGGTACGCGACTGCTGGCCACGGTCACGCCCGCTGCGGTCGCCGAACTCGGCCTCGTGCCGGGCGCTGCCGTGTTCGCGCTCGTGAAATCCGTATCCGTGGACGCGCCCGCGGGGTTGCGCATGCTGGAGACCGATCATGTCTGATGCCGATTCCCGGGGCGATGTCTGGCGCACCGCGGGCGTGCGGGTCATCCGTGCGGGCGAGCTGGATGCGAATACCGCGCAGACACCCGGCATGCAGCGCCGCGCCGCACTGACAGAACAGACCGGGGCGACGCAACTGTGGGCCGGTACGGTCGACATCCGGCCGAATGCGCGCACTGCCGCGCATCATCATGGCGCCGTCGACAGCGTGATCTACGTGGTGCGTGGCGTTGCACGCATGCGCTGGGGCGCGCAGCTCGAGTACGTGGCGGAGGCGGGCGCCGGGGATTTCATCCACGTGCCACCGTACGTGCCGCACCAGGAAATCAATGCGAGCGCGGACCTCGAGCTCAACTGCGTGCTGGTACGCAGCGGTCAGCAGAATGTCGTCGTGAATCTGGACATCACGGGCGGCGACTCACCGGAATGGGTGCGCTGGACCGACGATCTGCACAGGTGACCTGCTGCAAACCATTCACCCAAAAAAATCGGCGCCAGGCTGGACTGGCCAGCCTGGCGCCGAGTGTTTCGTCACTGGCCTGAATTCACGAACGTGAATTCAAACCAGCCGAGGCTCGATCAATAGCCGCGCGGACCGCCGCTGTAACGGCGCGGACCGTCGCCACCGCGACCGCCGCCACCACCACCGCCGCCACCGCCGCCGCCGTAGCCGCCGCGACCACCGCCGCCGCCGCCACCGCCGCCACGCTCACGCTCCTGGGCTTCGTTGACACGCAGCGGGCGACCGCCGAACTGCTTGCCATTGAGCGCCTGGATCGCGCGGGCCGCATCAGCCTGCGACATCTGCACGAAGCCGAAGCCACGCGGCTGGCCCGTGTCGCGATCATTGATCAGCGAGACGGATTCCACCGGACCGACTTCCGCGAACAGCGTGCGCACCTGATCTTCGGTGGCGGAGAAGGGCAGATTGCCCACATACAACTTTGTCATTACAGAACTCACTAGAGAAAAAAGAAAAAAAGGATAACGCATAGATCGCAGAGGCCGATCTGGTTCGGGATCGATTCGGGAGTACGTGAAATGGCTTGCCGGGAACCCGGGCCACACAGACTAGAGAAAGGTCACGAGCCGAGGGCGACGATACGCCCACTGGGCGGGATTTGTCATCCAAAATCGGTCAGGCCTCTTGCAAAGCAAAAAAAGCCTGTTCCGAGCGCTCAAATGGCCGATTTGCACGATCTCGTGGTTCTGGCCGGCCGTCAACGCGCCGGCGCGGGCAGGCTGGCGACGGGCGGGGGCGACGCGGCCGGCGCGGCTACCGACGGGGCTGCCGGGTCCGGTGGGGCGGCTGCGATGGCGGCAGGATCCGCCCCGGCAGTCGTCTCCGACGCGGCGGCGTCTTCGGCAGCATCCTCGGGAAGGCTGACGGGCACATCCGTCTTCAGCGCGGACTCCTCGGCGCGCTTCGTCATCACGATGATGCTGATGCGCCGGTTGATCGCGTTGCGCGGATTCTGTTTGTCGAACAGCACGGCCGAGGACAGACCGACGACGCGTGCGACCTTGTCGACGCTCAGGCCACCCGCTTCGAGCGCACGCCGCGCCGCATTGGCGCGATCGGCGGACAGCTCCCAGTTCGTGTAGCCGGCCTGCGCGCCGTACGGTGTCGTGTCGGTGTGGCCGGTCAGGCTGATGCGATTCGGTACGGAGTTCAGGTACGTCGACAGTTCGCGCAGGATCTTGTCGGTGTAGTCCTGCAGTCGCGAACTGCCGATCGCGAACATCGCACGATTCTGCGCATCGACGATCTGGATGCGCAGTCCTTCCGGCGTGATGTCGAGCAGCAGCTGGTCCTTGTACGGCGCCAGCGCCTGGCTCTTCGAGATGGCTTCCTTCAGATCGTCCATCAGCGATTCGAGCTGCTTCTTCTCGGCTTCCTCGGCGAGCTTCACCGCGGCATCGACATCGGGCGGCTTGTCGAGCGGTTCCACCGGCGCGCCGACGCCTGGTGTCGCGCTGACGTTCGTGCGCGGCGCGTCGAGACCGCCGCGCAGATTGATCGGGCTCGTGCTCGCGCCACCGGGGCCCATCTGGCCCGGTGCCGGTTTCGGCGACTTGCCTTCTTCCATGCTGGGATTCTTGAAGTAGTCGAAAATCGCCGCGCGCTGCTCTTTCGAGACGGCCGTGATCAGCCACATCACCATGAAGAACGCCATCATCGCGGTGACGAAGTCGGCGTAGGCCACCTTCCACGCGCCACCATGATGGCCGCCGGCGACCACCTTCTTTTTCTTGATGACGATCGGGCGTTTGTCTTCCTTGTCCGCGGCCTGGGCCATTAGGGTGACCTGCGCGACTTACTTCGGCGCGGCCGGCGGCTTGCCCTTCAGGTGATTCTCGAGATCACTGAAGGTCGGGCGCACCTCGGAGAACAGCAGCTTGCGCGCGAACTCGACGGCGACCTGCGGCGGATAGCCGCGCACACTGGCGACCAGCGCCATCTTGACGACTTCGAAGGCCTTGCCTTCCTCGTTCGCGCGATGACCCATCGCCGAGGCGATCGGGCCGACGAATCCGTACGCGATCAGGATGCCGAGGAAGGTGCCGACCAGCGCCGCGCCGACCTTCTCGCCGATCTCGGCGGTCTCGGCGCCTTCGAGCGAGGCCATGGTGTTGACGATACCGAGCACCGCCGCGACGATGCCGAAGCCGGGCAGCGCGTCCGCGACACCCTGCACCGCATGCGAGGGTTCATGCGCTTCCTTGTGATGCGTCTCGAGCTCGTACTCGAGCAGACTCTCGAGTTCCTGCGGATCGAGATTGCCGCCCACCATCAGGCGCAGGCAGTCCGTGATGAACTCGAGCATGTGGTGATCGGCCAGCACGGCCGGGTACTTCGAGAACACGCTGCTCTTGGCCGGATCCTCGATGTCGGCTTCGATCGCGAGCAGACCTTCCTTGCGCGACTTCACCAGCAGGTCGTAGATCAGCTTCAGCAGGTCCACGTAGGCCGCGCGGTCGTAGCTCGGCTTCTTGAACAGGCCGATCGCGCCCGAGACGGAAGCCTTCACGACCTTGATCGGGTTGCTGGTGATGAAGGCGCCGACGGCAGCGCCGCCGATGACGAGGATTTCCGACGGATGCCACAGCAGCAAGAGCTTGCCGCCGGAGATCAGAAACCCGCCGAGTACGCAGGCGCAGACGATAATCGAGCCAATCAGAGCAATCATGGTGACCCTGTCTCGGAGCCTGATTCCTGGGAGGTGGACAGCTTGGATATCGGCCCTGGACTGCTGCGCTTGAGCACGGCATGCCTTTGCCGCCGCTGTGACGCATTGCCGTTCCCGGTGGCAGCGCGGACAATCAGGCCGTAGACGCTCGCCGCATGACGTGGCGCGCCCTGACGGTCGCGACCGGGAGTTCCGCATGTTCGATGGATCGATCTACGTCTCGGCCCTCGTGCCCCTGCTCGCGCTGGCGGGCGCCACCTGGGTGCTGTCCGTCATCAAGCGCAACGCCGCCATCGTCGACAGCATCTGGGGGCCACTGTTCCTGGTCGCCGCGCTCAGCTATGGCTACGACGCGCCGCACTGGGATGCCCCCGACGCGGCGGGCCATGTCGCCGGCTCCGAGACGCGGCGCTGGCTGGTGATCGGACTGGTCGCGCTGTGGTCCGCGCGGCTCGCGATCTACATCACGGTGCGCAACTGGGGCCATGAAGAGGATCGTCGCTACCAGGCGATTCGTGCGCGCAATGAACCCGGGTTCACGTGGAAGAGTCTGTATCTCGTGTTCGCGTTCCAGGCGGTGTTGGCTTGGGTCATTTCATTGCCGTTGCACGGCAGCATCCTGAGCCCGGCGCCGCTCGGCCTGCTCGACTGGGCCGGCGTCGCGTTGTTCGCCGTGGGCCTGTTCTTCGAGACGGTGGGCGACTGGCAGTTGTCGCGATTCAAGGCGGATCCGGCCAATGCCGGCAAGGTGATGGACCGCGGGCTGTGGCGCTACACCCGCCATCCGAACTACTTCGGCGATTTCTGCGTCTGGTGGGGCTTCTGGCTGATCGCACTGTCCGCGGGTGCGTGGTGGAGCATCCTCGGGCCCTTGGTGATGTCCGCGCTGCTGATGAAGTATTCGGGCGCGGGGCTGCTCGAGAAAGACATCGGCGACCGTCGGCCGAAGTACGCCGAGTACATCCGCCGGACGAACGCATTCTTCCCGGGATCGCCGAAGGACTGAACGTCTGCGAGGAGCACTCGATGAGAATCCGCCGGTCCGTGATGTTCGTTCTGCTGGCCTCGATCTCGATCGTGGCGGCCCGGGCCGACGTGTTGTCAGCGGGATCCGGCGGGTTCCAGCTGCGGCATCAGGTGAGCACGGCGCTGGCGCCGGACGCTGCCTATCAGCGATTCCTGACGATCGGCCGGTGGTGGAGCGATGCGCACACGTATTCCGGGCGCGCGGCCAGCCTGTCGATCGATGCGCGTCCCGGCGGCTGCTGGTGCGAGCAGCTCGCGAATGGTGGCGCGTTGCGGCACATGACCGCGATCTATCTCGATCCCGGCAAGGCGCTGCGGTTCGAAGGCGGACTCGGACCGCTGCAGCCGATGGGTGCGAGCGGCGTGATGACGATTGCGTTCAAGCCAGCAGCGGCCGGACAGGGCACGACCGTGACGCTGGTCTACAACGTCAGCGGTTATGCGGCCGAAGGGCTGGCCGGCATTGCGCCGGCAGTGGACCAGGTACTGGCCGAGCAGCTCGCGCGCTTCGCGGCGAACTGACCCGGCCTGACGATTGCGCTCAGCCGTCCGAACGCGATGACCGCTTGCGGTCCGCTTCCTTCAGCTTGCGCTTGCGGATGCGGATGGATTCCGGCGTCACTTCGACGAGTTCGTCGTCGTTGATGAACTCGACAGCGTATTCCAGCGTCAGCTGGATCGGCGGCGTCAGGATCATGGCCTCGTCCTTGCCGGCGGCACGGACGTTGGTCAGCTTCTTGGTCTTGATCGGGTTGACGACCAGATCGTTGTCGCGACTGTGGATGCCGATGATCATGCCTTCGTACAGCTTGGTGCCGTGGCTGACGAACATGCGGCCGCGCTCCTGCAGCGCGAAGATCGAGTACGCGACCGCTTCGCCCTGTTCGTTGCTGATCAGCACGCCGTTGTGGCGCTCGGGAATCTCGCCCTTGACGATGCCGTAGCCGTCGAAGATGTGGCTCGCGAGGCCGGTGCCGCGCGTCATCGTCATGAACTCGCCCTGGAAGCCGATCAGGCCGCGGGCCGGCACGCGATACTCGATGCGCACGCGGCCGTTGCCATCGACGACCATGTCCGTGAGTTCCGCTTTTCGCAGCCCGAGCTCCTGCATCACCGAACCCTGGTGCTCTTCTGCAACGTCCACCGTCAGGGCCTCGAACGGCTCCTGCTCGATGCCGTCGATGACCTTCTTCAGCACCTGCGGCTTGCCGACGGCCAGCTCATAGCCCTCGCGCCGCATGTTCTCGATCAGGATGGTCAGATGCAGTTCGCCGCGGCCGGAGACGCGGAACACGTCGGCATCGGCGGTGTCCTCGACGCGCAGCGCGACGTTGCTCTCGAGTTCGCGATACAGGCGGTCGCGGATCTGGCGGCTGGTGACGAACTTGCCTTCGCGGCCGGCGAACGGCGAGGTGTTGACCTGGAAGTTCATGACGAGCGTCGGCTCGTCGACATTGATCGGCGGCAGGCCTTCAGGCGCGAGCGGATCGCAGATGGTGAGGCCGATCGTGACGTCCTCGATGCCGGTCACGGCGACGATGTCGCCGGCGGTGGCTTCGGGCACGGCCGTGCGCTCGAGTCCGCGGAAAGTCAGCACCTGCACGATGCGACCGGGACCCTTGTCCTCGTCGCCGTTGCGCAGCACGACATTCATGCCGGCCTTGATCGTGCCGCGACGTACGCGGCCGATGCCGATGCGCCCGACGTAGCTGTTGTAGTCCAGCGTCGAGACCTGCAGCTGCAGGGGCGCATTCGGATCCGCAGGCGGCGAGGGCACGTGCGCGATGACGGTATCGAACAGTGCCTTCATCGTCGTCGGCTGCTCGCCCTCCAGGCTGGTGCTGGCCCAGCCCTGCAGCGCCGAGGCGTAGACGATCGGGAAGTCGAGCTGCTCGTCGGTGGCGCCGAGCTTGTCGAACAGTTCGAACGTGCGATCCACGACCCAGTCCGGGCGCGAGCCGGGACGGTCCACCTTGTTCACGACGACGATGGCCTTGTGGCCCATCGCGAGCGCCTTGCGCGTCACGAAGCGCGTCTGCGGCATCGGACCTTCGACGGCGTCGACGACGATCAGCACGCCGTCGACCATCGACAACACGCGTTCCACTTCGCCGCCGAAGTCGGCGTGGCCCGGCGTATCGACGATGTTGATGCGCGTGCCCTGGTATTCGACCGCGCAGTTCTTCGCGAGGATCGTGATGCCACGCTCGCGCTCGATGTCGTTCGAGTCCATGACGCGTTCGCCGACGCGCTCGTGGGCGGCGAAGGTGCCGGACTGCTTCAGCAGGCAGTCGACGAGCGTGGTCTTGCCGTGATCGACGTGCGCGATGATGGCGATATTACGAATCGATCTTGGCTCGGACATGGGGATTGACGCAGGCTCGGGGGGTCGGAAACGGCCGCGCAGGGTAGCAGAGCACACCCCGGGTTGCGACCGTTTACCGTATTCCGCTTACAATCGTTCGCCCACCCCCCTCGGGCAAGGAGACTCTTCAGTGACCCATCGCATCCGTTCCAGTTCGTTCTGCGCCGCCCTGGCGCTGGTTTTGGCTGTCCTGGCCCTGCCGTCCGCACCCGCTGCCGCCCAGAACAAGCAGGCCGAGCAGGCCATCAAGTATCGCCAGGCCGTCTACACGGTCCTCGGCACGAATTTCGGCATCGCCGCGGCCCAGGCCACCGGCAAGGCGCCGTATGACGCCAAGGCCTTCCAGACGCGCGTGGATCGCGTTGCCTACCTCGCCACGATCGCCGGCGAGACGTTCGGTCCCGGCACCGACGCCGGCGCCCCGACCAAGGCCAAGAAGGAAATCTGGACCAGCCAGCCTGAGTTCCAGAAGCTGATGAAGGACATGCAGGACAAGACCGCGGCGCTGGCCGTGGCTGCCAAGACCAACGATCTCGAGAAGATCAAGCCGGCCTTCGGTGCGGCCGGCGGCGCCTGCAAGGCCTGCCACGACAAGTTCAAGGCCGATTGAGTCAGGCGAATTGAGCCAGTCGGGTTTTACGGAGCGCGACGGCGCCAGGCTTCACTACATCATGTCGGGGCGGATTCACGCCCCGACGGTGTTGCTGATCCATTCACTCGGTGCTTCGGGCGAGATGTGGGCGCAGCAGCTGCCGGCGCTGGAGCGCTCGTTCCGGGTCGTGCGCTTCGACGCACGCGGCCACGGCAAATCCACCTATCTGCACGATGCGCCGGCGGCCGCCCCCGTGCCGCGCGGTGTCGCGGATTACGCGGCCGACGCGCTGGCCGTGCTCGATGCGCTGCGCGTCGAGCGGGCGCACTGGGTGGGCCTGTCTTTCGGCGGCATGGTCGCGATGTGGGTCGCAAGCCAGACACCGGAAACCATCGGCGCGGCGTCGCTGAGCCAGCGCGTGAACCGGCTGGTGCTGGCGAACACGACGGCGTTCATGCCGCCGCGTGAACGCTGGGACGGCCTCATCGCGCAGCTGCAGGCGGGCACTATCGATCCGGTGGCCGATGGCATCGCGGAGCGCTGGTTCACCGAAGCGTTCCGGCGCGAGTCGCCGGAGACCGTCGAGAAGATCGTTGCGATGGTCCGCGGCACTCAGCCGCGCGGCTACGCGGAGGCGTGCAGCGCGGTTCGCGACATGGATCAGCGTGAATCGATCGGCGCCATTGTCGCGAGCACGCTGGTGATCGCGGGCACGCAGGATGTGCCAACGCCGCTCGAACATGCCGAGGGCCTGACGGCGCGGATCCGCAGCGCCGATCTGGCCGTGCTCGATTCGGGGCATCTCTCGAACGTCGAGCAGGCCGAGGATTTCACCGAGATCCTGATGGACTTCCTCAGCGAGTAGGATTTTTCAGCGGGTCGGCACCGTCGCCGCGAGTCGCGCGAGCGGCTCGTCGGTCAGCCGGTTGATCGTCCACTCGTGCAGCGAGCGCGCGCCGAGCGAGCGATAGAAATCGATCGCCGGCGTGTTCCAGTCGAGCACTGCCCATTCCAGGCGCGCGAGGTCCTCGCGCACACAGCGCTGCGCAAGATTCACCAGCAGCGCCTTGCCGATGCCGCGACCCCTGAACTGCGGCCGCACGAACAGGTCTTCCAGGTAAATGCCGTGCCGTCCGCGGAAGGTCGAGAAGTTGTAGATCCACAGCGCCATGCCGGCCGCGACGGTGACACCGTCCTGCTGCCATTCCGCGATGTCGCAGAACGCGCGCGGCGACGCACAGAACATGGCCGCCGTGAGATCCGCGGGCGTCGCGATGGCCTCATGCGCGAGCTTCTCGTATTCCGCGAGGTCTGCGACCAGCGTGTGGATGGTGGTGACGTCGGTGGGAACGGCGGGACGGATTTTCAGCATATGTCGCACTCCTTCGAGTGCGGAAGCCTAGCGCACCCTTTCCTTTTGCATCGCAAAAAGCCAGAATCGCCCCGCTTTTCAAATTGGGGGTCGAATGCAACTCAAGGGCAAGACGGTCGTCGTCACGGGCGGCGGACGCGGTATCGGTCGGGAAATCTCCCGCACTTTCGCCACGCGCGGCGCGAATGTCGCCGTGCTCGACATGAACCAGGCGGATCTCGACCAGACGGTCAGCGAATGCGCCGCCGCGGGTGTCACGGCGCGCAGCTATGTCGTCAACGTAACGAAGGAAGATCAGGTCATTGCGGCGATGGACGCCATCGTGCGCGACTTCGGCAGCCTCGACGTGATCGTCAACAACGCGGGCATCGTCAAGGATGGCCTGCTGATCAAGGTCAAGGATGGCGCGGTCACCGGCAAGATGACGCTCGACCAGTGGCAGGCGGTCATCGACGTGAACCTGACCGGCGTGTTCCTCTGCGGCCGTGAAGCGGCGGAGCGGATGATCAAGCTCGGCAAGGGCGGCGTCATCATCAACATCTCGAGCAGCTCGCGCTACGGCAATGCCGGTCAGTCGAACTACGTGGCCACCAAGGCCGGCGTTGCGGCGATGGCCGAGACCTGGGCGAAGGAACTCGCGCGCTACGGCATCCGCACGGGCTCGATCGCACCGGGCTACACGAAGACCGACATCCTCGCGGCCATGCGCCCCGAAGTGCTCGACAAGATCCTGTCTGCCGTGCCGCTGCGTCGCCTCGGCGAAGCGGGCGAAATCGCGCTGACGGCGGTGTTCATCGCCGAGAACGATTTCTTCACCGGGCGCTGCCTCGACATCGACGGCGGTCTGCGCATCTGACGGAGTGACGAACATGGCGACCTATCCCTCGTTGCGCGGTCGATCGGTACTGATCACGGGGGCGGGTCGCGGCTTCGGGCGGCTGATGGCGCTCGGGCTCGTCGCACAGGGCGCGCGCGTGCTGGGCACCTCGGCACGCGCGGCCGACGAACTGGCGGCGACCGCAGCGGATGCAAATCGCGCCGCGCAGCACGGCGGCTGCTTCGAGCCGCTGCTCGCCGACGTCAGCATCGTTGCGGATTGCGAGCGCACGGTCGCGCATGCGATCGCGCGGTTCGGCCGCATCGACGCGCTGATCAACAACGCGGCGCGCGGTCCCACTGAAGCCGACCCGAACTATTTCCTCGCCAAGCCGAAGTTCTGGGAAGCCGATCCCAAAGCCTATCGCACGATGGTCGAGACGAACCTGATCGGCGCATTCCAGATGGCGCGGGCCGCGACGCCGCCGATGGTGGCGCAGGGCTTCGGACGCATCGTGAACATCTCCACCTCGCTGCCGACGATGGTGATGCAGGGTCTCGCGCCGTATGGCGCGTTGAAGGCGGCGCTCGAGACGAGCAGTGTCGTGTGGGCGCGTGATCTCGAGGGCACCGGCGTCACGGTCAACGTGCTGTTGCCGGGCGGTCCGGCCGATACCGCGCTGATTCCTGGCGGCACGGTCGGTACGCGCGCGATCGCCGGCTTCGCCGCGGGCAAGGGCACGCGTGGCGATGAAGGGCGGGTCGGCGGCATCCTGCCGGCCGAGATCATGGTCGAGCCGACGCTGTGGCTGTGCGCGGATGACTCCTCGGCCTTCACCGGTCGGCGTCTCGTTGCCAAGGACTGGGATCCGGACCTGCCGCCGGTCGATGCCGCGGCGGGCGCCATGCAAACCCAGCACCCCGCGCCCCGCATCATGTAGTCGCGCCCGATGGGTCGCGACCTGTACTCTCAGCGGATTCCACGGCTGGGAGAGGGCGATGCGCCATCGACACGGACTGTTCGGTTCACTGATCCTGCTGATCGCGGCCTGCCTGCTGCCAGCGGCACACGCCGGCGATGTCATCGCAGTGCTCGGCACCGGGCGCGTGGGTGCGGCGCTCGGCCCGCAGTTCGCGAAGCAGGGCCTGCAGGTCGTCTATGGGTCGCGTGATCCGTCGCGTGCCGACGTGCAGGCGCTGGTCGCGCGCAGCGGCGCAGGCTCTCGTGCGGTGCCGCCCGCGGAAGCGGTCGCGGCCGCGGATCTCGTCCTGATCGCGCTGCCGTGGAGTGCGACCGAGGCGACGATTCGCGGGCTCGATCTCGCCGGCAAGACCCTCATCGATCCGACCAATGCGCTGCGTGTCGGCGCCGGTGGCCTGATGGAGATGGCCGTCGACACGTCGGCGGGCGAGCTGATCCAGTCGTGGGCGCCGAAGGCAAGGGTAGTCAAGGCGTTCAATACGGTCGGCTTCCACATCATGGCGGATCCGGCCGCGGCGGGCGGTCCCGTGACGGTGCCACTGGTCGGCGATGATGCGGCCGCGAAGGCGCGGGTTGCCCGGCTCGTGGCGGCCATGGGTTTCGAGACGGCCGACGTCGGGCCGCTTCGGCATGCGCGTGTGCTCGAGGGCATGGCGATCCTGTACATGGTGCCGTACCTCACTGGCCGTCGCGCCGACGCGTTCGAGTATCACCTGCGTCGTGGCGCCGCGCCGCGCGACGGGCAAGCCGTGCGACCCGCCCAGTGATAACAAACAAGTGATGACAGGCTGACGTCTTGAACGAAACCTTCTTCGGGGTCTTTCGCTACAGCCGGCGCGCTCTCGAACTCGTCTGGACGACCAGCCGCGGCCTGACCATCGCGCTCGGCCTGCTGACGCTGGTCGCCGGCATGCTGCCCGCGGGTGTGGCCTGGGTCGGTGCGCTGATCGTCGATGCCGTGGTGGCAGCGATCAACCAGACGCCTGCATTGCGCGACGCCGCGCTGCGCAGGGTCATCGAGCTGGTCGCGCTGGAGGGCGTGCTGGTCGCGGCCGTGGCGGCGTCACAGCGCGGCCTCAGCCTGTGCCAGTCGCTGCTGCGCGCGCAGCTCGGCCAGCGCGTCAACGTGATGATCCTCGAGAAGGCGCTGACGCTCGATCTCGTGCAGTTCGAGGATTCGGAGTTCTACGACAAGCTGACGCGTGCGCGTCGCGAGGCGTCGAGTCGGCCGCTGTCGCTGGTGATGCGCACCTTCGGCCTCGTGCAGAACGCGGTCTCGCTGGTCAGCTTCGGCGTGCTGCTGGTGAAGTTCTCGCCCTGGGCGGTCGCCGTGCTGCTGCTCGCGGGACTGCCCGCATTCATCGCCGAAGCGAAGTTCTCAGGCGATGCTTTCAGGCTCTTCCGCTGGCGCTCGCCGGAGACGCGCAAGCAGCTGTACCTCGAGACGGTGCTGGCGCGCGAGGATCATGCGAAGGAGGTCAAGCTGTTCGGCCTCGGCGAGCGGCTCCTCGCGCGCTACCGCGAGATCTTCACGAAGCTGTATCGGGAAGACCGGCAGCTGACGATCCGCCGCGACGTCTGGGGTTTCGGGCTCGGGCTGATCGGGACGGCTGCGCTCTATGGTGCCTATGCATGGATCGCGGTCTCGACCGTGCACGGCCTGATCACGCTCGGCCAGATGACGATGTACCTGCTGCTGTTCCGTCAGGGACAGAGCGCGGTCAGTGCGAGCCTCTCGGCGGTCGGCGGCATGTACGAGGACAACCTGTACCTGTCCACGCTCTATGACTACCTCGAGACACCAGTACCGACCAAGCCCGGCACTGCGCAGCGCGGCCCGGATCCGAATGATGGCATCCGCTTCGAGAACGTCGCGTTCACGTATCCGGGTGCGACGCAGCCGGCACTGCGCGACATCTCGCTGCACCTGAAGCCCGGCTCGAGCCTCGCCCTGGTCGGCGAGAACGGCTCCGGCAAGACCACGCTGATCAAACTGCTGACGCGGCTGTACGAGCCGAGCGCGGGCCGCATCGTGCTCGATGGCCTCGATCTGCGCGAGTGGGATCCGCTGAAGCTGCGCGAGCGCGTCGGAGTGATCTTCCAGGACTTCGCGCGCTACCAGATGCTGGTCGGCGAGAACGTCGGCGCGGGCGATGAACCGCATTTCGAGGACGAGGCGCGCTGGAAAGAGGCCGCCGGCAAGGGGCGCGCCGACGAATTCATCGCGACGCTGCCAGCCGGCTATCGCACGCAGCTCGGCAAGTGGTTCAAGGACGGGCGCGAACTTTCCGGCGGACAGTGGCAGAAGATAGCGCTGTCACGTGCGTTCATGCGCACGCGCGCGGACATCCTCGTGCTCGACGAGCCGACCGCTGCGATGGACGCGCAGGCCGAAGCCGAAGTGTTCGAGCATTTCCAGAAGCTCGCGCACGAGCGCATCACGATCCTGATCTCGCACCGCTTCTCGACGGTGCGCATGGCGGACCAGATCGCGGTGCTCGACGAGGGACGCATCGCGGAACTCGGCAGCCACGACGCGCTGATGCAGCGCGATGGGGTCTACGCGCGCCTGTTCACGCTGCAGGCGCGCGGGTATCGTTGATCAGAAGGCGATGTGATCAGAACGCGATCTGCGCTCGCAGCATGGCGTACTGGCGCGGCGTGCGGACTCCAAGTCCATCGACGGCATCCGCATCGATCCACGACAGTCCGACGCGGCCGTAGTCGGCGACATACCAGTTCACCGAGAGACTGAGGTTGTCTTCGCTGCCACCGGCGACGCTGCCATCGTCGAGATCGAGCCGGCTGGCACGCGCGGCGACTTCGAGCGCACCCCAGCCGCGGCTCGGCTTCACGCCGCCGAAACTGCCCGAGGATTCCGAGTAACTGCGGCGCTCACCCGTGATGAACCAGCTCGCCGAGACATAGCCGCCATCGAAACTGGTGTCGCCGCCCGTGAGCGCGTCGCGCTGCGCCTGCGAGCGCAGGTACTCCGCCTGCAACAGCACCGGACCGCGGCGGAACGCGGTTTCGAGGCCGAGCGTCTGCAGTGTGTCCACCCCGGCGAGCAGACCGGTGTCGATCAGCCGTGCATCAGTGACGAAAGTCTCTGGGCGCGCCCGCAGGCGCAGCGTGGCGCCGTCCGCGCCCTGGCGATACTCGGCCGAGGCGCCGACATGCCAGAGGTTGCCGGCGCCACGCAGTGGCAGGAACGTGCCGCGAGCGATCGCGCTGCGGCCGCGAAAGCTGCGGCGGTCATCGTCGGCGATGTCGTTGCCGTACACGCCGCCGGAAAGCGTCCAGCGGTCGTCGTGCATGCGCACGCTCACGCCCGCGAGCGCGGCGGAGGTCAGTGAGCTGGCCAGCGATCGCTCGGCCCAGGGCATCGACTGCGAGCTCATGCTGTTCTCGAGGCCGAAAGGCGCGAATTGGCTGCCGAACCGTACGCTCGTCCGCGCACTCGGACGCCACTGCACCCAGGCATTCTTCCAGCCGGCACCGACATCACCGAATTCGTATTCGATGCGTGCGCTCCATTGCGGCGACAGGGCGAGCTGCAGCGACGGTCGTGCACGTCGCAGGACGGTGCTCGAGCCGCCGTTGCCGGTGCCGTCCACACGCTGCCCGCTGTCTGCGGCGACCTGCACGCCGAGTGAGGCGTTCCAGCCATCGCCGCGATACTGCAGGCCGTCGTCCCAACGCCAGGGGCTGGTGGGCGCGTTCTCTGACCAGCCAGCTGCGGGAGCGGCCAGCGCGAGAAGCGCCGGGATGGCGAGTGCGCGGCGCTTCGGGCGCGCGCGGCGAGCAGGTTCAGGCAACATGGATGCTCCGCAGGTGTTGGGTGGGTGACAGGACGCAGGGCGGGATCGCCGTGGTCCGGGATCGAGGTGAGGAACGGGCCGGGCCGCCGGCGCGGGCGAGCGTCGCCAGCCATCCCGCCAGCAGGGTGTCCAGACCGGCATCGACGGCGCCGTCGAAGTCGTGACCGACGCCGGGCAGCACCTGCAGCACCGCAGGTGTCGCGAGACCCCGGTCCGACGCTGCGGCGTTGATCGCGCGGACCCAGCGACGTGCGCGCTCCAGTCGGTGCAGTCCCTGGCTACGTGTCAGCGCCGTGCTGCTGCGCAGCGACTCGTCGCACAGAATGTCACGCGAGCCCACGATCACCTGCATCGGGATCCTGAGCAGACCGTCGAGATCGGGCTGCAAGCCTGCATCCGCCATGCCGGTGCGCAGTCCTGCGGGATAGCGCGTGTCGGCCTCGGGGAACGTGTACCAGCCTGCGGCGCCAAGCGACAGCGCGCCGACGCGACCTGGTGACTGCAGCGCATAGCGATGCGCGAACTGCGCGCCGCCAGAGTACCCCCACAACCAGAGCAGGCCGGCGTCACGTTCGAGATCCACCGCAACCTCGTCGACGACGCGATCGAGCACGCGGTCCGCACGCTCTGCGACGTGACGGCTGCTGAGCTGCTGATAGCCGCGGCCGCGACTCTCGTCGAACAGCGGCGCGATCAGCGGCGCTTCGAGCTCGTCGGCGACGTGGCGCAATGCAGCGGCCTGCTCGCGCGCATTGCGCGAGATGCCGTGTACCGCGACGAAGCTGCCGCTGCCGGTGCGCAATCGACGCGGCGTATAGACGTAGTAGCGCTGCAGCGGATCGCTGCGCAGCAGGCGCAACTGGATGGCGCCGGGCCGCAATGGAGGCCGGACTCGTTCGCGGGCCGTCATGGCGTGGCCCTGCGCAGCGGCGTGACGTTGGCGGTGCTCGGCATGTCCACGATTTCGACGCGGTCGAACTCGGTGCGCCAGGCGGGGTCATCGGTGATGAACAGCACGGTCGTCGGAAGCGCACGCAATTGCGCGATGGCCGCATTCCGCAATGCTGCTTCGCCGCCGCCGTCGATTCCTTCGACGATCAGCAGACGCGGCGCCCGGGCGATCGCCTGCTGCAGCGCGCGCTGCCGCTGCGCGGTGTCGGACAGTCCGCGTGTGCCCGCAGGCAGGACACCACTGCCCGCGATCGCGACAGCGCGTCGCAGCTCACGCCGTGCGATGCGACGCAGCGAGATTCCATTCAGCCGCACGAAGCCGTCGCGGGGCTCCGTGGTTCGCAGCAGCAGCGACACCAGTTCCGCCCGCGCTGCACCGCGCGGCATCAGCAGCAGCTGCTTTTCGCCTGCAGGGATCGTCAGGCTGAGTGCACGTGCCGGATCGCCGAGCGGCACGGCGCGAATTTCCAGCGAGACGGGGTATTCCTCATTGCCGAGACTCTCGGGTCCACTGCGCAGGTCCGGCAGTTCGAGAAAAGCCTGCAGTTTTGCGCGCGCGATCCGACCCCGACGCCAGTCCTCGAAGACGCGGGCCAGGTCCCTGAGCGGCGTGGCGAGCAGTCCGCCGAGCGCGAGCAGCGCCGCGAAGTCGCCGGCGCTCGTGCTGCCCGGGCGAACGAGCGCCGGCAGCAGGGCGACGCCGAGGGCTGGTGCGAGCAGGGCAAGCCCGTCGATCGACGCCGCCAGCGCGGCCGCGCGGCTGCGCGTCCGGATCGCGCTGTCGCGCACGCGGCGACTCTGCCGCAACAGGCGACGCTGCGGGGCGGCCAGATCTCCGCCGCCGGCCAGTAGCGGCGAGTCGACGATCTGTTCCGCAGCGCGGCTCGCAAGGCGAGCCCGTGCGCGGCGCAGCGTCAGCACGGCGTCGTCGAGGGCGGTCGTCATTCGCGCCGCCAGCAGCGCGGCCGTGCCAAGCAGTGCGAGCGGCAGCAGCGCGAGCGCCGGTTCGTACGCGAACAGCCCGAGAGTCAGCGCGATGCACAGGGTCGCCGACACGGCGAGTTGCGCGAGGCCGCGACTGACCCAGTTGCCGAGCGCCGTCATGTCGCCGAAGAAGCGCAGCAGCATGCCGCCGCGGCTCTGGCTGAGCCAGGCGCGGGGTGAGATGGTTTCGATCTTGCGCAACAATCGCGCGCGCACGCGATGCACGTAGCCCTGCGCCATGCGCTCGGCCGTGACACGGCCGTGCCAGCGCAGCAGCGCGACGACGCCCACCAGCGTGAGCAGCAATGCGAGCGTCGTCGTGCGGGACAGCGGATTCCCCGCCGCGACGGGCTGAACCGCCGCGTCCACCAGCCGCGATACGAGCGCCGCGACCGCGAGCGCTGCGAGCGCCTGCGCCAGACCGTTCGCGATCAGCAGCGCAAACTGGCCGCGCCGCGGCCCGTGCAGGACCTGCGGCAGCTTCATTCGGCGGCCGCGACGGGGCAGGCGCTGCGCTGGCGCGCGGCGCCGAGGATCTGCAAGGCGAGTTCCGGCGTCGCCAGTTCTTCGAGGCCGAGTACGGGCAGGCGCGTGCTCGTCTGGGCCTCGCGCACCGCGAGCGGCGACATGGTCAGCGTGCCCGCGACGCAGACCACGGGCAGGCCGCGTTGTTCGAGCCAGTCGACGCCCGCTGCGGCGCCCATCGCATCGGAACTCGCGAACACGATGCCGCTGAGACGTTCGACGAAGCCCGGCGATGCCAGCAGCGCGCCGGTCTCGCGCTGGAACAGACCGTCGGCGATTTCCGCGACGATCACGTCGACGCGCGCATGACACAGATGGCTCATCACGAGGTCCGTCGCCCATTCGATGGTCGACAGCTCTGCGAGATAGGTCGAAGCCAGTCCCGCATCCGTGAAATCGAGTACCGGTTCCGCTCCGGCATCCATCATCAGGTTCGTATCGCCGCTGGCGCCGGTGCCGGTGATCTTCGCGGCGCCGACCTTCAGGCCCGCTTCGATCAGGCCGCGGATCAGATAGGTGGCGCTGGTCGTCTTGCCGGCATTCATCGCGGTGCCGACCACGGCGATCACCGACGGACAGCCTGTTCCGCGTTCGATGTCAGGCAGTCGATACGCCGACAGGTTCAGGACCTGACCCTGGGAATTGGCGATCAATCCCAGCGGCACGATGCGGGTCGGCGCCTTCATGCGTCGATGCGACGAATTCATCCGCGCCGCGATGCCGCCGCCGGCAATCAGGTCGCAGGGCTCGAGATCGGTGGGTACGGTGGCCTCGTACTGATCCGGCGCATAGCGGTTGCCATACACGACGACGATTTCATTGCCGACGAACAGGGTGGCGCGGCGTCCGTTCGGCAGCTGCAGCCCGTTGTGCTGCCCGACGCGCTCGACACGCGCGAGCACGAGATCGCCCGGTTGGGGGGCGAGCGGTCCGCTGAGCAGGCGCTGCATGTCGCCCGTGGGCACGCGGCGAACGGTGAACGCACGTTTCGCGCGCGCCAGTCGTTCTGCTCCGAGCGGTCTTGCGACGAGGCCGGCGCCGAGATTCGGCAGGCCCGCGGGCAGCACCGAGATGCCCGTATCGGAGATCTCGCGTCGATGCGCGTCGTAGGTCAGTGCTTCCATGGGCGTCGTCCTCTGGCCGGCCGTGATGCAGGCCTGTCGGAACAACGCTAGTCGGGCCGTGGAATAGCCCGCAATCTGTAGCGGAAAGGCTACGTCGCAGTGTCGCGACGAGCGGAGCGAACCGCGGATTAATGTGAAATTCGGCCCTGCGACTCAGCCGCGGCGCGTCGCCGCGGTCCAGCGGATCGCGTTGTGCAGCAGCTGACGATAGACCGGATGCGCATACGTGGCGGCGGCATCACCGGGCTGCAGATAGACGATGCGACTGGCGAGCACATGGCGCGCCCAGGCGATCAGGTTCGAGCCGGAAGGATGCTGGAACGCGTCGCCGCTGCCGGTCTCCCCGCGCGCTGCGCTCTCGGCGGATACGAATTTCTCCGCACTGAATTCTGCATCAGCACGCAGCAGCGGCGTGACGTCGGCTTCATCGATTCGGCACAGGTACAGTTCGTCGGTGAGCTCGAAGGACTCCGGGACATCGTCGAGCACGGGATGGGCATCGGCGCAGCGCGCGACGCGATACGTCACGTCCTTGCGATAGCCGGATGAGGGTTGCGCGGAATCTGCCTGCGTGTCCGGCCGGTAGAGGAAACGCCCGCCGAGCCACCGGCCGTACTCGGCCCACGCCGGCCAGCCAGCGAGTGCGTGGTGCAGCGCGACGACGCCGATGCCGGCGCTCAGCACGGCTCGCAGCGATTGCTGCAGTGCCGGCGAAGGCGCCGGCTGCGCGGGCCGCTGCGCAAGCTCGACCCGGAAATTCAGTCCCGGCATGTCGTACAGGATCAGCGTGTCGATGTCCGCGAGCGCCTCGGGATTCAGCAGTTTCTGCGCAGCAGGCTGGTCGACACAGCTGACGCAGACATCGGTGAAGCTCTCCAGCATCTCGCCGAAGGCGCTGCGATCGAACGGATGGCCCTGCACGATCGCGAGCGCGCGGATCGGCGCCTGATAGCGTGGATAGCGGGACAGGCGGTCCATGGTGTCATCAGGCCCCAGGGCATCAGACGGCAGCGACCGGCTCCTCGGTCGTCGACAGCGTCTGGGCGATGTCTGCGAACTGCAGCGCGGCGAGGCGCGCATACAGCGGGCTCTGTTCGAGCAGCTGCTCGTGCGTGCCGCTGGCGACGATGCGGCCGTGATCGACGACGACGATGCGATCCGCTTCGAGCACCGTGGCGAGCCGATGCGCGATGATGATCGTCGTGCGCGAATGCATCAGCTTCTCGAGCGCCGCCTGCACCAGCTGTTCGCTCTCTGCGTCGAGCGAGCTGGTCGCTTCGTCGAGCAGCAGAATCGGCGGGTTCTTCAGGATCGCGCGCGCGATCGCGATGCGCTGGCGCTGGCCCCCGGAGAGCCGCGTGCCGCGTTCGCCGAGGAAGGTGTCGTAGCCCTGCGGCAGCGCGCGGATGAACCCATCCGCCGCAGCGGCGACGGCGGCCGCTTCGATCTCCGCATCGGTTGCATCCGGTCGGCCATAGCGGATGTTCTCGCGCGCGGTCGCGCCGAACAGCACCGTGTCCTGCGGCACCAGGCCGATGCGCTGACGCACCCGCTGCGGATCGGCCTTCGAGATGTCCACGCCGTCGATCAGCACGCGGCCCGAGGCGGGGTCGTAGAAGCGCAGCAGCAGCTGGAACGTCGTGCTCTTGCCGGCTCCGGAGGGACCGACGAACGCGACCGTTTCGCCTGGCGTGATGCTCAGCGAGAAATCGTCCAGCGCAGTCTGCGTGGGGCGCGATGGATAGCGGAAGGTCACGTGATCGAATTCGATGCGGCCGGCACCTTCGGACGGCGGCAGTTCGACGGGATGCTCCGGCGCGCGGATGACAGGCTCCGCCTGCTGCAGTTCGACCAGCCGTTCCATCGCACCGGCGGCCCGCTGCACCTCGCTCCACATCTCGGACAGCGATGCGGCAGCCGTGCCGGCATAGACGGCCAACAGCAGGAACTGACCGAGTTCGCCGGCGGTCATCTTGCCCGACAGGACCTGATGCGCGCCGAACCACAACACCAGCGTGATCGCGCCGAACACCAGCACCGTCGCGACGGCGGTCAGCCAGGCACGCACCTTGGTGCGCGTGACGGCGACATCGAACGAATCCTCGACCGCGCTGGCGAAGCGCTTGCTGTGCAGTTCTTCGAGCGTGAAGGCCTGCACCGTCTGGATCGCGTTCAGGGTCTCGCCGGCGAGGCCGCTCGAGTCCGCGATGCGATCCTGCGAGGCGCGCGACAGCTTGCGCAGTTTTCGCCCCAGCGTGATCAGCGGCACGATCACCACCGGAATCGCGATCAGGATCAGCGCCAGCAGCTTCAGGCTGGTGAACGCGAGCAGCACCAGCGAGCCGACCAGGTTGATCGAGGACCGCAGCGCGATCGACAGGCCCACGCCTGCGATCGACTGCACGAGCGTCGTGTCCGTGGTCAGGCGCGACAGCACCTCACCGGTGCGTGTGACCTCGAAGAAGCTCGGATCCATGCGAATCACGCGCCGGTAGACGGCAGTGCGCAGGTCCGCCACCACGCGCTCGCCCAGCCAGGTGACGATGTAGAACCGCATCGCCGCGAACAGACCGAACAGCGCGGCCACGCCCAGGAAGGCGATGAAATAGCCGTTGATGGTGGCGGCATCGCCGACGGTCATGCCCTTGTCGATCAGGCCCTTCAGGGCCACGGGCAGCGCGAGCATCGCGCCGGAGGCCAGCAGCAGGGCGGCCATGCCGGCGACCAGCACCCAGCGGTAGGGCTGCAGGAAGGGGCCCAGGGACCGCAGCGGTTTGACGGACTTGGCTTTGGGGCGTTCGCTCGAGGAGGCGTCGGTCATGAAGGGTGACTGGACTCACAGTGGCAGGCCGCGATGCTCGACAGGAGCGGCGGAACGGGCCTAGTTTAACGTTCAATCGCCTGCATGCGCTCAGCGTTCCGGGGCTCGACGACGACAGTCCACAGATCCCATGGAAAACGACCTTCCCGAAGACACATTGGCCGTCCGCGGGGACCTCCGGGTCCTGCTCGCGACGCTGCCGATGTTCGAGACGCTGCCGGATGCCACCCTCGATGCCATCGCGCTGGAATGCGAGTGGATCTCGCTGCCAGGCGGCGCGACCCTGTTCGAGGCCGGCGAGCCTTCCGATTCGATGTACGTGCTGCTGTCCGGCTGCCTCGGCAGCTATGCCGCGAGCGGCACGGACCGGCGGCGCTTCCTGGGGCGCGTGGTCGCCGGCGAGACCGTCGGCGAGATGGGGCTGATCTCCGGCAAGCCGCGCACCGCGAACGTGATCGCCCTGCGCGACAGCGAAGTGCTGCGGCTGTCGCGCGACGCGTTCGATCGCGTCGTCCGGCACCATCCAGCCGTGATGCTCAGCCTCGCGCAGATCACCGTCGCGCGGCTCGAAACCCACAACCATACCGGTCGCCGTGGACGCGCGCCGGGGCCGCGCACCTTCGCGCTGCTGCCGCAGGCGATCGACGTCGACGTCGCGAGCTTCGCGGTCGAACTGGTCGAGTCACTGCGGTTGCTCGGGCGCGTGGAACTCGTCTGGAGCGCACGCGGCGCCGAGCACACGAGTCACTGGTTCCACAAGGTCGAATCATCCAACGACTATGTCGTGTACGTGGCCGACCATCAGGCGACCAGCTGGACCAAGCTGTGCGTGCGCCAGGCCGATGCATTGCTGCTGCTGGCGAGCGCGGACAGTGAGCCCGGTCCCTGGGCGGCGCTCGCCGAGGGCCGCGACCAGCGCACGGCGCGGCAGCGTGCCGAACTGATCCTGCTGCATGGCTCGACGCACGTGCAGGGTGCCGCGGCACGCTGGCTCGCGCAGTCGCCCGGTGTGCCGCATCACCACGTGCTCGGCGAAGCCGACGTGCGACGCGTGGCGCGACTGCTGACGGGCACGGCCGTCGGGCTCGTGCTGTCCGGCGGTGGGGCGCGTGGTTTCGCGCATCTCGGCGTGGTGCGCGCGCTGCGCGAGCACGGCATTCCGATCGACGTGGTTGGCGGCACGAGCATCGGCGGCATCATGGGTGCGGCGATCGCGCATGGCTGGCCCGACGAGCAGTTGCTCGACGTGTTCAAGCGGACCTTCGTCATCAGCAATCCGCTCGGCGACTACACGCTGCCGGTCGTGTCGCTCGTGTCCGGTCGGCGCGTCAGCGAACGACTGCGGCGCGAGTTCGGCACGATCGCGATCGAAGACCTGCCGGTGCCGTTCTATTGCGTGTCGACGAATCTCACGACCGGCCAGGCCGCCGTGCACCGCAGTGGCGAACTGTGGCGCTGGTTGCGGGCGTCCGTCGCGATTCCGGGGATCCTGCCGCCCGTGATGTATCGCGGCGAGGTGTTCGTCGACGGCGCGACGATCAACAACCTGCCGGTCGACGTGATGCGCGAGATGGGTCGCGGGCCCGTGATCGGTGTGGACGTGGGGTCGGACAAGACTTTCACGACGGACGTCGACGATACCGATGTCCCGCCGCTGTGGAAGTTCATGGGCTGGTTCCGCGGCAAGCGGCGACGACCGAACATCTTCCAGGTGTTGTGGCGTTCGGGCATGGTCAACAGCGCCACGGCGACGATCGCGCGTCGTGAGCAGACCGATCTGCTGCTGCAGCCGCCGCTCGAGGATGTGGATCTGCTGAACTGGCGCGCCTTCGAGCGCGCGATCGAGTCGGGCTATCGATACACCTGCACCCGGCTCGAGAAGCTGCCCTCCGGCATCGCCGGGCTGACGATGCGCGTGCAGCCAACCGATTCGACGCTGCAGCAGCAGTCGGCGCCGGTGGCCACGGCTACGCCGGATCGCCCGGACGCGCAGCCAGCTGCTGTTCAAGCGCGCTGACGCGCGCTTCGAGCTCGAGCACCCGCTGCCGCAGTTCCTCATTGCCACGAACGGCACTCGCACCGTGCGTGCCGAGAGCGGTCAGAGTCGATCTCGCTTCGGGCGACGGAGCGGGCGCATCTGCGGGCGCGTCGACGGATTCCGCGTATTCGCCGAAGCGGTGCGCGTAGCGTGAATCACGGCGGCCCGGTTCGCGCGGCAGCCTGACGACGAACGGACCATCGGCCCGGCTCTGCAAGCCGACCAGCGTCGCTTCGACCGCGGCCGCATCCGCCAGCGGTGCCATGCGCGACGCGCGCGTGCGCAGTTCTCCGGGCGTCTGCGGACCGCGCAGCATCAGTTCGCAGAGGATCGCGAGTTCCTGCGGCGAGAACTTCAGCGCGCCGTAGTCCGTATTGCAGAAGCGCTGCTGGTACTTCGGCACGCGGCTGCCGAAGCCGGATTTCTCCATCACGTAGTGCTTGCGCGCCAGCGCATCGACGACCCACTGCACGTCCGAGTCGGACAGTTCCATCATCGGATCGCGGTTGCTCTTCTGGTTGCAGGCCAGTGTCAGTGCGTTCAGCGAGAGCGGGTACTGGTCCGGCGTCGTGATCGATTTCTCGATCAGGCAGCCGAGGGCGCGCAGTTCATTGGCAGAGAAGGCGATGTTCATGCGACGAGTATAGGCTCCGCGGCTGACGCGCGCGCTGCGCTGCTCAGCCGGCGGACCAGGTCGCGGCGATCAGTTCGACGCGTTCGCCATCCGGGCCGAGAAACGCAAAGCAGCGAACGCCGCCGTAGGGCGCATCGTCGATCAGGTGCGGTTCCGAGAGCACGCGCGCGCGCGGGTCGCGGGCCACGGCGCGAAACGCAGCTTCGATGTCCGGCGTCGTGTACGTCACCATGCAGGTGCCGCCATCGAACTGATCCACGATCGCAGGCTCGGGATCGATCAGGTCCGCGTCATACCCGGTCAGCTCGATGCCGCCGAGTCCCGTACCCGGTACGTCGCCCTTCAGGATGTCGAGCCGCACCGGCGTGGGCTCGCGCAGCTGCCACAGCGCATGCCAGGGACCGCGATCGAAGCTCGAGCTGAGGATCGGCGTCATGCCGAGCGCCTCGCGATAGAACTGCAGGCTGCGCTCGAATTCGGCGGTGATCAGCGGCAGCTCGAACACGTGGCCCACCTGCGCCGCGGCCTTCGGAAACTCGCGGCCGACGGGCTGCGTCAGGCCCATCGTCAGCGCGAGGTGCGTGCCGCCCGGGCCGATGCCGATGAAGGCACGGTGCAGGTTGCTGCCGAATGACGACCAGTCCATCGTCTGCGGCGGCTGACGCGGATCGAAGCCGGGGAAGACGCGAACCTTCTCCCACAGGTCGTCCAGATCTCGGCTGACAACCATCTCCACGCCCGCCCAGCGTGCGGCGAAGCGCCGCGAGCGCACGCGAGTGCCACCCTGGACCAGGCGCAGCATGCCGCGGTCGATGCCCGGCGAGCGGAGGATCACCGATCGCGGGCCGGCGGCGCCGCGCGCGAGGCCCCACTGGCGTTCGAGCTGCGGCGAGATCCGGCTCTCGACCCAGCGCTCCCAGCCGAATCCCGCAGTTAACAGATGCGCGCAGGTTTCGGGATCCGGCGAGGCGAGGGTGATGCAGCTGAGCGCGGTGACGCGGGCGCCGGGTTCGGTCATGTCGACCGCCCCGGCCGGAGCGCTTCGGCTAGAATGGAGGCCGGCGATTCGTTGAGACCCCGCATGCAAGAATCCACCACACCGTTCGATGCCGCATTCTCGCGCGCGGTCGACCTTGGCAACAAGCTTGCCGACAAGGACAAGGATGCGGACCTCTGGGACATCGCGGACGGCCTGCTGGCCGGAGCACTGCAGTACTGGTTGTACTCACGCCAGCCCTGCGGCGACCCGCGTTGCCGTGACTGCATGCCGATCAGCACGGCCGAAGGCCGCATGGCGGAGCTGAAGCGCCTGCTCGATGAACTCGCGGGTGAAAGCGAGTATTTCCACACGCCCACGGATTCGAACGCCGGTCGGGCCTGATCAGGCCCGCGATCACTTCGCGGCCGTGACTTCCTCGAGCGCGGCGCCGAGGATCTTCAATCCCTCGTCCAGATCCGCATCCGGAATCGTCAGCGGCGCGAGAAAGCGGATCACGTTCGAGTAGATCCCGCAGGACAGCAGCACGAGGCCACGTCGGCCAGCCGCCTGCACCAGCGCTCGCGTCAGATCGGCATCCGGCGCGTCCGCACGCCCATCACGCACCAGCTCCATCGCCACCATCGCGCCGAGGCCGCGCACGTCGCCGATGCAGCGATGCCGCCCCTGCAGTTCGCGCAGGCGTGCGATCAGCGTCGCGCCGAGACGATTCGCGCGCGCCGGCAACTGCTCTTCGCGCATCACCTCGAGCACGGCAAGACCCGCCGCGCAGCCCAGTGGTGAGCCGCCATACGTGCCGCCGAGGCCACCCGGCGCCGGCGCGTCCATGATGGCTGCCTTGCCGATCACGGCCGACAGCGGCACGCCGCCGGCGATGCTTTTCGCGACCGTCATCAGGTCCGGTTCGACGCCGGCATGTTCGATCGCGAACATGCGGCCGGTGCGCGCGAAGCCCGTCTGGATCTCATCGACGATCATGACGATGCCATGCCGGTCGCACAGTGCGCGCAGGGCCTGCAGGAACGTCGGGCTCGCGATGTAGAAGCCGCCTTCGCCGAGCACCGGCTCGATGATCAGCGCGGCGACGCGCGCCGGATCGACATCCGCCTTGAACAGCTGCTCGATCGCATGCAGCGAGTCCGCTTCGCTGATGCCGTGATACGGCATCGGGAACGGCACGTGGAACACTTCCGGCATCATCGGGCCGAAGCCAGCCTTGTACGGCTGAACCTTGCCGGTCAGCGCGATGCAGGCCAGCGTGCGGCCATGGAAGCCGCCGCCGAACGCGATGATGGCCGAACGGTTCGTGTGATAGCGCGCGATCTTGATCGCGTTCTCGACGGCCTCGGCGCCCGTGGTCAGGAAAATTGTCTTCTTCGGCGTGGGGCCGGGCGCGAGCGCGTTCAGCTGCTCCGCGAGCGCGACATAGCTCTCGTACGGCGTCACCTGAAAACAGCTGTGCGAAAAACGTTCGAGCTGCGCCGCGATCGCGGCCTTCACCTTCGGATGCCCATGGCCCGTGTTCAGCACGGCGATGCCGCTGGCGAAGTCGATGTAGCGACGACCCTCGACGTCCCAGAGCCCGGCGTTGTCGGCGCGGTCCGCATACACCGCGAGCGAATTCGAGACGCCGCGCGGAATCGCCGCCGCGCGCCGCGATGCGAGATCGGCGTTGCGGCTCATGCGCTCGTGCCGGACAAGCCGTGCCGCGCGATCGGCAGCGAACGCAGGCGTCTGCCGGTCGCGGCGTAGATCGCGTTGCAGACGGCGGGCGCGACCAGTGCGGTCGCCGGCTCGCCGATGCCGCCCGGCGCTTCGCCGCTGTCCGTCAGCGAAATGTGCATCTTCGGAATTTCACCCTGGCGCAGGATGCGATAGGTGTCGAAGTTGCCCTGCTGCACGCGGCCGCCCTGCAGGTTGATCTCGCCCCACAGTGCGGCGGAGAGCCCGAACAGGATCGAGCTTTCGATCTGCGCCATCACGATCGACGGATTGACCATCTGGCCGCAGTCTGCCGCACACCAGACCTGATGCACGACTGGCACACCGTTCTCGATCGAAACCTCTGCGACCTGAGCCATGTACGTGCCGTAGCCTTCCATGACCGCAATGCCATGGAAGCGGCCCGCCGGCGCGTTGCCGAAGCGGGATTCCGCGACGACGGTCTTCAGCACAGCCGAGTAGCGCGGCTGCTTGCCGAGCAGCGCGAGGCGGAAGTCCGCGCCATTCTGCCGAGCCGCGACAGCGAGTTCGTCCATGAAGCTCTCGGCGACGAAGCAATTCAGCGCATGGCTGACCGAGCGCCAGTAACCGACGTTGATGCCGATCTCGTGGCGCACGTATTCGACGGCGACGTTCGGCACGTCATACGGATAGTTCGCAGCGGCCTCGATCGCGAACGGGTCGATCGCCGTCTCGACGACGGCCGGGAACATGCGCGCCGTGATCGACGGGCTGGTCAGTTTCAGTTTCCACGCGACCAGCTTGCCGTCCTTGTCGAACGCGGCACTCGCCTGGTCGAAGGCGGGCGGTCGGTAGGCGTCGTGGCGCATGTCGTCTTCGCGCGTCCACTGCAGCTTCACCGGCTTGCCGACGGCCTTCGAAACCTCGACCGCCGCCGGAATGAAGTCGACTTCGAGGCGTCGGCCGAAGCCGCCGCCGAGGAAAGTCGTGTGGATGTTGACCTGCTCGGGCTTCAGGCCGGCGGCGCTGGCCGCGACCGCCTGCGCAGCCACCTGGATCTGCGTCGGCGCGTAGACGTCGCAGCCATCGGCCCGCACGTCCGCGGTGCAATTCTGCGTCTCGAGCGTCGCATGGGCGAGCAGCGGCAATTCGTACTCGGCGCGCAGCACGCGCCCGCCGGATTTCGCGGCGTCGGCAATGACGGCATCCGCATCGCCATCCTTGCGTGCACTCTGGCCGGACTCGGTGCTCGCCCGGCGCAGGCCCTGCAGGATGTTGGCGTTGTTCAACTGCGCGTTCGGTCCCGCATCCCAGGTGATCTTCAGCGCATCGCGCGCCCGCAGCGCGCGCCACCAGCTGTCTGCGACGACAGCGATGCCGGAACTCGTCGTCACGACGCCCTTCACGCCGGCCATCGCCTTCGCGGCGGCGTCTTCGACGCTGACAGCCTTGCCGCCCAGCACCGGCGGCTGCGCGAGTGCGGCGTAGAGCATGTCGGGCAGGCGTACGTCACTGCCGTAACGCGCCGAGCCGTCGACCTTCGACGGCGTATCGAGGCGCGCATGTTCGCGACCGATGATCTGGAAATCCTTGCGAGCCTTCAGCGCCGGCTTGGCTGGCACGGCCAGTTTCGCCGCCGCGTCGGCCACCGCGCCGAACGTCAGTCGCTTGCCGTGCGTCGAGACGATGACACCGTCCTCGACGCGGCAGCCGGTCACCTGAATGCCCCAGTCCTGGCAGGCCGCGGCGACCAGCATTTCACGCGCCTGTGCGCCGGCGACGCGCAGCTTTTCCCATGCGTCACGCACGCTGGTGCTGCCGCCCGTGAGTTGACCACCGAGCAGTGCGTTCACGTAGGCGGGACCGACCGGCGCGAATTCGACCGTGATGCGCTCGAGCTTCACGCCGAGTTCCTCGGCGATCAGCATCGGCAGGGAGGTGTAGACGCCCTGCCCCATTTCGGAACGATCGCAAAAGAAGCGGATGCTTTCGTCCGTGCCGATCGTCAGCCAGGCGTTGAAATCGAGTTTCTGCAACGGACCGGGCTTGCGTTCGCCGCTGCTGCAGCCAGTGATGGACAGCGTGAGTCCGCCTGCGAGCCCGGCGGTGACCGCGAGTCCGGAGGCAACGAACTCGCGGCGCTTCATGACGCGGTCCCGGATCCGGCCGGGGCCTCCGCCGGTGCCGCCGTGTCGCCGGCGGCACGGTGGATCGCGGCGCGAATGCGCTGGTACGTGCCGCAGCGGCACAGGTTGCCGGCCATCGCGACGTTGATGTCCTCGTCGGTCGGCTTCGGATTCTTCGCGAGCAGCGCTGCAGCCGACATGATCTGGCCGGACTGGCAGTAGCCGCACTGCGGGACATCGAGCGCGATCCAGGCCTTCTGCACCGGATGGCTGCGATCGGTCGAGAGTCCTTCGATGGTCGTGACCTTCTGCTCGCCGATCGAGCTGACCGGTGTCACGCAGGAGCGGATCGGTTCGCCGTCGAGGTGCACGGTGCAGGCGCCGCACAGCGACATGCCGCAGCCATATTTGGTGCCCGTCAGGCCGATGGTGTCCCGCAGGACCCACAGCAGCGGCGTCTCCGGATCGACGTCCACTTCTACCGCTTTGCCGTTGACATTCAGAGTGATGGCCATGCTCGTCTCCTGATCGATGGACGGACTATAAGCTTGTTGCGGACCGGGCGCAGCCTGCCCGCGGTCACGCCGGTGTCACGGGCCGGGGCGCCGGGCCCGGTCTGCTAGAATTCGCGCCAGCAACACCCCGTCCGATATCGAGAAACTGCTGTGAATTCCAACGATTCTGCTGCTGCCATCACGACCGAAGTCGTCATCGTCGGAGCCGGTCCCTGCGGGCTGTTCCAGGTCTTCGAGCTGGGACTGCTCGGCATCACCGCGCACGTGATCGACACGCTGAAGACCCCGGGCGGCCAGTGCACCGAGCTGTATCCGGACAAGCCCATCTACGACATCCCGGCGCTGCCGGTCTGCGGCGCCCAGGAACTGGTCGACCGCCTGCTCGAGCAGAGCAAGCCGTTCAATGCGCAGATGCATCTGGGCGAGGAAGTCGTCGAGGTCGCGAAGCGCGAGGATGGGCGGTTCCGCGTCGTCACGACGGCGGGCAAGGTGTTCGATGCGGGCGCGATCGTCATCGCGGCGGGCGTCGGTTCGTTCCAGCCGCGGCGCATCGGCGTACCGGGGGCCGAGGCCTTCGAGGGCAGCCACATCCACTATCGCGTCAAGAGTGCCGCGGACTATCGCCACTCGTCGCTGGTGATCTTCGGCGGCGGGGACTCTGCGCTCGACTGGGCGATCGACTTCGCGCCGACCGCGCGTTCGCTGACGCTGGTGCATCGCCGGCCGGATTTCCGGGCGGCGCCGGCTTCGGTCGCGAAGATGCGTGAGCTGGTGGCGGCGGGCCGGATGAATTTCGTCGAAGGCCTGGCCGAAGGCGTTCTCCAGGACGGCGACAAGTTCCGCGGCGTACGCGTCAAGGGCAGCGACGGCACGATGCACGATCTGCCGGCGCAGCATGCGTTCGCGTTCTTCGGTCTGCATCCGAAGCTCGGGCCGATTGCCGAGTGGGGCCTCGCGCTCGAGAAGAAGGCGCTGACGGTGGACACCGAGAAGTTCCAGACCAGCGTGCCGGGAATTTTCGCCATCGGTGACATCAACACCTATCCCGGCAAGAAGAAGCTGATCCTGTCGGGCTTCCACGAAGCCGCGCTCGCCGCCTTCGCGATCCAGTCACACCTCTATCCGCAGAAGAAGCAGTTCCTGCAGTACACGACGACGAGCCCGATCATGCACAAGCGCCTCGGCGTGACCGAGGGTGGCTGACGCATGAAACAACTTGCGGAGCTGCAGCAGCAGTTCGAACTCGAGCGGCTCGAGGTCAACCTGTTCCGCGGCGCGAGCCGCGACATCGGCAGCCCGCAGGTGTTCGGCGGCCAGGTGCTCGGCCAGGCGCTGATGGCGGCTTCTGCGACGGTGGAGGGGCGCGTCGTGCATTCGCTGCATGCGTACTTCCTGCGCCGCGGCGATTTCAATCTGCCGATCGTGTACCAGGTGGATCGCAGCCGCGACGGCAGTTCGTTCTCGTCACGTCGCGTGATCGCGATCCAGAACGGCGCGCCGATCTTCACGTTCTCGTCGTCGTTCCAGGTGCCGGAGCCGGGCTTCGATCACCAGATGCCGGCATTGAATGTGCCGCCGCCCGAGGAACTCGCGAGTTCGCGTGATGTGCCCGCCGACGTGCTGGCCAAATTGCCGGAGAAAATGCGCCGCTTCCTCGAGATCGAGCGGCCGTTCGAACTGCGGCCTGTGCAGAAGGTCGACTACCTGAATCCGACGGAGCAGCCGCCCGTCCAGCAGATGTGGTTGAAGACCATCGGCAAGCTGCCGGACGACGATGTGCTGCATCGCTGCCTGCTCGCCTATGTCTCGGACTACAACCTGCTGAACACGGCCGTGCTGCCGCACAAGACGTCCTGGGTCACCGGCAACCTGATGATGGCCAGCATCGATCACGCGATGTGGTTCCATCGCAGCTTCCGCGTCGACGACTGGCTGCTGTACTCGATGGACAGCCCGAGCGCGTCCGGCGCGCGCGGCTTCGCTCGCGGCAGCATCTTCACGCGCGATGGCAAGCTGGTGGCGAGCACGGCGCAGGAAGGCGTGATCCGCGTCATGGAAGCCCGACAGGAATGACGTCGGTCGGCGTGCCCTGCGCGACGGGGCGGCGATGCGCCCGGACTGCGGGCGGTGCAGCGGCCGTTCAGCCACAGTTCACGCGCCCGCGGTAGATTGTTGCAGCGTCTCACGGAAGGTCCCCATGACACTGAATGCACGGTCCCAGGTTTTTGCCCTTGCGCTGACGGGTCTGCTCTCGCTGCAGGCAGTGGTGGCGTCGGCCCAGACACCCGCGCCCGCGGCGGCGCCCGCCACGACAGCCGTGACGGACACGCCGGAGTACAAGCGTGGACGCCTGCTGTTCATCCAGTGCCGCGCCTGCCATGAAGTGAAGGCGGGATTGCCGGCCAAGGTCGGCCCGAGTCTGCATGGCGTCATCGGCGCCAAGTCCGCGCACGTGGAAGGTTTCGGCTATTCCGCGGCGCTGCGTGCGGCGAACCTCACCTGGGATCGGGCCACGCTCGACCGCTGGCTCGAGCGCCCGAGCGCCGTCGTCCCCGGCAACGCGATGGCCTTCGCCGGCGTCGCGAACCCGAAGGATCGCGCGGCGCTGCTCACCTACCTGGAAGTTGAAACGCGCTGATTCGTTCGCGCAAACGCGCAGTCGAATCCGCTGCGATCTCAGAACAGCTGCGCGACGCCGCGCAGTGCCAGGATCGCGAGCCATACACACCCGCCGATGGCTGCCAGTGCCAACAGTGCGAGGCCGCCGACGGCCAACGCGCTGTTGCGCGCCACGCGCTGCGGTTGCGCCATCCAGCGTTCGAGCAGCAGGCGGTTGCGCGTGTGTGACTTGAACGCGAAGTCGAACAGGTCACCGAGCACGGGAATCGCGCCGCCGGCCGTATCCAGTACGATGTTGCCGAGCATGCGCAGCTGCAGCGCGAATGGCGCGCCCATGCGTCGTGCCAGCAGCACGCCGTAACAGGCCGCAGCAGCGCCGAGCAGATCGCCGAGGCCGGGAATCAGGCCGAGCAGCGCATCGAAGCCGAAGCGCCACGACGTGCCGGGCACCCGGAACGCACTCTCGAACAGATCGCCGAGCGCGCGATAGCGCTGCCAGTTGCCGAGATGCTCGCGCGGGATGTACTGCGGCTCTGCCTCGCCCATGCGATCGGTCAGGATCCCGCTGCAGCGCGCGGCACGAGTGCCTGGATCTGCTGCTCGAGCAGCGCGTTGAAGCGCGGCGAATCTTCCATCATCAGGAAGTGGCCGACACCGTCCATCGTCACGAGCTTGAGTCCCGGCGCGAGCTTCGCGAGGCGCTCCGCATCCGTCGGCGGCTGTGCCGAATTGATCAGCACGATCGGCGCGCCCGCCTCGGCGAACGGCTGCACTCCATTCCAGGCATTGAGACCCTTCAGCGCAGCAATGCCAATCTCTGGCGGCGCCGACGACATGTCGTCGGCAATCCGGCGCACCAGCACCGGATCTGACTTCGGCGTGAAGAAGTTGTTCGTGACGAAGGCGCGCGTCGTTCCGATGAAATCCTGCTCGAACGGCACGAGACTCGCGGCCGATCGCGCTGCCGTGGGTTTCGGCAGTCCGACGTCGCGCAACGTATCGACGCCGATGATGCCGGCCACGCGACCCTTCAGGCGCAGGGCCGCTTCGATCGCGACCGGCCCACCCATCGAGTGACCGACGAGGATGACCTGCGGATGCTGCGGCATCGCGTTGACGACACGCGCCACGTCATCGCCGAAATTCGCCATCGACCAGTCGGTGCGATTCGCGCCCGAACCGCCGTGGCCGGCGAGGTCCACGGTCGCGACGGTGTAGGTCTTGCGCAGTTCCGCGACCTGCGCCGCCCAGTAGTTCGAATCGCATGACCAGCCGTGGATCAGCACGATCAGCGGTTCGCCGCTGCCATACACGCGGTACTGGATGTGCAGGCCGCTGGTCGACTCGGCCAGGATGCGTGGCGAGCCGTCGTTCACCACCGCGGCAGGCGCGGGCGCTGGCGGCGGTGCGGGCGGGGGCGGCGGTTCACTGCGGCCGCAGGCGCCGAGCAGCAGCAGGATCGCGATGAGGGCGATCGGGCGAGCACTCGCTCCCGGTGAGTATCGCGTCGTCGTGCAGTGGTTCATCGTCAATCTCCGCAGCGGAAGAAATCTCAGGCTTCGATCAGGACCCAGGGATAGCCGTCAGGCGCGTTGAAGCCGAAGCTGCGCTGACCGAATTCATCGACGGCGATGTCGCGCACCTGCGTAGCGCCCGCCGCACCGACGCGCCGGTGCAGGCCGTCGAGATCCCGCGCGCGCCAGGTGTAGAGACTGTACCCAAGGCAGCCCGGCCGCGAGCGCTCCAGTTGCTGTTCGATCCGCGCGTTCGACGCGAATCGCACACATTTGAGCTTGCCCGAGCGACGCTCTGCCAGTCCATGTCCGGAGCGAGGATCGTCGAAGTCGACCATGTGAAAGCCCTCGCCGGGCTCGAGGCCGAAGATGCTGCGGGAACCGGTCGCGTTGTCATACGGCGTGTGCTCGTCGAGCATGCGCCGCAGGCCCAGCACTTCGTCGTAGAAATCGAGCACGTGGGCATCGTCGTTCGCGATCATCAGTCCGAAGTGCGTGTGCTGGCTGGTGCGGAACAGGCAGTCGGGATTGATCTGGCCATAGCCCGGGCTGTCGTAACCGAAGCGCTCGAAGAACACCTGCCGGTACAACGGCAACATCAGCACCATCTCGCGTACGCCGACGATCGGATCGAGGAAGGGACGGCTCGCCCGTACTCCGCTGACTTCACCGATCACGGCGAGCACCGGATCGATCAGGGTCAGCGGCTGCCCCGCCTCACGCGCACGCTGCGCATGATTGACGATGTTCATCACGCTGCCGGTGACGCGCACGCCCCAGCGCGAGCCGACACAACGCAGATTGGGCGCCAGGCCCAGACCCCCGTTCAGAGGACGTTCCCACTGCATCAGGCGTACGAGTCCATGGTCCGCCTGCTGATGCAGCATCCGCACGGAGCGCAGCGCGGAATCCACGCCATAGAGAGCGCGAGCGGCTGCGGCATCGAGTTCGCCGACCGGGCCCGCGCGGCAGCCAAAGCTCTCGAAAAACGCGATGGACTGCGCGAGGTCCGGCACCCCGACGCAGGCCTCGTACAGGCCGCCGACGCAGCCCGTGCTCATGCTGCCCGCGCCGCCGCGCGATCCGTGCCCACCTGGATCACGGCGGCGCGGAAGTGCGGCAGACCCCAGACGAACAGCGCCGTTGCGATGATCGCGGCACTGCCGCAGACGATGGCCGAACTCTTGCCGACCGCGAGATTGTCTTCGAAGACGTACTGGGTGAGCGCCGCCGTCAGAAAGGGCGCGAGGCCGATACCGATCATGTTGACGAACAGCAGGTAGATCGCCGAGGCCTGCGCGCGCATCCGCGGCGGCGTCAGGATCACCACGGCCGTGGCACCGGCGCCGAATGCGAAGGCCGTGAAGAAGCCGATCGGCAGCAGCAGCAGCGTCGACTGCGTCAGGTCGTTCAGCAGCGTGCAGAGACCTGCGCAGGGGATCAGCGCGATCGAGGCCGTCAGGCCCACGCGCATGGCCGCATCGACGCGACCCTGGGCGCGCCAGCGATCCGTCAGCCAGCCGCCCGTCAGGATGCCGAGCGTGCCGCAGACCGCGATCGCCGCGCCGACGCGCAGGCCCGCCTGCGACAGCGGCAGTTCCAGCACGCGCACGAAATACTGCACGCCGTAGATCTGGAACACGTTCATCACCATGCCCATCACCGAGAAGCCGAGGATCAGCGCCGTGTACGGGCGCCAGCGTGCGCGCAGATACGCGACGGTATCGGCCACGGAGGCCTTCTGCGCTTCGCCGGGATGATGGCGTCGCACCGGTTCGCGCAGCGTCAGGACCCAGAGCGCGAGCACGAGCCCCGGCAGGCCCACGAGCAGGAAGGTCAGCTGCCAGGCCTTGATCGTGCCGATCACCGGCAGCGTGTACAGCGGCGAGGCGGAAACGAACTGGATCACGATGCCGCCGATGATCAGCGCGAGGCCGACGCCGAGCGGCAGGCCGATCACGAACACGGACAGTGCACGGCCGAGCCGCTTCTCGGGGAAGCTGTCGCCCGCCATCGAGTAGGTGGCCGGTGACAGCACCGCTTCGCCGATCGCCACGCCAATGCGCGCGAACGCGAGTTCGGCGAAACCGCGGGCCACGCCGCACAGCGCCGTCATGCCGCTCCACAGCGCCACGCCGACCGCGATGATGTTGCGCCGGTTGTAGCGGTCGATCGCCCAGGCAATCGGAATGCCGACACCGGTATAGAACACCGCGAACACCGCGCCATACAGCAGGCTCATCTGCACCTCGCTGATGCCGAGGTCCGCACGGATCGGCCCGACCAGCAGGCCGAGCACGACCCGATCGATGAACGACAGGATGTAGGCCAGCATCAGCACGATGACCATGTACCAGGCCACGCCGGCGGGCGGCCAGGTCTGATCAGCGTCGTTGTTCGTCATGGGAGTACTCATCGTGTTGACCGGACCTAGTCTGTGGCGAGGAGTTCCAGTTCGTTGCCTTCCGGATCATCGAGCAGCGCGATGACGCGGCCGCCGGGTCGCATCGCGGCCGGGCCGCGGCGGATCCGCACTCCAGCCGCGGCCAGTGCTGCGCAGGCGCCGGCGATGTCACGCACGCCGATGCCGAGGTGGAAGGGGTGCACGGCCGACTTCTGCGCCGGGGTCTCGGGTACGCCCGTCGAGGCGGGCCAGTCATGCCAGAACTCCACCTGCGGTCCCGTGGTGCCGAAACCGATGAACACGAGCGTGTAGCGATCGGCCGGGAACTCGATTCGTCGCAGCTCCTGCATGCCGAGCATGCGACAGTAGAAATCCAGCATGGCGGCGAGATCGCGCACGCGGATCATCGTATGCAGCAGCTGCGGTTCGTGCGTGGCGGGCAGCGCGCTCATGAACGCAGCACCTTGCCGGGATTCATGATGCCGTGCGGATCGAAGGCCTGCTTGATCGACCGCATCAGCTCGAGCTCGACCGGCGAAGCATAGCGTTCGAGTTCCGCCACCTTCAGGCGACCGATGCCATGCTCCGCGCTGAAGCTGCCGCCGACGTCGCGGACCAGGTCGTGCACCACGCGCTTCAGTTCGGCTTCGCGCGCCTGCAGTGCTGCCGCGGAAACCCCGTCACGCTGGCTGACGTTGAAATGCAGGTTGCCGTCGCCGACATGGCCGTAGGCCACGAGATCGCCCTCGCGGACGTGCTGCGCAATCCAGGCCCCGGCGCGTGCGACGAATTCCGGCAGCCGCGCGATGGGCACCGCGATGTCATGCTTCAGGCTGGCGCCGAGGCGGCGCTGCGCTTCTGGCACATTCTCCCGCAGTTGCCAGAAGGCGAGGCGCTGGCGTTCGTTCTGGGCGATCACGGCGTCGAGGATCCGGCCCGCTTCGAGTTCGGCGCCGAGCGCGCGCGTCAGCAGCTCCGGGAGATCGTCGTCGGCACTGGACGAACTCGCCTCGCACAGTACATACCAGGGACTCGGCGCTTCGAGTGGATCGCTCGCGCCCTCGATGTGGCGCAGCACGAGGTCGATCGCGATCCGTGGCATCAACTCGAACGAGCTGAGACGGTCGCCGCTCGCGACGCGCATGCTGCCGAGCAGCGCCACCGCCGCGGCGACGTCGGCCACGCCGATCAGCGCGGTGCCGATGCTGCGCGGCGCTGGATAGAGCCGCAGCGCCGCTGCGGTGATCACGCCGAGCGTGCCTTCCGCTCCGAGGAACAGCGACTTGACGTCATAGCCGGTGTTGTCCTTGCGCAGCGTCTTCAGCGCATCGAGCACGCGACCATCCGGCAGCACGACTTCGAGGCCGAGTACGAGATCGCGCGCCATGCCGTACCGCAGCACATTCGTGCCGCCGGCATTGGTCGACAGGTTGCCGCCGAGCTGGCAGGAGCCTTCCGAGCCCAGCGACAGCGGCAGCAGGCGATCGACGCTCGCGGCAGCCTGCTGCAACTGGGCGAGCACGCAGCCCGCCTCCGCGACCATCGAACCATCGACCGGATCGAGCGCGCGGATCTGCGACAGCTTCTCCATCGACAGCAGGATCTGCGTGCCGGATTCATCGGGCGTGGCACCGCCGCAGTAGCTGGTATTGCCGCCCTGCGGCACGACGCCGACGCGATGGGCATGGCACCAGCCGAGCAGCGTCGAGACCTGCGCCGTGCTGCGCGGTCGCAGCAGCGCGGCGGTGCGGCCGCGGTACAGCTTGCGATGATCCTGCAGATAGCGGTCGCCGGCCTGTTCCGGCGGCAGCACGACGTCCGCGCCCAGCAGGGCCTGCAGCGACGTCAGCACGTCGCTACCGCCTGCGGTCATGGTGCGGCGGGTACGAACGCCGACGGAATCGGAGCGCGCCGGCAGCCAGGCTTCGTCAGCAGCAGCTGCACGTCACCGAGCTGGCGCTCGGCGAAGCCGCCCTCGCAGTAGCAGAGGTAGTACTCCCAGAGACGCACGAAGCTCTCCGGATAGCCGAGACGACGGATGGTCGCGATGTTCTCGAAGAAGCGTTCGCGCCACAGCTTCAGCGTGCGTGCGTAATGCGGGCCGATGTCCTCGAGGTGGTAGATCTTCATATCTGTCGAGCGCACCAGCGAGCTCGAGATCGCCGCCACCGACGGAATGAAGCTGCCCGGGAAGATGAACCGCTGGATGAAGTCGACGGACTTTCGGGCCTGCTCGTAGTGCTGGTCCTGGATCGTGATCGCCTGCAGCAGCATGCTGCCGTGGTCGTGCAGCAGCGAGGAGCATTTGGCGAGATAGGTGTCCAGATAATTCGCACCGACGGCCTCGATCATCTCGATCGAGACGGCCTTGTCGAACTGGCCGCGCAGATCGCGGTAGTCCTCGAGCAGCAGCGTGATGCGGTTGCCGAGCCCGGCTTCCGCGATCTTCTCCTTCGCGTAGTCGTGCTGCTCCTGCGAGATCGTCGTCGTCGTCACATGGCAGCCGTAGCGCTGCGCGGCATGGATCGCAAGGCCGCCCCATCCCGTGCCGATCTCCACGAGGTTGTCGCTCGGGCGCAGGTCCAGCTTGCGGCACACGGCATCGAACTTCGCGATCGAGGCCTCGTACATCGTCGCGTCTTCGCGTTCGAAGATGCCGCAGGAATACGCCATCGTCGGGTCGAGCATCGACTGGTACAGCTCGTTGCCGAGGTCGTAGTGCGCGGCGATGTTGCGCGCGCTGCCCTGGCGGCTGTTGCGGTTGAGCAGATGGAACAGCCGCAGGAACGGCCGGCTGACCAGGGACCAGCGGCTGTCCATCCCGTTCATCATGTCGCGATTGACCACGAAGATGCGCACCAGCGCCGCGAGATCGTCGCAGTGCCAGAGTCCGCGGATATAGGCCTCACCGGCGCCGACGGTACCGCCGAAGGCGGCGTCGGCGTACAGCTGCGGATGATCGACGGTCACGGTGACCGACAGATCGCAGCGTGCCGTCCGATGACCGAAGCGGCGCTCGCCGCCCGGCTCGACGACCCGGATCTCGCCGTGTTCCAGCCGGGCGAACTGCGCGAACATGATGCCGCGGCCGATGCGTGCCAGCGTGGACGGATCCGCCGGATCAGAAAGATTGGCGTCGACGGGAACGATCGAGGGCTTCTCGGCCAGGCTCTTGGTGTTCATGGTGTCGCTTTCGTTGTTTTGATTTTATCGGGATGCGTGAAGAACGGTACGCCCTTGCAGATCAGCACCAGGGCCTGCCAGTAGATCAGGGCGCTGACCTTGAAAGTGATCAGCGGAAACGCGGCCAGCGCGCGAGCGAGCGAGCGGCCGGTCAAGGGTTCGCGCTTCAGGACCAGCGTGGCGTCGAAGGCTGTCTCGCCGCCGCGCAGATTCTCCATGTGCACATTCAGTGTCTCGGTCGGCGCCGAGAAGCGCCAGTCGTAGCGCATGTCCATGGGCAGGAACGGCGAAACGTGGAACTCCTTGTCGAACTGCCAGCGCCAGACCTGCTGGCCAACCGACTCGGCGCGATCCATGCGCAGCACGTAGGCGTGGCGTTCGTCCCAGGGCGTATTGGTGATTTCGGCGACGACGAATTCCAGCCGACGGTCCGCGGCATCGAAGACGTAGTAGAACGTCACCGGATTGAAGTTGTAGCCGAAGTAGCGGATGTGCGTGAGGATGCGGATTGGACCCGACGGCCGGATGCCGGTCTGCTGCTGGACCTTGTCGCGCACGGCCACGTCGAGCGGCACCGCCGGATCGCCGAGGAAGTCCGCGCGGCGAAACCACGCGAGATTCGGACGGCGCGCGGACCAGAACCAGCGCCGGTCGAACAGTTCGGGCAGCTCTGCGAGATCCAGATAGCTCAGGTAGATCCGGTAGCGGAAATCATTGCGCCGCGGACCGAAGCGGCGATGGCCGATCCAGCCGGTGTACAGGCAACTCTTCGGGGTGGACACCGGTGTCGCCATTCAGCCGGCGCTCCGCAGGGTCGCTGCCTGTGCCGTCGCACCGGCGGCGGGCGCTGCAATCGGTCCGATCACACGCTCGATGTCGGAGAGCGCCCACTGCGCGCTGACGACGCCGTCCTCGTGGAAGCCGTAGCGCCAGTACGCGCCACAGTAGAACGAGCGGTTCGCACCGCTGATCTCGCTGCGCCGCGCCTGTGCGCGCACGCCTTCCGGCGTGTAGATCGGGTGCGAATAGCGATACCGGCCGAGCACCGTGGCCGGATCGATGTGCTCGCTGCGGTTCAACGTGACCATGAACACCGCCGGCGCCGTGATGTTCTGCAGGATGTTCATGTTGTAGGTCACCGCCAGCAGTTCGCTGCGCGGGTCGAGCGCGTGATAGTTCCACGCGGCGTGGGCCAGCGCGTTGCGCGGCAGCATGCGCGTGTCCGTATGCAGCACGGCATCGTTCGGCTGGTAGGGCAGTGCGCCGAGGATTTCGCGCTCGGCCTGTGTCGGCGCTTCGAGCATCGCCAGCGCCTGGTCGCTGTGGCAGGCGAACAGCACGTAGTCGAATCGTTCACTGTCGCCGCGGGCGGTGCGGATCGTCACGCCGTCCGCATCGCGCTGCACGTTCGCGACCGGCGTCGAGAGTCGGATGCGATGACGGTACGGCGCCGTCAGCTTGCGCGCGTACTCGCGTGAGCCGCCTTTCACGGTGCGCCAGACCGGCCGATTGTTGACGTTCAGGAAGCCGTGCTTGTCGAAGAACTCGACGAAGAACTTGACGGGAAACGCCAGCATCTGCGACTCGGTGGCGGACCAGATCGCCATGCCCATCGGCACGATGTAGCGCTCGCGGAAGGCTCGCGAGTAGCCGCCGCGGTCCAGGTACTCCGACAGCGTCAGCGCCTCGTTGCCGGGCCCGAGGAGGCTGCGCGCTTCCTTGTTGAAGCGCAGGATGTCCCAGATCATCCGCAGGAAGGACGGTCGCACCGCGTTCAGGCGCTGCGCGAACAGCGTGTTCACCGACGTGCCGTTGTACTCGAGCCCGGTCGCTTCGCAGCGCAGCGAGAAGCTCATGTCCGAGTGCTGCCACGCGACCCCGAGTTCGTCGAGCAGTGCGATGAAGTTCGGATAGGTCCAGTCGTTGAAGACGATGAATCCGGTGTCGATCGCGTACTGGCGGCCGTGATAGTCGATGTCCACCGTGGCCGTATGGCCGCCGATGTAGTCGTTGGCCTCGAACACCGTGATGTCGTGCGCCGCATGCAGGCGGTAGGCCGCCGTCATGCCGGCCACGCCGGTTCCGATGATCGCGATTTTCACGGGTGCAGTGCGGGATCGAAGCTCGGTGGCGCCGGCTCAGCGCAGCCGCTGGATGCGGCGGGTCGAGTGATCGCGTGCCGAGATCGGCACGGGCTTCAGGTCCCAGATGATGCCGAGCCAGGACAGCATCTTCAGCATGTAATACGTGATGTCGATTTCCCACCAGTAGAAGCCCTGGCGCGCGGCGCTGGGGTAGTGGTGGTGATTATTGTGCCAGCCCTCGCCGAGCGTGATCAGCGCGAGCCAGAAGTTGTTGCGGCTCGCATCACCGGTGCGATAGCGCTGCTTGCCGAACACATGCGACAGCGAGTTGATCGTGTACGTGCCGTGATAACAGGCCACGGTCGAGATGAAGAAACCCCACACGAGCATCTGCCAGGACGAGGTGCCGAGACCGGGCGCGACGTTCTCGAGCAACATGCCGAGGAAGAACATGCCGATGGCCAGGCCCACGGGCACGAGGATGTCGAAACGGTCCAGCCAGCGCAGTTCCGGGAACTGCATCAGGTCCCGCACGCGGCGCAGGTCCGGCACGAAGCCCTTGCGCGTCAGGAACCAGCCCATGTGCGAGCGGATGAAGCCGTGCACGATCGGCGAGTGCGCGTCTTCAGGGCGATCCGAGTACGCGTGATGATGGCGGTGATGCGCCGCCCACCAGACCGGGCCGCGCTGCACGGCGGAGGCGCCGAGCAGGCCGAAGATGAACTGGCCCGCGCGCGACGTCTTGAACGAGCGGTGCGAAAAATATCGGTGGTAGAAACCGGTGATCGCGAACATGCGCACGACGTAGGCGATGACGGCGACCAGCACGGCCACCGGACTCCAGCCGACCCAGATCACGGCGAAGCAGACCAGGTGCATGCCGATGAACGGCACGATGCGCGCCCATTCGACGCGATCCGCGACATTGGGATCGCGGGCAGCGGCCTCGGCGGCCTGGGCCGTGGCGGTGCTGTCGAACCACAGCGCAAAGGCGCGCAGGTACCGCGCCACGGCTCCGCGCGCGGGTGCCGGCGTCGCGGTCACCGCCGCGGCGAGGGCGGTCGTGTCGGAGGCGGTCTGGGGAACGGGTACGTCCATGCTGATCCTTGCTGTGTATTCGTGGCAGCCTGCGATTCGGATGCACCGGCCCCATCCGGAGATTCAAAAAGCCAAGCCAATCATGGGCTTGGGTCGAGTCGCTCCCCGGACTCTCAGCTACGATGCCAAAGCCGTCCGGGGATGTAAATGCAGCGAGACAGTTGTCGGTTCGGGCCACCCCACGGCGGTCAGGATTGACCGGGGCGACCTTCGTTGCGTCTGGCCAGATCGCTGCGGAGTGCTGAGATTTCGGCCCGCAGTGCCTCGATGTCGTCTCGACTTGCCATCGTGGCATCGCTGCCCGCGTTCGCGGCCTGTCCCTGCTCCGACGGCCCCGCGATCGCGGGCTGCTGCATCGCGTTGACGATCACGGCGATGAACAGGTTCAGCACGGTGAAGGTTGCGAGCAGGATGAAGACCATGAAGAAGATCCAGGCCATCGGGTGGCTGACCATGACCTCGCGCGCGATCTCGGCCCAGCCTTCCAGCGTCATGATCTGGAACAGCGAGAACATCGACCCCCACAGCGAGCCGAACCACTGCGGGAACTCTGCGCTGAACAGCTTCGTCGCCATCACGGCGAACACGTAGAAGAATATGATCAGCAGCAGGGCGATCGAACCGAGTCCCGGCAGTGATTGCACCAGCGCTTCGACCACGGCACGCATGCGCGGCACCGCCGAGACCAGCCGCATCACGCGCAGCACCCGCAGCGCACGCAGCACGGCGAGCGGGCCGCCGGTGGGCAGCAGCGCGATGCCGATGATCACGGTGTCGAACAGGTTCCATGGACTGCGGAAGAAGCGCGCTCCCTGGGCGAAAAGTTTGAGCAGCAGCTCGCAGACGAAAACACCGAGCAGGATCGCATCCGCACGCAGCAGCCAGTGGCCGGCGCGTTGCATCACCTCCGGAAAGGTCTCGAGACCGAGGATCAGCGCGTTGACCACGATCAGGCCCATGATCGTGGACTGGAAAGCTGGCGATTCGGTCCAGCGCGCCGCGAGGGCGCGCAGGCCGGAAGGCCGAGGGGAATCGGAACGGAGAGTCATCGCGTTGGCTCGGCGCGGGACGAGGGCCTGCGACGCGTCGCCGCGCCGCAGGCCGGGTCTCGTCCGCCGGGATCAGCCGCCGTTGGCGGCGCGCAGCGCGGCGATGCGTTCGTCGAGCGGCGGGTGGCTCATGAACAGCTTCTTGAGGCCCGTCGGCACGCCGCCGTTGATGCCGAACGCCGCCATCTTTTCGGGCAGCGGCTCCGGGTCGTGCACGCGCTTCAGCGCTTCGAGCGCACCGATCATGCCGCCCGTACCCGCAAGGTGCGCACCGGCCGCATCGGCCCGGAACTCACGCTGCCGCGAGAACCACGCGACGATGATGCTGGCGAGGATGCCGAACACGATCTCGGACACGATCACGGTGGCGACATAGCCGATGCCGTGGCCGTTCTCGTTCTTCAGCACGACGCGGTCGACGAAGTTGCCGACGATGCGCGCGAAGAACATCACGAAGGTGTTCACCACGCCCTGGATCAGCGTCAGCGTGACCATGTCGCCGTTCGCGACGTGGCCCACTTCGTGCCCGAGGACAGCCTCGACTTCCTGGCGGCTCATCCGCTGCAGCAGGCCGGTGCTGACGGCGACCAGCGCCTTGTCCTTGCTCGCACCGGTGGCGAAGGCGTTCGGATCCGGCGAATCGAAGATGCCGACTTCCGGCATGCCGATCTTCATCTGTTCCGCCTGGGCACGCACGGTGTTGACCAGCCACTGTTCGGTGGGGTTCGCGGGCTGTTCGATGACGCGAACGCCCATCATCCGCTTCGCGCTCCACTTGGAGATCAGCAGCGAGAAGATCGAGCCGCCGAACCCGAGCAGGGCGCAGAAGGCCAGCACGCTCGCCCAGTTGCCGCCGTTGGCCGCGAGAGCGCGGTCGAGGCCGAGCATGTTGGCGACGATGGTCAGGACCACCATCACGGCAATGTTCGTCACGAGAAACAGGAAAATTCTCTTCATGGCAGCTCACTCACTCCTAACGCTGTTACGCCCGATCCTTGGGACAACCATTGGACACGGTTGAACGGTGTCCGTTCGACGGCGCCAATGTAGCCGGCCCACGCCGGACACGCCAGATATGACCCCGGCAGGGGTGATTTCAAGGGTAGAAAGGGGCCATGCTGCAGCGCAGCAAAAGCGGCCCCCATTCGACGCCTAGCCGACGGCCACGCCGAGCAGCTTTCCGACGAAAAACGCGGTCAGACCGGCCCCGCCGCCGATCAGCACCATGCGCAGGGCGCCGCTCCAGGCGCCGCGGCCGGTGAACAGGCTGATCGCGAGTCCGACGGCCGCCAGTGCCACGACCGTCACGGCGACCACGGCGATCATCGCGCCATTGCCGGTCGCCCCCAGCAGGAAGGGCAGCAGCGGCAGGACCGCGCCGATCGCGAACGCGAAGAACGAACTCAGCGCAGCACCCCAGGGAGAGCCGAGATCATCGGGATTCAGGCCGAGTTCCTCGCGGGCGAGCACGTCGAGTGCCTGCGCGGGATTCGACAACAGCGTGCGCGCCATGACCCGCGCCTGCTCGAGCTCGATACCGCGCGCGTGGTAGATCAGCGCGAGTTCCTCGGCTTCCTCTTCCGGGTATTCCTCGAGTTCGTCCTTCTCGAGCGCGATCTGGTACTCGTACATGTCGCGCTGCGAGCGGACCGACACGAACTCGCCCGCCGCCATCGACAGCGCGCCGGCCAGAAGACCTGCGACACCGGTCATGAAGACGAAGTCGCTCTGGGCGCCCGCGCCGGCGACGCCGAGCACGAGGCTCGCATTGGAAATCAGGCCGTCGTTCGCGCCGAACACCGAGGCGCGCAGATTGCCACCCGAGACGCCGCGGTGCCGCTCGCCGACCTGACCGACGACGGTCGGCATCGGGTGGCCGGGGGCGGCCGGCGCCGTGTAGACCGACAGGCCGCGCAGTTTCATCGCCGCGAGCACGGGACGCGCCGCGCGCGGACCGGTGCGTCGGACGAGCGACGCGACCACTCGGGCGCGCAGCGAAGGGGTAAAGCTGAAGTCGCGACCGGGCTGCGAAGCCTGCCACTTGCTGGCCTGGTCCTCGGCGGCCCGACCGAGCTTCTCGAACAGATCCCGCTTGGCGGGATCCGGTTCGCAGGCGGCGACCTGGACGTACAGCCAGGCCGACTCCTTTTCGTGCAGCCAGCCGTCGAGTCCGGAACTCACCGGGAGGCCGACGGATCCGGGATCCGGTCAACGATCGTCGTCGTCGTCTTCCCAGTCGTCGTCATCGTCGTCGTCATCCCAGTCGTCGTCATCCTCGTCTTCCTCGTCCTCTTCTTCCTCTTCGACGTCGTCGTCATCATCGTCGTCGTTGTCGGACCAGCCTTCCGGCTCGTCACGGGTCTCGAGATCCATCTCGTGCCAGGTTTCGACGTCGATCTCCTCGATGTCTCCATCGAGATATTCGAGTTCGATGAGTTCGGAATCCTCGTCGACGGAGAGGACGCGGAACGTCTCTTCTTCCTCGACGTTCTCGTACCACTGCCCGCGGACTGGTGGGTTGTCTCTGCTCAAGCGCGTGTCCTCGATTCAGCCATGGATCGCCTGGTCGATCCTCGCGTCCGATCTTACTGGCCGCCGCCAATCCCGTATAGTTTTGCCATGCCAAGCCGTACCCCCAACACCTCCACGCCGCTGTCCCGGGCGCGCCGCATCGTGGTCAAGGTCGGATCTGCATTGCTGGTCGATGCGGACACCGGGCGCTTGAACCGTGCCTGGCTCGAAACACTGGTAGAGGATCTGGTGCGGCTGCGTCGGCGTGGCCAGGAGGTGCTGCTGGTGTCGTCGGGTGCGATCGCGCTCGGCCGGCGACATCTGTCGCTGCCGAAGGGTGCGCTGCGGCTCGAGGAGAGTCAGGCGGCTGCGGCGGTCGGGCAGATCCGCCTCGCGCATGCCTACAAGGAACTGCTCGAAGACCATGACATCACCGTCGCTCAGGTGCTGCTGACGCTGGAGGACAGCGAGCGGCGGCGTCGCTACCTGAACGCGCGCGCGACCCTGCGCACGCTGCTGTCGCTCGGCGCGATTCCTGTCATCAACGAGAACGATACGGTGGCGACGGCGGAGATCCGCTACGGCGACAACGATCGGCTGGCCGCGCGCGTCGCGCAGATGGTCAGCGCCGATTGCGTCGTGCTGCTGTCGGATATCGACGGTCTGTACACGGCCGATCCGAACAAGGACCCGAAGGCCCGCTTCATCCCGCGGGTCAAGACGATCACACCCGAGATCGAAGCGATGGGCGGCGAGTCCGCCTCAGCCGTGGGTCGCGGCGGCATGGCAACCAAGATCGCCGCTGCGAAGATCGCCGTCACGGCGGGCGCGCACATGGTGATTGCGGCCGGTCATCACCGTCATCCCGTGCGCCGGATCGAGGAAGGCGCGCGCTGCACCTGGTTCGTGCCGGTGGGCAGTCCGGTGGCGGCGCGCAAGCAGTGGATCGCGGGATCGCTGCATTCCGCCGGCGAACTCACGATCGATGACGGCGCGCGCAAGGCATTGCGGGCGGGCAAGAGCCTGCTGCCTGCCGGCGTGCGCGGCATCTCCGGGCGCTTCGATCGCGGCGACACGGTACGGGTTGTCGACGGCGACGGCCGCGAGATCGGCCGCGGCATCGTCGCGTATTCGGATGCGGATGCGGCGCGGATCGTCGGGCGGCGCTCGTCGGACATCGAGAGCATCCTCGGATTCTCGGGTCGTGATGAAATGATCCATCGCGACGATCTCGTGATCACGGTGAAGTAACCATGAACGCAATGGCCCCGGACAGCGCCGACGAAGTCGGGCAGGTGATGAACGAACTCGGACGCGCGGCGCTCGCCGCGCAGCCGGTGCTCGCCGCCGCCACGACGCGCCAGAAGAACGAAGCGCTGCAGCAGGCGGCGCGCGTGATCCGGGCGCAGGCGGCGCAGATTCTGGAAGCGAACGCGCAGGATCTGGCCGCGGCACGCGAGCGTGGACTCTCCGGCGCGATGCTCGACCGGCTCGCGCTCGACGCGAAACGGCTCGAGGGCATCGCGCGCGGCCTGGACGACATCGCGGCGCTGCCGGATCCGGTCGGCACCGTCATCGCCGAATGGACGCGGCCGAACGGTCTCGTGATCCAGCGCGTGCGCGTGCCGCTCGGCGTCGTCGGCATCATCTACGAGAGCCGTCCGAACGTGACCGCCGACGCCGGTGCGCTGTGCCTGAAGTCCGGAAATCCGGTGATCCTGCGGGGCGGATCCGAGAGCCGTCATTCGAGCCGCGCGCTGCATGCCTGCCTGGTCGACGGGCTGCGTGCCGTCGGCCTGCCCGACGCCTGCATCCAGCTCGTGCCGACGACGGACCGTGCGGCGGTCGGCTACATGCTCGCCGGCATGATGGATTACATCGACGTGGTCGTGCCGCGCGGTGGCAAGAGCCTCGTGAAACGCGTGCAGGATGAAGCGCGGGTGCCGGTGATCGGGCACCTCGAGGGCAATTGCCACGTTTACGTCGATCGCGATGCGGACCTGAACATGGCGCGCGAGATCGTGCTGAATGCGAAGCTGCGGCGCACCGGTGTCTGTGGTGCCGCGGAAACGCTGCTGGTGGATCGCGCGGCCATCGGCACGCATCTCGCGCCGCTGGTCGCGGCACTGCTCGATGCCGGCTGCGAGGTGCGCGGCGATGCCCTCGTGCAGCGCGCCGACGCGCGCGTGAAACCCGCCACCGAGGAAGACTGGTACACCGAGTATCTCGATTCGATCATCGCGGTGCGCGTGGTGGATAACGTGGAGGCGGCGATCGCACACATCGCGAAATACGGCTCGGCGCATACGGAATCCATCGTCACCGAGAATGCCGCCGCCGCGCAGCGCTTCCTCGAGCGTGTCGACAGCGCCATCGTGCTGCACAACGCGTCGACGCAGTTCGCCGATGGCGGCGAGTTCGGCATGGGTGCGGAGATCGGCATCTCGACGGATCGCTTCCACGCACGCGGGCCGGTCGGACTCGAGCAGCTGACCAGCTACAAGTACGTGGTGCGTGGCCGCGGCCAGACGCGGCCGGGCTAGGGTTCGACGGGTTTGGCGACGCTGCCGCGCCGGCGCAGCTTGGCGAGTTCCGCCCGCGCCATCGCATGTTCGATGTAGTCGATCGATTTCATCTGCGTCGCGCGCGCCAGCAGCTGTCGGGCCATTTCGGTGTCACCCATGGCCAGCCGCCGCTGCGCGCGGTAGTACAGCGCTTCGCAGAGCATGCCGCGTCGCCGTCCGAGGTCGTCTTCGGCATCGAGGGTGATGATCAGTTCCTCTGCACCGAGATCTTCGAACAGGTGTCGCCACAGCGGTTGCGGCCAGTCACCTTCATCGTCGAGCGCAGCCGGCGCTGCGGGTGGCGCACCGCCTGTGAGTGAGCGTTCGCGCGCGAAAGCCGCGAACATTTCCCAGTACAGGCTTGCCGAAACCTTGGGCGCGAGGCTGACGAGGTAGCGCGCCCGCGACTGCACTTCCGGCCAGCGTTCGAAGACATAGTCGAGCTGCATCTGCAGGCGGTTCAGGTCTTCGTGGCGCGGATCGATGCCGAGCCCGGTGATCGTTTCCGCTGCTGCCTGCTGCAGTTCGCTGGCCTGGAACAGTGCGTTGGCCAGTTGCACGCGGATGTTCGGATCGCGCGGCGCGCAGTCGACCGCGGCACGCGCGGCCGCGACGGCCTCGCGAAGCTCGCCGAGCGCCTCGTGCGCGGCCGACAGCGAGGCCCGCAGTTCTGCGAAGCGCGCCGCGCCGAGCGAGGTTGCGCAGGCGCCGGCTGGCGGTGCACCGGCCCGGCTGATTTCGCGCTGGGCGGATTGCAGCGTTTCGATCCGCTCGAGATCTCCCGGCAGTGTGGCGACGTCCTGGCGCAGCGCGTACTCGAGCAGTGGATCGATGGCCGTCGCGGCGCTGGACGGCGCACTCGAGCAGAGCAGGGACGCGCAGAGGGCGAGCGCGCCGACCGGATTCGCGTGCCGCGAACGCGCGATCAGGCGAGACCCATCAGCGCCTGCGCGCCGCCGCGCAGGGACCAGGCGTGGGCGAGCCCGCGCTCGCGCAAATGCTCCACGGTCGCGAGGCTGCGCTGGCCGCGGGCACAGACCAGCAGATAGCGCCCCTCGGCGGGCAGGTTGTGGCCGGCCAGCAGTTCGGACATCGGCAGCGCCAGCAGTTCCGGGCCCGGCAGTGGCAGCGCTGCGCGCTCCGCCGCGTCGCGGATGTCGATGACGACGAGGCCGGCGGCCCGGGCGGCTGACAAGGATCCGAACTCGCGCTCAATGTCGCTCGCGCGGGGACGACGCGATTGAGCGAGGGCCGTCGCCGAAGGCGCACAGATTCCGGTCGCACAATCCGCACGCCGCCGTGCGCGCACGCGCGTGATCGCGAGGCTGCGCAGATCGATCATCGTGACGGCGTCGAGATCGTCGCCGAGCAGGCCGAGCAGCCACTGCAGTGCCTGCAGCGCCTGCAGGCTGCCGAGCACGCCGGGCACGGGGCCGAGGACACCGGCTTCGGCACAGTTGCCGACGAGGCCATCGCGGGTGGCGTCGGGCCAGACGCAGCGCAGGCAGGCGGCGGTCCGGTCGGGCCGCAGCCACTGCAGCTGACCTTCGAACTGATAGACGCTCGCGAGCAGCACCGGAATGCCGAGTTCGTGCATCAGGTCGTTCAGCAGGAACTTGGTGGTGAAGTTGTCGCTGCAATCGAGCACGAGGTCCGCGCCCGCGAGCAGTCGCGCGCCGTTCGGCGCATCGAGGCGTTCGGCGTGCGCCGTCACCTGGACGGACGGGTTCAACGCGCGCACGCGTCGCGCGGCGAGCTCGGCCTTGAGTTCGCCGCATTCCGCGAGGGCATACCAGGTCTGACGATGCAGGTTCGAGGGTTCGAGCCGGTCACCGTCGATGATCGTGAGATGGCCGACGCCGGCCCCGGCGAGGAACTGCAGCACCGGCACACCGAGCCCGCCGGCGCCCACGATCGCGACATGGCTTGCTGTCAGCCGCGCCTGGCCGGCGGCACCGACCTCGCTCAGGGTCATCTGGCGCGAGTAGTCCGGCACGAGGCCCGCAACCGTTCGGCCCGGTGCCGTGGCGGAGTGCGCGTGATGTTCGTGCGGGGGGTGCGCGTGTGCATGGTGCTCGTGGCCATGATGATCGTGGCCGTGATGATCGTGGCCGTGAGCGGCCGCGTCCTGCGCGGCCGCACCGCCCGCAGTCGCCACGGCTGCACACCGCTCGCAGTTCACCCAGCCGGAGTCGCCGGTGACGTAGTGTTCTTTCTTCCAGATCGGGACGCGGTGCTTCACTTCGTCGATGATGTAGCGGCAGGCGCGAAACGCTTCATCACGATGATGCGCGCTGACGCCGACCCACACCGCGACGTCGCCCAGCGCGAGCGAGCCGACGCGATGCACGCAGCGCGCGACCGTCACGCCGAAGCGCTCGCAGGCCTCGGCCACGATGCGCTCGCCTTCCTTGACCGCGAGTTGCTGGAAGGCTTCGTACTCGAGCGAGGTGACGGCGATACCTTCATTGTGGTTGCGCACCCAGCCCTCGAACGAGGCGTAGCCGCCGTTCGCGACGTCCGTGACGCTCGCGCGCAGCGCGCCGAGGTCGAGCGGCTGGTCGCTGAAGTCGAAGCGCGTTGTCACACTCATCGTCCGTCAGCCCCCCGCGACCGGCGGAATGAACACGACTGAATCGCCTGCGGCCAGCGGCTGCGCCCAGTCGCCGAATTCCTCATTGATCGCGACACGCAGCATCTCGGGCTGCAGCGAGAACGGGTGGCGCTGCTGCAGCTCCGCATACAGTTCGCGGGGCGTACGCGCGCGCGTCTGCAACGACTCGCGACTGCGGCCGGCCTGTTCGCGCAGGATCGCGAAATACTGCACCTCGATCTGGCGCGCGGTGTCTTCCGTGGGGTTCAACTTCTGCATGGCAGTCCAGTATTCGTCGGTCGAATTGACGTTGTCGAGTGCGGCGGGATCGGGGAGGTCCAGCAGGCGCGTGTCCGAATTGATCAGGAACTTGCGCGGGCACTGGCGACCGCCCTGCACGTAGCTCGCGATGCTGGCGGCGCTCGCCGGTTCGTAGATCGCGCATAGCGGCTCCGGCAGGCCGTCATGGCTCGAACGGAAGGCCGTGGCCGGGCGAGCCGGGTCGCGGCCGGCGATCAGCGCGTCGAGCGCTGCATCGTTCAGGAACGGCAGGTCGCAGGCGAGCACCAGCCAGGCCGCCTCGGGCGCCATGTATTGCGCAGCCATGATGCCGGCGATCGGGCCAACGTCCGCTTCGCGATCGACGATCTGCGGCAGGTCACGGCGCGTCGGATCGTTTGTCTGGTCCGCGCGTACCGAAATGAAGCAGCGTTCGACGCGTGCGGCGAGCCGATCGAACGCGAACGCGAGCTGGCTGCGGCCGTGGTAGGCGAGGGCGGCCTTGTCACGCTTCATCCGCGAGCTGCGCCCACCCGCGAGCACCAGGCCGTACAGCGGCGCGGCACCGCGCGCGCTCATGTCTTTCCGCCTCGCTGCTGCTTTCCGGCGCGCACGCTGCGTTTGCCGCCGGACTTCTCCAGCAGGCGAATGCCTTCGATGCGGATCTCGTGCGACATCGCCTTGCACATGTCGTAGATCGTCAGCGCGGCGACACTCGCCGCCGTCAGCGCTTCCATCTCGACGCCGGTACGGTGCTGCACGCGAACCTGTGCTTCCACGATCAACCGGTTGCGCGGTGCAGTGCGGATGTCGATGCTGCAGTGATCGATCGGCAACGGATGACAGAACGGGATCAGCTCGTGCGTGCGCTTGGCCGCGAGCACGCCGGCGATGATCGCGGTATCGAAGATCGGCCCCTTGCGGGTGCGATGGCCGGTTGCGCGCAGTTCCCGCGCCACCGCCGCGGGCAGCACGACCACCGCCTGCGCGATCGCGACCCGCGCCGTGACGGCTTTCGCACCGACGTCCACCATCGTCGGCCGGCGGCCGGCATCGAGGTGGGTCAGTGTCGCGCGTGTGGTGGGCTTCTTCTTCATTCAACCGCCGATGTAATACATCTCGACCTTGGACTCGCCGCGCGCGCGCAGTTCGGCGCGCTGCTCGCTGTAGCGATCCGTGCGCTGCGACCACAGGCCGCCGATCAAGGCCGCGAGATCCTCGTCCGACGCGCCTGAGCGCAGCGCACCGCGCAGGTCGGTGCCCTGTTTCGCGAACAGGCACGTGTACAGCGAGCCGTCGGACGACAATCGCGCGCGCGAACAGTCGCCGCAGAACGGCTGGCTGACCGATGAGATGAAACCGACTTCGCCGCTGCCATCGTTGAATGCGTAGCGCTCGGCCACTTCGCCGCGGTAGTTCGCGGACAAAGGCGCCAGCGGCCAGCGCGCGCCGATCTGCGCGAGCAGGTCTTTGGACGGCAACACCAGCTCGCGTTTCCAGTCGTTGCGGTTGCCGACGTCCATGTATTCGATGAAGCGCACGATCACGCCGGTGCCGCGGAAACGCTCGACCAGATCGAGCGCCGTGTGGTCGTTGACGCCGCGCTGGATCACGGCGTTCACCTTGATGGGCGTGAGGCCCGCGCGGATCGCGTGCTGGATGCCATCGAGTACGTCTTCGACGCCGCCGAAGCCGCCGCTCATCCTCGCGAAGACCTCCGGATCGAGGCTATCCAGGCTCACCGTCACGCGCTGCAGCCCGGCCGCATGCAGTTCGGTGGCGTACTTGCCGAGCAGCACACCGTTCGTCGTCAACGCCACATCTTCGACGCCCGGAATGCTGGTGAGGTCGCCGACCAGGTCCGTCAGGTTCGGTCGCAACAGCGGTTCACCCCCGGTGATGCGCAGCTTGCGCACGCCGAGGCCGACGAACACGCGCGCGAGCCGCACGATCTCGTCGAACGACAGGCGCTCGGCGGATTTCAGGAAGCGGTAGCCGTCATGGAACGTGTCCTTCGGCATGCAGTACGGGCAGCGGAAGTTGCAGCGGTCCATCACCGAGATGCGCAGGTCGTGCATCGGGCGCGCGCGCGTGTCGCGCGGCAGCCGCTGCAGCGGGATCACGACGTCCTTGCGGGTGTTCATGGTGTTGCGGTGTCCTTACCAGCGATACCAGCGGGTGACGAAGCCCTTCGGGAATGTGTGCGGGCCGGACGGCAGTTCGACGAAACCGTCGGACCCCGCCAATGAAATGAAATCGCCGGAGCCCTGGGTCGGTCGCGGTTCCGCCCATTGCCGGCCCCATTCATCGCAGGCGAGCCGGATCGGCATGAACAGCGCGAGCGGCGCCTTCACGTCGACGGGCGCGGCGAGAGCGATGCGGTCGATCGCCGGCTGTGTCTGGCCCATCGCCGCGTACAGCGCCGGCAGCACGTAGCGTGCGAGGCAGACCAGCGTCGAGACCGGATTGCCGGGCAACGCGAAAACGGCCGTGCCGGATGGCGCGATGCCGAACCACATCGGCTTGCCGGGGCGCTGCGCGATCTTGTGGAAGATCTGTCGCACACCGAGTTCCGCGAGCACCTGCGGCACGAGGTCGAGTTTGCCCATCGACACGCCACCGGACAGGATCAGCACGTCGTGGGTATCGAGATGCAGGCGCAGACGTTCGCGCAGCGCCGTCGCATCGTCGTCGATGTGATCGTCGGCGACGCGCAGGAAATTGCGCTGCCGCAGCGAGGCCACGATGCCGTAAACGTTCGAGCGACGCACCTGGTGCGGCAGGATCGCTTCGCCGGGCTCGATCAGCTCGTTGCCGGTCGAGATCACGGCGATCATCGGTTGCGCGCTGACGCGGATCCGCGCCATGCCGGCACCCGCGCCGATCGCGATCTCCGGAGACGACAACCTCGATCCGGAGTTCAGCAGCAGCGCGCCCTGGCGCGAATCCGAACCACGGCGGTGCACGTTCTGCCACGGCTCGATCGGTGCGTCGTCGCGCACGAGCGCGAAACCGTCACGCACCTCGATCTGCTCGACCGGTACCACCGCGTCGCAACCGGCGGGCAGCATCGCCCCCGTCATGATCTCGATGCAGCGCGCGACCGGACCTGCGGGCGTGGCGAGCGGCGGGCCGAGCGTGTGCTGCGGATCGCCGGCGGCCTGCATGCCCTGAATGTGGAAGCGGCGGGACTGCCGGGCTGCGGCACTGTCGAGAGCGATGCCGTCCATCGCGACGCGATCGAACGGCGGCTGGTCGCGCTCGCCGTAGACGTTCTCGCGCAGCACCGCGCCGGCGCATTGCGCCAGCGGCAGGGACTCGATGGGGAGGCAGGTGACGTGCTGGGCAATCAGCTCGTCGGCCTGGGCGGGGGTGATCATGCCCCCAGTTTAGCGGGATGCGGCCGGCTTGGCCGACCGCAGGACGGGGCGGAGCCGAGGCGCTTTGCCTCAGGGCTCCGCCCGGGTCGGAACTACTGCTTCTTGTTCTTCTCGCGGTAGACCTTGACCTGGTCGTTGAAGCGGTTCGCCAGCGCCTGGGCCTCGTCGGCTGCGGCGTTCTGCTTCGTGGCCAGCACGCGCAGGCGCTCCTTCTTCTGGTCTTCGGTCAGCTTGTCGCCTTCCTTCGCCAGGGCGTCGTTGTGCTCGGTTTCAAGGCAGGTCTGGTAGGCGGCAATGTCCGCGTCGAACTGCTTGACCAGCTTCTGGGTCGCAAGCATGTCCTCGAGCTTGGCGGTGTTGCCGTCCGGGACCGCATCGGGCCCTTTCGGGTACGGGCAGGCGGCATGCGCCGTTGCTACGGCGGAGAACGCAATCAGGGCAACAGCAGGCAGAAATTTCATGAATGGGTCCTTCAGTGGCGGTCGCGTCGATCGCAGGTGCGCATTGTGCACTGCCTGCCTGAATTGCGGCTGAACCGCCCCCTCCAGGCAGGCACCCCGGCGCCTGCGGTCCCTATCTTATGTGTCCTCCGTCCGAGCGGCTACCGGTTGGGACATATCCACTGCTGCTAAACTGCCCGGCCAGGCGCCCGTAGCTCAGTTGGATAGAGCACATGGCTTCGAACCATGGGGTCGGGAGTTCGAATCTCTCCGGGCGCGCCACCCTCTGCACGGATGCTTGCATCAGGGATGCCGATGACAGGGATTTTCGCGAGCGATTGGGTTCGCCGGGGCGCTGGCCGTTTGTCTGCCGCGCTGATCCTGCTGTTTCTGGCACTGCCCGCGGCGCAGTCTGCGCAGGCCGCCGAACGCGTGCTGCACCGCACCGGCACCGATGATCCCTCCACCATCGACCCGCATCGCATTGCTTTTCCCGGCGAGCAACTGGTCGTCATCGATCTGTTCATCGGCCTGACGACGCCGGACAGTCGCGGCCGGCCGGTACCCGGTTGCGCGGAGTCCTGGACGGTCAGTCCGGACGGCAAGCGCTACACCTTCACATTGCGACGCGGCATGACCTGGTCGGATGGTGCGCCGCTGACCGCGGCGGATTTCGTCTGGTCGTTCAGGCGGGCGCTCGATCCGAAGACCGCGTTTCCGTATGCCTCGCGCCTGTTCCCGATCCGCGGTGCGCGCGCGGTCGCCGCGGGCGAAAAGCCGGTCGAATCGCTCGGCGTCAGCGCGCCGGATGCGCTCACCGTCGTCATGGAACTCGAGGGCCCGACACCCTATCTGCTCGATGTGCTCGCGACCAGCGGGCAACCGGCGCCCCGTCATGCGATCGAGAAGTTTGGCGCGGCCTGGATCCGCCCGCAGAATTTCGTCGGCAATGGCCCATTCGTGCTCGAACGCTGGGTCCCGAATTCGTATCTGCGTCTGCGCAGGAACCCGCGTTTTTATGCCGCGGAGCGCGTGCGGCTCGATGCCGTGCATCACTATCCGGTCGAGAATCCCGGCACGATGGTGCGGCGATTCCAGTCGGGCGAGATCGATCTGGTCATGGTCGTGCCGCCCGAACGTACGGACTGGGCGCGCGAGCAGTTCGGCAGCGCGCTGAAGCTCGGCAGAGGACTGTCGACCGAAGTGCTGGTGTTCAACACCGAGCGCGGGCCAACGGCCGACGCTCGCGTGCGGCGCGCGCTGTCGATGGCGATCGATCGCGACGTGATCGCGGCCAGCGTCGTCGGCATGGCGGGCGTCGGTGCCTGGGGTTACGTGCCGCCCGGCGTGTTGAATTACGACGGTGGCGGGGCGCGCGCCGATTTTGCCGCGATGCCGTCTGCGGCGCGGCTCGCGCAGGCGAAACGCCTGCTGGCGGAGGCCGGTTTCAACGAGGCGAAGCCGTTGCGTGTGCGTCTCGGTTTTCCGAGTTCGGAGCTCAATCGCAAGGTGGCGGTCGCGATCGCCAGCATGTGGCGTCGCGTCGGCGTGATCGGTGAGCTGAACCAGAAGGAAACGAAGTCGCTGGTGGCCGATGTCGCGAAGGGCGATTTCGACACCGCACGTTTCGTCTGGCTCGCGGGATTCAGTGATCCGTACGCCTTTCTCGAGCGACTGCTGTCGGCTGGATCCACGGTGGGCATGAACACCGCCCGCTACCGCAATCCGGCCTTCGACGCACTGCTCGGTCGCGCTTCCCGGGAAGTGGACCTGGCGCGTCGTGCGGCGCTGCTGCGTGAGGCCGAAGCGATTGCGCTCGCGGACCAGCCCGTGGCGCCGGTCTATTATCTGGTGGGACGCCGGCTGGTCTCCGCGCAGATCAGCGGCTTCCTCGACAATCCGCGGGGTCTTTATCCAAGCTGGTATCTGTCCGTTCCTGCGCGCTGAACACACACGAGAGCCATGATGACCCGAGCTGATTCCGTACCCCAGGCTTCGCAGTCGCTGTATCAGCCGTCCCGCACCGAGAAGGCACGCCAGGATTTCGTGCTGAGCCTGAAGTTCCTGGCCAACGGCCCCGCACAGCAGCGCGTCCGCGAGGACTATCGCAACCAGATCGAACCCGCGCTGACGCAGCAGCGCGGCACGCCACCGACGCAGCGCGTCGACGTGCAGCAGGCGCTGTCAGGCAGCCTCAGTTTCCGGCAGTGGGCCGTGCTGACGCATCGCAGCCAGACGATGATGTGGGATTCCATCGAGGTCACGACGCGCCGCATGGCACCGGCCGCGACACAGCGATTGCTGGCCTTGCGCGCAGCGGGTCCGCGTCACGGCTCACTCGAACTCGATCCGGCGCTGCCGATTCCGCCACCGATCGGCAACACCGAGATCCATCGTCAGCCCGGCGGCTTCCACGGCGCGGCGGATCCGGATCTGACACCGGGCCTGCGCTACATCGGCGCGTCGCAGATCTACGCGCCGGGCAAGGGCAACTTCGAAGCGGCCGGCGATGATCGCGGTGCCGCGCTCGCGCGCCAGGTGCGCGCGCGATTTCCGGACCTGCAGCCGACGCGCATTCTCGATCTCGGTTGCGGCATCGGCCTGCATGCGCAGTCCGTGGCGCGCGCGTTTCAAGACGCCGAGTATCACGCGGTGGATGTCGCTGCGGGCCTGCTGCGCTTCGCGCACCTGCTGGCTGAAGATCGCGGCGTGCCGATTCATTTCCACCAGCGTGATGCGGCGCGGACTGGATTCGCTGACGGGCATTTCGACCTGATCGTCTCGAACATCCTGTTCCACGAAACCAATTCGGCGCGACTGCCGCAGATCCTGCGCGAGTGCCGGCGCCTGCTGCGGTCGGGCGGGGCGATGCTGCACGTGGACGTCGGCACGCAGGTGAGCCGCCTCGGGCTTGCGGATCAGGTCATGAACGACTGGCAGGTGCGCTGGAACGGCGAACCGTTCTGGACGGCGTTCGCGCAGTACGACATGCGCGAGGAAATCATCGCCGCCGGCTTCGAGCCTGCGAAGACGTTCGCCGAGCATGTCGCGAAGTCCGGTGCCGCGCCGGCCTATCTGTTCGGCGCCCGCGCGTGAGCCTCTGACCGGATACGCGTGATTCAGCGCTGCCAGTTCTGCGCGGCAGCCCAGTCCTCGAATCGCGTCAACGTCACCGGCAGTTCGGCCAGCGTCGCGCGCATGTCGACCTTGAACGGTCGTTCTGGGGATTCGTTGTACCAGCGGTAGATCCGCGCGAGTTCCGTGAGCATGTGCTCGCGCAGCGCCGCGTCGGCGATGCGCAGCTGCGGGCGGATCGCCGCGCAGAAATCGTCGATGTCCTGCGGCACGAACTCGATCCGCCGGCCGAGCACGCGGCTCAATGCCTGCGCCACGTCGGCCCCGCGCAGCGTCTCCGGTCCACCGACGGCGAATCTGCGCCCGCTCAGATCGGTGCGGCCCAGCGCCGCGACCATCAGACTCGCCAGATCCTCCTGGCAGACCCAGGAAACCTCGAGGTCCGCCGCATGTGGATACTCGAAGCGGGAGTGCTGCGCAATGCCCGGATAGGCCCAGCCGCGCAGCAGATTGCCCATGAACACGACGGGGTTGAACACGATCACAGGCACGCCAGCCTGCGAGATCGCATCCACCATCGCCAGGCGCACGTCGTGCCCGGCGAAGCCGAGCGGACGATCGCGCAGCGGCATCGAGGTGTTGAACAGGATCAGCGGTACGCCAGCACGGCGACCGCTGTCGCCCGTCGCAGCAGCCGCAGCCAGCAGCGGCTCCGCTTCGTTAAACGAACTCGATGGAAAATTGGCGAGAACCGTATCGATGCCCTGCATCGCGGCGCGCATCGATGTGGAATCTGCGAAGTCGAGTGCGACTGCTTCGACGGCTGCGTCGAACAACGTGGCTGCCTTGGCGGGATCGCGCAGCCCGACTCGCACCGAGTGGCCCGCGGCGAGCGCGCGCAGCACCTGAGCGTGGCCCTGGTCGCCGCTCGCGCCGAGGATCAGCAGGCGACTCATCGCCGTGCGGATCGCCAGCAGGATCGCCAGCAGGATCGCTGGCAGGAGGGTCGGCTCATCTCCGCACGAACAGTTCGCCGCCGTCCCAGTTCGCGCAGCGCTCGCGCCAGCCATCGAATACGCCGGCGAGGCCCGGCGAATACTCGAGCAGCTCGATCATGCAGCCCATGCTCTGCGAGGCATCGATGTACGCGAAGGCCGGGCCCTTCTTCACGCGCGCGCGATTGGCCACGGGAAAGCCACGTTCGCGATACCGCGCGATGTCGGCGTCGAGGTCGTGGGTCCAGAAGCAGATATGGTGGAACGCTTCGGTGCCGGGCATGACGGTGTCGCGGTAGCAGCTGTCGCCATCGCCGGTCGGCTGGATCAGTTCGATCTGCACGGCGCCGGCATAGCAGATCGCCGTGCGCATCTGCAGCGTGCCGGGTTTGCCGCGATACTCCACGCTCTCGAAGAACTCTGGCTTGTACTCGGCCAGGAAGAATGGGCCGATGTTCATCGTGGCGGAAAAGCGCTGCGCCGCGGACTCCAGGTCGTCGACGACCCAGGCCTGCTGCAGGTAGTCACGGGAGCCCGGAATCATGTCGGATCTGTCTTGTCGGAGCGCATGGACTCGACTATACGTGAACGCATGAATCCCGCCGACTTCCAGCCCGGGCGTCCGCTGCCCATCGCTCCGGGCGTGCAGCGGATCGTCGCGCCGAACGCCTCGGCGATGACCGGTCCCGGCACCAACAGTTATCTGCTCGGCGATCCGGTCTGGGCGGTCATCGATCCGGGTCCGGATGATGACGCACATCTCGCGGCGATCCAGGCCGCGGCGCCGGGGCTCACCACGGTGTTCGTGACCCACACGCATCGCGATCATTCGCCGCTGGCGCGGCGGCTTGCCGCTGCGACCGGTGCGCAGATCGTCGGTCGCGTCGCACCCCAGGATGGCCGGCAGGACACAGGCTTCGTGCCGCACCGGCAGCCGCAGCCGGATGAGATCTTTCGTCACGGTGACGCTGCGCTGCAGGCGATCCACACGCCGGGTCATGCCTCGAATCACGTCTGCTTTCTGCTGCAGGGTGTCGCGATGCTGTTTTCTGGCGATCACATCCTCGATGGCGTGACGCCTGTGATCCTCGCGCCCGACGGCGACATGGCCGACTACCTCGCCGCATTGCGCGATCTGCGCAGTCGGCGTATCGAGAGAATCGCTCCCGGTCATGGACGCGTGCTCGAGGCGCCGTTCGCGGTGATCGATGGCGTGATCGCGCACCGGCTGCGGCGTGAGTCGCTGATCCTCACGGCGTTGCGCGCGGTCGGCAGCAGCGACGCGCCGTCGCTCGTGACCACCGTGTATCACGATACGCCGCGGGCGCTGCACGGCATGGCGCGCCTGACGCTGGAAGCGCATCTGATCAAGCTCGAGCGTGACGGGCTGGTACGGCAGGAGCTGGATCTCTGGCATGCCGCGTGAACGCCGCCGCGCGAGCGCGCGGCCACTGTCCCTTCGCAAGCGCGGCATCGCCGTGCAACTGCATCGCCTGCAGCTGCATCGTGATGGACGAGCGGTCCTGCGCGACCTGCGCTGGACAGTGCAGCCCGGCGAGCGCTGGGTCGTGCTCGGCGCCAATGGTGCGGGCAAGACCCAACTGCTGAAACTGCTGGCCGGCGCGGTCTGGCCTGATCCGGAACCTGCCGCGGCGCGACGCTATCGCCTCGAGGGTGTCTGGCAGGACACGCCCTACGATCTGCTTGATGAGTTCGCCTACCTCGGGCCCGAACGGCAGGATCGCTACGACCGCTACGAATGGAACTTCACCGTGCAGGCGATCGTCGGTACCGGCTGCACGCGCACCGACATTCCGGAGCGTGCGCTGCGTCCGGTCGAGAAGCGGCTCGTCGCTGTGCTGCTGCGCCGATTCGGTCTGTCGTCGCTCTCGCGCCGACGCTTCCTGACGCTGTCGCAGGGCCAGAAGCGCCTGGTGCTGCTGGCCCGCGCACTGGCCACACGGCCGCGGTGGCTGCTGCTCGATGAACTGTTCGGCGGCCTCGATGCGGCACATCGGCAGGGCGTGCTCGACTGGTTCGCGAACGCCTCGATGCGTCGCGCATCCTGGGTGCTGACCACACATCGTCTCGAGGACGTTCCGCCGCAGACCACGCATCTCCTGCGATTGCAGGACGGCAGGATCCTGTCGAAGGGTCGGTGGCGAGGGTCGCCTGCCGTCACAACGGCGGCCGCGACCGCAACGCTGCGCAAAGCTCGCGGCAGGCAGCGCAAAGACGCCGCTGTACCCAGGACGCCAGGGCGGTCCGCGCCGCTGGTCGCCTGCGAGAACGTCAGCATCTTTCTCGACTGGCACCCGGTGCTGCACGATTTGAGTTTTGCGGTGCGACCCGGCGAATGCTGGGTGGTGCACGGTGCGAATGGCGCCGGCAAGACGACCTTGCTGCGCGCGCTGTACGGCGATTTCCCGGCGGCCCTGGGCGGTCGCATCCGGCGCCGCGGCATCGAGCCCGGCGTGCCGCTCGAACAATTCCAGAAGCGCTGCGGCTGGGTGGCCCCGCACCTGCATTCGCTGCATCCGGCGGGACAGAGCCTGCTAGACCTCGTCGTCTCGGGGCTGCGCGCCAGCGTCGGACTCGACGCAGCGCCGAGTCGTGGCGAATGCCGGCGCGCCGAGGCGGCGCTGGCGGAATTCGATCTCGCACCGCGCGCCGCCGCGAAGTTCGGTGTCCTCTCCTATGGCCAGGCGCGCCGCGCACTGCTCGCGCGTGCCAGCGTCACGCGGCCGGCGCTGCTGCTGCTCGACGAACCCTGCGCCGGCATCGATACGACCACGCGCGCGCGGTTGATCGGCGACATCGATCGCCTGATCTCGGCCGGCGCGGCCGTCGTGATGTCGACGCATCATCGCGACGAGTGGCCGGCCGGGACGACGCACGAGATCGAACTCGTCGCGGGACGCGCCGCGTATGCTGGCCCGCTACGGGGAGCGTGACGATGGCGACAGGGGATGCAGCAGACTGGAACCGCGAAGGTCTCGACTGGCCGAATCGCGGCGCCAGCCGGTTCGTGCAGGCCGGCGGACTGCGCTGGCACGTGCAGGAGTTCGGTGCGGGACCGAAGCTGTTGCTCGTGCATGGCACCGGCGCTGCCACGCATTCCTGGCGCGCGCTCGCGCCCTTGCTCGCGCGGCACTTCAGGGTGCTCGCGCCGGACCTGCCGGGCCATGGTTTCACCGAATCCGCCGACGCGGAGCGGATGTCACTGCCCGGCATGGCCGAGTCGCTCGATGCGCTGCTCGTGTCGCTGGCATTCGAGCCGCAGATCGTTGCAGGTCATTCCGCCGGCGCGGCCATCCTCGCGCGGCTCTGTCTCGACGGGCGCATCACACCGCGTGTGCTGATCAGCCTGAACGGGGCGCTATTGCCGCTCGGCGGGCTGCGCAATCCGGTGTTCTCACCGTTGACCCGCCTGTTCGTCAGCAATCCGTTCGTGCCGCGACTGTTTGCCTGGCAGGCGTCCGATCCGACCGTGTTCGGACGCATGCTCGAGCAGACCGGTTCGAGCCTCGACAGCGCCGGCGCGGATTTCTACCGTCGGCTGGCGGGTCGGCCGAGTCATGTCGGTGCGGCGCTCGACATGATGGCGCGCTGGGACGTGCGCGAACTCGAGCGGGAGCTGCCGCGGCTGCGCGTCCCGCTGGTGCTCGTGTCCGGCGGACGCGATCGCATGATCCCGCCGTCACATGCGGTGGATGTGCAACGGCTGCTGCCGGCAGCCGAGCGCATCGATCTGCCGGGGCTCGGCCATCTCGCCCATGAGGAGCAGCCGGCAGAACTCGCGGCGCTGATCGAGTCCGTGGCCGCGCGCCACGCCGTTTCGATGGATTCCGCGGCGCCGCGATAGCGCAACGCGGCCGTTGCCGGTATCTTCTGATTCGAATGCTGCCTGCCAATCATCCGCTGCGATTCGAGCTCAACGATGAAGTCCACGCGCGTCCGCCGGACGCGCTCGAAACGCCGCTGCGCCTGACGTACATCGCGCTGCTGTCGCCCTGGTCGCAACGCGATGCGGAGTGGCAGCATGTCGTCGACATCGCGACGCGTTTCGGCGTCGCACCGCCGGCGGAGGGCGTCAACCATTACAGCGCGGATCTCGGTCCTTTCCGCCTGACCTGGGAACGCCACACCGAGTTTTCGCGTTACATGTTCGCTTTCCCCGGGCCATTCCAGAATGCCTTCGAAGGTGATGCACTCGGTCCCGTGCCGCGCGACTGGGTCGCATCCCTGCCCGGCGAACTGCTGGTCGCCGTACGCGGAGCGATGCTGCGCGGCAATGCGGAAGGCAACGACTACCAGACGATCGCCACCGAGAATTTCGCGGGCAACACGCTGGTCGGCTCGACGATCACTGACGGTGCGGCCGCGGCGTTCACGGATTTCCGCATCCATCCTGATGGCTACAGCCGCTGGTACGTGATCAACCAGACGATGGGTTCCCGGCAGGCGGGTCGCGTCATGCAGCGGCTGCTCGAAATCGATACCTATCGCGTGCTCGCGCTGATGGCGCTGCCGGTGGCGCGTGAGCTGGGTCCATTCCTGACGTCGCGCGAGCGCGAGCTCGCCGAGATCACCGAAATGCTTGCGAGCACCGGCAACGCCAACGAGGCTGCGCTTCTCGAGCGCCTGACGCGACTCGAAGCGGAAATCGACAGCACCGAATCGCAGAAGCACTATCGCTTCGGCGCCGCGGCCGCCTATCATGAGCTCGTGCAGCGTCGCATCAGCGAGCTGCGCGAAGGCCGTCTGGAAGGATTGCAGACGTTCAAAGGCTTCACGGAACGAAGGCTCGCACCCGCCATGAATACCTGCCGCGCTGTCTCGCAGCGACAGCACGGTCTGTCGGAGCGCGTCACCCGCGCGACGCAGCTGCTGTCGACGCGCATCGACATGACCCGCGAGGGCCAGAACCAGGCGCTGCTCGAATCGATGAATGCGCGTGCCGCGACGCAGCTGCGCCTGCAGAGCACCGTCGAAGGCCTGTCCGTGGCCGCCGTCACGTATTACGTGGTCGGTCTCGTCAATTATCTCGCCAAAGGGCTCGAGTCGCTGCATGCGCCGCTGAACGCATCGTTGATCACCGTGATCAGCATTCCAGTCGTCGCGCTGGTCGTCGCCCTGGCGCTGCGTCGCGTTCGACGCATGGTGGAACGCCGTGACCCGCACTGACGGCGCCGCGGCCAGCGCGCGGGCCATCGTCATCGGTTCGGGCTTCGGCGGGCTCGCCGCCGCCGTGCGGCTCGGCGCGCGCGGCTACCAGGTGACCGTCGTCGAGCGGCTCGATCAGCCCGGTGGTCGTGCGGGCGTGCACCGACAGGACGGCTACACCTTCGACGCCGGTCCGACGATCATCACGGCGCCCTATCTGTTCGAGGAGCTGTGGACGCTGTGCGGCAAACGCATCGCGGACGACGTCACGCTGCGCAGCCTCGATCCGTTCTACCAGGTGCGTTTCGACGACGGCGATGCCGTCAACTACACCTCGAATCTCGAATCGATGCGCGAGCAGATCGCGCGCATCGAACCGCGCGACGTCGCCGGTTTCGAGCGTTTCCTCGAGACCAGTCATCGCATTTATGACGTCGCCTTCGCGGAACTCGCCGACGAACCGTTCCATCGCCTCGGTACCTTGCTGAAGGCCGCGCCGAACCTGATCCGCCTCGGCGGGTACCGCTCGGTGTACAACGAGGTCTGCCGACATTTTCGCGATCCGAAGCTGCGCGTGCTGTTCAGCTTCCATCCGCTGCTGATCGGTGGCAATCCGTTTTCGACCACCGCCTATTTCTGCCTGATCTCGCATCTCGAGCGCACGATGGGCGTGCACTACGCGGAAGGCGGCATCAACTCGCTGGTCCAGGGTCTGGTCGGGCTGATCCGCGGCCAGGGCGGCACGGTGCGCTGCGGTGCCACGGTCGAGCAGATCCTGGTCGAGAATGGGCGCGCCAAGGGTGTGCGGCTCGAGTCCGGCGAGGAACTGCGCGCCGACGTCGTCGTCTCCAACGCAGACACCGCCTGGACCTACCAGGCACTGCTGTCGAAGCACGAGCGGCGCAAGTGGACGGACGCACGCCTCAAACGCGCCGACTATTCGATGAGCCTGTTCGTCTGGTACTTCGGCACGACGCGACGCTATGAGGAGGTGAAACACCACACGATGGTGCTCGGGCCGCGCTATCGCGAGTTGCTCGACGACGTCTTCATCCACAAGCGCCTCGCGAACGACTTCAGCCTGTATCTGCATCGGCCGAGTGCGACGGATCCGACGCTCGCGCCACCGGGCTGCGATGCGTGGTACGTGCTTTCGCCGGTGCCGAACCTGCTGTCCGGCACGAACTGGGCGGACAAGGCCGAAGAATTCCGTCAGCGCGTGCAGCAGCGACTCGAGACGACGCTGCTGCCGGGACTCGGCCAGCACATCGCGACGTCGCGGATGCTGACGCCGCAGGATTTCCGCGACCGGCTGCTGTCGGTCAACGGCGCGGCATTCGGACTCGAGCCGAAGCTGTTCCAGAGCGCGTATTTCCGGCCGCACAACCTCAGCGAGGAAGTGCAGGGGCTCTATCTCGTCGGTGCCGGCACGCATCCCGGTGCGGGCTTGCCCGGCGTCCTCAGTTCCGCCCGCGTCATCGACAAGCTCGTGCCGCAGTTGCCGGCGCGGGCCTGAAGCGCCTGTGGCGAATCAGTTTGCCGAGCGCCGCTGCGTTCGCGTGAGATCGGCGAGCCACTGCGCGGCGGCGAGGCGTCCCGACATCGCAGCCATCGGTACGCCGGGTCCCGGGTGCACGGAACCGCCGGCCAGATACAGACCGGCGACGTCACTGCGCGCGCCAGGGCGCTGGAAAGTCGACATCGCACCCGCGCTCGCGCGGCCGTAGAGCGCGCCACCGCTGCCGGGAAACAGTTCGGCGAACTGCGTGGGCGTGGTGATCATGGCATCGCCCGGCGTTCGCTCGAACGTCAGGCCGCAGTCGCTCAGCAGGCGGAAGCTGCGTGTCTCCAGCGCGTCGATCTCGGACTCGCTCCAGCGATGGCTGTCGCCATTGGCCGGCGCGTTGACGAGCAGCAGCAGACGTTCGCGACCATCGCCCGGCGCTGCGTCCGTCTTCACCGCCAGCGCGCCTCGGTCCTGCGCGCAGATGTACACCGTCGGCGCAGCCGTGATTTCGCGCCGCTCGAAGATCGCGCGAAACTCGTCCGGGTAGTCGTTCGCGAAGAACACGTTGTGATGGTCGAGATCGAAGCCTCGCGGGCGTGACCGCATGCACCAGGTCACGGCGGACAGCGACCGCGCGGCTGGCGCGACGGCAGGTGCTGCGCGACGCACGCCGTCGCCGAGTAGCGCGTGGCCGAGCGCGGAGACATCACCGTTGAAGATCACGGCATCAGCATCGAGCCGCTCGCCGTCCGCGAGCTCTACGCCGGTGGCGCGTCCCCGATCCACGAGAATGCGCGTGACGTGGGTCGAGACCCGGATCCTGGCACCCTGGCGCTCCGCCAGCGCGGCCAGCGCGAGCGCGACGGCACGCATGCCGCCGCGGACCTGCCAGACACCGTCCTGCTCGACGTGCGCGACCAGCATCAGCGTGGCCGGTGCCGTCAGCGGTGAAGAGCCGCAGTACGTCGCGTAGCGGCCGAACAGCTGGCGCAGTCGTGCATCCCGGAAATGCTCGCCGAGCGCACCCCACAGGTTCTGCAGCGGCGCGGTGCGCCACATGGCATCGAGGCGGCCGAAGCCGACGCGTCGTACGAGTTCGAGCGGCGAGGGGCGTTGCGCAGCGATGAAGCTCCGTTCGAGCGTGCGATAGACATCGGCGCTGCGACGGCAGAAGGCGCGATAGCCCTCGGCTTCGGCGGCACCCGCGAACGCCGCGATCGATTCGGCCGAGCGATCGATGTCGGCGTGCAGATCGAGCCGGCCGCCCTCGCGCCATGCATGGCGCGCGAGGAGGGTGGCGGGCGCGAGATCGAGACGCCGCTCGAGCACTTCGCCGGCATCGGCGAACAGCTGCTCGAAGATCCAGCGCATGGTGAACACGGTCGGGCCCGCGTCGACCCCGGTACCGAGCACGCTGAGCTGACGCAGCTTGCCGCCCGGTTCGGCGGCACGTTCGCAGACGGTCACATCGGCGCCGTGTCGCGCGAGATCCGCAGCGGCGGCCAGACCCCCGACCCCGCCGCCGACCACGATGACGCGTTGCTGCTGCATGACGGCCGGCATCCTGCGCTGCCGCTCGGCGGCTTGTAAAGAAAGGCAGGTGCCGGCGATATCTCTTGTTTGCGGCGCGCCGAAGCGCTGTCGTAAGCTGGTCGGAATGGACACGGACGCCAACGACAACTTCTTCGAATCGGTCGAACTGCCCGACAACGTGCTGGTCGGCGCCGGGGATCGGGCCGCCTGCATCGCCGCGATACGCAACGGTTCGCGCACCTTCCATGCCGCTTCGCTGCTGCTGCCCGAGCGCGTGCGCCTGCCGGCACTCGCGCTGTATGCGTTCTGCCGACTTGCCGATGACGCCATCGATGAGTCCGGCGATCCGCGCCGCGCCCTGGCCGATCTGCATGATCGACTCGATCGGGCCTACGCCGGTGAGCCCGTGGAGATTTCTGCGGATCGCGCGATTGCCTCGACGCTGATGGAGTTTGCGATCCCGCGCGAGATTCCGATGGCGCTGCTCGAAGGCTTCGCCTGGGATTCCGAGCGGCGGCGCTACGCGACCCTGTCCGACGTGCACGCATATTCCGTGCGCGTCGCCGGGACGGTCGGCGTGATGATGGCGCTGCTGATGGGTGCGCGCTCGCAGGATGCCCTGGCACGCGCGGCCGATCTCGGCGTCGCGATGCAGCTGTCGAACATCGCGCGCGATGTCGGTGAAGATGCGCGCGCCGGTCGCCTGTATCTGCCGCTGAACTGGCTGCACGAGGCGGGCATCGATCCGCAGCAGTTCCTGGCGGCACCGGTGTTCACGCCCGCGCTCGGTGGCGTCGTGGCCCGTCTGGTCGAGTCGGCCAACGAGATCTATGCGCGCGCGGCCTTCGGCATCTCCGCATTGCCGCTCGGCTGCCGTCCCGCGATCCATGCGGCGCGGCTCATGTACGCGGAAATCGGTCACGAGGTGTCGCGGCGAGCCGGCGACTCCGTCTCGAGCCGCGCGATCGTGCCGCCGGCCCGCAAGGCGATGCTGCTCGCACGGGCTCTGTCATCGTCAGCCTGGCCGAGCGCATCGCGCCGTTTGCCCGTGCTGCCGGAGGCGATGTTCCTGATCGAGGCCGTCGAGCGGGCCGATGAGCACCGCGCCAGCTTCGATGCGCTGCCGCCGGTCGTGAACCGCAGCCTGCAGGAGCAGATGCTCGGCATCATCGACCTGTTCGACAGGCTCGAGCGTCGTACCCGCGATCCCCGCGCCGCGAGCTGAAACCAGCGCTGCGAGCTGAAACCAGCGCCGCGAGCTGAAATCAGCGCGTCGAGCGCGGCATGCGTACGGGCAACAGCGCCTGGATCCAGCGCGACGCGAAGCGGGTCAGCGACAGACTTTCATGTACGGCGGTCATCGATTCGCCGCCGATCCGCGTACCGAGTACCGACCGCGCGTAGAACGGCCCGTCCTCGAGTGTTTCGATCACCCTTGGCGTAAAGCCTGCATCGCTGCGCGTGCTGCGCGCCATGCGCCACGGCGTGCCCGGCAGATTGGCCGGCGGTGGGGCCTCGATCGGCGTCACGGCGCCCTGTGCATCGAAGTCGAGCGCGAGTCCGAAGCGCTCGCCACCGCGACGTTCGACGTCGTACAGCACGGTCGTGCGCTCGCCGCGGCTGCCGCGCGACCAGGTCCAGCTCTGGAAGTCCGCTTCGAGCGGCCGGTCGCCGTCGTTCGAATCGAGGTAGCCATCGCCTTGCCAGCGAACGGCGGGATCCGAGAATTCGAGCTCGACGCGACATCGCGGCGAATAGGGTCGCCAGCGGTGCCGACCGGCGGCGTCGAGCGTGAAGCGACGTTCCGCGAGATTGCCAGGATGCACGCGGATCCTGCCCCGCAGCCGACGCGGCAGTGGCGCCGTACGCTCGTCGATGTCGATCAGCAGTGCGCCATCCTGCCAGCGCATCGAACTCGGTCCGATGACCAGATGGTCTGCACCGCGCTCGAGCCGGTGCGCGGGTCTCTCGGTCATCGCCCAGCGTCTGCCTGTTGCTCCGTACAGCGCGACGTTCATCGCGCAGTGCTCGAGTGGATCGGTCGGGCCGCGGCGTCGCGCCCAGGCGTAATAGGGCGAGAACACGCAGCCGAGCATCGCGATCAGGGTGAGCCCATGGCGACCGTCGTCGCTGAGTGCGTCGAGATACCACCAGACATAGCCGTCGCTGGCCACGGGTCGGTCGAAATGCAGCGGACTGGTGGCCGCAGGGGGCGAACTCACGACGGGCGAATCCTGTGGCGTTGACGCGTGGAGGAGGCGGTGTCTATAGTGCCTGACACCAGAACTGACAATTAAACATTACAGTTCGGTTCAGGAGAACGCCACGTGGACAGCATGGCTCGTATCGAACAAGCGCTGGAGTCGGCTGTCGCCGCCTGCGAAGCCGGCGGCTGCGCGCCCTCGCTCGCCGCTGCGATTCGTCACGCGGTATTCCCGGGTGGAGCGCGCGTGCGACCACGTTTATGCATTGCCGTGGGAATGGGTTCCGGCTGCACCGATCCCTCGCTGGTCGAGGCGGCCGCCGCCATCGAACTGCTGCACTGCGCCTCGCTGGTGCACGACGATCTGCCGTGTTTCGATGCTGCCGCGCTGCGCCGGGGCAGGCCCTCCGTGCACCGCGCATTCGGTGAGCGCATCGCCGTGCTGACTGGTGATGCGCTGATCGTGCTCGCGTACCAGACTGCTGCGCGTTCGGCAGCGGATGCGCCGCAGCGCCTGGCCGCGATCATCCAGGCACTGTCACGCGCCGCCGGGGCGCCGACGGGTATCTGCTCGGGGCAGGCCTGGGAATGTGAATCGAAGACGCTGCTGTCCGAGTACCAGCAGCAGAAGACCGGCGCGCTGTTCGTCGCTGCGACCACGATCGGTGCGATCGCCGCGGGCGTGGATTCCGCGCCGTGGCAGCGCTTTGGCGAATGTCTCGGCGAGGCCTATCAGGTGGCGGATGACATCCGCGACGTGCTCGCCTCGACTGAAGAACTCGGCAAGCCGTCGGGCCGCGATGCGGCGCTCGGTCGTCCGAGCTGCGTGGCGGAGGTCGGCGTGGCCGCCTCGGTGCGGCGCTTCGAGGAACTCGTCAATGCGGCGCTTGAGGCGATCCCGCCCTGCGCTGGCGCGGCGCAGTTGCGCACGCTGATGCTGCTCGAGGCGCGACGACTGCTGCCCGAGAACCTCGTGCGTCAGGCAGCCTGAGGCATCCCGGCGCCACCATGGTGTCGATGTCCCAGACCGTGGCGGCTCCGCGCTCCCTGCTCGAATCCTTCCGGGCCTGGCGCGATCGCACGATCTCGAGCGCAAAGTTCCAGTCCTGGGCTGCTGCGTTCCCGCTGACGCGACCCTTCGCTCGTCGCCATGCGCGCGCCGTGTTCGATCTCGCCGCGGGCTTCATCTATTCCCAGGTGTTGCTGGCCTGCGTGCAGCTGGACCTGTTCCGGATTCTCGCGGAGGGCCCGCAGGGTGTGGCCGCGCTCGCAAATCGCACGGGCTTGTCGCCCGATGCGATGCGTCGCCTGCTGGAAGCTGGCGCATCGTTGCAATTACTGCAGTCGCGCGGCGCCGACCACTACGGGCTCGGTCCGCTCGGTGCAGCGATTCTCGGCAATCCCGGCATCGTCGCGATGGTCCGGCATCACACGATGCTGTACGACGATCTGCGTGATCCGTTTGCACTGTTGCGCGGCGATGGCCCGCCAACGCAGTTGTCCCGCTACTGGCCGTACGCCACCGCCGACGTGCCGGCGGACGCCTCTGCGGACGATGTCACCGCCTATACGCGACTGATGTCCGCGTCGCAGACGCTGATCACCGACGAAGTGCTCAGCGCCTATCCGTTGTCGCGGCATCGCTGTCTGCTCGACGTCGGCGGCGGTGACGGGACGTTCTCGGCGGCTGCGGCCGCCCGCTATCCGCAACTCGGCATTCTGCTGTTCGATCTGCCCGCCGTGGCGGATCAGGCAGCGCGCCGGTTCGAAGCGGCGCGTCTCGGTGGACGCGCGCGCGCGGTCGGCGGCGACTTCCTGCGCGATGAGTTGCCGCAAGGCGCCGACGTGATCTCGCTCGTGCGCGTACTTCACGACCATGACGATGAGCGCGTGCTGGCGCTGCTGCGCGCCGCGCGTCGCGCCTTGCCGAAGGATGGCTCGCTGCTGATCGCCGAGCCGCTGGCCGAGACACCCGGTGCGGAAACGGTCGGTGGCGCCTACTTCGGCTTCTACCTGCTCGCCATGGGGCGAGGGCAGGCCCGCACCGTCGCCCATCTCGGCCAACTGCTCGCGCAGGCGGGTTTCGCCGCGCCGCGCCGTATCGCGACGCGTATTCCACTGCAGACCAGCGTGCTCGTCTCGCAACCACGATGAACTACACAGTCACTTCGCTTGCTTCCCAATTGCCGAGGCCGGCGGTAAGCTCGCGCGCACACTCAAACAGACCGAACGATCGGTCGCCGATTTAAGGGAGAGCCTTGATGAATCATCCGATCGTCCGAATCTACGCGTCTGCCGAACAGGCCAACGCTGCCGTCACGCGCCTGCGGAAGTGGGGATTCGAAGACGAACTGATCAATCTGGTCACGGCGTCGTCGAAGCCGGCGGCGAACGCGCCGGCGAGCGCAGCCTCGGATGATCCGGTGCTCTCGTCGATCATGTCCGGCTACGTGTTGAAGGCGCACGCGAAGGTGTACGCCGCGCAGGTGCATCGTGGCGCTGCGCTGGTCAGCATCCGCCCGCCGTTTGGCCGCGGCAACGTCGCGGAATTCCTGCTCGACGAAGGCGGTCATGCCGTCAGCCGCGGCATCGAAGACGACAGCGATCGCCTGCAGCCCTGGGATGACGCGACGCCGCTCTCGTCCGCGTTGATGCTGCCGACGCTGGTCAAGGCCACGGCGCCGTTCTCGGCGTTCTGGGTCCTGCCGACGACCACGCGCAAGGGCGGCACCCTGTGCTCCGCGCTGGGCCTGTCCGAGATCGCTGACTCGAGCACCTTCCTGTTCGGCGCGCCATCGCTGTCGCGATCGGCGGCACCGCTGTCCTCGAGCATCGGCCTGCCGCTGCTGATGAAATAGATCGCAAGAATGGACGCGGCGGGGTGCTCCACCGTCGCGTCCGTCCTGCTTGACGAGCCGTCCGCCTGTCGGACGCCACATCGATCGGTCAAACTATTTTCCCCTGTGTCACAATTCGATGACACTTCGGTTTGACAACCGTGATTTACATTCCTAGAATTACTCGTCGGTGGGGAATTGGTCTGGTTTGGTCTCCGTGTTCGTAGAACAACAATCACGGTGCCCCCTTCAGCGAGTCCCCTTGGCAATTTGTTCCGTCATCTGCAGGTGCAGCGACGGTCAGCCCGCGTGTGGGTCTCGCACGTAGTTATCGATGGGGTAAATCGCTATGGCATCAGACGATCCAAACCGCGTATGGCCGACCGGCCTCACGCTTCCGGAGGCGGAAGAACTGCACAAGCACGTGATCGACGGCTCGCGAATCTTTTTCGCGATCGCGCTGATCGCGCATCTGCTGGCGTACATCTACACGCCGTGGCTCGGCTGAGCTAACGAGGAACTAACATGAATCAAGCAAGAATCTGGCTGGTCGTGAAGCCCACGGTTGGTCTGCCTCTGTTCCTCGGCACGGTGCTGATCATCGCGCTGCTGGTCCATTTCGCGGTGCTGTCGAACACCACGTGGTTCTCGAGCTACTGGCAGGGCGCTGCCACAGCGTCGACGGCCGCTGCTCCTGCGGCAACCGCCGAGTCGACGGTCGTCGCCAGTCGCTGAAAAGCGCTCGCACGTCGATGACTCTGACAGAGGGTCGGGATCGAATGGTCCCGGCCCTTTGTTTCGACAGGGGTCCGTTCGACATGTGGCACCATGGGTGCAGGCAAGCTCCTGACCCTTCGCAGACATGAGCAGTTTCGGTCGCAGAATCGTCCAGACCTGGGTCGGATACGGTCCGCGCTTCCTCCCCTTTGCCGATGCGGCGACGCCCGATCTGCCGCTCAGTCGGCTGCTGCGCCTCTCCCTTTTCCAGGTGTCCGTCGGCATGGCGCTGGTGCTGCTCGTCGGCACACTCAACCGCGTCATGATCGTCGAGCTGTCGGTGCCGGCGTCGCTGGTCGGCATCATGATTTCACTGCCATTGGTGTTCGCACCGTTCCGCGCACTGATCGGCTTCCGCTCCGACAACCACCGCTCCGAGCTCGGCTGGCGCCGCGTGCCGTTCATCTGGCAGGGCACGATGATTCAGTTCGGCGGTCTCGCGATCATGCCGTTCGCGTTGATCGTGCTGTCTGGTCTCGGCCAGGCCGCCAGCGCGCCGCCCTGGCTCGGGCCTGCCGCCGCGGGCCTCTCGTTCCTGCTGGTCGGCGCGGGCCTGCACATCACCCAGACAGTCGGGCTGGCGCTCGCCACCGATCTCGCGCCGCCCGAGTCGCAACCGAAAGTGGTCGGCTTGATGTATGTGATGCTGCTGGTTGGCATGATCGGCAGCTCGCTGCTGTTCGGCTGGCTGCTGCGAGACTTCACGCCAGGCCGCCTCGTGCAGGTGATTCAGGGGTCGGCGGTTGCGACGATGGCGCTGAACGTCATCGCGTTGTGGAAGCAGGAATCGCGGCGGCCACGTCGCTTCGTTCCGCAACCAGCGACCGATCCCTCATTTGCCGAAGCCTGGGCCCGTTTCAGTCAGGGCCATCTCGCGGTGCGGCGGCTGGTGGCGGTCGGTCTCGGCACGATGGCCTTCGGCATGGCGGACATCCTGCTCGAACCTTACGGCGGGCAGATCCTGAACCTCACGGTCGGGTCCACCACCAAGCTCACCGCGGCCGTCGCCTTCGGCACACTGCTGGGGTTCGGCTGGGCGTCGCGTGTGCTGACCCGCGGCACTGACCCGCTGCGCCTCGCGGCCAGTGGCGCGCTGATCGGCATTCCGGCATTCGCCGCGGTCATCGTCGCGGCGCCGCTGGGATCTGCACCGATTTTCGTCAGTGGCGCCTTCTGCATCGGCATCGGCGCCGGTCTGTTCGCGCACGGCACGCTGACCGCCACCATGAACCTCGCGCCGAAAGAGCAGGTCGGCCTCGCGCTCGGCGCGTGGGGCGCGATCCAGGCGACGGCGGCCGGCGTGGCGATCGCGAGCAGCGGCGTGTTGCGTGATGTGATCACGCACTTCACCTCCGGCATGGCACTGCCCTGGGGTCTGTCCGGGCCGGCGCTTGGCTACACGGCGGTCTACGTCCTCGAGGCGGTGCTGCTGCTTGCCACGCTGATCGCAATGCTGCCTTTCATCCGCTCGCCGCAGCGCGTGAGCGCCGGGATCGCCTGAGCCGTGGCGCGGCTTGCGGTACTGGAGTACCCGGATCCGAGGCTGCGGACCGTCGCGGCGGCGGTGGAGCAGTTCGACGACGCACTCGCGAGTCAGATCGAGGATCTGTTCGAGACGCTGTACGCCTCACGCGCGATCGGCCTGGCGGCGACCCAGGTCGACCTGCATCGGCGGATCCTGGTGATGGACGTGTCGGCCGATCAGCGCGCGCCGCTGCTGTTCATCAATCCGCAGATCCTCGCGCGTGATGCGCTGGCCATGGTCGAGGAGAGTTGCCTGTCGTTGCCGGGAATCTGCGAGAGCGTGCCGCGCGCCACGCGCGTGACCGTGCGAGCGGTCGATCGCGCTGGCGTGCCGTTCGAGCGCGAGTTGCGCGACCTCGAGGCCGTCTGTCTGCAGCACGAAATGGATCACCTGGAAGGCCGGCTGTTCGCCGACCACCTGTCCTTCTTCAAGCGCCTGCGAGTCTGGCGTCGCCTCGGAGCCGAGCGGCGGTCCGCCGCGTCCTGACGCCTCTGTGCGTCCGTCCTGTCCTGTGGACGGTCGGGCTGTCGCCCAAAGTGTTAATTAAACTTGACACATTGGGTAGTAACACTAGACTTACACCCATAACGACACGTTGACCTGCAGCCCGAAGCAGGCCGAGGAAATCACGCGAACGCGCTGTATGGAGCGTCCGCGCAAGTCCGGCGGCCAGCTCGACCCACCATCCTCGATAGACGATCCTCGACTGGAGAAGCTCACGATGACACCCCCTGTCGCTGGCACGGTTTCGGTTCCGATCGAGAAATTGAAGCGCTCACTGCGCGCGGAGGCCTCGGAAGAACCGGATTCGGTCTCCACGGCCCCGGTCACCAAACAGACCCAGATCATCGCGATCTACGGCAAGGGCGGCATCGGCAAGAGCTTCACGCTCGCCAACCTCAGCTACATGATGGCGCAGCAGGGCAAGAAGGTGCTGCTGATCGGCTGCGATCCGAAGAGCGACACGACCTCACTGCTGTTCGGCGGGCGCGCTTGCCCGACCATCATCGAGACGTCCTCGAAGAAGAAGCTCGCCGGCGAGCAGGTTGCCATCGGCGATGTCTGCTTCAAGCGCGATGGCGTGTTCGCGATGGAACTCGGCGGACCCGAAGTCGGTCGCGGCTGCGGCGGTCGCGGCATCATCCACGGCTTCGAAACCCTGGAGAAGCTCGGCTTCCACGACTGGGGCTTCGACTACGTGCTGCTCGACTTCCTCGGCGACGTGGTCTGCGGCGGCTTCGGTCTGCCGATTGCGCGCGACATGTGCCAGAAGGTCATCGTCGTCGGCAGCAACGACCTCCAGTCGCTGTACGTCGCGAACAACGTCTGCTCGGCGGTCGAGTACTTCCGCAAGCTCGGCGGCAATGTCGGCGTCGCGGGCCTCGTCATCAACAAGGACGACGGCACGGGCGAGGCGCAGGCCTTTGCGGCCGAAGTCGGCATCCCGATTCTCGCGGCGATTCCTGCGAACGAAGAAATCCGTCGCAAGAGTGCCAACTACGAAATCATCGGCACGCCCGAGAGCAGCTGGGGCCCGCTGTTCGCGGAACTCGCGCAGAATGTCGCGGACGCGCCGCCGGTGCGCCCGAAGCCCCTCAGCCAGGACGGTCTGCTCGGCCTGTTCAAGGGCGAAGCGGTCGGCCGCGGTGTCGTGCTGCAGCCCGCGAGCTTCGAAGACATGTGCGGCACCTCGTTGGTGCACAAGCCTTCACTGGAAGTCGTGTACGACACTGTCTGACGCCAGCTGCGCATGAACGATCTGCATACCGATTCCGATCTGAGTACCGCGACGGGCGAAACGCCTGCGGCAGCGAGCGCGCCCGAGGGCTTCAATGCCCCGGCCGCGAAGGTCGACGGTCTCGGTTGTCACGCGGGCAAGGATCAGCTGAAGGCGGCCGCATCCGCGGCTGGCAAGAGCGAGACGCTCGCGCAGTACGCGAAGGACTATCCGTCCGGCCCGCATGACCAACCTCAGAGCATGTGCCCGGCCTTCGGCTCGCTGCGCGTCGGCCTGCGCATGCGCCGCACGGCCACGGTGCTGTCGGGTTCCGCGTGCTGCGTCTACGGCCTGACGTTCACGTCGCACTTCTACGGCGCGCGTCGCACGGTCGGGTACGTGCCGTTCAATTCGGAATCGCTGGTCACCGGCAAGCTGTTCGAGGACATCCGCGAATCGGTCTACAAGCTCGCGGATCCCGCGCTGTACGACGCGGTCGTCATCATCAACCTGTGTGTGCCGACGGCCTCCGGCGTGCCGTTGCAGCTGCTGCCGAAAGAGATCAACGGCGTGCGCATCATCGGCATCGACGTGCCGGGTTTCGGCGTGCCGACGCACGCGGAGGCGAAGGACGTTCTGGCCGGCGCCATGCTGCGCTATGCGCGCACTGAAGCCGAAGCCGGTCCGGTGCAGGCGCCGCGCAATGGCCGCGCGGCCAATCCCACGATCACGCTGCTCGGTGAGATGTTCCCGGCCGATCCGATGAGCATCGGCATGATGCTCGAGCCGCTCGGTCTGTCTGCCGGCGTCGTCGTGCCGACGCGCGAGTGGCGCGAGCTGTATTCCGCGCTGGACTGCGCGGCGGTCGCAGCAATCCATCCGTTCTACACCGCCTCCATCCGCGAGTTCGAAGCGGCCGGTCGCAAGGTCATCGGCTCCGCGCCGGTAGGCCATGACGGTACGGCTGCCTGGCTCGATGCGATTGGCGATGCCTGCGGCATCGAGAAGGCGAAGGTCGATGCCGTCAAGAACAAGATGCTGCCTGCCATTCGTGGTGCGCTGGCCGGGTCGCCGATCAAGGCGCGCATGACGCTGTCGGGCTATGAAGGCTCTGAGTTGCTGGTCGGCCGTCTGCTCGTCGAGAGCGGCGCGGACCTGCGCTATGTCGGCACGGCCTGCCCGCGCACGAAATGGTCGGACGCCGATCGCGAGTGGCTCGAATCGAAAGGCGTGCATGTCCAGTTCCGCGCCTCGCTCGAGCAGGATCTCGCGGCGCTCGCTGAGTTCAATCCAGACGTCGCGGTCGGTACGACCCCGGTCGTGCAGAAGGCCAAGCAGCAGTGCACGCCGTCGCTGTACTTCACGAACCTGATCTCGGCGCGACCGCTGATGGGTCCGGCCGGTGCCGGATCGCTCGCGCAGGTGATCAATGCCGCGCAGTCGGGCAAGGCCCGGTTCGAGGAGATGAAGGCGTTCTTCGGTGAGACCGGCAGCGGTGAGCGCGCCGGCATCTGGGAAGACACGCCGCAGGAGCGGCCCGAATTCCGTGCGCAGTACCAGCGCCAGCTCGAGAAACAGGCGAAGGCACGCAAGGCGGAGGAAATGGGCTGATGCTCGTCCTCGACCACGATCGCGCGGGCGGATACTGGGGCGCCGTGTACGTGTTCACGGCCATCAAGGGCCTGCAGGTCATCATCGACGGGCCCGTGGGTTGCGAGAATCTGCCGGTGACCTCGGTGCTGCATTACACCGATGCGTTGCCGCCGCACGAACTGCCGATCGTCGTCACGGGCCTCGCCGAGGAAGAACTCGGCCAGCACGGTACCGAGGGCGCGATGCGCCGCGCGCACAAGGCGCTCGATCCGCATCTGCCCAGCGTCGTCGTCACGGGCTCCATCGCCGAGATGATCGGCGGCGGCGTGACGCCGGAAGGCACCAGCATCAAGCGCTTCCTGCCGCGCACCATCGACGAAGACCAGTGGCAGAGCGCGAATCGTGCGCTGTACTGGTTGTGGACCGAGTTCGGCCCGAAGAAGGTGCCCGCGCTGAAGCCACGACCGCCCGGCCCGGATGGCAAGCCCGCGAAGCCGCGCGTCAACATCATTGGCCCGAGCTACGGCTACTTCAACACCTGGTCAGATCTGGCCGAGATCCGTCGCCTCGTCGAGGGCATCGGCGCCGAGATCAACATGGTGTTCCCGCTCGGCAGTCACCTCGCCGACATCGCGCAGCTCGCGCAGGCCGACGTCAACATCTGCATGTATCGCGAGTTCGGCCGCATGCTGTGCGAGGCGCTCGAGCGTCCGTACCTGCAGGCGCCGATCGGCCTGCACAGCACGACGCGCTTCCTGCGCAAGCTCGGCGAACTGCTGAACCTCGACGTCGAACCTTTCATCGAGCGCGAGAAGCACACGACCATCAAGCCGCTGTGGGACCTCTGGCGCTCCGTCACGCAGGACTTCTTCGGCACGGCGAGTTTCGGCATCGTCGCCAACGAGACGTACACGCGCGGCGTGAAGAATTTCCTCGAACAGGAAATGGGCCTGCCCTGCAATTTCGCGATCTCGCGCATTCCGGGCGCCAAGACCGACAACGAAGCCGTGCGCAAGCTCGTCAAGGAAAAGACACCGCTCGTGCTGTTCGGCAGTTACAACGAGCGCATGTACCTGGCCGAGATCGGCCCGCGCGCGATGTACATCCCGGCGTCATTCCCGGGCGCGATCATCCGCCGCCACACCGGCACGCCCTTCATGGGCTACTCCGGTGCCACGTACATCATCCAGGAATACTGCAACGCGCTGTTCGATGCGCTGTTCAACATCCTGCCGCTGGCCACCGACATGGATCGTGTCGATGCGACCCCGGCGCGCATCACGCGCATCGAAGCCAGCGTCTGGGACGAGGATGCGCAGCGGCTGCTCGACGAGACCGTCGAGCGCGAACCGATCCTGGTGCGAATTTCCGCGGCCAAGCGGCTGCGCGACCGCGTCGAGCGCGATGCGCGCGCGGCCGGCGAAGAGCGCGTCACCGTGGCGCGCGTGCAGAGCGCGATCGCCGCGCTCGGACAGGGCAGGGCTGCCTGATGCGCGCACGCCCGCAAGAATTTTTGAATCGCGATTCCGGCCGGAGACGGGCGGGCGTGAACTGTGGCGCCAACACGCCACGGAATCCTGGCCGCGCAGGATGTGTGCGGTAACGGCCTTCGGGCCATTTCTGGAGGGAAAGTATGGCTGACGATAAGAGAAGCTCGCTCTCTGGGCTCAACGCCAACGAGGCGCGAGAGTTCCATGGGGCCTTCGTGACGGGATTCGTCGTGTTCACGGTCATTGCGATCATTGCGCACTTCCTGGTGTGGCAATGGCGCCCTTGGCTCTGAGCCGTCTGAAGTCGATCCGAAATCAATCTGAGTAATTGGGAGCCCTAATATGTGGCGAATGTGGCTTTTGTTCGATCCGCGAAGAGTACTGATCGCTATGGCGACCTTTCTGTTCGTGCTGGCACTGCTGATCCATTTCATCCTGTTGAGCACCAACAAGTTCAACTGGATCGAAGGCGCGCAGACTGCCCCGGCCGCGGCTGTGGTGCAGGACGCGTCGCCGCAGCGAGTCGCGCAGGTCAACTGACCTGCAGCGATGAGCTGATTGCGATGAGGGTCAGCGGGCGAGGCCGGTTCATTCCTGCCTCGTCCGCCGACCGATATCTTCTCCGGGGGAGGAATCGACCATGGCGATGCTGAGTTTCGAAAGAAAGTACCGGGTACGTGGCGGGACCCTGGTCGGAGGCGATCTCTTCGATTTCTGGGTGGGGCCGTTCTACGTCGGCTTCTTCGGAATCACCACGTTCTTCTTCGCGCTGCTGGGTACCGCCCTGATCGTCTGGGGCGCGGCCATCGGGCCGACCTGGAACCTCTGGCAGATCAACATCGCACCGCCCGATCTCAAATACGGCCTCGGCTTCGCGCCGTTGCGCGAAGGGGGCCTATGGCAGCTGATCACGATCTGCGCCGTCGGCGCGTTCTCGTCCTGGGCGCTGCGTGAAGTGGAGATCTGCCGCAAGCTCGGCATCGGCTTCCACGTGCCGTTCGCCTTCGCCTTTGCGATCCTGGCTTACGTCACGTTGGTCGTGATCCGTCCCTTCCTGCTCGGTGCCTGGGGCCACGGCTTCCCGTATGGCATCTTCAGTCATCTCGACTGGGTGTCGAACGTCGGCTACCAGTATCTGCATTTCCACTACAACCCCGCGCACATGCTGGCGGTATCTTTCTTCTTCACCACCTGCCTCGCGCTCGCGCTGCACGGCTCGCTGATCCTCTCGGTCACCAATCCGAAGAAGGGTGAACCGGTGAAGACCGGCGAACACGAAAATGCTTTCTTCCGCGACGTGGTCGGATATTCGATCGGCGCGCTCGGCATCCACCGACTCGGACTGTTCCTCGCGATCAGCGCCGTGTTCTGGAGCGCCGTCTGCATCGTCATCAGCGGACCGTTCTGGACACGCGGTTGGCCAGAATGGTGGAACTGGTGGCTTGACCTGCCGATCTGGAGTTAAGGGGAACCCACATGGCTGAATATCAGAATATTTTCACGGGCGTGCAGGTCCGCTCGCCGGCGTACGCGGGCACACCGCTGCCGTCCAGCATCTTTACTCGCCAGGGCACGCCCTTCTTCAGTTACTGGATGGGCAAGATCGGCGACGCGCAGATCGGTCCGATCTACCTCGGCTGGACCGGGCTCGTCTCGCTGATCTGCGGCTTCATCGCCTTCGAGATCATCGGCCTGAACATGTTCGCGTCAGTCGGCTGGGATCCGGTGCAGTTCGTGCGCCAGTTGCCCTGGCTCGCGCTCGAGCCACCCGCGCCGGAGTACGGACTCAGCATTCCGCCCCTGCAGAAAGGGGGCTGGTGGCTGATGGCTGGTTTCTTCCTGACGGTGTCGCTGATCATGTGGTGCTACCGCATGTATCGTCGGGCGCGCGCGATGGGCCTCGGTTCGCACGTGACCTGGGCCTTCGCGGCCGCGATCTGGCTGTATCTCGTCCTCGGCCTGATTCGCCCGGTGCTGATGGGCAGCTGGAGCGAAGCGGTGCCTTTCGGCATCTTCCCGCACCTCGACTGGACGGCGGCCTTCTCGATCCGCTACGGCAACCTGTTCTACAACCCGTTCCACGCGCTGTCGATCGCCTTCCTGTACGGCTCTGCACTCGTGTTCGCGATGCACGCCGGCACGATCCTGTCGGTGACCCGCCTCGGCGGTGACCGCGAGATCGAGCAGATCACCGATCGCGGCACGGCGTCTGAACGCGCTGCGCTGTTCTGGCGCTGGACGATGGGCTTCAACGCCTCGATGGAATCCATCCATCGCTGGGCCTGGTGGTTCGCAGTGCTGTGCCCGATCTGTGGCGGCATCGGCATACTGCTGACCGGCACGGTCGTCGACAACTGGTATCTGTGGGCCGTCAAGCACGGCGTTGCTCCGATGTATCCCTCGGTCTTCCCGGGGATCGTCGATCCGGCCGCCGCCGCAGGAGTCGCACCATGAAGCGTCCGTCGTCATCGGGTGCCGTGCCGGCGCCGCTGTTCATCGCAGTGATGGTCTCGGCGGCGCTGCTGCTCGCCGGCTGCGAGCGGCCGCCCATCACCTCTCAGCAGATCGGCTATCGCGGCGTGCAGATGGGCAACGTCTACAACCCGCGTACCGTTGCCAAGCTGCAGGCGGTCAATCAGGTGCCTGCACCGCAGCCGCCGACGGAGGGTGACGCGCCGCTCGCGAAGGACATCTACCAGAACGTGCAGGTCCTGACGGATCTGAACGTCGCCGAGTTCACGCGCGTGATGCTGGCGATGACGGAGTGGGTCTCTCCCGAGCAGGGCTGCACGTACTGCCACGCCGGCGACAATCTCGCCGACGATACGCTCTACACCAAGAAGGTCGCGCGGCGCATGCTCGAGATGACGCGCAAGATCAACATGGACTGGCAGCAGCATGTCGCGCAGACCGGCGTCACCTGCTACACCTGCCATCGCGGCAAGAACGTGCCGGCCAACGTCTGGTTCATCGACCCGGGTCCGGGCAACATCAAGGGCTTCACGGCGGATCGCGCCGGACAGAACATTCCGTCCAAGGCGGTGGGTTCCACGTCGCTGCCGTACGAGGCCTTCCTGCCATTCCTGCGCGACGCGCAGAACATCCGCACGGTGTCGACGACCGCACTGCCCAACGGCAACACGCGCAACATCATGCAGACCGAGCAGACCTACTCGCTGATGATCCACATGTCCGAAGGACTCGGAGTCAACTGCACCTTCTGCCACAACAGCCGTTCGTTCACGAACTGGAACGAGAGCACGCCGCAGCGCGTGACGGCATGGCATGGCATCCGCATGGCGCGGGACCTGAACACGACCTATCTCGAACCGCTCACGGGCGAGTTCCCGAAGACGCGTCTTGGCCCGACGGGTGATGTGGCGAAGATCAACTGCAGTACCTGCCACCAGGGCGTGTCGAAGCCGCTGTATGGTGTCTCCATGGCCAAGGACTATCCCGAGCTGACGCGTGTGAAGGCGCCACCGGTCGATCCGGCCGCCGCTGACCCGGCGATGGCGACGGATGCCGCAGCGGCTGCGACTGCAGCGCCCGCCGAGGCGGGAAGCGCGGCTACCGGTACCTGATGGACATCCTCCTCGCACAGCCTCGTGGCTTCTGTGCGGGGGTCGTTCGTGCGGTCGACATCGTCGACCGCGCGCTCGAGATCCACGGCGCGCCGGTCTATGTATTCCACGAGATCGTGCACAACCGCCACGTCGTCGAGGATCTGCGCCGACGCGGCGCGATCTTCGTCGATGACGTCGAAGCTGTCCCTGCCGGGGCGGTGATCGTGTTCAGTGCACATGGCGTTGCGCGTGCCGTCGTCGCCGCGGCGCGGCAGCGCGAGCTGCGCATCGTCGATGCCACCTGTCCGCTCGTCGCCAAGGTGCACGGTCAGGCGCAGCGCTACGCCAGGCTCGGACGCACCGTCATCATGATCGGGCATCGCGGTCATGAAGAAGTCGACGGAACACTCGGCTCCGTCGACGGGCCCATCCACCTGGTTTCCACGATCGACGACGTCGCGGCGCTGCCCACGATCGACGGCAGCGTCGCCTACGTGACCCAGACGACACTGAGCGTCGACGACACCCGCGAACTGATCGCCGCGCTGCGCCGCCGGTTTCCGGCCATCGAAGGTCCTGACGTCAGCGACATCTGTTACGCCACGCAGAACCGTCAGAACTCGGCACGGGCACTGGCGTCGGCCGTGGATCTGGTGCTCGTCGTCGGCGCCCGCAACAGCTCGAACTCGAACCGGCTGCGCGAGGTGGCAGGGCAGGCCGGTGTACCGGCCTATCTGATCGAGGACGCCAGCCAGATCGAAATGTCGTGGCTGTCAGGCGTGCGTCGGGTCGGCATCACCGCCGGCGCATCGGCGCCGGAACATCTTGTCGTGGAGGTGACGGCGAGACTCACGGCGCTGGGCGCTGTGTCCGTGACCGAGATGCCCGGACTTCGCGAGAGTGTCAGCTTTCGTCTGCCCGACGAAGTCAACGACAAGGCCCGCGATGCAGCACGCGCGGGCACCGCTCGGCGCAGGGCCTGATCACGGGCCGCGATGGCGGCCGGAATCGCATCGCTAGCCTGCAGCCAGTCGTCGCCCGATGGCGGTTCGCAGTCCCACGTCGTCCAGGCCCGCCGCACGCAGCAGTTCCTGGCGTGTGCCGTGCTCCGTGAACTGTGGCGGCAGGCCGAGATTCAGCACCGCAACAAGCCTGCCGTGTGCCTGCAGGCATTCATTGACAGCGCTGCCCGCACCGCCCGACACGGCATTTTCTTCGATCGTCACAAGCAGCGCGTGCTGCGCCGCGGCCTCGAGCACGGCCTCAGCATCCAGCGGCGCGACGAACCGCATGTCGATGACCGTTGCATCGAGTTCGTCGGCGACCTTCATGGCGGTTGCCAGCAGCGTGCCGAACACGAGCAGCGCGATGCGCTGGCCTCGGCGTCGCGTCACGCTGTGGCCGATTTCGATCGGTACCATCGGCCGGCGACCCTCGTTGGCCGCCGTTTCGCGCGGATACCGCACGGCGGCCGGGCCCGGCAATGAAAGTCCCGCGTCGAGCATGGCGCGCATCTCGCGCGCATCGGACGGGGCCATGACCGTGATGCCGGGCACGCAACGCAGGTAGCTGAGATCGAAGGCACCGTTGTGCGTGGCGCCATCCGGTCCGACGACGCCGGCGCGATCGATCGCGAACAGCACGGGCAGGTGCTGGATCGCGACGTCATGGATCAACTGGTCGTAGGCGCGCTGCAGGAACGTCGAATAGATGGCAACCACCGGCCTCATGCCGCCGCAGGCCATCCCTGCCGCGAGCGTGACGCTGTGCTGCTCCGCAATGCCGACATCGAAGTACTGGTCCGGATACTGGGCGGCGAAGCGCACGAGCCCGGAGCCCTCGCGCATCGCCGGAGTGATCGCGACGACATCGCGGCGCGCTGCTGCCGTATCGCACAGCCAATCGCCGAACACTTGCGTGTACGTCGGCGCGGTCTGGTTCGCGGTGGGGTTTGCGGTCAGGCCTGCTGCCGGGTCGAATGGCGTGACACCGTGGTACTTGATCGGATCCAGTTCTGCCGGCGCGTAACCCTGGCCCTTGCGGGTCACGACATGCAGCAGGCGCGGGCCACGCTGGGCGCGCTGTGAGCGCAACGCGTTCAGAAGCGCGGGCAGGTCGTGGCCGTCGACGGGTCCGCTGTACTGGAATCCCAGCGCCGTGAACAATGCGCCGGCGTCGCCGTTCGGTGGCGCATCCGCGGCGGCCTGCGAACGACTGCGGACCAGATGCTCATGCAGCGCGCCGACGTTCGGCGAAATCGACATGTCGTTGTCGTTCAGTACGACGAGCAGGTCCGCGCCGGCCGCGCCTGCATGTTCCAGGGCCTCGAAGGCCATACCGGCAGTCATTGCGCCATCGCCGATCACGGCAACCGGATGGCGTGTCTCGCCGCGCGCGGCCGAGGCCAGCGCGAAGCCGAGAGCCGCGCTGATCGACGTACTGGAATGTCCGGCGCCGAAGGCGTCGTGCGGGCTTTCCTCGCGGCGCATGAAGCCCGACAGTCCACCGCTGCGGCGAATGCTGCGGATGCCCTCGCGGCGGCCGGTCAGGATCTTGTGTGGGTAGGCCTGGTGTCCGACATCCCAGATGATCGGATCGCGCGGTGAATCGAACACCGAATGCAGCGCGATCGCGAGCTCGACGACGCCGAGACTCGCAGCGAGGTGGCCGCCGCAGCCCGCGACGGCCTCGAGCAGATACCCGCGCATCTCGTGCGCCAGCAATGGCAGCTGGTCCGGTCGCAGCGATCGCAGCCCCTGTGGGTTCGACGCGCGCTCCAGCAGTGAGCGCCGCACCGGGCGCGGGCGAGGCTCCCTGTATTCGCGAACTCGCGCGCGGACCACGCGCAGCGGGGCCTCCACCACGCTGCTGCCGCAGTCGAGGCCGCCGTCGGCAGCGGCGCGCAGGCCTGTATCCACAGAGGCCTCGTCGGTCACGACGCAGACCTCGTCGGCGCGGCGATCGCGCGCAGCGGATCGACCCGGCGTGCTGCTTTCGTATCGCGCGCACGCAGGCTCCAGCGCCACAGCGCTTCGACGTCGATCGGCAGCATCAGGAACCAGTGCTCGAGCGTGCCGAGCAGCACCAGCGTCGCGAGCAAGGTCAGCGAGACGGCCTGCTGCGAGCCGGCCGGCGCCGCGATCGCATCCATGACCAGCATCGCGGAGGCCCCGGTCAGCACAGTGATCGAGACTGGAAACAGCGCGTTCATCGGCCGCTTGCGGAAGAAGCTCTTCATGTACTCGATGCGCGGCGGCAGCAGCTGCTCACCGGTATTGCGCACGCCGAGGAAGAGGTTGACCTTCGCGCTCTGTCGCATCGCCCACAGTGCGAGGAAGGTCCACAAACCCACGCGATTCGTGCCGCCGAGCGAGGCCGCGGCGATCAATGCAGCCGCCGCGATGATGGCCACTTCATGATGCAGAATCGCCGCCAGTGCATATTTCAACCGCTGCCAGCCGCGCACGCCCGGCGGACAGTCCCTGCGCCAGGGGCCGGTGACGATGCCCATCAGGAACGACATTTCGATGAGCGCCCAGACGAGCAGGCCGCCCGTGAAGGAGCAGTACGCCGCGGCGACGCTCGATGCGTCGCTCGACCCGGCAATGCCGTACAGGCCCGCGGCGGCGAGCACCGTGCAGCCGGTGAGGCTCCAGCGGTAGGTGCGTGGATGCAGGTTGTCGAGCAGCAGGATGATGCCGGTCGCGAACCACCACAACAGGATCGCGTAGAGGCCCGGCAGCAATGCGACGACTGTCGTCATGATGCCCGGGCGCGAGGCCCGTTCAGGTCCCGGCGTTCGGCACGGCGGCCAGGATCGCCGCGAATGCCGCCGTGTTGGTCGAACCGAAGGCGCCAAGATCGATGGTCCTGCCGGTCGCACTGTCGCGCAAGGTCAGGCGGCCATCACTCCAGCGCGTCAGCAGGAAGGGCGGCGTCGAGCCGAGACCGCGCATGCGTCGATCGCGAGCGAGGCCGCGCATGACGCCGCGCACGAAGCCATTGGTGCCGGGGGCGAGCACCATCACCAGACGGTCATCGGCCGCGGTATGGATCGTGACGGCACCGTCGCCGCGATCAGCGAAGTGCAGGGCGGCTTCGAAAGTGACGTGGGCCGCGGCGACGGAGTCGGGCTGGACCGATGTCAGCGCAGCTCCGCTCATGCGGGTCACCGCGACGAGCAGCAGCGTCGCGACGATCAGTCCGACGATGCCGAGCAGTGCGGCACGCGGAGGCGAGTTGTCGGACACGGCGTCACTCATGATGGTTTGATCGTCAGGCGAGAGCGGTTTCGCGCGTGCGCTGCAGTCCATTGCCGGACGGCGCCTGGGTTGGCGCTGCGCTCGCCGCATCCGCGACGGACTGCGGCGTACGCCGCCGATGCAGTGCGGTCAGGGCTTCGCCGAGCAGTGCAGCGACCTTCTGCGGCTCGCTGAGTCCGCGCAGCATCGGCTGCACTTTCCAGAACTGCCACGGCCGCACGTGCGGCCACAGCAGCAGATAGCTCACCTGCTGGCGACTGTTGAGGCCGAGCGGGATGTCGCCCGTGCCGTCGGAGTGCAACGCGATCTGCGCCGTCTCGACGGACGTGAATGGCAGGTTGATCGTGAACTGCAGTGCGACGCCAAAGCGGATCACGACGCGCTCCGTGGTGATGCTGTAGATCGTCGTGCGCGCGACCAGCACCGCGACGCCCGTCAGCAGCGCGGTGGCGAGTACGCCCAGCGCGAGCTGGCCCGCTGCGGCGAACAATGCTGCCGACGTGCCCTGGTTCTGCAGCAAGGCCTCGGCCGCACTCCAGATCATCAGCACCAGGAAATAGATGGCGACTTTGCGGGCGTGCAGGGCGCGAATGGCAAGCGAGCGCCACTGCGGTTTGCCCTGCCAGAGCAATGTTTCCCCCGCGGGCAGCGGTTCAGGCAGCCCGGGGATGCTCTCGACCGCGAAGTCGTCGTGGCTCACAGCAGCGGCTCGCTGCGCTCGGGCGTCGCGTACAGCGTGCCGCCGGCGTAGTAGGCGCTGATCTGATCCTCTTCACGCAGTGTCACCTGGTCTGGACTCGACAGCCCAGGAACGCCAGCGAACTGCGCGCCGGTGATCGAATCCACGCGCATGTAGCGATGCGTCTTGTTGACGCGCACCAGCGTGACCGGCAGCAGCACGCGCCGCGGCGTGGCTTCGTTCGTCTCGACTTCGTAGTAACGGATCTGCGGTTCCGAGCGATCGACCCAGATGTCGACGATCTTGGCGCCCGCTTCGCCATCGAGACCGGCAACGGTCCAGCCGCGCGGATCCGGGTCACGTGATTCCACGGAGAACTCCGTCGCCACACGCATCGGCACGATGCGCGGGTCACCGTCGATGGTCTGATCCGGCACGGTCGCGCGCTTCGCGTAGGCGGCCGGCCCGACGGCATCACGCATCGGATTGCCGGTCGGCTCGAGCGGCGATCCCGGGTATCCGCCGGAGGTCGCGAGCACTTCGATTTCGTCCACGCGGCCGCTCGGCGCTTCCGCCGTGCCGCCGTGCGCGAGACGGAAGGTCTTCGGCGCGGGCACGGCCGGGAAGCCCTGCACGGGCACGTTGCGCGCGCGCTCGGAACGATCGGACTCGAGCGGATAGCCCTCACGCTTGTCTTCGCGCCGCAGGTAGATCACGAGGCCTGCGAAGAAAATCCAGAATCCGTACAGCACCAACTGTGCGACGTCGATATAACCCGTAATGGCACCAGTCTGCATGGCATGTTCTCCAGAACGTCTAGCCGGGAAATTCGGCCAGACCAAAACCCTGAACGGATTGGCGGGCATGCGCGCCGCGCGTCCGCACCAGCGGACCGATCACGACCAGCGTCGCGAACAGCAGTCCGATTTCGCAGTGATAGACGAAGCTGTATCCGGTGGCGGGGCTCGCCAGCGCCTCACCGAGCGCGCCGGAGTTGGCAAGGCCCGACACGAAATCGCGCAGCGCGCCGCCGGCGGCCGTCGCGAGGCCGGCCGCGGACGCCTGCGTTGCGCCCCAGGCGCCGAGCGCCAGTCCGGAATGACCACCGGACTCGCGACTCATCGCCGCCGTCAGCGTGCCGACGGCGAACAGGCCGCCACCGAGGCCGATCAGTGCGACGCCGATCCTGAACAGCAGGACCGAATCGAGCGGCGCTGCGAACACGACGGCGGCGAACGCGAACAACCCGATCACCGCGCCATAGGCGGCGAGGCGATGCGGATCGGTGCCACGCGACAGCGCGCGAGCTGCAATGGCGAAGGCGATCAGCGTGCCCGTCGCGAGCAGCGCAGTCAGCGCAGTCGTCGCACCGACGCCGAGCCCGAGAATTTCGCCGCCGTAGGGTTCGAGCAGGATGTCCTGCATCGTGAACGCGGCCGTGCCGAGTCCCGTGGCGAGCAGGAAGCGCCCGGACTGGCGGCGCTGCAGGAAGGTGCGCCACGCCGAGCGGAAATCCGCGCGGGGCTGGTCGAAGCGCGTGCGCTCCGGGTCACGCGGTTCCTGCTGCCACAGCGCCACGCAGTTGAGCACCATGGTCAGCAATGCCGCGCCCTGGATCACCTGGATCAGGCGGATCTGGCTGAATTCCTGCAACGCGGCGCCGAAGCCGAGCGATGCGATCAACGTGCCGACCAGCAGCATCACGTACAGCAACGCGACGACGCGGGGCCGCGATTCCGCGGGCGCGATGTCCGTGGCGAGTGCGAGGCCCGCGGTCTGCACCGTGTGCAGGCCGGCGCCAACCAGCAGGAAGGCGAGGGCCGCGGCAATCTTGCCGATGATGATCGGGCCGTGCGTGTCGCCGGACAGGATGATCAGCGCGAACGGCATGATCGCGAGCCCGCCGAACTGCAGCAGCGTGCCCATCCAGATATACGGCACGCGGCGCCAGCCGAGCGCGGAGCGGTGAGTGTCCGAGCGAAAGCCGAGCAGGGCGCGAAACGGCGCGAAGCAAAGCGGCAGCGCGACCATCAGCGCCACGAGCCAGGCACTGACGCCCATCTCGATGATCATCACGCGATTGAGCGTGCCGGTCAGCAGCACCATCGACATTCCGACCGTCACCTGAAACAGCGACAGGCGCAGCAGCCGGCGCAGCGGCAGCTCTGCACTCGCGGCATCGGCAAACGGCAGGTATTTCGGCCCGAGTTCAAGCCAGTTGCGTGTCAGTTTCTGGCCGACGCTGATCAATGGGCGCCCTTCAGTTCAGGGCGGATTTCTTGCAGCGCAAAACGCTGCTGACGACGCGCCGCGCGCAGCTTCAGGAAGAACTGCGTTGCGTTGACCAAATAGGCGGCGTAGGCTGCCAAAGCAAGAAGCATCTGGTCTCTGACGGAGAGAAAGCCGAGCAGCCAAGCCGCGAGATACGCGGTATGCAAGGCGATGACGACCATGCTGACGACGTCTTCCCAGAAGAATGAAGGGGCGAAGAGGTATACGCCGAAGACGTCGCGTTCCCACAGCGCCCCCGTGTACATGATGGTGTAGAGCACCAGTGTCTTGACCACCACCGAGATGGTCGCCGCCTGCTCGCCACTGCCCGTTTGCAGATATCGCAAGACCAGCCAGATGCTCACCAGGAACACCAGCAATTGCAGCGGAGCCAGCACGCCCTGGACCAGCGTCCATTTGGACGCGTCGCGCCTCCGTCGTTCCTCTTCGGTGTACAGCGGCTTGGCGATGCGGGACGGATTTTGCTGGGGTCGACGGATTGGCATTCTCGTTAGGTCTGCGACTGCCCCTTGAGCATCGAATCTAGATTGCTGCCGTTAGACTGTCAACAAGAGTGTACGTAAACATCCCTTGACAATTTGCGCCTACGCCCCGTAAAAGGCATCGAGGAGACGACTGTCGGTCGAGCGCGTACGCGTGCGGCTGCTGGTCCGACTTCCGGGACTGCGGGTTTGGGCCGATTGACATCGGGTGCTTGATCGAGGGGGCGCCGGGATTCCAGGGAATCCAGGCGCGATCATGTCGGAGCAGGGGATGACCCCCGCCGGCACAGAGGGAGGAGTCACCGATGTCAGAGTGGAGACACCCGCAGAATGCTCATTCCGTTTCGGCGGACTGGGAGATTTCTGGCAGCGGGGATGCGTGTCGTGCTCATGCGCCGCATTCCGATGCAGACCGCGCTCGTCTCGAGCGCACGATCGAGGAGCAGATCATTCCGCGCCTCATGATGATGCATCGCACGGCCGTCGAGGCCCCCCAGGCGTCGGCGGTGCCGGCCAACGTGCTGCGATCCGACAACGTCGCGGAGCTGGCGCGCCTGGTCGTCTCCAGGAATGGCGACGATTCGTTCGGCTATGTACAGGCCCTGCGTGAACGCGGCGTGCCGCTCGAGCAGATCTATCTCGATCTGCTGGTGCCGACCGCGCGCCTGCTCGGCGAAATGTGGAATGCCGACTATTGCGACTTCACCGACGTCACGATCGGTCTGTGGCGCCTGCAGCAGATGCTGCACAACCTGAGTCCGGCGTTCCTGAACGATTCACAGCCGCGCAACGCCGATCGTCGCCTGCTGCTGGTGCCCGAACCCGGTGAGCAGCACACGTTCGGTCTGATCATGGTGTCCGAGTTCTTCCGGCGCGCTGGCTGGGACGTCTGGGATGAGCCTCTCGAGTCGCGCGAGGCGCTGCTCGAGCTCGTGCGGCGCGAGGCATTCTCCGTGGTGGGCTTGTCCGTCGGGTATGATGCACGGCTCGATTCACTGAAAGAGACCATCCGGCTCGTGCGCCAGCAATCACGCAATCGCGACGTCAAGGTGATGGTGGGCGGCGCATTGTTCGTCGAGCAGCCTGACCGGGTCGCGCTGGTCGGGGCCGACAGCACCGCGAGCGATGGCCGCGAGGCGATCCGCGAGGCCGAAAGCCTCGTCGGGGCCGCGCTGGCGAGCCGCTCGTGAGCCTTTCTCTCCCATTTTTCCTCCACCGCGGTGCGGAGGCGATGCGCGGCCATTGATCTGGCCAGCTCCTCCCCCATTGACGACCTCTCGTGAGTGAATTCAAGTCTCCCAAAAAATGGCTCGGTAGCCTCGATGCGGACGGCGCCAGCCGTCTCATCAGCGCAGCAGCGGACGTCGCGCTGGTCGTCGATGGCAAGGGCGTCATTCGCGATGTGGCCTGCGGCAATGACGACCTCGCCAAGCTGATCAACGGCGACTGGGTCGGACAGACCTGGGCGCAGACCGTCACCCGCGACAGCCGGCCGAAGATCGAGGCCATGCTCCGCGATGCCGGTGGCTCGGTGCCGGCGCGCTGGCGGCAGGTCAACCATCCGGCGGGTGAAGGCACGCTCCCCATCGTCTACAACGCGGTCGACGTCGGGGATGGACGCGTCGTGGCCGTCGGCCGCGACCTCCGCGGCGTATCGGTGCTGCAGCAGCGGCTGATCGAAGCCGAGCAGGCGATCGAGCGCGACTACCACCGGCTTCGGCATGCCGAAACACGATATCGATTGCTATTCCAGATTTCGTCCGAGGCCGTGCTGGTCGTCGACGCCACCAACCAGCGCATCGTCGAGGCGAATCCGGTCAGTGCGGAACTGCTCGGCTCGGCGACGCGCAAGCTGATCGGTCGACCCTTCCCGGACAACTTCGATCCGGGCAGTACGCGCGCGATCCAGGCCATGCTGGCGACGGCGCGCGCCTCCGGCGTCGGCGACGACATCCGCGTGCGCCCTGAGCAGGGCGAGGGTGAATTCCTCGTCTCGGCCTCGCTGTTCCGGCAGGAGGACAAGTCCTACTTCCTCGTCCGTCTGAAGCGCGTCGATACCGAAGTCGGCGCCACCGTGGTGCCGAAGCTGCGCTCGCGCGTACTCGATGTCATCGAGAAGTCGCCGGACGGACTCGTCGTCACGGATACGCAGGGCCACGTGCTGAGCGCCAACCATGCCTTCCTCGATCTGACCCAGGTCGCGTCGGAAGAGCAGGTGCGCGGCGAATCGCTGGACCGCTGGCTGGGACGTCCGGGTGTCGATGTCGATGTGCTGATCGCGAATCTGCGCCAGCACGGTTCTGTGCGTCTGTTTGCGACGACCCTGCGGACCGAGTTCGGTTCCAGCAGCGACGTGGAGATCTCTGCGGTGTCGGTGCCCAACGGCGATCCGCCGTGTCTCGGCTTCACCGTCCGCAGCGTCATGCGCCGACCGGCTGGCGAGACGCGTGCCGCCCGTGAACTGCCGCGCTCGGTGGAGCAGCTGACGGAACTCGTGGGCCGTGTGTCGCTGAAGGACCTGGTCCGCGAGACCACGGATGTCATCGAGAAACTGTGTATCGAGGCGGCGCTGGAGCTGACCCACGACAATCGCGTTTCGGCCGCCGAGATGCTGGGTCTGTCGCGCCAGAGCCTGTATGTGAAGTTGCGGCGTTTCGGTCTGGTCGACGGGACCAGCAACAAGAACGAGCCCAATTAGCGCCACGGCGCAGATCAAGTGTAAAGCTGGATTGACACGTAAAAATGTCAATGCTAGCGTCCAAACATGAGCCGTTCGGCACCTTCTGCGGTGATGGAATCCCGTCCGGCGATGCCGCCGTTCCTGGAACTCCTGAAGCCCATCACCTGGTTTCCGCCGATGTGGGCGTTTGCCTGCGGGGTCGTCTCCAGCGGTGAATCGCCGTCCGGACGCTGGATATTGATCTTCTTCGGCGTGCTGCTCGCGGGTCCTCTGGTCTGCGGTACGAGTCAGGCCGTCAACGACTGGTTCGATCGTCATGTCGATGCGATCAACGAGCCGGGTCGCCCGATTCCGTCCGGACGCATACCCGGCAACTGGGGTCTGTACATCGCGATCGGCTGGACGGTGGTCTCGCTGGCCGTCGCCGCGATGCTCGGCACCTGGGTGCTGGCCGCTGCGGCCGTGGGTCTGGCACTTGCGTGGGCGTACAGCGCGCCGCCGCTGCGGCTGAAGCAGAACGGCTGGTGGGGCAATTCCGCGGTCGCGGCGAGTTATGAAGGTCTGCCGTGGTTCACCGCGGCGGCGGTCATGACCGGTGCGCTGCCGAATTCGCAGATCCTCTGGCTGGCTGCGCTCTACAGCTTCGGTGCGCACGGCATCATGACGCTGAACGATTTCAAGTCCGTCGCGGGCGATCTGCGCATGGGCATCGGTTCGCTGCCGGCCCGGCTCGGTGTGCCGCGCGCGGCCTGGGTCGCCTGCGCGTTCATGGTCGCGCCGCAGGTCGTCGTGATCGCGCTGCTGTATTCGTGGTCGCATCCGTGGCATGCCGCCGCGGTGCTCGGCCTGCTCACCGTTCAGCTGTTCATGATGGCGAAGCTGATCCGCGCGCCGTCCGAACGTGACTACTGGTACAACGCGACCGGCGTGCCGCTGTACGTGGCCGGCATGATGGTCAGCGCATTCGCATTGCGATGAAGACAGGCAATAGACAGGCGACAGGAGCGATTGCCGTGAACAACAATTCCAATAGCGGCCTCGGCTGGCTCGGCATTTTCAGGCTCGGGCTCGTGCAGGCCTCGCTCGGCTCGATCGTGGTGCTGGCGACGTCCACGATGAACCGTGTGATGGTGGTGGAACTCGCAATGCCTGCGATGCTTCCGGGATTTCTCGTGGCGCTGCATTACCTCGTGCAGGTGCTGCGCCCACGCCTCGGCTACAGCTCCGACGTCGGTGGTCGCCGTACTCCGTGGATCATTGGCGGCATGGCGCTGCTCGGCTTGGCCGCGATCAGCGCGGCCATCGCGATCGACCTGATGGCCGCGACGCCCGCGATCGGCATCGCCCTGGCCGTGCTGTCGTTCCTGCTGATCGGTGTCGGCGTCGGCACCAGCGGCACGGCGCTGCTCGTGCTGATGTCCACCCACGTCGCTGAGCAGCGGCGCGCCGCAGCGGCCACGGTCACCTGGCTGATGATGATCGTCGGCTTCATCGTGACCTCGATCGTCGCGGGCGCCACGCTCGATCCGTTCACGCCGCTGCGACTGATTCAGGTCACGGCATCCGTTGCCGCGACGGCGTTCGTGCTGACGACGCTCGCGGTGCTCGGCATCGAGCGCAGCGGCGTCGCGTCGCAGTCGGCGCAGGAAGAGCATGCACCGTCGTTCCGTGAGGCGCTGCGGCAGGTGTGGGGCGAAAGTCATTCGCGCCGACTGACGGTCTTCGTGTTCATCTCGATGGTCGCCTACAGCGCACAGGACCTGATCCTCGAACCGTTCGCGGGTCTGATCTACGGCATGACGCCGGGCGAATCCACCAAGCTCTCCGGTGTCCAGAACACCGGCGTGCTGCTCGGCATGCTGATCGTCGCGATCATCTGCACCCGTGCGACGCAGTCGCAGCTCGGTTCGATCCGCGCCTGGACGATCGGTGGTTGCGTCGGCTCTGGGCTTTCACTGCTGACGCTGGCGGTTGCCGGGCTGATCGGACCGGGTTGGCCGATCGCCGCCTCCGTGTTCATGCTCGGCCTGTCGAACGGCGTGTTCGCGGTCGGCGCGATCGGCTCGATGATGGGCATGGTCGGCACGGGTCGACGCTCGCGCGAGGGCGTGCGCATGGGGCTGTGGGGCGCGGCTCAGGCGATCGCGTTTGCGATCGGCGGGCTCGCCGCGACCGCGCTCGTCGACCTCGCGCGCTGGGCCTTCGACTCGGTCCCGGTGGCCTACGGACTCGTATTCGCGATCGAGGCGGGGATGTTCTTCGTCGCGAGCCGCCTCGCCGCGCAGGTGCGCCTGCGCGACGGCGAGGGGCAGGAGAGCTCTCTCGAAGGGCAGTACGACGCACAACTGGCAGGACGCTGAACCATGGACATGAATCGGATCTGGGATGTGGTGGTCGTGGGTGGTGGCCCCTGCGGTGCCACGGCGGCGACGGATCTCGCGCAGCAGGGCCGCTCGGTGCTGCTGCTGGATCGCGCCGGGCGCATCAAGCCCTGTGGCGGCGCGATCCCGCCCATCCTGGTCAAGGAGTTCGCGATCCCGGATAGCCTGATCGTCGCGCGAATCAATTCGGCGCGCATGGTCTCGCCGGCAGAGCGCAAGGTCGATATGCCGATCGACGGTGGCTTCGTCGGCATGGTCGATCGCGAAGATTTCGACGAATGGCTGCGCAATCGCGCGGCCCTGGCCGGTGCCGAGCGTCGCACTGGCACTTTCGATTTCCTCGCGCGAGATACCGACGGCACGGCCGTGATTCATTACACCGCCCGCGATGCCGACGGCAATGAATCGGCCGCCGAGGTGCGCGCGCGCGCGGTGATCGGCGCCGACGGCGCGCGATCGAACGTCGCGCGTCAGGCGATCCCGGGCGGTGAGGATGTCGAGTGCGTGTTCGCGTATCACGAAATCGTCGCGGCACCGCCCAAGACTGATGCGTCGACGGACTACGACGGCACGCGTTGCGACGTGTACTACCAGGGCCGGCTGTCGCCGGATTTCTACGGCTGGGTGTTTCCGCACGGCGAGAAGGTCAGCATCGGGGCTGGCTCTGCGCAGAAGGGATTTTCGATTCGTGGCGCCGTCACGGCGCTGCGTGATACGGCCGGGCTCGCGGGCGTCCGCACGATCCGTCGCGAGGGCGCGCCGATTCCGATGCGGCCGCTGCGTCGCTGGGACAACGGTCGCGATGTCGTGGTCGCAGGCGATGCCGCGGGCGTCGTCGCGCCGGCCTCGGGCGAGGGCATCTATTACGCGATGGCCTGTGGGCGGATCGCCGCTCAGGCGGTCGAACAGTTTCTCGTGACCGGCAAGGCGAGCGCGCTGCGCATGGCGCGCAAGCGCTTCATGCGTCTGCACGGCCGTGTGTTCTGGATCCTCGGCATGATGCAGAGCTTCTGGTATTCGAGCGACAAGCGTCGCGAGCGTTTCGTGAAGATCTGCGACGATCCGGACGTGCAGACGCTGACGTGGCAGGCGTACATGCACAAGAAGCTCGTGCGCAAGAAGCCGATGGCGCACGTGCGGATCTTCTTCAAGGACCTCGCGCACCTGTTCGGTCTCGTCAAGGCGTGACCCTCACGCTTCGCGGTCAGCGCCGGCCGATCCTGACTGCGGCCGCGGCGGCCGTGTGCGTCGCGATCCTCGGCGGCCTCGCGAGCGACATCGGTCCCTGGTACCGCGCGCTGAACAAACCCAGCTGGAATCCGCCCGACTGGCTGTTTGGTCCGGCCTGGACGCTGATCTATGCCCTGACCGCCCTCGCGGGGGTCTACAGCTGGATTGCCGCGCGCGATGCCGCGCAGCGCCGAGCGGTGGGCTGGCTGTTCGCGATCAACGGCACGCTGAACGTGCTGTGGAGTCTGCTGTTCTTCAGCCTGCGCCGGCCCGACTGGGCGCTGTATGAAGTCTCGCTGCTGTGGCTGTCGATCCTGTCGTTGATCCTGTACTGCCGTCGGCTCGATCCGCGGACCACCTGGCTGCTCGTGCCCTATCTGCTGTGGGTCAGTTTCGCCGCGACCCTGAATGCGGTCGTGGTCGATCTGAACTCGCCATGCTGCGGCTGATCGAGAGCGGCCGTCTGGTCGAGTGGATCATCGGTGCGATGCTGCTCGAAGCGGTTGCGCTGTGGCTGTGGAACCGCAGGCGCGGCAGCGGTCCGACCCCGCTCGCCGTCGTGACGATCCTGGCCTCCGGGATCTGCCTGATGCTGGCGCTGCGGGCCGCGCTGCGCGGCGAGCCGGCCTCTTCGGTGGCGGCCTGGCTGTGCGCGGCCGGCCTCGCGCACGTCGCGGACCTGTGGGTGCGCTGGGGACGACCGGGCAGCGGTCGGGCCGATGCCGACGGGCAGGGGCCCGGCACTTCGCCGCAATAATGCCCGGGCGGCGCGGATTCTGGGCTCGCGCTTTGCGCGCGGGCCTCGCGGCGCGAGGAAAGCGCGAATGAAGAGTCTCGGTATTCTCTGGCTCGTCGTGTTCATCAGCCTGATGGGCTTCGGCATCACGACGATTCCGTTCCCGCTCGTCACCGAACAGATGGGCGCTTCGGACTTCTGGAAGACCTTCGGCGGTCCCGGCGTGTTCTCGGTGTTCCAGCTGATCGCGACGCCCGTGTGGGGACGCTACAGCGACAGCCTGGGACGAAAGCCGATCCTGGTGTTCAGTCTCGCAGGCTCAGTGCTCGCGTATGTCTGGCTGGCCTATGCGAACGACCTCACCTCGCTGCTGGTGGCGCGAGCGTTCGGCGGAGTCATGTCGGGCAACCTCGCGGCCGCCTATGCCTACGCGGCAGACGTCACCGACGTGAAGAACCGCGCCAAGGGTCTCGGCATCATCGGTTCGGCTTTCGGTGTCGGATTCGCACTGGGCCCACCGCTCGGCGGCTTTCTCGGTACGGACGCGACCGGCGCCGCGAGCCTGCACTGGCCGGCACTCGCCTCGGCGGCGCTGTCGCTGCTCGCGCTGCTCGCCACCTGGCTGCTGCTGAAGGAAAGCCTCGCGCCGGAGAATCGCAAACCGCTGCGCGCGCCACCCGGTGCGCCCGCGACGGCATCCGGCGGATCGCCATTCGCGCAGATCACGGCGAATGCGGTACTGATGGGTCTGATGATCGCCGCACTGGTCGTGGCGATCGGCGGCGCGACGATGCAGTCGATCTATCAGTTCTGGAGTCGCGACCTGTTCCAGTTCTCGCTGCGCGAGATCGGATTCCAGTTCATGTGGTTCGCGATCTGCTCGATCCTCGGCCAGGTGATCCTGATCGGGCCACTGGTGCGACGCTTCGGCGAGAAGGTGGTCGCACTGATCGCCACGGCCGCTGTGACCGTGGGCCTGCTGATGTTCGCCGTCGCCATGGAGCCCTGGTTCGTCTGGGCGACGATCGCGGTGTTCGGCGTCGCGAACGGACTGTTCCTGCCGTCCGTCTCGAGTCTCGTATCGTTCGAGGCGGACCCACGCAACCGCGGCGCGATCATGGGTGCGTTCAATTCCGCGAGCAGTGCGGGCCGCATCGTCGGACCCGCCGTTTCCGGTCCGCTGTACTTCAGTCTCGGTCACTCGGCACCGTACCTGGCTGCGGCGATCCTGACCGTGGTCGGTGGTGTCCTGCTCTCGCGTGCCAAGCCACGCCCGGCTGCGGCCAGCGCGCCGCCTGTCTGATTTCCGGGTCCTGTCCTACAATCCCGTCATGCATCGTCGAACCTTGTTGCAGGCGGGTCTCGCGACCCTGGCCCTGCAGTCCGTACCGCTGCGCGCCCAGCGTGCGCCCGCATCCGATCGACTGCGACGTGTCGTCGCGAGCGAAGTCACGTCCCTCGATCCGCAGCGGCCGACAGGATCACTGACCGCCGAGCTCGGCCCTGAGCTGTTCGCCGGGCTCACGGCTTTCGATGCCGCAGGACGCCTCGTGCCGGCCGTGGCGACCTCGTGGACGTCGAGCGCGGACGGGCTGCGCTGGACATTCAAGCTGCGCGCCGGTCAGACCTGGTCTGACGGGCGGGCGCTGAACGCGCGCGATGTCGTCTACTCACTGCAGCGGATGCTGTCGCCCGAGACGGCCGCACGCGAGGCAGAACGTCTGCTTGCGATCCGCAACGCGCGTGAGGTGCAGCTGGGTCGTCTGCCGCCGGACCGGCTCGGCGTCTCGGCACCAACGCCGGATCAGGTCGTCATCGATCTTGCGCGCCCGGAAGTCGGGTTGCCGATGATGCTGAGTGCGGCGTATTGCGTGCCGGAGCATGTGATCCGTGCGCGCGGCCGCGAGTGGGCCAAGCCGGAGTACATGGCCTGCAACGGGCCGTACCGCGTCGAGACCTGGGCGCCGGGTGCCAAGGTGATCAACCTGCGGCGCAATGCGCGCTATTACGATGCGGCGAAGGTACGCATCGAGCGCGTCGACTGGCTGACCGGCTACGACGATGCCACGCGTCTGCGTCTGTTCCGCCTCGGCGAGGCCGATGTCGCGACGATCGAAGACGCATCGAACCTCGTGCTGGCGCGACGCGAGATGCCGACACTGTTGCGCACGGCACCGGAGAGCGCCGTGGGCTGGATCGGCCTGCACGCCGGCCGCAAGCCGCTCGATGATCCGCGTGTGCGGCGCGCGCTGTCGCTGGCTGTGGATCGTCGGGTGCTCGCCGAGAAAGTGCGTGGCCTCGGCGAGGCGCCGACGGACAGCGCGCTGCCGCTGGGCCTGCCGGACTACCCGGCGCCCGTGCTGCCGGACTATGCCGCCTGGCCGATGCCAAAGCGCGTCGCGGCAGGGCGCGAGCTGATGCGCGCGGCGCGAGGCGCGGCGGCTGCGCCGTTGAAACTGAGCATCGGCTTTCCGGCGGGCCCGACGTTGCGCAAGGTGTTCCTCGCGGTGTCGGCGATGTGGAAGGTGCTCGGCGTCGAAACTGAACTGCAGCCGCTCGATGGTCGCGCGTATACCGCGGCACTTCTGAAAGGTCAGTTCGATGTGTTCAGCTACTCGAGCTTTGCGCTGGTCCCGACGGCGGGCGTGTTTCTCGATCGCTTCGCCAGCGATTCGCCGGTCAACGTGAGCTTCTATCGCAGCACGGCCTTCGATACGGCCCTGCGGGCAGCCGTCAGTCAGACGACGGTGGCGGGGCGCACAGCGGAGTATCAGCGTGCCGAGGCGCAGCTGCTGCGTGACCTGCCGATCATCCCGCTGTACCGGGGTGTGTCGAATCGCCTGATCGCGGCGCGCGTCGCGGGCTGGGTCGACCATCCGGGCCATTCGCATCCGTCGCGGTTCCTGGCGCTGACGTGAGCGCGCGGGCGTCACGCCGCGAGTGGCTGCGTCGGCTGCTGGCGGCGGCGGTCGTCGGAGGGGCGGCGGAACGGGGGTTCGCAGCGCTGCCTTCCCCGGCGGCCTCCACGCTGCGTCGCGCGCGCGGCGGCAACCTCACGACGCTCGATCCGCATCGCGCGATCTCGGCCGCGGACATGGAGATTTCGGCGGACCTGTTCGAGGGTCTGACGGCGGTCGACGTGCGCGGTGCGGTCGTGCCTGGACTCGCCGCAAGCTGGGAAGTGTCGGCCGATGGCCTGCAGTGGCGCTTCACGCTGCGTCGCGGACTGGCGTGGTCCGACGGACGTGCTCTGACGGCTGCAGACGTTGCGTGGAGTCTGAATCGCCTGGTCGCGCCGGACACCGCGGCGCTGCTCGGGTATCGCTTCGATGCGATCCGCAACGCGCGCGGCCTGCGTCTGCGCCAGCCCGGTGCCGGCGCACTCGGTGTCGTGGCGCTCGATCCGGCCACGGTGCGAATCGATCTCGAGCATCCCGATACGGACCTTCTGAAATTGCTGGCCGTCGCCTACGTGACGCCGAGGCACGTCATCGATGCCGCGGGGCGCGAGTGGGCAAAGCCGGAGCGCATCGTCGTCAGCGGCGCCTACCGGCCACTGCGCTGGTCGCAGGGCGGCACGCTCGCCCTCGAACGCAATCCGCGCTATCACTCGGCGGCGGCAGTCGGTGCAGCGAAGCTGGACTGGGTCATGGGCATCGACGATGCCACCCGACTGCGATTGTTTCGCGCCGGCGAACTGGATGTGGCGCAGATCGCGGAGGGTGCGCAACTCGCGCTGGCGCGACGGGACGTTGCGGCGCGTCTGCGCAGCGTGCCGTTCTACGGCGGTGGCTGGATCGGCCTGAACACGCGTCGCGCTGCGCTGCGCGACATGCGAGTGCGCCAGGCCCTGGCCATGGCGGTGGATCGTGCGCTGCTGACGTCGCGCGTGCGCGCGCTCGGTGAGGTGCCCACGGAAAGTCTCGTGCCGGAGGCCGTTGCCGACTACCCCGAGCATGCTTCGCCCGCTCATGCGGCGCTGTCGATGCCGCAGCGGCTCGCGCGCGCACGAACGTTGCTGTCGTCGGCAGGCATCGATGTGCGCCGGCCGGTCGAACTCGTCGCGATCTTTTCGCAGAATCCACTGACGCAGCGCAGCTTCCTGGCGCTGAACGCGATGTGGTCACCACTCGGTGTGCGCGTCGCGGCGCGCGGTCTCGAATCGCGGGCCTACAACCAGGCGTTGAATCAGGGCGATTTCGATCTGATGGAATACGGCCCGTTTTCCGTCGTGCAGAGCGCGACGAGTTTCATCGGCCGTTTCCAGACGGGCTCGTTCCTGAACTATTCCGGCTATTCGAACGCCGAAGTCGACCGCCTGATCGCGCTCGCCGAGCGGCAGAACGATGCGGCGCAGCGCTCGCGGCACTATCTGGAAGTCGAAAGAATCCTGCTGCGTGACTATCCGGTGATCCCGCTGTTCTCTTCGATGACGCACTGCCTGGTGGCCGCACGCGTGCGTGGCTGGGCGCCGAATTCCGGTCTGTCGTTACCTTCCCGTTACCTGTCCGTTGCCTGATGAGGTTCGCCATGCGAATTGCTGTCCTGACGATGATCGCGCTCTCGTGGGTTCCGCACGTGGCCGGTGCGGCGGAGACGTCCGCATCGCCGGCGGTCTCCGCCGCAAGCGCCGCGCCCGTGGGCACGGTGCTGATCACCGGTGCGAGCCGCGGGCTCGGGTTCGAATTCGCGCGGCAGTACGCGGCCGCGGGCTGGACCGTCATCGCGACGGCGCGCAAGCCTGCGGACTCTGCGGCCCTGCGGGATCTTGTGAAGCAGTACCCGTCGGTGCGCGTCGAGGCCCTGGATGTCGTCGACGGCGACAGCGTCGCCGCGCTCGTTACCCGCCTTGCGGGTGCGCCGATCGACGTGCTGATCAACAATGCCGGTGACACGGACCAGTTCCGCGGCCAGTTCTTTCCGAAGCTCGCGCACGACCGCTTCGTCTATCTGATGGAACTGAACGCGCATGGCGCGATCCGCGTCAGCGAGGCGCTGTTCCCGAACGTGCAGGCCAGCCGGCAGAAGAAGATCCTTGCCGTGTCCTCCCTGGCCGGATCCTTTGGCGCCAAGGGCGGCGGCATGCCCGGCGGGTACTGGTACAAGGCCAGCAAGGCCGCGCTGAACATGGTGATGTTCTCGCTGGCGCAGGATGTGAAGGCGAAGGGTGTGGCCGTCGCATGCCTCTCGCCGGGTCAGGTGGATACGCAGGGTTACGCCGCACGCGGCATCAAGATGCCGGGGCTCACCGAGATCAGTGTGAGCGTCGGTGGCATGCGGCAGGTGATCGACGGACTGACGCTGGAGAAGACCGGCACCTTCATCCGCTTCAACGGTGAGCAGCAGCCCTGGTGATGTGCCCGGGTGATGTGTGCCAAGCGGCGATGGCGCCGCAGCGGCTCAGTCTGCGGCGAGATCAGCCGGCGTCAGCACCTGACGCTTGCGGAACAGGGACATGAAGAACCGGCCACCGGCCTTCGCGCCGGTGAGCCAGGCGACGCGCGCACCGCGTTGCTGGTTCTTCAGGATGCCATCGGCCAGCCAGGGCGTGACGGTTTCGACCCGATCCGCGAGGATGTTGTAGACGCGTTGCGTCCGTTCCCAATCCTTCGGATTCGTGCTGCCCATGTCGCGCTTCAGCAGATCCGTGATGACGATGCCGGGGCTCAGGTAGCAGATCTTCACGGGGCTGTCCGCGGTTTCCGCCAGCAACGCCTTGTTGAAATACGTCAGCGCGAACTTGCTCGCGCCGTACAGGCTCATGCCAGGCGTCATCATGCCGTTCGAGCCAAAGCCTTCCATGTTGTAGATGAAGCCTCCGCCGCCCTGCGCGAGCATGCCCTTCATCGCGATCTGCGTCGCGTGCATCATGCCGAGCAGGTTGGTTTCTTCGACCGCGCGGATGTCTGCGGCGCGCATTTCGCCGCCGCGCTGGCGCGAATGCGAGATGCCGGCGTTGTTGACCCAGATATCGACCCGGCCGAACGCGGACTTCGCCGCGTCCCACAGCGCCTGCAGTTCCGCTGCGCGCGTGATGTCGCAGGGCACGCCGACCGCTCGTGCACCACCGGTCGCGGAGCCTGCGATCTCCTGCAGCGCGGCGTCGACGGCCGCCTGGCTGCGGCCACTGATCGCGACGTTGTGGCCGCGCTTCAGCAGTTCCTGGGCGATGCCCTTGCCGATGCCACGGGTGCTGCCGGTGACGACGATGCTCTGACGGGTGCCGGGATTCGGTGACATCGCGTGGTACTCCTGATTCGGACGATGCTAGAGGGCTGTCGGTGCCGTCCACGACCCGCTGGCCCCTGCCGTCCAACCCGTGGTCACGCGGGGCCGCCCGGTTCCGGCGACACTGTCCGACAGTATTCTGGCGGGCGTCGCAACGCGCAGCCGGTGCCGGGCCGTGCCAGGGGGGATGGAGTGAGTCAGCAGAACATCATCGTCACGGGCGGGACCCAGGGCCTGGGCTTCGGTTATGCGCGCGAGTTCGGGCGTCGCGGCCACAACGTGCTGATCTGCGGCCGCAACCAGTCCAGTGTCGAGACAGCGGTCGCGAAGCTTGCGCCGGAATTCACGGGCGGCGCGCGCGTGATCGGGCAGGTCGCTGACACCGCCGACATGGCGGCGCTCGAGGCGCTGTGGGCGCGCGGCATCGCCGAGTTCGGTCGCATCGACATCTGGCTGAACAACGCCGGCTATGCCCGCACCGGCGCGTCGTTCATCGAGAACACGCCAGAGCAGATCGAGGCGATGGTGCGTGCGAACGTGATCGGCAGCATCAACGCCGCGCAGGTCGCGATCGCCGGCATGAAGCAGCAGGGGGGCGGAAAGCTGTATCTGACGCTCGGGGGCGGCGGCGCGAGCGGCCGCGTCGTGCCGGGCATGACGGTCTACTCGACGACCAAGCGCGCCGTGAAGTATCTGGCCGGCGCGCTCGTCAAGGAGCGGCGCGAGGCGAAGGACGACCGCATCCTGATCGGCACGATCAGCCCCGGCGTCAACATCACCGAGGGCATGCTGCGCGAGTTCGACGAACTCGATCCGGCCACGCGGCAGCGCGCGCTGAAGCAGATGAATTTCATCGGCGAGCATGTCGAGACGACGACCCCCTGGATCGTCGATCGCGTCCTCACCGATACGAAACAGGGCAACGACATCACCTGGTTGACCACGGGTCGCATGCTGGGTCGTGGCGTGTCCATGCTGTTCTCGAAGCGGGATGTCCTCTCGCGCTATGGATTCAAGATCTGAACGAATGAGTGCGCAATCATGAATGAATCGACACTGAAACCGTTCGCCAAGGGCGATCTGTTCGTCGCCGCGACGCTGCTGAACGACGAGGCCGACGATCACAAGGGGCGCGGCCGCATCCTGCAGTACGGTGCGGATCTGCAACCGAAGGGACAGATCTGGCTCTCGGACACGACGCATCTGGTCGGTGGATTGAAGTTCGACGCGAACGGTGTGCTGTGGGCCTTCGACAGCCACTCATTCGTCGTGCTGAACATCCATCCGGACGGTCGCGTCGTGAAGCGCGACTTCGGTCACCGCGGGTTCTCGCACGTGAACTTCCTGAAGGACTGTTCGCTGCTGTTCGGCGAGCACGTGGTCGGTGGCACGATCAAGCCCGAGATCGCGGCGCGCATGAAGACGAAGTTGCCGTTCATGCCGGGCACGGAACGGTTCGGCGATGGCCATGTCTGGAAGTTCACGCCGGATGGCAAGCTGCTGAAGGAATACGCGACCGCCGTGCAGGGCGGAATGGGTGGCTTCCTCGGCGTGACGATGTCTGCCGTGTCGCCGGATGAATCGACGCTGGTGTACTGCTCGGAGACCGGGCCGCGGCTGATGCGCTACGACCTCGCGAACGACCGCCAGTTGCCGGACCTGCAGTCCTTCACGCCACCGTTCCCGCCGGGTCCGCCGCCGATGTTCTTCGGCATGGCCTATGGTCGTGACGGCACGCTGTACGTGCTGCGCAGCGGCATCCAGATCGTCAACGAGCAGGGCGAGACCACGCGGCACATCCCGCTCGAGGGCTTCGGCTGGGCGCTGATCACGCTGATGGCGGATGGCCGCCATGCGCTCGTCGCGAGCTTCTTCACGGGCGAGGTCGCGAAGATGGACCTCGCGACCGGCGCCAAGGTCGGCAGCATCCAGACCGGGGCCGCCAAGGCCGTTGCCGGCGTTGCGGAGTACCCGGCCTAGACGACCTTCCGCCTACTTTCGCTGCATGCGCTTGCGCACGAGCTCGCCGGACTCCTTGTAGGTCTTCGGCAGATACTCGAGGAAGGCATTCGGCTGGAACACCGGTTCGTACTGCTGCAGCACCGGCAGCAGCAGTGCCATCGGCAGTTCCGGCACGCGGCGTGTCTTGCGGAAGTCCGCGATCGGAATGCGTGCGCTGGCGAAGTCCTCGTGGTGATTGCTGGTCTTGGCAATCGTCGTGCCGCGGGCGTCGACGACCACCGTGCCTTCATCGCGTGAGCCGGCTGCTTCCGGAAAGCCGATGTTGTCCGGCGTCACGGAGTTGCCGACGCCGATGCAGTACACGCGGTTCGCCCGCGCCGTTGCGATCGCGGATTCCGGGTTGCTGCCGCCGGTGACCGACAGCACGATGATCTCCGCGCCCTTCAGCGCAAGGCACTGGTAGAGCAGGGGCTCCGTTCCGACGGCGGTCACGGCGATGTTGCCGATGTCGGTACGGGCAATGGGCATCGTCGCGTCCCAACCGTACATTTCCACGTAACGATCGAGCACGTCGTAGATCGTGGTACCGATCAATGCGCCCTCGCCGAACAGTCCGAGGATGTTGCGGGCCTTCCACTGCTTGGAGACGATCTCGCCGCTCGGGCCGACGATCACGGACATGTTGATCACGTGATCGGGCCAGTCCTTCTCCTTCGCATAGCAGCCGAAGGAGATGTAGCAGCCGTATTTCTTCGCGCGTGCGCCGATGGCTTCGGTCTCGGGCCCCGGCAGTTCCAATGCGACGCGATTCAGTTCCGCGCGCGTCCAGGGCTGGAAACCCTGGATCGGGAATTCGTGCATGCAGAGCAGGTCCTGCTTCGCGCCCCACAGGCGCTCGCCACCCCATTCGGCCGCCGAACCCTGTGCCTGGTCGATCAGGCTGAGCACGTGATCGAGGTTCGTCTGCATCGTCTGCTTCAGGTTCTTCACATCGACGGAGTTCACGCGCGACTGGATCGCGGTGACGTTGATGTTGTCCTGGCGCAGCGGGACTGATTCGTAGACGCCGCGCTTCGCCACTTTGACGGGCGTGATGGCGGGGCGGCCGCCTGCGGGCATCTGGGCGTCGGCCGGGGCGCTGCCGGTGGCGGCGACCAGTCCGGCAAGACCGGCTGCGCCGGCTCCCGTGATCAGCTGACGACGTGAGACATCGGACGGCAAACGTACTTTGGACATGACGAATCCCCCTTTGGTGTCCGGATCAGACACCGAAGGGGGATGAGCCGTCAATTGGGGAGAATTTCCGGGGCTATTTCTCGCCGTTGATGTAGCGGTCGAGCTCGCGATGGAAGTGGCGCACGCGCTGCTCCTGCTCGCCCCAGAGCGGGCCCTTGAAGCCGCGCGAGCGGATGCCGCGCTGCTGGATCGGCAGCAGCTCGGAATCCTGGTCGAGCACGTCGCCGAGGTTCGGCTTCTCGCCGACCGGCACGTGGATGACCTGCGGTCGCGTGCGGCCGGTGGTGTCGATGCCGGGTGGCAGGCCCATCCAGCCGGGGACCGTGTAGTCCGGATCATCGACCGGGCGGTACAGGATCATCGTCTCGTAATAGAACAGTTCCGGATCATCCGCATCCGGCAGGAAACGCATGATGAACACGCCTTCGGGGTGCATGCCCATCTGCACGTTCGGGAACAGGCCCGTCGCCCAGCTGTCCGTCAGCTGTCCGTCGCTGAAGTTCTCGTAATGCTTGAGTCCGACGCGCCGTGCACGTTCGCGCTTCGATTTCTGGATGGCGGTGCGCACTTCACGGGCGGTGCCCTTGAACGTGGCGGGGTCGATGCCGCCTTCCTTCAGCATGTACTGCAGGTAGGGATCGACGGTTTCCTGGTCCGGCACGCGATGCGACTTCACGCAGATCGGCACGATCATGCGGCTCGCGCCATTCGGGTACAGATCGTACTGAGAGAAATCCTCCATCACGCCCTGGGTCTGCGGATGGACGTGGGGCAGGTGATAGGTTTCGTAGAACGCATCGACGCCCGTCTTCCAGTTGGCCTTCCATGCGCTCTTGACGTGATGCACGACGTGCATCTTGTCCACCTGGTACATCTCGATGTACTCGGGCGGGATGCCGAGCGACTCGCGCAGCGGCGCCGCTTTGCCGTCCATGTTGATGAAGATGATGCCGCCGAGTGTTTCGCAGCGGACTTCCGTCATCCCGGGGCGATGCGCGATCAGCTTCGGATTGAACGTGTGTTCGTCGGTGATGTGTGCGAGCTTGCCGTCGAGGCCGAACTTCCAGCCGTGGAACGTGCAGGTGAAGCTGCCGACGCTGCCGCGCTCGTTCAGGCAGACCTTGTTGCCGCGATGCGAGCAGACGTTGTAGAACGCCTTGATCGTGCCATTGGCCTGGCGAACGATCACGAACTCCTCGGCACCGACTTCGAAGGTCACGTAGTCGCCTTCCTCGGGGATGTCCGAGGTCACGCCGGCCAGCAGCCAGACGCGCGGCCACAGCTGCTGCGCTTCCTTCTGCATGTATTCGCGCGAGTAGTAGCGGGAGGGATCCGGGACATCGAGCCCATCGTCGATGTTCGGTTGCTTGGCCTCGAGCGAGCCCTTCGGCGCCCCCAGGTTCATCGGCCATTCGACTTTGTAATTCACAGCCATGTGCGATCCCTCAATTTGAAGCCACCGATTTCAAGCAGCAAAAGCGCAGTAAGGTTCCTTCTCGACCACATTCAGGACGAACGAGAGCTTGGCCATCCCCGATATGATCGCCATCGTGGTGCCGAGTTCCAGGATGTCGGCCTCGCTGAAATGGGCGCGCAGTCGCTTGAACAGCACGGGCGTCATGTTGCCCTCCATGTTCGTCAGCGCCACCTGGTCAGCGTAGTCGATCACGGCGCGCTCTGCGTCGCTGAACAGCCCTGGGTCGGCATCCTGGGTGCCGTCGACCAGCGCATCGATCTGGCGCTGGCTGAAGCCAGCCGCGAGGGCGCCCGGGATGTTCTGCTTGTTGCAGGTGCGGCAGCCATGCAGCACCGAGAGCTTCAACCGGGCCAGCTGCTTGTAGCGCTGGTCCACCTTGCCGCCGAAGAACACCGGCATGTAGAACTGGTTCATGACGAAATCCAGCATCGCCGGGTTCTGCGCGAACACTTCGACGAACTGCGGCGTGCCGGTCAGCCCGTTCAGGGTGTCCCAGGCCAGGTGCCACTTCGGATCAAGTTTGTCGCGCGGGATACGCGTCAGCAGCGTGTCATCCATGTCTCACCTCTCGGGTTGGAAATGCTCCGGAATGCCGCCGGGCCAGACGTCGCCGACCTGGTTGTTGCCGCCGTCGACCACCACCACCTCACCGGTGATGAACTTGCCGGTGCTCGGCGACGCGAGATAGACCACGGCCTGCGCGATGTCGAGCCCGTCGCCGAGCGCGTGCATCGGGTTCGAATACTTGAAGCGCTCCGCTGCGGCGGGCTCGTAGACGTTCAGGCCCTCTGTTGCGATCGAGCCGGGCGAGACGCAGTTGACGCGGATGCCGAGTGGCGCCCATTCGGTCGAGACAGATTTCGAAAGATAGATGACGCCGGCCCGCGCCGCGCAGGTGTGCGCGACCTGCGGCATGCCGCGCCAGACATTGGCCACGATGTTGACGACATTGCCCGGCCGCTTTGCATCGCGCCAGCGCTTCGCGGCCGCCTGCATCATGTACCAGGTGCCGTTCAGGTTCGTGTCGATGACGGCGAGCCAGCCCTTCTGGCTGAAGTCGATCGCCGCCTGCGGGAACTGGCCGCCACCATTGTTCACGAGCGTGTCGAGGCCGCCGAAGCGCTGCCAGGTCGCATCGATCAGCGCTTCGACCTGAGCCGGATCGCGGATCGTCATCGCATGGGTGCCGATGGTCTTGCCGAGATGCTTCCGGATGCTGGCGGCGGCGTCCTCGAGTTTCTCCGCACGTCGGCCGCAGATCATCACGTTGGCGCCGAGTCGCGTGCAGACAAAGGCCATCGCACGGCCGAGGCCACTGCCGCCACCGGAAATCAGCATGGTCTGGCCGGCGAGGAGATCCTCGCGATAGGCCAGCGGCAGCGTGGCGAGTTGGGAATCGTTCAATCCCCACTGGCGCTCCGACTGGGCAGCGCGGGGGGTGACGGCATGGGGTTGTGTGGCCACGATGATGTCCTCAGACCTGGTGCAGTCCCAGCACGTTGATGCTGGCGACGTTGCGATTCGGAATGCCGCCGAGATTGTGTGCAAGCCCGATGGATGGCGACGACAGTTGGCGATCCCCGGCGCGACCGAGCAGCTGCAGATAGATTTCGTATGTCATGCGCAGGCCGCTGGCGCCGATCGGATGGCCGAAGCACTTCAGGCCGCCATCGATCTGGCAGGGGATCGCGCCATCTGCGTCGTAGCGTCCGTCGAGGATGTCATGCGGTGCACGACCCGGATCCGACAGGCCGAGATCTTCCATGACCACGAGTTCGGTGATCGAGAAGCAGTCGTGCACTTCGATCAGGTCGATTTCGACGCGCGGATCACGGATGCCTGCTTCTGCATAGGCGCGCCGTGCGGCGAGCGGTGTGGTCAGCGTGTGGGTGCCATCCCAGGAGCCGTGGCCCATCTCGACGCCATTGCTCGGCGCGAGCTGCAGAGCCTTGATGGTCACGACGTCCCGCCTTCCGAGGCTGCGCGCGATCTCCGGCGTCGTGACGATCGCGCAGGCGGCGCCATCGCTGACCCCGCAGCAGTCGAACACGCCGAGCGGGTAGGAGATCATCGGTGCGCCGAGTACCTGGTCCGTGGTGATGCGATTGCGCAGGTGGGCCTTCGGATTCTTCGCGCCGTTCTCGTGGCTCTTGACCGAGACATGCGCCATCGCGCGCCGCAGCTCGTCCATCGAAAAGCCGTACTTCGCCGCATAGGCGCCGGCCAGCTGCGCGAAGGCGCCGGGCGCCGTGCTCGTCGGCAGGTACAGGTCCTCGAACGTGCCCTTGGTGCGCTCGGGCAGTCCCGAATAGCCCGTGTCCTTCAGCTTTTCGACGCCCATCGCGAGCGCGATGTCGCAGGCCCCGGCCGCGACCGCATAGGCCGCGCCGCGCAGCGCCTCGGTTCCGGTCGCGCAGAGATTCTCGACGCGGGTGACGGGAATGTTCGGCAGCCGCAGCGCCATCGACATCGGCAACGCCGACTTGCCGGTGTTCTGCTCGTCGAAGAACACGCCGAGCCACGCTGCTTCGATCTGGTCGCGTTCGATGCCGGCATCCTTGAGTGCTTCGCCGAAAGCTTCGACCATCAGATCATCCGGACCGCAATCCCAGCGCTCACCGAACTGCGAGCAGCCCATGCCGATGATCGCAACCTTGTCCCGAATGCCTGTTGCCATGTGATCGTTATGCCTTCGCCGCTTTCCAGAAATAGCGTCGGAATCCGCGCAGCGAGTCCCGGTCCTTGATGCGCAGCACGAAGCGCAGCGCATCGCCCACGGCGAGTTCACCGGCGTCGAGGTCCGTGAACTCCATGAACAGGTTGCCGCCTTCGGCGAAGCTGACGTTGCCGTAGACGTACGGCGGACGCTGCGAGTACGCCTGCCAGTCTTCGGTGAACGTCTTGACGCGTCCGCTGCTGTCGGCCAGCCGGAAGCTGTCCTGCGTATCGGTTTCGCGGCAGTCCGGATTCACGCAGACCCGCGACAGCGGAAACTGCACGGTGCCGCAGCGCCGGCACTTGCCGCCGCGGAACGCATCCAGCATCTCGTGCTTGCGCCAGGCGACACTCTGCGCCGTACGGTTGTCGCGCTCGGCGCGCATGCCGAAGTCCACCTGCAGCAAATCGGCGTGCGACAGATAGCGGGTGTAGTGCGTCTCGACATGGCGCCGCGCCAGCGTGGCAGCCAGCGGCGCGTGCTGGGCGCGCCAGCCGGTGATGCCGGGTTCAGCGCGCAGCAGCAGCGCATCGACACCCTGGCCGAAGCTCGCGAGCAGGATCAGCTCACCGGGCTCGGCCCGCTCCAGCACACCGACCAGCATCAATAGTGCGTGGGCCGCGCCCGTGTCGCCGCAGTCCGCCTGCAGCGGATCGGCGTACTGCACGGCGGCGTCCAGGCCGGCTGACTTCGCGATGCGCTTCAGATTTGCGGCATTGCCGGGCATCACGAAGTGGCGGATGTCCTTCGCGGCGACACCCGCCGCGGCGAGCACCTGGCCGATGGCGCGCGCGGGCAGGGCAGCCAGCCCCTCGTCGCGCAGCCAGCGCTCCTCGAGCACGTAGTCGAATTCGTTGCCGCTCATGCGGTAGTGGTCGACGAAGTTCGCCGAGACATGCGCAGTGCCGAGAATGCTGGCGAGCGCCGCGCCGTTCGCAGCGCTCGTGCCGGACGCAGCAGGCCCCTCGATGACCAGCGCGGCAGCACCGTGGCCGTACGCGGGTTCCTGCGGGCTGCCCGGCTTGGCAGTCCGCGCGTCGCTGGCGATCACCAGCGTGCGGCCCGTGCGCCGCGCCGCATTGGCGAGCGCGGTGGTGCCGGCGCGCAGCGTGCCGCCGAACTCCTGGGTCTCGACGTCCGTGCCCAGATCGAGGCAGGCCGCGGCCAGCGCCGCGTTGCTGCGATCCGCGAATGGCAGCGTGGTCGAGGCCATCGCGACGGCGTTGACCGCGGCTGCGCCGCGCGAAAGCGCGCCACGCGCGGCTTCGACCGCCATCGTCAGCGCATCCTCGTCCCAGTTGCACATCGACCGCGCACCTTTCAGCTTGCCGCTGCTGCCGGTTGCCCAGGACATCGCCGCGGCAATGATCTCCCGCGGCAATCGCAGGCGAGGCACATAGGCAGACGCCGACAGGATGCAACCGGATGCGGTCATGAACGGTCCGGGTCAGTTCTCGTAGAACGGCGGCAGCAGCGGCGCGATGCGCAGCGTCTCGGGCACGCGCTCCGGGCCGATGCGCCGATCGAGTTCTTCGTGCCAGTGATAGATGCGCCGTTCCTGATAGTTCAGCGGAATGCCGCGGAATCCCGGCGACATCACCGACTCCTGGATCTGTTCGGCGAACTGCAGGTCTTCATCCAGGATGCGATCGAAGTTCTTGATGCGCACGTCCCACAGCGGGCTCGGCGGGCCGCCGCCCCAGTCCGGCGCGAACCAGATGCACTCGATGCGCATCGTGGTGTTCGACGTGGGCCAGAACAGCAGGAAGGGGCAGCCGGTGGGATCCACGGGCGTGACCAGGTTCGGATAGAAATTGAACGACGGATTGTTCTTCGCGGACACTTCCGTCGCCGTCGCGACTCGGGGCATGCCGCGCGTACCCGGATCGACCCAGTCCGGTCGCCGATTCGGCGTGACCATCAGCGAGTGCCCGTTGCGATACAGCGCAATGGTCGTGCCGCGATGATCGAGGAAGCGGTCGACCGTGCCGGTGTGGATCGACTTCAGGTGATACACCTCCAGGAAGGCATCGAGCAGCACCTTGACGTTGCATTTGACGTCGAAGGACTCGCTCGCCACGAGTCGCCAGTTGTCTGGCTGGAACTGCTCGAACTGTTCGAAGAACGGGTGCGTGTGCTGGCGCAGCGGTTCGGCATTCAGATCCTCATTGATGAAGATCCAGTTGTAGAAGCGCTCGCAGCGCACCTCGATCAGGTTGCGGTGCGCCATGTCGAGCGCGACGAAATCGCGCTTGTCGCGCAGGTTCAGCAGCTTGCCTTCCAGCGAATACGTCCAGCCGTGATAGCCGCAGACGAAGCCCTCGGCCTTGCCGCACTTGTCTTTGGCGAGGGGTGCGCCGCGGTGACGGCAGGTGTTGTAGAACGCGCGGACCACGTCGTCCTTGCCACGCACGATCAGGATCGGCGTGCCGGTCTTCTTCCAGACGAGGAAGCTGCCGGGCTCCGGCAGTTCGTCGAGGTGGCAGGCGTACAGCCAGCTGCGGCGCCAGAGGAATTCCTTCTCGAGGGCGAGAAAGCCCGGATCGACGTAGCGGCCAGACGGAATATCGGGGAAGCTCGGGAAACCGTCGGGCGGCGCCGTCCGTTCCGCCTCGTACTTCATGCCGTCGAGGAAGCGTTTGACTGTCTGGCTATCCATGATTTTCCGGGGCCCATGCTGGCGGGCAGCGCGACAGGGAAGAGTGGCTGCCAGGCGCGAAACCGAGCGACGATTATAGGGAGCCAGGCCTAAAAGAAACAGGCCTGACTGTTTTTTTCAGACAGCCTGACGGAGTAGGCTGCGCACCGGAGGGGAGCATTATGACCGAGCTGATCCTGCATCATTTCGACTGGTCGCCGTTCGCCGAAAAAGCGCGCCTGGCGCTGGGGTTCAAGGGCCTGGCGTGGAGATCGGTGCAGATCCCGATGATCATGCCGCGGCCGGACCTGATGCCGCTGACCGGCGGCTACCGCAAGACGCCGACGCTGCAGATCGGCGCCGACATCTACTGCGACACCCGGCTGATTGCACGTGAACTCGAACGCCGCTTTCCGGCGCCCACGCTGTTCCCGGCCGGCAATCGCGGCATGGCGCTCGCCCTCTCGCAGTGGAGCGATACCGCGTTCTTCGAGCCGGGCGCTGGCCTGTCGATGGGCATGAACAAGGAAGTGCCCGAGGATGTGGTCAACGACCGCAAGGCCTTCTTCAATTTCATGGATTTCAGCCGACTCGAGGCCGACGTGCCGCACATGCTCGCGCAGCTCCGCTGCAATGCGGACCTGGTCGAGCAGCAGCTCGCCGATGGCCGGGACTATCTGCTCGGCAGTGAGCCGGGCTGGGCCGACATCACGGCCTACTTCCCGCTGTGGATGACGCGCGTATTCATTCCGGGTGGCAACGAACTGCTGGCCCCCTGCCTGAACATCGCGCGCTGGGAACATCGCATCAAGGCCATCGGCCACGGCCAGCGCAGCGAGATCGATTCGCAGGCGGCGCTGGATCTGGCGCGTGACGCCGAGCCGCTGGCGGGGCGGGGCGTCGATGCGGCAGACCCGCTGCAACTGAAGGCGGGTGATCGCATCAGCGTCTCGCCCGATGACTATGGCCGCGTGCCCGTGACCGGCGAACTGATCACGCTCGAGCTGCATGAGGTGGCGGTGCGTCGCGAGGATCCGCGCGTCGGCACCGTCGTGACGCATTTCCCGCGGATCGGCTATCGCGTCGACAAGGCCTGATCCGCGCGTCGTCGCCGGCGCACGCGGCCGCCTGAATGAAAAAGGCCCGGCTGTTGCCAGCCGGGCCCTTTGAATCACGCAGTGATTCGAGGCGGCAGCACCGCCCCGAATACTCTGCTTACATGCCGAGGATGCGCAGCACCACGCGACGATTCGCCTGGCGGCCTTCTTCGGTCTTGTTGTCCGCAATCGGCGTCTTCTCGCCGTAGCCCTTCGCCGTCAGCTCGTTCGCGACGCCGGCGTTCTTCAGATACGCCATGACCGTCTCGGCACGCGCCTGCGAGAGCTTGCGGTTGTAGGCATCGGAACCCACGCTGTCCGTGTGGCCCGCGACCTCGACCTTGATGTCCGGGTAGCGCTTCAGCGTCGCCACGGCATCGTTCAGCGTCGGCGAGCTGTCCGCCAGCAGTTCCGCCTTGTTCGTCGCGAACACGACGCCCGGCAGCTTCAGCTCTTCCTTGAACGAGCAGCCGTTCACGTCGACCCGATCGCCCTTCGGCGTGTCCGGGCAACGATCCTTGCTGTCGACCACGCCGTCGCCGTCGCTGTCGAGTTCGCAGCCGTTCGCGTCCACCTTCGCACCCGCCGGGGTGTTCGGGCACTGGTCGAGACGATCGACGACGCCGTCGCCGTCCGCATCGAGCTCGCAGCCATTCGCATCGACGCGCGCGCCGGCCGGCGTCTTGGGGCAACGATCGTTGTTGTCGTTGACGCCATCGCCGTCGGCATCGCCCGGCAGCGGGCAGCCGTTCGCATCGATCGCGGTGCCAGCGGGCGTACCCGGGCAGCGATCCATGTCGTCCGGCACGCCGTCGCCGTCGCTGTCGATGACCTTGCGGACCGGGGCGTCATCGCCACCGAACTTCAGGCCAACCTGGATGCCGACATTGCGCGGCTCGCCCCACTGCGTGTGGGTCCACAGCGTCGCGACCGACTGCGAGGCCACGCGATAGCGCTTGTCGCCGAGGTTGCGGCCGTAGAGGCGGGCGGTCCAGCGACCATCTTCAGACGTCCAGCCGATCGACGCGTTGTACAGCGTCTTCGAGTTCAGGTACGCGTCGTACGCGCGGCCCGCTGCGGAGATGTAGAACAGGTTCGCGGCTTCGTAGTACACGTCGCCGGTCAGCTGCAGTTCGCCACCCGAGGCCAGCGGCATCGTGTAGATGCCGGTCAGGCTGCCGCTGTTCTTCGGCGAGCGCGGAACGGGAAGGCCCGTCAGGTTGTCGTTGACGGGCAGGATCTGCGAGCCGTCGGCCGCCGTGATGCCCGCCTGCACCAGCTGGAACTTGTCGTACTTCGCATCGAGATGCGAGGCCGCTACGCGCACCTGCAGGTTGTCGGTGACCAGTGCCTGGACTTCCAGCTCGACGCCCTTCGAGGTGACCTCGGCGGCGTTGTAGAACACGGTCTCCTGGAACTGCGCGCCGTTCTTGACGGAGATGATGTTGGCCGCGCGCTGCGCGTCTTCATACTTCGTCACGAACACGGTCGGGTTGATGCGCAGGCGGTCGTTGAACCACTGCGTCTTGAAACCGAGTTCGTAGTTGGTCGCGAATTCCGGATCCACCGGACGGGTCAGTTCCGGCACGAGAATGCCGCTGGTGCCGGTCTGGTCGTTGTAGCCGCCGGCCTTGTAGCCGCGCGACACCGTCAGGTACGAGAACGCGTCGTCGTTGATTTCATACGACGCAGTGACGCGCCAGCTCGGCTCGGACCACTTCGTCTTCAGGTTGCCGAAGTCGAGCGTGCGGCCGCCCGCGCAGTTGTACACGCGGGTCGAGTCGGCGTAGTTCGCGATGCAGTTGACGGCATCGAATGGCAAGCCCGGGTAACGGACGAAGTCCGCGCCTTCGATCGCCGATGAGAAATTCGTCGCCGTCAGGCCCGGGTTCATCGGGTCGAGCGCGTTGAAGCCGGTCTGCGTGCGGCCGGCCCATTCCTTCTCGTCCTGCGTGTAGCGGAAGCCGGCGCCGATCGTGAAGCGATCGTTGACTTCCCAGGTGCCGTCGACGAAGCCGGCCAGAGAATCGGACTTCTGCGCGTTGCAGCCGATCTGCGGGTTTCCGTTCAGCAGCTGCTGGGGCAGCGAGGCGGCGCCGAAGTTCTGGATCAGGTCGACGAAGCCGAGCAGCTGGACCACGCAGAATCGTGCGTCGTTGCGCTGGAAGAAGCCACCGGCGACGAAGTTGAACGGACCATCGAGGTCCGAGGCAATGCGCAGTTCCTGCTGCGTCGTGACACGTTCAGTGTCACGCGTGGCATCGAACAGCGACAGCGGACGGCCCGTGATCGTGTTGACCGGCGCGGCGCCCGTGTAGGTGTTCGGCAGATGTTCGGACTGGCTGCGATAGCCGCTGACCGAATACAGCTTGTAGTTGCCAAGTGCCCACTCGAGGTTCAGGTAGGCGCCGTTCACGTCGATGATCTGGCCGTTGCCCATGCCGAGCAGCGAATCGTTGCGATTCGTCGAGGCCATGTTGTCGAGCGGATCCCCGGCAGGGCGGGTGAAGCCCAGCGCGTTCCACAGGTACGGTGCACCCGGCGGCGTGTCGTTGTAAGACGGCACGGCATCCGAGCGGTCACGCACCATTTCGAACTGCGCGAGTGCCGTGAAGTTGTCCGTGACGTTCCACTGCGCCTTCAGGCGACCCGCGATGACGTCCTGGCCGCCGGCGGTCTCACCGGTGCCCGTGCCGCTCGTGCCCGTGATGCCGGGAATCGTGAACGGCGCGCCGACGGGACCCAGTCCCGGGTTCGTGTTGAAGCTGACGATCGGGCCGTATTCCGCACCGAGCTTGTAGTAGCCGTCGGACTTGATGTACGAGCCGACCACGCGGATCGCGAACTTGTCTTCGACGATCGGCAGGTCGAGGGCGGCCTGCACCTGCTGTTCGCCGAACTTCGCGACGCCGATGCGGAATTCACCGCCGGCCGACTGCATGTTCGGACGCTTGGAGCGGATGTTGACCGCGCCGCCGGTGGTGTTCTTGCCGAACAGCGTGCCCTGCGGACCGCGCAGCACTTCAGCGCTGGCGATGTCGAACGTGTCCAGCAGCTGCGTCTGCACGCTCGGCATGACGAAGTCGTCATACTGAACGCCGACTGGCGAGTCCTGGTACACGATGATGTCGGTGACGCCGACGCCGCGCATCGCGAACGACGCGGCGTTGAACGCCGTGATGCGCGAGGCGGAGAATCCCGGCACGGAGCTGGCCATGCCCGAGATGTCTTTCGCGACGGAGCGTTCCAGATCGGACGCCGTGATCGCGGAGACGGAGATCGGGGTGGTCTGCAGGTTCGTGTCGGTGCGGCGCGTGGCCTGCACCGTCACTTCCTCGAGCCCTGCATCGGCAGCGTCCTGCGCTGATGCGGTCTGGGCAACCATTCCGACGGTGAAAACGGACAATGCAGAGACGAGCGACCCGAACGGTCGTTTCAGATGAAGCATGAACACACCCCCCTTCTTTGGAGTCTGGCTTCGACGGCGCGCGTGGACACTCCCTGCGCCCGGGCGGATTATAGGCAGCGGCGATACAAAAGAAACAGGCATGACTGTTTCTTTTCAAGCCAATGTTGTACCTACGCAACGCTGAGGGTGCGATGCTCGAGCTGTACTTCTACCCGTCTCCTAACGGTCTCAAGCCGCTGTTGCTGCTCGAGGAGGCGGGACTGCCGTATCGGTTGCGGCCGGTCAACATCCTTAGGGGCGCTCAGTTCGAGCCGGAGTTCCTGCGCATCAGCCCGAACAACAAGATCCCGGCGCTGGTCGACACCGACAGTGGGCTGTCGATCTTCGAATCGGGCGCAATCCTGATCCATCTCGCCGAACGGGCCGGGCGTTTCCTGCCGACGGAGACGGCCGCGCGTTTCGATTGCCTGCAGTGGCTGTTCTGGCAGGTGGGGGGGCTCGGTCCGATGGCGGGCCAGGCACATCACTTCCGGGCGTTCGCGCCGGAGGTCGTGCCCTATGGCATCAAGCGCTACACCGATGAATGCAACCGCCTGTATGGCGTGCTCGACCGACGACTGGCCGATCGCGAATTCGTGGCCGGCGAGTACTCGATCGCCGACATGGCGATCTGGCCGTGGATCGTCACCCACCGGCGTCAGGGTCAGGATCTTGCGCGATTCCCCGCGATCGCGCGCTGGTTCGCGGCGGTCCGCGATCGTCCTGCCGTGCGCCGCGCCTATGAAATCGGCCACGAGCAGCAGGCCGACGCGGAAGCCTATCGTTTTCTGTACGGCCAGACGGCCGCCCACCTCACCGGGAGCCCAAAATGACGGATCTGATCCTGCATCACTACGACGCCTCGCCGTTCACGCAGAAGGCGCTGCGCATGCTCGGGCTGAAGCAGCTCGCCTGGCGCTCGGTCGAGATGCCGATGCTGCCGCCGAAAGACGATCTCGCGGCGCTGACCGGAGGGTACCGTGGCACGCCGGTGCTGCAGATCGGTGCGGACATCTACATCGACACGCAGCGCATCGCGACGGAACTCGAGCGGAGATTCCCCAAGCCGACGCTGTTCCCGGCGGGCGACGCCGGCATCGCGCTGATGCTGGTCAAGTGGAGCGAGGCGTTCTTTCGCGCCGGCCTCACGCTGAGCGTGAACCTGCTCGCGAAGGACTGGCCCGAGCCGTTCACGGCCGATCGTCGCGCGCTGTTTCCGGATTTCGATTTCGACGCGGCGCTGCGTGATGCGACCCACGCGCGCAGCCAGCTGCGGGTTCATGCCGGCTGGCTGAACGCGCAGCTCGCCGATGGACGGGCTTTCCTGGGCGGCGCACAGCCGGGACTCGCAGACATCCAGGCGCATGTCTTCGTCTGGATGGCGCGCGCCTACTATCCGGATGTCGCCAATGCGCTGTTCGCGCCGTTCGCACATCTGCCGCGCTGGGAAACCGCGGTCAGCGCGCTCGGCGAAGGGAAACGCAGTCCGCTGAGCTACGCGGAGGCCCATGCGATAGCCCGCGACGCCGCGCCGCAGACGGCAGGCCTCACGGTCGATGCCTCCGATCCGCTCGCACTCGCGGCCGGCGCGCGCGTCGAGGTCGCGCCGGACGACACGATGCGTGGCGGCACACAGGGAGACCTGGTGGCGTTGACGTGGGAAGGCGTGACGGTACGGCGCAGTGATGCGCGCTGCGGTGAGGTGCATGTGCACTTCCCGCGCATCGGCTATCGCATCACGCCACTCGGATGACGCGCGTGCGCCGGGCAGTCCGTGCCTGGCTCAGTGCAACAGATGCTTCGAGTCGTCGGCCCAGGCGACGGCGGCCAGATACGCTGCGCGGATCTGCTCTTCGGTGAACTGGCCCGTCCCGGCCCGATCCCACTGGCCGCGTTCGTAGGCGCGCACGCCATGCAGCGCCGCCCCGATCGGGCCGGCCTCGCTGGTCAGCGCGGATTCGACGGCCTGGTTCAGCGGCAGTGCCCGCACGGCTTCCGCCGTCGGCACGCCCAGCAGTGCATCGAGATGTGAGAGCAGCCCCGCGAAGAAGAAACTGCCCGCGTCCGACGGTGTCTTCTGCACGCCGAGCAGTTCGCACATGCGACCGCGGATCATCGCGTTGACGAGCAGATAGCTGGGCCGGTCTTCGAAGGCGGCGAGTGCGACCACGGCGCAGAGGCGCTTCAGGTTCTCGAGGCCGAGCATGACGATCGCGTGCTTGATCGACGTCACCTGCCGCGGCAGGTTGTAAAAGCCGGAATTCAGGCAGCGCAGCAGCCGATGCACCAGGGCAAGATCGCGTGATACGAGTTCCTCGATTTCCTCTGGCGTGCGATCCGGCTCCTGCAGCGCCGCGAGTACCTGCAGCGTGGCGAGTCGCATCGTCGGCGCGCGCTGGCCGCTGAAGGTTTCGGGCTTCTGCAGGAAATACCCCTGGAAGCCCGTGAATCCCAGCGCCTTGCATTGCTCGAATTGTTCGCGTGTTTCGACTTTCTCCGCGATCAGTTCGAGACCGCGGGCCTGCAGTGCCCGCACCGTCGATTCGAGGGTCGCCGGGGCTTCGGCCATCAGATCGATCTTCACGCAGTCGGCGACATCCAGCAGGCGAGGATCGCAGAGGTGGCTGGCGTAGTCGTCGAGCGCGATGCGGAAGCCGCGCGCCCGAAGCTCGAGAATCCCGGCCAGCAGTTCGGCATCGACGCGGACGTCCTCGAGCACCTCGATGACGACGCGTTCTGGCGGCAGCGGCGGCGCAAACGGCGTGCGCAGCATCGCGTCGGGCAGATTGATGTGGGCGAGGGCGTTCGGCGCGAGCTTGTCGAGCCCGATGTCACCGAGCGCGCCGAGCACGACGCGGGCGCTCGCGAGCGTGCCGTCGACCATCTGGGCTTTGATCGCGCCCGGGCTACCTCGATACAGCAGTTCGTAGGCCGTGATCGCGCACTGCGCGTCGAAGATCGGCTGTCGTGCGACGCAGATCAGCGGCGCGTTGTCGTCGTGATCCTGCGTGGGCGGGCGTGTGGCGGAAGCATTGCTCATGCGCCGAGTGTCGCCGCGGCGACCGCGACGATATGTGATCTGCGGCAAGGTCCACGCGGTTTAAGGGAATGCCCGAACCTTGGCCGCAACGGATCAGATCAGGCCTAGACGATCCGCTCGGCCCGCAGTGCCGCGATCTCTGAGGCACCGTAGCCCAGCTCGGCGAGCACCTGATCCGTGTGCTCGCCCAGCGTCGGCGGGCGCCGCTGGATACCGCCTGGCGTGCGCGACAGCCGCAACGGCAGGTCCGGTACCGGCGCGGCACGCGGCAGCCCAGGATAGTCCGCGATCGAATGCAGCAGTCCCATCGCGGCCACCTGAGGATCGTCGAGCGCGCGTTGCGGCGTGTAGACCTCGCCGGCGGGCAGCCCGGCTTTTTCGAGTTCGGCGATCGCCTGCGCGCTCGTGCGCGCGGCGCACCAGTCGCGCATGCGTTCGATGATGCGTTCGCTGTGGTCGCCGCGTGAGGCGTCGCTCGCGTACAGCGGGTCTTCCATCCAGCGCGCCTCGTCGCCCATCAATCTCGCCCAGCGGCGAAACAGGCCGTTGCCGACGACGTGCACGAGCACGTGGCCGTCGCGCGTCGCGAATACATCCGAGGGTGCGGAGGTCTGCACCAGATTGCCGGTGCCGATGCGGTTGCGTCCCGTCACGCCCTGCTCGATCAGGTGCGAGCCGAACACGGCGAGTGCCGTGCCGAGCAGCGTGGTCTGCACTTCCTGGCCTTCGCCGGTCCGCGTGCGGTGCATCAGTGCCGCGAGCGTGCCGAACGCGGCCATCACGGCGGTCGAGTAGTCGACGTAGGGCGCAGCTGCCTTGGCCGGTGCGCCAGGTGTACCGGTGATGTGCATCGCGCCGGACATGGCCTGGCCGATGCCATCGAAGCCGCCGCGATCACGGTACGGCCCTTCGACGCCGAACGCGCTCTGCGTGACCAGGATGATGTCGGGCCGGATCGCGCACAGCGATGCGTAGTCGAGCCCCATCGCCACGAGTGCCGCGGGGGGCAGGTTGGCAACGACGACGTCTGCCGATTTCACCAGGCGACGCAGCACCTCGCGCGACCCCGGCTTGCCCGGATCGAAGGTCAGCGACTTCTTGTTGCAACCGGTCTGAAGGAACACGCCACCTTCACCCTGCGCGGTGACCGGCGCGATGAAACGATCCTCGCCGCCCTCGCGTCGCTCGACGCGAATCACGTCGGCGCCCAGATAGCCGAGCAGCGTCGCGCAATAGGGTCCAGCGACATAACGGCCGAAGTCGAGGACCCGAACACCCTGCAGGACCTGCACCGGACTGGCTGACGTTTGTGCATTCATTCGCTTAGAGTAACGCCTCCCGTGATGCGGAGCGATTCGTTGCTGTATTCCCTCGGAGAGAAATCCGCCGAACTCGGCGAAGGCGTCTACATTGCTCCATCCGCGGATGTGATCGGCTGGGTGCGCCTGCGCACCGGCTCGAGTGTCTGGTTCAATACCGTGCTGCGCGGCGACTCCGACTGGATCGAAGTCGGCGAGGGCAGCAACGTGCAGGACGGCACCGTCATCCATACGGATCCGGGCGTGCCGGTGGTCATCGGCCCCGGCGTCACGATCGGGCACATGGCATTCCTGCATGCCTGCACGATCGGCGAGGGCAGCATGGTCGCCAACGGCGCGATGGTCATGGACCGTGTGCGAGTGGGTCGTCACTGCGTCATCGGTGCGGGCACGCTGATCCCGCCCGACAAGGAGATTCCGGACGGTTCCGTCGTGATGGGCTCGCCGTACAAGATCGTGCGCGAGACCTCGAGCCGGGACCTTGCGATGATTGCGCGCGCCGGCGAGCACTATCGTCAGCGCGCGCGCAGCTACAAAGAACAATTGCGTCCCGATCCGCGGGCCTGAGGTATTCATGGACTTTCGACTGACCGACGACCAGAAGGCGCTGCAGGAAGCGGCACGACGTTACGCGCGCGAGAAGCTGCCGGCGCTCGCGAAGGACATCGAAGCGACGGGGCATCCGCCCTCGCACGAGCTGATCCGCGAATATGCGGCGCAGGGCTTTCTCGGCATCAACGTGCCGGAGGACTATGGCGGTCTCGGGCTCGGCAATCTCGAGGCGCTGATCGTGCTGGAGGAGTTCGGCAAGATCTCCTCCGCGATCGCGTTCCCGGTGTTCGAATCCTGCGTCGGCCCGGTGCGCGCGATCGAGCGCTTCGCCAGCGAAACGCTGCGCCAGCGCATCGTGCCGAAGGTGTGCAGCGGTGAACTGGTCGTCGCGGTCTCCATGTCCGAGCCGCAGGCCGGCTCGGCGCTGACGGACCTCACCACGCGTGGCGAAGTGCGAGGGGATCGCGTCGTGCTGAATGGTACGAAGCGCTGGTGCTCCGGCGGCGGCCACGCAGATGGGTACGTGGTCTATTGCCGCATGTCCGATGCGCCGGGCGCAAAGGGCATCGGTGCGGTTTACGTCGAGAAGGATGCCAAGGGCCTGACATTCGGCAAGCAGGAAGAGCTGATGGGCTTCCGCGGCGTGCCGTCGTCGGACCTGTACTTCGACAACTGCTCGGTGAGCATCGACAACATCGTCGTGCCGGCCGGCGGCTTCAAGAAGCTGATGGAAGCCTTCGATCTGGAGCGCTGCGGCAACGCGACCATGTCGCTGGCGCAGGCGAGCGGTGCGCTCGAGGATGTTTCTGCCTACGTGCAGGAGCGTCACCAGTTCGGCAAGCCCATCGTCGATTTCCAGGCGGTGCAGATCCGCCTCGCCGAGATGCGCATGCGCGTGGATGCCGCGCGCCTGCTGATCTGGCGCGCGGCGGTCAACGCACAGGACGGCCTGCCGTCGATCCTCGAGTCCTCGATGGCCAAGTGCTTCGCCAACGAGATCTCGCGCGAAGTCTGCGGCCACGCTCTGCAGCTGATGGGCGGCTACGGCTATTCCAAGGACTATCCGATGGAGCGGCGGCTGCGCGATTCCTGGGGCTGGGGCATCGCCGGCGGCGCGATCGACATCCAGAAGGTCAACATCGCTGCGGCGATGGTGGGTCGGCGCTTCGATCAGCGCGGCTGACCGGATCTGCTGCCGAACGAATCTGTTGCCGAATGAAAAAGGCCCGCGCGATCGCTCCCGCGGGCCTTTCCATTCAGGCGACCCGAGGTCGGATCAGAACCTGTAGCTGCCCTCGATCGCCACCGTGCGCGGCGGATCGACGAAGCCGTAGTAGCTGCGGGCGCCGAAGATGCTGCCGGCCAGCGGTGTATCGCCGGCGTAGCTCAGCACTTCCTCATCCGTCAGGTTGCGTGCCACGACGGCCAGCTCCCAACGACGCTCCTCGCCCGACAGCGCGATGCGCGCATTGAGCTTCGTGTACGAGTCCTGCTTCGCGTTCGGATCGAGCGTCAGCGAGATCAGATAATCCGCGCTGTAGGTGGCATCGAGCGTCGTGCGCAGTTCCAGGTTGCCGATCGGCCAGGTGTACTCCGCGCTCAGCATCGCCGTGGTCTTCGGCGCAAGCTGGTTCGTGAAGCCATCGTAGTTGCAGTTGCCCGGCACGCGCGTGCTGAACAGCGTGGCCGGCGCGTTGAAGTAGCACTGGCCGTCGTACTTGGTCCACTCGAAGTCGAGATACGCGACCGAGCCCGACAGATACAGCTGGTCCGTGGCCTGCCAGCGACCGTCGATTTCGATGCCCTTGACCTCGGCGCTGCCGTTGCCGACGTTGAAGCCGAGTCGTCCATCGAACGCGCTGGTCTGCAGGTCGGTGTACTCGGTGAAGAAGACGGCCGCGTTCAGCTCTGCCGCAGCGCCGATCTTGGTCTTGACGCCGAGTTCGTAGGTCTTGGCTGTCTCGGGCTCGTACTCGAACGTGCCGGTCGGCGGCGCCTGGTTCGAGCGCGCATCGAAGCCGCCCGACTTGTAACCCTTGGCCCACGACAGATAAGCCATCGTGTCCGAGCCGAAGTCGTACTGCAGGTTCACGAGCGGCGAGAAGTTATCCTCGGAACGTTCGCCACGCACGCTGTGACGCTGAATGCCGAACACGGCGTTGTACAGAACGTCGATCAGTCCGGCGGGCAGCGGTGTGCCGGCCGGGTTGGTGAGTTGCGTGACGCGTGAACCGGTCTTCGATTCGCTCGACCAGCGGCCACCGGCGGTGACGCGCAGAGCGTCCGTCACGGACCACGTTCCCTGGGCGAAGACCGCGAACAGGTCGCTGTCCTGCTTGAAGACGCGCGGATTGCGGGTGTTGGCGAACGCAGTGCCCGACCCCATCGGCAGCGCCGGGTTGCCGTTCAGCAGCGGCACGACGATGCTGTTGGCCGGCACGAAGATGAAGTCCGACTCGGCCAGGTCCGAATTCTGCACGAACAGACCGCCGATCCAGGACACCTTCCGGTCCTTGTCGGAGGTGAAGCGCAGTTCCTGGCTGACCTGACGATAGGACTCGGTGATGCCTGCGGTGAACACGTTGCCACCGGTGAAGTCGCAGTCGCAGCCTTCATCGAGGTCGTAGCCGCTGTAACCGGTGACGGAGGTCATCGTCACGCCGTTGTCGAAGCGGAAGTTCAGCGTCAGCGCCGACTCGTTCGGCTCCATCACGCTGTAGTCGCCATTCGAGGAGCGCTTGTAGTCGATCGTGTTGTTCAGCACGCCGACGTTCTGGCCGAAGACGTTGCGCTGGATCTGACCGTAAGTCAGGCCCGGAATCGGCGGCGTCAGTGTCGTGCCATTCGGACGCAGCACGGCGGCGGCAGGCAATTCACCGAAGATCTCCACCTGCCGACCAACGTTGTCGGAGCGACCGGTCTCGATCTTCAGCGTCGCATCGAACCTGTCGTTCGGCGCGAACATGAAGGTCAGTCGACCGAAGGTGTCTTCGCGATCGGTCTCGTCCTGGTTCAGCGTCAGGTTCTTCAGGTAACCATCGGTCAGGCGATGACGCACGGCGAGACGCGCCCCGAAGGTTTCGCTGAACGGCACCGACACGACGCCTTCGAGCACCTGCTCGCTGGTCTCGGTTTCATAGGACGCGCGCACCGAGCCACCGAACTCGGACGCCGGCTTGGCGCTGATCAGGTTCACGGCGCCGGCGATCGCGTTCTTGCCGAACAGGATCGGCTGCGGGCCGCGCAGCACTTCGATGCGTTCGAGATCGAGGAAGGGCACGCGCGATTGCGGGCCGCGGCCGCGATACACGCCGTCGGAGTAGGTGCTCACGGACTGTTCGAAGCCCTGGTTCAGGCCTGACCCGATGCCGCGGATGTAGAAGTTGTTGGCGATGCCGGTCTCGGTCACCTGCAGGTTCGGAACATAGGCCTTCAGATCGTCGAGACGCCCGATGCCTGCCTGGGCGAGTTTCTCGCCCGAGACGGCGTTGACGGAAATCGGCACGTCCTGCAGCGACTCCTCGCGCTTCTGCGCCGTGATGATGATTTCTTCGAGCACCACGGCGTCGCCGCTGTCCTGCGCGCCCGCGAGCGGAGCGCCGACAGTCGTCGTCATCGCGATGGCCAAAGCCTGCAGCTTGCCGCTGCGCCACATCCTGTGCAGTTCAATCGTCATTCGCTCATCCCCCTCATTTGAGATATGCGTTGCCTTCCGGCGATGCGTCGAAAGTGCTGCGATGGTACGACTGACGCTGTAATTACGCCATTTTCCCGCGTGGTATTCGTGCCACAACTGTATGCAGTGCATACAGACTGTTTCGCGCCGTTGCGCTACGCTGAGCGCATGAACTGGACCCCGCTGCTCGAAGCTCCGCTCGCGATCCGAGTGCATTTCGTCACCGTGATGCCCGCGTTCGCGCTGGGTCTGTGGCTGCTGCTGCTCAGTCGCAAAGGGTCGCCGCCGCACCGGGCTCTCGGCCTGCTGTATGTCACGTTGATGTTCGCGACCGCGATCTCGGCGCTGTTCATTCCGAATGCGGTCGGGCCAGGACTGCAGGTGGGTCCACTGCGCTTCGGCTTCATCCACCTGTTCATTCTGCTGACGACGGTGGGGCTGACGCGCGCGATGCTGGCGATCCGTCGCGGCGACGTGCGCCAACATGGCAAATCGATGCGCGGCGTGTACGTGGGCGGCCTGCTGATCGCAGGCCTGTTCACATTGACGTCAGGCCGGATCCTGCACCGCGTGTTTTTCGGCTGAGTTGTGGATCCTGCCCGGCAAATGGCCGGGCAGACGGCAGCCTCAGGGAAGCGCCTGGACTGGCGCGGCCGGGTCGATCGCGATTTCGATCCGTCCGTCAGTCACGCGCAGCGCATGCGTGGCGAGTGGCACGGACGCTGGTGCGCCGAGCGGCTGACCGCTGCGCACGTCGAACGACGCGCCGTGCAGCGGGCAGATCAGCCGGACTCCGCGCAGTCGACCTTCATCCATGCGCGCGTAGGCATGCGTGCAGATATTGTCGAGTGCGAACAGTCCGTCGCGCGTGTGGCAGATCACCACCTCCCGTCCGGACACCGTGCAGCGACGCATCCTGCCTTCGGGCAGGTCTGCGGCGGCCAGGGCGGGCTGGAAGTCAGGTTCGCTCACGATCGGATCTCGCGGAACGGTGGGGCCGCCACTCTAACGAAGCGCCCTGAAAACAAACAGTCCTGATTGTTTATTTACGCAAGGGGCGGGTGCTAGGATCGGCGTCCGCGCAACGTCGAGGGGAACGCGCATGTCGAGGATCACATTCATTTCGCGGATGACGGTCAAGCCGACCCACGTGGCGGACTATATTGCCGTCTGTCGCGAGCTCGAAGCCTATGTGAAGGCGAACGAACCCAATACGCTGTGGTTCGGGTTTTTCCGGCTGCGCGAGCCGAACCGCTATGCCGTCGTGGAATCTTTTCCGGACGAAGCCGCCGAGCATGTCCACATGACGTCGAAGAAGCTCGCCGAACTCGCGCCGCGCATCACAGCCTGCCTCGATGGCACCTGGGAGCGCGAGTATCTCGATCCGCTCGCCTGAGACGCCGTCTTGAGCCACGAACGAAATCTGCGCAGCGAGGACCTCAAACAGGTCCGCATCCAGGTCACCACGCTCGGCGATCTGCTGCTGATCGCGAACGATCGATACGCCGATTCACCGGCGCTCATCCTGCCGGACGAACGCCTGACCTATCGCGAACTGACGGACCGCGCGTTCGAGCGCGCTCGCGCGCTGCAGGCACTCGGCGTGAAGCCACGCGATCACGTCGGCCTGCTGCTGCCAACCTGCGTCGAGTTCGTCGAATTCCTGTTCGCGATCGCGCTGTGCGGCGCAGTGGCGGTGCCGCTCAACGCGCGCTACAAGTACAGCGAGCTCGCCTACGCGATCAGCAACGGTGATCTCGTCACCGTGATCACGACGAGCCAGATCGCCGATCACGTGAATTTCGTCGAGCGGCTCACTCAGGCGCTGCCGGGTCTCGAGCGCCAGGCGGATCCGCGTCGGCTGCAGATCGAGTCCGCGCCGAAACTGCGCAGCCTGATCCTGCTCGGCGACGCGCCGGCTGCGGGTTTCCTGCCGGCGTCGGAACTCGTGGCGCTGGCGCGGCTTGGTACGGATACGCAGGTGCATGAATCACGGCTGCGCGTGCAGCTCGGCGATGCGGCGATCATGCTGTACACGTCCGGCACGACGGCGAACCCGAAAGGCGCGCTGATCTCGCACGAGGCGATCGTGCGCAACTCGATCGCGCTCGGCCGGCACCGCTACGAGCTGCGGCACGAGGACGTGTTCTGGTCGCCGCTGCCGATCTTCCACATCGCCGCGATCCTGCCGCTGTGCGCGATCTTCGACGTCGGCGGTGCGTACGCGACGATGAAGTACTTCGAGGCGGGCGCTGCGCTCGCGATGCTGCAGAAGGATCGCGTCACGGCGACCTATCCCTGTTTCGTCACGATCATGCAGGACCTGATCTACCACCCGGATTTCGCGGCGGCGGATCTTTCGCGCATCACGCTGATGAATTCCAATTTCGCCGTGCAGCCGCCGGCGATCAAGGACGCGATGCTGAAAGCGATGCCGCACGCGGTCTATGTCGGTACCTTCGGCATGACCGAGACCGCCGGCACCGTGACGACGAGCCGGCTCGACGATCCGCTCGACGAACGCGTCTCGCGACTGGGCAGGCCGCTGCCGGGCCTCGAAGTCCGCATCGTCGATCCGGCGACCGGCAAGGAAGCGGCGACCGGTGAGCGTGGCGAGGTCTGGGTGCGCGGATACTCGACGCTGATCGGCTACTACAAGGACCCTGAGAAGACTGCGCAGGCGATCGACCGGGACGGCTGGTACCACACCGGCGACGTCGGCTCGATGGACGGTCGCGGCACGATGATGTTCCACGGTCGCATCAAGGACATGCTGAAGGTGGGTGGTGAGAATGTCGCAGCCGCCGAAATCGAGGCCTGTCTGCAGCGCCATCCGGCCGTGAAGCTCGCGCAGGTCGTGGGCATTCCGGATGCGCGCCTCGTCGAGGTACCGGCGGCATTCGTCGAGCGCAAGACCGATGCGGCCGTGACGGATCAGGAGCTGATGGATTTCTGTCGGCGTGAAATCGCCGGATTCAAGGTGCCGCGCGTCGTGCGCTTCGTCGCCGAGTGGCCGATGTCCACCAGCAAGATCCAGAAATTCAGGCTGCGCGACGAACTCGTGCGCGAGCTCGGACTGGGTTGATACAAGAGGTATTTCGCATGTCGATCACGTTCATCGCCACACTCATCGTCAAGCCGGGCAAGGAAGCGGATTTCGAGCGCCTGCAGAAGGAGCTGTCCGAAGACAGTCACCGCACGGAGCCGGGCCTGATCGCCTACGACGTGATTCGTCATCGCGACAAACCGCAGACGTACGTCGTCTACGCGCGTTTCAAGGACCAGGCTGCGTTCGATCTGCACATGGCCGCGCCGTCGCATGATCGGCTGGTGCCACCGATCCTGGCCTGCCTCGCGCAGGACATGGACCTGCAGTTCTACGAGTGGAAGAGCTGAGCCCGCTCACAGCAGAGCGGCGAGCTCACAGCGAGATCGTGGTCTCGAACACCAGCGCTGCCTGACCGACGATCCACACGCCGCTCGGTTTGCCGGCGCTGAATTCCAGCTCGACATCCACCTGACCGGGGCGGGACAGGAATTGTCCCTGCGCGCCGGAAAACTTCGCGCGATCGCCCTCGCTCTGCAGCAGTCCGTGCTGGGCCAGGTAGGCGCCGAGCAGTCCATGCGCGTTGCCGCTGACCGGATCCTCGGGAATGCCGAGGGCCGGGCAGAACATCCGCGATTCCGTCAGGCAGCCGGCGGTTTCCGGACGCAGCGTGAACACGAAATGTCCCGCAGCGCCGAGCTGCGCCGACAGCGTGTTCAGGCGGTTGAAGTCAGGCTTCAGCTGGCGCAGATGTTCGACCCCGCGGACGCCGATCAGCAAGCGCGTCGAGGAGCCGCCGACGATCTGGATCGGGCAGCGCGTGTCGAGGTCTGCGGATGACAGCGCAAGCGAATCCAGGACGGCGAGACGTTCCCGTTCGTTGAGTTCGCGGCCGAGCGGCGGCGGCGCCTGGCGCACCGCGATCAGGCGTGACGGGCCGCTGCCGCGGATCTCGACATCCACCGTGCCGGTCTTCTGCTTCTGGCGAAGGCGCTGTGGTGTGCCCTCGCGACGCGACAGCACGTAATGTGCTGCGACGGTCGCGTGACCGACGAAGCCGGCTTCGGTGCGCGGCGTGAAGAATCGCACGCGGACATCGTGATCGGCGCCGTCCGGCTTCAGGACGAACGCGGTATCTGCATTGTTGAGTTCGCGTGCGATCCCGCGCATCTCGTCGTCGCTGAGCACATCGGCATGCAGCACGACGCCGGCGGGGTTGCCGGTGAACTGTCGGGTCGTGAAGGCGTCGACCTGAAAAACCTGAACACTGCGCGTCATGCCCGAAGCCTCCTGACACCCGCCGGTTGGCGGGAGCGAATTGTAAGGAACCCGCGCGGCTGGCGCACAGCATTAGCCATACTTGCATTTGCGCCTGCGGCGCCTACCATAGCCGAACACCTTGGGGTGGCCTCCGGACCGGAGGCCTGAGATGCCGTTGTGGCGAACCCGTTGAACCTGATCCGGTTAGTACCGGCGTAGGGAGCAGGTCATGTCTCGAATCGACGTCTCGCGCCGCATTGCGGCCCGCCTTTCCATGGTCGTGCTCGCGGTGGCGCTCGCGGTGCCGGCGTCTGCGGCCCCCGCGACGGACTCGGCACCTGACGTGCTCGAGGAGGTCGTCGTGACCGCCAGTCTGCGGCGAGAGGCCGCGGCGGTTGCACCCCTGAGCGTCACCGTACTGGGCAGCGAAACGCTGCGCGCGGCGGGTGTCCAGCATCTGCAGGATGTGCTCGCACTGGTGCCGAACCTGAACTGGGCGGCGGGCAGTTCGCGCCCGCGCTACTTCCAGCTGCGCGGCATTGGCGAGAACGACCAGTGGCAGGGCGCGCCCAATCCGTCGGTGGGTTTCCTGATCGACGGGATCGATTTTTCCGGCGTCGGCATGCCCGCCACGTTGTTCGATGTCGCCCAGGTCGAGGTGCTGCGCGGACCGCAGGGCGCGATTCATGGCGCCAACGCGCTCGCGGGCCTGATCAATGTGCGGACGCAGGGTGCCTCGGCGCAACGTGAGACGCGTCTCGAACTGACCGGTGGTGACTACGGCACGGCCGGTGTCGGTGCCGTGCTCGGCGGTGGCTTTACCGCAGGCCGCGGCGGCGATGACGTGGTCGACGAAGACTCCGCGGCGTGGCGCCTGGTCGCGCAGCGCCATGTCAGCGATGGCTTCCGTCGCAACAGCTTTCTCGACCGCAACGATACGAATGGCTTCGATGAGACGACACTGCGGGGCCGGCTCGCAGTGCCGCTCGGTGCGGCCTGGGATCTGGATCTGTCGCTGCTCGCCGTCGATCTCGACAATGGCTATGACGCGTTCGCGCTCGACAACTCCCGCGTCACGCAGTCCGACAAGCCCGGCGTCGATCGTCAGCGGTCGCTCGGTGCGTCGGCACGGACGCGCTATCGCGGCGCAGGCCGTTTCAGTTTCGAAAGCGTGACGGCCTGGTCCGATTCGGCCATCGACTATGGGTTCGACGGCGACTGGGCGTTTGACCCCAGCTACGACTTCACGTCCACGTTCGATCGTCAGCACGAGACGTTGAGCCAGGATCTGCGCTGGCTGTCCGCCGCGCGCGCGGAGAATCCTGGCGATTGGAGCTGGCTGGCGGGCGCCTATGCGCTGCGCGTGCGTGAGACGAACGATCAGCTCGACCTCTACAACGGCGACGTGTTCCGCACGCTGCAGAGCGATTACTCCGCCACCAATGTCGCGCTGTACTTCCAGCTGGAGCGGCGCATGACGACGCGGCTGAAGCTCATCGCGGCGGGGCGCGGCGAACGACGCCGCGTGGACTATTCGGACAGCGATGGTCTTGCGGCGCGACCGACGGACCAGATGTGGGGTGGCAATCTGTCGCTGCAGTACGAGCTCGCGACGGCGCAGTGGTACGCGACGCTGGCACGCGGCTTCAAGGCGGGCGGTTTCAACATCGGCGCGGTGGTGCCGGTGGACCGGCTCGAGTACGGGCCGGAGTTCCTGGTGAGCTGGGAAGCCGGGTGGAAGGGACGCCTCGCGGACGGGCGAGTCGATCTGCAGGCGGCGCTGTTTCACATGCGGCGCAGCGACCAGCAGGTGAGCACTTCGGTGCAGCTCGATCCGGGCGATCCTCTGTCGTTCATCTACCTGACCGACAACGCGGCCAGTGGCGAGAATGCCGGTCTCGAACTGACGGCGGCCTGGCAGGCGAGCCGGAGTCTGCGGCTCGGCGCGACGCTCGGACTGCTGCGCGCACGCTTCCTCGATTACCAGCGCGATGCAGAAGACCTCTCGGGGCGGGATCAGGCCCATGCGCCGGCCTGGCAGTATTCGCTCAGCGCTGAGTATCGGCATCCGCGTGGCTGGTTCCTGCGCAGTGATCTGCAGGGCGTCGACGCGTTTTATTTTTCCGAGAGCCACAATCAACGCTCGCGGCCGTACACGCTGGTGAACCTGCGTGCCGGCTTCGAGCGCGATGGCTGGCGCGCCTCGCTGTGGGCGCGCAATGTGTTCGACGAGAAGTGGACGCAGCGCGGATTCTTCTTCGGCAACGAACCGCCGGATTTCCCGAACCGTCTCTACATACAGCCCGGCGATCCGCGCCAGATCGGCCTGACCGTGACGCGAGAGTGGCGCTGACGCTTGGATATCGCGCAGCAGATCCTGACGGCAGCGCAGCGCAGTTCGCCGCTGGAATGGCTGTCGCTGCTCGCGGGCGTGGTCTATGCACTGCTCGCCGTGAAACAGAGCCGCTGGTGCTGGGTGTTCGGCGGAGTGTCGTCGACGATCCTCGTGTATCTCGCGTTCAGGGCACAGTTGCCGATGCAGGCGGGGCTGCAGGCGTACTACGTTGCGATGTCGTTCTACGGATTCTGGCACTGGTCGCGGCAGGGTGACGGGCCCGCGTTGCCGATCGGCACCTGGCCGCCTGCCTGGCACGCCGGTGTCGCGATCGCGATCGTCGCCATCACGGCGATCTCGGCGCCTGCCATCGCCACGCTGACGCAGGCTGCGTGGCCGCACCTCGACACCGCCACGATGCTCGCGAGCCTGCTCGCCACCTGGATGGTCGCCGCGGCCAAGCTCGAGAACTGGCTGTACTGGATCGTCATCGATGCCGTATCGATCTTTCTCTACGGCGCGCAGGGTCTGTGGTTCATCGCGCTGCTGTATGCGATCTATCTCGTGATCGCGGTGGCCGGATTCCAGGTCTGGCGACGTCGCTGGCAGGCGCAATCCGCATGAGCTGCGAGGCGCGCTTCCTGCCCGACCCTGTGCTGTTCGAGCAGGCCCTCGATGCCGTGCCGGGCTGGTGCGAGGACGCTGCGGCGCGTCGTTTCGAGCCGATGGAATCCGGCGGCATCAACGCGAACTGGCATGTGGTCACCCGGCGCGGCGAATTCGTGTTGCGACTCGATCGGCGTGCGGGGGTCGGGCGTGATCTCGGCGTCGACCGTGAGCGGGAACTGACGTTGCATGCAGCGGCCGCAGCAGCGGGACTGGCGCCGCCGATCCTCACATCGGCGCCGGATCTGCGCTGGACGATCCGCGGCTTCATCCGCGGCCGTGTCTGGACGTCGGCCGATCTCGATTCCAGTGCACAGCGCCAGCGCCTCGGCGCCAGGCTCGCAGTGCTGCACGCCCAGCCCGTACCCTCATGTCCGCGCTTCGATCCACTGTCCGTGGTGGAGCGCTATGCGCAGCGCCTGATCGCGAAGCGACCCGAAGCACGCGCGTCGCTCGGGGACGAGGTCGCGCGCTGTCGCGCGCTGATGCAGCAAACCGGATCCGCCTTGCGCGCACCGGCCATCGTGCACAGCGATCTGCATGCCGGCAATCTCGTCGACGACGGGCGTCTGTGGCTGCTCGACTGGGAGTACGCGCAGGTCGGTGATCCACTCTGCGATCTGGCGGGTCTGATTGCCCATCATCCGCCGCTCGGCGCCTGCGCCGTGGAACTGCTCGCAGTCACCGGCCTTGCCGAGACCGCGACCCCCGCCGAGCTCGATGCGCTGGCGGGGGTCTATCGGCAGATCAATTCGTTGTGGCAGCGGTGCGCGTGGGAGTCGTGAAGGCGAGCAGCAGGTTGCCCGGCATGTGCGCGTACATGCCGTAACCCGAGCTGACGACGACGTAGCCATCGCGGACCGCGGGGCCACCGCCGCCGAAGGAACCACCCTTGGCGCGCTGACCGGAGACGGTGACGACTTCCTGCTTCGCGTCGTACTCGAACAGCACCTTGCCGGTGGTGCCGTCGTAGGCGCGGAAGCGACCGTCCATGTGCCCGGCGAACACGACGCCGGGGACTGCAGTGACCGCGGCGGAGATGCCTGGATCACAGAACTCCAGCTTGCCACAGACGTTGTTCGCGGGCGTCGACCACAGCAGCTTGCCAGTCGTGGCGTCGAGCGCGTTCAGACCCGGTTGCGGCGCGCCGTCCTTCGGTCGACCGTCATGCTCGTCCGCCATGTCCGAGATCGGCGCGTAGATGCGGTTGCCGTCGATGGCCATGCCGAAGTGCACGCCACCCTGGATGCCGCCGCGGCCGACCTTCGTCTTCCACAGCATTGCGCCTTTCGCATCGACGTCGAGTGCGTACACCGTGCCGTTCTTCTGTCCGGCGATCAGAACGTCCTTGCCATCAGGCAGTGTGATGAGGATCGTGCCGGCGCCGAAGTCGACGTCCGGACCATTCTCGACGGGGCAATTCGGGTTGTCCTTCATCATGCAGGCGACGTTCCAGGCATCACCCTTGACCATCTGCTGGGACCACAGCAGCTTGCCGTCGGTCAAACGGAATGCGAGCAGCGCATCGCTGGTGTCATTCGCCGGCGAGGAGTAATTCTCGCCCGTGCCGGCGTACAGCACGCCACGCTTGGCGTCGATCATCGGTCCGTTCCAGATGGGCGCACCGGAGGGCCCGAGCACTGGCGTGCCGACCGCCGTCTTCTTGACCTCCTTCGGTGCGTCCGGAATCGAATATGACTTCCAGCGCTGCTCACCGCTCCACGCGTCGATTGCGACAATCGATCCCCGGAACGTGCAGCAGGGGTACTTGGGGTCCGCGGCCGCCGTGACTTCCAGTGAGGAAACCGGCTGATAGATCACGCCATCGTGCAGCGTGCCTGTGGCGGTCAGCGTCGCGTTCGGATGATCGTCGAGCTTCGCGCTCCACTGCAGTGCGCCGGTGGTGGCATCGAGGGAGTAGAGCCGGCCGAGCACATCGCCGAAGAACACGCGCGGCGGGCGAGTGCGCACGTTGGCGCCGCCCTTCGCTTGATAAGGGACGACAGCCGTGCGCACTTCCGCGCCCGCCTTGAAGACCCAGCGCGCGCAACCGGTGGCGAGGTCGAGTGCGTACACATGGCCATCATGGCTGCCGACGAACACGGCGCCATACGCGATCGACGGCTGCGAGCGCGCGCGAATGCCCTGCGGGAACGCAAACGCCCAGGCGAGCTGCAGCTTCGGCGCATCTGCCGCCGTGAGGCCTGCGAGGTCGGCCGGAATGAGGCGCGAATTGTGATAGCCCCAGCCGGCCTTGACCGGGCCCTTCGAGGCATCGAACGGCGAGGCCTTGTCGAGGCACATGGCCGGCGGCGTTTCCACCTGCTGCGCTGCGAGCGGCGCCCCGGAGAGATACTCGGCGACGTGCTGGCGCTCCTCGGCCGACAGCATCGCAGCCTGCGATTTCATCAGGCCATGCTCGAGCGCATCGAGGATCGTGGGACCGGACAGCATCTGCAGGAACAGCTTCTGCGGCGCCTTGGCCACCTGGCCCTGGTGGCAGGTCGCGCAGTTCTTGGCGTACACCGCCGCGCCCGGCCACTGCTCTGGATCGCTCGCGGGTTTCGCGGCGGCGGCCTGCGCGGGGGCTTCTTTCGCAGCCCCGTCGGTGTTCGGCGCAGCGTCCGGCGCAGCGGCCGGTTCGCGCGCACACGCGGCGAGCAGCGCCACGACAGCGCAGGCGAGGAACGTGGAGGAGCGGAAGCGATGCATGATGTGTCCTCGTTACAGACTGTCTGGAGATTCGATCAGCTGGCGCAACGTGGCCAGGAACGCAGCGCCAACCGCACCGTCGATCACCCGGTGATCGACCGACAGCGTCAGCGTCATCATCCTTGCGACGGCGGGGTTGCCGTTGCGGACGACGACGCGTTCCTCCGCAGCCCCGATCGCGAGGATCGCGACCTGAGGTGGGTTGATGATGGCGTCGAAGCGGGAGATCCCGTGCATCCCGAGGTTCGAGACGGTGAACGAGCCGCCACTGATCTCTTCCCGGGTCAGGGCGCCGCGCAGCGCACGCTCGGACAGATCCGCGGTGGCGCGCGCAATCTGCGCGACGTTCAGCGTATCGGCCTGACGCACGATCGGCGTGATCAGGCCGTTCTCGGTCGCGACGGCAACGGCGATATCGGCGTGGTCGAACTGCACGATCTCATCGCCCTGCAGCTGCGCGTTGACGAGCGGATGTTTCAGCAGCGCTATCGAGCAGGCGCGGATCAGCATGTCGTTGACCGTGATACGCGTGCTGGTGTGATCCGACACCTCGCCCTTCTTCAGGATGAGGCGGCCGGCGTCGACATCGCAGCCCAGGCGGAAATGCGGAATCGTCTGCGAGGATTCCAGCAGGCGCCGCGCGATCACCGCGCGCGTGGCACTCATGCGGCGGCGGGTCTGCCCGGCGACCGACGCTGCGGCCATGGCAGCCTGTACGGCGGGAGCGACCGATCCGGTCGCCGACGCCGCCGAGCCCGATGCGGCGGATGTCGCTGCGTACGCCTCGACGTCTTCCTTCGACACGCGGCCATTGCGGCCAGTGCCCTTCACTTTGCTCAGATCGACGCCGAGCTTCTCGGCAACGCGCCGCGCGATCGGGCTGACGCGCTGTTCACCGTCCGACGACGCTTCGTCACCGCCGGCGAGCGACGCGATCGCAGGTGCCGCGCCCGTCGACGTCGCAGGCGGCGCGGTCGCGCTGCCCGCATCGGGTTCGAAGTTCACGGTGGCGCCACGGAAGTTCGCGATGAACGCGTCGATGTCGGCCTCGCTCGTGGCCGCATCGGCCAGCACACCGATCAGCGTGCCGACCGCACGCACGTCGCCCGTCTCGACGAGCTGGCGACGCAACGTGCCGCCTGCCGGCGCCTCGACGGTGTTGACGATCTTCTCGGTCTCCACGTCGAGCACGGCCTCGCCCTTCGCGACAGCCTGGCCCACGGCAACGGTCCAGCCATTGACCGTGCCTTCGGTCATTTCGATGCCCCATTTGGGCATGCAGATTGCGGTGATGCTGCTCATGATCCTTACTCTTTCACGGCGGCGCGAATCGCCGCCTCGATCTTCTGCGGGCCGGGCACGTAGGCGCGCTCCAGTGCAGGCGCGAATGGAATAGGCGCATGCGGTGCGGTGATCATGCGCGGCGCGGCCTTCAGCGAGCGGAACGCGGCCTGCGTGACGATCGCGACGATGTCCGCGGCAACGCTGCAGCGTGGTGGCGATTCGTCGATGACGATCAGTCGTCCGGTCCCTTCGACGCTTTCGATGATCGTATCCGAGTCCAGCGGCGAGGTGGTGCGCGGGTCGATCAGATCGCAGGTGATGCCGTCCTTCGCGAGCGCGTCGAGTGCCTTCTCGGCGAACGGCACCATGCGGCCGATCGCAACGACCGTCGCATGTTCTCCCTCGCGAACGAGATTGGCCTCGCCGAACGGAATCGTGTACATGCCCTCGGGTACTTCGCCCTTGCGCGGATACAGTGCCTTGTGTTCGAAGAACACCACCGGATCGTCGTCGCGGATCGCCTGCAGCATCAGTCCCTTCGCGTCATAGGCGTTCGACGGAATCACGACTTTCAGCCCCGGTACCGCCGTCAACAGCGGATACATGGTCTGGGAGTGCTGGGCGCCCATGTTCATCCCGGCTCCCATTGCCGTGCGGATCACGACGGGGCAGGTGGTTCGGCCGCCGAACATGTAACGGAACTTCGCGATCTGGTTGTAGATCTGGTCCATGCAGACGCCGACGAAATCCGCGAACATGATCTCCGCGACCGGTCGCAGACCCGCGAGCGCAGCGCCGCCCGCGGCACCAATGATGGCGGATTCGGAAATTGGCGTGTCGATGACGCGCTGCTCGCCGTACTTCGGCAGCAGGCCCTTGGTGACGCCGAAAATGCCGCCCGCGGCCTCGCGTTCGCCCGACGTGCCGCCGGCACCGCCCGAGACATCTTCACCGAGCACGATGACGCGCGGATCCCGCGCCATTTCCTGATGCAACGCCTGGTTGATGGCGTCGCGCATTGAGAGCTGAGGCATGAGGAATTCCTGCTGCGACGAGTCGGTGTCAATAGTTGATGTAGACGTCGGAGGTGAGTTCCGACTCTGCCGGCGGCGGCGAGGCCTTGGCCTCCTTGACGCAGCGGTCGATCAGTTCCAGCACCTCGGCGTCGATCGCGTCGAGCCGCGACAGCGGCAGGCTGCGGTCCGCCTCGACGCGCGCGCGGAAGCGCTTCAGGCAGTCCATCGTCTGGCGCAGCTGCGCCACTTCATCCTTCGCGCGATAGTTCTGCGGGTCGCCCTCGAAGTGGCCGAAGTAGCGCGTGATCAGCGGCACGATCGTATACGGGCCCTTGCCGGCCTTGGCGTGCGCGACCGCGCGCTGCATCGCGTCGTAAACGGCGAAGAAATCCGCGCCGTCGACATCCTCCGCCGGCATGCCGAAGCCGCGCGAGCGTCCGGCGATGTCCTTGGAGCCCACGGAATAGTCCGCGCCCGTGTGCTCGCTGTAGCCGTTGTTCTCGAACACGAAGATCGCCGGGACCTTCAGCACGACCGCGAGATTCATCGCCTCGAACACCGTGCCCTGGTTGCAGCTGCCGTCGCCGCCGAAGGCGACGGACACGGCCTTGTTGCCGGCATTGCGGCAGGCGATCGCGGCACCGACGGCGAGCGGCGGCCCGCCGCCGACGATCGCATTGGCGCCGAGCATGCCGCGCGAGAAGTCCGCGATGTGCATCGAGCCGCCCTTGCCCTTGCACAGGCCGTCGGCACGACCGTAGATCTCCTTCATCATGCCGAGCACATCACAACCCTTCGCGATGCAGTGCCCGTGACCGCGATGCGTGCTCGCGATGTAGTCGGCATCGGTCAGCGTTTCACAGACGCCGACGGCGACCGCTTCCTGCCCCGAATAAAGATGCGTGAAGCCGGGAATCTCGCCCGTGGCGATCTCGACATGCAGGCGTTCCTCGAATTCCCGGATCGTCTTCATCTGACGATAGGCGCGTTCGAGTTGCGCGGCGGTGAAGCTCATGGCGGGGTTCCCTTGATGTAGTCGTCGATGACTTTGTGGAAATGCCGGATGCGCAGTTCCTGCCGGCCGATCCACAGGCCCTTGTAACCCGCGGAATGCATGCCGGCCTGCACGGAGGCCAGGTTGGCGGCGTCCTGGTCCAGCACGAGTCCGATGGACTTGTCGCCATGCTTGAAGTGCTGGTGCTTCGCGCGGCGCGGCCATTCCTGCGGCGTGCCGTCCGGTGCATCCGGCACGAGCTCGAACGTCCAGATGTCGTAGAACATCCTGTCCGGATCCGTCGGATGCGGGCGCTGGCGGAACACCCAGAAGTCGTCCGCGTGTACGTTCAACGAGAGGTTCGGGAAGATCAGGTAGTGATAGTCGTCGGTGAGCTGATCATCGTTGAGGCGCGAATAGTCGCGGCCCTGTTCCGCGCCATGCGCGCGCTTCCAGCGCTGCACGTCGCGGCGGATGTCGGCGATCTTGCCGTCGTAATCGGCCGGATCCATGCCCGCCGATTTCATGATCACCTTGATCGGCTCGGGGATCGACGGCGGCGTGCGCACGCGCGGTGACAGCGTGCCGAACGGAATCAGATAACGGCTGTGGCGCTCGTAGCAGTCGATCTGGATGTCGATGTCATTGAGGTACCACAGCAGTTGCGGATGAATGCCCTGCACGTGATAGCTCTCGTTGAACGCATCGACCGACGTCTTCCAGTTGCAGTTCCACTCGACCGTGACGTCGCGCGTCTGCACCATCTTGTGGAAGTGGTAGGGCTCGAGATGCTTGTCCAGCGGCGCGAGGTATTCGCGCAGCGGCGGAGGATTCGCATTCAGCGTGAACCAGACGAAGCCGGCCCAGGTGTCCACCGTGACGGGCGTCAGCGCGTAGGGCGGGGCGCCTTGCTCGAAGGTGTCGAGATCCGGAATGCGATGGAAGCTGCCGTCGAGCTCGTACTCCCAATGGTGGTACTGGCACTTGAAGGTTCGCGATTCGCTCGCCTTGTGCACGCCGCATTCCGCCAGCGAATTGCCGCGATGCTGGCAGACGTTGTAGAAGCCGCGCACGCTGCCATCGTGCTGGCGCACCAGAATGATCGACTCCCGGCCGATATCGGTGACGATGAAATCGCCTGGCTCGGCGATGTCGCACTCGCGTCCGCCGAGCAGCCACACCTTGGTCCACATGTGCTGCCACTCGAGCTGCATGAACTCGGCGGACGTGTAGCGGCTCGCGGCAATCGGTCCCGAGCCGAGATCCGGGTCCGGCGCTTTCTCGGCCGGCGTCACGGGACTCTTCGCGGGATCGACGCGCGGTACCGGCTTGAACGCGGGTGCGCGCGATCGCTTCAGGAATTCGTCTGGGTCATGGCTCATGGCGTTCCCTGCTCAGGATGCGTTGGACGCGGCATCGAGGCGTGCGCCCCAGCGGATGCCGCGACGCAGGATCTCGTGGAACTGTGGCAGCTTCCAGCTGCCGCGTTCGATCGTCGGGTATTCGGCCATCATCGGCTGCATGTCGTACTGACCACGGCAATGGCCGAGCGTGCAGTACAGCAGTTCGCCGGGACCGTGCGAGCGCAGGTACAGCACCGGGTGCTTCGCGGGTTGCTCCCAGCCCTGGTCGACGAATCCGGGCGCGCTGCCGGCGTAGTCAGTGTGCATCAGGCAGCGGTGCGGCCCATGCCATTCGCACAGATAGAGCTCGTCGTCGGCATCGAACTCGCCGATGCCGCGCACCAGCGGATGATCGGGTTCGGTGACGCTGACGCGGTACGGCGCGATCGGCGGATGCGCGAGGAACTGGCTGCCCACCATCTGCATGAACTCGGGCGCCACGCGTGGCGCCGTCCAGGCCTTGTGCTCCTTCGACCACTTCAGGATCGAGTTCGTGCCATGCAACGCGAACCAGCGTTTGCCGGCGCCGAGGAAATGCTCGAGCGCGACCTGCTGCTCGCGCGGCGGGATCACGTCGCAGGTATAGGTGACCAGGAAATCCGCGGCTTCGATCGCGGCCGAGTTCGAATAGTCCTCGCCGACGCGCACGCGTAGCCGAGGATACTCGCCGAGCAGGCGCAGCAGTTCGACGCGCGCGTAGTCCATGTCGTGATAACGCCCGCCACAGACGAGGTAGACGTTGACACGTGGTGGGATGGCCATGCAGGAGCGTTCCCTGGGCCCGTGCGCCTAGAGCTGCACGCGCTTGGTGAAGCCGTTGTCCGCGATGATGTTCGCGCCGGTGATCAGGCTCGCAGCCGGACTCGCGGTGAACACGATCACGCGCGCGATCTCCTCGGCGGAACCCATGCGGCCATTCGGAATCTGCTTGATCGCCCAGTCGTAGAACTTCGGCTGCGTGCCCTTGATCATTTCCCAGGCGCCGCCTTCGAAATAGATCGGACCCGGCGAGACCGTATTCACGCGGACGTTCTTCTTGCCGACGAATTGCGACAGCTGCTTGCCGTAGGTGATCAGGCCGGCCTTCATCGCGTTGTAGGCCATCGGTGCGGCGAACGTTTCGACCGCATTGGTCGAGCCGATGATGACGATCGAACCCTGGCCGGATTTCTCGAGATGCGGCATCAGTGCTTCGCAACCGCGCACGGTATGCATCACGTCGATTTCGAAATTGCGGGTCCAGTTCTTCTCGGAATCCATGCCGCCGCCGGCGCTGACGCCGGGGATGAAGATGTCGCAGCCGCCGAGCGCCTCGACCGTCTTCGCAAGCCAGGCCTTGTAGGCCTCGCCGTCGCGCACGTTCACGGCTTCGCCGACGCAGTTCACGCCCTTCGCCCGGATCGCCTTGACGGCTTCCTCAACTTCCTCCGGCGTGCGGGCGCACAGTCCGACATCGACGCCTTCGCCGGCCAGCAGCTCGACCACCGCGCGGCCAATGCCCTTCGTGGCACCCGTGACGATCGCCTTCTTTCCACGCAGCCCGAGATCCATGGTTCTTCCCCCCGAAACGATGTGATGGGCCGTGCGCCATCCCGCAGTCCGCGTGCTGCAACCCTGTGGCGTCCAGCGCGCGACCCCGGCAAACTAGCACCCCGGCGTAACGCGCTGAATTATATGTCCCGCCGGGCTCTCTACAAACAGTCATGACTGTTTTTTTTGAGTGAAGGCTTCGAGACGTATCTGTTGTAACCAGTTGAATATCATTAGGAATATTGCATGCCGCTGCTCAAGGTGATCGATCGGGATGGCAAGGAACACGCCGTTCAGGCCAAGTCGGGCGTCAAGCTGATGGAGACGCTGCGCGAGCTGGACTATGGCATTGCGGCGATCTGCGGCGGCATGTGCTCCTGCGCGACCTGCCACGTCGTGCTGGGGCCGGAATGGGCGGCGAAGATTCCGGCGGCGATGTCGGACGAGCGCGAGCTGCTGTCGGAACTCAGCCATGTCCAGCCAACTTCGCGGCTGTCCTGCCAGGTCGAGATGACCGACGCGCTCGACGGCATGCTGCTGACCATCGCGCCGGACGAATAAGATCCGATGTTCTCGCTGCGACCGGGCCTGCTCTGTGTGCTGGTCGGCCTCGCAGCCTGCGTGGCCGAGCCGGCCCGCGCCGATTTTCGCACCGCGCTCGCGGCCTTCGATCGCGGCGAATTCGCGCCCGCAGCCGACGAGTTCGAGCGCCTCGCGCGCATCGGTCACGCCTCCGCGCAGTACAACCTCGGCCTGATGCTGGCAGAGGGGCAGGGGCGCAAGCGCGATCTGCAGGGTTCGTTCAACTGGCTGACGGCGGCGGCGATGAACGGGCTCATGGATGGCGAACCCGTGCTGTCGCAGCTGCGCGCGATTCCGCGGCTCGATGCCGCTGCGGCGGAAGAGCACGCGAAGCGCTTTCGTCGACTGACCGGCTTCGAGCTCGCGGCACTTCCGGCAGGGCGCGACGTTGCCGGATTCGTGGCGCCGAAGCAGATCGGCACGCTCGATGTGGTGTTCCCGGACGCCGCCCGCGCGAAGGGCATGCTGGGCATGGTCTGGGTCGCTTTCGTGATCGGGACGGATGGACGCGTTGAAGACGCGTGGACGCTGAGCGAACTTCCCGACGGATTGTTTGGCCCTTTCGTCGAGGCAGCCGCCCGGCGCCAGCGCTTTTCACCGGCGATGGCCGATGGCCAGCCGGTGCGCGTCGTCACGGCGACCCGGATCAAGTTCGCCTACGTCGACGGGGATCCGGACCTGTCGCGCAATGCGCTGGCGCTGCGCAAGATGTCCGATCTTCGCGCGCAGGCTGAGGGAGGGGACGCTGGCGCACAGACTGCGTTGGCGATGCTGCTCGCTGCTTACCCGGAGCTGAAGTCCGACGCTGAGGAAGCCCGGCGCCGACTGGACGCGGCCGTCGATGCGCGCGTTACGCCGGCGCGGTATTTCCGCGGATTCCGCCAGCTGTATTCGCGCGACGGCACGCGCGATCCGCAGCGCGCCATCGATGATCTGCTGGAAGCCGGCTACGCGGGCGATGCCGCCTCGCAGATGCTCGTCGCGCTGAATCTGCTGCGTGTCGATGACGAGCGAGCGACCGTGTCTGCGATCAACTGGCTTGGGGCCGCAGCGCCAGGCAATCCGCGAGCAGCGCGATTCCTCGCTGCGCTGCTGTTGACGACACCCCATTCCGGATTGCGAGACGCCGATCGAGCCGCGGCGCTGCTCGAACCGCAGCTGACGGACAAGCAGCTTTCTCGCGATCCGCTGCTGTGGGAAATCGCTGCCATGCTTGCCGCCGTGCGTGGTGACTTTCCGGCAGCAATACAGCGGCAGCGGCGAGCGCTGTCGCTCGTTGCAGTTCGGGAAAACGAAGCGACCCTGGCGGTCGCTCGTCTCGGCGCCTATCAGGCGCAGCAGGTTCCGGCCGGAATGCTCGTACCCGTGCCGAAGTTTCTGGCCACCGTCGTTCGAGGCGACGGCGTACGCCGGTGTGAAGACCGGCGCTCGGTCGGGCAGATTCCGGACTGCGAACCGATCGACTGATCGGTCGCGCGTGGGCTACTGAGCCGTCAGCGCGTTGTCGATCAGGATTTCCGTACCGTTGATGTGGCGCGACTCGTCCGAGCCGAGGAACACGACGAGATTCGCCACGTCCTCGGGCTTGCCGAGTCCACCCGGCATCTTTTCGTACGCGGCCATTTCCATGCCGAGATCCTTCGAGGCCTGAACGACCATCGGAGTTTCGATCGCGCCGGCGTGAATCGAATTGCAGCGGATGTTGTACTGGTTCATCTGGCAGTACACGGCAATCGCCTTGCTCATCGAGCGCACCGCACCCTTGGCAGCGCTGTAGGCGTAGAACACCGGGTAGCCGAGATGCGTCGCGGTGGAGCACATGTTGACGATCGATCCGCCGCCGGAGGCCTTGATGATCGGCAGCGCGTACTTGCACGCGAGGAACACGCTTTCCGTCATCACCGACAGGTGCTTGCGGAACTGATCGAGCGAAGCACTCTCAGGCGTTCCGATGATCACCATGCCGGCGTTGTTGACGAGGATGTGCAGGCCGCCGAATTTCTTCTGCGTCTCTGCGAGGACTTCCTGCCAGCGTGTTTCGCTGGCCACATCCTGCACGAGGAACAGCGCATTGCCGGGCGACAGCGCGTTCAGCGTCGTCTCGAGTTCGCGGCCCGCGGCCTCGTTGATGTCCGTGATCACGACGCGTGCGCCTTCGCGGACCAACGCCATGGCGTCTGCCTTGCCGAGTCCCGACGCGGCACCCGTGACGAGTGCGACCTTGCCTGTAACACGACCCATGGCTTGCTCCTTGGCGATGACCGAGGCGCGGAACGTTATCAGTCACCTCATCCTGTTTCAATCAGCTTTGACTTTTACCGACAGGGACTACATCCTTGCCGCATAAAGGAATTTCCATTGATTACAGCCCGAAATCGCGCCGATGAGTGAGCAGTCCGGACGGTCCCCGGCCAGCAGTGCCGATGATTCCGCGCCGCTCGGCTGGCAGGCGCAGAAGAGCGCCTCGACCCGCAACCTGATCGTCGAAGCGGCCGTGAAGTGCTTCGTGGATCTGGGCTACGCACGCACCACGACGACCGTCATCGCGGAGAAGGCGGGGCTGTCGCGCGGTGCGATGCTGCATCACTTTCCGTCGAAGCTGGACGTCGTCCGCGCCGCCGTGGAATACCTTCACGCCAAGCGCCTGCGCGCGCTGCGCAAGGCCATGGCCAAGGATTCGCGCGACGGCGACCATGTGCACCAGGGTGTCGATACCTACTGGTCGCACGTCAATCATCCGTTGTTCGTCGCGTTCTTCGAACTCGCGGTGGCGGCGCGCACGGATCGCGAACTGGCGGACATCCTGCGGCCGGCGCAGGAATCCTTCGAACGCGAATGGCATCAGGCCACGCTCGAGGTCTTTCCCGAATGGCGCGGCAAGGGCGAGAACTTCGATCTCGCCTTCGATCTGTCACGCTATCTGCTCGAGGGCATGGCGATCAGCTTCCTGACGCACAAGGAAACCGAACGCGACAAGCGCGTGCTCGGTTATCTCGAACAGAAGATCCGCGAACTGGCCAACCAGCCGTCGCGCTAACGTTTCCAGATTTTCCAGGAGATCCGACGATGTGGAATGGAACTACGGTTTCGGTGGAACTGCGCGGCAACGTGGCGGTAGTCACGCTGAACCGGCCCGAGAACGCCAACGTGCTGAACCTGCCGATGGGCCGCGAACTGCTCGAGGCGGCCATCGCCTGCGACAAGCATCCCGACGTGCGCGCGGTCGTGCTCACCGGTGCCGGCAAGCACTTCTGCTTCGGCGGTGACCTGCGCGGCATGATGGGCGAGGGCGGCGCGGTCGACTCCTACCTGCGCGAACTGACGTCCTTCCTGCACCAGGCGATTTCGCACTTCGTGCGGATGGATGCGCCCGTCATCGCGGCGGTGAATGGCACGGCGGCAGGCGCCGGCGTGGGTCTCGTCGCCATGGCGGACCTTGCGGTGTGCTGCGAGAGTTCGAAGTTCTCGCTCGCCTACACGGGTGTCGCGCTGACGCCGGACGGCAGCACCTCGTTCTTCCTGCCGCGGCTGATCGGCGCGAAGCGCGCGATGGAGTTGATCCTGACGAATCGTCCCGTCACTGCGCAGGAAGCGCTGCAGTGGGGTCTCGTCAATCAGGTCGTGGCGGACGGTGAGCAGGTCAACGAAGCGCTCAAGCTCGCAGAAAAGCTCGCAGCCGGACCGACCCGCGCGTTCGGCAAGGCCAAGCGGCTGCTGGCCGGCGCGAACGGCGCGCTCGAATCGCATCTCGTGCTCGAGAGCGAAACGATCGCGCAGCAGGCGGCGTCGGCCGAGGGGCTCGAAGGCATCCAGGCCTTCCTCGACAAACGCAAGCCGCAGTACAAGTAAGCCCCGTACCCGTAAGACCAGAACCGAGGTTCGACGATGAAATGGTTCATCCTGCTGCTCGCCATCGGCGGGGCGCTCGCGCTCGGTCGCATCGTGCTGTCGCTGCGCCAGCTGAAAAATCAGCGCAACGACGACTGGGACACCAAGTTGATCGAGCGGCTGCGGCGCAGCGGTGCGGATCCTTTCAAGCCACACGAGCTGGACTTTTTCATCGCATTGCCGAGTGAAGAGGTGGCGCAACGCATCGCGCAGCGCCTGGCGGGCGAGGGCTTCGAGGTGGACGTGCGGCCCGTGGCGGACAGCACCGATCATCCGTTCAGCGTGCACGCGATGAAGGCGATGCCGCTGTCCGCGCATGACATCCGCGAAGTGTCCGCGCGCCTGCGTGGCATCGCGGAGACGAGCGGTGGCCGCTACGACGGCTGGGCGGCGAGCCGGCGGCGCGAGGGCTGAACCGCTACGTCATCTATTCGTCATACGAAATCCCTAAGGTGTCCGCCCGGCGTATTGCCGCCGGCAAGAGAACACCAAGGGGAACTCGATGCGAAAGACTGTACTGGTTGCCGCGCTGGGATGCGCGACAGCAACCGCCGCGATCGCGGCGACACCGCCGACCTTCACGAAGCTGGCCACCTACTCCACCGGTTATTTCGACCAGGGTGGATCAGAGATCACCGCGTTCGACGCGCTGTCGCGTCGCAGCTTCGTGATCAACGCGGGCGCCGGCACGGTCGACGTCCTCGATCTTCGCAATCCGTCGAACCCCGCGCCGGTACGTTCGATCGATCTCGCGGCCGATTGCGGCCTGCCTGCCGGCAGCGCGCCGAACAGCGTCGACGTCAAGCTCGGACTCGTCGCGGTCGCCGTACAGGCGCCGAACAAGACCGACGCGGGACAGGTCGCGTTCTTCAGCGCCTTCGGATCGGTGAGCTGTCTGGGTGTCGCATCCGTCGGCGCATTGCCGGACATGGTGACGTTCTCGCCTGACGGTCGTTACGTGCTGGTCGCGAACGAAGGCGAGCCGAGCGACGACTATCTGGTGGATCCGGAGGGTTCGGTCTCCGTGATCGATCTGTGGCGCATCGGCCGCAAGGACTTCGTGCGAACGGCCGATTTCCGCGCCTGGAATGCGCCGGACGCGCGGGCTGCGCTGCAAGCCGCGGGTGTGCGGATCACCGGGCCGAATGCGACGGTGGCCCAGGATTTCGAACCGGAGTACATCACGGTGGCCGGCGGCCTCGCCTACGTGACGATTCAGGAGGCCAATGCGATCGCTGTGGTCGACATCGCCAGCGCGAAGGTCAGGAAGATCCTGCCGCTCGGCTTCAAGGACCACGCGATTCCGGGCAATGGCTTCGATGCGAGCGATCGGGATTCGCGGATCAACATCGCCAACTGGCGGGTTTCCGGTCTCTATCAGCCGGACTCGATCGCGGCGCTGACCTGGAAGGGCGCGACTTACCTGGTGACTGCGAACGAAGGTGACACGCGTGCGTATACCGGCTTCAACGAAGAAGTTCGAGTCGGGGCCTCGAGCTACCGCCTGGACTCGGCCGTGTTTCCGGACGCCGCAGCGCTGAAGGCCAATGCGGCGCTGGGTCGTCTGACCGTCAGCAACGCCTCGGGTGATACGGATGGCGACGGCGATTTTGATCGCATCGATCTGTTCGGTGCACGTTCGATTTCGATCTGGGATGCGTCGGGCAAGCGGGTCTGGGACAGCGCCGATGTGCTCGAGCAGGAAATCGCGCGCCTGTATCCGACGGCGTTCAACGTCGGCCACACCGACAATACGCTCGACAGCCGCAGTGACAACAAGGGCCCGGAACCCGAGGGCGTTGCCGTGGGCCAGGTGAACGGCGTGACCTACGCCTTCGTCGGGCTCGAGCGGTTCAGTGCGATCGCGGTGTTCAACGTCTCGAATCCGACTGCTCCCACGCTCGTGAATCTCGTGACCAATCGCGACTTTACGCAGTCACCGTCCATCTCCGCGAGCGCAGCGGCCGCGGTGGGTGCAGCGTGTCAGCCCGCGTCTGCCGCGGCGTGCCCGAACCCGCTCGCAGGTGATCTCGGTCCGGAAGGGCTGGAGTTCGTGTCGGCCTTCGCCAGCCCGACGGGCAAGGCGTTGCTGATCGTGGGCAACGAAGTCAGCGGTACGACGACCGTCTGGCAGATCCAATAGATCTGGCGGAAGCGAAAGTCATCGACTGACCGCAGCCCATTCGAGAAACCCGGATGGGCTGCGCGTCAGCGCCACGCTGACGATGTACAGGTAGCAGGCCAGGCGTGGGTGAACGGCGATTGGTGCGTCAGCGTCGCCAGCAATACGGCTGCGGTCAGCAGCGTCGTGTCGGCGGCGCAGGAAAGATACCGAACTGGCATGGACATGCCGATCGCACTTCCGATCCACATGCCGACGCCACGTGCGAAGAACAGCAGCCCGGTCGCGATGACGGCGGCGACGTGGATCGCATGCAGCGTGGATCCGTTCAGCGTTTCTCTGTCTGCCGTTTGACCGCTTCGGCGGCGGCGCGGATGGCCTCGGCATCGCCGAGATAACGGCTGCCGAGCGGCTTCAGGTTCGCGTCCAGTTCGTACAGCAAGGGCACGCCGGTCGGAATGTTCAGCTCGACGATGTCCTTCTCGGCGACGTTGTCGAGCATCTTGACCATCGCCCGCAGGCTGTTGCCGTGGGCAGTGACCATGACGTTGCGACCGGCACGCAGTTCCGGCGCGATGCGCTCCTGCCAGTACGGCAGCACGCGCGCGAGTGTGTCCTTCAGGGATTCCGTCGCGGGCAGCAGCGCTGCATCGACTCCGGCGTAACGCACGTCGAAGCGCGGATGACGTGGATCATCGAGTGCGAGCGGCGGAGGAGGAATGTCGTAGCTGCGGCGCCAGATCTTGACCTGCGCCTCGCCATGCTTCTCGACCGTCTGCGATTTGTTCAGGCCCTGCAGCGCGCCATAGTGGCGTTCGTTCAGGCGCCAGGTACGTTCGACGGGAATCCACATGCGATCCATTTCGTCCTGGATCAGCCACAGAGTGCGGATCGCGCGCTTCAGTACGGAGGTGAACGCGATGTCGACCGCAATCCCCTCGCGCAGCAATTCCTTGCCCGCCTGGCGCGCTTCCGCCACGCCCTGCTGCGACAGATCCACGTCCGTCCAGCCCGTGAAAAGGTTGTCGACATTCCACGTGCTCTGGCCGTGGCGGACGAGCACGAGCTTGCCGGGGGCGCGGGTCTGGCCTGTCATGCGGGAACTGCCTGAATCGAATGAGGGGCGCGATTTATAGCACAGCGCCCGCGGACGGCTCTATTCGGCTGGCCGTGCGGTTCCAATTCCGGGATGCGCGTCAAGTCCGTGCTCGCAGCGACGACGGCGCTCGCGCAGCGTTCGTTCCAGGATGGCCTCATTTTCAGCACGTCGCGCGCGCGAGGCTGCGGGGTGATGCAGGTGCCAGGCGATCCCGCCGAACATCAGCGTCTGCCGCCGGATGCCGCTGTGCGAAAGACGTGCGCAAAGCTCCTTGTCTTCCGGCCCCCAGCCGATGATCTGCTCGTCGAAGCCATTGGTCGCAATCAGATCGTCGCGCCAGAAGCCCTGATTGCAGCCCTTGGTCGAGACCAGGTGATTGCCAGGCTCGCGGAACCCGCGCGACAGCCAGCGGCTATGGATATTGTGGACACGACGCAGGCCGCCGAGCCCGCGCGACAGCGGACCTGGCGTGCGCAGCGGCTCGGCCAGCAGCGCTGCCGTGCGTGACGGATCGAGAAGTATCCGCACGCCCTGCGTGTACCGTCCGCGTACTGCGGTGGCGCGATGGTCGGAGATGAATTGCGGGTGCAGCACCATGTCGCCGTCGATGAAGACGATGAAGTCGCCGGTGGCCGCTGCAATGGCGAGATTGCGCAGGCGCGTCAGGCGGAAACCGTCGTGTTGCTGGCGTACGTGGCGCACGGGCGCTGGCGAAGCCTGCGCGAATCGCGCGATCACGGCCGCCGTGTCGGGACCGGAGCCGTCGTCGGCCACCAGGATCTCGTCAGGTCGAATCCGTTGCGCTGCGACCGACTGCAGCACGGCCGCCAACGCATCCGGGCGCTCGTAGGTCGTGATGACCAGCGTCAGTCGCATCGAGGCCCGCGATGCATCAGCGAACGAGCTTGCGCACGGCGTCGACACCGACGGACAGCGTCGCGAAATCCGCCGAGGCCGCGGCACGCATTTCCGTCAGCGTGCGTTGCCAGGCCGCGAGTTCGGTGCCACCGCCGGCGAGCCAGCGTTGTACGCGCGCGTCAGCCGAGCCGCCGCCGCCCGTTTGCAGAACACGTTCGGTCAGATCGCGCTGCAACAGCTGCGCGGCGTCGCGCAGACCGCTGCGCGCGGTGGCCTGCCAGCTGCCGTCGACGGCGAGATCCGTGATCTGACGGCGCAGCCAGTCGAGGCCGATCTGTGCGCCGAGCCGGAAGTAGACGCTGGCGGCTTCGGCCACCGTGACGCGATGCGCCGCAGCGACCTCGACGATGTCGAAGCCGGCCTCGAGCGCGCCGCAGGCCGAGACGAAGGACGTGAGCGCGGCCGGGACACCGGCCTTGGCCAGCGCGGTCCGACGCTGCTCGAGCTGATCGCGGTCGGCGCCGTCGACGACCGTGGCGCAGCGCTCGATCAGTTGAGCGAGGGCTGGCGACAGCCGCTTGACGGCCGGCTCGACGTCGAGCGAACCCCCGCGCTGCCGCAGCAGCCAATAGGTGCAGTGGCGCAGCAGCCGACTGAGATCCGACATCATCGCGTACTGCGTCGCTGAGGGCACACGGTTGTCCAGGGCCTCGATCGCGGCCCAGCGCTCGCGCATGCCGAAGGCCTCGCGGGCGATCGCGTACGCACGCGCGATCTGCGCCGCGGCCGCGCCAGTCTCGGCCTCCGCGCGCAGCACGAACCCCGGGCCCATGCGGTTCACGAGACTGTTGGTCGTCGCCGTCGCGATGATTTCGCGGCGCAGCCGATGCTTGCGGATGTCGCGACCGAAGCGGCGTCGTACCGGCTCCGGAAAGTAACGTTCGAGTTCGCTGGAGAGGTAGGGATCCTCCGGCACGTTCGAATCGAGCAGCTGGTTGTTGAGGCGGATCTTGCTGTACGACAGCAGGACCGCCAGTTCCGGTCGCGTCAGGCCGAGGCCCAGCTTGCGCCGTTCGGCCAGGCCTTCATCATCTGGCAGGAACTCGATGGCGCGATTCAGTTCTCCGCTGCGCTCCAGAGTGCGAATCAGCTGCTGAAGTTCGGTCAACCTGCGCGCCGATTGTGCTTCGAGCGTCGACAGTGCCTGGCTCTGCAGGTAGTTGTTGCGCAGCACCAGTGTGCCGACGGCCTGCGTCATGCTGGAGAGCAGTCGATCACGGTCGCGACGCTTCAGACGCCCGTCGCGTTCGATCCCGTTCAGCAGGATCTTCAGGTTCACCTCGACATCCGACGTGTTGACGCCCGCGGAGTTGTCGATGAAGTCCGTGTTGATCCGGCCCCCCGCCAGCGCATATTCCACGCGGCCCTTCTGCGTGAAGCCGAGATTGCCGCCTTCACCGACCACACGAGCGCGAAGTTCAGCACCGTTGATGCGCACGGCATCATTGGTGCGATCACCGGCTTCAGCGTTGGATTCGGCGCGTGATTTCACGTAGGTGCCGATACCTCCATTCCAGAGCAGGTCCACCGGCATTCGCAGGATCGCGCGGATCACGTCCTGCGGCGTCGCCGCGGCTTGCGTCAGGCCGAGCAGGGCCTGAGCTTCGCTCGACAGCGGAATCGATTTCGCGCTGCGGGCAAATACGCCGCCCCCGCGCGATACCAGCTTGCGATCGTAGTCATCCCAGCCGGAGCGGGGCAGTGCAAACAGTCGCTGGCGCTCTGCGAAGCTGCGCGCGGCGTCGGGCGCGGGATCGAGGAAGATGTGCTGGTGGTTGAACGCCGCCTGCAGGCGGATGTGCGGCGACAGCAGCATCGCGTTGCCGAACACGTCGCCGGACATGTCGCCGATACCGACGACCGTGAAGTCCTGGTTCTGCGTATCGAGACCGATCTCGCGGAAATGCCGTTTGACGCATTCCCAGCCGCCGCGGGCCGTGATGCCCATCTTCTTGTGGTCGTAGCCGGCGGAGCCGCCGGAGGCGAACGCGTCGGCGAGCCAGAAGCCACGTTCGACCGAGATCGCGTTGGCGATGTCGGAGAAGCTGGCGGTGCCCTTGTCTGCGGCGACGACGAGATACGGGTCGTCGACATCCCGGCGCACGACATCCGTCGGCGGAACGATCTTCGCGCGTTCGATGTTGTCGGTGAGATCCAGCAGCGCATGGATGTAGGTCTGGTAGGCGCCGATGCCTTCCTGCTGGATCGCATCACGCGAGCCGCCGGCGGGCAACTGCTTCGGAAGAAATCCCCCCTTCGCCCCGACGGGTACGATGAGCGTGTTCTTGACGTTCTGCGCCTTCATCAGGCCGAGGATCTCGGTGCGATAGTCCTCGCGCCGGTCCGACCAGCGCAGGCCGCCGCGCGCGACCGCGCCCATGCGCAGGTGCACGCCCTCGACGCGAGGCGAGTAGACGAAAATCTCGAACTTCGGTCGCGGCAGCGGCAGGTCCGGAATCTGTGCCGGGTCCAGCTTGAACGCCAGGGCGCGCACGCGGCCGTTCTCGACGGGCACGCGGAAGAAATTCGTGCGCAGCATCGCCCGGATCAGCGCGAGGTAGGCCCGCAGTATCCGGTCCTCGTCGGCGCTGCGGATCGACTCGAATTTCGCGCGGATGCGTTCTGCGAGGCGTGCCGCGCGGGACTCCCGAGCCGGGGTGCGTCCGGGCTGGAACTGGTTGTCGAACAACCGCAGCAGCTCCGTGGCGATTTCGGGATGCCCGGCGAGCGTCTGCTCCATGTACACCTGGCTGAACGGAATGCCGGTCTGCAGAAGGTACTTGCAGCAGGCGCGCAGTACGACGATCTGACGCGCCGTCAGTGGCGTCGCGAGCAGCAGCCGGTTGAAGCCGTCATTGTCGATGTCGCCGCGCCACACCGCGAGGAAAGCCTCCTCGAAGCGTTGTTCGACGCGATCGATCGCAACGGGCGCCGCACCGCGTCGCTCGAATTCGAAATCCTGGATGGAGGCGCGGGCACCGCCGTCCCATTCCAGTTCATACGGATGCTCGGAGATCACGCGCAGGCCGAAATTCTCCATCATCGGCAGCAGATCCGAGACGGGGATCGGGTCGCCGAGCTTGCAGATCTTCAGGTGGACGCGGGACAGGCTTTCGCCGGCTGGCCTGTGCAGGTTCAGCCGCAGCGACTCCGGCGCGAGACGCAGCGCTTCGAGGTCGGCGATGTCCGCCAGCGCATCCGTCGGGGCAACTTCGTCCTGGTAGGCGAGCGGGAATGTTCGCGCATGACGCAGCGCGAGCCGCGCTGCTTCCGCGGCGCCATGGCGCGCCTGCAGGGCCGCGCGCAGCCGGTCGCTCCAGGTGGCCGCGGCTTCGGCGATCTCGCGCTCGATCGCGGCCGTGTCGATCGGCGCTTCGCGGTGTCGCGATCCCCGGGCGCCCGGCAGCAACGCAGCCGAACGCACCACGATGTGCAGGCGGGCGTGATTCGACTCGGAGATCTGCACCTGCGATTCGATGTGCGAGCCGTGGAAGCGGTTCAGGACGATCTGTTCGATCCGGTGACGCACGTCCGTCGTGTAGCGATCGCGCGGCACGTACACCATGCAGGAGTGGAAGCGGCCGAACACGTCCGGGCGCACCAGCAGTCGCGTGTTGCGACGTTCATAGAGATTGACGACATCGCGGACGATGGACACGAGTTCGGGCACGGATGCCTGGAACAGTTCGTCGCGCGGATAGGTCTCTAGCACTGCGAGGACGGCTTTGCCGTCGTGGCTGGAGGAGTCCAGGCCGAACGCTTCGATGACCCGTGCCGCCTTGCGCCGCAACAGGGGAATCTCGCGCGGGCTCGCGAAATAGGCCGTCGACGTCCACAGCCCGACGAAACGATGTTCGCCGCAGGGCTGGCCGTCGACGTCGAATTCCTTCACGGCGACATAGTCGAGATGGGTCGCTCGGTGCACGGTGGCGACGGCATTGGCTTTGGTGATCACGAGGATCGACGGATCTCGCGCGAGGGCGCGCATCGCGCCCTTCAGCAGCATGGGCTGATCGGCACCCGCGTCGCGGCTGCGCCGCAGGATGCCGAGTCCGGAGTCCGTATCCGGAAGCAGGCGATCCTGGGTGCTGCCGCGGCGCAGACGGTAATGCCGGTAGCCGAGGAACACGAAGTGCTGCCCCTCCATCCACTGCATCAGTTCGCGCGCTTCGGACACGTCCTCACGCGGCGTCCGCTTGGGCGGGTGCTTCGCCAGTTGCGCTGACAGTTCGCGAATCGTTCGCCGCATCGGTATCCAGTCCGCGACGGCGACCTGCACGTCGCCGAGCGTGTCGCGAATCCCGCGCTCGAGCGCATCCATGTGCGCTGCATCGAATTGCCGGTCGATTTCGTACAGCTGCCACGATTCGGCCTTGCTGCCGGGCGTCGGCTCGGTGGAAACCGAGATCATGCGACCGCGGGCATCCCGCACCACCTGCAGCACGGGATGGACGATCAGGTGCACCGCGATGCCCGCAGCCGCGAACACCATGCCGATCGAATCGACGAGGAAGGGCATGTCGTCCGTGACGATTGCTACCAGCGTGTGCGGCGGATCGAAACCGGCGCGCTTCGGGTCCGCGTTGAAAACGCGGACGAGGGTCTCGCGCGACCTGCGTTTCAGGCCGAACTTGCGGTGCATCGTGGCAGCGGCGCCGAGATCCTTCGCCTCGCGTTCCGCCAGGTCCTGTTCGCCGACGCCGCGATAGTAGTGACGCGCGAATTCGCGATCTGCGGCGGCAGCCCTGGGCAGAGCCGCGGCAATGCGTTCGATCACGGCCAGGCGGCGACTCGGGACACTCTGTGGCATGGGCGATTCCTCGCGCGGAGCGATGGGGACTGAGTATACGTGCGGGTCCGGCCGGTCCCGGAACCGCGCGGTGTCAATGCCTAGCGGGTCTCAGGCGCCGGCCCGATCTTGCCGGCTTCGGCCTGCAGAATGCGAAGCAGTCGATCGAGTTGCCGACGGTCGCGCGCCGTCAGCGTGGTCAGCAGCTGCTGTTCGTAGGCGAGCGCCATCGGCACGACCCGCCCGTAGACCTCGGTTCCTGCGGTTGACAGGCGCAGCATCGATCGACGGCGGTCCCCCGAGGCGGTACGCCGCTCGAGTCTGCGCGATTTCAGCAGGGCCGTGACGGCGCGACTGACGGCCACCTTGTCCATCGCGGTGCGCGTGGCGACTTCCGCGGCGGACAGACCCGGCTCGTTCGCGAGCACGGCCATCACGCGCCATTCGGCGATCGACAGCGAAAAGCGCTCCGCATAGCCCGCGGCAATCGCGCTGCTGACGGTGTTGGCGAGCACCGAGAGGCGGTAGGGCAGGAATGCCTGGAGTTCGAGTTTCTTGCGCTGCATGGCCATATTCCCGATAATGGTTTCAATTGTAACGAATATTCCGAAGGGAAGCGCGCCCGTGGCACAGCCAGCCTCCGCCCTCGATCTCGTCAATCCGATGGGCACCGATGGATTCGAATTCGTCGAGTACACGGCGCCCGATACCACCCAGCTGCGGGCACTGTTCGAGCAGATGGGCTTTCCGCTCGTCGCTCGCCACCGCAGCAAGGACGTGACCCTGCATCGCCAGGGCGACATCAACTTCATCGTCAACGCCGAGCCGGACTCGGCTGCACAGCGATTCGCCCGCGCACACGGCCCGTCCGTCTGTGCGATGGGCTTTCGGGTGCGCGATGCCGCCGCAGCCCTGAAGCGGGCGGTCGAGCTCGGCGCGCGCGCCGTGGCGGCGCCGGTCGGTCCTATGGAGCTCAACATCCCGGCGATCGAAGGCATCGGAGGCTCTCTGATCTATTTCGTGGATCGGTATGGCGACCAGTCCATCTACGACGTCGACTTTCGCCCGGTGGCGCCGGATCCGTCCATTCAGCAGGTGGGCCTGCAGCTGATCGATCACCTGACGCACAACGTACATCGTGGCCAGATGAATGTCTGGAGCGGTTTCTACGAGCGCCTGTTCAATTTCCGCGAGATCCGCTACTTCGACATCGAAGGGCGAAAGACGGGCCTGCTGAGCCGTGCGATGACGAGCCCCTGCGGCAAGATCCGCATCCCGATCAACGAGTCGCAGGACGACAAGTCGCAGATCGAGGAGTATCTGGCCGAATACGGTGGCGAGGGCATCCAGCACATCGCCCTCGAGACGCAGGACATCCAGGCGACGGTCGATGCGCTGCGTGCTCGGGGCGTCGAATTCCAGGACACGCCGGACACGTACTACGACGGTGTCGATGCACGCGTTCCTGGACATGGCGAGAACCTCGAGGAGCTGCGCCGGCGCCGTATCCTGATCGACGGTCACGGCACGAATGGTGATGGCGTGCTGCTGCAGATTTTCACGAAGACGGTGATCGGCCCGATCTTCTTCGAAATCATCCAGCGCAAGGGCAACCAGGGCTTCGGCGAAGGGAATTTCCGAGCGCTGTTCGAAAGCATCGAGCTCGACCAGATCCGTCGCGGCAAGATCTGACGTCCTCCGAAGACGCGAGGGGCCCAACATGCTGACGCTCCATACCTACTACCGCAGCTCCGCCTCCTACCGCGTGCGCATCGCGCTCGGCCTGAAGGGATTGCCATGGACGCCCGCCGTCGTCCACCTCGTGCGCGGCGGCGGCGAGCAGCACAAGCCAGGGTATCGCCGGCTCAATCCGCAGGGGCGGGTGCCGCTGCTGGTCGACGGCGAGGCGGGTCTGTCGCAGTCGCTCGCCATCATCGAGTATCTCGAGGAGACGCATCCGGCCCCGGCATTGCTGCCTGCGGATGCGCTCGGCCGTGCGCGCGTCCGAAGCCTCGCGCAGTTGATCGCCTGCGACATCCAGCCCCTGCAGAATCTCAGCACGACGCGCTATCTGAAGCACGAGGTCGGCTGCACCGACGAACAGCTGCGCGCCTGGCAGATCCACTGGATCTCGACAGGGCTCGCGGCGTTCGAGCAGCGTCTGCAGGATGACTCGCACTCTGGCCGGTTCGTGCACGGCGATGCACCGGGTCTCGCGGACTGCTGTCTGGTGCCGCAGTGCTATGCCGCGCGCCGCTTCGGCGTGGAGCCGGCCGCCTATCCGCGCATCGCGGCGATCGAGCAGGCCTGCCTCGCGCTGGCCGCGTTCCAGGCCGCCGCGCCGGAGCGCCAGGCCGACGCCGAGTGACGTGACGGCCGGAATGCAGCTGAGCGCGCTCTAGGGGCGATGCTCCTGCGCGAGGTATTCCTCGCTCTGCATCTCCGTGAGTCGACTCACCGTGCGCTCGAACGCAAAGGCGAGACGTTCGCCGCGATACAGGCTCTCGGCCGGCGCTGCGGCTGACACGACCAGCTTGACGGAGCGATCGTAGAACTCATCCACGAGCGCGATGAAGCGTCGCGCCGCATCGTCCTGCTGCGCACTGAACTGCGGCACGTCCGAGATGATCACCGACTGGTATTCGCGTGCGATCTCGATGTAGTCGTTCTGGCTGCGCGGACCGTCGCACAGCGCGGCGAAATCGAACCAGATGACGTTCTCGCTTTCGCGTCGGACGGGGATGTCGCGGCCTTCGATGCGGACGACACCGTCGCTGTCCGAGTCGCCGTCGGACAGGTCGTCGTAGATCGCAGCGAGACGCGCGTCTGCGTCCGCTCCGCCACCGACGACATAGATCGGTGCCTCGGTCAGGTGCCGAAGCCGATAATCCGTGCCGCCATCGACGTTCAGCACCTCGAGATGCTGTTCCAGCAGCTCGATCGCCGGCAGGAAGCGCTGGCGCTGCAGACCATCTCGATACAGGTCCTTCGGCTGGACATTCGAGGTCACGACCAGCGCGACGCCATGATCGGACAGATGGCGGAACAATCCGCCGAGCAGCATGGCATCGGCAATGTCGCTGACGAACAGTTCATCGAAGCACAGCACCCGCGCGCGGCCGGCGATCCGCGCGGCGACGAGCGCAAGCGGATCCGGGGTATCACGATGCTGCTGCAGATCCGCGTGCACGTCCTGCATGAAGCGATGGAAGTGACTGCGGCGTTTCTGCTCGAACGGCAGACTCTGGAAGAACAGGTCCATCAGCCAGGTCTTGCCCCGCCCGACGCCGCCCCAGAGGTAGACGCCGCGCGGCGGCTTCACGGCGCTGCTGCGCGTCGTCAGGCGATTCAGCAGCTTTCGCGCCGTGCTCTGGTCCTGCTGTGCAGATCGCAGCAGTGAACGTCGAAGCTTTTCGAGTCGTTCGACGGCCGCGAGCTGTGCGGAATCGGCGCCGAAGCCGCGCGTCCGCAGCTCCGCTTCGTAGCGATCGCGCAGTGAACGCGTCGGCATCGTCGACGGTTCCTACAGCGACTGGTAGATCGGGCCGGAACCGCCCTCGGGCGTCGTCCAGTTGATGATCTGGTACGGATCCTTGATGTCGCAGGCCTTGCAGTGCACGCAGTTCGCCGCGTTGATCTGCAGACGCTTGCCGCCCGCGCCATCGTCGACCATTTCGTAGACGTTGGCAGGACAGAAGTTCTGGCAGGGATTGCCGAACTCTGTCGCGCACTTCGTCGCGCAGATGCTGGTGTCCGCCACCTTCAGGTGGACCGGCTGGTTCTCGTCGTGCGAATTGTTCGCGAAGAACACGGAGGCGAGTCGATCGCGCGGCGGCAGGCTGCGATCGACCCACTCGCGGTCCGGCGATTCATAGGCGTCGAGTCGTTTCAGAGCTTCGTGCGGCGCCTTGTTGCGCAGCGTCCAGGGCAGGGCGCCCGCGGTGATCGTCTCGAGGCCGGCATTGGCGATGCCGAACCACAGGCCGCGCTTGAAGCCGGGCTTGATGTTGCGGACCTTGCGCAGTTCCTGGCCGCCAGGAGACTTGCGCCAGCGTGCGTCGAAGCCCTGCGCCGCACCGGTCTCGGCGACATGATCTGCCGCGAGCATGCCGCTGCGGATGGCCTGGTGGATGCCCTTGATCTTCGGCACGTTCAGCGTGCCGCCCGCATCGCCGATCAACAGCGCGCCCGGCATCTCGAGTTTCGGCAGCGACTGCCAGCCACCCGCGGCGATCGTGCGGGCGCCGGCTGCGAGCAGTTCACCGCCTTCGAGCAGCGCGCGGTTCGTCGGATGGTGCTTGAACTGCTGGAACACTTCGAACGGCTTGAGGCGCGGGTCCTGGTAGTCCAGGCCGATCACATAGCCGATGTAGATGCGGTTGTTGTCGAGGTGATACAGGAAACTGCCGCCGTAGGTGTTGCGATCGAGCGGCCAGCCCACGGTGTGCTGGATCAGGCCCGGCTCGACTCGACCCTCGGGCAGCTGCCACAGTTCCTTGAAGCCGAGGCCATAGGTCTGCGGATCGCAGTCGCGGTCCAGTTCGAAGCGCCGGATCAGTTGCTTCGAGACGCTGCCACGGCAGCCTTCCGCGAGGATGGTCAGTTTCGCGCGCACTTCGGGGCCCGGCGCGTAGCCCGGGCCGGGTTCACCGGATTTCTCGATGCCCATGTCGCCGATCTGCACGCCGGCCACCGAGCCATCTGCATTGAACAACGCCTGCGCGCCGGCGAATCCCGGGAACACGTCCACGCCGAGCGACTCCGCCTTCTGCGCAAGCCAGGGCGTCAGAAGGCCGAGCGAGATGATGAAATTGCCGTCGTTGTGCTGCTGCGGCGGCGTCGGCAGGCGGACTCGCCCGGTTTTCGTCAGCAGCGAGAATTCATCGCGCTTGGCCGGCACGCAGATCCCCGGCGGTGCCTGGCGCCAGTCCGGCGCGAGTTCGTCGAGCGGACCCGGTTCCATGACTGCGCCGGACAGCGCCTGCGCGCCGATGGCCGAGGCCTTCTCGAGGATGCAGACGTTCAGATCCGGCTTCTTCTGCTTGAGCCGGATCGCGCAGGCGAGTCCAGCAGGACCGCCACCGACGACGACGACGTCGTACTCCATCACATCGCGTTCGACTGCTGCGTCCATCTGGATATCCTGTGCCGACCGTCAGCGAGGTTGCATGCGAATCGCGCCATCGAGGCGGATCGTTTCGCCATTGAGCATCGCGATCTCGAAGATCGACTGCACCATCGCGGCATACTCTTCGGGGCGACCGAGCCGCGACGGAAACGGCACCTGCTTGCCGAGCGAGTCCTGCACCTCTTGCGGCAGGCCCGCCACCATCGGCGTGCGGAATACGCCGGGAGCGATCGACATCACGCGGATGCCGAAGGTCGAAAGCTCTCGCGCGAGCGGCAGTGTCATGCCCATGACGCCGGCTTTCGTGGCGGAGTACGCGACCTGGCCGATCTGACCCTCGAATGCGGCCACCGATGACGTGTGCACGATCAGTCCGCGCTCGCCGTCGGCATTGGGCTCGTTACGCTGCATCAGCGCGGCCGCGGCCTTGTCGCACAGGAACGTGCCGATCAGGTTGATGTGGATGACCTTGGCGAAAAAGTCGCCTGCCATCGGTCCGTTCTTGCCGAACACGCGCGCCGAGCCCGCGACGCCTGCGCAGTTCACCAGCAGGTTGATGCCGCCCATGCGGGCATGCGCCGCTTCCATCGCCGCGTTCACTTCGGCTTCCGAGGTGACGTCGCATTTGACGAACCCGGCTTTCGGGCCGAGTTCCGCTGCGGCCTTCTGGCCCGGTCCTTCCTGAACATCGAGCAGTGTGACCTGGCCGCCCTGGGCCGCGACATGGCGCGCCACGGCGTTGCCGAGTCCGGATGCACCACCGGTGATGACTGCACGAGCGTCGGAGATTTTCATGGCGTCGCGCTCAGCAGGTTTCGATGGCGATCGCGGTGGCTTCACCGCCACCGATGCACAGTGTCGCCACACCGCGCTTCTTGCCATGCGCGTGAAGGGCGTGCAGCAGCGTCGTGACGATGCGCGCACCGGTTGCGCCGACGGGGTGACCCAGCGCGCAGGCACCACCGTTGACGTTCAGCTTCGCGTGGTCGATGCCGATGTCGCGCATCGCCGCCATCGCGACGACGGCAAACGCTTCGTTGACTTCCCATAGATCGACCTGATCCGCCTGCCAGCCGGCGCGCGTCAGCACTTTGCGGATCGCACCGACCGGCGCGGTGGTGAACCACTCCGGCGCCTGCGCGAAGCTCGCCTGCGCGACGATGCGCGCGAGCGGCTTGAGTCCACGGGACTTGGCGGTCGACTCGTGCATCAGCACGACCGCAGCGGCTCCGTCTGAAATGCCTGACGAGGACGCGGCCGTCACCGTGCCGTCCTTGCGGAACGCGGCCTTCAACTGCGGGATCTTGGCGATGTCGCAGGTGAAGGGCGTTTCGTCCTGCTCGATGACCGTGTCGCCCTTGCGGCCCTTGACCGTCACCGGCGTGACTTCGGCCTTGAACGCTCCGCCCTGCACGGCGGCCAGCGCGCGGCGCACGGATTCCGCGGCAAACGCATCCTGCTCGGCGCGCGTGAACTTGTACTTGTCGGCGGTGTTCTCGCCGAAGCAGCCCATCAGCTGGCCATCCCAGGGGCTCTGCAGGCCGTCGTAGAACATGTGATCGAGGATCTCGCCGTGACCCATGCGATAGCCACCGCGCGCCTTCAGCAGCAGGTACGGCGCATTGGTCATCGATTCGAGACCGCCGGCGACGACGATCTGAGCGTCGCCCGACTTGATCTGATCGACGCCGAGCATGATGGCCTTCAGGCCCGAGCCGCACATCTTGTTGACGGTGGTGGCCGGCGAGCTCGCCGGCACGCCGGCGTTGATCGCAGCCTGGCGGGCGGGTGCCTGCCCGAGGCCGGCCGGCAACACGCAGCCCATGATGACTTCGCTGACGTCGTCGCCCTTGAGGCCCGAGGCTTCGATCGCGGCGCGCACCGCGGCGGCGCCGAGGTTGGGCGCGGTGACGCCAGACAGCACGCCCTGAAAGGCGCCGATGGGGGTGCGCTTTGCGGCGACGATGACGATGGGATCAGACATAAGTGCCTCGCTCATTCAGGGGATCGGATTCTAGAGGGGATGGTGTGCGCTGCATACTGCAGTGCAAAGCAGGGGTTTCCACGAGATCGGGCGGCGTGCGCGCTCACGACTTGGCGCGCGCCCGAGTACTGCGTCGCGGCGCCGGGCGGGCCGTCGGGCGCGCTGCGGCAGCCCGCGGCGCGATGCCGCGCTCGAACAGCGAGACGAATGCATTTGCGACTTCGAGCGGACTGAGCGACTGATTGCCGCGATACCAGTGAGCGATCCAGTTCAACGCGCCGGCGAACGCGAACGCCGTCATCTTCGGATCGCAGGGCGCGATCGAACCATCGGCCATGCCTTCGGTCAGCAGGCGCCGGATACCCTGGTCGATTTCCGACTTCAGCGCCTTGATGTGGCGCCCCATGACCGCGCTCAGGTCCTGGTCCTCGGCGCGCACCATGCACCAGCCATATTCCGAGGCGATCGCCGCCGCGTAGCGCCGCAGCACTTCCGCGAGCCGCTCGCGCGCGCTGCGGTCCTGGTCGCGCACTTCGTCGAACGCGGCGCGGATCGGGGCAAGCCCGGCGAGGAAGCACTGGAACAGCAGCTCTTCCTTGTTGGTGACGTAGTAGTAGATCGTCGGCTTGGTGACGTTCAGCGCGGCAGCGATGTCGTCCAGCGAGGTGTTGTGGAAGCCGCGCTCGTTGAAGGCGCGCGCGGCGGCGCGGATGACCGCTTCCCGCTTCGTGCTGTGGCTACGCTGGCGCGCCCGCGCCGCAGGCCAGGGGGAGGCTTCCGTCCGATTGCTACTCATGAGTAGAAGTTTACCCGACAGTAGGTTAAAGTCCACAGCCATGAGCACACAACCGCAGTTGAAGGGATCGAGTCAGGACCTGCCGGGCGCCGAGGCATCGCATTCGCCATTGCGTTTCGTCAGCGCCGCCTCGCTGTTCGATGGCCATGATGCCGCGATCAACATGATCCGCCGGCTGCTGCAGTCGAACGGCGCAGAGGTCGTCCATCTCGGCCACAACCGTTCCGTCGCGGACATCGTCCGCGCCGCGATCCAGGAGGACGCCGACGGCATTGCCGTGAGCTCCTACCAGGGAGGCCACAACGAATACTTCGCGTACATGGTGGACATGCTGCGCGAGCTCGGCAGCGAACACATCCGCGTGATCGTCGGCGGTGGCGGCACCATCTCGCCGGATGAAATCGCGGCGCTCGAGCAGCACGGCATCGAGAAGATCTACACGCCCGAGCATGGCCGCACGCTCGGACTGCAGGGCATGATCCAGGATGTGTTCACGCGGGTCGGCGCCTCGCGCAAGCCGGCGTACCAGTGGACGCCGCCCACCGCCAAGCAGCACCGCGAGATCGCCCGCGCGATCACGGCGCTGGAAGGCGCGACGGCCGGAGACGGTGTCCAGACGCAGATCCAGCAGGCCCTTGCGCGCGTGCGTCGCGCGTCCGGTGGCGCCGCGCGCGGCGCGGGGCCGGTTGCCGTCGGCACGGCTGCCACGCCGAACAGACTTGCGCCGGTCATCGGAATCACGGGCACGGGCGGCGCCGGCAAGTCCTCGCTCACAGACGAGCTGCTGCAGCGTTTCGTGCGTCACTATCCGGACAAGCAGGTGGCTGTCGTCGCGGTCGATCCCACGCGGCGTCGCTCGGGCGGCGCGCTGCTCGGTGATCGCATCCGCATGAACTCGCTTGCCGCCGAGAATCTTTTCATGCGCTCGCTGGCCACGCGCCGGCAGAATCTCGCGACCAGCGCCGTGCTGCGCGACGTGATCGATCTGTACCGCCTCGCGGGCTTCGATCTCGTCATCGTGGAAACGGCAGGCATCGGCCAGAGCGATACGGAGATCGTCGACCTGGTCGACGTCCCGATCTACGTCATGACCAGTGAGTACGGAGCGGCGAGCCAGCTCGAGAAGATCGACATGCTCGACTTCGCCGAGATGGTCGTGCTGAACAAGTTCGAGAAGCGCGGTGCGGAAGACGCACTGCGAGACGTGCGCAAGCAATGGCGCCGCAATCATCCCGATCGCATGAAGCTGGCCGATGCCGCGGTGCCCGTGTACCCGACGATCGCGAGTCGCTTCAATGACCCCGGCGTCAACCGTCTGTTCGCCGCGATCTGCACGCGGCTCGACTGGACACTCGGTGATCCGGGTCCGGTGGAGTTCACGTCGCGCGAACCGCTGATCCCGGGCAGTCGCGCCCGGTACCTCGCGGAGATCGCCGAGGGCGGTCGCCGCACGGCTGCGCGGATCGAAGTGCAGGTCGAGGCCGCGCGCCGTGCCAGCGGCTTCTACGAATCACTGAAGGCGCTGCGCGATGCGGCCCTGCCGGGCGCGCTGGATCCTTATCCGCAGGCCGCGCTGGCTGAGGCCGCCTGCGACGCGACGCGACTCGAGTTGCGTCGCGCCTACAATGCGGCACTCGATGAGATGGGTCCGGAGGCCGTCGGCGAACTGCGCGCCTGGCCGGAGCGTCTGACCGGCGTCACCGACGAGAAGTACACGTATCGGGTCCGAGACAAGGCGGTCACGGGCGACAACTACACCGAGACGCTGAGCCGCAACGTGATCCCGAAGATCGCGGCGCCGCGCTTCCGCGACTGGGGCGAGATCCTGCAGTTCATCCTCAGCGAGAACCTGCCGGGCTCGTACCCCTATGCAGGTGGTGTGTATCCGTACCGCCGCGAAGAAGAGGACCCGATCCGCATGTTCGCGGGCGAGGGTGCTCCGGAGCGTACGAACCGTCGCTTCCATTATCTGGCGAAGGGTTCTGAGGCCACGCGCCTCTCGACGGCCTTCGATTCGACGACGCTGTACGGTGAAGATCCGGATACGCGTCCAGACATCTACGGCCGCACTGGCAACTCCGGTGTCTCGATCGCCACGCTCGATGACATGAAGAAGCTCTACTCGGGCTTCGATCTGTGCAAGCCGACGACGTCCGTCTCGATGACGATCAACGGCCCGGCACCGATGCTGCTCGCGATGTTCATGAACACCGCGATCGATCAGCGCATCGAGCGCTTCCTGAAGGCTCAGGGCCGGTGGCCGGCCGCCGAGAAGCGCATCGCCGCGCTGCACGCCGCCATCGTTGCGCGCGGCGCGCAGGTGCCGAAGTACAACGGCGACCTGCCGGAAGGACATGACGGCTCTGGCCTCGCGCTGCTTGGCATCGTCGGCCGCGAACTGATCCATCCCGGTGTGCTGACAGCCGAGGAGTACGCGAAGCTGCGAGCCGAGGCGATGTCACTCGTGCGCGGCACGGTGCAGGCGGACATCCTGAAGGAAGACCAGGCGCAGAACACCTGCATATTCTCGACGGAATTCGCGATGCGGATGATGGGCGATGTCCAGCAGTTCTTCATCGACAACGCCGTCCGCAATTTCTATTCGGTGTCGATCTCCGGCTATCACATCGCCGAGGCCGGCGCGAACCCCGTCAGCCAGCTGGCGTTCACGCTGTCCAACGGCTTCACGATCGTCGAGTACTACCTGTCGCGCGGCATGAAGATCGACGACTTCGCGCCGAACCTGAGCTTCTTCTTCTCGAACGGCATGGATCCCGAGTACGCGGTGATTGGCCGTGTGGCGCGCCGCATCTGGGCACGCGCGATGCGCGAGCGTTACGCGGCGGGCCCGCGCAGCCAGATGCTGAAGTACCACATCCAGACGTCGGGCCGTTCGCTGCACGCGCGCGAGATCCAGTTCAACGACATCCGCACGACGCTGCAGGCGATGTACGCGCTGTTCGACAACTGCAACTCGCTGCACACGAACGCCTATGACGAAGCATTGACGACGCCGACGGAAGAGTCCGTGCGGCGCGCCGTGGCGATCCAGCTGATCATCAATCGCGAGCTCGGGCTCAACAAGAACCAGAACCCCTGGCAGGGCTCCTTCCTGATCGACTACCTCACCGACATGGTCGAGGAAGCGGTGTACAAGGAATTCGAATCGATCAGCGATCGTGGCGGCGTGCTCGGCGCGATGGAGACGATGTACCAGCGCGGCAAGATCCAGGAAGAGAGCCTGTACTACGAGACGCTGAAGCATGACGGCCGCCTGCCGATCGTTGGCATCAACACCTTCCTGTCGACGTCGGACGCCACCGAAGAGCACAAGGGTGCCGCGCTGATCCGCTCGACCGAGCAGGAGAAGCAGGATCAGGTCGCGGCCGTGCGTGCGTTCCAGACGCGCAATGGCGAGATCACGTCTACGGCCATCACGGAACTGCAGCGCGTCGCGGCGACCGGAGGCAATGTGTTCGGTGCGCTGATGGACGCTGTGCAGACCTGCTCACTCGGGCAGATCTCACGCGGCCTGTACCTCGTCGGCGGTCAGTACAGGCGAAACGTCTAGCCTGACACCGCCTGAGGCCTGAGGGTGACCGCAGACGTCGCGGCGCAGGCGAGTGCGCAAATCTGTTCTGGTGCGGGCCGTGCGCGACAGGACGTCGCGCCCGGAGCCTCCATGGATGGATTTACGGCGTCCCGCACCTGAACAGATTTGTGCGCTTGAACGCGCCGCGGTTATCCGGCTGCCTTCAGGCCTCAACCCGCGTCGGGCTCGTCGAGCTTGGCCAGGATCGCCGCGCGTGCGCGGTCTCGCAGTTCGATGGCCGCGCGGTCAGGGCTGTCTTCGTTCGGTGTGACAGGCGGAAGCAGTTCGACATTGATGGTGCCCCAGCGCGGCAGGGCGCGGGAGCCAGGCAGCATGTCGCGGGTACCGCGGATCACCGCCGGGACGACGGCGCAGTTCGCCCGCGCCGCGGTGGCGAAGGCGCCGGTGTGGAATTTCTGCAGCCCGGGTTCCGGGTGGAAGGTGCCCTCGGGGAAAAACACCAGCGAGTGGCCTGAGGCGGCGGTACGCAGCACGCGACGTGCATCGGACGCGCCCTTGTGGCGATCGAAGCGTTCCACGAACTCGGTGCCGATGCGGCGCAGCAACAAACCGGCCATCGGCACGCCGTTCATCTCGCGCTTCACCACATAGCCGAAGCGCGGCGGCAGCGCGGCCTTCATGACGACGCCATCGAGATAGCTTGCATGGTTGGCGACCACGACACACTGCGCCAGCGGCAGATTCGCTTCGCCGTGGATCTTCAGGCGCATGCCGGTCAACGCCAGGAAGCTGCGGGCGGCGCGGCGCGCGGCGGCCCGGCGCAGGTTCAGCGTCGGCAGCAGCAGCACGGCCAGCACCGTAGTCATGGCGCAGGCCGTGAACACGGTCCAGGTGTAGACGCCATACGCCACGTAGACTGCCTGTCGCAGCGGTGGTGGACGTGCCGCGGATTGCGGCGCACTGTGTTCGGGTGGGTGCATGGTCTCGTTCCGGGATCGCCCGACTATGCCTTCGGGCTCGCGCCCTTCTGTGATCCAGTTCTCTTTATGTTAACGGTTCACGGGAGTTGTGAAGGTCATCACGACACCCCCTGACCCGCAGTTCGCATACTGGCCCGGCACCTTTGGGCATTACCGCCCGTCAACTTGAGCAGGCCGCTGGCCCGCGCGAGGCGGTCTCGAGAGCGAAATGAGTTCAGTCCTGAAAAAATCCGAAACTGTGCGCACGGCGACCGATCCGTCCGTGACACGCTTTCTCGATGCCGTGTGGATGGAACGCGGACTCTCTGCCAATACGCTCGCTGCCTACCGTGCCGATCTCACTGCGCTGACCCGCTGGCTGGCCGAGCGCGACACGCCGATCCTGCGCACCAACCGTGGCGACCTGCTCGGCTTCATCGCCTGGCGCGTCGAAGCGGGCGCGCGGCCGCGCTCGACTGCGCGCCAGCTGTCCTCGTTCCGCCGATTCTTCCGCTATCTCGTCCGCGAGGGCGTGATCCGCGACGATCCGACCGCACAGATCGCGATGCCGAAGATCGGTCGCTCGTTGCCGAAATCGCTGTCCGAAGAGGAAGTCGAATCGCTGCTGTCGGCGCCGCTGGTGTCCGATCCGCTGGGTCATCGTGACCGCACGATGCTCGAGGTCCTGTACGCCACCGGTCTGCGGGTCTCTGAACTCGTGAGCCTGAAGTACAACGCCGTGAACCTGAACCAGGGCGTGATCCGCGTGCTCGGCAAGGGCAATCGCGAGCGCCTGATTCCGCTCGGCGAGGAAGCCGTGCGCTGGCTGCAGGAATTCATCGCCGGTGCCCGCAACGAGATCCTGCTCGATCGCACCACCGACTATCTGTTCCCGACGCGCCGCGGCGACCGCATGACGCGCCAGGCGTTCTGGCACATCATCAAGCGCTACGCACGCAAGTCGAGCATCGACAAGGACCTGTCGCCGCACACGCTGCGGCACGCCTTCGCGACTCATCTGCTGAACCATGGCGCGGACCTGCGCGTCGTGCAGATGCTGCTCGGCCACAGCGATCTGTCGACGACGCAGATCTACACGCACGTGGCCCGCGAGCGCATGAAGGAAATGCATTCGACGCACCATCCGCGCGGCTGACGCCGCACGGCGACGCCCGGGTCCCAGAACCTTTGCGCCACGCGCAGGTCTGACCTACAGTTGCACATCTTCCAGCGGGCGGTTCACAGCATGTCAGATCCCATCCGGAGCCTTCGTTCTGCCGTTCAGGTACGCACGGGCGCAGGCCGCTCGCTGCCGCGCCTGCTGACGATGGTCCTGGCAGGCGCCGTGTTGACCGCGGGGTTCCTCGTGATCTCGTCGCGGGCTGCAACGCCCGCGCCGGCTGCTGCCGCACCCAGCGCGCCTGCGAAACCCTCCGCAGCGAAGCCAGCAGCTCCCGTCGACGCAAAATCGCTGACGCCCGAGGCGCGCGCCGCAGTGGCGAAGCGCATTCCGGGTGTGAAGGCCGAGGACGTGCGTCTTTCCGTGGTGCCGGGCGTCTTCGAAGTGTCCCGAGGCGCCGAGATCTTCTACGTGACCGCTGACGCGCGCTACGTGTTCGCCGGCGATCTGTACGACCTCGACGACGAAGAGAACCTCAGCGACGACCGTCGCCGCAGCGCGCGATCGGCCCTGCTCGCCACGGTGCCGGAATCGCAGATGCTGGTGTTCTCGCCGAAGGATCCGAAATACACGGTCACGGTATTCACGGACATCGACTGCGGTTTCTGTCGCAAGCTGCACAGCGAGATGGCCAAGTACAACGATCTCGGCATCCGCGTGCGCTACATGTTCTATCCGCGAACCGGGCCGAACACGGAGTCCTGGGAAAAAGCCAATGCCGTGTGGTGCTCGCAGAATCGCAACGACGCGCTGACGCGTGCGAAGCGCGGCGAAGACATCAAGTCCGCCAAGTGCGGGCAGACGCCGGTGGAGCGCGATTACGAGATCGGCCGCGACATGGCGGTCAGTGGCACACCGGCGATCGTGCTGTCCAATGGCGAGATGGTGCAGGGCTACCGTGCTGCCCCGGCGCTGCTGAAGATCCTGCAGGCCCAAGCAAGATAGGCGGGGCTCGATAGACGAGTCCCGCCAGATCGAGCGCGTCAGCGCTCGAGCAGTTTCAGCTTGTCTGGTTTGCCTTCCCAGGCCTTCGCATCTGCCGGCGCATCGCCTTTCTCGGTGATCACCGGCCACTTCCGCGCGAGTTCCGCATTCAGCGCCAGGTAGTTCTCCTGGCCGGCCGGGATCTCTTCTTCCGAATAGATGGCTTCGACCGGGCATTCCGGTTCGCACAGCGTGCAGTCGATGCACTCGTCCGGATCGATGACGAGGAAGTTGGGACCCTCGTGGAAACAGTCCACCGGGCAGACCTCGACACAATCCATGTACTTGCACTTGATGCAGTTTTCGGTGACGACGAACGTCATGGCATGCCCTGATTCGATTGGAACAGTGGAAGATTTTGGCGGTTTGCGGTCGCGCTGTCGATGGGACCTGCAGTCAACAGATGGTCAACGAACCGAGGAAGCCCCAGCGTCACCGGAACCGGCGGGTCAGTTCGGTGAAGTGATGGTGGTCGGCACCCGTCTTGCGGTCTTCGAGATAGCGCTGCAACGTGAATTCCGTGCTCGGGAAGGCGATGTCGTCCCAGGGAATCTCGTGGGCCTGTACGAGCCGGACGTCGAGGCTCTCGGGGCCGGCGCCGACATCTTCGGACAACAGCCTGGCGCGAAAGAAAACGTGCACCTGATGGGCGGGGGTGATGTGGACCACGGTCAGCAATGAGCCGATCTCGACCTGCGCGAGTGCCTCTTCCATGGATTCGCGCGCGGCGGCCTGCTGCAGCGTCTCGCCGTTCTCCATGAAGCCGGCCGGAATCGTCCAGTAGCCGACGCGCGGTTCGATGGCCCGCTTGCAGATCAGGATGCGGCCGTCCGGCAGTTCCGGAACGCAGCCGACCACCAGCTTGGGGTTCTGGTAATGCACCACGCCGCACTGGTCGCAGACGTAGCGCGTGCGGTCTTCGCCCTGGGGGATGCGCAGCACCACCTTGGCGCCGCATTGACTGCAGAAGTTCATGGTTCAGTCTGGCGCAGCTGCGTCATCTTTGCTCTCTTGGCGTGGTGCCCCCGGCCCGAATCGAACGGGCACGACCTTGCGATCGGTAGATTTTGAGTCTACTGCGTCTACCAGTTCCGCCACGGGGGCCCATGGTGCTCGCCGGTGGAAGCCGATCGAGCCGCGGGCCGAAAGTATAGGGCATCTGTAGAATGCCGGCGCCGTGCAACTCGCCGACTTCCGCTTCGACCTCCCGCCGGAACTCATCGCCCAGCGTCCGCTTGCCGAGCGCACGGCGTCGCGCCTGCTTGCGCTCGACGGGACGGACGGCTCGCTGCGAGATCTGCAGATGCCGGACCTGCCGCAGCTGCTGCGGCGCGGCGATCTGCTGGTGTTCAACGATACCCGTGTCGTGCCCGCGCGGCTCGCGGGGCGCAAGGCCACGGGCGGTCAGGTCGAAATGCTGCTCGAACGGACGGTGACCGGGCGCAGCGCCTGGATGCAGGTCAAGGCCAGCAAGGCCGTGCGGCCGGGTACGACGATCATGACCGCCGGCGGCGAATTGCAGGTGCTCTCCCGGGAAGGGGATCTGTGGCTGCTCGAGTTTCCGCAGCCGGTGTACGAATTCCTCGAGCATTTCGGTGCCGTGCCGTTGCCGCCCTACGTCACGCGTGCCGCGGATGCAGAGGACCGCGAGCGTTACCAGAGCCTGCTCGCGCGCCATCCCGGCGCGGTCGCCGCACCGACCGCCAGCCTGCACTTCGATGCAGCGCTGCTCGCGCGGATCGAGGCGATGGGCGTGCAGCGCACCTGCGTCACGCTGCATGTCGGTGCCGGCACCTTCCAGCCGGTGCGCGTCGCCGATCCCGCCCAGCACGTCATGCATCCGGAACGGTTCGAAGTCCCGGCGGCGGCCTGCGAAGCCCTGAACGCCGCGCGAGCGCGGGGCGCACGGATCATCGCGATCGGCACGACGGTCGTGCGCACGCTGGAGGCGGCGGCACCGGATGTCGGCGGGCCCTGGCTGCCGCGCAGCGGCGATACGCGCATTTTCATTCACCCCGGCGTGCGGTTCCGTGCGGTCGATGCGCTGCTGACGAATTTCCACCTGCCGGAGTCGACGCTGCTGATGCTGGTCAGTGCATTCGCGGGGCGCGAGGCGGTGCTTGCGGCGTATCGTCATGCGGTGGCGCAGCGTTACCGCTTCTTCAGTTACGGTGACGCCATGTTCATCACTCCGGCACCCGATGCGCGCGAGGTTCGACCCTGATGTCATCTTCCCCGCACCGACTGCGATACGAACTGCTCGCGACGGACGGCGCCGCGCGGCGCGGCCGGGTGCACGCCCGTCACGGGGTGATCGAAACGCCGGCGTTCATGCCGGTCGGCACCTACGGCACGGTCAAGGCGATGACGCCGGAGGAACTCGAGTCGATCGGCGCCGACATCATCCTCGGCAACACCTTCCATCTGATGCTGCGGCCGGGGCCGGAGATCGTGGCCGCTCATGGCGGGCTGCACGGCTTCATGCACTGGCGCCGGCCGATCCTGACGGACTCGGGCGGCTTCCAGGTTTTCAGCCTCGAGAAGCTGCGCAAGATCACGGAGGAGGGCGTGCGCTTCAAGTCCCCCGTCGACGGCAGCGACGTACGCCTGACGCCCGAGGACTCCATGGACGTGCAGCGCGCGCTGGGCTCCGACATCGCGATGGCCTTCGATGACTGCACGCCGTTTCCCGCGACGCACGAGCAGGCCGAGGCCTCGATGCAACGCTCGATGCGCTGGGCCGCTCGCAGCCATGCCCGCTACTACCGCACGGACGAGGCGGGCCACTCGGCGCCCGGTGATCTGTTCGGCATCGTGCAGGGTGGCATGTACCTCGACCTGCGGCGCGAATCGCTGGCCGCGCTGTCACAGCTCGATTTCCCGGGGCTCGCGATCGGCGGACTCGCCGTCGGCGAGCCGGAGCCGGAGCGGCTGAAGGTGCTGGAGGAGATCGTGCCGCTGCTGCCGGCCGACAAGCCGCGCTACCTGATGGGTGTCGGTCGTCCCGAGGACATCGTCCAGGCGGTGCTGCGCGGGGTCGACATGTTCGACTGCGTGATGCCGACCCGGCATGCCCGCAACGGGCACCTGTTCACCTCGGACGGGGTGGTCAACATCCGCAATGCCCGCCACCAGGCCGATACGGGGCCGCTGGACCCGAACTGCGGCTGCTACACCTGCCGGAACTACTCCCGGTCCTATCTGCGCCATCTCGACAAGTGCAACGAGATCCTCGGGTCCCGGCTCAACACCCTGCACAACCTGCACTTCTATTTAAGTCTCATGAAGGACCTGCGGGCGGCCATCGAAAAGGGGCGCCTGGCCGCCTTCGCAACGGATTTTCTCGCCCGCAGGCGGGGCGAGCCAGAGGCTATGGCATAATTCGCGCCCTTTTCGGCCCACCCCCACACGGTGCACCATGAATTCATTGATTCCAGAGGCTTACGCGCAGACCGCCGGCGCGCCCGCCGGAGGCCAGCTGGCCCCGCTGCTGATGATGGTGCTGTTCATCGTCATCTTCTATTTCCTGCTGATCCGTCCGCAGCAGAAGAAGGCCAAGGAACACCAGGCAATGCTGGCGAAGCTCGCAGCCGGCGACGAAGTCGTCACCGCCGGTGGCATCCTCGGTCGCGTCGTCGAAGTCGGTGAGAACTTCACCGTCGTCGAGGTCGCCGATGGCATGCGCATCAAGGTCCAGAAATTCCAGATCACTTCACTGATGCCCAAGGGCACGTTGAAGAGCGCCTGAGGCCCCACGATGCTCGAGTTTGCCCGCTGGAAGTACATCCTCGTCGCCGTCGTGCTGGCGCTGGCGTTCGTGTTCGCGCTGCCGAACGTGTTCGGCGAGGACGCCGCATTGCAGGTGGCGCGCAAGGATCGCGCCGCGGTCGATGCGGCCGGCCAGAAGTCCGTCGAGGATTTCCTGCGCGGCAAGGGCATCAGCTATTCGCGCAGCTACATTGACACGGGCCGGCTGATGGTGCATTTCGCGGACGTGCCGAACCAGCTGAAGGCGCGCGATGCCGTCAATGATTCGCTCGCGTCCGAGTACGTGACGGCGCTGTCGTTCGCGTCGCGCTCGCCGGACTGGCTGCGGGCGATCGGACTGCATCCGATGCCCCTCGGTCTCGACCTGCGCGGCGGTCTGTACCTGCTGTACCAGGTGGATGTGGACGGCGCAGTCGCCCAACTGCTCGAGGTCTACGAGCAGGATTTCCGCCGCGCGCTCGAGCGCGATAGCCTTGCTTTCAATGACGTCGTCGCCTTTACGACGGCCGGGAGCCCCCGTCCCGACGCGCTGCGCGTGCTGCTGCCGCCGGGCGCGGACGTCGACGCGGCCGAAGCAACGATCAAGCGCGTGCTGCCGGATCTTTCATTGACGGCGACCCAGGCGGCGACCGGGCCGGTGATCGAAGCCGTGCTGACGCCGGCACAGATCCGCGAGCGGCAGGACTATGCGATCCAGCAGAACCTGACCACGCTGCGCAATCGTGTCAACGAACTCGGCGTGTCCGAGCCGATCGTGCAGCGCCAGGGCATCGACCGCATCTCCGTGCAATTGCCGGGCGTGCAGAATTCGGCCGAAGTGAAGGACATCCTCGGCAAGGTCGCGACGCTGGAGTTCCGGCTCGTCGACATGAACAACAGCATCGCGGATGCCGTGCAGCGCGGCCGCGCGCCGCTCGGTTCGAAGCTGTACAAGGACAAGAACGACCAGCCCGTGCTGCTGAAGCGCGACATCATCGTCACCGGCGATCAGCTCGTCGACGCGACCACGGCCGCCACCCAGGATGGCCCGGGCGTGTCGGTGAAGCTCGATACCCTCGGCGGTGAAGAGATGCTGCGCACGACGCGCGCGAACCTGAAGCGCTCGATGGCCGTCGTCTTCATCGAGCAGCGCCGCGAAGTCATCGAAGTCGGCGGTGAAAAGGTGACGCGCGACGTCAAGGAAGAGAAGGTCATCAATCAGGCCACGATCCAGGGCGTGTTCAGCAACAGCTTCCAGATCACCGGACTGCAGCAGACCGAAGCCCGCGAGCTCGCGCTGCTGCTGCGGGCCGGCGCGCTGGCGGCGCCGATCTTCGTCGTCGAGGAACGCGCCGTCGGTCCGTCGCTCGGCAAGGAGAACATCCAGCAGGGCGTGCGCGCGCTGGTCATCGGCATGGTGCTGCTGTTCATCTTCATGGCGGTCTACTACAAGACCTTCGGCATGGTCGCGAATGTCGTGCTGCTCGCGAATGTCGTGCTGCTCGCGGCATTGCTGACGGTTCTGAAGACGGCGCTGTCGCTGCCCGGTATCGCCGGTATCGTGCTGACGGTCGGCATGGCGGTGGATGCCAACGTGCTGATCTACGAGCGCATCCGCGAGGAAGTGCGCAATGGCGTGTCGCCACAGATGTCCATCGCGAAGGGCTTCGAGAAGGCGTTCTCGTCGATCGCGGACTCGAACGTGACGACGCTGATCGCGGGCATCGTGCTGTGGATCTTCGGCACCGGTGCGATCCGCGGGTTCGCGGTCGTGCTGTGTCTCGGCATCATCACGTCGATGTTCACGTCGCTGCTCGGCAGCCGCGCACTACTGACGCTGATGTACGGCGGCAGCCGCAAGCCCGCCCAGCTCTCCATCTGACCGGATTCGACCCAGAGACAACCATGGAAATCTTCAATCCCCACAGCAAGGTCGGGTTCGTCGCGACGCGCAAGATCTGGTACGGCGTCTCCGCGCTGCTGATCATCGCCTCGCTCGTCTCGCTCGGCATTCGAGGCCTGAACCTCGGCGTCGACTTCACCGGCGGTGTCACGGTCGAAGCCGCCTTCCAGGGCGAAGCCCAGATCGAGCGGCTGCGCACGAGCATGGAGCAGGCAGGCTTCGCCGAACCGCAGGTGCAGAACTTCGGATCTTCCCGTGATGTGGCCATCCGCCTGCCACCCGTCGAAGGGCAGACCGCTGCGGAAGTGCGTGCGCGGGTCGAAACCGCGCTGCGCGCGGTGGATCCGGCCGTCGTGCTGAAGCGTGTGGATGTGGTCGGCCCGCAGGTCGGTGGCGAGCTTCTGACGTCGGCGTGGCAGTCGCTGCTCGCGACGATCGTGCTGATCTTCATCTACGTGCTGATCCGCTTCAACACGCTGAAGCTGTCCACCGGCGCCATCCTCGCGGCGCTGCATGACCCGATCATCGTGCTGGGTTTCTTTTCCTGGACCTGGCTGCCGTTCGATCTGTCGGTCGTTGCGGCCATCCTCGCGGTGATCGGCTATTCGCTGAACGACACCGTCGTCGTGTTCGACCGAATCCGCGAGATGTTCGAGGCGAACAAGCGCCTGACGCCCGCGCAGGTCATCGACAAGTCCGTCAACACCACGCTGTCGCGCACCATCATGACCAGCGTCACGACACTGATCGTCGTCGTCGCGCTGTTGCTGCTCGGCGGACCGGTGCTGCTGGGTTTCTCGTCGGCGCTGCTCGTCGGCATCCTGGTCGGAACGTATTCGTCGATCTATGTCGCCGGGACCGTGGCGCTGGACATGGGCCTGAAGTCGGAAGACCTGTTCCCGCGTGAGCGCAAGGACGTCATCGACGAGATGCCGTGATCGAGCTGCTCACGGACCCACAGGCCTGGGTCACTTTCATCACGCTGGCGGCGCTCGAGATCGTTCTCGGCATCGACAACCTGATCTTCATCTCGATCCTCGTCGGCCGCCTGCCGCCCGAAAAGCGGGAATCCGCGCGCATCACCGGTCTCGCGCTCGCGATGCTGACCCGCATCGCACTGCTGTTCTCGATCGTCTGGCTGACCCGTCTCGTGCAGCCCTGGTTCTACATCGCCGGCTGGGGCGTCTCCGGGCGCGACCTGATCCTGGGTCTCGGCGGTCTGTTCCTGCTGGCCAAGAGCACGCTCGAGATCCATCACACGCTGGAAGGCGTGGAGGAAGACCGCAAGACGCGCGTGTTCGCGAACTTCGCGATGATCGTCACGCAGATCGCGATCATCGACATCGTGTTCTCGCTGGACTCGGTGTTTACGGCCGTGGGCCTCGCCAAGCCTGATCAGCTGCCGATCATGATCGCGGCGATCGTGCTGGCCATCGCGGTGATGATGTGGGTCTCGGGCACGATCGCTGCATTCATCGAACGGCACCCGACCATCAAGGTCCTGGCGCTGGCCTTCCTGATCCTGGTCGGCATGGCGCTGGTCGCCGAGAGTCTGCATTTCGAGATCCCGAAGGGCTACCTGTACTTCGCGATGGCCTTCTCGATCGGCGTGGAGATGCTGAACATCCGGCTGCGCCGCATGCTGGATTCGCGCCGCAGCCAGAGCACCGAGGACGAGCGCGGCTGACGCCGAGATGCACAGCCTGCGCCAGGACGGTGCAGGGCCGTGACTCGCGGGTGCGCGCCCGAAAGCGCTGGCGGCGCGGCCGGGGCCGCCCCTAGAATCAGTCAACCACCCCAGGGGGCAGAACTGATGAACTGGCGAATCAAGTCGCTCGACGACATCCTCGCGACCGCGGAAAAGAAAAGCCTGCACCGCTCCCTCGGCGGTATCCAGCTGATGATGATGGGCGTCGGCGCCATCATCGGCACCGGCATCTTTGTGCTGACCGCGGAAGCGGCGCAGAAGGCCGGCCCCGGCATGATGGTGTCCTTCGTGATCGCCGGCTTCGTCTGCGCGGTCGCGGCGCTGTGCTACGCGGAGCTCGCCTCGATGGTGCCGGTCTCCGGGTCGGCCTACACGTATTCGTATGCCGTGCTCGGTGAGGTGATCGCCTGGGTCGTCGGCTGGGCGCTGATCCTCGAGTACGCGGTCGCGGCCAGTGCGGTCTCGGTCGGATGGTCCAACTATTTCGTCGGCTTGATGGAGCGGACGTTCTCGATCGACATTCCGGATCAGCTGACCAAGGGACCTTTCGCCGGCGGCCTGATCAACCTGCCCGCCGCGGTGATCGCGTTGCTGGTCACGGCGTTGCTCGTGATCGGCACGAAGGAGAGCGCGCGGGTCAATACGGTGCTGGTGTCGATCAAGGTCGCGGCGTTGACGGTTTTCGTGATCCTCGCGCTGCCCGTGATCAAGGGCGAAAACTTCGAGCCGTTTTCGCCGAATGGCTTCTGGGATGCGAGTGGCATGGGCATCGCCGGCGCCGCCGCCTCGATTTTCTTCGCCTACGTCGGCTTCGACGCCGTCTCGACGGCGGCGGAAGAAACCAAGAATCCGCAGCGCAACGTGCCCTTCGGCCTGATTGGCAGTCTCGGCATCTGCACGATCTTCTACCTGCTCGTGGCGGGCGGCGTGGTGGGTTCGGTCGGTGCACAACCGGTCGTCGATGCGGCCGGCGTCGCCGTGTCGCCGGGCAGCCCTGAGCTGGCGACGATCTGCGCCCAGGCCGAAAACACCCAGAAGCTGGTCTGCTCGGGCGAGCCGCTCGCGCATGTGCTCGATCTGCTCGGCTGGGATCGCGTCTCGCAACTGATCGGCCTCGCGGCCTTCCTCGCACTGCCGTCCGTGATCCTGATGATGCTGTTCGGCCAGACGCGCATTTTCTTTGTCATGGCGCGTGACAAGCTGCTGCCGTTCAACGAATGGCTGTCCAAGGTGCATCCGACCTTCGGCACGCCGTACGTCGTGACCATCATCACCGGGGTCGCGGTGACGATCTTCGCGGCCTTCTTCCCGGTGGGTGTGCTCGCGGACATCTCCAACAGCGGCACGCTGTTCGCGTTCCTGGCGGTGTCGCTGGGCGTGATGATCCTGCGCGTGCGGGATCCCGAGCGCCGTCGCCCGTTCCGCACGCCCGGCATCTGGATCACGGGTCCGCTGGCGCTGCTCGGCACGGGCTTCCTGTTCTTCTCGCTGCCGCCGGCCACGCAGCTGACCTTCCTGTACTGGACGATTGCCGGCCTCGTGATCTACATGCTCTACGGCTTCCGCAAGAGTCCGCTCGCCGACCAGAAGGGCTGATCGGTGTCGGAGAGCGATCCGCAGCTCGCCAACCGCATCCTGATCGGTCTTGCGATCGGGGCGGTGGCGGGAGCCCTCACGCTGGTGGTCGGCGAGGGCGCGCCGGTCGTGCTCGAGACCGCACGCAGCATCTCGACGCGCTTCTTCGATCCGCTCGGCCAGGTGTTCCTGCGGCTGCTGTTCTTCGTCGTGATCCCGCTGGTGTTCGCGTCGCTGGCGGCCGGCGTCGCGCAGCTCGGTGCCTTGTCTAAGCTCGGCCCCCTGGCCGTGCGCACGTTCACGCTGTTCTTCCTGAACATGGGCATCGCCGTCGCACTCGGTCTCGTCATGATGAATGTCGTCCAGCCCGGCGCGAGCATCGATGCGGCGACGAAATCACAGCTGGTGGCGGAATACGGCGGCGCGGCCGCCAAGCACATCGATCGCCAGGCTGCGCAGCCCGAGATGTCGCTGCAGACCGTCGTCGACATGTTCATGCCGCGCAACCTGTTCGGCGCCTTCGTCGGCAATGACCGCGCTGTTCTCGGTGACGTGCTGCCGCTGATCCTGTTCGCGATCCTGGTCGGGGCGGCGGCGACGAGCCTCGCGCAGGGCAGGCGCGAGCAACTTCAGGGATTCCTCGAACTCGTCACGGACCTGATGACCGGCATCGTGCATTTCGCGCTGAAGCTCGCGCCCTACGCGGTGCCCGCGATGATCTTCAGCGTCATCGTCAAAGTGGGCTGGGGCATCCTCGTCTCGCTGGCCGTGTTCGTGATCAGCTGCGTGCTGGTCATGCTGCTGCATCTGTTCGGCACGATGTCGCTGTGGCTCAAGCTGTTCTCGCGGTTCAAACCGGGCGAGTTCTGGCGCGTGGTGCGGCCGGTGCTGGTGACGGCGTTCTCGACGAGTTCCAGCAATGCGACGTTGCCGACGGCGCTGGCAATCGCCCGCGAACCACTGGGCATCCGTCCGTCGACGGCGGGCTTCGTGCTGCCACTCGGCACGACGATGAACATGGCAGGAACGGCGCTGTACGAAGGCTGCGTCGTGCTGTTCGTCGCGCAGGTGTTCGGCATTCCGCTCGATCTGGTGCAGCAGATGACGTTGCTGCTGCTCGCGGTGCTCGGGGCCGTGGCGGTCGCTGGCATTCCCGGCGGCTCGCTGCCGATCATCGCGGGCCTTCTGATCACCTTCGGCATCCCGCCCGAGGGCATCGGCATCATCCTCGGTGTCGATCGCATCCTCGACATGACGCGCACGATGGTGAACGTCGGCGCGGACATGGTGACGACCGCCGTCGTCGATTCCCAGGTCAAGGGCTGATCGACTCGCGTGCGCGCAGCGCGTCGCTTGCTGGCTATCGTGCTGCTGTGCTGGGCTTGCCTTCCTGCCCATGCCGAGAGCGTGCTGCGTTTCGGGCTCACCGCGGACTATCCGCCGTTCGCGTTGCGTGACGAGTCAGGGCGCCTGACCGGCGCGGATGTCGAGGCGGCGAGGCGAGTGGCTACCGCGCTGGGGCGACGCGCGGAGTTCGTCGACACCACCTGGACGACACTCGCGGCGGATTTCGGTGCCGGCCGGTTCGACATCCTGATCGGCGGCATCACGGTGACGCCGGAGCGCGCGGCGCTCGGCACCTATTCACGCATCCTGATGACCGACGGCAAGCGGCCGCTGGTCCGCTGCGGTGACGAGCGGCGCTACACGACGCCGGCCAGTTTCGATCGACCCGACGTGCGCGTGATGATCAATCGCGGTCCGTCGATGCCTGAACTCGCGCAGCGACTGTTTCCGCGAGCCACCCTGATCACCAACCGCGACGATGCGCTGCTGATTCCGTACCTGCTGGAGCGGCGTGTGGAGGTGTGGGTCACGGACGGCGTGGTGGTGGATCACATGGCGCGTCGCCACGCTGGGGTGCTGTGTGCACCGGCCGTCGCACCCTACACGCAGCTGGAGAAGGCCTGGTTGATCCGGCGTGACGAGGCGCTGGTGGCGGCCGTCAATGCGCAGCTCGACGAAGAACTGCGCAGCGGTCGATGGCAGGCCGATCTGAACTCGGTGCCGTAGCGCCCGCTGACGGACCGCACACCGACGCCAGTCAGACTTCGCGCAGCGACTCCGGCACAAACGGTGCGAGTGCTTCCACGAGGCCTGCGTAGACCTTCGGACTGCCCGCAATCACGTTGCCACCCTGTTTGTAATCGGCGCCGGTCAGCGTGCCGATGTGGCCGCCCGCTTCATCGATCAGCAGCGTGCCCGCGGCAGTGTCCCATTCGTTCAAGCCGATTTCCCAGAAGCCGTCGACGCGACCGGCCGCAACGTAGGCGAGGTCCAGCGCAGCCGATCCCGGGCGGCGCACGCCGGCCGAGCGCTGCATGATTTCCTTCAGCATCGCGAGATAGGCGTCGAGGTGCTTGAGATTCTCGCGATAGGGGAAGCCGGTCGCGATCAGCGCACCATCGAGCGTGCGTGTCTTGCTGACGCGGATGCGGCGATTCTCGAGGTGTGCGCCGCCGCCGCGTGAGGCGGTGAAGATTTCCTGGCGCATCGGGTCGAACACGACCGCATGCTCGAGTCGGCCGCGCACTCGGCAGGCGATCGAGACGCTGAAGGTGGGGAAGCCATGCAGGTAATTCGTGGTGCCGTCGAGCGGATCGATGATCCAGACGACCGGGCTGTCCGCTGCGCCCGAGGCACCGCTTTCCTCGGCGAGGATCGCGTGATCGGGATAGGACTTGCGGATCAGCGCGATGATTTCGCGCTCGGCCGCCTGGTCCACGTCCGTGACGAAGTCGTTGCGGCCCTTGGTGGCGATGTCGAGCGATTCGAGCCTGTTCAGGCTACGCACGATGACTTCACCCGCGCGACGGGCGGCGCGGACGGCAATGTTCAGGAGTGGCTGCATGATGTAAAGAACAGGGCCGGAAAAGTACGGCCTTCGTGCCGGTAGAATATCACGCCATGTCGCCATCGTCTGACAACACAGGGTCTCCCGCAGCGGCCATTGCAGCCGGAGAGGCGGATATCCGTGTCGTGCTGGTCGGCACCTCGCACCCGGGAAACATCGGCGCCGTGGCGCGTTCGATGAAGAACATGGGTCTCACGCGGTTGACGCTGGTTCGGCCCAAGGCGTTTCCGGACTCTGAGGCGACGGCGCGCGCCTCCAGCGCGGCGGACCTGCTGGAGTCTGCGACCGTCGTGGAGACCGTCGGCGAAGCGCTCGCCGGTTGTGGCTTCGTGATCGCGACGACCTCACGCGACCGCGACCAGAATTTCCGCGTCATGGACGTCCGCGATGCGGCGCAACGCGTCGTCGCCGAAGCGCAGCGCGGGCCCGTTGCGATGCTGTTCGGCGCCGAGCGCACCGGTCTCACCAACGAAGAGATCGACTACGCCCATGTGCTGGTGCGCATCCCGGCGAGTCCGGTCTATGCCTCTCTGAATGTCGCGATGGCGGTGCAGCTGGTCGCCTATGAAGTCTTCCGCGCCACCGGCGCGAAGTACACGTCGCCGGAACCCGCCGTGCCGCTTGCAAGCGCCGCAGACATGGAACGGCTGTATGTTCATCTGCAGCAGGTGCTGGACGAGATCGAATTCAAGGATCGCACGCAGAGTGGCACGGGTCTGATGAACCGGATTCGTCGCGTGCTGCAGCGCGCGGAGCTCGACCAGAACGAAGCGAACATCATCCGCGGCATCCTCACGGCCGTGCAGGCGAAGCGCCGTCATGCCGGCCCTCGCTGAGTCCGCGCCGGTCTATCTCGACTACGCGGCGACGACGCCGGTCGATCCGCGTGTCGCGGCGACGATGGCCGAGTACCTGACGACGGACGGCATCTTCGGCAACGCGGCGTCCGTCACCCACGCCTTCGGTCGCGAAGCCGCGCGGCACGTCGAGGCTGCGCGCGCGGACGTCGCCGCGCTGATCGGTGCAGGGTCCGCGCAGATCGTGTTCACATCGGGCGCGACGGAATCGAACAACCTTGCGGTGTTCGGCGTCCTGCGCGGACATGCGGATCGAGGCCGGCATCTGGTGACCTCACGCATCGAGCATCGCGCGGTGCTCGATCCCTGCCGCCGCCTGGAGAAGGAGGGTTGGGCCGTCACATGGCTCGAGCCCGACCGCAGCGGGCTGTTCGATCCGGACGCGCTGCGTCATGCGCTGCGCCCCGAAACGCAGCTCGTGTCGCTTATCCATGCGCACAACGAAATCGGCACCGTGCAGGATCTCGCAGTGCTCGGTGCCGTCTGTCGCGAACGCGGCGTGCTGTTCCACACGGACGCCGCGCAGTCCGTCGGCAAGCTGCCGCTCGATGTCGCGGCACTGCCGGTGGATCTGCTTTCCTTCACGGCGCACAAGCTCTACGGCCCGAAAGGCATCGGCGCGCTGTACGTCGCGCCCGCGGCGCGCGCGCGGCTCACTCCGCAGCTGCAGGGTGGCGGGCAGGAACAGGGCCTGCGCTCCGGCACGCTCGCCAATCACCAGATCGCCGGCTTCGGTGCGGCGGCGCGGATCGCGAGGGCCGAAATGGCGAGCGACGCTGCGCGCATCGTTGCGCTGCGCGATCGGCTCTGGCAGCAGCTCGCGACGCTCGACGGCGTGCTGCGCAATGGCGATGCCACGCGCTGCCTCCCCGGCATGCTGAACGTCAGCATCGAGGGCGTGGAGGGTGAGAGTCTGGTCACAGCGCTGACGGACGTTGCGCTGTCGACGGGCTCGGCCTGCAGTTCCGCGACGCGCGAACCGTCCTATGTGCTGCGGGCGCTGGGACGCAGCGCGGTGCTCGCCGAGAGTTCGCTGCGGCTGTCGCTGGGACGGTTCACCACCAGCGACGATGTCGACCGGGCGGCGACCGCGATCCGGCGTGAAGTCGCGCGGCTGCGGGCGCTCGCGCCATGAGGCCGCCGCAGGCCGAAGACGTCCTGACGCCGCTGGCGCGCCAGTACTTCGAGCGGGCCCCCGGCGCGGGCACCTCCGGCAACGCCCCCGCCGGTGCGGGCTGGCGCCGCGGGTCGGCCGGGTCGCCCGCCGCAGGTGCCGTCATCGTGGTCGACCTGCGCCTCGATCCCGCAGGGACCGTGCGGGCCCTTCGATGGCAGGCCTGGGGCTGTCCGCACACGTTGGCGGTGCTCGGCTGGCTGTCTGAGCAATGGGTGGGCCGTCCGCTGACGGAGCCGCCCGCCGGCGGCCCGGACGGCTGGGCCCGGGCGCTCGGTGTGCCGATCGAGAAACTCGGCCGCCTGCTGCTGATCGAGGATGCGCTCGCAGAATCGTGATCCGGTTCCTGCCGGAACCGCTGGCGCTGCGGCGGGTCCTACGTAGAATAGGTTCAACTCAGGCTCACGGATTATCCATGGCCATCTCACTCACCGCTTCTGCAGCGAATCGCGTCCGCACTCACCTGGCGGCGCGGGGGCACGGTCTGGGCCTGCGTCTCGGCGTCCGCAAGACCGGTTGTTCGGGTTTCGCCTACGTCGTCAACTTCGCGGATGAATCCGCCGCCGACGACATCGTCTTCGAGAACGAGGGCGTCAAGGTGTTCGTCGACCGCCAGAGCCTGCCGCTGATCGATGGCACCGAGGTCGATTTCATCAAGCAGGGCCTGAACGAGGCCTTCAAGTTCCGCAATCCCAACGTCAAGGGCGAGTGCGGCTGCGGCGAGAGCTTCAACGTCTGAGGCCGCCTAAACGGCGGCCCCCAAAAAATCCCAATGAAACCGGGCACTTCCGCGCGGCATTCGTTTGCCGGCGGCGGCGTTCGCCGGGTACAATAGGCGATTCGATCCGGGCGCCCCCGAGCGCCACGGGCCGCATTTGTCTTTGCTACCACTCACAAGATAGGGATTCCCCATGGCGCTTGAGCGCACTCTTTCGATCGTCAAACCCGATGGTGTCACTCGCAACCTGATCGGCGAGGTCTACCGTCGTTTCGAGTCTGCCGGCCTGCGCGTCGTCGCGGCCCGCATGGCGCACCTGTCGCAGCGCGAAGCCGAAGGCTTCTACGCCGTGCATCGCGAGCGCCCGTTCTTCAAGGATCTGGTCGCCTATATGACCTCAGGGCCAGTGATGATCCAGGTGCTCGAAGGCGAGAACGCCGTGCTGAAGAACCGCGAGATCATGGGTGCGACGGATCCGAAGAAGGCCGCGCCGGGCACGATCCGCGCCGACCTTGCGCAGAGCATCGAGGCGAATACCGTCCACGGCAGTGATGCTCCGGACACGGCCGCGCAGGAAATCGCGTACTTCTTCCGTCAGACGGAGCTCTGCCCGCGCGGCTGAGCGCGGCAATCGCCATGTCTGCCGTGACTCCCCTCGAGCCTCCCGCCATGCTGGAGTCGACGCCGGATGCGGCGTCCGTGGCCGCGACTGCCGGGCGGGTGAATCTGCTCGGTCTGCCGCGTGCCGAGCTCGAGGCGTTCACGGCCGAACTCGGCAGCAAGCCGTTCCGTGCACGCCAGCTCATGAGCTGGATGTACAAGCGCGGCGAGGGTGACTTCGCCGCGATGACGGACCTGGCCAAGGATTTTCGCGCGCTGCTCGTCGAGCGTGCCGAGATCCGCGTGCCGGAGATCGTCACGCGCAGCGATTCGGCTGATGGCACGCGCAAGTGGCTGCTGAAGGCCGATGCCAGCCAGGCGTTCGAGATGGTGCACATCCCGGAGCCCGATCGCGCCACGCTGTGCATTTCCTCGCAGGTGGGCTGTGCGCTCGACTGCTCGTTCTGCTCGACGGCGCAGCAGGGCTTCAACCGGAATCTGACGACGGCCGAGATCGTCGGTCAGGTCTGGCTCGCGAGCCAGGAACTCGGCTGGAGGATCGGCGAACAGCGCCGCATCACCAACGTCGTATTCATGGGGATGGGCGAGCCGCTCGCGAATTTCCGCAATGTCGTCCCCGCCATCCGCATTCTCCTCGATGACCTCGGGTTCGACATCTCGCGACGTCGCGTCACGCTGTCCACATCGGGCCTCGTGCCGCAGATGTACAAGCTCGCGCAGGAAGTGAACTGCGCGCTGGCCGTCTCGCTGCATGCGCCGAACGATCAGCTTCGTAACGAACTCGTGCCGATCAACCGCAAGCATCCGATCGCAGAACTGCTGGAAGCCTGCTGGAATTATCTCGACGAACAGAACGGCCGCAGCGTCACGTTCGAGTACGTGATGCTCGACGGCGTCAACGATCAGCTCGCGCACGCGCGCGACCTCGCGACGCTGCTGCGCGGCCACCCTGCCAAGCTGAACCTGATCCCGTTCAATCCGTTCCCCGGCACGAGCTATCGACGCTCGCCGATGCCGGTCATCACCCGATTCCGCGACGAGCTGATCCAGAACGGACTGCTCGCCACGATTCGTCGCACGCGCGGCGATGACATCGATGCCGCCTGTGGCCAGCTCGCAGGGCGCGTCAACGACCGCACCCGCGTTCGGCTCGGCGACAAGACCTTTGGGTTGGCGGTGCAGTGATGTCGGCCACTCGCTCGCTCGCTCACCTGTTTGCCGTTACGGTCGCCACGGCGCTCGTGGCGGGTTGCGCGTCCTCGTCGGGACCCGCGCCGCGCGAGGCTGATCCGACCCGCTCCGAGACGGCCGCGGCCTACAACCTGCAGCTGGGCGTGGCCTATCTGCAGCAGGGCAATCTGCAGCTCGCGAAAGACAAGCTCGAGCGCGCGCAGGCGCAGAACAACCGCGATCCGAACGTGCACAGCGCGCTCGCGATGCTGAACGAGAAGCTCGGCAAGCTGCCGGATGCGGATCGTCACTACCGGCAGGCGCTGAAGCTGTCGCCGCGCAATCCGGACATCACCAACAACTATGCCGTATTCCTGTGCCGTACCGGGCGCGTCGAGGAAGGCGTCAAGCGATTCATGGATGCCGCGCGCAATCCGCTGTACCAGGCCCCGTGGCGCGCCTATACGAACGCCGGCGTCTGCCTGCGCGGCGCGAACCGGATCGATGAGGCGGCGAACAGCCTGACGCGCGCATTGCGGATCCGGCCGAACGATGCCGAGGCGCTGTACCAGCTCGCCGAACTCGAGCTTGGTCGCGGACGCGCACCCGCCGCCCGCGACATGCTCGATCGCTATCTCGGCGCGTTCCCGGCCACGGCGGATCTGCTGTGGCTCGCCGTTCGGACCACGCGCGCGCAGGGCGACCGGCTCGCCGAAGAGCGGTTCCTGCGTCGATTGCAGCGCGATTTCCCCGACTCCGAGCAGACGCGCGAATCGCGCGCTGCGCCGCGCAAGCCAGGCTAGGTCGGGCGAATGTCAGACATCGGCACAGGGCAGGCTTTCGACGACATCGGCGCGCGCCTGCGTGGCGCGCGCGAGCGTTCTGGCATGAATGTCGCGCAGGCCGCCGAGAAGCTGCACTGCGATCGGCAGCTCGTCGAAGCACTTGAAGCTGGCCGTTTCAAGGACATCGGTGCGCCGGTATTCGCGCGCGGGCATCTGCGCCGCTATGCGGAACTGGTCGGCGAGCCGATCGGTGAGCTGCTCGAGCGTTTCGATGCGGCGGCGGCGGGGCGTGTGATGCTGCCGGACCTGACGCGGATTCCGCGCGCGCGGCGTGCACCCGACACGCGCCGCATGCTCTGGCCGATCGTCATCGCCGTCGCCGTCGTGGTGTTCGGCGTGCTGATTTCCTGGGTGCTGCGCGATTCGCCACTGCCGACGCTGGCGGGCATCACCGATGCCGTGACCGGATCCTCGGCGACGCCGGCCGCATCGACCGCCGATATCGCCGCGCAGGCCGGAACGACCTCCGATGTTGCGGTGTCGGCGCCCGTCGAGGGGCCGCTCGCTGTCGACGGCACGGGGCAGGCGGATGCCGGTGCCGTCACCTCGTCCGATGGCACCGCCGTCGGTGCGGCCTCGAGCGCGGCGCCCGTGGCGGCGCCTGTCACGGCACCGATGGCAACGAACACGCCCGCCACGACCGCACCGACCGCCACGACCGTCGCGACGCCGCCCACACGGACGCCCGCGGCAGCGCCATTGCGTCCCGGTGAAGTCGAGTTCCGCGTCCGTGCGACTGCCGACTGCTGGGTCGAAATCTACGACGCGGATCGTGATCGCCTCTACTTCGACCTGGTGCGCAGCGGCGGACAGGCGCGGGTGCGCGGCACGCCGCCGTTCCGTGTGCTGCTCGGCAACGCATCGGGCGCCACGCTCGATGTCTCAGGACGGCGCGTCGCGGTTCCGCGCAGCGCCATCCGTGGAAACGCGGCCTTTCTGAGCCTTGCCGGTGACGGTACGGCCGCCGCGATCAAGCGCGACTGACTTCAGGACTTCCCGTGACCACTCCCCGCATCCAGCCGATACGCGGCATGAACGACGTGCTGCCCGAGCAGATGGCGGCCTGGCATTTCGTCGAAGCGACCGCGCGCGACGTGTTCGCCGCCTACGGCTACGACGAACTGCGCGTGCCGATGGTCGAGCAGACGGATCTGTTCAAGCGTGCGATCGGCGAGTACACGGACGTCGTCGAGAAGGAAATGTTCACGTTCGTGGACCAGGGCGGCGACAGCCTGACGCTGCGTCCCGAAGCGACGGCCGGCGTCGCGCGCGCGATGATCTCGAACGGCCAGCTGCGCGGCGCGCGCCACAAGCTCTGGTGTGTCGGTCCGATGTTCCGGCATGAGCGACCACAGAAGGGCCGCTATCGTCAGTTCCATCAGTTCAGCGTCGAGGCGATCGGCTTCAATGGGCCGGACGTCGACATCGAGCTGATCGCGGTTGGCGCCCGCCTGTGGAAGCAACTCGGTATCGAGCGCGTCTCGCTCGAGATCAATTCGCTCGGCACGCCCGATTCGCGTCGCGATTACCGCGCGCACCTGATCAGTTATTTCCGTGGCCACGAGAGCCGCCTCGATGCCGACAGCCGGCGTCGCCTCGAAGGCAATCCGCTGCGCATCCTCGATTCCAAGAATCCCGAGATGCAGGACATCGTCGCTGGTGCGCCGATGCTGTCGGATCACCTCGATACGGAATCGCGCGCGCATTTCCAGGCCCTGCAGTCGGCGCTGACGGCCCTCGGCATTCCGTTCAAGGTGAATCCGCGGCTCGTGCGCGGGCTCGACTACTACTCGCGCACGGTGTTCGAATGGATCACCGATGCGCTCGGGTCGCAGAATGCGATCTGCTCCGGCGGTCGCTACGATGGCCTGATCGCACAGCTCGGCGGCGATCCGACGCCGGCGGTCGGATTCGCGCTCGGCATCGAGCGCGTGGTCGCGCTGGTCGAGCAGGTCGGCACGGCGCCGAAGGCGCCGGGTGCGGACGTCTACCTGATCGCGCAGGGCATGGCCGCGGAGCAGCAGGCGCTGGTCGTCGCTGAAAAACTGCGCGATGCATTGCCCGGACGACGCATCGAGATCAATCTCGGTGCCGGCAATTTCAAGGCGCAGTTCCGGCGTGCGGATCGCAGCGGTGCGGAGTTCGCACTGGTCATCGGCGACGACGAACTGGCACGCGGCGTGGCGCAGCTGAAGCCGCTGCGCACGGCCGGCGGCGAGGGCGGTGCGGGTCAGCTGGAAGTGCCGCTGGGTGAGCTGGTCGCCGCGGTGGCGGCAAGAATTTCGAGGAGAGCGTAACGTGGACGATTACTACAACGAACAGGAACAGTGGGAACGCGTCAAAGCGTGGCTGCGCGAGAACGGCCTTTGGCTGATCGCCGGTGTGGCGATCGGTGTCGGAGCCCTGGTCGGCTGGAACTGGTGGCAGCAGCGCGTCGAGCGCCTGGCCCAGGAGGCCAGCGGCCGCTACGAGCAGGTGCTGGACGCGCTGGGTCGCGGTGACCGGACGCGCAGCGCCACGCTTGCGGAAGAGCTGCGCCGTGACTACAGCAAGTCGCCCTATGTCGACCAGGTGGACCTGGTCATGGCGAGATCAGACGTCGAAGCCGGCGAACTGCCGAAGGCCATCGAGCGACTGACCCGGGTGATGAACGGCAGCCGCGACGAGGAACTGCGCCAGGTGGCGCGCCTGCGCCTCGCGCGGGTGCAGATCGCCCAGGGCAATCCGGATACGGCACTTGCGACCCTGGCCGCGGTCAAAGAGACCGGAGCGTTCGCGCTGCGCTACCAGACGGTGCGCGGCGATGCACTGTTCGCGAAGGGTGATCGGGCGGGCGCGCTGGCGGAGTACCAGGCGGCTCGTGCGGCGGACAAGGACGGTGTCCTGGACGCCGCGCTGCTCGATCTGAAGATCGCGGACCTGATCGCGGACGGCGTGGCGCCGGCCGCGGGCGCTGCGCTCGCGAAGCCGGACGTCAAGCCGGCCGGCTGAGAACACAAGGAAACTGGAATGCGCAACAGGCTGTGGTTGATCGTGGGTCTGGTCGCGCTCGGCGCCTGCTCGAAAGAGAAGGACATCGAGCCGCCGGCCGAACTCGTCGATTTCAAGACGACGTTGAAGGTCGACCGCGTCTGGTCGGCGGGCGTCAGCGGCGGGGAAGCCGTGATGCGCCTCGGCCTCGGCGTCAGCGCCGATGACGGCCGCGTGTTCGCGGCCGGTCATGACGGCGACGTGATCGCCATCGACCTCGCCTCGGGCCGCAATCTGTGGCGTGCGAAGACGAAGGTGTCGCTGTCAGGCGGTCCGGGCGCGGGTGGCGGACTGGTCGTCGTCGGTTCCAACGACGGCGACGTGATCGCGCTCGGCGCGGACAACGGTGCCGAACGCTGGCGCGTGCGTGTCGGCGGCGAAGTGCTGGCTGCGCCGGCCGTTTCCTCGAAGTCGGTGATCGTGCGCACGGTCGATGGCCGCCTGCGGGGTCTCTCGCTCGAGGACGGCAAGGAATTGTGGGTCGGCGAACAGGCGGTGCCGCGCCTCAGCCTGCGTGGCACGTCTGCGCCGGTGGTCGTCGGCGATGCTGCGATCTGCGGCTTCGACAACGGCAAGGTCGCCGCTTTCGGTACCGCCGATGGCGAGGTGCTGTGGGAAGCGGCGGTCGCACCGCCGCGCGGCCGCACCGAACTCGAGCGCCTCAACGACATCGACTCCACGGTGCGGATCTCCGGCGATGACATCTTCGTCGTGGGCTTCCAGGGACGTGCGGCGCGGCTTGCGCTCGATTCGGGTCAGCTGTGGTGGTCCCGCGAACTGTCGAGCTATCGCGGCCTCGCGGTCGATGACGATTCGGTCTATATCTCCACGGCGGATGGCGAAGTGGTCGCGCTGCAGCGGCGCACCGGCGTCGAGCTGTGGCGCCAGAAGGCGCTGCGCCTGCGCGGACTTGCCGCGCCTGCGGTGCTCGGCGATGTCGTCGCGGTCGCGGATTTCGAGGGCTATGTGCACTGGCTCGACAAGACCACCGGCGAGATGCGTGCGCGCACGCGTGTCGGCGATCGCGTCAGCAATCCGCCGCTCAGCGTCGATGGCAAGTTGATCTTCGTCGACGACGATGGTCACGTGACTGCGTTCCGAACGCCTGCTGCCCAACCCGAGGCCGCTGTCGCGGCCGGAAACTGACGGGCCGCTGCGGCCCGTACTGCCCGACGACGCTCCCGTGCTGCCCATCATCGCGCTCGTTGGCAGGCCGAACGTCGGCAAGTCGACGCTGTTCAACCGACTGACCGGCACGCGCGACGCGATCGTCGCGGACGTGCCGGGCGTCACGCGCGATCGCCAGTACGGCTTCGGCACGCAGGGGCCGGTGCCGTACATCGTCATCGATACGGGCGGCCTGATCGAACATGCCTCTGGCCTCGATGCGCAGATGCAGAAGCAGGCCGAGCGCGCGATCGAGGAAGCCGATCGGCTGATCTTCGTCGCCGATGCCCGCACGGGCCTCACGGCTCAGGACCAGTTCGTCGCGCGCGCGATGCGCCGCGCCGGGAAGCCCGTGTTTCTCGCCGTCAACAAGGCCGAGGGCATGGATGCCGGCGTCGTCTCCGCGGATTTCCATTCGCTCGGACTCGGCGCCCCCTATGCCATCGCGGCCAGCCACGGAGACGGCTGCGCGGGACTGATGCAGCAGGTGCTGGCGGGCTTCGAGGCGCCGCCGCCGGCCGACGCTGGCGCTGACGGTGCGATCCGCATCGCGGTGATCGGTCGGCCCAACGTTGGCAAGTCGACGCTGATCAATCGCCTGATCGGCGAGGAGCGCGTGATCGCGAGCGACACGCCCGGCACCACGCGCGACAGCATTCTGGTGCCGTTCCAGCGCGACGATCGCGAGTTCCTGCTGATCGACACCGCCGGCGTGCGCCGCAAGGCCAAGATCGAGGATGAGGTCGAAAAGGCCAGCGTCGCGCGCACGCTGCAGGCGATCGCCGAAGCGCATGTCGTCGTATTCGTGGTCGATGCGCACGACCTGATCGGCGATCAGGACGCGAGCGTGCTCGGTGTGGCGCTCGCGCGCGGTCGCGCGCTGTTGATTGCCGTCAACAAATGGGACGGCATCCCGACGGAGCAGCGCGACGAGATCCGTCGCCAGCTCGACACGCGCCTCGACTTCGTCCCGTTCGCACCGGTGCATTTCATTTCGGCGCGGCATGGCACCGGTGTCGGCGAACTGGTCCAGGCTTCGATCCGGGCCTATGAGGCGGCGATGCGCGAGATCAGCACGCCGATGCTGACGCGTGCGCTGGAGCGTGCGCTGCAGGCACATCAGCCGCCACTGGTGCGGGGCCGGCGCATCAAGCTGCGTTACGCACACCAGGGCGGACGCAATCCGCCGCGCATCATCATCCATGGCAACCAGACCGTGCATGTGCCGGATGCGTACACGCGCTATCTCGCGAACGTGTTCCGGCGTGAGTTCGATCTGTTCGCGTCGCCGGTCTCGGTGGAGTACCGCACCGACGCGAATCCCTACGAGCGCCGTACCGCCGCGAAGCGCAAGCAGCTCGAAGCCGCGAAGGGTGGCTCCGGCTCGCGCCGGCATGTCACGCGACGCAAGGCGCCGAAAGCCTGATCAGGCTCTGCCGCGCCGGAGGCGGCGCCGCTGCAGTACGTCAGCGGATGGCGTTCCAGAACAGCGCCGTGTCCGTGTGCTGGTGCAGCGACTTCACTTTTCCGTCGCGGACTTTCCAGATCGTGGCGTAGGGCGCCTCGACGGACTTGCCCGTTTCCTTGTACGTGCCGCGGTAGACGCCGATGGACACGACCGTATCGCCCTGCGCGACCAGACTGTCGTTCACGGCGGTGAAGTGGTCCCATTGCGTGCCGAGCGGCGTCAGCACGTTCTGCACGATCTGCTCCACCGTCGTATAGACGCCGCCATAGGGGTGACCTTTGGCTTCATGCCAGACCATGTCCGGCGCGAGCAGGCCGAAGAAGCCGGCCATGTCACCGCGCGCGAACGCGGCGTAGACGCCATTGACGACGGCAACGGGATCGGTGGATGAAGCAGTCATGTGCGGGACTCCATGTCGGGGTGTCGGAAGAACGTCAGGGGGTCGGTAGAAACAGCGAGGGATCGACGAGCGCGCCGTTCAGCGCGACGCCCCAGTGCAGATGCGGGCCGGTCACGCGACCGGTGGCGCCGACGCGGCCGATCGGCGCACCACGTTTGACGCGATCGCCGATCTTCACATCGATCGCGGAAAGATGGCAGTACATGGTCGTGAGCCCGTGGCCGTGATCGATCACGATCGACTTGCCGTTGTAGAAGTAATCGCCGACGTCGACGACGCGGCCGGGCGAGGGCGCGAGGACCTTCGTGCCCGTCGGTGCGGCGATATCGAGTCCGCTGTGCGGGTTGCGCGGCTGCTGATTGAAAAACCGCCGCACGCCGAAAGGACTCGAATGACGCCCCTTCAGCGGCAGTTGCATCGCGAGTGTCGCGGGCGCGGGCTCCGACCAGTTGCGCAGCGCCGCACGGACGCGCAGCTGTTCGCGTTCGACCCGCGCCAGATCCTCAGGCGACAGATCCACCTGGCGCGGCGGCACGTTCAGGTACTGGGTTTCGTAGGCGTAGGCGCCGACTTCAACCGCGAGTTCGCGCGCACCGTCCTGCGCTTCGATGCGCAGCGAGGCCGGGCCTTCTGGCTGCGCGAGCGGCAGACCGAGGACTGCGACCCATTGCGCGCCGTCCTTGCGCACCATCACGCGCTTGCCGTCGAACGAAACCTTCGGCGCGGGCTGTTGAGCGGCGCCCACGGGCAGGACTACGACGCCTCCCGGTACCAGATTCTCTCTCGGCAGGAAGTTATTGGCCGCCGCGTTCGCCGTGGCGAGTGAGAGCCACGAGCCCGCCAGGCAGAGGGCGAGAGCCGCGAGGCCAGTGAACCGGCGACGTCGCATCGATCAGGTTTCCTTGCGGATCACGCGCGCGGTCAGTCGGCCGGCGCCGAGTCGGGCTTCGATATCCGTGCCTGCCTCGACGCTATCGGCATCCGTCAGCACGCGGCCATCGGCGACCCGCGTGACGATCGCGTAGCCGCGCGCCAGCGTGGCGAGCGGACTCACGCCATGCAGCGCCCGCTGCGCCAGCGCGAGCTGCTGGCCGCGCCGCTGCAGCAGTCCCTGCACGGCGGCGTTCAGGCGGCTGCGCAGGGCGAGCTCACGCAGGCCGACTTCACGCAGCTGAGTCGTCGGAGCACGGCGCGCGAGCCGCGCTTCGAGGCGACTGAGTCGCGAGCCGCCTTCGCTGATGCGCAGCTGCAGCGCGCTGCGCAGGCGCTGGTCGAGTTCGTCGAGGCGCTGCATGTCCTGCGCCACGCGCGCACCAGGATGCGCGCGCGTCAGGCGGTGCAGCAGCGTACGCAGTTCGAGGCCGTCGTCGCGCAGCTGGCGTGCGATCGCGGCCCGCAGCCGCTGCGCGTACTGCGCGAAATTCTGCACCCACACCTGGCCATCCGGCGTCACCAGCTGCGCCGCGCCGGTCGGCGTCGGCGCTCGGACGTCGGCGACGAAATCCGCAATCGTGAAATCGACTTCGTGGCCGATGCCTGTGACCACCGGCATCGGCATCGCGGCGATGGCCCGCGCGACCCGCTCGTCGTTGAAGGCCCAGAGGTCCTCGAGCGAGCCGCCGCCGCGCGCGACGATCAGCACGTCGCAGTCCTGGCGCCGGGCTGCAGCAGCGAGGGCCGCGAGGATCTCCGGCACGGCCTGGGCGCCCTGGACGGCGGTCGGGTATATCAGTACGGCGGCGGCCGGGAAGCGCCGCTTCAGGATATGCAGGATGTCCCGGACGGCGGCGCCGCTGGGTGAGGTGACCACCCCGATCCGGCGCGGCATGGCGGGCAGGGGGCGTTTGCGGGCGGGGTCGAACAGACCCTCCCGATCCAGCTTTTCCTTCAGTTTGTCGAACTCGCGGCGCAGTGCCCCGGCCCCGGCTTCCTCGAGGTTTTCGACGATCAGCTGGTAATCGCCGCGCGGCTCGTACAGGCCCACGCGGGCCCGTGCCAGGACCAGCGTACCGTCTCGGGGCGTGAACTTCAGGCCAAGGGTCTTCTGGCGGAACATCGCGCAGCGGACCTGCGCGTCGCGGTCTTTCAGCGAGAAATACCAGTGTCCGGAGGCCGGGCGGGAGAGATTGGAGATCTCCGCCTCGATCCAGACCTGCGGCATGCCGTGCTCCAGCAGCATGCGCACCTCGCGGTTCAGGCGGGAGACGGAATAGACGTCGCGCTCGGCTCGAAACAGGCCTTCCCGGTCGCTCATCGCAGCAGTTTACCGGGTTTGCCGCGGTGCGTAGAATGCGCCGTCCATTACCCTCCTGTGGACACCCCCCCGATGCGAATTCTCCAGGAAGCACTCACTTTCGACGACGTGCTTTTGGTCCCGGCGTACTCCGAAGTGCTGCCGCGCGAAGTGGACCTGCGAACGCAGCTGACCCGGAAAATCTGGCTCAACCTCCCCGTGATGTCCGCCGCGATGGACACCGTCACGGAGGCGCGACTCGCGATCGCGATCGCCCAGGAAGGCGGTATCGGCATCGTGCACAAGAGCATGAGCATCGAGGCGCAGGCGCGTGAAGTGCTGCGCGTGAAGAAGTACGAGAGCGGCGTGGTCGTCGATCCGATCACGGTCACGCCGGACACCACGATACGCCAGGTGATCGAGCTGACGAAGGCGCGCGGCATCTCCGGGATGCCCGTCGTCGTGGGCAAGGATCTCGTCGGGATCATCACCGCGCGCGACCTGCGCTTCGAGACCAAGCTGGATCAGCCCGTGTCGTCCGTCATGACCCCGAAAGACAGGCTCGTCACGGTGCGCGAGAACGCGCCGCGCGAACAGGTGCTCAGCCTGTTTCACAAGCACCGCATCGAGAAAGTGCTGGTGGTCGACGAGCAGCACCAGCTCAAGGGCATGATCACCGTCAAGGATATCCAGAAGGCCACCGAGCGGCCGCGCGCCTCCAAGGACGAGAGTGGCCGACTGCGCGTCGGTGCCGCCGTCGGCACGAGCCCGGATACGCTGGATCGCGTCGCCGCGCTGCGCGAGGCCGGCGTCGACGTGGTCGTCGTCGACACCTCCCACGGCCACTCCCGTGGGGTCATGCAGATGGTCGAGCAGATCAAGACGCGCTGGCCAGAGCAGCAGGTCATCGCCGGCAACATCGTGACGGCCGAAGCCGCGCGCGATCTGGTCAACGTCGGTGCGGATGCGGTCAAGGTCGGCATCGGCCCGGGATCGATCTGCACCACGCGTATCGTTGCTGGCGTCGGCGTGCCGCAGATCTCTGCGGTCGCGAATGTCGCTGAGGCGCTGGCGAAAGATGGCGTGCCGCTGATCGCGGATGGCGGCATCCGCTATTCCGGCGACGTGGCGAAGGCCATCGTGGCCGGCGCGCATGTCGTGATGATCGGCGGACTGTTCGCCGGCACCGAAGAATCGCCGGGCGAAGTCGAGCTGTACCAGGGCGCGAGCTACAAGAGCTATCGCGGCATGGGCTCGCTCGGTGCGATGGCGGAACGTCACGGGTCCGCGGATCGGTATTTCCAGGACACGACCAGCGAACTCGAGAAGCTCGTGCCGGAAGGCATCGAAGGCCGCGTTTCGTACAAGGGCAGCATCGTCTCGATCCTGCACCAGCTGGCCGGCGGCCTGCGCGCCGCGATGGGCTACACCGGCAGCCACAGCATCGACGAGATGCGCACCAAGCCGAAGTTCGTGCGCATCACGACGGCGGGTGTTCGCGAGTCTCACGTCCACGACGTGACCATCACCAAGGAAGCGCCGAACTACCGTATCTCATGACAGCCGACATCCACGCCGACCGGATCCTGATCCTCGATTTCGGTGCGCAGTACACGCAGCTGATCGCGCGCCGCGTGCGCGAGATCGGCGTCTACTGCGAGATCCATCCCTGGGACGTCGACGACGCCTTCGTGCGGGGTTTCGGCGCGCGCGGCGTGATCCTCTCCGGCGGACCGGAGTCCGTCACGGATGCCGTGCCGCCGAAATCGCCGGAGTCCGTGTTCACGCTCGGCGTGCCCGTGCTCGGCATCTGCTACGGCATGCAGACGATGGCGCAGCAGCTCGGCGGTCGCGTCGTCAATTCGAATCATCGCGAGTTCGGCTATGCGGAAGTGCAGGCCGAAGGGGCGTGCCGTCTGTGGGATGAGCTCGCGGAGAAGCGCGATACGCAGGGCCGCGCCACGTTCGACGTCTGGATGAGCCACGGCGACCGCGTCGATGCAGTGCCCGCGGGCTTCCGCGTCACCGGATCGAGCTCAGGCGCGCCGATTGCGGCGATGGCGGATGAGTCGCGGCGTTTCTATGCCGTGCAGTTCCATCCGGAAGTGACGCACACCCGGCAGGGCGCGGCCATGCTCGAGCGCTTCGTGCGCGAGATCTGCGGCTGTGCCGCGCTGTGGAACCCGGGCAGCATCATCCATGACCTCACCGCGCGGGTGCGTGCGCAGGTCGGCAAGGGCAGGGTGCTGCTGGGGCTGTCGGGTGGCGTCGATTCATCCGTCGTCGCGGCGCTGCTGCACAAGGCCATCGGCGACCAGCTCGTCTGCGTGTTCGTCGACCATGGCCTGCTGCGGCTCGACGAAGGCGACCAGGTCATGAAGATCTTCGCCGACAACCTCGGCGTGCGCGTGATCCGCGTCAATGCCGAGCAGCGCTTCCTCACGGAGCTCGCCGGCGTCGCGGATCCTGAGGCGAAGCGCAAGATCATCGGCCGGTTGTTCATCGAAGTGTTCGACGAAGAGTCGCGCAAGCTCGAGGGCATCGATTTCCTCGCGCAGGGCACGATCTACCCTGACGTGATCGAGTCCGCCGGCTCCAAGACTGGCAAAGCTCATGTGATCAAGTCGCATCACAACGTCGGCGGGCTGCCCGCGAACATGCGCATGCAGCTGGTCGAGCCGCTGCGAGAGCTGTTCAAGGATGAAGTTCGCCGGCTCGGCGTCGAGCTCGGCCTGCCGCGCGAGATGGTGTACCGCCATCCGTTCCCGGGTCCGGGCCTGGGCGTGCGCATCCTCGGCGACGTGCGCAAGGAATACGCGGACCTGCTGCGCCGCGCCGACGCGATCTTCATCGAAGAGCTGCGCCGGCATGATCTCTATGACAAGACCAGCCAGGCATTCGCCGTATTCCTGCCGATCAAGTCCGTCGGCGTGATGGGCGATGGCCGGCGGTACGATTACGTGGTCGCGCTGCGTGCCGTCGAGACCATCGATTTCATGACGGCGCACTGGGCGAGATTGCCGTACGAATTCCTCGACATCTGCTCGCGGCGGATCGTCAACGAGGTGAAGGGCATCTCGCGCGTCGTGTACGACATCAGCGGCAAGCCGCCGGCGACGATCGAGTGGGAGTGAAGGGCGCGGTTGGCAGATACATTCCCTCAGTGAAATCATTGGGTTGTAAGTTCTCGGCGATGAATAGCTGTCGATTGTTTTCGAGAGTCAAGGAATTGCCAGGTGTCTGATCGGTAAGCTGGTTGCCGATTGTCTTGCACTATGCAGACAGTAGTCCTTCCGGTTGTGTTTGTTCTGTTGACGGTTGATTCAACGGTAAAGATCCCGTGGCCGCCGCAGATGGACTTCTGACCTCCATTCCGGCGTGGGGAGAGATGCGCCGGTTCGGGCGGCAGTGCATGCACGCGGTCGCCAGACGACTTCGGTCAGAACGCGGCGGGCTTATTCGCGCTTTTTCCGCTGACCGGCCTCGATGAGCGCCTCCGCAGCCGACCGCAGGATCCGTGGTGCCGATTGGCGAGACAGGCGACCGTCGCTTGTGAACGCTCCGTCAATCAACAGTGCCAGCTGCATCGCGATGTCTTCCGGGTGCCTCAGACGCATCCGCAGTGTCAATGCGCACAATCGTTCATACATCTGCGCCTTGTGTTTCTGGCGGATCCGTCGAGCCGGATGCGCGGGATCTGAGAACTCGGCGGCGACGTTGATCTGCGGGCACCCGCGATAGCCGTCGCGCGAAACACGCGAACCGATCCAACCCAGCAGCGCCATTAACTCTTCCTGGGGATCGCCTGCAGGCAGCGCGCAGGCGCTCTCCCACTGCTCCCAGAACTCCCGATCCTCGCGGTCGAGGAACGCTGCGACCAGGGCATCCTTGGTCGAGTAGTGACGATAGAGGCTTGTCTTCGCGATGCCGGATTCGCGGACGATCCATTCCACTCCGACGGCTCGCACCCCATGCGCGTAGAAGAGGCGCGCGGCCGTGTCGAGGATGGCATCTGCCGTGTCACGTTCGGCGTGTCTGCTGGTCACGGCGGGCCTCCTGGTCATGCACGCGCGGCGGCGATCATGAATAGGATCGCGCCACGCGGAATTCTACCCGATCGAGATGGTTGACACTACCGACCGGTAGCGTATATGGTTCAAGGACGCTACCGAGCGGTATCGCATGGAGGGCTGAATGAACACTTGCACCGTCGCCGTCTATGGCGCTTCCGGGCACACCGGTCGGTTCGTCGTGGCGGAGCTCGAGCGCTGCGGCTTCCACGTGGCCCGCCTTTGCAGGGCTGCGCCCGACAGGGTCACCTGGGCTGAGTCACCCGACGCGTGGCGCTACGCTGGCGCCGACGACAGTGCCGCACTTGATCGAGCGCTCGACGGAGTCGCCGCGGTGATCAACTGCGCAGGTCCATTTGCAGACACGGCCTTTGGCATTATCGAGGCTGCCTTGCGCCGCCGCATTCACTACTTCGACGTCAGCGCGGAGCAGAGGACGACGCGTCTCACGCTGTCGACCTATGGTGACGATGCGCGTCACGCGGGCGTGGTCGTGATGCCGGCGATGGCCTTCTATGGTGGTCTCGCAGATCTGCTCGCGACGGCAGTCTGGGACGGTCGCTCGCCCATCGAGCGCATAGACGTCGGCGTTGCGCTCGACTCTTGGCATCCGACGTCAGGCACCCGTGCCACCGGCGCTCGAAATTCGGCGCGTCGCGTCCTTATCGAGAAGGGCGTCTTCGTCCCGCTGGCTGAACCCGCATCAACGGGATACTGGGTGTTTCCGCCACCGTTCGGCCGACAACACATCGTCGCGTTGCCGTTCTCCGAAATCGTCAGCCTCGCTCGCCACCTGCCGGCGAAGACGATCCGTAGCTTCATGAATATGCAGCCGCTTCGGGATCTGCGCGACACGGCGACACCGCCACCACGGGCCGCCGATGCGAGCGGCCGCTCTGCCCAGCAGTTCCTGATGGACGTCGTCGTTACTTCGGCGCATGGCCGATCAAGGATCCTGGCACGCGGACAGGACATCTACTCAATCTCCGCGCGGTTGGTGGCTGAGGCGTGCGGCCGCGTACTGGCGCGCCCGCCGAGCTGCGGCGGAACCTACTCACCCGGCGAGTTGTTCGACGCCGGTGCTGTGCTCTCTGCACTCGCGCCGGTGCTCGACGTACGACGCGAAGACGAGACGGCCCCACATCTGGAGATCCCATGACGACTCGAAACGCACTCTCGGAGCGATTCCGCGCGCTCCATGTATCAGGCTATCCGGTGGTCCTGGTGAATGTGTGGGACGCTGGCAGCGCCGCCACCATCGAAGAGTGTGGCGCGACTGCGATCGCGACCAGCAGCTGGGCGATTGCGGCAGCGCATGGATATCCAGATGGTGAGCGTATTCCGTCGGATCTGATGATGTCCGCGTTCGAGCTCATCGCGCGAACGGTGACGGTTCCGCTCACGGTCGACATCGAATCTGGCTACGGTGGTTCACCCGAGGCGGTCACTAACAGCGTTGAACGGGTGCTCTGCCTTGGCGCCTGCGGATGCAATCTCGAGGATAGGCGTACTGACAGCGTCTCCCTACGGTCCGTCGACGAGCAGGTCGAGCTGATTCGCGCCGCACGCGTTGCGGCCGACCGTCGCGACGGAGCCTTCTTCGTGAACGCACGTACCGACGTGTTCCTCCTGCCGTCGGATGGCTCATCGACCGACTCGCGTTTGCGCGAGGTTATCGAGCGCGGGCGGGCCTACGCACAGGCTGGTGCTGACGGACTCTTCGTGCCAGGGCTTTCCGATCCGGATCTCATTGCCGAGGTCGTTGGCGAAGTGGCCCTGCCGATCAATGTGATGGTCCTGGACATGCATGCAGATCTGGACCCGTATCGCGCTGCAGGCGTCGCGCGCATAAGCTTCGGACCGGCGCCGTATCTACACGCGATCTCAGCGCTGCGGGCCGCAGCGCAGAAATGCTTACCGGCGGCCGCTGGCGCGTAGGTAGAAGAGTTACGGGGATTCGAGCAAGAAGACGGCGCGACTCGATGTGCTCCCGCCTTTCGTTGAATGGGATTCCCCTGCCTCTACTGATACCGAGGTTAGATACGATGATGATCTCGGACGTGTCAGTTGGGAAGGTGTGAATTTACGCCAGAGTTCAAGCACGAGGCAGTCAAGCTGGTGCGGGAACGAGGCATGACGGTGCGCAGCGTTTGAATGACGATTCCTGTCAGGTTCTCGACATTGGCCCAACTGCCTTTCGCCATTTATCGCCGGCTGTCAGCTTAAAGCGGGATGTTTTGTCGGTCGTCTCGACGGTGAATTGCTGCACGTCCTGCAGGAAAATCAGCGACTTCAGTAAGTTGCGAGTTCGGGGATCAATCGAGAGGGAGTGAGGGGCGCTCGCGGCATGGTGCGTCAGTGCGCCCGCAGTTGCAGCGCCAGGATTCGGGAAAGAAGTGGTCGAAACCTAAGCGGGTGCTCGACGGCAGTCTCGGGCTCCCCATAAGGCCCGTACCACGAACTGGACTTGGGCGCGGAAGGATGGATCGTCTGACACTGTAGATTCCATCACTCCGACTTGATTCCAGCGGGGGCGCGGCACTATATTCACCCATATGGGTGAATATAGATCGTCACGACTGGATGGGGTCTTCAATGCGCTTGGCGATCCGACGCGCCGCGCCATTCTCGCCCGGCTGTCCGGTTGCGAGGCTCGCGTCACGGAGATCGCCGCGGACTTCCCGATATCGCTGAACTCCGTGTCCAAGCACATCCGGATGCTGGAGCGCGCTGGCCTGGTCAGGCGGTCCATCGTCGGCCGTGACCACCTGCTCAAGGCCGATCCGAAACCGCTGGCCGAGGCGCAGGCATGGATCGAAAAATACCGCTCGTTCTGGGAAGACAACCTCGCCGCGCTGGACCACTACGTGAGTTCGAAAAAAGGGAAACGCAAATGAATGCCGCCATAGCCACCACCTCAGCTGTCGTCGTTCGCCGCACCATTGCCGCCACGGCCGAGGATCTTTTTGATGCCTGGCTGGATCCGCAGGCCATGGCCATCTGGATGCGGCCGGGCAGCATCCAGACCACGACGGCGAAAGTCGACGCCCGCGTGGGAGGGAGCTACGAACTGGAGATGCGCAGCGCGACAGAAACCTATCCGCACACTGGCGTGTACCGTGTGATCGACCGGCCGCGACGCCTGGTGTTCACCTGGATCTCGCGCGGCACGGAACAGCAGGAGTCACTGGTCACTGTCGAGTTCGTCGCTCGCGGCGCAAGCACTGAAGTCGTGGTCACGCACCAGCAGCTGTCCGAAGGCGCACGGCCGTCCCACAAAGATGGCTGGACCAGCGCACTGCAGCGCCTGGATGAAGCCTGTCAGCAGGGGAGCTTTGCGTCATGAGCGCATTGACAATCTGGACGCTGGACTGGGTTCCTGAGGGTCCCCGCGGCTTCGTTCGTGACCTGAGGCTGAGGTGGGCCTGCGAGGAAGCGGGACTGCCGTATGAAGTCCGCACGATCGCCTTCGATGGTCGCGAGACGAACCACCTTGCACAGCAACCCTTCGGCCAGGTGCCATTCCTGAAAGACGCGGACGTGGAGCTTTTCGAGAGCGGCGCATGTCTGCTGCACCTGGCCCGGAAAAGCGAAAAGCTGATGCCACGCGATGCGGTTGCCGAAGGGCAGACGCAGCAATGGACCATCGCCGCGCTCAACTCGATCGAAATGGTCACCGTACCCTGGTGGTTCCTGAAGATGTCCGGCAACGAGGACAAACTCACCGGATGGGTGACCCAGCGCCTCGACCACATGGAGCGCGTGTTGAGCAACCAGCAGTGGCTTGCTGCCGGGCGCTTTACGGTCGCGGACCTGTTGATGGCCGACGTCTTGCGCGTTCCGGCCGTTCGCACGTTCGGCAAACGGCCCGCGACAGAAGCGTATGTTGCCCGTGTGACTGAACGTGAGGCCTTCAAGAAGGCCCAAGCCGACCAGATCGCGCACTTCGAGGTAGCCGACCGGAAGAGGGCGGGCAAATCCTGACGACGTTATCCTGCGCTGGCGTCAGGGCTGAACCTGGCATGCGCCTGAGTTTGACGAATCTCACATAGTCGTAGCGTAAGTACGACAAAGCGATCTTTATCAAATTGACTTTGATTTGAGATGGATGTATCAGTCGTAGTATGGATACGACTAAACGAAACCTTCTAAATAGTCTCCACACGCGGCTGGCGCCTGGCGCGCCCCTGGCGTCGGAGGATCTGGCTGCCCTGGGCATATCCGCGGATCTTGCCGTTCACTACGTGCGCGCGGGCTGGCTCAAGCGTCTGGCGCGCGGCGTGTTCTGCAGGCCAAACGATCCGCCCACGCTGCATCCCAGTCTGCTGCTTCTGCAACGCAAGCTCGAAGGGCTGCACGTGGGAGGCAAGTCGGCGCTCGACTGGTACGGGCTCCGTCAGTACGTGTCGCAGCAGCCGGTGCTGCAGCTTTATGGATGGACGGCTGGCCGCCTGCCAGCGTGGTTCACGGAGCGGTTTCCGGCCGAATATCACCGCAAACGGCTGTTCGATGAGAGTCCCGAAGCGCTTCTGCATGTCGGCCCTTTCGAGCAGCGCAGCGGAGCTCCGCGAGTATCCGCGCCGGAGCGGGCACTGTTGGAACTGCTGAGCGAAGTCGGCGTGCGGCAGACGCTGCAGGAAGCCCGCGAGCTGGTCGAAAGCAGCTACAACCTGCGCGCAGATGTGCTGCGCGAGCTTCTGCAGCACTGCACCAGCATCAAGACGGTCCGGCTGTGTCTGCTGCTGGGTCGGGAGGGCTCGTTACCCTGGATGAGCAAGCTGGATCCGGCCACGCTGCCAAAAGGCAGCAATCGACCGTGGGTGTCGCGGTCCACGGAAGGGCTGCTGGTACTCAAGCCATGAACCCGGTCTACCTCCAGACTGCGAGAATGATGGCGCAGGTCGCGCCGCTGGTATTCGTCGACGACACCTTCGCGCTGAAGGGTGGAACGGCCATCAACCTGTTCGTGCGCGATATGCCGCGACTGTCTGTCGATCTCGATCTGGTCTTTCCCGACCATTCACTGCCACGCGAAGAGGCGCTGGCGCGTATCAATGAAGCGATTCGGCAAGCCGCCGACAGATTAGTCCTGCGTGGATTTCAGGTGCACATTCCAGAAGCGCAGGCGGGCGAAACGAAGCTGCTGGTTCGCCGCGACCGGATCGAAGTCAAGGTCGAAGTCAACTTCGTCATGCGCGGGACCGTGCACCCGGTGCACCGGGTTTCATTCGTGGCAGCCGCCCGCAACCAGTTGCTCGCCGATGTGGAACTGCCGATGGTGTCGCTGGAGGATCTGTACGGCGGCAAGCTCTGCGCGGCGCTCGATCGCCAGCATCCGCGCGACCTGTTCGATGTGCTGCAGCTTTACGAGCACGAAGGCATCACGCCCGGTATCCGCCGCGCATTCGTTGTCTATCTGGCCTGCGGCAAGAGACCGATCCATGAGTTGCTGTTCCCCCAGCTACGCGACGTCCGGTACGACTACGCACACAACTTTCAGGGAATGACGGAGTATCCCGTACCGCTGGACGTCCTGATCGCGACAAGGGAGAGGCTAGTGAGGCAGATCCAGCGCGAACTGGACGATGACGAGCGCCGGTTTCTGCTGTCACTCGTTCGCGCGGAGCCGGAATGGTCGGCGCTCGGCATCCCGCACCTTGAGCATCTTCCCGGCTTACGCTGGAAGCTGCAGAACCTGCTGCAATTGCAGAAGGCCAATGCCAGGAAGTTTGCGGAGCAGGTCGACGCTCTGGTTGCCGGGTTCGAGAGCGTCGGGTGATGATTCGTCTTTCGCGCTCTATCGGAATGCAGCGTCATCAAACGGGACGTCATGACGGTCAGGCTGACGGTAAAATCAGCCAACGATTTCAGGAATTGCAGCAGCGGCGAAGAGTTGCGATGCCGCGGGACAATTGAGTGGGAGTGAGGGGCTGCCCTCATCGTGCGTTGGCGCGCGACGCTATACCGCTCGCAGATTCCCGGAAGATGCAGGCCTGACTCGATTCGGGCATTTCTGCTCGAACACGGCAGAATTGGGCTGGCCGCCCGCGCCTGTCATGCCACCGTCTGTTGCGTCCCCGCCCGATGCGGCGGACAGGAAGTTCAAGCAGCCCCCGCAGGCGAGTCCAGTTCGTGTAACCCGGTTCATGCACGACAATATCGACGACGGGCGGCAGTACCGGCTGTTCAGCGTGCTGGACGACTTCAATCGGGACGGGCAGGGAGTCGCAGTGGATCTGTCGCTGCCGTCGGCCAGGGTGATCCGGGCACTGGACCAGATTGTCGACTGGCGAGGCCTCCGAATCCATTCCATCCAGCCAGGCAAGCCGCGACCACTTGCGTGTGATGGCTGCATGACCGCTTTCCACTTCTTTTGTGCCGCGATGGAATCGGGGGGATTGCCCGACGACTGCGGAGCGTTTCCGGCGCGTTGCAACGTCATCTCAAGGCCCGTGCTGCGCCTGACGAGTTCCGATGCTACGCTCGTTCCGGACACCTGAGGGAATGCTGTGAGAACACCACGACTCCGCCACAGAACTGCCGGGCTTGCGATCGCACTTTCCATCTTCTCGGCACTGTCGGCCCTTGAGGTGACGATGGCGCAATTGGCACCTGCGCCCGCCGCAGTCGGGGTCGCAAGACCTTCGGTTGCGCTGCCCGCAGGCAAGTCGATAAAGGCGCAGTCTCTCGATGCGCCGGACAGCGGCATCCGTGCGCCACTCGCGGCATTGCGCAACCTGCTTGCAGCCAACGCGGACACGGGCGTGCCACTGCAACGCGCAGCGGCGTCGCTGGTGCCGCTGCGCGACGCGGTCAACGCGGTCGATCGCTACGCCATGATGCAGGATTCCGGCACGCCACAGTTGCGCCAGCAGAACAGCCGCAGTGCGACGCTCGCCACCGACACCCTGACTTTCGCACAACAAGCAATGGCTGCAGTGCCCTCGAATTGCGCGGTCCATGCGGCGCCAGTAGCGGTCGTCGGCACCTATGCGTCGACGTACAACTGCCTCGTCAGTAACGCGGGTCGCGTCATCGGCCGCTTGACCGGAACGGTACGGGTCGGCCCCGCGAGTATGGCTTTCGAGGACGTGAGATACGAGTCGATTCCAGCATCCAGCGTGTGGTGGTTGTTGAATGGCGGTGTGACGGTTGCCGCAGCGGGCATCAGTGGAACCCTGGTCCTGCTGAGCGGGTACTCACTGCCAGTGGCTGGCTCCCAGTCCACGACGCTGGTCCTTGACCTGGCCAGAAAGTCTTCGAACTGCGAGGAATACGACAGCGGCTCGCTCAGCTGGGTGTACGAATTATCGGTGCCCCCGTCTCCGGTCGCGCGCGGTAGCGCCGTTTTCACGTACACGGGCTGTGGGCAGTTTCAAGTGGTCAACAAATAGCGCTCAACATGCTGAATGGGATTCTGCTTCCTCTGCTGCCACCGAGGTTCGGTACGATGGTGATCTCGGAGGTGTCAGATGGAAAGGCGTGTGTTTGCGCCAGAGTTCAAGCACGAGGCAGTCAAGCTGTTACGGGAACGCGGCATGACGGTGGCGCAGCGTTTGAATGACGATTCCTATCAGTTTCTCGACATTGGCCCAACTGCCTTTCGCCATCTATCGCCGGCCGCATCGCGTTCGACCGCAAGACCGAGCAATGCGCGGTTCGACTTCAGCACGCCGAACACGGACTCGAGGCTTTCGCCGTCATCGTCCCATTCGGCGCAGGCTTGTGGGCCACACGGTGCCGAGGCCAGCATCGCCAGGATCTGCGCTTCGGTGTGCAGGTAGATCCATCTATCTCTCACGACCGCATCCGCCGGATACACCCTTTCGAATGGAAGCGGGTGGAAACCTTCCATGTGCAGTTCACCGGTGGGCGCATGTCGCTCCTTCGTGGCTTCCACCACGAAAGACACTGAGCGATCGATCTCTGCGAGCAACTGTCCCAACAGGTCGTGCTGCTGGCGGAGTTCCTCGCCAGCGAGCACTGACTCGTCGCGAAGCAGGTACAACCGCTGCCAGCGGGTCGAGGCTGCGCAGAGTTGCTGCAGGTTTGCCGGCACTGCGCCGTTTCGTGATGACGCGAATACGCTGTGTTCGAGATCGGTCGTCTCGCTGATGACCTGGCGAGCGCCACGACCATCCGCCGCCGCGGCGAGCGGGACGAGACATGCGAACAGTGATGACGTCCACGACATGAACTGTTTACCGTTACCTGTGATCGCCCTCTATCGCGCCGGTCACTCTTCCTCGCCGCCCTCGGGCTTCACTCCATCCAGCCATGGCCGGGTCATCACTCCGACCGTTTCCACCGCCACGCTCCCGTTCTGGCGTCGAAAGATGGCGTAGGGCGAATACGCTTCGCCGACCTCCATTTCCTGGTGGCAATCCTCGAGACAGAACGCGGCAAACAGGGAAATGGGCTCGCCGTTCGAGTCCCAGCCGATTTTCCATGCGAACTCCTGTTGCAGCGTCTCGTCGTCAATGCCGCTGGGCAGGTTGATGGGATCGCTCTTCAGCGCAGAATCGCGCGGAACACCGGGGACCACCATCACTGACGGCTCGGCCGTGCGCAGCCACGGGAACCATCGGGCCCATCCCGACGGACCTGCTGCGGGCCTTTGCGGCTCCATTCTCTCTTCCGCCTCGCAACGCCTCAGGCGTGCGGCATAGGCCGCTGCAGTGTCAGGCGTATCCAGCTCGGAGAACACGAGGTCGCAGTGCACCGCGTCGTTGGCTTCGTCGCACCAGTATTGCGCGACGAGCATCGTGGCCGATTGCAGGGCGGGGTGTGCTTCGAACGCGCGCTGGATGGCCGGGACGATCTGCTCCTGAATCGTTTTATCGCGTCGACGCGCTGCTTCAGTCGTTGTGTATTTCTGTTCGGTCATGACGTCAACAGCTCCACCTGTGCCCGGCGTTCACTGCAGGACAATCTATGCATGTAGGCCTCCAACACCAACGGCAGCCCCGTGCTGGCGCGCTCGCGCGCCCAGCCCAGTCCAAACGTGTTCGGGTTGATGGGCCGGTGCGAATCGATACGACCGGCGTTGTCCGAGACGTGCAGTTCGGCGATGCCTGCATAACGCTGCAGGCGCCGCCAGGTTTCGGGCGGCAGGACGCCGGCGCTGACCTGGATGTGGATGTGCGAGACGTCCACGGCGAGGGTCAGGCCTTCGTCCATGGCGCGCTCGATCTCCGCGCCGCATCCGAGCCGATAGCCCGGGTACATGGTTTCGTGGATGACAGGGGTTTCATGGACGGCGGGATTGGAATGCTCCCGAATCGCCTCCCACCAGCAGGCGTAAGCCGGCTCGCGCTCCGTGGGCGGATGGACGGAATCCGCCGTCACGCAGCAGCGGCCCGAGTCGTCCCAGACACGCTGCTTCATCGCCTTCCAGGAAAAGCCGTGATGAGTACGCACGGGTATGCCCGCGAGCTCGTCGACGAGCGCTGGATCCGGAACGTTGCCCGGCGTGAGCTGAATGCCCGGTGCGCCGAGCGACAGCAGATCGCGGCAGGCCTGTACGGCGGGTCGACCTTGAAGGCAGCTGAGGGCCAGATACAGCATGCAACCGTTGGATCGTGAGTCGTGCTGCGATCATCTCACGGCTGCGCAGCAGCGCAATTCGGCAGGCCCGGCAGATCTTCGATGGCGGGGCCCGGCGATCGGCGGCCTCGGCACGCGACCCGTAGGCGCCAGGCGCCACGTTCAATGCGGCGTGGCCTTGAAAGTCCACGTCCATCGCCCCGGCATCTTGCCGTTGTCCGAGACCACGACCATCGTTCCATTCGCCTCGTTGACCGTGATACCGGTGTCGCGGTACGCGGCAGGATTCACGAGGAATTCTCCGACGGTGGGGACGTGGAAAGGTTCCGCCTTCCTGATGGTCCTGGCCTCCTGCTTGACGCTGCCGGTGCAAAACTTCGACACCAGCATCGTCGGGTAGTCGACGCGGACATGCATGATCGCGCCGAGCGTGGAGTTCGCCGGAGTCTCCACTCGCTCGACGGTGAGCCATTCCAGCGGTCCTTGAAGTACGGGAGCCCGGCACCCGCGCTCCCGCGAGCGGATGTCGCCGAGGGTCGACGGGAAATTCTTGAACTGGATCGGCTTCGTGATCGTGCCGGCGAGGTCTGTCGACAGCGAGAACTCGATACGGTCCTTCATCTGAGCGTCGCCAGTCGCATCGATTTCGGCGCGCCCGCTGTACTCGGCGACGATCACAAAATCGATCCGCTTCGCGCTGTACCAGCGGGCCGGGTCCGCGACGGCTGGCACCGCTGCTACTGCGCAGGCGACGGACAGCGCCATTGCGGCGCGCATGCGGCGAACGAGGCGGGACGAGAGTTGCCTGGCCATGTGACATCCTCTTGGGGCGATGCGGCGAGGGGTTGCTGACGATGCTTGCTCGCCGTGGGAAAGGCCGCCGCCAAGCAGTGTCCCGCACTCGTTCTGTCGTCGCAACTCAGGCGAGGTAGGGCACGCCCTCGTTGCCGCTTCGCGGGATAGCGTCACACGACTGTCATGTGGCTGGGAGAGGCTCCCGGCTCGTTCACCCGCCGAGCACCCATGGCTAACCCCGACAACCCCCAGGGCGCGACGCCCGCCGATTTCGACGAACGACTCGACCTGGAACTGATCGACGGTTTCGACGAGGAACTGGAGCTCGAGTACGAGGATCGGGAGCATGACGAGTCGCCGGGGCTGCGACCCGCGTCGCCCGAGCAACGCGCGCTGCGGCGTCGCTATTTCCGCGAGCTCTTCCGGATGCAGGGGGAACTCGTGAAGCTGCTCGACTGGGTGGTGCACACCGGTCACAAGGTCGTGATCCTGTTCGAGGGGCGCGATGCGGCCGGGAAGGGCAGTGCAATCAAGCGGATCACCCAGCGACTGAATCCGCGGCAGGCGCGCGTGGTGGCGCTGCCGGCGCCCAACGATCGCGAGCGCACGCAATGGTATTTCCAGCGCTACGTGCCCCACCTTCCCGCCGCCGGAGAGATCGTGCTGTTCGATCGCAGTTGGTACAACCGCGCTGGCGTCGAACGCGTGATGGGCTTCTGCAGCGAGGATGACGTCGAGGAATTCTTCCGCTCGGTGCCGGAGTTCGAGCGCATGCTGGTCCGATCCGGCATTCAGGTCATCAAGTACTGGTTCTCGATCACCGACGAGGAGCAGCAGCTGCGGTTCGTCAGTCGCATCCGCGATCCGCTGAAGCAGTGGAAGCTCAGCCCGATGGACCTCGAGAGCCGGCGGCGTTGGGAAACCTACACCAAGGCCAAGGAGACGATGCTCGAGCGGACGCACATCCCGGAGGCGCCGTGGTGGATCGTCGAGGCCGTCGACAAGAAGCGCGCGCGCCTGAACTGCATCCACCACCTGCTCACACAGATGCCCTACCACGAGGTGGTCCGACCGTCGGTCGAGCTGCCGCCGCGCGAGCGTCGTCCTGACTACCATCGCCGCCCGGTGCCCGACGAGATGAAGGTGCCCTCGATCTACTGAACGCCGGCGCCTGCCGTGCAGGTCTGGCTTTCGTGAGCACGGCGCGAACGGGCAACCCTAGTTTGGCGACGACCGCACGGACAGCGCGTACTCATTCGCGGCGATGTCCCGCCACAGCAGCATGTCCGGGATCTGCCTCGATGAGGCGCCCGCAAAGCCACTTTCGCTGACGAAATCCTTCGGGTTGCGGAACGTGCCGAACAGGATGTCGAACAGCGGCAGGTCGGAATAGTTGAAGTGGTGGATGCCGCGTCCGTGGTGGACGCTGTGGCTCTCCGGCCGCTGCACGAGGTAGCCCAGCCACTGGGGCGTACGGATATTGGTGTGCTGGAACACGGCGAGAAAGGTCGTGAAGTAGAGGTAGTACGTCACGGCCTGCGCCGACAGGCCCGCCCCGATGGTCAGCGCCAAGCTGCTCAGTAGCGTGAAGCCGACGATATCCAGCGGACTGAAATAGAACGCGCCGAAGGTGTCCACGCGCTCGGCGCTGTGGTGCATCTGGTGGAAAGCGCGCCACAGCCAATGGGAGCTGTGCATCGCCCGGTGGTAGAAATAGACCAGCAACTCGAACAGCAGCACGCCGATACCCGCCCCGACGAACGGGTTGAGGGCCGACAGGTCGAAAAGCTGGTACTGCGCCAGCGTCTCGCCCCACAGCAGGGGCAGGTAGGACGAGAGAAAGAAGTAGAACGCGAACACCAGCAGCGACCGGCTCTTCCAGCCCGCGACTTTGGGCAGGGGGCGGGCAGGGAACAGCGCTTCCAGCAGGATCAGGGCGGCGTAGATCGCGAGCACCGTGAGCGAAACGGGGTCCAGAAGGATCTGCAGGGGCGTCGGCATGAGGCTCTCCGTGTATGGTTGCAATGTCGGGCGCCTGACAATGCGGTGGAGCCCCGGTCGGTTGCATGAGGACTCGATAATCTTTGCGTAACGAAGCGGTAATGACGGTACCGGTGGCGGCATGAAGTACGAGGTGGGCGACTACGTCATCGATACCACCCTGTACCGGATCAGCCGCGGGGGTGACCTGATCCCCGTGGAGCCGAAGGTCTTCGACCTGCTGGTGTACCTGGTGCGACATCGCGATCGGGTGCTCAGTCGGGAGGAACTGTTCCAGCAGGTCTGGGACGGGCGCGCGGTGTCCGATGCCACGCTGAGCAACCATGTGAAGATTGCGCGCAAGGTCCTCGGCGACAACGGCGACCTGCAGCAGACCATCCAGACCCTCCGTGGCCGCGGGTACCAGTTCGTGGCGTCCGTGCGCGAGGTGGTGGATGGCGAGACCGGCGGCGAGGCGAGCGCGGCGACCGCGCCGGAGGCACGCGTCGACCCGCCGGCGGCGCATGCCTGGCGGCTGCCGCTGGCGTTGGCCGTGTTGCTGGTGTCGGTCGCGCTGGTCGGGTGGCGCCTGCTCGCGCCAGCGCCGACCGCGTCGAGTTCCGAGCGCCCCTATATCCTGGTCGTGCCCTTCGGTGTCTCCGACAACGCCACGCCGGACCAGGCGCTGTTCGCGGACCAGTTGACCCGGGAAGTGATCGGCAACCTGCGCAAGATCTCGGGATTGAGGGTGGTACCGGAAGCCTCCGCGTTCGCGTTCCGGAACAACAAGGCGCGCGAGCACATCCGCGGCCTGCTGCCGGAGGTGCGATACGTGCTGGATGGCGTCGTCAGCGTCTCGCCCGACAACTCGCTGCGCATCACCCCGGCGCTGGAGGACCTCGAGGCAGACCTCGCGGTGTGGGACAAGCCGTTCCAGGCCCGCATCGACAACACCAATTTCTTCGAGATGGCCTCCGGCATCGCCGCCGCCGTGTCGGCTGCGCTGAAGGTGGAGATCCTCAAGGACGAACAGCGTGCGCTGGCCGAGTTCCCGACGCGCAATCCCGCTGCCTATGCTCCTTACGTCGCGGGGTGGCGCGACATGGAACTGCTGACGCGCGAATCCGTGCTGCGCGCCATCGATTCATTCAACCGCGCCATCGAGCTGGATCCGGATTTTCTCGCGGCGTATCTGGCCCGGAGCGACGCCTACCGGTCCCTGTTCGGCTACTTCGATCCGCCGCACGAGATGCTGCCGAAGGTGAAGGCTTCGCTCGCGGACGTACTGAAGCGCGATCCCGACTCCGCGGAGGCACTGTCATCTCTCGGTCTCACGCAGGTGATGGCGTGGCAGTGGAAGGAAGGTTGGGACAACCTGAATCGGGCCAAGGCGCTGGACCCGACGCTGGTCCTGACGGAACTTGGGTTCGCGCTGTATTACTCGGGCCTCGGCGAGAATGAAAAGGTCAAGGCTTCGCTCGCCCGCGCCAACGCGCTGGACCCGCTGAATTCCGAGCTCGCGGACTGGGGAAACTGGGCCTTGTTCATGGTCGGCGAACAACAGGCGTCGCTGGTCTGGGGCGCCGAGAAGATGGCGCAGCATCCGGACAACGGCTTCGTGTTCTGCGGCGCAGGCCTCTCCGCCTATCTGCGCGGCGACTACGCGAAGGGCGTCGAGCTCGCGGAGAAAGGCGTGGCGCTGTCGGGTCGGGCGCCGGTTGCGCTGATCATGCTGGCCCAGGCCTACGGCTATGCCGGGCAGCGGGAAAAGGTGATGCCGCTGCTGCAAGAAGCCGAGAGCGCGAAGATCTATATGTGCCCGTACGAATCCGCGGTCGTCTATCTGACGCTCGGCGACAAGGACAAGGCCGTGGAGCTGCTGCACGATGCGGTAGCCAAGCGTTCCAACTGCCTGATGTTCCTGCGCAACGATCCGCGGATGAAGGCGCTCCGGGATGATCCGCGATACGCGGCTCGCTACGCTGAACTGCTGGCCCTCGTGGGACTCGACGATGCAGCGCTGAGATCGTACAAGCGCTGAGGACAGGGTGATCGCTTCCGGAATGACACTTCCGCAGCGCGCCGGAAGGCTTCACGCGGCGCGCGGCGCATCACCACCCGAGTCGGTCGCCTGCTGGCGATACTGCCGCGGCGACACGCCGATCATCCGCTTGAACGCCTTGGAGAACACGAACGCATCGCCATAGCCGACCGCGGCGGCGACGGCCTCGAGCTTCATGCGTGGATCGGCGAGCAGCTGCGTCGCGCGCTGCATCCGCACCTGGGCCACGTACCGCGCCGGCGTCTCGCCGGTCAGTTCGTGGAAGCGTTTCGCAAACACCGCGCGCGACAGTCCGCTGATGGTCGCGAGCGAGTCGACGGTCCAGTCGCGTTCGACGCGCGCATGCAGTGCAGACAGCGCACGCTCGAGCGCCGGGTCGCGCAGCGCGCGGGTCCACCCGGCCGCGGCGCCCTCGCGTTCCATCCATTCGCGCAGCAGGTAATGGAACAGGATGTCGACGAGCCGTCGCGTGACCACGTCGCGACCCGCGCGCGACGCGGACAGCTCGGCCGAGAGCAGCGCGATCGCCGCATGGATCGGCGAATGCGCCGGCACATCATCACCACGGAGCAAGAAGCTGTCGGGCAGGTCGCGGAACAGCGGATGCAGCGGCGTACGCGCGAACTGGTAGACGCCGCAGACGAGCGTGAGCTGGACGGCGCGGTCGTCGGCTGCGGGTTCGGGCGCGACGCCCGCATCGTCGGGCGTCGCAGTCGCGCGCACGGGCACGTCGACCGCGGTCGCGATCTCGTGGTCGAACCCGCGTGACAGCAGCGCGATGTCGCCCTTGCCCAGGCGCACCGGTGCCTCGAGCCGCGTCGATCGCAGCCACGCCTCGCCGCGCGTGACGACGTGAAAGCCGAGGCTGCGCTCGCAGGGGAATCGCACCGCCCACGGCTCGTAGTACGACTGCCGCGCCAGCAGCGTCGCTTCCAGTCCGCAGGTCGCGAGCACGTCGGTCAGGACATCCATCAGGGCAGGTTATCGCAGTCTCTCCAAGAGTTCTAAGGCAGGACAAAAAGACATGTAAATGATCTGAAACTGACATTCAGAACTGCCATGGGGCCATCCAGAATCCTTCCACCCTCAATCAGGAGAACGCACATGGGACAGAAGATCTGGGTGTCGGGCGCAACGGGTACGGTTGGCGGCGAGGTCGTGCGGACGCTCTTGAAGCAGGGCGGCGTGGAGGTGCTGGCGGCGACCCGCCGCCCGTCGGACGCACCGGCTCTGCCGAACGTGCGCTGGGTCGGTGTCGACCAGGCGGGCGGCGCGAAGCCTGCACTGCTCGAAGGCGTCGACGCCGCGTTCCTGAACTCGCCTCCGGGATACGCGGACCAGTACGCCGTGCTGTCGCCGTGGATCCGCGCCGCCACGCAGGCTGGCGTCGGTCGTGTCGTGCTGTTGAGCGCGCAGGGGGTCGATGCGCACGAGTCGATCCCGTTTCGTCGCGCGGAACTCGAGCTCGAGGCCTCGGGGCTGCGGCATCACATCCTTCGGCCGAGCTGGTTCATGCAGAATTTCCATACGTTCTGGGGTGAAGGCGTGCGGCGTTCGGGCGTGCTCGAGGTGCCGGGCGGCGACGCGCGCGTCGGCTTCATCGACGCGCGCGACATCGCCGACGTCGCCGCCAAGCTGCTGATGAACGACGCCGGCGCGAACGGTACGCACGTGCTCACCGGTGCCGAAGCGCTGACGCATGCCGAGGCCGCGACCGTCCTCTCGCGCGAGACGGGGCACACGATCCGCTATGTCGATGCCGTCCCCGCAGCGTTCGAAGCCACGCTCGTCGGTGCGGGGCTCCCGCAGGACTACGCGACGCTGCTGGTGAATCTCTTCGCGGCCGTCCGCGCCGGCGCAGCGGCGACGCCCACGCGTGACGTTCTGACGCTGCTCGGCCGGCCGCCGCGCACGCTCGCCGGGTACGCGCGCGACTATCGCACGGCGTTGCAGGCGGCGGGGTAGGCGCGCGCTGCGAAGGGCACGCTTCGCGCGGGCTGCACGACGGCCCGCAATTGTGCGAACCTTGGCCGCTGTACCGGGAAGTACAGTCCAGAATATGTCCGAGCTCGCGATTGCCCTACAGGATGTCGAGGCCACGCCGCCTGCGCTCGATGCCGCGTTTTCGGCGTGGTATCCAGAACTCAAGAAAATCGCTCACCTGCGTCTGATGCAGTCGGGGCTGCGCGGCAGTGTGCAGACGACCTCGCTGGTGCACGACAGCTATCTGAAGCTGGCCGACGGTGCCGGCGTTCAGGTCGGTTCGCGTCTGCAGTTCCTGGCCTATGCGTCGCGGACGCTGCGCAGTCTCATCATCGATCAGGTGAGGGAGCAGCGCGCGCTGCGGCGCGGCGGCGATGTGCAGATGCTCACGCTCGATACCGCAGTCGCCGACGGCATCGGCATCGATGTCGACATCGAGCGCGTCCATGCGGCGCTCGAAGAACTTTCTGCGCTCGACCCTGCGTTGGCCAGACTCGTCGAGCTGCGTTTCTTCGGCGGCCTGACCGAGGACGAAATTGGCCCTCTGCTGGGCATTTCCCTGCGCACGGTGCAACGCGAGTGGCGCAAGGCGCGAGCGCTGCTGGTCACGATTCTCGATGATCGCTGACGGGACGCGCCGCGCGTGACGATGTCCAGAGAACAATGGCAGGCAGTCAGCCCGCTGCTCGCTGAGGCGATGGAACTGCCGGAGTCCTCGCGCGAAGCATGGCTGGTCGAGCTCGATGCGACGCAGCCGGTGTTGGCGCCATTGTTGCGCAGACTGCTGGCCGCGGACCGGCGCGCGGAGCAGGGCCGCGCATTCGAGACAGCGTCGATACTGCTGCAGGCCGCACACCGCGGATCCAGCGAGTGGGAATCCGGGCGGCGGGTCGGCCCGTACCAGCTGTTGCGTCAGCTGGGGCGTGGCGGGATGGGCGAGGTGTGGCTCGCGCGACCGGTCGAAGGTGGCATCACGCGGGATGTTGCCCTGAAGCTGCCGTCACTGTTCGGGCAGGCGTCCGTGTGGCGGGAGCGCTTCCGGCGCGAGCGCGACATCCTCGCGAGCCTGCAGCATCCGAACATCGCAACGCTGTTCGACGCGGGTGTGGCGGACCTGCCCGGTGGCGGGGGGCAGCCCTATCTCGCGATGGAGTCCGTGCAGGGTACGTCGCTGCTCGACCACGCGACGCAGCGGCAATTGTCGCTGCGCGAACGCATCGCCCTGTTCCGCCAGGTGCTCGCGGCCGTCGGTGGCGCACATCGGCAGCTCGTCATTCACCGCGACATCAAGCCTGCGAACATCCTCGTCACCGCGGAAGGTCAGGCGAAACTGCTGGACTTCGGCATCGCGAAGCTCATCGAGGACGATGCGGCGACGTCACCGGCCGACGATCTGACGCGACTGGGCGGTCGCATGCTGACGTTCCGTTATGCGGCGCCCGAGCAGGTTCTTGGCCATTCGCTCGGAACTGCGACGGACATCTACGCGCTGGGCGTCGTGCTGCACGAGTTGCTGACCGAACAATCTCCGTATCGCCGCGTACGGCAGGGACATGCGGTCGGCCCCGGCGATTTCCCGCAACAGGACTTCGCGCTGCCGTCGTCGCTCGTGTCCGGGGGTGAGCTCGTCGGCGATCTCGACGCCATCATCCTGAAGGCGCTGCGCAGCGATCCGGCGGAACGTTACGGGACCGTGGAGCAGTTCGACGACGACCTGCAACGCTTCCTGGAACGTCGCCCGGTGCTCGCGCGACGCGGGAGTCGCCGCTATCGCGTGGCGCGATTCATCGCACGTCACCGGTTGCCGCTGGCTGCGGCAGCTGCGGTGCTGCTCTCCCTGATCACCGGGCTGGTCCTGGCGGAACGCGAACGGCGCACCGCGATCGCCGCGCAGGCGCGTGCCGAGCGTCACTTCGCCAGTGTGCGTGGGCTCGCCAACGCCTTCATCTACGACATCGACAACCAGTTGCGCGACGTGGCCGGCACGCTGCCGGCGCGGCAACTGCTGGTGGAGACGTCCGTGAAGTATCTCGACCGCCTGGCCGCCGAAGTCAATGGCGATCCGGCATTGGCGGCCGAACTCGCCGGTGGTTATCGGCGCATGGGGGAGGTGCTGGGCAGCGGCACCGGCGCCAATCTCGGTCGCTGGGACGAGGCCATCGCGTTGTTCGAAAAGTCTGCGAAGCTACTCGACGATATCGGCGACTTCGGTCGCAACGACGAGACCGTCGTCGATGATCGGCAACGCGTGCAGTACGAACTGGCGGCGCTGTATACGCTGCGCGGCGATCCGCGTTGGGAAGCAGCGCTGAAGCGGTCGATCGATGGCAGTCGGGCGCTTGCGAAGTTGCGCGGCAACCGCGGGCAGGATCTCCTGACGGTGGCCGTGCGACTGATCGAACTCGCGAATACGCAGAGCGCCGAAGGTCGCGCCGGGCCCGCAGCGTACGAAAGGCTGGCCGAGGCCACTTCGCTGCTGGCGTCGGCGGAGCAGGGCCTCGGCAACGACGACCCGGCGCGTTCGACGCTGGCTGCCGGATACCTGCGTCTTGCAGAAGGACTCACCGCCACGGGCCGCAACGCTGCTGATTTCGAGGCGGCGCTCGCGGGTGCGCGGAAGTCCGTCCAGATCCTGGACGTTCGATCGCAGAACCGGCCGTCCGACACCAGTAGCGCGCTGACGCAGACTCTTGCGGGCGGAGCGATCATCGAGGCGCTGGTTCGACTGCATCGCTATGCCGATGCTGAACAGCAGACGCGTACGGTGCTGCAGCAGCTGGACAACCTGGGGATGCGGGACAGCGACGACATGGAGGTCGCGGGCAACCACTGGGCGGCGTTGACGGTGGCGATGGAAACTGCCTGGCTCAACGGTGATCCGGCCGCAGTCCTCACGCGTGCCGGCCGGTCCGACGAGCTCTGGCGGAGGTTGCCCGACGCCGTGCGATCGAGTGAGGCGATCTCGCCATTTCTTGCGAAGCGCGACTACTACCGGAACCTGGCGTTGCTCGAGGGTCACGCAGCCCAGTTCGCGGCGGCCTGCCAGCAACTGCGCGACCTCGAATCGCGCCTGCCAGAGCTTCCGACGAGCGCACCCGGCGAATCACGAGACAACGCCCGGTTCTCGCAGTTGGGCCCCGCGCTGGCCCGCTGTTCGGCGGCAGACAGCGGCACGAGTCCCAACTAATTCGAGCCGCCGTGGCGGGTTTGCCCGCCGGATTCCGTTCAGAGCTCATGACGGGCCTTTCCGTCGCCCGAGCCTGCAGCAGGAGTCCCCGACATGACGTTCACGGCGCCGCTCAACCCTCTTCGACTGATCATCGGCTTGATCGCATTGGCGATGGCGACCGCCTGTGGCGGCGGCGATGCCCAGGCGCCGAGCAGCCTGTCCTATCCGACGCCGCCGGCCGCCTATGTCGTGGGCACGGCCATCAGCCCGCTGAGCCCGACGGTGACGGGCACGGTCGACAGCTACAGCATCTCGCCGACGCTTCCCGCCGGCCTTTCGATCAGCGCGACGACCGGGCAGATCAGCGGCACACCGACGGCCGTGGCCGCGTCCGCGGTTCACACCGTCACCGCCACGAACCAGACGGGCAGCACCACCGCGACGCTGACCCTCCAGGTGAATCCGCCTGCGCCTACCGGTCTCAGCTACGCGAGCCCGCAGGTCTACACCGCGGGCACGGCGATTGCCGCGCTGCCGCCGACCGTCACCGGTGTCGTGGCGAGCTATGCCGTCGCGCCGGCGTTGCCGGCGGGCCTGACGCTGAATACGACCTCGGGTCAGATCACCGGCACGCCGACGACGGCGACCGCGCAGGCGACCTACCGCGTCACGGCGAGCAACGTCACGGGCTCGACTGGCTTTGACCTGGTCGTCACGGTGAACGCGGCGCCGCCGACCGCGCTGAGCTACGCGAGCCCGCAGGTCTATGCGGTGGGTACGGCGATCGCTCCGCTGAATCCGACGGTGACCGGCATCGCCACGACATACAGTGTGGTGCCGAACCTGCCAGCGGGCCTGACGCTGAATGCCACCACGGGCCAGATCAGCGGCACGCCGACCGCGGCGACCGCGCAGGCGACCTATACCGTCACCGCGGCCAACGCGAGCGGGTCCACGACGTTCGGGCTCGTGATCACTGTCGGCACGACGGCCTCCGGCGCCACCATCATCTTTTCTCGCGACAACGGCAGCTTGAACACCGCCAATCTCGACCTGTACGCAGTTCGGGAAAGCGGCGGGGCGCCGATCCAGCTGACCGATGCGGCCGGCAGCGAGTGGATCTGTGGCGTCACGCCCTCCGGACGCGTCATCTATCAGCGCGCGACGTCAAACAACGGCGTGGATATCTACAGCGTCGCGAAGGACGGCACCGATACGCGCGCGCTCGCCATTTCCGCGGATGACGAGACCTGTGTTCACATCGTCGGCAGCGGTCCGGCGTCGGGCCGAGTGGTCTATCGCCGTTCCGCCGGCGGAAGCAGCCGCGATCTGTACGCTGTCAACGAAGACGGCACGCTCGCGAGAACTCTGGCGAACGGTCCCCTCGACGAAGATTTTGCGGGCATCACCAACAACGGCATCGTCATCTATGAGACGAGCCCGTTCCAGAACCGCGACATCTACGCGGTCGATCTTGAAGGGCTGACGAACATCCCGCTGGCCACGTCCGCGCGTTTCGAAGTTGTCGCGGGAATCGTCGGCAGCACGGTCATCTACGGACTCGACAACTTCGGCCAGAGCGATCTCTACAGCGTCAGTTCAGTCGGCAACGGCGGATCGCCGATCGCCGCCGATCCGAACACCGAAGAAACACTCGCCGGGATCACGCCGAACGGTACGTTGATCATCCACAAGCAGCCCAACCTGTCCGGTAACCGTGACATCTACGCGGGCAACATCGCCCTCGCGACCAGCAGTGACTTCGAGATCTATTCGGGCAGCGCCGCCAACGGCCGGGTGGTGTACCAGCGTTCGAGCAGGGGTTCCTATGATGTTTTCTCCGTGCTCGCCGACGGCACCGGCACGGTTGCGCTGGCCGACTCCGCGGACGACGAAGGGCTGGTGTTTATCACCGCCGACAACCGCGCGTTCATCAACCGCTATGCCATCACCGGTCCGACGGTGACCCTCGGAGATGTCTATCTGATCGGTCTGGACGGCAGCAACCTCACGCCGATTGCAACGTCGGTCCACCAGGAGACCTTCGCCGCGCTCATCGGCGGCACCGTGCTCTACCGCCGCGAAACCGTCAACTCCGTCAACGACATCCAGCTGTGGGCGGTGACGACAAACGGGACCGGCAACTTCCGGCTGTTCACGGGCGGGGGGCAAGCCCACTTCGTGGCAGCGACGCCGAGCGGCCGCGTGCTCGTCAACAACTACACGGGTATCCCCAACCTGTACGTCGTCAACACGAACGGCTCCGACCAGCGACTGCTGGCCGCCAATGCCACCTTCGTCGCGCTGATTCCGTGACGACCGCCAAGCGTCTTGCCCGGTTCCCGCCACATACGGAAGTGTCCACATGCAAGCCATAGTGCGAATCCGAAAGTCCGCCATCCTGCGTCAATCGATTCTGGTCGGCGTCGCGCTCGCTGCGTCCGGACTGGCCTCGGCCCAGCTGCTGCCGCCGCGCTCGAAGGGCATGCTGACCCTCGAGTACGTCTATGCATCGAACGGTCAGTGGACCGACGCGCAGGGCAACGACCGGCGCGACTGGCGCGTCAGTCGCAAGGTCAGCGTCAGCGCGCAGATGGTCGCGGAGAACCACTCGCCGGTGGCCGCGCTGCTATCTGGCACGGCCGCCGAGAAGCAGGACATGGCAGGTCGCGAGCAGCGCACGCAGCGTGGCGCGCAGAAGGTGGCACCGATGATGGCCGACATCGAGGCCGTCATGCAGAAGTGCGGCGAAGACGAAGCCTGCATGGAACGCGAAGCCATGCGGCTCGCCAGTACGATGGACGAAGGCGCGATCCGTTCCGCCGGCCAGGATGCGGCCGCCGCCGGTCGACCTATGAACAATAACTACCAGCTGTGGCGCGTCGCGACGTACGACGGGCGATACACGGCGGACGAGTTGTACAACGCAGCGCTCGCCGATCCGGACTGCCTGTCGGCGCCACGCTCGCAGTGCGTCAGCCAGACCACCCGCAAGGGCAACGGACCGATCCCCGTCACGAATACGCCGCTCGCGGTGATGATGGAAGTCGATGGTCCCGGCAAGCGCCTGTATATCAGCCTGCCGATCGCCGCCGGCAACATGCCCGTGACGCGAACCGTGACGGGCGAACCGAGCGACGGCAAGCCGGGCACCTTCCCCGATCAGATGCCGTTTCCCTGGACCCGCATCAAGCCGATCGCGGTGCCGATTCCGCAGGGGCTCGACAAGGCGAACGGCATTCAGCGAGTGAAGATTGATGGCGAGGCTGGAGAGGGGGGCACGCTGACGGTGAGCTGGCGGTTCGCGTTGACCAGATGATGGATGACATGCGCCGCCCGCGAGCAGTGGTCGCGCGCGAGAATTCCGGCGACGCGTTTCATGCTGTCCGACGGTGACCTCGGACGAGCGTGTACAGCAGGTACGGGGCGGCAAGAGCAAGTGCGCCGCCGACGATTCCGGGCGCAAGATAGGTCGCAAGCGACGCTTTGTCCGCGAGCGCCAGCCGCCACGCGATCGCGGCGCCGACGATGCCGCCCATCATCAATGGCCAGAGCAGCGGCAGGCGATCGAACAATGCGCCAACCGGCCTCGTGATGACCCAGCAGACGAACATAAGCATGGCGCCACCGAGGCAACCCGTGAGCAGCCCGATCAGCGTGGCGATCGAAGTCTCGAACGCCGCATAGCCGAGGAATGCGCCAAACGTTCCACCGGCCAGTGCCATGACCGGCAGGCCCATCGCGAGGGTCGCCGGCGCGTGATTCAGGCCCGGCAGCGGCCAGCTTGCGCGCGAGGGCGTTCGCGCCGCGTGCGATGGGGCGTCGTCCAGCAAACCGACGTCGGCCAGCATCACCAGCGTGCGCCGATCCAGCCAGCGTCCGACGAAGTGCACGATCACCAGTGAGGTGGCGACGATCGCAAAGTGGGTCCAGTTCAGTGGCTCGTCGAGCGGATCCCCGGGCGTCTCACCGGTCTCCGTCAGGTACATCGCCGTGGTGCTGACGATCACCGCCGTGAACACCAGACGCAGCACATGCCGCGCTTTCAGGTAGGCCGGCTTGAGTTCCAGCTTCCATTCGCGCTGTCGATACATCATCAGCGCCGCGAATCCGAGAGGCAGCACCATCAGGTAGTGCATGATCCAGCCCACACCCGGCACGAAGGCGTCGAACGTTTTCGAGACGAGGATGGCGACCAGCAGTGCGACGCCGGCCGCCATCGGGTAGAAACAGGCATAGAGCATGAACACCACGAAGGTGCCGACGATGATCAGAGGCGCCATCACAGCGGCTGCTGCGCCACCACCTCCGCCCGACATGCCGCCGCCACCGCCGCCGCCGGTACCGCGCAGTGCGTGATGTGCAGCGTCGTACTGTTCGCGCTGCGCTTCGGTCAGGCGTTCGTCGTTCGAGTACCGCGGCGTATTCGGATCTGCCATGAGTGCCCTTCGGGTCGGTCTACTGGCTCGCTTTGCCGTGCTTCATCCGGACCTTGTCGGCATGCGCCCGCACCAGTTTTCGACGACGGAACAATTCGTAAAAGAAGGCCGCCGCGAGCGCCACTGGCATGATCTTGCCGACTGAAAAGTTGAACACGCTGACGACGCAGATCGTCGTCGCGACGATGATGCCCATGTTGTAGAGCGGCGGACCGGCCATGTCGTTCACGCCCTTCGCGAAATAGCCGGTCTGGCCCGAGTCGTGGTCGTACACGGAGACGAAGTGCTGTGGGCCCTTCTCGCGGGTCGCGGCGAGGATCAGCGTCACCCGCGATCCCTCCCGGATCGAGACATGCGCGGCCGCGGCGTTGATCTGCTGGACGTCGCCCGCTTCGTTGCGGATGACGAGGTCGCTGCGGTGCTCCGTCTGTGAGCTGACCAGCCGATTGCTGCCGTGTTCGTAGGTGGTCGTGGTGTGGGAGGAATCGCGGCGGTGTTCGACTACGCCGTTGAAATAGAAGAATGTCAGCGTTCTGAGGCCGATCTTCAGCTCACTCAATTCCGACATGCGCACCCCTTGTCTTGTTGCCGTGTGACCGCAGCGGCTGGCCGGTCCGGGCCGCGCCGCCTGCGGTATCCTTGCAATGGACCAGAACCACCACGACGCCGTCCTCACGTGCGCCTCACCAATTCCTAACCTCATGAGAACTTTCGCCAGGACAAGGGGTTGCGAGCAGGAAGCCGGGTCGCCAGCGGTACCGGGAGCGACGCGCGGATGAACGATTCATCTGGCCGGACATCGGCGGCACATTTCCGCTATCGCTTCGGCACCGCCGAGTTCGATGAGGCCCGCTTCGACCTGCAGGTGGCGGGGCAGAAGGTCGCCGTCCAGCGCAAGCCGCTCGAGATCCTCAGACTGCTTCTGGCGCAGGCTGGCGAAGTCGTGACCAAGGAGGAACTCCTCGAGGTGATCTGGGAGGGGCGCCCCACCGTCGAGAACGTTCTCGCGAACGCGGTGACCAAGCTGCGTGGCGCTCTCGGCCCCGACAACGCGGCCCGTATTGTCACCTTGCCCCGGATCGGCTACCGGTTCGATGGCTCGCTCGAACGGGTGGTGGTCGGGCGGGTGCAACCCAGCACGCTGGGCCTGCAGGCCGGTCACCCCGTACCCACACGAGCGCACTTTCTGTTGCATGAGAGGGTCGGTCAGTCTGCCAGCAACGAGGTCTGGGTCGCGCGGCATCTGAAGACCGACGAGCGGCGCGTATTCAAGTTTTGTTCCGAAGAGCGACAGCTGTCGGTGCTCAAGCGCGAGGTCACGCTGTCACGGTTGCTGCGTGACCAACTGGGTGACGTCGCCGACGCATTCACTCGCGTGATCGACTGGAATTTCGACACGCCACCGTTCTTCATCGAATGTGAATTCGGCGGCGAGGATCTGCTGCGCTGGGCGAACACGGACGGCCAGCTCGAATCCATGCCCGTGGCGGCGCGCATCGAATTGTTCCTGCAGGTCGCCGATGCCGTGGCGGCTGCACACAGCGTTGGCGTGCTGCACAAGGACCTGAAGCCGGCCAACATCCTCGTCGCGCGGGAAGGCGCGGCATGGCGGTTGCGGCTGGCCGATTTCGGCAGTAGCCAGCTGCTGGATCCGCAGCGTCTGGCCGGACTCGGCATCACGCGGCTCGGTTTCACGATGACCCGCAGCATCGCCGGTGATTCGCTGACCGGCACGCCGCTGTACCTCGCGCCCGAGATCATCGCGGGTCATCCGCCGACGATGAGCGGCGACGTCTACGCGCTTGGCGTGATTCTCTACCAGCTGATCGTGGGTGACCTGCAGCGGCCGCTCGCGCCGGGCTGGGAGCGCGGGATCGCGGATCCGCTGCTGCGCGCCGACATCGCGCGTTCGACAGACGGTGATCCCGCTCAACGGCTCGGAAGCGTCGGCGAACTGTCGGGTCTTCTGCGTGGGCTCGCGGTGCGGCATGCAGCGCGAGACGATCAGGCGAACGTGGTCGCCGCTCAGGCCACGCAGGACGCCGGGCGCCGCAGTCGGCGGATGTGGCTCTCCCTCGCGGCGACGGCGCTCGGCGGTGCCGTGCTGGCAGGGGCCGTGACATCGATTAGGCAGAATGGCGCGGTCGACACCGCCACCATCGAGAAGGATCGACGGCCGGTAGAGGTCTTCTATGCCGAAGTGATGGACGTGTATCGGCATTACCTGTTCACCGACGAGGAGCTGGTCGCGGATCCGGCGGACCGGGCATTCCGGCTGCAGCTCAATCTCGCGCGCTACGGTGAAGCCCCGTTCACGCGTACGCAACTGGACGACGTCGGTCTGGACCCTGGCGAGATTCCCGAAGCGATGGAATTGCTGCTGCTGATCCGCAACAACGACCTGCGCATTGCGGATGTCCTGGACTCAGAACGCGCGGACACCAGAGCGATCGGCCGGCAGATCGAAACCCTGCGGAAGAGGGTGCGCGCGACGCGGGACACCGCGTATTCGGTTCTCTCCCGCCTTCATGAACGGGACCCGCAACTCGGCGAACTGCCGGCGCCACCCGGCTAGGCAGAGGGCTCACTGCTCGCGTCAGCCGACGCGAGAAGCTCGTCCAGCTGCGTGAACGTCTCGGACATCGCCTCGGCCGCGCCGGTGCCAGCCGTGTCCAGTGCCTCCTTGGATGGATGGAGTTCGTGCATGACCACCTGCGTCTGGCCACCGCGCGCCTCGAACGTCACCGTCGTGACGGGGCCATCCTCGCTTTCCTCGTTCGTCCAGACGAGACGCGAGTCCGGAATCACCTCCTGATAGGTGCCGAAGAACGCCATCTGTCCGTCGCCGTGCGCAAACACCAGACGATACTGTCCTCCGACACGCACATCCAGGTCGCAGGACAGCAGGCGCATGCCCATCGACTTCGGCACCCACCATCGCATGAACAGCTCGGGCCGCGTCCATGCCTTGAACACGAGGTGCGCCGGGCCGTCGATCGTTCGGGTGACGACGATCTCGCGATCGGATATTCGTTCTACGGTCGTGGAGTGTTTCATGGCTGTCTGCTCATCCTCTTTTCGACTTCCGGCCATCCGCCGCTTTTTCTGTCCGCTTCAGTTCATCGACGACGCAGTCGAGTGCGTCGAAGCGTGAATCCCATAGCTGGCGATGCTTCTCGATCCAGGCCGCCTCCTGGTCCAGGCGTCGAGGTCCGAGTCGGCACGTTCGGACGCGCCCGACTTTCTTCGTGATGACGAGCCCGGCCTGCTCGAGGACGCCGACGTGCTTCTTCATGCCGGTGAGCGTCATCCGGAATGTCGCAGCCAGGTCCGAGATGGAAGCGTCGGCCCGTCCTAGTTGCTCGAGCACGCCGCGGCGCGTGCTGTCCGACAGGGCAGCGAATGCAGTGCTCGTGGAATAATACAGAACCATATGGTTCAGTATAGGCGCAACCGAGGAAGAGGCAAGGGCGGCTGGCGGCGGCGGACGACTGGCGCGTCCAGCGGGTTGCGCCCAAGATAGGTGCGGCACTCGGCCTGCGTCACCGCGACGGGGAGATCGGCATGACGACTCACAAGGTGCTTCCACAGAAGGCCGGCAGGCTGATGTCGACGGCCGGTGGCTTCGAGACCTGGATGCAGTATGTCGACGGATTCCAGCTACGGCACTTCTGTGGCTTCGAACTGCTCAACGATGCGCGCGGGCTGTCCTGCCTCAAGGACTATCACTGCAGGGTCGTCGAGGCCGCCGTCTCGAACGGGTTCGGAATGATCAACGAAGGGTTGCACTATCGCGCGAGCCGGGACTGGGGCGCGCTCATCGGCTTGTCACGCGAGGCCTTGAGGGAGATCAACATTCGCGGCATCGAGTTCTACCGTGATTTCGCGCGCGAATATGCCCGCCCCGATACGCCGATGCTGGTGGGAGGCGTGATCGGTCCACGCGGCGACGCCTACAACATCGGTCGTGTGCCCGACGCAGCGGAAGCCGAGGACTACCACGCCGAGCAGATCGAGACATTTCGCGATGCCGGGGCCGATCAGGTGACGGCCATGACGTTCTCGAGTGTGCAGGAGGCGATCGGACTGGCGCGCGCCGCAAAGTCGGCGGGCATGCCGGTGGTCATCTCTTTTCTGGTCGCTCGAGGCGGGCGGCTCAAGGGCGGCGAGACGTTGGAGGAAGCGATCTCGCGGGTTGATTCGGCCACGGGTCGCGGTCCGGAGTACTACATGATCAACTGCACGCATCCGACCGAGTTCGAACCGGGTCTGACACCGGGTGCGTGGACTGCACGCCTGGGTGGCTTCATGCCGAACGCCGTTGCCATGGAAACACTGGATCTGTGCAAGCTGGGCCATCTCGAAGATGGCGATCCCGGCGAGCTGGGCGTCCAGATGGGGTCGCTGGCAGAAAGGTTTCCTCACGTCAACGTGTGGGGCGGATGCTGCGGCACCGATGGTCGGCACATCGGTGAAATATCGCGACAGGTCAGCGCCGTGCGATCCGGCGCCGGGATCGTAGCGGCGGCTCGGAGTCGAGCGTGAGCGCGGCATGCGCGCGTGAGGCGTGCCGCAGTCCGATTCTGCTGCGCGTTGCCATCTAAGACGTCGACGCGGATCGACGCTCTGTCGGACCTAGACTTCAATCCGCGGCGGCAAGTCCGACGTAGTACGCCTTCTGCGCCGGGTAGTACTCGTCGAACTTGCGGAACGGTCTGCCTTCGCGAGCATGGACGAGCAGGTCGAGGTAGAACTCCCAGCCGGGGCCGAAGTCTCCGGCCATCGTGCGATCGTTCAGGTGGTGCACGAAGGTCAACGTCGTCGTGCCCGCTGCCTCCTCGAGCGAGATCTCATAGGACACGCCGTACGGACCTTCACTGGTGATCGCGAGATGCCGCGGGGCATCGCAACGCACGACGCGCGCCGTGGATTCCGGTGCGCCTTCTTCCTGGATCATCGTGTAGACGATCTCATTGCCGGGACCGGCCTTGTCGGCCCAGCGCCACGGGCCAAACCATCGAGCGGTGCTGTCGGAGTCCGTCAGACTCTGCCAGACATCCTCGATCGGGGCACGAAACGTGCGGACCAGATGCAGGTCATTGCCGATCAAGCGACCGGTAGGGCTAGGTGCCGTCATGCCGTTCTCCTTTTTGTGTTGCGCGCGGTGGCGTCATGCTCGGGCTTCGGGCGCGCGGCCTTGCGCCGGGCGCGCACGCGATAGACCTCTGTTTCCAGCTGCATGAACCGGCGCTCCCACGCGCTTCGGGCGGCATCAGGCGGGCGGTGCAATTCGGCGATGAAGGCTTCGATCTGCGCGAGCGGCGCGAGCTGGAGTCGGTAGAGCCGTTCGCGCCCCGATTCTTCGACGCACACGAGGCCCGACTCGCGCAGCACTCGCAAATGCCGGCTCACGGCCGGTCTGCTGACCGAGAACGCTGCAGCGATCGCCCCGGCCGTCAGCGGTTCGGCGCGGACCTTCAGCAGGATCTCCCGACGGATCGGGTCTGCCAGAGCCTGCATTGCGTTGTCCATGAACTAAATGTAACGAACTGGTTACGCGTTTTCAAGAGGATTCAGCCAGTCAGGCGGTCTCACGTCAGTGCGCGCTGAATCTCCTGCATCCGTTCCAGCCGTTCGCGCATCGTGGCTTCTGTCAGGCCCGTGCCCTCGAGCGCACCGGGGCTGGTCAATGCCTCGGTCATGCCGGCGACTGCCAGCGTGGCGTGTTGCCGCGCGCGCCCGCGGAACATCGCGCTGTCTTCGTCCTCTGCGGCGCCTTCCTGTGACCGGAAGTAGATGTCGGCCAGTACTTCGTTCACATTCGTGAAATCGGGTTGCAGCACATGCGCGACACGCAACAGTTCGAGTGCGCTAAAGTGCGCACGCAGCGCGCCCATGTTCTCCACGATCCAGCCCGACAGCAGCGAGACTTCGGCCGAACGAAGCGGGTAGGTCTCGATGGCGCCGGAGTTCGGGTCTGCCGAGATCTCGCGCTGCATCAGCCAGTTCGCGAGCATCGCACGCAGCGTCGAGTACTCCGCGTCGGTGAGAGCCTCGCGATGCCGACGGATGGTGATCTCGCGCAACGCGATGCTGCGCAATCCACTGATGATGTCCACGCTGTCGCCGGCCTGTGTCAGAAACTCCGCCAGCACCGCCTGCAGTGGTTGTCTCGTGTCCGCTGACGGTCTGGGCATTGCGCCGGGCAGGCGACGCTCCCAATCCGGCAGCGCGCGTGCGGCCGCGGCAACGGCCTCATCCGCCTGCCCGGCGTCGAGCAGATATTCGGGCAGCAGCGCGGTCGCAGGATTGCCGCCGGGCCGGATGTCGATCGACAGCTGCAGGCACTCGCGAATCGCGAGGTGTGCCGGATTGCTCGCGTCCGCCATGCGCAGAGCGGGCGTGCTGTTCACCTTCTTCAGTGTGTCACTGAAACGGAAGGCGAGATGCAGCAGCCGCGCTGCGACGTGCTCGCGGATGTCTTCTGCGGTACGCGTGGCCACGTCGGCGGGGAATTGCTCGTCGTTGAATTGCTTGTACGTGGCGAGCAGCTTGCTGAGCCGCGTGAACGACTCTTCCGAGAGGCGAGCGCGCAGGGCCGTCGCATATTCCGCGGGCACACGTGCCCATGGATCGCCCGCGCCGAAGAGTCTGGAGATGAGGCCCATGGCTGAGTCCGGTCGTGCGGCCGAAGCCGTGGAGCTCAGGCGCCCAAGGCGTGCAGCTGTGCGTTGTTGACGGCGTAGATCACGCCGTTCGGGCCCATCACGGTCGGCGTGTAGGCCTGACCGAGGCCGCTGTTCATCACGACCGAACGGCTCAGTGAATTGGTCGGGAAGTCCCACTGATACACGCGACCGTCTTCATTGTTGACATACGCCGCGCGCGTGACCGGATCGACCACGGCGGTGTTCACGCACCACTCGCGACGGCCGCCGACCGTGCCGGGATCGGGTGTCGGACCGGTGATGACCAGCACTTCGCGCATCACGGTGGCCGCACCGCCATAGAGATCGAGCTGCCCGACGTTCGGATCGAGCACCGCCATCTGGTTCAGCCCGTTACCTGTGCCCTGACCATAGTAGTTGTTGTACTTCGTCAGCAGCAGATAGGGCGAGCTGCCGGCGTACTGCGGTACCGCGCTGGTGGGGACGATCGACGGCGTGTCGTCCCAGCCGAAAGAGCCGGGGGTTTTCGCGAGCGTCAGCGTCGCATCGAAATGCAGCAGCCAGCCGCGGCTGTTGTGGCCGGCGGCGGCGAAATCGAGCACACCGAAGTACACGTCGCCATCGGGACCGACCGTCGGCGAGGAACTGGCGCTGTCCGAGAGGCGCGCCACCTGACCGAGCGGCGTGAACAACGATTGCTTCGCACGGAACGCCAGCGTCGCGGCATCCAGCGCCATCAGCACACCGCTCTGCGGTGCGTTGGCGGTCGGCGCAAGGTTCGCGACGACGTACAGAGTCTGACCGTCCGGCGACAGTGCCGGCCCGCAGTTCATCGCGGGTCCCGTCACGCCAGCGTCCTGTGCGAGGTCGCGAGCGCCGCGCCAGGTTGCCGTGCCATCGGCGGCGATGCGGGCGAAGCCGCTGGTCAGGCCGGCGGCATTGCCGGCATCCGCGATGAAACCGAAGTAGAGATTGCCGGACGCATCGACGGTCAGCGGTGTATTGATGCGGATCTGCGCGTTCAAGGTCGCAAGCGGTGCCGTCGAGTTGTAGAACAGGATGGACCCCAGCGCGCCGGTCGCGCTGCTCGCCTGGTCGCGCACCAGGATGCGACCGCCCGCCGCCGGAATGAACAGACGCTCACCATGCAGCGCGATGTTCATGCTGGGTGTCCAGCTGCTCGTCGGCAGGATGTAGTCGGTGGTCTGCTGCCAGAGCAGATTGCCGGTCGTGGCCGAGCGCGCCTCGACAGAGAGGCTGCCACTGCTGTTGCGCTTCACCGGCAGCATCACGACATTGGCGGCACTGATCACCGGTGATCCGTAGTGGATCAGCAGGAATCCGCTCGCAGTGTACGGCGGTGCCAGGTCCACCGGCGTGGACCACAGCACGCGATTGAGTGCCTGCGCGGTGGCGGGAGCTCGCGCCGCGTGCGTGAAGCTGCCGCCATGGCTGCTCCATGCGGCCGCAGGAGCTGATACAGGAGGGCTCGTCGGTGGCGGTGGTGGCCAGTTCGTGCCGGGCCCAGGATCGCCAGGCCCGTTGCCGGAATCCTCGCCGCCGCCGCAGGCCGGAACCACGGCCGCGAGGCCGCAGAGCAACACGGTCCGTCGGGATGTCATCATGCGCGCAATGATGACATCCCCGGGCAAGCGAGTGCGAGTTGTCGCCAGTGTGCTACTGCTGGCGCTTGCAGCAGCGTGCGGTGATCGCGAATCACATCGTGACGCACTCGCGGCCGGCTCGACGGCACCGCCGCTCAGCGAGCTCGCCCAGATCGGTGAACTCGCATTCGGCGAACGCATTCTCGCGAGCTCCGGCCGCATGTCCTGCGCCACCTGCCACGATCCGTCCTTCCACCTCGGCCCGCCCAACACGAACCCTGTGCAGGTCGGGGGCACGCTGATGACGGATTTCGGACTCCGCGCAGCGCCGTCCGTGCGCTACCTGGAGCGGCAGCCGCCATTCGAGCTCGCAACGATGCACGGTGGGTTGATGGCCGATGGCCGCGCCGCGACACTCGCATCGCTGCCGCATCTGCCCTGGTTCAGCGCGCTGGAATTCGGTCTCGATGGCCCTGCAGAGCTCGTGCGACGCCTTCGGCTCACGGTGTGGGCACCAAGATTCTTCGGATACTTTGGAGAGAGCGAGGAAGACGAGATCATCGTCGACCAGCTTGCGGGAGCGTTGGCGGCCTTCCTGCGCGAGGATCCGCGCCTGCATCCCTATGACAGCAAGTTCGATCAGGTCGCAGCGGGGCTCGAGAAATTCAGTGCCGCCGAGCGCCGCGGCCGCGAAGTGTTCCGCGATCCGAAGCGCGGCAACTGCGCGAGCTGCCATCCGGATAACTCGGCCGATGGCAAGCCGCCGCTGTTCACGGACTTCCGCTATGCCGCGCAAGGCCTGCCGCGCAACACCGCGATTCCCGCGAACCAGAATCCGGACTACTTCGATCTGGGCCTGTGCGGTCCGCTGCGCCAGGATGTGTCACTGCGCCAGGAGCTCTGCGGCATGTTCCGGACACCAGGCCTGCGCAACACGGCGAAGCGCCCGCGCTATTTCCACAACGGCGTGTTCGGCTCGCTGCGTGACGTCGTGGAGTTCTACAACACGCGCGACGCCGATCCGGCGCGCTGGTATCCGGTGGTCGATGGCGTCGCGCAGGAATTCAACGATCTGCCTGTTGCGCTGCGCGCGAACGTCACGCACGCGGCGCCGTTTGGCGCGGCACGTGGCGGCAAGCCGGCCATGACGGGCGCCGAGCTCGACGATCTCGTGTGCTTTCTCGAAACGCTGACCGATGGGCACGTCGCGGGTGCGCCACCGCGGGCGGGCTGCCGACGCTGATACGCCGGCGGCCGGTCAGCGGTCGTCCGGGTCTTTCTCGCACCAGTACTGCAGCTCGCTCGACTTCGAAGGTTCGTACACCGAATGCAGTCCAGTGAAACCCCAGGGCACGGCAGCGTTGCGAACGCTGGCTGGAAACTTTGCCTGATGGATCAGAACGGACTCGCCGCTGACCGTGGAGTACACGTAGACGCTGAGCGCCGAAAACTCGGCTGGCATCGTGATGTACGCCACTTTGAATTCGAAGTAGCGCCCGATGCGCTGCCCTTTCACCGTGTACGGATCGCCGGACGCCGGCGCTTCCGCCAGGAATTCTTCGCCACCGTAGAGCACGTGGCAGCGAACGGAATCGGCCGATGCCGGAGCGGTGCAGGCGATGAGCAGTGCGATGGCGCGCTTCACGGGGCTCCCTTGCAGTCACGCACGATGTCACTGCTACGATCGCCGCAGGGGCTGCCTGCGCGCGGATCGATTCCTGGCACGCCTTGCTCGCCGAGTCGCACGACGCGGGTTCGCCAGCTTTCGACGCCGCGCCGACTCAGGCGTGCTTCGAGCATCCAGCCGGTGGTCGTGGCGTCCGTGTCGAAGCCATTGAACAGGAAGTTGCCGAGGCTGTAGACGATCGGTCGGCCCTTGTAGCTCTCGGCGCCCTGCGTGACGTGCGGATGGCTGCCGACGACCATCGCCGCGCCGGCATCGATCATGCGGCGTGAGAATTCGCGCTGGCGCGGGCTCGGCTTGCCCTCGTCTTCCCATCCCCAGTGCATGAACGGGATCACCAGATCCGCGCGCTGCCTAGCAGCGGCGATGTCGCGCAGGACCTGTTCGTCCTCGCCGCTCCAGGCGACGCCGGGACGCGTCGCGCTCGCCTCGAACGAGCGCGGCTTGAACTCGACGTAACCGAGCAGTGCGATCCGCAGGCCGTTGCGTTCGACGATCAACGGCTCGTGTGCCGCCGACGCATCACGTCCACCACCGAACCAGGGGAGGCCCGCGCGCTCGAGCAGGCCGAGCTGCTCGGCGAATGCATCCTTGCCGAAATCGCCCGAGTGGTTGTTCGCGACGCTGACGGCGTCGAAGTGGCGGGCGAGTACTGGAAGAGTTCCGGGGTCCGCACGGAATGTAAAGGGCTTGGCCTCGGCGGCACCGCCTGTCGCGATCACGCATTCCAGGTTCGCGATGCGCAGCCGTTTCGGGCCGAGCGCCGCCGCCACACCTGCGAATGGATCGATGCCGCGCGCGATCAGTTCGCCGGGTTGTTCTGCGACCATGACGTCCCCGACGAAAGTGACGTCGACGGATCTGCGTTCTGCGGAAAGCGCAGGGCTCACCGGATACGTCGCCAGCAGCACCAAAAAGATCGCGATGGCCGCGTTCAGTACGGATTCCAGTGAATCGCGGGACGTGGCGATCGGAGATACACGGAACAACGTATGGAAGGACATGGCTGCGTGTCTCGCCGGTCGGGTGTCAGCGCCAGTACGATGCGGGCGACCGCAGGAGTGTATCAACAGTCCCGTGACGCCAGCGAAATGGCCTTGGCAGGTCTCGCGAACTGATCAGCGCAACGCTGGTATGCCCACTCAGTTCCCGTTCGGTTCAGCGGCACTTTCTGGTGCCGCGGTCGAGTCGGCCTCGAACGAATCAAGGATGCTCTGGTATTTCTGGATGTACCAACGGTTCTCGTTGTTGTACCTCGGGATGCTCACCGGGCGGATCCCGGTGGGTCCGTCCGTCCACAGGCAAGGACAGGCTTGCGGCGCATCGTCCGGCTGCTCGGCCGGCGGACGCAAGTCTGCGAGATCGACCTGCATTCGCTGGATCACCTTGTAGAGCTTCGCCACATTGCGCGGGCCGCCGTTGTAGCCGGCGACCGGGAAGATGCCGAGCACCTTCTGGTTGTCGCGATAGGCCGCGCGAATCTCGGGCTGCATCTGCGAGAGTTCGATGTCGAACAGGCAGATGGCGGCCTTCATCGCATTGAGCAGGTCCGTCGCACCTCGTTCGAAGACCGGGTCCAGTCCTGCGGCAGGGCAGCGTCGCACGACCAGCGCATAGGTGCCGTTGCCGCGCCGATTGGTGAACTGCATGGGTCCGAGCGCCGAAGCGCGTGACACGCTGTAGCGATAGGCTTCCTCGCGCTTCAGGCCGTACTGGCTCAGGACTTCATCAAATGCCGCCGACTGCTTGAGCCGGTAGTCCGTGTCGTCGGTCTGCTCGATCACGGCGAGGGTCGTGATCACTTCCGCTGGCACGATGTCCGCGAGCAGTTCGCCGGGATACGCCGACGACGGCACCTGTGCGGCGCGCAATTCCGCGATCGCCTTGCGTGCGGTGGACAACAGGAACTCCCGGCCACCGCTGACGAAGGAGGGATCGAGTGTGTCCTCCGTGAATGGAAGGTAGACGATGGGTTTGGCGGTCTGCACGATGGCGCGCCAGCTCTTCCGTTTCCTGTCCAGCAGCGCGCTGTCGAACACCGGAAACTTCCGACCGTACACCTTCAGCGATTCGTTGCCTCTCGCGAACGAGAACATCAGCCGTTCTGCGCCCGTCCCTTTGACGTGGCGGACCGTGAGTCCCGGCGCGTTCGCGATAAATCGCAGCGGCCGCCCACCCGGCTTCCATCTGATCGGTGGGCGCGGAATCTCCACATGCGCGATCGTCCAGGCTTGCGTCGTCTCGCTCCATAACGCGAACGCGACGGGCCGTCCGCGCAGCGCCTCGCGACGACCCTTGCCGGTGAAGACGTAGCGCAGTTCCACGTCGCGCAGCAGACTGCGCGCTTCCACGACGAGATCGCGAATGACGTCGTGCCGATCGCGGTACCGACCGGCGATGATCACTTCGGCAAGCTTGCCCGGGGAGGCCGTGTCCCCCTCGTCAGTGGCTGAGGGATGCTGCGCGGATTCGCCGTCTTCGGGATCGCTCGCCGGCTCTTCGCCCGCCGCCGTAACACGAACATCAGGCGTGTCCGCGGCGGGCAGCTCGTCCGGCACATACGCGGGCTCGCCTTCCTCCGCAGCTTCAGGCCGCGTCGCGCAGCCGCCCAGCAGCAGCGAGGCGCCTGCCAGTACTGCGAGAATGGCGGATCGAACAGGGTGCCGTTTCAGCATGGAGCGGTTTGCGAGATTCGTGATCGACAGTATGCCGCGAGGTCGTCGCCCGTGCGATTGGCGAATACCCCGGGTTTGACCGATCATCCCTGTCATCGTTCGATGGGGGAGTGCGCCTTGCAAATCAGATCGACTCCGCGCGCGGCGCTCATCGCGCTGGCAGCTCTCGGGATGCTCTCCTCGGGCGGCCTCGCGCAGGCAGCAGGCTCGGCCACGCTGGCCGCGGTTCCGGCTGGCGAGCGCACGGCACTGTTCCGGCACATCGACGCCACCGCGCCCCAGTCGATCGCGCTGCTCGAAGAACTCGTCAACCTGAACTCCGGGACGTTCAACGTGCCGGGCGTCAGTCAGGTGGGTCTGCGCCTGGAGCGCGAATACCGCGCGCTCGGCTTCAACACGCGCTGGGTGTCGATGGACGCGGTGGGCCGGGCGCCTCACCTCGTCGCCGAGCGGCGCGGTCGCAAGGGACGTCATCTGCTGCTGCTCGGACACATGGACACCGTGTTCGAGCCTTTCAGTCCGTTCAAGACCTTCGTTCGCCAGGGCGACAAGGCCATCGGGCCGGGTACCTACGACATGAAGGGCGGCCTGGTGATCATGCTCGCAGCACTGCAGGCGCTGCATGCGCAACGCGCGCTCGATGATCGCTCCATCACGGTGTTCATCACCTCGGATGAGGAACTGCCCGGCGATCCGGCCAGCGTGTCGCGCGCCGAGTTCATCGAGGCAGGACGGCGCGCGGATGCCGCGTTGTGTTTCGAATCCGGCAGCACGATCGACGGCCGCGACTACGTGTCGACGGCGCGGCGCGGCGCAACGGACTGGCGCATCGAAGTGGAGGGCATCGCGGCGCATTCCTCCGGGGTGTTTCGGGCCGACATCGGCGATGGTGCGAACTTCGAGCTCGCGCGGATTCTGGCCCGCTTCCACGAGGAACTGCGCGAACCGAATCTGACATTCCATCCGGCCGTCATCGTGGGTGGCGGCATTGCGAAACTCGACGACAACGGTACCGCGAGCGTCACCGGCCGGGTCAACATCGTGGCTGCTGAAGCGCGCGCGGTCGGTGACCTGCGTGCGCTGACGCCGGAACAGCTGGAGCGCGTCAAGGCGAAGATGCAGGCCATTGTCGGCGCCAGCCTGCCGCAGACCCGTTCGAAGATCACCTTCACCGACTTCATGCCGCCGATGGCCCCGACCGCGCGCAACAAGCTGCTCCAGGCGCAGTACTCCGCGCAGAGCGAAGCGGCGGGGCTCGGGCCGGTACTGGAGCTCGACCCGATGCTGCGCGGCGCTGGCGATTCGGCCTGGGTTTCACCCTATGTCGCGACGATCTCGGGGCTCGGGGCGGTGGGTAGCGGCGGCCACACCGTCAACGAGGCGATCGAACTCGGCAGCCTGCAGAAGCAGGCCAAGCGCGCGGCACTGCTCATGCGCGCCTTGACCCGCTAGCGATAGAATCCTCCGTCAGCCACCACGCAGCCCCTGCGACGACCGCAGGCGCCCAGGACACACGAATGAGATTCCCGCCCAGTCGAGCACGCCTTGCGCTCGCATTCCTCATGGCGATACCCCTGTCGCTGGCGCCCGATGCGCGTTCGGCGGACGCACCGAACGTCCGCAACCCGCAGACCGCGAGTGATGGCGCAGCGCTGATCGCCGAATACGGTTTACGCGAATCGCCTGACCCGGTGGCAACCTGGCCGGGTTGGCGAAGACCGACCCGGATCGTCGTCGATGCAGGCGTGCCGGGACTGCTCGACACCGTGCAGCAGCAGGTTGCCGAAGCGAAGCCCGCCATCGTCGTCGTGGCCGTGAGCACGCCGGCGGAGATGGCAGCGGCTGCGCCCGGCGCCGAGGCTGCGATCGGTCGCACGGGGTTCGTCTGTGACGAGAAAGTGCTCGCAGCCGGACGCGACCTGCGCTGGCTGCAGACCGTCTATGCGGGTGTCGAACTGTGTACGGCGCGCAAGGCGCTGCGCGAGCGCGGCATCCTGCTCACCAACATGCGCGCGATCTCCGGTCCGGTCATCGCCGAGCATTCGATCGGCATGCTGCTCGCACTGAGTCGCGGCATGCACGTGGCTATGACGCGCCAGGCCGCGGGCGAGTGGAACGACGACTTCAGCGGGACGCGCCTGACCTCGATGACGGGCAAGACGCTGCTGGTCGTCGGTCTCGGCGGCATCGGCGGTGGCATTGCGAAACGCGCGCATGGACTCGGGATGCGGGTCATCGCGACGCGCGCCACGCGCCAGGCCAAACCGGACTATGTCGACTACGTCGGCACACCCGATGAATTGCCGACGCTCGTCGCGCAGGCCGATGCGGTGATCTATGCGGCGCCGCTGACGTCGGCGACCCGCGGCCTGTTCAATGCGGCGCTGTTCGCGAAGATGAAGCCGACGGCCTACTTCATCAACGTGGGACGGGGCACGGCCGTCGTCACCGACGATCTCGTGCAGGCGCTGACATCGCGACAGATCGCCGGCGCCGCGCTGGATGTCACGGATCCGGAGCCTCTGCCGAAGGGGCATCCGCTCTGGCGCGCGCCGAACCTTCTGCTGACGCCGCACATGTCCGGCTGGACCGACGACGACGGTGAACCGCAGCGGCGCGTGGTGCGCGAGAACCTGCGGCGGTACGCCGAGGGCGCGCGCATGCTGTCGGTCGTCGATCTCGCCCGCGGCTACTGACAGGCCCATGCCCGGCCAGCCACGTTCCGACATCGACTGGATGCATCGCGCCCTCGAGCGCGCTGCCGAGGCGGCGGCGCGCGGCGAAGTGCCGGTCGGGGCCGTTCTGGTGCGTGGCGACGAACTGGTCAGCGAGGGTTCCAACTGCCCGATCGGCACGCACGACCCGACTGCCCATGCCGAGATCGTCGCCCTGCGGTCGGCCGGCGCATCCCTGCACGATTACCGGCTTCCAGGCAGTACCCTGTACGTCACCCTGGAGCCCTGCGTCATGTGTGCCTCGGCGATCATCCACGCCCGGGTGCAGCGCGTGGTATTCGGGGCCTGGGATCCGAAGGCCGGCGCTGCCGGCAGCATCGTCGATGTGTTCGGGCTGCCGCAGCTCAATCACCGCGTCGATGTGTTCGGAGGCGTGCTGTCCGAGAACTGTGCGGCAGTACTGCAGACCTTTTTCGCAGGGAAGCGCTGAGGCGAATCGGCGCGTGAAACGGAGTTCGATCGAATGAAGCCTGCAGCCTCTGCCCTGACGACCGGGTCCATCCCGAAGACACTGTTCACGTTCACGCTGCCGATCCTGATGGGCAACGTGCTGCAGTCGTTGAACGGCTCGGTCAATGCGATCTGGGTCGGCAAGTTCCTCGGTCCCGCGGCGCTGTCGGCGACGGCCAATGCGAACACCGTGATGTTTCTGCTGCTCGGCGCCGTGTTCGGCATCACGATGGCCTCGACGATCCTGATCGCGCAGCACATGGGTGCGCGGCAGACGCACGAGGCCAAGCGAGTCGTCGGCACGAGTGCGACGTTCTTCATCGGGCTGTCGGTGCTGATTTCCGCGGCCGGACTGGTGTTCAGTCCCGCGATCCTGGCCTGGATGGGCACGCCGGCGGATTCGCTGGCGTTCGCCGTCTCCTACATGCGCGTGATGTTCCTCGCGCTGCCCGCCTCGTACGCGTTCTTTTTCATCATGGCCGCGCTGCGTGGCATGGGTGATTCGAAGACGCCGTTCTATTTCCTCGTCATGTCCGTCACGCTGGACATCGTGCTCAATCCGTTGCTGATCTTCGGCTGGGGTCCCATCCCGGCGCTCGGCATCGCGGGCTCGGCGACTGCGACGCTGATCGCGCAGACGCTGAGCCTGCTCGCGCTGCTGCGTCACGTGTACCGCGGCGGCAATCCACTGGTGCTGCGTCGCGGCGAGTTCGGCATGCTGCGTCCGAACGGTGCGATCCTGCGCACGCTGGTGTCGAAGGGCATACCGATGGGGCTGCAGATGATCGTGCTGTCGTCCAGCATGGTCATGCTGTTCCGCGTCGTGAACCAGTTCGGCTCGGAGACGTCGGCCGGCTTTGCCGCGGCGATGCAGTTGTGGAACTACATCCAGATGCCGGCACTCGCCTTGAGTGCGGCCGTCTCCTCGATGACGGCGCAGAACATCGGCGCGAATCTGTGGGATCGGGTCAGCAAGATCGCCATGACGGGCATCCTCTACAACTTCGTGATGACCGGCGTGCCGATCCTGGTGATCTACCTGATCAACCGGCAGGCGCTCGGGCTGTTCCTGCCGCACGACAGTGCCGCCCTCGAGATCTCGCATCACCTGAACATGATCATCCTCTGGTCGTTTGCCTTGTTCGGCGTGTCGATGGTGCTCTCGGGCGTGGTGCGTGCTGCCGGGGCGGTCGTCCCGCCGCTGATCATCCTGTTCATCGCGCTCTGGGCCGTGCGCGTGCCGCTGTCCTATTACGCCGCGGGTCGCTGGGGTGCCGACGGTGTCTGGTGGACATTCACGCTGTCGGCGATCATCGCGGCGGCTGCGACCGCGCTGTACTACCGGTTCGGCAACTGGCGCTCGGCGCGGATGACGCCTGCATGAACCACGAGCGTGCCGAGTACCGGATCGAATACCCGGTGATGTCGCGGCCGGTGCTGCGCCTCGACACGCGCACGCAGCACGAACGTGATCCGAAGGCCTGCGCGCCGATCACCGAATGCCTCGTCATCGATCTGTCGGAAAGCGGCATGCGCTTCGAATTGCCGCTCGCGCCGGACATCGTCGCAGGCGAAAAACTGAGCGGCACCCTGATCCTGGCTCAGCAGGCGAAGCGCGACGTTGGTGGCGTGTGTCTGCGGATCGAGGAGAGGCACTGCATCGTGCTGCTCGATGGGACGAGTCGCATCCCGATCTCTTTCATTTTTGAGGAGCAGCGGGTGCTTCGGTCGCAGTATCCGGAGTGGCGTTGACGGCGGGCGGTGACTGCGTCGAGCGCCACGCGAGCACATTGGCGAACTGCTGCACCCGGTCCACCGTATACGCCGCCTCCCAGCCACGCGCGTAACCCGTCTTCACGCGCGCGTGCCACTGTGGCTCGGACAGCAGCGGCAGACTCGTGCGTACATCCGTCCAGCGATCAGGATTCAGCTTGCGCAGCTGCGTGATCACGCGGGCGCTTTCCAGGTGTCCGTAGCCGATGTTGTAGGCCGCGATGGCGAACCAGCTTCGGTCCGGCTCGGGAATGCGCGCCGGAATCTGCTCGCGCACCTGCGCGAAATAGCGCGCGCCGGCGAGGATGCTTTCGCGTGGATCGAGCGGATTCTTCACGCCGAGCGAGCGGGCGGTCTGCGGCATCAGCATCATGATGCCCTGGGCGCCGTTCGGCGATTCCGCGCGTGGGTTCCACTGCGATTCCTGGTAGGCGAGTGCGGCGAGCAGGCGCCAGTCCACGCCGGTCTGCACGGAAGCCTGCTCGAAGAACGGTTGCAAAGGGGGCAGGCGCTCCTCGTGCAGCGTGCGGAATTCACGGGCCGTGACGGCGCGCATCGAGCCCGACGTCGCCGTCCAGCGCGCGATGCGGCGTTGCAGGCGCCCGCTGCGCCGCTCTGCCGCGAAGTAACGGTTCACGGCGGCGCGCAGCGCTTCGCCATGCGTCGGTACCAGCCACGCGACCGGCCGCTTGGTCGGAAACTGGAACGCCACGGCGAGTTCCGGATGCAGTGAACGCTGGAATACCAGTCGATACGCATCGACCAGTGCCACGTCGGCGATGCCATCGCTGACGGCATCGAAGGGGTCGATTTCCGAGCCGCGCGGAATCTCGAGCCATTCGATTTCGCTCGCCAGCGAGCCGGCGTGCTGCTGCAGCATCTGCGCCTCGGGCGAGTCCTGACCGACGACGATGCGGGCCGCCGCGATCTCCGTCAACGAGCGCGGTTTCGGACGCCCCCTGCGATAGACCCACTGCTGGGCGATTTCGTCGTAGGGCTCGGAGGCGAGTCCGGCGACCTGCCAGCTCGCATCCGGCGTGATCTGCGCAGCGACGAGATCCACGGAGCCACTCTGCAACGCCCGACGCAGCGCGCCGGGGTCCGACACCGCGTTCATGTCCAGTTTGACGCCGAGGCTCCGCGCGAAGTCGCGCGCCAGCTCGTACTCCAGTCCCTCGGGGCCGTGCGTGCCGAGGTACCAGGTGGTCGGTGCGTTCAGTGTGGCCACCCGCAGGACGCCTCGGCTGCGGACCTCTTCCAGGGCGTCCACGGCCCCCGGGCCGCGCTCGGCCGCCTGGCAGCCCGCCATCAGGGCGCCGCCCACGGTCAGGGCCAGCAGGCAGAGGCGGGGGGAGGGCAGAAGGCTGATCCGCATCACGGTCTCGATGATTGGTACCAGAGCAAGGGTGACAGGCAAATGGCTATGGGCAAATCGCTTCGGCTAGAATACCGGCCCTCGCGGAGAGGTACCGAAGTGGTCACAACGGCGCCGACTCGAAATCGGATGGTCGGGTAATTCCGGCACGTGGGTTCGAATCCCACCCTCTCCGCCAATTAAAGCAGTTGTCGCAGATGTGGGATGAGAACCCACGTGCAAATAGACAATCGGGTTCGACGAGCCGCCGCTTGCGGCGGCGAAGCGTGAGCGGCGCAGCCGCGAACAATCCCACCCTCTCCGCCAATTCAAGCAGTTGTCGCTGATGTGGGATGAGAACCCACGTGCAAATAGACAATCGGGTTCGACGAGCCGCCGCTTGCGGCGGCGAAGCGTGAGCGGCGCAGCCGCGAACAATCCCACCCTCTCCGCCGGCGGCGTGATGAGCTCTCAGCTCTCTTCCTTCCCATCCGCCGAATACGCCGCCGCGAAATTCTCCGCAAAGTTGTGCGGCATGCCCGAATCCGTCTGCGCCTCCACCAGCGTGCGGTAGATGTCGCCGTACAGCTCCCAGTTGTTCGGTCGTCCGCCCATCAGGTTGCGCTTCGCGGAACGTTCGAACCGATCTTCGAGTTCACGCGGATCGAGTTCCTTCATGAAACTGCGCAGCGCTGCAGGAATGGCGCGTGCGACCGCTTCCTGATGCTGTTTGTTGTGTTCGAAGATCTGACGCAGCCACTGGCCCGCTTCGAGGCGCCGGCTGTCGTGACTCGCCAGCAGGCTCACGATCAGATCATCGGCCGCCGCGGTGACCTGGAAGGGCGTGTGTTCATCGCCGGGGCGCGCTGTCGGCAAGCCGAAGTTCCGCCGCATTTCCGACTGCTTGCCATCCAGATCCTTGACGCCGACCAGGGCCTCGCGCAGCAGGCGGCCTGCGAGCTGCAGCATGGCGGTGGCCGATTCCACCGGCAGGGCGGAGGCATCGATGCCCGCGCCGCGGCAGAACGCTTCGAACGCCGCGCGCATGGCGGGATCCACGGGCTGATCGCGGCCGTCGCGCGCTGAGCCAGCGACCGAGCGCTTCAAGCGCTCCATGCGCCGAGCCGCGATGATGTCCGAATTTTCCGCGCGCCGTGACTGGGGCGGCGGCGCGGCCGGGCGGTTGTTGCCGAACGGCACGACGACGGCCTGACCGAAGGCATTGCCAATCTGCAGTCCGCCGTCCTGGCCTTCGCCGTCCACATTGAACAGCGCGCTCGGCGTCAGCGAAATGTCGAGATTGCCTTCGATCTGTGGCGAGACGTCGGTGCTGACGACCGAGGGGGCGGCGATCGCGCCCGACTGCTCGACATCCAGACCCACGGTCCGTTCAGCCGTATGTTCGGCGCTCTGGTCGATCGCGACCACGACCTCGTATTCGCCGATGCGCAGGATGTCGCCGTTGTGCAGCTCGCAGGGCGTCTGCTTCGGGATCGGGTCCTGGGCGTCGTTCAGGTAGGTGCCGTTGGTGCTCGTATCCTCGAGCATGTACAGCCCGTGCCGGAACAGGATGCGGGCGTGCCGACCCGACAGGAAGCGGGAAGGGTCCGGCAGGACCCAGTCGTTGTCGGCGGAACGCCCGATCGACCCGCCGGCGACACCGAAAACGATGCTGCTGCGGCGGCCGAGGGCGCGCCGGTGTTCACTCACGATACGCAGCCGTAGCGCCATGCTTCTATAGTCCAGGCCCGGTACGGCAGTCGATGGCCGTATAATGCGGCATAAGTTATCAATCGCCTCCCGGATGCCGATGGCCGCAAGTCACATTTTCAAGATTATGTTCGTGAATCAAGGCAAGGTTTACGAGGTCTACGCCCGCAAGGTCGGGCATGGCGATCTGTTCGGATTCATCGAGGTCGAGGAGCTCGTCTTTGGCGAGCGCAGCACCGTGGTGCTGGACCCTTCCGAGGAGCGCATCAAGGGCGAATTCGAGGGGGTCAAGCGGACGTTCCTGCCGCTCCATTCCGTGCTGCGCATCGACGAAGTGAAGAAGCAGGGCGTCAGCAAGATCAGCACCTGGGAAGGCTCCAACGTCGCGCAGTTTCCGGTCTCGATGCTGCCGCCGCCCGGCGAGCCGGGCTCGCGGAAATAGGCAGAATCGAGTGATCCAGCTGCGCGGTCCGGCCGCTCTCTCCGCTTTCCGCCTCGCCAAACTGATGAGCCGACTCGGCACTGCAGTGCCGGCGGTGTGCGCCGTGTCTGCGCGCCACCTGCATTTCGTCGATCTCGAGCGCGAACTCACACCGGACGAGCGAGGCGTGCTCGATGCGCTGCTCGCGTATGGTCCGCAGGAAACGGCAGCGCAGGCGGATGCGGTGGGTGCCACCGTGGTCGAGCTGCGTGTCGTGCCACGTCCCGGCACGATATCGCCGTGGTCCTCGAAGGCGACCGACATCGCGCGGGTCTGCGGCCTCGCGTCCGTGCGCCGCCTGGAGCGCGGCATCAGCTTCCGGATCGCGAGCGATCGGGCACTGAGCACGGCCGAGATCGATGTCATCAAGCCGCTGCTGCACGATCGGATGATCGAGGCCGTGCTGGCAGCGGCGGATTCGGCCGAGGCGTTGTTCGCGCACAGCGCGGCGCGACCGCTGCGCAGCATCAGCCTCGCGCGTGGCCGTGAGGCCCTGGCGGATGCGAATCGCGAGCTCGGCCTCGCGCTGTCGCCGGATGAGATCGACTATCTGCTGGCGGCGTTCGCGCGCAGCGGCCGCGATCCGACCGACGTCGAACTGATGATGTTCGCGCAGGCGAACTCCGAACACTGTCGCCACAAGATCTTCAATGCCGAGTGGATCATCGACGGCACGCCGCGCAAGAAGTCGCTGTTCGCCATGATCCGCAACACGCATGCGAAGCATCCCGAGGGTGTGCTCTCTGCGTATCGCGACAACGCGGCCGTGATCGAGGGCGTGCGCGACGGTCGTCGCTACTTCCCGGCTCCGGGCGGCGGCGCCTATGCGGGGGTGACCGAGCCGATCGACATCCTGATGAAGGTGGAGACGCACAACCATCCGACGGCGATCTCGCCGTTCCCGGGCGCTTCGACCGGATCGGGCGGCGAGATCCGTGACGAGGGCGCCACGGGCATCGGCGCGAAGCCGAAGGCCGGTCTCGCGGGATTCTCCGTCTCCCATCTGCGCATTCCAGGGGCGATCGAGCCCTGGGAGTCCACGGCCGATACGCACGCCGGCAAGCCGGATCGCATCGCCTCGGCGCTCGACATCATGCTCGAGGGGCCGATCGGTGCGGCGGCCTTCAACAACGAATTCGGTCGCCCCAACATCGTCGGCTATTTCCGCACGTTCGAGCAGCGCGCGGCGGGTGATGCGGACGGACGATGGCGCGGCTATCACAAGCCGATCATGATCGCAGGCGGTCTCGGCAACGTGCGCCGCAGCCACGTCGAGAAGAAGGACTGCCCGGTCGGCGCGCGCGTGATCGTGCTGGGCGGCCCCTCCATGCTGATCGGTCTGGGTGGCGGTGCAGCGTCATCCGTCGGCGCCGGAACCTCGACGGCGGAACTCGATTTCGCCTCGGTGCAGCGCGGCAACCCCGAGATGCAGCGCCGCGCGCAGGAGGTCATCGATCGCTGCTGGGCGCTCGGTGATGCGAATCCGATCCTGTTGATCCATGACGTCGGCGCCGGAGGCCTGTCGAACGCCGTCCCCGAGGCGGTGGCTCACAGCGCCCGCGGCGCGATCATCGACCTGCGCGCCATCCCGAACGACGAGCCCGGCATGTCGCCGATGGAACTGTGGTGCAACGAGTCGCAGGAACGCTATGTGCTCGTCGTCGCAGCCGCCGAGGTGCCGGCGTTCGAAGCGCTGTGCGCGCGCGAACGTTGCCCGATGGCGGTCATCGGCACGCTGACCGGTGATGGTCAGCTGGTCGTACGCGATTCGCTGCTCGGTCAGACACCGGTCGACATGCCGCTCGAAGTGCTGCTCGGCAAGGCGCCGAAGATGCTGCGCGACGTGCGCAGCGTCGTGCCGGCGAGCGAAGCGCTGCCACTGTCGCAGATCGATCTGCGCGACGCCGCGTATCGCGTGCTGCGTCATCCGACCGTCGCGGACAAGACCTTCCTGATCTCGATCGGCGATCGCACGGTCGGCGGCATGATCAGCCGCGACCAGATGGTCGGGCGCTGGCAGGTGCCGGTCAGTGACGTCGGCGTCACGGTCGCGGATTACAGCGGCGTCGCCGGCGAAGCGATGGCGATGGGCGAGCGCACGCCGGTGGCGGTGCTCAATGCGCCGGCCTCGGGCCGACTCGCGATCGGCGAGGCGCTGACCAACCTGCTCGCGGCCGACATCGCGACGCTGAAAGACGTGCGCCTGTCGGCCAACTGGATGGCCGCCTGCGGCGAGCCGGGCGAGGACGCTGCGTTGTACGCGACGGTCGAGGCGGTGGGCGAGCAGCTGTGTCCCGCGCTCGGCATCGCCATCCCGGTTGGCAAGGATTCCCTGTCGATGCGTACGGCGTGGCGAGACGGTGCGGAATCCCGCGCCGTCGTCGCGCCGGTGTCGCTGATCGTGTCGGCGTTTGCGCCGGTGCAGGATGTGCGCCGGACGCTGACGCCGGCGTTGCGCACCGATCTCGGACCGACGCATCTGCTGCTGATCGATCTCGGCGCGCGGGAGCCGCGGCTCGGTGGTTCGGTGCTCGCGCAGACTCACGCGATGCTCGGCGCGACGCCACCGGATCTCGACGATCCGGCGCGGCTGGTGCGTTTGACTTCCGCGCTCGCCGAGCTGCGCAAGGCGGGGCAGATCCTGGCGTACCACGATCGTGCCGACGGCGGTCTGTGTGCGACGCTCGCCGAGATGGCGTTCGCCGGCCATTGCGGACTCGACATCACGCTGCCCGCCGCGAGCCATGACGCGCTGCTCGCGGCGCTGTTTGCCGAGGAGCTGGGTGTCGTGCTGCAAGTGCGCGCGACGGATCGCGAGGCGGTGCATCAAGTGTTGTTGCGTCACGGTCTCGCCGATCGCTGCACCCTGCTCGGCACACCGACTTCATCGGCCGATCGAGTGCGCATCACGGCGGGCGCGACAGTCGTCCTCGAAGAATCCTGGTCCGATCTGCGGGCCGCGTGGTCCAGGGTGTCGCACGCGATGCGCAGCCTGCGCGACGATCCGCAGACCTCGAACGAGGAGTACGCTGCCGTACAGGATCCTTCGACGCCCGGTCTCGAAGTCGCACTGAGCTTCGATCCGGCCGAGGACATTGCCGCGCCGTATATCGCGCGCGGTGCACGACCGAAGATCGCGATCCTGCGCGAGCAGGGCGTGAACAGCCAGGTGGAGATGGCGGCCGTGTTCGAGCGTGCCGGTTTCGAGCCGCACGACGTGCACATGACGGACCTGATCGCGCAGCGCCGCTCGCTGGCCGAATTCCGCGGTCTCGTGGCCTGCGGCGGATTCTCCTACGGCGACGTGCTCGGCGCCGGTGAGGGCTGGGCGAAGTCGATCCGCCATCATCCGGCGCTGCGGGCGGTGTTCGAACAGTTCTTCAGGCGCGAGGATGCGTTCGCGCTGGGGGTCTGCAATGGCTGTCAGATGCTGTCATCACTGCGCGATCTGATCCCGGGCACCGAAGCCTGGCCGCGCTTCGTGCGCAACCGCGGCGAACAGTTCGAGGCGCGCTTCACGATGGTCGAGGTGCTGCCGTCGCCGTCGCTGTTCCTGGCGGGCATGGAAGGCTCGCGCCTGCCGATTGCCGTCGCGCACGGCGAAGGTCTTGCCGAGTTCCGCGATGCCGAAACTGCTGTAGCCTGCGCGTCCTCCGGACTCGTCGGGTTCCGGTACTCCGAGCGTCGCGGCGAAGCGGCCACGCGCTATCCCGCGAATCCGAACGGTTCACCCTTTGGCATCGCGGCGCTGTGCAACACGGACGGACGCATCACCATCACCATGCCGCATCCGGAGCGCGTGTATCGCAACGTCCAGAACTCGTGGCGTCCCGACGGCGCGGGCGAGGACAGTGGCTGGATGCGGATGTTCCGCAACGCGCGACGCTGGGTTGGCTAGCCGTCAAAGCACCTAGCGCTGTTCACTCTGTTCAAGAGTTTCTCGCCGGATCTGGGCGAACACAACCCGGACACAGTCGGGGTCGAACACGGCGAATGAGCCGATAGAGCCTTTTCCACGGGCGTTGTCGTAGTTGTGCACTTCATCGACGAAGGGCACGGCCGCGTCTTTCAACCTGCGGTACAGGGCGTCGAGACTGCCGGTCAGCATCATGATCGCGACGGCACCACCTGCTGCAGACCGATCACACCCGCCGCCGCGCTTCATGCCGGGTGCGTGGAAGAGCCCGATCGTACCGCCCATCTTCTCGCCACTGCGCAGCGCGATGGCACGTCCCTGCGATGCGCCGGGGGCGAACGCCGCGAGCTGGCTCGGATCGGTGATGATGAGGTCATACTCCACCCTCATGCCGAGCAGGTCGCGATAGAAGCGCAGCGAGGCCTCGGGATCGGAGCTTGCAATCGTCGTGCGGCGCACCGGCGACAGTTGCATGTCCTGTGCAGAAGTGGGAAGTGGAGCTGCCGCCCCCACTATCGTCGTTGCCGTCAGCAGCACGGCTATGGACCATCGGTGCCGATTCGCTCCTGACGAGCCCCGCCGGTCTGGCACAGGGTTCTTCATATGTGAGCTCCTATTGCCGACAGGGCGCGAACAGGTCGCGATCGCGCCGGTACACGGTCGTCGTGACGTCGAACAGTCCCAGCATCGAGTGGAACAGGTTGTCGTGCGACAGCGCCTCCCTGGCGCGGCCGCGCAGGCAGGCCTGATCGACGCCACTCGCCGCCGCGAATCCCTGTGACTGCCACCAGATCATCGGCACATGCGTCTGGAAATCGGGCGCGATCGCATAGGGAATGCCGTGCAGGTAGAAGCCATTCTCACCGAGCGATTCGCCATGGTCGGAGACATACAGCATCGCCGTGTCGAAGCGGTCGGAGCTCTGCTCCAGCAGCTTCGCGATTTCGGTCAGCACGTGGTCGGTGTAGAGCAGGGCATTGTCGAAGGCATTGACCACCTGCTCGCGTGAGCAGCGGCGCAGTTCTGCAGTCTGGCAATCTGGCGTGAAGCGGCGGAAAGCGTCGGGATAGCGCCGGAAATAGGCCGGGCCGTGATTGCCGAGCATGTGCAGTACGATGACGCTGTCGCCGCGGACGGTGTCCAGATCTGCCGCCAGCCCGCGCACCAGGATCTCGTCGAAGCAGTCTTCGCCGCGGCACAGGTCTGGCGCAAACGTCGCATCGAGTTTGCGCGACTGGATGCCGGGTCCGTCGCAGACGCCCTTGCAGCCGGACTGGTTGTCGAGCCAGCGTACATCCACGCCGACACGCGCGAGCACATGCAGCAGGCCCTCGGACTGACGGATCAGGTCCTCGTCGTAATTCGCGCGCCCGTAGGGTGAGAAAAGGCAGGGCACGGACACTTCTGTCGAAGTGCCGCAGGCGGTGACGTCGCTGAATGCGACGATGTCCAGTTTCGCGATCTCGGGGTTCGTCTCGCGCGCATAGCCGTACAGCGAAAAGTTTGCAGCGCGCGCGGTCTCGCCGAGCACGAACACGAACACCCGCGGCTTGCGTGTCGCATCGGGCGTGGCGATCTCGCGCTTCGCGTCCGCGCCGACGATGCGTCGTGGCGCCTTGGCCGTACGTACGTCCGCCGCGGCCGTTCGGATCAGCGAGATCATGAAGTTGCCGGGCGTGATCAGGTAGCGCACTTCCTTCTGGTTGCGCATCAGCGAGGTGAAGTCACGCGAGATCAGCAGCAGTGCGGCGAGCGCGATCACGAATGCCGCGACGACCGTGCCGATGCGGACGAGCGCCGAACGCAGCAGCGGCAGGCGCGCGATGCGCACCCACCAGATGAAGGCGATCGGTGCCGCAGCCCACAGCGTGACCTGCCAGGCGAGCGACCAGGACATCAGTTCGCGACTCTCGCGCAGGTCGGTGCGCAGCACGTTGCGCAGCATCGATGGGTCGAGCAGCACGTTGTACGTGCGCATGTAGAAGACCGCGAACGACGTCGCGATGACGATCAGCGTCAGCCAGGGTTTCGCGGTCCAGCGCGTGGCTGGGATCACGAGCAAGACGAAGGTGAGGGCGGTCAGCGCAACGAAGCAGCAGCCGACGAACAGCCATGTGCCGGCGTCGCCGGCCTCGCGCTGAGCGGTAACGGCCGACCACCACGGCCCGTTGCCGAGCGCGACGCAGTACAGGGCGACGAGGCCGACCAGCCACTCGATCCGGAGTGTCGGGCGCGCCGGACTCAGCATCGTCGGCTCAGAAGCTGCGCTTCGTCTCGATCACGAACTGCACGTTCTTGATCGACGAGTCGCCGTCGAGCGGCACGGCCAGATCCACGTGCACGACGTTGCCGAGTGCGGAGCGGCTGTTGCCCAGCCGCAGGCCGACGCCGACGTCCTTCAGCAATCCCTGCGACGTGCTGCCGAGCGGATCCCTGCCCCACGTTTCCCCCATGTCGAAGAACACCGCGCCTCCGACGTTGAACAGGCGGAAAGGGTACCAGTTGCTGAACAGCCGCTGCTCGGCGGTGAACAGCCAGCGCCCGGTGCCGGCCTGATAGCGCAGCGGGTAGCCGCGCAGGCCGCTGTCGCCACCGAGCAGGATCTGCTGGTCGAGGTCCAGGTTCGAGCCGGCGAGACTCGAGAGGCTCATGAACAGCACGCGCCGCGGAGATTGCCGGAAATAGTAGCGCGCCTCGGCGGACAGCAGGCCGCCCGTGAGATCGCCGCCTTCGATTCGACCGGAAGTCGCTGCCTCGAACTGCATCGTCTGGCGCGGCGACAGGTCCACGCCCTTGGAAATCGACCCGCTCAGCATGGTCGCATCGACATCGGAGCCGACGCTGCTGCCGGCGTAGCCGATCTGCGCGCGGGCGCGCCAGCCGAGCGTGACGTCTTCGGTGCGACCGATCTGGTCGCGATTCGCGTCTTCGCGGAATTCGTCCTGCAGCCATTCGACCGCGACCCAGGGATACGCGATCTTGCGATCGCCGGGCAGCCGGCGCGTGGTGAAGCTGCCTGCGGAGACCGGGTCGAAGCGATTCTCGTCGAACGTGAAGCCGAGCTTGTAGCGCGTGCTCCAGCCGTCGCGCAGACCCGCTGAACGACCGACGTAGGCGCTGAACAGTTTTGCGCGGACTTCGTACTGGTCGATGATGCTGCCGAGGTCGTAGCGCGAGTCGATACGTTCATCGTCGCGTACGGCGATGCCTGCGGCCCAGCGCGCGTCCAGGGAATAGAACGGCCGCTCCACCTTCAGCTCCCCGAGCCGGCCGTCGCTGTTGTCCGCGAACTGTGCGTCCACGCCCCACCAGGAGCGGCCGATCTGCCGGTCGCGGAAGATCACCAGCTTGGAGTCGCGATCCACGCCCGACTTCACGCCGAGCGAAATCTGCATGCCGAGTCCGAGCACGTTCAGTTCCTCGAGCTCGAAGCCCGACGTGCTGCGCCCACCCTTGCGGCCGAACGAGATGCCGGGGTTGAACGTCCAGACGTCCTGGGTCGAGACCTCGATGTCGACCACGCCGTCGCGATAGGCGACCGGCAGGATGGTGGCGTCGCGCAGGTAGCGCGTCGTGCGCAGCTGCCGTTCCGATTCGGCGAGCACGCGCCCGTCGTAGGTGTCGCCACTCTTGAACAGCAGCTGATGCTCGACCGTCGAGACGCGGGTCTCGACATGCAGCCGGTTCGCGAGCCGGAACAGCGAGGTGTTCTCTTCGGGATTGCTGGTGTCGAACAGGTCGCGGCTGTCGATCCGGATCTGGCCGATCCGCGCGCCGGCGGCCTGCAGTTCGGCATCCGACGGGATGCCCTGCGGCCGCTCGCGACGCACGTATTCCTGGCGGGATTTTGCACTCGGCAGGATGCCGGCGGCGGCGGTCAGCGACAGCAGGCCCAGAGAAAACAGGACCAGCGAGGCGGCGCAGGTGAGGCGCTGCCAGAGGCGAGAGGATCGGCGGCTCGGGTTCTTCATCCGGGTAGGACGGTCCCGGCCGCGCAAATCAATCGCGGGCCAGGAACGGTCGAGGCGAGGACTCAACGGACCAGCGGCTTGTAACGGATGCGGTGCGGCTGGGCCGCGTCCTCACCCTTGCGACGCTTGAAGTCCGCCGTGTACTCCTCGTAGTTGCCCTCGAACCAGATCACTTCCGAATTGCCCTCGAAGGCGAGGATGTGGGTGGCGATGCGATCGAGGAACCAGCGATCGTGCGAGATCACGACGGCGCAGCCGGGGTAGGCGAGCAGGCCTTCCTCGAGCGCGCGCAGCGTTTCGATGTCCAGGTCGTTGGTCGGCTCGTCGAGCAGCAGCACGTTGCCGCCGGACTTCAATACCTTGGCCAGATGCACGCGGTTGCGCTCACCGCCCGACAGTTCGGCGATCAGCTGCTGCTGCTGCGAGCCCTTGAAGTTGAAGCGACCGACGTAGCCGCGCGACGGCGTCTCGTAGTTGCCGACCTTGATCAGGTCGAGCCCGCCGGAGATTTCCTGCCAGACGGAGTTCTTGTCGTTCAGCGCCTGGCGGGACTGGTCCACGTAGGCGAGTTTCACGGTCGGCCCCATGCGGATGTCGCCGCCGTCGGGCTTGTCCACGCCGGTCAGCATGCGGAACAGTGTCGTCTTGCCGGCGCCGTTCGGGCCGATGATGCCGACGATGCCACCCGGCGGCAGCGAGAAGTTCAGGTTGTCGATCAGCAGCCGATCGGCGAAGCCCTTGCGCAGGTTCTTGACCTCGACGACCAGATCGCCGAGCCGCTCGCCAGGCGGGATGTAGATTTCATTGGTCTCGTTGCGTTCCTGGAACTCGCGCGACGAGAGTTCCTCGAAGCGGGCGAGGCGGGCCTTGCTCTTCGCCTGGCGTGCTTTCGGATTCTGCCGCACCCATTCGAGTTCCTTCTCGAGCGTCTTGCGCAGCGTGTTCTGCTCGCGCTCTTCCTGCGCGAGACGTTTTTCCTTCTGCTCGAGCCAGGAGGAATAGTTGCCGTGCCACGGAATGCCGTGGCCGCGGTCGAGTTCCAGGATCCATTCCGCGACGTTGTCGAGGAAGTAGCGATCGTGGGTCACCGCGATGACCGTGCTCGGATACTCGTCGAGATAGCGCTCGAGCCAGGCGATCGATTCGGCATCGAGATGGTTGGTGGGCTCATCGAGCAGCAGCATGTCCGGTGCCGACAGCAGCAGCCGGCACAGCGCAACGCGTCGCTTCTCGCCGCCCGACAGCGGTTCGATCTTCGCGTCCCAGGGCGGCAGGCGCAGCGCGTCCGCCGCGATCTCCAGCTTGCGTTCGAGCTCCCAGCCGCCGGCCGCATCGATCGCATCCTGCAGCGATGCCTGCTCTTCGAGCAGCTTGTTCATTTCGTCGTCCGACATCGGCTCGGCGAATTTCTCGCTGATCTGGTTGAAGCGCTCGACCTTGGCGAACATGCCGCCGACACCCTGGATCACTTCCTCGCGCACCGTTTTCTTCGGATCGAGTTCCGGCTCCTGCGGCAGATAGCCCACCTTGATGCCGGCCTGCGGCCGGGCTTCGCCTTCGATGTTCGTGTCCGTGCCGGCCATGATGCGCAGCAGCGTCGACTTGCCCGAGCCATTCAGGCCGAGCACGCCGATCTTCGCGCCGGGGAAAAAGGACAGGCTGATGTCGCGCAGGATGTGGCGCTTCGGCGGCACCACCTTGCCGACGCGATTCATGGTGTAGATGTACTGGGCCATTCGGGAAATCCCTGTAACGGGGCCGCGACAGGCGGCCGAAAACGGGCGCGAATTATGCGGCAGATGCGCGGCTTTGGCGACGGCCGCGCGCCGCGGGCGCTGTGCTAGTCTCGTCGCCATGACCGCCCCACTCACGGCCCCCGTGCTCGTCGTTGCGGGTGAGCGCCTCGCGCGCTATGGCTTCGGCGATGCGCATCCGTTCGGGCCCGATCGCCATGCCGCGTTCTACCGCGAGTTCGAGGCTCGCGGCCTCCAGCATCGGGCTCGCGTCGAGGAGACGCGCGCCGCCACGGGTGCGGAGCTGTTGTCCTTCCACACGCCCGAGTACGTCGCCTTCGTGCAGCAGCGGTCCGCTGCGGGCCAGGGCTATCTGGATGGCGGCGATACCCCGGCCGTGCGTGGCATCTTCGAGTCCGCGAGCGATGTGGTCGGGGCGACATTGCTTGCGGCCGAGGCGCTGATGGACCAGAGCGCGCGGCGTGCCTTCGTGCCGATCGCCGGCCTGCATCATGCGAGCCGGGGTGGCGCCGCCGGTTTCTGCGTGTTCAACGATGCCGGTGTCGCCGTGGAGCAGCTCCGCTCGCGCTTCGGCCTGCGGCGCATCGCCTACGTCGATATCGACGCGCATCACGGCGACGGCGTGTATTACGCGTTCGAGTCCGATCCGGAACTGATCTTCGCGGACCTGCACGAAGACGGCCGACACCTCTATCCGGGCACGGGCGCCGAGCACGAGACGGGCCTCGGTGCTGCGGCGGGCACGAAGCTGAACATTCCGCTGCCGCCGGGTGCGGGCGATGCCGATTTCCGCCGCCACTGGCCGCGGGTCGTGGCACATCTCGAACGCTTCGCCCCCGAGTTCATCATCCTGCAGTGTGGGGCGGACAGCCTCGGCGGGGATCCGATCACGCATCTGAATCTGACCGCGGCGGCGCACCGCCAGGCCGCGGCCGAGCTGGCGGCCCTGGCCGAGCGCCTCGGGCATGGACGGGTGCTGGCCCTGGGCGGCGGGGGGTATCACCGGCCCAACCTCGCGGCCGCCTGGAATGGCGTCGTCGAGGCGCTGGTCGAGGCTCCCCGAGGCTGATTCAGCCATCCGGGACCCGCTGGTGGCCCGGCTGGGCCGGCCGCTTCGGGTACAATAAACGGCTCCCCCCGAACCGTTTCACTTATCCGATTCCCAGAGGTTTCGCCGATGTTCCGGACCAGCATGGTCATTGATGGATTCGATCCCGAACTCGCCGCGTCGATCCGTGCCGAGCGCCAGCGCCAGGAAGACCACATCGAGCTGATCGCGTCGGAGAACTACGCCAGCCCGCGCGTGCTCGAAGCGCAGGGTTCCGTGCTGACGAACAAATACGCGGAAGGCTATCCGGGCAAGCGCTACTACGGTGGTTGCGAGTTCGTCGATGTCGCCGAGACCCTGGCGATAGAGCGCGCCAAGCAGCTGTTCGGCGCGGCCTATGCGAACGTCCAGCCGCATTCGGGCTCGCAGGCGAACGCCGCCGTGATGCTCGCGCTGCTGAAGCCGGGCGACACCATCCTCGGCATGAGCCTCGACCATGGCGGCCACCTGACGCATGGCGCCAAGGTCAATTTCTCCGGCAAGCTGTTCAACGCCGTGCAGTACGGCATCCGCCCGGACAATGGCGAGATCGATTACGACGTGCTCGAGAAGCTCGCGCTCGAGCACAAGCCGAAGCTGATCATCGCCGGCTTCTCGGCGTATTCGCGCGTGCTCGACTTCCCGCGCTTCCGCGCGATCGCCGACAAGGTCGGTGCGTACCTGATGGTGGACATGGCGCATGTCGCGGGGCTCGTCGCCGCCGGCGTGTACCCGAATCCGCTGCCGCTCGCCGACGTCGTCACGACGACCACGCACAAGACGCTGCGCGGCCCGCGCGGCGGCCTGATCCTGGCGCGACCGAACGACGAGATCACCAAGAAGTTCAATTCGCTGGTGTTCCCCGGTACGCAGGGCGGCCCGCTGATGCACGTGATCGCAGCCAAGGCCGTGGCTTTCCTCGAAGCGCTGCAGCCCGAGTTCAAGACCTACCAGCAGCAGGTGGTGACGAACGCCCGCGCGATGGCGAGCCGCATGCAGAAGCGCGGCTATCGCATCGTCTCCGGCGGCACGGACAATCACCTGTTCCTGATCGATCTGTCCGACAAGCAGATCACCGGCAAGGATGCGGATGCGGCGCTCGGCCGCGCGTTCATCACGGTCAACAAGAATGCCGTGCCGAACGATCCGCGTCCGCCGGCCATCACCAGCGGCCTGCGCATCGGCACGCCGGCCGGCACCACCCGCGGCTTCGGTGTCGCGGAGTTCGAGCAGGTCGCGGACTGGATCGCGGATGTCCTCGATGCCAACGGCGCGGAAGCCACGGTCGATCGGGTGCGCGGCGAGGTCATCGCGCTGTGCCGGCGTTTCCCCGTCTACGGTTCCTGAATCGAACTCACGCCTGAGGCGCCGTGTACTGCCCGTTCTGCGGCCACGTCGAGACCAAGGTCAACGATTCCCGGCTGGCCGCCGAAGGGCGTCAGATCCGTCGTCGACGGGAATGCCTGGCCTGCGGTGAGCGGTTCACGACCTTCGAGACCGCGGAGCTGGTGATGCCCCTCGTCGTCAAGAGCGATCAGAGTCGCGAGCCGTTCGACGAGGCGAAACTGCGCAACGGTTTCGTCAAGGCGCTGGAGAAGCGGCCCGTCAGCCAGGAGTCGATCGAGGAAGCCGTGAGTCGCGTCTGTCACAAACTGCGCAGCCTGGGCGAACGCGAAGTGTCATCGCGCAACGTCGGCGAGTTCGTCATGGAAGAGCTGCGGCATCTCGACGAAGTCGCGTACGTCCGCTTTGCTTCCGTTTACCGCAGTTTCCAGGACATCGAGGCGTTCCGCGAAGAGGTCGACCACCTGCGTCGCCGGCGCCGCCGCGATCCGGTCGCGGGCCAGTTGTCGCTGCTGCCGGGAGAGTCGGCTGCTGCGGGCGCAATACGGCGTGGCCGGGCAAAGGCGGGGGCCGATGCGTCGACAGCGGCCGACGACGAGGATGGCAAGTGAGGCGGTGCGATCGATGAGCGCGGTTTTTTCGCCGTTCGATCACGCCGCGATGCGTCGCGCGCTCGAGCTCGCCGCGCTCGGCATGCGCAGCGCCCATCCGAATCCGCGCGTCGGCTGCGTGCTCGCTGCCGGTGAGCAGATTATCGGCGAGGGCTGGCACGAGCGCGCGGGTGCGCCGCATGCCGAGGCCCACGCGCTGCAGCAGGCGGGCGCGCGGGCGCGCGGTGCCACGGCCTACGTCACGCTCGAGCCCTGCAGTCATTTCGGCCGCACGCCGCCCTGCGCCAACGCGTTGGTCGATGCGGGCATCGCGCGCGTGGTGTACGCCGTCGGAGATCCGGACCCGCGCGTCAACGGATCGGGCGCCGCAAAGCTGCGCGCTGCGGGCGTGGTCGTCGAATCCGGCCTGCTCGCGACCGAGGCCACCGAACTGAATCGCGGCTTCTTCTCGCGGCTGCAGCGCGGCCGGCCCTGGGTGCGCCTGAAGATGGCGCAGAGCCTGGACGGGCGCACGGCGCTCGCCAACGGCGAGAGTCGCTGGCTCACGGGGCCTGAGGCACGCGACGACGTGCATCGCTGGCGCGCGCAGTGCGGTGCCATCCTGACCGGCGTCGGCACCGCAACCAGCGACGATCCCGCGCTGACGGTGCGCATTGCGGGCGAAGCCGTGGCGCGTCAGCCATTGCGCGTCGTGGTCGACAGCCATCTTCGACTGCCGGTCACTGCGAAGCTGCTGCGTGAGCCGGGCGAGACCCTGATCGCCACCACTGCAACGCCGGCCGCCGTCGAGCGCTTCCTCGCTGCGGCGCCGCAGGGCGCAGCCATCACGGTCGAGCGGCTGCCCGGCGATGCCGCGGGGCGCGTGGATCTCGCGGCGTTGTTGGGTCAGCTCGCGCGGCTCGGCATCAATGACGTCTGGGTCGAGGCCGGCGCAAAACTGGCGGGTGCCCTGCAGGCTGCCGGCGTGGTCGACGAATGGCTGCTGTACGTCGCACCGGTCCTGCTCGGCCGGGACGCGCGCCCGCTGCTGGCGCTCGACGGCCCGCCGAGCCTGGGTGCCGCCACCTGGCTGGTGCCGCACGATGTCAGGCTGTTCGGCCCCGATGTCCGTATCATTCTGCGCGCCGGCGGCCAGGCACCGGCCGTCGCGACGACAGCAGGAGGCTGAGCGGATGTTCACGGGGATCATTCAGGATGTGGGAACGGTCGCGGGCCTGGTGGAGCGCGGCGGTGACACGCGGATCACCGTGAACGTGGCTCGCATGCCGCTCGGCGAGGTCAAGCCCGGCGACAGCATCTGCGTCAACGGCGTCTGCCTGACCGCGCTGGACATCACGGGCAGCAGCTTCGCGGCCGACGTGTCGCGTGAGACGCTGAACGTCACGACGCTCGGCGAACTCGCGGCGGGCTCGCGTGTGAATCTCGAGCCGGCGCTGCGCGCAGGTGATCCGCTCGGCGGCCACCTCGTCTCAGGCCACGTGGATGGGATCGCTGTCATCAGCGCACTGCAGGCCGACGCGCGCAGCGTGCGCGTGACCTTCCGCTGTCCGCAGGATCTCGCGCGCTACATCGCGCGCAAGGGGTCGGCTGCGATCGATGGCGTCAGCCTCACGGTGAATGAGGTCGACGGCGTCGAGTTCGGCGTGAACCTGATCCCGCATACGCAATCCGTGACGACGCTCGGCGACCTCGCCGTGGGTCGTCGTGTCAATCTGGAAGTCGACCAGGTGGCTCGCTACGTCGAGCGCCTGGTTGCCACTCGTGGGTAGCGCAACATGAACGTCGTCAGACATCCTTCCGCATCCGGTTCCGAACTCGATTCAGTCGAAGTCATCCTCGCCGAGATCGCCGCCGGTCGCATGGTCGTGCTGATGGACGACGAGGATCGCGAGAACGAAGGCGATCTCGTCATGGCGGCGAGCCACGTCCGCGCCGAGGACATCAATTTCATGGCGCGCTACGGCCGCGGGCTGATCTGTCTCACGCTGAACCGCGAGCGCTGCCAGCAGCTGCGGCTGCCGCTGATGGTCAGCGAGACCGATCGCGAGCAGCGCACCAACTTCACGCTGTCGATCGAAGCGGCCGAGGGCGTGACGACCGGCATCTCGGCCTATGACCGCGCGCACACCGTGCGTACCGCGGTGGCGGCGAATGCGAAGCCGGAAGACCTGCGCCAGCCCGGCCACATCTTCCCGATCATGTCCCAGCCGGGTGGCGTGCTGACGCGCGCCGGTCACACCGAGGCCGGCTGCGATCTCGCGCGCCTCGCCGGACTCGAGCCGGCGGCGGTCATCGTCGAGATCATGAACGACGACGGCACGATGGCGCGGCGTCCGGATCTCGAAGTGTTCGCGCGCCAGCACGGCCTGAAGATCGGCACGATCGCGGATCTGATCCGCTACCGCCTGCGCAACGAGCGCTCTGTCGAGCGCGTCGCGGAACATCCCGTCACGACCGAATTCGGCGAGTTCAAGCTCTGCGCCTACCAGGATCACGTGCATCGCGACGTGCATCTCGCACTGGTGCTCGGTGACGTGCAGGCCGCCGATGCGGTGCCACTGGTGCGCGTGCATTTGACGGATACGCTGCGCGACGTCATCGGGGTGCAGGCCACGGCCTACGCCTGGACGTTGCGTGCGGCCATGCGCCGCATCGCGCGCGCCGGTTGCGGCGTCATCGTGATCCTGCGTGAGGCCGAATCGCCGCGCGAACTGGCGGATGCGGTGCGCGCGCTCGGTGCGGTGCAGCCGTCGCGTGCCGTGGAGCGTGGCCAGGTGCTGCGCACTTATGGCATCGGCGCGCAGATCCTCAAGGATCTCGGCGTGCGACGCATGAAGGTGCTGTCGGCACCCAAGCAGATGCATGGTATTTCCGCCTTCGATCTCGAGATCGAAGGCTATGTGGACGAAGGCCCGGCGGATCCCGCCCCGTGAGACACCCGTCATGAGCAGCAAGCTGAAGAATGAGGTGACGGCGACGTCACGCAATGCGAACGAGGTGTCGGGCGCGCTCGATGCCACGTCGCTGCGCGTCGCGATCGTCGCCGCGCGTTTCAATGATTTCATCGTGGCGCAGCAGCTCGCCGGCAGCGTTGCGGCGTGGGCGCGCTGCGGTGGTCGTGCGGATCAGGTGGTGATCCTGCGCGTGCCAGGTGCGTTCGAGCTGCCCCTGGCGGCGAAACAGCTGGCCGCCAGCGGCCAGTACGATGCGGTGGTCGCTCTCGGCTGCGTCATCCGCGGTGACACGGCGCATTTCGACTACGTCGCGGGCGAGGCGGCCAGCGGCCTGACGCGGGCATCGCTCGATACGGGCGTGCCGGTGGTGTTCGGCGTGCTGACGGTCGATACGGTGGCGCAGGCCGAAGAACGGGCTGACGTCGCGCGGATGAACAAGGGCGGTGAGTCGATGGACGTCGCGATCGAGATGGCCAACCTGCTGCGCGGTGCTGCGTTCGAGCGCGCCGGGCCGGCGCGATGAGTGCGCGCGGTGAGTAAGCGCTCGAAGGTCGATCCGCGCTCTGGCGGCCGTTCGCTCGCGCGCAAGTTCGCGATGCAGGCCATCTATCGCCTGCAGCTGAATGAAGGCCCGTGGCAGGACGCGCTGAAGGAACTGCAGGGCGAGGACGACATGCCCAACACCGATCGCGAGTACTTCGCGGAGCTGGTGCAGGCGGTCGCTGAATCCCGTGAGGCGCTCGACGAGAAACTCGCGCCCTGGCTCGACCGCAAGCCCGCCGAACTCGATCCGGTCGAGCATGCGGTGCTGCTCGTGGGCCTGCATGAGCTCGTCGGTCGCCTCGACGTACCCTATCGCGTCGTCATCAACGAGGCGGTGAGCCTGTCGCGACGCTTCGGTGCGACCGACGGCCACAAGTTCGTCAATGCCGTGCTGGATCGCGCGGCCCGCGAACTGCGGCCGCTCGAGCACTGAGCGCCCCGGGTCCCGCCATGCCGCTCGGCGAGTTCGACCTGATCCGCCGGTACTTCACGGCAGCGGGGGCGCCGCGGGCAGACGTCGTGCTCGGCGTCGGTGACGACGGTGCCATCCTCGCGCCGCCGCCGGGGCAACAGTTGATCGCCGTCGTGGACACCCTCGTCGAGGGGACGCATTTCCTGCCCGGTTCGCCACCGCGATCCATCGGCCATCGTGCGCTGGCCGTCAACCTCAGCGACATCGCGGCGATGGGCGCCACGCCGGCCTGGACGCTGCTGGCCCTGACCCTGCCGCGCAGTGACGAGCGCTGGCTGGACGGTTTCGCGTCCGGCTTTGCACAGCTCGCGCAGCGGCACGGTGTCGCGCTGGTCGGCGGCGATACGACGAGCGGACCGCTGTCGATCACCGTGCAGGTGCTTGGCTTCGCGCCGGCGGGTCGCGCACTGCGCCGCGACGGCGCGCGGCCCGGAGACCTGCTCTGCGTGACGGGCACACCCGGCGATGCCGCCGCGGGTCTCGAATTCGAACGCGTGGCGGTGTCGTCCAGTTCCGCCGAACAGGCACTTGCCGCCACGCCCGACGCGCGATTCCTGCGGGATCGTTTTCTGTTTCCGCAGCCGCGGCTCGCGAGTGGCGTGCTGCTGCGCGATTTCGCCAGCAGTTGCATCGATGTCTCCGACGGGTTGCTGGGCGACGCCGGCAAGCTGTGCGCGGCGAGCGGTTGCGGCGCGGTGCTGCAGGCGGATCAGCTGCCGCTGTCGCACGCGCTGCGTGCCGCACACGCTCCGACGCGCGCGCTCGAACTCGCGCTGACCGGCGGCGACGACTACGAACTGTGCTTCACGGTGGCGCCGCAGCGACGTGCTGCGCTCGAGGCTGCGTGGGCCACCGCACATGCGTCCACCGTTGATTCTCCGGCCGGCACCGATCCGGGATTCCGCGTCATCGGCTTATTGCGGCCCCAGCCGGGAATCGAGATTCGCGATGCCGAAACCGTGATCCAGCTCTCGCATTCGGGCTTCGATCACTTCTCTGGCTGACGCCCCGAACGGCCGTCCGCGGCATGGCGCCGGCCCGTCGTGCAGGCCCCGTGCGGGCCGGGAACTGCGTCACAGCCCCTGCCGCGTCGGGTTCGTATCCTGACCGCCACACCATGAGTCAAACAGCGCCGGGCCACCCGTCCGGCGCGATGCGTTGGCGGCGGATCAATGGCAGCACCTGTTTCCAGTCAGAGCGCGAAATCGACGCGGCCGATGCCGGAGAAGATCGGCAAGTACGTGATCGTCAATGAGGTCGGTCGCGGCAGCACCGGCACGGTCTATCTGTCGCACGACCCGTATTACGGCCGCGACGTCGCGATCAAGGTCTACAACCTCGACGCCGGCGGCGACGAGGAGAAGGCGCGCATCGCGCGCAAGATGTTCCTCTCCGAAGCGCACATGGTCGGCATGCTGCAGCATCCGCACATCCTGCCGATCTACGACGCTGGCGAAGAGGGTGACTACTGCTACATCGTCACCGAGCACGTGCATGGCGCGCGCACGCTGGCCGCCTATTGCAAGCCGGACAACCTGCTGCGCATCGATGACGTCGTCGAGATCGTCTACAAGTGCGCGCGTGCGTTGCATTACGCCCACTCGCGCGGCGTGATCCATCGCGACGTCAAACCGTCGAACATCATGCTGACGCAGGAGTCCGACGTCCGCATCATCGACTTCGGCATCGCGCTGGTCGCGGATTCCGACATCTCGCGCATCGAAGGCATCGCCGGCAGTCCGTCGTACATGTCGCCCGAGCAGGTGCAGAGCCTCGAACTGACCAACTCGAGCGATCTCTATTCACTCGGCGCGGTGATGTACGAACTGTTGACCGGAGCGCGTCCGTTCAAGGCCAGCAATCTCGCCAAGCTGCTGCACCAGATCGTCTACGCCACGCCGGCGCCGGTGCACACGCTGCGCCCTGATATCCCCGAAGAACTCGAGCAGGTGGTTGCCACGGCGCTGATGAAGCAGCCGGAGCGTCGCTACAAGACGGGCCTCGATTTCGCCGCAGACCTGACGCGCGTGCACCAGAAGCTGCGCGAGGCGTACAGCCGCGTCGACCAGCAGGAACAGTTCGCGACGTTGCGTCGTCTGCGCTTCTTCCACGAGTTCTCGCACGCCGAGATCTGGGAAGTGATGCGCGCCAGCACCTGGTCGGAATACCAGGCCGGTGAAGAAATCGTCAAGGAAGGCGAGATGGACGACCGGTTCTACATCCTCGTCTCCGGCGAATGCAGCGTGACCCGCAACGGTGCCGTCGTCGGCCGCATCGATAGCGGCGAGTGCTTTGGCGAGACGGGTTACGTGAAGGGCGCGCGCCGCACTGCGACGATCCGTGCCGCGTCGCCGGTCAGCGTGCTGAAGGTCAGTGCGACGCTGCTCGAACAGGTCTCTGCGCCGTGCCAGCTGCGCTTCAACCGCATGTTCCTCGCGACGCTGATCACGCGTCTGCAGAGCGCGGAAGCAAAGATCGCCGGCTGATCCGGCGAGCCGGCAGGCTCGGGCCCTCAGGCTCGCGCGATGGCTTCCTCGGTCGCGAGCAGCGACCACCAGCGATCGATCGAACCTCTGATGCCCGCCGGGTCCAGCCCGGCCATGGCGAGGCAGTCCTCGCGCGAACCGTGTTCGATGAACCGATCGGGAATGCCGAGCAGCAGCTGCGGCAGCGTCAGCCCTTCCGATGCCAACAGTTCCGCCACGGCGGCACCGGCGCCGCCGGCAATCGCATTCTCTTCGATCGTGACGATGGCGCGATGCCGTGAGGCGATCTTCAGCACCATCTCCTCATCCAGCGGCTTCACGAAGCGCATGTTGATCACGGTCGCATCGAGTCGCTCGCCGGCGGCCAGCGCGGATTCGATCAGCGCACCAAACGAAAGGATGGCCAGCCCGCTGCGGCCTTCACGCCGCAGCTGCGCGCGGCCGACGGGCAGCGCCGTCATCTCGGTGACGGGCGTGACGCCGGATCCCGTGCCGCGCGGATAGCGTACGGCCGCGGGGCCGGGCAGCGTCGTGGCCGTGTACAGCATCTGCCGGCACTCGTCTTCATCCGACGGCGCCATGATCGTCAGGTTGGGAATGCAACGAAGGAAGCTGAGGTCGTAGGCGCCCTGATGCGTGACGCCGTCACTGCCGACGAGTCCCGCCCGATCGAGCGCGAAGGTCACGGGCAGATTCTGCAGCGCGACGTCGTGGATCAGTTGATCGTAGGCGCGCTGCAGGAACGTGGAATAGATGGCGACCACCGGCTTGAAGCCTTCGCAGGCGAGGCCGGCCGCGAACGTGACCGCATGCTGCTCGGCGATCGCGACATCGAAATAGCGGTCCGGGAAGCGCTTCGAGAATTCGACCATGCCCGAGCCTTCGCGCATGGCCGGCGTGATGCCGATGATTTTCTCGTCCTGCTCCGCGATATCGCAGAGCCACTGGCCGAACACCTGCGAATAGGTGGGGCCGGTCGCTTTTTCCTTGAAGATGACGCCGGTCTCGGGATCGAACGGGCCCGGTCCATGCCACTTGATCGGATCTGCTTCGGCCGGCGCGTAGCCTTTGCCCTTCCGGGTCACGATGTGCAGGAACTGCGGGCCTTTCAGCTTGCGCTGGATCCGCAGCGCGCGCACCAGTGTCGTCACGTCGTGCCCGTCGATGGGACCGATGTAATTGAAATCGAATTCCTCGAACAGCGTGCCGGGCAGCACCATGCCCTTGATGTGCTCTTCCGAGCGGCGCGCAAATTCCTGCACGACCGGGGGCATCTGTGCCAGCACCTTCTTGCTGCCCTCACGCAGGCCCGTAAACGTGCGGCTGGTCAGGATGCGCGTCAGGTAGTTCGGAAGCGCGCCGACGTTCTCTGAAATCGAATGATCGTTGTCGTTCAGCACGACCAGCATGTCGGTCGTCTTCAGCGAACCACCGTTCAGGATCGCTTCCCATGCGACGCCTGCGGTCAGTGCGCCATCGCCGATGACGGCCACGATGCGACGCTTCGAGCCGGACCGTTCCGCTGCCACTGCCATGCCGAGAGCGGCGCTGATCGAGGTGCTCGAGTGGCCGACCCCGAAGGTGTCGTATTCGCTCTCGCTGCGCGTCGGAAACGGCGCAAGGCCATGCAGCTGCTTGATCGTGGCGAGGCGATCGCGGCGACCCGTCAGTACCTTGTGTGGATAGGCCTGGTGGCCGACGTCCCAGATCAGGCGGTCATTCGGCGTGTCGTACACATAATGCAGAGCGACCGTGAGTTCGACGGTACCGAGACCGGCCGCGAAGTGCCCACCGCGCGTCGCCACGGTATTGATCAGGTAGGTGCGCAGTTCGGCGCACAACGCCTCGAGCTGCGTCTCCGGCAGGGCGCGGATGTCTGCGGGCGATTCGATTCGCGACAGCAGCGGGTACTTGGCGGGGTCTGCGCTCATGGCCTGTAACGAATACTACGACTCAATGACGCCGGTTGACCATGAAGCGTGCGAGGGCGCGCAGGTTCTCGCCATCGGCGCCGAACACGTCCAGCGCGGCGATTGCCCGTCGCTGCAGGTCCGCCGCGCGCTGCCGCGCCGCCTCGAGCCCGATCGTGCTCGGGTAGGTGGGCTTGTTGTGCGCGGCATCCGCGCCGGTGGCCTTGCCGAGAGCCTGAGCGTCGCCCGACACGTCCAGGATGTCGTCCTGGATCTGGAAAGCGAGGCCGATGTCGGCCCCGAGGGTGCGCAGGGCCTCGACCTTCGGTCCACCCGTCACGCCGGCCGCTGCGGCGCCGAGCAGCACGCTGGCTTCGATCAGCGCGCCGGTCTTGCGCCGGTGCATCTCCTCGAGTGCAGCCAGGTCGAGCGAATTGCCGACCGCACCGAGATCCATGGCCTGGCCGCCGGCCATGCCACGGGTGCCGATGCGGTCCGCCAGCACGCGGATCATGGTCAGCCGCGCGGGCGCCTCGCTCGCAGGCAGCGTGGCATCTCCGGCCAGCAGCTCGAATGCGAACGCCTGCAGCGAATCGCCGACCAGGATCGCGGTGGCTTCATCGAACGCGCGGTGGCAGGTGGGCCGGCCGCGCCGAAGGTCGTCATCGTCCATCGCCGGCAGATCGTCGTGCACCAGGCTGTAGACGTGGATCAGTTCGACTGCCGCCGCGGGGATGTCGAGTGAATCGAGCGAGGCGCCGAGTGCCTCGCCGGTGAGATAAACCAGCAAAGGACGCAGCCGCTTGCCACCGCCCAGCACGCTGTAGCGCATCGCCTCGCGCAGGCGCGGCGTGCCCGGATCCGGCATCGCGAGCACGCGATCGAGAACGGTTTCGATTCGCGTCTGGAGCTGCGCGATCCGTTGCGACAGCTGGGTCTCATCCGGCACGCGGACCGAACTCACGGCGCACCGTCGTCGTTGTCGTCGTCGGCATCGAAGGGTTCGACGTCGGCGTCGTCATCCGCGTCGCCGGCGGCCGCCGCGAGACCGCTGCGACGCGTCAGGATTTCCACTTTCGCCTGTGCGGCCTTCAGCGCGAGCTGGCATTCGCGTGTCAACGCGACGCCCCGCTCGAAGTGCTTCAGGGCATCTTCGAGTGGCTGGTCGCCGCGTTCGAGTTTTTCGACCAGCGCCTCGAGTTCGTGCAGCGCCTGTTCGAAGTCCGGAGTCTTGTTTTTCTTGGTCATGTACGGTGAACGTTACACACGCGATGCAACAGGGGCAATTGACGCTGACAGTGGGCAGACTTAAAGTGAGTTTCGCTTAGACCTAGTCTAAACGGTATTCCACCCCAGTCAGGCAGGAGAGAGTTGTGCACCTCAAGGGCAGCAAGACCGAAAAGAACCTCAAGGACGCATTTGCCGGCGAATCGCAGGCCAATCGTCGCTATCTGTACTTCGCAGCCAAGGCCGACGTGGAGGGCTACAACGACGTATCCGCCGTGTTCCGCTCGACCGCCGAAGGCGAAACCGGCCATGCGCATGGTCACCTCGAGTATCTCGAGGCCGTCGGTGATCCGGCCACGGGCCTGCCGATCGGCGATACCAAGTCGAACCTGAAGGCGTCGATCGCTGGAGAAACGCACGAGTACACGGACATGTACCCGGGCATGGCGAAGCAGGCGCGCGACGAAGGATTCAACGAAATCGCCGACTGGTTCGAGACGCTGGCGAAGGCGGAGCGTTCACACGCGAACCGCTTCCAGAAGGCGCTGGATTCGCTCTGAGTCACTGTGTCCGGGGCGTGTCGTCACGCCCTGGACATGACGCCACCTTCGGGCCGGGTTCCCCGGACCCGAAGGCCGGCTGCCATCCCGCGGGAGCACGCATGAGTTCGAGCACCATCTCCGGGGGCCGCGAAGGGTCCCTCGAAGCGCCGACCCGGCATCCGCTCGACTGGAAAAATCCCGCTTTCTACGACGAGGCTGCCCTCGACAAGGAACTCGAGCGCGTCTTCGACATCTGCCACGGCTGCCGGCGCTGTTTCTCGCTGTGCAATTCGTTTCCGACCCTGTTCGACGCGATCGACGCGTCGCCGACGCTCGAACTCGATGGCGTCGACAAGAAGGTGTACTGGGACGTCGTCGACCACTGTTACCTCTGTGACATGTGCTACATGACGAAGTGTCCGTACGTGCCGCCGCATCCCTGGAATCTCGATTTCCCGCACCTGATGCTGCGGGCGAAGGCCGTGAAGTCGCAGAAGGGCGAGGTGCGCACCCGGGACAAGGTGCTGTCGTCGACCGATGCGGTCGGCCGGATCGCCGGCATTCCCGTCATCGTCGAGGCCGTCAATGCCGCCAATCGCAGCAGCGCCGGCCGCAAGCTGCTCGAGAAGACGCTGGGCGTCGCGACCGATGCACCGATTCCCGAGTACCACTCCAACACCGCGCGCAAGCGCCTGAAGAACCACCGCTCGTCTGCCACCGCGACGCCGACCGAGACCACACGTGGCCAGGTGGCGCTGTTCACAACCTGCTACGGCAATCGCAACGAGCCGGATCTCGCGACCGACCTCGTCGCCGTGTTCGAGCACAACGGCATCCCTGTGAAGCTCGTGTCGCAGGAGAACTGCTGCGGCATGCCGAAGCTCGAGCTCGGCGATCTGCCGGCGGTCGAGAAGTTCAAGCAGACCAATATCCGTGCGCTGAAGCAGGCCATCGATGAAGGCTTCGACATTGTCGCGCCGATTCCGTCCTGCGTGCTGATGTTCAAGCAGGAACTGCCGCTGATGTTCCCCGACGATGCGGATGTCCAGGCCGTCAAGGCGCGCATCTTCGATCCGTTCGAATACCTGATGCTGCGTCACAAGGCAGGGCTGCTGAACACCGAGTTCAAGGCGAAGATCGGCAAGGTCAGCTATCACGTGCCCTGCCATCTGCGCGTGCAGAACATCGGCCTGAAGACCCGCGACGTGCTGAAGCTGATTCCGGAGACGACGGTCGACGTGATCGAGCGCTGCTCCGGGCACAACGGCACCTACGCCGTGAAGAAGGAATTCCGCCCGGCGTCCGTGAAGATCGGCAAGCCGGTGATGACGCGCGTCGAGAACGCGAAGCCCGACTACTACTCCAGCGATTGCCCGATGGCCGGCCACCAGATCGAAACCGGGCTCAGTGCGCCGGCCGCCGAACCCACGCATCCCCTGAAACTGCTGCGCCTGGCCTACGGCCTGTGAGAGCGACACCGTGAAGAAACTCGCCCCCCAGGACCTGATGTCGCTCGAGCAGTACTCGCGCGAACGCAAGGACTTCCGCAGCCGGATCATCGCGCACAAGAAGGCGCGGCAGCTCGGCGTCGGCCCGAACACCACCTGGTGCTTCGAGGATCGCCTGACCATCCAGTATCAGATCCAGGAAATGCTGCGCACCGAGCGCATCTTCGAGGCCGAGGGCATTGCCGACGAACTCGGTGCCTACAATCCCCTGATTCCCGACGGCCGCAACTGGAAGGTCACGCTGCTGGTCGAATTCCCGGATGCCGAGATCCGGCGTGTCCGACTCGGCGAGTTGAAGGGCGTGGAAGACCGCTGCTGGGTGCAGGTGGCCGACTACAGCCGAGTGTTCGCGATCGCCGATGAAGACCTTGATCGCGAGAACGAGGAAAAGACCTCATCCGTGCACTTCCTGCGCTTCGAGCTGACCGACCCGATGGTGGCGTCACTGCGGGCGGGTGCGCCGCTCTCGGTCGGCATCGATCACCCTGCGTATCCGCATTCGATCGATTCCGTGCCGGACCCGGTGCGCAGTTCGCTGATCGCCGACTTTTCCTGACCTTTGTTCGCCAGGCCCTCAGGGTCCGGCAGCTTTGCTAGAATCCGCGCGGCCGGCGTCTGACAGCGTCGGCCACAGCCTGTTGCTGCCGTTGGCCTTTACGCTTGAAGGCGGACTCGAATATCCATGGCGAAAGATTACGATGCCTCAGCGATTGAGGTGCTCACTGGTTTGGAGCCCGTCCGGCGTCGGCCGGGCATGTATACCGACACCACGCGTCCGAACCATCTGGCGCATGAAGTCATCGACAACAGCGTCGATGAGGCCCTCGCGGGTCACGCGAAGGAAATCAGCGTCAAGGTCTACAAGGACGGTTCGCTGGAAGTCACGGACGACGGCCGCGGCATGCCCGTGGACATCCATCCGAAGGAAAAGGTCAGTGGCGTCGAGCTGATCCTCACGCGGCTGCACGCCGGCGGCAAGTTCGACGACAAGGCGTACACCTTCTCCGGCGGTCTGCATGGTGTCGGCGTGTCCGTCGTCAACGCGCTGTCGAAGCAGCTCGAGTGCTGGGTACGGCGCGGCGGCAAGGAATACAACATCGGCTTCCGCGAAGGGCGGATCACCTCGAAGCTGCAGGTGGTCGGCACGGTCGGCCAGCGCAATACGGGCACCACCGTGCGCTTCTGGCCGGACCCGAAGTTCTTCGATACCGACAAATTCTCCGTGCCGCAGTTGAAGCATGTGCTGAAGGCCAAGGCCGTGCTGTGCCCGGGCCTGCGCATCAAGTACGAGAATGAAGCCACCGGCGAAGCGCAGGAGTGGTTCTTCACCGGCGATCTCGGCGTCTATCTGACCGACGAGCTCGGCAAGAATGCCCGGCTGCCGAACGAACCGATCTCCGGCAAGCGCGAGCAGGCCCAGGACACCGTCGAGTACGCGATCTGCTGGGCGCCCGACATCGATCAGGTCGTGGCCGAAAGCTACGTCAACCTGATCCCGACCATCGAAGGCGGCACCCACGTCAACGGCCTGCGTTCCGGCGTGGCCGCAGCGGTGCGCGAATTCTGCGAGTTCCGCAATCTCGTGCCGCGCGGCGTGAAGCTCGCGCCCGAGGATGTCTGGGACAAGGTCTGCTATGTCCTGTCGATCAAGATCCGCGAGCCGCAGTTCGCCGGCCAGACCAAGGAGCGACTCGCTTCGCGCGATGCCGCGCAGCTCGTCGAAGGCTTCGTCAAGGATGCCGTTGGGCTTTGGCTGAACCAGCATCCGGATGCCGGCGAGAAGATCGCGCAGTTTGCGATCGCGAACGCGCAGGAGCGCATGCGCGCGGCGCAGAAGGTGCAGCGCAAGCGCATCTCCGCAGGTCCCGCGCTGCCGGGCAAGCTCGCCGACTGCGCGACCGACGATCCGCGCCGCTCCGAGCTGTTCCTGGTCGAGGGTGACTCCGCCGGCGGCTCCGCCAAACAGGCACGCGACAAGGACTTCCAGGCCATCATGCCGCTGCGCGGCAAGATCCTGAATACCTGGGAACTCGAGCCGGGCGAGATTTCCGGCTCCGCCGAAGTGCACGATATTGCCGTCGCGCTCGGGGTCGACCCCGGCATCGCCGACATCGGCAAGCTGCGCTATCACAAGATCTGCATCCTCGCGGACGCCGACTCGGACGGTCAGCACATCGCGACCTTGCTGTGCGCGCTGTTCCTGCGGCATTTCCGGCCGCTGGTGCAGGGCGGCCACGTGTACGTGGCGATGCCACCGCTGTACCGCATCGATGCCGGCAAGCAGGTGTTCTATGCGCTCGACGAGGGCGAGCGGGACGCCGTGCTGCACAAGCTCGAGGCCGAAGGCTCGCGCGCGAAGCCCGTGGTCATGCGCTTCAAGGGTCTCGGCGAGATGAACCCGACGCAACTGCGCGAGACCACGATGGATCCGCGTACCCGCCGCCTCGTGCAGCTCACGATCGATGCCAAGGACGAGACTGACAAGCTGATGGACATGCTGCTCGCGAAGAAGCGCGCGAGCGATCGGCGTGAATGGCTGGAAGAGAAGGGCAATCTCGCGCAGGTGGTGCCGTGAGGACTGGCGCTGTTCAACGGCGCGGACGGAGCGCCCCCGACGGAAAAACACGCCGCGCGTCGCTCCACGATATTCGCTTTGGCGCGTCGTGTTTTTCCCTCGCGTGCGCACGGACCGCGCCGTCGAGCGGCACCACAACCCGTGGCAGCGCCTGCGCGACGTTGACCTCTCTGGTCCGTTCAAGGCCGAGGTCGGGCACCGCGATTGCGGGCGGGCGTGGGGCAAAAAGGTCCCGCGCCAAAGCGAATATCGTGGAGCGACGCGCGGGACCTTTTTGTCCCGCGGCCGCACTCACTCATGACGCCAGGACTCTGACGTGAAAGACCAGGAACTGAATTTCGAGGGCGTCGAAAAGAGCCCGCTGCGCGGCTTCGCCGAGAAGGCCTATCTCGACTATTCGATGTACGTGATCCTCGATCGCGCGCTGCCTTCGCTCGGCGATGGGCTGAAGCCCGTGCAGCGCCGCATCATCTACGCGATGAGCGAGCTCGGCCTCGCGGCCACGGCCAAGCCGAAGAAATCCGCCCGCACGATCGGTGACGTGATCGGCAAGTTCCATCCGCATGGCGACAGCGCCGCGTACGAAGCGATGGTGCTGATGGCGCAGGACTTCTCCTACCGCTATCCGATCGTCACAGGACAGGGCAATTTCGGCTCGCAGGACGAACCGAAGTCGTTCGCGGCGATGCGCTACACGGAATCCAAGCTCTCCAAGTACGCCGAAGTGCTGCTGCGCGAGCTCGGCGAGGGCACGGTGGACTGGGTGCCGAACTTCGACGGCACGCTGGACGAGCCGGCCGTGCTGCCGGCGCGGTTGCCGAACGTGCTGCTGAACGGCACGACGGGCATCGCCGTCGGCATGGCGACCGACATCCCGCCGCATAACCTGCGTGAAGTCGCGGCGGCCTGCATCCACCTGCTCGATGATCCGGAAGCGACGACGCGCGCGCTGCTGAAGCACATCAAGGGTCCGGACCTGCCGACCGGCGCCGAGATCATTTCGCCGCGCGCGGATCTGGTCGAGTTCTACGAAAAGGGCAATGGCAGCTTCAAGGCCCGCGCGACGTGGAAGCGCGAGGAAGACAACATCATCATCCACGCGCTGCCGTACCAGGTCTCGGGTTCGAAGGTGCTGCAGCAGATCGCCGAGCAGTACCAGGCGAAGAAGCTGCCGATGATCGACGACTTCCGCGACGAGTCCGATCACGAGAACCCGACGCGGCTCGTCATCGTGCCGAAGTCGAACCGGGTGGACGTCGAGCAGCTGATGGCGCATCTGTTCGCCACGACGGACCTCGAGCGCAACTATCGCGTCAACCTGAACATCATCGGTCTCGATGGTCGGCCGCGGGTCATGAACCTGCGGGACCTTCTGACGGAGTGGCTGGAGTTCCGGCGCACGACGGTCACGCGTCGCCTGCAGTGGCGCCTGGACAAAGTCACGCGCCGACTGCACATCCTCGACGGCCTGCTGGTCGCGTACCTGAATCTCGACGAGGTGATCCGCATCATCCGCCGCGAGGAAGAGCCGAAGCCGGTGCTGATCGCGCGCTTCAAGCTGTCGGACGAACAGGCCGAAGCGATCCTCGAGACCAAGCTGCGCCACCTGGCGAAGCTCGAGGAAATGAAAATCCGCGAGGAGCAGAAGAAGCTCGCGGACGAGCGCGACGAACTCGAGGCGATCCTCAAGAGCAAGGCGCGCCTGAAGAAGCTGATCACCGAGGAAATCACCAGCGATGCCGAGAAATACGGTGATCCGCGCCGCTCGAAGATCGTCGAGCGCGAGGCCGCCCAGGCGATCGACGAGACCTCGCTGATTCCGAACGAGCCGGTCACGGTGATCCTCTCGACCGGCGGCTGGGCGCGCGCGGCGAAGGGCCACGAGATCGATCCGCGCTCGCTGCAATACAAGAGCGGCGACGGCTATCAGCACTCTGTCCGCGGCAAGAACCTGCAGCAGGCGGTGTTCCTCGATTCCACGGGTCGCAGCTACTGTCTGCCGGCGCATTCGCTGCCGTCGGCGCGCGGTCTCGGCGAGCCTTTGTCTGGCCGCCTGAACCCACCGGATGGCGCGAAGTTCGCGGGCGTGATGATGGGCGAAGCCGAGGACCTGTGGCTGCTCGCGACCGATGCCGGTTACGGCTTCACGGTGCGCCTGAAGGAACTGATTACGGATCGTCGTGCCGGCAAGACGGTGCTGACGGTGCCGAAGGGCGCGCTGGTGCTGCCGCCGTCACCGGTGACCGCTCCGAACTCGCTCGTCTGCGTGGCGACCAACGACGGGCGGCTGCTGGTGTTCAAGATCGCCGACGTGCCGGAGCTGCCGAAGGGCAAGGGCAACAAGCTGTTCAACGTGCCTTCGGACAAGGCCGAGTCACGCGAAGAGTTCCTCGTCGGTGCGGTGTCGGTGGCGCCGGATCAGAAGCTCGCCGTCTTTGCCGGCGACCGACGCATGACGCTGGAGTTCGCGGACCTGAAGGATTACCGCGGCGAGCGCGCGCAGCGTGGCTCGGTGCTGCCGCGCGGCTGGCGCGGCGTGACGCGGCTGGAACTCGGCTAGACCTGGGCCAGAACTCGGCCAGAACTCGGCGGCAGCAGCCGGGCTAGCGCCCGCCGGTGCCGGTGGCCGCGACGGGCGCGGCCGCGGCGCTCAGCACCACTTCCTGCGGTTCCTGCACGAAGTAGCCCTGCACGTACTGCACGCCGAGCTGCCACAGCACGGCCATCGTGTTGGCGTCTTCGACGCGTTCCGCAATCGTCTGGATCTTGCGCTTCTGCGCGGCGTCGACGAGTCGCTTCACGCGCTGCTGCATTTCTTCGCTGCCGGCGAGGCCCTGCACGAGTGCGCCGTCGATCTTGATGAAATCGAGCGGCATCGACTGCAGAAGTCCGTCCGGATCACGTCCGGAGCCGAAGCGTTCGATCGCGAAGCGCAGGCCGCGCTGCTTCAGTGAGCGCGCGAGCACCTGCAGCTGGGACTGGTAGTTGCTGGCGACTTCCTCGGTGACCTGGAAGCAGACGCGACCCGGCTGGGCCTTGCTGGCCTTCAGCTGGCCATCGAGCCAGTCCGGCATCGAACCATCCGCGACGCTGTCCTTGGACAGTCGCACGAACAGGCAGCCCGGCTTGCGCTGTGCGGCGAGCGACAGCGAGGCGCCGATGACCCAGCGGTCGATGTTCTTCAGCAGATCGTTGCGTTCGGCCGCCTGCATGAATTCCGACGGCAGGATTTCCTTGCCCTGGTGGTCGACCATGCGCACGAGCAGGTCGAACATCTGCGGATCTTCGCCCATCAGGCTCGCCACCGGCTGCTGCACGAGGCGGAAGCGATTTTCCATCAGCGCGGACTTGATGTGCTTGACCCAGATCTGGTCGTAGGCCTGCACGCGAGTGTCGGCATCCGCGCGATCCAGCATGAACAGCTGGTTGCCGCCGCGCTGTCGTGCGCGCCGGCAGGCTTCGATCGAATCGTCGATCGCGGCGTTCAGGTCCGGATTGCCATGCGGCACGACGCCGAGGCCGATCGAGCAGGTGGCCGACAGCGACTTCGAACCGACGTGGAACAGATGCTTCTTGACGCGCGCGACGAGCTGTTCGCCCCAGGCTTCGATGTCGCGGTCATTGCCGCGTTCGATCAGCGCGAGGAAGCTGACGCCGCCGAAGCGGCCGACGACGTCCTTCGGGGTCAGCTGGGCTTTCAGCAGATCCGCGAACTCTGTGAGCACGAGTTCGCTGCCGTCGATGCCGACGTCACGTTCGATCGAGGCGAACTTGTCGAGCCGCACCTGCACGATGCAGCGCACGCCACCCGGCGCCGGCGTCGCGACGCGTTCGCGCATGCTCTCGAGCAGTGCGCGACGATGCAGCAGGCCGGTGGCCGGATCGCGGCGTACGGCGTCGGCGAGATCCGCGGCGAGCTGGTGTTCGTCGCGACGGGTGGCCGGCACGATCAGCCGAACGCAGGGCTCTCCCTCGACCTGACCGGCCGACAGCACGATATCCAGCGCCATCGTGCCGCCCTTCGGATTCACGGCCATCGCGGTCAGCACGTGATCGCTCCACTTGCCCTGCAGGCAGGCGGTCAGCGCGCCTTTCAGCGCCGCATGCGAGTTCGAATCGAACACGTCCATCAGCGGCTGGCCGATGTGCCCCTGGCGCTCGTCGATGCCGAACGTCTCGAGCCATGAGTCGTTGGCCTCGATCACGATGCCTTCCTGCACCTGGGCGATCGCATCGTTGGAACGCTCGAGCACGGTCTCGAGCTGGCGACGGTAATCGCGCGCCGACTGCAGCGTGTTGTTCAGCGCACGCTCGAGCCGGAACGCGCGCAGTTCGCGCAGCATCACGGCCTCGAGGCGGCTCGGGCTCGACAGCGACACGACATCGCGCGCGCCGCGACGCATCGTCAGCGCCACGGCATCGTCATCTAGCCCTTCGGCGATCGCGATCATCGGCACTTCCGGCGTCGTCTGGTCGCGCACGCGCGCGGCAAGACCGGCATCGTCGGAGCCATGGCCCATCACGACCAGCAGTTCGGGGTTGATCTGCACCAGCGCGTCGGCGAGATCGGGCAGGGCGGGGATCCAGGTGCAATGCACGGGCTGACCGGCGCGCCGCAGGATGCCGTTGACGGCTTCCACGGGCTCGCGGGTCGGCGAGAGGATGATCAACGGAACAGCGGCCTGCGAACTCAAGGTTCTGCCCCCAAATCGGCGAGAGCGCACGCTCGTGGTGCGCGGGAATATGACTGGACTCTAGCAAGCCCCCCACGCGGGACGCGTGAGTGGCCTCACATTCAGCCGTGATTCCGGGGTGGCTTCTACCTGTCTGCCGATGGCGACCAGCCGCCGCTCAGGGCGACCTTGGCCGGCTGGCCCGGCGCTTCGCGCATCAGCCGCGGCACGAGGTAGCCGGGCAGGCGGCTGGCCATCTGGTCCATCAGCGCCCGGGCTGCGGCCTCGGTGACCTCGAAGTGCGCCGCACCGCGGACACGATCGAGAAGATGGATGTAGTACGGCAGGACCCCTGCCGAAAACAGCGTCTGGGAGAGCTCCGTCAGGACGTCGGCGCGGTCGTTCACGCCGGCCAGCAGCACGGACTGGTTCAGTAGCGTCACGCCGGCGCCGCGCAACGCTCGCAGTGCGGCGGCGACCTCGGCATCGATCTCGTTCGAATGGTTCGCGTGTACCACGACGACGATCTGCCAGGGCAGCGACGCGAGCCAGTCGAGCAGGCCGGCATCGACGCGCGCGGGCAGCACGATCGGCTGGCGGGTGTGGATTCGAAGTCGACGCAGATGCGGGATCGGGCGCAGCAGGTCCGTCAGCTGCTGCAGTCGGCTATTGCCGAGCGACCACGGATCGCCGCCGCTCAGGATCAGTTCTTCGACGGACGCATCGGCCGCGAGCGTCGCGATCGCCCGCTGCCAGCGTCCGGTGACGTCGGTCTGATCCGCATAGGGAAATTCGCGGCGGAAGCAGTACCGGCAATGCACGGCACAGGCTTCGGTCGTGATCAGCAACGCGCGGCCCGTGTACTTGTGCAGCAGTCCCGGCGCGCGCAGCGCGGCACGGTCGCCGACCGGATCTGCAATGAAACCGTCGACGGCCGCGGTCTCCGCCGCAACGGGCAGGACCTGCGCGAGCAGCGGGTCCGCCGGATCACCCCGGCGCATGCGGGCGATGAAGCCGCGCGGGACGCGCAGTCCGAAACCGGCGAGCTCCGGTGCCAGGCCCACCTGGTCCGCGGTGAGCCCGAGCAGCCCGAGCAGTTCGGGTACGGACGTCACGGCATCCGCCTGCTCACGCTGCCATGAGGCGCCAGATCTGGACGGCGATCCGGGTAGCGGGTGGCGGGTCTGAGGGGTTGCCGTTATCATACGCGGCCCTTTCGGGGCGCCGGTTCCAAAGGGCCGCGAATTGTACTCTTCGGAGCAGCATCCATGGGCAGCTACAGCACAAACGAATTCAAGTCGGGTCTGAAGATCCTGGTCGACGGTGATCCGTACGCGATCGTCGACAACGAAATGGTCAAGCCCGGCAAGGGCCAGGCCTTCAACCGCGTGCGTATCCGCAACCTGAAGACGGGTCGCACGGTCGAGCGCACCTGGAAGTCCGGCGACACGGTCGAGTCTGCCGACGTGCAGGACGTCGACATGCAGTTCCTCTATCAGGAAGGCGACTTCTGGCACTTCATGGTGCCGGACAACTTCGAGCAGCACACCGCGGGCAAGGCTGCCGTGGGTGATTCCGCGCAGTGGCTGAAGGACGGCACCGTCTGCATCATCACGCTGTGGAATGGCCAGCCGCTGCAGGTGCAGCCACCGCCGCACATCGAGTTGAAGATCGTGGAGACGGATCCGGGCGTGCGCGGCGATACCGCGACGGGCGGCCAGAAGCCGGCGAAGCTCGAGACTGGCGCGGTCGTGCGCGTGCCGCTGTTCATCAACGAAGGTGAAGTGATCCGCGTCGATACGCGTACCGGCGAGTACATCTCGCGCGCCAAGCAGTAGGGCGCCTCGTCGAGGTGCTTGCGAGGGTTCGCTGCGCGGCTCAGGCGCGCAGCGAGCGCTCGAAAATCCGCGCGAGCCGTTCCAGGCCGCGCTGATCTTCCACGGTGAATCGCGCGTGCTTCGGGCTGTCGAGGTCCAGCACGCCGATCAATCCAGATTGCGAATCGCCGGCTACTTCAAACAGCGGGATCACGATCTCGGAATTCGAGGCCGAATCGCAGGCGATGTGCCCCGGAAATGCGTGCACGTCTTCGACCAGCACCGTCTCGCGCCGCTGCGCTGCGGCGCCGCAGACGCCGCGACCCATCGCGATGCGCACGCAGGCCGTCTTGCCCTGGAACGGGCCGAGTACGAGTTCCTCGCCGCGCAGCAGATAGAAACCCACCCAGTTCAGGTCCGGCAGCGAGTGATAGATCAATGCTGCCGTGTTCGCGGCGTTCGCGATCAGATCGCGCTCGCCGTCGAGCAGGCCCGTCAGTGCCTGCGCGAGTTCGTCGTAGCCTTGTGCGGAGTGTGTGTGCATCGTCGTCTCAGGCGCGATCGTAGGGGAAGCTCAGCACCTCGTCGATCCGCGTGGCGCCGGCCGCCAGCATCATGACGCGGTCGAAGCCCAGGGCGACGCCCGCACAGTCCGGCAGACCCTGCGCCAGTGCCGCGAGCAGACGCTCGTCGATCGCGGGGACGGCGAGTCCGCGACGCGCTCGTTCGTGCTGGTCCCCCTCGAAGCGTCGACGCTGCTCGGCGCTGTCAGCGAGTTCGTGGAAGCCGTTGGCGAGTTCCACGCCATCCGCATAGAGCTCGAAGCGATGTGCGACCCGCGCATCGACCGGATCGAGCCGCGCGAGCGCCGCCTGGGAGGCAGGGTAGTGCGTGACGAAGGTCAGCGAATCGCGGCCGAGCTGCGGACCGACGCGCACGGCCATCAGCAGATCCAGCAGTTCGTCGCGGGTCAGTGATCGCAGCGTGGCGTCAGGCAGCGCCGCCGGCGCGGCCGCGGCTTCGAGCGCATCGCGGTCTGCGCCCAGCGGATCGAGGCCCAGCTGCGCCTGGAACGCGTCGCGATAGGTGATCTGCTGCGCGTCACGCGCGGGCGCGCCCGCACTCTGCAGCAGGGTCTGTACGAGTGCGGTGACTTCGCGGATCAGCGCGTTCATGTCGGCGCCGATCCGATACCACTCGAGCATCGTGAACTCTGGATTGTGCAGCGGGCTGCGCTCCTCGGCCCGGAACACCTTGCAGAGCTGCCAGATGTCGCCACTGCCTGCGGCCAGCAGGCGCTTCATCGCATACTCGGGCGAGGTGTGCAGGAAGCGAGGCGCGTCGCCGGCCGCGAAGCGCACTTCCGCCGACGCGAGATGCACGTCGGTGACGGCCGCGTTCACGGCGAGCGGTGTCTCGACCTCCAGGGCGCCACGCTGATTCAGGAACTCGCGCGCCGCAGCCAGCAGACGCGCGCGCAGCGCGAGCCGCTCGCGCGTCGCGGTGGGCTGCCAGTCGGCTGCAGTCACAGCCGCTCGCCGATCGCTTCGCCCATGCGCACCGTGCGACCGCTGACGAAGTCCGCCGACCAGCGCGCACTGCCGCGCGGCAGCAGCAGGATCACCGTGGAGCCCATGTTGAAGCGGCCGAGTTCCGCGCCGCGCGCAAGGTCGGTCGACCCTGCGCCGGCCGGCAGCGGGATCTTCGCGAACACGCGCGGACGTCGTGGTGCGATCTCGCCATGCCACACCGTCTCGATACTGCCGACGTTCAGCGCCCCGACCATCACCATCGCGTGACTCAGGCCGTGATCGTCGAAGCAGCAGACGACGCGCTCGTTGCGGGCGAATACAGAGTCCACGCCGATGGCCGTGACGCGATTGACGCTGAACAGTCGCCCGGGCACGAACCAGGTTTCCTGCAGGCGTCCCGGCAGCGCCATGTGGATGCGGTGGTAGTTGTAGGGCGCGAGATAGATCGTCGCGAATACGCCGCCTTCGAAACGATCCGCCCAGTCTTTCTGTCCTGCGAGCAGCGCGGCCAGCGTGTAGGTGCGGCCTTTGGCCTGCAGCAGCCGATCGCGCTCGATGGGGCCGGCCTCGCTGACCGTGCCATCCACCGGGCAGAGGATGGCGCGAGGATCCGGCGCGAGCGGGCGCGCGCCGTCGCGCAGCGCGCGCGTGAAGAACGCGTTGAAGCTCGGATAGGCAAGCGGATCCGTCTGCGCGGCATCGCTGAGGTCCGGCTTGAATCCGCCCATGAACAGGCGGATCAGCAGGTTCTTGAACCAGACGGCTTCGACGCGCGTCGCGCGATGCACGAGCCGCGACAGGCCATGCTGTGGCAGCACGTGCTGCAGGGCGATGAACAGCCGCGCGCCGAGGCTCAGGTGCTCGCTCATCGCGCCGCTCCGCCCAGGGTTCGAAGGTCCGCCGCGAGGGTATCGATCGAGAACGGCGGCGTGAACACTGCCGCGAGCCGTGCATCCCCATCGAGCCAGAGCAGGGCAGCGGAGTGATCAACCGTATAATCTCCGCCGGCCAGCGGGACGCGCGCGGCCGCGACGCCGAGCTGACGGGCGAGGGCGGTGACGTCCGGAACGGGCCCCGTGAGACCGATGAAGGTCGGGTCGAAGGCGGCGAGGTAGCTCGAAAGCAGCGCCGGGGTGTCGCGTTCGGGGTCCACGCTGACCAGCACGACGCGCAGCGTCGGCAGGTTCGCGGCCTTGCGAGCGGCGGCCACGAGGGCCAGCGTCGTCGGGCAGACATCGGGGCAGCGCGTGAAGCCGAAGAACATCAGCGTCGGCGCGCCGCGCAGCGAGGCGAGCGTGAAGGCGGCGCCGCGCTGGTCGAGCAGATCGAAGGCATCGAGCGCGCGCGGCACAGGCAGTCGAGTGCCCGCGATGAGCGCGGGCGGAGCATCCGGTGCCCGGCTCTGCCGGGCGATCAGGGCGCCCGCGATGGCGGCGAGGACGGCGACGGCGCCGAAGACGAGATAACGAGTGCGCGGTGACATGCAGAAATTATCCCACAGCCGGACGCCGCGACCCACGATCGGCGAACTGATCGAGCGCGGGGCACGACGCCTGCGCCGCGCGCGCGTCTTTTTCGGGCATGGCACCGACAACGCGACGGATGATTCCGCCGCACTGCTCTGGCACGTCATGGACCTGCCGCTCGACGCACCGGCCTCGATCTATTCGAAGCGGGTGCCGGCGCGTGCCGAACTCGCGTTCGATGGCCTGCTCGCGCGGCGCATCCGCGAGCGCATGCCGGTCGTGTACCTGACCGGGCGCACCTGGTTCGCGGGCCTGCCGATGATGACCGACCCACGCGCGCTGATCCCGCGCTCGCCGATCGCCGAGCTGATCGAGGCGCAGTTCCGGCCCTGGGCCGATCCGGACAAGATCGAACGCATCCTCGATCTCGGCACCGGCTCGGGCTGCATCGCCATCGCTTGCGCCTATTACCTGAAGCGCGCGCGGGTGGACGCGACGGACGTGTCCGATGCGGCCCTGGAACTCGCGCGCGCCAACGTTCACGCCTATCGGCTCGGCCGCCGTGTCCGCTGCCTGAAATCCGACCACTTCGCGGGCCTCGCGGGCTGCACCTACGATATGATCGTCAGCAATCCGCCCTATGTCGGCGCGAAGGAAATGGCGACGCTGCCGGCCGAATATGGCCATGAGCCGCGGCTGGCTCTCGCGGCAGGCCGGGATGGTCTCGATTCCGTTCGCGTGATTCTCGATGCGGCGCCGAAGCATCTTCGGCCGGGTGGACTGCTGATCGTCGAGGTCGGCAATTCGCAACCGGCCGTCGAACGCACCTGGCCCCGACTGCCATTCACCTGGCTCGAGTTCGATCGCGGCGGCGGTGGCGTTTTTCTGCTCACGCGTGAGCAACTTCGGTAGCAGGCATGTCAGGCAACAGCATCGGCAAATCGTTCTCCGTCACGACCTTCGGCGAAAGCCATGGGCTCGCGCTCGGCTGCATCGTCGATGGTTGCCCACCGGGCCTCGAGCTGTCGGCCGAGGATCTGCAACCGGATGTCGACCGGCGCCGCACGGGGACGTCGCAGTTCGTGAGTCAACGGCGCGAAGGCGATGAAGTGCGCATCCTCTCCGGCGTGTTCGAAGGCAGGACGACCGGTTCGCCGATCGGCATCGTCATCGAGAACACCGATGCGCGCTCGCGCGACTACGACAAGATCAAGGACCGCTTCCGCCCCGGCCACGCCGATTACACCTATCAGCAGAAATACGGCTTCCGCGACTACCGCGGCGGCGGTCGATCGTCCGCGCGCGAAACCGTCGTGCGGGTGGCTGCGGGGGCGATCGCGCGCAAGTACCTCGCAACGCGTCTCGGCGTGACCATCCACGGTTACCTCAGCCAGATCGGCACGCTCGAGATCGATCCGGTCGATCCGCCGTCGGCGTACACCAATCCGTTTTTCTGTCCCGATCCCGCGCGCGTCAAGGAACTCGAAGACCTGATCTGGAAAGTGCGCAGCGACGGCGATTCGCTCGGCGCGCGCGTCACGGTGATTGCGCAGGGCGTGCCGCCGGGACTCGGCGAGCCCGTGTTCGATCGTCTCGATGCGGACATCGCGCACGCGATGATGGGCATCAATGCCGTGAAGGCCGTCGAGATCGGCGCCGGCGTGCGCGCCGTGCAGCAGAATGGCAGCGAACATCGGGACGAACTGACGCCGACGGGATTCCTCAGCAACCATGCCGGCGGCATGCTGGGCGGCATTTCCAGCGGCCAGGACGTGATCGTGCACGTCTCGTTCAAGCCGACGTCGAGCATCCAGGTGCCTGGCAAGACCATCGACGTTCATGGCCAGCCCGTCGATGTCGTCACCACCGGTCGTCACGATCCCTGCGTGGGTCTGCGCGGCACGCCGATCGCGGAGGCGATGCTCGCGATCGTGCTGATGGATCATTTTCTGCGTCATCGGGCGCAGAATGCGGATGTGGTTTCGCCCACACCCGTGATAACTAGTCTGTAAGAAAGAAGCGGTTCAGAAGGAACAATCGATGTCGGACAAGAAATGGCGTGTCGCAGTGCTCGGAGCCACCGGTCTCGTCGGCGAGACGATGATCAAGGTGCTCGAGGAGCGCGACTTCCCGGTCAGTGAGTTCTACCCGCTCGCGAGCGAACGCTCGATCGGCAAGTCGGTGGAATTCAAGGGCAAGACGTATCCTGTGCTCGACGCCGAAACCTTCGATTTCGCGAAAGCCGACATCGGCCTGTTCTCCGCGGGCGGTGACATCTCCGCCAAGTACGCGCCGCGAGCGGCGGCGAAGGGCTGCGTCGTCATCGACAACACCTCGCAGTTCCGTTACGAAGCGGATATCCCGCTGGTCGTTCCGGAAGTGAACCCGCAGGACATCGCGCTCTACAAGAAGCGCGGCATCATCGCGAACCCGAACTGCAGCACCATCCAGATGCTCGTCGCACTGAAGCCGCTGCATGATGCGGCGGTGATCGAGCGCATCAACGTCGCCACGTATCAGTCGGTGTCCGGCGCCGGCAAGAAGGCCGTCGATGAACTCGCCGAGCAGACGGTCGCACTGATGAGTGGCAAAGGGCCCGTGAAGGGCAAGGTCATCCCGAAGCAGATCGCCTTCAACGTCGTGCCGCAGATCGACAAGTTCATGGACAACGGCTACACGAAAGAAGAAATGAAGATGCTGTGGGAGACCCAGAAGATCATGGGCGACAGCAGCATCCGCGTGAATGCCACCACCGTGCGCGTGCCGGTATTCTTCGGGCATTCCGAAGTCGTGAACATCGAGACGCGTCGCAAGCTCACGGCCGATGAAGCGCGCAAGCTGCTGGCCAAGGCTCCCGGCGTGGAAGTGGTCGACGATCACAAGCCCGGCGGGTACCCCACGGCTGCGACCGAAGCCGCGAACCGCGACACAGTTTATGTCGGACGGATTCGCGAAGATTTGTCACATGACCGGGGTCTGAACCTTTGGATCGTCGCGGACAACATCCGCAAAGGCGCTGCCACCAACAGCGTGCAGATTGCTGAGATTTTGGTCCGGGACCATTTATAAGTTATATTGCGATCCCAATAGCGCTTAGGGGTTGTGGCCCTAAGTTCTTGTTTTGATAGAAGAACCGCTTGCTTGTGCGGGGAGTTCGAATGGGCGTGAAGCAGTGGGTACGGGCCATGCTCGTGCTGTCGGCGATGCCGTCGGCGGTCTTGGCGCTTGGTCTGGGCGAGATTCGCCTGAACTCGACGCTCAATTCTCCGCTCGATGCGGAAATCGAGTTGGTCAACGCATCGGCTGAAGAGCTCGATTCGCTGCGTGCCCAGCTCGCCTCGCGCGAGACCTTCGCGCGCTACGGCCTCGAATGGCCGAGCTTCCTGCAGAGCGTCACGCTGACCCGCGGCAAGTCCCGCGATGGTCGGGACGTGCTGCGGGTCAAGTCGAACGAATCCATCACCGAGCCTTTCGTCACCCTGCTGGTCGATGCCAACTGGGGTCGCGGTCGGCTGGTGCGCGAATACACGATGCTGCTCGATCCGCCGGTGTTTGCACCGGCTGCGCCGCAGGCGGCCCAGGCTCCGGTCGCGGCGCCTGCCACCAGCGCTTCGCGCAGTGGCACGGTGGAACGTGCGCCCGCGTCGGCGCCCGTGCCCTCCGCATCGAGCGATGCGAATTCGGACAGCTATCGCGTGCGCCGCGGTGACACGCTGAGCGAAATTGCGGGGCGCGTCGCCCCGGGCGATGCCACGCGCGAACAGGCGATGGTCTCGCTGTATCGCGCCAATCCTTCGGCCTTCGAAGGGAGCATGAACGATCTGCGCGCCGGCGCCGTGCTGCGAGTTCCGCAGGGTGGCGAGTGGACCGCCGAGTCGGCGTCGTCGGCGTCAGCCGAAGTGCGTCGCCAGGGTGCGATCTGGCGCGGCCGCGCGCCGTCTTCTGCGGGCACGGCAGCACCGAGCGGCGAAGGCCGCCTGCGCCTGGTCGCGCCGACCGAACCTGCGGCGGCTGGATCCGCCGGCTCCGACGCCGCGGCCCGCCGCGAGATCGAATCGCTGCGCAGCCGGCTCGGCGAACTCGAAACCGAGCTGAGCAATTCCAAGCGCCTGCTGGAACTGCGCAACACTGAACTCGCCGACCTGCAGCGCAAGCTCGCGTCGGCGACGGGCGCTGCGGCGCCGGTCACGCCGCCGGCGGCAGCGCCCGTGCCTGCACCCACGCCCGCTGTCGAAGCGCCGGCTGCGGAAGCGCCCGCGGCCACGCCGCCGGTCGCGACCGACGGCAGCACGACCGCCGAGCCTGCAGCGCCGGCGGATGCCGCCCCGGCTGCGGCTGCGGCCGACGAGAAAAAGCCCGTCAAGCCGAAGCGCGAAAAGCGCGAGAAGAAGGAAGCCGAGTCGCCGGGCATGCTGTCCGGCCTGCTCGATCTGCTCGGCCAGTACTGGTATGTGATCGCGGGGCTGGTGGCCGCCGCGGCGGCGTTCTTCGGCTACAGGAAGTGGCAGGCCGGCCGCGATGCTGCGCTCGATGACACCTTCGTCAACGTGGATGCTGCGGCGGTGGGCGAGATGACGCAGCCGGTGCAGCCGGTGCGAGTGCCGACCGGCGACACCACCAAGCTGCGCCGTCCGAACATCAGCAACGACGACAAGAGTGGTCTGGTCGTCGAAGAGTCTGGCGAGTACCAGCAGCCGCGCATCGATGCGGCTGCGGCACGTTCCGCGCCGACGGTCGCCGCCGAGGACACCTTCAGCGGCGAGACGGGCATCAATCTCGACCAGGGCGACCCGCTGGCCGAAGCCGACTTCCACATGGCCTATGGTCTGTACGACCAGGCTGCCGATCTCGTGCGTCTCGCTGTCGCACGCGAGCCGGAGCGTCGCGATCTCAAGCTGAAGCTCGCCGAAGTCTTCTTTGTGTGGGGCAACAAGGACGAATTCCTGAAGACTGCGCAGGAACTGCGCGGCTCGCTGGATCAAGGTGCGGCGGGCGAGTGGGACAAGCTCGTGATCATGGGCAAGCAGATTGCCCCGGAAGATCCGATGTTCTCCGGCGCCTCGATGCGCAGCGCCGCCGATGGCAGCGTGGATCTGCGGCTGGAGCAGGGCTCCGGCAGCATCGATTTCGACGTCTTCGGCGATGGCTCGGGGCCGACGACGGTCAATCCGACGGCGACCAGCACGGACTTCGATCTCGGCGCCGCCGATCTCGGCGCGACGCTCGCCGATTCGGAAGCCACGGGTGAGCGCCTGAGCTTCGATCCGGCGCCCACGGTCGAGAACGCGACGGTGAAGATGGATGCCGGCGGCGGGACGACCCGCGAAATGGCGCCGCAGTTCGGCGCGAAGCCCACGGACCAGAGCCTCGATTTCGATCTCGGCGCGGATCTCAGCGAGGACGTCGGCGAAGCGCCGACGGTCGAGCAGCCGGCCCTGCGCGGTGGCAGCCCGACGATCCGCGCGAAACTCGACGCGGCCCTGCGTCAGACGCCGGCCGCGGAACAGACGGCCGAGATCGCACTCGATGATCTGGGCCTGGACCTGCAGGGCACCGGCAACTTCGACCAGGGCGATTTCCCTGCCGAAGACGCCGCCGCGCCGGACGCGCCGACGCTCCTCGCCAACCTCGATGCCACCGGCATCGACGTCGCCGAGGATCTCGGCGGACTCACGGATCTCGACGACACCTCGCGGCGCATGATCGACGAGGCCACGAAGAAGACTGAAATCCTGCCGCGCGCGGCTTCGTACGACACGGCTGCAACGGCGGCGATGGAACAGCTGCCGGACGATCTCGCCGGCCGCGCTCGCGATTCGGGTGCCACTTCAATGATGGCCGCGCTCGACATGAAGAAGTTCGAGTCCACGCTCGATCTCTCTTCGATCGAAGACACGGGTACGCATCAATCGGGCGGTGGCGTCCTGGATCTCGACGTCGGCTCCTCGACGATGCCGGGCTCGCGCATGCCGAACGTCGCGGTCGATGGCCCGGGCAACGACGATGACTTGACGCTGCCCTCGCTCGAACCGGTGACGATCAGTGAAGTCGGCACCAAGCTCGATCTGGCCCGTGCCTACATGGACATGGGCGATCCGGACGGCGCGCGCAGCATCCTGCGTGAAGTCCTGCAGGAAGGCTCGGTGTCGCAGAAGCAGGAAGCCGAGCGCCTGATGGGTTCGCTGCCGGGCTGATCCTGCCCCGGCGGCGTCAGGACCGAACCGCATCGCACGCGCCCCGCTCATGCAGCGCTTTGCAGCCTGCGTCGAGTACGACGGTGCGGCGTTCTGCGGTTGGCAGGTCCAGGCCGGTCAAAGAACGGTCGAAGGCGTGTTGCTGGAAGCGCTTGCCCGCGTCGCTGATCAGCCGACCGAGCCCGTCTGCGCCGGGCGCACGGATTCCGGCGTGCATGCCGTCGGCCAGATCATCCACTTTGATTCGCCTGCGCGCCGTTCGGCGCGCGCCTGGCTGCTCGGCACGAATGGAAACCTGCCCGACGATGTCGCGCTGCGCTGGGTGCGGCCGGTGCCGGAGCATTTCCACGCTCGCTACTCCGCGCTGTCCCGTACGTATCGCTACCGGATCCTGAACCGCGCTGCACGGTCTGCGCTGGCGCGTGGCCGGGCGTGGTGGCTGCACGGCGCGCTGGATCGCGGCGCGATGCAGCAGGCGACCCGATACCTGCTCGGTGAGCATGATTTCAGCGCGTTCCGTGCGGCGGGCTGCCAGTCGCATTCGCCCGTGCGGCGCCTGGATGCGCTGGACGTCAGCAGCGACGGCGAGTCGGTGATCGTCGAGACGACAGCCAACGCCTTCCTGCATCACATGGTGCGCAACCTCGTCGGCCTGCTGGTGCACGTCGGTCGCGGCGAGGCGCCGCCGGACTGGGCCGCCGAGGTGCTGAAGGGTCGGGATCGCACGCGCGCGCCGGCCACGGCGCCGGCAGAGGGCCTATACCTGCAGCATGTCCGCTACGACCCGGCCTTTGCGCTCCCCGGCCCGGCCCCCGGCCGCGGGCAACCGGTTCCGCTATGATCGGCAGCCACGAAGTCGGTTAGGGCGCCGCCATGTCCTGGTTCGAAAAAATCATGCCGTCCCGGATCAAGACCGAACGCCGCACGCGTTCGGTTCCGGAAGGCCTGTGGATGAAATGCCCGGCCTGCGACGCGGTGCTGTATCGAGCCGAGCTCGAGCGCAACCTCAGCGTCTGCCCGAAGTGCAGCCATCACATGCGCATCGGAGCGCGCGAACGCCTCAAGCGGCTGTTCGATCCGGGCACCACGATCGAGATCGGCGCGAACATCAGTCCCGAGGATCCGCTGAAGTTCAAGGACAGCAAGCGCTACAAGGACCGACTCGCCGCCGCGCAGAAGAGCACCGGCGAGAAGGATGCGCTGATCGCGGAGGCCGGTCGCATCGATGGCCTGCCGGTGGTGGCCTGTGCGTTCGAGTTCCAGTTCCTGGGTGGGTCGATGGGCGCCGTCGTCGGTGAGCGTTTCAAGCGCGCGGTCGACTACGCGATCGAGCACCGCATGCCCGTGGTCTGCTTCTCGTCGAGCGGTGGCGCGCGCATGCAGGAGGCGCTGCTGTCGCTGCTGCAGATGGCCAAGACGAGTGCCGCACTCGCGCGACTCGCGCAGGCGCACCTGCCGTACATCTCGGTGCTGACGGATCCCACCACCGGTGGTGTGTCCGCCAGTCTCGCGATGCTCGGCGACCTGAACATCGCCGAACCGAAAGCGCTGATCGGCTTCGCCGGTCCGCGTGTGATCCAGCAGACCGTGCGCGAGACGTTGCCGGAAGGCTTCCAGCGCAGTGAATTCCTGCTCGAGCACGGCGCGATCGACATGATCGTGGATCGTCGCGACATGCGCGATCGCCTGGCGATGGTGCTGCGAATGCTGCTGAAGCACCCGCCAGCGCCGCCCGTCAGCCAGTCGGCCTGACGCGTTTCCCGGCCGATGCGCACGCTGGCGGACTGGCTCGCGCTGCAGCAGGGCGTGCACGCGCGCAGCATCGATCTCGGGCTCGAGAGGGTGCGCGAAGTGGCGCGGCGACTCGGTCTGCTGCAGCCGGCCTGCCCAACGGTCATCGTCGGCGGCACGAATGGCAAGGGGTCGACGGTCGCGCACATCGCGGCATTCGCCGCCGCCGCGGGTCTGCGCTGCGGCGTCTTCACATCGCCCCACCTGCGCCGTTACGAGGAACGCATCCGCATCGACGGCCGTGAGGCGACCGCTGCAGAGCTGGTCGCGGCGTTCGAGCGCATCGAGCAGGCGCGTGGCGACATCACGCTGACTTTCTTCGAATACAACACGCTCGCGGCGTTCGAACTGTTCGCCGCCGCCGCACCGGATCTCGCGGTGATCGAGGTCGGACTCGGCGGCCGGCTCGATGCGACCAACGTCATCGATGCCGACGTCGCGGTGCTGTGCTCCGTGGGTCTCGATCACATGGACTGGCTGGGCGATACGCTCGAGTCGATCGGTGCCGAGAAGGCCGGCATCTTCCGTGCGCAGCGGCCGGTGGTGCTGGGCAGCGCCGACATGCCGCAGAGCGTGCACGGTGCGATCAAGCGACTCGGCGCGGACGCGCGCTGGCCCGGGCGCGATTTTCGGGTCGAGCGCCACTCCGCCGACGCGGCTATCGCGTCAGGTTGGCGCTTCGTCGGGCGGCGGTGGAATTTCGCAGACCTGCCGCCCTCGGCACTGCCCGGCGACATCCAGTACGGCAATGCCGCGACGGCGCTCGCCGCGCTCGAGGCGCTGGCGGAGCGGCGCATGCCGGCCCTGGCGCGCTCGCTCGATGCAGTGGTCGCGGCACGCGCACTTGCGAACGTGCGCCTGTCGGGCCGGTTCCAGATCCTGGCGGGCCGGCCGGAGTGGATCCTCGATGTGGCCCACAACCAGGCCGCGGCGGGCGTGTTTGCTGCAGCGCTGAAGGCGCGCCCGATGGCCGAAACGGGACGAACGATCGCCGTCTGCGGGATGCTGGCCGACAAGGATGCCGCTGCAGTGGGTGCGCAGCTCGCCGACTGCATCGATGAATGGGTGTTGTGCAGTCTGCATGAGCCGCGCGGCCTGACGGCGCAGGCGTTGCGTGAGCGACTGCCCGCGGACTGCCGCGTCATCGCGCTGTCGGAGTCGGTCGCTGACGCCTGTGACATGGCGCGTGCGCGGGCGACACCGGCGGATCGGATCGTCGTGTTCGGCTCGTTCCACACTGTCGGTCCGGCACTCGAAGCGCTCGGCGTCGACGGACCCTGAGATATACTTCGCGCCACTCGTGGACAATCAGCTCAAGCACCGTCTGACCGGTGCCACCATTCTCGTACTGCTGATCGTGCTGCTCGTGCCCGAGATGCTCTCCGGCCCGCAGCCCGCCGTCACGCCTGCCATGCTGCCCGCCGGCGCGCGCACCGAAGACGTGCCGATCCGCTCGTTCGACATCAACGTCAGCGAGCGCGAGTCCGCGCCAGCCCAGGCGGCGGACCCGGCCGCCGCTGCGCCGACGCCTGCCGCTCGGCCTGTGCCGCAAGCAGCGACGGCGACGCGGCCGGCTGGAGAGGCCCCTGCGTCGTCGGTCGCGCCCACTTCCCCGCCTTCGTCCACGCCGTCACCGCGGCCTGCAGTCGCGCCACCGCGCGGCGGCGTGACCGGGACATATTTCGTGCAACTGGGCAGCTTCTCTGCGCGCAACAGCGCGAGCAACCTCGCTGCCAGGCTGAAATCCTCGGGATTTTCCGCCACCGTGACGCCGGTGACGGCGGGTGGCCGCACGCTGCATCGCGTGCGCGTCGGCCCGGTGGGCGATCGCGCGGCTGGCGAGGCCCTGGCCAAGCGATTGCGTGCGGCGGGTCACGTTGGCAGCGTCGTTTCCGGACCGTGAAGTCGAGTACAATTCGCTCCGGCTTCGCAGAGCTTCCCCAGGTCCATTCAGGTCCAGAATGACACCCGTCGATTACACCCTGATCGCCATCGTCTTCATCTCCGCCATCATCGGCGCGTTTCGCGGTCTGCTGCGCGAAGCCATCTCCCTGATCACCTGGATCGTCGCGCTGTGGGCCGGCTGGCACTACAGCGACACGGTCACGCCGTATCTGAGCGGGCTGCTCGGCGAAGAGCCGGTGCGCACCTGGGTGGCGCGCGCGATCGTCGCCATCGGCGTGCTGCTGGTCGGCACACTGATCGGCGTCGTGACCAATCATTTCGTCCGGATGTCGATCTTCAGCGGCTTCGACCGGTTGATGGGCTTCCTGTTCGGCATGCTGCGCGGCATCGTCGTGCTCGGCGTGCTGGTGATCCTGGGCCAGTTGCTGCAGCTCGACTCGGCGCCCTGGTGGCGCGGCTCGCAGCTGATGCCGTATGCGGACACCACCGCGGATGTCTTGCGCAAGATCGTCGGCGAGCGCGTCGGCGATTCCACAGGCTGATTGGGGAGTTATCCAATGTGCGGCATCGTCGGCATCGTCGGAACCAGTCCCGTCAACCAGCGGCTCTACGATGCGCTGACCATGCTGCAGCATCGCGGCCAGGACGCCGCGGGCATCGTCACCGCCAACGAAGGGCTGATGTGCATGCGCAAGGGCTCCGGCCTGGTGCGTGACGTCTTCGCGGAAAAGGACATGCTCGAGCTGCGTGGCAATGTCGGCATCGGCCACGTCCGCTACCCGACGGCCGGCTGCGATGGTGCCGCCGAGGCGCAACCGTTCTACGTCAACGCCCCGTACGGCATCTGCCTCGCCCACAACGGTAATCTGACCAATGCCGCTGAACTTGCCGCGGTGCTGACGCGCGAGGATCGTCGCTACCTGAACACCTCGTCCGATTCCGAAGTGCTGCTGAACGTGCTGGCCTCCGAGCTGCAGCGCGTCGGTACGCCGCGCGTCACGCCGGCGGACATCTTCGCCGCACTCACCGCCGTGTACCGTCGTTGCCGCGGTGGTTATGCGGTGATCGCGATGGTGATCGGCCACGGCATCCTCGGCTTCCGTGATCCGAACGGCATCCGGCCTCTGGTGCTCGGCACACGCGAGACCACCAAAGGCCAGGAGTTCATGCTCGCCTCCGAGAGCGTCGCGCTGAACATGCTCGGCTTCAAGGTGCTGCGCGACGTGGCGCCGGGTGAGGCCGTTTTCATCGATGAAGCCGGCCGCATGCACTCCCAGCAGCTGGTCGCGACCGTGCGCCACACGCCGTGCATCTTCGAGTTCGTCTATTTCGCGCGACCCGACTCCATCATCGACAACATCTCCGTGCAGCGTGCCCGCATGCGCATGGGCGACAAACTCGCCGAGAAGCTCAAGCGCGAGCGTCCGGATCACGACATCGACGTGGTCATCCCGATCCCGGACACCAGCCGCACGGCGGCGCTGCAGCTCGCGCAGGGCCTCGGCATCAAGTATCGCGAAGGCTTCATCAAGAACCGCTACATCGGCCGCACGTTCATCATGCCGGGCCAGGAGCAGCGCCAGAAGTCCGTGCGCTCCAAGCTGAACGCGATCGACCTGGAATTCCGCGGCAAGAACGTGCTGCTGGTCGATGACTCCATCGTGCGCGGCACGACGTCGGCGCAGATCATCGAGCTGGCGCGCGAGGCCGGTGCCCGCAAGGTGTATTTCGCTTCGGCTGCGCCGCCGGTGCGCAATCCGAATGTCTATGGCATCGACATGCCGGCCGCGAGCGAACTGGTCGCCGCCGGCCGCACCGACGACGAAGTGCGGACCGCGATCGGTGCGGACTGGCTGATCTATCAGGATCTGCCGGACCTGATCACCGCCTGCCAGCACGACAACGCCAAGATCACCGAATTCGATACCTCGTGTTTCTCCGGCGAATATCCGACCGGCGACGTCACGCCCGAATATCTCGATCGCCTGCAGGCTGAGCGTTCCGATTCGGCGAAGGCGCGGCGGCGCGGCTCGCTGCGCGTGATGCGCGGCGCCCACTGAATCCACGCCGGCAACTGCTGACGCTGCTCGATGCCGCGCTGCGCGCGGTCGCCGGCCGCGACTGTGTGCGGCGCGCGCTGCAGCGCTGGTTGCCTGCACAGGCCGCAGACCTGCCCCGGGAGTTCGCCGTGTTCGCGGTCGGCAAGGCCGCACGCGAGATGTGGCAGGGCGCGCATGACGTGCTCGGCGATCGCATCGTGTCGGGTGTCGCCATCGCGAAGGACATCGCGGTGTCCTGTGCGCAGGATCCGGTCTTCGCGCGCGCCCGGGTGTTCGACGCCGCGCACCCCTTGCCCGATTCGCGCAGCGTCGCGGCCGGTGAAGCCCTATTCGCAGCCGTGAATGCGCTCGCTGCGGACTGTTTTCCGATCCTGCTCATCTCCGGCGGCGCCTCGAGTCTCGCCGAAGTGCCGCGCCCCGGCGTGACGCTGGAGCAGCTGCGCGCGGTGGGCGAGCGCGGTCTTGCTGGCGGGGTGCCGATCGGCGAACTGAACCGGCAGCGCGCGGCGCTCTCGGCGCTGAAGGCCGGTGGATTGACGCGCTGTCTGGCGGGCCGCCCGGCGCTCGCGCTGTTCATTTCCGATGTGCCCGGCGACGACCCGGCCGTGATCGGCTCGGGTCTGCTCGCGCCCCAGCCGGACGACCACGTGGAGCGCCAGGTCATCGCGACCATCGAGCACGCGATCGTGGCGGTCGAGCAGGCGGCGCGGGGGTCCGGGCTCGCGGTGCGACGTCTCGCGGGTCGGCTGGTCGGCGATGCAGCCGCGCAGGGGCGGGCCCTCGCCGAGGCCCTGCGGGATGGCCCCGAGGGCCTGCTGGTGGCGGGCGGCGAAACGACGGTCACGTTGCCGCCCCAGCCGGGCCTGGGCGGTCGCAACCAGCACCTGGCCCTGGCGGCGGCCGGCACGCTGGCGGGCCAGCACGGCCTCTGGCTGCTCGCGGCGGGCACGGACGGTATCGACGGGGCGACCGACGATGCGGGGGCGCTGGTCAGTGGCGAGACCTGGCAGGCCGCGCGCGACGCCGGGTTCGACCCCGCGGACGGCCTCGCGGCCGCGGACGCCGGGCGGGTGCTGGAGGCGGCGGGTGACGTGGTTCACACCGGACCGACCGGCACCAACGTCGGCGATCTCGTGATAGGTCTCAAGGTTTCGGAACCCGAGGCGCCCGCGGACAGCCACCAAATGGTCACTCCGCCGACCGCATGATGTAATGCGCCGATGCGAGTCCTGCTTGTCAATGACGATCCGCGTTACCGCGCGCTCGTACGTCACCACCTGACGTGCGTGTGGCCGGACGCGGACATCGTCAATTACAACCCGGCGATTCGCGGCCCGCTGCAGCCCGGCTTCCTGGCGCAGGGCTATGACGCGGTCCTGCTGGACCAGGCATGGAAGGGCGGTGACGGGTTCTCCTGGCTCGCCGAGCTGACGTCCCGCCCGGGCTTCGCACCCGTCGTCTTCCTGCTCGAGCGCGACAACGATCAGCTCGCCGACGCCGCCCGCAAGGCCGGCGCGTACGCGGTGCTGTCGCTCGCCAAGGTGGATCACGAAAAACTGACCTCGACGCTGCGCGCCGCCGGCGTGCGCCAGCAGAACAAGATGGCCGAATGGCGCGGTGCCAATTTCGCGCGCGAACTGCAGACCTTCGGCGGGGCCTACGTGAAGGGCTACCGGCGCGTGAAGCGCATCGCCTCCGGTTCGGTCTCCGATCTGTATCTGGCCGAGAGCTTCAAGGCCGGTTCGCTGGTGGTGCTGAAGGTGACGCGCGATGCGCGTCGCAGCGACGGCGTCGACCAGGCTTTTGCGCGCTTCCTGCAGGAGTACGAGATCGTCCGCGGCATCCGCCATCCCAACGTCGTGCACCTGCACGATCTCGGTGTCACGGATGACTACGCGTATCTCGTGATGGAGTATTTCGCGCGTGGCGACCTGCGTGCCCGGATGCAGTCACCGCTGCCGGTGAAGACCGCGCTCGGCTACCTGACGGAGATCGCGGGTGCGCTCGATGCGATCCACAAGGCCGGCATCCTGCATCGCGATCTCAAGCCCGGCAACGTGATGATCCGCGACGATGGCTCGCTCGCGCTGATCGACTTCGGTCTCGCGAAGCAGCGTGCGCTCGAGATGGAGATCACCGACAAGGGCTTGATCTTCGGCACGCCGTATTACATGAGCCCCGAGCAGGGGCATGGCCAGCCGACCGATGGCCGCAGCGATCTGTACGGCCTCGGCGTCATGATGTACGAGATGCTGACCGCGCATAAGCCGTTCGAGGGCGACACCGCGATGTCGATCATCTACAAGCACGCCAAGGCGCCGATTCCGAAGCTGCCCGCGGAGCTCGCGATGCTGCAGCCGCTGCTCGATCGTCTGATCGCGAAGCGCCCCGACGACCGCTACCCGAACGCGCAGCTCGCGCTGCGCGCGCTCGAAGATGCGCTCGACTCCGTCGAGAAGTCCGGGCTCGCGGCGTGAGCGCCGCTGCGGAATTTCCCAGCATCGATGCACTGCTCGCCGCGCCGACGCCGCCGGCCTGGGTCGCCCTCGCGCGCGAACGCCTGCCGGAACTGCTGAACGATCATGCCGATGCAGAAAAAAAGGCGGCGTCGACCGCGATCGCGCTGATCTTCTCGTATCCGTCGGATCTGGAGCTCTCGCTGCAGCTGTCGCGGCTCGCGCGCGAAGAGCTGCGGCATTTCGAGCAGGTGTCGAAACTGATGACCGAGCTCGGCCACACGCCGCAGCGGCGGCGCGCGGGCCGGTACGCGGCGGGGCTGCGTGCCGAAGTCGCGCGATCCGAGCCGCAGCGCAAACTCGATCTGCTGCTGCTCGGCGCGCTGATCGAGGCGCGTTCCTGCGAGCGGTTCCGGCTGCTCGCGCCCGTGCTGGACGCACCCGTCAGTGATCTGTATGCCGGACTCGAGGAGGCCGAGGCCCGGCACTACGAGCTCTATCTGCACTTCGCGGCGATCGAACAGCAGCGCAATCCGGCACTCGACTGGCGCAGGCGCCTCGGCGAGCTCGCGTTGGCCGAAGCGAAGCTTGCGACCGATCCCGACCCGGCGTTCTGTTTTCATTCGGGCACGCCGGTCTAGCGATCCCGGAGCACCCGTCGTTCAGGCGCGCGGCAGCACGCGCGCACTGATCGCGCCGTTCTCCCAGGCCAGCAGCTGGCCATGCTCGTACCAGGCGTCGAGCACCGCACGCACGATCTCGCGCCCGTCGACCTCAAAGCGATGAATCGCCGGCCGATGCGTGTGGCCGTGGATCAGCCAGCGCACGCCGGACGCGCGCACGAGCGTTGCGACCGCCTCGGGGTTCACGTCCATGATCTGTGGCGCGACACGCAGCACGTGCGAACGGCTGCCGGCGCGCGCCGCACCGGCCAGCAGTCCGCGCGTCGCGAGGGGCAGGGCGAGCACGCGCTGCTGCCAGCCCGCCGAGCGCACGGTGGTGCGCAGCTCCTGATACGCGTGATCGTCGGTGCAGAGCAGATCCCCGTGGGTCAGCAGCACGCGCTCACCGTCGAACTCGGCGATGCAGGGATCCGGCAACAGCCGGCAGCCGCTGCGCCGCTCGAAGCCTTCACCGAGCAGGAAGTCCCGATTGCCGACCATCACGAAGCAGGGCACGCCCGCGGCCGTCAGCTCGCGCAGCGCCGCGCAGACCCGCTCGCGATCCGGGTCCGGATCGTCGTCGCCGATCCAGCTCTCGAACAGATCGCCGAGGATGTACAGCGCGCGTGCGCCGCGTGCTTCGCCGCGCAGCAGGCCGATGAACTGCTCGATGGCCGCAGGCGCCGCGCCATCCAGATGCAGGTCTGAAACGAACAGGATCATCCGCACATGATAGACGAGCGGCGCCGGCACCGGCCTGAGCACCGACCCGGTGGGCCAAGTCGGGTAAACTTGGCGGATGCCCGAAGTCGTCACGCGTTTTGCGCCGAGCCCGACCGGCGCGCTGCATCTTGGCAACGCGCGGACGGCCCTGTTCAGCTGGCTGCTCGCCCGCCGTCATGGCGGTCGCTTCGTGCTGCGCATCGAGGACACCGATGCCGAGCGCAGCCGCCCCGAATTCACGACCGCGCTGATCGAAGACCTGCGCTGGCTTGGCCTCGGCTGGGATGACGGTCCGGACGTCGGCGGTCCGGCCGCGCCGTACCGGCAGTCCGAACGCCGCGCGCAATACGACGCAGGCTTCGCCGAGCTCGAGCGTCGCGGCCTCGTCTATCCCTGCTACTGCACCGCGCTCGAACTCGACGTCAGTCGTCGCGCGCAGCTCGCGGCGGGAAAGCCGCCGCGCTATGCCGGCACCTGCCGTGACCTCGACAGCGCCGGGCGTGCCGCACGCGCAGCGCGCAGCGTGGACGGTCCGACGCTGCGCTTCCGCGTCGAGGCGGGCAGGCGCCTCGAGTTCGACGATCTCGTGCATGGACCACAGAGCTTCGCGAGCGATGACATCGGCGATTTCATCATCCGCCGCGCCGACGGCAGCGCTGCATTTTTCTTCTGCAACGCGCTCGATGATGCGGCGATGGGCGTCACGCACGTGCTGCGCGGTGAGGATCACCTGACCAACACGCCGCGGCAGCGATTGCTGCTCGAGGCGCTCGGCCGATCGGTCCCGCAGTACGGCCACGTGGCGCTGCTGGTCGGGGCTGATGGCGCGCCGCTCTCGAAGCGTGCCGGGGCGCGGTCGGTGCGCGAACTGCGCGAGCAGGGTTACCTGCCGCAGGCGCTGAACAATCATCTGTTCCGGCTCGGGCATTCGTCGCCACTGCACGGATTGCTGGATCTGCCGGCGCTCGCGGCGGGCTTCGACATGCATCATCTCGGCCGTGCTCCGGCGCGCTTCGACGATGCGCAGCTCGCGATGTGGCAGAAGGAAGCCGTGCAGCACCTCGATGCGGATGCCGCGCAGCGCTGGATCGCGCCGGCGCTGCCGCCCGATATCGATGCCGCGACCGCCACCGCATTCACGTCCGCTGTGCGCGCGAACGTGCTGCTGCCGGCCGATGCCACACAGTGGGCGAGCGTCGTGTTCGGGGAACCCGTGCCGCTCGACGCCGCCGGCGAGGCCATCGTCGCAGAGGCCGGGCCTGCATTCTTCGAGGCCGCCGCGACCGCCGCGGCGGCCGCGCCGCAGGACTGGCAGGCATTGACGGCGGCCATCAAGGCTGCGACCGGGCGAAAAGGACCCGCGCTGTTCAAGCCGCTGCGCCTTGCACTGACCGGCCTCGACCACGGCCCTGAACTCGCACCGCTGCTGCGACTGATGCAGCCCGCCACGATCCAGCAAAGACTTTCCCGTTTCGCCACGCCGGCACGCCCGCACTGAGACCGCACCATGATCCGCATCCACAACTCACTGACCGGCGAGCGTGAAAGGCTCGCGCCGATCCGCGCCGGTGAGATCCGCATGTACGTCTGCGGCGATACCGTCTACGACTTCTGTCACATCGGCCATGCGCGCTCGAAGATCGCGTTCGACGTCGTGCGCCGGTATCTCGCCTGGCGCGGACTGCGGGTGACCTTCGTCCGCAACATCACCGACATCGACGACAAGATCATCAAGCGTGCTGCCGAACTCGGCGAGCCGATCGAGACGTTCACCGAGCGCTTCATCAAGGCCATGCACGAGGACTACGACCGCCTCGGCATCCTGCGGCCTGATCACGAGCCGCGCGCCACGCAGCACGTGGCCGGCATGATCGCGATGACGCAGACGTTGATCGGCAAGGGCAATGCGTACGTGGCCGACGACGGCGACGTGATGTACTCCGTCAGCAGCTTCGACGGCTACGGCAAGCTGTCGGGCAAGAAGCTCGCCGACTTGCGCGCCGGCTCCCGCGTCGAGATCGATCGTGCCAAGCGCGACCCGCTCGACTTCGTGCTGTGGAAGCGCGCCAAGCCCGGCGAGCCGTCCTGGCCTTCGCCGTGGGGTCCCGGCCGCCCGGGCTGGCACATCGAATGCTCCGTGATGTCCGCCGAACTGCTCGGCAACGAGTTCGACATCCACGGTGGCGGCATGGATCTGAAGTTCCCGCACCACGAGAACGAGATCGCACAGTCATGCGCCGCGAGCGGCGATGGCTTCGCGCGCGTGTGGATGCACAACGGGTTCGTCAACGTCGATGACGAGAAGATGTCGAAGTCGCTCGGGAATTTCTTCACGATCCGCGACGTGCTCGACAAGCGCGACGCGAGCGGCGCGCGCTTCGTGCGCCATCCCGAAGTGCTGCGTTTCTTCCTGATGTCGAGCCACTATCGCGGGCCGCTGAACTATTCGCTGGCGCAGATCGACCAGGCCGACACCGCGCTCGGTCGTCTCTATACCAGCCTGCGCGATCTCACGCCGGCCGCAGCGTCCGTGCCTGGCGCCGCCACCACGCAGTTCACCAGCGTGATGGACGACGACTTCAATACCCCCGAAGCACTGGCTGTGTTGCAGGGCCTCGCCGGCGAGATCAACCGCGCCCGCGATGCCGGCGACACCACCCGAGCGGCGCAGGCCGCGCGCGAGCTGATCGATCTCGGCCGCGTCCTCGGCATCCTGACGCTCGAACCCGCCGACTGGTTCCGGTTGCCGAAGGCGCGCCACGAGGTCGACGCCTCGAGCGGCGACAAATCGATGGGCCCCGAAATGGTCGAGATGCTGATCGCCGAGCGCAAGGCCGCGCGCCTCGCGAAGAACTACAAGCGCTCCGACGAGATCCGCAAACAGATCTCCGACGCCGGCATCATTCTCGAGGACAAGCCGGACGGGACGACGATCTGGAGATATTCGTAAGGACGAAGAGTCGTGCTGCGTGCATCGACACGCACCGCGTCGCGCAGTCGCGCTGAAAGGCACCCGAGGCGGCGCGGGCGCTGCGTATCGTTGGGCCGCATCGCCAGCCGCCGAGGTAGTGCTCCTGCGCGCCATCGCGCCGCCTCGGCGCGCTCCAATGCGCGCCGCAGCGCGTGTCGACGCACACCGCGCACCTCATCGCTTCGGTGAGGGGTTCAGGACTCAGAGCTCCAACGTGTTGGCGATCGATGTTTCGGTAGCGTCTCTGATCCGAAACCAAGCTCCGGCATGACGAGCGGGCGTATCGGTTGACGCGGATTCCGGGTCTGCACGGGTACATGCCCGGAGGAGCGCATTGGAGCGCGCCGAGCCGGCGCGTCGGCGCGAAGGAGTGATCGCTCCACGTCTGGCAGTGACACCCAAGGATACGCAGCGCCAGCGCCGGCTCGGATCTCTTCAGCGCGACTGCGCGACGTCGGGCATGTGCCCGTGCGAATCCGATCTCCGCTCCATCCGATACGTCAGCGCTGCTCCTGCCGCCGCACACTGGCTTCCAGCGTATTCCTCATCAGCATCGCGACGGTCATCGGCCCGACGCCGCCCGGCACGGGCGTGATCCACGAAGCGCGCTGGCTGGCGGCTTCGAATTCCACATCGCCGCACAGCGTGCCGTCGTCGCGGCGATTCATGCCGACGTCGACGACCACGGCGCCGGGGCGGATCCAGTCACCCTTGATCAGGCCGGGCTTGCCGGCGGCCACGATCAGCACCTCGGCCTGGCGGACGTGCGATTCCAGATCAGTGGTGAAGCGATGCGCGACGGTGGTCGTCGCGCCCATCAGCAGCAGTTCGAGCGACATCGGCCGGCCGACGATGTTCGAGGCGCCGACGACCACGGCATGCTTGCCCTTCACCGACACGCCGATGTGGTCGAGCATGCGGATCACGCCGTAGGGCGTGCACGGGCGGATCAGCGGATTGCGCTCGGCGAGGCGGCCGACGTTGTAGGGATGGAAACCGTCGACGTCCTTGCGCGGGTCGATCCGCTCGACGATGGCGTCCTGGCGGATGTGCTCGGGCACCGGCAGCTGCACGAGGATGCCGTCGACGCTGTCGTCGGCGTTCAGCGCGTCGATCCGCTCCAGCAGTTCGAGCTGGGAGCTGGAGTGGGGAAGGTCATAGGCGAACGACGCGATGCCGCATTCTTCGCAGGCCTTGCGCTTGTTGCGCACGTAGACCGCCGAGGCGGCGTTGTCGCCGACCATGACCACCGCAAGGCCTGGCCGCCGACCGCCGCGCGCCAGCAGGCCCTCCACGCTGCGTCGGACCTCGGCGCGGACACCCTGGGCGATCGCTTTTCCGTCAATGAGCTGAGCTGCCATAACGGGATATTCTCGCACACGCCGTTTGACGCTGATCCGAGTCCGCCCGTATCATCGCGCCCCCGCGGGCTTGGTATTGCGGCGGGCGGCGTCGGGGCATGGCGCAGTCTGGTAGCGCATCTGCTTTGGGAGCAGAGGGTCGCAGGTTCAAATCCTGCTGCCCCGACCAAGTTTGGCTCGGTCGATGACGATTGCGATAGGCTTCATTCCGCTGTGCGCCCGTAGCTCAGCTGGATAGAGCAACGGCCTTCTAAGCCGTAGGTCGCAGGTTCGAGTCCTGCCGGGCGCGCCAGGACAGGTTTGATACGGACGGTGGACGTAGCTCAGTGGTAGAGCCCCGGGTTGTGGTCCCGGCCGTCGTGGGTTCGATCCCCATCGTCCACCCCATCTTTCGAGATGGTTTGATTGGAAGGTTTTTTGATTTGGGCCGTTAGCTCAGTTGGTAGAGCAGGAGACTCTTAATCTCTTGGTCGAAGGTTCGACTCCTTCACGGCCCACCACTTCCCCCCGCGTTCACTGGCTGGCTTCGGCCACCGCGGTCGTCGCGATCAGCCAGCCCAGCCCGATCGCCACCAGAATCCCGACGATCTGCTGCGTTCGGCTCCAGTTCAGGATGCTGGCGTCCAGCACGGCGATGCCGACGGCCGTGACCACGAACCAGAGGCTGCTCTGCAGCGCGACGCCCTGGATGCCGAGGGCCTGGATGAATCGGACCGCTACCACATAGCTCGACAGCCCGAGGCCGAAGCAGAGCACGGAGAGGCTGGCGGAGCGGATGTCCAGGACGCCGCCGGGCCAGGCCTTGGAAGCCAGCAGGAAGCCCCGGGCGTCCAGCAGGCCGGAGACCAGGGTCAGCACGATCACGATCGCGGCGTTGAACAGGCTACTCATCGGCTCGGGTCCGCCCTGAGGGGGGGTCGCAGTAAGGGGCCAGAATACCCAAACGGGGTTCCCCCGTTCTGTCGATTGCATCCGCTATAATTGGCGATTCCCGCGCCTCTTTACGCGAAAGTGGCGGAACTGGTAGACGCGCTGGATTTAGGTTCCAGTGGGGTAACCCGTGAGAGTTCGAGTCTCTCCTTTCGCAGTCCGGCTTTCGCAGTCCGAATTTTTCTTTGAAGGATGTTGAGCATGCAGGTTTCCGTCACCGCCACCACCGGCCTCGAGCGCAAGCTGGAAGTTGCCGTCCCCGCCCAGCGCGTCGCCACCGAGATCGACCAGCGCCTGAAGGAGCTCGCCCGCACTGCGCGGTTGAAGGGCTTCCGTCCGGGCAAGGCGCCGTTCGCCGTGGTGCGCCAGCAGTTCGGTTCGCAGGTGCAGACGGACGTCGTCAGCGACCTGCTGCAGAAGTCGTTCAGCGAAGCCGTGCAGAACGAGAAGCTGCGGCCGGCCTCGGATCCGCGCATCGAGGCGCTGTCGGCCGAGCCGGGCACGGACCTGCGCTTCACCGCCGTGTTCGAGGTGATGCCGGAGTTCAAGCTCAAGCCGTTCGACTCGATCGAGATCGAGCGTCCGGACGCCAGCGTCCAGGACAGCGACGTCGAATCGATGCTGAACACGATGCGTAAGCAGCGTCCGGTGTTCTCGGCCGTGGATCGCGAAGCGGCGGACACGGATCGCGTGACGGTTGATTTCGTCGGCCGCATCGGCGGCGAGACCTTCGCCGGCGGCTCGGGCACGGACATCAACTTCGTGCTCGGCGCAGGCCGCATGCTGCCGGAGTTCGAGGCGGGCGCGAAAGGCGCGAAGGCCGGCGATGAACGCACGGTCACCGTGAATTTCCCGGCCGACTACGGCAGCGCGGACGTGGCCGGCAAGACGGCCGAGTTCGCCGTCACGATCAAGAAGGTCGAGGTGCAGTCGCTGCCCGAGCTCGACGACGAATTCTGCGCGGCCTTCGGCGTCCGCGAGGGCGGCATCGATGCGCTGCGCGGCGAAGTGCGCAAGAGCATGGAGCGCGAGCTCAGCGACGCGATCCGCAACCGGCTGCGCTCGCAGGTGCTGGATGCGCTGTACCGCGACAACCCGATCGACCTGCCGCAGTCGATGGTGGCCGAGCAACTGCAGTCGATGCAGATGGAGACGGCCCGCCGCATGGGCGTCAAGGACGTCTCGCAGCTGCCGTCGGCCGAGACCTTCCAGGAGCCGGCGCGCCGCCGAGTGGCGCTCGGCCTGCTGGTCGGTGAACTGATCCGCTCGGAAGGGATCAAAGTGGAACGGGAGCGTATCGCGCAGCGGCTGGCGGACCTGACGGCCCAGTACCCCAATGGTGACGAAGTGCGACGCCAGTACTTGCAAAATGCGGACGCCATGCGTCAGATCGAAAGTGCGGCCCTCGAAGATCAGGTGATCGACTGGGTGTCGGCACGGGCGAAGGTGCAGTCGAAGCCGGCGACCTTCAGTGAACTCACGGGCTTCAGCCAGAACGATGCGAGTCAGTCATGAATGAACGAGCCTTGAATCTTGTCCCGATGGTCGTCGAGCAGACGGCCCGCGGCGAACGCGCCTATGACATCTACTCGCGCCTGCTGAAGGAGCGCGTGGTGTTCGCAGTGGGTCCGGTCGAGGACTACATGGCGAATGTGATCGTCGCGCAGTTGCTGTTCCTCGAGTCCGAGAATCCCGAGAAGGACATCGCGATCTACATCAATTCGCCGGGCGGCTCGGTCAGCGCGGGCCTCGCGATCTACGACACGATGCAGTTCATCAAGCCGGACGTCAGCACGATCTGCATCGGCATGGCGGCCTCGATGGGCGCGCTGCTGCTCGCCGGCGGTGCGAAGGGCAAGCGCTTCATGCTGCCGAATTCGCGCGCGATGATTCACCAGCCGTCGGGCGGCACGCAGGGCCAGGCCACGGACATCAGCATCCAGGCCAAGGAAATCCTGATCCTGCGCGAGCGCCTCAACAACATCCTCGCGCATCACACCGGCCAGACGCCGGAGAAGATCGCGGCGGATACCGAGCGCGATACCTGGATGAACGCGGAAGCGGCTGTCTCCTACGGTCTGATTGACAAAATGCTGGAGAAGCGGCTTTCCGTGACGCCGTCTACGGGTTCTCCCGCCTGACGGCCACGCGTTGCCGCCTCGGCACGAACAAGGGCGCCAGCAAGGCCCCTGCTGCGGTGACCCAGCGCTTGCACGGCTTTTGTACAGGCTGCGCGGCATCCCTCGATGCCGCGTTTGCCAAGCCGTTCTTTGATCGGTTCAGCATCCCCGTGCTATAAGGTTCGGGACAGTATTTTCAGGGGCTTGCGTGCATGAGCGATGATTCCAGAGGCCGCAGCGACGACGGCAAACTTCTGTACTGCTCGTTCTGCGGAAAGAGCCAGCACGAAGTCCGCAAACTCATTGCCGGTCCGTCCGTGTTCGTCTGCGACGAATGCGTCGAGCTCTGCAACGACATCATCCGCGAAGAACTCGAGGATCGCGCCGAGCGCGCGCGCGACAAGCTGCCGAAGCCGTCCGAGATCAAGAAGGTCCTGGACGAATACGTCATCGGCCAGGATCGCGCCAAGAAGGTGCTGTCGGTCGCCGTCTACAACCACTACAAGCGCCTGCAGACGCGCACCGCCAGCGGCGGCGTGCGTTCGAAGGACGAAGTCGAGATCGCCAAGAGCAACATCCTGCTGATCGGCCCCACGGGCTGCGGCAAGACGCTGCTGGCCGAGACCCTCGCGCGCCTGCTGAACGTGCCGTTCACGATCGCCGATGCCACGACGCTGACCGAAGCCGGCTACGTCGGCGAGGACGTCGAGAACATCATCCAGAAGCTGCTGCAGAAGTGCGACTACGACGTCGAGAAGGCGCAGACCGGCATCGTCTACATCGACGAGATCGACAAGATCTCGCGCAAATCGGACAACCCGTCGATCACGCGTGACGTGTCGGGCGAGGGCGTGCAGCAGGCGCTGCTGAAGCTCATCGAGGGCACGGTCGCCTCGGTGCCGCCTCAGGGTGGCCGCAAGCATCCGCAGCAGGAGTTCCTGCAGGTCGACACCTCGAACATCCTGTTCATCGTCGGCGGTGCCTTCGCCGGCCTCGAGAAGATCATCCTGAACCGCACGCAGAAGAGCGGCATCGGCTTCACGTCGGAAGTGCGCGAACAGAATTCACGCCCGCATGGCGTGGACGTGTTCCACGACGTCGAGCCGGAGGATCTGATCAAGTTCGGCCTGATCCCGGAATTCGTCGGCCGTCTGCCCGTCGTCGCCACGCTCGAAGAGCTGGACGAAGCGGCGCTGATGTCCATCCTGCTCGAGCCGAAGAACGCGCTGACCAAGCAGTATCGTCGTCTGTTCGACATGGAAGGCGCCGAACTCGAGTTCCGCGAGGATGCCCTGCGCGCCGTGGCCCGGCGCGCGATGGTTCGCCGGACGGGTGCTCGCGGCCTGCGCACGATCCTCGAGAACGTGCTGCTGGAAACCATGTACGACCTGCCGTCGCTGAAGAACGTGCAGAAGGTCGTCGTGGACGATGCGGTCATCGAAGGCACGACCAAGCCGTACATCGTCTACAAGTCGGAGACGGCGGGTTCGTCGGACGGTGACGGTTCGCCGGCGCGCAAGGTCTCGGGTACCACCGGTACTTGAATCGGCTGCAAGCGTCCCCAGATCAGCGTCAGACCCTGATCTGCGCAGCGCCCTGGCTGGAGTAGACTAGAGTTCGCCGCGACCCTCTCGTGTCGGGTCGGCGCGGCCTCCACCCGAGGTGCCTCCCGCGTGACAGACGAAACTCCCTCCAGCCCCGCCGCGAACAGCCCGTCCTCGACGGGTCTGAAGATCACGGCCATCGAGAACATCCCCGTGCTGCCGCTGCGCGACGTCGTCGTGTATCCGCACATGGTGATTCCGCTGTTCGTCGGGCGCGAGAAATCGATCCAGGCACTGGATGCGGCCATGAAGGCCGACAAGCGCATCATGCTGATCGCGCAGAAGCAGGCGGACGTCGACGATCCGAAGGCGGACGATCTTTACGCAATCGGCACCGTCGCGACGATCCTGCAGCTCCTGAAGCTGCCGGACGGCACCGTCAAGGTGCTGGTCGAGGGCGTCAGCCGCGCGCAGATCGACGGCCTCACCGCGGGTGAATTCTTCACGGCCAACGTCTCGCTGCAGGCGGACGTGGACCAGTACGAAGAGAAGGAACTCGAGGTCCTGTCGCGCTCGGTCGTCTCGCAGTTCGAGCAGTACGTGAAGCTGAACAAGAAAGTGCCGCCCGAGGTGCTGACGGCACTGTCCGGCATCGAGGACGCCGGCCGGCTTGCCGACACCGTCGCGGCGCACATGTCGCTGAAGCTGTCGGAGAAGCAGAAAGTCCTGGAGATCCTCGACGTGCGCCAGCGTCTCGAGCACATCCTCGTCGCCATCGAGGGCGAGATGGATGTGCTGCAGATCGAGAAGCGCATCCGTGGCCGCGTCAAGGCGCAGATGGAGAAGTCCCAGCGCGAGTACTACCTGAATGAGCAGATGAAGGCCATTCAGAAGGAACTCGGCGAGATGGAGGACGGCGTCAACGAGGTCCAGGAACTCGAACAGAAGATCGACAAGGCCGGCATGCCGAAGGAAGCCCGTGACAAGGCGGGCGCCGAACTGAACAAGCTGAAGATGATGTCGCCGATGTCAGCGGAAGCCACCGTGGTCCGCAATTACATCGACTGGCTGGTCAAGGTGCCCTGGAAGAAGCGCACCAAGATCATCAAGGACATCGCCCGCGCGGAGAAGATCCTGGACGAGGATCACTTTGGCCTGGACAAGGTCAAGGAACGCATCGTCGAGTATCTCGCCGTGCAGCAGCGTGTCGAGAAGATCAAGGGTCCGATCCTGTGCCTCGTCGGCCCGCCGGGCGTCGGCAAGACCTCGCTCGGCCAGAGCATCGCGCGCGCGACCAACCGCAAGTTCGTGCGCATGAGCCTGGGTGGCGTGCGTGACGAAGCCGAGATCCGCGGCCATCGCCGTACCTACATCGGCTCGATGCCCGGCAAGATCGTGCAGAACATGGCGAAGACGGCGGTCTCCAATCCGCTGTTCCTGCTGGACGAAGTGGACAAGATGTCCACGGACTTCCGCGGCGATCCGTCGTCGGCGCTGCTCGAAGTGCTCGATCCGGAGCAGAACACCACGTTCGCCGATCATTACCTCGAAGTCGATTTCGACCTCTCGCAGGTGATGTTCGTCTGCACGGCCAACAGCCTGAACATCCCGGCGCCATTGCTCGATCGCATGGAAGTCATCCGTCTGCCGGGATATACCGAAGACGAGAAGATGAACATCGCGCGTCGTTATCTGCTGCCGAAGCAGATGAAGAACAACGGTGTGAAGGATGGCGAGTTGAAGGTTTCGGACGAAGTGATCCTCGACATCATTCGCTACTACACGCGCGAGGCCGGCGTGCGCAGCCTCGAGCGCGAGATGGCGAAGATCTGCCGCAAGACCGTCAAGCAGCTGCTGCTGAACAAGAAAGAGCAGAAGACGGTCACGATCACCGCGAAGAACCTCGACAAGTATCTCGGCGTGCGTCGTTACCGTTACGGCAAGGCGGAGGAAGAAAACCGCATCGGCCAGGTGACGGGTCTCGCCTGGACGGAAGTCGGCGGCGAACTGCTGACCATCGAAGCGGCCACCGTCTCCGGCAAGGGCAAGCTCACGCATACCGGCCAGCTCGGCGAAGTGATGCAGGAGTCCATCCAGGCTGCGATGACGGTCGTGCGCAGCCGCGCGAGCCGCCTCGGCCTCGAGCCGGACTTCTACCAGAAGCTCGACGTCCATCTGCACATGCCCGAGGGCGCGACGCCCAAGGACGGTCCGTCTGCCGGCATCGGCATGTGCACGGCGCTCGTGTCCGCGCTGACCAAGATCCCCGTGCATTCCAACGTCGCGATGACGGGCGAGATCACGCTGCGCGGTGAAGTGCTGCCGATCGGTGGCCTGAAGGAAAAGCTGCTCGCGGCGCATCGCGGCGGCATCACCACGGTGCTGATCCCGGTGGACAACGAGAAGGACCTCACCGAGATCCCGGACAACATCAAGTCCAACCTCGACATCCGCCCGGTCAAGTGGATCGACGAGGTGCTGGAGATCGCGCTGGTGTCCCAGCCGACGCCGCTGCCAACGCCCGATACCGGTGCGAAGCCGGCCGCGCCGACCGCGGACAAGGCCGGCCGCCGAAGGACCGGACGGCGGGGCGGCAAGCCCGTCCCGGCTGCGCACTGAGTCAGCCATCGGGTTCCGGGTCCCCTTGGAATATGCCCCAAGGGGAATCCCGTCTTTGTGCTGGCATCCCCCAAGGCCATCCGCTAGAATTCGCCGCCTCCTTGGGGGGTGCTTAGCTCAGCGGTAGAGCGTCGCCCTTACAAGGCGAGGGTCGGGGGTTCGATCCCCTCAGCACCCACCAAAATCCGGAGCGGTAGTTCAGTTGGTTAGAATACCGGCCTGTCACGCCGGGGGTCGCGGGTTCGAGCCCCGTCCGCTCCGCCAGACACATCTCGGCCCGTTCGGTCATCCGGCGGGCCGTTTTTGTATTGATTGGGACTAAACCATGCTGCAGAAAATCGGTGACTCGCTGAAGGGCAAGAAGACGCTTGCCTACATCATCCTCGTGCCACTGGTGCTCGTCTTCGCCGTGTGGGGTGCCGCGGGCATCGTCAACATGGACTTCTTCGGCCCCAAGACTTTTGCCGCGAAGGTCAACGGCCAGAAGATCGAGACCGCGGAAGTGGCCGATGCCTGGCGGGATCAGCAGTCGCGCTGGCAGCAGCAGTTCGGCACCGAGCTGCCGGAAGAGACGAAGAAGACGCTGCAGGACAACCTGCTCGAGTCCTACGTCCGCAACGAACTCGTCAAGGAACGCACGTCGGAATTCGGCTATCGCGTCGGCGCCGACAAGCTTCGCGCCGCGATCGAGCGTGAACCGGCCTTCCAGCTCGACGGCAAGTACAACGAACAGCTCGCGCTCGCTCGACTCGCGCAGATCGGCGCCACGCCGGAGAAGTTCCGCGCGGACATCCGCGCGAACCTGCAGAACGCCGAGCTCGAGCGCGCGATCATCCTCTCGGACTTCACCACGCCGCAGGAACTCGCGCGCCGCTTCGGCCTCGAGGACGAACAGCGCGAAGTCCGCTATGCGCTGCTGCCGGCCGAGCGTTTCGCAGCCAGCGCGGCGATCGATGACGCGTCGATCAAGGCGTTCTACGACAAGAACGCTGCGGACTGGACCCGCCCCGAGGCGGTCAAGCTGCAGTTCGCGGAGCTGCGCCTCGAGCAGATGGCGGCCAAGGTCGTCGTGGCCGAAACGGATCTGCAGGATCTGTACGCGGCCAACAAGGATCGCTATGTCGATCCGGAGAAGCGCCGCGGCCGTCACATCCTGATCTCCATCGAAGGTGGCAACGATGCCGCTGCCAAGGCGCAGGCCGAGAAGGTCCTGGCCGAGGTGCGCGCGGGCAAGGATTTCGCCGCGCTCGCGAAGCAGTATTCGAAGGACAGCGGTTCGGCCGCGCAGGGCGGTGATCTCGGCTGGGCCGAGCGCAGTGCCTTCGTCGGTCCGTTCTCCGATTCGCTGTTCTCGCTGAAGCAGGGCGAGACGAGCGGACTCGTGAAGACGGAGTTCGGCTATCACATCATCCGCCTCGACGGCATCCAGCCCGGCAAGGCGCGCAGCTTCGACGAAGCGCGGGTCGAGCTCGAAGACGAATTCCGTCGCGACAAGGCGGCGGACCTGTTCGGCGAGAAGCAGGAAGAAGTGCAGCGTGCGATCGAAGCGCCGGGCGCGGACTTCAACGCGATCGCGCAGAAGTTCGGTCTGGTCGTGGCCGAGGTGCCGGAGTTCCTGCGCGGTGCCGGTGGTGCCCCGCTCGGCGCTGACCGCGGCCTCGAGGAAGTCGTGTTCGGCGATACGGTGCTGAACCTGCGTCGTATCGGCGGGCCCGTGCCGCTGGGCGACGATCGCTTCGTGATCGTCAAGGTACTGGACCATCGCAAGGCGGCGCCGATTCCGCTCGCAGACGTCCGCGAAGACGTCATCGCGCGTGTACGCGCGGAGCGTGGTGCGGCGGCGGCCCGGGCGGCGGCCGATGCAGCGGTGCGCCGGATCGAGGGCGGCGAAGCGCTCGATGCGGTCGCCAAGAGCCTCGGCGTGACGGCAGAGCCGGCGCGCTTCGTCGGTCGCGGCGATCCGTCGATTTCGGCGCAGGTGCTGCAGGCGGCGTTCGCCGCGCGACGGCCGCAGCCGGGGAAACCGGTCGTGCAGGCGATCTCGCTGGACCAGGCGGGTGGTGCGGCGCTGATGGTGCTGAGCCAGGCCCGTGTGGCCCCGGTGATTGCCACCAATGTCGAGCTGCAGGCCAAGCGGATCAGCGAGGCGGGACAGCGGTCGGGCCAGGCGGATGCCGCGGCCTACATCCTCGAACTGCGTCGCAAGGCAGACGTCGAGAAGAATCCGGCCGCGTTCGAGTAGGGCGCGTCCGGGTCGACGCGCGCCGCGTTCGACTAGCCTTCCGCTTCCTGCGGAAAGCTCATGCCAACGGTGTTGAAGCCACCGTCCACATAGAGGATCTCGCCGGTGATGCCGCCGGCCAGATCCGAGCTGAGGAACGCCGCGGCGTTGCCCACATCCTCGAGCGTGACGTTGCGGCGCAGCGGCGCGACCTCGGCCACCCGTGACAGCATCTTGCGAAATCCGCCGATGCCCGCGGCAGCCAGTGTCTTGATCGGGCCTGCCGAGATGCCGTTCACGCGGATGCCCTGCGGACCGAGATCCGCCGCCAGGAAGCGCACGTTGGCTTCGAGACTCGCCTTGGCGAGACCCATGACGTTGTAACTCGGGATCGAACGCACGGCGCCGAGATAGGACAGCGTCAGGATCGCGCCATGCCGGCCCTGCATCAGCGGCGCGGCGCCGCGGGCGAGGGCGGTCAGGCTGTAGCTCGAGACATCGTGCGCGATGCGGAAAGCCTCGCGGCTGGTCTGTTCCGTGAAGCCACCGGCGAGCGCTTCGCGCGGCGCGAACGCGACGGCATGCACGACGATGTCGAGTGAACCCCAGTCACGCTTCAGGTTCGCGAACACCGCATCGAGCTGGGCGTCATCGGTCACGTCGAGCGGCAGCACGATCTTCGAGCCGACCGACGCCGCCAGCGGTTCGACCCGCTCGCGCAGCTTGTCGCCGGCATAGGTGAATGCGAGTTCGGCACCTTCGCGATGCATCGCCTGCGCGATGCCCCAGGCGATCGAACGCTCCGTCGCCACGCCCACGATCAGTGCGCGCTTGCCTGCGAGAAATCCCATCATCGTCCCCTTCGTTCTCGTGAGAGCAGAGCCGATTCAATCGGCCCGACGCGTCAGCGGCGACGCGGCATGTTGATCGAAAGCTTCTGGCCGGGCCGCAGCGGACTGTTGGCGACGAGGCCGTTCCACGACAGCAGCTGCGCCACCGTGACGCCGTGCAGCCGCGCGATGCGATACAGCGAATCGCCACGGCGCACGGTGTAGCGAACGGTGCGTGCGCTGCCGCTGCCACTCGATGAACTCGAGCGCGACGACCCACGCGCATCCGCCACCTTGAGCCGCTCACCGGCTTTCAGCGTCTGCCCGGGCTTCAGGCCGTTCAGGCGCATCAGCGTGTTCACGTCCATCTTGTTGCGACGCGCGATCGCCCACAGCGAATCACCGCGCCGCACGACATGGATCACCGGTCGGCGCGCACCGCGCGACGTGGCGCGACCGCCGCCGCGATCGACGCGCGCCGCCGCGTTCAACACCTTCTGCGGCAGCGCGGTGCTGCCGGAGGGGACGCGCAGGTCCGTGCCCACCGAGAGCGGGCCGTCGCCCAGGCCGTTGATCGAGCGGATCACCTGCGGCTCGGTCTTGTATTGAGACGAGAGCGAGGCCAGGGTTTCGCCGGGCTTCACGACATGGTGAGTGACGCGCAGCAGCTCATCCGGCGTCAGCTGCGAAAGATTCTGGCGCAGCAGGTCCGCGGCATCGGCCGGCACCAGCAGGTGATGCGGACCCTGCGGTGGCGTCGCCCAGCGGTGGAAGGCGGGATTCAGCTCGAACAGTTCTTCATGCGTGATGCCGGCGAGATCGGCCGCGAGCTTCAGATCGATCTGGCTGCCGGTCTCGACGCGCACGAAGTACGGTTCGTTCGGGATCGCGCCGAACGCGATGCCATAGGCCTCCGGGTTCGCGACCAGGCGCTTCATCGCCAGCAGCTTCGGCACGTAGGCGCGCGTTTCCGTCGGCAGCTTCAGGCTCCAGAAGTCGATCGGCTTGCCGGCGGCGCGATTGGCGCGGATCGCGCGGGCCACGCAGCCTTCGCCGCAGTTGTAACCGGCGATCGCGAGCAACCAGTCGCCGTTGAATTCATCGTGCATGAACTGCAGGTAATCCAGCGCGGCGCGCGTCGACTCCAGTACGTCGCGGCGGCCGTCGTACCACCAGTTCTGGTTCAGGCTGAAGCGCTGGCCCGTGCCCGGGATGAACTGCCACAGGCCGGCCGCGCGGGCGCGCGAATAGGCGTAGGGCTCGAACGCGCTCTCCACCACCGGCAACAGCGCGATCTCCAGCGGCATGCCGCGGCGCTCGACTTCGCTGACGATGTGGTGGAAGTAGAGCTCCGAGCGGCCGAAGACGCGCTCGAGGTACTCGGGATTGTTCGCATAAAAGCGAAGCTGCACATCGATGCGCGACTGATCCGGATCCTCGAACTGGAAGCCCGCGCGGATACGCTCGAACAGATCCGCATGCGGTGAGGCGGCGGTCTGGGTCGCACTGCCGGCAACGGGCGCTGTCGCGGGCAGCGGATCAGCGGCGGCAATCGTGGGCGACGCTGCGGCGGGCGCGGGTGGCGTGGATTCGGGAACGACGGTGGCGGACTGCGGGGGCGTCTGCGCCGGCGGGGCCGCAGATGACGCGACCGGCGCGGGAGAAGGGGGAAGCTCCCGGTCGTACAACGAAGCGCATCCAGGCAGGAGCGCGAAGGCAACGAGAGGCAGGGCGGTTCGACGCAGCTTCGAGATCAGCAATGTTCCGTCCCCTGCGTGGGTGGAGTGCAAAGAGTGGCGCGTATTTAACCCGCAAGTCCAGAAAATTGCTATCGTTTTGGTCACATGTCCGGCTCATTGAATGACTGGCTCCACAGTTCTCGCGGCGAGGCATTGCGCGCCGCAGAAGCCTCGCTGTTGAGCGAGGCGCTGGATGACTGTTTCGGCTGGGAAATGCTGCAGATCGGCGCCTGGGGCGCAGGACGCGATCTGATCGCCGGCGCGCGCACGCGTCGCCAGACTGTGATCTCGAGCACAGTTGCGCCGGGCGTCGATGTCCAGTCGCGCCTCACGCAGCTGCCCGTCGCGAGCGATTCGGTGGATGCCGTGCTGCTGCCGCACACGCTCGAGTTCGAAGCCGATCCTTACGCCGCGCTGCGCGAAGTGGATCGCGTGCTCACGGGCGAGGGCAAGTTGCTGATACTGGGTTTCTCGCCGTGGAGCCTGTGGGGCGCGCGCTCGCGTGCCTCGCGCGGCGGGTTTCCACCGCAGCTGAGACGATTGCTGTCCGAAGGTCGACTGCGCGACTGGCTCGTGCTGCTCGGCTATGAGGTGGCCGAGGCGCGCCGGTATCTGTACGAAGCGCCCTGGGGTGCGCCCGTGCCGCCGCAGCAGAGCCTGCATCGCAGCCTGTTCAAGCCGCTGCCCGCCGGCGCGTATCTGCTGAAGGCGCGCAAGCGCGTGTATGCGGTGTCGCCGTTGCGGATGCGGCTGCTCGAACGTGCGCACCTGATCGGTGGACTCGTGAAGCCCACCGCGCAACGCAAGTCGGAGTAATTCCCTGGACACGACAGTCGAGATCTATACCGATGGCGCCTGCAAGGGCAATCCGGGCCCGGGCGGTTGGGGCGCCACGCTCGCCTGGGGCGAACACTTCCGCGAACTCTCCGGCGCCGAACGCGACACCACCAACAATCGCATGGAGCTCACTGCCGTGATCCGCGCGCTCGAAGCGCTGAAGCGACCGATGAGCGTGAAGATCTACACGGATTCGCAGTACGTGCGCCTCGGCATCACCGAATGGATGACCGGCTGGAAGGCGCGCAACTGGCGCACCGCCGACAAGAAGCCGGTGAAGAACCGTGACCTCTGGGAAGCGCTCGACGCGGCGCAGGCCCAGCACCAGGTCGAATGGCACTGGGTCAAGGGACATTCGGGCGTGCCCGGCAACGAGCGCGTCGACGCGCTCGCAAATTCCGCGATCGAAGCTCTGCTGGCGTAGAATCCCCGCTTTCCAACGAGCCCGCGCATGCGCCAGATCATCCTCGATACCGAAACCACCGGCCTCGAAGCCGAGCGCGGCCATCGCATCATCGAGATCGGCTGCATCGAGCTCGTCAACCGGCGCACCACCGGCCGCAGCTTCCACCGGTATCTGAATCCCGAGCGGGACATCGACGAAGGCGCGCAGGCCGTGCACGGCATCTCGCGCGCCCAGCTCGAGCACGAGCCGAAGTTCCGCGAGATCGCCACCGAGCTGGTCGAGTTCATCGCCGGCGCCGAGCTCGTGATCCACAACGCCTCGTTCGACGTCGGCTTCCTCGATGCGGAGTGGAAGCGCCTCGAGGGCGAAAAACGCCGCACCGCCGACCTCTGTCGCATTCTGGATACGCTTGCTCTGGCGCGATCGCTACATCCCGGCCAGCGCAACTCCCTCGACGCGCTGTGCAAACGCTACAGTATCGACAACTCCGGCCGCGACCTGCACGGCGCATTGCTCGACGCGCAGTTGCTGGCGGATGTGTATCTGGCGATGACGGGCGGGCAGAGCGCGCTCGCCCTGCACGAGGACACCGGAGGCCGGCGCAACGCAGATGCGACGCAGACCGCCGAACAGCGCGGCTGGACGCGTCCGGTCGAAGCGCTGGTGGTGCGGCAGCCGTCCGAGGACGAGCTGGCGGCCCATGAGGCCTTCCTCGAGAAAGTCGCCAAGGCGAGTGGTGGGAAGGTCCTGTTTCGCGAGGTGGGTCACTGACCTAACCGCAGCAAGAGTTCCCGCGAATCGTCTGAATGGATTCCTGGGGTTCTTGTGTGTTGGGGGTTTTGGTGGACAGTCTTCGCAATCTGAAAGTCGGCGTCGTGGGTCTCGGGTATGTGGGCCTGCCGCTCGCTGCAGAACTCGGCAAGCATTTCGACACGGTCGGCTTCGACGTCAAGGCAGCGCGCATCCGCGAGCTGAAGGCCGGGCGTGACAGCACTCTCGAAGTGTCGCCCGCCGAGTTGCGGCAATCGAAGAAGCTGCGCTTCTCCACGGACCTGCGCGATCTGAAGCGCGCCCGCGTGTACATCGTCACCGTGCCGACGCCGATCGACGAATACAAGCGGCCGGACCTGACGCCGCTGGTCAAGGCCAGCGAGAGCGTCGGTCAGGTGCTGAAGAAGGGCGACGTCGTGGTGTACGAATCCACGGTGTATCCGGGCTGCACCGAAGAGATCTGCGTGCCGATCCTCGAGCGCGTCTCCGGCCTGAAGTACAACCGCGACTTCTTCGCCGGATACAGCCCGGAGCGCATCAATCCCGGTGACAAGCAGCATCGGCTGCCGTCGATCAAGAAGGTCACCTCCGGCTCGACACCCGAGATCGCGAAGTTCGTCGACCAGATCTACGCGACGATCATCACCGCGGGCACCCACTGTGCGTCGTCGATCAAGGTCGCCGAGGCGGCCAAGGTCATCGAGAACACGCAGCGCGACGTCAACATCGCGTTGATCAACGAACTCGCGCTGATCTTCAACCGCCTCGGCATCGATACCGAGGAAGTGCTGAACGCCGCTGGTACGAAGTGGAACTTCCTGCCGTTCCGTCCGGGCCTCGTCGGCGGCCACTGCATCGGCGTGGACCCGTACTACCTGACGCACAAGGCGCAGGAAATCGGCTACCACCCGGAAATGATCCTCGCGGGTCGTCGCCTGAACGACAACATGGCGATCTACGTCGCCGGCGAGATCGCGCGCCTGATGAGCGACAAGCGGCTGCATGTGAAGGGTGCCCGCGTGCTGGTGCTCGGCCTCACGTTCAAGGAGAACTGTCCGGACATCCGCAATTCCAAGGTCGCGGATGTGGTCAAGGAACTGGCCAAGTTCGGCGCGAAGGTCGAAGTGTACGATCCGTGGGCCACGCCGTCCGAAGCCAGGCACGAGTACGGCATTTCCTTGACCAAGACCCTGAAGGCGGGTCGCTACGATGCCGTGGTGGCGGCCGTCGGCCATGACGAGTTCAAGAAGTGGGGCATCCGCGGCGTGCGCCGGCTGTGCAAGCCGAAGCATGTGGTGTATGACATCAAGCATGTGTTCAAAGCGAGCCAGACGGACGGACGGTTGTAATTCATGAAGGTTCTTGTCACCGGCGCGGCAGGGTTCATCGGCTCGCACGTGAGCCAACTGCTGCTCGCGCGTGGGGATGAGGTGGTCGGGCTCGACAACCTCAACAACTATTACGACCCGACCCTGAAGCAGGCGCGGCTCGACCGGCTGCTGCCGCTGAAAGGCTTCCGCTTCGTGAAGCAGGAACTCGCAGATCGTGACGGCATGGCGGCACTGTTCGCGCGCGAGAAGTTCCATCGCGTCGTGCATCTGGCCGCGCAGGCCGGCGTGCGGTATTCGCTCGAGAATCCGCATGCCTACATCGACAGCAACGTCACGGGCACGCTGAACGTGCTGGAAGGTTGCCGGCATCATGGCGTCGAACATCTGGTCTTCGCCTCGACCAGTTCGGTGTACGGCTTGAACACCAATATGCCGTTCACGGTTCACAAGGGCGTGGACCATCCCCTGTCGCTGTACGCCTCGACGAAAAAGGCCAATGAGCTGATGGCGCACAACTACGCCGCACTGTTCAAGCTGCCCTGCACGGGGCTGCGCTTCTTCACGGTCTATGGCCCCTGGGGTCGGCCGGACATGGCGCTGTTCCTGTTCACGCGCAATATCCTCGAAGGCAAGCCGATCGACGTCTTCAACTACGGACGCCACAAGCGTGACTTCACGTTCGTCGACGACATCGCCGAAGGCGTGGTGCGGGCGCTGGATCGCCCCGCTGCGCCGAACCCCGAGTGGTCAGGCGATCATCCGGATCCGGCGACCAGCAGCGCGCCGTTTCGCCTGTACAACATCGGCAACAACAGTCCGGTGGAACTCTCGCGCTACATCGAAGTGCTGGAGGACTGCCTCGGTCGCAAGGCCGAGCGCAACCTGTTGCCGCTGCAGCCCGGTGACGTGCCGGACACTTTCGCGGACGTCGAAGACCTGGTGCGGGATGTCGGCTATCGGCCGGCCACACCGGTGGAAGTCGGCGTCCGCCGCTTCGTCGACTGGTATCGCGGTTATTACAAGGTCTAGATGACCGCCTGCGCCTGCTAGAATTCCGGGCAATCGCTGCCCGGAGTTCCGCATGTCCGCCAAGCCCCTGCCCACACCTGCCATGCAGGTGCCGCTGCTCGATCTCAAGCCGCAGTACCGCGCGCTCAAGGCGGAGATCGATGCGGCGATCGAGAAGGTCTGCGATTCGCAGGGCTTCATCCTCGGGCCCCAGACCAAGCAGCTCGAGGCGGACATCGCCGCCTACAGCCAGTGCAAGCATGGCATTGGGGTCTCCTCAGGCACGGATGCGCTGCTGGTCGCCCTGATGGCGCTCGACATCGGTGCTGGCGACGCGGTAATCACGACGCCGTACACGTTTTTCGCCACCGCCGGCACCATCGCGCGCACCGGCGCGCGGCCTCTCTTCGTCGACATCGATCCGGTCAGTTTCAATCTCTCGATCCCAGCGCTCGAGGGCTTCCTCGCCCGCGATTGCGCCTATCACGAGGGTCGGCTCGTGCATCTGGCGAGCGGCACCACCGTCAAGGCGCTGATGCCGGTGCACCTGTACGGCCAGATCTGCGACATGCAGGGCATCATGCGGCTCGCGCGCCATTACGGGCTGCGCGTGATCGAAGACACGGCCCAGGCCATCGGTGCCGCAGACGCAGCGGGGCGCGTGGCCTGCAGTATCGGCGATATCGGCTGTCTGTCGTTCTTCCCGACCAAGAACCTCGGCGCGTTCGGCGATGCAGGCATGTGCGTGACGAACGACGCCGCGCTCGCGGCCAAGCTCACGATGCTGCGCGTGCATGGCATGGAGCCGAAGTACTACCACCAGCTCGTCGGCGGGAATTTCCGCATCGATGAGCTGCAGTCCGCCGTACTCGTGATCAAGCTGAAGCATCTCGATGCCTGGAGCACGAAGCGCGCCGAGAACGCATGCTTCTACTACGGCGCGTTCGAAAAGGCGGGCCTGAAGGGCCGCATCACGCTGCCGCAGGCGGCGCCGGGCGTACGGCATATCTACAACCAGTTCATCATCCGCGCGCCGCAACGCGACGAGTTGCGCGCACACCTCGGCAAGTGCGGCGTCGGCGCCGAGATCTACTATCCGGTTCCGCTGCACCTGCAGCAGTGCTTCGGCTACTTGGGGCAGGGTATGGGCAGATTCCCCGAATCCGAGCGCGCCGCGCGCGAGACACTCGCGCTGCCGATCTTCCCGGAGCTCGCCCGCGAGCAGCTGCAGTACGTCGTCGATTGCATCGCGAGCTTCTATTCATGACATTGGCGTCGAACACGCCGGCCTGGGCGACGCTGGAGAAGCTCGTGCTCGAACGCGGCTCGCGCTCCGTCGCCGGGGCGTTCGCGGCAGATCCGACGCGAGGCGATTCGATGTCGGCCGAAGCTCTCGGCCTGCTGCTGGATTTTTCCCGCCAGCGAGTCGATGCCGAAGTAATCAGCGCGCTGACGCGCCTCGCTGACGAACGCGATCTGCGCTCGCGCATCGAATCGATGTTCCGCGGCGCCGTGATCAACGTGACCGAGAAGCGCCAGGTACTGCACGTGGCGCTGCGCGGCGCGACTGCTGATGCGGGCGCCCATTCGAACGCCGAAGCCAATCCCTGGGGCGCGGACATCACGAGCGCCGTGCTCGCGGAGCGGGCGCGCATGCTCGCGTTTGCAGAGAACGTGCGCGCGGGCCGCATTCGCAGCAGTTCGAAGCAGCCGTTTCGCCATGTGATCAACATCGGCATCGGCGGCTCGGACCTTGGTCCCTGCATGGCCGTCGAGGCGCTGCGCGGTCTCGCCGCGGGCGGGCCGCAGGTGCGCTTCGTCTCGAACGTGGACGGCGGCGATCTGATGGATGCGCTCGCGGACGTCGATCCCGCGACCACGCTGTTCGTCATCTGCTCCAAGACCTTCACGACTCAGGAGACCCTGGCGAATGCGCGCACCGCGCGGGCCTGGCTCGCGAGCCGGCTCGGCGAGGCGGCTGTGCGTGACCATTTCGCAGCCGTGTCGGTGAATGCATCCGCGATGGATACGTTCGGCGTGCATCCGGACTATCGCTTCGAGATGTGGGACTGGGTCGGCGGTCGCTATTCGCTGTGGTCGTCCATAGGTGTGTCTCTGGCCATCGCCATTGGCGCCGCAGAGTTCGAGCGACTGCTGGCCGGCGCGGCGGCGCTCGATGCGCACTTTCGCAGCGCTCCCTGGACTCGGAACCTGCCGGTGCTGATGGGTCTGATCGGCGTCTGGAACATCAACTTCCTGAAGCTGCCGACGCTCGCCGTGCTGCCGTATGAGTCCCGCCTCAAGCGCTTCCCGGCCTTCCTGCAGCAGCTCGACATGGAGAGCAACGGCAAGCGCGTCACGGCAAGCGGCACGACGCTGGACTACGAGACCGCGCCCGTGGTCTGGGGTGAGCCCGGCAACAACGCGCAGCATTCGTTTTTCCAGCTGCTGCACCAGGGCACCCCGCGCGCCGCGCTGGATTTTCTGCTGCCGGCGGAATCGTCGAGCGCGCTGCCGGATCATCAGGAACTCGCGATCGCGAACTGCCTCGCGCAGGCCGAGGCCTTCATGTGCGGCCAGGCCGGCGTGCCGCCGCAGCGTGTACACGAGGGGAATCGGCCGAGCTCCATCCTCGCGTTCCGGCGTCTCGACGCGTACACGCTTGGTGCGTTGATCGCGCTCTACGAGCAGAAGGTGTTCGTGCAGAGCGTGATCTGGGGCATCAACGCATTCGATCAATACGGCGTCGAACTCGGCAAGAAGCTCTGCGAAGGCGTGCTGCCGATCGTGCGCGGTGAAGCTGGGGCCGGCGCAACGCCGGCTTCGATGAAGCGTGTGCTGGGCTATCTCCGCGGTTCGCCTGGCGGGGGCTGAACGATGCCTCGCGCTGCAGGATGCGGCCGGGCTTGGCGAGCAGGACTTCTCGGCGCGTTGATCACGGTCGGCGCAGTTGGCGCAGCTCATGCCGGCAGCGGCTGGATCGAAGTGCGCGATACCGGGATTCGCGCGGATCTGCAGTACCTTGCGGATCAGGGCGTTCTGGCCATTCCTCTCAACACATGGCCGATGCCTGCGGCAATGGTGCGGGACGCAATGGATGAGGCCGGCGCGCGGAGTCCATCCAGCTCCGATGCGGACATCACCGATACCTTGAGCCGCGTGCGTAGTTGGCTCGATCCGGATTCGGCTGATGGCCTGCGCTTCGGCTCGTACGCCGCCGGGTCCGATACGCCACGGCTTCGCGAGCTCGCGGCGGCCTGGCGCGAAGGCGCGGAGTTCGGTGCGAGCGCCGAAAGTGTCGGCGAACGTGTCAGCGCTCGGCTGGAAGTGTCCGGCACGCGTGCGCGCGGCGGCGAGGAGTCGTTACGGGTCGACGGCTCGCATGTCTCCGGCGAACTCGCGGGCTGGGTGGTCAGCGCGAATCTCCTCGACCGGCACTGGGGGCCATCCTTCGAGAGCAGCCTGATTCTGTCGGACAACGCGCGGCCGATGCCTGCACTGATGCTCGATCGTGCGAGCGCGAAGCCGTTCGAGACGAAATGGCTGCGCTGGATCGGGCCCTGGCGCGCAACCCTGCTCGCTGCGAGGATGGAAAGCGAACGCGTGGACGTCGATCATCCGCTGTTCCTCGGCGCGCGCGTCGAAATACAGCCGAAGCCGTGGCTGAACATCGGCCTTTCGCGCACCGCGCAGGCCTGCGGGCGAGGGCGGCCCTGCAATCTGAAGACGCTCAAGGATCTGCTGCTGGGCAATGACAATCTCGGTATCGATGCCACGTCTGCCACGGAGCCGGGCAACCAGATGGCCGGGTTCGATGTGCGCATCCGGTCGCCGTGGGCGGGCATTCCCGTCGCGGTGTATTCGCAGATGATCGGTGAAGACGAGTCCGGATATCTGCCGGTGAAGTATCTCGGCCAGTTCGGCGTGGAGACCTGGCGAGTGCTGCCGGGTGGCGGGCAGCTGCGGGCCTTCGTCGAGTATGCCGACACCACCTGCTCGTTCAATCGTCCCGATCCGCGCTTCAATTGCGCTTACGTGCAGGGCGTCTTCAATCGCGAGGGCTACCGGTATCGCGGACGCAGCATCGGTCATACGGCGGATGGCGATGCCGAGATCTGGAGCACAGGTTTGCGATGGCGGACACCGCGCAGCGACGAATGGAACGCGCATCTGCGCACCGGCACTTTGAACAGGGACGCTGGCATCGATACTCGCAATACCGTCAGCGCCTTCGCCGCCGACTATTCATCGGCCAGCCTCGGCTGGCGCGGCGCTCGTGGCTGGGGCGACCTGCAGGTCCAGTTCGGAGTCGAGCGCTACGAGCCGCTGGCGGGTGGCGGGGCGACGGGTGGATTTGGCAGCGTGAGGCTCGAGAAGAGCTGGCGTTAGTCGAAGAGTGCAAGGTGCTCCAAAGTGAGGCACTCGTGAATCGTGAATTGCCAATGCTTCGGGATTAAGAAGAGCGGCTTGTCAGCTTCATCGCATCGCGTTCGCAGAAGCACTGTATCCCAGTGCGACGACCCCGGAGGTTTTCCAGATCTGGCTGGATGGAGGGCGGGTGGATGTGTCGCGATTCGTTTCGATGTTGCTTCAGGAATACTAGCCTTCGATCAGCGGATTGCGCACCCGCAGTGCCGGCATGCGCGAGAAATCCCGATCCGCCGACCACAGTTCTGAGATTCCATGACTGATGCAGATCGCGGCGATGCGCGCATCGTGAATCTGCGATCCAGCGAGTTTTCCTCTGGTCACCAACTGATCGAGGATTTCGAGATGTCGCGGGCCTTCGCCTAGCAGATCGCAGTTGGACTCGGCTTCAAGGGCGCGCAGCGTTGCGAGCGCGTCGGCGGGAGAGGTCGCGCTCTTCAGGCGGCGAGCATTCGTGACCGTCGCGAAGAATTCATACACCGCTGGCCAAGGAATCGCCCACCGGGATGGCCCCGCTTGCAAGCGCGAAATGCAGCTCTTCGCTTGTGCATGCCATGGCGAGTCGGCGCGGTGGGCGTAGACGAGAATGTTCGTATCGAGCGCAATCATGTGTTCGGTGGATACGGCTCGATCCCGAGCATTTTCTTCTCGCGGTCTTCGTAGTCGTCGTAAATGGCCTGCATCAAGCCGAGCTTGTCGTAAGGAGGCAGCAGCCAGCCTTCGCCCGACGTCGGCAGCGGGGTTGGCGTTCTCGCCGCGCCCGACGCGCGCTCTTTCAGCACGGCCCGCAATCCGTCTTCCACCAGTGCGCGAACGGTGGTGCCATCGCGCTGCGCAATCTTGCGGGCGCGCTCGAGCAGGGCGTCCGTGATTTCTATCGTAGTCTTCATATGGGTAGCCATATTACTCCACCCATACGTATGGGTCATACTTCTGCGGCATCGCCGCGCCGCTCGACGGTTGAAGCATCGCAGCAACCCGGCGCGCCGCCTGACCCCCATTTGTGGCGCAAACGCCTGATTTCATTGCACCGACCCCGCTCGGCCACGTATTATGTCGGGATAGGTCAAGGGGGGTTTCCCGTTGTTTTACAAGCACTTGCTGCGTTTCGTTGCAGCAGTTTCCTGTATCTGTGCCACGCCGGCAGCGGTCGCGGACCCCTGGCTGGCCCCCGGCGACCTCGGATTGCGGCATGACATCGAACTTCTGGCTGACGAAGGCATCATCCGCTCGCCCGTCACCACCTGGCCGATGTCCTGGCCCGATATCGCGCGCGACGTGCTCGCCGCGTCGACTGCATCCACGCAGAACCCGCTGATCGAAGGCGCTTTGCAACGCGTCGCGCGCGCCGCCCGTGCGGCGTCCACGCCGGGGCCCGGCGGCCTCGAGATCCGCGTCGCCGGCGCTGCAGAACCCACCGAACTGCGCACCTTCAGCGACACACCGCGTGATCAGGGCGAAGCCGCCGCCGCGATGTCATGGCTCGGCGAGCGCTTCGCCGCGCGACTCGAAGTCACCGCCGCCGCAGATCCGATCGATAACGCCACCGTGCGTCTCGATGGCTCGTATGTCGGCGTGAACGTCGGCAATTTCATGATCTCCGGCGGCCTCATGCAGCGCTGGTGGGGACCCGGATGGGAGGGCAGCCTGATCCTCGGCACGAATGCTCGGCCGATTCCGAGCCTCACGGTGGAACGCAATTACACCGATGCATTCAAGACGCCATGGTTGCGCTGGATCGGACCGTGGCGCGCGAGCCTCGCGGTGGGACAGGCAGATCGCGGTGACACCGCTCGCGACGGCACGCTGGCCGTGCTGCCGGACGTGAAGTACCTTGCCGCGCGCGTGAACTTCAAGCCCAAGCCCTGGCTCGAGTTCGCGCTGACGCGGAGCGCGCAGTTCTGCGGCCAAGGACGCGAGTGCAATCTCGGCACCGTGGGTGATCTGCTCCTCGGCAGGGACAATCAGGTGGTCAACGGCAGCACCGCTACGCAGCCCGGCAATCAGATGGCCGGCTACGATGTTCGCGTCCGATCGCCTTGGAAGAAGTTGCCGGTCGCAGGTTATTTGCAGTTGATCGGCGAAGACGAAGCGAGCGGTCTGCCGAGCAAGTTCATGGGACTGCTCGGCGGCGAAGTGTGGGGCGCCAACCGGTTCGGCAGCTGGAGATTGCGTGGCGAGTTCGCGGATTCCGCGTGCACCTTCACGCGCAGCACGCCCCAGTTCGATTGCGGCTACCGCAACGGCCTTTTCCCGCAGGGCTACACCTACCGCGGTCGGGTGATCGGGCATTCTATGGATAACGATGGTCGGATGTACTCCGCTGCGGCTTTGCTCGTGCGACCTTCAGGTGAAACCTGGAGCCTGCTGGTTCGAAAGGTGAATCTGAATCGCGGCGGCGGGTTGGATTCAGCGCATGCGTTGAGCCCAGGCCCGGCCGAGATCAAGAACGTCGAGCTCCAGTACAATCGTGGGCTGAAGTTGGGTGGCCTCGGCTCCGGTCAGTTGAGAATTGGCCTCGGCTTCGATGATTCATCGGGTCCTGTGCGGCAGTCGACGGACCTACGAGGCTTTCTGGAATGGCGACAGGGATTCTGATGCGCAGCGTGCAATCGACATTCGCGACTCTCGCGGGGCCCTTCATTCTGGCTGCATCGCTGACACTCGCCTTCAGCGCCGCGCCATCGTTTGGACAGGTGCCCTCGGCCGAACAGATCGAGCTGCTGCGAACACTAAGTCCGGAAGATCGCGCAGCGCTGATGCAGCAGCTCGGCATCGGCGATTCTTCGATGGGCGCGAGCGCCGCGGCGAGCAAGGATCGTGACACGGGCAGCGGCGCCGCAAGTCGTGGTGCCAGCCTCGCAGACCTGCAGCGCCTCGATACGACGTTGAAGGCCGACGACAGCGTCCTGATCGACATCGATTTCATCAAGGCGAAACCTGCAAGAGTCGAGTCTCCGGGGCCGGGCCTTCCGCCCGTGTCCGTTCCTGGGGAGCCGGCGCCCACATATGAGCCGCAAGAGCGGCTGGAGCTCGAGCGCGTCATTGCACTGATCCGGGCCCGCAATCCGTATGTGATCAATCGTACGGGCGCCCTTGAGCTGCCCGGCTTCCTGCCGATCGTCCTGGCGGGGCTTTCCGACGAGCAGGCGACCCGACGTTTGTCGGTGGAGCCATCATTGCTGAAGCTCGCAGTGAAGGTAACGCGCTTGCCGGTCGCCAAGCAGGGCGTCGCCGCGCTGAAGCCCTTCGGCTATGACCTGTTCAGCGAATCCCCCTCGACGTTCGCCCCGGTGACGGACGTGCCGGTCCCGAGTGACTACATCGTCGGTGCGGGTGATGAGCTGATGGTGCAGCTCTATGGCAGCCAGAACCGCAGCTTCAGATTGACTGTGGGTCGGGATGGCCGCGTCAACTTCCCGGAGCTCGGGCCGATTTCCGTAGCGGGCCAGCGATTCAATGCCGTGGCGGCCAGTCTCGAGTCGCGCGTATCTCGCCAGATGATCGGCGTGCGTGCCTCCGTAAGCATGGGGGACACCCGTTCGATTCGCGTGTTCGTGCTTGGCGAAGCGAATCGTCCTGGCTCCTACACGATCAGCGGATTGGGCAGCGTCACCACAGCGCTGTTCGCCTCGGGCGGAGTGAAATCAATCGGCTCGCTGCGCGATATCCAGCTGAAGCGCCAGGGTGCCGTGATTCGGCGCATCGATCTTTATGATCTGCTGATCCGCGGCGACACCAGCAATGACGCGAAGCTGCTGCAGGGCGACGTGATCTTCATCCCGCCCGCCGGGCCGACTGCGGCAATCGATGGCGAAGTTCGGCGTCCAGCCGTTTACGAGCTCAAGGGCGAGACGAATGTTGCGGATCTGGTGGCGCTCGCCGGCGGGCTGACGTCCGAAGCGGATAACAGCCGTGCTGCCGTCGTGCGCATCAATGAGCAGCGTCAGCGCGTAGTGTTGAACGTGCCGCTGAACACGGCCGAGGGCCGAAGCGAACGACTGCGCAATGGTGACAGCCTGCGCGTGCTGCGGCTTCGCCCAACCCTGGATTCCGGCGTCGCGATCGAGGGCTTTGTGTTCCGGCCCGGCGTCGTCGCGTGGCGCGAAGGACTGCGCCTGTCCGATGTGATTCCGTCGGTGGATGATCTGCGGCCGAACGCGGACCTCAACTATCTGGTGATCCGACGCGAACTCCCTCCCGATCGGCGCGTTGCGGTGCTGTCTGCCGACCTTTCGGCGGCGCTGAGGGCGCCTGGCTCATCGAGCGATGTCCAGCTCGCGCCGCGGGATCGGATCATCGTGTTCGACGTGGAGTCCGGGCGCCAGCAGGTGCTGGCTCCTTTGATCGACGAGCTGAAGAGGCAGTCGCGGCTCGACCGCCCGACGGAGGTCGTCAGTGTGGCGGGGCGAGTGAAGGCTGCCGGCGATTATCCGCTCGAGCCGGGCATGCGCATCAGTGACCTGCTGCGCGCCGGCGGCAATCTGCAGGACGCTGCCTACGGAGCGAAGGCGGAGCTCACCAGATATCGTGTCAGTTCCGGGGGGCGTGAAACCGAACTGATCGAAGTGGATCTGGCGGCCGTGAATCGTGGCGACGCGACCGCAAACGTACTGCTGCAGCCGTTCGACTACCTGAACGTGAAGGAATTGCCCGAGTGGGGTGAGCAGGAGCAGGTCACCGTCTCCGGCGAAGTGCGTTTCCCGGGAACTTACCCGATCCGCCGCGGCGAGACGCTGCGCTCCATCCTCGATCGTGCTGGCGGTCTGACGAGCCTTGCGTTCCCGAGCGGCGCGGTATTCACGCGCGTGGAGCTTCAGCAGCGCGAGCAGCAGCAGATCGACCGGCTCGCGGAACGCCTGCAGAGCGATCTTGCCGTCGCAGCACTGCAGGGCTCACAGGCCAACCAGGCTGGAGCAGGACAAGCTCTCGCCGTAGGCCAGTCGCTGCTGAGCCAGTTGAAAGGCGCGAAGGCCGTTGGACGGCTCGTCATCGATCTCGACCGCGTCATCGCCAGCGCCCCGAATTCCGCGAACGACGTCGTGCTGCGAAGCGGCGATCAGTTGATCATTCCGAAGACGAAGCAGGAAGTCACCGTGATCGGCGAAGTGCAGAACACGACGTCGCATCTGTACCGCGAATCCCTCGGGCGCGACGACTACATTGCGCTGAGCGGTGGTCTGACTCGGAAGGCCGATGACGGCAGGATCTACGTGGTGCGTGCGGACGGCAGCGTGATTTCGAGCGAGAGCAGCGGCTGGTTCCGTCGCGGATCGCAGGTCGCGATCAGACCCGGAGACACGATCGTGGCGCCGCTCGATACGGAGCGGCTGCCTACCCTCCCGCTGTGGCAGGCCGTGACCCAGATTGTCTACAACCTCGCCATTGCGGCTGCGGCCGTGAATTCCTTCTGAACCCGGAGATCCCGAATTGACGACTGCTAACGCATATCCGCGCAGGATCGCCGTGACGGGCGGCGCCGGCTTTCTCGGGTCCCATCTGTGCGCCAGATTGCTGGCGGATGGTCACGAAGTGCTCTGTATCGACAACTTCTTCACCGGTCGCCGCAGCAATGTCGCGCACATGCTCGCCAATCCACGGTTCGAGCTCATGCGGCATGACGTCACTTTCCCGCTGTACGTGGAAGTCGACGAAATCTACAACCTCGCCTGTCCCGCCTCGCCTATCCACTATCAGTTCGATCCCGTACAGACGACCAAGACCAGCGTGCATGGTGCGATCAACATGCTGGGGCTCGCCAAGCGCGTCAAGGCCAAGATCTTTCAAGCCTCGACCAGTGAAGTTTACGGGGATCCTGCGGTACATCCCCAGACCGAAAGCTATTGGGGGAACGTCAATCCGGTCGGGATCCGGTCTTGCTACGACGAGGGCAAGCGATGCGCGGAAACGCTGTTTTTCGACTACTGGCGGCAGCACAAGCTTCGCATCAAGGTTGCGCGGATCTTCAATACCTACGGCCCGAACATGCACCCGGCCGATGGTCGCGTCGTGTCCAACTTCATCGTTCAGGCGCTTCGTGGCGATCCGATCACGGTGTACGGCAAGGGCGATCAGACGCGCGCTTTCTGCTACGTTGATGATCTGATAGAGGGATTCGTACGTCTGATGGCGACGAACGATGACATCACCGGGCCGATAAACCTCGGTAATCCTGGTGAGTTCACTATTCTCGAGCTCGCGGAACTTGTAATTGGGCTTACCAAATCGCGTTCGACGATAGTATTCGCGCCGCTACCCAGCGATGACCCGATGCAGCGGAGACCGGATATTGGCATGGCACAGAGTGTGCTCGGCTGGGAGCCCAGGGTTCCACTAGTGGAGGGGCTGGGCCATACGATCCGTTACTTCAGGGAACTTGTGACTTGATCATTCGGTGCTCGAAATTGGATTTGGAGCGAGTTGCTTCGCGGGTGCGGAGATGAGCGTCGATGCCCCGTCGGGCGTGATCGCGAATACGCTGCTAGCGGAGATCTTTCGCGCGCTGTTGCGCCGATGGTGGATCCCTGCACTCACGGTAATGGTGTGCGCGGGGCTCGCTGTCTTCTATGCAATCAACGCACCGCGGGTCTACCGTGCAGAGACACTGCTGGTACCCACCGCCGAGGAACGGGTCGGTCTGGGTGGCGGCGATCTTGCGCGCTTTGCGTCGCAGTTTAGCGGCTTATCCTCCCTGGTCGGCCTGGCTGGTGGAAGCACGGGTAGCGGCAAGGAGATCGCGATGGCAACGCTCACATCGCGCGGATTTCAGGCACGCTTGGTCGACGAACTGGGACTGATGCGAGTGTTCTTTGAGGATCGGTGGGATCCAGAAAGCAGATCGTTCCAACCCTCGTGGACCGGCGCGGTGCCCACAGTCGACGACGCCATAAAGTATTTTAATGAGCAGGTTTTCTCGGTTTCCGAAGATCGGAAGACAGGCCTTCTGCGTCTGCGGATCGAGTGGTACGACCGCAAGATCGCCGCGGAGTGGGCCAACGAGATCGTTCGACGCATCAACGAGTCGATGCGTGCGCAGGCCAGCGCGGAGGCAAAGCGGAGCATTGAGTTTCTGGAAGCGGAACTTAAGCGAACGAACAACCTCGAAGTGCAGAGATCGATTTACAGCCTCATGGAAGCGCAGGTAAATCGGATCATGCTCGCGAATGTTCGCGAGCAGTACGCGTTCCGGGTGCTGGATTTCGCGGTTCCCCCGTCGGAGCGAAACTCGGTGCGACCACGCAAGGTCCGGATAGTGCTTATCGGACTGATGGTCGGGATCGGCCTGGGTGTCGGTCTGATTCTGCTTTTCGAGATAACGCTGCCGCGGCGGAAAGCGCTCGCGGTTGGCAGCTTGAGGTAGCGCCGCGTGGAAGAGGTCGACGGTTTCAAAGCATTCACTCTCCGTTCACGGAGCTGCGCCCGCAGCGTCGCAAGAATCATGTTGAAGCGGGTTCGGCGGGATCGCAGCGTGGTGGCTGATGAATATCACCGCGGGCACTGGGCTCGGGTCTTGGAGCGTCGCGCGTGGGACGGCGCGTTCAATCTCGAAGCGTTTCTTGTCGGGGATGACGACCGCGAGATCTTCGCGCGCGCCGAGTCGCGAGTCCATCGAACACGCGTTCAGGATTACTATCGCTATCGTCTTCAAGCCTTGCCTAAGCTGCTTGAGGAGATGATCGGTGGGCGCGACGGGGTCGTCGAACTTGGGAGCGGATTTGGCTACAACCTCTTTGCGTTGTCGCTGGCCTGGCCAGGTTCCACGATGACTGGTCTTGAGCTCTCGGAGAATGGACTCGAGGCGGCGGGCGCAATCGCGGGGCATTTTCGCCTCGGCGACAGACTTCAGTTCAACCAGATCGACCTCACGGTCCGGGGTCATCCCGGATTCGCAAGCGTTCGAGGGCGACCGGTGTTTACGTTCTTCTGTCTGGAACAGATTCCGTACGATATCGAAGCAGTGGTCGCAAACATTCTCGATGCGCAGCCGTCGCGCATCGTGAACATCGAGCCAAGCATCGATATGTTTCGGCCATACCGATTCTCGGACTGGCCGAACTACCTGTACGTGAAGTCGGTGGACTACCAGACGCGCCTGACAGAAGTGCTAGCTTCGCTGGAGGCTCGTGGACGAATCAGAATCGTCGAGCGCCGCAGGATGCCGTTCTCGCCGACCATTCAGAACGAGGGTTTAGCAGTCGCATGGGAGCCGGTCTAATGTCGATCGATGGTCTTGACTATTCTGCAGCCTTTCGCGCGGCGATTGACGCGGCTCGGGACCGGCTCGCGCGGTTGGTCGTAGAATCGGACCAAGTCGCCGCCGCAGCAGGCCTACTCATCGCGTGTTTCCGAGCCGGCGGCAAGGTCATGTTCTGCGGCAATGGCGGCTCAGCGGCCGACAGCCAACACCTTGCAGCCGAGTTCATGGGACGCTATCTCAAGGATCGCGATCCGCTACCGTCGATCGCACTGACCGTGGACACTTCGGCGCTCACGGCCATCGGCAACGACTATGGCTACGAGCAAGTGTTCTCTCGCCAGCTGCGCGGAATCGGTCGTGGCGGCGACGTCCTGGTCGGAATCTCCACGAGCGGTAACAGCGGGAACGTCGTGCGTGCGTTCGAGGCTGCACGTGAAATGGGCATCTCGACCCTGGCGCTCACTGGAGCGGGCGGCGGTCTCCTCGCTGATCTGGCCGATATCGCCATCAAGGTGCCGAGTTCGCGAACGAATGAGATTCAGGAGATGCACATCATGATCGGCCACATGCTGTGCGGGTTCGTTGAGGACGCTGTTTGCTGAAACAGGCTGCATTCCTTGTAGGAGGCATGGGAACCCGGCTGGGCGATCTCACGAGATCGACACCGAAGCCACTGATCGACGTCGGCGGCAGGCCTTTCATCGACTACCTCATCGACGAGGTGGCTCGACACGGTTTCTCCGAGGTCCTGCTTCTGGCAGGCTACCTCGGTGAGCAGTTCGTCGCTCACTACGACGGCATGCAGCGGCTGGGCGCCACTATTCGTGTCGTGACCGAGCTGTCCCCCCTCGGTACGGGCGGGGCAGTACGCGGCTCTCTTCAGCGGCTCGACCGGCAGTTCCTGCTCGCCAATGGCGATACCTTTTTCGATATCAATCTTCGCGCGCTGAGCGCGCCGCCGCCAGGCTACCTTACGATGGCGCTGCGCTCTGGGGTGGAAGGGGGGCGCTATGGGCGCGTCACCGCGGACGCAGGTCGAGTTCTGGGCTTTCACCCGCCGGTCGACAGGCAGGCCGATCCGATCAACGCGGGCATCTACATCGTTTCCCGGGAGGTCGTGGAAGCGAGACCGGAAGGGCGGTCGTCAATAGAGCAGGATTGGTTTCCGGAATTGGCGTCTGCCGGACGCATCATCGGTTGTGAATTTGCCGGTTACTTCATCGACATGGGGGTGCCAGAGGATCTTGAACGCGCGCGGAGGGAACTACCGCTCCGAACCCGCCGGCCCGCGGTGTTCCTCGATCGCGACGGGGTCATCAACGTGGACCGTGGCTACGTGCATCGGCCCGAGGAGTTCGACTGGATCGATGGAGCCCAAGCTGCGATCAGGCTGTGCAATGACCTCGGCTACTTGGTATTCGTCGTATCGAACCAGGCAGGGGTTGCGCGCGGATTTTATGGCGAGCAGGACGTTCGCGACCTGCACCGATGGATACAAGAACAGCTCGCAGTGCATGGCGCCCATGTCGATGCCTTCGAGTTCTGCCCGCACCACCCCGATGGACGCATCGAGCCCTATCGGCGCAACTGCAGGCGGCGGAAGCCGGGTTCGGGCATGATCCAAGACGTCCTTGAGCGATGGCCCGTCGATCCTGCGAAGAGCTTGCTCGTCGGCGACAAGGACAGCGACATGGCGGCAGCGGTCGCTGCCGGGATCCGCGGGCACCAGTTCGAGGGCGGCAATCTGCTCGACTTCCTGGCGCCGTACCTCGCGGAACGGTGAGGGCGCTCAGAGCACCGACCGGCCGCCGTCGATTACGATGTTCTGGCCAGTCATGTAGCTCGACGCGTCCGAGCAGAGAAACTGCACGGCAGATCGGTATTCGTCGCGCATCGCCATGCGCCCCAACGGAATCAGGTCCGACAGGCGGCTGACAAACTCCTCACCCTGCCCATTGAATACGCCACCGGGTGATAGCGCATTGACGCGGACACCGTGGCGAGCCCAATAGGTCGCGAGGTACTTCGTCAGACCGACCAGCCCGTGCTTGATGACCGAGTAAGTCACGGGCTTAACGGGCTGAAGCATCTCGTCGTCGAGATCGTCTCGACGGTAGAGGCGCTGGTCCGGTGCGATCACGGACAGGTCCGAAGCGATGTTGAGAATCACGCCCTGTCCGCGTCGGGCCATGGATGCCCCAAACGTGCGAGCGCAGAGCATCGCGCCAGTCAGCCCGACATCGATCTCGAGGCGCCACTGGTTCAGGTCGAAGACTTCGAGTCGGGTGCCATTGGCCACCCCCGGCGTGGCAGAGACCTTGGCGTCGATGGCAGCATTGTTGACCAGGATGTCGACCCTGCCGGCCAAATCGTGCAACGCGTCTATAGAGGCCAACGAGGTGACATCGAGGCGGTGGCCTTCCACCCGATTGCTGCCGGTTTCCTCCGCGACCGCACGCGCTGCAGCCTGAGCCCTGTCTTCGGCGATGTCGGCTATCAGCACTCTGGCGCCAAGCGCGGCCAGGGCAGCCGCGTGCTGCGGGCCGAGCAGTCCAGCGCCACCGGTGACGATCGCTGTGCGGCCTGTGAGGTCGAATTTGCGGTCAGGGGCTGTCGACATGAATGCACCTCGAAGCGACTAGCCTCTGATCTGCCCACCGTCAGCGACATAGATCGCACCTGTGACGAATCCCGCCCGAGCCGACGCCAGGAACGCCACGATTGCCGCGACTTCCTCCGCAGTTCCGAATCGTCCGAGTGCGACGTCCTTTTCCAGCATGCTGCGGACACCCTCCGGATCTTTGGCAACGCGCTCCTGCCAACTGCCGCCGTCGAACAAAATGTTCCCTGGCGCTATCGCATTGATCCGGATGCCTTCCTTCGCCAAAGGGCGCGCCAAGCCGCGGACCGTTGCATTGAGCGCTGCCTTCGCTGCGGAGTAGGTCACCGGCGCGCCCAGCGCCTCGATACCGCAGATCGAGGATATGCAGACGATAGAGCCGCCACCAGTTGCACGCATCGCCGGTCTGACGGCCGCGATGACGTGCGTCGCCGACAGTAGATTGATGTCCAGCACGCGCTGCCACTCATTCGCGTCTTCCTCTCCAGGGGGTACCGACCTGCCACTGCCGACGTTGCAGACGGCGATGTCGATGCGCCCCCAGCGATCCTCGGCCTCGCGGACGAAACGCGCAGCCTGCTGACGGTCTGTGGTGTCGCATCGGTGCGTTGACGCCGCCGCGCCAATTTGCGCTTGCGCTACCTCAAGTTGCTCGAGTGTACGAGCGGCGATGGCGACACTCGCGCCTTCAGCCACGAAGGCCCGCGCGATCGCTAGTCCGATGCCACGGCTCCCGCCTGCGACGATCGCCACCTTGCCTACGAGTTCGAGATTCATAATCGCCGCGCTGCCAGCCAGCCTGCCGTCATCGCTGCATACCCAGCGAGTACGCCCGCGTGATCACCGTCAGTCGCCCTCGCGGTCTGAAGGATAAAGCGTCCTTCAAACCTGGAGTCGCGGAGCAGCGCGAACGCTCGAGGCAGGTCGGCATTGCCAGTACCAAGCGGCACCGTGGTGCCACCGAGTACTCGGTCCTTGACATGGACGTTCCGGATGCGAGGTCCATATGCGGAGATCTCCTCGCCGCAGTCGAAACCCAATGCCGCACTGTTGCCGATATCGTAATTCACACCGAAGCAGTCGACGGGTAGTTGCTCGATGAATCGAGCGAGTTCCTGGGGTCCGTAGTCGCACTCAAACGCGACGACAAGTCCGTCGCGCCTGAGGCGATCGGCGCGCGAGCCGAATTCGTTGGCCACCACCTGCTCATGATCGGAACTCGCCATGGCGCCAGCATCGACGAGAGGTACGACGACGATGCCGATGCCGGCCGCGGCACAGGCATCGAGGACGAGATCGAGCTCTGCGAGCCGCGTGGCACGCTCGGAGCCCGCGGTTCGCCAGAAGGGGGCCTGCATGAAGATGTCGCCGGTCAATGAGACCGGGCGCACGCCGTGTCGGCGAGTGAGCTCTGCGATCTCGCGCTGGCCCGCATCCGTCAGCAAAGGGTTCTCGCGAAACCTCTCATGATCGAGAGTCCACTCGAGCATGCCGAGCCCGAGTGCCTCTGCAGCCGGGAACTCGTCGCGCCAGTGCGTCCAGGGAAACGCCTGGATGCGCCCGTCGACCAGCGGCGAGAGCCTGCCCTGCATGAAGCCGATTCGGTTGAGACTGCTCATCACTGATCCACGGCGACCAAGCCATTCGCCGTCCAGCCGCCATCAATGAAGATTTCCTGGCCTGTCATGTATGCCGACGCGTCCGAGGCTAGGAAGACCGCTGCACCGGCGATGTCCTCCGGGTCGCCCCAGCGTCCCAGCAGGGTATGGCTCTGACGTTGCCGGTTCAGCGCAGGATCGTTGAAGCTCCTGTCCGTCATCGCCGTGTGCACATAGCCTGGCGCCAGGCTGTTCACCCTGATGCGCTCACCTCCGAGGTCGACCGCGAGAGCGCGAGTGAGGCCTGCGAGTCCCGACTTCGCGGCCACGTAGCCCGGATTCCCGGGGAATCCCAGCCTCGAATTGATGCTGGTGATGTTGATGATGCTTGCTGCCTTCGAGCGGCGCAGCGCAGGTAGCAGTGCGAGTACCAGTCGATACGGTGCGATGAGGTCGACCTCGAGAGTCGTGCGCATGCGCTCGATCTCCCTCTCGGCATCCTGTGCGGGCGGCAGGCTGATCGCCGCGGCGTTAACGAGGATATCGAGGCGACCCGATGACGAGTCGATCACGCGGCGCACGGCTTGCGGAGCGTCCGCGCTCCCGACGTCCAGCGAAAGGTGCCGAAGCCGCGAGGTATCGTGGCCGCCGCTGCGGCTGATCGCCAGCACGTCGGCTCCAGCGTTACAGAGGGCGAGCGCGATGGCCGCGCCTATGCCGCGAGAGGCGCCGGTGACGACGGCTTGGCGGCCCTCAAGCGGCGGGCACATGGTCCGGTGCAAGTCAGACATAGCCGTAACCGCGCATGATGGCCTCGCACAGCCGGATGTCTTCCGGCCGGTCGATCTGGAACATCTTATGGCGTTCCATCACGGACATGCCGATACGCCCGCCCAGCCGATTCATGGTCTGCCGGAGTTGGGACGGGCGAAACACATAGAATGAACCATTCTCCAAGTAGCGCTTCTCGATCTCCTGGCGGCGGCGCCTGTTCCGCCAGTCGTAGTTGACGGACTCGGCGAGACCATCCGCGCTGACACGCCAGTTGAAGAAGTCCTCCACCTCGCAGACGGTCAGGACGCTGTCCAGCTTTTCCGTCGCCAGAAGCGAGATCGCTTGATCAATGTCCGATGGCTCGCGGATCGGCGACGTCGCCTGCATCGCGACCACGAGGTCGAACGTCCCGGACTGTCGTTCCCGCGCGTCGAGGGCGTGCAGCCAAGCCGACTCGGAACTGGCAGTGTCGCCGGCGATGTCCGGTGGCCGCGGCACTGCCACTGCGCCGAAGGCCTGAGCAGTAGCGAGTATTTCGTCACTGTCGCTCGATACCGCGACTTCGGCGATTGCGGCAGACGCGCGCGCCTGCTCGATAGACCAGGCCAGCAGCGGTTTGCCGCAAAGGTCGATGAGGTTCTTGCGGGGGATGCCCTTTGAGCCTCCGCGGGCTGCAATTACAGCAAGGATGCGCGGGCGCGAATCCTTCAAAGGTATGGCTCCAGCTTGTCGAGCGCCACCCAGAAGCCTTCGCCCAGGTTCTTGTGCCCCTGCCAGATCTCGGGAATGAAGCTCGCGTGCGGTGCATGGACTTGCATCGTCTCGCCGAGTGCCCGGAAGTCGATCTCACCGTCTCCAACCTGCAGGCCTTCGCCGTCCACGCCGCGCGCGTCGCCAAGATGATAGTGCGCCGTGTAGGGTCCGAGCGCCGCAATTCCCTGCAGGAAGTCGAATCCGAAGTGATTGGCCGCAAGCCGGGTATGGGACACATCGACGCACATTCGCAGACTGAGCTCCTCACAAACGTGAGCGGACTCTTCCGGGAGAATGAAGATGTTCTGGTGCCGCTGCCCCCCAAAATGCCACGGGAAAGGGGCCATCGTCTGCGGTATGAGTTCTACGCCATCGAGGTCAAGCTCGCGAAGGCTGCGAGCGAAGGTCTCGTACAGGCGGGGCTTCTCGGACCCTGCCAACGGCACGTCGGTAGAGAACCCACCGACGTTTGCCACGATCGGTGGTCGCTCGGTGCCGGGAAAGTAGGGCTTCAGCGCGCGCGTGATGTCGATGACGCGCTGGGTTTCGCGGATCGAGAACTGACGGTATTCCTCGTCGGCGGAAGCGAGGTCCATCAGTCTGCTCCCTGAAAACAGTTCCGGCGCGTGTACGACGAATCCTACCGAGTAGGTACCGGAGAAGTACGACGCCGGATCGCGGTCCATGTCCTGATAGCTCAGATGGAACTCGATGACGTCGGGCTCGGACCGTGCGATAAATGCGAGGGCATCGTGGTACCGGACCGGCACGCCCCATGGACGCTTGAACCGGTAGCGGCGCAGCGCGCTGGCGTCGTCCGCGAGATCGGATGCGAAGAAGTAGTCGTCTGCACCCACTTTTCGGTGCAGACGGCGGCCTATGAGGCCCGGCAGGTTGATCGGTGAGAGTCCTTGGCCCGGGCTTCTGACAATAACGTCGGATTCCTCGACGAGATGACCGGCGGCCAGGTCGCGCGAAGCGACTAGGCTCTTCGCGAGATTCTCTCGATTGATCAGTTCTCCCTGACTGAGCGGCCGTTCGCCGTCGACGCTGGCGACCCCCATGGCGCTCTCCACTTCTCGAATGCCAGTGACCAGCGACGCGAACTCCCCTGGCTCTAGGCTCGCGGCATGGTCAGGACCTTCCATAGTTCGGTCGAGCGTGATGTGCCGTTCTACGATGCAGGCGCCGAGTGCGACGGCGGCCAAGGTCACCGCGGTACCGCGCTCGTGACCCGAGTAGCCGATGACCGGATGCAGTTCGCGGAGCGTCTCCATGAAGCGCAGGTTGATGTTGTGGAATGCCGCCGGGTACGTGCTCTGGCAGTGCAGGAGCGCGAATGCCGCCGAGCGGGCACCGAGAAAGTTGACCACCGCCGTGATCTCGGCAAGACGGCTCATCCCGGTCGAAAGAACGAAAGGCTTGCCCGTGGCTGCGATCGCCCCGAGAAGAGGCAGATTCGTCAGGTCCGCTGATGCGACCTTGTAGGCCGGGACGTCGAAGGATTCTAGCGCTCGCAGGCTCGAGACGTCCCAAGGCGTGCACAGATATGCGATGCCGCGCTGGGAGCAGTATTCTTTGAGTCTCCGATGCTTTTCCGGAGGCAGTTCGAACCTGCGCAGCAGGTCGAGCGTGTACTCGACCGAGAGATCGTCCTCACTTCCGGCGAGGCTACGCGCTCGGTAGACTTCCTCGAGCTTGCGCATCTGGAATTTCGCGCAATCTGCCCGTGCGTCGACTGCAGCATCGATAAGAGAGATGGCCCGATCGAAGTCGCCGTTGTGGTTGTTGCCGACCTCTGCGATGACAAAGCACGCTTCGCCAGGGCCGACACTCCGGTCGGCAATCCGCAGTTTGTTCGAAGGAAACTGGGTCATCCGGTCACCCGCTAGGCGATGGCATCGGCGCGGCCCGCACTCGTGCCCGCCCCAGCAATGTTGCCAAGCACGGGGGTCGCCGCCGCGGGTAATTCGGACAGCCGGGTGCGCCACGAACGCAGACCGCCGTCCTCGAACATCACCCTCTCGCAACGGTAGCCGCGACTCGACATGACGTCGAGGACCCGACACTGCTGGAACGGCGGCACGAAGAACATGAAGAACCCGCCGCCGCCGGCGCCGAGAATCTTGCCGCCGAGGGCGCCCTGGGCGATCGCGGTGTCGTAGATCCCGTCCAGTTCGCCATCGCTGATCATCGGGCTGTCCTGACGCTTCAGGACCCATGCCTCATGCAGCAGGCGTCCATAACCGTAGACGTCGCCACGCAGCAGACGACGCTTCATTTCAAGAGTGAGTTCCTTGGTACGGCCGCGCGACGCAGCCGACTTGGCTCCTGGCGAGAGTAGTCTTGCGCGCTGATCCCGGTGAATGGCACCCGAGTCGTGCTTGCGGCCCGTGTAGCAGAGTAGCAGGGTCTCTTCGAGTTCCGAGATGGTCTTGGGTTCGAGACGCAGAGGAAAGATCACGTTGTGGTCCGCGGTGAATTCCATGAAGTTGAATCCGCCGAACACCGCTGCATATTGATCCTGCCATCCGCCCGGAATGTTTAGGATCAGGCGCTCGGCCTGGAATGCCATTTCCGAGATCTGGTGCTTATCCCAGGGATCCGACCGGAATTCGTTGAAGCAACCGATAACAGCCGCAGCGACAGAAGCGGATCCACCAAGCCCGGAACCAACTGGATAGTCAGCCGCCACTTCGATCTCGAAGCCAAAACCAGGCTGGATCATTTGAATCACCGAAACGATGAGGTCCAGTTCCCCGTTTAGCTCGAGGTCCGCTGGCGAGACCGCTTCGACCGTTCGCTTTAGGTCGTGAGAGTAGATTCGCACGCGCGAGTCGGTGCGGCGGCGCAGCGTGGCATGGGCATACTTGCGAATTGCGGCATTCATAACCACGCCGCCCTGATCGACGAAATAGTGTGTCAGGTCGGTTCCGCCGCCGCCGAAGGTGATACGCGCCGGCGCCCTGGCGCGCGCGAAAACTTCCTCCTCGGCGTCCGGACGGAAGTCGCTGCGGCTGCATAGATCAACGAGGCGGCGCTGGGTGTCCAAGATCGGTACGTGGTGCACGCGGTGGTCCAGCAGTTTCAGTATTTGTTCCCGCGCGGTGCCAGCAGCGGCCCAGATGAACTCCTGATTCATGAATGCTGCGAGGCTCGCTCCGAGGTCGTTGTCCGTGAGCAGCCGACGGCGAATGTCACCGTCGGTGATACAACCGACGATGCGGGCGTCGCTGTCGGTCGCGAACAAAATTCCCAGCTGGTTTGCGTTGAGTTGACGAAACGCCTCCTGGATCGTCGCTGCCGCAGGAATGCACACACTTCTCAACTTCGACATACAAGTCTCGATTCCCGACCGAATGGCCAGTTACCATATGATTTTGCCATATCGAGCCGGCGGAAAACCGATGTCCGAAGCAATCTGTGTCTTGGTATCCAGGATCTGTGCGCGTGGTCACAGGGGTAGGCAATCCCTGTGAGGATCCTGGTTGCCGGGACCGGTTCTATCGGTCGACGTCACGTGGAGTCCATTCGGGCGCTTCGCTCCGGAGCCGAATTCGTGTTCCTGCGACGCGATGTCCGCGCCGACGAGTACTCCCGGTCCCTCGGCGCGACCATCGCCACGGACATCGACGAGGCGCTGGCACTCCAGCCCGACATGGCCATCGTCGCCAATCCCTCGCATGGTCATGCTGAACTCGTGCTCACACTGCTGAAGGCCCGGATGCCTATGTATGTCGAGAAGCCGGTGGCGACGGATGCGTCGCAGATCGCGGCGATCCGCGGCGCAATGGTTCTGCAGGACCCGCCGACCGTTCTGTGCGGCTGCAACCTGAGGTTCCTGCCGGCGTTGCAGGTGTTGCGTGGACTGCTGCGAGACGGGCGAATCGGCCGTGTCGTCCGTGCCACGTTCCAGGTCGGTCAGTGGCTGCCTTCGTGGCGTCCAGGGATCGATTACCGTCATTCGTACAGTGCCCGCCGCGACCTCGGTGGCGGCGTCGTGCTTGATCTAGTGCACGAACTCGATGCGGCTCTCTGGTTACTCGGCGAGCTCGACGTTGCTGCGGCAGTGGGCGGCCATTGCAGCAGCCTCGAGATCCATAGTGAAGATGCGGCCTGGGTGCTGCTCTCGCGCCCGGAAGGTCCCGTCGTCGCTGTCGGCCTGGACTATATCGCGCGCCGTCCTCTGCGCCGGTACGAGTTCATCGGTGAGGACGGCACTTTGGTGATCGATCTAATCAGTCGCAGCATGGCTGTCGAGACGGCGTCGGGCATCGAGCCTGTCGAGATGCCCGAAGGTGCCTTCGACATCGCGCAAACGTATCGAACAGCGATGACGGAGTTCATGGACGCCATGGCTCGCGGGTCGCAGACCAGCCAGGACCTGGCTGAGGGGCTGCGATCGGCAGAACTGGCCGTGCGTGCCAATGGAATGATCCGACAATGACCACGATCGCCACGATCTGCGCGCGCGGTGGATCCACGGGGCTGCCGCGAAAGAACATCCGGCCGCTGCTGGGGAGGCCCCTGATCGTCTGGACCATCCAGCAGGCGCTTGCGGTTCCGCGTATCGATGCCACCTTCGTCTCGACCGACGACGACGAAATTGCTGCCGTCGCCGCGGCCGCTGGTGCGCGCGTGCTCGGCCGGCGTCCGGCCCATCTCGCAACCCAGACGGCCCCAAAGATCCCGGTCATCGAGCACCTCGTGGGGCAGGTAGAAGCGACTGGGCTCGCCGTCGATTGCATCGTCGACCTGGATCCGACCTCGCCGCTGCGGGCGGTCACCGACATCGAAGCCTGCATCAATCTGCTGACGGATGAAGTCGACGCGGTCATCACGGGATTCCCGTCTGAGAAGAATCCTTACTTCAACATGGTCGAGCAGCAGGCTGACGGGAACTTCAGGCTGGTGAAGCAGCCGCCGGGAGCAGTCGGTGGGCGGCAGCAGGCGCCACTGGTGTACTCCATGAATGCGTCCGTCTATGTCTGGCATCGACGGACGCTGGCGCTCGGATTGTGGGGAGGACGGGTGCGCCTGCACTCCATGCCGCGCGAGAGATCCATCGACATCGATTCGCTCCTCGACTTTCGTCTGGTCGAGATGATTCTTCAGGAGAGGCTGGCGCATGACTGATTCGCGGTTTCGCCTAGACGGGCGCGTCTGCGTGGTGACGGGGGGTGCCGGAATCCTGGGCGAGCCCATGTGTCACGCGCTGCTGACGCAGGGTGCGCGCGTGGCCGTCCTCGATCGGGAGACAAGCAGTCTCGAGGCGGCGCTGTCGCGCATGCCGGCGGCCTTCCGCGATCAGGTGGTGATGGTTCGCGCTGACATCACCGATCGCGAAGATCTCGTCCGCGCACGCGCGGATATTCGATCGGCACTCGGCGACGCGGACGTTTTGGTCAACAACGCGGCGGCGAAGAGCGCCAATTTCTTCGAGCCGTTCGAGTCGTTCCCGCTCGCGGACTGGAACGAAGTCATGGGCGTGAACCTGACCGGCGCCATGCTGTGCTGCCAAGTGTTCGGCGCGTCGATGGCCGAACGCCAGCGTGGCAGTATCATAAACACCCTGTCGATCTACGGAATCGTGGCGCCCGACCAGCGCATCTACGAAGGTGCGTTCTACGAGGGCATGGCGATCAACACGCCTGCCGTTTACAGCGCCAGCAAGGCGGGCCTCTGGGGACTGACGAAGTATCTCGCAGCCTACTGGGGGGCGGCGGGCGTCCGGGTCAACGCCATCACGCCCGGAGGAGTCTTCAGCGGCCAGAACGACGCCTTCGTGCAGCGCTACAGCGCGCGCGTGCCTCTCGGGCGAATGGGCCAGCGCGAAGAGATGGCGTCGGCTGTGGTCTACCTTGCGTCGGACGCGTCGTCCTACGTGACGGGGCTGAATCTGGTGGTGGACGGGGGGCTCACGGCATGGTGAGTTCATCTTCGTGCTACGTGATCGCCGAGGCCGGCGTCAACCACAACGGCTCGCTTGATCTTGCGCTGCGCCTGATCGACGCGGCGGTTGAGGCCGGCGCCGACGCGGTCAAGTTCCAGACTTTCCGCGCCGAGACGCTCGTCGGCGCCGGTGTGTCGAAGGCGGCATACCAGGAGCGTGCTACCGGCGGCGGTGATCAGCGGGCGATGCTCAAGGCGCTGGAACTCGCGTTTGAAGACCACGTCGCGCTATACGAACGCTGCGTGGAGCTCGGAATCGAATTCCTGTCGACGCCGTTCGACGCGGAGGCGCTCAAGTTCCTGGTCGGCCTCGGCATGCGTCGCGTCAAAATTGCGTCCGGAGAGTTGACCAACCGACCATTCATCGAGCTCGCCGCGTCCACGGGTCTGCCGATCATTCTCTCGACGGGGATGGCGGAGTTGTCGGAGGTCGGCGAAGCGATCGATTGGATCCAACGTGCGCGCCCGTCGCCGATGCCGACCGCCGAAATCGTGCTGCTTCACTGCACATCGAACTATCCGACGGCGCTCGTGGACGTGAACCTGCGCGCGATGTCGACCATGGCGCAGGCATTCGGGCTGACCGTTGGCTACTCGGACCACACTGCAGGAATCGAGGTGGCGCCTCTCGCCGTTGCGCTCGGGGCGATGGTGATCGAGAAGCACTTCACGCTGGATCGTTCACTACCGGGCCCCGACCACATGGCGTCGCTTGAGGTGCCCGAACTGCGCGAGATGATCCGGTCCATCCGGTCCGCCGGTATTGCGCTTGGCGATGGTGCGAAGGCGCCCCGCCCGGCCGAGATCGCAGTCAGGGATCTGGTTAGGCGCAGCGTCGCGGCCCGACACGACCTGCCGGCTGGCCACGTGCTGCGAAGCGAAGATCTGAGCTGTATGCGTCCCGGAACCGGGATTCCGCCCAAAAACCTCGGTTCCGTCGCAGGGCGCTCGTTGCGCCGGGCAATATCTGCCGGCGCATTGATCACGGAGCAGGATCTGGCGTGAGTCGGCGAGTGCTCTATGTATCTGGGACGCGTGCGGACTTTGGTCTGATGCGCTCTACGCTGTTGAGGCTTCAGGCGGACGAGCGGCTGGATGTGGCCGTCTGCGCAACCGGTCCGCACCTCATGCAGGAGCATGGCATGACGGTGACCGAGATTCGCGAGTCCGGTCTGCGCGTGGCCGCCTGCGTCGAAGCCCCCGTCGCGGTCAGCACTGGAGCGGGGATGGCGAAAGCCGTCGCCGCGTCGCTTGCGGGAATCGTCGACGTCATCGAGCGCGAGAAGCCCGAAATCGTGATGCTGCTCGGGGATCGGGGCGAGATGCTGGCCGGAGCGATCGCAGCCGTACATGTTGGAATACCCATCGTGCATCTGCACGGCGGAGAGCGCTCCGGAACGATCGATGAACAGGTTCGGCACGCGATCTCGAAGTTGTCGCACTTTCATTTTGTCGCAACTCAGGCTTCCCGGGAACGGCTGTTGCGGATGGGTGAGTCGGCTGACAGGGTGTTCGTCACGGGCGCGCCCGGCCTGGACGGGCTATTGGATTCGGTGCAATGCAGTCGAGAGTCGCTCGCCGCCGAAGAGGGGCTGGATCCCGGCAAACCGATCGCTCTAATGGTGTTTCATTCCGTGGTGCAGGACGCTTTGGAGGCTGGTGACCAGGCGGCGGCCATCCTGCGCGTGCTAGCCAAAAAAGGCCTGCAGGTGGTTTGCCTGCGGCCCAATTCAGACGCCGGTGGCAGCGCGATCCTCGACCGTCTGCAGCAGCAGCGCTCGTCACGGTTCCGCCTGCACACCCACTTTCCGCGCGCACGTTTTGTAGGCTGGATGAGCGCCGCTGATTTCATGATTGGCAATTCGAGCAGCGGCATCATCGAGGCGCCCGTCTTCGGCGTTCCCGTCGTCAACGTCGGCGACCGGCAAGCGTTGCGTGAAAGATGCGCGAACGTGATCGACTCTGATTACACTGACCGCTCGATCAATTCTGCTGTGGAGCTCGCGCTGCAACGCGGCCGGCGGTCGACCGAAAACTTGTACGGCGATGGGCATGCAGGCGAACGTATCGCGGCGCTCATTGCCGTACTCCCGCTGCATGCCGGCCTTCTCAAGAAAATCAATGTCTACTAGACGGCTGATTCTCATTGGTGCCGGCGGCCACGGCAGCGTTGTCTATGATGCCGCTCGTCTGTCGGGTAGATGGGAGGTTGTCGAACTGCGCGACGATCGCCAGGTCGAGACCGGCGGGCGGTTTGATGGCCTTGCCGTCCGCGTTCCGGCGATTCCCGCCGAGTCGCTCGAGAATGCAGAGGTTCACGTGTCGATCGGCGACAACACGATCAGGGCACGAATCTGCTCCTCCCTGCGCGCACTGGGCGCACAGGTCGTTCCAATTGTTCATCCAGCTGCGATCATCGCGCGTACGGCAACGCTCTCCCCTGGTGCGTTCGTGGCCGCGGGAGCCGTCGTGGCGCCGCACGCGCGGGTCGGCGAGGGCGTCATCATCAATCATGGCGCTGTTGTGGACCACGACTGCGTGGTCGGGGCATGGACACATGTCGCGCCGGGAGCGTTGCTTGGGGGCGGCGTGCTTGTTGGCTCCGATGTGCTGATGGGGACAGGTTGCGTGGTGCTTCCGGGTTTGTCCGTCGGCGATGGATCAACCGTCGGCGCTGGCGCGGTCGTGACCCGGCCAGTAGACGCCAAGAGTGTGGTGATCGGAATGCCTGCGCGGAGGGTCAATTCGTGATGCGACCGGCAACACCGTTTCTCGTCGGACGGGATGCGACCCTGCGCGATGCTTTCGGGAAGATCGAGCGCGGCGCCTGCGGGATCGCACTGCTGGTGGAGACCGACGGCAGGCTGGTACGCACGGTCACTGATGGAGATCTACGGCGGTTGATCCTGGGGGGTGCCGATCTCTCCAGCCAGATGTCGGGGCTCCCTGCACGGGCGTCGGTCACTGCCGGTACGGAAGTCGATCCGGCACGGGCACTTGAGATTCTCAACGAGCGCAAGATTGATCACCTCCCGGTAGTCGACGAGCAGGGCCATCCGGTCGGGGTCTATTTCCGGCGCGACATCGACGCACAGATCTTGCTGTCGACGCCGCACATGGGCTCCTTCGAGCGGGAGTACGTGGATGAGGCGTTCAGGACTAACTGGATCGCGCCACTCGGACCCAACGTCGATGCCTTCGAGCGCGAGCTTGCCGCTTACGTCGGTATTGGGCACGCCGCCGCCGTCGTCTCTGGCACGGCGGCGCTGCACCTGGCGCTGAGACTGGTCGGGGTGCAGCGGGGCGATCGCGTCTTTTGCTCCAGCTTCACGTTCGTCGCGAGTGCCAATCCGATTCTGTACGAGGGCGCAGTCCCGGTATTCATCGACTCGGAGCCGGAGTCATGGAACATGTCCCCGCTTGCTCTTGAGCGCGCGCTCGAAGACGCGTCGCGCCGTCGACAGCTGCCGAGAGCGGTGATCGTCGTCAATCTCTATGGGCAGAGCGCCGACATGGATCCGCTGCTGGAATTGTGCGGACGGTACTCGATTCCGGTCATCGAGGACGCTGCGGAGTCTCTCGGGGCGTCCTATCGCGGCCGGAAGAGTGGAACTATTGGGCGGATCGGCACGTACTCGTTCAACGGTAACAAGATCATCACTACTTCCGGCGGCGGCATGCTCGTGTCGGACGACGAGGATCTTATCCGGCACGCCCGCAAGCTCTCTACACAGGCTCGCGAGCCGGTTGGTCACTACGAGCACTTAGAGGTCGGGTACAACTACCGAATGAGCAATGTGCTTGCGGGTATTGGAAGAGGTCAACTCAAAGTTCTCGACGCGCGAGTCGCCGCGCGGCGACGGGTATTCCAGCGGTACGTCGACGGCGTCAGCGGCGTTGCCGGGCTCGAGTGGATGCCCGAGCAGTCGTTTGGAACGTCGACGCGCTGGCTGACGGCAGCAGTAGTGCGACTAGATGGTGGTCCGGAGAGGCTAATCGCAGCTCTTTCTGGGCATCGCATAGAGGCCCGTCGCGTTTGGAAGCCGATGCACCTTCAACCACTCTTCCACGGTGCTGAGTACTTTGAGCACAAGCATGGAAACGACGTATCGCGTGACCTATTTGAGCATGGCGTCTGTCTACCATCAGGTTCGAACCTATTGGAAGACCAGCTGGACCGAATCATCGAGGCTCTGCGAGCTGCGCTTGCGGGTTGAAGCTGCGAGTGCCACCGATGTTCCGCATGCTCTTTGTCAATACTGCGGTTTCGGGCCTAGTATTTGCGGTCTCCAGCGTGCTGGTGCTCCTTTTGGTACCGATCTTGCTCGGTGCATATGGCGCATCCGGGTTGGGATTGATCATGCTCGCCAGGGCGTTTCTACCGACGGGACTGGGCGCCCTCTTCGATCTTGGGGTGTCGGAGGTCGTCGCTCAGGCCGTCGCGCGCGCGAGAGAGAGCAAAGAGTGGTCCACGGCAGGCGGCCAGGTGACCTTGCTCGCAGGAGTCGCTTTACTCGTTGGCGGGCTGCTCGGAGCCGGCTTGTGGGGTTACGCGGGAGCTTTAGCCGAGATACTGCGGGTGAACGATTCGCAATCTTCCAGCTTCGCCGAGCTGCTGCAGCTCACTGGGGTTGCTCTGGTCCTGCTCTTTCCGGCGCTGGTGGCGGAAGGCGTCGTCAAGGGATTCGAGGCCTATTGGGCGCTCCGCCTAGCCGAGCTAGTGCCAACCGTGGGCTACGTTTTGGGATCCGTCGCGCTGGTCGAATTTGGCTACGGCTATCAGGCCGTTGCCCTGATGTTCCTCGGTTCCATTCTGCTGCGCGCGTTGATTACCATTGTCATCGCTATCAACTTGTCGCTGCGCGCGAATCTGCGCATGCAACGATGCGCGCGGCTTGATCGTGCTGACGCGCTCGAGCGCTGTCGACTGATGTTCGCGGGTAAGGCGGTCACAGCTCTTCAGACGCAGGCTCCTCCACTCGCGATCGGGGCGTTGATTGGTCCAGCCGGCGTTGGTGTGTACGACGTTCTTTCCCGATTGCCGAGGTTCGCTAAGTCGATCCTTGGCCTCCTTACGTCCCTGTTGACGCCGATCAGTGCTCGTCTCGACGAGGCCCGTGACACGGACGGGCAGCGACGGCTGGGAAGTGCGGGAGTACTGCTCGTGCCGTTGCTGGTCATTCCGGTGCTGGGCGCTGCGGCACTGCTGTCGGCGCCTCTGCTCGGTCTCTGGCTTGGACCCGAGTACCGGAGCCTCTGGGGCTGGCACTCGGCGATGTTCCTCGTCACGACTTTGGCGTCGCTGGTTAGTTTCGCGTCGGTCGTAGTGATGGTCAGGAAGGCTGATGCGCGCCGGGTCATCCGGATGACGGCCGTCATGGTCATGGCTCAATACGGTATCTCGCTGATTGCCGTCGGCTTACTGCAGGAACGTGCGTTCATCCTCGGGCAGGTACTGGCTGCTGTGATGGTGTTTCCGTTCCAGCTTAGATTTCTGCTGTTGGCGCAGGGGGTGCCCATGGCTGCACTGGTCAGGCTCCTCGCATCACTGATCGCGATGAGTGTCTCCGTGGCAGTCGTCGCGCCGATCGTGGTCGACCGAATACAAGATCTGCTGACCACACTTCTGGTCGGTGCTTGCTGGGCGATCGCTTGGTGGCTTCTGTTGACTCGCGTTTTGCTGACTGGTGCGCAACGCCGCGCTGTGAGCAATGCCCTGAATGGACTCCTGGCATCTGGGCGGCGGTAGTGATTGCCATATCCGCAAAGCTGGGCTATTTCGACTGGCTTCGGGCGCTATCCTCGCAGAGCGTCGTGGTCGGTCACGCGCTGAACATTTTTCTGCCGTCACTGTTCATGGTCGAGCGTGCCGACGGATTCCTGGAGGCCGCGAGGAATGTGCCGTACATCCAGAATCTTGGCGTCGTAGTGTTCTTCGCGCTGTCGGGCTATCTCGTGACGTCCTCGGTCGTGCGAAAGGCGCGAATGCCGCACTACTCATTCGAAGCATTCCTCGTTGATCGGGCGACACGCATCTTTGTTCCTCTGTTGCCTGCGATTGCGCTCGTCTGGATCTTCGATACCTTGCTTCTAGGGGCGGGAGCCGATAATCCGTACACTGACGTCTCTCTAGGTCCCTGGACCGTCATCGCAAACGTGCTGATGATCTTCAACCATCCGGCAATGTCAATCGCCGCGAAGCTTACGGGCATCCCCGGCGCCGCGACCGGCCCAATCGGCACCGCCGATCCGTTCTGGACTGTGGTCCTCGAGTGGTGGATCTACGTAACGTTTGGGTTGTTTGTTCTCAAGATACTCAACGGGCGTCGTCTCGGTTTCTCGGGAGCAGCGTTACTGCTGTTCGCTCTCGCGCCGCTCGTCGTTTCCCTCAGTGGCGGTTCCGGTCTGATACTCGCATGGCCCGTCGGCATGCTGGTTGCGATTGCCGAACCGACTCTGCGTTCCGTGAACGCTCGGCTGATCGGCGCAACCGTGGTTCTCGCCGTGGGCGTGGCCGTTGCGGTCTGGTTGCGGACGCGATTCGATTTCTATGCACCCGTCTTCGTCGTATGCTTTGCGTACGCAATGACGGCGGTCGTGACGCTGGATCGCCGGCCGGAACCGCTGGCACAAAAGACCGCCGGCGGAAGCCTCTTTGTCGAGCGACTTTCAGACTATTCCTACTCTCTTTACCTCGTGCACTTTTCCATTCTGATCTACCTGCAGTTATACCTCCCGCGGCACTGGAATCCCGTCGCTTCGATCTTGCTGTCTGTGGTGGTGTGCAACGGTGCCGCGTTCGGGTTCTGGTGGCTGTTCGAACGCCACTATCTAAATGTGCGTCGCGCTGCACTGCTGAGGCTCGAGAACAGTCGATTGCGCTGAATCCCGTCCTTTCACAACGGCTTCGCCGAATTCGCCCACACAATGCAAACACCGCTGATCAGTCGAGCCATCTGGCATCTTCATCGCACGCCCGCTGCGGCAATGCTGAAGCAGGCGCTGCGCCTGGCGCATGGCGGCGCATGTCGCCAACGTCGCGCACTGCTTTCGCAGCTTCCTAGCGACCCGGTGATTAGCGCGTTGGCCAAGTCCCTTGATGACGAAGGGCACGTCATGCTGAGTCCCGTTGCTGATCCAGCGCTCCTTCAGACGCTTTGGCGTCATGGTGTGGACAAGCTCCAGCGCCGTGAGCATCTTGCGCAGAGCCAGGCCACCAAACACAAGAGTTTCTGGGTTCGCTTGTCTGACGAAGACGTCGTCGATGGTCAGTTCGATGTCGGCAACCCCATGGTGCGCTTCGCGCTGCAACCGAGAATTCTTGCGGTGATAGCGCAGGCTTTCGGAGAAGTGCCGCAGTTATCGGACGTGCTGATGTCGCTATCATCTGATTCCGATCCAGAACTGAAGTATTCTCAGCTCTGGCACAGGGATTACGACGATGTCAGGACCATAAAGCTTTTCTCGTACTTGACGGATGTGCTGTCTGAGGAAGACGGTCCATTCACATTCATTCCAGGCGCGGAGTCAGATCGTGTTCGTTTCACTACCAGAACTCATTTGCCGGATGCGCAGTTGCTACGGAGCGGGGTCTTGCACCCCCGCTCCGTAAAGGCACCGCGCATGTCCGTGTTTGCCGTGGAGACTTCGCGTTGTCTGCACATGGGAAGCCGGATGGCGCCCGGACATGCGCGCCTGCTGTACACTGCGACATTCATCAGGTACCCGCGTCTTTACCCCGAGCCGCCGCCCCGATTCCGGCTCGAGACGGCTGCCGACAATCTGACGCGAGCTGTGCTCACGGCCGGCCATTAGCCCTTCACCGAGAGCGCCGTAGTGCATCTTGGAGTCATCGTAGATCACCCGAAGCGCGACCTGCCCGGGGCAGTGATGTTGGCCGCGGCGCTTGTTCGCCGGGGCTGCCGCGCGAGCATCATTCCGCTCTATGAGCAGGGCGTAGACGTTCCGCTCCTTGGGCTGGATGCCCTGATTGTCACCTTCGCACGACCTGCGAATGTGGATCTCGTCGACGGCTACAAACGCATGGGCTTGCCGGTCTATGTGCTCGACACCGAGGGTGGCGTACTCACGGAGTCCGGTGCCAACTCGCCGGAGCAGCTTGCGCGGTATGTATCACGAAGCGGCTTTCGGGAGCTGCTGGCCGGCTATTTTTTCTGGGGCTCGCGAACCCGTGATGCGTTCGTCGCGGATTCCGGCATGCCAGCGCCCAGGTTGCGGACCACTGGCTGCCCTCGCTTCGACTACGCGAGCCCGCGATGGTGGGACCTGCTCGACTTCGAGTTACGCGACTACATCCTAGTCAATGCCAATTTTCCGCTGGTCAACCCGCTGTTTGTGCGCACGCCGGAAGAGGAGGTCGGATCTCTGGTGGCAGCCGGCTGGGATCGCCAGTACGTCACTCAAATGTTCGAAGATCTCAAGCGGATCATGTCGGGGTACGTTGCTTCCGTCTTGGAAATGGCGCGGCAGTTTCCCGATCTCACAGTTCTCGTCCGGCCGCATCCGTTCGAGCGCGCCCGGACCTACATCGATGCGTTCGCACAAGTCCCGAATATTCGGGTGGACGGGCGCGGAAGCGTCCTCAATGTCATCAGGAACGGCCGTTGCGTTGTGCACCTCAACTGCGGGACCTCGATTGAGGCGACAATGCTTAGACGGCTGCCAGTTTCGCTCGAGTACCTCAATACGCCCCTGATGGCGAAGCACGGACCGCTGCCGAGCCGAATCAGTCTTCCGGTTCGTTCGGCGTCGGAGCTGTTCCATGTAGTAGCGAATCTAGAGAAACTGACGTCTGAATTTGCGTTCGAGCGGAACTACGGGGAAGAGATCAAGCCGTGGTTCCACGACAATGACGGTGCGGCCGCCGATCGCATCGTGGAGGCGGTGCTGGGCGACGTAGGTCGATGCGACCGTGGGCGCCACAGCATCGCATGGTCGCTGGGCAGCAGTCGGCGCAGAACGCGGCTTTCCCAAAGGATGCAGGCTCTCGCAGGGAATTTTCTTGGGTCGTCCACAACCTCTCGCTTGCGAGCACTGTCGAGTCCTGTGAGACAGGAAAAGCACTTTGGTCCGAGCACCGTCGCCGGCATGCTGGCGCGCATCGCAGCACACGAGTCGCGGCCGCCGCCCGTGTGTGTACACGCGCGTCACCCGTGGACCGGGCTCGCGCTGTCAACGGTGTCAGTGACACCAGGGCGCGGAGGATGATCGTGGGTGCTGGTCCGACCATCGTTTTCACGACGCTGGCCCGCTATCAGACGGAGTTCTGGATTCGGATCGCCAGAGAGATGGCACAGAGCGGATATCGCGTCGCGTTCCTGTCCTTTGACGATCCGAGTACGGCGCAATTGCGTGCCGCGGGCCAGCGCGTGTATGGGCCGCCGAGGATCGACTACGAGCGCGACTATCCGCCAATTGACCTAGACAACCTGAACTTCTGGCTGTCACACGAGCGCTTCGTCTTCGGTGAGACACTGACGGCCAGGCTTGAGCGACGCCTGGCCGCCTACCTTCATTGCGCGCGAGAAGCTCTCGAGGAATTGCATCGCGAAGGGCCCGTCACGCTCGTCCAGGAAGTGGGAGGATTCCTTTCGGTCATCGCCAGTTTCTTCGCGGCGCGCGAACGCGGTATCGATAACTGGTTCGTTGAGCCGGCCTTCTTTCGGGGGCGAGTGTTCCTAAATAGGAATTCCTTCGCTGCGCCTCGAATCACCGGGGCTTTGCCCGAGACGGTGAGTGTGCCCGTCGAGCGCTATTTGGCGGATACGATTGCGACCCAGTCGATCGTGGTGCCGCTCAAGGACCGACACCAGTATCGATCCGCTTCGCGCAAGGTATTTAACCTGCGAAACGCAAAGCGGCTGGTAGAGAAGCTCGTTGACAAGCATGTGTTCCGCCGGCACATGGAGTTTGGGCACATCGGCCGCCATGCGTTCACGCACCTCGCGATGGTGCGCAACAGCATTTCGATGCGGAGCAGCTACACTCCATTGTCCGAGGCTGGACCTTTCGTCTACTACCCCCTTCATGTTCCCGGGGACATGGCGCTCACACTGAGATCCCCGGAGTATCTGGATCAGTTGGCGCTCGTTGACTACCTCGCGAGAATCGTGCCTGCATCCCATCGCGTGGCGATAAAGGAGCATCCGGCGATGATCGGCGCGCTCGATTCGACCCGCGTTCGCTCGCTGCTGCGACAGCACGACAACGTGGTCGTATTGCCTCCCGAGACCAACAACTTCGACGTGCTCCGTGCGTCCACCGCGGTCGTCTCGGTGAACTCGAAATCCGGCGCAGAAGCAGCCTTGATCGGAAAGCGAGTGCTCGTACTCGGCGACGCCTTCTACACGGAAGCCCCTATCGTCGAGACAGTGCGGAGACTGGCTGATCTCCCCGGAAGACTAGCTAGTTGTGTTGTGAACCCCCAGCCTCCTGCAGACGCTGTGACGGTCGCGAGGTACTTCGAGCTCGTGTGGCGCGGGTCATCGCCCGGCGAACTCTACGTAGGCTCGGAGTCGAGCGCGGCCACGTTTGCGCAGTCACTGAACGAGGCGATTCTCAGAGGCTCGAGCGGGGCGCATTGAGATGGCGTGGATCGGAGTCACGAGCGGATTGATGCTTCTCGCCTGGCTTTGGCGGTTCGTGCGTACGCGTCCGATTCTTGCAGTCGCCTTCTTCTTCATCTTTTTTCAGATCGTCCTGCGCACCAGCGCGTCAATATTCCTGGACGCATTCGGCCCCGTCTATGCCGTCGAGCTCGACGACGAGGTGGGCGGCACGGGCGCCACTCTCGGGTGGGCATTAGCGGTCGTGATCACGGTCCTGACGGTGGCGGCTTTCCTCTCTCCGCGTACCATTTCCCGAGGGCTGAAGCCTGCCGCTGGCCCGGCGTTGGATGAGGCGATAACGGTAGGAGATGTCGGCTTCTGGCTGGCGGCGCTTCTCGTATTTGCGCTCTACGCCGACATGATTGCCGGCGGCGTCATCCCGCTGCTAGAGGGGCTCGAGCGTTGGGAGTACACGGAACAGTACGCCGGTCCCGTGCATCGTTGGTTCTTCGAATTCGGCATTATCGTCGTGTTCGTTCTTGGCATGCTCAGCGTATATCCGCGCGCAATCGGTGGGCGTACCGATCTTCGATTCGTGGCCCTTCTTGGCGTGATATTTGTGTACTGCGTGCTGGCGGGGCACCGCTTCTCGATCTTCTATGCATTCGGCGCATACTTTCTGCTGCCGCGCGCCGTACTCTCGATGCCTGGTATTCCCGCTTCCGTCGAAGTGTCTGCTGCCTCACTTTGGATCCGGAGAGTGGCAGCTTCGCGGCTGGCCCGCTTCTCGGGAACTGCCGTCGCGATCGCGCTTGTAGCGTTCGCGCTGATCAATTCCCTATTGAACGTTCGCGGGTTCGCCCCGGCGCTGGCTCTCTTCTCCTTTGCACAGCGCGTGCTTGTGCAGCCGCAGCAGATGTGGTTCGTGACTTGCGAGCGGGTGTTGACCAACGGGCAATACGACCCGGGTGCTGCGTTCGCATTCCTGTTCGACGACCCGATCGACCCGGAGCGAAATACGACGGTCCAGTATCTGATGGCGTTGGCGCTCGGCGAGCGCCGCGCCACCGAGATCATCGCGCAGGGAATGCAGTACGCTGGTGGCTTCCCCGAGATCTTCTTCGAACTGGCGGGCCCCTATCTCGGCTGGCTGCTCGTCTTCCTGCTGGCGGTGTTTGTCGGCTCGCTGCTCAGGGGATTGTTGCGGGCCATCTTCGAAGGCCGGCTCCTGTCGGCATTTGCGATCCTGTACGTTCTCTTCGCCTTCTTTATCACCTACATCGGCGGGATGCTGAATAATCTGGTCGCGGCGACCTTCTGGATCAAAGTCGCCTTCATGTTCGTGGTGCTCGCTCTGGAGCGGGGCAGCGATGGCAGGCCGCAACCCGTATTGCCTTGGGTACTGTGGGTGCCAAGACGAGTACTGCAGTCATGACCGCTGAGGCCCGCCAAGACCTCGTCTCGGTCGTCACTCCAGCTTGGCGCGCCTCCCGTTTCGTGGGCGAGACGATCCGCTCCGTCCAGGCGCAGGAACACGCGCACTGGGAAATGCTGGTCGTGGACGATTGCTCACCGGATGACACTGCAGCCGTTGTTGACAGCTTTGCAGAGCGCGATCCGCGTGTCCGTCTGATCCGGCAGCCTCGCAACGGCGGGCCTGCCGCTGCGCGCAATGCTGCGCTCGAGGCCGCGGCCGGCCGATACCTCGCGTTTCTCGATAGCGACGATCTCTGGCTGCCGGGAAAGTTATCGACTCAGCTGGCGTTCATGCGCAATGAGCGAGTCGCGCTCTCATATACCGAGTTCAGGCGAATCTCGGAGGATGGCGTGAGGACCGGCGATCGTGTGCAGGTTCCCCAGGCGCTGACGTATCGACAGTTGCTGTGCGATACGTCGATCGCGACGTCGACTGTGATGATCGACCGGACGCTCGCCGGCGAGTTCCGGATGAAGAAGACGTACTACGACGATTTCGCCGCGTGGCTCGAGATCCTGCGTCGCGGCCACGTCGCGAGGGGCTTGCGGGAGGACCTTATGCGGTATCGCGTGGTTGGCAAGTCAGTCTCTCGGAACAAGCTGCGGTCTGCAGCCATGGTCTGGCGAGCCTATCGCGAAATCGAACACCTTGGTTTTCTCGATTCAAGCTGGTGCTTCCTGAACTATGCGATCCGTGGAACGCTCAAGTACCGTCGTTTCTGATCGTTCGCGGGTCGCGGTGGTGACGGGCGCCCGCGGATTCGTCGGCGCACGGACCGTGCTTGCGCTGCGTGCCCGCGGTTGGCGCGTTCGAGCAGTGTCGCGTACCGCCCCGCAGGCGATAGCCGAGGGAGTGGACGGCGTATGCGTGCCGTGCCTCGAGGATCCGGCTGCATGGGACCGCGTGCTATCAGGGGCCGAGGTCATCGTGCACTGCGCAGGACTGGCACACGTCGCAGAGGCAGTCGCCGTCGAACGTCGCGACGCCTTCATGCGCGTAAACGTCGAGGGAACTCTTTCACTCGCGTCCGCTGCCTTGCGGCAGGGCGTGAGGCGGATGGTGTTCGTGAGTTCGATCGGGGTCAACGGCAGTCGCACGGGGGATCGCCCGTTCAGCGAAGTCGATCCGCCCGATCCGAAGGGCGTATACGCCGATTCCAAGCTCAGGGCGGAAAGGGCTCTCAACGAGCTGGCACGCGATACTGCGCTCGAGACCGTGATCGTGAGGCCCTGTCTGGTTGTGGGACCCGGAGCGCCGGGCAACCTTGAGCGTCTCGTCTCTCTGCTGCGCCGGGGGCTTTGGATCCCGTTCGGTTCGGTCGACAATCGGCGAAGTCTGATCGGCGTCGATCGGCTCGCCGACCTTCTCGCAATCGCGGCGCAGCATCCGGCCGCAAATGGGCGCGTGTTTCTTGCCGCGCAGGACCCGCCCGTGTCGACGCCCGCCATCGTCCGCGCGCTCGCACGGGGGGCCGGACTCAAGCCGCGACTTGTCAGCGTTCCGGTGCCGATGCTGCGCCTGCTTGGAACTCTGCTGGGGCGGCGCGTCGACATAGACCGTCTTTGTGATTCGCTCGAAGTCGACGCGTCGGCCGCGCGCGAACTGCTCGGCTGGACCTGCGATACATCCATCCTGAGCGAACTCGAGCGCGCCGCGGCAGTTCATCGCAATGTCTGATCTCGTTCTCGCAGCGTTGCTCTGCGCATTGAGCGTGCTGGCGTCGTGGGTGCTGACGGGCTTGATTCGCCGGCGCGCAATGCAGAGCGGAATGCTCGATCGCCCGAATGAACGCAGCTCGCACAACACGCCTACGCCGCGCGGAGGAGGGCTCGCTGTTCTGATAGTGACGGGCGCCGGCATTGCAGTAGCTATCGCGATCGAGCTACTCCCGGCCGCGGTTGGGTTGGCAGTGTTGCCCGGGTACCTCGCGATAGGCTGGATCGGCTGGCGCGATGATCGGCAGGGCGTCCCCGCTTCGATACGTTTCGTCGTTCATCTCGCGTCTGCGGCCTGGCTGCTGGTCGTCATCGAGGCCACACTTGGCTCCGGCAATATGATCGCGTCGGTCCATGCGGTCGCGGTGGCGGGTTTCCTGTGGATCTCGATCGCATGGGCCACCAATGTGTTCAATTTCATGGACGGCATCGACGGGATTGCCGGATCTCAGGGGATTTTCCTTGGAGCGGCCGGCGTCGGCATCGCGATTCTGCAGGGGCAACCGGGATTTGCGGTTCTCTGGGCAGTCGTCGCCGGAAGCTGCGCAGGATTCCTCGTCTGGAACTGGCCGCCCGCAAGAATCTTCATGGGCGATGTCGGCAGCGGATCACTGGGCTTCCTGTGCGCGGCGCTGCCCGTCGTATCCGGTGGCGGTCGCCTGGATGCGATCTGGCCGTGGGTGATTCTGTGGAGCACATTCGTCGTCGATGCGACGGTGACGTTGATTCGTCGGGCCATGCGCCGTGAGGCCGTCCACAAGGCGCACCGTAGCCACGCCTATCAGTGGATGTCGCGCCGCTGGAATTCTCATACGCGTGTCACGGTCTGTTTCATCTCGATCAATGTTCTCTGGGTCGCGCCGTTAGCGTACGTGGCGGCGCTTTGGCCGGCCCGAGGAATGGTTGCCGCCATGGGCTGTCTCGCTCCGCTGGTGGTGTTGGCGTTGATTGCTGGGGCCGGAAAATCCGAGACGTCGCCGTGAACACTGTCTCCGATGGGCGACAGTTCAGGGGAGCCCCCGACGCTGTCAACCGTCCAGCGGGGCCGCCGTTAACTTGTTGTTGGATCTGACAATAAACGCATCAGGTTTTCCGTAGAATATTGACATAAGCACATTTGGTTGTTTAGCAACGCTTTTTTCAGGAGAGACGCGTGACTCGGGATTCGGCACGCAGCCAGGTCGGATCGTTGTTCAGAGGCCTTCTGGAGTTGCCGCGATTGCGCAAGCAACTCCTGATGCTGCTGTCCGATCTGGTCATGATGCCGCTGGCTCTGTGGTCCGCATTCGTCTTGAAATTCGAGTCGCTGGTGCCGGCATTCATCGGTTGGCCAATGATGCTGGCCGTATCTGGGTTGGCCGCAGTGCCGATCTTTCTGAAACTCGGCCTTTACCGAGCGGTGGTTCGATACTTCGGATTGAACGCGATTTTCGCCGTGATCGGCGGCGTCACCTTGTCAGTACTGGTTCTGGCGGCGGTGGATCGCTTCTCCGGCGTCGATGCACTGACTCCTTCCCTGCTGGCGATCTACTGGGCGTTGGGAACGCTCTACGTCGGTGGTACCCGCATGGTCATGCGGTATGCCTTCAACCGTTACACGGGACGCCATGCGGAGCGCGTGGCGATTTACGGCGCGGGGGAAGCTGGCGCGCAGTTGGCTGCTGCCCTGATGGGAGGGCGAGAGTGCTGGCCTGTGGCGTTCATCGATGACAAGCGAGCGCTGCATGGAACGGTGATCCACGGCGTCGAGGTTTTCGGGCCCGAGGCGCTCCAGCACCTCGTGCACCAGCGAGATATTCGAGGTGTATTGCTCGCGATTCCGACAGCGTCTCGCCGGCGGAAGCGAGAGATACTTGCGCTGCTGGAGCCGTTGGGCCTGCATGTCAGGTCGCTGCCCGACATGTCCGACATTCTGACCGGACGTGCCGCGACGAACGAAGTACGGGAAGTCGATGTTGCGGATCTGTTGGGCAGGGATCCCGTACCGCCTAGCCCGCGTCTGTTCGACGCCTGCATCCGCGGCAAATCGGTCATGGTCACCGGTGCCGGCGGGTCCATCGGATCCGAACTGTGCAGGCAGATCGTGCGCGTGCAGCCGACCCGGCTCGTTCTTTACGAGAGCTCGGAGATCGCGCTGTACCAGATCGATCAGGAACTCGCGGGCATCCTGAAGCGAGAGAACCTGAAGGTCGAGGTGGTCTCTTTGCTCGGAAACGCTCATCACCGCGACCGCGTGCTCGACGTGATGACGACCTACCGTGTCCAGACCGTCTACCACGCGGCCGCGTACAAGCACGTCCCGATCGTCGAGCAGAACGTCATCGAAGGCGTGCACAACAACGTTGTGTCCACATGGAATACCGCGGAAGCGGCGATGGAAGCGCAGGTTGAAACTTTCCTGCTGATTTCCACCGACAAAGCGGTGAACCCGACGAATGTGATGGGCGCGACCAAGCGCGTCGCGGAAATCGTTTTGCAGGGTCTGCACCAGCGCTCTACCAGGACCCGCTTCTGCATGGTCCGATTCGGCAACGTGCTCGCTTCATCCGGTTCTGTTGTGCCGCGTTTCTATGAACAGATTCGTGCCGGTGGCCCGATCACGGTCACGCACCCGGACGTCACCCGGTATTTCATGACAATTCCGGAAGCCGCGCAGCTCGTTATCCAGGCGGGTTCCATGGCACGAGGCGGTGATGTGTTCGTGCTCGACATGGGGAAGCCCGTCAAGATCGACGAACTTGCGCGTCGTATGGTCAACCTCATGGGCATGACGGTTCGGAATGACGCAAACCCTGACGGCGACATCGAGATCGCGTATACGGGGCTGCGTCCTGCGGAAAAACTTTACGAAGAATTGCTGATCGGCAACAACGTTTCCGGCACGGACCACCCCATGATCATGCGCGCAGTCGAGCACGCGCTGCCGTGGGAAGAAGTCGAGTCCTGGCTCAAGGAGATGATGTCGGCCCTTCGCGGATTCGACTGCGAACGTGCCCTGCAGCTTCTGCAGCGCGCTGTCATCGAGTACGAGACGTCGCCGGAGCTCCACGATCTCGTAACCCTCGAAAAACGTGATCTGGCCGCCGAGCAGCGCAAGGTCACCGATCTGCAGTCCCGGCGTGCCCGTCAGGGCCTGAACTAGTCTGGTTGTAACCGGATTCGCCTAGAATCCTTCGGATGCTGACCCCCGTCATCCTGTCCGGCGGTGCCGGAACCCGGCTCTGGCCGCTGTCCCGCGAGCTGCACCCGAAGCAACTCCTGGCCCTCACGAGCTCACGCACGATGCTGCAGGAAACGGCGGCGCGCCTGGCCGGCATGCCGGCCGTGGCGGCGCCGGTGGTGGTCTGCAACGAGGCTCACCGCTTCATGGTGGCGGAGCAGATGCGCCAGCTCGGCACGGCGCCTTCGGCCATCGTGCTCGAGCCGGCAGGCCGCAACACGGCGCCGGCGATTGCGCTTGCGGCGCATGCAGCGCTGGCGGCCTCGGGCGAGGGCGCGCTGATGCTGGTGCTGCCAGCGGACCATGTGATCCGGAACGTCGCAGCCTTTCAGGCGGCGGTGAAGGCGGCGCTGCCGGCGGCTGAAGCGGGCAAGCTGGTCACCTTCGGCATCGTGCCTTCGGCGCCGGAGACGGGCTACGGCTATATCCGTCGCGGCGGCGGTGTCGGTCCGATCTATCCGATCGTCCAGTTCGTCGAGAAGCCGGATGTCGCTCTGGCGAAGCAGTTCGTCGCGGCGGGGGACTATCTCTGGAACAGCGGCATGTTCCTGTTCCAGGCGAGGCGTTATCTGCAGGAGCTCGAGAAGTTCGCGCCGGACATCGCGAAGGTGTGCGCGACGGCCTATGCCGCGAGCACGCGGGATCTCGATTTCACGCGCATCGATGCGAAGCACTTCGAGCCCTGCCGCAGCGATTCGATCGACTACGCGGTGATGGAGAAGACGGCGGACGCGGTGGTCGTGCCGCTCGATGCAGGCTGGTCGGACGTCGGTTCCTGGTCCTCCCTGCACGATGCGGTTCCGCAGGACGCGAATGGCAACGTATTGCATGGCGATGTGATCGCGGAGGATTCCGAGGGCTGTTACGTGTATGCGGACAGCCGCCTCGTGGCGACGGTAGGCCTGAAGGATCACGTCGTGATCGAGACCAAGGATGCGGTGCTGGTGGCGCCGAAGGACAAGGTCCAGGACGTCAAGAAGCTGGTGGCGCGGATCAAGGCGGAAGGTCGTGGCGAGCACCTGCTGCATCGCGAAGTGTTCCGGCCCTGGGGCAGCTACGACAGCATCGATGCGGGCGACCGCTTCCAGGTGAAGCGGCTGACGGTGAAGCCGGGTGCGTCGATGTCGCTGCAGCTGCATCATCATCGTGCGGAGCACTGGATCGTGGTCTCGGGTACGGCCCGGATCACGCGCAACGATGAGGTGTTCCTGCTCGAGGAAAACCAGTCCACGTACATCCCGGTGGGCGCGAAGCATCGCATCGAGAATCCGGGAAAGATCCGGCTGCACATGATCGAAGTGCAGTCCGGCAGCTATCTTGGCGAGGACGACATCGTCCGCTTCGAGGATCGTTACGGGCGGGAAGGGTCGGGGAAATAGTGGTGCCGCGAGGCCGCTCGCTGCCGCGGGATTCCTCGGCCTTCGCACGAGATTTGCAGCTCGTTGGGCGAAGTATCGGCCGCTAGCATTTCCGCCGTACGCCGCCAGTCGGCTCGCGGAGATCCTCCCTTGAATTTCAGGCTCGTTCTGTACGAAGCTCTGGCTAGCGCCAACGTCCCGAGTGATCAGGCTCGTGCGGTCGTGGAAGCGCTGGAGCACGAGATGTACACGGTGCTGGCGACGAAGTCTGATCTTGCGGCGAGCATGGAGCTCTTCAAGGAGCAGCTCGCGCGCTATTCAGCCGAGATCCGTCAGGAACTGGCGGAACAGGACGGGCTGACTCGAAAAGAGTTCTATCAGCAGTTCGCTGAGTCGAACGCGAGCGTTCGTAGGGAGCTGCGTGAAGCGGTCGCCGGGCTCGCGAGTCAGGAGCAAGTGGCGAGTCTGCGGGCGGAGCTGGGGCTGCAGATGTCGTCCTCTGTGGCGGAGCTTCGGTCGGAGCTTCGGTCGGAGCTCAGTGAACGGATGGCCGGTCTCGCCCGAAAGGATCAGCTGGCAGCGGTGCACGCGGAGCTCAGCGAGCGGATGACGCTCATGGCCACGCGTGACCAGGTCAAGGGCCTGGTGACCTATGAGCAGTTTGATGCGGCTCTGACATCGGTTCGCAAGGAAATGGAACTGCTTCGGGCCGGCATGACGATCCGCCTCGGGTCCATGCAAGCCATCGGACTCGGTGTGCTGTTCGCAGCGTTGAAGCTGACCTGACCGAGACCCTGCGTCACCCTAGGCAAGCTTCAGCGCTGAGATCTTCGCGATCTCAGTGAAATCCCGATCGCGCGTCAGCAGTTCATGGCCCCCCTTGAGACAGGCCTGCGCGATCAGGCAATCCAAAATTGATCGAATCGTCACGCCGCGCACCCGGCAACGCCGGTACAGATCGGCAGCGGCGCGATAGTCCTCCCATTGCAGTTCGGGCAACGTCTCCAGGCCGCCGAGCAGGTCCGAAATCCGGGCGCACTCCCGATCAGAGTGAATGCCCATCAGCAATTCGGTGACGACGACGTCCGGCACGGCCACCGGCTCATCTTCCGTGAGCGCGGCGGCCAGACGATTCGTTTCCTGCGATCTGCGACCGCCGAGGAAATCGATCCAGACGGAGGTATCGACGACGAGCACTGGCCGGGGCCGTCAGTCTGAACGCGAGCGGCGCAACTGCTCGAGATCGCCTTTCCAATCGATCTTGCCCCGAAGCTCCAGCAGCTTGCGGCGCTTCAGCAGGCGCGCGTACTCGACGAGGGCGGCGTTGACGGCCGCGCGCTTCGTTTCGAAACGGCCGAGCCGAAGTACGTCCCGCAGCGGCTTGTCGTCGATCTCGATGTGGGTCTTCATGTACATGAATCGTATAGAATCATGTACATCAATGCAGCACTACCTGGAAAGTGTCCGGAATTGCACAGATATTCGATGCCGACTCGGGCATCCTTCCTCCCGAATCCGTCGGCCGAAGTAACATAATGCCGCCGATGGCCTGCCGTTTCTTCGGAGTGATTGCAGCATGCGCGTAACGATTTTTGGCTCGGGCTATGTCGGTCTGGTGACGGGCGCCTGTCTCGCGGATGCGGGCAACGACGTGCTCTGCGTGGACGTGGATGCGAGCAAGATCGAGCGCCTGAATCGTGGCGAAGTGCCGATCCACGAGCCGGGCCTGGACGCGCTGATCGAGCGCAATGCGAAGGCGGGGCGCCTGCGCTTCACGACGAATGCGGCGGAAGGCGTCGCGCATGGCCTGTTCCAGCTGATCGCTGTCGGCACGCCGCCGGACGAGGACGGCTCGGCGGACCTGAAGTACGTGCTCGCGGTGGCACGCACGATCGGCGAGAACCTGTCCGAATACCGAATCGTGATCGACAAATCCACGGTGCCGGTCGGCACGGCGGACAAGGTTTCTGCGGAGATCGAGGCGGCGCTGGCGCGGCGCAAGGCGTCGGTGGAATTCGACGTGGTCTCGAACCCGGAGTTCCTGAAAGAAGGCGCGGCGATCGACGACTTCATGCGCCCGGACCGCGTGGTCGTGGGCACGAGCAACCCGCGTACGGTGGAGCTGATGCGCGCGCTGTACGAGCCGTTCACGCGCAACCACGATCGCTTCGTCGTGATGGACGTGCGCTCGGCGGAGCTGACCAAGTACGCCGCTAACGCGATGCTCGCGACCAAGATCAGCTTCATGAACGAGCTGTCGCGTATTGCCGAGAAGGTCGGCGCGGACATCGAGAAGGTCCGCGTCGGCATCGGCTCGGATTCGCGCATCGGCTACAGCTTCATGTATCCAGGCGCCGGCTATGGCGGCTCGTGCTTCCCGAAGGACGTGCAGGCACTGGCGCGCACGGCGGCGGGGCAGGGCCTCAAGACTCCATTGCTGGAAGCGGTCGAGACGGTGAACCGCACGCAGAAGCAGGTGCTGTTCGAGAAGATCTCGAACCATTTCGGCGGCAAGCTTGCAGGGCGCACGATCGCGCTGTGGGGTCTGGCGTTCAAGCCGAACACGGACGACATGCGCGAGGCCTCGAGCCGCGTGCTGCTGGAGCAGCTGTGGGCGGCAGGCGCCACGGTGCGCGCCTATGACCCGGTGGCGATGGACGAGACGCGTCGCATCTACGGCGCGCGGCCGGATCTCATCTACGTGAATTCCGCGCTGGAGGCCGTGGCCGGCGCCGATGTGCTCGCGATCGTCACCGAGTGGAAGGAATTCCGCAGCCCCGATTTCGAGGCCCTGAAGGCGAAGTTGAAGCAGCCGGTGATCTTCGATGGCCGCAATCTCTATGAGCCGAGCCTGGTGGCGCGGTTTGGCCTCGAGTACTACGCGATCGGCCGCGGCCGGTCGATCGAACAGGGGAAGTCCAAATGAAGCTGTCCGCATTCAAGGCCTACGACGTCCGCGGTCGCATCCCGGATGAGATCAATGCGCAGATGGCCCGCGACATCGGTCGCGCCTATGCGGCCTTCGTGAAGCCGAAGCGGGTGATCGTCGGGCGGGACATTCGCGCGTCGAGCGCGGAGCTGTGCGCGGCGCTGGCATCGGGGCTCACGGATTCGGGCGTGGATGTGCTGGACATCGGCCTGTGCGGCACGGAAGGCGTGTACTTCGCCACCTTCGATCAGAAAGTCGACGGCGGCATCATGGTGACGGCGAGCCACAATCCGCCGGACTACAACGGCATGAAGTTCGTGCGCGAAGGCTCGCGACCGATCAGCGCCGACACGGGCCTGAACGCGATCCGGGATCTGATCGCTGCGGGCACATTGCCGCCGATCGCGGCCGCCAAGGGCACGCTGCGCGAGGTCGAGGCCAATCAGCGCTACCTGAATCATTTGCTGAGCTATGTGGATGTGCCGAAGCTGAAGAAGCTGAAGGTCGTGGTCAACGCCGGCAACGGCGGCGCGGGGCTGGTCGTGGACCAGCTCGAGCCCCATCTGCCGTTCGAGTTCATCAAGATCAATCACCAGCCGGACAGCAGCTTCCCGAACGGCGTGCCGAATCCGATGCTGATCGAGAACCGCAAGGTCACGGCCGACGCGGTGCGCAAGCACGGCGCCGATGTCGGACTTGCCTGGGACGGCGATTTCGATCGCTGCTTCTTCTTCGACGAGACCGGCGCCTTCATCGAGGGCTATTACCTGGTCGGCCTGCTGGCCGAAGTGTTCCTGAAGCGCAAGCCGGGCTCGAGCGTCGTGCACGATCCGCGCGTGATGTGGAACACGATCGACATCGTGAAGTCGCTCGGCGGCACGCCGGTGCTGTGCAAGTCCGGCCACGCGTTCATCAAGCAGAAGATGCGCGAGGTCGATGGCATTTACGGCGGCGAAATGAGCGCGCATCACTATTTCCGCGATTTCGCCTACTGCGACAGCGGCATGATTCCGTGGCTGCTGGTGCTGCAGGTGATCTGCGAGTCAGGCAAACCCCTGAGTGCACTCGTCGGTGAGCGCATCGCGAAATTTCCGTCGAGCGGCGAGATCAACAATCGCGTACCGGATTCGAAGGCGACGATCGCCGCCGTGCAGAGTCACTACGAGCGCGCCGCGAAGAGCCTGGATTTCACGGACGGCCTGTCGATCGATCTGGGCGATTGGCGCTTGAATTTGCGGGGTTCGAACACCGAGCCGCTCATTCGACTGAATATCGAGAGTCGCGCGAACGCCCCTTTGCTCGCGGAAAAAACTGCCGAAGTGCTCGCACTTCTCGCGACGCTCGGCGCTGTTCCTGCTGATCATTAAGTCGCATAAAAAATAAGTTAATGACGACTTCGTGACAGCGTTCTCGCTGTCGCCGTGCGCAGACGTCTGTCGTCGGCAACAGGTTGCCGGCCTTGCTTTCTCACGTTCCAATGCTTGCGACGAAGATGGCAAACCCGCTGTAAGGCGGGGACGCAAAGCTTCCGGTCTTGCAGGAATCACACTGTGAGATAGCGGGGTTGCCAACTGAGGCGGATCGAAAACGATCCACACCAGTTGTCGATTCCTCTCTCGATTTCCTCGCTGTCGCTGCGAGGAACTCGAACGCGAAGTTCCTGTGTTGCTGTCGAAGTCTGATTCGGGACTTCCAACTCCAGCATCGGGCGTTCGAGACATGACCAAATCCGCTGCCTTCCTCTCCTCGCTGTCGCGCAATCTCGCGGTCGCCCTGCTGAGCACGGTCGTGCTCGCAGGCTGTCTCGACGATTCACCTCAGGTCACGCCGCCAGAGATCCAGGGTGTGCCGGCGACTGAAGTGACCGCGGGCACGACGTATTACTACAAGCCCACGCTGGCGGACTCATCTGCCGAAATCCTGGCCTTCGAAATTGCCGGCAAGCCGGATTGGGCGCAGTTCGACACGGTGACCGGTGAGCTCACGGGTACGCCCCCCGACGCTGCCGTCGGCGAAACGAATCCGATCATCATCTTTGCGAAAGTTCGCCGCGGGCAGGGCAGCATCGGGCCGTTCCGCATTCGCGTGATCAAGCGCAACACGACCCCGGCGCCGACGCCGCCTCCCGCGCCGGCTCCCGCGCCAGCACCGGCCCCTGCGCCGGCACCCGCTCCTGCACCGGCGCCCGCTCCTGCGCCAGCCCCCGCTCCGGCACCGGCACCCGCTCCGGCACCGGCACCGGCGCCAGCCCCCGCGCCGGCTCCGGCTCCTGCGCCGAACTCGCCGCCGGTGATCTCTGGCTCGCCGCCGGCGACTGTTGTCGCGGGTCAGGCCTACCGTTTCACACCGACCGCATCGGATCCGGATGGCAATACGTTGTCGTTCGTCGCGAGCAACCTGCCGGCCTGGGCGACGTTCAGCACGACGACCGGCACGATCAGTGGCACCCCGGGCTCCGCGGCCGTGGCCACCTATAACAACATCGTGATCAGCGTCAGCGACGGCACGTCCAGTGCCTCGATGGCCGCATTCTCGATCGCGGTCGAGGCGCCGCCGAATCGCGCGCCGACGATTTCCGGCACTCCGGCAACGACGGTAGCGGCCACGCGCGCGTATTCCTTCCAGCCTTCGGCGACGGATCCGGACGGCAACACGTTGACGTACTCGATCACGAACCGTCCGACCTGGGCGACCTTCAGCACGTCCACCGGCCGCCTCAGCGGCACGCCGGCCACGACGAACGTGGGCAGCTACACGGGCATCGTGATCTCGGTCAGCGATGGCACGGTGAGCACGGCGTTGCCGGGCTTCTCGATCAATGTGACGGCCGCGCCGAATGCGGCGCCGACGATCAGCGGCACGCCGACGCCGTCGGTGGTGGCGGGTACGGCCTACAGCTTCACGCCGACGGCGGCCGATGCCGACGGCAACGCGCTGACGTTCAGCGTCACCAACCTGCCGACCTGGGCGACGTTCTCGTCCACGACAGGCCGCATCTCCGGCACTCCGGCTGCGACGAACGTCGGCGCGTACTCGAACATCGTGATCACGGTCAGTGACGGCACGCTGTCGGCCTCGCTGCCGGCGGCCACGATCACGGTGACCGCAGCGCCGACGGCGACGGGTAGCGCGACGCTGTCGTGGGTGCCGCCGACCGAGAACGAGGACGGCACGCCGCTCGTGGATCTTGCGGGCTACCGCATCTACTACGGCACCAGCGCGGGATCGCTGACGAATGTCATCACGATCAACAGTGCCGGGACGACGACGCAGGTGATCAGCAATCTGGCGGCGGGTACCTGGTACTTCGGTGTGCGCGCGTTCACATCGAGTGGCACCGAGAGCGCGATGTCGGGCGTCGCGAGCAAGACGATCTGAGGCACGTCAGACACTTGCGGAATTTTCCTCAAGTGTCTGACGCGTTGGTCGATGCACGATTGACGTAGGCAGCGACCGACACACAGCGTCGGCAGTTGCCGACATATTGCGGGTGAAGTCGAGAGACGGTTTACTGAATCCCACGCTTGTTTTGAAAGGAGTTCGCCGAGTGCGACGCGAAACGGTACTGATCGCCCTGACCACGATTCTGCTCACTGCTTGCGGTGGCGGGGAGCCGGTGGTCGAGATCCAGCCGCCCACGTCCCCGGTGACTGGAACCCCCAACACGCCGACGACGCCAACCACGCCCACGACTCCGACGACGCCCACCACGCCGGCGCCGAGCACTCCGACGGTAGGCAGCGCATCGCTGTCATGGCTTCCGCCGACCGAGAATGAAGACGGCACGGCACTGGTCGATCTCGCCGGGTACCGCATCTACTACGGCAACAGCAGCGCGAACCTCGATCGCGTGATCACGATCGACGGCGTCGGCACGACGCGCTATGTGGTCGACAACCTGACGTCTGGCACGTATTTCTTCGGCATCCGCGCGGTCAACCGGGCCGGGGCGGAGAGCGCGATGTCGGGCATCGCTTCCAAGACCATTGGCTGATCAGCTGATCCGGCCTCAGCTGATCCGATAGCCCAGGTCGATCCCCGCGAGCTCGAAGCCGCGCCGGAAATCCCGGACGTGCTTTCCCATCCACACTGACGCCTGTTCGGCTTTGCCATCCGCGACGGCCTCGAGCAGGCGGCGTTGCGCCACCGAGATGCGCGCCCGCGCGTTCGGCGCCTGATCGATCATCACGATCAATGAACTCTGCAGCAGCTGCAGCAGCGGCTCCTGCATCATCGCGAGCACGGGGTTGTTGCTGGCGGCGGCGAGCGCGCGGAAGAAGTCGCCCACGCCTTCGACGGACTCCGCCGACCGAACGCCCGGTGTGGTGGCGCTGGCGGCGAAGCGCGCGGTGGCCGCTTCCAGCACGGCGAGTTGCGGGGCGGTGCGGCGCTGCGCGGCGGCCGCGGCGAGCGGCGGTTCCAGCAGTTCGAGGGCTTCGCAGATCTGATGGACCGTGACGTCCTGCAGCGCGAGGGCGCGACTGACGCCGCGCGCGACGGCGGCCGGGGCGGGGCGCGAGACGACGAGTCGCTTCGATCCCTTGCGCCGCTCGAGCAGGCCGTTGCTCTCGAGCTCACGCAATGCTTCGCGCAGCGTCGAGCGGTTCACGCCGAGCTGGGCGGCGAGGGCGGTTTCCGTCGGCAGCGTGTCGCCATCCTTCAGTGAGCGGCTCACGATCCGTTCGCTGATGGCGGCCGCGACGCGTCGGTAGGTCGGCTCGCTGCGGATGGGATCGAAGGCGGGAATCGTGCTCATCGCGATATCGAGCCTCAGCCTTGCGACATCAACTCGCGGCCGATCAGCATCCGGCGGATCTCCTGCGTGCCGGCGCCGATTTCGTACAGCTTCGCATCGCGCAGCAGTCGGCCGGTCGGGTAGTCGTTGATGTAGCCGTTGCCACCGAGCGCCTGGATCGCTTCGAGCGCGACTTTCGTCGCGCGCTCGGCGCTGAACAGGATGCAGCCGGCGGCGTCGGCGCGTGTCACGCGGCCGGCATCGCAGGCGGCGGCGACGTCGTATACGTAGGCGCGGCTCGCGGCGAGATCGGTGTACATGTCGGCGAGCTTCGCCTGCATCAGCTCGAACGTGCCGATCGCGACGCCGAACTGCTTGCGCTCGCGCACATACGGCAGCACGGTATCGAGCGCGGCCTGCATCAGTCCGAGCGGGCCGCCGGAGAGCACGACGCGTTCATAGTCGAGGCCACGCATCAGCACGCGCACGCCGCCATTGAGCTGACCGAGCACGTTGTGCGCCGGCACTTCGCAGTCCTTGAACACGAGTTCGCAGGTGGAGGAGCCGCGCATGCCGAGCTTGTCGAGCTTGGGGCTGGTGCTGAAGCCCGCGAAGCCGCGCTCGACCAGGAAGGCGGTGATGCCGCGCGGGCCGGCGTCCGGATCGGTCTTGGCATAGACCACGAGCACGTCGGCATCAGGGCCATTGGTGATCCACATCTTCGTGCCGTTCAGCACGAAGCGGTCGCCACGCAGTTCGGCGCGCAGCTTCATCGAGACGACGTCGGAGCCCGAGCCCGCCTCGGACATCGCCAGCGCGCCGACATGCTCGCCATTGACGAGCTTCGGCAGGTATCGGTCCCGCTGGGCGTCGGTGCCATTCAGGCGGATCTGGTTCACGCACAGGTTCGAATGGGCGCCGTAACTGAGGCCCACGGACCCCGAGGCGCGCGAGATTTCCTCCATGGCGACCACGTGGGCGAGGTAGCCCAGGTCCGCGCCACCCCAGCGGGCGGGCACGGTGAGGCCCATCAGGCCCATCTCACCCATCTCGGGCCAGAGGTCCCGCGGGAAGTCATTGCTGCGGTCGATCTCGGCAGCGCGCGGCGCGATCCGCTCGGAGGCGAACCGGCGCACGTGCTGCTGCAGTTCCTGCAGTTCGTCGGGGAGATGCATGTCGGATTTCCCAAAAGAGGCTCTGGCAATAATTGTCCGACAATCCGATAATAGGCGCAACCGGGGATTCTGGAGCCCCGCCTGGGAGAAACCGCCGTGGCTCGCCTGACCTCGCAGATCAACCCCCGCAGTGCCGAGTTCGTGGCCAACCAGGCCGCCATGCAGGCCCTCGTGTCGGACTTGCGGACCCGAGCGGCCGCCGTCGCCCAGGGCGGCTCTACCAAGGCGGTGGAGAAGCACCGGGCGCGTGGGCGGCTGCTGGCCCGGGAGCGGGTGGACCTGCTGCTGGACCCGGGCGCGCCGTTCCTGGAGTTCTCGCAGCTCGCGGCCCACGGCCTGTATGGCGGCGAGGTGCCGGGGGCGGGGCTGGTGACCGGCGTGGGCCGGGTCAGTGGCCGGGAATGCGTGATCGTCGCGAACGACCCGACCGTCAAGGGCGGCACGTATTACCCGATGACGGTCAAGAAGCATCTGCGCGCGCAGGAGATCGCGCGCGAGAACCGCTTGCCCTGCGTGTACCTCGTCGAGAGTGGCGGCGCCTTCCTGCCGGCCCAGGACGAGGTGTTCCCGGATCGCGATCACTTCGGACGCATCTTTTTCAATCAGGCGAATCTGTCCGCAGCCGGCATCGCGCAGGTGGCCGTCGTGCACGGCAACTGCACTGCGGGCGGTGCGTACATGCCCGCGATGTCGGACCAGAACGTGATCGTCCGCAACCAGGGGCAGGTGTTCCTCGGCGGGCCGCCGCTGGTGAAGGCCGCGACCGGCGAGGAGATCGATGCGGAATCGCTGGGCGGCGCGGACGTGCACTGCCGCGAGTCCGGCGTCTGCGATCACTACGCCGAGAACGACGCGCATGCGCTCGCGATCGCACGGCAGATTGTCGGCCGATTGAAAACACCGCCCGACACGCGACCGCCGCGCGCGCCGCGAGATCCGGCCTACGATCCGGCGGAAATCTACGGCCTGGTGCCGACCAGCCTCCGGAAGCCCTGGGATGTCCGCGAGCTGATCGCTCGCGTCGTCGATGACTCCCACTTCGAGGAGTTCAAGCAGCTGTATGGCAGCACGCTGGTCTGCGGCTTCGCGGACCTGTGCGGCTATCCCGTGGGCATCATCGCGAACAACGGCATCCTGTTCAGCGAGAGTGCTCTGAAAGGCGCGCACTTCATCGAGCTGTGCGCGCGCGAGCAGATCCCGCTGGTATTCCTGCAGAACATCACCGGGTTCATGGTCGGGCGCAAGGCCGAAGCGGGCGGCATCGCGAAGGATGGCGCGAAGATGGTGACGGCCGTGGCCTGCGCCAATGTGCCGAAATTCTCGATGATTGTCGGAGGCAGCTACGGCGCCGGCAATTACGCGATGTGCGGGCGAGCGTATTCGCCGCGGCTGCTGTGGCAGTGGCCGAATGCGCGCACCTCGGTGATGGGCGGCGAGCAGGCGGCCAACGTGCTGCTGACGATCCGCCGCGATCAGCTCGCAAGTGAAGGCAAGCCGGCGCTGACCACGGAGCAGGAGAACGCGTTGCTCGATCCGATCCGCGCGCAATACGAACTGCAGGGCCATCCGTACTACGCCAGCGCGCGATTGTGGGACGACGGCATCGTCGATCCGCGCGACACACGGCGGGTGCTTGCGCTGGGCCTTTCGATGGCGCGCAACGCGCCGCCCGTCGAGACACGCTTCGGCATCTTCCGGATGTGACCATGTTCAACACACTGTTGATTGCCAATCGAGGCGAGATTGCCTGCCGCGTGATCCGGACCGCGAAGCGGCTCGGTCTCCGCACCGTGGCCGTGTACTCGGATGCGGATGCCGGCGCACAGCATGTGCGCATGGCCGATGTCGCCGTGCGGCTCGGCCCCGCCGCGGCGCGCGACAGTTATCTGAATGTCGAGCGCGTGCTGGCTGCGGCACGCGAAAGCGGCGCGGACGCCGTGCATCCCGGCTATGGATTCCTGTCCGAGAACACGGCATTCGCGCAGGCCTGCGCCGATGCCGGCATCGCGTTCGTCGGGCCCGGGATTGCGGCGATCGAATCGATGGGCAGCAAGCGCGCCGCGAAAGAGGCCATGGCGCGGGTCGGTGTGCCGGTGTTGCCCGGGTATCACGGTGAGCGGCAGGGGCTCGATGAACTCGAGTCCGAGGCCGAGCGCGTCGGTCTGCCATTGATCGTGAAGCCGAGCGGCGGCGGCGGCGGAAAGGGGATGCAGATCGTCACGGAGCGCGCCCAGTTGCGCGGTGCGCTCGAGGCCGCGCGCCGCCTCGCATCGAGTGCGTTCGCGGATCCGACCCTGCTGCTCGAGCGCTACCTGCCGGCGCCGCGGCATGTCGAAGTGCAGTTGCTGGCCGATACGCACGGCAAGGTGCTGCATCTGTTCACGCGGGACTGTTCGGTGCAGCGGCGGCACCAGAAGCTGATCGAAGAGGCGCCGGCGCCGGGAATTCCGGAGTCGGTGCGCGAGCGGCTGCATGCGGCGGCCGTCACGGTGGCGCGCACGATTGGCTATACGAATGCCGGCACGGTCGAGTTCCTGTACGCCGACGGCGAATTCTGGTTCATGGAAATGAACACGCGCCTGCAGGTGGAGCATCCGGTGACCGAGGCCATCACCGGACTCGATCTGGTCGAGTGGCAGTTGCGCATCGCGGCGGGTGAGCCGCTGCCGTTCGAACAGGCACAGCTCGCACTGCGCGGTCACGCGATCGAAGTGCGGGTGTGTGCGGAGGATCCGGATCACGATTTCCTGCCGAGTTCAGGGCTGTTGCATCGCGCGGACTGGCCGGTGTCTGCCGCGGGCGTCCGGGTGGATGCGGGTTTCACGGCGGGCGATATCGTGCCGAGCGACTACGATTCCTTGCTTGCGAAGGTGATCGCGCACGGTCGCGACCGTGCTGAAGCTATCGACCGGTTGCAGGTCGCGCTGGCTCGCACCCATCTGGCGGGCGTGTCCGACAACGCGGCCTGGCTGCACCGTGCGCTCGCGACCGAGGCCTTTCGCGAGGGCGGTGTGACCACGCGATTCCTGGCCGAGCAGGCCGGGGCGCTGCAAGCGCCCGCGGATCCACCGCAGGCGGTACTGCAAGCGGCGGCGCGCGCCGTGCTGTCCGAGCCGCGTGCGCGCGCAGCGCAGCGGAGCCAGGCATCGCCGTGGGAGATCGGCGATGCATTTCGCGTCAATCTCGCGTCGCCCAGTCAGGTCACGCTGCTCTGGCAAGGGCGCAAGCACGTGGTCGATGCGCAGGGCCATGCTCCTGTGAGTGATGTGATCACGGAGCTGCGGGGACACGACGTCGTCGCCTGGCACCGCGCCGAGAAATTCACGCTGGCGCTGCTGGATCCTCGCGAGATCGTCGCGACGAATTCAGCCGCCGAAGGCGAGCTCGTCGCCCGGCTGCCGGGGCTCATCGTGCAGCTCGCGGTGGCCATCGGCGATGCGGTCGAGGCGGGCCAGGTCGTGATGGTGGTGGAGGCGATGAAGATGGAGCACAGTATCGCCGCGCCCCAGGCGGGCCGGGTCCGCGCGCTTCACTACGCGGTGGGCGAGCGGGTGCTGGAAGGTGCGATCCTCGCCGAGATCGAGGCGGATCCGGTCTGAGGGCGGATCCGTCTGGTTGAATGCGGCGACGTCGGAACCTCCTGCCGGGGTTTGGGTCGAACCTGCATCGAACGGAGGATTGTCCATGTCCGCGAAAACTCTCTACCGCGCCAGTCGTGCACTGGCGGTTGCCTGCGTGCTGTTCACCGGCGCCAACGTTGCCGCTGCCAAGGATGCGCCGCAGCCCAACACCGAAGGACTCGTCGAAGTGAAGGTCGCGGGCCTGCAGCAGGTGCTCGCGACGCCGGATGCCGATCTGTCGCGCTACAAGGCGGTGATGCTCGATCCGATCGAAGTGACGTTCCACAAGAGCTGGGACCCGCGTCCGGCCGGGCGCTCGCTCGATGCAGGCGAGAAGACGAAGATCCGCAAGGACATGGCCGAGGTGCTGCGCAAGGAGTTCGTCGCCGAGCTCGGCCAGGGTGGGTATCGCATCGTCGACAGTCCGGGCGATGACGTGCTGCGCGTGCGCGCGGAGATCCGCGACCTGTACATCAACGCCCCGGATGTCGATCGTGCCGCGACGATTCGCACCTACACCCGCTCGACCGGGGAAATGACGCTCGTCGCCGAGCTGCGTGACTCGGTCAGTGGTTCGTTGATCGCCAAGGCCGTCGATCGCCGCGTCGATCCCGACAGTGCCTGGTTCGAGTGGACCACGCGCATCGACAACGCCGACTCGGCGCGGCGTGCGGCGGAGAAGTGGGCGCGGGCCCTGCGCAGTCAGCTCGATGTCGCGCGCGCCTCGCTGCCGCGCACCAACCTCGAGAGCGATCTCAAGCGTCCCTGACGGCTGCGCGACGGGGCGTCGCGTCGTGCGCAATATGTAGATGTAGCAGCGCACAGGCACTTCCGCGCATGTTCCGCGGCGCGCCATCGCGCGACACTACGCGCCAACTTCAGGAGAACCGCATGGCACAGTTACTCGTGGTCGCCGATGGTGGTCGGGCACGGATTCTTCGCGTGACGTCGGCCAGACCCTGGAGTTTCGAGCCTCTCGCCGACATCGAGCGCGCTGCGGTGCGAACGGGGCGACGACTGGAAGGTGCAGGACCGCGGGGTACGGGAGCATTGGCGACGGCACGCGCGGGCGCGCACAGTGACGCGGACGCCCACGCCGGTGAATTGTTGCGATTTGCCAAGCGACTGGTGACTCGACTCGATCGTGAACGTCAGGCCGGTCGCATGGACAGTCTGCTGCTGATCGTCGAGCCGAAGTTCCTCGGCGTGCTGCGCGAGCACCTCTCCGCGGCGACCCGGCGACGCGTGCGCTGGGAACACCCGCGCGATCTGGTCCGCGCCGACGACAAGCGCATCGCGGCAGCCCTGACTCGCGGCGGTGTGGTGGGAGAGATGACTCAACTCGGCAGGCCGCTGCGCGCGGCCAGCTGAGGGACTATCGACACGCACCGGGAGGTTGCCATGGCGTGTGCAACAGATCCTCGAGGTCTCGTGCTGTATGTCGAAGATGATCGGCCGGTGGCCGACAGCACGGCGTTACTGCTGAAGGCCGCCGGCTATCGGGTCGTGACGGCCGAGGACGGGGACGTCGCGCTCGCCTGGATCCACGACAGCGAACTGCGGCCGGATGTGCTGCTCGTCGACTTCAATCTGCCCGGATCGATGGATGGCACCGAGGTGGCGGAGGCGGCCTGTCGTGCGATGGGCTACTGCGTGCCCACCATCATCCTCAGCGGCAATCTCCCCAACGCTGAAGTGCCGTGGATGCCCGGCGTGCCCGTATTGCCGATGGCCAAGCCGGTCGATCCCGATCTGCTCTGCAAGGCCGTGCAGACGTTCATGGACTTCGGCCGTTTCGCGGCGTTGCGTCGTCGGCGCGCGCCTACGACGGCCCTCTGCGCGGACCGACTGTAGCCGCGGGCCGCAGGTCCCAGCATGACGCTGTGGGCAGACGCAGCCACCGTCAATGTGGCGGCGCGCGTCTCCCGAGGAGCGATACATGAACTGGGACCGAGTGGAAGGCAACTGGAAACAGCTGACAGGCAACGCGCAGGCGCGCTGGGGCAAGCTCACGAATGATCATCTGGATGTGATCAAGGGCAATCGCGAAGTACTCGCGGGCAAGATTCAGGAGCAGTACGGCGTGTCCAAGGACATTGCCGAGCGTCAGATCAAGGACTGGTCGGACGCGCTGAAAGACAGCGACTTCGTCGTCATTTCGCACTGAGTCATCGCCGGTGCCGGCGTGGGCAGTGTCTCGGTGACGCCGAGCTGTCCACGCCTCTGGCAGGGACCGGGATTCAGCGCAGACAGCGCAATTCGCGGAGTTCGCGCTCGAGCGTGGTTAGTCGCGCGCGTGCGTCGCGTCGGGACACGGAGTCCACGGGGTCTTCGGCTCGCAACCTCAGCGCCGCCACGCTCGCTTCGCGCAGCGCGATTTTCTCGTCGACGTAGCTCGGCCCGAATTCGTCAGGGACGTCGACGGTCTCGATCGATGCAATGGAAACCTGAATCTGCTCGCGCTCGCCGGGTGTCAGCGGCGGTGCGAACGTCGGCGACGCCGCGATCGCGAAGCCGAGAATCAGTGCCAGGGCGCCAACCCAAGCCTGATGGCGATGAGGGAAGTTGGCCATGATTCAACATGGGCGCACACGCGCGACGTCGGCATCGGCCGGCAGCGTGCCCGAACGTCGGCGGGAGACTACCGTGGCGTCACCCGCGTGCCGCGCTCATACCAGCCACGGCTGCGGTTGACGATCCAGACGACGGAGAGCATCACCGGTACTTCGATCAGCACGCCGACGACCGTCGCCAGCGCCGCGCCGGATTCGAAACCGAACAGGCTGATCGCCGCGGCCACCGCGAGTTCGAAAAAGTTGCTGGCGCCGATCAGCGCCGACGGTCCGGCAACGCAATGCGCTTCGCCACTCCAGCGATTGAGCAGATAGGCCAGGGCCGAATTGAAATACACCTGGATCAGGATCGGGACGGCGAGCAGTGCGATGACCAGTGGCTGACGCAGGATCTGCTCGCCCTGGAAGCCGAACAGCAGCACCAGCGTCGCCAGCAGCGACACGAGGCTGACCGGTCCGAGTTTCGCCAGCACGGCTGCGAGCCGCTCGGGTCCACCGCTGGACAGCAGGCGGCGCCGCAGCAGTTGTGCCAGCAGCACGGGCACGACGATGTAGAGGCCCACGGACAGCAGCAGAGTGTCCCAGGGCACGATGATCGCCGAGAGTCCGAGCAGCATCGCGACGATCGGCGCAAAGGCCACGATCATGATCACGTCGTTCAGTGCAACCTGCGACAGCGTGAAATGCGGTTCGCCGCGACACAGGTTCGACCACACGAACACCATTGCGGTGCAGGGTGCCGCGGCGAGCAGGATCAGGCCGGCGATGTACGAATCGATCTGGTCTGCCGGCAGGTAGGCGCGGAACAGCCCGCCGATGAACAGCCAGCCGAGCAGCGCCATCGAGAAGGGCTTGATGGCCCAGTTCACGAACAGCGTCACGCCGATGCCGCGCCAGTGCCGGCGGACTTCGCTGAGCGCGCTGAAGTCGATCTTCATGAGCATCGGGATGATCATCAGCCAGACGAGCATGGCGACCGGCAGGTTGACCCGTGCCACCTCGGCGCTGCCCAGCAACTGGAACGCCGCCGGGAAGTAATGCCCGAGCGCGATGCCGACGACGATGCAGGCCGCGACCCAGAGGGTCAGGAAGCGTTCGAAGACGGACATCCTCAATGCCGGCCGATGTCGTCGAGGCGCTTCTGCAGTGTCAGTCGTTCCAGCGAGGCGAACGGCAGGCTCGCGAATGCCTGGATGCGCCGCTCGAGCGCCGCATAGGTTTCGCGGAATGCACGCCACTGGTCCGCGTGCGAGCCGGTGACGGCGGCTGGATCCGGCAACCCCCAGTGCGCGGTCATCGGCTGGCCGGGCCAGTACGGACAGGTTTCGCCGGCGGCGTTGTCACACACCGTGAAAATGAAATCGAGTGGCGGCGCACCGGGCGCAGCGAACTCGTCCCAGCTCTTGCTGCGCAACGACGCGACGGGATGCTCGAGATGCTGCAGCAGTTCCATCGCGACGGGATGCACGGCGCCTTTCGGATGACTGCCGGCGCTGAAGCCGTGGAACTTTCCTTCGCCGACGCGATTCATGATGGCTTCGCCCAGGATGCTGCGCGCGGAGTTGCCGGTGCAGAGAAACAGGACGTTGAACGAACGGGGGGCAGAGCTCATGCGCGTTTCCTTCGGGGCAGGGATCTTGCGGAGACGGTGACCGACGGACCCGGCACACAGTCGGCGGGTGAGCAGGCGGCGGTGCCGAGGCTGCAGCAGTTGTCGGTCAGGAATCCGACCAGTTCCGTCATGCGCGCGAAGTGGGCGCGGTAATAGAGGAATCGACCCTCGCGGCGGACGTCGAGGAGTTGCGCGCTTTGCAACTCCTTCAGATGGAACGACAGCGTGGGCGCCGGCAGGTGCAACCGGTGGATCAGGTCCCCCGGTGTGTAGCCCTCCGGTCCGCGGCGCACCAGCAGCCGAAAGATCTCCAGGCGCGACTCGTGGGCCAGTGCGGCCAGCGCTGCGATGACGTCTTTGGATTTCATGATTCCAGTATTGTCAAAGTGTAAACCGAAGTCCATTGCAGATATATTTCAGTCAGGAGGTGGGCGATGGCCGAAACGCGTTCGATGGATTCTGTGGAGCGGGAGATCGCGATGCTGTTCGAACGCCAGTTCAGTGCGCGCGGCTGGGCGGAAGTCCGGCTCACGGTGCATGACGCGGGCGGTGCGCAGAGCTTCGACGGAACCCGGTTGGGTGTCGATGGCGTCGAGCGTCCACTGCGCGATGAAGACACCTGGGACATCGTGGGTTTCGACGAAGCCACGAGCCGTCAGTTGTCCGACCTGCTGTTCGACCTGCATGGCGCTTCGCAGGCCGCGCCGCTCGGCCCGTGGTACTGCGCGGAGATCATCGTCCGGCGCGGGTCCGACCTGACCGCGACCTATCACTGGGAGGGCACGCCGGTGAAGTCCGTGGCGGAGCTGAAAGTCCATGGCCTGAGCGTGCCCCTGCATCCATTCAAGCGCGCGCTGCCGGCCGCGTTGCTGCGCGAATGGCCCGAGCGGCTGCTCGCGGATGCGATCGATACGTTTGTGATCGCCCAGTCGCAACGCGGTGCGCCGATTCCTCCGTCCGTGCTCGAGGTCTTCGCGCTGTACGACTGGATCGGCGACACCAACAACGGCGGCCACAACCAGTACTTCGGCCGGCGACAGGATCAGGTAGGTGCCGGCATCGACGCGGTGGCACGCCAGGAGCAGACGGATCTCGATGACCGGTTCTTCGAGGTCTCAGGCGCAATGCAGGAGCGCCTGTGCGAGTTCATTCGCCAGCACGTCGATACGCTGGCGACGGACGCAGTCGTTCAGGGCTGATTTCGCAGCAGTCGCAGCGCGGGCAGACTCAGGACCGCGAGCATGGCGCCGACAAGAAACGCCACGTGGGATCCCGCTCGGTCCCACAGCAAACCGGCGAGGACGCTGGCCAGCAGCAGTGCGACGCCGGTGACGAAGTTGAACAGGCCGAATGCCGTACCGCGCAGTTCCGGCGGGGCAGCGTCCGCCACCAGTGTCGCGAGCAGGCCCTGGGTGAGTCCCATCTGCAGGCCCCAGAACACGAGCCCGAGCGCGAGGCCTGTAATGCCCGGCGCCCAGGCCAGTGTGAGATCTGCGGCAATCAGCAGACACACGCCGGCGATCAGCAGGGACTTCCGGCCGCCTCGATCGGCGAGCAGGCCCGCGGGATAGGACGCCGCAGCATAGACGACATTCATCAGCACGAGCACGAGCGGCACCAGCATCAGGGGCACGCCGATATCGCTCGCGCGCAGGACCAGAAAGGCTTCGCTGAACCGTGCGAGCGTGAAGAGCGTCGCGAAAGCGATCACCGACCAGTAGCGTCCGTCGAGTCGTCGCAGTTCGTCGTGATGCAGCGGAAATCGAATGCGTCGGGTGCCGACGGCGCTCGAGCCCTCGCGGACGCCGAAGATCAGCACGGCGACCGCGAGGCAGGCCGGAATCACGGCGACCCAGAACACGGTGCGGAAATCGTTCGCCGTGAGCCACATCAGGCCGATCGCGATCAGCGGCCCGATGAACGCACCGATCGTATCCAGCGACTGGCGCAGTCCGAAGCTCGCGCCGCGCAATTCGGGCGGGGCGAGATCGGCCACCAGGGCATCACGCGGGGCGCCCCGGATGCCCTTGCCGACGCGGTCCACAAAGCGCGCCGCGACCAGCAGGCCCACCGAGTTCGCGAGCGGGAACACGGGCTTCGTCAGGGCGGCGAGGCCGTAGCCGATCACGGCCAGCAGCTTGCGCCGGCCGAGCCAGTCCGACAGCGCGCCCGAGAACACTTTCGTGATCGACGCGGTCGCTTCGGCGATGCCCTCGATCAGCCCGACGGTCGTCGCCGACGTGGCGAGGACGGTGACGAGATACACCGGCAGCAGCGCGTGGATCATCTCCGACGAGATGTCCATCAGCATCGAGACGAAGCCGAGTGCCCAGATGCCGGGCGGGATCGCACGCAGCGTACGCCCGTCGAGCGCAGGCCGGTGCGTCGGCGTCACGGCGGGGCAGTGGAACCCGGTTCGTCGTCGAATCGATAGCCGACGCCGCGCACGGACTGGAAATACACCGGGTTGCCGGGGTCGCGTTCGAAGCGCTTGCGCAGGCGCAGGATGAAGTTGTCGACCGTGCGGGTGGACGGAAAGATGTCGTAGCCCCAGACGCGCTCGACCAGGTCATCGCGCGACACGACGCTGCCGCGATGGTCCGCCAGCACCTTCAGGATCATCGCTTCCTTCTCGGTCAGCTCGTGCGTGGTGCCGTCCCAGCCCTTGGCGCGGAACGCATCGAACTGCACTTCGTTGCCGCCGAAACTGAATATCTCCGGACTCGGGCCCGTCGCGCCGCGATACCAGGCCCACCGCCGCAGTACGGCCTTCACGCGCAGCAGGAACTCGCGCAGGTTGAACGGCTTGGTCAGGTAATCATCGCCGCCGGCCTCGAGGCCGCGGATGCGATCATCCGGATCGCCGCGGGCCGTCAGGAACATCACGGGTGCCGTCAGGTTCTGCTTGCGCGCCTGACGGCAGACCTCGAAGCCATCCGCCCCGGGCAGCATGACGTCGAGGATCAGCATGTCGTATTTGGTGGTGCCGAGATGCTGGATGGCAGCGGGACCATCGTGCAGCACATGCACCTGGTAGCCCTCCATGCGCAGGTTCTCGGAGATGCCGGCGGCCAGCGCCGCATCATCCTCGACGAGCAGTATTCGCGCGGCGACGTGTTCCATCATGACGCAGAGGCCTCTGTCCGTGGCCAGACCACACAGAATGATGCACCTTTCCCGAGCCCTTCGCTGTGCGCGCGGATGTCACCGCCGCCGAGCTGCATCAGGCGCTGCGCGATGTTCAGGCCGAGGCCCGTGCGTTCGCTGCTGCGATACGCAGGGTCCGAGCGACCGAACTTGTCGAACAGTTTGCTGGCATCGACCATGTCGAAGCCGACACCGGAATCGATGATCTCGACTTCGGCGCGATCGCCGGATTCGCGCGCCATCACGCGAATCGTGCCCTTGCCGATCGGCGCGATCGCGGCGATCGCGTTCTCGAGCAGATTGCGCAACACGGCGTCGGTCGCGACAGGATCGGCGAGCGCGTAAAGATCCTGCGGAACGTCCAGGTCGAAATCGACGCCGGCGCGGCGCGCACGTTCCGACAGGCGCTCGACCGTCTGCTCGATCATCCGCGATAGTGCCAGCGGTTCGCGCCGCAGCGTGACGCGGCCTTCGTCGAGGCGGGCGCTCTCGAGGATGTTCTTGATCAGGTTCTCGAGGCGCTCGACGTCGTCGTGCGCGCGACCGACGATGTGCTCGAGATGCGCCGGCAGTTCCCGGCGCAGCATCAAGGTTTCGATCGCGAGCTTCAGGCTCGCGAGTGGCGTCTTGAACTGATGTGAGACCAGCGCGAGGAAGCTGTCCTGAGTGCGGCGGACTTTCAGTTCCGTGAAGAAGCCGCTGGCGATGCCAGCGAGCACGGCGGTCAGCACCGTCAGCAGGAAACTGGCCTCGAGCGCATACCGGCGGATGCGTTGCGCGCGCGTCGCGGCCGGATCCGAGGCTGCGGCGGTGGTGGCATCGGTGGCGCCGGCGGCGCCCGCGGCCGGCGCGGTGACCGTGGGGCCGGTGTTCGCGAGTTCGATGATCCACCACTGCGCCTGGACGATCGCAATGACGACGATCGCCATCACGAAGATCAGTACGAGACGCTGGGAGCGGGGGATTTCGCCAAGCCCGGGGAACTTCATGCGGCGCTCATGATACCGGGGGCGGGTCCTGCAGAGGCAGCCGGCCGGTGCGGCGGTCGCGAACCGTATCAAGGGTATTTCCGCTGTCTGTCACGGGTCTGTCACCACCAAAAATATCAGCCAAGTTGACACTTTCGACCGTCAACTTAGGTTGACGCTTCTGCGATGCGCGTCTAGTTTCGGGTTGTGCTCGAAACGACTACCAGCCCTGTTTCCGTTGAGAAAAGCCGCCATCCTGCCGTGCTGCGCGAGCGCGGCCAGCGGGAGGTGTTCTGTGGCCTGACGGGCATCGTCTGGCTGCACCGCAAGATCCAGGACGCGTTCTTCCTGGTCGTCGGCTCCCGCACCTGTGCGCACCTGATCCAGTCCGCTGCCGGGGTCATGATTTTCGCCGAGCCGCGCTTCGCGACCGCCATCATCGATGACCGCGATCTCGCCGGCCTCGCCGACGCGAACGAGGAACTCGATCGCCTCGCCGCCCAGCTGCTCGAGCGCCGGCCGGACATCAAGCTGCTGTTCCTAGTCGGTTCGTGCCCCTCTGAAGTCATCAAGCTGGACCTCTCGCGGGCTGCGGGCCGGTTGTCGGCCAAGTTCTCGCCGCGCGTCCGGGTGCTGAACTACTCGGGCAGCGGCATCGAAACCACGTTCACGCAGGGCGAGGACGCCTGTCTTGCGGCGCTCGTGCCGACGCTGCCGGCCATCACGACCAAGTCGCTGATGGTGGTCGGCTCGCTGGCCGACGTGGTCGAAGACCAGTTCGTCCGTCTGTTCACGGAACTCGGCATCGAGAACGTGCAGTTCCTGCCGCCGCGGCACAGCACGAACCTGCCAGCCGTGGGTCCCGGGACGCAGTATCTGCTGGCCCAGCCGTTCCTCGCCGATACGGCGCGAGCGCTCGAAGAGCGGGGCGCCACGCGCCTCGCAGCGCCGTTCCCGCTCGGCGTCGAGGGTACGACGCTGTGGCTCCAGGCGGCTGCGCGTGCCTGGGGCGTGGATGATTCGCATTTCGAGCGCGTGATCGCGCCGCATGCCGCACGCGCGCGTACGGCACTCGGCAAGTTCCGTACGGAGCTCGAAGGCAAACGGATTTTCTTCTTCCCCGATTCACAGCTCGAAGTGCCGATTGCGCGCTTCCTTTCGACCGAACTCGGCATGCAGCTCGTCGAAGTGGGCACTCCTTATCTGCACCAGTCGCATCTGGCCGAAGAGCTCGCGCTGCTGCCGGCGGGCACCGTGCTCAGCGAAGGGCAGCATGTCGAGCAGCAGCTCGATCGCTGCCGCGCTGCGGCGCCGGACATCGTGGTCTGCGGACTCGGGCTCGCCAATCCGCTCGAGTCCGAGGGCATGACGACGAAATGGTCGATCGAGCTCGTGTTCACGCCGATCCACGGCTTCAATCAATCGACGGATCTGGCCGAACTGTTCGCGCGCCCGCTGGTGCGCCGCACGCGGCTGGTGGCCTGACATGCAACTGACCGTCTGGACCTACGAAGGCCCGCCGCACGTCGGTGCGATGCGCATCGCGACGGCGATGCGCGACGTGCACTACGTGCTGCACGCGCCGCAGGGCGATACCTACGCCGACCTGCTGTTCACCATGATCGAGCGTCGCTCGAAGCGTCCGCCGGTCACCTATACGACCTTCCAGGCGCGCGATCTTGGCGGCGACACCGCCGAGCTGTTCAAGACGGCCGCGCGCGAGGCGTACGAACGCTTCCAGCCGACGGCGATGCTGGTCGGCGCGTCCTGCACGGCGGAACTGATCCAAGACGATCCGGGCGGCCTCGCGGCGGCCCTGAATCTGCCGATCCCGGTTGTGCCGCTCGAACTGCCTTCTTACCAGCGCAAGGAAAACTGGGGCGCGTCCGAGACCTTCTATCACCTGGTGCGCAAGCTCGCGTCGCCCACGGCGCCCGCGCCCGGGTTCAAGCGCGCGGCGCGCCCGGCGGGGCAGCGCGCGCGCTGCAATCTGCTCGGTCCGACGGCACTCGGCTTCCGGCATCGCGACGACATCCAGGAGCTGCGCAAGCTGCTCGGGCAGATCGGTGTGGATGTGAATGTCGTGGCGCCGTATGACGCAACACCGGGCGATCTCGCGCGCCTGGGCGAGGCGGATTTCAACGTGGTGATGTACCCGGAGATCGCGCAGTCGACGGCGACCTGGTTGCAGAAGACCTTCGACCAGCCGTTTACGCGCGTCGTGCCGATCGGCGTCGGCGCGACCAAGGATTTCATCGCGGAAGTCTGCCGCCTGGCCGGCATCGAGTCCGCGCCGGTCGCGCTCGCGGAAGCCTCGCGCCTGCCGTGGTATTCGAAGTCAGTCGACTCCACGTACCTGACCAGCAAGCGCGTGTTCGTGTTCGGCGATGCCACGCATGCCGTGGCCGCGGCGCGCATGGCTTCGCAGGAATTTGGCTTCACCGTCGTCGGCATCGGTACGTACAGTCGCGAGTTCGCGCGCGAGATTCGCGAGGCCGCCAAGCTCTACGGCGTCGAGCCGCTGATCACGGACGATTACCTCGCTGTCGAGGCGAAGGTCGCGGAACTGCAGCCGGAGCTCGTGCTCGGCACGCAGATGGAGCGACACATCGCCAAGCGACTCGGCGTGCCCTGCGCGGTGATCTCCGCGCCCGTGCACGTGCAGGATTTCCCGGCGCGCTACTCACCGCAGATGGGTTTCGAAGGCGCCAACGTGATCTTCGATTCCTGGGTCCATCCGCTGATGATGGGTCTCGAAGAGCACCTGCTGAACATGTTCCGCGGCGACTTCGAGTTCCATGATGGTGCGGCCCCGTCGCACCTCGGTGGCATCGCGAAGCCGGAAGCCTCGGCGGCGGCACCCGCTGCGGCCGCGCCCATCGCGGTCGCGCCCGTCGCGGTCGCGCCTATCGTGGCGGAACCTGCCACCGCCGCAGCCGCCGCGCCGACGCTGGCCATGGTCTGGTCCAGCGACGCGCAGAAAGAACTGCAGAAGATTCCGTTCTTCGTTCGCGGCAAGGCGAAACGAAACACCGAGAAGTACGCGGCCGAGAGAGCCGTGGCAACGATCACAGTGGAGACGCTCTACGATGCCAAGGCTCACTTCAGTCGCTGAGCGGCGTGGCGCCGCAGGTCCGATGACGTCCATGCCGCGCGCTGCCAAGGCAGACCGTGCGGAATCGGCCGTCACGCCACTGCGCTTCGTGATCGTGACCATGGACAGCCACATCGCGAGTTCCGCCGAACGCGCGGCCAAGGCGCTGGCGCGCGAGATCCCGGGGCTGCAGCTCACGGTTCATGCGGCCTCGGAGTTCCACGATGACCCGGCGGCGCTCGCGCGCTGCCGTGCGGACATCCTGCAGGGCGACATCATCGTCGCCACGATGCTGTTCGTGCAGGACCACATCCAGGCGGTGCTGCCGGCGCTCGAGGAGCGGCGTGAACACTGCGATGCGATGGTCTGCGCGATGTCGGCCGGCGAGGTGGCGAAGCTGACCCGCATCGGGCGCTTCAACATGAGCAAGGAAGCCACCGGGCCGCTCGCGATGCTGAAGAAGCTGCGTGGCAAGAAGGACAACTCCGCCGGCGCCGGCGAGCGGCAGATGAAGATGCTGCGCCGCGTGCCGAAGATCCTGCGTTTCATCCCGGGTCCTGCCCAGGACGTGCGCGCGTACTTCCTCACGCTGCAGTACTGGCTCGCGGGCTCCGAAGACAACGTCGTCAACATGGTGCGCTTCCTGGTGGATCGCTATGCCGACGGTGCGCGCCGCGGCCTGCGCGGCACGCTGAAGTCCAAGCTGCCGGTCGAGTACCCGGAGCTCGGCGTCTATCACCCGGACGTGCGTGGCTCCGGCACCATCAACGGCATGTCGGAAACGCCGGCGTCCCTGCCGCGCGCCGGCAGCCAGGGCACGGTCGGTGTGCTGCTGCTGCGTTCCTATCTGCTGGCCAAGAACACGGGTCACTACGATGGCGTGATCCGCTCGCTCGAGGCGCGCGGTCTGCGCGTGATCCCGGCGTTCACGAGTGGCCTCGATGCGCGGCCGGTCGTGGACAAATTCTTCAAGAAGGATGGCAAGTCGATCGTCGATGCCGTCGTCTCGCTGACCGGCTTCTCATTGGTCGGGGGTCCTGCGTACAACGACGCCCACGCCGCCGAAGACATGCTCGCGGATCTCGATGTGCCGTGCATTTCGGCACAGCCGCTCGAATTCCAGACGCTGGAGCAGTGGGGTGAGTCAGGCCGCGGCCTGACGCCGGTCGAGAGCACGATCATGGTGGGCATCCCGGAGCTGGATGGCACGACGGGTGGCCTCGTGTTCGGCGGTCGCAGCGATTCTGCCGGTGCGAAGTGCACGGGTTGTCATCGCGGCTGCCAGTTCACCGCCGACGTGCACGGCAGCGACATGCGTGCCTGCCCGGAGCGTGATGAGGTCCTCGCCGCGCGCGTGCAGAAGCTCGTCGCGCTGCGCCGCGCATCGCGCGCGGACCGCAAGGTCGCGATGGTCCTCTTCAATTTTCCGCCGAACGCCGGTAACTCCGGCACGGCTGCGCATCTGTCGGTGTTCGAGTCGCTGCACCACTCACTGCTCGCGATGCGTGCGCAGGGCTACACGGTCGACGTGCCGGACACGGTTGACGCCCTGCGTCGCCGCATCATCGAAGGCAACGCGCAGCGCTTCGGCGCGCCGGCCAACGTGCACACGCGCATCCCGGTGGATGACCATGTGCGCCGCGAACGCTGGCTCAGCGAGATCGAAGCGGCCTGGGGTCCGGCTCCGGGCAAGCAGCAGACCGACGGCAGCTCGATCTTCGTGATGGGCGAGCGCTTCGGCAACGTGTTCGTCGGCATCCAGCCTGCATTTGGCTACGAAGGCGACCCGATGCGGCTGCTGTTCGAGAAGGGCTTTGCGCCGACGCATGCGTTCTCGGCGTTCTACCGTTACCTGCGTGAAGACTTCGGTGCGCACGCCGTGCTGCACTTCGGGACGCATGGTGCGCTCGAGTTCATGCCGGGCAAGCAGACGGGTCTCTCCGGCAACTGCTGGCCGGAGCGACTGATCGGTGATCTGCCGAACCTGTATCTGTATGCCTCGAACAATCCGTCCGAGGGCACGATCGCGAAGCGCCGCTCTGCAGCCACGCTGATCAGCTACTTGACGCCGCCGATTGCGCACGCGGGTCTGTACCGCGGCCTCGTCGATCTCAAGAGTTCGATCGACCGCTGGCGCACGCTGACACCGGACGAGGATGCCGAACGCGCGTCGCTGGGTGAACTGATCCAGGCGCAGGCGGCTGAACTGTCACTGGCGCCGGCGTCGCCGGCCTGGACCGTCGGCGACATCGACGCGCGCATCATGAAGGTGGGCGCGGATCTGCTCGAACTCGAATACACGCTGATTCCGGATGGTCTGCATGTCGTCGGTGCGCCGCCGTCGGCCGACCAGCGCATCGAGACGCTGCTGGCGATGTCCGAAGCGGGCCTGACGGACGCGAACGATCGCGCCACGGATCGCGCGCTGATCGAGGCGATCGTCGGCGGGGCGTCGCCTGAAGAGGTGGCGCGCAAGGCGGCCGGTGGCAATACGAGCACGACCGATCCTGCGGCGGAGAAATTCCTGACGCAGTTGCGCAGCCTCGCGCGGACCAACCAGCTGCTGTCCGAAGATCATGAGACGCAGGCGATCCTGCATGCGCTCGATGGCGGCTTCCTGCGCCCGGCACCGGGCGGCGATCTGCTGCGCACGCCTGAGGTGTTGCCCACCGGTCGCAACGTGCACGGCTTCGATCCATTCCGCATTCCGAGCGCCTACGCGATCAAGGAAGGCACCGCGCAGGCGGAGCGGCTGATCGCGCGGCATGTCGCCGATGGCAACAGCTATCCCGAATCGATTGCGGTCGTACTCTGGGGCACCGACAACCTGAAGAGCGAGGGCGGTCCCATCGCCCAGGCGATGGCGCTGCTCGGCGTCAACCCGAAGTTCGATACCTATGGTCGCCTGTGTGGCGCGGAGCTGATTCCGCTCGCCACGCTCGGTCGGCCGCGTATCGACGTGGTGATCACGCTGTCCGGCATCTTCCGCGACCTGCTGCCACTGCAGATCCGGATGCTGGCGGACGCCTGCTTCCTCGCGGCATCGGCCGACGAACCCGCCGAACAGAACTTCGTCCGCAAGCATGCGCTGGCGTTCGCGGCCGAGACCGGCTGCGACATGGAAACGGCCGCGCTGCGTGTGTTCGGCAACGCCGATGGTGCCTACGGCGCCAACGTCAATCACCTGGTCGACAACGGACGCTGGGATGACGAGGACGAGCTCGCCGAGACCTACACGCGCCGCAAGAGCTTCGCGTTCGGTCGGCAGGGCAAGGCCGTCGCGCAGCCCACGTTGCTCAAGCACATGCTGACGTCGGTGGACCTGACCTACCAGAACCTCGATTCGGTCGAGCTCGGCGTCACGACGATCGATACTTATTTCGACACGCTCGGCGGCATCTCGCGCGCGGTGAAGCGCGCCAAGGGCACCTCCGCGCCGGTGTACATCGGCGATCAGACGAAGAGCGCGGGCGTGATCCGCACGCTCGGCGAACAGGTGGCGATCGAAACCCGCACCCGCACGCTGAACCCGAAGTGGTACGAAAGCATGCTGCAGCACGGCTACGAAGGCGTGCGGCACATCGAGGATTCGGTCAAGAACACGATGGGCTGGTCCGCGACGACGGGCGAAGTGGCGCCGTGGGTGTACGAGCAGGTCTCGAAGACCTTCGTGCTGGATGACGCAATGCGCGATCGTCTCGCCAAGCTGAATCCGACCGCGACGGCGAAACTCGCCAATCGTCTGCTCGAGGCCCACCAGCGCAAGTTCTGGTCGCCCGATGACGCCACGCTGCGCGCGCTGCGCGAGGCGGGCGAGGAACTCGAAGATCGCATCGAAGGCGTCTATGTCGACGCCTCGCAAAGTGCCGGGGCCGCGCAGCGGCTCGGCGCCACGGAAGGGGCAAGCGCATGAGCATGGTGACCGAAGTTCCCGTCAGCGAGATCAAGGTGCGGGGCCGCGGCGCCGCGCCGGGTCGCCCGGATGGAGAAGGCAGCGTGCAGGTGCCGCTCGATCCGAACCTGAAGATCGGCAACGCGAAGGTGTTCGCGGTGTACGGCAAGGGCGGCATCGGCAAGAGCACGACGTCCTCGAATCTCTCCGTGGCCTTCAGCAAGCTCGGCAAGCGCGTTCTCCAGATCGGCTGCGATCCGAAGCATGACTCCACGTTCACGCTGACCAAGCGCCTCGTGCCCACCGTCATCGACGTGCTCGAATCCGTGGACTTCCATCCCGAAGAGCTGCGCATCGAGGATTTCGTCTACGAGGGTTACAACGGCGTGATGTGCGTCGAGGCGGGCGGACCGCCGGCCGGCACGGGCTGCGGCGGCTATGTCGTGGGCCAGACGGTCAAGCTGCTGAAGGAACATCATCTGCTCGAAGACACGGACGTGGTGATCTTCGACGTGCTCGGCGATGTGGTCTGCGGTGGCTTCGCCGCGCCGCTGCAGCATGCCGATCGGGCGCTGATCGTCACGGCGAACGATTTCGATTCGATCTTCGCGATGAACCGCATCGTGGCGGCCATCCAGGCCAAATCGAAGAACTACAACGTGCGCCTCGGCGGCGTGATCGCGAACCGCAGCGCGGCGACGGACCAGATCGACAAGTTCAATGATCGCATCGGCCTCAAGACGATGGCGCAGTTCCCGGACCTCGACGTGTTCCGTCGCAGCCGGTTGAAGAAGTCCACGCTGTTCGAGATGGAGCCCTCGCCGGAACTCGAGGCCGTGCAGAACGAATACCTGCGATTGGCCGCTGCGCTGTGGGCCGGTGTCGAGCCGATGTCGGCCGCGCCGATGAAGGATCGCGACATTTTCGATCTGCTGGGCTTCGACTGAGCCCGGAGCACGAACCCACCATGAGCACCACTTACCTCCAGCGCCGCGAACAGCTCGAAACCTATTTCGACCGCACGGCTGCGGATGCCTGGTCCAAGCTGACATCGGACGCGCCGGTGAGCCGGATCCGCGCAACGGTCCGCGCCGGTCGCGACCAGATGCGTGCGACGCTGCTGTCGTATCTGCCCGAAGACCTGACGGGTCGGCGTCTGCTGGATGCCGGTTGCGGCACCGGTGCGCTGACGCTGGAGGCCGCGCGTCGCGGCGCCGAAGTCGTCGCGATCGATCTGTCCCAGACGCTGATCGATCTCGCCCGCGAGCGGCTCGCGCCGCAGACCCAGGGATTGAAGATCGACTTTCGCGTCGGTGACATGCTCGATGAGTCGCTCGGCTCGTTCGATCATGTCGTGGCGATGGACTCGCTGATCCACTACCCGGCGTCGGACATCGTCCGCTCACTCGCTGCGCTCGCCGCGCGCACGTCGTCGTCGATGGTGTTCACGGTGGCGCCGAGCACGCCGGCGCTCGAACTGATGCGCTTCGTGGGCGGGTTCTTTCCGAAAGGGGATCGTGCTCCCGCCATCGAACCCGTTCGGGAGACGGAGTTGCGCGAACGCGTTTCGGCCGATCCTGCGTTCGCGGGCTGGGAGACTTCACGCACGCAGAAGATTTCGAGCGGTTTCTACAAATCACAGGCATTCGAAGTTCGTCGGAGAAAGTCATGAGCACAGTCATGGTCGAAGAGACCCCGGCCAGCCGGGAACTGAACGAAACCACCCTGCAGGCGACGGAAACCACCGTCCTCAGTCCGCGGTTCTACACCACGGATTTCGCCGCGATGGACCGGCTCGACATGTCGCCGATCCGCAAGCAGTTCGACGACCTCATGGACGAGTTCAAGGCGGACACCAACCGCAACTTCTTCGAGCGCACCCCGGAGTTCATGTCGGAAGTGCGCGAGCTCGAGGAGCCGCTGCGCAAGGAGTTCATGGACTTCATGGTCAGCTCGATCACGGCCGAGTATTCGGGCTGCCTGCTGTACGCGGAAATCAAGAAGCGCGCCACGAATCCGGACGTGCAGAAGCTGTTCGGCTACATGGCGCGCGACGAAGCGCGGCATGCCGGATTCATCAACAAGTCGCTGAAGGACTACGGCGTGGCCGTGGACCTCGGGTTCCTGTCAAAGGCGAAGAAGACGACGTACTTCCGGCCGAAGTTCATCATCTACGCCACGTACCTGAGTGAGAAGATCGGCTACGCGCGCTACATCACGCTGTTCCGCCACCTCGAGAAGAATCCGCACAAGCGCTTCCACCCGATCTTCAAATGGTTCGAGAACTGGTGCAATGACGAGTTCCGCCATGGCGAAGCGTTCGCGCTGCTGATGCGCGGCGATCCGAAGCTGGTGGCGGGCGTGAACCGCCTGTGGATCCGCTTCTTCCTGCTCGCCGTCTACGCGACGATGTACGTGCGCGATCATTCGCGTCATGCGCTGCACGATGCGATGGCGCTGAACACCACCGAGTACGACTACCGCGTGTTCGAAATCACGTGCGAGATCACCAAGCAGGTGTTCCCGTTCACGCTGGATATCGACCATCCGAAGTTCCGGGCCGGCCTCGAGCGCATGTCTGCGCTCGCCGAGAAGTCGGCCGCAGCGAAGGCGCGCGGAGGAATCGGCGGTGCGTTGACGCGGGCCGCCTGTGCGGTCGGCGCCGCGGTGACCTTCGCACGCCTGTACACCCTGCCTGTCGTGTCGAACACCGTCCCGATGCAGGTGCGCATGTCGCCCGCGTGGTAGCGCCGAGCAAGAAGGGCGCCACGGCGGCCGCGACCGCCGTCGAGCGTCCCGCGCCTTTTCCGTTCACGGCGATCGTCGGGCAGGAAGAACTGAAGCTCGGCGTGCTGCTCGCGGCCGTCGATCCTTCGATTGGCGGTGTGCTCGCCTTCGGCGATCGCGGTACCGGCAAATCCACGGCGGTGCGCGCGTTGGCCGCGCTACTGCCGACCATGCGCGTGGTGGAAGGTTGTCCCTATGGCTGTGATCCAGCGGGCCATCGCTGCGGCTGTGAGGCCTGCGCCGCGGCGCATGTGGCCATTGCGGAGGGGCGCAAGCCGCGCACGCATCTCGTGCCGGTGCCGGTCGTCGATCTGCCGCTCGGTGCCACCGAAGACCGCGTCGTCGGTGCGCTCGATCTCGAACGGGCGCTGGCGCAGGGCGTCAAGGCCTTCGAGCCGGGTCTGCTGGCGCGCGCGAATCGCGGCTTCCTGTACGTGGACGAGGTGAACCTGCTCGAGGATCACATCGTCGATCTGCTGCTGGACGTCGCAGCGTCGGGCGAGAATCTCGTCGAGCGTGAAGGTCTCAGCATTCGCCATCCCGCGCGCTTCGTACTCGTGGGCAGTGGTAATCCGGAGGAGGGCGAGCTGCGGCCGCAGCTGCTCGATCGCTTTGGCCTGTGCGTCAACGTCAGCACGCCGAAGGATCTGCCGACGCGGATCGAAGTGGTCAAACGCCGGGATGAATACGACCGTGCGCCGATCGCCTTCAATGCGAAGTGGGCGGCCGCCGAGACGAAGCTGCGCAAGCAGATCGTCGCGGCGCGTGAACGTCTGGAGACGGTGACGGTGCCGGATGCTGTGCTCGAACGTGCCGCCTCGCTGTGCCTGAAGCTCGGCACCGATGGCCTGCGCGGTGAACTGACGTTGATGCGTGCGGCGCGTTCGCTGGCTGCACTCGAAGGCACGAAGACTGTGACCGATGCGGAATTGCGTCGCGTCGCGCCGCTCGTCATGCAGCATCGCCTGCGCCGCGATCCGCTCGAGGAAGTCGGCTCGGCCACGCGCGTCGCGCGTGCCGTCAGCGAGCTGTTCGGGTCGTGAACGCCGTGGCGGCGGTGTTGCCGCAGCCGAAGCCGGCGCCGCGCGCGGAAGGATCTCCCGCCGTGAGCCGCTGGCAGGAAGCCAGCCTCGTCGCCGCCGTGTTCGCGGTCGATCCGGTAGCGCTCGGCGGTGTGTTGCTGCAGGCCCAGTCGGGCCATGTCCGCGACGGCTGGCTGAGACAGCTGCGCGAACTGCTGGGCCCGTCGCGACCGCTGCGCAAGATTCCGCACCACATCACCGACGAGCGCCTGCTCGGCGGGCTGGACCTCACGGCGACGCTGCGCGAAGGGCGACCGATCGCCGAGCGCGGCGTGCTCGCGGACGTCGACGGCGGTGTGCTGCTGCTTTCGATGAGCGAGCGCATCACGCCAAGCGCGGCGGCGCGGATCTCGATGGCGATGGATCGCGGCGAAGTCGCGCTCGAGCGCGAGGGGCTCACGCAGCGCAGCCTCACGCGCTTCGGTCTCGTATTGCTGGACGAGGGGATCGACGACGAGAAATCTCCGTCGGCCCTGGTCGAGCGTTGCGCATTTCGCGTGCGCCTGGAGGGCATCGCGTCCCGTGCCGTCGATGAGTCTTCGTACTTCACGAGCGAGCTGATGGCCGAGGCGCGCGAGCGCCTGCCGAAGGTACAGATCAACGCGAAGCTGCGCCGCGCGCTGTGCGGCACGGCGCTGGCGCTCGGCGTCTGGTCGGTGCGTGCCTCGCTGCTGGCCGTGCGCGTGGCCCGGGTCATCGCCGCCATCGACGGGCGGAACAAGGTCGGGGAAGCGGATGCGACGCTCGCGGCTCGGCTGGTGCTCGCGCCCCAGGCGACGCAGATGCCGTCGCCGCCTGATGAGCCACCGCAGGACGAACCGCCGCAACCGCCGCCACCACCGCCGGACAGCGATGCCTCGCGGCCCGATGACGACGAGGCCGAGAGGGATCAGCCGCTCGAGGATCGCGTGCTCGAGGCTGCCGTCGCCGCGCTGCCACCGGGGCTGCTCGCGCTGCTGCAGGGTGGGGCGGCGCTGCGCAGTCCACCTCGCAGTGCCACGAGTCGCTCCGGCGAGGAACTGAAATCCCGCCAGCGCGGTCGTCCGATCGGCACCCGGCCCGGCGTGTTGCGCGCCGGCGCACGATTGCATGTGATCGACACGCTGCGTGCTGCCGCGCCCTGGCAGCCGCTGCGGCACCGCGAGCGGCAGGGCACCGCGCGCATCGACGTGCGGCCCGAGGATCTGCGCATCCGCCGCTTCCGACAGCGGACGCAGACGACGTTGATCTTCGTCGTCGACGCTTCCGGTTCTGCCGCGCTGCACCGCCTCGCCGAAGCGAAGGGCGCCGTCGAACTGATGCTGGCGGACTGTTACGTGCGACGCGACCAGGTGGCGCTGATCGCGTTTCGCGGCAGTTCCGCTGAGTTGCTGCTGCCGCCGACGCGCTCGCTGAGCCGGGCGAAGCGTTGTCTCGCCGCGCTGCCGGGCGGCGGTGGCACGCCGCTCGCGGCGGGCGTCGAGGCCGCCACGGCACTCGCCGAGCTCGTGCGGCGTCGCGGCGAGACGCCGATGCTCGTCATGCTGACCGATGGCCGGGCCAACATCGCGCGCGATGGCTCACCCGGACGACCGGCCGCCGAGCGCGACGCGCTGGCCGCCGCGAAACAGCTCGCCGCCCGCGGCGTCGCCACGCTGCTGATCGATTCCGCACCGACGCCGCACCCGGCAGCGCAGAAGCTCGCGCTCGAACTGCGGGCGCGCTACCTTGCCTTACCCCATGCGGATGCGCGGATGCTGAATCGGGCCGTGCAGGGCGGACTGGCTCAGATTCGCTGACGACGCCTGATCCAGGCGGGCAGATCGATACGACAGGAGAACGATTTTGGCTGCGAAGGGTGTATTGCTCGTTCCCGTCGATGGTTCAGCTTGCGCGCTGCGCGCGCTCGCCTATGCCTGTCGTCGATTCAAGGCGGGCGGCTTCGAGGCCGTCGTGGCGCTGAACGTCCAGATGCCGATGCCGCCCAGCGGCTTCGTGACGCGCACGATGATCGAAGAGCATCACGAGCAGTTGTCCGAGGAAGTGCTCGATCGCGCCCGCGCCGTGGCTGCGCGCCTCAAGGTGCAGCTCACCTGTGCGATGGCGGTCGAGTCGCCGACCACAGCCATCGTCAGCTTCGTGCGCAAATCCCGCGGTGACGAGATCGTGATGGGAACACGCGGGCTCGGGCGCATCGGCAATCTGCTGATGGGCTCCACCGCGACCAAGGTCGTGCAGCTCGCCGACGTGCCGGTCACCCTGATCAAATAATCGGGTCAGGCCGCAGAGAACTTCTCGACCATGCGATGGTAGTGCTGGACCGCAGGCTCGTTCCTGCCGAGCAGGAAATGCGTGTTCGCGCCGGAATTCAGGTTCTTCTGGATCCGGAACGCGATCGAGTAATCCTCTTCGCCCACCGCTTTCAGCGCCAGTGCGCTGAATGCGTCTGCGGCCGCCACCTGATCTGCGCCCACGGGCGGCGTGGCCGTCAGTACGGTCTGGCGGGTCAGCGTCACGCCTGAGTGACTACCCGGGAAGATGTGGCTGACGAGGCAATAGCCGCCCAGGATTCCACTGACTGAGAGGTTCGGGAATCCGGCGTGAATGCGCCGGATGCATTGCTCTGCGGCCGACGGATCCTCGGGCACGCGATCGATGTCGCGCAGCGTGCGTCGGCCGAACACCATGCGCTGGTGCGGACCGTAGGTGTCGTGAACCAGCAGATTGCCGATGGTCTGGGGTCCGACCGTTGCGCCATGCACCGAGTCGTGGTGATAGACCTCGAGATACCCGTCCATCGTGATCCGCCAGCCGGCGCCGTCCAGCGTGCGCTGGGCATACAGATGCCACTGGTCGAGCCGCAGGGAGTCGAGCAGCGGCCTGAACTCGCCCAGCCAGGCATCGATATCGAAGCTCAGCCCGGGCGTCAGGCAGACCCATATCACGCCGGCACGTTCGGCACAGGGCAGTGCCGTGAGGCCAAGCTGCGCGGTGTCCACATCGCCGAACGTTTCGCGGGCCGTCAGCGTGGCGAGCGCACCTTCTCGATCGTAGGCCCAGGAGTGGTACGGACAGACGAACCGCAGCGTCTGCCCGTGGCCATCGGCGCAGACCGGCGTGCCGCGATGCCGGCAGGCGTTCAGGAACGCGCGCACGACGCCGTCGTTGCCGCGCACGGCCAGCAGCGGTACGCCGCACAGCGTCTGCGCGAGATAGCTGCCTGGCTTCGGCAATTCGAGGCTGAGCGCGAGGCTCACTGGCAGGCCGCGGAACACGGCGTCGACCTCACGCGCGTAGCGACGCTCGTCCGTGTAGTGCTCGATGGGCACGCGCATGACATCGGCGGCCTGGTCAGTGGATCCGGCCTGGAGGTGGGCGAGGGCGCGCGCGGCGAGTGTCACTGAATCCTGCATTTCTCACCCGTTGGTCCGTGTTCGATCGGCTGTGCCGTCCAGTGGTGCGTCCAGCCTCGCAACGGCCAATTGCTAGGACGGATCTCGGTCATTCGTCAGGTTGCGATTCTTGATGCTCATGATGGGCTATCGAGGCTGAAAATCGCGTTTGATCCTCGCGCTGACCAATTCCCGTAGCGGCTCCGCCAGCGGCGTCACGTTGAGGCGTGCCAGCAGGATGGCTGCCTGAATCATGTCGTGCCGTGCCAGTTCTCGTGTGAAGAGCGCGTCCTTGGGTCGGCCCGCGACATACTTCGAGATCGCGAGGTCGTGCACCTCGAGGCACCAGCCCGTCACACCGCGAGTGTTCTCGTTGTGGATCGGGATGAGCCGAGTATCCCAGCCGTTCGGAAGCGTCGCCGTCTTGTCGTCGACGCCCTGGGCGTAATAGCCGAACTGCTCATGGAACGCCGTGCCTTCGCCGATCGCCCCGTCAACGAGGTCTGAGCGCGACGGGTTGCTGCGTGGGTAGACGTCCGCTTCCGCCGAGACGAGCAAGCTGAGCGGCGCCGACGGGAACTGTCCCAGCACGGACTGACTGCCGACGATGATGATGTCGTCCTCGGCAATCGCGCCAGCGGCGCGGATGATGTGTTCAAGCTCGGAACGCTTCACGGATCCGCCGTCGATCTTCCTGCGAGAGCAACACCGTCAGCGGTGATGACTGGCGTAGACGTGCCGCGTCCTCGTCGAGCGCAGTAACGCGTTCAGCGATGACGTGCCATGGCTGAGCCAGCAGTCTTTGCCATTCCGTCAGCCACGGCGCGACGGGCCGCCCCTGTTGGAGCGCCCATCGCTTCAAGGTCTCCCTCGCGCGTTTCAGCAGATTTTGATCCTGTTCGATCTGCTGCGCGACGACGATGTGCATGGCCAGGCTACGGGCGTCGTGGAGACGATGGGTTGATACCTTGTCGGGGCCGGCGAACGTTGGCTTCCAGACAGTCACGGGCCGCAGCCCAGACGCCTTGCGGCGCGCCCGCATGCGGCGCATGCGCTCGGAAGCAGGCACCGCTCGCCCGGTCGGGGGCCGTCCGCGAGGTGCTGAATCACGTGGCTCAGTCATAATTTATCGTAACGCGTTACGATAAATACCACAACCGATTGATCGCCCTCTCAGATTCGCTGCTCGTTATGTGAACTGAGCTTCCTTGTAGGTCCGTCAGGACTATAATTTCTGTCAAGACAGAAATAACTGTCATAACAGCCGAATCGGAGAACACCATGCAGCTCACTCCCACCATGCAGCGCTACATCGTCCACTGGGGAGAAATGGGCAGCCGCTGGGGCATGAACCGCTCGGTGGCGCAGATCCACGCGCTGCTGTTCATCGCCGAGCAGCCGCTGCATGCCGATGAGATCGCCGAGACGCTCGGCATCGCACGCTCCAACGTCAGCACCGGACTGCGCGAACTGCAGGCCTGGAACCTCGTGCACGTCACGCAGGTGCTCGGCGACCGGCGGGACTTCTTCGCGGCGCAGCACGACACCTGGGAAGTGATCCGCTCGATCATCGAGGGTCGCAAGCGACGCGAGATCGATCCCACGCTGCAGGCGCTGCGCGACTGCGTCGCGCAGTTCGAGCGCGAGGACGACACGCCGCGTGTCGTGCGCGAACGGATCCGCTCCCAGCTCGAATTCATGGAGACGATGACCACCTGGTACGACTCCATCAAGCGCATGCCGCGCAAGTCGTTGCTGAAGATGATGAAGATGGGTGAGCGAATCTCCCGACTGGTAGGCGAGTGACTCTCGTTGCGCTCCGGAGGAAGGCACATGAACTCCATCATTCATCGACTGGCGCACGAGCACCGCGCTGACCTCGCACCGGCGGGACACGCTGGGCTGCGCGACGTCATCGGCGAGGCGGCCTGGGGACGATTGCCCGCCGCGGTTCGCCGCCGGTTCGAGGAACCGGCGAAACGGGTCGATTACGTGGGCTCGTTCGAGGTCGTGCGTGCGAGCCGGCTCGGGCGCATCGTCGCCTGGTGTTCGAGACTGCTCGGGACGCCCGTGGTCGCCGAGGTCGGCGAGAACATCCCCGCGATCGTCCATGTAGGCCCTCGAGGTGATGGCGTGGACTGGCATCGGGAATACATCTGGCCCAGCGGCGGTCGCTCACTGGTCCGCTCGACCAAGGTCATCGATCGGCACGGTCACCTGATCGAGCGGTTGCCCGCCAGGCTGTGCATGCCGCTGACGCTGCAGGAGCGTGCGGGTGTGCTGCATTTCATCAGTCGCGGCTATTACTTCGATCTGTCGCTCGAGTGGTTGCGCCAACGCGGTTTCGAGCATGAGTGGCACGTGGCGCTGCCGCGCTGGCTGTCCCCCGGCACGACGCACGTCGAGCACATCGATGAAAACGACGGCTGGTTCCGCTTCACGATGCACGTGACGCATCCGTGGTTCGGCGAGATGTTCTATCAGACCGGGCGCTTCCGCGCCGAAGGGGGTGTTCGATGAACACATTGTTTGCGCTGCTGACCCTGCAGGCTGTCATGGGTGCCTTCGACAACCTCTGGCATCACGAGATCACCGAGCGGTTGCCGACCCGGCGATCGGCTCGCGTCGAACTCGCATTGCATGCTGCGCGCGAAGGGCTGTACGGATTCCTGTTTTTCGCGCTCGCCTGGTTCACCTGGCACGGGGCGTGGGCCCTGCTGATCGGTGCCGTCGTGATCGCCGAGATCGTCATCACGCTGGCGGACTTCGTCGTCGAGGATCGCACGCGGCGCCTGCCGGGCGCCGAGCGCGTGCTGCACACGCTGCTCGCGATCACCATCGGTGCGGTGCTGCTGACGTTGTGGTCCGTGCTCACGGATTGGTACGCGCGACCGGGCGGTGTCGTGGCTGCAGACTATGGGTCCATCTCCTGGATGCTGACGCTGTTCGGCATCGGCGCCAGCGCCTGGTCGCTGCGCACGGGCACGGCTGCGCTACGACATTTTGCGCCACCGGTGTGGGTGCGTGATCCGATCGAACGTGCGTCGCGTGCGAGTGGGCGGACCGTGCTGGTGACCGGTGCAACCGGTTTCATCGGCGGCCATCTCGTACGCAGGCTGCTCCGACGCGGCGATGCGGTCTGGGTCTGGACGCGTGACGCCGAGCGCGCGCTCGACCGATTCGGTCCGCAGGTGCGGATCGTCACGGATCTGACCGACATCGAGAGTGACGCGCGCATCCACGCGATCGTGCATCTCGCCGGCGCGCCGGTGTTCGGGCTGCCGTGGACGGAACGTCGTCGTCGCACATTGATCGAGAGTCGGGTCGGCACCGCGCAGATGTTGCTGGATCTGTGCGGACGACTGACGCATGCGCCGCGAGTCTGGGTCGGTGCAAGTGCAATCGGATACTACGGCGCACGCGATGATCACCCCGTGGCGGAAAAGCATGGACCCGGTGCGGGATTCCAGTCGCTGCTCTGCCAGTCGGTCGAACATGCCGCGAGCGCAGCCTCGAATATGGGAACGCGCGTCGTGATGTTGCGTATCGGGCTCGTGCTGGGCGAGGGCGGAATCCTGCCGCGCCTCGCGCTGCCGACACGGTTTGGCGTCGGCGCCGTGTTCGGGCACGGCAGACAGTGGGTGTCGTGGATCCACGTCGAAGACCTGGTCCGTGCGATCACTTTCGTGCTCGACACGCCGCGGCTTGCAGGTCCGGTCAATGCGGTTGCGCCGCAGCCGATCCGCCAACGGCAGTTCCAGCAGCGGATCGCGCGCAGCCTCGATCGTCCGCAGTGGATCACGGCTCCCGCAGCGCCGCTGCGCCGCGTGCTCGGCGAGATGTCCGAGCTGTTGCTCGAAGGGCAGCGCGTGCAGCCCGCACGGCTGCTCGAGCATCGGTTCGAGTTCCGGTTCCCAACCCTGCGGAGTGCGTTGCGAGATCTGCTGACTCGAGGGCCGAGCGGAGCCGTGTCGGCGGTGTCAGTCGCATCCACCACGTCGCCCTGCGAGGTGTACTACAACGACGACTGCCCCGTATGCAGCGTCGAGATGGCGCACTACGCGCAGCGGCTCGCGTCCAGCGACGCGGGTGTGCAGTTCATGGACGGGCCGAGGGAGGCCGTCCGCCTCCAGGCATTCGGACTGCGCAGAGAGCATCTTGAATCGCGGTTGTATGTCCGTACTGAACGCGGGCAGGTGTACAGCGGTTTCGACGCGCTGCTGATGGTCTGGGATCGGATGCCTGGCTATCGGCTTGCCGCAAGAGTGCTGCGGGCGCGGGGGCTGCATGCGCTTGGCGTTGGCGCGTATGACCATCTGATCGCGCCCACGCTGACGCGGTGGGCGAGGCGACGGGGCTTGCGTCCAGCGAATGCGGAATGAGTGCCGTTTGCGTGAAATCGAGAAGTGGAGCCAACTCGCTTCGTGATGCTGTTCACACTAGCCGGTCTCGTAGATTCTGAGGCGTATCAATGCGGACATATATTTCGAGTAAGATGTAAAGCCTAGGAAGCGCCATTTGCTGGCACTCGATCGGGCGAAAACAGCATGCAGTTGGTCCGCTTCTACTCCCCGGAGCGTTGAGATGCAGATTGATCGGTTGCGTGCAACAAGCCTGGTTGCGAGAAGCTCACTTGCCTACATCCGCCAGGTTTTTGCGCTGAATCAGGCGCGTCAGCCGCTCCTGAACGTTCAGCCGTCTGATGCCTCGAAGGCCGCTCCCGCCGGAGTTGATATCGTCGATCGCCTGACCACGGAGGAAGGCGGTGGCTGGTTTACGGAACACCATGCTCTGATTCGCGACGATGCGCCTGCGCAGGTGACTTTCACCTCCGGCACGGAAGGCCCGCCGAAGGGCATCGTGCTCAGCTACGCCAATCTCGCAGATGCTGCCGATCGAATCATTTCGCAGATGGAAATGACGGCGGACATTCGTGAGTACGTCGGCGTCCCCGTCACCTACAGCTTCGGCATCGCGCGAATTCGCGCGATCAGTGCGGTGGGCGGCCATTCCTACCTGCCGCCACGCGGCTTCGATCCGCTCGAGCTTGCAAGGATGCTGGCAGCCGGTGAGGTCAATTCACTGTCGGCCGTGCCGACCCTGCTGCGAATTCTGCTGCAGTCGCCGGAAGTCATTGGCGATGCGGGGAAGAAGCTGCGCTGGATGGAGATCGGCTCGCAGTACATGTCCGCCGCCGAGAAAATGGCGGTTCGTAAACTTTTTCCGAACGCCAAGATCGTCCAGCACTACGGACTCACCGAGGCATCGCGAAGCACGTTCCTGCAGATTTCATCCGTAAGGGACGAACTGCTCGAGTCGGTCGGGATGCCGGTCGGCAAGACGGAAATCGCGATCTCTGAGGACGGGCGGATCCGCATCCGTGGCCCTCATGTCGCGGAAAAGCGCATCGAAGACGGCCAGCTGCGCGACACGCGCGACGCGGATGGATGGTTCCAGACCAACGATCTCGGTCATCTGCGGGATGGCCATCTTTTCTTCGACGGGCGTGCCGACGATCTGATCAACGTCGGTGGCGTGAAGATCAATCCGGATCAAGTCGAGACGCGGATCCGGGAGCGATTCGGCAGTGCTGGCAAGGTCGTCGTGGCCAAGGTGCCGGACAAGCTGCGCGGCGAGGGCGTCCTGGTGGCGACGGAAGCCAAAGGCAGTGAGGTCGATCGTCTGCAGCAGATCGCTGTCGAAGTGCTGAAGGGTGTCGGGCTGGAAGCGAGCGGTGCGCTGCATGTTTGGCATACGCCCGCAATTCCGATGACGTCGACGGGCAAGCCGATGCGCCGGGAACTGTCCAAGGCCTACGCTGCGCAGATCGACACCGCTCCGGTCGCGACGGAGGCTTCGCAGGCCGCTGACGACGGCTCGGCGGACGTCGTGAAGTTGTTCCGGAACTTCTTCCCAGGCAAAAAGGTTCGACCCCAGGACAGTTTCGATTCGCTCGGCGGAGACTCGTTGAACTACATCCAGTTCTCGATGGCCTTCGAGAGGCGCTTCGGCACGTTGCCGAGCGGCTGGAATACGATGAGTGCAGTCGATCTGCAGAATGGCGTCAAGACCGCGACGCGCAGTTTCTGGCGCCCGATGGATTCCGCGACGATTACGCGCGCGTTCTTCATGACTTGCATCGTGGCGCTGCATCTCGAGACGTTCGTGTACAGCAGCAACTGGGGTGCAGCGTATTTTCTCTACATGCTGGCGGGCTACAGCCTCGTCCGCTTCCAGTGGCCGGAAATCGACCGGAGCGGGAGCGTCAAGACGATCCTGGGTACGGCGCTGCGCGTTGCGATACCCACGATCCTCGTCACGATCTTCATGCAGTTCTGGGCGCACAAGTTCGAGCTCAAGCCCTTGCTGCTGATTTCCAATTTCTTCGATGCCAGCAAGCTGTGGGTTGCGTACTACTATTTTGCGGAAATCTACATCCAGCTGCTGCTGCTCGCGGCATTGCTGTTCTCCATCCCCGGGTTTCGAAAGCTGTTTCGGGAGAGCCCGCTGCTCGTCTCGGCCGTGCTGGCCTCCTTGACCTTCGTCGACGGCGAGATGATCGAGCGCCTCTGGGATACCAATTACATCTACCACCGTTCCCCGCACTGGTACGCCTGGGCCTTCGCCAGCGGCATGACGATGGCGAGCGTGCGCGGCATGAACACGCGCGTCTTCGCGATGCTGGTGGTCGGCATGCTGGTCTTCAGGCATTTCGGCGCCACGTCAGCGGCGTGGTACGTGTGCGGCGGCTGTGCTCTGCTGCTGTTCTTTCCGGAGATCAAGGTTCCAGCGCCACTCAAGACGATCATCGGTGAGATGGCGGGTTCATCGATGTTCATGTACCTGAGTCATTACCAGGTGAAATCGATTGTGACGAAGATATTTCATGGGCCCGCGCCATGGGTCGCGCTCATTTCCGCGATCATTTTTGGCATCATTTTCGCCCGGGTGTACGGCAAGGTCGAACAGATTGCCATGGGTTTTCTCGCGAGGCAGCGGTCACCGGGCGTCGGGTGATCCTGGAAACGAGCAACAGCATCGCGCGCTGACGATCGCGGCGCAGACGAGTTCGACGGGCGAGGCGGGCGGTCGAGTGCGGCAGCGCACAGACGCATTCCGCAGGCTGAATTGAGATGTGCACAGGACGCCGGAAGCACTCGCTGATCGTCCAGCGAACTGCGCCTCCCCTTCGGCCATCAGCCCATGCATGTCGCCTACTTCGTGAATCAGTATCCGAAGGTCAGCCACTCCTTCATCCGACGCGAGATCAACGCGCTCGAAGAGCTCGGAGTGAAGGTCAGCCGATTCGCCCTGCGCACTGACGGCACGGAAAGCGTCGATCCGCGCGATGCCGAGGAGTTGGGCAAGACGCGCCATGTGGTCAGCGCGGGATGGCTGCCCATCGTCGCATCGATCCTGATGACGGGCATCCTGCATCCGCTCGCGTTCATTCGCACGGCATTCGTGGCGCTGAAGCTCGGTCGCGAGTCCAGTCGGGGAACCTTCCGTCAGATCGTCTGCATGGCCGAGGCCTGTGTGCTGAAGCGCTGGATCGAGGCGTGTGGAGCCACGCACCTGCATGCGCACTTCGGCACGAATTCCGCGACTGTCGCCATGCTGTGTCGTTCCCTCGGCGGCGTTCCGTACAGCGTCACCATCCATGGCCCGGAGGAGTTCGACATGCCGCGGAGCCTGTCGCTTCGCCGCAAGGTTCGCGATGCGGCGTTCGTCGTGGCCATCTCGTCATATTGTCGCAGCCAGATCTTTCGCTGGGCGGAGCCGCGCGACTGGCAGAAGGTTCATGTCGTCCGGTGCGCTCTCGATCTGACGGAGTTCAAGCGCACCGAAGGGCAGGGCCTCGCTGGAAGGCTCGTCTGCGTGGGCCGGCTCTGCGCAGACAAAGGCCAACTTCTGCTCGTGCATGCGCTGCATCGTCTGGTCGGCCGGGGCGTGCAGGTGGAAGTGGTGTTCGCCGGAGACGGACCACTTCGCGGCGAGATCGAGCGGCTTGCGCGGGTCCTCGGCCTCGAACGTCTGATTCGCATCACCGGATGGATCAGCGGAAAGCAGGTTCAGGCGGAACTGCAGCAGGCGCGCGCGATGGTGTTGCCGAGCTTCGCGGAAGGGCTGCCGGTCGTCATCATGGAAGCCATGGCCGCGGGACGCCCGGTTCTGTCGACGTTCGTGGCGGGTATTCCGGAACTCGTCGCGGACCAGGATACCGGATGGTTGTTCCCGTCCGGCGATGTCGACCAGCTTTCCTGCGTCATCGAGGAAGCAGTGCAAACCGATCCGGTCAGGCTGCGCGTGATGGGGCAGCGGGGGCGTGCGCGTGTCGAGGAAATGCACGACGTGCGGCGCGAAGCCCGCCACCTCGCAACCTTGTTTGAAAATCACCAGTGGCGGTCACGGACGCTCGGGACGGATTCACCGATCGCTGATGTCCATGCTGATCAGGGTGAACGCACTGCACCGCAAACGCTTGTTTGTGCTGGAGCTATGGTGGGCGGTACTGGGATCGAACCAGTGACCCTTGCCGTGTGAAAGCAATGCTCTACCGCTGAGCTAACCGCCCGACCTTGCGAGGGCGGCAAGCTTAAGGGGAGGGCGCCCCGGCTGCAACTGGGTCGTCTCCGGGCTGCCCACCCGCCTCGGCGTCTGGCCGTTCGCGTCACTGCCAGTGTGCCTTGCTACCATCGCGCGGATGAACTTGCTGACGCGGTATGTCTGGCCTCGCGGCGAAATCCTGACAACAGTCGGACTGGTCGCGGTCATTGCGACGTGTGCTGTCGTGTTGCCCGTGCCCAACACACGGTTCGCGAGCGCCACCCGCGATCTCGCCAGCTTTCTGATACTGGCCATCATTGCTTTTGCGGTGGCTCGCGCCCTGCACCTGCGAGGGTTCAGACGGGGCCCATCCGCAGCGCTGATCGTATCCGGGGCGCTGATACTCGGGCTCGCGGTGGAGTCGCTGGAAACGGTTGCCGGCGGAGGGTTTTCGGTCCGAGACCTGCTGATGGATACGGTCGCCGCGGCTGCCGGGATCTCCGCAGCAGAAATGCTGAAACCCGGATCCCTGGTTCATTTTTGGGGTGCTTCCGCGTCGATTTTCCTGGCGGGGGCAGCGTGGCCGTTCTTTTTGACGACCCACTCGTATTTCGTTCGTTGGACGCAGTTTCCAGTGATTCTGGATGCGTCGGTTGCGTCCAACATGGACTGGGTGCGTCCGATGGATGAGCCTGCGCAAATCGTTGACATCGGGCCTGCTTTTCGGCGCGAAGCAGGCGAAAAGGCAATCCTCGTACCTCTCGAAGACGGACCACGCTCGGGACTTGCGATCGATGAGCCCTACGGTGACTGGAGTGCGTGGTCAACCCTGCTTGTGGACGTGATCAATCCGGGCGATCGTCCGATTCGGGTACTGCTGAACGTCGACGATATGCGCGGCAGCGGGAGACTCGGTGATCGATACGATCGGTGGCTGGATCTTCCTCCTGCATCGCGCAGGATCGTGCGGACTCGATTGCAGGACATCGTGCGGTCGATCCCGCACCGACGGTTCGCGCTGGAGGACATGGATATCGTGATGCTGTCTGCGCCGGGGGTCATGCCTGGGCGGCGCCTTCTCGTGCGGCGTATCTGGCTCGAGCGGGATCACAACTGAGAGGCGTATGACCTCGAAGGATCAGCCGATCCAGAGTCAGTCGAGTGGCACCGATGAGTTGAGTCGGCGGTTCTTCCGAGGAGGGCTGTAGCTATACTCAGTTCGTGCCATTCGCGGCTTCGATCGGTCTGAAACGAGAACCAAGGCGGGACTCCGACGTCCCGTCGGTCTGGCTTTGGGTTGCCGCCGCCACCATCCTTGCATTGATGGTTCGTGTATTTCGTCTCGGCCATCGTCGACTTTGGCTCGACGAACTCACCACTTCGCTCTACACGCGCGAAACGTGGGCTGCCTTGCTCGGGCCCGTCGGCAGGATCGACGTTCATCCTCCATTTTATTACTCGCTGCAGAAGGCGTGGCTGGTGTTCGGCAGTTCACCTGCCTCGATGCGCGCTCTACCCGTACTGTTCGGCGTTGCCGCGATTCCTCTTCTGTTTGTTCTCGGCCGCCGACTCTTTGGCGAGCGTATCGGACTCATCGCTGCCTTTCTGATGACCACCGCGCCTCTACATGTCGAGCAGAGCCGCGAACTACGCATGTACTCGTTGCTCACGGCGTCGGCGCTGGTCGCGTTGATTGGCCTTGCCTACGCGCTTCCGGCTCTGCAGCGCGACACGGGGACCCGGATGGCGCGGCCGTGGCGGGCATGGGGGCTCTACGTCATCGGCAGTGTCAGCGCGTTCTACGCGCACAATACGGCGCTGCTGCTGCCCGTCCTCTCGACGATGCTCGTTGTCGCGATGGCGTTGAGAGGGAGAGCAACAACCGCCGACCTTTGGCGTTGTCTGGCCGCAGGAGCACTCATACTTGTGTTCGCCGCGCCCTGGCTATGGGTGCTGGGCGGGCACGTTGCCACGACACTTGCGAACTTCTGGATCCCGAAGCCGACGCCTATTTACGCATTGAGCCAGATATCGGGAATCTACCCTTACCCGAGCTACTTGAAGCTGGCGATGCTGTTGCTTTGCGTCGCGGGGTTGTGGGTGCTTCGCCGGCGAACAACTGGATTGGCTTTCGTGGGGGCCTTCGTCGCAGGTCAGCCGTTGGTCATCTGGTTGTTGAGCCTGATTCGGCCGATCATGCTGATACGCGTGATGGTCTGGCCGTCAGCACTCACGCTTTTTCTTCCTGCCGCGCTCCTCGCCAGGATCGTCCGGCCACTGGCGATGTGTGGCGCCATTGCGATCGTGGTGATTGCGCAGCTCTTGACGATCCGTCATCTCTATCCGCCGGAAGCGCAGAGCGATGATTTTGCGTTTCTGGCTCCCCGGCTCCGTGCTTTTGAGCCAGGCACTGACAGGCTTCTGCTTTCATTCCAGATGCTTGAGAACTCCGTTCGCCATGCGTCACCCGAGCCGTTCGACCGCTCGCGCGTTGTCGCCATGACCTACGGCGATCGGCGCGAATCCCTCGAGGCCTTTTTTCGATCGAGTCACGTGCGACGGGATCAGTTGCTCGAGGAGCTTCGAAGCGCAGAAAGGATCTGGGTGGTTGACGAGATTGCGCCGCAGTTCCCGATCCCTGCCGGCGATGCGGTACGCCCCCAGATCGATCGCCTCGCGGCTGCGGGTCGCATTGTTGGCCGGTGGACGTCAGGCAATCTTTCTCTGACTTTGATCGACAAGACTTCATCGTCTTTTGACGTAACCGACAGGCTGCCCTAAAGTCGCGCCGCCATGACCATCGTCACCCGTTTCGCCCCCAGTCCCACCGGCATGCTGCATATCGGTGGCGTGCGTACTGCGCTGTTCAGCTGGCTGCAGGCGCGTCGCCACGGCGGCCGCTTCATCCTGCGCGTCGAGGACACCGACCTCGAGCGTTCAACCCCTGAAGCAGTGCAGGTGATCCTCGAGGGCATGGAGTGGCTGGGCCTCGCCGCGGACGAGGGTCCGTACTATCAGACCCGTCGCTTCGATCGGTACCGTGAAGTCATTCAGCAGATGCTGGCGGCCGGTACGGCCTATCGCTGCTACTGCACGAAGGAAGAGCTGGACACGCTGCGCGCCGAGCAGATGGCGGCCAAGCAGAAGCCGCGTTACGACGGCCGCTGGCGCGACCGGACGGATTCGCGCGACGGTGTGCAGCCGGTCATCCGGTTCAAGAATCCGCTCGCGGGTCAGGTGGTCGTCAAGGATCTCGTCCACGGAGACGTGACGTTCTCCAATGGCGAACTCGACGACCTGATCATCGCGCGCTCGGATGGCACGCCGACCTACAACTTCTGTGTGGTCGTCGACGACATGGACATGGGCATCACGCACGTGATCCGTGGCGACGATCATCTGAACAACACGCCGCGCCAGATGAATATGCTGCTCGCGCTCGGCGTGACGCCGCCGGTCTATGCACACGTGCCGATGATCCTCGGCCCCGATGGCGCGAAGCTCTCGAAGCGGCACGGCGCGGTCAGCGTGCTCGAGTACGAGAAGCAGGGCTTCCTGCCCGACGCGCTGCTGAACTACCTGGTCCGGCTCGGCTGGTCGCACGGCGACCAGGAGATCTTCACGCGGGCCGAGATGATCGCCGCCTTCGAGATCGGAGACGTCGGCAAGGCGGCTTCGGCGTTCAATCCGGAGAAACTGCTGTGGCTGAACCAGCAGCACCTGATGCGCACCCCGGCCAGCGAGATCGTCCCGCACCTGCGGAAGTACCTCGCCCGGCTCGAGCTGGCCGTGGATCCGGCCGCGATCCCCGAGGCCAAGCTCGTGGCGGTAATCGAGGCGCAGCGCGAGCGCACCAAGACGCTGGTCGAGATGGCCCAGAACAGCCGTTTTCTGTTCACCCGCGGCGTCCAGATCGATCCTGCCGCTGGGGCCAAGCACCTGACGGCCGAGGCGAGGGCGCTGCTGGGCGAGCTGGCCGCCCGCCTCTCGGCACTGTCCGATTGGACCGCCGCAGCCGCTCATGAAGCCGTGCAGGCGCTGGCGGCTGAGAAGTCGCTGGGGCTCGGCAAGGTCGCCCAGCCGCTGCGTGTGGCGGTTTCTGGCGGCACCGTCTCGCCGCCGATCGATCTGACCCTGCACCTGCTCGGGCGCGAGGAAACCCTGGCCCGGCTGGCCGCGGTGGCCGCTTCACCTGCCGCCTAAGTCGCTGCAAACCCAAGGGATTCGGCGGCTGGATTTCTTGACAGGTCGGGGCGCGTCGCGTAGCTTTCGCGCCCTCTCGTGGGGCCATAGCTCAGCTGGGAGAGCGCTTGCATGGCATGCAAGAGGTCGGCGGTTCGATCCCGCCTGGCTCCACCAATTTCTCGGATCAGTTTCGTTATAGCGGTTTCGTCGTCCCCATCGTCTAGAGGCCTAGGACACTGCCCTTTCACGGCGGCGACAGGGGTTCGAATCCCCTTGGGGACGCCATCGATTCCGCTCAGGCCAACCGCGTGCGCCTATTCATCTCCGGCCACAGCCTGACGGACCAGCCTTTTCCGGACTACCTTGCGGCGATTGCCCGGAGTCTCGGTACGCCCGTGGACTGGGGACGTCAGTATCTCGAAGGCTCTTCGATCCTTGCCCGCAGCGCCGATCTCGACGCTGTCGCCCGCGACTTGGAGGGTTGCGACGCTCTCGTCATCACCGAGCAGCACAGCGTGCTGGGTGGGTTGATCTGGAATGACACCGTGCGCTGCCTGCGCGCGTATCACGATCGCTTCATCGCGGCCAATCCGCGGGGCGTCACGCACTTCTACGAGCCCTGGCTCGGCGTCAGCGACCTGACCGACCCGCGGCGCTGGATCGCGTACGAGCGCGCCGCGGCGCCGATCTGGCGCGGCGTCGTGACGCGCGTGAATCTGTCGCTCGAGGCGGAAGGGCGTAGCGATCGTATCGTGCCGTTACCGGCCGCCAGCGCGCTGGCAGCGCTCGTCGAGCGGGCGACGAGTCGAGAGGGCGTGACGGGACTGTCCTGCGGAAGCACGCGGGAGACACTCCGTCGGTTGTTCTCCGATGATGTGCATCTGACGCCGCTTGGCAGCTATTTCATGGCGCTGGTGACGTACGGCGCGGTGCTGGGACGTTCATCGGTCGGGGCCGAAGCGCCCATGGCTGTTCCCGTCGACACTGCGAGAGCGCTGCAGCAGTTCGCGAGCGAATTCATGGCTGCGGACCAGGATCGCGCAGCTTCATGGCCCATCGAGCGTGTGCGCCAGTATCTGCTGCACGACTTCAATGGCCTGTACTGGGGCTACGTCCGCGATGTGTATTTCAGACGGGATCGCGGCGTCGTGGCGTCTTCGCTGAAGGCGTTGCGCCACAGGATCGAGTGGCATCTGCGGTTCTCCCGGCAGGATTCGTCGAATCCGCTGTTCTGATCGCGATCAACCCAGCTGTTGGCGCAGCGACGCCGGCAAGCGGCTCGACCGGATCAGATGCTTCGTGCGTGCCGCGAAGGTCAATTCGAAGGCGTGCAGGGCAGCAAAGTCGCGGGCCGCACGAGCTGACACGGCGATCTCTTCGCGTTCCCGATCGAGCCTCGTGATGATGTTGGCGACGGACTGCGCGTCGTTCATCGGTGCAAGCCAGCCGCTGCGTGATTCGCGCACGATGCCGACAAAGGCTTCGTTGTCATAGCCGACTATCGGTACGCCGCAGGACATGACTTCGGGATAGGTGCTCGAGGGGTCGCCCTGCGGGTGGCAGCAGACGAACAGATCGACGTCGTTCTTCAGCGTCGGAATCCAGCCCGTCTCGAAGTCCATTGCACCACGCAACTTCACCTGATCCTGCAATCCGAGGTGAGTGATGTCGCGTCGCAGGGCTTCTTCGAGGTCTCCCCGACCATAGATGTCGAGCGTGAACGGCGTGCCACTACGCTTGAGTGCTTGCGCCACGCGCGGCAGTTCCAATGCGCCCTTCATGGCGATCAGCCGTCCGCCGAATGCGAGGCGGAGTGGGCGGCGGTCGCCCAGCGTTGCAAGTTTCGAGTCCAGCGATCTGACGTCGAGGACTTTGTCTTGCGGCACTCGATTGTCGAAGAACAGCATGGTATTCGGATTGAACCGGCGATAGTGCTCGAATGCGCCGGTGCCGCTGCATTGCAGGCCCGCAGCGATCGACAGCGCTTCGAGTCGCTTCTTTTCCGCCTGCGTCACCCACCGTTTGCGACGCCAGCGAAGCAACGGATTGCGCGTGCCAGCGTCGATGATCTGCATCTCGGTGTGCGGGGAGTACTCGCTCGTGAGAATCATCGGCACGCCGACGTCCCGGCAGAGTCGTGTAGCGTCCAATTCGTAGGGCGAGAGGAAGCCGAGGACTGCAGCGGACCTGCCGAGGCGGGCGCGTAGTTCGGCGGCATTCCCCGGTCGCAACTCCAGCGGGGCTTTGCCGTCGTCGGGGAGCACTTCAACGTGGTCCATGTCGGACGAGTACGTTTTGCTGATTTCCACGAGCGCCGTGACACGGCCGGGCCAGGATTTCGCGTACTCCGCGACGCCGTTCAGGAATTTTTGCGTGAGGACCAGGCCGCCGCGAGACCCGACATGCGCCTTGAGGCTCGGCATCAGCACGAGTTCGTCAGCGGGATCCGATCGCATGGTCGCTCTGAGTTGGCGGTGAGTCAGGCAAGAATATCGAGCATACGCCGCAGGTCATCGATTGGCACTTCGAAGCCGTCTGCCGCGCTCAGGCCGACCAGGAATGCGAACCGCATGTCGAGGCTGTCGGTGAACTCCTTGTAGGGCATCGCGAAGCGGTCGGGTGGCTGAAGTACCAGCATCGTCCCCTTGTCCCTCATCGAGAATATGGCATGCGACAGATGGCTCCCCTCGACGCTGATCACCAGCGGCGCCTCCAGGGTTCGTGCCGCGATTTCGTCAGCGCTGAGCGTCGCGGGTTCCAGTATCTCGAATCCCTGGGCGTCGAGAAACTCGACGATTGCTGCCTCGTTGCTGAGCACGCGCAATTCGCCGGTGCGCCCACGCGACAGGTAGACACCGCGGTGACGGGCACGACCCGAGGGCGCCACGCTCATTCTGAGTCGGCGACGCAGTTCGACATAACGAGCGATCTTGAAGCTGTTCTGCGCGAAGTCGGTGTAGACGATCAGGCGCCGGAAGCGGGCTCGAGTCAGTCGGCGCTCCGGCGGTAGAGCAAGCAGGCGGCGATATGCGGAGGAATGCTCGTAGGGCTTCGTGACGACATTGAAATTGCGCGCGTCGTTCGGCGCGATCAGTTCGAGTGGATAGTCGCACTGCAGCAGCGGACCGAAGAAGTGGCTGCCCTCGTTGCTGGTCACGAGGCATGCATCTTCGACGTGAGCGACGGCATCGCTTGAAGGGAGCGTCCACGATTCTCGTCCGAATCCCGGCTGGGCCTTGGCGGCGCCCTTGTAGAGGAATGCGCCGACCAGGTCGACGTCCTCGATCAGATAGGCCGTCGATGCTGCATGGGATCCGGTGTGGCCCTCGATCAGCGATCGTTCGACGTCCCAGGTACGCCATGGGGACAGGGCAGTGACGCGGTCAAGCGCCCCGTCGAGATGAATCGCTGGCGTTGCGTCGCGCGTCTCCTCCGCGCAGAGCGTCCAGCGTTCTCGCGCAAGGGACGTCAACGGGGGCGCGTCTCTCGCCAGCAGACGGCGCGCGCGGCGCGCAATCATGGTCAGGTTGAGCGGCATGGCTTGTCAGCAGTGACGGATCACCTGCACGACGCGCCTCATGTCGGCTTCGGACAGATCCGGGTACAGCGGCAGGCAAAGCACTCGACGTGCGACGTTCCGGGCAACCTCAAGCGAGTCGGGGCTGCGCGCCGCGTGGTCGCGGTACATCGGCAGATCGGAGAGGAGCGGATAAAAATACCGGCGCGCGTTCACGCCTGCCAGTTTGAGTTGTTGATGCAGTTCGTCGCGGCTGCAGCCGAACTCGTCGCCGACCAGGATCGGGAACGCGTAGTAATTCCGGTTCTGGCCGCCGGGCCACGTCACGGGTGCGATGCCAGGAAGTCCTTTGAGTAATTCCCGGTAGTGCTCATCGATCTGCTGGCGTGACGCCAGCGCAGCGTCGATGCAGGGCAGTTGAGCGAGGCCCATCGCAGCATGTATCTCGCTCATCTTCGCGTTCAGGCCGACGGTCGCGATCGTGTTCTCGTCGACGATGCCGTAGTTGGTCAGGCGATCGATGGCCTGCTTGGCATCGACATGCCGGGAAATGATCGCGCCGCCCTCGAATGTATTGAACACCTTGGTCGCATGAAAACTCGCGACCGACAGATCGCCATATTCGAGGACGCTGCGGCCGTTGCCGAGTCTGACGCCGAAGGCGTGGGCGGCGTCATAGATCACCTTGAGGCCGTGTCGGCGAGCGATGTCCTCGATCGCCAGGACGTCGCAGGCATGTCCAAAGCAATGCACGGCCATGATTGCAGTCGTGCGTGGCGTGATCGCTCGTTCGATGCGCTCCGGATCGATATTCAGCGTCGTGGGGTCGATGTCCACGAAGACCGGCGTCACCCCGCCCCACAACAGGGCGTGGCCCGTTGCGACGAAAGAGAACGGAGTCGTGATGACTTCGCCGCGCAGGTCGAGTTGCCGCACCGCGAGCATGAGACCGAGCGTGGCATTTGCGACGAGCGTGAGATGCTGAACACCGAAATACGCGCACAACTGCTGTTCGAGTCGCTGGTGTAGCGGACCACAGTTCGTCAGCGTCCGGTTCGCCCAGATCTCCTCGAGCATGGTGACGACGGCTGCCATGGGGGGCAGTGTCGGTCGCGTCACGAACAGCGGGGTGGGCACCGCGGCGACCGGGCATTCCTGCTGCGAAGTTTCCGCGTCAGTAGGCTTTCGCGTCACGGAACAGCCTCTGGACGGTCAGGAACAGGATCTTCAGATCCAGGGACGGGCTCCAGCGACGCAGGTAGTCCAGATCGTAGTTGACGCGGGCCTGCATCTGTTCGAGTTCTGCGGTCTCGCCTCGACATCCGCTGACCTGCGCGAGTCCGGTGATGCCGGGCAGCACCTTGTGGCGAATCATGTAGCCCTTGATCAGGCGCCGGTACTGCTCGTTGTGGGCGACGGCATGGGGTCTCGGCCCCACGAGGCTCATGCGACCCTGCAGCACGTTGAACAGCTGCGGCAGCTCATCGAGTGAGTAGCGCCGCAGGATCGCGCCGAGCGGCGTGACCCGCGCATCGTCTTTCGTCGCCTGGGTCACGACGGCGCCGTCTTCGGTGACGCGCATCGTGCGGAATTTGTACACGACGATCTCGCGGCCATCGAGGCCATAGCGTCGCTGCCGGAAGATCGCAGGACCCGGTGACGACAGCTTGACCATTGCGGCGATCACCAGCATCACCGGCAACGCAAACAACATGATGCAGAGCGTGAAGCCGAGATCGGTCAGACGCTTCATCACGCCGCGATAGCCGTAGAACGGCGTCTCGCACATCGCGACGACCGGCACACCCATGATTTCGGCGGTTCGTGACTGGATCAGATCGAACACGAACACGTCCGGCACGTAATAGATCGACGCGGTGGAGTCGTGCAGGTCGTCCAGCAGGTCCATCACGCGCTGCACGTGGCGGATCGGCAGCGCGACGAAAATCACATCGATGCGGTGCTGCTTCACGTACGCGACCAGGTCCGTGAGCCGGCCGAGCAGCTGGTACTGACCCATGGCCTCGAGGCGCTCGGCGCTGCGATCGTCGAAGAATCCCGTGACCTGCGTGCACAGCTCCCGATGCGTGGTCATGCGTTCGGCGAGCTGCAGGCTGGCGACGTTCACGCCAACGATGACCGCCGAGCGCTGGTTCTCGCGCGACATCACGACGCGGCGCATCAGCACCTGCAGCAGCCAGACCATGCCGAGCGCCAGCAGCGGCGCGATCACGGCCCAGGGCAGTACGATCCGGCGCGGATAGTGTTCGTCGAAGTTCGTGATGTAGCCGAGTCCGAACAGCAGGCCGAGGGTGATCGCCCAGCGGAAGAACACATCGATGGCCATCGCGCCGGCGTCGATCTGCAGGATCGGGCTGTCGTGCGGCGGAGGCTGCAGGATCACCACGCTGAGGATCACGGCGACGGCGGCCAGCGCGACGAAGAGGCGGTCGAAATGAACGCCGTGGAACTGCGTGATCGCGTACAGGCTCAGCCCGATCGCCAGCGCAGGCAGGACGCTCTGCATCAGGCGAATGAACGCGACCGGCAGGCTGGCGCGTAGTAGGACGGGTTGGCTCATGAATCTCGGATTGTCTGCGCGGGCCTGAAAAACATACGGCCGGGTACCATGATACCCAGCCGGAGCGGACCTAAGTGTGGCCCAGCGGGTCGCTACTTTATGTGATGTCGGTCAACGATGTACGCCGCAGGTGCTGGCGCAGCAGAGACGCCAGTCGCACCACGCTGGTGCCGCGCAGGATGCCGAGGTGGGAGTCCTCGATCCGGTGGGTCGTCAGGCGGGGTATCAGGGCCTCCCAGGTGTATCCGGGGTCGTGGACGGGCCCGTCGGCGGACAGTACGCAGAACGCCTGGCCGGGATACGGCTCGGCCTGGTATGCCCGCATCGTCTCGAGATATCGCTGATCCCGGTCACTGGCGAGTAGATCGAGTCCAGACTCCGTACCGGCGATCAGCCGGATACCGGCATCGCGGATCTGCCGGGCCTGGGCCTTCAGTTCCTGCAGGATCCCGGCGCTGCCGCGACCCGGCACGTCACTGTCGAGAATCGCGAGCAGCTCCACCTGTTCGCCCTCCCGCGTCAGCGTCTGGGCGATATCAAAAGCCAGTACTCCACCAAACGAAAATCCGATCAATCGGTATGGTCCCTGCGGTTGCCGATCGCGGATCGCTTTGAGGTACTCCGTCGCGAGTTCGGCGACTGAAGGCGCCGCCCGACGGTGTTGTCCGGAGAAATTCAGGTACTCCAGTTCCTGCGGTACGAAGACTCCGTAAGCCGGGAAGTCCGGCGCGAGCTGGTCCGCGAGTTCCTGGTAGATCAGGATCCCGCACAGACAGAAGATGGGCGGGCCGTTGCCAGCGGCCTGTAACGGAATGATGGCGGAACCGGACAGCGCAGTCGCATCGCCCAGCGCGATCGACAGCTCCGCGATGGTCGGGTTGCGAAACACAATCGGCAGCGTGCAGGCGCGCTGCAGTTCGCTGCGAATCCGGCTGACCATGCGCACGGCCAGCAGGGAGTGCCCGCCGAGATCGAAGAAGTTGTCGTGAACGCCGAAAGCGTCGGTGTCCAGCGTCTGCCGCCAGATCTCCCACACGGCCTGCTCGGCGAGATTGCGCGGCGGCGTCGGCGCAATACTGCGCCGGGCGGAGTCCGTCGGCGCCGGCAGTTTCTGCCGGTCGGTCTTGCCGTTCGGCAGCAGCGGAATGCGCTCCAGAGAGATGTAATGCTGCGGCAGCATGTACTCCGGCAGCCACTGGCGCAGGTAGTCGCGAACCGCCGCGGTGTCCGGCATGGACTGTCGCGGTACGACGTAAGCCACCAGTCGCGGGTCGCCCGCGTTCTGCTCGCGCGCGACGACGACGGCCGCGGCGATGTCCGGATGCGTGGCGAGGCGCGCTTCGATTTCGCCGAGCTCGATGCGATAGCCGCGGACCTTGACCTGGGAGTCGAGTCGGCCGAGGTGTTCGAGCCGACCATCCCGGCGCCATCGACCTCGATCGCCAGTGCGATACAGCCGAGTGGTGCGGCGGTCCCGCGAAAACGGATTTTCGATGAAGCGCTCGTCGGTGAGGGCCGGTTGATTCAGGTAACCGATGGCGACGCCGTCGCCGCCGATACAGATTTCTCCCGGGACACCGATCGGGCAGAGCGCCCGGTTCTCGTCCAGCACCATGATCTCTGTGTTGGCGATCGGACGGCCGAGGGAGACGCGCTCCCGCCCGAGATTCTCGATGCGACCGCATGCGCTCCAGACGGTGGTCTCCGTCGGTCCATACATGTTCCAGACTTCGGCGCAGCGCCCGGAGAGCTGGATCGCAACTTCCGTCGTGAGCGCTTCGCCGCCGACCAGCGCACGCAATCCGGGTGTGCCGTGCCAGCCCGAGTCGATCAGCAGCCGCCAGGTCGACGGCGTCGCCTGCAGCGTGGTGACACGACGGCGGTTTAGCATGTCGCGCAGCGTCTCGCCATCGGCTAGCTCCGCGGGGCTCGCGACGATCAGTTCCGCACCCACCGTCAGCGGCAGCAACAATTCCAGAACCGCAATGTCGAAACTGAGCGTCGTGATGGCGAGCAGTCTCTCGGTCGCAGCCAGGCCCGGTTCGACCAGCATGCTGCGCAGGAAATTCACGACCGCCCGGTGTGGCACGACCACGCCTTTCGGCTGGCCGGTGGATCCGGACGTGTAGATCACGTAGGCGGGATCATTCGGCCGCGCTTCGAGTGCGACGTCCGTCTGCCACTCGCTCGTGGTGCCGTTGGCCAGGATGTCGCCGATCGCGAGCTGTTGCGTGACACCGAGGGCCTTGGGATCCACACCGCCGTCGGACAGCAGCAGCAACAGCCCCGCGTCACGTGCCATGAACGCCAGCCGGTCCGGCGGGAATGCGGGATCGAGAGGGACGTACGCAGCGCCAGCCTGCAGAATGCCGAGCAGGCCGATCAGCATCCGGGGCGATCTCGGCACATACAGTCCGACCCGCGCGCCGCGACCGATGCCGCGACTGCGCAGCGCCTGGGCCACTTTGGTCACGGCGAGCGAGAGTTGCGCGTAAGTCAGCGCCTCATTCTCGAAACGAATCGCCAGCGACGCGGCATGGCGCGACCACGCCGGCTGCAGCAATGCCGGAATGGTGCCCTCGGCCCGGGCCGTACGCGGACCCTGCGCCCATTCGCGCAGCAGCCTCAGCTCGTTTTCCGGGATCAGAGCCGCGGCGTCGATGCGCAATGTCGGTCGCTGGATCACGGCGCGCAGCAGCCCGAGATAGTGTTCCGACAGGCGCTGGATCGTGTCGGCGGAGAACAGGTCCGTGGAGTATTCGAAGCTGATCGAGCGCGCGTGATCCGCGTCGATGGTGATCGTCAGATCGAACTGAGACGCCTTCTTGTCGAATTCGAAGCGCGACCAGGTCAGGCCGGGCAGCTGGACTTCGCCCAGCGGCGTATTGAGCATGTTGAACATCACGGAGAACAGCGGCGAGCGACTGGCATCGCGCGGCAGTTGCAGCGACTGCACGAGCATCTCGAAGGGCAGGTCCTGGTGCTGCAGCGCTTCGAGCATCGTCGCGCGGACGCGCTGCAGCGCGGTGATGAAGTCAGGCTGACCCGCGAGCTCCGTGCGCATGACCAACGTGTTGACCAGGGTTCCCAGCAGCGGCTCCGCGCCGTCGTGATGACGGTTCGCGACGGGTACGCCCACCGCCACATCCGTTCTTCCGGTATGCCGGAACAGCAGGATTTTCAGCGCGGTCAGCAGCACCATCGCGAGCGTGGCGCCGTGGGTCGCACCCAGCGCACGAAGGGCCGCAATGTCGCGCAGGTTGAAATCGAGCCGCAGCTTCGCGCCCCGAAAACTCTGCTGCGGTGGTCGCGCGTAGTCCTCGTTCAGAACGACCGTCTCGAGGCCCTCCAGGCGGCTTCGCCAGAAGTCGAGCTCTGGACCACGTCGTTCCCGCAAGAACCAGGCGCGATGGGCCGCCGCGTACCGTGCATAGCTGGGCTGCGGGGGGCTGCTCGCGCGAACACTTCCCGCGAGCGATGCCCGATAGGCTGCGGCGAGCTCACGGAAGAACACGTCGAGCGCCCACTGATCGCCGACGATGTGATGCATCACGACCAGCAGCACGGCATCGTCGGGCCCGATGCTTGCGACCGCGATCCGGCAGAGCGGTCCGTGATCGAGCGAGAACGGAGCGTTCGTGAACTCCGAGAGAAATCCGCTCAACGAATCGAGATCCGGACCATCGGCCAACGGCGCGATGTCGATCTCGCGCAGCGTCGTTGCTGCGCCGCCGCTGTATCGCGGGACGACGTTGGCGCCATCGCTGACGACCGTCATGCGGAGTACGGGGTGTCGCTCGAGCACGGCGCCGAGCGCGGTCCGCAGCGCAGCAGTGTCGAGATGGCCGCGCAGGCGCCAGGCCATCGGCACGTGGTAGGCGGCACTGGCTGCCGCGAGCTCGTGCATGAACCACATGCGTTCCTGCGAGAACGACAGGACGGCAGGAGCGGCTGCGTCGGCGGAACCGGCGAACGATACGGCGCCGAGGGCTTGCGCGGCGGGACTTGCGGGCGCCGGCAGCAGTTCGCGTATCAGTTGAGTCAGCGAGGCAGCGCCGAGCACGGTCGCGAGGGATGCGCGGATCCCGAGGCCCTGCTGCAGACGCAGACAGAGCTGGGTTCCGCGCAGCGAATCTCCACCCTGCGCCAGGAATCCCTTGCCCTTGTCCGGACCTTGCAGCTCCAGCACATCGAACCAGGCACGAGTGATGAACTCAGAGGCGGCTCTGAGATCTGACGGGGTCCCCATCCCGGCATGCTATCGGAATGCCGTCAGGCGAAAATGTGAACTGCTCACCCTAACGGGTGATCGCCGGCCTAACCCTCGATGGCAGGCGGCGCGATCCGCGCGAGGACCGTCTCGAGCCCCGACGACCAGTCGAAGGCTGCCGGGTAGCGTGTCGTGAGGCTTGGGTCCGCGGCCAGCACGGAATTGCGCGGCCTGCGGGCGGGGGTGGGGTACGCGCTGGTCGGAATGCCGGTGACCGTCGGAACGCGCCCGATAGCCCCGAGCTCGCCTGCTCGCGTGACGATACGCTCGGCGAAGTCCCGCCAGGTCACGACCGGACCGTTACCGACGTGATAGCGGCCGAACGGCAGGGCCGCCTCGGGCGCCGAGGCGACGTCGCGCAACAGGTTGCCGATCAGTCGGGCCAGGTCGCCGGCGTAGGTCGGCTGGCCGCGCTGATCGTCGACGACGGTCAGCACGTCGCGCTCGCGCGCGAGGCGCAGCATCGTCTTGACGAAATTGTTGCCGTGCTCGCTGAACACCCAGCTGGTGCGCAGGATCCAGTGCTTCCTGCACAGCGTCTGCACGGCGAGTTCTCCGCCGAGCTTGCTGCGACCATAGACGCTGATCGGTGCGACGGCGTCTGTCGCGAGATAAGCGCCGTCCTTGCTGCCGTCAAACACATAGTCCGTGGAGACCTGGACCAGCGGCACATCGAGCGTCTGCGCGGCGCGCGCCATCGCGGCGGGCGCTTCGGCGTTGACGCGCCATGCGAGCTCCGGCTCGGATTCGGCACGATCGACGGCTGTATGGGCGGCCGCGTTGACGATGGCAGTCGGTCGCAGCGCGACGATGGTGGCAGTCAGGCTGGCGGGCTGGCCGAGGTCCGCATCGTTTCGGCTCCAGAACGTGGCCGTCGGCAGCAGCTCGCGCAGGTGGCTTGCGAGCTGGCCGGTCGAGCCCAGCACGAGGATCGTCATCCGCCGGCCTTCAGCTGCGCGAGCGACGGCAACTTCTGGTCCTTGGCGGACAGCAGCGGATTCTGCAGAGGCCATTCGATGCCGACGTCCGGGTCGTTCCAAATCACGCCGATCTCATCGCCGGGATCGTAATAGTCCGTGCACTTGTACTCGAAGTCCGCGATCTCCGACAGCACGACGAAGCCATGCGCGTAACCCGGCGGCACCCAGAACTGCCGACAGTTCTCGTCGGACAGCGTCACGCCGACCCACTTGCCGAACGTGGCCGAGCGCGGGTCGATGTCCACGGCGACGTCGAATACCTCGCCGCGCGCCACGCGCACGAGCTTGCCCTGCGGCCGGCTGCGCTGCGAATGCATGCCGCGCAGCACGCCGCGGCCGGAACGCGAATGATTGTCCTGTACGAATGGGAGATCGATGCCGGCTTCTTGCCGGTATCGCTCGGCCTGGAACGTCTCGACGAAAAATCCGCGCGAATCGCCGTGCACGCGTGGCTCGATGATGCGCGCGCCGGGCAGCTGCGTTTCGATGACCTTCATCTCTCTGTATCCAGGAGTTCCGTGAGGTAGTGACCGTAGCCGCTCTTGGCGAGCGGGGCCGCAAGCTTAGCGAGTTGCGCATCGTCGATCCACTTCATGCGCCAGGCCACTTCCTCGGGGCAACCGACTTTCAGGCCCTGCCGCTTCTCGAGTGTCTGGATGAAATGCGCGGCCTCGAGCAGCGAGTCGTGCGTGCCGGTGTCGAGCCAGGCCATGCCGCGCGCCATGATCTGCACGTCGAGTTCGCCGCGCTGCAGGTAGACGTTGTTGACATCCGTGATCTCGAGCTCGCCGCGCGGCGAGGGTTTGATGGACTTGGCGATGTCGACCACGTCGGTATCGTAGAAATACAGTCCTGTGACGGCGAAGCGACTCTTCGGCTGTTTCGGCTTCTCTTCGATCGAGGTCGCTTTGCCTGAGGCATCGAAGGCGACCACGCCAAAGGACTCCGGATTCGTCACACGGTAGGCGAACACCGTTGCGCCTTTGTGACGCTGCGCAGCGGCCTGCAGCAGGCCGCTGAAGCCGCTGCCGAAGAACATGTTGTCACCGAGGATCAATGCGCTCGGTGCGCCGGCCAGGAACTTTTCGCCGATGATGAAGGCCTGCGCGAGCCCATCGGGCGAGGGCTGCACGGCGTACTCGATGCGCATTCCCCAGCGACTGCCGTCGCCGAGCATCTGCTCGAAGCGCGAGGTGTCCTGCGGCGTCGAGATGATCAGCACTTCGCGGATGCCGGCGAGCATCAGCGAGGACAGCGGGTAATAGATCATCGGCTTGTCGTAGATCGGCAGCAGCTGCTTACAGACTGCGTGCGTCACCGGGTGCAGGCGCGTGCCCGATCCGCCTGCGAGAATGATGCCCTTGCGATTCATGATGCTGCCTTGGCGGTGCCGATGCGTTCGAGGCGGTAGCTGCCGTCGAGGACGCGCCGCCACCAGGCCTGGTTGTCGAGATACCACCGCACCGTCTTTTCGAGGCCGGTGTCGAAGGTTTCCGCCGGCGTCCAGCCGAGCTCGCGCTCGATCTTGCCGGCGTCGATCGCATACCGGGTGTCGTGTCCCGGGCGATCCTTGACGAATGTGATCAGCGATTCGTAGCCCGCAGCCGGCCTCGACTGCGGCGCATGCTGCTCGAGCAGTGCGCAGATGCGACGCACGACATCAAGATTGCGCTGCTCGTTGTGACCGCCGATGTTGTAGGTCTCCCCGACCGCGCCACGCGATACGACGGTCCACAGCGCACGTGCGTGATCCTCGACATACAGCCAGTCGCGGATCTGCTGGCCATCGCCGTACACGGGCAGCGGCTTGCCGCCCAGCGCGTTCAGGATCATGTGCGGGATCAGTTTTTCAGGGAAGTGATACGGCCCGTAATTGTTCGAGCAGTTCGTGACCAGCACCGGCAATTCGAAGGTGCGTCCCCAGGCGCGCGCCAGGTGGTCCGATCCCGCCTTCGTGGCCGAGTACGGCGAACTGGGTGAATACGGCGTGGTCTCGACGAAGAAGCCGCCCGACTCCGCGAGGTCACCATAGACCTCATCTGTCGAGACATGCAGGAAGCGGAACTTCGCAGCGCGGTCTGCAGGCAGGGCGCGATAGTGCGCAAGCGCCGTCTGCAGCAGCTGGAACGTACCGATCAGATTCGTCTGCAGGAAATCGTCCGGTGCATCGATGGAGCGATCGACATGGCTCTCGGCGGCAAGATGCATCACCGCGTCCGGCGAATGTTCGCGGAACACGCGCTGCAGTTCGGCGCGGTTGCAGATGTCCACCTGCTCGAACGCGTATCGCGGCGAGGTGGCGACCCCGGAGATGGACTCGAGATTGCCGGCATAGGTCAGCTTGTCGACATTGACGACCGAGGCGTCCGTGTGGCCGATCAAGTGCCGCACCAGCGCCGAGCCGATGAATCCGGCGCCGCCGGTGACGAGAACCTTCATGAACGATCCTGGATTGGGTAGTCTCGGGGTGGCAAGGTTACCGGTGCGGCGGCATCCGGGACCAGAATTTCGTCACGACTTGGGCCTGCAAGGAGCGCTGTCCGTGTCCGTGTTCAAGATTTCCCGTCGCAGCCTCCTGTGGGGGGCCGCAGGAGCGGTCGTCGTGGCCGGTGGTGCCGGCCTTTGGCTGGGCGTTGACCGGCTGGCGGACCGTCACTATCGCAGGCCCGTCAAGCGTGACGGTCGGTTTGCGCCTAGCGTGTTTCTCGCGATCGATTCCGACGGTGCGACGACCCTGTGGCTGACGCGCTCGGAGATGGGGCAGGGCGCGTGGACGGCGGTGCCGATGCTGATCGCCGAGGAACTCGACGCGGACTGGTCTCGAGTGGTCGTCGAGCAGGCGATCGTGGACACCCGGCACAACTACGGCAGTCTGTTTACCGCGGGCAGTTCCGGTCTGACGTCGAAATGGATCGAGCTTCGCCGGGCGGGTGCCATCGCACGTGCCATGCTGGTGGCCGCCGCAGCGCGCCAGTGGAACGTGCCGCGATCCAGTTGTACGACCGCCTCGGGCGTCGTTCACCATGCGGAGAGTGCGCGCTCAGCAACCTATGGATCCCTCGCGCAGGCGGCATCCCGCGAGCGTGTGCCGTTGCGTGCGACACTGAAATCACCTCGCGACTTCGTCCTGATCGGTCGCGATCGCGCGCGCCTCGATTCTCCGATGAAGGTTTCCGGAGACGCCCGCTACGGCACGGATGTGCGCTTGCCCGGGCTCCATTACGCCGTCATCGCGCGCGCTCCAGCCATCGGCAGCACTGTTCGTGACTTCGACGATCGCGCGACGCGCGCGATCCGCGGCGTCGTCGCGGTGGTCGCCGTGCCGCAGGGCGTTGCCGTCGTCGCGGACAGCACATTCGCGGCGGTACGCGGGCGCGAGGCGTTGACGGTGCGCTGGAATCCCGGCGCGCTCGTCGTCGAGGGCCACGAACGAATTGCCTCGCGGCTGCGCATGGGACTCGATGACACCGACGCAGCCGTCGCGCATCGTGTCGGTGATGCGCGCACGGTGATCGGCGGCAGTGACTCGGTGGTTGCCGCGGACTACGAAGTTCCTTTCCTCGCGCATGCAACGATGGAGCCGATGAACTGCACGGCGCGATTCCGTGACGGGGCATGCGAGGTCTGGGTTCCAACGCAAGGACCGGATGACGCCCGCACCACGGCGGCGCAGGTTGCACAGATCCCACCCGAGCGGGTCATCGTTCACACCACGCTGCTCGGCGGCGGATTCGGCCGGCGCGCCGTTTCTGATTTCGTCGCGGAAGCGGCGGAAGTTTCGAAACTCACGGGCCTCCCGGTCCAGGTGTTCTGGACGCGTGACGACGATCTGCGTCACGACCGCTACCGGGACGCCTCCGCGCACCGTCTGCGCGCCACGGTCGACGCCCGTGGGTATCCGATCGCATGGTGGCATCGGATCGTATCGGCGACTCCAGGCAAGCCGGAGCCTGGCGTGCCGAGTCCGGTCGCGACGATGGGCGCCGCGAATCTTCTCTACCGGCTCCCGCAGCAGCATGTCGATTGGCGTGGGATCGAGACCGGCGTCCCATACGGGATCTGGCGATCGGTGGGTTACTCGTACAATACCTTCGCGATCGAGTGCTTCATCGATGAACTGGCCGAGGCAGCGGGCGTCGACGCGCTCGACTATCGCAGGCAACTGCTCGCCGGATCACCGCGGTTGCTGGGTTGCCTGGATCGTGTCGCGCAGATGTCCGGCTGGAAAGCGCACCGATCGCGCGGCCGCGCGCTGGGTCTTGCGGTGTGCGCCTGCTTCGGTAGCTTCATCGCCGTGGTTGCAGAGGTTGTCGTGCACCACGGCGCTCAACCCCGGGTCTCGCGCATCTGGTGCGCGGTTGACTGCGGCATCGCTGTGATGCCGGACACGGTCGTCGCGCAGATCGAGGGCGGCGTGGTGTTCGCTCTCAGCGCTGCGTTGTTCGGCAAGATTCATCTCGTGGATGGAGCGGTCGCCGAGGCGAACTTCGATCGATATCGACTGCTGCGCATCGATGAGACGCCGGCGATCGACGTGGCGCTGGTGTCGAGCGACGAGCCGCCTGGTGGCATCGGTGAAGTCGGGGTGCCTGCCGTTGCGCCGGCGGTGGCGAATGCCTGGCGCGTGGCGATCGGGAAACGCGTCCGCCACCTGCCGATGATCAATAGCGCTTGAACATGCGCTCGGACAGGATCCGCAGCAGGAACTTCGGATTGCCGATCAGGTATCGCCCCGCCTTGTGCGGCTGGCGGATCAGCAGATGCAGCCACTCGTAGCCGACCGCACGCATCCAGCGCGGGGCCCGGTCGAGGTCGCCGGACCAGTAATCGAACAGTCCGCCCGTACCCATGCAGACCGGCACGGTGAGAGAGGGCAGGTGCCTGGCGATCCAGCGTTCCTGCTTGGGATTGCCCATGCCGACCAGCAGCACGTGCGCGCCCGAGCCATTGATCAGGTCGATGATCCGCGGAGCATCGGCATCGGAGAGGTAGCCGTGGTGATATCCGGCCTGCTCCCAGCCCGGGAACTGTTCGCGCGCGAACGCGGCCGCCCGTTCGATTCGTTCCGGCGTGTTGCCGAGCAGGAAGTAGCGGTAGCCGCGTTTCGCACGCGACTGGAACAGCTGCGGCACGAGATCCGTGCCGTTGACGTTGTCACGCAGACGCAGGCCGTGCAATGCGCGGATCCCCCAGCGCACGCCGGTGCCGTCGCCGAAGACGAAGGCGGCGCTGCGCAACACCTCACGGTAGGGCGGCTCGTCACAGGCCACGTTCAACGTGTGCGCATTGACGAAGAAGATGCTGTGCGATCGGCGGGGCTCTGTCCTGACCAGATCCTCGATCATGGCCAGCGCTTCGTCCATCGTCAGATCTGCGACAGGCACGCCGAGAATCGGCAGGCGGCGATCGGCAAATGGCACTGCGGCAGCCGCTGCCGCCGCGACCGTATTCACGCGCTGGCCTCCGCAGCTTCCGCGGCCAGCAACTGCGCCAGCGCCTTGCGATCCACCTTGCCGTTCGAGTTCAGCGGGAACTCCGGCATCAGTTTCAATGCGCTCGGATGCATGTACGGTGGAAGCCGCGCCATGACGCGCGCGCGAATCGCAGCCGTATCGGCCTCGGCCGTGCCGAGAAAGCCGACGACCCCATCCGCGCCGCTCGAGGTGATCGGCCAGCCGATCGCGATCGCGACATCCACGCCGGCCTCCTGGCGCAGGATTTCCTCGATCTCGCCGAGTTCGACGCGATAGCCCTGGATCTTGATCTGGTTGTCCATGCGCCCGAGATAGGTCAGCGGTTTGCCGTCCTTCGGGCGACGCACGCGGTCTCCCGTGCGGTAGTACACCTCGGTAAGGCCAGGCGGCACCATGAAGGCTGCGGCCGTGCGTTCCGGGTCCTTGTAATACCCGAGCGTCAGTTGCGGACCGGTCATCAGCAGCTCGCCGGTTTCGCCCTCCGCGACTTCACGTTGCTGTTCGTCCGCGACCAGCACCTTCATCCCCGGGTACGGCTCGCCAATGGGCACGACGCCCAGTTCGCTTTCGCCAGGCGAGCGCTGGCGATCCCAGCGGTACAGCGTGCAGGCGATCGTCAGTTCCGTGGGTCCGTAGAGGTTCTCGCAGATCGAGTTCGGCGCAGCATCCGCAAATTTCTCGATGATCTCGATCGGCAGCGCTTCGCCGCAGAACAGGCTGAAGCGCAGCGTCGGATATCGCCCTGCCTTCAGCAGGCGCAGGCGGCTCATCAGCACGGCCGTGGAGGGCACCGAAAACCAGATGGTGATGCCGCAATCGTTGATGTACTTGCTGGGCAGGGATTTCTCGCTCTGCGTCGGTGCGCACAGGCAGGCGCCGCATTCCCAGGGCACGAACATGTCGAACGCAGAGAGATCGAAGGTCAGGTCGAAGGTCTGCGAGAAGCGGTCCGCCTCGGTTACGCTGTATCGCTGCACCATCGCGTCGACGAAGTGCGTGACGTTGCGATGCGCGACCATCACGCCCTTGGGCTGGCCGGTGCTGCCCGACGTGAACAGCAGATAGCCGATGCCATCCGGATCCACCGGGCCCGCCGCCCAGCGCTCCGGGTCGACGAGGTCCTGCTGCAACAGAAACCGGTGCTGAGGCCAGCGCGCGGCGAGTTCTGCGCAGGTTGTCTCGTCCGGCAGCAGCAGGACCAGCCCGGCCTCGATGCCCTGCAGTACCTCGTCGAGCTGCGCCATCGCGTTGCGATCGACGATCACGCTGCGGCAACCGGATCGCGCCAGCATGCCGCGCGTGCGGTCCGTCGGGAAGGCGGGGTTCAGCGGGACGTAGCCATGGCCGCGCAGCAGCGCGCCGAGCACGCCGGTGTACGCAGTCATGGAGCGGTGGGCAAACACCGCCGTCAGCGGCGGCTCACCCGCAGGAGCATGGTTCGACAGCGTCGCGGCAATCCGCGCAGCGTTCGATCTGAGCTCAGCGTAAGTCAGCACCTGGCCGCCGAGCTGCAGCGCAGGACGGTCCGGGAAACGGGAGGCGGACTTCAGGAAGCCCGAGCGCAGGCTGCGGCTCTCGGCGCTCATGGCGGGGGTTCAGCTCGCGGCGAAGAACGAACTGTAGAGGGCGTCGATGTTGGCGAACACCTTCGGCTCGAGCGACTCCACATCGACTTCCTCGCCGCGCAGGCTTTCGATGTAGAGCACGAACTCGGCGATGTCGAGCGAAGACAGGATCCCCTCTTCGAGGATCAGGGTCAGATCGGTGAGCTCAGAGCGGGGCGCTGTCTTCGCGTGTTTGACGATCCACTGACGCAGCTTGGACCGGATTTCCTGTTCTTGCATTCGATCTCAGGCGGAGCCGAAGGAGAAGCTAGGCTCCGCTTCCAGCAGACCCACGTCGAGGAAATACTTCACAAGCTTTGCCGACACCTTCTTGCGGTGCTCGGCGCAGGCGGGATGGCGCATGGCCAGCTGACGCAGTTCGTAGCCGTCCGCGAGACCGGCGTCACGGTACATGCTCGGGTTGTAGTAATCGCTCCAGGACGAGCGGAGGTATTCGCCCAGCCAGCTGCGGAAGCCGGCGAGCGTCTCCGGCGACCAGTCCTTGCTGAACTTCGCGAACAGTTCGGCCAGGAACTGACGTCCGAACGCCAGATGCCGGGCCTCGTCGACCTGGTGCACGCGGTTGATCTTGCGGACCAGCGGATCGACGCTCTCGTCCCGCGCCATCACGACGTTGTAGTAGTCGCCGAATTCCTCGACGACCATGACTTTGCAGTAGAAGGCGATGTCTTCCTCGCCGGCGACGTACTCACGCGCCAGGGCGATCTTCTTCTCCGGATAGACCTTGCCGACGTACCGGCGGCAGAACTCGCCGAACATCATCATGTGCTTGTTTTCTTCGTCGACGAAGTGGTGCAGGTACTCCGTGACGGCGGGCGAATTGTGCTTGCTGTACAGGCGGTGGATCAGGCCCTGCACGAGCGGGCGCTCGCCCTGCAGCACGAGGCTGAAGAAATTGCCGACTTCATACAGCGCCAGGCGCTTGCGCTGCGCTTCGTCGAGCGCTTCGTACGCATCCGTGCCGTAGATCGACAGCAGCTCCGGGGACATCGCCCACTTGGTGTCATCGAGGGCGGCGGGCCACTCGAAGGTGGTGTGCGGATCCCAGACGCGGGTCTGCGAATACTTGGTGAGGCGGACGGCCAGTTCGGTCGAGTTGTTCATGACGATCGCTCCCTGAGACACAGCCGCAATCCGTTGCGGCCCGGAGCGCAATGCTCCATCTGTTGGAGCGCATATTACCGCATCCGGCCGAAATGACGCCATGCAAAAAACTACGCAGATGTACGCAGATTTCTCGCTTCCGGAGCGCGAATTGAGAGCTATTGCGAACTGGCGGCCACCAGCGGGGTGGTAAAATTCCGACAGCACCGTTCCAATCAACATAATCGATAAAGTTCCGATGCGCTGGTACGTCAAGAAAGCTGCCCGATTGGGCGTCGCCATGGGCAGTGCGGCCAGTGGGTCCATGGCCCTGCGGCGCCTGTTCGATGCCCAGGTGCGGGTCCGGGCGCTGACCTACCACCGCATCGGCTCCGCCAACCGGGACCCGTTCTGCGTGCCCAGCGCCGATTTCGAGGCTCAGGTCCGGCAGCTGGCCGAATCGGGCCGGGCGGTATCGCTGGACCAGTTGATAGCCTTCGTGGAGGGTGGCGCGCCATTGCCAGCGGATGCCTGTCTGATCACCATCGACGACGGCATGCTCAGCACGCTGACCGAAGCCGCGCCGATCCTGGAGCGCTGGAAGGTCCCCGCGGTGGCATTCGTCACATCGAGCCTGATCGGCAAGGCCTATCAAGGCTTGCCGGAGCGCTACCTGACCTGGGACGAGCTGCGGCAACTCGCGGCGTCGGGATTGATCGCGATCGGCTCGCACGCGCACACGCACCGCTCACTCGGGCTGATGCCGCCGGACGAGGCGGTCGCGGAGGCGCGGCAGTCCCGCGAGACGCTGTCGCGAGAGCTGGGACGGGACGTGGCGGTCTTCGCGTATCCGTTCGGCACGCGCAGCGATTTCAACGAAGCCACCGAAAAGGCGCTGCGTGACGCCGGTTACCGGATTGCGTTCAACTCCGTGCACGGCGCGATCCTGAAAGGCATGAACCTCGTCAGCCTGCCGCGCATCAAGATCGAAGGTGGCGAGTCGCTGCACATGTTTTCGCTGGCCAGCCGCGGCGCGATGGATGCGTGGCGGGTGGTCGACCAGACGCTGTGGCGACTGCAGCGCGTCCGGCAAGAAATCACCTGATGTGCGGCATCGCTGGTGTGATCGGGCCCGCCGGGGCCGAGGCGCGTACTGATACCGAGCGCATGCTTGCAGCCATGCAGCATCGCGGTCCGGATCAGGGCGGAGTCTGGCAGTCGACGCAGGATCCGGGTGTCACGTTCGGCCATCGCCGTCTCTCGATCCTGGATCTGAGTGACGCGGGTCGCCAGCCGATGATCGACCGTACCAACGGTGTGGTCACGGTCTTCAACGGCGAGTGCTACAACTTCCAGGAGCTTCGGACCGAGCTCGAGCAGTTCGGTCATCGCTTCGTCTCCACGTCCGACACGGAAGTCGTTCTGGCCGCCTATTCGCAGTGGGGCGATGCCTGCATCGAGCGCCTGCGCGGGATGTTTGCGATGGCGATCTGGGACCCCCGCAGCGGCACGATTCTCGTCGCGCGCGATCGTCTCGGCATCAAGCCGCTGTATTTCACGACGCAGGGCGGCCGGATGCGGTTCGCATCGGAACTGCGGGCGTTGCTCGCGGTCTCCGGGGTCGGGCGCAATCTCGATCCGCTGGGGCTGCAGTCGTTCCTGTGGAACGGGTTCGTCTCGGGGCCAGGCACGCTCGTCCAGGGCATCGAGCTGCTGGATCCGGGTACGGTGATGCGCGTCTCGGCGAGCGGGCAGATTCTCGAGCGCCGACGATTCTGGCATCTGCCGCGTCCCGATTGCGCCGCGGACCCTGCAGCCGCCGTTGCTGCGGTCGAGCAGGAGCTGGACCACACCGTCCGGATCCATCTGCTCGCCGATGTGCCGCTCGGCATTTTTCTCAGCGGCGGCGTGGATTCATCGGTGATCGCTGCCGTGGCGCAACGCAATTCCAGCCGGCCCGTCGTCACCTTCAACGTGCGTTTCGACGAGGCGCAGTTCGACGAGTCCCCGTACGCCCGCGACGTGGCGCGGCTGCTCGGCACGGATCACCGCGAGGTGCTGCTGTCCGAGCAGCGCTTTGCGGATCACCTCGACGATGCGATCGAGTGCCTCGACCAGCCGACGTTCGATGCGTTGAACACGTATTTCGTCAGCCGTGCCGTGCGCGAGGCCGGCCTGACGGTCGCGCTCGCCGGCACGGGCGGAGATGAGCTATTTGGCGGATACGCGAGCTTCGTGGATCTGCCTCGGTCGCGGACCGCCGCGTCGATGCTCGGCCACCTGCCGCCGCGCATGCTGCGCGGGATCTCAAGTCTGGCCTCACGGGCGCTGATGGGGGCGGGCAGTGAGATCCCTGCGCAGACACGCTGGGGCAAGCTTGCGGATCTGCTCGGCACGCGCGGCGATCGACTGGGCATGTATCAGGTGTCCTACGCGATCTTCACCCGCGAGATGCAGCGCGCCCTGACGCTGTCGGGCGCTGCGAACCTGGACTACGGACTCGCGCCGGACCGCGCTCGCGAACTGCGGGCGCTGATCGAAGGCCACAGCGATCTGTCGGCGATCAGCACGCTCGAGCTCGCCAACTTCATCGGCGAGCGTCTGCTGCGTGATACCGACTGCGCGAGCATGGCGGTGTCGCTCGAAGTGCGCGTGCCGTTGCTGGACCATGTGCTGCTGGAATCACTGACGCGAGTTCCGGATGCGCGGCGCTTCGAGCCGCTGCGTCGCAAGGATCTGTTGAAGTACATGGTGCGTGAGCAGTTGCCCGCATCCGTGTTCGAGCGCAAGAAGTCCGGCTTCGAGCTGCCCCTGGGCAACTGGTGCCGCGCCCGACTCGCGGATCGCCTCGAAGAAACCTTCCAGGACATCAACCTCGCGCATGCCATCGGCCTGAATGCCGAAACCGTCGGCCGGATCTGGCGGGCGTTCAAGGGCGGTGACAAGACGGTGTACTGGTCGCGCGTCTGGGGCCTGTACATCCTGATGAACTGGTGCCGACGTCACGGGGTCTACGCCGCATCATGAGCCGACCGAATCCCTTCATGCCGGTCGAGCGGCCGCACGGCCGCCGATATTGCCTGGTGACGCCGTGTCGCAACGAGGCCAAGTTCATCCGCACGACGCTCGAGACGACCTGCGCACAAACTGCGCTGCCCTCGCTGTGGGTGATCGTGGACGACGGCTCGACTGATGAAACACCGCAGATTCTCGCTGACTTCGCGGCGCGCTATCCCTTCATCCAGATCGTCAAGCGCGCTGACCGCGGCCGCCGCGCCGTCGGTCCGGGCGTCATCGAGGCCTTCTACGACGGGCTCGCGCGCGTCGATCTCGATGCGTTCGACTACGTGACCAAGTTCGATGGCGACCTCGAGCTGCCGCCGCGCTATTTCGAGCGCTCGATGGAGCGCATGGAAGCCGATCCGCGGCTCGGCAATGTGTCGGGGAAGCTGTTCGAGCGGCTGGCCGATGGCACGCTGTTCGAGGAGCGCACCGGCGACGAGAACGCCGTCGGACCCGTGAAGTTCTATCGCGTCGCCTGCTTCAAGCACATCGGCGGCTTCGTGCGCGAGGTGGCGTGGGATGGCATCGATGGCCACATCTGTCGACTGAACGGCTGGATCGGTCAGTCCGTCGACGATCCGGAGATGCGCATCATCCATCTGCGCCCGATGGGCAGCTCGCAGGAGAACATCCGCGTGGGTCGCGTGCGCTGGGGGCGCGGCAAGTATTTCATGGGATCCGCGTGGTACTACGTGCTCGCGTCCGCCGTGTACCGTTCGCTCGAGCCGCCTTACCTGTACGGCGGCTTCGGCATCATGTGGGGCTACCTGCGCGCCCTGATCACCGGTCATCCGCGCTACGAGAATCCAGCTTACCGGCGCTATCTGCGCCGCTTCGAGCGCAATCAGCTGTTGATGGGGAAGAGCCGGGCGTTGCGCAACGAGAACGATCGCGTGCGATCGGCTTCAGCGGCCCCGCCGGCGCAAACGCCGAAGGCCTAAGTCCCCGAGCCCGGCCAGCCGCGGATGCTCCAGGTGAGCAGAATGATCGCGAGCATGCCGGCGGCGAACAGGAAGTCCGGCAGATAGTTGCGGATCCCGTACTTGCTGACGGACCAGCGTGCCACGAAATACTCGATCGCCTGCGCGGCAGCGATGCCGAGCAGCAGCCCGATGAATCCACCGAGTTCCGCGCCGATCAGCATCGAGCCGATCAGCGTCGCCACCGTCCAGAACTGCTGCCACATGTATCGGTAGGAATCGCCGAACGCCATCGGCAGCGTCCGGATCGGTGCGCCCACCGCAAAGAACAGCGCGCCCACGCCGAGGATCTCCAGCATCCAGCCGGCATCCTGGTAGCGCGAGTCGTACATCAGGCCGATCAGATCGCGCCCGAACATCGCGAACGCGAGAATGATCGGCGCGGCGAGCGCGAACATCCCGAGCTTGATCTTCAGTCGCTTGCGTTCCTTCGCGTGCGAATCATCGTCCTCGCGATGCATCTCGGAGTAAGCCGGGACGAGCACTGACCAGTTGAGCTTGCTGACCACCTGATCCACGAGCTTGGACAGCGCCATCGCGATGCTGAACATGCCGAGTTGCTCGGTGGACACCGCTTTGCTGACGATCAGGCTGTCTCCCTGCCGTGCGAGGAAGGTGAGCGCGGTCGCCACGATGACCCAGCGGCCGAAGCTGAACAGTTCCGATGCCGCAGCCTTGTCCCAGTGCAGCCGAGGCCGGTCACCTTTGAAGAAGAAGTACGAGAAGATCGTGGTCACGGTTGCCGTGATCACGCCGTTCGCCGCAAGAGCCCAGATCGTCGGATGAATGAACAGCCACGCCATCACGATGATGACCGAGACCGTGTTCGTGAACGTTCCGAGCAGGATCACGCGCGTGATCTCGACGCGCTTCTCGTACAGGATGCCGTTGGGCGAGCCGAGGCCCTGGATCAGCGGCATGATGGCCGTCAGCAGCATCAGCGGCAGCAGCTTGGGCTCGTTGTAGAACCTCGATACCGGATAGGCAAGCAGTAGGGTTGCTGCGCTCAGGATGCCGCCGCGCACTACCAGCATCGTCCATGCAGTGTTCAGATAGGTCGAGTCGATCGCCTCTTTGCGGGCGACGATCGCGCTGCGCACTCCGACGTCGGACAGCAGGCCGAGCGCCATGATCAGCAGGTTCACGATCAGCATCAGACCGAAGGCTTCCGGGTACAGCAGTCGCGCCATCACGAGGTTCGAAACAAGCCGCAGGCCGCTCGAATAGACCTCGGCGAGCAGTACGGCCACGCTGCCCTGCAGGATCCGCGCCTGCAGGGTGGTGCCCGAGAAGCGGGTCATCAGTTTCGCGATCATGTCGACGTCGCTTGTCGATGGATGTGACTAGTTGAAGCCATGGGGGCCATGTCCATCCATGTTGGTCAGGTGCAGGCCAGCCGCCTTGGTTTCGAGGGGGCCGATCAACTGCGACATCTGCGGAGAGCAGGCGAAGAATCGTCGGTCTTCCAGCACGACGTATCCGCTCTTGCGGAATGCGTCGACCCAGGCGGGGTGCGACTGGTTGCTGTAGATCAGATCCACGTTCCGGTTGACGAGGAATTCGTGTGCTGCGTTGATGACGTCGGCGGCATCCGTCACGGATGAAAAGCAATCCGAAATCAATCCGACGTGAAGCGTTCCGAACCGCCCGTCGTTCTGCATCACCTTGTGGTGAACGATCGCCCAGCCGATCGGCTTTCCATCGCGGTCCACCCGGAGCCGAATCGCATTCTGGTAGCCATGCGCCGGAATCAGGGCGTTCATCATCTGCCTGTCGCGCACGGCCAGACAGGAGTACTCACTCTTGTTCCGATCCCAGAGATCGTCTGTCCAGGCGTCGAAGCGGTCGACGGTGACTGCTGTCGCGTGCGAGCGGCGCGCGCCATGCCGCACGCGCTGCGCCAGCTGCAGGGCTCGAATTCCGATAGGCCCTACACCGGAGTACGCGAGCACATCCATTGCCAGTCGTTTGGCGGGAGACACGCGAAGGTAACGGTTGTGCCGAAGAAACCGAAAAGGCCTCGCCACATACAGGCAGAACGGCGTGCCGTGCAGCGTCCAGCCGAGCGTGCGCAGCAACTTCAACATGGGTTCATCGCTGCCGCCGTGGCCATTGCTGAAAAGCAGTGGGTAGCGCTTGAGCATGTCGCGGATGAAGCGCAGGCCGAGTGTCGCGTACCTGGGGTTGATCGCGCCTTCGCTGAACGGCCCCTGCCAGTCGCACACCCACTGCGCCTGCCCGTCGACCAGCCACAGCTGCGGTTTCAGCGCGAAGCCCCCACGGACGTGCGTGTCATCCTCCAGAGCGAGGTAGAACTCACGCCAGGTCTTGGCGCCCTCGACCTTGGGCAGCCAGTTCAGATCGGGCCTCGAATAGAATCCCCATCCGGATCCACCATCCTGCATTCGCTGGTTGAATGCGAACACGGCTTCTTCGAGTTCGATCGAATGGGGGACGATCTTGATGGACATTCGGATGCGGAGAGGCGGGCGAGCGGGCGGGAAATCTATGTCGAATTATATAGTTCGTCGAGGGGTGGGACTGAGCTTTGTATCTCGAATGAACCCGAGCGCCGAATGTGATGCAGATCACGGGCCCGACGCCCCGCGCGGCTGACCTGCGAGTGCGCGAAGTATCACGGTCGGCCAGCGCGGTGGCAGGGTATTCTTATGTCAGTTTGAGGCGCGCGCGAAGTCATTTCGACGCCGCCGTCTTGGTCTCCACGCAGGCAAGGCCTTTCGATGACTGAAGTCGACGACAACGACATTGCAATTGTTGGCATGGCGCTACGTGTGCCGGGCGCGTCCACGCCGGAGGAGTACTGGGCCAACCTCGTGGGTGGTGTCGAGTCGCTTCGGACGTACACGGACGAAGAATTGCTGGCGCGGGGCGTGTCTGCCGCGACGCTGTCTGATCCGAACTACGTTCGGTCCGGTATGCCGCTGCAGAACATGGATCAGTTCGATCCGGAGTTCTTCGGGTTCAGCCCGAAGGAAGCGGCGATCCTCGATCCGCAGCACCGCCAGTTCTACGAGGTGGCCTGGGAGGCGCTCGAACGTGCGGGTCATCCACCGTCACGATTCCAGGGCAGCGTCGGCGTGTTCGCGGGCTGCGGCATGGCGGCCTATTTCGCCTACAACATCCTGACCAACCCGAGCCTCGTCGAGTCGGTTGGCCTGTTCCTGCTGCGCCACACCGGTAACGACAAGGATTTTCTGTCGACGCGTGTTTCGTATTCGTTCGATCTCAAAGGGCCGAGCGTCAACGTGCAGACGGCCTGTTCGACATCGCTCGTCGCCACGCATCTCGCCGTGCAGAGCCTGCTCGGACGTGAATGCGACATGGCGCTGGCCGGTGGTGTGACGATCGAATTGCCGCACGGACGCGGCTACCACTACAAGGACGGAGAGATTCTCTCGCCGGACGGTCATTGCCGGACGTTCGATCACCGGTCGAAGGGGACGGTGTTCGGTAGCGGCGCCGGCGTCGTCGTGTTGCGTCGCCTGACCGACGCGCTGGCGGACGGCGATCACATTCACGCAGTGATCAAGGCGACTGCGGTCAACAACGATGGATCTTCGAAGGTCGGCTATCTCGCCCCGAGCGTCGACGGCCAGGCCGCCGCGATCGCAGAAGCGATCGCCGTCTCCGGTATCGACGCGGACACCCTCGGATACGTGGAGTGCCATGGCACGGCGACGCCGGTCGGTGATCCGATTGAAATTGCAGCGCTGACGCAGGCCTTCCGGGAGTCGACCGAGCGCTCGGACTTCTGCTACGTCGGGTCCGTCAAGACCAACATCGGTCATCTCGATACGGCGGCCGGTGTGGCCAGCCTGATCAAGGCGTCGCTGGCGCTGGAACACGGCAGGATTCCCGCGTCGCTGCACTTCGAGGCGCCGAACCCGACGATTGCCTTCGAGGGTAGTCCCTTCAAGGTTGCGGCATCGACGATTGCCTGGCCCGCGGGCACTGCGCCACGCCGCGCCGGCGTCAATTCCCTGGGCGTCGGCGGAACGAATGCATTCGTCGTCCTGCAGCAGCCGCCGGCTGCCGCCCCACGAGCCCCTGACACGGCTGCCCAGCCGATCGTCGTCTCCGCCCGCAACCGGCGAGCCCTCGACGATGCGAGCCAGCGCCTCGCGGCCTGGTTGCGCGAGAACTCGACCGTGCCGCTCAGCGATGTGTCGCACACGCTGATGGCGGGACGGCACGGATTCGAGCACCGGCGTGTGCTGGCTGCGGCCAGTCACGACGAAGCTGCCCGTCTGCTCGAGAGCGGCGATGCGCGGCGCGTGTTCACTCACGTGCTGGAACTCGATCGCCCATCCGTCGTGTTCATGTATCCGGGTGGCGGCGCGCAGTATTTCCAGATGGCGCGCACGCTTTACGATCGCGAGCCGGTGTTCCGCGAGCAGATGGATCAGGGCCTGGATAAACTGCGCACGAAGTTCAAGGCCGATCTGCGCAGCATCTTCTTTCCGCAGCCCGAATCCCGTGACGCCACGATCGCGTCTCTTGCACAACCGTCGATCCAGCTGCCGCTGATCTTCGTCATCGAATACGCCCTGACGACGCTGCTGCGTCACTATGGCGTCATCCCGACGGCGTTGATCGGGCACAGCATGGGAGAGAATGCCGCGGCTTGCGTGGCCGGTGTCTTCAACTTCGACGATGCGTTGGGTCTCGTCCTGCTGCGTGGTCAGCTGATGGACGAAGTGCCCGAGGGCGGGATGCTCAGCGTTTCGATGCCTGCCGCGGAACTGTCGCAGCGGCTCGGGCCGGATCTCGATCTCGCGACCTCGAACAGTCCGCAGCTCTCCGTGGCGTCCGGGCCCATGCCGCTGATCGATGCTCTGGCTGCAAAGCTGCGCGCCGAAGGTATCGATTCGCAGAAGGTGCGCATCAATATCGCCGCGCACTCGCGGATGCTGGACGGCATTCTCGATCGCTTCCGCACGTATCTGAAGAGCATCCGGCTCAGCGAGCCGAAGATCCCGATCGTCTCCAACCGCACGGGTCAGTGGCTCAAGCCAGAGCGCGCGCGGGATCCGGAGTATTGGGTCGAGCATCTGCGCAATACCGTGCTGTTTGCGGGTGGCGTCGAAACACTGCTGGACTCTGCTGACCGTGTGTTCGTCGAAGTCGGCCCGGGGAACATTCTGGGCTCGTTCGTCCGGCAGAATCCCAAAGCGCCTGCCCAGCGAGTTTTTTCTTCGCTGCGTCATCCGGACGACAGCGCTTCGGATGACTTGCATTGGCGGACGGTGCTCGCGCGCCTGTGGGCGGTCGGCGTGCCCGTCACGATGGAGAAATTGTGGACTGCGGCGCCGCGTCGCGTGCCCATGCCGACCTATGCGTTCCAGCATCAAAGCTACTGGATCGCGCCCGGCGTCGGTGCGGCGTCTTCGGCAGAGGCCGAGGAAATGCGGCCGCTGCGGATTCCGGCGGTCGAGGACTGGTTCCGTGCGCCTCGCTGGGTTCAGCAGGGCGTGCTGGAGTACGACGATGCCCCAGGTACCTGGCTCGTGTTCAAGAGTCGCGAGCCCGTGGCGGAGGCGCTCGTGCAGCGGCTTCGCGATCGCGGCAACAAGGTCGTCACGGTCGATTCGGGTGACACCTTCACGAGAACGGGACCGCTGAGTTTCACGATCGCACCAGAGGCGGGTGGCGTCGGATACGGCGAGCTCATCGACGCACTCGTCGAGGCGGACCTGCTGCCGGACCGGGTGCTGCACGCGTGGCTCGTCACCTGGGATCAGACCTTCAGGCCGGGCTCCACGTTCTTCCATCGCAACCAGGAGTATGGCTTCTACTCGCTGTTCCACCTCGCTCAGGCGCTCGGCAAGGCGAGTGTGATCGACCGCCGCATGCATTTCGTCGTCGCGGGCAACGGCATGCTGCGAATCGGCCAGGAAGCAGCGCCCTATCCGGACAAAGCCACGGCCCTGGGGCCCTGCTCGGTGATCCCGCGCGAGTTTTCGAACATCACCTGCAGCTTCATCGACGTCTCGCTCGGTACCGAGCAGACCACGAAGGGGCGCAAGGCGGACGTCCAGCGGAACCCGGGCCCGGCGGTGGCGGCCCTCGAGGAAGAATTGCGGGCCGTTCCCGAAAATCAGGTCATCGCGTGGCGCGACGGCGTGCGCCTGCGACGTCATGTCGGCAAATGGGCGGCGAGGCCCGAGGATAAGGCGCCTGTTCGGCTGCGCCGCGAAGGCGTGTATCTCATCACGGGCGGTCTCGGTGGCATCGCCGGCGTCATCGCGGACTGGCTCGCTCGGGAGTACCGCGCGAAGCTGGTGCTGCTGGCGAGGACCCCCTTGCCGCGCCGCGAAGACTGGGACGAATGGCTGGCGCAGAACGACTCCAGTGATTCGATCTCCCGCAGCATCCACCGCATCCGGCAGCTGGAAGCGCTCGGCGCCCGGGTCATGCCGGTCACGGCGGACGTCACGGTTGCAGACCACATGCGGGATGCCGTCGCCGAGATCCGTACGGCGTTCGGCGAGATCCACGGCGTGTTTCATGCCGCGGGCGTCGTTCGGGACAACCTGATCCAGCTGAAGAGCCAGCGCGAAATCGAGGAAGTGTTTTCGGCCAAGGTGTACGGCACGGTGGTGCTGGACGAGATCTTCCAGAAGACGCCTCTCGATTTCATGCTGTTGTTCTCGTCGACGAGTTCGTTCATTGCGCCGCAGGGCCAGGTGGACTACGTCGCGGCCAATTCGTTCCTGAATGCATTCGCTGACGCGAACCGCGGCGCACGCCCGTATGCGATCACGGCCATCAACTGGGGTGTCTGGAAAGGCGTCGGCATGGTCGGTGGTGCGACGGCGGCGGCGCCATCGCCGGAGCTCGAACATTCGAGCGCCACGGATCTCACCACGGGCTATCCGCTGTTCAGCCGTCATTTCTCCGCCCGCGACGGCCTGACACATGTTCATTGGTTCGCCGGCACATTTTCTGCGGAGCGCGACTGGGTGATCGACGAGCATCGACTCGCCAACGGCGAGGCGCTGCTGCCGGGTACCGGGTATCTCGAGCTCATTCGTGCTGCTCTGCAGGAAGTCGGCACGGGTTCATGGCAGATCAACAATCTGCTGTTCCAGACGCCGTTGTTCGTCATGGCGGGCGAACCCCGCGATTTCCGCGTTCGGCTGCGCGGTGATGATGATCGATGGGAAGTGGACGTGCTCGCGCGCCGTGCGGGGACGACGACGTCAGACGATCTCTGGGACACCTGTGCGGGCGCTCGTGCGTCCCGCCTGACGACAGCTCCTGCGGCCGTGTCGGTCGCCGACATCGAAGCGCGCTGCGGGGTCAAGGTGACGAATGCCGGTGGTACGAGCGCACTGCGCACCCGGCAGGAGGATCACCTTCGCTTCGGCGATCGCTGGCGCGTGCTGAAGCGTCTCGGGATCGGCCGCGAAGAAGCGTTGGCGCATCTGCAGCTCGCCCCCGCATTCGCGTCCGACCTCGAGCACTACGGGTTGCATCCGGGCTTGCTGGACATCGCGACCGGTTGCGCGATGGATCTGATCCCCGGGTACGCCGAACAGGAGGTTGCGCAGAGTCTCTGGGCGCCGATTCTGTATCGCGAGTTCAAGTACTTTGCGCCGCTGCCGGCAGATCTGTTCAGCTGGGTCAGGCTGTCGAAAGAAAGTGCGCCGGCATCCGGATACGCGGCCTTCGACGTCACACTCTGCGATGCCGGCGGCAACGTCGTGGCAGAGGTGACGCAATTGACCCTGCGGCGGATCGAAGGCGCCATTCTGGCTCCGGCGCGCGGCACTCCGGCAGGCCAGACCGCAGAAGGCGCGCCGGTGGTGGCGAAATCCAAGCCTGCCACGCCGGGCGAAATCGCCCTGCAGCACAACGTATCGCAGGGTATCGACGCATCGAGTGGCGTTGACGCCTTGTCACGACTGCTGACGAATCGGGAACTGCCGGCGACGGTCATCGTCAGTTCGATGGACCTGGCGAGTCTGATTCGTCAGGCCGACGCGATCGGCAGATCGGCGGCCGTCAGTTCCGAGGCGAGGTTCTCGCGGCCGCAGCTGGACAGCGATTTCGAGGCGCCACGCAACGACGTGGAACGCGAGCTCGCAGACCTCTGGGGCAAGCTGCTCGGAGTCGAAGGCGTCGGTATCCGGGACAGCTTCTTCGATCTCGGCGGTCACTCGCTGATTGCAGTTCGGCTATTCAACGAGATCTCGGACAAATTCTCTGTCGATCTACCGATGTCGGTGCTGATGCAGTCGCCGACCATTGCAGCGTTGGCGGATCTGATCCGTGAAGAGTCTCCCGATGCCGCAGCCGGCGATGCCGCAGCGGCGCCGGACGACGGCCGCAGCCGGCCCGCCAAGGGGTCGGCGCTCAAGTACCGCTATCTCGTGCCCATGCATTCGGGTCCGGTCGCGGATCGGGCGCCTCTGTTCGTTGTGGCGGGCATGTTCGGCAACGTGCTGAACCTGAGCCACCTCGCGCACCTGCTGGGCGAAGAACGCCCGTTCCATGCCCTGCAGGCCCGCGGCCTCTACGGGGATCTCGATCCACACGAAACTTTCGAGGAAATGGCTCGCGACTATCTCGCCGAGATCCGCATGGTGCAGCCGCGAGGTCCGTATCTGCTGGGAGGTTTCTCAGGCGGCGGGATCACGGCGTACGAGATGGCGCGGCAGCTGATCGAGCAGGGCGAGGAGGTCGCCCAGATCATCCTGCTCGACACGCCGCTGCCGCAAGTCGCGCAGTTTAGCCGGGCTGATCGCGTCTCCATGCTCTGGCAGGGGTTCCAGCGCGAAGGCATGGGTTTCGTTTCGCGAAAGATCCGCGAACGCAGGGAATGGCAGGAACAGCAGTTCCTGCGGCGCCGCGAGAATCAGAAGATCGAAGACGGTGACAAGCAGCAGTTCCAGTCCCGGCGCATCGGTGATGCGTTCATGCGCGCCGTCGACGCGTACAGGATCCAGCCGGTTCCGGTACGCATCGCCTTGTTCCGGCCGAAGCTCGACGTGCACTTTCGTTTGAGCGGCGGCCGGCTCGTGGATTCAGAGCGGAATTTCCTGTTCGAAGACAACGGCTGGACGCCGTATGTCTCCGGCATTCAGGTGTTCGAAGTGCCCGGCAACCACGACAGCATGGTCCTTGAACCGAACGTCAGGGTGCTGGTCAACCTGATCCGTCGGGCGATCCGGTAGTGCTCAGGCGCCCCACGTGAGCGGTAACTGAACGATGTTTCCGCACCCGCTCGCGTCGTTCGTGCTGTTCGCGTTCTTTCCGTTCGCGTTCTTCATCTTCAAGCGAAATCCGCCGGCGCTCGCAACGGCGATTGTCGTGCTGGTCGGCTCGCTCTTCTTGCCCGAGGGCGCGGCGCTGCCCGAGATGCCGTTGATTCCGACGTTCGAGAAAGAAAAGGTGACTTATTTCGCCTGCTTTCTCGCGATGCTGACCCATCACCGCAAAACTTTTAGCTCCGCGAGGATCGGTACCGGGCCCGAGCTGCTGATGATCCCGATGATGCTGGGATTCCTCGGCTCCATCTCCATGAACACGCAGCCGATGTTCAATGAAGGCGCGATGCGTGAAGCGCTGGGCGCGTACTGGTTCTTTGCAAGGTCACTGGAGGATTTCCTGACGCTGGTCATGCCGTTCATCGTCGGCCGGGCGATGTTCCGGTCACTCGAGGATCTTCAGGTGCTGATGCGGTGGATCGTGATCGTCGGCCTCGTCTATACGGTGCTGATCGTCATCGAGATCGTGATGGCCATTCCGTTCCACGTATGGCAGCTGAGCCAGGTGATCTACGGCATTTCACTTCGACCGATGTGGCGATGGGGTGTCATCCAGCCGATCGTGTTCATGGACAACGGACTGTCCGTCGCCAGCTACATGGCATTGGCCGTCATCTGTGCCGGCGCGTTGCTGATTGCGAAAGTTCCTATCGGAGTTCCGTTCGCAGGGCGCGCGCGCTTGGTCGTCCTGGCCGGCCTCACGATGACATGGAATGTCGCCGGCGTGCTCTACGGCTACATCATGACGATCGCGAGGATCGTTCTGAAAGCGAGAACGTTCGCGCGAGTCGCCGCGATCATCGCGTTTCTCGCCTGCCTGTATCCGGCGTTGCGCGTCGCCGATGTCTTCCCGGATGAGAAGCTGGTCGCGACGGCCCTGGACTTCGACCAGGACCGCGCACGGTCCCTGGAGGGGAGGTTCGAGGAAGAGGCGTTCGTGCTTGGCAACTTCGGCAATAGATTCTGGGTCGGCTGGGGCATGTACGATCGTATTCCCGGTGCGCGTTCATTCGGTGCAGGGGAATCGGGTCTCGACAGTTACTGGATCATCCGGGCCGGCCTGACCGGCATCATCGGCCTCGAGGTCGTCTTTCTCATCATGGCCATTCCCGTGATGTTGGCCTGGCGCAAAGCCAAGGCTGCCACGTCCGATCAACTTCTGATCCTGCTCGGCGCGATGATGGCCTGCGTCGCAGTTCGGATGGTCGATCTTCTCCTGAACGGCTTGTGGAACTGCCTGCCGTTCTTCCTCGCAGGAGCGCTCTACGGCGTGAGCCAGTCCATCAACTCAAAGCCCGAGGCGAGACCGCCCGGGCGAGCGCGCGCCACGGCGACTCAGAGATCGTAAGTCGCGCGCCGATTGACCCGGTAGCGAATGTAGGTGGCGGCGAGCATGGGGAACCGCAGGAACGGCCAGGCGGCGGCTCGGGCCATCGCCTCACGAATCTTGCGCTGTCGCGAGTAGCCGTATTGCACCGATGAGAGGGACAGGCCTCTGATCCTGTATCCGGTGACGATGCGCGGCACGCGAACGCGCGGGCATTCCGCACGGGTAGCACGCAGCCAGTAGAAATCCTCGCCCATCGTCAGGTCGGGGTCGAACGGATGACGCAGCATGAGATCGCGCTTCACCATCCAGGACGACGGTGTTGGCGTCGAGCCATTCGAGAAAGCGAATGGGCGGCTCTTCGCATCGATGAACACGAAATCTCCGCCGATGAACTGGGCCTCCGGCGCGTTGTGCGCGGCCTCGAGCTGCCAGGCAAGCCGTTCCGGCTTCCACAGATCGTCGCCGTCGAGATAGGCGACCCAGTCCGTGCTCGCGAGTCGCGTGCCCGTGTTCCTGACGGCACCCAGACGAGCGAGCGGTATTCGGTGAATCTGGATCAGGCTGCGGAGCGAGTCCGGATATCGCGCAGCATCCAGATCGGCATCGATCCACTGGTTCGCCGTCTCCACCAGAACGATCACGGATTCCGGCAGAACCGTCTGCGACAGGATCGAGCGAATCGCGTCCTGGACCCACGGGCGCTCTCCGTCGGTCATCGAGGTCATTACCGCAGTGACGCCGGAGCGCGAGTCAGGGGGCTTGTTGCCGATGGGATGTACCGTCATGTGTGGCTGTTTTACCAAAGGTCGACCCTGGACGTCCGCAGCAATCGACACCGCTTTGGCTCGCCGGGAACCGTGCTGCTTTTTTGCGACGCGCGTCACGATTTCCTGCGCGAATCGCCGCCGCCGCCGTCGAGTCTTTGTCGGCGGTCAGCGTCAGTTTGCAACGCTGGCGGCCCGCCATAAACTGGTATCACAAGTCCATTGCGAAGCCCGATTGCCCGGGCGTCGCGGCCGTCCGGACTGGAAGTTTACGAGGAGCTAAGCATGGGAAGGCCAGTTTTTTTTGACAGAGTTCGCCGGGCGCGCTGGGTGCTGTTGTTTGCCGCCTCCGCAGCGACAGCTCTCGTGTACGCGCTGCCGAAGCCGCCCACGCTTTGCCTGGACGATGCCAATGGCTGCCAGCCGGTCGTGTCGAGCGGCACGTATCCGCTGTACCCCGCATTTGATCTGAACCAGATTCCCTGGCACACAGGTTCGGGTGCCTGGGGTCCGCAGGTTCGAATTCAGGCTCCTGCCGTACCGGTCACGACCCGTTCCGTGACCGTCAACAGTCGCACGGAGTTCAATACGGCGGCGGCGGTCGCCGGTACCCGCATCACGATTGCGACCGGATGGGCCGGCAACACCGTGGCCACGATCAACGCCAGTGACGTTGATGTCATCATTCCGGCGGGCGTATCGATCGGCGCGGTCGAAATGGGAAGTTGGCCACGCGCAACGGCGATTGTCCGTGTGCGAATTCGCGGGCCAGTGCCTGGCACGCACTCGGGTGGCCGCATGGGCCAGTTCCGTGATTTCAATCTTGTGACCGACGTCATCCTGGATGGCATCGACATCAACGGGGATTCGGGATTCGGACCCGGCGAGACGTATCAAGCGTTGAGGGTCGGTGCGACCCGAATGGCCATCCTGAATTCCCGGATCATTGCACCCGGATACCTGCTCCTCGGTGGCGCGCGGCACCTGTTCATCGGCAACACGAACATGTATCACGGTGCGTCGCCCCGTTCGCAGGTCGGCTTCGTCGAAGGCTGGGGCATCCGCAACGGAGCCGGTCCCATCACCATCGTCGATAGCCGCATCCAGGGAACGCGTTATCACAATCTCCGTCCGCAGTCAGAAGGCGGAACGGGAGAACTGCTCTACGTCGGGCGAAGCACGCTGGTGGGCGTGGCTGAGGGGCGCACGGCTTGGATGTGGAACAACCTCGGCGCCGGCGGCAATGCGCCCAATGCGAATGGCCAGGGGGCGATCATCGAGAATAGCAATATCTACAGCTATGCAGCCCCCGGCTGCGGATTCGGCGAAGAGATCAACGCGATGAACGTCACCTTCTCGCGAATCCGCAATAACCGATTCTTTGGTGGTGGTACGGCCGTGTTTACGCAGTCCGGGCTCGACTCCGCGGCGGCGCAGGGCGCAACAGGAAGCCATGACTGGACGGTCGGCAATACGTTCGCTCCGCTGACCGCATTGCCGGCATGGGGCGGCCCGGGCGACCCGACACAAGTGCCGCTGCCGGCCGGTATGACGCTGATCACCGGCGAGGGTTCCTGCCCGTCGTTCTGATCAGGTTCGCGCGCGGAATATCTATCAGGCCCTTGGGCGGTTCGACACTGTCCAAGGGCCTTTTTCGCGACCGACTGTCGCGATGTTCAGGCTCCGGGCCGGTTGGCCCCACTCTCGAACAGAGCCTTCAGCTTCAGCGCCTCGACTGACGTCCTGTGGCGTTCCCAGGTGCGCTGCCTTCCGGCGGCGCCCATCGTGGTCAATCGATCGCTGCCGGCCTCGATGGCCTTCTGCAGCGCATCGGCGATAGCAGTCACATCGCTTGCCGGCACGAGCCAACCTTCGACGCCGTCGCGTACCAGTTCCGGAATGCCCCCGACATAAGAGGTCACGACAGGGCGTCCGGCTGCAAGCGCCTCCATCAGGACAACCGGGAGGCCTTCGGTGAGGCTCGGGAGCGCTACGAGGCTTGCACGGTCGATGTGCTGCCTGACGACCTCGCTCGACGCCCAGCCGGTGATCGTGACGGAATCCCCGACGCCGAGGCGAGCAATTGTCGATTCCACGACGGGTCTGAATTCCCCGTCCCCGACGAGAACCAGTCGGAAACGCAATCCACGCTTTCGCAGGATTGCGAGCGCCTCGACCAGAAACTGCTGCGACTTCTCCGAGCACAGGCGTCCGACGCAGACGACTGTGGGGCTGTCTGGTTGCTTCGCAACGGGGCTGGCAAAGAATTCGTCCTCCAGTCCGCAGTGCACGACATGGATCTTCGAGTGATCCTCGATTCGCGCCCAGCGCATCAGCTGCGCTCGGGTGAAGCTGCTGACCGCGACGACGAACCGGGCGTACGTGACCTTTTCACGGATCTTCAGTTCGCGCGGTTGGTCCCACTCGTCTGAGCCGTGCACCGTGAAGCTGTAGGGCACGCCCGAAACGAGGTGCGCAAGCAATGCAACTTCAGCGGAATTCGTCCCAAAATGCGCATGGATATGCTCGACGTCTTGCGTCCTGGCCCATCGAGCGAGGACGGCACCTTCGGCCAGTGCGAAGATGTGGTGGAAGAAGGTCCTGTCGCCATTGCGCGCGAGACCGATGGCGGCGCGCAGCGCGCGAAGCATCCTCGGCGGATTACGCAGGGTCTCCCGAACCGTGACCGCCAGCACGGATAGAACTCCGTGTTTCAGAATAAATGAAGTCTTGGTCTTTTCGATCTGATCGACGTCGTCCGGAACCTCTGCATCCCAACCGCGAAGTGCGATTCGTGCGACCGTTATTCCAAGTGCTTCGAGCGCGAGAATCTCGCGACGAATGAACGTGTGACTGACTTTGGGATAGTGGTTGACAAAGTAAGCGACCTTCATGGATATACCTGAGCCAAGTCAGAACACGTTCAAAGATTCGTGGAAGGATTCCGGGTTGATTCAGGCCGCAGTTCCGTCCGAAAACAGAAGAGTGTCCCGCAGCCGCTGGGCAAAACAGGCCACCAAGCGAATGCTTGGATCCGCGCTCTTGTATCCTGTGCTCCACAGACTTTCGGACGCGAGGAACGGCATCACGATCTTAACCTATCACGCGCTGGGTCCTGATCAGGAGCCCTTCGACGCGTGGGTCGTTGCGCGAATTGGGGACTTTACAAGCCAGATTGCGAGTCTCAGGGAACGATACGAGGTCGTCAGTCTGGACACGGCATCACGTTCGAGTGGCGTCGGTCGGAGTGTCCGCCCTCAGGCCGTGGTGACGTTCGATGACGGGCACTCGAGCCTTTTTCAGTATCTCCTGCCGCTCGCGCAGCAACTGGAACTTCCGGTCACCGTGTACGTGTCAACTGGCCACGTGCAGGACCAGCGTCTCTACTGGTTCGATCAGCTCGTGAACGCCTTGCAACTGGCGAGGCCCGCAGTGCTTGACCTTTCTCACCACGACCTTGGCCATTGGCGAGTGGGCGAGACATCGGGCGAAGAATACTGGAACGAAATTGGCCCCCTGTTCGAGGCGCTCAAGCGGCTATCGCCTTCGAAGCGCGAGTTGGTCCTGCAGTCGTCCCTCGAGCAGTTGGGTCGATATCCGCGGCGTGACGTCACGCCGCTCTGGCCGATGTCCATCGACCAGGTCCGCGTGATGGGACAGAGTCCGTGGATCACGATCGGCGCCCATTCGCATTGCCACAGTCTGCTGGACCAGCTGCCGTTGGTCGAAGCGGAAGCAAGCATGCGGCGATCGCGCGAGCTGCTGCGCGACTGGACTGGGCAGGAGGTGCGTCATTTTGCATTCCCGAACGGCAACTTTACGCCGGAGCTGCAGCATGCTGCGCAACGGGTCGGCTTTGCGTCGGCGGTGACGACGCAGCCAGGCGTGTGGACCGCCGTCGACAGTCCTTACGCGCTACCTCGCGTGAGCATCGGTCGCTATGATGGCGTCGACGGCCTCAAGTGGTCGTTACTGCGGGCTCGCGGCGCGACGCGCGCGGGATCGCGGCCAGAATCCCAGGTTCATCAGCCGCTCGGTCGGTGATCCTGTTGTTGTTCGCACACCCACCGGTCCACACGACGCCATGATTCGCGAAGACGACACCTCACCGCGCAACAAGTCCGGCGCCCTTGCGATCGCGCTGACGATCCTCGCCATTGCGCTGACTCTGGCGATCGCACCGTATTCGATCGTCGACGATTCCTATATCTCTTTCCGGTACGTGCACAACCTCATCGCGCACGGCCAGCTGGTTTTCAATCTCGGCGAACGCGTGGAAGGGGCCACCAACCTGGCGTGGGTCGTATTGCTGGCGGCACTGGGAGTCATCACCAAGGCCGAGATTCCGTCGATTGCCCTGGCGACGTCTATCGCGCTGAACGTCTTCACCTATGTGCGCGTGTGGCAGACCGGGCGCAAGCTGGGGGCGGGCGTTGCGCTCTGCGCAGTCACGGTGCTGATGCTCGGTTTGAACATGCACTTCGTGCTCGCGACGACAAACGGCCTCGAAGCCGGTTTGTTTGCCGCATTGCTCGCCCAGATTCTCTGGAACGTCCTGGGTGGTCAGTATCTTGCGGCCTCACTGTTCTGCGGGATCCTCTTCGCAGTGCGCCCTGACGGCCTGATTGCCACGCCCGCGATGTTTGTCGCCGCGTGGATTGCGGGGCGTCGGCTCCGCGAGTTGATCCTGCCGGCGCTGATCGTCTGCGGTGTCGTGTCGGCGACCACGGCTTTCCGATACGGGTACTTTGGCGAATGGGTTCCGAATTCGATCATCGCTAAATCGTATGGCCTTGGAGCATTGCCACAGATCGCACTCGGCGCCGCGGCTTACGGCGCCAAGTTCCTGGTCGCAAACGGCTATCTGCTGATCCTGCCACTGCTCGCAGGCGTGGCGCTGGTACGCCGGCGCCTGTCAGCGGCGGCGGTCCCGCCGGCCGCGTTGTTTTCTGCGCTGACGCTCATACTGTCCGGCATCGTGATGGTGCGAAACGGGGGCGACTGGATGCCGCACTGGCGTCTGCTTCTGCAGTACGGGCCATTGTGGGCCGTGCTATCGCTGTGTCTCGCGATTCAGTTGCGCTGGTCGTCGATATCGTATGCCTGGCTCTTGTGCTGGCCAGTCGTTGTCAGCCTGGTCGTCGTCGCTATGCATCGCGACGGCGTTGGGCGCATCGAACAGCCCGGGGAGATCGGCCCGTTCTGGGCTGACAGCGCCGCGCGACTGCAGTCGAAGCTCGAACCCGCCGACGTGGTGAGTGCCGAGGCACTGGGATATGTCGCGTTCAAATTGATCGATGTCAGATTCCACGATCCGGTCGGTCTCGTCGATCGACATATCGCAAGGTACGGAACCCCATCTCCCCGATTCGGAAAGCACGATACGCTCTACACGCTCGGTGCCGTCTGGCCGACCGTAGCGTTGTGGCATTACGCTCCGCACCTGGCGGATGTGCCGCGCCAACTGCTTGACTGCTATGAGATTCGCGCTTACCCGGGGCAGGCGGATGCCGTCATGATGATTCGCAGGGATGCCGTGTACAGGCTGGACGTCGCGCCCACCTGGCCGACGGTACCTTCATCGGCCTTCAGCACGGATGCCACCCGACGTGCCGATTTTCGCTGCGGTTCCGAGGCGTCCACCGTACCGAAATGATCGGCCGTCGGCCGCTCGCGCCACTCGGGTTCCATGCGGCATGCGCCTAGGCTATTGTATTGCCATGGCATTGCGCGGCCATGCAGAACAAGACCAATATCAAGACGAACCCTGCCATGTCCGAGACCTCGCTTCGATCCAGATTTGCGTTCTCGATCTATCTTCTCGTCGCAGTGTTCCTGCTTTGCGAGTTGGTCGTTCGGATCTTCTTTGCGTTCGAAGTGTCGCCACGAATCATGCTGTACGGAACCGACTGGTACCGGAACAATGTCCCCGACGGCCAGGAGCGGCGCAACCGAATGACGGCGCAGGACGAGCGCGTCAGGAAGATCAACGAGACCCAGCTGCAGCTCGAGGCGCGCGAGGATTCGGTCGAGAAGCACCACAACAAGCTGTCGGCCTATTCGAAGTTCTACCCCAACGAAATCAAGACGACCCGCGACGTCGATACCGGGGAGAGAATTCCGACGACGATCAACAAGTCGGGTTTCCGCGGCAGGGATTTCGACGTCGAGAAGGCTCCCGGTGTGGTGCGGATCGTGACCCTCGGTGCGTCCTCGACCTTTGGTTTCTACAATCGCGATCACGAGACCTACCCCTCCCAGCTGCAATCGCTGCTCGATGCCCGCTGTCCCGAGCGGAAGTTCGAGGTCATCAACCTGGGTATTCCGCATCTGACCTCGGACATGATCGCCGCCCTGTATCTCGCGGAAGGCGCGCCGCTCAAACCGGATGTGGTCACGTTCTACGAAGGGCGCAATGACAGCGTTCTGAACGAGCGCTACGGAAAAGGCCTGGGCACGAAGATTCGTTCCGTGTTGATCAACCGTTCGCTTTTCGTCGCGTTTGCAGATCAGGCACTGTTTGGCAGTCGCGAGTCCGTCACGTCGGCAGGCCAGGCGTTCGAACCCTACGCCCGCGTGCGCAGTGAGTTCTTCATCGGCAACCTGGACAAGATTCGCCGGGCCACCCTTCAGTCCAGCGCCAAGTTCATTCTGGTGAGTCAGCAGGCCGCGGCTTCGCCGGGAGGACCGATCCTGGAGGCCGATCGCCTTCTCCGCAAGGGTGTCCCGCTGTCCGTCGAGGCGGAGGGCATCCGGAAGCGTCTTGCAGCAGGGGAGGAGGTATTCTCATTCGAGTACAGCCTTCTGGTGCATGAACGAATGATGCAGGACGCGGAGGCGTGGGCCGCGAAGGTCGGCGTCGAGCACGTCGATGTCGTCGAGGCCCTCGACCAGAATCGCCATTATCTTCTGTCGTGGGTGCATCTCCATCCCGAGGCGAACAAAGTGGTGGCCGCGAGCATCGCGGTGCCGATCCTCAAGACATACTGTTCGCAGACCGCGACGAACTAGCGTCTGCGAATCCACTGTGTCCGATTCCGCGCGAATTCCCGAATCAGCCTGCGCTGCAGCCTCACGTCGAATTCCGGCGGCGGTTCTGCCTGGAGCCCATGAATGAAGATCCTGTCTGACGCGGTGCGCGCCGAACTCGCCGCCGGGAAGCCGCTCAGGCTGGAACTCGGCAGTGGCGGCTACCAGCGCGACGGGTACTTCGGCGTTGATCAACTTCCGTTGCCCGGCGTCGCGATTCAGGCGGATCTGAGTCAACCCCTCGATCTCCTTCCCGACAACTCGGTCGGCGAGATCGTGTCGAGTCATTGTTTCGAGCACGTCTCGAACTTCATGTCCCTGATCCAGGAAATGCACCGCGTGGTTCGGCCGGGAGGCCGAATCGTGACGATCGTGCCCCACTTCTCGAATCCTTACTTCTATTCGGACCCGACGCACGTCCGATTTTTCGGGCTGTATACGATGTTCTATTTCGTGTCGCCGGAGAAGCAGCCCGGTGAGCGCAAGGTGCCGTGTTTCTATTCGCCGGCGAGATTCAGCGTCGACGAGATCAGGATCAATCTGATGCCGCGCTCGCTCTGGAGCCGCATTCGGTGGCCGTTTCTGAGCCGGCGCATCAACTCGAGCTTTGCCCGCGCTGAATGGTATGAGCGGAGGTTGTGCTGGCAGGTGCCCGCCAATGAGATCATCTACACGATGACGCCGATCAAATAGCGGCGGGCGCGGGGCCTGTCAGCACCGCGGCGCCGATCGGGCTAGCGCATCACGCCACGCAGTACCTGGTCGAGGCGGCGGGCAAATTCCTGCGTCGTGAGCCGGTCGCGAAACTCTTGCCAGGCTCGCAGTGCCATTGTCTCCCGCAGCTGCGGGTCTTGCAGCAACAGTGCGATTCCATCTACCCACTGATCGATCTCATCGTCCGCCAGTACTCCGTTCTCACCGCTTCGGAAGAACAGCGGGTGATCGACGGAATTGGACGCGACGACGGCGACCTGTCCCGACAGATAGGCGAGCAGCTTGCCAAACGACTTGCCTCGCGCGAACGTGTTCTGCGCCGACACCGGCTGCAGGCCGATCGCAGCTTCGGCAACCTTGCTTAGATAAGCGTCATAGTCCATGGGCGGGATGGCTTCACAGCGGCCACCGGCGGCGCGAATCGGCGCGAGCCACGCCGATCCTTGAGATTCCGTCGTGCCAAAGAGCCAGAAGGTGCACGGAATTCTCTGGTTGACCCCGATCATCACGCGCTGCACGAAATCGGCTTCGGCCTGGTACGTCAGCGGGGAGGCATGTGCCCATGCGACGATGGATTCGCGGTTTGCGGGAGGTGTCTTCGGGCGTGGGGCGAGTGATGGGGTGCAGGTCCAGATGACCGTCGCATTCGGATTGTGTTTTCCGAGGCACTCCGCGACAAAGCGGCTTCCGCCGATGACGGCGGCCGCTGACGATGCGCACGCGGCAATGTGTTCCGTGAGTTTGGGGTCTAGATAATCCGCATCGTCCGCATCGAGAACGCAAGGCGTGGGGGCGTAGAGGCGTGGATCGTTCAGGGGATGGCGGGTTTGCTGGAGCAGGATCACGTCAGGCTGTTCGAGACGAAGGATCCGACGCCGCTGTGCCAGGGTCAGCATCGCTGGGACGATGGTGACCCGCCATCCGAGTTTTTCGAGTTCCGGCGCCACGAGCCAGGCTCGAAGATTGCTCGCCGCATCCCACGGCTGATTCGATGGAAAAACGACGATCCGTGGTGCGGAGCTGCGGGCCCTGCGTGCACGATCCCGATGGACCGCGAGCTCGCGAACGTAGCGACCCAGGACGGTACGCACGGTACCCAGCGAAGCAGCAGGCATGGCTGCGAACTCTACACCATCAGCCGCGGCTGCATCGTCGCCGCGCACGGACTGCCAACCAGTTCCAGTTCTGGCCCGTTTTCGCCACAGCCGGTTCCGCGCATGGCATTATTTTCGCCTGGGTACGAGCTTCCGTCCGAGCCGGGCGGTCACGTGAAGTGAGGATTTCGGTGGCGTCATTGCGGGTTCTCATCGTTTCCGAGAACGTCTCCATGCAGATGGGCGGCGAGTCCAGTCTGCCTTTCTATTACGCTGCCCTGCTGGCGGAGCGCGGCGTGGAAGTCTGGCTGGCCTGTCACGAGCGAGTTCGCGACGAAGTACAGGCGCGCTTCCCCGAGTTGCGGGATCGGGTTCGGTTTGCGCACGACTCCTGGCTGCAGAAGACCCTGCACAATCACACCGGATGGTTGCCGTATCGCATCCGGGATCTGTTCATCGGGCAGTTCATCCACTACTCGACCCAGTGGCGGCTGCGCCGGGTTGCGAAGGAACTGGCCGCGCGAAACCTGATCGACGTCGTCCTCGAGCCTTCGCCTATCACGCCGAAGGGCTTGAGTTTCATGTACGACGTCGGTGTTCCAGTCGTGATCGGGCCGATGTGCGGCGGCATGGAGTTTCCGCCGGCGTTCCGGAAGATGGACTCATGGGTGACGCGTGGTCTCGTCAAGGCCGGGCGCTTGCTGTCGCAGGTTGCCAATCGCCTCGTCCCCGGAAAGATCGATGCGACGACGCTCCTCGTGGCGAACGAGCTCACTGAGAAGGCATTGCCGCATGGTGTCAAAGGGCAGGTGATCCGGCTCTTCGAGAGCGGCGTCGACCTGAAGCTCTGGCGGCCCTCATCGTCAGCTCGTCCGGCGGACGGGGAAGTGCGTTTCGTGTTTTCCGGACGCTTCGTCGACTGGAAGGGCATTCAGTTCCTGATTCCTGCGTTCGAGAAGGCAGCGGCCCGGAATTCGGCATGCATCCTTGATCTGATCGGCGGTGGCGGCGAGTTCGATGCAGAGATCAAGCGTCTGGCGGAGAATCCGGTCATTCGTGAGCGGATACGTTTCCACGGCTGGGTCCCGCGCGAGCGGGCCGCCGAGATCCTCCGGGAAGCCGACGTCTTCGTGATGCCGTCGCTGCGTGAATGCGGCGGGACGGCGATCCTCGAGGCGATGGCGTTGGGAAAACCCGTCATCACGACGAACTGGGGCGGGCCGGCGGACTACGTCGATTCCACCTGCGGGATTCTGGTGGCTCCCGACAGCGCTGCGGCATTTGTCGACGGCCTGGCCGACGCAATTGTGGAGTTGGCTCAGTCCCCGGAGCGAAGAGAAGCGCTGGGGTGCGGCGGATTGGCTCGAATCCGTCGGGACTATCTCGCATGGGACGACAAGGCAGAGCGGGTGCACGCTATCCTCGAGGATGTGGTGCGCCGTTCGATATCCCGGGAATGAACACATGATGCCAATGCCGTCCAGTGGGGCGCATCTGCCTTGCCTCGATGGACTCAGAGCCATCGCCGTCCTGTTGGTCATGGTGTTTCACCAGCAGTTCATCGAATTCGGCTGGATCGGCGTGCAGATCTTTTTCGTGTTGTCCGGCTATCTGATCACGCGAATCCTCTATGAAGCCAAGTCCCAGCCATTGGGCTTGTACGTCAGGAACTTCTACGGGCGGCGATCGCTGAGGATCTTTCCCGTCTACTACCTTTACCTGGCTGTTGTCGCGGTCGCGATGATTGCAGGGCTGTCCATGGCCGGTGTCCGCGAAGGGCTGCCGTACGCTGCAACCTATACCTACAACTTCTGGCATGCGTCCGACGAATTCGTCCATTCACGGATGCTGAGTCACTTGTGGTCGCTTGCAGTCGAGGAACAGTTCTATCTCTTCTGGCCGTTCCTGATCTGGTTTTGCTCGGCCAAGCGAATCGGTCCGGTGTTGATCGGGATTGTGGTCGCTGGTCCGATCGTGCGCCTTTGCTCCTTCGCAATTCTGGACGCACAGACGACCGGCGTTTGGGAGTCCACTGACATCGCCGTATACGCGCTGACGTCAACGCACATCGACGCATTTGCGATCGGTGGGCTCGCTTCCCTGTTTCCGTTGGGCGGGTCGAGGAAGCTCCTGCTGGGATCGGCGGCGATGATCGTCATCGCAGGCGCTGCGATCGTCCTGTTGTCAGAACCGTCGGAGGATGGTGGCGCGGTCGGATGGAAGTCGGCGGGATATCCGCTCGGCATGGCACCAGCCTACGGCTACGTCTGGGGGTACACCCTGTTCAACGTCTTCAGTGCGGCGCTGATTGATTGCATCGCTCACCGTCGTTTTGCGCCGAAGTTATTCGAGTTTCCGCTGCTGCAGGAGATCGGAAAGATCTCGTATGGCGTCTATCTGTTTCACTATCCCGTGCAGTCGTTGGTGGACAAGGCGTTCGGAAGTGTAGGTCACGTGGGCCAGTTCGCCATTCAGCTTGCGCTGACTCTTGCGATAGCGGCCGCTTCGTTCCATCTTTTCGAAACCAGGGTTCTGCGTCTGAAGGACATCTGGTTTCCGAAGAAGGTGGCGCCCGCGCGGTGAAACGTTGGGGCGGATGCGCGGGGGCCTGACTCAGGCGATCGACTTCGGGTTGCGGTGACGTTCGCCGGACCGGCGGGGCGCTTCAGTCAAAGCTTCAGTCGCTTGAACAGGCTTTCCGGAATCCACCTGATGATTGTCATGATGGCCCACCAGAACCAGGGGGCATAAACCACGTCGGCGCGGCGTTCGGACTTCGACACGATGATTCGTGCAATCGCAGCCGGCTGTGCCCAGAGCAGCCCCTTCTTGAACTGCGCGGTCATCGGCGTATCGACGAACCCCGGTTTGATCGTCACGACACTCACACCGCTCTTGTACAGGCGCTGTCGCAAGCCCTGCAGGAACGTGCTGACCGCCGCCTTGGCGGTGCCATACACGTAATTGGACTGGCGTCCGCGGTCTCCGGCCACGGAACTGATGACGACGATCGTCCCGCTCTTCTGCTGCTCGAGGCGATTTGCGATCAGCGTCAACAGCGAGATTGCGCTGATCGCATTGGTATTGATCTGCCGCAACGTTTCCGAGACATCGGCTTCGGCGGCCTTCTGATCGCCGAGCGTGCCGTGGGCGATCAGCACGAGATCGAGTCCGCCCATCACCTGAATCGCGCCATCGATGGAGGGGCGATGCAGTGCCAGATCGTTGAGGTCCTGGACGGCGTGATCGACGGCCGTCGCGCCCCGTATGCGCAGGTCCGCGCCGATGGCGGCGAGGCGTTCCGCGTCACGGCCGACCAGAAAAAATCTGTGTCCCTGGGCAGCCCACAATCTTGCGGTAGCCTCGGCGATGGCGGAAGTCGCGCCGATGATCAGGATCTTTTTCATGAAAGGCCTAGCCGTTTCGATTGCAGTGAGGAAAACTTGCCGATTGCGTGGTATTTGCTGCGCACCGATTCGAACTGCTCCCATTGTGGATAGCTGGAGCGGAACGTCGAGACGCTCATCCGCGCATCCTTGGTGAGATAGATTCTGCCACTGTGCTCGCGAACGATGCTGTCGAGATCGTCGAGCAGTGCGAGCGTTCTTGCTTCCACCTGGAAATCAAGTGCAAGCGTATAGCCTTCCATCGGAAAGGACAGGAAATTGGCATTTCCTCGACCGAACACCTTCAGCACGGCCAGGAATGATCCCGCTCCGGATCGTGCGATTCGTTCGAGCACGCGGCGGAGGCCGTCAAGTCCGCCGGCCAGTGGCAACACAAACTGGTACTGCACGAAGCCGCGGCTGCCATAGAGGCGATTCCAGTCCGCCAGGGCATCCAGTGGGTAGAAGTAGGGCTCGAGCGGAACTTCGCGCGTTCGGCGCAATGTCAGCGCCTTGAGGAAGTAAAGCGTATTGAATGCCCTGACGGTCAGCGGATTCATCACGACTGACGGCAGGTCGATCGGAATCGGAAGTGCCCCGCCTTGTTTGACCGACAAGTCGCCGTCTGCGGCATGCTCTCCCAGCATAATCAGAGACCGTCCGAGGCTCGATCCGCGTGCGAGACAGTCGATCCAGGCCACCGAATACGTGCTGTCCGAATTCTCGTTGAACACTTCGACCGCAGCGTCCAGGTTGGCGGCCTTGATCGTCGTTTCGACGATCCGCGACGACTCAATGCGAATCAGCCGAAGTGTCACGGTGAGGATGACGCCGGTCAGACCCATGCCGCCACAGGTGGCTCGAAACAGATCGGAATGCTGCGTCGGTCCGATCGTCAGGATTTCGCCCGATCCGAGCAGTATGTCCAGAGACTCCACGTGATCGGAGAACGCTCCGGCGACGTGATGGTTCTTGCCATGCACGTCGCTGGCGACGGCGCCGCCGACCGTCACGAACCGCGTGCCGGGCGTGACGGGGACGAACCAGCCGCGCGGGACGAACTCGAGCAGGATGTCTGCAAGGGAAACGCCGGCTTCGCAGCGCAAGCGTCCAGTGGATACGTCGAACTCCAGGAAGTGATCGAGCTGTCGCAACCCCACGATCTGCGGCGCCAGCGCGCTGTCACCGTAGCTGCGGCCCAGGCCGCGCGCGATCAGTGAGCCTTCCGATGTGACCGATTTCCGGAGTGCTGATATCGATGTGGGGGCAACCACCTCTGCGTCATGCCACGGGTAACGACCCCAGCCGGAGACACGCATGTTCAGCCGCCCACGACTGCAGGCTCGCGGTGGATGAAGACGTAGTGCTTGTCGAGCAGGTACTTGATGTAGTAGCCGACGGTGAGGCCGATGGCGCCGCCCACGTATCGCATCAGATCGGTACCGAAAACGAGATGAAAAACGTACTCGGTTCCCCAGAACACGATCGTCGTGACGACTCCCATGAGGCTGTAGACGACGAACACCCGGCCGTCATGAGCGAGACTGCGGGCTTCGAAGTTGAAGATATGCCGCTTCTCGAGCACATACTTGATGGGCAGTCCGACCGCCGTTCCGACCAGGATCGACAGTTCCACCGCTCTCGGCCCTGAATACAGCCAGATCATCAGCATCTGACTGCCGAGATTGGCGGCGGTGGCGAGCGCCGCGATCAAGGTGTAGTGGAATGCGATGCGCGCTGGCGTCTTCACGCGATCACCCCCGCGAGGATGAACGCCGCGCCGACCAGCAATCCGATCCACCAGCTCATGCGATCCTTCAGCGCGAACACGATCGGGTCTTCGTTCATCCAGCCACGATGTGCAAACAGCCAGACGCGCGATATCCAGTACAGCAGCAGAGGGCAGACCAGCCAGATGATCTCGGGGCGGCGATAGAGTTCCGCGGTGTGGCTGTCCTGGATGTACAGCGCGAGCACCATGACGGCGTTGTATCCGGCAGCCACGCCGAGAATCGCCACCACCTCGAAATCGGCTGGGAAGTATCCCCGGCCGGGAATCTGTTCTTCCTTGCCTTCGACGTGGGCCCATTTCAGTTCGCTGTAGCGCTTGATGCACGCGAGGCTCAGAAACATGAACATCGAGAAGGCGAGCAGCCAGAACGACAATGGTACGGCGATGGCTGCTGCACCAGCGACGATTCGCAAGGTGTAGAGCGCCGCGAGGGACAGGACGTCCACCATGGCGGTCTGCTTGAGGCGTAGCGAGTAGGCGACCGTCAGACAGAAATAAACTGCGAGCGCCCCGACGAACATGAGCGGAAGCATCCACCAGGCGATGGCGAATGCGGCGAGCAGCAACGCAGGCCAGATCAGCCAACCCTGCAGCAGGCCCAGTGTGCCCGCCGCGAAGGGCCGCTTCCGCTTGCGGGCATGGCGACGGTCCGACGTGACATCGACCAGATCATTGAGCAGGTACACGCTGGATGCCGTCAGCCCGAACACGAAGAACGCCACCAGAAGCTCGAGCAGGCTGCCCGGCGAGTCGTAGCGATGCGCAGCCAGCAGTGGCACGAACAGCAGCAGATTCTTGACCCACTGATGCGGGCGCATGGCGCGCAGCAGCGCCATCGGCCAGCTTGGGGCATCGCCAGGGAACGTGCGCGAGAGGTTTCCCAGTTCGCGCACTCGCGCGATCAGGCTGCTGGAATCGCTGACGACGATCGCCGAAGCGGCTGATTTCCAGACCGCAAGGTCCGCCGCTTCATTCCCGACGTAGTCGAAGCCACGCTCGCCGTACCGCTTCACGAGTTCGGCTCGCTTCGCTTCTGCTTTCAGATTCACGTCGCCGTCCGAACCGATGATCACATCGAACAGTTCGAGCCGCTGAGCTACCTGCTCCGCGAGCGATCGGTGGCTTGCGGTGGCCAGAACGAGCGAACGGCCTGCGGCTTTTTGCTCCCGCAGCCAGGCCACCAAAGGCTCGTGCAGCGGCAGGGAGTCGATGTCCACGGAAGAATGGCTGGCAAGCTGGGCTTTCAGCTGGCTTCGGCTGCGTGCAAGCCAGCCCGCGATTTCGAACACGCGCAGCGGATGGCTCGTCAGAAACTGGCTCGCCGTCTCATGCAGAAGGTCTGTACGGATGAGGGTTCCGTCCAGGTCGACCACCAGCGGTTTGGAGACGTCCAGGGAATCAGCAGCCATCGAATGATCTCGAGTCCGGGCACAGAATCGCGTGCCGCTAGTCTAGCCGGCCGGGGTCTGCTTCGGGTCCGTGGTCCGTGCCGGCAATGCGGATCTGAGCGGGACGTCTCGGAGCGTCGCGGCGAATGAGTCACAATTCCCGCCGCCGGCCCATTCCGGGCGATCCGTGACGGCAGCCGCTGGGGCCACCTGGCGCCCGGGAAGCGGGCTGACGGGAAGTTTGCCGCGGGCCAGTCCGGCTGCGACCAGGACGAGTGCGGCGAGCACAGCGGCGGGCAGCACGGCGGCCGACACCGTGGGGATGGCAGCCGCGGGAAGCGCGGCACCGGATTCGGGATCCTCGAGTGCGCGAGCCAGTCGCAGAACCGGCCACATCAGCAGGGCGAAAAGCACCCAGCCGAAGTAGTGGTGCTCGACCTGAATCAGATAGTGGCGCATATCGGTCGCGTAGCCCACGACGATCAGCGCAAACACCCGTATCCAGTTCGACACGATCGCGACGGCGACGGCGACCGAGAGCAATTGAAAGCGCTTCTTCCAGGTACCGAGATACATCAGTCCGTAGTACGAGAACAGCGACAGCGCGGTGATCAGGTAGTTGAGTCCACTGCATCCGAGCGCGATTTCGAACGTACCGGACGGCAGTTGGAAGAAGTTGTCCTGGACGAACGCCGGAATGCCGGCGATGCCAACGGCCTGGTTGACGATCTGCACCGTGAGCCACTGCAGCGGCCGATCCAGCAATCCCCATGGAGGCAGTGCGAAGCAGATGAGTCCGACGGGCCACAGCAATCGGATCGCGCAGTCCCGGCCGAATACCCACCAGATCGCCGCCAGAACCAGCGGCGCAATCAGCACGAGGCGGCTCGCACTGAGGCCCAGCGATTCCATCAGCACGAGCCCGAAGACGATCAGGACAAAAACGGGCGCGGCGCGCCATCGCGGGGACAGTTGCTGCACGGGCGAACTGCGCCAGATGCGGTGCGCGAGGATCAGCGCCATGACGAGCACGAGATAGCCGTGCGCGAAAGGACCGTAGACCTGAGTCCAGAAGAAATGCAGGCGGGCCCACAGCGACGGCAGACCTGCGGCTGCGCTCGCCACGAGCAGCAGAATCGCGATTGGAAGGATTACCCAGGGGGATCGCATGCCGGACCGCTGCAATGATCAGAATGCGCTGCGGCGGGGCTTCAACGTGCGTCTGCCGTTGAACAGCGCGCCATGTTTCAGAAGATCGGTGAGGAAGTTCGGCGGATCGTCATACCAATGCCGGGTGAGGCGACGGATTGGCCTGGCGATGCAATATCCTGCGGCGACGGCGAGATCGACGAGAATCGCATAGGGTCGGCCGTGATTGAGGATGAAATATCGGCGACGCGATTCGAACCAGTAGGCGGGTCGCCGCCGGGGACGGCCACCGCGAACGGTGACACCGCTGCTCTGGCCGACGAGATGGACGATTCTGCTCTGCGGAACGTGCCAGCACCGCCAGCCTGCGCGGCGCGCTCGGATCGTGAAATCGGTTTCTTCGAAATAGAGAAAGTAACCTTCATCCATCAAGCCGATCTGTGCGAAGACTTCGCGCCGTACCAGCATGAATGCACCCGATACCCAATCCACCTCGAGAGGCGCAGACGGCGTGTCGATCAACTTCAGCCACGGTGCCAGCATGCGATCCGCAACATGGAGCCTCATCGTCGCTGCCACTTCGCGACTGATCGAAGGAAACCGGAAGCAACAGGCCTGAGGCTTGGTGTCCGGGTCCTCGCTCCGTCCGCCGGCGATGCCGACCTCGGGCTGGTCCGCCATGAAGTCCAGCAGCAGCTTGAACGCGCCAGGCCGCACGACCGTGTCCGGATTCAGGAAGAGAATGAACTCGCCGTCGAACCCCGACTGCTGGAGCGCGCGCATCGCGGCGTTGTTGCCCGCGGCAAAGCCATCATTCGACGGCGCTCGCAGCAGTTCCATCTGCGAGCTCCAGCCATGGGATGCGATGAGCTCCTGAACGCGATCGGCGGTTGCGTCGCTCGATGCGTTGTCCACGACGACGACCCTGCAGTTCGGCACGGACCCGAACTCTGCCGCGACGGACGTGAGACAGGCTTCCATCAGATCTGCGCAGTTCCAGCTGACGATACAGACGCCGAGGCTGGCAGGCGTCTTGTCAGGGCGATTCATTGGCCAGCAGGTCCCATGATTTAGTGAGTTGTTGAGCGCCGAACTTTCGCGACATGGCATTCCTGGCAGCCAATTCCCGCGTCGTCGCGAAGCGATTGGAGTCCATCCTGGACAGTGATTCCCGCTGCACTCTGTCCGTTCGTGCTTTCCGCCGCAACACGAATGTCTCGATGGCGTCGTTCACCGGTAAGCCAGCGCCGAGGCAGTGGCCAAGCACGACGGCATCTTCGAACGCCATGGCGCCTCCTTGGGCCAGGGACGGCGCGCTCGCATGTGCTGCGTCGCCAATCAGCAGGCAATTCTCGCTGCCCCATCGCGGGCAGTGGACGTTCCAGTAACTCGTTTGAATGAAGGCAGTGCGCTCGTCCAGTCGATCCAACGCGTCCCTTGCAACGCCGCCGAAATCCGCAAATACCTCACGGACGGTGTCGAGATCGGACTTGCCCTGCGGGTAGCATTGCGGCGAGACCGGTCCGGCGCCCAGGTACAGCTCGTCGTTCGGCAATGGATACAGCAGCAGGGTTCGACCATTTCCGAGCATCTGCACGGGCTCCGTGATGCTGGGCGGTGCTTCGATCACACAACGAAACCCACGATAGTTGCCAATCGGCGTCGCGGCAGTCGCGCCGAACAGCAACTGTCGAACTTTCGAATGCACGCCATCAGCGCCGATCACGAGATCGAACGTGTCGCGCGATCCGTCGGAAAACACGACAGCGGGCGAGGGCCCTGTTCGGACATCGTCGACGGTCATGCCGTATTCGACGCGTACAGCAGCGACGTCCATCAGGCGCTGCCAGATTTCCGAGTGGCGAGCCGACACGACCGGTGACCAGTCGGGTCTCTGGCAGTCCACGTCGAAGAGCGCCGCGCCGGTCGAGTCCTGGAAGCGCAGCTTCGAGACGCGATACGCGCAATTCAGGATCTTGGGCGCGGGAACCAGTTCGGCAAGTGCGCGGAAGCCGTTGCTGGTCAGAAGCAGGCCCGCGCCGGGTCTTGGTGCGTCTGCGTTTCGACTGTCGATGATTCGTATCGACCAGCCGAGGCGCGACAGGGACGTCGCGGCGGCCAGGCCGGCGAGGCCAGCGCCGACGATCAGGGCGCGTCTGGGTCCCGATCCGGGAACGCGCGAAGGTGGCGATGCGTCCTGTGCGGTCGCACGCGCCTCCATCACCGTCCCTCCTCGAGCGCCGCGTTGATCGCATCCGTTCGTCGCTGGAATTCCATTTCAAACGTGTGGCGTGCGGCAAAGTCGCGGGCGCGGCAAGACATCTGGTCCAGGACATCCGGACGAGCGATGAGCCTTTCGATCTCGTCGGCCATCGCCGCGGGCGAGTTGTGCGCCGTGACGACGCCCGCATTCGATGCTTCTGCCATCGCCGCCCACATGCGATTGGAATATCCGGCGATTGGCAGGCCGGCGCCCATCGATTCGAGATAGGTACAGGATGGATCGCTCTGGATGTGGCAGCAGATGAATAGATCGGCGTCATGCGTACGACGGACCAGTTCCGGAAAGGGGACTGCATCGTGAACCCGTATCGAGGGCCCGGCCGCTGCCGCAACGGCGCGCATCTCGGATGCAAGACTGCCCTGGCCGTAGCAATCCATTTCGAATTCAAGGCCGCGCTGCCTGCAGATGGCTGCAGCTTTTACGGCGTCCAGCGCACCCTTCATGCGTTCGTAGCGTCCGCTGTAGATCAATCGCACGGGTCGGTGACGGCGGGCCGCGAGACGATCGCGCAGCGTCTCAGCGGGGATGACCATCTCGCTGGACATCCTCGAGTCGAGATAGAGCAGTCGTCTGGCGTTGTACGCGGCGGCGGAGGCAAAGATGGGATAGCCGTTGCAATGAATCTCACGCGCCGATTTCATGGCAGGAATCATCTTGAAGACATAGTCCTGCGTGCATCGAAGCATCGACCACGCTGCGCGGATCGGATTGCGGGCGAATGACGAGGCCACCGTCAGTTGCGTGCCCAAGTCGTATTCGAGACAGACGATGCATGGCGTGCCATGTCGGCGTGTCATCTGAGTCGTGTCATAGCCATAGCCGACGACCAGAGCGCTGCTCGCAATCAGCGCGTCGAGGGCGCGCCGATCTTCCTCGAAAGGTCTGCCGCGAGCATCCAGTCCAAGGCCATGCACTTTGTAGGGCAGCTGACTCAGGGGAATCGAGACGGGATCCATCACGCGTTCGCCGGGACGCGCGAGGGGGTTGACTGAGAGGACCTCGGCTCGAATGGCTTCACAGTAGTTCAGCATTCCAACGTGGAACTTCCGGTCAACAATAAGTTCACCGTTCGTCAGCTCGACTGGATTGTTGTGAATTAACGTCAGCATCGTGAAAGTAAGCTCTCAATTGCGAGAGTATTGCGCACCAGACGGGCCATGTCGTCGGACGTCCGTCCGATTCAGGCGCCCTGGGGCTGAAGACTGAAGCACGGGTCACGTTCCGGGCCGGATTTCCTTGTGCGATGCCGGTGCGGCAGTGAAAATGCCGCGCATCCGGCCATCGAGCGTGCCAAATGTGCGCGAGTCGCTTCGTATTCGAGGCTGCTGGCCGGATCGTGAGCGATTGAGTGATAATGTGAAATAAGTTTGGATTGGCCCGCCGCGTGTCACGGATACTGCGCCGGCATGGGCCTTCGTGTCCCTATTCCACCCGCCTTTGACGGAATGATTCATGTCTGAAATTGAACTCCCCAGTAACCGATCTTTCGGTCTGACTTTCACGGTTGTACTGGGTCTGGTGGCAGCCTGGTTTGCCTGGAAGGGCAGCTCGCATTGGACATGGCTGGCGGGCGGATCGGCGGCCTTCTTCGTGTCGGCCATGGTTTTCCCTTCCATCCTGCGTCCGTTGAACATCGTCTGGATGAAGTTCGGCGCACTGCTGAACCGGATCGTCAGTCCGATCATGCTCGGCGCGATCTATTTCATCGTCATCTCGCCGGTCGCGATCTTCTTCAAGATCACGGGCCGCGACGAACTGAAGCGAAAGTTCGACAAGTCGCTCAGCACGTATTGGATCTCGCGGAGCCCGCCGGGTCCTGACGGGCCCAGCAGCTTTCCCCGACAGTTTTAGGATCGAGGTATTGAATCCATGATGGAACTCATCAAAGAGCTCTGGGCCTTCCTCGGCGCTCGAAAGAAATTCTGGCTGCTGCCCATCATCCTGATGATGCTGCTCATCGGCGGCCTGTTGATCCTGGCGAAGGGATCTGCCATCGCGCCGTTCATCTACACGCTGTTCTGATACGCCCAAAGCCATGCGAATACTCGGAATTTCTGCCTTTTACCACGACGCTGCGGCGGCGCTCATCGACGATGGAGAGATCGTCGCGGCCGCTCAGGAAGAGCGCTTCACTCGCAAGAAGCATGATCCTGAGTTTCCCCGCCATGCGGCGCGGTATTGCATGGACGCGGCAGGCATCAAGCCGGGCGACATCGACTTCATCGCTTTCTACGACAAACCGCTGCTGAAGTTCGAGCGATTGCTGGAAACGTATCTCGCGTTCGCGCCTCGGGGTTTCACGTCCTTCCGGCAGGCGCTGCCGCTCTGGATCAAGGAAAAGCTGTTCCAGAAGGACCTGATCGTCGAAGCGATCGCCGAGGGTCTCGGCTCCGATGTCGACTGGCGCCCGAGGCTGCTGTTCTCCGAGCATCACCTCAGTCACGCGGCCAGCGCGTTCTTCCCGTCTCCGTTCCAGAATGCGGCGGTGCTGACGATGGACGGCGTAGGCGAGTGGGCTACCACGTCGCTCGCGGTGGGATCCGGCAATGACCTGAAGGTCACGAAGGAGATCCTCTTCCCGCATTCGATCGGGTTGCTGTACTCGGCGTTTACCTACTACACGGGGTTCAAGGTGAATTCCGGTGAGTACAAGGTGATGGGTCTTGCGCCGTATGGCGTGCCGCGCTTCGTCGACAAGATCCGGGACAATCTGCTCGACATCAAGGATGACGGCAGCTTCCGGCTCAACATGGACTACTTCGACTATTGCACCGGACTGACGATGACCAATCGCAAGTTCGATGAACTGTTCGGCGGTCCGCCGAGATCGGCGGAAACGGATCTGACCCAGCGTGAAATGGATCTTGCCGCGAGCGTCCAGGTCATTACCGAAGAACTCGTGATCAAGCTGGCCAGAGGTGCGCGTCGGGATACCGGCGAGAAGAACCTGTGCCTCGCCGGAGGCGTCGCCCTCAACTGCGTGGCCAACGGCAAGCTGCTCCGAGAGAAAGTATTCGATCAGATCTGGATCCAGCCTGCGTCGGGCGATGCCGGTGGTGCGCTTGGCGCTGCTCTCGGCGGCTACCACCTGTTCAAGGGCGGTGCGCGAAAAGTCCGGACGGGCGATGCGATGCGCGGGAGCTACCTCGGGCCGAGCTACGAGCAGTCGGACGTAGAGAAGCGCCTGAGTTCCATGGGCGCGAAGTTCAAGGTCATGTCCGAGGCGGAGACGATCGAGTACTGCGCCCAGGCGCTCGCGAAGGGACAGGCTGTCGGCTGGCACCAGGGCCGCATGGAGTTCGGCCCCCGGGCGCTGGGTGGACGCTCGATCCTCGGCGACCCGCGTTCACCGACGATGCAGAAGCTGCTGAACCTCAAGGTCAAGTATCGAGAGTCGTTCCGCCCGTTCGCGCCGTCGGTGACTCGCGAAGCGGTCTCGGACTGGTTCGACATCCAGGAAGACAGCCCGTACATGCTGATCGTCGCGGATGTGAAGCCGGAGCACCGGCTGAAGATGACGCCGGAGCAGGAGAAGCTGTTCGGTATCGAGAAGCTGAACGTGCCGCGGTCCTCCATCCCGGCCGTCACGCATGTCGACTATTCGGCCCGCATCCAGACGATCCACAAGGAAACGAATCCCCGCTACCACGCGTTGCTGAAGCGGTTTGGCGAACTGACGGGATGCCCCATCCTCGTCAACACCAGCTTCAACGTGCGTGGTGAGCCGATCGTCTGCACGCCTGAGGACAGCTTCCGCTGCCTCATGGGTACGGAGATCGAGGTGCTTGCAGTGGAGAACTGCGTTCTCGAAAAGACGGACCAGGATCCGGCCCTCAAGACCCGCTACGAGACGAAGTTCGATCTCGACTGAGTTGGCGGCTGCGAGCCAGCTGCAATTGCGCAATCGGGGCGGCGAGCGAGAGTTGGACAGGATGACGCGTAGCAAACAGGCAGGGTTCACGGCGCGGGAGTTCCTGCTCAGTCTGCTCACGCTCGTCATCAGCATCGGCATCTCGATCCTGATGCTGGAGTTCGCGGTCAGCTATCTCTATCGCGATTCGGGCGACAGCACCGACAAATCTTTCGACGAGTGGCGCGGCTGGAGCTACGTTCCCGGCAACTTCTCGGAAAAGCCCGAGGGCTCGTTCGTCCCGCACGCGATACGCATCAACCGCCTCGGTCTGCGCGGCGATCTGCCCGCAGAACTCGGAAAGGACCCCGCCGGGCGGGTCATCGTTCTCGGAGATTCGTTCACCTTCGGGCGTGCCGTCTCGGAGGAGGCCGTCTACACACGCGTCCTGGCCGACACGCTCAACGAGCGGAATGGCGGCAAGTACGTGGTCATCAACGCGGGCGTGGAGGGGTATGGAACTGCCCAGCAGTTGCTGCTCCTGCGCGAGTTGACTGCCAAGGGCATCGTCGGCGACACCTACGTCCTGCAGATGTTCACGAACGACATTCTGGACAACCTTCGACTTCAATATTCGTCGATGGAGCTCGAGCGGCTGCAGCCGAAGTTCATCGTGGGGGCGGACGGTCGTGCCGAACTGGTCGAGAAGCCTGACGCATCGCTCTGGGTGCCGAAGCCGAAGGGGCACCGGCGCTTCGGATTCCGGTCGCTGAAGGTCCTGAAATCCCTGCTCGAGTCCTATGCCCAGTCGAACCCGGGCTTCGTGCGATTTGCACGCTCGATCGGCATTCCGATGCAGCTGCCGCGGCTGCCCGGCGTCATCAACGCCTGGTATACGGACTCATCGTTGAAGGAAGGACTGCCGCTGATGGCGGCGCTGATGAACGAAATCAAGGTCGAAGTGAATCGCCTGAATGCGCGGCTGGTGGTCGTCGTCATCCCATCGCCGTTCAATGTCTATCCGGAAACCTACAACCCGATCCTCAAGGAATCGTTTCCGGATGATCCGCGCATCGACGCGTTCATCGCGGATCTCGACCGGCCGCAGCGCGAAGTCATGAACATCTGCACGCGCATCCAGGTCGACTGCGTCGACATGCTGCCGGTGTTCAAGAAGGATTCGAACACCTCCTACTTCATTCCGCGGGAAGGTCACCTCAATGACGCAGGCCACGCGGAACTGGCGCGCACTCTCGCGGCGAAGCTGGGCGCTGATCCGGTCCACTGATTCGAGTGTTGCCCGTGGCTGACGTTTCGATCGGTGTGGTGGTAATCGGTCGGAACGAGGGTGAGCGGCTCCTGCGATGTCTCGACAGTGTTCGCGGCATCGGTCCAGCGGTGGTCTACGTCGATTCCGCGTCCACGGACACCAGCGTTGCCGAGGCGCGGTCGCGCGGCGCCGAAGTCGTCGAACTCGATCTCGCCCGACCGTTCACTGCGGGTCGTGCCCGCAACGAAGGCTTCGATCGCCTGCTGCAGCGCTGGCCTTCAGTCGAGCTGGTGCAGTTCGTGGACGGCGACTGCGAGATCGTCGATCGCTGGATCGAATCGGCCGCTTCCCATCTTCGCAGTCATCCGCAGGTCGTCAGTGTTTGTGGTCGCCGCAAGGAACGGTTCCCGGAGGCATCCGTCTACAACGCGCTCTGTGACATCGAGTGGAACACGCCAGTGGGTGTGGCCGAGTCGACCGGTGGCGATTTCATGACCCGCGCCGCCGAGTTTCGCAGCGTCGGTGGATTCAACCCGGGGTTGATCGCGGGAGAAGAGCCCGAGCTGTGCTACCGGATCCGGCAACGCGGCGGCGAGATTCACCGCATCGACGCATTGATGACGCTGCACGACGCTGCGATGACTCGTTTTGCCCAGTGGGCCAAGCGAACTTCCAGGGCCGGCTACGCGTATGCAGCTCGTGCGGCAGTGCACTGGGGTGACGGGTCACGGTACTGCGTGCGTGAGAATGCGCGAATCGTATTCTGGGCGCTGCTGTTTCCAGCGGTCTGCGTCTCGGCCGGCGCTGTGTACTGGCAGGCCATTCCCGCGATGCTCGCCGTCTATTCGGCGCAGTTCTTCCGGATTCGCCGATATGCGCAGGGCATCGGGGCGGGCGCGCGCTCCTCATCGTTCGCGCTGTTCACACTACTGAGCAAATGGACGGAGCTCTACGGCCAGCTGCTGTTCGTCGCGCGGGCGATCAGCGGTTCGCGCCAGCGAATCATCGAGTACAAGTGACCGCGAGGGATTGCCGCCCGCTAGTGACCGGTCGGCGCAGTGTCCGCCAGTGAGCCGAGACCGGTTTTCACGATCTGATCCGCGACCAGCTGCGCGGCGAGCTTCTGGCCCGCCGCATTCCAGTGATCGTCACCGCCGTGCAGGTACAGCGAATTCGGTTCCGATGCCTTGAACGCGTCGAACGGGCTGACGAATGGCACGCCACGCTTGGTGGCGAACTGTTCGAGCGGTTCGATCAGGTTCCGTTCTGCGTACTCCGGATAGAGCTTGGGGTCCGGCTTGCCCCAGTCGTATGAATCCGAGAGATCGGCTGGATGCGGAATGAACAACAGCAGGATCGGCGTCTTGCTGGCGGCCGCGATCGATTCGATGCGATCGAGGACGGCATTCATCAGCCTGACCTTGTAACGCGCCGATTCACTGCTGGGCCGCAGGCTCAGGTCCGCACTGTAGTAGTCCACGTGCGTGTTGGTCACGATCGGGTCCTTGCGCATGACCGCACTGCTGTACTCGCGATCCGCTTCGTCCAGCAGGAACTGCCAGTTGGGCTTGCCCCGGGCATCGGCCTGAGGATTCGACGCAGCGCCGTCTGCGGGCTGTCGCAGGCGTGCTCCGATCGTGCTGCGCACCGTTCGCACCAGGATCGATTCGCGCTGGCTGACGCGAAACATTTCAGCGATGGCCGGATCCAGTTTCCAATCATTCCTGACCAGGGTTCCGTCGCCGGTCACCCGATACATCTTATTGCGCAGCAGATCCCCGAAATCATTGCCTGCGAAAACCGACACGATCACCAGGTCAGGCTTCAGTCGCGGCAGCTCGGATTGCATTCGCACGCTGATCTGGTCCGGGCCGTAGGAACTCACGCCGGCGTTGATGACTTCGATCGGCTTTCCCAGCTTCGCCGTGAGCTGGCTCTGCAGCTGCATCGCGAACGTGTCTTCGTCGGCCGTATAGAAGGCGTGGATGAATGAATCGCCGTAGGCCACCACGCGCCGCGCGACGTGATCCTGGCGGAGCTCCGGCCCTCGGTAGCCTTCGGAGTTGATGTGATGCGTAACGGTGGCGCCGCCATTGATCGGAGGCATGATGGTGGTGCTGGTTCGATCCGGGACGAACTTGAAGATCAGTTCCTTGTCCTGCTGGTAGATCGGTCGAAACATCGGCCCGAGAATCATGTTGCCTGCCACTTCGGCCATCGCCAATGTGACCAGTCCGACGATGCTCCACAGTAGCAATGGCTTGACGATGCGCCCGGGCAGGGCGCTGGCGAGCGCGAGGGCGGCGCCCGCCAACGCAATCAACCACTGGACCGTCCCGAAGCCTGGTGGCCCGCCGTACATCGCGTCGTCGGACAGCGCATACGCGAGTAACGCGATTCCAAGCAGTGCGAGCGCCGCTCGAGGCCCGGTGACGGATGGCGTCGAAGTCTGCTGAGTGACCATATTCACAATGAGATCGCAGCGTGCTGAGCTATGATTGTCGCACACGGAGCGGCACTCCGAATCATCCAAGGCGCTGAGGCTGAGATGGATTTCTCGAACAAGACAGTTTTGGTGACCGGCGCGGGTTCGGGTCTGGGCCGCGCGATGTCGATCGGGTTTGCTCAGGATGGAGCTCGAGTCGTCGGGATCGGCCGGCACGAGGCCGCGCTTGCCGAGACTCGCAGGCTCTGCGGGGTCGGGCGGATGGCCTTCGTCGTCGGTGACGTCGCCAGCGAGAGTGATGTGGCTGCGGCGTTCGCGCTTGCGAAACGCGAATTCGGTCCGGTCGATATCCTCGTCAACAACGCCGCGCAGTATCCGAAGGTTGCCTTCCTGGCGTCGCCCTTTGCGGAATGGCGCGGCGCGATCGACACCAACGTCATCGGAACAGCTCTCTGCTGCCGCCTGGCATTGCCGGACATGCTCGAGCGCGGATTCGGTCGAATCATCAACGTCGGTACGTTCGCCTGGCTCGGGCCGATTGCCAACAGTTCGGCGTACTCGGCCTCCAAGGCCGCGATCCGTCCCTTCACGAAGTCGATCGCTCTCGAAATCGACAGATCCCGATTTCCAGATGTCCTCGTCAACGAGTTCATTCCTGGAGAATTCAGGACTGGCATGAGCGAGCGCGGAGAAGATCCGTCGGCGGCCTATCCGCATCTCAAGGTGGTCGTGTCCTTGCCCAGTGGCGGTCCTACGGGCGAAACCTTTTTCAGATCAGACATGCTTCGGGAGTCCGTTGGCCGCCGTCAGCGAGTCATGCAGCTTGTTTCGAAGTTGACGCTCGGTCTCGTCAAGGCGTGAGCTCGGCGCAGTCGTTTGTTCCTTCGGATCCGGAAGGGACGATCTGGGACGTCGTCGTGATCGGAACCGGAATGGGCGGTGCGACAGCCGGTTACGAACTCGCCCGCGCCGGTCACCGCGTCCTGTTCATCGAGAAGGGGCCGCTGTCCCACCACGCCATGCGATCGGGCATCGAAGTGCCGCGGTCCCCCGAGAGCGGTTCCGTCGAGGACGAGGCGGCGGCGCGGCTCCGTTCCGGATCATGGCCGCATCGGGCGACCGTGCATTCGAATCTCGGCAAGTTGAACTTCTATTTGCCCGTCGGCTGCGGATCCGGAGGGACGTCGACATTCTACGCGGCGGGCCTCGAGCGGTTCTGGCCCAGCGATTTCAGCCCGCGCGCCAGCTTTCCGGACGTGCCGGATTCCTCGCTGCCGGAGCGCTGGCCGATTTCATATCAGGAGCTCGCGCCGTTCTATTCACGTGCCGAAGCACTCTACCGCGTCCGGGGTAGTCAGGATGGGCTGCATTCCGGCAGTGCCTCGGAATTGCAAGAGCCCCCGGCGCTCAGTGCCCGGGATCAGCATTTCGAGGAATCATTTCGCTCGCTGGGTCTTCATCCGTATCGACTTCACGTCGGTTGCGAGTTCGTGAAGGGATGCGAGGGCTGCCCGCATGGCCCCTGTGCTCGCGGATGCAAGAGTGATGCAGGTTGGATCTGCCTGATGCCGGCGCTCGACCGGTACGGCGCGATGATCCTGCCGGAATGCGAAGTGCTCCGGATCGACGCCGGCACGGACACAGTGAGCCACCTGGAGTGCAGGGGGTCGACCGGCTCGTTGCGAATTCGAGCCCGTTGCTTCGTGCTGGCGGCGGGTGCGCTGATGTCACCGGTGCTGCTGCTCAAGTCGAAGTCCGCCGATTGGCCGGATGGGCTGGCCAACAGATCGGGTCTCGTCGGCCGCAATCTGATGTTTCATGGCGGCGATATCTTCGCGCTCAGCCCGCTTCGCGCCGTCGATGGCACAGGGCCCAGAAAAACCCTCGCCATCAATGATTTCTACCAGGCTGCCGGAACCAAGCTCGGTACATTCCAGACGCTCGGTGTCGACCTGGAGATGGGTCGCATCATGCAGTATCTCCGCGACAGCGCTGAATCGAGTACGGCGTGGTGGCGATGGCTGCTCGCGCCGCGCCCGGCCTGGTGGAAAAAGATGACGAGTCCGGCCGTCCGACTGGTCGCGATGGCGGGCTACCATCTCCTCAACTTCAAGGACGCCGCGATCTGGGTCAGCATCCTGGAAGACCTGCCGTACCCGTCGAATCGCGTCGTCCCCAACCCTGACGATCCCGATGGGGTGCGGATTGAGTATCAGTATTCGGATGAGCTCAAGCGGCGAGTCATCCTGTTCCGAAAATTGTTGGCGAAGGCTATCGGGCGGCACCGTGTTCTGGTGCTATCGGCAGCGAACACCATCAATTATCCGCACGTCTGCGGTACGTGCCGCTTTGGAGAGGATGAGAAGCACAGCGTTCTCGATCGCAACAATCGTGCGCACGGGATCAACAACCTGTTCGTCGTCGATGCTTCATTCTTTCCGTCGAGCGGTGGTACCAATCCAAGTCTGACCATCGCGGCCAATGCGTTGCGCGTTGCCGCGGTGATCGATCGGGACTTGAAGTCGGCCCAAGGAAATTCGCCGCCGTAGCGGAGCGCCGTCTACGACTTCATCATCCGATACAGCACGGCCATCTGCGCCCACATGCGGTTTTCGGCCTGGCGCACGAGCACGCTGCGCGGACCATCCAGCACGCGATCCTGAACGGCGACGCCGCGACGCACCGGCATCGAATGCATCAGCCGGCATCCTTCCGCGGACGTCTTGAACCAGGACTCGTCGACGCACCAGTCCGTCAGTTCGTTGCGCAGCTTGGTTTCAGCGACCGAGTCTCCGTAGTGACGGGTCGACGACCATTCCTTGGCGTACACGACATGAGCGCCTTCCAGCGCTTCGCGTCGGTCGTTCGTCTCTCTCACGGATCCGCCGGATTGGGCGGCGAGCGCGGTGGCGCGTTGCATGACACTCGGCGGCAGTTCGAAACCATCCGGACGCAGCACCGTCACGTCCATGCCGCGCAGCGCGGCCATCTGCAGCGTCGAGATCGGGCCGGACAGGGGCAGGGCGCGCGGATGGAACGCCCAACTGATCACGAGCTTGCTCTTGTTGCGCGGAACGTTCAGCTCATCGAGCGTCTTCCAGTCCGCGAGACTCTGGCAGGGGTGGCTCGCCGCCGATTCCATGTTGACGAGCGGCTTGTCGACCAGCTTCGCGATTTCACGGTAGGTCTCGTCGGCGAGGTCCTTCTGAAGATTGCGGCGATCGGCGAACGCGCGCACGCCCATGGCGTCTCCATACGAGGCGATGACCGGGACGGCTTCCGACAGATGTTCGGCGGCCTTGCCGTCCATCACCACACCGGAATGCACTTCCATGCCATGGATCGACATGTCCGGCGAGATGACGAAAGCACCGCCGCCCATGCGGATCATCGCAGCCTGGAAAGATGACAGCGTCCGCAGGGACGGACTCAGGAACAGCAGGGACAGCACCTTTCCTTCGAGCGCACGCGGTTCGGGGTGCCGTTGCAGATGCTGGGCGAGCTTCAGAAGCTCGTCGATCTGTCCGGATTCCAGGTCTGCCAAATCGTAGAACGACTTCATGGGATATCAGGGCCTTTTGCTTGTATTGAGCGGTGGCGAACGCGTCGCCGGGCGCAGCCGACAGAGCATGCCTTTGCGGACGCCGTCGATCGGCCGACTGTTTGGCAAATCTCGCCGGAAACCGGTCATATCGTCGGCCAGTCGCCGGCCCCCGAAACTGTGACGGGACGCACGCTTTTCGTCGACTGTAAGATTTTACGTCACTATATTGTCCAAAATACCGACACTGCCGCGTAATTACTTTACAGTTATCGGATGCCGACGTCCGCCCCCATGCTGACCATTGCCGGTTTCGTGCTCTGTGCTGTGTGCTTCACGGCGCTAGGCGTGGTGCTGCGCCCTTCGCGATTCGGTCGGGGGGTGCCACGTTTGCGGCTCAGGCTGGCCGCGCTGGGTACGGGCCTGATCGCGGTGGTGGCAGCCTGGGCCGTCGAAACCCGCGATGTGCTGGGCGAACAGGTGCTGATCGGGGGACTCGCCGTCGTTTCACTCTGGGTCTGGCAGCTCGAGTCGGTTGCCCGGTACCAGGGGCAGCCGGCGACGTTTCGGGCGCTCTTGCGCTGGGCGGGTCCGGCCTGCCTCCTGTTCGCCTTGCTGATGCAGATCTGGCCTGCAGGACATGATTCTGAACTCTATGGCCGGTCGCTGCCCGCCGCCGGTCTGGGTCTTTCGACGCTGGGGCTGATTGCCGTCGAGCAGGTATTGCGCAACGCATCGGACTCCGCACGCGGGGCAGTGCGCTGGCTCGCGCTCGGTCTCGGCGGTCTGTTCGTCGTGCAGCTCGTCATGTTCGCGCAAACCCTGTTGATGGGCGCCGTTCCGGTCGAACCGCTGTCTGTCAGCGGCGTCCTGCTCGCCGCCTGCGCGCTGGCGATCTGGCGCGGCGCGCGCCGGATGCCAGACTGGTCGATGGGTCTGTCGATCTCGCGGCACGTCGTCTTCTACACCACGTCGCTGATGTTCGTGGGTGGTTACCTGTTGCTGATGAGCGTCGGGGGCTGGTTCGTCCTGGATTCCTCCAGCGGTTGGGGTCGCGCGGCCCAGCTGGTGTTCTTCGCGCTGGCCGGTCTGATGCTCGCGCTGATGCTGTACTCCGGTGCATTGCGGCAACGACTGAAAGTCTTCATCAGCAAGCACTTCTATCCGCAGCGCTACGACTACCGGCTCGAGTGGCTGAGATTCATCCGCACGCTGTCGGAAGCGGATCCGGCCACCAGCCTGCCGCAGAAGGCGATCCGCGCCGTGACGCAGATCATCGAGAGTCCGGCCGGAACATTGTGGCGGCGCGATGCCACCGGCGCGCAGTTCGAGCGAGCGGCCCGGTGGCCCGACGAGGGTGTGCGTGCCGAGGGCAGCATCGTGTCGGAGGAAGACGTGCTCGTGCGGTACCTCACACGCACCACCTGGCTCGTCGACTTGCGCGAACTGCGCGCACGACCAGCCCTCTACGAAGGGCTGACGGTGGACACCGTTTCCCAGGGGATGCCGTTGGACGGTCTGATCGTGCCGCTGCTGCATGTCGACCAGTTGTACGGCTGGCTGACCCTCGACCGGCCTGCGCATCTCGACGAACTCTCGTTCGAAGATCGCGACCTGCTCAAGACCGCGGGTCGGCAGATCGCGGCGCATCTGGCGCAGTATGACGCGGACGCGCGCCTCGCCGAGGCGCGGCAATTCGAAGCCTGCAATCGCATGACGGCCTTCGTCATGCACGATCTCAAGAACATCGCTGCGCAACTCAAGCTGATTTCCCAGAATGCCGAGCGTCACAAGCGCAATCCCGAGTTCATCGATGACGCGATGCGCACGATCGGCAGTTCCGCGGCTCGCATGACGAAGCTCGTGGGCCAACTCGCGGGCGCCGTGCAGACGGGTGAAGTGCAGAGCGGAACCATGCAGACGCTCGACCTGGCCACCGTCGTCGAGCGTGCCGCCGTACGCTGCGGCGGGCAATCGCCGGTGCCGCGTGTCGTCGTCCAGCAAAGGCCGGTCGTGTTCGCAGATGCCGAGCGGCTGGCGGCGGTCATCGAGCACTCCGTCCGCAACGCCCAGGACGCGACGACAGACGATGGCGAGGTGCGGCTCGAGGTGGATCGCATCGAGGGTCGTCCGGTCCTGCGAATCGTGGACACCGGTAGCGGCATGGACGAGGCGTTCGTGCGTGATCGCCTGTTCCGCCCGTTCGATACGACCAAGGGCACGCGCGGCATGGGTATTGGTGCGTTTCAGATTCGTGAATACCTCCGCAGTCTGGGCGGCGGTGTCGAGGTGACATCGGCGCCTGGTCGCGGCACGACGTTCTCGCTGGTGTTCCCGTCCGAAGCAGTCGAGCCGATGGCTCGCAGGGTTGGGTGACGTGATGCATGATGACAGTCATTTTCGACGTCTGTTGATCGTCGAGGACGATCCCGGTCTGCGCAGCCAGCTGCGCTGGGCGTTCGAGGGCTACGAGCTTTCGTTCGCCGAGAACCGCGCCGAAGCGATCGCGGCGGTGCGCCGCTATGAGCCGGCAGTGATCCTCCAGGATCTCGGCCTGCCGCCGGACGCCGAGGGCGCGACCGAAGGTTTCGCAACCCTCACCCAGACACTCGAGCTCGCGCCGCGAACCAAGGTGATCGTGGTGACCGGAAACCACGACCGTGATCGCGCCGTCAAGGCGGTCGGCATGGGCGCCTACGATTTCTACGAAAAGCCCGTGGACATCGAGGCGCTGCGACTGACGGTCGGCCGTGCATTTCACATCGCAAGACTGGAGTCGGAGGTGGAGCAGCTGCGCCACCGCAATCCACCGGACAGTTTCCAGGGAATCATCGCAGCAGATCGTTCCATGCTGAACGTGTGCCGCATGATCGAGAAGGTGGCGCCTGCCGAGGTGGCGGTGTTGATCCTCGGCGAGAGTGGCACGGGCAAGGAGTTGATCGCGCGGGCCACGCACGATCTCAGTCTGCGGCGCGACAAGCGGTTCCTCGCCATCAACTGTGCGGCCATTCCAGAACAGCTGCTGGAAGCCGAACTCTTCGGCTACGAGAAAGGTGCCTTCACCGGCGCCGCGAAAACCACGCCGGGCAAGATCGAGTATGCCAATGGCGGCACGTTGTTCCTCGATGAGATCGGCGATATGCCGCTGTCCCTGCAAGCCAAGCTGTTGCGCTTCCTGCAGAACAAGGTCGTCGAGCGAGTCGGCGGCCGACAGGAGATTCCGGTGGACGTGCGCATCGTGGCGGCGACGAACCAGAATCTCGAGATCTTCATTCGCGAGCAGCGTTTTCGGCAGGATCTGTTCTATCGACTGAGCGAAGTGACGATTTCCGTGCCGCCGTTGCGCGAGCGACCGGGCGACATCATGGCGCTCAGTCATGCATTCCTGGCGCGTTACTCGCACGGGACCAGCGGCCGCACAAAGCGTGGCTTCACCGACGACGCCATCGCGGCGCTGACGGCCTATTCGTGGCCAGGCAATGTGCGCGAGCTGGAGAACAAGGTGAAGGTGGCGTGTCTGCTCGGCGACGAAGCGTTCGTTTCCGCAGCGGATCTGGTGCTCTCGCCCGGCGGGACGGGGCTGCCATTGAATCTGAAGGAAGTGCGCAACCGGGCAGAGCGAGACGCGGTCAGTCGTGCGATCGCCGCCACAGCGGGGAACATCTCCAAAGCGGCGGAGCTGCTGGGAATCTCGCGTCCGACGCTCTACGACCTGTTGTCCCGGCACGGGATGGCTCCGCCGGACAAGGGTGAGTCGCTGGTCGATGCGTCCAGGGTCGAGGCGACCCGAGCCGATCTGCCCAGCGTAGCCGCCGAGGCGCCATGACGCATCGCTCGACAGTCCTCGTTCTGCTTGCCGTCGCATTGATCGGCGGTTGCGCTCGCGAACTCGATCCGCAGTCGACGATCCCGGAAGCGCGCGCGCTGCTGGGATCCGGCGAGACCGGTGAGGCGCGTGTGCTGCTGAAGAACCTGCTGGTCAAGCATCCCGACGTTCTCGAAGCGCGCACGATGCTGGCGAGAATTGCCCTCGATGCCGGCGATGCCCGGGCTGCCGAGGACGAGCTTGCCGGAATGGACCGGGCACAGATCCGCGACGCGGCGAGTCAGGAGGTTCGTTGGCAGACCGATCTCGCACTCGGCCGGGCGCCCGACGTACTCAAGGCCCTGAATGCTCCCGGCGTCAGCCTGAGCGATGTCCAACGCGCCAAGCTGCGTTCGGCCGCACTGCGGGCGACGGGGCTGCCGGCGGACGGCATCGGTGAACTGCGCGCCGCGATGTCCAACCAGCCCAAGGATCCCTCCATCGTCGTCGAACTGTCCGCAGCACTCGCCGCTCTCGGCAATCTGCAGCAGGCTGAGCAGGAGCTCGATCGGTGGATGAAGGATCATTCGCCCCAGGCGGATGTCCTGCTGGCGCGCGGTGAGTTGAAGTTGAGACGCGGAGACGCGGCTGGCGCCATCGAGGATCTGCGTGCAGCCATCGCAGGGGCCGGGCCGCAGTGGCCGCTGACTTCGAAGCTCGCAGCGGGAATCATGCTCGGTGACGCGATGCTGTCGACCGGGAAGCTGGCTGACGCCAAGACACAGCTCGCCGCCGTGGAGAAAGAGTACCCCGGGGCGGTCGGCACCCAGTTGCTGATGGCGCGTGTCTCGATCCTCGAGGGACGGACGGGGGATGCCGTCGATGCGCTGCAGAAGATCGCCGAGTCCATTCCCGACAATGCCCGCGTCCAGTATCTGCTCGTCGATGCCCTGGTACGCAGCGGCAATACCGCGCGGGCAACCGAGTTGCTCGCCCGACGTATCCAGTCGGTGCCCGAGGACATGCTGGCTCGGAGGCTTCTCGCGCGTCTGATGCTGGAACAGAGCAGACCCGATCAGGTGGTCAAGGTACTCAAGGATTCCGTCGATGCGGCGGGCGCCCGTGACGTCGAGTCCGACGGCCTGCTGTCGGCTGCGCGGCTTGCGCAGGAGAAGGCCGGCTCGGCCATCACCAGTTCCGAAGCTCGGCTCGCGAGCAATCCTGCGGATGATGAGGCGCGGGTCGACCTCGCGGCCGCCTACCTGCAGAACGGCGAAGCGCAGCGCTCGCTGGAGATTCTTGCAAAGCGCGATCAGCTCAAGCGTCTGCCGCAGGCACTCGCGGTGGAGACCGGTGCGCAGCTCGCGCTCGGCAACGATCGCGAGCTGAATATCCTCGTGGCACGGCTCGTCGAGGACAGCGGTGTTGCGGTCAACGGACTGCTCGCTGCTGCCGATGCGGCGCAGAAGGGTGGGCGGTCCGATGCTGCCGGAAGGCTGGTGGATCAAGCGCTCGTCCGTGAACCCGGGAATGCCGACGCGCTGCTGCGGCGGGCGAATCTGGAGTTCATCGAACAGCGCTACGAATCTGCGCGTTCCGCGCTGCAGCGACTCGTGGACGCGAACCCGGCGAACACCTATGCGCGGCTGGCGCTGGCCCGGGTGGCCGAGGCGGAGGGCGATACCACGAAGGCGCGCGAATCACTGCGAGGCGCGATCCAGGCCACGCCAGCCGCCCTCGAACCCGCGCTGATGCTTGCAGGGCTGGAACTCCGTGCCGATCAACACGAGGCGGCGGCCAGAGTACTCGATGCGTTGCTGGCGTCGGCTCCCAAGGATGGGGTCGCGGCAAATGCGGCCGGTTCAGTGCTGCTCGGCGCGAGACGTCTGGAAGAAGCGCGATCCCGATTCGCGGTTGCCGTGCAGCAGGCGCCTGCGGTGGCGGAGTATTCGTTCAATCTCGGGCGCACGCAGTTGGCCCTGGACGATCGTCCGGCCGCGTTGCAATCGTTTCTGCAGACGGTCGCCAGTCGGCCGGACTGGCTGGAGGCGAACGTCGCCGTCGTGCGTCTCGCACTCGCCCGGGGTGACAGGCTCCGCGCGGCTTCCGTTGCCAATGGTCTCGCCGAGCGATTGCCGCGCAGCGCCGTCGCGTGGCTGCTGGTGGGTGAGACGGCGGCGGCCGATCGTCGGCTCGAGGATGCAAGTCGAGCGTTTGCGAAATCCTACGCGCTGCAGCCAAGCGCAGCTGCGGCGCTCAACGACAATCAGGCACGCGCCCTCGGTGGCCTGGCGCGACCCGACCTGCCGCTGTTGAACTGGCTGCAGCGGGAGCCGGGCGATGCGGTGGCGAGACGTCGACTCGCCGACTACTACCTTCGCGCAGGTGCAAACCGCGATGCCAGGACGCAGCTGGAAAAGATGATTGCCGTAGCTCCCAACGATGTGGTGTCCCTCAACAATCTCGCATGGTTGCTCGCCGATGATGAGCCGGCGCGAGCGGAGACGCTGGCTCGGCGCGCGCATTCCATCTCACCTGGCAACGCTGCGGTGGCGGATACGCTCGGCTGGGTCCTCATCCAGGCGGGCAAGGCCGGGGAAGCCCGCACCGTGCTCGCGGCGGCGGTCGCCAGCCAGCCGAAGGACGCCTCGATCCGCTATCACTATGCGCTGGCGCTGGCGCGCGCCGGGGATCGCACGGCCGCCCGGCAGAATCTCGAAGAGGCGCTCAAGAGTGGGCGCGAATTCAATGGCCGCGAAGCGGCACAGTCTCTGGCTCAGGAGCTTTCACGATGACCTTTCGCAATTGTTTCGTTGCCGCAGTCGGTTGCCTGTTGTTCGCGTTCGGGAGCGTGAATGCGCCAGCGCAGACTCCGCCGGTCACAACACCCGCAGATTCCGCGGCAGCACCTGCCCCGATGGCACCGGCCTCGGACTACATCATCGGGCCCGGCGACACGATCCAGGTGTTCGTTTGGCGGAACCCTGAGCTGTCCGTGACTGTGCCGGTGCGTCCGGATGGCAAGATCTCGACGCCGCTGGTCGAGAACATGGTGGCGATCGGCAAGTCGCCGTCACGACTGGCTCGCGACATCGAGACGGTGTTGTCGGAGTTCGTGCGCGCCCCGCAGGTCAATGTGATCGTGGGCAATGCGGTCAGCACGTTCAGTCAGGTGAAGGTGGTGGGGCAGGTTCGCACGCCGCAGGCCTTGCCGTATCGGGAGGGGCTCAAGGTTCTGGATGTCGTGCTGGCCACCGGCGGATTGACCGAATTCGCCGCGCCGAACCGCGCCAAGATCGTGCGGACGGTCAACGGCAAACAGATCGAGATCAAGGTGAAGCTGAGCGCACTGATGAACAAAGGTGACCTCAGGCAGAACCACGAATTGAAACCGGGCGATGTCTTCATCGTCCCGCAGTCGATGTTTTGAGGACCTAAATGAACAGCATCCTGCCCCTCATCTATTCGTGGCTCCGGGCGATCTGGCGCCGGCGCTGGCTTGCGCTCGCTGTAGCGTGGGCCGTTTGCGCACTCGCGTGGACCATCATCCTGACGCTGCCGGACCGCTACGAGGCGAGCGCGAAGGTGTACGTCGACGCGCGTACGCCGCTGCGTCCTGTCCTCGAAGGCATTGCCATCGAGGCGGACTACGACTCGCAGTTGTCGCTCGTGCGGGAAGCGCTGTTGTCTAGGCCGCAGCTCGAGGCGGTGGCCCGAAAGACGAATCTCGATGCGAACGCCAAGACCCGGGCTCAGATCGACGATCTCATCGGGACGTTGCAGAAGAACATCCAGGTGGTCGCAACCGTCACGCAGCGGCAGGACGGCTCACCGTCCCGCGATACGATCTATTCGATCGTCTACCAGCACCCCAATCGGGACAAGAGTCTCGAAGTGGTGCGCACGTTGCTGGACAATTTCGTCGAGGGCACGTTGAGCGGCAATCGTTCCGGTGCGGACGAAGCGGAGACCTTCCTGACGCGGCAGATTGCCGATCTCGAGAAGAGACTTTCGGAGTCCGAAGCGCGCCTCGCGGAGTTCAAGAAGCGAAACGTGGGAATGCTGCCCGGTGAAGAGGGTGGCGACTACTTCTCACGACTCGAGAACGAGATGACGCAGCTGCAGCAGGTGGAGACCAATCTCGCCGTTGCCGCGAGCCGTCGAGCCGAGCTGGGTCGTCAGCTGTCCGCCGCGAGGCAATTCGTTCCGGGTACCGCGTCCTCGGGAGGCGGTGCAATCGGCGGCGCATCGGCGGACGTCTCCATTCGTGTCCAGGAAGCCGAAGCGCGACTGGAAGACCTGCTGCTGCGCTACACGGACAAGCATCCGGAAGTCCTCGCGCTGAAGCAGACGATTGCGGAACTCAAGGCACGAGAGGCGAAGGAACTGGCTGAGCTGGCCCGCGGTGGCGCCGGCACGGGCGCGATCCGATCGCTGAACGTCAATCCCGTGTACCAGCAGATCCAGGTGCAGCTGGGCCAGGTGGAGGTCGAACTCGCATCGCTGCGCGGTGCGGCCGCACGCCATCGCAGTGAGATTGCCAACCTGCGCCGTTTCGTGGATTCCGCGCCCGAGGTCGAGCAGGAGTTCGCTCGCCTCAACCGTGACTATGGCGTCACGAAGGCCCAGTACGAAACATTCGTCGGTCGCCTGGAGCAGGCTCGCGTGAGCGATGATGCCGCCCAGAGCGGCATCGTCAAATTCGAAGTGCTAGAGCCGCCGCGCGCGGATCTGTCCCCGGTGTGGCCGAAGCGAAGCCTGTTCATGATCGTGGCGTTGGCGCTCGGCATCGGAGCGGGGCTTGCAGCGGGACTGTTGCCACATTTCGTGCGCCCGACGATCGGCGACACGGCTGCGTTGGCCGAACTGACCGGTCTGACAGTACTGGGCTCGGTCAGCGCGATCCGCTCGTCCACCCAGGCGCAGGCGCTCAGAGTCGAGTCCAAACGGGTGGTGATGGCGAGTGCGTCGTTGATCTTCATCGGATTGGCCATGGTGGTCTTTGGCGGTGCGGGTGCGCGCCTGATCAGGAGTTTGATTTCATGAGTACCCGAACATGAGCCTCATCGAAAGAGCATTGACCAAGGCCCGCGAGGGCTCTGACCAGGCAACGGCGTCCGCCGGGCAGCAGGCTGCAACCGCGTCGGTTGTCCGGGAGAGCCAGGCTTCGGCGCCACCCGGCACGGCCCGTGCGCCGTTTCCGCGCGTAACGTCCACGCCCCAGCTGACCGTCACCGACTCTTTGCTGGCGAACGCGGGGCTGCTCGCGCCGCCGGATCAGATCCGGCAGGTCACGTCCGAGTATCGGCACATCAAGCGTCGACTGCTCGCGGAGATCCAGTCCGGCAGCGTTTCGCGGATGATACTCATCGCGAGCGGATTGCCCGGCGAGGGCAAGAGCTTCTCGTCTGCGAATCTTGCGTTGTCGCTGGCGCTCGAGCCGGACTACACGGTTCTGCTGATCGATGCGGACGTGATCAAACCCAACCTGACGCGGACGTTCGGCTTGGCCGACAAGCCGGGTCTGATGGATGCGGCTTCGGATCCTGCCGTCGATATCGAGTCACTGGTCTTGACGACGAATATCGAGGGGCTGTCGGTGCTGCCGGCAGGACGAATGAACCCGAATGCCACCGAGTATTTCGCCAGCGCGCGGATGCAGGTGCTGATCGAGCAATTGCTCGCCGTCCCGAACCGGTTGCTGGTGGTCGATTCGCTGCCGTTGCTGCTCACGACCGAGGCGAGAGCCCTGGCGCCGCTCGCCGGGCAGGTTCTGCTCGTCGTTCGTGCGGAGTCGACGCCGCAACAGGCGGTGCTCGAATCGCTGAACCTCCTGGGCGAAACGGCCAACGTGAAGCTGGTGCTGAACGCTGCCGTTCGTACCAAGGCGCTCGAGTACTTCGGGTACGGATACAGCTACGGCTACAACTACAACTACGGGGCTGGGGACAAGGCTGCGTCGGACCCGCAAAAGGAGCAGGCGTGATGACTGCGTACGGCTGGCGAGCGATGGTTCTGTTGTCCGGCGCGATCGTCGCCGGGAGTTCGATGGCTGCGGAAGTCGAGTACGAAGTGCGTGGCGGCATGCAGTACTCCGACAACGTTCTGCGCACCGCCACCGATGAGATCGACACGAGTGCGGGCGTCGTGGGCTTGCGACTCCAGGGCGGTCGAAAGACGGGGCGACTGCAGTTTGGCGTGTCCGGTGATGTGGCCTACAACGAGTATTTCGAGTCGGGCGTCGATTCCGAACTCGTGGGCAATATGTTTGCCGATGCTTCCTATCAGTTCATTCCTGAAGCCTTTCGCTGGGACATCGATGGGTCGTTCGTCCAGATCCGCGAATCGCTGCTTCGACCTACGGCTCCGGGCAATCGCGACGATGTGCTGACGCTGTCCACGGGTCCGACCCTGCAGTTCCGGTTTGGTGACTCGTTCGAAGGCCAGCTCGAGGGTCGTTTCACCCGTGCGGACTACAGCGAACGCGCGTTCGACAGCGACACCCTCGGTGCTCGCCTGGTTGTCGGGCGTGCGATGTCCGAGCGCAGTCTGGTCGGTGTCGGTGTGTCGTTCGACAACGTGACCTACGATTCGCAGCTGGGTCTGGGATCGATCGATTTCGATCGGCGTGAAGCTTTCGTCCGGTTCCAGGCGAGCGGCGCCCGGACGACGCTGAATCTCGATGCGGGCATCGCCGAGGCACAGGGCGATCAGGTGGATGATCGCGGTCTGCTGGCTCGACTCGAAGCGACGCGTCGATTGACGCCGTTCATCACGGGATTCGTCTCGTATGTCCAGGAGTACCCCACGTCAGAAGCCTCGGCCCTGACGCCGGCGGATGCGATCGACGGTGGCGAGATCGGTGATGGCTCGATTCTGACGGCGGCGCCTCGGGTATCGAAGCGCGCGGAAGCGGGTCTACGCCTCGAGCGCCCGCGCACATCGGCGCAGTTCTCGTACACCTACACCCGCGAAACCGGATTGCTGCTCGCCACCGGCGATCGCGCTGTCGACGGGTTCAGGGTCAATGTCGGCCGGGCGCTGACACCGCGCTCCCGGGCCGGCGTTTTTGCGGCGTATACACAGGAGGATGTTGGCGCATCCTCCCTGAGCGTTGACGAGAAGTCCTACGGCGCCGAGCTCAGCCTGACATTTGGACGCAATCTCGGTCTCGATCTCCGCGTCGAAAAGCGGGATCGCTCCGGCGATGTGGCCGCTGACGGTTATTCCGAACTCACCGGCGGCATTTTCCTGCGATATGGTCGGATCACAGGCTCTGCGGGCGGCGGCAGTGTGACCCCGACCGCATATTTGCCTCGGTGATACCCCTAGCATTACCCGGTTTGACGAAGTAGGACTGCTCCCATGGAACGCCCCGAAGCCCGCTTTTCCTGTGTCGTACTCGGAGAGCAGTCGCTGCTGATCCAGTGCTGTGAGGCGTTGCTTGCCCGCGGGCATGAAGTTCGGGCGGTGGTCGCCGAGAACCGGCGCATCGTGCAGTGGTGCGAGCAGCAGGGCGTGCCGTGCTTCGATGACTTCGCGGTGCTGCGCGATGCGCCGCAGGCGGCCGCGTTCGATTACCTGCTCAGCATCACGAACCTGCGCATGCTGCCGGACTGGCTGCTGTCGCGTCCGTCGAAGCTCGCGATCAATTTCCACGATGGTCCGCTGCCCCGCTATGCGGGACTGAACGCGCCGGTCTGGGCGTTGATCAACGGCGAGTCGGAGTACGGCATCACCTGGCACGAGATCGTGGCGGGTGCGGACAAGGGTCCGATCCTGGTCAATCGCCAGTTCCAGATCGCGGCCGACGAAACCGTGTTCGGTCTGAACGCGCAGTGCTATCAGGCGGGACTCGCGGCTTTCACCGAACTCGTCGAGCAGCTGGAAGGGGGTCGTCTCGCGCCGCAGCAGCAGGACTTCAGTCTGCGAACGTATTTTGGTTTGTCGAAGCGTCCGGCGGCCGCGGCGACACTCGACTGGCAGCAGTCGGCGGCGGCGCTCGAGAAAGTCGTGCGTGCGCTGGACTTCGGCCGCTATCCGAATCCGGTGATCCTGCCGAAGGTGGACCTCGGTGCGGAGTGGCTGCTCGCGCGCATGGCCGAGCTCGTGCCGGCGGAAGGGCATGGCGCGCCCGGCACGATCCAGGCGTTCTGCGCCAAGACGCTGACGGTGCGTTGCGCTGACGGTGCGATCAAGCTGCTTCGGCTGACGGACCTGCGTGGCGAGGCTGTCGACGTCGGCGCGACGCTGGCGGGTCTTGGATTGTCAGTCGGCGCCGTGCTGCCGGCACTGCCGCCGCACGCCGACGCGTTGTCGGAGAGCGTCGCGAAGTTCTGCAAGTACGAAGAGTTCTGGGCGCGTCGCCTGCGGCGCATGGAGCCGGTCGAGTTGCCGTTCGCGTCGCGCACGCACGCCAGCGGCGCCCTCTGGCAGAAGGTGCCGGTGGCGGATCTGAGCGGAGATGACCTCGTGACAGCGCTCGCGCTGCTGTTCGCGCGGCTCGCGCGCAAGAACGAGTTCTCGCTCGCCTATCTGCCTTCCGCCGCGGGCGAGCAGCCCGAGTGGTTCACCCGTTACTTCGCGAGCGTCGTGCCGTTGCCGGTGCGCGTGCAGCTGCAGCAGCCCTACGCGGAGTTGCGCGAGCAGATGGCACGCGCGATTGCCGATTCCGAGACGAAGCTTTCGTACCTGAACGACCTGCCGGCCCGTGAGCCGGACCTGCGCGCCGCCGGCGACTGCGCTGGCTATCCGATCCGCGTGCTGCGTGCGACTGATGCCGATGAGCTGACCGCGCGACGTCACGGCGGCAGTGCCGCATTGACTATAGTCGTGGCCACCAATGGCGGTGCGGTCGGGTTCCTCGCTGACCAGGCGCAGATCGATCGTGCGGGCCTGACCCGGCTGCTCGAGTGCTTTGCCGTGCTGTGCGAGGCGATCAAGGCGGATCCCGCCCGTCCGGTCGGCAAGCTGCCGTTGCTCGGCGCGTCCGATCGCAAGCAGTTGGAAACCTGGGTGCCTGCCTACGGCGAAGCGCAGCGCAACGCGCTCGTCTCCGACTGCGTGCATCAGCAGTTCGAGGCCCAGGTGCAGCGCACGCCGAGCCGCGAGGCGGCGCTGTTCGAAGGGCGCAGTCTCAGTTATGCGCAGTTGAACGAAGCCGCCAACCGGCTCGCGCGTCATCTGCAGTCGCTCGGCGTCAAACGCGGCGATCTGGTCGGCGTGATGGTCGGGCGCTCGCTCGAGATGCTGATCGCGCTCTATGCCGTGCACAAGGCGGGCGGTGCGTACGTGCCGCTCGATCCGGTGTATCCGCGTGACCGTCTCTCCTACATGGTGTCGGACGCCGGTCTGCAAGTCGTGATCACGCAGCGAGCATTCGCCGACATGGTCGGCAGCGCCACGCGCGTCGTGCTGGAAGACGTTGCCTCCACGCTTGCCGCGTATCCGGCCGACAATCTCGCGCTGCCCTGCGCGCCGTCGGACCTGGCCTACGTCATCTATACGTCCGGCTCCACCGGCAAGCCCAAGGGCGTGATGGTGGAGCATGGCAATGTCGTGAATTTCTTCACGGGCATGGACCAGAAGATCGATGCGCAGCCCGGCATCTGGCTCGCTGTCACGAGCATTTCGTTCGACATCTCGGTGCTCGAACTATTCTGGACGTTGGCGCGCGGATTCACGGTGTTGCTGTACGCGGATGCGGTGCGTCAGAAGGTGGCGCGAGCCAAGCCGGCCACGGCACGTGCGAAGCCGCTGGACTTCGGTTTCTTCTACTGGAACGTCGCCAACGACGAGAGCGAGTACGACGCCGAGAAGTACCGTCTGCTGATCGAGAGCGCGAAGTACGCGGACGCCAACGGTTTCAATTCCGTCTGGACGCCGGAACGGCATTTCGCGGCGTTCGGCGGACTGTTTCCGAATCCGTCCGTGACCTGCGCGGCACTGGCCATGGTCACGAAGAATGTCGCGTTGCGCGCGGGCAGCTGCGTCGTGCCGCTGCATAGTCCGATCCGCATCGCCGAGGAATGGGCCGTCGTCGACAATCTCTCGAACGGTCGCGTTGGCATGTCCATCGCGGCCGGCTGGGCACCGCCGGATTTCGCGATTCGCCCCGAAGCTTTCGCGAATGCCAAGCAGGTGATGTTCGACTCGACCGAGCTCGTCAAGAAACTCTGGCGTGGCGAAACGGTCGATTTCATCGGGCCCGGTGGCAAGTCCGTCCCGGTCCGCACGCTGCCGCGGCCGATCCAGAAGGAGCTGCCGATCTGGGTGACCTCCGCGGGCAACGTGGACACCTACATCGCTGCCGGCAAGTCCGGCGCGAATCTGCTGACGCATCTGCTCGGCCAGACGGTCGAGGAAGTTGGCGAGAAGGTCCGTGCCTATCGCAAGGCCTGGGTCGAAGCCGGTCATCCCGGGCAGGGCATCGTCACGCTGATGCTGCACACGCTCGTCGGACCGGACTCGGCGGCGGTCGAGAAGGTCGTGCGTGGTCCGTTGAAGGATTACCTGAAGACCGCGATGTTCCTGGTGAAGTCCGCGGCCTGGAACTTCCCGACATTCAAGAAGCTGTCGGACGAGCAGGGCAAGACGCTGGACGAGTTCTTCGCGACGATCTCGCCGGAGGACATGGACGGACTGCTCGACCATGCCTTCGAGCGCTACTTCAACAGCAGCGGTCTGTTCGGCACGCCGGAGCAGTGCCTGTCGATGATCGACAAGGTCGAAGCGGCGGACGTCGATGAAATCGCCTGCCTGATCGACTTCGGCATCAAGACGGAGACGGTGCTCGAGCACCTGCCGTACCTGAACCAGCTGCGTGATCTCGCGCAGAGCGCTGCCTCGACCGAGGAGGACTACTCGCTGCCGGCGCTGTTCGCGCGACACGAGGTGTCGCACTTCCAGTGCACGCCGTCGATGGCGACGATGCTGGTGTCGGACCCGGTCGCGCAACCGGGTCTCGGCAAGCTGCGGCAGATGATGGTGGGAGGGGAGGCCTTCCCGCCGGAACTCGCGCGCGAACTGAAGAGCCGCGTGCGCGGTCGCGTCACGAACATGTACGGTCCGACGGAGACGACGATCTGGTCCTCGGTCGGCGACGTCGGCGGCGACACGCCGCTGCCGGTCAACAATGTTTCGATCGGCAAGCCGCTGCCGAACCAGACGGTCTACATCCTCGACGACAACCAGCAGCCGCTGCCGACGGGATTGCCCGGCGAGCTGGTCATCGGTGGCGCGGGCGTCGTGCGTGGCTACTGGCAGCGTCCGGAGCTGACGGCGGAGAAATTCCTCGCGGATCCGTTCGCGACCGCACGTGCTGCACGGATGTATCGCACGGGCGATCTCGCGCGCTTCCTGCCCGATGGTCGAATCGAGTGCCTGGGCCGCGTGGACCATCAGGTCAAGATCCGCGGCTATCGCGTCGAGCTCGGCGAGATCGAAGCACTGCTGCGAAGCCACACGCAGGTCCGTGAGGCGGCCGTCGTACTGCGTGAAGACACGCCGGGCGACCAGCGGCTCGTCGGCTACATCCGCAGCGTCAGCGGCGATGAAGTGCCTGCCGATACGCTGAAAGCCTGGCTGCGTCAGCAGTTGCCGGAGTTCATGGTGCCGTCCGCATTCGTGAATCTCGCGGAACTGCCCCTCACACCGAACGGCAAGCTCGATCGCAAGGCACTGCCCGCGCCACGCCAGGCAGAGGTCGAGTCCGAGAATTTCGTGGCGCCGACCAGTGACGCGGAATCGACGATCTCGGAAATCTGGCAGCGTGCACTCGGAGTCTCGAAGGTCGGTACGCGCGACAACTTCTTCGACATCGGCGGTCACTCGCTGCTGGTCGTGCAGGTCCTGAAGGAAATGCGCGAGAAGTTCCCGAAGCCGATCCAGATGACGGACCTGTTCCGGCACACGACGATCGAAGCGCTGGCGAAGTTCGTGTCCGGTGATGCGGAGCCGGCAGCCGGCCCGAACCGTGGCAAGGCACGCGCTGAGGCCCGCCGCGCTGCGATGGGCCGACGCGGCGCAGGCTGAGGCGGGGCGCTCGTGTCGATCGGAGTCGATGGGCGCTGGGAGGCGGGCATCGGCGATCCGACCGTCGTTGGCTGGATCACGGTGGTGGCCTACGGCGTTTCGGCCGCACTGAGCTTGCGCTGCGCGCGTCGCACGGCCATCGGGCTCGAGCACTGGTTCTGGGTCGGCGCGGCCGTCGCGCTGATCCTGCTGGGATTCAACAAGCAGCTCGATCTGCAGACGCTCGTCACCCAGATCGGGCGCGACATGGCGATGCGCGGGGGCTGGTATGGCGAGCGCCGGGTTGCTCAGGCCGCCTTTGTCTCTGCGCTTGCCGTGGCCGGCCTGGTCGCTCTGGTGTGGCTGCTGTGGCTGGTGCGTCGCTTGCCTCGCGCCACTCAGGCCGCGGGCGTCGGCCTGGTACTGCTCGTCGTGTTCATCGTGATTCGCGGGGCGTCGTTCCACCACATCGATCAGATGGTGGGCTCCAGTTTCGAGGGCATCCGCTTCAACTGGATTCTGGAGTTGACGCCGCTGCTGCTGATCGGGATTGCGGCATTTCAACGCCGCGCCAGTCTGGCCCCCGCAGGATTGCCGCCCCGGCATCGCCGGCGTCGCAGACATCGCTCCAGCAGAAGCTCCGGCGAACGATCGTCCCGGAGAGAGTCGGGCGGCTAGACCCGCCCGCCCTTGAAATCTTCCGGCGTCAGCTGATGCCGTCCCAGCAGCTTGTAGAAGTCCGTCCGGTTCCGCTTCGCGAGTCTTGCGGCCTGGCTGACGTTGCCGCCGGTGATCTGCAGGATCTGCGACAGATAGCTGCGCGTGAACTCGTCGCGCGCTTCATCGAACGAGGGCAGGCGGCCGCCGGCATTGCCGAGCGACTGCTGCACGAGTTCGACGGGCATGATTGGGGTCTGGGACAGCGCGACGTTCTGCCGCACGACGTTCGACAGCTGGCGCACGTTGCCGGGCCATTCGGCGGTGGCGAGCAGTTCGACGGCTTCGGGCGCGTAGATCTTGCGCACGCCGGTTTCCTTGGCGATCTGCGCGAGGAAATGTCCGACCAGCAGCGGGATGTCCTCCCGCCGGCGTGACAGCGACGGCATCTCGATGTGCACGACGTTGAGGCGGTAGTACAGGTCTTCGCGGAACAGGCCGCCGGTCAGCAGTTGCTGGATGTCGCGATGCGTCGCGGAGATCACGCGCACGTTGACGGGCACGGCTTCGGTGCTGCCGATCGGACGGATGGCGTTCTCCTGCAGCACGCGCAGCAGCTTGACCTGCAGGCGCATCGGCATGTCGCCGATCTCATCGAGCATCAGCGTGCCGCCATCGGCGGTCTGGAACAGGCCGCGATGATCCTTGACGGCGCCGCTGAACGAGCCGCGGGTGTGGCCGAACAGTTCGGACTCAAGCAGGTCCTCGGCCATCGCGCTGCAGTTGATGGTGACGAACGGCTTGTTGCGACGCGGGCTGGCCTTGTGGATCGCGCGCGCGAGCAGTTCCTTGCCGGTGCCGCTCTCGCCGGTGATCAGCACGCGGGCGTCGGTGCCGGCGACCATATGCGCCTGGGACAGCTTTTCTTCCATCACGGCACTGCGCGTGACGATCTCGCTGCGCCAGTCTTCGGAGCTCTCGTTGAAGCCGGAGATGCGCAGGGCCTTCTGCACCTGATCGAGCAGTTCCTGCTTGTCGACAGGCTTGGTCAGAAAGCCGAACGCGCCCATCTGCGTCGCCTGCACGGCGTCGGGAATGGTGCCGTGTGCGGTCAGGATGATGACCTTGAGGCCGGGGTAGCGGTTCTGCAGTTCCTTCAGCAGGCCGATGCCATCCATCTCGTCCATGCGCAGATCGGTGATGACGAGATCGGGCCGGAAGCGGCTGGCGGCTGCCAAGGCCTGGGCGCCGCTCTCGTGGGCCTCGACGTCGTAGCTCTCGGCGCGCAGCCGGATCGTCAGCAGTCGGAGCAAGCCTGGATCGTCGTCGACGACGAGGATGCGAGCCTTGCGCTTCGGGGTCTGCAGTATCGCGTTCATGGCGATCGTCCTTGGGTTGTCGTCGGCTTGCGTTGGGTGCTCTGGCGTTCGATGTCGGCGATGGCGTCGAGCTTGGCTCGGGCTTCGTCGAGCGCTTTTTTCAATCGGGCGTTCTCTTCGGCTTCGGCGGCGAGCCGCCGGTTCAGTGCGGCGATGCGATCGCGATCGTTGCGATCGCCGAGCGCCTGCAGTCGCTGGTTCTCGTTGCTGAGTGCGAGCTGGCGGTCGAGCTTGGAGAGTTCGAGGTAGGCGACTGCGTTCTCGATCGGGGTCAGCGCTTCCGGCGCAGCGACGACCTGGCGCAGCAGCTTGTGCGCAGCCGGGGGATCGCTGGACGGATGATTCGGACTCGACAGCGCGAGCGCGTAGCGCAGCTGCGCACCGGGCGTGGCGCTGGTGTCGTAGTCGCGCTTGATGTTGGCGAACATCTCGGCCTGCTGCGCGGGCGGCGCGAGCACCATGCGGTGCAGCAGCTCGAGGTAGAAGATCATCGCCTGGGCCTGGGTCTGCGTGCGGTCGATGACCGGCGTCGGCGCCGCGCGCTCGCGCGAGCCGCTACCGCCGAATTCACCAAGGCCGCCGCAGGCGCTGAGGATCAGCGCCGAGGACAGCAGCGTCAGCAGGATGCGATCGCGGGAGATGGGGTTACGCGGCATTGGCATGCTCCGCGATCGGACCCACCTGCTGCGCGCGCAGGGGCAGATGCACCCTGAAATGGGCGCCGGGATACTTGCCGTCGACGATCTCGATCTGGCCCCCATGAACGCTCACGAATTCCATCACCACTGACAGTCCAATTCCGGTGCCCTTGACGTGGCCACCCGCAGGCTTGCCAGTGTAAAACGCATCGAAAATCCTTGCCCGGTCTTCCTGCGGAATGCCGGCGCCGCAATCCGCGACGTCCAGGACCACGCGGTCACCCATGCGCTCGAACTGCACGTAGATCGTGCCGCCGCGCGGCGAGTACTTGATGGCATTCGACAGCAGGTTCTCGAGGATCAGGCGGATCTTGCCGCGATCCGCATACAGCGTCAGGTCCTCGACTTTCACGTCGAGGCGCAGGCGTTGCGACAGCAGTGTGATCTGCTGGTTTTCGATCACCTGCTTGATCAGGGGTCGTGCGCGGAACTCGCTCAGCTCCAGCCCGAGGCTCTGGGTCTGCCAGGCGCTGAACGACAGCAGGTTCTCGATCAGTCGCTGCAGGCGGATGCCGTTGTCGCGCAGGATGGTGGTCACCTCGCGCTGGCCGCTCTGCAGCTCGCCGACGGCACCATCCATCAGCAGCTCCGTGCCTTCGCGGATGTTGGCCAGCGGCGTCTTCAGCTCGTGCGACATGTGCCGCAGGAAGCGGTTGCGTTCTTCGGCCAGCTCCAGCAGGCGCTGGCGCAGCCATTCGAGCTGGCGGCCGAGGCGCTCGAGGTCGCGCGGTCCGCTGACTTCGATCGCATGCGAGAACGTGCCGCGGCCGAGTTCGCTGATGGCGCGGTCGATCGCGCGCAGCGGCCGGCCGATCCAGAAGATCACGACGAGCACGACGGCCAGCGTCAGCGGGATCAGCAGGGCGGACTGCCAAAAGAGGCGGGTGCGGGCGCTGTCGGTCTTGGCCTTGAGCGCGGCGAGTTCGGCGTCGAGCTGCTGGTTGCCGCCCTCGGCCAGCCGCGCAGCGACGTCGCTCATCGGGCCGAACTGCGCCAGCAGGGCCTCGAACGCAGGGGAGGCCGGCGGAGTCGACAGCAGGCTCGCCCGGACGTCCTTCTGCAGCCGAGCCAGCTGGGCCAGCGTGGCGCCGGACTGGGCGCCATCGAGCTGGCCGGACAGCTGCCGGCGCGTGACGGAGACGCGGTCGTCGTTCTGTTGGTAGCTGTCCAGCAGTTTGGGGTCGTTCAGCACGCTGAACAGGCGTGCGGTGCGCTCGAGTGACGCGATGCCGGTCAGCAGCGCCTGGCTGGAGCGGGTCGCCTCGACGCCGCGCAACACGAGCTGCTGACTTGAATTGGCGAGCTGACGCATCTGCACGGACGCATCGATCACGGCAATGGCCAATGGCATCGCGGCGAGCACGAGGCCAATCAACATCAGACTACTGAGGGATTTGGGTCGGACCCAACGCATCTCCCCATTCTAGTGCAGCGCGCTGCACCGCGGCGGGACTGTTGCCTCCCGCCGACATACCGCGAGGGAGGGGGCCGGTCGGTGTCGGGGTGGGCGGTCAGCGGCTCAGTTGCGCCAGGGATGCGCGGCCAGCATCTGCTCCCAGGCGTAGGAGCTGCGGACGATGGTGTCGATGTCGTCGAGCCGGGGAGTCCACCCCAGCAGCGCCTTGATCCGCTCTGCCTTCGAGACGAGCACCGGCGGGTCACCGGCGCGGCGCGGGCCTTCGGTCACGTTGAGCTTCTTGCCGGTCACCCGCTCGACGCTCGCGAGCACCTCACGAACGCTGTAGCCGTGGCCGTAGCCGCAGTTCAGCGTCGTGGAACTGCCGCCGTTGCGCAGGTAGGTGAGGGCATCGAGGTGCGCCGTGGCGAGGTCCTCGACGTGGATGTAGTCGCGGATGCCGGTGCCGTCGGGGGTCGGGAAATCCGTGCCGAACATCGAGACGCCCGGGCGCTTGCCGACGGCGGCTTCGACGGCCACCTTCACCAGCAGCGTGGCATTCGGCGTCGACTGTCCGATGCGTGCAGCCATGTCGGAGCCGGCGACGTTGAAATAGCGCAGCACGACGTGGCGCAGCGCCGTGGCGGCCGAGAGATCCCGCAGCATCCACTCGGACATCAGCTTCGAGGTGCCGTAGGCATTGATCGGGGCGGTCGCCGTCTGTTCGTCCGCATACCCGGTTTCGAGCACGCCATAGACGGCCGCGGTCGAGGAGAACACGAAATGCTTCACGCCATGCTCGCTGCAGGCCGCGAGCAGCGCACGCGTGCTGCAGGTGTTGTTGCCGTAGTACTTCAGCGGATTGCTGACGGACTCGGGAACGATAGTGTGGGCTGCGAAATGCAGCACGGTGTCGACGTTGTGCTCCTGCAGGACGCGCTTGACGAGATCGCTGTCGCCGACGCTGCCGACGATCAGCGGCGCGCCGACCACGGCCTGGCGAAAGCCGGTGCAGAGGTTGTCCAGCACGACGACTTTTTCGCCGGCCGCGACGAGTTGCAGCACCGTGTGACTGCCGATGTATCCTGCGCCACCTGTGACCAGAATCGTGCCGTGCTCTGCCATGTTCATCCCGGATGCGTTCGGCGCCCTGGGGCGCGAGTGGTTGAAAACGTCAGCCCCCATGATAGCGGCTCGACTTCGGGCGCGGTCGTCCGGCGGCCCGGACTGTGCGTTATCTCGCAACCGGTGGGCGTGATGGCGGGTCCCCGGGCGGGCAGCGCCGATCAGCCGTTCTCGGGGCTCTCGCCGGACGCGGTGCTCGACGCGTTACAGGCCTTCGGCATCGAGACCGACGGCCGTCAGTTCGCGCTGAACAGCTACGAGAACCGCGTGTATCAGGTGGGGACGACCAGCCACGGTACCGTCGTCGTCAAGTTCTACCGGCCGCGTCGCTGGAGCGATGCGCAGATCCGCGAGGAACACAGTTTCGCGCTGGAGCTGGAGGCCGCTGAACTGGCTGTCGCGGCGCCGCTGCGCTTCGATGGCGAAACGCTGCTGTTCCATGGTGACTATCGACTGGCCGTGTTTCCGCGACGCACGGGGCGCGGCGCGGAGATCGACGCGCCCGGCGCGCTCGGCCTGATCGGCCGCACGCTCGGCCGCATCCATGCGCGCGGTGCGTTGTCGTCGTTCGAGGTGCGACCGCGTCTGACGCTGCAGCGTCTCGGCGTGGACTCGCGCGACGCGGTGCTCGACAGCGGCTTTCTAGATGCCGGCACGGAAGAGCGCTACGCGAATGTCTCGGCGGAGCTGCTGCAGGCGATCCGCAATGCCTTCGAGGACATCGGCGGCACGCGCGAGATCCGCATCCATGGCGATTGCCACCTCGGCAACATCCTGTGGGATGACAAGGGGCCGGTATTCGTGGATCTCGATGACTGCATGACCGGGCCGCGCGTCCAGGATCTGTGGATGTTCCTCTCCGGTTCGCTCGACGAACGGCGCGCGCAATGGGCTGAACTCAGCGCCGGCTACATGGCGTTCACCAGTTTCGATTTTCGCGAGCTGGAACTGATCGAGCCGTTGCGGGCCCTGCGCATGCTGCATCACGCGGCATGGCTCGCGGCGCGCTGGGACGATCCGGCGTTTCCCCGCGCCTTCCCGTGGTTCGGCTCGCCGCGCTATTGGGAAGAACATGTCGCGGATCTCGCCGCGCAATGTGACGCGGTCGCGGTTCGGGGTGACTCGCTGCTGTGATACCGTTCACGGGCTTGTTTGTGTGCCACGCGTCTGCCCAGGAGCCGCGCATGAGACTGTTTGCCCGCGGCCTTGCCCTGATGATCCCGATGCTGCTCGTCGCCTGCGGAGGCGGTGGTGGTTCTTCGTCTGGCGGAGGTGGGAATCCGCCGCCGCCGCCGGTCGGCAACGTCACGATTTCCGGCACGGTCACCTTCGACAAGGTTCCGTTCAGTGCGGCTCTGAATGGGGGTCTCGACTTCGCCAACACCAACGGCAACGCGCCGGTGCGTGGCGCCACGGTGCAGGCGATCGCCACGAACGGCCAGACCGTGCTCGCCACCACTACCACGGACGCCTCGGGCAACTACTCGGTGACCGTCACCGGCAATACGGACGTCTTCATCCGCGTGCGTGCGGAGATGGTCCGCACGGGGACGCCCTCGTGGAATTTCACGGTGCGGGACAACACCGCGACGGAAGCGCTGTACACGCTCGACGGTCCGTCATCGAGTTCCGGCGCGGCGAATTCCACGCGCAATCTCGCGGCGCGCAGCGGCTGGACCGCGGGATCGGGCTACACGGGCACGCGCGCCGCGGCACCGTTCGCCATTCTCGATGCCGCCTATCAGGCCTACCAGCTCGTCCTCGGTGCCGATGCGAATGCCGTGTTCCCGGAGTTGCGGCTGTTCTGGAGCACGCGCAACGTCCCCTGCGATCCGGGCGCCAACAATTTCTGCGATGGCAGCGGTGCCGCGCTCGGACGTGGCGAAATCGGCACGACGTTCTTCACGCCCGGCACGACCGACCGGATCTTCGTGCTGGGTTCGGCCGGTGCCGATACGGACGAGTTCGATACCGGCGTCATCGCGCACGAGTGGGGTCATTACTACCAGGACAATTTCTCGCGCGATGACAGCCTCGGTGGCTCGCACACGCTGACGGAGCGGCTCGACCTGCGCGTCGCTTTCAGCGAGGGGTGGGGCAATGCGTTCTCCGGCATGGCGCGCGGCGACCCGCTGTATCGCGACAGCTTCGGCACGAATCAGGCGAGCGGCTTCGGCATCAATGTCGAAACGAGCGCCAACCTCAGCAATGCCGGCTGGTTCAGCGAAGGTTCGGTGCAGTCGGTGTTCTGGGATCTGTTCGACAGCAGTGCGGATGGCGTCGACAACGTCTCGCTCGGCTTTGGTCCGATCCATACCGTCATGACCGGGCGCGTGCGCACGACGAGTGCATTCACGTCCGTGTATCCGCTGCTGGCAGGCCTGCGCGCGGCTCGGTCCGCAGATGCGGCGGCCATCGATGCGCTGGTCACCGGCGGCAGCGGCCAGTTGATCGTCGGTGGTTCGGATGACTTCGGTGCCGGCGAGACCAACAACGGCCAGGATGCGCGGAACCTGCCGATCTACCGTCCGATCCTGGCGGGCCAGACGCTCGAGGTCTGCTCAAGCCTGCCGACCGCCAGCGGCGTCTACAACAAGCTCGGCAATCGGCGCTTCCTGCGGATCGATCTCGCATCGGCCGGCACGGTCACGCTGGTCGCGAATCTGGGCACGAATACGGGCACGGCTGTTTCCGATCCGGACCTCGTGCTTTACTCCGCGGGCGCGGAGCGCACCCGTGCGGAGTCCTCTGCCAATGCCACGGAAACCCTGACCCAGGCGGGTCTCGCGGCGGGTACCTATATTCTCGAAGTCTACGAATTCAGCAATGTCGATCCGTCGGTCACCGCACGCGGCAACACCTGCTTCAACGTGCAATTGACGGTGTCCTGAGGAGTCTCTGCTCATGGCGAACACACAGACCCATTTCAATGCGCGCCACGGTGCGTGGCTCGCGATCCTCGGCTGCGCGCTGCTCGGCGCCTGCAGCGGCGGCAGTTCGAAGGGTTCCGATCCTGCGACCAAGGATGCATCGGCGAGCGCCAAGGCCGTCACGGCCAGCGCGGATGCGAATCTGGTGGCGGCGGTTGCGTCGGGCAAGCCGGGTGCCGCAGTGGACCTGAAGTTCGATCTCGCCAAGCGGCCGCGAGTGGGCGAGCCGCTCGAGGTGACGGTCGTCGTCACGGCGCGTGCTGCTGACATCGACTCGCTGCAGGTGATCTTCCAGTCCACCGATGGCATCCAGGTGACCGGCGGTGCTGCGCTGCCGCCGCAGGAGAAGCCGACGGATGGGCAGTCCTTCACCCATACGGTCACGATCGTGCCGCAGCGCGATGGCGTGTTCTATCTGAGCGCGGTGGCACTGATCGAATCCGGCGGTGACGGTGCGTCGTCACTGGCGCGCACGTTCGCGATCCCGGTCATCGTCGGCGACGGCGTGGCGGCGGCGGCGGCACTCTCCAAGGCGGCCGAGGATTCCGTGACGAGCGGACCGGGCGGGGAGCGGGTCATCCCGATGCCGGCGGAGCAGTCGACGACTCGCTGAAACGGGAGTCGGGTCACGCGCCGCCTCGCGGCGCCCCCGTACCATCGAGGGACCCTCAATCCCTCCCTGGTTATGTCAAAGCTCGCGCCGCGCGGACAATCTGTACCGGAGAACGTGGCGCCTGCTGAACCGGCGTCGCTGCATCCCGTGCTGCGCGCCCAGCTCGATGAGCTGATGGCGGAGGCTGATGGCGCACCGCTCGGCCTCGAGGCGGTGCTGGCGGTCGTCAATCGTCAGTATCACCTGTGGGCCGATCCGGTCGCGGTCGACGACACCGGCAGACTGATCCTGGATTCCATCGTCGATGCCGTCGTCACGGTCGATGCCGGCGGAGTCATCTACAGCTGCAATGCGGCAGTCGCCGAGCTGTTTGGCTACGTCTCGAGCGAACTGGTCGGTCGATCGATCGGCATGCTGCTGCCGACACTGTCCGCCGATGTGGAGCGGGCCGAAATCCTCGCCCAGCTGGCCAGCGTCGGTGACCAGCAGGACGTCCGGCATCGCGAGATGCCGGCGCATGCGAAACACCGGCTGGCGTTCCCGGCCGAGATCTCCGCGAGTCGGGTCCAGCTCGGCGGCGTGGATCTCTATGTGATTTCGATCCGCGATGTGTCGCGGCGCTTCGCCGTCGAGCAGGCGCTGCGCGACAGCGAAGCCCGATATCGAACGCTGGTGGATCACGCGCCCGAAGTGATCATCGTGTTCGACGCGGACAGCGCCGAACTCGTCGACGTGAATCGCAACGCAGAGCTGCTGTTCGGTGTATCGCGTCGCGAACTGCTGTCGATGTCGATGGTGTCGTTCTGTCCCGCAGCGCAGCCGGATGGCCGCAACTCCATCGTCACGCTGCGCGATCACGTCGGGCAGGCGATCGATGGCGCGCCCCAGGTGTTCGAATGGCTGCTGCGCGACGCGCGGGGCCGGCACATTCCCTGCGAACTGCGGCTGGTGCGGATGCCCGGATCCGGCGCGCATCTGGTTCGTTGCACGATCACGGACGTCGCGGCGCGCAAGCGCGACGAGCAGATCGCCGCGGGCGAACGTGCGGTGCTCGAGAAAGTGGCCGGCAATGCGCCGCTGCTCGAATCGCTGCATTCCATCGTCCGCTATGTCGAGGCCGCCGCGTCGGGCGGCGTGGCCTCGGTCAGCGTGCTGGGTGTGGGCGGGCAACGCTTCGACGTGATCGTCGCACCGCGACTGCCGCCGGAACTGTCGGCGCTGCTCGATCGTTCCGCAATCGACATCCGCAGCGGCTCGTGCGCGGCCTCGGTCTATCTTGGCCGCCCGATCTACGTTGCGGATGTCGCCAGCGATCCCTACTGGAACGCGCGCGCCGAGGCCTTGCTCGAATTCCAGTTGCAGTCCACGTGGTCGGTGCCGATCCGCGGCGGCAGCGGCCGCATCGTCGGGGCCATCGGCCTGTATCGGCGCGACACCGGTCTGCCGAGCCAGGCCGAGGCGGAGCTGCTCGCCGATGCGGCGCGGCTCGCCGGCATCGCGATCGAGCGGCGTCGAGCCGAAGAAGCGCTGCGCGGCAGCGAGGCGAAGTACCGTGGACTGTTCGAAGCGGTCATGGAGGGCGTCTACCGCAGCACGCCCGATGGTCGCCTCGTCTCAGTCAATCCGGCGTTCGTGCAGATCGTCGGCTTCGCGAGCCCCGAAGAAGTCTATGCGCTGCCGAGCGCCTCGATGCTGTACTGGCGCCCGGCGGATCGCGCGGAATTCACGCGCCAGGTCGAGCTCGCGGGCGAGATCCGCAACGCCGAGTTTGCACTGCGGCGGCGCGACGGCCAGCAGATCATCGTGCTCGAGAGTTCGCGCGCCGTGCGCGATGCCGAAGGGCGGGTGATCGCCTACGAAGGCACCGTGGCCGACATCACCGAGCGCAAGCGCGCCGAGCAGGCGATGTTCAAGGAGAAGGAACGCGCCGAGGTCACGCTGCAGTCGATCGGCGATGCCGTGATCACGACCGATGGTGAAGGGCGCATCGACTACATGAACCCGGTGGCCGAGCAGATGACTGGCTGGCGCCTCGCCGAGGTGCAGGGTCAGTCGATCGAAGCCGTGCTGCGCGTGGTCGATGACGCGACGCGGGCACCGCTCGAGAATCCACTGCTGCGGGCGCTCGCCACCGGCGCGCAGATCGGTCCGACCGACCAGTGCGCACTGGTCGACCGCGCGGGCCACGAGATCGCGATCCAGGACTCGGCCGCGCCGATCCGTGATCGCGCCGGGCAGATCGTGGGTGCCGTAGTCGTGTTCCACGACGTGACGCGCGAGCGTCGACTGCGGCGTGCGCTGGCCTACCAGGCCACGCATGATGCGCTGACCGGACTGATCAACCGGCGCGAATTCGACAACCGGCTGCATGCGGCATTGCTCGCCGTGCGGCAGGGCGAGGGTCCGAACGCGCTGCTGTACATCGATCTCGACCAGTTCAAGCTGGTCAACGATACCTGCGGACATTCGGCCGGTGACCGGCTGATCCGCGAGATCACTGGCCTGATCCAGGCGCGGGTGCGCGGTCGCGACACGATCGCCCGTCTCGGCGGCGACGAGTTCGGGGTGCTGCTCGCGGACTGCACGCTCGAGCAGGCGGGCGGCATCGCCGATGCGGTTCGCCAGGCCGTGCGCGATCACCGCTTCCTGTGGGGCGGTTCGTCGCTGTCCGTCGGCGCCAGCATCGGCGTGGTCGAAATCACCGCGGAGACCGAGAGCGCCGCGGCGCTGATGAGCGCCGCCGACGTGGCCTGCTATTCGGCCAAGGATCAGGGCCGCAACCGCATCGAACTGTACGACGCGGACCGCGGCCGCGACCGGCATCGGGAGATGCGCTGGGTGGCGCAGATCACGCGTGCGATCGAGGACCACCGCCTGGAGCTGGTGCACCAGCCCATCCAGCCCCTCGGCGACGTCGGTCCGCGGGTCTTCCATGAACTGATGGTGCGCATGCGTGGCGAGCTCGGCGAGCTGATCCCGCCGGACCAGTTCATCCCCGCGGCCGAGCGCTACAACATCATGGCGCTGATCGATCTGTGGGTGCTCGAGGACGTCGTGCGTCGATTGCGGGCACTGCCTGCCGGTATCGAGCGGCCGTTGCTCGCCGTCAACGTCTCCGGCAATTCGCTCAGCGACCAGTCCTTCGTCGAGCGGGTGCTCGCCCTGATTTCCGACGGCGAGCTGGCCCGCTCGCTGTGCTTCGAGTTGACGGAAACGGCGGCGGTCACGCATCTCGACAATGCGATCTACTTCATGCGCGAGCTGAAGGCGCGCGGCTGCCGCTTCTCGCTCGACGATTTCGGCAGTGGACTGTCCTCGTTCCGCTATCTGAAGAACCTGCCCGTGGATTTCATCAAGATCGACGGTCAGTTCGTCAGCAACATCGCGACGGATCTCGTCGACCGCAGTCTCGTCAAGGCCATCGTGCAGGTCGGTCGGTCACTCGGCATCGCCACGGTCGCCGAGAAGGTCGAGACGCAGGAGGTGCTGACGCTGCTGAAGGAACTCGGCGTCGACTACGCGCAGGGCTATCACATCGCGCGGCCGGCTCCGGTCACCGATTCGACGAACTGGTTCGTGGTGTAAGATCAGCGCATCCGTGCTGCTGAGCCAATTCGATCCACCGCCGTTCACCACTCACCGTCCGGGGTCCAGATGGCCCGCGGTGCTGGTCTGCGACCACGCCAGCAATGCCGTGCCCGCACGTCTCGCGCAGCTCGGTCTCAGCGATACCCAGCTCGGCCTGCATATCGCCTGGGACATCGGCGCAGCGCTGCTTGCGCAGTCCCTCTCACAGCGTCTGCATCTGCCACTGGTCAGCGGTGGCTACTCTCGTCTGGTGGTCGACTGCAACCGTGATCCGGCCAGCGACGCGAGCATGCTGCCGGTCAGTGACGGCCATTCCGTGCCGGGCAATGTCGATCTGACGGCAGCGGATCGCGCAGCGCGCATCCACGCGATTTTCGATCCCTATCATGCGGCCATCGAATCCGAGCTCGCCGCCACGGCCTGTGACGCGCCGGCGCTGATTGCCGTGCACAGTTTCACGCCGGTCATGCGCGGCGTCGCCCGTCCCTGGCATTGCGGCATTCTGTGGGATCGCGACGGACGGCTGCCGTTGCCGATGCTGGAGGCGCTGCGCGCCGAGCCGGGGCTGGTCGTCGGCGACAACGAGCCGTATTCCGGACGTGACCCTTCCGACTACACGGTCGGAGTGCATGGCGAAGCTCATGGTCGTCCCCACGTCTGCATCGAAGTGAGGCAAGATCTGCTGCAGAACGAGGCCGGCGTCCACGCGTGGGGCGAACGCCTCGCACGCGTGCTGGCGCCACTGCTGGCCAATCCATCGCTGTATCGTCGATTCGAGGTTCGCTGAAAGGGAGGGGGCCTGATGTCGAAGCCGAAGCTGGGCGAGCCGCCGTTCACGGTCGGCATCGAGGAAGAGTACCTGCTCGTCAATCGGGCCACCGGCGATCTCGATAACGATCCGCCGCCGTCTCTGCTGAAGGAATGCACGGAACTGGGCGGCGGCCAGATCAGTCCGGAATTCCTGCGCTGTCAGATCGAAGTCGGGACGCGCGTCTGCCGCACGATGGCCGAGGCCCGCGCAGATCTCGCGCGACTGCGCGGGATCATTGTTGACGTCAGTGCGCGGCATGGTCTCGCGCCGGTGGCGGCCTCGACGCATCCTTTCGGCAAGGTGACGAGCCAGAAGCACACGGACAAGGAGCGCTATTTCGCACTCGCACGCGAGATGCAGGCGACGGCGCGGCGCATGGTCATCTGCGGCATGCACGTGCATGTCGGCATCGACGACGACGAGATGCGCGTCGACCTGATGAACCAGATGGCGTACTTCCTGCCGCATCTGCTGGCGATGTCCTGCTCGTCGCCGTTCTGGGAAGGCGAGCAGACGGGGCTGAAGTCATTCCGTCTCACGATCTTCAATTCGCTGCCGCGCACTGGACTGCCCGAGCGCTTCGCGAGCTATGGCGAGTTCCGCCGCCACATCGATACCCTGATTCGCAACGAGCTGATCCAGGACACGAGCAAGATCTGGTGGGACATCCGCCCGAGCTCGCGTTACCCGACGCTCGAGACGCGGATCATGGATTGCTGCACCAGCATCGATGATTCGATCTGCATGGCGGCGTTCGTCGTCAGCCTGCTGCGGATGCTGTATCGATTGCGCACCTCGAACCAACGCTGGCGCGAGTATCCGACACTACTGATTTCCGAGAACCGCTGGCGCGCGATGCGCTACAGCTTCGACGATCGCCTGCTGGATCTCGCCAAGGGCGAGCTCGTGCCGTTTCCGGATCTGCTCGAGGAGCTGATCGTCATGCTGCGGCCGGACACGGAAGCCCTGGGTTGCACGGCCGAGGTCGAGCACGCGCGCACCATCATCCAGCGCGGCACCAGTGCGCACCGCCAGGAAGCGGTGTACGAAAAGGCCAAGGCGCGGGGCGCGAGCGACCGCGAGGCGCTGCGCGCCGTGGTCGAGTGGCTGGTGCAGGAGACCGCCGCCAACCTGCGCTGAGGGGACGGTCAGTCCGTCGCGGCCAGCGCCAGGGTTCGCTGTGCCTGTACGAGGTGCAGCCGTTCGACCATCTGACCCTCGACGCGGATCGCGCCGCGACCGGCGTTCTCTGGCGCCGCGAACGCCTCGACGATGCGACGGGCTGCGGCGACGGCGGCGGCATCCGGCGTGAACGCCGCGTTGCACGCAGCGATCTGCCCCGGGTGGATCAGCGTCTTGCCGTCGAAGCCGAACTCGCGTCCCTGCGCGGACTGGCGTGCGAATCCTGCTGCATCGTCGATCGCATTGAATACGCCATCGAGCACCGCGAGGCCGTGTGCGCGCGCCGCGAGCACGATCAGTCCGAGTGCGCCCAGCAGCGGCAGGCGTTCTGGCCCACTCTGAAAGCCGGTTTCCTTGATCAGGTCATTGGTGCCGACCACGAAGCAGGCGAGGCGGCCGTTCATGGCCGTCGCCGCGATTTCGTCGAGTCGGAAGATCGAGCGCGCCGTTTCGATCATCGCCCACAGGGCCGTGCCCGTCCGGGTTTCGAGCGCCTGCGAGTACGGCTGCAGATCCGCTGCCGCGCTGACCTTCGGGACGAGGATCGCAGCGGGCGCTACCGGTGTCAGCGCTGCGAGGTCGTCGGCACCCCAAGGTGTGTCGAGGCCGTTGACGCGCACGACCAGTTCGCGCGCGCCGAAGCCGCCGGCACGCACGGTTGCCACGGCACGATCGCGCGCGTCGGCCTTCTGCTCCGGTGCGACCGCATCCTCGAGATCGAGGATCACGACATCGCAGGGCAGGGTGCGGGACTTCTCGACCGCGCGCGCGTTGGAGGCGGGCACATAGAGCGCACTGCGACGACGGGCATGAGGCACGGGTGGAACTCCGGAGAACCGATCACGCGAAGCATCGCACAGGCCGCGGCCGCAAGGTGGCTTCCCCGGGGAATCCCGAGTCCCGGCGCGGCCTGCGCTCATGCTAGGGTCCGTGTTCCACGAATGCCGGCAGGAGTTCCCGCATGAGTCTGGATCGTCGCGATGTGCTGGTAGGTACGGCGCTTGGTGCGCTGGCGTTGACGGATCATTCATCGGACGCCGAGGCGGCCCCGCGCAAGGGTCCGGTGTTCCCGGCCCCTGACGACGTCACGCTGTATCGCAAGCTGCACCTGCGCAGCGACGACGGTCTGCTGTTCTGGTGGCTGCAGGGCCCGAAGATCGGCCAGGTGGGCACGACCCTGACGCCGCTGTTCACGAACCTCGTCGGCACCATCCAGAAGATCCGCTATCTGCCGGATGGCGGCTTCGAACTGACGCAGCTCGAGATGGTCATCGCGCAGGACCTCGAGACCGGTGCACCGCTCGAATCCTGGAAGAATCCTTACACCGGCGAGACCTTGCCGGTGCGCGTCAATCCGGTGGGCCCGACGACCACGCGTTACCGCGCCGACAATTCCCGCGTGCTGCCGAAGGAGATCGGCGGCACGCCGATCGAAGCGACCGCCACGACGCACGCGCCGATCATCGTCGGGGACGACGTCTTCCTGCGGGATGAATCCACCGCTCGCGTGTTCACGCCGGGTCGCACGACGCCGTTCGAGGTCAACGACATTGCCGTCTACCACGGCAGCCTCGCGAACCTCAGCGATCCGAAGGTGAAGATCGGCGAGGCGACCGTGTTCTTTGCGGAGGTCACGGGTTGGCAACGCTGGATGAAGATGGGCGATCGCCCGGGCAATCTCACGTCGCGACTCGGAGGCCGCAAGGTTCGTCGCTATGATGACCTTCCAGAGGCCTGGCGCCAGCGCATCGCGCAGATCGCGCCGCAGATAGCCGCCGATCCCATCGGCGCCCTCGACAAGCCGGCCGCGAAGTTCGATCGCTGAGCCGCGCATGAGCACGCTGCCGCGAACGATGGCAATAGGCTTCGGGCTGCTGTGCGGCAGCTCGTCGATCGCGTGCGCCGCCGACGCACGCGTCGCGACGCCGGCGACGGCCCGCGTCGTACACGAGCGCGCACTGACGCTGGATACGCATCTGGATACGGCGATGCACGTGGCGCGGCCCCGCTGGAGCATCCTCGACCGGCACGATCGCACGCGGGACATCTCGCAGGTCGACGTGCCGCGCATGATCGACGGCGGCCTCGATGGCGGCTTCTGGGCGATCTTCACGCCGCAGGGCGAGCGGACGCCGGCCGGTCGCGCGAAGGCGCGTGACTACGCGCTGCGGGTCGCCGTGCGGTTGCGCGAGATGGTGGTGCGCAATCCCGAGACCTTCGCCCTTGCGACCTCGGCCGATGACGCCGCCCGCATCGCGGAGTCAGGCCGTCGCGTGGTCTATCTCAGCATCGAGAACGGCTTCCCGATCGGTGAGGACCTGACGCTGCTGCGTACCTTCCAGGAACTCGGCGTGCGGATGTTCGGCCCGGTGCATTTCCTGAACAACGACCTCGGCGACTCGGCCACCGACCCGAAGGGTGCAGAATGGAGGGGACTGAGTCCGCTCGGCCGTGACATGGTGATCGAGGCCAACCGGCTCGGCCTCGTGCTCGATGCGTCGCATGCCTCGGATGCGGTGTTCGACCAGATGCTGGCGCTGTCGAAGGCGCCGATCATCCTTTCGCATTCGGGATGCAAGTCGGTCTACGACCATCCGCGCAATATCGACGACGAGCGCCTGCGTCGACTCGCCGCGGCCGGCGGAGTGATCAGCATGAATTCGCTGCCGGCCTATCTCGCCGCGGTCGAGACGACGCCGGAACGCAGCGCAGCACTGGCCGAGATCGGCAAACGCATGGGATCGCCCTCGTCGCTGACACCCGAGGCAGCCGAGGAACTGACGAGGGCGCGCGCTGACGTGGACCGTCGCTTCCCGGTTCGCGAGGTGACGTTCGATGACTTCATGGCGCACCTGTTGCATGCGCTGAGGGTGGCGGGCGTCGACCATGTCGGAATCGGTGCCGACTGGGACGGAGGCGGGGGCGTGCGCGGCATGGACGACGTGTCCGCCATTCCGCGCATCACGGAGCGACTGCTGGCCGCAGGCTATTCGGCCGCGGACGTCGAGAAGATCTGGGGCGGCAACGTCATTCGGCTGCTGCGCGACGCGGAACGTGTGCGCCTGGCCGAAGCCAAACTGCAATAGACGCCTGCCCGTCGACCGGCCGCGATGTCCGTCCTGCCGTCAGCGCGACGGCAGAACGTTGGCGCACACCGGACAAGCTGGTTAACTATGTCCTCGTCGCCACCTTGCGGAGTGTCTCCATGAAGAATCTGAATACCTGTAGCCGCCTCGGCCTGATGGTCGTCGTCGGTATGCAGCCCTGGATCGCCGGCGCGCAGCAGGCGGAACTCGAGGAAGTCGTCGTGACGGCCGAACGCCGCGCGTCGGATCTGCAGACCACCCCGATCGCGGTCAGCGCGCTGGGGGCCGAGGATCTCGAACGCCTGCAGGTCACGTCGGTCACGGATCTCGATGCCGCTGTTCCGTCGATGACGATCGAAACCAACGTGGCCAGCAACGCCGCGGTGACGGTCTCGCTGCGCGGCAATGCCGAGCAGAACGCCGCGTTCCTGTCGTCCGAGCCGGGCGTCGGCCTATATATGAACGGTGTCTACCGCCGTCTGTCCGGTTCGAACATCGAACTGGCCGACATCGAGCGCATCGAAGTGCTGCGCGGCCCGCAGGGCACGCTGTTCGGCCGCAACACGCTGGCCGGCGCGATCAATATCGTCACCCGTCCGCCCAGCGATGAACTGACGGGCTCGGTGCAGCTCGGCTACGGCGAATTCGAGACGACGCGCGCGAAGCTGTCCGTCAGCGGTCCGCTTGCGGAGGGTCTGACGGGCTCGTTCTCGATCCTGCACCAGGAGCGGGGCGAGGGCTGGATGACCAACCGCGTCACCGGCAAGAAGGTCGGCGAGACCAGTTTCCTCGGCGCGATGGGCTCGCTGAACTTCAAGGCCGAAAGCTTCGACGCGGCCCTGACGGTCTACGCCTCGAACAACGAATCAGACGGCGCCCACACGAGTCCGATCAATGTTACGACCGGGCGGCCGGTGTTCAGTGACGAGAGCGACGTGGCCAGCGCGTCGGTGACGGTCGGCGGCCGTGCGGTGCTGCCGTTCAACGATACGGACCAGCATGGTGCGGACCTGATCATCACGGTGCCGATCAACTCCGTGACGATGAAGTCGATCACCGCGTACAGCAAGATGCAGGACGACTGGGCCGTCGATTTCACGGCGGCGCAGCTCGCGGCACCGACCCCGATGGGTCCGTTCGATGCCGTGCCGGGCACCAGCGGCTTCTTCCGCATCGCGCTCGGCGAACAGGAGCAGTTCTCGCAGGAGCTGAACTTCACGCAGGCCGGCGACACGCTGTCGAGCGTGTTCGGTGCGTACTTCTATCACGAGACCAGCGACCAGCTGATCCAGGACTACTTCGCCGGCGGCTTCTTTGCCGGTGTCCCGGCCGTTCAGAACCTGAGCTCCGATTCGTTCGCCGTGTATGCGCAGCTGAACTACAAGTTCTCGGATCGTTGGACCGGTGTGGTCGGTGCGCGATACACCGATGACCAGAAAGAATTCACGGGCAACAAGGCGGGTGCGAGCGGCGCGCCGACCGACTTCACCTCGGATCGCAGCTTCAACCGCTTCACGGCCAAGCTCGGTGCGGAGTTCACGATCAACGACGACCTGTTCGCCTATCTGACCTTCAGCCAGGGTTACAAGGCCGGCGCCTATGATCCGTTCGCGAATGCGAACCTGATCGGCCGCGGCCTCGACGAAGAGACCGTCGACTCCCTCGAGCTCGGCCTCAAGGCGGAACTGCTGGATCGCACGCTGCGCATCAACAGCGCGCTGTACTTCACTCGCTACAAGGATCTCGTGATCGGCACGATCACCACGAACGGCCTCGAGAACCAGAATGCGGGCGAGAGCGAGGTGAAGGGCCTCGAGACCGAGCTGACCTGGCTCGCGACGGACCGCTTCCGCGTCTACGGCACCCTCGCGCTGATGGATGCAAAGTGGCGCTCGCTGGCACCGGCGGCGTTGATCACGGGCGTGTCGCTCAGCGATGCGCCGCCGTTCACGTTCGACCTGCAGGCGAGCCTCGGTGCCACGTTTGACGTGCCGCTGGCTGCCGGCACGCTGCAGTTCGGCGTTTCGGGTCGGCATATCGACGATTACTACCAGCAGGTGGCGCATCGCAACAATCCGCTCGATCTCGTGGCGGCGCGCAACTGGGTGGACGCCAACGTCAACTTCGAGACCACGGACGGCACGCATCGCGTGGTGCTCAGCGGCAAGAACCTGACGGACGAGCAGGGGCAGTTCTCGACCCTGAATTTCTCGACCTTCCTGTTCAACAACACCGCCGCCTGGCTGCCGGGTGAGGCCCGGACCTGGGAGCTGACCTACACGTACCGCTTCAAGTAAGGCTTTCCGTCGCGGGACGGGTCCGACGACCCGTCCCGTCGATGGTGTGCGCGGCGATGAACGACCGCTGAGCCCTGAAGGCTTTCAGCACGTCGTCTTCTGTACCATTCAAACAACAGTCGATCGTCCGGACGCCGGACGCTGCCCCTGACCGCGAAGAAACGGCCAATTGGGAGGGTGTTACCCTCCGACTGGTAGATAACCATTCTTGTTGTTCTCGGGGAGCGACTCTATGTTGTTGCGAAAAGTACTCCTGTCCACGATGTCGGCCGCTGCGGCGCTGGCTGCGGGACAGCAGGCGATGGCGGCGGATGCGCCTGCGGCGGAAGAGACCGCCACGATCGAAGAGATCATCGTGACGGCACGCCGCCGCGATGAAAGCATCCTGGAAACCCCCGTCGCGATCAGCGCCATTTCGGGCGACGATCTGCTGGCGAAGGGCATCACGAACTTCAACCAGCTCGCTGACGCGTTGCCTGGCGTCAATATTTCGAACATCTCAGCCGGTGCCGGTCGCAGCGACCGCTCGTTCCAGCAGATCACGCTGCGCGGGTTCGTGCCCTCGAACACGCAGTCGACGCTGACCGCCACGTTCATCGATGGCGTTCCCGTTGCGTCCCCGACGGCCATCGCGAGTGTCAGCGATCCGGCCCGCGTCGAGATCCTCAAGGGACCGCAGGCTGCGTACTTCGGTCGCAACACGTTCGCCGGCGCCGTGAACGTGGTGAATCGCATGCCGGGCGAAGAACTCGGTGGCAACCTCAGCATCATGGCCGGCTCGCGCAGCAACCTGGACTTCCAGGGCTCCGTCGACGGTCCGATCATGGGCGACAAGCTCGGCTTCCGCGTCAACGTGCACCACTTCAGCAAGGACGGCTCGTACGTCAACGCGGCGAATCCTTCCGAGACGCTCGGCGACCAGGAAACGACCTCGGTCAACTTCCTGCTGACGCTGAAGCTCAACGACAACTTCTCCGCGAAGCTGTTCGGCCTGTATTCGGAAGACGATGACGGCCCGCCGGTGCAGGGCATCGTCTCGTCGTTCGAGGTACGTGCGGTCAATGGTGCCGTCAGCGTGCCTGCGCAGGGTGGCAGCACGGCGGGCACATTGATCATTCCGAACAGTTCGACCTGCAATGTCAGCGGTCTGCAGCGCGGCATCGCCGCGAGCGAGCCGCGCGTGACGCGCCCCTGGTTCTGCGGCGCCGTTCCGAGCATCAACTATGCCTTCAGCCCCGCTCAGAACACGCTGGTCGATGCACCCTTGCGCGCGTCGCTCGCGGACCCGCGGCATCGCATCGTGTCGCCGTCGCAGGGCACGCAGGGCTTCGGCCTCGTGCGTGAGTACCGCCACGCGCACCTGAACATGGACTACAAGTTCGGCGAATCGGGCTTCACGCTCTCCTCGCTGACCGGTCTGAACGCGGAGTTCTGGAGCGAGCTGGCGGACCTCGACAACTACAACACGACTCTGATCAACAACACTTCCCTGAGCTCGACGGGTCCGAACCGCCGTGCCTCGTGGGACTTCCCGTTCATGGTCGAGCGCGAAACCTACGACTTCTCCCAGGAACTGCGCCTCGCCTACGACAAGGAAGGCCCGTTCACGGGTGTGTTCGGCGTGTCCTACCTGAAGACCTCGATCTGGAACGATCTGGTCAACGTCCAGGCCGAGGTCCTGAACGCGGGTGGTCCGAGCAATTGCGTGCCCTTCAATACGAATGGCAACAACAATCGTGACTGCTACACCGGCGGCGTGGGCTTGACCCCGATCGAGACCAAGAGCGCGTTCTTCGGTGCCAGCTACCAGTTCACCGACGATCTGAAGGTGAGCCTCGAAGGCCGCTATCAGCAGGACTACGTCGAGGGACTCGCTGCCTCGATCGGCGCGACCGTGGGCCCGGCGGCTGCGACGGCTTTCGGCATCACGGCGGGCATGTATCCCGGCCTCGGCAGGATCGTCGACAAGAAGTACAACAACTTCCTGCCGCGCGTGATCGTGCAGTACGACTTCAACGATGACCTGATGGGCTATGCCTCGTACTCGAAGGGCGTCAATGTCGGCGCGGGCACGTTCAACACCAACTTCCTCAGCCTCATTCAGGCGGGTATCGACGCTGCTGTGGGCCTCGGTCTGAAGGTCGTCCAGGATCCGGAAAAGATCGCCAACTACGAAGTCGGCCTGAAGGGCAAGTTCCTCGATGGGCGCCTGACGCTGCAGTCGGCTGCCTATCTCGCGAAGTGGACGGACCAGCTCAACTCCGCCGCGGGCCTGTTCCTGAACGGCACGACCATCACGCAGGTGTCTGGCTTCCTGAACACCGGCGATGTCGAGCTGAAGGGTCTGGAAATCGAACTGCTCGCGAAGCCGACCTCACGCCTCGATCTGAACTTCGCGGCAGCGCTGACGGATTCGAGCATCAACAGCTTCAAGAACAACCTGACCTCGCAGATCTCGGGCGTCCTGGGTGATGACTTCAAGGGCAACCAGCTGCCGGCCTCGTCGAAGCTGTCGATGAATGCGGGCGCGCAGTACACCGCGCCCCTGGCGGCCATGGACGATGCGAACTGGTTCGCGCGGGCTGACGTGTCGTGGAAGGACAAGATCTATGTCGATGCGTCCAACCTGACCTGGCTCCCCTCGCGCACGGTCGTCAACTTCCGCGCCGGTATCTCGCGCGGCAGTCTCGGTCTCGAGGCGTACGTGCTGAATGCGTTCGACGATGACACGCCGACGAATGCGGCGACGCAGAACGTGCTGACGCCGTCGTTCTCGCTCACCGGTGCCTACAGCTATCTGAACCTGTCGCTGCCGGAACTGCGCACCTACGGTGCCAGGATCTCGTACAAGTTCTGATCTGGAGCGCATTCGCAACTGATGCAAAGGGGCGGCGGGCAACTGTCGCCCCTTTGTGTTGTCTGCCGGGGTCTACGCGAGCCCTTGTTCCACTATTGGAATCTCGCGCCGGATCGCGGCAGTTTGAAGACTCATATCAGGCGTTTTGTGCAAGGTTTTACAGTCTGCGTACTGCGATCGCGCAGTGTTTCTCAGCATGCAACACACAAGAATGAAGGCTAGGGGGTTAATCGACATGACCGTGAATAGAGCACTCGTTACGACCATGGCTGCCGCGACGCTGTTCGCCGCATCGCCAGGTCCTGCAGCGGCGCAGGATGCGCCGGCGGCGGAACAATCCGTCGGAATCGAAGAAATCGTCGTCACGGCACGTCGACGCGAGGAGAGCATCCTCGAGACGCCGCTGGCGATCACGGCCGTGACGAGCGAGGACCTCGAGAAGAAGGGCATCACGTCCTTCAACCAATTGGCGGAAGGCACACCGGGCGTCAACCTGTCGAACGCCTCGTCGGGCGCAGGACGCAGCGATCGCTCGTTCCAGCAGGTCACGCTGCGCGGCATGGTGCCGTCCAGCACGCAGTCGACCCTGACAGCGACCTTCATCGACGGCGTGCCGGTGGCCTCTCCCACGGCCATTGCCAGCGTGGCCGATCCGGCCCGCATCGAGATCCTGAAGGGGCCGCAGGCCGCCTACTTCGGTCGCAACACGTTTGCCGGCGCCATCAACGTGGTCAACAAGGACCCGGGCGACGAGTTCGGCGGCAACATGAGCCTGATGGGCGGCAGCCGCAGCAACATGGACTTCAACGGCGCGATCCATGGACCGATCGGCGAGCGCTTCGGCTATCGGGTCAACGTCAAGTACTTCCAGAAGGACGGCTCGTACCAGAACGCCGCGAACCCGGGCGAGACCCTCGGCGACCAGCAGACCCAGGCGATCAGCCTGCTGCTGACCGGCAAGTTCACCGACAACCTGCGCGCGAAGCTGTTCCTGCTGCGCTCGGAGGATGACGACGGCGCGCCGGGGCAGGGCCTGATCTCTGCGTACGAAATGCGCGCGAACGGTGGCCTGGTGAATTTCCCGGCCGCGAGTGGCAGCTCGGCCGGTACGATCATCCTGGAGAACCAGTCGAACTGTACGCTGAGTGGCTTCGCGCTCGGGCGCGCGGCCAACGAAGCGCGCGTATCGCGTCCGTTCATCTGCGGCGCCGTGCCGGGAATCCTGCCGGGCCGCACGCCCGCCCAGAACACCGGGGTTCCGGATGCCCTGATTGCCGCCTCGATGGCGAACCCGATCCAGCGCGCCGTGTCGCCGTCCGACGGTGCCAAGGACTTCGGACTCGTTCGGACCTATCAGCACGCGCACCTGAACGTGGACTACGACTTCGGCGAAAGTGGCTTCACGCTGTCCTCGCTGACCGGCCTGAATGCCGAGTTCTACAGCGAGATCCAGGATCTCGACAATTACGACTCGCGGCTGCTGACGAACGCCTCCAACCCCACGGGCGCCAACCCGGCGCTGCTGAGCTACTGGGACTTCCCGTTCGGCGTGGAGCGCGAGACCTACGACTTCTCGCAGGAACTGCGACTGTCGTACGACCATGATGGTCCGTTCACGGGCGTTGTCGGGCTCAGCTACCTGAAGACCACGATCTGGAACAACCTGATCAATCTCGGCGGCGAGCTGCGCAGCGGTACCAATCGGAACATTCTCACCAACGTGGGCTTGAGTCCGGTCGAGACCAAGGGCCTGTTCTTCGGCACGACCTACAAGTTCACGGACGCGCTGAAGGTCAGCTTCGAGGGTCGCTACCAGCAGGACTTCGTCGAGGGACTGACGAGTTCGAATCCGGCGGGCGTGACCGTCAGCGCCGCCTCGGCGGCCGCATTCGGCATCCCGGCAGGCCGCTATGGTCCGCTCGCCAAGCTGGTCGACGAGACCTACAAGGAATTCCTGCCGCGCCTGATCGTGCAGTACGACTTCAATGACGATCTGATGGGCTACGCCTCGTTCTCGAAGGGCGTCAACGTCGGTGCCAACACGTTCAATACGGCGTTCCTGTCGCTGCCGCCGATCGGCATCCAGGCCGCCCTGGACCTCGGTCTCTCGGTGGCGCAGAAACCCGAGCGGCTCAAGAACTACGAGATTGGCCTGAAGGGCACGCTCGCGGACGGCAAGATCCAGTTCCAGAGCGCCATCTACTATGCGGTCTGGACCGACCAGCTGAACAACCGCAACCGCACGATTCCGGACCTGCCGATCGCGCAGGGCGGCAACGGCACCACGTCGCCGCTGCAGGTTTCCGGCTTCGCCAACTCCGGCGAGACGAAGCTCAAGGGCATCGAGTTCGAGATCAACGCCCGGCCCACCGAGCATCTCGAGCTCGGCATTGCCGGCGCGATGAACGATTCGGACATCCAGACCTTCATCAATCCGCTCGTCTCGCAGCTCTCCGGCATCATCGACGACGGCTTCAAGGGCAAGCAGCTGCCGCTGACGTCCAAGTACTCGGCCAATTTCAGCGCCCAGTACGGCATGCCGATCAGCAGCTGGGATGACGCCTCGTGGTTCGCGCGGGCCGATCTGTCCTGGAAGGACAAGCAGTTCCTGAACCCGGCCAACATCACCTGGATCAAGGCGAGAAGCGTGGTCAACCTGCGTGCCGGCATCAATCGCGGCCCGCTGTCTTTCGATGCGTACGTCAAGAATGCCTTCAACGACAAGAACTATGTGTCGGGCTTCCAGGGCGGCATCATCGCGCCGGTCGGAACGCCGTCCGGTACCGCGGAGAGCTATGTGATCGTAGGACTTCCCGAGCTGCGCACCTACGGTGCGAGGATCGCGTACAAGTTCTGATCCGGATCACTCTTCACGAGCGATCGAAAAGGGGGCGGCAGGCAACTGTCGCCCCTTTTTTTCTGGGGCCGGCACGGCCATACCGTGGCCCCGTGTTGCCGCCCCGTTGACGCTGCATGGCGTGATTGCCACAGTGTCAGGCGCGACGCCGTCGCCGAGCGATCTGCCGGCGCGCGGTATCCGACCCTTCACCGGCGCGAGGCCCGCCTGACTCTGAACGACAGCGTGCGTCTGAATCGATCGGCTTGGCGGGCGGTCCGGATCGTGCTTCCGTTGCTGGTCTGGCTGCCTGGGTCGGCCTGGGCCTTTTGCGGTGATCCTCTGCCAAGCGAAGATTTGCGCGCACTCGACGCGCGGATCGATGCGGATCCGTTGGCGGTGGTGTCCTTGGCCCGTGCGGATCTGCAGGCGCCGAAGCTCGAGCCCCTGCGGCGCGCGGAGCTGTTCGCGATCCTCGCCAGTGCCTATGACGCCACCGACGATGACGTTGCCGCGCGGGCGGCCATCGCGTCCGGACGCGACGTCATTGCCAGGCTGCCGGACACGCTGCAGACGCAGGCCTTGAGCCTCCGCTATGCCCTCGTCGAGGCGAGTGGGGCGCAGGCCCGGTCGGCCCTCGAGACCGCGGCGAAATCACTCGACGCCTGGGAGCAGAGGGTTCCCGGCACATCGCTCGGCAGGGCCTGTGTGCTGCTGATGCGCAGCCGCGTCAACGGGCGGCTCGATCTCCACGAGCAGGCGGCCCGCGATGGCTTGTTTGCGCACGCGCTGGCGAGCCAGCTGCAGATGCAGGATGCGAGAACCGAAGCGGCCTACCAGCTTGCGGTCACTTTCAGGCGAGCTGGACTGTTCGAGTCGGCGCAGGAATACATCGACGAGGCGATCGCTGCGGCGCGTGCCTCGGGCGCGCGCGCGATGCTCGCGAGCGCAACGTACGTCAAGGCGCAGATCCTCGGCAGCGAAGGGCAGTACGAAGCCGCTCTGGTCGCGGTCCAGGAGTCCCGGCAACTCTCGATCGAACTGAAGGACGCCATCGGGCATGCGTTCGCCGACAACGAGGCCTGCGCGACGCTGCTCGGCATGCGGCGAATCGACGAAGCCGCGGTGGCCTGTCGGGACGCCGCAAACGGGTATGCCGCTGCGGGCCGTGACGATCAGCTCGCCGTCGTCGAGGATCGCCTCGCGGCGATCGATCTGCACCGGGGCCGCCCGGAGGCAGCTCTCGCTCGACTGGAGCGGGTGCTGGGCAACGGCGGCGCCAACGTGCCGCCCGCCTTCCTGGCCTCGATGTATCGCCGGCGGGCCGACGCTTCCGCCAGTCTCGGACGCATGCCGGAGGCTTTCGAGTCGCTGCGGCGTGCCAACGAGCTGTATGAGACCAGCGACATGCTGCGCAGCAGCCTCGCGGTGGCCGTGTTGAACGCCCAGCGACGCTTCAATCAATACGAGCGCGAACAGGCCGCGCTGAGCGAGCAACTGCTGGTCGAGCGTCAGCGGGCGGCCGATCGTGAGGTGACCCGCCGGCTTGCGCTGTCGCTCGCCGCCAGTGCGCTGCTGCTGGCGGCCCTGCTGGCCTATCTGTTGTGGTCGTCGCGGCGATTCTCGCGCGCCTTGATTCGTCAGGAGACGATCCTGCGCACGACCGCCGAGAATTCGCCCGACGCGCTGGTGCTGCTCGATGTCAACGGCTCGATTCGCTTCGCCAGCCGTGCGCTGGTGGTCGGTGGACAACGGCCGGAACGCGGCGGGTTGATGGAAGATTTCTTTCCGCTGGCGGCGCGACCAGCCATCCGCGACGCCATCGAGCAGGTGCTGCGCAAGCGCGTGCAGGTCGAGCAGGACGTGAAGCTGGGGTCCGACAGTGAGGATCGTCACTACGAGCTGCGCGGCGTCCCGATCTTCGAGCAGGATCAGTTGCTGGGTGCTGCGCTGCGCATCAGTGATGTGACGGCACGTCGCTCAACTGAGAAGCATCTGCTGGAAGTGATCAGTCGTGAACGCCAGCGCATGAGCAGCGATCTGCATGAGGGGCTGGGCCAGCAACTGACCGGCATCTCGCTGCAGCTGCGCGCGATCGCAACGAAGTTTCGCAGTGGCCGCCCGGTGCCCGTCGAGCATGTCGATGAGGCGACCGGGCAGATGGATCAGGCGATCGTCCTGACGCGCGATCTCGCCCGCGGGCTTTCACCGACGCAGGCCGATCGAGGCTCGCTGTCCGATGCCTTGTCGGGTCTCGCAGCCGAGGCATCACAGCGCTGGGGGCTGCTCGTGACCGCAAGGGCCGCTCCCGCGCATATCAGTGCGCCGGAGGATGTCGCGGACCAGCTGTACCGGATTGCTTTCGAGGCCGTCTCGAACGCGGCGCGGCACGCGAGCGCCCGACAGGTAGAGATCCGGCTCAGTTCCCACTCGGCTGCATACACTCTGGTGATCAGCGATGACGGCAGCGGATTTGCGTACGACACGCATCCCAGCGATGGCTGGGGACTGCGCATGATGCGCTATCGCGCGCAGCTGCTCGGCGGATCTCTGAAGGTGGAATCTGCGCCGGAGCGCGGCACGCGCATCGTGGCATCGGTGCCGATCGAGACTCAGGGATAACCCTAGGAAAAGCGCGATATTCCGTAAATCGGGGAAAGCCTGATCCTGCGAAGACTCCGCTGCCGGTCACACCGCGCGCACGCCAACGTCGATTCCAATCTGCTGCGAGTCAAGTGCACTCGCAGCGCGCCGATAGCCCCCAAGCAGGTGGTTCGCTCGTCCACGGATGAGTGTGCGCTCGCGCGTCATCCTTGGTCGGGAGCTGTCGAATGTGGCCATTGTCCCAGTCCGTGCCGGAGCATCGTGTGGAACACGATGCATCGCATGGATCGAGCGCATCGCCATTGGATGGTGTCCTCGGTATCTGGGCGCGACAGGTCGAGAATGCGCGCCAGCAGACGGAGACTGCCGTCACCGAACTCTCGGAACACTTCGGCGACATCGTGCAGAAGATGGACGCGAGCATCTCGACGTCGGAGCGCGAGTCCGAGTCCCATGCCCAGAAGGCGACCGTCGACGGCCAGCAGGCCGAGACGCATCTGTCACAGGTCATCGATGCACTGAAGCAGATGCAGCAGACGCGCGACGCGCTCGCGACCGAGATCTCATCGATCGTGTCCTATATCGCCGAGCTTCAGCGGATGGCTGAGGACGTCAAGATGATCGCGTTCCAGACGAATCTGCTGTCGGTAAACGCGGCGATCGAGGCGGCGCACGCGGGCGAGGGCGGCAAGGGGTTCGCCGTGGTCGCGCAGGAAGTGCAGAGCCTTTCGAAGGCGTCGCGCGACATGGGCAACAAGATCAACCAGCGCATCGGTGCGATCACCGAGACGCTGCGCAAGATCGATTCACAGAGCAAGTCGGTCAGTGCAAACGACGCCCAGGCGATCCGGTCCTCGGAACAGAGCATCCGCACGGTGCTCGACCGGCAGCGCGAGCGCATCGGCGAGATCTCTGCCACGGCGAGCACGTCGCGAGCCGAGCACAACGCGATCCGCAACAACATCGAGGACGCGCTGGTCAAGCTGCAGTTCCAGGATCGTGTGTCGCAGATTCTGGCGCAGATCGTCAGTGCGATGCAGCAGGCAGGAGGATCGTCGGACGACGAGCCTGGCGCGGACCCCCTGATCGCGGACATCCAACAGCAGCGGCTGGACGAACTTGCCAGCGGCTACACCACTGACGAGCAGCGGCGGATCCACAACGGCCTCGAGGCCGGGACCGTGGCACCACGTGAAGTCGATTTCTTCTAGCGGAGCGAGCAATGGCCAAGACAATCTTACTCGTGGACGACTCTGCGTCGGTGCGCCAGGTGGCCGGCATCGCGCTGCGACGCGCCGGTTACGAAACACTCGAAGCGTCGAATGGCAAGGAAGGCCTGGCCGTGCTCGATGGTGCGAAGCCGAACCTGATCATCAGCGACGTGAACATGCCGGTGATGAACGGCATCGAATTCCTGAAGGCGGTCAAGGCTCACCCGACCTCCAAGTTCACGCCCGTGATCATGCTGACCACGGAAGCCGGCGACGACATGAAGCAGCAGGGGCGCGCCGCAGGTGCGAAGGCGTGGATCGTCAAGCCTTTCCAGCCGCAAACACTGATCGACGCCGTCGCCAAGTTGATCCTGGCCTAGGAGCCTACGATGTCTTCAACCCGATCACTTCCGCCCGAGTTCACGATCTACTCGCTGGCGAATCTGCACAAGAACTGGCTCGCGTCGCTGCCGAAGGGCTCCCGGGGGCGACGATCCACTGCGAAGAGCGTGACGCCCTGGCAGATCGAGGGGTCTGCGGTGACCGAGGTCGATGCAGCTGCCGTGCAGCTGCTGGTGTCCCTGTCGCACGCGCTGACCGCCCGCCATCGCGCGCTGGCATTGACGAACCCGAGCCGGCCGCTGGTCGCGGCCTGTGAGGCTCTCGGCGTCGCCTTCCTGGTAGATGGCAGAGATCAGATGGCGGTGGCGACATGAGCAGCGCCGACACGGATACCAGCTACATCGCGGAATCACTGCCGGCGTTCGTCAGTGAAGCGCAGGAGCATGTCGAGCTGATCGAGCAGTTGCTGCTGCAGATCGAGAGTGATCCGTCCAATCGGGAGCTGCTCGACGCGCTGTTCCGCAGCGCACATACGATCAAGGGCTCGGCCGGTATCTTCGGCCTCGATCGCATCGTGGCGTTCACCCATCACATCGAGACGCTGCTGGACCAGCTCCGGGCCGGCAAGCAGGACTTCAATCCCGATCTCGGTACCTTGCTGCTGCAATGCAACGACCAGATCCGCATGCTGGTCGCGTCGGTACAGGGCAACGAAAGCGATGCGGAGTCGACGGCCTCATTGCGCGATGCACTGGTCTCACGACTGCGCGCAGCGTATGGCGATACATCGTGCGTGCCTGCCGCCGGCGCGGCGCCCGCGGCTGCGCCAGAGGCGGTCAGCGCATCCCGTCGCTGGTCGATCTCGGTGGAGTTCGGCAAGGACCTCTACCGCAACGGCATGGATCCGCTGGCCATCGTGTCCTATCTGCGATCCCTGGGAACGATTCACGCGATGGTCTGCCAGACGGATCGCATCCCGGCCCTCGATGTGGGAGATCCCGAGGACTGCCATCTCACGTTCTCGTTCGAGCTGGAGACCGTCGAATCGCGGGAGCGGATCGAAGCGGCCTTCAGTTTCGTGCGCGAAGACAGCGTTCTGACACTCGAGGCGCTGGGGCCGGATCCGGTTGCCACCGTCACCAGTCAGGCAGCAGCGACCGAGGCTGTCGTCGCCGAGACGGATTCGAGCCCGGCGGACGACAGTGGCGGCTCCACCCGCAGGACCGCGGCATCGCGTGAACCGGCTGCAGCCACCTCGTCCAAGCCTTCGTCCGGGGACGACAGTCGCTTCATTCGTGTGCAGGCGGATCGCCTCGACTACGTGATCAATCTGCTCGGCGAGCTGGTGACGGCCAGTGCGGGCGCTTCGCTGCTGGCGCGACAGACGCGCCAGTCGCAGCTGCTGGAGGCCAACCAGCAGATCGCCGCGCTGGTCGAAGAGATCCGCAACGGAACGCTGCAGCTTCGAATGGTGCCGATCGGTGAGACGCTCGCACGCTTCCGTCGTGTCGTCCGCGATACGGCCGCCGATCTCGGCAAGGATATTCAGCTGGAAATCGTCGGCGGCGAGTCCGAACTGGACAAGTCGGTCGTGGAGCGGATCGCCGATCCGCTGATGCACCTGGTCCGCAACGCGCTGGATCACGGACTCGAAACGCCGGCCGAGCGACTGGCGGTCGGCAAGCCGCCGCAGGGACGACTGACCATTTCGGCGAGCCATGAGTCCGGCAGCATCCTGATTCGTATCGAGGACGATGGTCGAGGCATCGATCGAGCCAAGGTGCTGGCGCGCGCCTGGAAGACCGGACTGCTCGAGAATGGTGTCACGCCGCCCGAAGCAGACATCCTGAACCTGATCTTCGAACCCGGATTCTCGACGGCCGAAAAGGTCACGAACCTCAGCGGTCGAGGTGTCGGCATGGATGTGGTTCGACGCAACATCCAGGCCCTGCGTGGTTCCGTCACGCTGAGCAGCGTGCCGCAGCAGGGCTCACAGATCGACATCCGGCTGCCGCTGACGCTGGCGATCATCGATGGCTTCCTGGTCGGGGTCGGTCCTTCGAAGTTCATCTTTCCGCTCGATTCGGTCGTCGAGGTCATCGAGAACCGCCCGACCGCGACCCGAGTCGATGCCTCCGGACGCAGCATCGTCGAACTTCGAGGCCAGGTGCTGCCGGTCGTCGGACTACGCACTCTCTACGCGCTCGAATCCGAGTCGCCCGAACGCAGCAGTGTGGTCGTCATCCAGTCCGGTGCGAACCGCTACGGGGTGATGGTCGACTCTCTGCTCGGCCAGCACCAGACCGTCATCAAGCCGCTTGGACGCATGTTCCGAAGCCTGCGTGGCATGGCGGGATCCTCGATCCTCGGAAACGGGGAAGTGGCGTTGATTTTTGACGTGGGCTCGCTTAGCGAGCTCGCGATCCAGCCGCCGGCATCGCTGGCGACTCGTTCCCGGAACTCCTCAGTTTCAAACTCACAGTCGCAACTGGCTTAAACAAAGGTTAGGACCATGAATACTCAATCCCCGTCGTGGGTCGCGCGTCTCGTCGCCGGTGCAGAACTCGACCAGGCTGCCGAGCAGATCAAGGCCCTCGCCTTGGCTGCCGAGAAGGCGGAACGAAAGGCTGCAGAAAAAACTGAGGCGCAGATCGAGGCGCTCGAGCAGGAGCGCGCTGCGGCAGTCGGCGCCCTGGCGAAGGTCGAGGCTCGGCTCAAGGACGTCGAGGAGGAGCTGAAGGCCCGCACCGAGATCATGAACGTCACCAGCATCGTGTCCGAGGCGGACAAGAAGGGTGACATCCTGAACATCAACGAGAAGTTCATCGAGGTGTCGAAGTACAGCCGCGAAGAACTGATCGGCGCGCCGCACAACACGACGCGCCATCCGGACATGCCGAAGTCCGTGTTCAAGCAGATGTGGAACACGATCGGCCATGGCAACGTGTTCCGCGGCGTCATCAAGAACCGTGCAAAAGACGGTACGCCCTACTACGTCGATGCCGTGATCGCCCCGATCCTCGGCGAGAACGGCAAGCCGAAGAAGTATCTCGGCGTCCGTTACGACATCACCGAAATCGAAATCGAGCGCCAGAACGCACGCGGGATTCTCGGTGCGATCGACCAGTCGTTCGCTTACATCGAATTCGACCTAGGTGGGCATGTGCTCAGCGCGAACAGGAACTTCCAGCAGGCGCTGGGCTATGCGCTCGAGGAGATGGTCGGCAAGCATCATCGCATGTTCGTCGAGACGTCGCTGTCGAGCTCGCCCGCGTACACGCAGTTCTGGGCGGATCTGAACGCGGGCAAGCCGCAGAACGACCTGTTCAAGCGCATTACAAAATCCGGCAAGGAAATCTGGATCCAGGCCGTGTACGCGCCGGTCAAGGACGAGATGGGTCGAGTCGCGAAGATCGTCAAGATCGCGACGGACGTGACGGAACAGGTCAAAGCCAGCGACATGCTGCGCGATGCGGTGCAGCAGGTGCAGGTCGTCACCGGTGCCGCGCGGGACGGTGACCTGACGAAGCGTGTGCCGATGGAAGGCAAGTCCGGCGCGATCGCGGATCTGTGCAGCGGCGTGAACGTGCTGATGGAGACCACGTCCGTGATCTTCGCGGATGTCGGCCGCGTGTTCGGGGCACTGGCGGAAGGCGATCTGTCGCAGCGCGTCTCGCGTGATTACGCCGGTACGTTCGGCAAGGTCAAGGATGATGCGAATGCCACCAGCGAGGCGCTGGCCGGCATCATCGAGGACGTCGGCAATGTGTTCTCCGGCATCGCGACGGGCGATCTGACGCGCCGCATCACGCGTGATGCGCAGGGGACGTTCAATCAGGTCAAGGATGATGCTAACGCCAGCTGCGAGAAGCTGGCCTCGATCATCGAGGAAGTACGTGCCGCTGCCAGCGCCCTGACCGGCGCCGCGAACCAGGTCAGCGCGACGGCGCAGAGCCTGTCGCAGTCGGCCAGCGAGCAGGCGTCGTCGGTCGAGGAGACCACAGCCTCGATCGATACGATGTCCGCTTCGATCACGCAGAACAGCGACAACGCCAAGGTCACGGACACGATGGCGTCCAAGGCCAGTCGCGAGGCGACCGAAGGCGGCGCCGCGGTCACCCAGACCGTCACGGCGATGAAGCAGATCGCGCAGAAGATCAGCATCGTTGACGACATCGCCTACCAGACCAACCTGCTCGCGCTGAACGCGGCGATCGAGGCCGCCCGGGCCGGTGAGCATGGCAAGGGCTTCGCGGTTGTGGCGGCTGAAGTCCGCAAGCTGGCCGAACGCAGTCAGGAAGCAGCCAAGGAAATCGGAGAGCTGGCGACCGAGAGCGTGTCCACCGCCGAGCGGGCGGGCAAGCTGCTCGATGAGATAGTGCCGTCGATCCAGAAGACTTCTGATCTCGTGCAGGAGATCACGGCCGCGTCGCAGGAGCAGAGCCAGTCGGTCACGCAGATCGGCGGGGCGATGGGCCAGCTCAGCAAGGCGACGCAGCAGAATGCTTCGGCCTCCGAAGAGCTTGCGGCCACCTCCGAGGAGCTGTCCGGCCAGGCCGAGCAGCTGCAGGAGTCCGTCGGATTCTTCACGCTCAGCAGCGATGCCGGCGGATCAAAGTCCGTGAAGAAGGAGCGCGCGGTTTCGAGCGACCGACGGGCGCCGGGCTCGCCGATGCGCAGCGCGTCGAAAGAGTCCCCGCCGCCAGCCCGTGCCGCCACGGGTACTCACGGTAACTTCCGTCCTTACTGAGGCTGATGTCATGAGCCTCCAGGCTGCCGGCACAAGACGGGATGAGATCGCGGCGTCGGTCGTGGCGGCGCCGACGCTGCAGTGCCTGACCTTCCTGCTGGGGGAGGAGGCCTTCGCGCTCGACATCAGCAGCGTCCGGGAAATCATCCAGCACGGGCAGACGACGTCTATGCCGTTGATGCCGAGCTTCGTGCGCGGAGTCATCAATCTGCGCGGAGCAGTCGTGCCGGTCATCGATCTGCAGGCGCGATTCGGCAGACCCGCAGCGATGATCGGCAAGAAGTCCTGCATCGTCATTTTCGACAGCCTGCGGGACGGCGAGCGCACGGTGCTGGGCCTGCTGGTGGATGCAGTCAGCGAGGTCATCGACATCGCCGCTGCGGACATCGAACCACCGCCGAACTTCGGCGCTGCGGTGCGTCGCGAGTTCATCCAGGGCATGGGCAAGGTCGGGACGAAGTTCGTGATCATCCTCGATCCGGCGCGAGCGTTCGACGTCGAGGAAATGGCCGGTCTGTGCGAAGCCGGCGAGGCCGCGCCGACGAATTGACCGGTGGGTACAAGTCTCCCCTTCAAGGACGATTTTCTTTCTCAATGGGCAATGAACACACAAGGGCATGGAGCATGAGCATTCAATCTTCGTCGTGGCTTTCGCGTCTGATCGCAGGAGCAGAACTGGATCAGGCGGCAGAACAGATCAAGGTCCACGAACAGGCGCGCGCCGCCACTGCACGGACGCTGGCCGAGGTCGAGGCACGGCTGAAGGAAGTCGAGGAAGAGCTGAAGGCTCGAACCGAGATCATGAATGTCACCAGCATCGTGTCCGAGGCGGACAAGAAGGGTGACATCCTCAGCGTCAACGACAAGTTCGTCGAGATCTCGAAGTACAGCCGGGATGAGCTGATCGGCGCGCCGCACAACACGACGCGCCACCCGGACATGGCGAAGTCCGTGTTCAAGCAGCTCTGGAACACCATCGGCCATGGCAACGTGTTCCGCGGCATGATCAAGAATCGCGCGAAGGACGGCACGCCGTACTACGTCGATGCCGTCATCGCCCCGATCATGGGGGAGAACGGCAAGCCCAAGAAGTATCTCGGTGTCCGCTACGACATCACGGAAGCGGAGCTCGAGCGGCAGAACTCCCGTGGGGTGCTTGGAGCGATCGATCAGTCGTTTGCCTACATCGAATTCGACCTCGGCGGAACAGTGCTGACGGCCAACAAGAACTTCCAGCAGGCGCTGGGGTACTCGCTGGACGAGATGGTCGGCAAGCACCATCGGATGTTCGTGGAGCCGAGTCTGTCGATGTCGCCGGCGTACACGCAGTTCTGGGCGGACCTGAATGCCGGCAAGCCGCAGAATGATCTGTTCAAGCGCATCAGCAAATCCGGCAAGGAGATCTGGATCCAGGCCGTGTACGCGCCCGTCAAGGACGAGATGGGTCGTGTCGTCAAGATCGTCAAGATCGCGACCGACGTGACCGCCCAGGTCAAGGCCAGCGAAATGCTGCGCGACGCCGTGCAGGAAGTGCAGGCCGTCACCAGCGCCGCGCGCGACGGAGATCTGACCAAGCGGATCGGGCTCGAGGGCAAGACCGGTGCCGTCGGAGATCTCTGCAGCGGCGTGAACGTGCTGATGGAGAGCACCTCGCTGATGTTCGAGGACGTCGGCCGGGTCTTCAGCGCGCTTGCCGAGGGTGACCTGACACAGCGCATCACGCGCGAGATGCAGGGGACTTTCAACCAGGTCAAGGAAGATTCCAACGCCGGCTGCGACAAACTGGCGTCGATCATCGAGGAAGTGCGTGCGGCGGCCAGCGCGTTGACAGGCGCGGCGAATCAGGTCAGCTCCACGGCCCAGAGCCTGTCTCAGTCCGCCAGTGAGCAGGCGTCGTCGGTCGAGGAGACCACGGCTTCGATCGACACGATGTCTGCGTCGATCACCCAGAACAGTGACAACGCCAAGATCACGGACACGATGGCGTCCAAGGCCAGCAAGGAAGCGGCCGAAGGTGGCGCGGCCGTGACGCAGACGGTAGCAGCCATGAAAGTGATCGCGCAGAAGATCAGCATCGTCGATGACATCGCGTACCAGACCAACCTGCTCGCGCTGAATGCGGCGATCGAGGCGGCACGCGCTGGTGAGCATGGCAAGGGCTTCGCGGTGGTGGCTGCCGAAGTGCGCAAGCTCGCGGAACGCAGCCAAGAGGCGGCGAAGGAGATCGGCGAGCTCGCGACCGACAGCGTCTCGACCGCCGAGCGCGCGGGCAAGCTGCTGGATGAGATCGTGCCGTCGATCCAGAAGACGTCCGATCTCGTCCAGGAGATCACGGCGGCCTCGCAGGAGCAGAGCCAGTCCGTGTCGCAGATCGGTGGCGCGATGGGTCAGCTCAGCAAGGCGACCCAGCAGAACGCGTCCGCCTCGGAAGAGCTCGCAGCGACCTCCGAGGAGCTGTCCAGCCAGGCCGAGCAGCTGCAGGAGTCCGTCGGATTCTTCACGCTGGGCAGCGATGCCAACGCTGCGAAGGCCGGCAAGAAGGCCCGGACCAGCGGCGTCGAGCGTCGAGCGCCGGGTTCGCCGATGCGCGGCGCTGCGCCCAACGACTCGTCGCAGCCTGCCAGGGCCGCGACGGGAACGAACGGCAACTTCCGCCCCTACTGAGGTCAGTGTCATGAGTCTTCAGCAAGCTGTGAGCGGGCGCGCCGTCGCTGCGGCGTCGGCGCCGCTGCAATGCCTGACCTTTCTGCTCGGCGAGGAGGCCTTCGCTCTGGACATCAGCAGCGTCCGGGAGATCATCCAGCACGGGCAGATGACCGCGGTGCCGCTGATGCCCAACTTCGTGCGCGGCGTCATCAACCTCCGGGGCGCGGTCGTGCCCGTCATCGATCTGCACGCGCGTTTCGGGCGACCGTCCGCGGCGATCGGCAAGAAGACCTGCATCGTGATCTTCGATTGCGTTCGCGAAGGCGAGAGGGTGGAACTCGGCCTGCTCGTGGATGCGGTCAGTGAAGTCATCGACATCGCTGCGTCGGACATCGAGCCGCCGCCGAACTTCGGTGCAGCCGTACGCCGAGACTTCATCCAGGGCATGGGCAAGATCGGCACCCGGTTCGTGATCATCCTCGATCCGGCTCGCGCATTCGATGTCGAGGAAATGGCGAGTCTTTGCGAGGCCGGCCAGCTCGCGGCCGCGAGTTGACGGCGAATGAACACACTCACCGACAAGACCTTCCACGGCTTTGCCGAGCTGATGCACGCGTCCGTGGGGTTGTCGTTCGCGGCCAGCAAGAAGCCGCTGGTGGCGTCGCGGCTGTCGTCGCGGATACAAAAGCTCGGCCTGGATGGGTTCGAGGACTATCTGGCCGTGATTACCGACGAGGGTAACCCGGTTGAATTCCAGGTGGCCGTAGACCTGCTGACCACGAACGAAACCTATTTCTTTCGCGAGCCGGCTCACTACGCGGCGCTCGAGCAGCATCTGGCGCGCAAGAAACATCATCCGATTTCGATCTGGAGTGCCGCCAGTTCCTTTGGCGATGAGGCCTACAGCATCGCGATGATGCTGGCCGACATGCAGTTGCATGGTCGGATCAGTGCCGACTGGTCCATCCTGGGCACCGACATCAGCGACCGCGTGCTGCGCTCCGCGAGCGAGGCCGTCTATCCCGAGGAGCGCCTGCGCGAAGTCTCGCCCGAGCGCCTGAAGCGTTATTGCCTGCGAGGCGAGGGTGACTCGCAGGGTCTGGTGCAGATCCATCCGAAGCTGCGTGACCACGTGAAGTTCGGCTGGCTCAACCTGTGCCGTCCGATCGAGGATCTCGGCCCGTTCGATGCGGTCTTCCTGCGCAACGTACTGATCTACTTCGATCCGGACACCAAGACTGAAGTCGTCGATCGTGTGTTGACTCGACTTCGGCCCGGCGGGCTGCTGTTCATCGGCACGGCGGAGGGGCGGGTGCCCTGCGCGACGCCGTTGACCGTGCTCGGTCCCGGCGTGTTCAGCAAGGCGAGCGGATGAGTGCCGCACTGAAGACGGTCGTCCACACGTTGATGCCGGGAGACGTCGTCTGCGGTGATCGCGGCGAGACGCTGGAAACGCTGCTCGGATCCTGCGTGGCGATCGTGATGACGGATCGACACCGCACCGTCGGCGCGATGTGCCACATCGTCCACTGCAATCCCGCTGCAGCGAACTCGGAGAACCCGGGCGCGCATGCGGGACACGCCGTCGACATGCTGTACCGGATGCTGCGGGCCCGGGGCTTTTCTCCGGAGCTGTGCGACGCCTATGTGTTCGGCGGGGGCAACATGTTCCCGTCACTGGTGGCGGGCCCGCACATCGGCGAGAAGAACGGCCTGTGCGTGTTGGGGCGCCTGCGCGAGGATGGCGTTCGGGTCGTGCATCAGGATCTGGGCGGCGCTGCGTATCGGCGCCTGAGCTGGATGGTCGGACCGCAGCCGCCGGTCGTCGACGCGGTCGAAGTCTGAGGGAACAGCCATGATCAAAGTCTATGTCGTCGATGATTCCGCGGTGGTCAGGCAGACGCTCGTGCAGCTGCTGCAGGGTGATCCCGAGATCCAGCTGATGGGCAGTGCGCCGAATCCCCTCATTGCCGGGCCCGTCATACGCAAGACGCGCCCCGACGTGCTGCTGCTGGATATTGAAATGCCGGGCATGGACGGGCTGACATTCCTGCGCCAGATCATGGAGGGAGATCCGATTCCGACGGTGATCTGCTCCACGCTGACGGCCAACGGCAGCAAGATGGCACTGGATGCATTGTCCGCCGGTGCGGTCGCCGTCGTCGCGAAGCCTCGCATCGGTCTCAAGCAGTTCCTGGAAGAGTCGCGCCGCGAGCTGGTGACGACTTTGAAATCCGCCGCACGCAGCCGGCCACAGGCGGGGCGGCCCGTGCCAGCACGCAGTGCGACGAGTGCGACGCTGGCGGCCGCGGCGCCGCGGCGCTCGCCGATCGCGGGTCTGCACGCCCTCGCGGTCAACAAGCCCGTCGTGATCGGAAGCTCCACCGGCGGCACCCAGGCGATCGAGTCCGTGCTGAGCTCTCTCCCGGCGGACAGTCCCGGTATTGCGATCGTGCAGCACATGCCGGAGAAGTTCACCGCCATGTATGCGCAGCGGCTCGACGGCGTCTGCGAGATGAACGTGCGCGAGGCGAAGGATGGCGATCGACTCGAGCGCGGCGTCGCGCTGATCGCGCCCGGCAACCGTCACATGCAGCTGCGCAAGTCCGGTGGCCAGTACTACGCTGCGATTGTCGACGGGCCACCCGTCAATCGCCACAAGCCGGCGGTCGATGTCCTGTTCAAGTCCGTCGCAGAATGCGCCGGCGGCGACGTGCTGGGCATCATCCTGACCGGCATGGGCGACGACGGGGCACGCGGCATGAAGCAACTGCACGACAAGGGCGCCCGCACCATCGCGCAGAACGAGGCGACCTGCGTCGTGTTCGGCATGCCGATGGAAGCGATCAAGCTCGGCGCCGTGGACGACGTGCTGCCGCTCGGCGAGGTCGCAGGCGCCATCCGCGCGTTCGACGCGCGGGGTTGAGCACACCGGCGGGGCAAACCTCGGAGGGCGCCGACTGCCGTTGGTGATCAGATTCCCGTAATCTCGGATCTCCAGTCCCTGGAGATCCCGTGCCCGCCTCACGCCGCCTTTCCGCGAAACACAGCCGGCTGGTCTGCCATCCATCGTCGACAGTGCCGAGTCCTGGATGGGCGAATCGACGCTGGCACGGCTTGGTGTGGGTGGTGTGTGCCGCGTTCGCGTCGGTGGTGTCCGCGCAGGATCCGCTGCCGGCGCAGGAAGCGGCTCAACAGCCGGCTCAGGATTCAGGTCCCGCGGTGGTCGAGGTCGTGTTCCAGACCACGATGGGTGATATCCATGTCGCACTCGAACCGGACCGCGCGCCCGTGACGGTTGCCAATTTCCTGCGCTACGTCGATGCGAAGCGCTTCGACGGCATCACGTGGTATCGCGCGCTGAAGCTCGATCCCGAGGGCAAGTACGGACTCGTGCAGGGCGGTCTGCGCGGCGATCGCAAGAAGGCGTTCAAACCGATCGCGCATGAGTCGCCATCGGTCACCGGCCTGCGACATGTCGAGGGGGCCATCTCGATGGCGCGCCTGGAGCCGGGCTCCGCGACAGCAGATTTCTTCGTCATCATCGGGGATCTCGTATCGCTCGACGGCGCTGCGGACGGCAGTGATCCGGGCTATGCCGTGTTCGGGCGGGTCACGCAGGGCATGGAGCTCGTGCGCCAGATGATGGATCTGCCACGGGATCCGGAGGCCGGCGAGGGTGCGATGAAGGGGCAGATGCTGGCGCAGCCGGTAAAAGTGCTGACGGTACGCCGCGTGGCGCCGGCTGGGTCGTGAAACGACCGGTGGCCGGCAGGATTCTTTCGCAAAAAGCTTCAACGAGGACTGCTGACGTCGAACCAACCGGTTGACCGCGCTGTACTACGCCTATCGCAGCACGGCCTCGGGCACGCGGAATGATCACAAAGCGCGCCGTCGACTTGGCATAAGCTGCGGTGTGGTCCCCACTGCACACTCGTGAGAGTTGCTTTGGCGAGGACTTGAATGGAAATCGCGGTTTTAGGCGGCGGCCACGGCTGTTTTGCAGCGGCAGTGGAGTTTACGGAGAAGGGCCATCGGGTGCGTTGGTGGCGACGGGGCGCCGGCTCGCACGACGCAGTGCGCAGCGCCGGTGGGGTTTCCGTGAAGGACTTTCGGGGGGGCCGCCGGATCGCGATCGAGGTGCTGACCTCGGATCTGGCGGCGGCCGTGCGCGGGGCTCAGCTTGTCGTCATTCCACTCCCCGCGACGACGCACGAGTCGCTCGCCCCGCAACTGGCGCGCGTGCTCGAGGCCGGTCAGGTCGTGTACCTGCCGCCGGGAACTTTCGGATCATTCCTGTTCGCGCGCGCATTGCACCAGCTTCGACCGGGTACGGCGGCCAGTTTTGCCGAGACCGGTACCTTGCCGCATCTTGCGCGCAAGCATGGACCGAGCGACGTGGTGATCTCGGGCTATGCGACGCGATTGCCGACGGGAGTGTTTCCAGCGCGCGACGCGGCGCACGCCATCGATGTCCTGACGCGCGCCTATCGGTCGATCGAGGTTTGCGGCGATGCCCTGTCCGGTGCGCTGATGAATGCCGGTCCGATCATTCACCCGCCGTTGATTCTCATGAATGCCGGCCCGCTCGAGCATTTTCCGGCGTGGGACATCCACAACGAGGGAACTCAGCCGTCGATTCGTCGCACGACGGATGCACTGGATGCGGAACGCATCGCCCTGCGCGAGACGCTCGGCTATCGAGATCCGCACTTTCCGTTGCGCGACCATTACGCCAAGGATGGCGATGAGTGGATGTACGGCCGTTCCGCGCACGAGCGACTGACGGACAGCGGAGACTGGCGCGAGAAGATCGTCCTGACGGAGCACCGCTACATGCTCGAGGACGTGGCCATCGGCCTTTCGTTCTTCGCGTCGGTGGCGCGCTGGGCCGGATCGCCGATGCGGATCGGCGAGGGACTGTTGGCAATCGGCTCGGCGATCGTGGGTCGTGATCTGTACGCCACAGGGCGGACTCTCGAGGGTCTGGGTCTGGCGGGGTTGTCCCGCGATCAGATGAGGCAGCTGCTGCATGATGGATTCGGCGCATCATGACTGCGTCGACGCCGATGCCGCCCAGGCACGTGACGGTCGTGGGTGCGGGCCGCATGGGACGCGGGATCGCATCGTCCTGCGCGATCGCGGGTGTGCCGGTCGCGCTGATCGATCTCAAGCACCGGTCGGCGGAAGATGCGGTTCGCATCGATCATGGATCACTGGCCGAGATCGCGCGTGACCTGCAGTTCCTGGCATCGATCCAGCTGCTGGATGCGGCCGTGATTCCTTCGATGCTCGCAAGGATCTCAGTGCTGCGTGGCGTGGACGCCGAGCGCGTTGCGGCGGACAGTGCCGTGTTCTTCGAGGGGCTTCCGGAAACGCTCGAGTCCAAGACCATCGCCTTCGACTGGATCAGCCGCCATGCGTCGCCGGCGGCGGTCGTCGCTTCGACGACGTCGACGATGGACGTCAACCAGCTTGCGACGCTGGTCACTCACCCCGGTCGGTTTCTGAACGCGCACTGGCTGAATCCAGCGCATCTGATGCCGCTCGTCGAGATCGCGGTCGGGCAACACACCTCCCCAGAGACCGTACAGTCCATGCGCGCCATGCTGGAGGGGCTCGGCAAAGTGCCCGTCGTGTGTTCTGCCTCGCCGGGCTACATCGTGCCGCGCATTCAGGCGCTGGCCATGAACGAAGCTGCTCGGCTCGTGCAGGAGGGGGTGGCTTCGGCGGAGGACATCGACACTGCAGTGCGTGTGGGGTTTGGTCTCAGATTTGCGGTTCTCGGGCTGCTCGAATTCATCGACTGGGGCGGCAACGACATCCTTTACTATGCCTCGGGGCATCTGTCCCGCAGCGTCGACGCCGCACGCTATGCCACCCCGGAGATCATCGAGCGCAACATGCGCGAAGGCCGAAACGGTCTGCGTGAGGGGCACGGGTTCTACGATTACGAAGGTAGGGATGTGGAGGCGTATCGGCGCGACCGACTGGAGCACTTCGTGAAACTCATCGGGCATCTGAATCTGCTGCCGTCAGGACTGCACCGTGGTCCGCGCGGGCCATCGGCACGGTGGGATCGTCCTATGAGGCCGCGACCCAGCACGCGCTCGCGCTCGGTGGCGCGCCCTGCGTCAAGGCGATGATCCCGCGCAACGCGATGTCGAACTTCGGCCGATACGGCGTCCGTCATCATGGCGCGTTCGAGCTGCGATGGTTGAACTGGGTGATGACGCTCGGCAACGCCGCAGGCACGCCGGATGCGCTGCCCGCCGCACGTCGCGCGGCCGCGAATCCGGCGGCGGCACCCGCGCTCGTGGAACATGGTGAGCACGTGCAGCAGTACGCGCGTGCGCTGCCGCTGCGCGCGGGGACGACCCCGCTCGCGCTGGCGCCTGACTACGAACGCTGGCTGATCGAGGCGATGAGCCATGGTCGGTACGACGATTTCTGGAAGGATCACGGCGCAAGCGTGATCGATCATCTCGATGATTACGCGGACATCCCCGTGTATCACGTGACCGGTTGGTACGATTCCTGGGCCACGTCGGTCGCCAACATGAACTACGTGGAACTCACGCGCACGAAGCAGAGCCTGCAGCGTCTGATCATCGGGCCGTGGATCCACAGTTCGGAGCGGCTCGACTACGCCGGCGAGGCGCAGTTCACGGCCGATGCGTCGCTTGATCTCGCCGCGTTCCAGCTGCGCTGGTTCGACCACTGGCTCAAAGGCATCGACAACGGCGTCGACCGAGAGCCGCCGGTACGCATCTACGTGATGGGCGGTGGCGATGCGCATCGCACACCCGAGGGTCGCGTGTTCGTGGGGGGCCAATGGCGCGACGAACAGGAATGGCCGCTCGCGCGCACGGCCTATACCCCGTACTACCTGAATGCTGACGGCTCGCTGTCGCCGCGCAAGCCTGATCGCAGCGCGAAGCCAATCAGTTTCGAGTTCGATCCGCACAATCCGGTGCCGACGATCGGCGGCAATGTGTCGTCGCAGGGCAAGCTGATGTTCCAGGGCGCTGCCGATCAGCGTGGTCACGAAGGCTTCTGGCTGACGCCGGACTCTACGCCGCTGTCTGCCCGCAACGATGTGCTCGTGTTCCGCACCGAACCGCTGGCCGAGGACATTGAAGTGACGGGGCGGCTGGTGGTGAAACTGTGGGCGGCCAGCGACGGGCCTGATACGGATTTCACCGTGAAGCTCGTCGACGTGTACCCGCCGAATAAGGATTTCCCCCATGGCGTCGAACTGAATGTGGCCGATGGCATCGTGCGCGCGCGGTATCGCGACAATCTCGATCGTGAGCAGTGGCTGACCCCCGGCAAACCCGTGGAGTTCACGATCGAGATGTATCCGACCTCGCTCGTGTTCGCCAAGGGGCACCGCATCCGGCTGGATGTTTCCAGCAGCAACTTCCCGCGCTTCGACGTGAACCCGAACACCGGCGAGCCGCTGAACGACAACCGCCGCTGGCGCACGGCGACGAACACGGTGTACCTGGATCTGTCGCGGCCGTCGCAGCTGATCCTGCCGGTGATTCCGTCAGGAGATTCCCGTCGATGATGCGATCGTTCGCGTCACTGCTGCTGTCGGCTTTCATCGCAGCTGTGTACGCCAGTCCTGCCGCGGCAGCGCATGCCTCCACCTCGGCAAAGCCGCGAGCCCCGAACATAGTCATCATCGTCGCCGACGATCTTGGGTACGGCGACATCGGCGCGTACGGAGCAACTCGTATCAAGACGCCGAAGATCGATGCGCTCGCGCGATCGGGTCTGCTCGCCACGCAGGCGTATTCCAGCGCCAACGTGTGCTCACCCTCGCGTGCTGGCCTGATGACGGGTCGGTATGCGATTCGCTCCGGGCTGGCATGGAAAGTCATCGAAGCCCGGGACGAGCGCGGCCTGCCGCCGGGCGAGGAGACGATTGCCGAGATCGGTCACCGCGCGCAACTGCGCACGATGTACATCGGAAAGTGGCATCTCGGCAACCTTCAGGACTTTTCACCGCTCAAGCATGGCTTCGATGCGTTTTATGGTGTGCCGCACAGCAATGACATGCCGGACTTCGCGCTCTATGCGAGTGATCAGAAGATCGAGTCTCCTGTTGATCAGAAAACACTGACACGCCGTTATACGGAAAAGGCGATTGAATTCATCCGCAGCGCCGGTTCAAAACCGTTCCTGTTGTTCCTCGCGCATACGGCGCCACATATCCCGTTGCATGCATCCCATGATTTTCATGGCAGATCTTCGGCCGGGATCTATGGCGATGTCGTGGAGGAACTCGACTGGAGTACGGGTGAGTTGCTGGCGGCTCTGAAGGAGCAGGGCGTAATTGAAGACACGATCGTCATCATCACCAGCGACAACGGGCCGTTCTTCGAAGGGAGCACCGCCGGGCTCAAAGGTGGCAAGGGCAACTCGTGGGAAGGCGGGTATCGAGTTCCGTTCATCGCATCCTGGCCGCGGGTGATTCGACCGGGTAGGACGATGCGCTCGATGACCATGAATATCGATGTTCTGCCGACTCTCGCCGAGGCCCTCGGCGTGCGTCCGTCGGCGGACGTCATCGACGGGCGCAGCCTGATGCCCGTGTTCCGCGGCGCAGATGTCTCCGCGCACGAGTTTCTGTATTACTTCAACAACGAGCGGGTTGTCGCGCTGCGAACCGACCGCTGGAAGTTCGTGACCCACGCCTATTACACCGGTAGCCTCGGCGCGTTCGAGAATTTCGATCGGCTGCCGGGGTTTTCGGCCTCGTACGATCTGCTGTTCGATACGCAGGGTCAGGACGGTGAGTCGTACAGCTACGCGGATCGTCACCCGGACGTCGTTGTCGCGATGCGACGGGAGCTGCTGCGCGCACGTTCGGAATTCGATCCGCTACGAACGCGTCCCCTCGAGGCGGCTTTTCCCGAATGATTCGATTGAAACCAGGCGAGCCTCTCGAAGAACATAGCGTTCTGATCGACCGCCGGGTGTCGGTCGCGCCGATGATGGACTGGACGGACAAAGCTGTAGCAAGCTTCTGGATCAATCACTTGCGCTCGAAGCGACGATTGCGTCTCCTTTACGTCGCCTGCAGTTCACCGCGCACAGTCCGCCGCGAACTTCGCGTGTCGCAGCCTACGATTGCGCCCTTGATCGCCCCGCCCGGAACTGCCCCAATGGATGGCGCTCCACTCCGTCCGGTCGATGGGGCTGCGCGCAGCACCCCATGCATCGACGGCGGGCGTGTAGATCACTGTCGTGTCTATACCCAAATGCCCGAGCAGCTGCTGGATGCTAGGCAGGTCCGGGCCGCGCTGTATTAGGTGCGTCGCGAATCAATGCCGTAGGGTGCGCACTGTGACATGCGGTAGACCACCGACCTGACGCGCTGCCACGCGAAATGCACGCTGCAGCCCGCGCGGCATCGGCCACTTGCAACGTTTCCCACCTGGGTCGTCTAGCTCGAAGCGGGCGCTCCAGGTTACGCCCCGTACCTGGTGCTCAGCCCGCGCTGAACAACGGCTTGCCAAGCTTGGAAACATCGACTTCGATGCCCAGGCCCGGGCCTATCGGTGCGCTGCCGAAACCATTGACGCTGCGCGGCTGGTGTCCCGCCACGTGTTCATTCGTCCAGTCGTTCATGAATGACACCGTCAGCAGGGTTCTGGTTCGCGTGGTCGCCGCCAGATGAGCCGATGTAGCCGAAACGACATCGCCGCCCCAAGTGTCTTCGACGGTGACTTGCAGCCCCAGCTCGTCGCAGACGTCGCGTAGCAATTTTGCTTTGGTCAATCCACCCACCCGGGAAACCTTCAAATTGACGGCGCCCGCTCCGCCTTCGCGAAAGGCACGCAGCAGGCTTGGCAGATCGGTTACGAGCTCGTCGTACACCATCGGAAGCGTTGTGTGCCTTCTGACCTCGATGCACTCCTCCATCGTGGGACAAGGCTGCTCGAAGTACAGCCGCGGCAAGCCCTCCATGGCTCGCGCGGCCAAACTCGCGTCGTTGAGTCGCCAGCCGCAATTGGCATCGGCGATGACCAAGTCTTCGGACCCTGTTGCTTCGACGATCTGTCGGGCACGCGTGCCGTCCAGGGTGGGATCACCGCCAACTTTCAGTTGAAAACGATGAATGCCTTCTCTGCGTCGCTCCAGGACATAAGCAGTCATCTGATCCGGCGTGCCGAGCGGTACCGCCACGTAAAGCGGGAAACGTTCCTGACGGATGCCCCCGAGCAAAGTCGAGACGCTCACGCCCATCGAACGACCGGCCAAATCCCAACAGGCGACATCGATCGGGCTCTTCGCGTAAGCGTGGCCACTGAGGGCCGCATCCATAGCATCGTTGACCGCAGCCAGATTTGTCGGGTCGACTCCAATCACCGCCGCAGTCAGGAGTGGCAACGATGCTCTGGCACCCTGGGCGTGCGCTGGTAGATAGGTTGTCCCGAGCGGACAGACCTCACCCCACCCTTGAAGGCCGTTGTTTGCGGTGACGCAGACGAGCGTAGAAGGGAGCGAGCTAATCTCCCGGCCGCCAGACATGACGTAGGTACCATGAACGTAGGTCAGGTCCAGGTGGTAAACGTCGATTCGCTGAATCTTCATTTGGCGTTTCACACGGCTGGATTTCGGAACGAGCTGCTAGCAAGCGGCAAAATTGTAGTCCGGATCGACAAGCCCGGACCATCTCGTGGCGGGTACGTCTAGCGCCGAAAGCTGTCGCGCGACGATTGCTGCTGACTGGCTATTTCATGCTGACAGCCCTGGGACTTGCCATTCTCAGCGCCTGAGGCTTGGGCTCAGGGGCAAAGTCGGTCCTCTAGGGATGCGGCTTGGTGTCGTATTCGTGCCAGTGACAGCCAAGTAGTGGTCGCTGCTTCGCCAACCACATTCGACATCGATCTCGGGTGCAACTCGCTCCTTGCTCCTTGGGATTACTGTCGGGCTTCAAGTTCAGCAAGGTGTTGCCGCCCGCTCTGCGTAAGTGTGCCTGTCTGGCCCCGATGTTCGGGCTATCGGCGCGATACCGCACGTCAGGTATTGCGTCCACGAACTACTTGGGTGCGGAGCGCGCCGCGAGTCTTGCGCTGACTCGGTTGGGATTCCCCTGCCTCTGCTGACACCGAGGTTAGGTACGATGATGATCTCGGAGGTGTCAGATGGGAAGGCGTGTATTTACGCCGGAGTTCAAGCACGAGGCAGTCAAGCTGGTGCGGGAACGAGGCATGACGGTGGCGCAGGCGTCGAAGGACCTGGGCCTTCACGTCAACGTGTTGCGCAAGTGGGTGAAGGACGCGAAGGAGAACGGCGGAGCCGCGTTTCCGGGTCGAGGCAAGCAGAGACCGGACGATGCGGAGCTGTCACGGCTTCGGCGTGAGCTGGCCAAGACGAAGGCGGAGCGCGACATCCTAAAAAAAGCCATCGCCTACTTCGCGAAGGAGCCTCGGTGAGGTTCGAGTTCATCGCGAAGCACCGAGGGGCATGGCGGACGAGTGAGTTGTGCGAGGCTCTCGGTGTCTCGCGTGGTGGGTTCTATGACTGGCTGAAGCGGCCTGAGAGCCAGCGCAGTCGCGACAACCGACATCTCACGGTACAGGTTCGGGCGAGCTTCGAGGAGAGCGATCGGACGTACGGCAGCCCGCGCGTCTGGCGTGATCTTCGCGCCCTGGGTTATCGCTGCGGCGTGCACCGCGTTGCACGGCTCATGCTTGCTGCGGGCCTGCAGGCCCGCAGCAAGCGGCGCCGACTGCCGTTCGATCATGGTGTGCGCCCCGAGCACGCGATCGCGCCCAACCTGCTCGATAGGCAGTTCGAAGCGACAGCACCGAACCAACGTTGGGTCGCGGACTTCACGTACATCTGGACGCACGAGGGCTGGCTGTACTTCGCGGTGGTGCTCGATCTGTTCTCGCGACGCATCGTCGGATGGTCGATGAGCAGCCAGATGACATCTCAGCTCGTGACCGATGCACTGATGATGGCGCTGTGGCGACGTGGTCGACCCCAGGAGCTGATGCATCACTCGGACCAGGGCAGTCAGTATACGAGCGAAGCGTTCCAGCGACTGCTGTCCGAACATGGCATCACCTGCAGCATGAGCCGCTCGGGCAATGTGTGGGATAACTCGGCGATGGAGAGCTTCTTCTCGAGCCTGAAGACTGAGCGAGTGCATCGCAAGACCTACAGCACTCGGGACGAAGCCAAAGCAGACGTGTTCGACTACGTGGAGAGGTTCTACAATCTGCGGCGTCGGCACTCGACACTTGGATATCTGAGTCCTGCGGAATACGAAAAGACCGCAGACTCAGCTTAGGACGGTGTCAGTGGAAGCGGGGGAATCCCAGGATGACTGACGTCATGGCAGAACTGGTCGGACCGGCGCGGTGCAAGGCCGATATCCTGCATGGCTTTAACGGAGCCATCGAAACGTTTGGCCCACCGCGCGCGGATTCCATGATGGCCCGGGAAGAGTGCTTCCCACCTCAGAGGCCGGATCTACGCGTGCACCCGATTGGTTCGATCTGGACGGACAGCACCCTTCGCAGCGACTCGACGAGATGCGCCTGGTGGTTGTGGTTGGACAGCGGATGAGAGAGATTGTTGGAGCATCGCCGCAAAAGACCCATCTACGCAGGATAGCCGCATGGCGACAGTTGCGACACATTGTGGCCCATGCGCCGCGATCACTACATCAAGACCCGAGTGCCGGAGCACACCAAGCAACGCGTGCAGGAGATGGCGAGCCAGCGGTTCCTGACCGAGTCCATCTGGCTACGGCAAATCATTGAGGCTGAGATTCAGAAGGCAGCCGCCACGCTGCCATCCTCGCCCGCGCCGCCACCCGAGCGCGGCCCGACGGGGCGACGCATTGCGGTGCGCCTGTTGCCAGGCGATGCACTGCTGCTCAAGGAGCGAGCCACCGCTCGGCGCACGGTGCCGGCGACCTACGTGTCCATCCTCCTTCGTGCGCACTTGCGGGAGCTTTCCCCGCTACCGAAGGACGAGCTGCAGGCATTTCGGGAGCAGGTCCGGGAGTTGCGGGCGATTGGCCGCAACCTCAATCAAATCGCCCGAGCACTGAATCGCGGCGAGGTCGTTGACGCGTCCGTGCGAGAGGACCTGTGGATGCTTGTGAAGCTCGGAACGGCCATGCGCGAAGCGACGCGGGCGCTGCTCAAGGCGAACACCAAGGCGTGGGAGGTCGGCCATGTTCCGGAGTAGAGCTGGGACTTCAGCGGAGATCTGCGAGGCGCGAGCACGAACACGCGGTCGATGTGGTCGTCTCAGGATGTCCGAGGGTGTCCCGAGGTGTCCCAGGACGTCTCAAGCGAGACCGACGAGTCACACGGTGCGTCTCGAGGCGATTCAGCAGTTCAGACGTAGGCCGACTGCAAGCGTAGAAAGCAGCCGGTATTGACGGAAAGTCGATCGATACGCGGGGTAGGCAAGAGATCGTGATTGAGCGACCGTGGCGATAGTCTCCACACCCGTCGTGAGCCACGCATGAACAGCACGTACTTTGGTCTGCTTGCCGAATTCGGTGAGGCGAACATTCCGCTTGACCGGGTCGCCCCCAAGTACTTCGGGCTGAGTGTCGATGAAGCGCGGCGGCGCGCGCCCTCAAAACTCCTGCCCTGCAGAGTGTTCCGACTGGGAGGGCAGAAGTCGCCGTGGCTCGTCAGCGCAGCGGACCTCGCCGAGCTTATCGACCGCCAGCGAGGCCGGGCTGCGTAGCGTGCTCGACAACGCTGTACGGAGCGGACGTCTCACTCACGCGTGGATCATTGGCGGCCGCGGCTACCGGCGTCGGCGCAGGAATCTCCCGCAGCAGCTCGGGCCGGAGGTTGGCGTAGCGCTTCAGCTCATTCCACGAATCATGCAATGTGAATTGCGCGACCTCATGTATCTGGTATCCACGCTCGAAGAGTCGGCTCGTCGCTTCGTGCCGAAGGTCGTGGAAATGCAGGTCGATGATTCCGAGGATCGCGCATGCTCTGGTAAATGCGGCGCCGACACTGCGCGGATCGTACGGAAAGATGGACTCGGACGTCCGCGGCTGAGCCTGAACGACTTGCCACGCCTCCGGTGTGAACTTGAATCGACGGTGATTTCCTTCGCGCTGCGTCGGATGCTTGGCATCCGTGACCACGCCCGTCCTGGACGCTTCATCGTTGTCCGCCCAGCGCAGTCGGCAGATCTCGGCTTCGCGACGAGCTGAGTACACGGCGAACCACATGATGTCGGACATGGGAATCTCGGAGCGGGCATCGCGACGACCGAAGAACTCAGTCAGTCGTTCCAGTTCGCTGGTCGTCGGGCGGCGCGTGCGCCGCTTCGGCTTTGCGGTAAGGCGAAGCTCCCGACAGGCGTTGCGAGCGTCCTGGACGACCTGCGGATTGACGGGCAGACCTTTGACGCTTTTTGCCGCACGCAGCACCACGCCGATCCACACCAGGTCGTTCATGACGGTGGCAGGCCCGGCCCCGTCCGCGCGTCGCGACCGGATATGGTCGATCAACAATTCCGTCGTGAGGGTGACCGCTCCGGTTTCGCTGAAGCGGTGCCGTTCGAGAAACTCGAGGTGGGTTTGCTTGCTCCGCTGCCATTTGGAGATTGACTGGAAGGTGTCGATGTACCAGCGAATGAGTTCATGCAGCGACGTCGATCCTTCCTGTGCCTTTCTGAGGGCGGCCGGGTTCTCGAGCTCGACTTCCCGGCTGCGTGCCCACTTATGGGCGGCGCCACGATGAGCAAATGTTTTCGCTTCCTGATGAAGCACGATGCCATCTCGACGAATACGCACGACAGCCGTGTAGCGTGTCGGACCATCGGCATACTGTCTGGATCGAATGTAGGCCATGATGATCTCCGGGGCGACGCTCAGATCCTGTCGCCTTTACGTCGCCCCGACAACTGCTAAATTACCCGAAATGCCCAGAAATCTCGCAGAAACGACTGAGACGAAAAAGCCTATGGAAATAGGCAAATCTCTCGAAAATCGCAGCACTTTCGTCGACCGCCGGGTGTCCGTGGCCCCGATGATGGACTGGACCGACAGGCACTGCCGGTATTTCCTGCGCTGCATCTCACCGAATGTGCTGCTGTACACGGAGATGATCACGGCGATGGCACTGCTGCGCGGCGATCGCGAGCGGCTTCTGCGCTTCGATCCAGCCGAGCATCCGGTAGCGCTGCAACTCGGTGGCAGTGAGCCGGAGGATCTCGCGGCGGCCGCGCGTTACGGTGAGCAGGCAGGCTATGACGAGATCAATCTGAACTGCGGCTGTCCGAGCGACAAGGTGCAGCGCGGGTCCTTCGGTGCCTGTCTGATGGCGGAGCCGGCCCGCGTCGCGGAATGCGTCGCTGCCATGCGTTCGGCGGTGCGGATTCCTGTGACGGTCAAGATGCGTATCGGCACGGTCACCGGTGGCACTGAGAATACGACGACCGATGTGCGGAAATTCGATGCTGCCGACTACGAAGCGCTGTGCGGATTCGTCGCAGCCGTGGTGGCGGCGGGCTGCGAGGTCGGCATCGTGCATGCGCGCAAGGCGGTGCTGGGCGGCTGGTCGCCGAAGGACAACCGTGAAGTGCCGCCGCTGCGTTACGACATTGTCTGGCGCCTCAAACAGGATTTCCCATCGCTGCCGATCATCGTCAACGGCGGCGTGCGGCGTGCAGACGAGGCCGTCGCGATGCTCGAGCATTCCGATGGCGTGATGCTCGGGCGCGAGGCCTACCATCGTCCGATGGTGCTGGCCGACATCGACCAACTGCTCGCGTCGAAGAGCGAGGTGGCGCCCGTGACGGTGGGCTCCGTGTTGAATCGCATGGCGGACTACGCGGAGCGCGAAATGACCCGCGGTGAACGTCTGGCCTCGATCACTCGGCACATGCTGGGCCTCGTCACGCATTCGGCCGGTGCGCGCGAGTATCGACGCATGCTGTCCGAAGGCGCGCGCGCGCCGGGCGCCGGGCCGGAGCTGATCCGGCGCGCCAGCCAGTTCAGCGCGCTCCCGGCGTGACCGGCAGTCGCTCCGGCAGCTTCGGTTCCATCGCTGCGAGATAGGCTGTCACTGCGAATACGGCGGTGGATTGTCGGATGTGCGCGGGATCGACCTTGTCCAGCGTGTCGTTGGCCGTGTGGTGCACGTCGAAGTACAGGCTCGCGTCGAGCAGCGGAGACAGGATCGGCACACCCTGGCGGCGCAGTGGCTGGAGGTCTGCACCGTTTCCGGTGTTGTTGTTGCCGAGTTCGACGCCGAGCGGCGCGACGACGCCATGGATTTTCTGGACCAGCGGCCAGTCGCTCTCCGCCATCTTGCTGCTGAGCCGGAAGACGGGGCCGGCGCCGGTATCGGCTTCCATCGCCACCGCGTGCTTCTCGACGGCCGCGCCTTCATCGACCGGATAGCGCGCCGCACCCGAGAGCCCGAATTCTTCATTGGCGAACAGCACGACGCGGATCGTGCGCCGCGGGCGCGGTTCTGCCTGCGACGCGAGCTTCGCGGCAGCCATCGCGATGGCCACACCGGCGCCGTCATCGAGTGCGCCGGCGCCCGGGTCCCACGAGTCGAGATGCGCGCCGATCACGACGATCTCGCTGGCGAGGTCGGTGCCCGGGAACTCCGCGATCACGTTGGCGGAGCGGACCTGCGGCAGATCTCGCGCGGTGACGACCATGTTCACGGTGACTTTCCTGCTGGTCGCGAGCTGACGTTCCAGTGCGTCGGCGTCGGGATTGGAAATGGCCACGGCGGGAATGCGCGGCTGCGCGATGTTGTAGACCAGCGTGCCGGTGTGCGGCAGGCGATTGCTGCTGGTGCTGATCGAGCGGATCACGACACCGCTCGCGCCGAGGGCGGATGCGGCGCTGGGGCCTTCGGTGCGTGAGCGAACCGCGCGGCCGTATCCCGTGCCATCGCGCGTGCGCTCGGTGCGTCCGCTGAAATAGACGATCTTGCCGCTGACGGTGCCCGCGGGAAGCGCGCGCAGCGCATCGATGTCATTCACGGCGACGATCTCACCGGTCAGCCCGCTGTCGGCCGTTCCAACGCTGCCACCGATGGCAATGGTCGGCATCGTCTGCGGGAACGGCTCGAGGACGGCGAACGTGGCGGTACCGCGCACCCAGCGTGGGACGAAGACCTCGGGCGTGCGCAGATTGCTGAACCCCATCCGGCGCAGATTGCGGACAGCCCAGTCGACGCCAGCCTTGTCACCGGGTGTGCCGGCGAATCTTGGGCCGACCTCGGTGGTCAGCGAACTGATCAGTGAATAGGCTTCCTCCGACTTCAGCGCAGTCTGCATCAGGCGCGTCGCGCCGGCGATGTCCGGGGTGGTCTCTGCCGAGAAAGCGTCGCCACCCGCGGACAGGGTCAACAGTGCGCAGACGGCGGCAATCCTCGGCCGTCGGGGTGTCGACGCGCTCAGTCTGCGCTCCTGGGGCATCGCGCTTGGGGTCATCGGGCTCTCCGAAGGGTAGGCATTACGCGCAGTGAGGTCGCGCATTGTAGCCAGATGCGTATAATTTCAGTTTGGCAGTCGCTTGCCCTTTTATGCCCCGAGATATAGAACTCGCCATACTGTTCGCCGATGTGGTCGGCTCGACACGCCTGTTCGAGCTGCTGGGAGACGTGCGCGCCCGCGACATGATCGCCACCTGCATCGACGTCATGCGCAACGCCACCGAGAAGAACAGCGGCACGGTCATCAAGACCATGGGCGACGAGGTCATGGCGACCTTCCCCTCGGCGGACGAAGCACTGACGTCAGCGGCGCAGATGCAGCAGCAGATCACCGCGAATTCCCAGCTGAAGATCGACGGCCACGCGGTCGCGATCCGCGTCGGCTGCCATTTCGGGCCCGTGGTGCTCGAGAACCGCGACGTGTTCGGTGCGACCGTGCACACGGCCAATCGCATGACCAGCCAGGCCAAGGCCGGGCAGATCGTCACGACCGCGGCGACGGTGGCGCAGCTTTCGGCTGATTGGCGCGCGGCGGTTCGTCAGATCGATGTCGCGACACTGCGCGGCCAGGGCAACGAGGTTGCGCTGTTCGAAGTGCACTGGCAGCCGGATGAAGTCACCAGCATGCTGCCGCAGATCGCGATGGGTACAGGCCCGTCGAAGAAGACGGCGCGGCTGCGACTGATGACGCAGGATCGGGAAGTGGTGGTGGACGAATCCCGGCCGAACATCGTCATGGGTCGCGCCGAAGAGAGCGACCTCTGCATCAAGGGCAATCTGATCTCTCGACTGCACGCGCGTATCGAAGTGTCTCGCAGCAAATTCGTGCTGGTGGACCAGAGCACCAACGGCACGTTCGTGCAGACGACGACCGGCGAAGAATCCTTCGTCCGCCGCGACAGCATGCAGATCAAGGGCGAGGGCATGATCGGCCTCGGCCGAGTGCCGGAAGCCGCTTCACCGCTGACGATCCGCTACATCTGCGAAGAAGGCTGAGCGGACCGCGCGCCCGTCGCGGCCACCTGGCCCTCACGGAGTTCAGGCTTCCAGCCGACGCTCCAGTTCATCCAGTTCCGCCACCAGCTTCGCCGGCACGCGCGCGCCGTATTCGGCCATGTCCTTGCGGATGCCAGCGGCTTCTTCGCGCCACAGCGTCTTGTCGACACTGAGCAGTTCTTCTGCAGCACCCGGTGCGAGCGACAGGCCTGCAAGATTCAGATCCGCCGGACGCGGCATCCAGCCAATCGGCGTGTCGGCCGCGCCGCCCTTGCCGGCGCAGCGCTCGAGCATCCACGCGAGCACGCGGAGGTTGTCGCCATAGCCCGGCCAAAGGAACTTGCCGCCGGCATCGCGACGGAACCAGTTCACGTGGAAGATCTTCGGCGGCTGCTTCAGCTTCTGGCCAACATTCAGCCAGTGGGTCCAGTAATCGGCGAAGTTGTAGCCTGCGAACGGCTTCATCGCCATCGGGTCGCGGCGCACGACGCCGACCTGGCCGGTCGCGGCTGCCGTCGTCTCCGACGCGACCGATGAGCCCACGAGCACGCCATGGGCCCAGTCGCGGGCTTCATAGACCAGCGGCGCGACACCACGGCGGCGACCACCGAACACGATGGCGGAGAGCGGCACGCCGCGCGGACTGTCCGCTTCCGGCGAATAGCCTGGGTTCTGCTTCGCCGAGACGGTGAAGCGCGAGTTCGGGTGTGCGGCGGGACCGTTCTTCGGATCGTATGGGCGGCCCTGCCAGTCGATGGCGGGCGTGCCGGTTTCGAGGCCTTCCCACCACGGATCCTTGTTCGCGGTCAGCGCCACGTTGGTGTACAGCGTGTCGCGACGGATCATGTCGTAGGCGTTCTTGTTGGTGCTCGGGTTCGTACCGGGCACCACGCCGAAATAGCCTGCTTCCGGGTTGATCGCATACAGGCGGCCATCCGGTCCGGGGTGCAGCCAGGCAATGTCGTCGCCGACCGTGAACACCTTCCAGCCCGGCATCGTTTCCGGCGGAATCAGCATCGCGAGATTGGTCTTGCCGCAGGCGGACGGGAAGGCCGCGGCGATGTAGTGCGTTTCGCCCTTCGGGCTCTGCAGGCCGACGATCAGCATGTGCTCGGCGAGCCAGCCCTCCGTGCGGGCCTGGTAGCTCGCGATGCGCAGCGCATGGCACTTCTTGCCGAGCAGGGCGTTGCCGCCGTAGCCGGAGCCGAAGCTCTTGATCGCGAGCTCTTCCGGGAAATGCATGATGAAGCGGCGGTTCGGATCGAGCTCGCCCGTGCTGTGCAGGCCCTTCACGAAGGTGCCGTCGCGCGCGATGCGCTCGAGCGCCGGACGACCCATGCGCGTCATCAGCGCCATGTTGATCACGACGTAGGCGCTGTCAGTGATCTCCACGCCGCAGCGGGAATAGGGGGAATCGATCGGTCCCATGCAGTAGGGGACGACGTACAGCGTGCGGCCCTTCATGCAGCCCTTGAACAGCGCGTCCATCTTCTGGTGCGCCTCGCCTGGCGCCATCCAGTGATTGTTTGGGCCGGCGTCGTCGCGGTTCGTCGTGCAGACGAAGGTCAGATGCTCGACGCGCGCGACGTCGGAAGGATGCGAGCGCGCCAGCGAGCAGCCCGGGAAGGTTTCCTGATTGAGAGTGGTCAGCTCACCGCGCTGGGTCAGCTCCGCCATCAGGCCGCGGTACTCCGCGTCCGACCCATCGCACCAGTGCACTCGAACCGGCTGCGTCAGCTGTCGGACGGATTCCACCCAGTCGGCAACACCGCGGGAGATATCAGGCAATGCGTGCGAGAGGGGGTGTGCGGTGGCCATCCGGGATCCTTCATTCCAGTGAGCCCGGAAGTATAGCGGCCGGATGCCGCATGCCGGCAATGCGGGTCGCGCCACTGTCCGCAAGATGTGACGTGTTGGCCGAAGCCCTTGACGGCTATGTCAAAAACGACCTGATGGGCTTGCCGACGCACCGCGAGGCGGCACGTCGGCAAGGGCCCAAACGGTCGTCGCAGCCTCGATCAGGCCGCCGTGCGCTTCGCCGACCGGGCGGGCTTGCGTGCCTTGGCAGAGGAGGCCTTGCGGGCGGCCGGTTTCTTCGGCTTCACCGGTGCACGCAGCAGGTCGGCGTAGGTCTCGACGGCGAGCTCCGAGACATTGCGACCCGCGTCGCTGACGATCGCGAGCGTGCGCTGCAGGTTATGGGTCGTGCGGGCGCGCGTGGTATCGAACAGCTCGACCTGGTCAGACCAGGCGTCGCGCAGCGAACGGGCCTTGGCCAGCACGCGCAGGCGCTGGGCGCCATCCGCGAGCAGTTCCTGGGCCGTCGCAGCCTGCTGGCTGACGAGCTGCTCGACGCAGTGCGCAGACAGCTTGTTCAGCCGAAGGCTCGCGTCGGCGAGACGTTCCACCGGCGTGCGGGCGGCCAGGACCTTGTCTGCGGCACGATCGGCGCTGTCGCGGGCGGCGTGCGTCGCGCGGGCCGCGTAGGCACCGGCCTGGTCACGGACATTGGCGGTCATTTCGAAGAGGCGTTCCTGAAGGTTCATGGTCAGCTCCTGGTGCATTGTACCAATTGGTGCGGCGCATCATAACATGGTGCAGTGCAGCGTCAAGTACCGTGACCGGACTGTCGACCGCCTTTACGATCCATTCGACTGGTGCTTTCAGAATATCACTCAAGTATCTGAAAATATTGAATTAACAATTGATGGCACGAGACCTGCTTTACTCCTCGCACTCGGTGGCAGACAGTCACTTTCGAAGGATCTAACGTGAACATGAAAACAGCGAATTGGGTGGCGGTGGGTCTGGCGGGTCTGATGTGCTCGGGCACCGCCGCGGCCGGCATCATCACGGCGGGCGATGTGGCGACCGGATCGGGCTCGGCTTCGGCCGGCGGTGCGACCTTCACGGCGTACGCGAACGTGCAGGCCACGGCAACCTCTACGCTGGCGACCAAGAACATCCCGGGTGTCGGCACCGGACTCGGCGTCAACGGCAACGGCAATACGGAAATCGACTGGTACGGCGGCAACGGTGTCAGCGAGATGATCCGCGTGCAGTTCGACCAGGCGAACGTCGTCAATGATCTGACGGTCGGCCTGCTGTTCGATGGCCCCGAGTACGCGGACTACCTCGAGCGCGCAGTGTTTCGCGCCAACTTTGCCGACGGCACGTCGGGCACCTTCACGCTGGCCGCGCTGTTCGGCGGCGGGTACTCGAGCTCGGCCTGGGGTTCCGGTGGCGGTAGCTGGGTATCGTCGGGCCTCGTGAGCGGCGGCTCGGGCCTGTGGAGCAATGTCGACCCGTTCGGCGGTCGAGCCGTCAGCAGCTTCGACATGTATGCCACGGCGGGTGTCTGCGGCACGACCACCACCTGTACGGACCAGTCGGACTTCGTGTTCCGTTCGATGCGGACCACGGCGGTGCCGGAGCCGGGCACGCTCGCGCTGTTGGGCGTTGCGCTGGCGGGCATGGGCCTCGCGCGTCGTCGCAAGGTGCAGGCTGCGGTCTGAATCCAGCTGAGCTGCGAATCGCGGCAGACGCGATTCGATCCAGTGAACGCCGGCGATCTCGCCGGCGTTTGCTTTTGCGCGAGGGGTTTCGTTAGTTCCAGCGCGGCCGGATCGGCTGTTTCGACAGCAGGAAGTCGCGGATCACGGGCGCGACGACGTTGATCGAATGCAGCATGAACAGGTGGCCGCCGCCCGGCACCATGAACAGGCGGTTGTTCGGAATCAGCAGCGAAATGATCCGCGCATTCGCCGCGGGGACCAGCGGATCTTCGGATCCGGCCATCACCAGCGTCGGCTGCTTGAGCCGATGCAGCCAGTGAATGCTGGTCCAGCCGGCACCGGCCGCGAGCTGGTACAGATAGCCCATGAACTTCGGCGCGATGATCCGCGAGGTGTGATCCGTGATGATGCCGGGATCGCGCCGCGCTTCGCCGCCGTAGATGTCGCCGGCCGCACGTTGCATGTAGGACGGTGACAGATAGCGCTGTGGCGTGATCATTTTCGACAGGGCCTTCGGGCGGCCCGGGATCATGAAGGCGCCGGCGGACGTTGCCGCGAGGATCAGTCGACGGCAGCGATTCGGATACTGCCGCGCGAACTGCTGCGCGAGGGCGCCGCCCCATGACACACCGGCCACATCGACTTCCGGATAGCCGAGCCGGTCGAGCAGTTTGGCGGTGAGCTGCGCGAGGCCGGCGAAGCGTCGCGGTCGCCAGGACATTTCAGATCGGCCGATGCCGGGAATGTCGAAGATGATCATCTCGATCCCGTCCATCGCTTCCATGAACGGGAACACCAGTTCGAAGTTCGCGCCGATGCCGTTGAAGATCAGCAGGGGCAGGCCGCCGCCGTTGCCGGCCTGCGTGGCGACGCGCAGGCGCACGCCATCGACATCGACGAATTCGATCTGCGGTTTGCTCATCGTTGATGCACGTACCGGCCGGGCGCCGGGTCTCCCGCGGGATGGGCGCGGCTGCCGAGATGGCTGGGCGGTGCGCGCTCCGGACCGGCATGACTCGCGAACCACTCGCTCCAGTGTGTCCACCAGCTGCCATCCTGGGCGGTGGCGCCGGCCAGCCACTGATCCGCATCCTTCGACAGGTCCGGGTTCAGATAGAACTTGGCCTTCGGTGAGGAGGGCGGATTGACGATGCTCTGGATGTGTCCGCTCGAGGACAGCACGAAGGTCACCGGGCCCTTCACGATCGAGCGCGTCGCGTAGCAGGCCTGCCACGGCGTGATGTGATCGGTGATGCCGGCGACGACATAGAACGGGATCTTCACCTTGTGCATGTCGATCTTCGTGCCGAGCGTCTCGAGCTTGCCGGAGTGACGCAGCGGATTCTCGAGGAACATCCGCAGCAGGTCAGCGTGGAACTCGGCGGGCAGGCGAGTGTTGTCGGCGTTCCAGTAGAGGATGTCGAAGGCCGGCGGTCGATTGCCCATGACCCAATTGTTCGCAACGAACATCCAGACGAGATCATTCGGACGCAGCCACGCGAAAATGCGCGCCATCTCCTCGCCCTCGAGCACGCCCTGCTTGCGTGAACGCTGGATGGCGGTCGCGATGCCGGTTTTCGACGCGAACTGACCGAACATCGTCGGCGCTTCGGTATCGAGCACCGTCACGAGCAGCGTGGCGGACGCGACGGACTTGTCACCGGTCGCGGCGAGGTGCCCGAGCAGCGTCGCGAGCGTGAAGCCGCCGGCGCAGGCGGCCATCATGTTCACCTGGTCCGCGCCGGTGATTTCCAGCGCCACGGCGATCGCTTCCTGCGCCGCCTTCATGTAGGTCTCCATGTTCCAGTCGCGCTGCGCAGCCGTCGGATTGCGCCAGGAGATCACGAACAGCTGCACGCCCTGTTGCGTGGCGTATTCGGCGAAGCTGCGGCCGGGCGCGAGATCGACCATGTAGAACTTGTTGATCTGCGGCGGCAGGATGATCAGCGGTCGCGAACGCACTTTCGCCGCGGCCGGGCGATACTGGATCAGTTCGAACACCTCGGTTCGATGCACGACGGCGCCGGGTGTCAGTGCCAGATTCTTGCCGACCTGGAATTTGCGCTCATCCACCTGGCGCGGCATCGCACCGTTGTTCAGCAGGTCATCGAGGAAATTCTGCGCGCCGTACAGCAGGCTCTTGCCGCGCGTTTCGGAAATTCTCTTCAGCGCGCCGGGATTGCCGAGCAGTGAATTCGTCGGGGCGAAGGCCTCGGTGACCACGGACAAGAGGAAGCGCGCGCGTTCGCGATCTTCCGGCGTCGCATCGGCGCGCTCGAGCATGCGCGTCAGCGCATCGCGCCAGACCAGGAAGCCCTGCATCAATCGCTTGTAGTAACCGCTCTTCTGCCAGATCTCGTGACTGAAGCGACGATCCTTGGGATCGGCGCTGGCCTGTGAGCGGCCGGCGATCACCTCCAGCCAGTCCTTGCCGAGCGCGAGTGTTTCCTCGAGCAGCATCTGCGGTCGCCCGAGTGCGAGCCGCAGCGCGCGCTGCGCGGCATCGAGAACCTCGGCCTTGTCGATGCCGATGACGGGATTGGCGCCGAGGATCTGCTCGGCGGCATCGTTGGCCGAGTCGTGATTCATCTCCGGTGCGGACTCGGGCCCTGCACTGGCGGGCTCGGTCTTGGGCGGCATGAAGCCGTCCTTCGCGGGCATATCGATGGTATCGGCCCCGGCCGACGCGGTTTTCCGGCGACGTGAACGCGGTTTCATCGACACCCCTCGAAAAAACTTGAGGCCCTGCGGCCGCTTATCCTGTGACGACAGTCTCAATCGCGGCAGGCGACTGCCGATTATGTTCAGCCGGCGGCGGGCGGTCGCCACGCCTGTGATTATGGTCACACGGCCTGTTCGCGGACACCCCTAGAGTCGCTCCTGCCCGAAGTTCCGCCCGGAGTCTAACTCGATGCCGTATTCCATGCCGTCTCGCCAGGCGCTGTCGCGCTCCCTGTTGGCCGCCGTCACGCTGGCTGCCATGCCGTTCTCCGCGCACGCCCTCGGCGTCGTCGCTGGCACGGCGATCGAGAACACCGCGCAGGTCAGCTACACGATCGGCACGACGCCGGTGACCACGCCCTCGAACACGGTCAGCGTGACCGTGGCCGAAGTGCTCGATGTCGTCGTGACGCTGCAGAGCGCCACCACGAGCGTGAGCCCGGGCGCCACGAACCAGGCGCTGGTCTATCGCGTGACCAACACCGGCAACTCTTCGGAGGCCTTCCGACTGACGCTGAACAGCGTGATCGGCGGTGATGAATTCGATCCGACGCCGGCCTCGCCGTCGATCTACTTCGATACGGACGGCAGCGGCACGCTGACGCCGGCCGACACGCCGTACGTCGCGGGCAGCAACGATCCGCTGCTCGTGCAGGACACGTTCACCACGCTGCTCGTCATCAACAACATCCCCACCGGACTCGTGAACGGCGCGCGTGGCTTCTCGCAGCTGACCGCGCAGTCGCGCACCGGCACCGGCGCGCCGGGCACGGTATTCGCGGGCCAGGGTGCGGGCGGCACGGATGCAGTGGTTGGTACGACGGGTGCTGACGGCGACGCGACGGGCCAGTACGTCGTCGCCGACGTGCAGCTCGCAGCCGTCAAGACCGCGACGGTCACGGATCCGTTCGGCGGTTCACGTCCGGTGCCGGGTGCACGCATCCGCTACCAGATCGTCATGACGCCGAGTGGCACGGGCACGGCGACCGCGGCCGCGTTCCGCGATCCGATTCCGGCCAACACGACGTTCGTGCCGGGCAGCCTGCAGCTGAACGCCGTGACGCTGACAGACAGCAGCGCCGACGCTGATGCCGGCGGCTTCGTGACCACGCCGTCGCCTGCCGTGCAGGTGACGCTCGGCAACCTGACCCAGGCCAGCGGTCCGCAGACCGTGGTCTTCGACGTGACGATCAATTGATAACAAGCATCGGAGGATGAACATGAAGAAGGGCAAGACATTGATGGCTGCGACGCTCGCCACGCTGCTCGCGTCGAGTGCGCTGTATGCCGCGGCGAACACCGACGTGGCGGCACCGAAAGCAGGCCAGGGCTGCATCTCGCTGAAGACCGTGGCTGAAACCGAACAGGAAGTGCTCAACGAAAAGGGTGAGCGCGTGAAGCGCCTCGCGCCGGCCGCCAAGGTGGTGCCGGGTTCTGAGGTGGTGTGGACGGTGACGGCGAGCAACGTGTGTGCGGCGGCTGCCGGCAACGTGTTCATCGACAATCCGGTGCCGCAGCACATGGCCTACGTGCCGAACTCCGCGACCGGTCCCGGCGCAGACATCGCGTTCTCGCTCGACGGTCGTCGCTTTGCCGCGCCGGAGCAGTTGCGCGTACGCGATTCGGACGGCACCGAACGTGCTGCCCGCGCCGATGAATACACGCATATCCGCTGGTCGTTCAAGAACGCCATCGCCCCCGGGCAGATGGCGATGGCGCGCTTCCGCGCCACGCTGAAGTAATCGATTTCCCTATCTGTTTGTTCCCCGAGGAGTCCCGATGAACATGTTCTCTACACCGATGAAGCGCGTCAGTCTCGCGCTGCTGGCTGTGTCCGGCGTCGCGGCGTTGCCGCAGGCCTGGGCCGTCGGTACGACCGCCAGCACGTCGATCGACAACCGCGCGACCGTCAGCTACAGCGTTGGCGCCGTGCCGCAGACGCCGATCGAATCTTCCCCCGCGGGCAACGCGACGCCGGGCGCCGGCAACGGCGTCAATACCAGCTTCGTCGTCGACAACCGCATCGACCTCACGGTCACGGAAGTCTCCGGCGGCGTGACGGTCACGAGCCCGGGTGCCACGGCCGCCGTCACGACATTCCGTGTCACCAACACCGGTAACGCCGCGCAGGCGTACCAGCTGTCGGCGGCCCAGCTCGTCGGCGGTGCTGTGTTCGGCAACACCGACAACACGCAGGTCACGGACCCGCTGGCGGTGTTCGTCGATGCGAACGGCAACGGAACGTATGAGTCGGGCACCGATACGGCGACCAGCATCACGACGCTTGCGGCCGACGCCAACGTCGTCGTGTTCGTCGTGGCGAACGTGCCGCTGACCGTCACGAACGGCCAGTTCGCGAGCGTTCGACTGACCGCCCGTACGGCCGTGAACAACACGCCCGGTACGCTGGCGTCGCAGACGACGGGCGCGGAATCGCCGACGGTCGTCGACACGGTGTTCGGTGACGGTGCGGGTGCCGGCGATGCCGCACGCGATGCCGCGTTCGGTGCGGACGACCAGTACGCCGTGCAGTCGGCGGCGCTGTCGATCGCGAAGACGTCGACGGTCATCAGCGATCCGTTCAACGGAGCGACGAACCCGAAGGCGATTCCGGGCGCGATCGTCGAGTACGCGATCACGATGACCAACACCGGCACCGTCGGCGCGAGCGGCGTCACGATCGTCGATCCGATCCCGACGAACACGGTCTTCGCGACCGGCCAGTACAACGCGGCCGCGAGCGACGTGCAGATCACCGTCAACTCGACCAACACGTTCTGCGTGGCCGAGGCGGGCGGTACGGACACGAACAGCGACGGTTGCGTGCGTACGGGCGCGGGCGCTCTGCAGGTCAGCACGCCGGCCAGTGCGGCGGTGGCTGCGGGTGCGGCGAATGCCGTGACCGTGCGGTTCCGCGTCACGATCTCGTAGTCGAGGCGCAATGCTCGAGCGCGCAGACGACTGCGTGCGTATCGGTTGCATGACCGACGCGCGAGGCGGAGTAGGTGACTACTCCGCCTCGCGCGCATTTGCGTGTGTTTCAGGCTTCTTCGCGCGGCTCTCGATCGCGCTGATTTTACTTTGCATCTTTGCGACATCGGCCCTTGCGCAATCGGCATCCGTCGGTTCCGTGCTGCGCAATGTCGCCAGCGTCGACTACCAGGCGGGTGGCGCACCGCGCACCGTGATCACCAACGAGGTGACGCTGGTGGTCGAGCCGGCCCCGTCGCGGGCCACCCTTTCACTGGCCCGCTTCGCGGCCAGCAACGCGCCGGCGGACGGCGCGTTCTCTTCGACGGCGGGACCGACGCAGTGCGTCTCGTCGAATGGCGTCGTCGTGTTGCCGGCGCCGGTCGTTTCAGGTGTGCCGAGTGTGGATCCGCTGCAGCCGACCTCACTCGCGCAGACGGGTACGGTGCATGGTGGTGACGCCGTGTTCATCCGGCTCGAGGATGCCGACCAGAATCGCGACGCGGCGGTGCTCGACAGCGTCGAAGTGCGCGTGACGGCGCGCGCCACGGGCGACACCGAGATCGTGCGATTGACCGAGTCCGGCGTGAACACCGGGGTGTTCGTCGGTTACATCGGATCGTCGGTCGGCACGTCGGTCATCGGCAACTGCCAGCTCGAGCTGGCGCGTGATTCCGAGATCGACGTCGCCTATCGCGATCCGCGCGATGCCACCGATGCGGCGCTGGCATCCGGGCTCGTCGATCCTTTCGGCCTCGTGTTCGATTCGACGACGGGTGCGCCGGTCAACGGCGCGCGCGTCCGGCTGATCGACGTCGCTACCGGGCTGCCTGCGCGTGTGCTCGGCGACGACGGCGTCAGTGTGTATCCGTCGGAACTGATCACCGGAACTGCCGTCACCGATTCCGGCGGTACGACGTATACGTTGCCGGCGGGCGTCTATCGGTTCCCGCTCGTCGCTTCCGGCAACTACCGCCTCGAGATCGAAGCGCCGGGCGGCTATCTGTTCGCCTCGTCAGCCGAGATCGCAGATCTGCAGCGGCTGCCGGGTGCGCCGTTCCGCTTGAGCGATGGCTCTTTCGGTCGGCCGTTCAGCGTCAATGCCCCGGTCGTGGCGGTCGTCGACGTGCCGCTCGATCCGCTCGGCGATTCGTTGCTGCTGCGCAAGAGCGCGAACGTCGAGACCGCGGCGGTGGGCGACTTCGTGCTCTACGAACTCGTGCTGCAGAACACGAGCCGCGTTGGTGCATTCCGCAATCTGCGCATCGATGATCTTCTGCCCGCTGGCGTTCGCTATCGGAGCGGCTCCGTGCGTCGTGACGGCGCGGCTACGACGGAGCCTGCGATCTCGACGGACGGTCGCACTCTCGGCTTCGCGGTGTCGGCGCTCGCGCCAGGTGAGACGGTGCGGCTGCGCTATGTCGCCGAGGTCACCGTGGCTGCGCGCGGTCCCGAGCTGATCAACACCGCCACCGCGCTCGCACCCGGTGGCGGCCGCTCGAACGAGGCGAAGGCACTGGTACGGCTGCAGCAGGAGCTGTTCGTCGACAAGGGTTTCATCGTCGGCCGCATCAGCGAAGGGCAGTGCGGTGAACTCGAGGGCGCCGGCGTGCCGGGCATCCGCGTCTACCTCGAAGACGGTCGCTATGTGCTCACCGACAGCGAGGGCAAGTACCACTTCGACGGCGTGCCGGCCGGTACGCATGTCGTGCAGGTCGATACCTACACCATGCCGGAGTTCTTCGACTTCGCGCCCTGTGACCCGACGGTACGCCATGCGGGGCGTGCGGCCTCGCAGTTCGTCGACCTGCGGGCTGGCGCCCTGTGGCGCGCCGATTTCAAGCTCGCCACGCGCGCGCCGGCCAATGGCCAGGTGCAGCTCGGCATGCGCACGGTGATCGCCGGCGCTGCGCTCGCGCAGCACGATGTCGCGATCAAGACCCGCGGCGGTGTGCCGCTGACGAACGCAAGGCTGCAGGTGATGCTGCCGGACGGCATGGGTGTGGATCTCGCCCAGGTCGCGGTCGATGGCCAGCCGCTGCGCGGCGCGACGTTCAATGATGGTCTGCTGTCGATCCCGATGGCGGGCGTGCGTGCCGACGGTGAGCACCGTGTGCGATTCGTGACCCGAGCCGGCACCGCGAGCGGCGAACTGCCGATCCGCGCGGCGCTGATGTTCGATACGCCGGCGGCGAGTGCGCAGCGATCTGCCGTCGTCGAAAACCGTCTGCGTCGCGGTGCGCCGCGCTACGCGGTCGGTCGCTACACGTTCTCGCCGCGGTTCGATGTGCTGGGCATCGAGCTGAAAAGTCCGGACCGGCTCGAGCTCGATCGCATCGTGTCGGAATGGCGGGGCTCGCGCGACGTGACGATCAGTGCCGTGGGGCACACGGACAAGACGCCGATCTCGGTTCGCAACCGGGGTCAGTACGCTGACAACTACGCGCTGTCGGCTGCGCGCGCCCGCACCGTCGCCCTGTATCTTGCCAACCAGCTCGGTGTGTCCGAGGCAGCCGTCAACATCGAAGGCGTGGGTGCCGACGAGCCGCTCGCGGCCGGCGACGACGCCGCAAGCCTTGCGCTGAATCGCCGTGTCGAGATCGCGATCTCCGGCGCACGGTTCGCGGGCGAGGCGCCGATCGAACTGGCGCTCGCGGCAGCGGACAGCGCGACGGCGCAGACCCGGGATGTCGTCAAGCGCGGCAATGTGGCAGCGCCGTCGGCGACGAACGCGGCCGCGCCGTCTCCGACCTCCACGCTGGCTGCGCGTGCGGCCGCCGCCGAGACCGTTGACGTTGAAACGCTGGATGGGCGCGCGGCCTGGCTGTGGCCGTCCGAGGGTGCCGCGCCGTCGATCGCGAGCCTCAAGATCGGCATCTCGCATGCGGCGTCGCAGAGCGTCGAGCTGCTGCTGAACGGCCGGCCGGTGCCGGCCCTCAATTTCGATGGTGCGACGGCGAATCGCGCGAAGACGGCGGCCATCAGCCGCTGGCGCGGCGTGGATCTCGTCGATGGCGACAACCAGCTCGTCGCGGTGATCCGAAACGCGGATGGCAGCGAAGCCGCTCGCGTGACGCGTGTCGTGCACTACGGCGGTGGCGCGGTGCGCGCCGAACTCGATCGCGGTGCATCGCTGCTGACGGCCGATGGTCGACGTCGCCCGGTCATCGCGCTGCGTCTGTTCGACGCCTACGGCAAGCCGGCACGCCCCGGTACGCTCGGCGCGTTCCGTATCGACGCACCGTATCGTTCGTGGTGGGAAGTGCAGTCGCTCGACGACAACCCCTTGCTGGCCGTGGGTGCGCGTGAACCGACGTTCGAAGTCGGTCCGGACGGCATCGCGCGTCTCGAACTCGAGCCGACGACGCAGAGCGGCACCGCGGTGCTGCGCCTGCGCTTCAACGACCGGCAGAACCAGGAACTGCGCGTCTGGCTGACGCCGGAGCCGCGCCCCTGGATCATGGTGGGGCTCGCCGAAGGCACCACAGCGTGGCGCAACGTCTCGCGCGCGGTGCAGCCGCTGCCGTCGGCTGCTGCGATCGAGGAAGGCTATGACGGAGACGGTCGAATCGCGTTCTTCGCCAAGGGCCGAGTGCGCGGCGACTTCCTGCTGACGATGGCCTACGACTCGGCGAAGGATCCGGAAGCCGCACGTGATCGACTGCGCGGCGTGATCGAACCCGACCGCTACTATCTGGTCTACGGCGACGGCACGGAGCAGCGCTTCGAAGCCGCTTCGACGGAACGCATCTTCCTGAAGCTCGAGCGTCGTCAGTTCGTCGCGCTGTTCGGCGACTTCGACAGCGGTCTGACGGTGACGGAGCTGACACGTTACAGCCGCAGCCTGACGGGCCTGAAGGCGGACTTCGGCGGCGAGCGTCTCGGTGGCACCGCATTCGCGGCGCGTACGGACTCCGGTTTCGTGCGTGACGAACTCCCCGGTGACGGCACATCCGGGCTGTACCGGCTGTCGCGCCGGCCGATCGTCATCAACAGCGACAAGCTGCGCGTCGAAGTGCGTGATCGCTTCCGCAGCGAGCGCGTGATCGAGACCCGCGAGCTCGCGCGCTTCCTCGATTACAACCTCGACTACGAAGCCGGCACGATCTTCTTCAAGCAGCCGGTACCGAGTCGCGATGCGGATTTCAATCCGGTGTACATCGTGGCGGAATACGAAACGCGCGGTACGGGCGACGAACAGACCGTCGCGGGCGGACGCGCGGCGGCACGCACGGCCGACGGCACGATCGAAGTCGGCGCGAGCGCGATCTACGACGGCAGCCTGGACGGTGATTCGAAACTGACCGGCATGGACTTCAAGTGGCGCGCGACGCCGGCCACCGAAGTGCGCGTCGAAGCGGCCTACGGTGAATCGGACGATCCGGCGCGCGCGGCATCGGCGACGGCCTGGCTTGGCGAGGTCAAGCATGTGTCGGAACGACTGGACCTGCTTGCCTATGCGCGCGAGCAGGAGCAGGGCTTCGGCATCGGCCAGCAGGCAAGCAGCGAGGGTGGCACGCGCAAGTTCGGCGCGGACGTGCGCTGGAAGCTCAGCGAACAATGGGCAATGCAGGGCGAGACGCTGCTGCAGCAGACGCTGGGCACGGGCGCGGAGCGACGGCTTGCGAGTGCGGAGGTTCGCCACCAGCGCGAGCGTGCCAACGTGGCCGTCGGCCTGCGGCATGTCGAGGATGAGGACGGGCAGGGCGCTTCTGCGAAGTCCGAGCAGGCCTACGTGACGGGCAGCGTCGATCTGTTCGACAAGCGGGTGACCCTGCGCGCGTCGGGCGACATGGCGCTCGGCAGCGGTCCCGGCGAGGGGGATGCCAGCACGGACTATCCGTCGCGTTCCTTGCTCGGACTCGACTATCGCCTGAACGGCGAAACCACGCTGTTCGCGGAATGGGAGCATGCCGACGGCGAGCAGCTGTCCAGCGACATGACCCGCGTCGGCCTGCGCGCGCGTCCTTGGGAGCGCACGCAGATCGTGACCGCCGTGAACCAGCAGGCCACGGAGTATGGTCCGCGCACGTTTGCGAACTTCGGCCTGACGCAGGGCTGGAAGCTGTCCGAGCGCTGGAGTCTCGATCTCGGCATCGACCAGAGCAACACGCTGCGCGGTACCGACCTCGCGCCGCTGAACCCGAACGTGCCGCTGGCCTCGGGGTCGACGACCGATGACTTCTTCGCGAGCTTCGTCGGCGCGCAGTATCACCAGGAGCTGTGGACGGCGACGGCCCGCGCCGAACGCCGCAGCGCCGACACCGAAACGCGCCACACGCTGGTGGCCGGCTGGTACCGCGAGCCGACCTCCGGCCATGCACTCAGCCTTTCGCTGCTGGCCACCGACAGCGATTCACGCACCACGGCCCCGGATACCACGGCGGGCGATGTGCGCTTCGCCTGGGCCTATCGTCCGGCCGATGGCGCGTGGATCCTGCTGAACCGCACCGACTACAAGCGCGACACGCGCAGCGATGCGCTGCTCGACGCGGAGTCCACACGCTGGGTCAACAACCTGCACGCGAACTGGCAGTGGAATCCGGCGACCCAGATCGGCCTGCAGCTCGGTCTGCGCCAGGTGGTCAGCACTTTCGACGATGAGCGTTACAGCGGCCTCTCGACGCTGCTCGGCTTCGATGCGCGGCGTGACCTGCCGTGGCGTCCTTTCGGTCGGGCACTCGACGTCGGCCTGCACGGCGCCTGGCTGCGTTCCTGGGAATCCGCGGTGGCCGATCACAGCATCGGTCTCGACGTCGGTGTCACCGTGGCGACCAACGTCTGGGTGTCGGTCGGCTACAACCTGACCGGTTTCCGCGACGACGATTTCGCGGCCGGGCGCTACACCGACAGCGGGCCGTTCCTGAAGCTGCGCATCAAGGCGGATCAGGACACTTTCAAGGATTTGCGACTCGACAGCCTGCGCCCGTCGCGATAGCGTGCGCCGCTTTCCCACCGGACCGGTGCCGCGCGCACGATGCAGGACATTGACGATATCTTCGGCCTCGGCGGGCCCCTGGCCCGCGCGCTGCCCGACTATCGCCCGCGCAAATCGCAGGCGGGCATGGCCGCGCGTGTCGCCGAGGCCATCGAAGGTCGCACGCCACTGATCGTCGAGGCCGGCACGGGCACCGGCAAGACCTTCGCCTATCTCGTGCCGGCGCTGCTCTCGAATCGCCGCGTGCTGATCTCCACCGGTACGCGCACGCTGCAGGATCAGCTCTATGCCAAGGACGTGCCGCTGGTGGCCGGCGCGCTCGGCCTGCCCGCGAAGCTCGCGTTGCTGAAGGGCCGCGCGAACTACCTGTGCCGCTATCGTCTGTTCCAGGCCACGGCGCAACGCAGCTTCGCCGATCTCCCGCCCGGCGCATCGCCCGCTGCGAGCCGCGATGCGCGCAGCGAACTCACGCGCATCGAGAAATGGGCCGCGACGACGCGCACGGGCGATCTCGCCGAAGTCACGGGGCTGACTGACACTCATCCAGTCTGGCCGCAGGTCACCTCGACGCGCGACAACTGCCTCGGGCAGAAATGCCCGGAGTTCAACCGCTGCCATGTCGTGCTGGCGCGGCGCGAAGCGCAGGACGCGGACGTGGTCGTCGTCAATCATCACCTGCTGCTCGCGGATCTGGCACTGAAGGAAGACGGCTTCGGCGATCTGCTCGGCACGGCCGATGCGATCATCCTCGATGAAGCACACCAGATTCCGGATCTCGCCACCACGTTCTTCGGCGTGACGCTCGGCAGCCGACAGATCGAAAACCTGCTGACGGAAGCCCGCGCTGCGTTCTCGTCGGCCGGGGCGTCGCTGACACAGCTCGCGCCGGCCACGCGCGCCGTCGAGTCGGCGCTGAGTGCCACGCTCGGGGCGCTGCCGCGTCCGCGCGCCGCGGCCGCCGGCGCCGCGCGCAACACGCAACGGATGTCGTGGGACGATTGTCCTGCGGATCTCGAATCCTTCACGCTCGCGATCGTCGCGGCACTGCGTGAACTCGGCGGCCTGCTCGAAGCGGCGGCGCCGCAGGTGCCGGCGGCCGAGGCCGCACTGACGCAATGCGCGGCGCGCGCGGACCAGCATGCGCTGGCCTTCGAGAAGATTGCGCTCTGCGGTGCGGAAGAGGGGGCGCGCACGGTCGAGAGTACCGGACGCAGCTTCACGCTCGGCCTGCTGCCGTTCGATATCGCGGAGCGTTTCAGCGGCATCGTGCACGGTCGGCCGGTCGCCTGGATCTTCACCTCGGCGACATTGACCGTCGGCGAGGATTTCAGTCACTTCGCCGGGCGCATCGGTCTGCCCACGGCGGCCACGGCGCAGATCCCGAGTCCGTTCGACTACGAGAACCAGGCGCTGCTGTTCCTGCCGCGCGGCATGCCGGATCCGACTACGCCCGAATACCTTCCGGCGGTTGTCGATGTGGCGATGCCGTTGATCGAAGCGTCCGGTGGCGGTGCGTTCTTCCTGTTCACCAGCCATCGCGCGCTCGCGCGTGCGGCCGAACTCGTGCGTGCGCGCTGGGATCCCTTCGCGGGAGGCGGGACGCAGGAGTCGCTGCTGCTCGTGCAGGGCGAAAGTCCGCGCGAACGGCTGCTGCGGGATTTTCGCGAGCATGGCAATGCCGTGCTGCTCGGCACGGCCAGCTTCTGGGAAGGCGTTGACGTGAAGGGCGCTGCGCTGCGGCTGGTCATCATCGAGAAGCTGCCGTTCGCGTCGCCGGACGATCCACTGGTCAAGGCGCGCATCGACCACTTGAAGCGCAGCGGCGGCCAGCCGTTCCGCGACTATCAATTGCCCGAGGCGGTGCTGACGCTGAAGCAGGGCTTCGGCCGCCTGATCCGCAGCGAAGACGACAGGGGCCTGATCGCGATCTGCGATCCACGGCTGACCTCGCGTAGCTATGGCCGCACCTTCCTCGCGAGTCTGCCGCAGCTGCCGGTGACCCAGGAGCCGGCGGAGGCGCAGCGTTTCCTGCGGCGATTGTCATGAAGGTGCCGGACATGCGGATTTCGCCATGAAGCTTCTGGCGCTCGATACCGCAACGGAAGCCTGCTCCGCGGCGCTGCTGTGCGGCGATCAGCTGACGTTCCGATATGCCGAACTGGGGCGTGGGCACGCCGAGCAGATCCTGCCGATGGTCGATGAGTTGCTGCGCGAAGCGAAGCTCGGTCTGCGCGAGCTCGACGCAATCGCCTTCGGTCGCGGCCCGGGTGGCTTCACCGGCGTGCGGCTGTGCATCAGCGTCGCGCAGGGGCTGGCCTTCGGTGCCGGGCTGCCGGTAATCCCGGTTTCGGATCTGCAATCCGTCGCGCAGCTCGCGCTCGAGGCTGAGCCTCGCGCTCAGCGCGTCCTCGTCTGCAACGATGCGCGCATGCGAGAGGTTTACTGGGCGGTGTTCACGCGGGGCACAGACGGGCTCGCCCAGGCGGCCGGTGAGGAGACTGTCACGCCGCCAGCGGACGTCCCGGTCGAAGCCCTGCTGACGGGCGCACCGTCTGCCGATGCCGCGACGCCGCTCTGGGTGGCTGCCGGCCGCGGGCTGCGTGCCTACGCGCCGCTGGCCGAACGGGTCAGCCGCGTCGGCGTGACAATCCTCGATGAACTGCTGCCGTCGGCAGCCGCGATCGCGCGGCTGGCGGCGCCGCGATGGCGTGCGGGGCAGGTGCAGCCGGCCACGGCCGCCGCCCCTGTCTACCTGCGGGACCGCGTCGCCGAGCCGCAGGCTGGGCGCTGAGCCGTCACAAAACCGACATTCTGTCGCAGCAAACGCGCTGCGACGCCTCGCCCGGGCCAGTGGCGTCACGAATCTGCAATACACTGCCGTTGTAATGCGCTCACCCGAGCCATGGCACCTTCATGTCCAGCAAGCAGATCCTGATCGTCGAAGACGAGCGCCCGATTCGCGAAATGATCGCCTTTGGTCTGCGCCGGGCGGGCTTCGAGGTGCGTGAGGCGGAGGACGTTCGCAGCGCCCGCAGCCAGCTCGCGGACCGTCGCCCCGATCTTCTGCTGGTCGACTGGATGCTGCCCGACATGAGCGGCCTCGAGCTGACTCGCCAGCTGAAGCGCGATCGCGAGACTCGCGAGTTGCCGGTCATCATGCTGACGGCGCGCGCCGAGGAAACCGACAAGATCTCCGGGCTCGAGGGTGGGGCCGACGACTATGTCGTCAAACCGTTCTCGCCGCGCGAACTCGTGGCGCGCATCAACGCCGTGCTGCGACGCACGGCGATGGCCGGCAGCGGTGAGCGGGTGGATTACGAAGGGCTGGTCCTCGATCAGACCAGCCACCGCGTGCTGGTCGGCGAGCGGACGGTGCCGCTCGGTCCGACCGAATACCGGATGCTCGAGTTCTTCATGACCCACCCCGAGCGGGTCTACACCCGTGAGCAGCTGCTGGATCGGGTCTGGGGGGGCAATGTTTACGTCGAGGAACGCACCATCGACGTACATATCCGCCGCCTTCGCAAGGCGCTCGAGGAATTCGGGTACGATCGCATGATCCAGACGGTGCGCGGATCGGGATATCGCTTTTCGACGCGCGCGGAGTGAGCAGGCTCTAGGTCAATGCCCGAAACAACAGGCGGTCTTCGCGGCGCGTGGTTTATCTGCGCCCGGCTCGCGGCCGTCGCAGCTGCCGGTCTCGCCGTCGGCCTGCTGATCGGTCATGTCTGGGGCGCCATCTGCGGGGCGTTTGCTCTGTATCTCGGGCTTCAGCTTTTCCGCCTCCATCAGCTTGATTTCTGGTTGCGTCACCGCAGTCGGATGGACCCGCCCGACGCTGCTGGCCTGTGGGGTGATGTCGTCGCGCTGGTGGTGCGGCTCTACCGGCGAAAGAAGTTCCACAAGCAGCGCCTGGTAGAAATGTTCCGCGAGCTGCGTCGTTCCACGGCCTCGATGCCGGACGGCGTTGTGACGCTCAACCGCGACAACGAAATCCTGTGGTTCAACCGCACGGCATCGGCGTTGTTGGGCCTGAAGCGCCGAATCGACACAGGTCTTCGGATTGGCAACCTGATCCGTCATCCGGAATTCTCGCGGTACGTGACGGACGGTCAGTTTTCCCAGCCCGTCACCCTGCAGCCCAATACGACTGACGGTCGTTGGCTCTCACTGCAACTCGTGCCGTATGGCGATGGCCAGAAGCTGCTGCTGGTCCGCGATGTCACCCGCCAGAGCCAGCTCGAGGCGATGCGCAAGGACTTCGTCGCCAATGCCTCGCACGAGTTGCGTTCGCCGCTGACGGTGATCTCAGGCTATCTCGAGACGCTGGCCTCGGATTCCACGATCGAAGAAGACCTGCGTCATCCATTGAATGAAATGCGCAGGCAGGCTGATCGCATGGCGGCGATCGTTCACGACCTGCTCGAGCTGTCGCGGCTCGAGGCCGAGGATGGCGAGGTGGCCGGTGCGCCCGTCGATGTGCCGGCGCTGATCGCGGTGCTGCGCAAGGATGCGCTGTCCCGCCCGCAGCATCCCGCCGAGGTTCGGGTGCGCATCGAGTCGGATCTGCAGGTTGTCGGGGACGAGGGACAGATACACTCGGCCTTCGCGAATCTGGTCGACAATGCCGCCAAGTACACGCCGCAGGAAGGTCGCATCGAACTGCGCTGGTGGGCCGATGCCGACGGCGGGCATTTTTCCGTGACCGACACCGGGATGGGCATTCCCGCCGAGCATCTGCCGCGACTGACCGAGAGGTTCTATCGGGTCGATGCCGGCCGCGCGCGCGCGACGGGTGGGTCCGGTCTCGGTCTTGCGATCGTCAAGCACGCGCTGCAGAAGCATGGTGCGACGCTGCAGATCGAATCAGTCGAAGGACGCGGCAGCACTTTCAGCTGCCATTTCCCCGCGCGGCGACTGGTCAGTGCCGCCGAGGCGCGAATTCGGGCCTGATTTCCAGTATGAATTCCGGGACGCGTCACGCGAAGTCACCCGGCGATCAGCTATCATCGCGAAACCGACGAACCGGAGCTCCTGGACATGGAAAAAGCCGATCTCTCGCACCACATTTCGAGACGCTTCAACGAAGATCTCGAACGCGTGCGGAACAAGGTGTTGTCCATGGGGGGCTTCGTCGAGCAGCAGCTCGCAAAGGCCGTCACGTCCCTGGTCGAGGGTGACAGTGTGATGGGCGAGGCCGTGGCTCGCGATGATTACCAGATCAACAGCATGGAAGTCTCGATCGATGAGGAGTGCTCACGCATCCTCGCGACGCGCGCGCCGGCTGCTGGCGATCTGCGCGTCATCGTCGCGATCATCAAGGCGATCACGGACCTCGAACGCATGGGCGACGAGTGCGAGAAGATCGGCTACATCGCCTCGCGCCTTGCGACCCAGGAGCGGCCTGCGGACAAGTACCGCGAGATCAAGCACCTTGGCCGCATCGTGCAGGACATGGTCCACGATGCCCTCGACGCGTTTGCACGAATGGACGCCGAGACGGCGCTGCGCGTGGCGCGGCAGGATCGCCTGGTCGACGAAGAGTACGAATCGATCCAGCGCCAGTGCATCACGTTCATGATGGAAGATCCGCGGCAGATCCGCCGAGCGCTCGACGTTACCTGGGTCGTGCGCGCGCTGGAGAGAATCGGTGATCACGCCAAGAACATGTGTGAGTACGTGATCTACATGGTGCACGGCAAGGACATCCGGCATACCCGCCTCGAGGATGTCGAATCGGAGCTGCGCGGCACGGGCGCCGTCAGTGCCGCACCTCAAGCTGCGCCGTCTGGCGGCTGAAGGCCGGGGCATGTTCGGCCTCACGCGTCGTACCGCCAATGTCGCGGGCTTTGCAGCCTGCGCCGGCATGCTTGCCTTCGCGATCTACGCAGAGAAGATCCTGAAGCTCGAGCCCTGTCCGCTCTGCATGTTCGAGCGCGTCGGAATTGCTCTGCTCGGAATCGCATTCCTGCTGGCGGCGCTGCATCACCCGCGCGGCACGTCCGGCGCCCGCGCATACGCGGCGTTGATCGGTCTTGCGACCCTGGTCCCTGCCGGCATCGCCACGCGTCACGTGTACATCCAGAGCCTGCCCCCGGGCACGGTGCCGTCCTGCGGCGCTACGCTGGACTACATGCTCGAAGTGTTCCCGCTGCTCGAAGTCGTGCGTCAGGTCATGACCGGAGGCGGTGAGTGCGCCAAGATCGACTGGACTCTGCTCGGTCTCTCGATGCCGGCGTGGGTCCTGATCGCCTCGCTGTTGCTGGGCGGATTCGGAGTCTTGGCGAACTGGCGCGGGGAGCCGCAACAGCTGCGTTTTCGCTGAATTGCCGGAAGTTGTTCGCAGTTCCTTTCAGATGTCATCTGTAACTCTCTGATTCTTAACCGGCGTGTCACATTGAGAGTTCACTCTTCGGCGCAGCGTACGTTGCGATCAGGAGAGAGTCTTGCACGCCACCGTCAGTCAGCTGCTGCCTGGTCTCCTCGCGCCTGAGACCCGGGAAACCTCCGACAGAAGCCGCTGGCATCTGCGCACCGCGTTCGTCTCCGATGTTCATCTCGGATCGCGTGGCTGCCGGGCGACGGAACTGCTCGAGTTCCTCGATGCTGTCCGCATGGACGAACTGGTCATCGTCGGGGACCTGATCGACTTCTGGAGCCTGCGCCGTTCGTTCTACTGGCCGCCCGAACACAATGCCGTGCTGCGCGCGATTCTCGGCAAGGCGAAGCAGGGCACACGAGTGATCTACGTGCCGGGGAATCACGATGCCGAGATGCGGGAGTTCGTCGGTTCCGCGTTTGGACTGATCGAGATTCGGAGAGATCACGTCCATCGCACGGCTGCCGGCGAGCGACTGCTCGTCCTGCATGGCGATGAGTTCGACGGTGTCGTGAAGTGTTCGCGCTGGCTCGCGGCGTTCGGGTCGCATGTCTATGACCTGACGCTCGATCTCAACCGGCACTTCAACCGGATCCGCGGCGCCCTGGGCTATTCGTACTGGTCGTTGGCGAGCTACCTCAAGGATCGGGTTCCCAACGCCCGGCAGTACATCGAGAGCTTCGAGCATGCGGTCGCGCACGAGGCGCGCCGTCGCGGCGTGGACGGGGTGATCTGTGGGCACATTCATCGCCCACAGCTCCGTCAGATCGAGGGTTTGCTCTACTGCAACGACGGCGACTGGGTCGAGAGTTGCACCGCGTTGATCGAGGATCGCAACGGCCGACTGGCACTGTGGAACTGGGCGGAGATCCGCGCCGGTCTGCCGGCTCCGTCCTCCGCCGTGCCACAGAGCTCCGCCGCCGCCGCATGACGCCGCGCTCCTGCGGATCGGGTGCTGCGGCGTGGATGGCTGGCCTGCTGCTGTCTGCCGGCGCTTCGATCGCTGCGGCCGAAGTGGTCGAAGGCGATGCGGTCTCGAGCCGCGGCGAGCTCTCGACGTCGTATCAATGGCGCGTCGAGAGTTGTGACGGGCGCATGCGCAGCGAGTGGCGCACCGCGAGCGGGCAGATGATCGCCTGGGACGAGGTGGAATTCCGCGATGGCCAGTTCCTGCGATATCGCCTCGTCAGGCCGAACCTCGGCCAGGACATGACGCTGCGTGGCACGGGGGATCTCACGCTGGCCGGACCGATGCTGATCGAGTTCGCCCGGCGGAATCTTCCAGCACTGCGCAGCGGTCGTGAACTGCGCGTGCATTACCTCGTGGCAGAGCGAGGCAGCAACGTCGAACTGCGGTTGCGTGCGTCCCGGCCGGTCGGACCCCGTACCCAGGTCGTCGTCGAGGCGGCATCCGCGTTGCTGCGACCGTTCGTGCCGAGAGCGGTCCTGAGTTTCGATCCCGCCTCGCGGTTCGTCGGCATGGATGGCCAGATCCTGCCTCAACTGGGTTCCCGCAGTCGGCCCGAGCCCGTGGCGGCACAGGTCCGGGTGCTGTCGCACGGCCTGACATCGGCCTGTCACATTTGATGGATAACCTTTTCCAAGCAACAGCTTGGATGAGGAATGTAATGCGGATCCTGATGGTCTCCGACGTCTACTTCCCACGGGTCAACGGGGTGTCGACCTCGATCCGCACCTACCGAGACGACCTCGCAGCGCTGGGCCATACCTGCGAACTGGTCGCGCCCGAGTATCCGGCCCGGACGCTGGAGGACGGCGCCCACGTCACGCGAGTCCGCTCGCGCGGCGTGCCACGTGACCCGGAAGACCGCATGATGGTGCGGGCTGACCTCCGTCGGCTGACCGCCCGTTTCAAGCCCGGCGACATCGACGTCGTTCACATCCAGACGCCGTTCGTCGCGCACTACGCGGGGCTCGAGCTGGCCCGACGTCTGGCGGTGCCGGTCGTCGAGTCCTACCACACCTACTTCGAGCACTATCTCTACCACTATGTGCCGATGCTGCCGGCGTCATGGATGAAATCGCTGGCGCGTCGCTTCACGTTGTCGCAGTGCCATCAGGTCGACGCCGTGATTTCCCCGTCGCGACCGATGGCCGATGCATTGCGCGCCTACGGTGTGCGCACGCGGATCGACGTGCTGCCGACCGGGCTCGACACCGGCCGGTTCGGCCCCGGCAACCGCGCGCGCTTCCGCGCATCCCGCGGCATCGAGGCGGAGCGTCCGGTGGCGTTGTTCGTCGGTCGTGTGGCGCACGAGAAGAACATCGACTTCCTGCTGCAGATGCTCGTCTCGCTGCGGCGCGAGGTTCCGGACATCCTGTTCGTGCTGGCGGGCGAAGGGCCGGCGTTGCCGCATTGCCGTGATCTGGTGGGCTCGCTCGGGCTCGAAAACTCGGTGATGTTCGTCGGCAACATGGATCGCGATACCGAACTGCTCGACTGCTACGCCGCGGCCGACGTGTTCATCTTCAGTTCGCGCACCGAGACTCAGGGCCTGGTGCTGCTCGAGGCGATGGCGCAGGGAACGCCCGTGGTCTCCACCGCCGTGATGGGGACTGCCGAGGTGCTGGCGGGAACGAGTGGATCGATCGTCGTCGAAGAGAGCACGCAGGCGTTCGTTTCGGCGATCACGTCCTTGCTGCGCGATCCGGCGAAACGCGCGAGGCTGTCGGCTGCAGCCCGGATCGACGCGGCGCGCTGGTCGTCACGCTCGATGGCGGAAAAACTGGTGTCACTGTACGAATCCGTGACGCAGGTCCGCGCTGTCACGAGGCATTCATCGGCGCGTCATCCCGGTGTTGCAGGGGGCGCGGAGAATCCCGCTTCATGACTGTTGCAACATTCTTCGACCGCGCCGATCGCCTCGAGCGACGCATCTGTATGTTTGCGAACGCGGCGGCGCGCAGGCGCGCCTTGCGGGCGATGTTCAAGACGGTGAGCCGGCTCGGTGACGGCGTGTTCTGGTACGCGTTGATGGCGATGATGCCGCTGCTCCGGGGCGCGCAGGGTGTGGTCATCGCATCCCAGATGCTGGTCACGGGTGTGGTGGGGCTCCTGACCTACAAGCTGCTCAAGAAGAAGCTGGTTCGGGAACGCCCGTTCATCGGGCTCATCGGCATCGAGTGCGTGATGCCACCGCTCGATCGCTACAGCTTCCCGTCCGGCCACACGCTGCATGCTGTGCTGTTCACGGTGCTGGCTGTTGCGCACGTGCCGGAACTCGCGGTTATCCTGGGGCCGTTCGCGGCGCTCGTGGCGATGTCGCGGGTCGTGCTCGGGCTGCATTATCCGTCGGATGTTCTCGTCGGTGCCGCACTTGGCGCCGGCCTTGCCGCCGGCAGCCTCGCAATTTTCGGCTGATTCCCGACCGGGTCCCGGACTGCGCTCTCGCTGAGCGTCAGCCGAGCAGGTTACGTAGTACGCGCAGGTAGATCTCGTGCAGGGCGTCGATTTCCTCGACGCGAACACATTCATTGACCTTGTGGATCGTCGCGTTGACCACGCCGATTTCGACGACCTGCGCGCCCATCGGCGCGATGAAACGGCCATCGGATGTGCCGCCGCCCGTCGAGAGTTTTGGTGTGCGACCCGTCACGTCTTCGATCGCCTTGACCGAGGCGGCTGAAAGCGGCCCGGGCGGCGTGTAGAACGGCTCGCCGGACAGATACCACTCGAGCGTATAGCGAATGCCGTGCTTGCGCAGGATGCCCTCGACGGTTTCCTTCAGGCTTTCCAGTGTCTGCACCGGTGAATAGCGCAGATTGAACCGCGCCTTCAGTTCGCCGGGAATGACGTTCGGCGCGCCCGTACCGGCATTCAGGTTGGAGATCTGGAACGTCGTCGGCTGGAAGAACTCGTTGCCCTCGTCCCAGACGCGGCTCGTGAGTTCCGCGAGCGCCGGCGCCAGCGTGTGCACCGGATTCTCCGCGAGCTGCGGATAGGCGACGTGCCCCTGCACGCCATGCACCGTCAGCCGGCCCGAGAACGAGCCACGGCGACCGATCTTGATCGTGTCGCCGATCTGCAATTCGCTGGAGGGTTCGCCGACGACGCACCAGTCGACGGTCTCGCGCCGCGCCTTCAGCGTCTCGACGACCCGCTTGGTGCCGTCGACCGAGGGGCCTTCCTCGTCGCTGGTGATCAGGAAGGCGATCGAGCCGCGATGCCTGGGCGTCTCGCGAACGAATTGCGTGGTCGCAGTGACCATTGCGGCCAGGCCACTCTTCATGTCCGCCGCGCCGCGCCCGTACAGCACGCCGTCGCGGACCGTCGGTTTGAACGGATCTGTCTTCCATTCCTCCAGCGGGCCGGTCGGCACGACGTCGGTATGGCCCGCGAAGCAGAGCACAGGTCCGCCGCCGCCGCGTTTGGCCCAGAAGTTCTCGACACTGCCATACCGGAGTGGCTCGATCTCGAACCCGACGGCGGCGAGGCGTGCGCACATCGCGGCCTGGCAGCCAGCATCAGCGGGGGTGACCGAATTTCGGGCGATGAGGTCCAGGGTCAGGTCGAGGGTCTCGGACATGGGAGGTCGTATCTACTCCGGGCGGATTCAAAGGTCCGCGCGTTATAGGGCCGGCGGGCGAGGGGTGCAAGTTCTTTTTTCAATCAGCGGCTTAGGTGCGGCCGGCGCGCTGACACGAGATTGCAACAATTGTGAAATACAGTGCTCGCCGTCACACAGGAGGTTTGCCAAGTGATCAGGAAATCAGTGCTTTCGTCGATGTCGGTTCTCGCGATGCTCGCGACGGCACCCGTGGTCCACGCCCAGGCGGCGCGCGACACCATCAGCATCGTCGGCTCATCGACGGTCTACCCCTTCACCACGACGGTGGCCGAGCAGTTCGGGCGCCAGGGCAAGTTCAAGACACCCAAGGTCGAGAGCACCGGCACCGGCGGCGGCGTGAAGCTGTTCTGCAACGGCGTCGGCGTGCAGCACCCCGACGCGGTCAACGCGTCGCGCCGCATGAACGCGGCCGAATACGAGACGTGCAAGAAGAACGGCGTCACCGACATCATCGAGATCAAGGTCGGCTTCGACGGCCTGACGATGGCAGAGAGCAAGAAGGGCCCCTCGTTTGCGCTGACCCGCAAGCAGGTGTACCTGGCGCTGGCCAAGCAGATTCCGGATCCGGCCAACCCGACGGCCCTGATCGCGAACCCGTACAAGACCTGGAAGGACGTCGACAAGTCCCTGCCGGCGATCAAGATCGAAGTGCTCGGCCCGCCGCCGACCTCCGGTACGCGCGACTCCTTCCATGAGCTGTACATGGAAGCTGGCTGCCGCACCTATCCGTGGATCAACACGCTGCGCGGCATGGATGAAAAGCGCTTCAAGCGCGTCTGCCACACGATCCGCGAAGACGGCGCCTTCATCGAAGCCGGCGAGAACGACAACCTGATCGTGCAGAAGATCGAGGCCAACCCGAATGCGCTCGGCATCTTCGGCTTCAGCTTCCTCGAAGAGAACCTCGACCAGCTGCGCGGCCTGAAGATCGACGGCGTCGAGCCGACGTTCGAGACGATCGCCTCGACCAAGTACCCGGCCTCGCGCCCGCTGTTCGTCTACGTCAAGAAGGCGCACATCGGCGTGATTCCGGGCATCAAGGAATTCATGGACGAATACGTCAGCGACAAGGCGATCGGCGATGAGGGCTACCTCAGCGAAAAGGGCCTCGTCCCGCTGCCGAAGGCGGACCTCGCCAAGTCACGTGCCGACGTGAAGGCGCAGAAGCCGCTGCGGCTCTGATTCCGGACTGATTCTCACCGAACGACCCGCATGTCGGGGGAACGCGCTGCATGGGGCAGCGCGGCTCTCCGGACCTGCCCGACACCAAATACTTCAGGGAAACCCATCATGAAGAACTCTCTCGTCTCACTCGCAGTCGCCAGCGCTCTGACGCTCGGCGCGCTGCAGACCACGACGGCAAACGCCGCCGAGGTCAAACCCGCGGCGGTCGCCGCAGAAGTCGATGCGCTGAAGGCGCAGCTCGCCGCACTGCAGGAGCGTCTCGCGGCGATCGAAGCCGCACAGCAGGCACAGGCCGCCCAGGTGGCCGCTGCCACCGAAGCCGCTCAGAGCCAGGTCAGCGCCAATGCGGAACAGCAGGACGCGATCGACCGTACGACCGATTCCCTGGCGCAGACCCGCGCCAACGTCGGTGAGTGGGTCGGTCGCTTCCAGTGGAAGGGCGATCTGCGCTACCGCAACGAGAACATCGACCAGGAATTCACTCGCAAGGAGCGCAATCGAGACCGCATCCGCCTGCGCGCCGGATTCTTCGCCAAGGTGAACGACACCATGCGCGTTGAAGTGCAGGCGACGACGACCGAGAACAGCGATGCACGGTCTTCCAATCAGACGCTGGGCGATGCCAATTCGCGCAAGGCGCTGGATCTCGATACCGCCTACGCGGAATGGTCCCCGAACGCGAACTGGAAACTGACGCTCGGCAAGATGCGTTATCCGTGGGTCCGTACGTCCAGCTATTTCTACGACGGCGACATCAATCCCGAGGGCATCGCGGTCAGCTACCAGCAGGGTCCGACAGGCTTTTTCGCCAGCGGTTTCGTGACGCGTCTTGCGGAGCGGAACGGCGGCGTCGCCTTCGCCGATTCGAACATGGTCGGCGCGCAGGCCGGCTGGCGCGGCACGTACGGCGATGGTGGCCGTTACACCGTGGCCGCCGCGTACTACGATCACGGCGCGGTCGAAGGCTACAACGTCATTCAGGCGGGTGGCGCCGGCGGCTTCTTCGGCAACTCGACGACGACCAGCACGGCGATCTGCCGCGGTGGAATCTCTCCCTGCCTCGCGAATGACTTCGACATCATCGAACTGCTGGGCGAGACGACGTTCAACGTGGCTGGCAGACCGCTGACGCTGTACGCGAACTATGCGAACAACAGCAAGGCCGATTTCCGCAACGTCACGACCAACCCGACCACGAATATTCCGGCGGGGCTCGATACGGCCTATGCGGCGGGCTTCACTTACGGCCGCGCCAGCAACCCGGGCACCTGGGAGTTCGGCTACATGATCCAGAAGGTCGAAAAGGATGCGCTGTTCGGCCAGTGGGTCGATTCGGACTTCGCCGCCGGCGCAACCGATGGCGATGGCAGCTCTTTGCGCTTTGCCTACCAGTTCGCTCGCAACTGGCGCGCCAACGTCACGTATCTGATGAACAGCACGAACAATGACGTTGCTGCGGCGGTGACCTTCCCTACGGCCCGCAACGTGTTTGATCGAGACTACAAGCGCCTGCAGGTCGACCTGAACATGACGTTCTGATGGACCAGCTTGCCTGGCAGTCCGCAGCGAGGCCGCCGCAAGGGGGCCTCGCTGCCTGCTGGATGGGCAAGGGCCTGAACACTGAATTGTCACAATTCGAGGGTGGGAGCGAAGCCGCAGTTCAGGCAGACTCTCGCTGCAACGAATCAGAACAGCCCCGAATCTCAGGGGCGCCGGGGACTGAGAGCGCATGACACCGTCGGTACTGCTGTTGGCCATTGTGGCGATGTCCATCTTGGCGTTCTGGGTCGGCAAGACACGGTCGCTGGCGCTGGTCGGTGGAACGCGTGGCGTTCGCAATCTGCACTCGCTTCCGGGGCACTACGGATTTCTGACCGCGCTCTGGGCGGGACTTCCGTCTCTGCTGGTCGTGATCGTCTGGCTCGCGTTCCAGGACGACATCATCGTCCGCCTTGTTTCCTCGCATCTTCCGGTCGAGGTGCGCGCTCTTCCGCAGGCGCAGTTCGGCCTGGTCCTGAACGACATGCGGAATGTCGTCGCAGGCAATATTCCAGCCTCACAGGTAGCCGCCAGCACTGCGGCAGCCGCGGCCGAATACGTGCACCTGCGCGGAATCGCCCGTCTTGCGCTGACGGCGCTCGTACTGTCGATGGGCATCCTGGCGATGCTCTGGGTGCGCGGCCGGATCACGCCAGAACTGCGCGCCCGTAACTCGGTCGAGCGTCTGGTCGAAGGCCTGTTGTTCCTGGCTTCCACGGTTGCAGTGTTGACCACGCTTGGAATCGTCATGTCCGTCGTGTTCGAGGCGGTGCGATTCTTCAACATCGTTCCGGTGACCTCGTTCCTGTTTGGACTCGACTGGAGTCCGCAGATGGCGATCCGCGCGGACCAGGTCGGCTCGTCCGGCGCATTCGGTGCCGTGCCGCTGTTCACGGGCACGTTGTTGATTTCGGCGATCGCGATGATCGTGGCCGTGCCGGTCGGGCTGTTTTCGGCCATCTATCTGTCCGAGTACGCCGACTATCGCGTGCGCAAGGTCGTCAAGCCGCTGCTCGAAGTGCTCGCGGGTGTGCCGACCGTCGTGTACGGATTCTTCGCCGTCGTCACGGTGGGGCCGGCGCTTCGCGCCTGGGGCGAGTCGGTCGGCATGACCGTCAGTGGCGAGAGTGCACTGGCGGCTGGGCTCGTCATGGGCATCATGATCATTCCGTTCGTGTCCTCGCTTGCCGACGACATGATCACCGCCGTGCCGCAGAGTCTGCGTGACGGTGCCTATGCGCTCGGTGCCACGCGCTCCGAGACGATCAAGCAGGTGGTGCTCCGCGCAGCGCTGCCGGGCATCGTCGGTGGCGTGCTGCTGGCCGTGTCGCGTGCGATCGGCGAGACGATGATCGTGGTGATGGCTGCAGGATTGTCCGCGAATCTCACGGCCAACCCCTTCGAGGCCGTCACCACCGTGACGGTGCAGATCGTGACACTGCTGGTGGGCGACCAGGAATTCGACAGTCCGAAGACACTGGCGGCCTTCGCGCTCGGTCTGATGCTGTTCATCGTCACGCTGATCCTGAACGTGATCGCGCTGTACGTCGTGAGGAAGTATCGTGAACAGTACGAGTGAGCCGAATACATCCCGGCCGCTGCGGTCAGCCGCGGAGACGCAGGCGCTTGTCGAGCGCAGCATCGGACGGCGAAATCGCGCCGAATGGAGATTTCGTGCCTACGGCATGCTGGCCGTCGCGTCCGGCATCCTGTTCGTGGTCTTTCTGTTCGGTACGATTTTCAGTCAAGGCGCATCGGTATTCCGCCAGTCCTATGTGCAGCTGACGGTGTTCCTCGACCCGGAGATCATCGATCCGGCCGGGACGCGTCGCCCCGACGATCTGATTTCAGCCGATTACCAGGCACTGGTCCGCGCAGCTCTGAAGGAACGCTTTCCCGAAGTGGAGGGGCGAACGAATCTCAGGCAGCTTTATGCGATCGTCAGCAGCGCTGGCGCGATGGAGCTGCAGCAGGCCGTCGTCGCAAACCCATCGCTGCTCGGCCAGAAGCAGACCTTCGCTCTTCTGGCCGATGACACGGTCGATTCGCTGCTCAAGGGCCGTACATTGCGCAGTGCTCCCGAAGACGAACGAAAGCTCACGGACGAGCAGGTGGGGTGGGTCGATACGCTGATCGCCGATGGCTCCCTGCGACTGAAGTTCAACAGCTCGTTCTTCAGCAATGGTGATTCGCGGGATCCGGAGCAGGCTGGTATCCGGGGTGCGATCACCGGCTCCCTGCTGACGCTGCTGATCACGCTGCTGTTGTCGTTCCCGATCGGCGTCGCTGCCGCGGTCTACCTCGAGGAATTCGCGCCGCGCAACAAGCTCACCGACATCATCGAAGTGAACATCAACAATCTCGCGGCCGTGCCGTCGATCGTGTTCGGCCTGCTGGGTCTCGCGGTGTTCATCGGCTTCTTCGGCATGCCACGCTCGGCGCCGCTGGTCGGTGGTCTCGTGCTGACGCTGCTGACACTGCCCACCATCATCATCGCGTCGCGTGCGGCGCTGAAGTCCGTGCCGCCGTCGATCCGCGAGGCGGCGCTCGGCATGGGGGCCTCCCCGGTGCAGGTGGTGGCGCATCATGTACTGCCGCTCGCGATGCCGGGCATGCTGACCGGCACGATCATCGGCATGGCGCGTGCGCTCGGCGAAAGCGCACCGCTGCTGATGATCGGCATGGTCGCCTTCATCGTCGACGTTCCGCAGGGGATCTTCGATTCGGCTACCGCACTGCCCGTGCAGGTGTTCCTGTGGTCGGATCTGCCGGAACGCGGCTTCGTCGAACGCACCTCGGGTGCGATCATCGTGCTGCTGCTGTTCCTGCTGGTCATGAACGCAACCGCCGTCATCCTGCGCAACAAATTCGAGAAACGTTGGTGATCCGCATGGAAACCGTCATCCAGAGAGAGCCCATGAACGACACTGCAGCTGCGGCCGGTGCCGCGCCCCAGGCGCCCGCAAGCCCGCCCCGCAACTCGCCGCCGCTGCCGCCAGGAATCACGACGACGGGCGTCGTGACGCTTGACGATCCGCTGATCTCGTGTCGCAGCGTGGACGTGTTCTACGGCGAGAAGCAGGCGATCAAGAACGTCAACATCGACATCGCGCCGAAGCAGGTGCTGGCGATGATCGGGCCTTCGGGCTGCGGCAAGTCCACGTTCCTGCGCTGCCTGAACCGCATGAACGACACGATTCCGGGCGCGCGTGTCACCGGGCTGATCCAGATCGACGGCAACGACATCCACGACAAGCGCCGCGACGTCGTGCAGTTGCGGGCTCGAATCGGCATGGTGTTCCAGAAGCCGAATCCATTCCCGAAGTCGATCTTCGAGAACGTCGCCTACGGTCCGCGCATCCATGGCCTCGCCGGCGATCGTGCGGAACTCGATGACATCGTCGGTACCAGCCTGCGCCGCGCAGGACTGTGGGACGAGGTCAAGGATCGACTCGACCAGCCCGGCACGAGCCTCTCCGGCGGTCAGCAGCAGCGTCTGTGCATCGCCCGCACTATTGCCGTGAATCCTGAAGTGATCCTGATGGACGAGCCGTGCTCGGCACTCGACCCGATCGCCACCGCGCGCATCGAGGACCTGATGGACGAACTGCGCGAGAGCTATGCGATCGTGATCGTGACCCACTCGATGCAGCAGGCGGCGCGCGTGTCGCAGCGCACGGCGTATTTCCACCTCGGCGATCTGATCGAAGTCGGGCCGACCGACAAGATCTTCACGAATCCCTCGCACAAGCTGACCGAAGACTACATCACGGGTCGGTTTGGTTAGGGTTGCGTGAGCGTCGACATCGAGGGACACATCAGTCGCGCCTTTGATGGCGCACTGTCCTCGCTGCACATGCGGGTCGTCGAGATGGGCGGTCTCGCGCTGCTGCAGGTGCGTGAGGCGGGCGCGGCCTACACGGACTGGAATCCCGCTGCGGCCCAGTCGGTGCTCGAGCGCGAGCGCGGCGTCAATGCGCTGGACCACGCGATCGACGAGGAGTCGCTCAGCCTGATCGCACGCCGTCAGCCGGTGGCCAGCGACCTGCGCACCATCATCGCGATGTCCAAGATCGTTGCAGAACTCGAACGCGCCGGCGATGAAGCCAAGAAGATCTCACTGACCGTGCTAGGTCGGGCCGGGCGCAGCGGCGAGCGACCGGGACCGGCGACTGTTCGCGACGCGCGGCATCTCGCGAAGTTGGCCGGCGACCTGCTGCGCATGTCGCTCGATGCCCTCGACCGGCTGGATTTCGCGCTGGCGCGCGGCGTGGTGGCGGGCGATCGTGAACTGGACGACGAATATGCCGACGGGTTGCGTCGCCTGCTGACGCGCGCGATGGAAGATGCGCGACATTTCAACGTCGCGCTGGATGCCGCTTTCGTGCTGAAGTCGCTGGAACGGATCGGCGATCACGCGCGCAACATCGCGCGGATCGTGCTGTCGATCGCGCGCGAGGGCGAGGCTCCCCTCGACAACACGGGCGTCAGTCAGCAGCCCGCAGCAGCTCGTTGATCGAGGTCTTGGCGCGCGTCTGCGCGTCCACGCGTTTGACGATCACGGCGCAGTATAGCCCGTACTTGCCGTCCTTCGAGGGCAACGTGCCCGGGACGACGACGGAACCGGACGGCACGCGGCCCTGCAGTATCTGGCCGCTCTCACGATCGTAGATCCGCGTGCTCTGGCCGATGAACACGCCCATCGAGATCACGCTGCCTTCCTCGACGATCACGCCTTCGACGACTTCCGAGCGGGCGCCGACGAAACAGTTGTCTTCGATGATCGTCGGCGAGGCCTGCAGCGGCTCGAGCACGCCGCCGATGCCAACGCCGCCGGAGAGATGTACGTTGCGCCCGATCTGCGCACAGGAGCCGACGGTGGCCCAGGTATCGACCATGGTGCCTTCGCCGACATGCGCGCCGATGTTCACGAACGACGGCATCAGCACGACGTCCTTCGCGACGAACGCGCCCTTGCGCACGACCGCGTCCGGCACGACACGCGTTCCGCTGGCGCGCAGCGCAGCCTCATCCCAGCCCGCGTACTTGGATGGCACCTTGTCGAAGTAATGCGTGTAGGCGCCTTCGATCAGTCGGTTGTCGTAGGCGCGGAAGTACAGCAGGACGGCCTTCTTCAGCCACTGGTTGACGACCCACTCACCGTCGACCTTCTGCGACACGCGCAGCACGCCACGATCGAGCGCGTCGATGGTTTCATCGAGGGCCGCGCGAAGTTCCGGATCGATGCTCTTGGGCGTGATGCTGGTGCGGTGCTCGAAGGCGGCTTCGATCAGCGGCTGGTGCGGGATGTGGTGGGTCATCGTCATGTCCTTGATTCGAGAAACCGGCGGATTCGCTGCGCTGCCTCGACGCATTCGTCGATCGGCGCCACGAGGGAGATGCGCACGCGACCCTGTCCGGGATTGCCGCTCACGCCGTCTCGGGCGAGATAGCTGCCCGGCAGCAGCGTGATGTTCTGCTGCGCGAACAGGTCACGCACGAACAGTTCATCGTCGGCGCCGACGTCCGGCCACAGATAGAAGCCGCCGTCCGGCTGGGTCACGTCGAGCAGCGGCGCGAGAATCGGCAGCACTCGACTGTACTTCTCGCGGTACAGCGCGCGATTCGCCGTGGCGTGCGTGTCCTCGCTCCAGGCGGCGATGCTGGCGCGCTGGGTCGGCTGCGGCATCGCGGAACCGTGGTAGGTGCGGTACAGCAGGAACTTCGAGATCAGTGCAGGGTCGCCGGCGACGAAGCCGGAACGCAGGCCGGGAACGCTGGAGCGCTTCGAAAGACTGTGAAACACGATGCAGCGCTCGAACTTCGAGCGCCCCGACGCGACCGCGGCCTCGAGCAGCGAGGGCGGGGGATTCGCTTCGTCGAAATACAGATCCGCATAGCATTCGTCCGCTGCGATCACGAAGTCGTAGCGTTCGGCGAGTTCCAGCGCGTGTTCCAGATAACGACGCGTCAGCACGGCGCCCGCCGGGTTGCCGGGGCTGCACAGGAACAGCAGCTGGCAGCGGCGCCACAGCGAATCCGGCACGGCGTCGAGATCCGGGATGAAGCGTGTGCTCGCGGTGGTGTCGATGAAGGCGGGCTCGGCGCCGGCCAGCAGCGCCGCGCCCTCGTAGATCTGATAGAACGGATTCGGCATCAGCACCGCTGGCGTGTCGCGCGGATCGATGACCGCCTGCGTGAAGGCGAACAACGCCTCGCGCGTGCCGTTGACCGGCAGCACCATCGTGGCCGGATCGACACTCGCCTCTGGCAGCTGAAACCGGCGCTCCAGCCAATGGCCGCAGGCCGCACGCAGCTCGGGCAGGCCCGCAGTCGCCGGGTAACTGCCAAGCTCACCGAGGCTCGCGCGCAGGGCCTCGACGATGAACGGCGGCGTCGGATGCTTGGGCTCGCCGATGCTCATGGCGATGTGCGGCAGGCCCGCGGGAGGCGTGACGCCCGCTTTCAGTTTCGCGAGCCGTTCGAACGGATAGGCCTGCAGCAGGCCGAGTCGTGGATTGGTCATCACGCGTGAACTCAGGCGGCGCGACGCTGCTCGAGCGCGTCCGTCAACCGGCTGATCAGGCGCTGCGCGGCGGCTTCATCGAGCGGCTTGCCGCTGCCATCAGTGACGTAGAAAACGTCTTCCGCGCGCTCACCGACCGTCATGATCTTTGCGGCGAGCAGTTCGACGCGTCCCTCGACCAGCACCTTGCCGATGTCGCACAGAAGGCCGGGGCGGTCACCCGCCGTCAGTTCCAGCACCGAGCGCTGGTTGCGTTCGTCGATCGTGATCGCGATCTGGGTCGGCGTGTTGAACATGCGCACCTGACGCGGCGCGCGGCGCGACACGGCCGGTGGCGATTCGCCCGGTGCCTGCAGGGAATGCAGCAGCGCGAGTTCGATTTCGCGACGACGCTCGTCGTCCTCGATTGGCGTGCCGTCGTCCTCGAGCACGTGATACAGATCGAGGCTGTGACCGTCGCCGGTCGGGGTGATGCGCGCATCGACGATGTTCAGGCCGAGCTGGTCGAGCACCGCCGTGCTGCGCGCGAAGCCATGCCGACGCAGCGGCGCGAACGTCAGCAGCGCCGTCGTGCCGCGCTCGCTCTTCGCCTGCACGGAGACGACCGGCGAATCGGCCTCGGCCAGATCGTCGTCCTGGTCGCGCTTCGCCAGCACCTCGGTGTGCCAGGCCACCTCCTCGGCGGTGTGGCGTACGAAGTAGGCCTCCGCGAGCCGCGCCCACGTGCGGTCGATCTGTGCCGCCGTGACGGGCCGCGAGGCGAGCAGCGTACGCGCCGCTGCCTGGGTTTCGCGCCGCAGTTCATCCTGGTCGATCGGACTCTCGAGGCCGCGGCGCAGCGCGCGCTTCACGCGCTGGTAGAACTCGTGGAACAGCGACGCCTTCCAGGAATTCCACAGCTTCGGATTCGTGCCGCGCACGTCTGCCGCGGTCAGCACGTAGAGGTAGTCGAGATGCGTTTCGTCGCCGACCTTGCGTGCGAAGGCGTTGATGATGCCGGGATCCGCAATGTCCTGTTTCTGCGCCGTGATCGACAGCTGCAGGTGGCTCTTGACCAGCCAGGCGACGACGCGCGCGTCATAGCGTGAGAGTCCCTGCTCGAGGCAGAACGCCTCGGCATCGACGGCGCCGAGTTCCGAGTGGTCTCCACCGCGGCCTTTCGCGATGTCGTGGAACAGCGCGGCGAGGTAGGCGAGTTCAGGCTTCGGCAGCTGCTGCATGATCGTCGAGAGCTGCGGCAGTTCGTGATTGAAGCGCTCGATCGCGAGTCGGCGCAGGTTGCTGACGACGAACAGCGTGTGCGCGTCGACGGTGTAGGCATGGAACAGGTCGTACTGCATGCGGCCGACGATGCGGCCGAAGGAGGGGATGTAACGACCGAGCACGCCGTAGGTGTTCATGCGCCGCAGTTCGTGCGTGACCCCGGCGGGCGCCCGCAGGATCTCCATGAACAGACGATGATTGCGCGGGTTCTGGCGAAATTCCTCGTCGATCAGCCACAGGTGTCGGCCGATCGCGCGGATCGTCGAGGCGCGGACGCCGCGGATCTCCGGATTCTGCTGCAGCAGCACGAACAGCTCGAGCATCGCCGGCGGATTGCGGGCGAACAGGTCGTCGCTGACGGCCTCGAGATAATCGTTGCGCACCTGGAAGCGCGGGTTCAGCGGCGTGACGACCGCCTGCCCGTCGAGGATGGCCTCGCGGAACAGCTGCAGCAGCAGCTCGTTCAGCAGCATCACGTCCATGACGGTGCGGTAGTACCGCTGCATCAGCTGCTCTACCGCAAGCGTGTACGTGGCGTCTTCGTAGCCGAACGTCTTCGCGAGCCGCGTCTGGTGATCGAACAGCAGCCGGTCTTCGCGCCGTCCCGTCAGCACGTGCAGGCCGAAGCGCACTTTCCACAGGAAGGCCTGAGCGGACTTCAGGCGGCGCACTTCGGAGGGCGCGAGGAAGCCGAGCGTTGCGAGTTCATCGAGCGTGGTCGCACCGAAATGCCGCTTCGCGACCCAGGCGATGGTCTGGATGTCGCGCAGGCCGCCCGGGCCGGTCTTCACGTTCGGTTCGAGGTTGTAGGCGGTGTCGTTCGCCTTGCGATGGCGCTCGGTCTGCTCCGCAACCTTCGCCGCGAAGAACTCCTTGACCGGCCAGACCTGATCAGGCGCGAGCGCCACGCGCATCGAATCGAACAGTGCGACGTTGCCCGCGACCAGCCTTGCCTCGATCAGCGTGGTCATCACGCTGACATCCGCGGCGCTTTCCGCGCGGCATTCGTCGATGGTGCGCACGCTGTGGCCGACTTCCAGACCGATGTCCCACAGGAAGGTGACGACCTGTTCGACCGGCGCCTGCTGATTCTCGGTGAGCGGCGTCGGGACCAGGATCAGGATGTCGACGTCGGAGCAGGGGTGCAGTTCGCCGCGGCCATAGCCGCCGACCGCAACCAGTGCCCACTGTTCGACATGTCCACCCAGCTGCTGTTTCCAGACTTCACGCAGGACGGTATCGATCAGGCGCGCGCGCGCATGCACCAGTGTCTCGACGGGTTCTTCGGCCAGGAATTTCGCCTTCAGCTCTTCCTGGCCCTCGCGCGCGGCGGCGCGGAAAGCGGCAGCACTGAACTGTTCCTCGGCGAGCGCTGCCGGCAGCCGTTCGAGCAGCGGCCAGGAGAATTCTCCATCGGCTTCGAGCGGGCCCGGGGCGAAGGGTTCGATTTCGAAGGCGGCCATTCGCGGGTTACCCGGCCGTCGCGACGGCAGGGGTGGCGCGGGTCGGGCGTCGACTCAGCGCGCCGAGGGTGAGCACTTCGACGCCGGTCTCGGTCACGAGCACGGTGTGCTCCCACTGCGCCGACAGCGAGTGATCCTTGGTGACGACGGTCCAGCCATCCGGCAGCAGGCGCACATGGCGCTTGCCGGAGTTGACCATCGGTTCGATCGTGAAGGTCATGCCCGCACGCAGTTCCATGCCGGTGCCGGGCTCGCCGTAGTGCAGGACCTGGGGGTCCTCGTGATAGATCCGACCGATGCCGTGGCCGCAGTACTCGCGGACCACGGAGAAGTCCTGGCCTTCGATGAACGTCTGGATCGCATGGCCGATGTCGCCGAGGCGCGCGCCGGGGCGGACGCATTCGATGCCGCGCCACATGCCTTCGAAACAGGCATCCACCAGCCGCTGCGCCAGCACCGGCGGCTTGCCGACGAAGTACATGCGGCTCGTGTCGCCGTGATAGCCGTCACGAATCACGGTGACGTCGATGTTGATGATGTCGCCGGATTTCAGCCGCTTTTCGTTGGGGATGCCGTGGCAGACCACGTGGTTCACCGAGGCGCAGATGGTCTTCGGGAACCCGCGGTAATTGACGTTCGCCGGAATGGCCTTCTGGATCTCCACGATATGGCGGTTGCACAGCCGGTCCAGCTCTTCCGTGGTGACCCCGGGCTGGACGTGCTCGCCGATCATGTCGAGCACTTCGGCGGCCAGACGGCCCGCCTCGCGCATTTTCTGCTGTTCTTCCGGGGACTTGACGGTGACTGGCATGGTGTCAGGCGGGGTGGTTCGTAAGACGTTGTTTGTACGGGAACTTCATGGTATAAAGCGCGGCCTTTTTTGGCAAACAAACCACACGCGTATCGTGAATCCGCTGGTTGGGTGTCCGTCCTTCATGAATTTGAAGGGGGGATTACCAGCGGGATACGCGGAGGCCCAACCCGAACAGGAGTCAGTATGCCCAGCGTGTCAATGCGACAGATGCTGGAAGCGGGTGTTCATTTCGGACATCAAACCCGCTTCTGGAACCCGAAGATGGCAGAGTACATCTTCGGCGAACGAAACAAGATCCACATCATCAATCTCGAGAAGACGCAGCCGCTGTACGCGGAAGCTGCGGGCTTCATCAAGAACGTGGTGGCAGACGGCGGCCGTGTGCTGTTCGTCGGCACGAAGCGCTCCGCGCGCGAAGCCGTCATGAAGGAAGCGCTCCGCTGCGAGATGCCCTTCGTGAACCAGCGCTGGCTGGGCGGCATGCTCACCAATTTCAAGACCATCCGTCAGTCCGTGAAGCGCCTGGCCGACCTCACCGAGATGAGCGTCAACGGCACGCTGGAAAAGCGCGGCAAGAAGGAAGCCACTATGCTCCGTCGCGAGATGGACAAGCTCGAGCGCAGCCTCGGCGGCATCAAGCACATGGACGGCCTGCCGGACGTGATCTTCGTGATCGACGTCGGCCACGAGAAGATCGCGATCCACGAAGCCGGCAAGCTCGGCATTCCGGTGGTCGCCATCGTCGACACCAACTGCACGCCGGACGGCGTGGATTACGTGGTTCCCGGCAACGACGACGCGATGCGCGCGATCCAGCTGTATGCGTCCGGCATTGCCGACGCGGTGCTGGAAGGCCGCGAATCGCTGCCGAACGTGCCGGTCGGCGAGGATGACTTCGTCGAGCTCGACGAGCAGGGCAATCCGAAGCCGCGCTCCGGTCGCGGCAAGCCGCGTCGCGAAGCCACGGTGCGCGGCCGCAAGCCTGCGCCTGCCGCTGCCCGCCGTCGTCCTGTTCCGGCCGTTGCCGTGGATCCGGCCGCGGTCCTGACGGGCGAAGAAGATGCCGCTGAACTGGCCGCCGGTCTCGGTGTGTCGGTCGACGTCACGGACACGGGCGCCAGCGCCAGTGCGCCGGCTGCCGGTGCGCGTCGTCGCACGGGCGGCGGTGCGCCGCCGCGGCGTCGGTCCTGATCGGAGCTGCGTTCATGGCCATTACAGCTGAATCGGTCAAGCAGCTTCGCGAGCGCACCGGCGCGGGCATGATGGAATGCAAGAAGGCGCTCGTCGAAACCGACGGCGACCTCGATGCGGCCGTCGAACTGCTGCGCAAGACGGGCCTCGCGAAGGCGGACAAGAAGTCGTCGCGCGTCGCCGCTGAAGGCGTGCTCGCGCTGGCGAAGTCGCCGGACGGTCGCTCCGCCGCGCTGGTCGAAGTGAACTGCGAGACCGATTTCGTCGCGCGTCAGCCGGATTTTGCCGGCTTCGCCGATGCGGTCGCGCGCGTGGCGCTGGTCTCGCGTCCGACGGACGTCGACGCGCTGCAGGCGCTGCCGATCGGCACCACTGCCGGCAGCATCGATGAAGTGCGTCGTGGCCTGATCGCCAAGATCGGCGAGAACATCACGGTGCGTCGCTTCGTCGTCGTGGATGCGCCGACGCTGATCGGTGCCTATCTGCACGGTTCGCGCATCGGCGCCGTCGTCGCGGTCGACGGTGGTGACGCGGCGCTCGCGCACGACCTGGCCATGCACGTCGCGGCCAGTAACCCGCGCTACGTCAGTGCCGCGGATGTGCCGGCTGACGTCCTCGCCAAGGAACGCGAGATCGAGACCGAGAAGGCGCTCGGTGAAGGCAAGCCTGCCGACATCGTCGCCAAGATGGTCGAAGGTCGCGTCCGCAAGTCCCTGAACGAGATCGCGCTGCTCGGTCAGCCGTTCGTCAAGGATCCGGACACCACGATCGAGAAGCTGCTGAAGGTCGCGAAGGCCAGCGTCAAGGCATTCCAGCGGCTGGAAGTCGGCGCTGGCATCGAGAAGAAGCAGGATGATTTCGTCGGTGAGGTCATGGCACAGGTCAAGGCCAGCAGCAAGGACACGGCGGCCACACCGCCGGGCTCTGCCCACTGAGCGAAGAACAACCGATAATGAGAACCCCGCCTCGGCGGGGTTTTCTCCAACAGGGGACCTCCGGCATGAATCCGGAGTCGCAGCGGAGTGCGCACCATGTCTGATGCCGTGACCAGGCCCTCGAGATACAAGCGAATCCTCGTCAAGCTGTCGGGCGAAGCCCTGATGGGCGGTGGCGATTACGGCATCGACCCGGCGATGATCAAGCGCATCGGGCTCGAGTTCCAGGAACTGCTGTCGATGGGTGTGCAGGTCGCGGTGGTGATCGGCGGCGGCAACATCTTCCGCGGTGCAGGACTCGCGCGCGCCGGCATGGATCGGGTCGCGGCGGACCAGATGGGCATGCTGGCCACGGTCATGAACTGCCTCGCGATGCAGGATGCACTCGAGAGCATCGGCTGCCACGCGCGCGTGATGTCCGCGATCCGCATCAACGAAGTCTGCGAGGACTACATCCGTCGGCGTGCGATGCGCCACCTCGAGAAGGGGCGGGTCGTGCTGTTCGCGGCCGGCACCGGCAATCCATTCTTCACGACGGACACGGCAGCGTCGCTGCGCGCGATCGAAATCGGCGCCGAAGTGCTGCTGAAGGCCACGAAGGTCAACGGCATCTATTCGGACGATCCGATGAAGAACCCGGCCGCCGTGCGCTACGCGCGCCTGACGTTCGACCGCGTGCTGACGGACCGCCTCAACGTCATGGACCAGACGGCGATCGTCATGTGCCGCGACAACAACCTGCCGCTGCAGGTGTTCAACCTCAACAATCCGGGTGACCTGCTTCGCATCGTCGGCGGCGACGACGTCGGTACCGTGGTCACGAATCACTGAGGGACTCTCACGATGCTCGATGACATCAAGAAGGACTGCGCGGCTCGAATGACCAAGTGCGTCCAGACATTCGCGGCCGATCTGAAGAAGCTGCGCACGGGTCGTGCGCATCCGAGCCTGATCGAGCACATGAAGGTCGACTATTACGGCACCGAGACGCCGCTGAACCAGCTCGCGAACATCAGCATCGAAGATGCGCGCACCATCGTCGTGACGCCCTGGGACAAGGCGGCAGTGCAGGCGATCGAGAAGGCGATCTTCAAGTCCGATCTCGGCCTGACGCCGATGACCGCAGGCACCGTGATCCGCGTGCCGCTGCCGCCGCTCACTGAAGAGCGCCGTCGCGACATGACGAAGATCCTCGGCAAGGAAGCGGAGGCGGCCCGCGTGTCGGTGCGCAACGTGCGCCGCGACGTGCTGTCGGACGTCAAGGACATGCTGAAGGAAAAGATGATCTCGCAGGACGACGAGAAGCGCGTCCACGAAGAGATCCAGAAGCTCACGGACAAGTACGTGGCCGACATCGAGACGGCCCTGGTCGCCAAGGAAAAGGAGATCATGCAGGTCTAGCGGGCGCCGACGGGCACCCCTCGAACCTGCGTGCCTCGATGGCGTTACCGCAGCACATCGCCATCATCATGGATGGCAACGGCCGCTGGGCCCAGGCGCGCGGCGAGCCGCGCACGGCCGGTCACCGCGCTGGCATCGAGCCGGTGCGCATGTGCATCCGCGAATGTGCGAAGCGCGGCGTCGAGGCGCTGACGCTGTTCGCGTTCTCGAGCGAGAACTGGCGGCGTCCCGAGAAGGAAGTCTCGACGCTGATGGGCCTGTTCGTCGACGCGCTCGATCGCGAAGTCGGTGAGCTGCACGAGAACAAGGTCCGGCTGCGCATGATCGGCGCGCGGCATCAGCTCTCGGTGCGCGTGCAGCAGCGCATGGCTGCTGCCGAAGACCACACCGCCGCGAATACCGGCCTCAAGCTGCAGGTGGCCGTCAGCTATGGCGGCCGGTGGGACATCGTCGAGGCGGCGCGGACGCTGGCGCGTGGCTGTGCGAGCGGAGCGCTGCGCGCCGAAGACATCACCGAGGAGAGTCTCGGTGCGCAGCTCGAACTGCGCGATCTGCCGGACCCGGACCTGTTCATCCGCACCGGCGGCGAACATCGCATCAGCAATTTCCTGTTGTGGAATCTCGCCTACACGGAGCTGTGGTTCTGCGACACGCTGTGGCCTGATTTTTCGATCGCCGATTTCGACGCTGCGCTCGAGGATTTTGCGGGCCGCGACCGGCGTTTTGGCCGCACGACGAGCCGGCGGACGGCCGGGCCGCATGCTTAAGGCGCGCATCCTCACCGCGCTCGCGATGGCAGTCGTCCTGGTGACGGTGCTGTTCGCGATGCCGCCGATCGCGACGCTGGTACTGCTGTCGGTCGTGGTGCTGGTCGGCGCATGGGAATGGTCGGCCTTCATCCGCGGCGCCGGGCGAGGGCTCCGACTGGCATTCGTGGCGGCGATCGCGCTGCTGATCGCGCTGGCTCGGCCGATGGTCGGCGATGCCGACTGGCTGCAGGGCGTGCTGTGGTGGGCGGCCGGGTGGTGGGTGCTCGCACTGCTGTGGCTGACGCTCGCACCGCAGCGCGTGGCGCCGTGGTCTGCGGCACTGGCGGGTATCGTCGCGCTGGTGCCGACCTGGCTCGCGCTCGCGCACCTGCGCCTCGGCGAGCAGGGCAGCGAGTGGGCGCTGTACACGCTGGTGCTGGTCGTCGCGGCGGACACCGGCGCGTACTTCTGCGGTCGCGCATTCGGCCGCGTGAAGCTGGCGCCGCGCGTCTCCCCCGGCAAGACATGGGAAGGTGTGATCGGCGGCATGCTGCTCGCACTGGTCATCGCAGTGCTCGGCGCGCGGCATTTCGGCGTCGACGCCGCGTTGTTCGTGTCCGTCGGTCTCGCAGCGGCGGCGTTCTCGGTGGTCGGCGATCTGACCGAGAGCATGCTGAAGCGCGCGGCTGGCGTGAAAGACAGTGGTCACCTGTTCCCGGGCCACGGTGGCATTCTCGATCGTGTCGACAGCGTCGCGGCGGGCGCGCCGGTGTTCGTGCTCGGGCTGCTGTTCAGCGGTGTGCTGCGATGATCGGCCTGTGCGTGATGGGCTCGACCGGCACGATCGGCGACAACACGCTGGATCTCGTGTCGCAGCACCCCGGCGAATTCCGCGTCGTCGCGCTGGGTGCGCGACGCAATGTGGCCAAGCTGCTCGCGCAATGCGAACGCTACCGTCCGGACTACGCCGCGCTCGCCGAAGCGCCCGCTGCGCTCGAGCTCGAGCAGGAGCTGCGCGCACGCGGCCTGCCGACGCGCGTGCTGGCCGGAGAGGCGGGCCTGTGCGAAATCGCGCGTCTGCCGGAAGCGCCGTATGTGATGGCCGCCATTGTCGGTTCTGCGGGACTCGCCTCGACGCTCGCCGCCGCGAGGGCGGGCAAGCGCCTGATGCTGGCGAACAAGGAATCGCTGGTCATGGCCGGGCCGCTGCTGATGGCTGCGGCGCGCGACGGTGGCGCGACGCTGCTGCCGATCGACAGCGAGCACAACGCGATCTTCCAGTGCCTGCCTGCCGATTTCGTCGCGGGGGTCGCGCCGACCGGGGTGCGGCGCATCCTGCTGACGGCATCCGGCGGACCGTTCCTCGACTGGGATCTGGAGCGGCTGCGCGCCGCCACGCCGGACCAGGCCTGTGCTCACCCGAACTGGGTCATGGGACGCAAGATTTCGGTGGACTCAGCCACCCTGATGAACAAGGGCCTCGAACTGATCGAGGCCAATCTGCTGTTCGGTCTGCCGCCCTCGCTGATCGACATCGTCGTGCATCGGCAGAGCATCATTCACTCGATGGTCGAGTACGTCGACGGCTCGGTGCTGGCCCAGCTCGGCTCCCCCGACATGCGGACGCCGATCGCCCATGCGCTCGCGTGGCCGCGCCGCCTGAGCTCCGGTGTACAATTTCTGGATCTTGTCCGGGTGGGTGTGCTGGATTTCCGTGAGCCGGACCCGGTCCGCTTCCGGTGCCTGGCGCTCGCCCAGCAGGCGGCTGCAGCCGGGGGCCTGGCCCCGGCGGTGCTGAATGCCGCCAACGAGGTGGCCGTGGCGGCGTTTCTGGCCGGGCAGGTGAACTTTCTGGACATAGCGGCAGTCATTGACACGGTGATGCAACAGAATTCTGGCGATTCGATCCCGGGCGCCAGTCTGACGCTCGATGACGTCAATGCCGCCGATGCCCGCGCGCGTGAGCGCGCCTCACGGGCGATCGCGGCCGGAGTCCGGGCTTCATGACCGGCGCCGGCATCAGCGTGATCTGGTACGTCCTGTGGTTCCTGGTGGCCGTCAGCCTGCTGGTGACGGTGCACGAGTTCGGCCACTACTGGGTGGCGCGCAAGCTCGGCTTCAAGGTGCTGCGTTTTTCGGTCGGTTTCGGCCGGCCGCTGTGGAGTCGGGTCGCCGGCCGGGACCAGACGGAGTACGTGTTCGCAGCGCTGCCGCTCGGCGGCTACGTCAAGCTGCTCGACGAGCGCGAGGGCCCCGTCGCCACGGAAGATCTCGAACGCTCGTTCACCCGCAAGCCGCCGTGGCAGCGCATCCTGGTGCTGCTCGCGGGCCCGGCCTTCAACATCGTGTTCGCGATCCTGCTGCTGTGGGGCCTGCTGTGGATCTCGGGCCAGCCGGAAGTCCGTGCCGTGATCGGCGATGTCACCCCGGATTCGCTCGCCGCCCAGGCGGATCTGCGCAAGGGCGACGAAGTGCTGCAGATCAATGGCCGCGACATCGACGGCCGTTCGGACGTCGTGATCGGTCTGGTCGAGGCGATGAGCGGCAGCGGTGTTGCGCGCCTGCGTGTGCGCGGCGAGAACGGTGGCAGCCGTGACCTCACGCTGCGCGTCGACGATGCGGACGTGCGCCGTGCGCTGACGGAGCCGAGTGCCTTTGGTCGCGGCTTCGGATTCCGTTTCTGGGAGCCGCCGCGCCCGGCCATCGTCGGTCGCGCGCTGCCGGGAGGCCCGGCGGATCGCGCGGGACTGCGGGCCGGCGACCGCGTACTGTCTGTCGATGGCCAGAGCGTGCGGGATTTCGTCGCGCTGGTCGAAATCATTTCGGCGCTGCCAGGCCGCGAAATCGTGGTCGAGTATGAGCGCGATGGCGTCACCAATCGTGCCCGTGTGATGACGGACTCCGACGATGTGAACGGAGCGACAGTCGGCCGGATTCGCGTCGAGACGCCGCCGCCGGAACCGCTGCCCGCGCAGATGATCACGCGCCGCAGCTTCGGCCCCGTCGAGGCGCTGACCCAGGCGACGGTGCGTGCCTGGGACATGACCGTGCTGCAGGCGAAGATGTTCTGGCGAATGATCATCGGCCAGGTCTCGCTGAAGAATCTGTCCGGACCGCTGTCGATCGCCGAGTATGCGGGTGAGTCGGCCAGTGGCGGTGTCGCTGCGTTCGTCGGCTTCCTCGTGCTGATCTCGCTCAGTCTCGGATTCCTGAATCTGCTGCCCATCCCGATCCTGGATGGCGGTCAGATCGTGTATCAACTCGCCGAGTGGGTGAAGGGCAGTCCGCTGTCCGAACGCGCACAGGCTTTCGGTCAGCAGCTCGGGATCGGGCTGCTGCTTCTACTGATGGGCGTGGCGTTGTTCAACGACGTCGCCCGGCAGTTCCAGCTCGGCTGACCGCAGCCCGATGCTCGTCTGAATTTGGGGGTTCCTCAGTGCGACCAGTTTCCAAAGTAGCTGCCTTCGTCTCCGCCGTTCTCGGCGCGGCAGCCATCGGCCACGCGCCGCCCGTGCGTGCGCAGCAGAGCGATCCGCAGATGGAGTTCACCGTCGGCAACATCGTCGTCGAGGGATTGCAGCGAGTCTCCGAAGGCACGGTCTACAACTACCTCCCCGTCAACATCGGCGATCGCCTCAATCCGCAGCGACTGCGCGAAGCGATGCGCGCGCTGTACGACACGGGGTTCTTCCGCGATGTCGAAATCCGGCGTGATGGCAGCACGCTGGTCATCGTCGTGCTCGAGCGTCCCTCCATCGAGAGCTTCGAGTTGAAGGGCAACAAGGACATCAAGACCGAGGATCTGACCAAGTCGCTGCGCAACGTCGGACTCGCCACCGGCAAGACCTTCGATCGTTCCGTGCTCGAGGATGTCGAGCAGTTCCTGACGGATCAGTATTTCAGTCGCGGCAAGTACGCCGTACGGATCAAGACGTCGGTCGAAGACGTGTCGGGCAATCGCGTCAAGGTGAAGATCGACATCAAGGAAGGCAAGCGCGCGCGCATTCGCCAGATCAACGTCGTCGGCAACACCAGCTTCTCCGACGAGGACATCCTGGAAGGCTTCGAGTTGAAGACGCCGAACTGGCTGTCCTGGTACAAGCAGGACGATCGCTACGCGCGCGAGTCGCTGCAGGGTGATCTCGAGAAGCTGCGCTCGTACTACATGGATCGCGGCTACGCGAACTTCGAAGTGGAGTCCACGCAGGTCGCGATCGCGCCGGAGAAGGACGACATCTTCGTGACGGTCAACGTCGCGGAGGGTGAGGTGTTCAAGGTGTCCGACGTCAAGCTCGCCGGCACGTTCGTGGTGCCCGAGTCGGAGCTGCGCAACTACCTGCTGGTGAAGCCCGGTACGACGTTCTCGAAGAAGGAGATCACGGCGACCCAGGAACTGATCCAGAACCGGCTGGGTCTCGACGGCTACGCGTTCGCGAAGGTCGATCCGGTGCCGACGCCCAACAACGACAACAAGACCGTCGCATTGACGTTCTTCGTGGATCCGGGCAATCGCGCCTATGTCCGTCACATCGTGTTCAACGGCGTCAACAAGATCAACGACGAGGTACTGCGCCGCGAAATGCGCCAGCTCGAGGGCGGCTGGCTCTCCAATGCGATGGTCGAGCGCTCGAAGCAGCGCCTGCAGCGCCTGCCTTACATCGAAAAGGTCGAGTCCGAAACCAAGCCCGTGCCAGGGTCGGCCGACCTCGTCGACGTCGAATTCGAGATCAAGGAAGGACCTTCTGCCCAGCTCGGCGGCGGTATCGGCTACTCGGAGTCGCAGTCGTTCATCCTGAATGGCAACTACGCCGACAGCAATTTCATGGGCACGGGCGAGCGCGTCTCGATCGACCTGAACTCCGGTCGGTATTCGAAGGTCTACGGACTCTCGCATACCAACCCCTATACGACGATCGACGGCGTCGCCCGGACCTTGTCGCTGACCTATCGCGACGTCACCCAGTTCGTGTCGTCGTCCTCGGACTTCTCGTCGAAGTCCCTGTCGCTCGGTGTCGACTACGGCTATCCGATATCGGAGTTCCAGGGACTGCGTGTCGGTCTGTCGGTGCAGAGCTCCGAATTGCTCGTCGGTGCAGGCAGCGCGCAGCAGGCCATCGACTGGGTGCAGGCCAACGGCAACCCGCGCACGACGAACATTCCCGAGCAGGATTTCGGCAACGGCTTCATCCAGCCGCCGACCACGATCTATACCTCGCAGTTCACGTCGTTCGATCTGGTTGCGGGCTGGAGTTTCGATACCCGCAACCGCTCGCTGTTCGCGGATCGCGGCACGCGCCACAGCGTGTCCGTGTCCTACGCGCTGCCCGGCAGCGACGTGCAGTACTTCGTCGCCAATTACGACTACCTGCAGTACATCCCGATCTACAAGCGCTGGGTCGTATCATTGTCGGGCGAGGTCGGCTTCGGCATGGACATCGGCAGCACGACGGCCTTGCCGCCGTACCGCAATTTCTTCGCGGGCGGCCCGGACAGTGTCCGCGGCTACCGCGAGAGCCGCCTGGGGCCCAAGGACAGCTTCGGCAACCCGTATGGCGGCAACCTCAAAGTGGTCGCGCGGGCCGAACTGATCTTCCCGACGCCCGAAAAGTGGCGTTCGTCCGCACGGGTCAGCTGGTTCTACGACATGGGCAACGTGTTCGCGACCGGCAATCGTTATGTCTTCCGGGGCCAGGACGACCTGCTGAATCCCGGCACCGGCACCGCGATCGATTACGGCTTCAAGTATGATAAATTGAAACATTCCACCGGCATCGCCGTGCAATGGCTGGCTCCTCTGGGCATCTTCCGCTTCAGCTACGCATTGCCTCTGAACGCCTACAAGGGCGACGGAGTGCTGTATCCGGATGAGGAAGAGCGGTTCCAGTTCTCGGTGGGTCAGGCGTTCTAGTTTTTTTCTGAGGGTTTCCAGCGTGAATCGATCGTTCAAGACTGTAGTTTGGGGTGCGGCGCTGATGGCAGCCGCGGTTGCCGCTCCGGCCCATGCCGAACTCAAGATTGGCGTGCTCGACTACGGGCGGCTGATGGACGAATCGCCGCAGGGCAAGGTCCTGCTCGAGTCCCTGCGCTCTGAAGCCGCCAGCAAGCAGCGTGAGCTGCAGGGCACTGCGCAGGGCCTGCAGGCCAAGCAGGACAAGCTGAACAAGGACCGCGCCACGATGACGCCGGACCAGGTCAGCCGTGCCGAAAAGGAACTGCGGGACGGTCAGCGCGATCTCGCGCGTCGCCAGTCCGAGATCCAGGACGACTTCAATGCACGTCGCAACGAGGAGATGTCGAAGCTGCAGCGCACGCTGCTCGCCGAAGTGCAGACCTATGCGCGCGGCCAGAACTTCGATCTCGTCATCACGGACGGCGTGATCTACGCGAATCCGACGCTCGACGTGACGGCCGGCGTGCTGCAGGTTCTGCAGGCTCGCGGTCCGGCGCCTGCTGCGTCCACGACACGTCCGGCCGCGGCTCCCGCTCCGGCCCCGCGCCCGCAGGGCGGGCGCTGAGCGAGTCGTCCGCCGAAGGTCGAGACAGCTCCGCGGCATCTTCCATGAAGCTCGCGGAGCTGGCCGTCCGCTTCGGCTGCGAACTGCGCGGCGATCCGGACCTGCAGATCAGCGCGGTCGGAACGCTGGGTGGAGCCCAGTCGCAGTCGATCGCATTTTTTGCGAACCCCAAGTATCGCTCGCAACTGCTCGTCACCCAGGCCGGAGCCGTCGTCCTCGACGCGGCCTCGGCCGCTGACTGTCCGGTCGCAGCGTTGATCAGCCCCAATCCGTACGCGACCTACGCAGGCATCGCGACGCTGCTGTACCCGGTGCCGATCGCTGCGGCGGGCGTGCATCCTTCGGCCGTCATCGGCGAGGGCGCCAGTGTCGATGCGAGCGCCCACGTCGGCGCGCTCAGTTATGTGGGGCCCGGCGCAGTGGTCGGTCCGCGCACGTTCATCGGTCCCGGCTGCGTGGTCGAGGCGGGCGTGCGGATCGGTGCCGACTGCCGGCTGATGGCGCGGGTCACGGTCACGGGCGGCGCGACGCTCGGTGCGCGTTGCGTGCTGCAGCCGGGTGCGGTCGTCGGCGGAGACGGGTTCGGATTCGCCGCCGAGTCGGGCGCATGGCTCAAGGTGCCGCAGGTTGGCAGCGTGCAGATCGGCGCGGACGTCGAGATCGGCGCGAATACGACGATCGACCGCGGCGCGATCGGTGACACGATCATCGAGGACGGCGTCAAGCTGGACAACCAGATCCAGATCGGTCACAACGTGATCGTCGGGGCGCACACGGCGATGGCCGGATGCGTCGGTGTGTCCGGCAGCGTGAAGATCGGCAAGCGCTGCCAGATCGGCGGTGCGGTCGGCATTGCCGGTCATCTGAGCATCTGCGACGACGTCGCGATCACCGGGCTCTCGCTGGTGACGCATTCCATCACCCGACCAGGCGTGTATTCGAGCGGTGTGCCGGTGTCACCGGCCGCAGAATGGCGGCGGATCGTTGGTCGCCTGAAGCGGATCGACGGCATGGCGGACCGGCTGCGCGCACTCGAGTCCGCGCGCTCCACAGAAGACCCAGAGGAAGATTCCACACGTGACGACTGACAATTCCATCGAGCCGACCAGCCTGGACATCATGGGCGTGCTGCGACTCCTGCCGCATCGCTATCCCTTCCTGCTCGTCGATCGCGTGCTCGAGTGCCGCAAGGGTGACAGCATCCGCGCGCTGAAGAACGTCACGGTCAACGAGCCGTTCTTTCCGGGGCATTTTCCTTACCGACCGGTGATGCCGGGCGTGATGATCATCGAGGCCCTGGCGCAGACCTGCGGCATCCTCGCCTTCATCACCGCGGATGTCGTGCCCGATGAGGAGACCCGATTCTATTTCGTCGGCATCGACAAGGCCCGTTTCCGGCGTCCCGTCGAGCCCGGCGACCAGCTGGAGCTGAGCGCGAAGTTCGAACGCGCGTTCAAGGGCATCTGGCGCTTCTCGACGGTGGCACGCGTCGCGGGCCAGGAAGTGGCCTCCGCTGAAATGATGGTGGCCCCCGAGACGAAACCCGCGGCCGCGGCCCCGACCGGCGCCGCCTGATCCGGCGACCGACTGAAAGCAACGGAGTTGACGCAGATGTCGATCGATCCCAGAGCCGTCATTGCGCCGTCCGCGAAACTCGCCGCGGATGTCGAGGTGGGTGCCTTCACCATCATCGGCGAGAACGTCGAGATCGGCGCGGGCACGCGCATCGGTCCGCACGCCGTCATCAACGGGCCGACGCGCATCGGTGCGCGTAACCGGATCTTCCAGTTCTGCTCGATCGGCGATGCGCCGCAGGACAAGAAGTACAAGGGCGAGCCCACCCAGCTTGAGATCGGCGATGACAACACGTTCCGCGAGTTCGTGACGATCAACCGTGGCACGACGCATGACGAGGGCATCACGCGCGTCGGCAGCGACAACCTGTTCATGGCGTATTCGCACGTGGCACACGACTGCCGCATCGGCAGTCACTGCGTGCTCGCCAATGTCGCGACGCTCGGCGGGCATGTCGAACTCGGCGACTGGGTGATCATGGGTGGGCTGTCCGCGATCCATCAGTTCACGAAAGTCGGTGCGCACGCCTTCATCGCCAACAACGCAGCCGTCACGCGCGATGTGCCACCCTACGTGATGGCCGTGGGTCAGCCCGCCGTGCCGCATTCGATCAACGCCACGGGCCTCTCGCGTCGCGGCTTCACGCCGGAGCAGGTGCGCAACATCAAGAACGCGTACCGCACGCTGTACCGCTCGGACCTGAAGCTGGCCGATGCGGTCGCGAAGCTGGAGGCTGCGGCAGCCGAGCAGCCTGAGCTGCGGCTGTTCGTCGAATTCATCGCGCGTTCGACCCGCAGCCTCGTCCGCTGAGCGCTCGCCTCCAGCGCCTCGTGCGAACGGTGCAGAGCGTCGCCAGGCCATGACTCCCACCATCGGACTCGTGGCCGGCGAAGCGAGCGGCGACACGCTGGGCGCCGCGCTGATCAACGCGCTGCGTGCGCGCCTGCCTGGCGCGCGTTTCGTGGGCGTCACGGGGCCCAAGATGCGTGCCGCCGGCTGCGAGAGCTGGGCGGACGCCGAAGAGCTTGCGCTGATGGGTCTTGCCGAGATCGTGCGGCATCTGCCGCGACTGCTGCGCCTGCGTCGCGCACTCACGGCGCGATTTCTCGAGTCCCGACCGGACGTCTTCATCGGCATCGATGCACCCGAGTTCAATCTCGGACTCGAGCGTCGCCTGAAATCCGCCGGTATCCGCACGGTGCAGTATGTGAGCCCGCAGGTCTGGGCCTGGCGGCAGGGCCGCGTGCGCACCATGCACGAATCCTGCGACCGCGTACTGTGCCTGCTGCCCTTCGAGACGGAGTTCTACGCGGCGCATGGCGTCGACGCGCGCTTCGTCGGCCATCCACTCGCGGATCAGCTGCCGCTGCAGCCGGATCGGGCCGGCGCGCGCGCGGCGTTGGGCCTCGACCCGGCTGCGACGGTGGTGGCGATCTTGCCCGGCAGTCGTGGTGGTGAAGTCAGTCGTCTGGCGGAGCCGTTCATCGGTACGGCCGCGTGGCTGGCCGCGCAGCGTCGCGGCCTGGTATTCGTCGCGCCGATGGCTTCGCCGAAAGTGCGCGCATTGTTCGAGGCGGCACGATTGGCGGTTCCCGACGCGCCGCCGATCATGATCGTCGATGGCCAGGCGCAGCGCGTGCTCGCCGCCGCAGACGTCGTGCTGGTGGCCTCGGGCACGGCGACGCTCGAGACGCTGCTGACGCAGCGGCCCATGGTCGCGGCCTATCGGCTCGCGCCGCTGACGGCGTTCGTGCTGCAACGTCTCGGCATCGTCAAGGTGAAGCATTTCTCACAGCCGAACCTGCTGCTCGGGCGGGGGGCGGTGCCTGAATTCTTCCAGGACGCCGTACAACCGGCCGCGCTCGGCGCCGCACTGCTCGATCAGCTCGACGACGCACCGCGGCGCGAGGCGCTGATGGCGGATTTCGCTCGCGTGCATCAGACGCTGCGCGCCGGGGGCGCCGCCCGCGCCGCCGAGGCAGTCGTCGAGCTGCTGCCGGCGTGACCCACGTCGCCGGCGTCGATGAGGCGGGGCGCGGGCCGCTGGCCGGGCCCGTCGTCGCCGCCGCGGTCATCCTCGATCCGGCGCAACCGATCGGCGGCATCGCGGATTCCAAGGCACTCGCGCCGGGCGAACGCGAGCGGCTCGCCGGGCTGATTCGCAGCCACTGCCTCGCCTGGGCCGTCGGCATCGCCGACGCCAGCGAGATCGATGCGCACAACATCCTGCAGGCGACCTTCATCGCGATGCGCCGTGCGCTCGCGGGCCTCGCGATCGCGCCGCAGCAGATCCTGGTCGACGGCAACCGGCTGCCGCGCTGGCGGGACCTCTGGCCGCTCGCCGACGCGCGGGCGGTGGTCCGCGGTGACGCGACCGAAGCGGCAATCGGCGCGGCGTCGATCCTTGCCAAGACGACGCGGGATGCGCTGATGGAACAAGCGGATACGAGCTATCCTGGATATGGTTTCGCACGTCACAAGGGTTATCCGACGGCGGCGCACCTCGCGGCGATCGATCGACAGGGCGTCTGTTCGATCCACCGTTTGTCCTTCGGACCGGTAAAATCCCGCCTCACATGACCGGCTTCGTCCACCTCCGCCTGCACACCGAATACTCGCTGAAGGACAGCGTGATCCGCGTGCCGCAGCTGATGGAGGCAGTCGCGTCGCGTGGCATGCCGGCCGTGGCGCTGACCGACGAAAGCAATCTGTTCGCGATGGTGAAGTTCTATCGCGACGCGCTGAAGCACGGCGTGAAGCCGCTGATCGGCGTGGATCTGCAGCTGCGTGAAAGCGGTGAACGAGCGCAGCCGTCACGTCTCACGCTGTTGTGCATGAACGAGCCGGGCTACAAGAACCTGACGCGCCTCGTCTCACGTGCCTGGCTGGAGGGTCAGCAGCGCGGGCTCACGCTGATCGAACGTGACTGGCTGACGCCTGCCGGCACCTCCGGCTTGATCGCCCTGTCCGGCGGCCAGCAGGGCGACATCGGGCGCGCGCTGGCGAACGGCCGCGAAGGCGAGGCGCAGAAGCTGCTCGAGCACTGGCTTGGGCTGTTCGGCGATCGCTTTTACGTCGAAGTCTCGCGGCTCGGCCGCGCCGACGAAGAGCGCTACAACGGCGCGGCCGTGCAGCTGGCGGCGCGACTCGGCGTTCCGGTGGTCGCGACGAACGATGCGCGCTTCCTCGATGCCAGCGAGTTCGAATCGCACGAGGCCCGTGTCTGCATTCACGACGGTCAGCTGCTGGCGGATCCGAGCCGCGCCCGCAAGTACACCGCGCAGCAGTACCTGCGCACGCCCGCGGAAATGACCGCGCTGTTTGCCGATTTGCCGGAGGCGATCGAGAACACGCTGGCGATCGCGCGTCGCTGCACGCTGCCGCTGCGGCTCGGTGAGAGCATGCTGCCGCGCTATCCGGTGCCCGAGGGCGAGACGACGGAACAGTACCTGCGCCGGGTCTCCGCGGAAGGTCTGGTGGAGCGCGCCACGCCAGACAGCTATCGGCCGCGGCTCGAGCAGGAACTCGACGTCATCTGCCAGATGGGCTTCGCCGGCTACTTCCTGATCGTCGCGGATTTCATCCGCTGGGCGCGCGAGAACGGCGTGCCGGTAGGACCGGGTCGCGGCTCGGGTGCGGGCTCGCTGGTCGCCTATGCGCTGCGCATCACGGACATCGATCCGATCCGTTATGACCTGCTGTTCGAGCGCTTCCTGAATCCGGAACGCGTCTCGATGCCCGACTTCGATGTCGACTTCTGCATGGAAGGGCGTGATCGCGTCATCGAATACGTCGCCGAGCGGTACGGGCGCGAGCGCGTCTCGCAGATCATCACCTACGGCACGATGGCGGCGAAGGCCGTCGTGCGCGACGTCGGGCGCGTCCTCGGCATGAGCTACGGACAGGTCGACAAGATCGCGAAGCTCGTGCCGTTCGAGCTCGACATCACGCTGGATGCGGCACTCGAGAAGGAGCCGGAACTCAAGCGGCTCTACGACAAGGACGAAGAGATCCACAACATGCTGGATCTCGCGCGCTCGCTCGAAGGCCTGACGCGCAATGCGGGCAAGCATGCGGGCGGCGTGGTCATCGCGCCGTCGGTGCTGACGGATTTCGCGCCGCTGTATTGCGAGGAGGGCGGCACCGGCGTCGTCACGCAGTTCGACAAGGATGACGTCGAGGCGGCCGGCCTCGTCAAGTTCGACTTCCTCGGACTGCGCACGCTGACGATCATCGATCGCGCCGTGGTGCTGATCAACGCGCAGCGTGCCGCGATCGGCGAGCCGCCGATGACGATCGAATCACTGCCGATGGATGATGTCGCGAGCTACACGCTGCTGAAGTCCTACAAGACCACGGCCGTGTTCCAGCTCGAGTCACGCGGCATGAAGGATCTGATCCGCCGCCTGCAGCCGGACTGCTTCGAGGACATCATCGCGCTCGTCGCGCTGTTCCGTCCCGGACCGTTGCAGTCCGGCATGGTCGACGATTTCATCGCCCGCAAGCACGGCCGCATCGATGGCCCGATCGACTACCTGCATCCGAGTCTCGAGACGGTGCTGAAGCCGACCTACGGCGTGATCCTGTACCAGGAGCAGGTCATGCAGATCGCGCAGACGCTGGCGGGCTACTCGCTCGGCGGCGCGGACCTGCTGCGCCGCGCGATGGGCAAGAAGAAGCCGGAGGAGATGGCGAAGCTGCGCGACGGCTTCATCTCCGGCTCCGAGGCACGCGGCGTCAATGGAGCCCAGGCCGCCCACATCTTCGACCTGATCGAGAAGTTCGCCGGCTACGGCTTCAACAAGTCGCACTCGGCCGCCTATGCATTGCTGTCGTACCAGACGGCCTATCTGAAAACGCATTACCCGGCCGCATTCATGGCCGCCGTGTTGTCGGCGGACATGGACCACACGGACAAGGTCGTCACGCTGAAGGACGAATGCGACCAGATGGGGCTCAAGGTGCTCGCCCCGGATGTGAACGCTTCGATCTATCCGTTCGCGGTCGAGGACGAGTCCACGATCCGCTACGGTCTTGGCGCGATCAAGGGCGTGGGACAGGCCGCGGTCGAAGCGATCGTGGCCGAGCGCACGACGAACGGTCCGTTCCGGTCGCTCGAAGACCTGTGCCGCCGGCTCGATCTGAACAAGCTGAACCGGCGCGTGCTCGAAGCCCTGATCCGCTCCGGCAGTCTCGACTGTTTCGGCGTGAATCGCGCCACGCACATGAACCGGTTGCCCGCCGCGATGCAGCTCGGTGAGCAGAACACGCGCGCGGTCGCCGCGGGGCAGGTGGATCTGTTCGGGCTTGCCGCCGAGCCTGTGATCGCGCCCGCGGCAGCGCTCGAACCGGCCGCGGCGGCCGCGATCGATCCGACCGCCGGTTTCCAGCCCGACTGGAGCGAAGCGATCCGCCTGGCCGGAGAGCGCGAGACGCTGGGCCTGTATCTGACGGGCCATCCGATCAACCGCTATGAGAAGGACCTGAAGAATTTCGTCTCTTCGCGCATCGTCGATCTGCTCAGCGATCGACCGCCGACGGGATCGGGTCCGGCCGAACGTGGCTACTACGGCGGCAAGCAGGCAAGCGTCGCAGGATATGTGCACGAGGTGCGCAAGCGCGGCACTCGGGTCTCCGCGGTGCTCGACGATCGCACCGGTCGCATCGAGGTGACGTTCTTCGAGGACGTTTTCAACCAGTATCGCGAGCTGATCGTCAAGGATGCGCTGCTGCTGGTCGAGGGCTCGCTCCGTTTCGACGAGTTCAGCGACGCGTGGCGGCTGGCGGCGAAGCGGGTCACCGAACTCGATCGGTTGCGCGAGAACCAGGCGCACCGCATCGTGCTGCTGTGGCCCAAGGCCGTGGCGGCTGGCAGCGCGACGGACGCGCTGCTGAAGCGGCTCGGCGAGGTGCTGCAGCCATGGAGGCCGGGCCAGTGTCCCGTGGCGATACGCTATGCGGGCGATCGCGCGACGGCCGCCCTCGAGCTCGGTCCGGACTGGCGGGTTCGCGCATCCCGTCAGCTGCTGGACGATCTCGAAGCGCTGTTCGGGGCACAGTCCGTCCGTGTGGTGTACGGCCCGGCGCCGGGGTCCTCGCCGAGCAGCGCGGCCGGCTGATGCGGCCGGCTGATGCGGCCGGCTGACGCGGCCGGCTGATGCGGCCGTCCGACGTGGCCGTCCGACGTGGGTTGCGCTCACGGGCGCCGATCCTTAACCTGCCCGCAGCGCGGTGTTTGGCGCTGCCCCTTCTGGAATACCCATGGCTGTCAGCTTCCTGGACTTCGAACAACCGATAGCCGAGCTCGAGGCGAAAATCGAGGAGCTGCGGCATGTGACCGCGGATCCGTCGATCAACATCGAGAACGAGATCTCGCGCCTGCAGGGCAAGGCGCGTCAGCTGACCACCAACATCTTCGCGGCGCTGACGCCGTGGCAGATCACGCAGCTCGCGCGCCACCCGCAGCGCCCCTATTCGCTGGACTATCTCGGCACCATCTTCCAGGACTTCCAGGAGATGCATGGTGACCGAATGTTCGGCGACGATCTCGCGATCGTTGGCGGGCTCGCGCGGCTCGGGGATCGCGCCGTGATGTTCATCGGCCACCAGAAGGGCCGGGATACCAAGGATCGCGTGCGCCGCAACTACGGCATGCCGAAGCCCGAAGGTTATCGCAAGGCGCTGCGCCTGATGCGCCTCGCCGAGCGCTTTGGCCTGCCGATGATCACGTTCATCGATACGCCGGGTGCGTATCCCGGTGTCGGCTCCGAGGAGCGCGGCCAGAGCGAGGCGATCGCGCGCAACCTGTTCGAGATGTCGCTGCTGCGCATTCCGATCATCAGCGTCGTGATCGGCGAGGGCGGTTCCGGCGGCGCGCTTGCGATCGGCGTCTGCGACCGGTTGCTGATGCTCCAGTACAGCACCTATTCGGTGATCTCGCCGGAAGGCTGCGCGTCCATTCTCTGGAAGAGCGCGGACAAGAAGGAAGTGGCCGCGGAGTCGATGGGCCTCACGGCCGAGCGACTCTCCAAGCTGGGTCTCGTCGACGAGGTGCTGCGCGAGCCGCTCGGCGGCGCGCACCGCGATCCGGACGAGATGGGACGCACGCTGCAGTCAGCACTGCTGCGCCATCTCGCCGAGCTTGAGAAGCTGCCGCCCGACGATTTGCGCGCGCAGCGCAACGCCAAGATCTCGGGCTTTGGTGTCTACGCCGAGACCTGAGCCGCCGCTGCCGCGTCGCAGTCGGCGCGTGCTCGATCCGGACTGGCTCGGGGCGCGTCTCGAACGTCTCCAAGCGCCACCGATGCGGCGCCGCCTGCTGCTCGCCTACAGCGGTGGCCTCGACTCGACCGTGCTGCTGCATCTGCTCGCCAGGCTGCGCGATGCCGGCAGGCGTTCCGATCGCGACCCGGCGCGCTGGCAGCTTCGCGCCGTACATGTCCATCACCATCTGCAGCCGGAGGCCGATCGCTGGGCGCAGCGTTGCCGGGCCGAATGCGGTGCGCTGCGCGTGCCGTTCACACTGCGCCACGTTCATGTCCGTGCCGGGCGCGGCGTGTCGCTGGAAGCTGCCGCGCGTGACGCCCGGTACGCGGTGCTCGCGGCGCTGCTGCGGCCCGACGAGCTGCTGGTCACCGCGCATCACGAAGACGACCAGTTCGAAACGATGCTGCTGCAGCTGATGCGCGGCGCCGGTCTCGCCGGCCTTGCGGCGATGCCCGACGTCACACGCTTCGCACGCGGTTGGCAGTTGCGCCCACTGCTGACGGTCGACCGTCCGGCGCTCGAAGCCTGGGCACGGAACGCGGGAATCGCCTGGATCGAGGACCCCTCCAATCGGGACTCGCGCTTCGATCGCAATTTCCTGCGTCATGAGATCACGCCGCGACTGCGCGAGCACTGGCCGTCCGCAGCGGCCGTGGCGGCGCGCAGCGCGCGCCATGCTGCCGACGCGCTCGAACTGCTGCAGACCCTCGGCGCGAGCGATCTGGCAGCCGTGGGCGTCGAGGGCGCGATCGATCTTGCGGCGCTCGCTTCGCTGTCTGCGGCGCGACAGCGACACGTCGTGCGGCACTGGATCGCGCAGCGCGGGCTGCCGCTGCCCGACGAGCGACACCTCGCGCGCATCCTGACGGAGCTGCCGGCGGCGAGGGCTGATGCAGTGCCGGAGGTGAGCTGGGCAGGGATCTCGGTGCGCCGTCATCGCGGGCGCCTGCATTGCGTAGCGCCGCTGCCGGCGCCGGGCATGGAGCGCCGCTGGGCCTGGCGGCGCGAGCCCGCGATCGAGCTCGGCGTCGGGCTGGGTCGGCTGTGCCTGCGTGCGGACGCGGCCGGTCCGGTCGCGCTCGGTCTGCTGCCGCCGATGCTGACGGTGCGCTGGCGCAGCGGAGGAGAGCGATTGCAACCGCGCGTCGGCGCGCCGCGCCGCGCTCTGAAGGATCTGCTGCGCGAGGCGGCGATCGTGCCGTGGCAGCGCAGCCGGATGCCGCTGATCTACGCCGGCCCCCGACTGATCGCCGTGGCCGACAGCCTGGTCGATGTCTCGGTCGGCGCGACGTCGCGCCACCGCGCGCGGGGCCGAATCGAGTGGCAGCCCTGATCGACGCGCCACCCTGAACCGGGACGCAAGCGCGGCATCGAGGTATGTCCAATCGGCGCGATCCCGTGCCTGATCCGGCGCGTTTCCGTTGAGCTGAAGGCATGATTTTGCTACCCTGACTTCCCGTCGCGCTGACGGGCATCGCGCAGATGTCCCGGGCGCATTATCTTTGGCGGGTTCCCCATGTCTCGATTCGTGTTCGTCACCGGCGGCGTCGTCTCCTCTTTGGGGAAAGGCATCGCCGCAGCGTCGTTGGGCGCGATCCTGGAGGCCCGTGGTCTCAAGATCGCCATGGTCAAGCTGGACCCGTACATCAACGTCGATCCGGGCACGATGAGTCCGTTTCAGCACGGCGAAGTGTTCGTCACTGAAGACGGCACCGAAACGGATCTTGATCTCGGTCACTACGAGCGCTTCGTGCACACGACGACGGGCCGGCACAGCAATTTCACGACGGGACGCATCTACGAGCGCGTGATTGCCAAGGAGCGCCGCGGCGACTACCTCGGAGCGACGGTGCAGGTGATCCCGCACATCACCGACGAGATCAAGCGCAGCATCAAGCTCGGCGCGGGCGATTCGGACATCTGCATGGTCGAGATCGGCGGCACGGTCGGCGACATCGAATCCCTGCCGTTCCTCGAGGCCATCCGCCAGCTCGGCGTCGAGCTCGGCCGCAACAACGTCGTCTATCTGCATCTGACGCTGGTGCCGGTGGTCGGCGGGGGCGGCGAGATCAAGACCAAGCCGACACAGCATTCGGTCAAGGAGTTGCGCGGCATCGGCATCCAGCCGGACGTGCTGCTGTGCCGTGCGCACAATCCGCTGCCGGAAGAACAGCGTCGCAAGATCGCACTGTTCACGAATGTCGAGGAGCGTGCCGTCATCTCGGCAGTCGATGCCGACGACATCTACAAGATTCCGATGCTGCTGCATGAAGAAGGCCTGGATGACATCGTCGTCGACAAACTGCGTCTCGACGTGCCGCCGACGGACCTCAGCGAGTGGCGCCGCGTGGTGCAGGCCAAGGCGAATCCGGACGGGCAGGTCGACATCGCGATGGTCGGCAAGTATGTGCAGATCCGCGATTCCTACATCTCCCTCAATGAGGCGCTGATTCACGGCGGCATCAAGACGCGCACGCGCGTCAACATCCACTACATCGAATCCACCGACATCGAAACGGGCGGCACGCACTGCCTGAAGGGCATGGATGCGATCTTGGTGCCGGGCGGCTTTGGCGAGCGCGGCATCGAGGGCAAGATCCAGGCCGTGCGCTATGCGCGCGAAAGCGGCATCCCGTATCTCGGCATCTGCCTCGGCATGCAGCTCGCGGTGATCGAGTACGGCCGCAACGTGCTCGGCCTGGAGGGCGCGCATAGCACGGAGTTCAATCGCGCCTCGCCGAATCCGGTCATCGGCCTGATCACGGAATGGCAGGATGCCGCGCGTGGCGTCCAGTCGCGCGACGAGACCACTGCGCTCGGCGGTTCGATGCGCCTCGGTGCACAGGCCGTGAGGCTCGGCGCCGGCACGCGCGCGCGTGAGCTGTACGGCAAGGACGAGATCTTCGAGCGCCATCGGCATCGATACGAGTTCAACAATACGTATCTCGATCGCTACCAGCAGTCGGGTTTCAGGATTTCCGGCTTCTCTCCGGATGGGCTCGTCGAGATCGTCGAGCTGCCGGGCCATCCCTGGTTCCTCGCCACGCAGTTCCACCCTGAATTCACCTCGACGCCGCGCGGCGGGCATCCGCTGTTCGCCGGCTTCGTGCGCGCGGCGCGTGATTACCGCGCGGCCCAGTTGCCGGCAGCCGCGAGCGCATGAAGCTCACCGGATTCGAGGTTGGCGCTGATCAGCCGTTCTTCCTGATTGCCGGTCCCTGCGTCGTCGAAGGAGAGGCCCTGACCCAGGAGATCGCGGGGCAGCTCGTCGAGATCACCGGTCGCCTCGGCATTCCGTTCATTTTCAAGGCTTCCTACGACAAGGCCAACCGCTCGTCCGTGAAGAGCTTTCGCGGTCCGGGTATCGAAGCCGGGCTGAAGATCCTCGAAGGCGTGCGCCGGCGCTTCAATGTGCCGGTGCTGACCGACATCCACGAGGACACGCCGCTGGGCGAGGTCGCGTCGGTGGTCGACGTGCTGCAGACGCCGGCCTTCCTGTGCCGGCAGACGAATTTCATCGTCGCTGCGAGTTCGCAAGGCAAGCCGGTCAACATCAAGAAAGGCCAGTTCCTGTCGCCGTGGGAGATGCAGAACGTCGTCGACAAGGCGCGCAGCACCGGCAACACGCAGATCATGGTCTGCGAGCGCGGCTTTTCGTTCGGCTACAACAATCTCGTCTCCGACATGCGCGCGCTCGCCGTGATGCGCGCGACGGGTTGTCCGGTGGTGTTCGACGCCACGCACTCCGTACAGCTGCCGGGCGGCAAGGGCGACGCCTCGGGCGGCCAGAGAGAGTTCGTGCCGGTGCTGGCGCGGGCGGCGGTTGCCGCGGGCGTCGCAGGCGTATTCATGGAAACCCATCCCGATCCGTCCAAGGCGCTGTCCGACGGTCCCAATGCCTGGCCGCTCGGCCGCATGGAATCGCTGCTCGGCACGCTGCAGCAGCTGGATCGCGTCACCAAGCTTCAACCCTTCGAGGAAGATCTGTTATGAGTCGCATTGTTGATATCCGCGGGCGAGAAATCATCGATTCGCGCGGCAATCCCACCGTCGAGGCCGACGTGATCCTCGACTCGGGTGTCGTCGGCCGGGCGGCCGTGCCGTCCGGTGCCTCGACGGGAACGCGCGAGGCGGTGGAACTGCGCGACGGCGACAAGAAGCGGTATCTCGGCAAGGGTGTGCTGCGCGCGGTCGAGAACGTCAACTCGGTGCTGCGCGGGCCGCTGCTCGGCAAGGACCCGCGCGACCAGGCGGGTATCGATGCGGCGATGATCGCGCTCGATGGTACGGATACCAAGGGCAAGCTCGGTGCGAACGCGCTGCTGGCGGTCTCGCTCGCGGCCGCGCATGCCGCCGCGAACGACGCCCGCGTCACGCTGTTCCGCCACCTCGGTACGCTCGCGAAGACGCCACGCGCGCCCGTGATGCCGGTGCCGATGATGAACATCATCAACGGTGGCGCGCATGCCAACAACAGCCTCGACATCCAGGAATTCATGATCCTGCCGGTCGGCGCCCCCTCGCTGCGCGAGGCGATCCGCTGTGGCGCGGAGATATTCCACAGCCTGAAGAAGACGCTGAACGATCGCGGCCTGTCGACGGCCGTCGGCGACGAGGGTGGCTTTGCCCCGGACCTGCCGTCGAACGCCGCGGCGCTCGAGGTGATCCTGCAGGCCATCGAGAGCGCCGGCTACAAGGCCGGTCGAGACGTGTACCTCGGCCTCGATGTCGCGAGCTCGGAGTTCTTCAAGGACGGCAAGTACCACCTCGAGGCGGAGGGCAAGGCCTTCACGTCCGAGCAGTTCTCGGCCTACCTCGAAGATCTCGTCTCGAAGTACCCGATCATCACCGTCGAGGACGGCATGGCCGAGGGCGACTGGTCCGGCTGGGCATACCTGACGAAGCAGCTCGGCAAGCGGGTGCAGCTGGTGGGTGATGACCTGTTCGTCACCAACACGAAAATCCTCGCCGAGGGCATCGCCAAGGGCATCGCGAACGCCATCCTGATCAAGCCGAACCAGATCGGCACGCTGACGGAAACGCTGGCAGCGATCGACATGGCCGAAGCGGCAAAGTACGCGGCCGTCGTGTCGCATCGCTCGGGCGAAACCGAGGACAGCACGATTGCCGACATCGCGGTCGCCACGTCGGCCACCCAGATCAAGACCGGGTCGATGTCCCGTTCGGATCGGGTCGCCAAGTACAACCAGCTGCTGCGCATCGAGGCGGAGCTGGGGTCGGCGGCACGCTATGCAGGGTCTGAAGCATTCCCCGTAAAGATATGATCTGAATGGCTTTCTTTCAGGTTACAAACGGGTTACGCTTCTGACCCCATGAAGTGGCTCGCAATGGCGCTCGCGATCGCAACCCTGTTGTTGCAGCATCGCCTGTGGCTGTCGGATGACGGCATCCGCGAAGTCACGCGCCTGCAGGCTGCCGTCGCCGCGCAGCAGGATCACAACGACACGCTGCGTGCGCGCAATCAACAGCTCGCGGCGGAAGTCGCAGATCTCAAGAAGGGCATGACCGCGCTCGAAGAGCGTGCGCGCAGCGAACTCGGCATGATCGCGCGCAACGAGTCATTCTTTCAGGTCGTGCCGCGCGGCGCTCCGGTGATGGGTCCGTCGTCCGGCAGCGAACGCGCGCGCACCGCGCAGCGTTGAGCCCGCATCGCGCAGCGTTGGACCAGCCACCTCGCTACTGGCTCGTCGTGCCGGCTGCCGGCCGCGGCAGTCGCTTCGGTGCCACCATTCCCAAACAGTATTCGATGCTCGCGGGGCTCGCCGTGATCGAGCATGCGCTCGCACCCTTCGTCGATGATCCGCGCTGCCTTGGACTCGCGATCGCGTTGTCGAACGATGATCCGCACTGGCCCGTCGTCGAAGCTCGACTGCGGCCGCGCCTCGAAACTCGCGGCGCGGAGTTCATTCGCGCTGAAGGCGGCGCGGAGCGCGGGGATTCGGTGGCGAACGCGCTCGAGGCGCTGGCATCCCGCGCGACCACGCCGGACTGGGTGCTGGTGCACGATGCCGCGCGTCCGTGCGTGCCGCGTGCGGACATCGATCGTCTGCTGGCGCAGGCGACCGCAGATTCGCCAGGTGCGCTGCTCGCGGTGCCGCTGGCCGATACGCTGAAGCGCGCCCAGCCAGGCATGGACGCAGTCGACTCGACCGTGCCGCGCGCCGACCTGTGGCGCGCACTCACGCCACAGATGTTTCGCTTCGGCGCGCTGCGCGAGGCGCTCGCACGTGCGCGCAACCAGGGGCGCACGCCCACCGACGAAGCCCAGGCGATCGAATGGGCGGGTGGTGCGGCGACGCTGGTGCCGGGATCAACGACGAATCTGAAGATCACGACGGCGGAAGATCTCGCGCTCGCGGCGGCGATCCTGCAGTCCGCGAGGGGGAAAGAGACATGAGAGTCGGCACGGGTATCGATGTGCATGCGTTCGGGCCTGGCGATCACGTGATGCTGGGCGGCGTGCGGATCGCTCATTCGCACGGCGTCCTCGCGCATTCGGATGGCGACGTCGTGCTGCACGCCCTGTGCGATGCCCTGCTCGGCGCCGCCGGACTTGGCGACATCGGCGAGCATTTCCCCGACACGGATCCCCGCTGGCGCGGCGCGGCGAGTTCGCAGTTCGTCACGCACGTGATGACACTGCTGACCGAGGCAGGATGGCGCGTCGGCAACGCCGACATTACGGTGCTCGCCGAGGCGCCGCGCGTCGCGAAGCATCGTGCGGCGATCAATGCGGGCATCGCCACGCTGCTCGGCGTGACGCCGGATCGCGTGAATGTGAAGGCGACGACGACCGAGAAGCTCGGTTTCATCGGTCGCAGTGAAGGACTCGCCGCCCAGGCCACCGTACTGATAGAGCCGCGTTGAGCATCTCGCGTTGAGAGGATCGACGTGAACCTGCCCGAACTCTGGCGCTCGCTCGCGCTGGATCCGCCGCGAGCGGGCGTCGCGACGACGTCGCGGGCACGGCTGCGGGTCGAAGCCGAAGATTTCGTCGTCGACGAGATCCTCGGCTTTGCGCCGGGCGGCACCGGCCCGCACGCGCTGCTGCGCGTCCGCAAGCGCAATGCCAACACCGAATGGGTCGCGCGTGAAATCGCGCGCGCCGCGGGCGTTCGGCCCTTCGATGTCGGCTTCGCGGGATTGAAGGACCGGCGCGCCGTGACCACGCAATGGTTCACCGTGCCGCTCGGCAAACGGACTGCGGACAGCTGGCAGCAGTTTGCGGGCGAGGGTTTCGAGGTGATCGAAGCCCACGCGCACCAGCGCAAGCTGCCGCGCGGCGCGCTCGCCGGCAATCGCTTCACGTTGCGGCTGCGGGAGTTCACCGGCGATCGCGCGGCCTGCGAGGCGAGCGTCGCGGCGGTAGCCCGCGGCGGCGCGCCGAACTACTTCGGTCCGCAGCGCTTCGGGCGTGGCCTGTCGAACCTGCGTGAGGGCGGGTCGGGCAATCGCGCGATGGATCTCTCGGCGGCGCGCAGCCTGATCTTCAATGCCGTGCTCGCACAGCGTGTGAACGACGGTAGCTGGCGGACGCTGCTGGATGGCGAGGTGGTCAATCTCGACGGCACGAATTCCGTGTTCGTGGCGGATACGACCGACGAATCTCTTGCACCGCGCGTCGCCGCGCTCGATCTGCACCCGACCGGCCCGATGTGGGGCGAGGGCGGCAAGCAGCCGGGCGGGTCCGTGGCAGCGCTGGAGGCGTCGATCGCAGCAGGATTCCCGCCATTGCTGGAACGTGTTGCCGCGGCCCGAGCCGAGGGCGCGCGGCGCAGTCTGCGTGTCGTGCTGCGCGACTTGCGCTGCGGCTGGGATGGCGACACGCTGCTGCTCGAGTTCGAACTGCGCGGCGGCAGCTTCGCGACGGCCGTGCTGCGCGAGATCGTCGACGTTGGCGGCGAAGACGAGTCCTGATGGAGACGCACATGATCACGATCGAAAATCATGGGCCGGTCCGCGAATTGCGGCTGGCGCGGCCGCCGGTCAACGCGCTGAATCCCGCGCTGGTCGTTGCACTGAATGCCGCACTCGAAGCGGCGCCGCGCGACGGTGCCCAGGCCGTGGTCTTGTCCGGCCTGCCGGGGCTGTTCTCCGCCGGGCTCGACGTCCGCGAACTCGCGACGCTGCCGCGCGAGGCCATGCATGCCTTTCTCGCGGATTTCCAGCGCACGCAGCAACTGCTCGCGGCATCACCCGTACCGGTGATCGCCGCGATCACCGGCCACTGTCCTGCCGGCGGCACCGTGCTCGCGCTGTTCTGCGATTACCGCGTCATGGCGCGCGGGCCGTTCTCGATCGGCCTGAACGAAGTGCAGGTGGGGTTGTATCCGGGCGAGGTGATCGCCGGCGCGTTCGCGCGGCTGGTCGGCTCGCGCCGGGCGGCGGACCTGCTGACGCGCGGCGCGCTGATCGATGCCGAGGCTGCGCTCGCTGCAGGGCTGGTCGATGAACTTGCGGATCCTGCCGCCGTGGTGACCCGCGCACGCGAGTATGCGTCGGGACTGCTGGCGCTGCCGCCGAACGCCTATCGGCGCACGCGCCACCTCGTGCGGCGCGAGTTGACCCAGCTGTTCGAGTCCAGTCGCGAGGATCTGGCGAGCGTGATCGCCGAGCACTTCTTCAGCGACGAGACGCGTCAGCAGATGGCGGCGCTGCTGAAGAAATGAGCACGTAGATCGCGCCGGTGCCGCCATCGACCTGGCGCGCCGAGCAGAACGCGAGCACGGCCGCGGTCTTGCGCAGGATCAAATTCACGGCTTTCTTGAGCACCGGGCCTTTGGGGCCTGAGCCGAGCCCCTTGCCGTGCACCACGCGCACGCAGCGCAGCTGGCGCGCGACGGCGCGCCCGAGGAAGCCGCGCAGGGCGTCGCGGGCTTCATCCGTGGTCAGGCCATGCAGATCGATCTCGCCCTCGAGGCGATAGACGCCGCGCCGCAGCTTGCGCATGACGCCGTCCTGGACGCCTTCCCGCCGGAACGACAGTTCATCGCCGGATTCAACCTCGAGCTCCGCGGCGCTCAGGGTCAGGCTTTCCACGAGCACCGCGCGCTGGTCGGCGCGACGAAAATGAGCGCGCGGACGCGGTTTGGCCCGATGCGTGACCCGGGGCGCGTGGGCGAGCGGCTTCGCGCCCCGCGTCGCTTCGCGGAAGGCACGGCTGTCTTCGTCGTCCGATTGCGTCGTCACGCTACCTCCGGAGGGGGGCTTTGAGTATATTGACGCGCTTTCCGAGGCCGAAGAATACCGATTGAAGATCCTGATCAGTAATGACGATGGCTATCGCGCCCGGGGCATCCTCGCGCTGCGCGAAGCCTTGACCGGACTCGCCGACCTGACCGTGATGGCGCCGGACCGCAACAAGAGCGGCGCCAGCAATTCGCTGACCCTCGATGTCCCCGTGCGCGTGGGCAAGGTGGAGCCGGGCGTCTATTTCGTCACGGGCACGCCGACAGACTGCGTGCACCTCGCGATTTCCGGTTTCTTCGATTTCGAACACGACATGGTCGTCTCCGGCATCAACGACGGCGAGAATCTTGGCGATGATGTGCTGTATTCCGGCACGGTCGCCGCGGCGGTGGAAGGGCGTTTTCTCGGGCTGCCGACGGTCGCGATTTCCCAGTGCCGGGCGAACGGTCATGGACAACCGCATTTCGAGACGTCGGCCCGCATTGCGCGCCGGCTGATTTCCTACCTGCTGTCGAAGCCGCTCGATCGCTCGATGATCCTGAACGTCAACGTGCCCAATCTGCCGTATGAGTCGATCCGCGGAATTCGCACGACGCGTCTCGGCTTCCGGCATCGTTCCGAGCCGGTGATGCCGTCGCAGGATCCGCGCGGCCGCAAGGTCTACTGGATCGGGCCGTCTGGCGCCGGCGAGGACGCCGGTCCTGGCACGGACTTCCACGCGATCGCGGAAGGTTATGTCTCAGTGACGCCGCTGCAGGTGGACCTGACGCGCCATGCCGCGCTCGACAGCGTACGGGCCTGGCTGGACGAGATGCCGCCGTGACCGACCAGCGCTTCTCCGGCATCGGCATGACGTCCGCGCGCACGCGGGACCGGCTCGTGCAGCGGCTGCGCGATCAGGGCATCAAGAACGTCGAGGTTCTCGACCGCGTTCGCAATATTCCGCGACACATCTTCGTCGATGAGGCGCTGTCCAGCCGCGCCTACGAGGACACCGCGCTGCCGATCGGCTTTGGCCAGACGATCTCGCAGCCGTACATCGTCGCGAAAATGACGGAATCGCTGCTGGATGGGCCTCCGCTGCAGAATGTGCTGGAAGTCGGCACCGGCTGCGGCTACCAGACGGCGATCCTGGCCGGGCTGGTGGGCAAGATCGCCACGATCGAGCGCCTCGAGCCGCTGGTGAAGCGCGCGAAGGAGCGCCTCAAGGAACTCGGCATCAAGAACGTGAAGTTCCGCCACGGCGATGGTACGGCTGGCTGGGCCACGCACGCCCCCTACGACGGGATACTGGTCGCGGCCGCGCCGCTGCGGATACCGGAAGCGCTGCTGGAGCAACTGGCTGTCGGTGGCCGGATGCTGATGCCGGTCGGGCCCGAAGGAAAGCAGGAACTCGTGCGATTCACGAAGCGCGAGCAGAAGATCGATCGGCAGTCGCTGGGCCCGGTGGCATTCGTGCCGCTGCTGGGCGGAATCGGTTGAGGTATTGGCCGTAAGTCCATGATCTCATGGGCTTAAGTGTTGTCATAATCAGCCAGCCGCCTGCCTGAACTGGTCTGAAAAAAACCTTTTCAAATCTAAGGGTTGCCAGCCGAACTGCGCCCCGTTTAACATGTCTCGACTTCGCGACAGGGCGGTCTCCAGGGCCCCGTGAAGAAGACACAGGGATGATGGGGGAAGTCGGGCAGAACAAGTAGAAAAACCAAGAAGAACAAGAACCAATTAGCGATTGTTCGAGTCTGTCAGCTTCGGGCGATCGGTGAGCGAAACGAGCTTCTTCTCCCTGTGTCTTCTTCACGTTGCCCTGATCACGACGCCCGCCGTCAGGGAAACAGCAGCGCGACTACCAGCCTCTCCTCCTGCAGCAGCACGTTGTACGTGCGGCAGGCTGCGCCGAGTTCCATGCCTTCCAGCGCGACGCCGCGTTCGCGACACAGTCGCCGGATATCGGGCGGCGCGAGGCGCTCGCGCTCCAGCGTCCCGGCAATCACGATCTGCGGCTCGAGCGCGAAGACCGCCTCGAGGTGCGACGGCTGCAGTTGCGCGAGCGAGCTTGCGGACCAGTCTGTGATCAACGTGTGGCGGGCCACGATGCAGGGCGCGCGCAGCGTCCGTTCGACGCTGCTGTTTGCCCCGATGGTGACCGTTCCGCCGCCGTAGCTGCGCACGGCGTTGATTTCGCCCGGCATGTCCATCGTGAAGCGCATGGGCCCGTAAAATACCCGATGTGCAGGAACTGTTGCTGATCGTCACCGAAGGGCGCGTCGCGTCGCGCCAGTCCGTGCCCGCTGTGCGCGCCGATGCCGGTATCGCGCGCTGGCGCCCGGTCGGGCCGTTCAACGGAGACTGGCGCAGTGCCTGGCTGCAGCGACACGCGCCCGATGGCCTGCGCGGACTCACGCCTGCCGCCGTCGCGGCCCGCAGCATTGGTGCGCCGGAGCGTGACAGCTGGCTGGCGGCTCCGGTGCAGATGCTGGCGGGCCTTGATCGAGTGCATCTGCCGCCCACGGGGCTGCTGCGTCTTGAGGATTCCGAGACGTCCGCCTGGGTCGATGCGTTCAATGGCGAACTGGGTCGGGATGACCTGCGGCTGCACGCGCTGCCCGGTGGTGGCCTGCTGCTGTCAGGGTTGGCGGCACCCGCCGCGGAAACGCGCGATCCGGCGAGCACGCTGGGTTCTGACATCCATTCGGCCGTGCCGCGTGGCGCGGCTGCTGCGCCGCTGCGCGCGCTGGCCGGCGAGATCGAGATGTGGCTGCACGAACATCCGCTGAACCTCGCGCGTCGCCGGCGGAGTGCGCCGACGCTCTCGGGCCTGTGGCTGTGGGGTGGTGGTGCGGGTTCGACACAACCGACGACACAAGCCACGACACACGCGCCGCTGCGGCCCGCCAGCGCAGGCACCGAGGGCGTCGCATTCGGCGGCTCCGATGCATGGCTGCGCGCCGTCGCGACCTTGAGCAGCGCTGCAGCCGACCGGTTCGTTCCGGACTTCGCCGCGATGATGGCGTGCGAAGCGCAGCGGGGTGTTGCTGCCGTCCGCGCGCAGGATGCACAGGATGCGCTCAACACGTTCTGGCTCGCGCCCGCGCGAGCGGCGCTGACCGCGCGGCGACTCGGCCAGCTGACGCTGTGGGTGGAGGGGCGAATCCTCACGCTGTCACCGTCGTCGAACTGGCACTATTGGCGCCCCGCGCAGCACTGGCTGGAGTTCATCGAATGAGTGAGTCGACCCGCGGTCAGGCGCCACTGCGCATCGTGCGCCGAGCGCCGGCGGATCCCGCGGGCGTCGCAGGCGGTTCGTCGTCGGCGCTCGTCGGCCTGCATCCGGTGCTGTCCCGTGCGTATCTCGCTCGCGGTATTCGCAGTGAATCGGAGTTGTCGCTGTCGCTGGATCGACTGTTGCCGATCGGCACGCTCGACAACGTCGCGGCGGCCGTGGATCTGCTGCTCGCGCATCGCCAGCGCCGCATCCTCGTCGTCGGTGATTTCGATGCAGACGGCGCGACCAGTACCGCGTTGATCGTGCGCGCGCTGCGCGCCTGGGGGTTCGCGGCGGTCGATTTCCTGGTGCCGAACCGGTTCGAATTCGGCTACGGCCTGACCCCGGAGATCGTGGCCCTCGCTGCGACCCGAGACCCCTCACTGATCGTCACCGTCGACAATGGCATTTCCAGCAACGCGGGTGTGGCCGCGGCGCAGGCGCTCGGTATCGCCGTGCTGGTCACCGACCATCATCTGCCCGGCACGGAACTGCCTGCGGCGGAAGTCATCGTCAATCCGAACCTGCCGGGTGCCCAGTTCGGCTCGCGCTCGCTGGCGGGCGTCGGCGTCGCGTTCTACGTGATGGCGGCGCTGCATCGCGAACTGCAGCGCGGCCGCGAGGGACTCGTGCTCGCCGCAGGCGCGCTCGCGCCCGCAGAGTTGCTGGACCTCGTCGCGCTCGGCACGGTTGCGGACGTCGTGCCGCTCGATCCGAACAATCGCGTGCTGGTGGCCCAGGGCCTGAAGCGGATCCGTGCCGGCCGCTGCACGCCGGGCATCCGCGCGCTGCTCGAAGTGGGCGGGCGCAATCTGCATTCGCTGACCTCCGCTGATCTCGGCTTCTCCGTCGGGCCGCGGCTGAATGCGGCAGGGCGCCTCGATGACATGTCGATCGGCATCCGCTGCCTGCTCGCCGAATCACCGGCCGAGGCGTCGATGCTGGCCGCACGCCTCGACCAGCTCAACCAGGAGCGCCGCGTGATCGAGGGGAAGATGCAGGAGGTCGCGCTGGCGGCGGTGCGAAGCCTGCGCGATCCGGACGCTTCACCAGGCGGCGCACGACGCGCGGCGGTGTGTCTCTACGATGCGAGCTGGCATCAGGGCGTGGTCGGGCTGGTGGCGAGCCGCATCAAGGAGCGCGTGCGTCGGCCCGTGGTCGCATTCGCGGACAATGCCGATGGCACGCTGCGCGGGTCGGCGCGCTCCGTGCCCGGCGTGCACATCCGCGATGTGTTCGACGCCGTCGCGACACGGCATCCGCATCTGCTGCAGCGATTCGGCGGGCATGCGATGGCCGCCGGACTGACGCTCGAACGCCAGCATCTGGATGAATTCGCGCGCGCGTTCGAGACCGAAGTGATGCGCGTGACCGCCGGTCGAGCGATGGCCGATACGGTCGAATCGGATGGCGCGCTGTCGGTCGACGAGATTTCGCTTTCGACGGCCGAGGCCCTGCGCGACGGTGGGCCCTGGGGCCAGAATTTCCCCGAGCCGGCGTTCGACGGCAGCTTCGTGCTGGCGAAGAGCCGCATCGTCGGCGAGAAGCACCTGAAGCTCTGGGTTGAAGTGCCGGGCACGGGCCGGAAGTTCGATGCGATCGCATTCAACTATCTCGAACCCGGCCGCGATCTGGCGAAGCTGCCGGAGTCCGCGCAGCTCGTATATCGGCTCGACATCAACGAATACGGCGGCGAGCGGCGCCTGCAGCTGCTCGTCGATCACCTGCTGGTCTGAGCGGCGCGATCCGGCCGCAATCTGTTAGGATTCGCGACCCATGATCGAACTCGGCCAGCTCAAACGCACGCTCAAAGACCTCGAGGAGCGCATGTCGGCTCTCAGGGGGTTTCTTTGAGTACGACACCAAGAAAGAACGCCTCGAGGAAGTAGGGCGCGAGCTCGAAGAGCCCGCGGTCTGGTCCAAGCCCGAGCGCGCCCAGGAGCTCGGCAAGGAACGCGCGAAGCTCACGCAGGAACTCGAGTCGATCGACCGCGCGACGTCCGCCGTTCGCGATTCCGTCGAGCTTCTCGAACTCGCCGAGGCCGAGGACGATTCCGCGACCGCCACCGAGATCGAACGCGACGTCCCCAAGATCGAGGAACTGGTCCGCAAGATCGAGTTCAAGCGGATGTTCAGCGGCGAGATGGATTCGCGCAGTGCCTTCCTCGACATCCAGGCCGGCGCCGGTGGCACCGAGGCCCAGGACTGGGCGCAGATGCTGATGCGCATGTACATCAAATGGGCCGCGCAGCGCGGCTTCGACTGCGAAGTGCTGGACTCGAGCCCCGGCGAAGTCGCCGGCATCAAGGGCGCGACGCTGAACTTCCGCGGCGAGTACGCTTACGGCTGGCTGCGTACCGAGACGGGCGTGCATCGGCTCGTGCGCAAGTCGCCGTTCGATTCCGGCAATCGCCGCCACACGTCGTTCGCATCGGTATTCGTCTCGCCGGAAATCGATGACGACATCAGCATCGAGATCAACCCCGCGGATCTCGAGATGGACGTGTTCCGTTCGAGCGGCGCCGGCGGGCAGCACGTCAACAAGACCGAGTCGGCGGTGCGCATCCGGCACATGCCGAGCGGCATCGTCGTCGCCTGCCAACAGGAGCGCAGCCAGCACAAGAACCGCGCGACTGCGATGAAGATGCTGAAGGCGAAGCTGTACGAGCTCGAAGTCAACAAGCGCAATGCCGCGGCACAGGTACTCGAGGATTCGAAATCCGACGTCAGCTGGGGTCATCAGATCCGCTCGTACGTGCTGGATCAGTCCCGCATCAAGGACCTGCGCACGTTGGTCGAAGTCGGCAACACCACGGCAGTGCTCGACGGCGGACTCGATATCTTCCTGGAGGCCTCGCTGAAGGCGGGGTTGTGACGCATGGCTGAACCGCTTCCCCCCGAGGGCTCGGCTGAGCCTGCTGCGCCGGTCGACGAGAACAAGTTGATTGCCGAGCGTCGCGGCAAGCTGGCGGCGCTGCGCGCGGGCGATGGCACGCAGGTGGCGCCACCCGCGTTTCCGAACGACTTCCGCCGCGATGCACTCGCCGCGGATCTGCTGGCCGGTTATGCCGAGGCCACCGCGGAATCGCTCGAAGCCACGCCGATCCGCGTGCGCGTCGCCGGCCGCATGATGCTGCGCCGGATCATGGGCAAGGCGAGCTTCGCCAAGATCCAGGACTCTTCCGGGCAGATCCAGCTGTTCCTGCAGCGCGATGTGCTCGTGGCGGATGGCACGAACGCCGACTACGCCGCGTTCAAGGCCTGGGACATCGGCGACATCCTCGGAGCCGAGGGCCAGCTGTTCCGCACCAAGACCGGTGAACTCTCGGTCCGTGTGGACAAACTGCGCCTGCTGACGAAATCACTGCGGCCGCTGCCGGACAAATGGCACGGCCTGTCGGACATGGAAGTTCGGTACCGGCAGCGCTACGTCGATCTGATCATGAACGAGTCGAGCCGCGGCGTGTTCGTCAAGCGCACGCAGACCGTGCGCTTCCTGCGCGACATGCTCGATTCGCTCGGCTTCATGGAAGTCGAGACACCGATGATGCAGCCGCTTCCGGGCGGTGCGGCGGCGAAGCCGTTCATCACGCATCACAACGCGCTCGACATCCAGATGTACCTGCGTATCGCGCCGGAGTTGTATCTGAAGCGGCTGGTCGTCGGTGGTTTCGAGCGGGTGTACGAAATCAACCGCAATTTCCGCAACGAAGGTCTCTCGACCCGGCACAACCCCGAGTTCACGATGCTGGAACTCTACTGGGCCTATGCCGACTACCACGACCTGATGAATCTCGTCGAACGGATGATGCGCGGCGTCGCGGAGGCCGTGAACGGCACGGCGAAATTCTCGAGCCAGGGCCACGACTACGATTTCACGCAGCCATTCCGGCGCGTGACGGTCGCGGATCTCGTGCTCGAGCAGAACGCGGATCTCGATGCGGCCAGGCTGCGCGACGTGCCGTATCTGCGCGCGGCCTGCGACGCGCGCGGCATCCCGTGGAAGCCGGGCGATGGCGCGGGCAAGCTTCTGATCGAACTGTTCGAGAAAACCGGCGAGCACACGCTGCTCGACCCGACCTTCGTCTATGCCTATCCCGCCGAGGTGTCGCCGCTGTCGCGCGCGAACGATGCGGATCCGTTCCTGACGGACCGCTTCGAGTTCTTCGTCGGCGGCCGCGAACTGGCCAATGGATTCTCGGAGCTGAACGATCCGGAAGACCAGGCGGCGCGCTTTCGGGCGCAGGTCGAGCGCAAGGATGCCGGTGACGAAGAGGCGATGTTCTACGACGCCGACTACGTGCGCGCGCTCGAGTACGGCATGCCGCCCACGGCAGGCCTCGGCGTCGGCATCGACCGGCTGGTCATGCTGATCACCGATTCCGCTTCGATCCGCGACGTCCTGCTGTTCCCGCAGATGCGCCCGGAGGCGGAGTGAGCCGAGAGGACTCGACTGGCGCGCGCGACTCCGCGGCGCCTCTCGGTGTGTTCGATTCGGGCGTCGGCGGTCTCACGGTCCTCGCGGCGCTGCGTGCCGCGCTGCCTGCCGAGAATTTCATCTACCTCGGCGATACCGCGCGTCTGCCGTACGGCACGAAGAGCGGTGAGACCGTCGTTCGTTACGCGATCCAGGCCAGCGAGGCGCTGGTCGAGCGTGGCATCAAGGCCCTGGTCGTCGCCTGCAATACCGCGACGGCCGCCGCGCTGCCTGCGCTGCGTGAACGCTTCGCAACCCTGCCGATCATCGGCGTCGTCGAGCCCGGCGCCGCCGCCGCTTGCGCTGCCACGCGCTCGGGGCGGATCGCCGTGATCGCCACCGAAGGCACCGTGCGCGGTGGGGCCTATCAGCAGGCGATCCTGCGGCAGCGGCCGGACGCAGAGGTCGAGGCGGCGGCCTGTCAGTTGTTCGTCGCGCTGGCCGAGGAGGGGTGGAACTCCGGCGCCGTTGCGGAGGCGGCCGTGCAGGCCTATCTCGCGCCGTTGTTCGATCGGCGTGGCGACCCTCGTACCGGCAGCGGTGCGCCAACGCTGCGTCCCGACGTCCTGGTGCTCGGTTGCACGCATTTCCCGGTGCTGCGTAACGTCATCGCGAAGTTCCTCGGGCCCGATGTCGCGATCGTCGACTCCGCGGTGACCACCGCGAAGGACGTCGCAGCGATGTTGCAGCAGGCGAAGCTGGCGGCTCCCCCTGCGCAGCGTGGCGCGATCACGCTGCTCGCCACCGACGGCGTCGAGCGATTCGCGCGCGTCGGTGCGCGCTTCCTCGGCGCACCGATCGACGTCCGTGAGGTCGAACTGATCGATCTGTGACGGCGGATCGTGTGGGCATTCGGGAGATTCATGTGAGACTGCTGGTCATGAGTCGAATGCGGATTGCGACGATGGGTGTGCTACTGGCGTCGATCGCCTCTGCGGCGTTCGCGGCGGTACCGGAGTTCGCGCACGAGGACGGAGCTGACGCGTTGGACGAGGTGGCCGCATGGACCAGCAATGCGCTGCAGTTCCGCGACTTTGAAGCCGTCGATACGCTCGCGGCCAGCTACCTGCGGACAGGTATCCGGTTCCTGGACGGCCGCCCGCGCCTGCTCGGCGTCGCCTCCGGAGTCGACGAGTACTGCTCGAAAGCGGGGCAGGCGCCGGGTGCGCTCGAGGCCGTCCAGTCATGGCGCCGAAGATCTCCTCGATCAGTTCTCGCGCCGCTGACTGAAGCCTGCATCTGGAGCGCGTCCGCCTGGATCGCGCGCGGTCCGGGATACGCGAGTTCTGTCTCCACAGAGGGCCGCAAGCTGTTCGTCGAGAGGCTTCGTCGAGCCGAGACCATTCTGCTCGAAGCCAAGGGCGTATCGTCGGTCAGTCCTCACTGGTACATCGATCTGATGGAGGTTCGCCTGGGTCTCGGTCGTTCCGTGGCGGAACAGCACTCGCTGTTCGAGGCGGGGATCCAGAAGTTCCCTGACTATCCCTCGCTGTACTTCCAGCGGCTGCGAATCGCATCGCCGCAGTGGGGAGGCGATGAGCGGGTCCTGATCCCGATGTTGATCCGCCTGACGGAGCGTGCTCCGCCGAGGTCGCGCGACATGTTGTATGCGCGCATGTCGTGGTTCGTCCAGCAAACGCTGGAGGGCGACGTGTTCCAGCGGGGCGTCGACTGGCAGCGCATGAAGCGCGGTTTCAACGGGATGGTGGCGCAGTACCCGGCCAGCGAGTGGAATCGCAGCGCGTTCACGGCATTTGCATGCCTGGCCGGCGACGAGCCGGTCTACCGGCAACTGCGCAGCTATCTCGGCACTCGGCTGCGCCCCGAGCCTTTCGTGTACACGGCCAACCTGCCGTACTGCGACAATCGCTGGGCTGCAGACAAAGTCGTCACGCCCGCCACGCTGACCAGCCTGCGCAGCGAACTGCGCAAGTCGGTTCGCGTGCTGAAGCGGGAGTGCAAGATCGTCAATCCGAAATTCGTCAATCCGTCGTTCATCCGGCAGTTGTTCGCTCGGATTCTGGCGGCGCGCCGCACGTTGGCCGGTCAAAAACGGGAATGGACTCCGGATGAGGTCGCCGACGGTCCGTTACTGCAGGATCTGGAGGCGGCAGACGGCAACAATGTCGCCTCGATCTGCGAGGCGATGCGAATGTCCTAGGCGCCCACCGTGTCGGTGGCGAACGCGCCATTCGCAGCGTAGGGCAGCGAGAGTTGGGTCGCGAGCAGTGTCATGAGCGTCGATGCTGGCGGTGCTGCGGGTTCATTCGGCGCGTCGGCATGCGTGGGTCCGCCGGCCTCTGAACACACCGCGAGAAGCTCGCATCCGTGATCGTGGGTTGCGGCACTCGATACGACCTGGAATCTCCGCCCGTCGGCGAGGCGTCCGCTCGCGCCGGGGGGCCATGTGGCTGCGGGATCGGCGCTCCGGAATCGTTGCGCGCGGCGTTTCACCTTGCCGCGATAGTGCGCGCGCGCGATGACTTCCTGGCCGGTGTAGCAGCCCTTGTCGAAGGCGATGCCGCCGAGCAGGTCGAGGTTCAGCATCTGCGCGACGAACTCGCCGCGCGTGGCCAGCACGACCTGTGGCAGTCCGTCGGCGATCTCGAGCAGTGTCCATTCGTTTGCATCATCGCCGCCGATCGCCGTGATGGCCGCGAGCGCGTCGGGTGAGTTCGCGGGCTGCAGCGCAAACCAGCGACGACCGGTAGAGCCGCGCGCGAACAGGTGGAGATCCGGTGCGCGGGGCAGGGCGGCGCTGGCCGCATCGGGTGGCGGCGTTGCGTCCGCCGTGATGCCCCACACACGCCAATTGTCGGTCTCGTCCGAAAGCGTCACCTTGGCGCGCAGCGTGAAGCGCCGCAGCGTCACGAGCAGATCGGGCAGGAGTTCCCGCGGGCACAACGCCAGCACGTCCTCGCCGTCGGCGACGAGCCAGAGCACGGCGAGCACGCGTCCCTGGGGGTTATGGCAACCCGCCAGACGCATCTCGTCGGGGGCCAACGTCAACACGTCCTGCGACAACTGCCCCTGCAGGAATTTGCGCGCATCGGGGCCTCTGGCCGCCAGCAGGCCGAGGCCCGGTTGCCGGTATTTCCGCATCGTGGTGCCCATCGGGTTACGCCTTGTTTTGCATGGGCTTTGAATGGCCGGATGCCCCGGATTCTGGCAGAATGTACCGCGATGCAAAATCCTGTCGATCCGTCGCCCGCGGCGACTCCAGAGGCGCCCCCAGACGCTACCCGAGGGGCGATCCACGCCTCCCGCGATTCGTCCGTCGTTCCTGCAGACGTCAACCTTCAGGCCGGCGCTCCGCGCGCCAGCATCCCCGTGCTTCCACCCCGCGAGATTGGCGGTCCGACCGGGCCGGAGCCGACGCGCTATGGCGACTGGGAAAAGAAAGGTCGCTGCATCGATTTTTAATGTTTGCCGGCCCCGAGGGTCGGCCAGAGGAGTGATTCATGCGCGCCAGACCTTTGTCGCCGCACCTGTCGATCTACCGGTTCATGTACACGATGGCGCTGTCCATCGCGCATCGCATCGCCGGTGTCGCGTTGTCGATCGGCCTGCTGTTGTTCGCGTACTGGCTGATGGCCGCAGCGTCCGGTGAACAGGCTTACGCCGCGGCGCTGGGTCTGCTGTCCACGCCGGTGGTCAAGATCATGCTGGCGGGCTGGCTGCTCGCATTCGTCTATCACCTCTGCAACGGAATCCGGCACCTGACCTGGGACGCCGGCATCGGCCTCGAGAAACATGAGGCCCGGCGCAGCGCGACGGTCACGCTCGTCGTGACCGTGCTGCTGTTCGCGTTGCTGGCGTATCTGGCCTTCCTGGCCGGGAGTGCGTCATGAGTGCGGCGGACAAGCAGGGCGCGGGCAAGGGCGCATCGCTGCGATCGCCGCTGTCGCGCGCGCTGGGACACGGCTCCGCGAAGGATGGCGTCGGTCACTGGTGGCTGCAGCGCGTGACCTCGGTGGCGCTCGTGCCGCTGACGGTCTGGTTCGTGTTCGCGCTGGTCACGCTGCCCTCGCTCGAATATGCCGTCGTGCGCAGCTGGCTCGCATCGGGCTGGACGCCTGTCTTCGCCGTGCTGCTCGTGCTGGTCACCTGCCATCACTCGGTCTCGGGCGTGCAGGTCGTGATCGAAGATTACGTCCACGAGAAATCGCTGAAGGTCGCGGCGTTGCTGCTGTCCCAGTTCGTGCACGCGCTGCTGGCGGTCGCGTGTGTGTTTGCCATTGCCAAGATTGCGTTCCAGGCGGTTGCATGAGTGCCTATACGTTCATTGATCACAGTTACGACGTCGTCGTGGTGGGCGCCGGTGGGGCTGGCCTGCGCGCGACGCTGGGTCTGGCCGAAGCCGGACTGACGACGGCCTGCATCACGAAAGTGTTCCCGACGCGCAGCCACACGGTCGCGGCGCAGGGCGGCATTTCCGCCGCGCTCGGCAACATGGGCGACGACGACTGGCGCTATCACTTCTACGACACCATCAAGGGTTCGGACTGGCTCGGCGACCAGGACGCGATCGAGTTCATGTGCAAGGAGGCGCCAGCCGCGGTGATCGAGCTCGAGCACTACGGCGTGCCGTTCTCGCGCACGCCCGATGGCCGCATCTATCAGCGTCCCTTCGGCGGCATGACCACGCAGTACGGCAAGGGCATCGCCCAGCGCACCTGCGCCGCGGCGGACCGCACCGGCCACGCGATGCTGCACACGCTGTATCAACAGTCGATCAAGAACGAGGCCGAGTTCTTCGTCGAGTATTTCGCGATTGACCTGATCATGGAAAACGGCGAATGCCGTGGCGTCGTCGCGCTGAACATGGCGGAGGGCACGCTGCACCGCTTCCGCGCGCACACGGTGATCCTCGCGACCGGCGGCTACGGCCGCGCGTATTTCTCCTGCACGTCCGCGCACACGTGCACCGGCGACGGTGGTGGCATGGCGCTGCGCGCCGGCCTGCCGCTGCAGGACATGGAATTCGTGCAGTTCCACCCCACCGGCGTCTACGGTTCAGGCTGCCTGATCACCGAAGGATCGCGCGGCGAGGGCGGGTACCTGACCAACTCCAAGGGCGAGCGCTTCATGGAGCGCTACGCGCCCAATGCGAAGGACCTCGCCTCGCGCGATGTCGTGTCGCGTTCGATGACGATCGAGATCCGCGAAGGGCGGGGTGTGGGCGCGCAGGCCGACCATATCCACCTGCATCTCGAACATCTCGGTCCCGAAGTGATCAAGCAGCGTCTGCCCGGCATCGCCGAGACGGCGCGCATCTTCGCGGGCGTCGACGTGAATCGCGAGCCGATTCCGGTGCTGCCGACCGTGCACTACAACATGGGTGGAATCCCGTGCAACGTGCAGGGCGAAGTCGTGACACTGAAGAACGGCAACCCGGATACGGTCGTGCCGGGCCTGATGGCGGTCGGCGAATCGGCCTGCGTCTCCGTGCACGGTGCGAATCGTCTCGGATCCAACTCGCTGCTGGATCTCGTCGTGTTCGGCCGCGAAGCCGCGCGCCATGCGGCGACGGTGGTCAAGCCGGGCACGCCGCATCGCGCGCTGCCGAAGGATGCCGGTGATCTCGCGGTCTCGCGCCTCGATCGTTACCGTCATTCGAAGGGATCGCGCCCGACGGCGTCGGTGCGGCTCGAGATGCAGAAGATCATGCAGTCCGACGCGGCAGTGTTCCGCACCGGTGAGTCACTGGCCCAGGGCTGCGAGAAGCTCGGCAAGACGTTCGCGTCGTTCGCCGATGTCGGCATCCAGGATCGCGGTCTCGTCTGGAACACGGATCTGATCGAGACGCTGGAACTCGACAACCTGCTCGGCCAGGCGATGGCAACGATCCACTCCGCGGCGAACCGCAAGGAGAGTCGCGGCGCTCACGCCCGCGAGGACTTCAAGGATCGCGACGACGTGAACTGGCTGAAGCACACGCTCGCGTTCGTGGAAGGCTCCGGCAAGGTGCGCATGGAATACCGCCCGGTGCACCTGACGACGCTGACCTCCGATGTGGAACCCATCCCGCCGAAGGCGCGGACCTATTGAAGACCGACGGATCGAGGACCGACGACCATGGCTGAATTCACACTGCCGGCGAACTCGCGCATCAACATGAACGGGCGGGTGCACCGTGCCGAAGGGCCCAACACCGGCACGCTCCGCAAGTTCCGCATCTACCGTTTCGATCCGGATTCCGGCGAGAACCCGCGCGTCGATACCTACGAGGTCGACATGGCGACCTGCGGTCCGATGGTTCTGGATGCCCTCATCAAGATCAAGAACGAGATCGACTCCACGCTGACCTTCCGTCGCTCCTGCCGCGAGGGCATCTGCGGCAGCTGTGCGATGAACATAGACGGCACGAACACGCTGGCCTGCACCAAGGCCTGCGCCGATGTGAAGGGCGACGTGAAGATCTATCCGCTGCCGCACATGCCGGTGGTCAAGGATCTGGTGCCGGACCTGACGAACTTCTACGCGCAGTACGCCTCGGTGAAGCCCTGGCTGCAGACCCGCACGCCGTCGCCGCCGGATCGCGAGCGCCTGCAGTCGCCGGAGGATCAGGAAAAGATCGACCGGCCCTCGGCCTGCATTCTCTGCGCCTGCTGCTCGACGTCCTGCCCGAGCTACTGGTGGAACGGTGACCGCTATCTCGGTCCTGCGGCGCTGCTGGCTGCGTATCGATGGATCATCGACAGCCGCGACGAAGCGCGTGGCGAACGTCTCGATGCCCTCGAGGATCCGTTCAAGCTGTATCGCTGCCACACGATCATGAACTGCACCGAGGCCTGCCCGAAGGACCTCAACCCGGCCAAGGCCATCGCCGAGATCAAGCAGGCGATGGCGGAGCGCCAGCACTGAGTGGCGCGGACGCGCCCGCGGCCGTGCCGGAGGCGAGCTTCTCGCGGCTGCGCTGGCAATGCCGGCGCGGCATGCGAGAGCTGGACGTGCTGATGACGCGCTGGCTGGAACGCGACTGGGCCGCGGCGTCCAGCGCTGAACGGCTCGCGTTTCAGCAGTTGCTCGCGTTGCAGGATCCCGAACTCGCCGAGTATCTGTTGCGGGATGCACCCCCCTGCGATCCCGTCCAGGCGACCGTCGTCCTCCGCATCCGGGAATGCTGAGCGACAACCAATCGATTTCGTCTGCAGTTCTGACCGGGCGATGCGACGAGCGATCGCCCTCTGGGTGGTACTGGCGGCGACACTGCCGCTGCTCTGCGGGGCCTGGCCCTGGGGCGTACGGTGGCTGGCCAGCGCGTTGGTCGGCGGGTCGGTATGGCGGGCGGCGGCGCCGCTGCGTCTCCCCGACATCGGAGTGGTCCGGCGGATCCTGCGTCGCGGGACGGGCGACTGGCTGCTGTTCACTCCGCTGGGAGTGCATCCTGCGGACCTCGACCACGCGCTGCGCCTCGGCTCCTGGGGCTGGTGGCTGCAGTTCAAGGCTCACGGCAGCCGTGTGTGGGTCTGGGCCTCCGCGGCAGGCCCGGACCGGACGGGATACCGCCGGCTTGCCCGCGAGCTCACCGCACGGTGGACATGAACTGCTAGCATCACCGCATTTGGCGAGCCAGCTCACATTTTGGGGTGCCCTGCGGCACGAGCCCCGCGAACTTTGTTCGCGGTTCAGGGTCTATTCAGCCGGCGACGACCATGTCCTTCCCGCGAGGTTGGCAGTGATGCGACCGGGAGGGCGCGGATGAGCGCCGAAGAGACGGATCTGAGCCTGGTTCGCCGCGTGCAACGCGGCGACAAGGGTGCGTTCGATGCGCTGGTGCTGAAATATCAGCACAAGGTCGTGAAGCTCGTGACTCGTTATGTGCGCAGCCTCGCCGAGGCAGAAGACGTGGCGCAGGAAGCCTTCATCAAGGCGTACCGGGCGCTGCCGCAGTTCCGTGGCGACAGCGCCTTCTATACCTGGTTGTACCGCATCGCGATCAACACGGCGAAGAACGCCGTTGCCTCGCGCGAGCGCAGCCCGGTGGTCTACGACCTCGATCAGGGCGACCGCGCAGAGATCTACGAACTGCAGGGGCGCATGAAAGATGGCGCGACGCCCGAGGCGCTCGCGATGACCGAGGAAATCCGCGCCACCGTCAACGCGGCCATCGAATCGCTGCCCGAGGATCTGCGCACCGCCATCGTGCTGCGCGAACTCGAAGGACTTTCGTACGAGGAAATCGCCGCGGCGATGGACTGCCCGGTCGGCACGGTTCGGTCACGCATCTTCCGGGCGCGCGAAGCGATCGATACGCGGCTTCAGGACGTATTTGAGGGCGGTCTGGGCCGCTCCGAGGAACTGGGATGACTGGACAGCAGACGACGGATTCCGGGTCAAACGCATCGGGTAGCAGCGGGCGAGGACCACAGCTCGCCGAGCAGGCGTCGGCGATGTTCGACGGCGAACTGCCGGCGGCCGAATGCGAACTGCTCGCGCGGCGCTTGTCGACCGATTCATCGCTGCAGCGACAGTGGTCGCGCCATGCGCTGATCGGCGCCGCCATGCGTGGCGAGCCGCTGGCGGTCCAGCGCGAAGCGCGGGTGCTGCGTGATTCCGTCGCGGCGCGCGTCCGTGCCGAACTGAACTCGGATGGCGCCGCGGCGCCGTCCATCGACGCGGCGCAGGAAGCCGCGCTGCCGGCGGCAGCGCGAGGCGCGCTGCGCTGGGGTCGGCCACTCGCCGGTGTCGGCATAGCCGCCGGTGTCGCGGCTCTGTCGATCTTCTGGGTGCGTGGCGCCGGTGACAGAACGGTCGTCACCTCGCCCGGCACGGTTGCCTCGGCATCCGCTCCCGCGACGCCATCCGCATCGGCCGTCGTCACAGACGTCGCGGCGTCTGGCTTTGGCGCGAGCCCGGCGGCCGGCAGCGAAGTCGTGCTGGCGCCGCCGTCATCGTTGGCGGAGACCGCGCCGCGCCGCGCCAGCGGCGAGCCTGAAAGCGGCGAGCCTGAAAGCTATGTGGTGCCGATGCCATCCAGTTCCAATGGTTCGATGGCCTCGACGCAGCTGGCCAACTATGTCGTCGCCCACAGTGAATTCAGCGGTGCGCTGACCCGTCGCAGTGCACTGTCTGCGCTGGTCACGGCGGAGGCACTGCCGGCCGTTCCCGAGACGGCGGTCGTCGCGCCACCCGCGGAGAACGTGGCCGATGCCGTGAACGCGACCCCTGACGAGGGGGGCCGCTGATGTCGGCAGTGCTGCTGCGCCGCTCTGGCGCCTGGTGGGTGGCGGCATCGCTGTTCGCGGTGCCGGCCTTCGCCTCGGAGGATCCGTACCGCTGGCTCGAGCGCATGAACGAAGCGCTGACGTCACGCAACTACGATGGCACGTTCTTTCACGTCCGGGATGGTCGCGTCGAGACCCTGCGAATCATCCACGGCGTGCAGGACGGTCAGGCCCGCGAGCGTCTCGTGTCGCTGGACGGTTCCGGTCGCGAGTTCATCCGCGCCGGCAACGAGCTGACCTGCATCCTGCCCGACAAGCGCACCGTGCTGGTGGAGCGACGTGCGTCCGATGCGCCGCTGCTCGGCAACCTGCCGCGCTTCGATGCCTCGACCGCCAGCTTCTACGAGATCCGCAGCGCCGAGCGCAGTCGATTGATGGGTCGTGACGCGCGACTCGTCGTCGTCAATCCGCGGGATGCCTATCGCTACGGCTATCGACTCTGGATCGATGAAAAGACCGCGATGCCGCTGAAGTCACAGCTGTGTGACGGCTCCGGGCGGGTGATCGAACAGATCGTATTCGCGAGCCTGACGCTGTCACCACAGATCCCCGAATCCGCCTTCCGGCCGGAGGTCTCGACCGTCGGGTTCCGCTGGTTGCGGCACGACCCGCAGGAAGCCGGGCGCGTCGTGGCACTGCCAGCCAGTTCCGCCGCCCAGGCCACCTGGAACGCGACCGCGTTGCCGCCCGGCTTTCGCATGACCAAGCGCTCGGAGCAGACCCTGCCGGGCGTCGAGGGGACGGTGGCCCATCTGGTCTTTTCCGATGGCGTGGCGTCGGTGTCGGTGTTCGTCGAGAACACGCGCGGCCCGCAGGGCGCCGCGGCGCTCGCCGGCGCGATGCAGCTGGGGTCGTCAGCCGCGTTCTCGACCCGTGTCGACGGTCATCTGGTCACGGCCGTCGGCGAAGTGCCCGCGCACACCGTCCGCCTGATCGCGTCCCAGGTGCGCCAGGAATCGGGCGTCGCCGCGCCGCCGACCCTGCGCGCCGAACAACCGGCGCCCGGCGGTCCTGCCGGCTCGACGTTGCGCCGCACGGCGCCTGACACCCGGCCGGCCGAGTCTGCGCCGGAGCCTTTCGGCAAGCGCCAGTCGGCGCCGGCCTTTGCGCCCCAGGGGCCACGTCGCTGAGCGGCGATCTGCTGCTGCTGGTGCGCGAAGACTGCGACCTGTGCGAACAGATGCAGCAGGAACTCGCCGGCCTCGCACAGAGCCTCGCGTTGCCGGACTGGACATTGCGCGATGTCGACTCCGACCCCGATTGGCAGCGTCGCTTCGGGCTGAAGGTCCCGGTGCTGCTCTGGGACGGTCAGCCGATTGCCGTCAGTCACCTCGATCCCGTTGAAATCCGGCGGCTTTTCAGGCCCCGCTAGTGTCGTGTTCCGCAAGTATCTGTTCCCCCTGCCGCACCGCGCAGGCGCCGCTCAAGGCGCCGACGCGATAGCGTATCGGGCATACGCTGAGCGGCGGCAATACAGAGCGGCGCCTGCCCGATGCGGCCCTGCGGGAGCCTCCCGGCCGTCGCACGCGGGCGTTGCACCTCGTCGGCGTGGTGCCCACCACGCCTTCCTCGGCGCGCCTTCGCGTGCGATGGCGGTGAGGCTCAGGGTGTACAGATACTTGCGGAACACGACACTAGCGCTGCCCCGCTATACTTGAAGGCTTGAGCGAAACCCGCAGCGCGGGAGCCGCGCCGCGAGTCCCCGATCGATGCAGAACATCCGCAATTTTTCCATCATCGCCCATGTCGACCATGGCAAATCCACGCTTGCCGACCGCCTGATCCAGATCTGCGGTGGCCTGGCGGCGCGTGAGATGCAGGACCAGGTCCTCGATTCGATGGAGCTCGAGCGCGAGCGCGGTATCACGATCAAGGCGCAGAGCGTGACGCTGTACTACGACGCGCGCGATGGGCAGCGATACCAGCTGAACCTGATCGATACCCCGGGGCATGTGGATTTCTCGTACGAGGTCTCCCGCTCCCTCGCGGCCTGCGATGGCGCGCTGCTGGTGGTGGACGCCTCGCAGGGTGTCGAGGCGCAGAGCGTCGCCAACTGCTACACCGCGATCGAGCAGGGTCTCGAGGTCCTGCCCGTCATCAACAAGATCGACCTGCCGTCGGCGGATCCACCGAAGGTCAAGCGTGAGATCGAAGAGATCATCGGCATCGACGCCACGGATGCCTGCCTGGTCAGTGCCAAGACCGGCGAGGGCGTCGACGAACTGCTCGAGGCGATCGTCAAGCGCATCCCGGCGCCGAAGGGTGACGTCAACGCGCCGCTGCAGGCGCTGATCGTCGATTCCTGGTTCGACAACTACGTCGGTGTGGTGTCGCTGGTGCGCGTGTTCAACGGCACGCTGAAAGTGGGCGACAAGGTCCGCGTGATGTCGACGGGCCGACCCTGGCAGGTCGACAAGCTCGGCCGCTTCACGCCGAAATCTTTTCCGGCCAACCAGCTGTCGGCGGGCGAGGCCGGCTTCGTGATCGCCGGCATCAAGGATATCGACGGCGCGCCCGTCGGCGATACGATCACGCTGGACAATCGCCCCTGCGCCGCGCCGCTGGCCGGCTTCAAGCAGATCAAGCCACGCGTGTTCGCCGGTCTGTTCCCGATCAATGCCGAGGACTACGAGTCTTTCCGCGATGCGCTCTCCAAGCTGCGCCTGAACGACTCCGCGCTGCATTACGAGCCGGAAGTGTCCGGCGCACTCGGCTTCGGCTTCCGCGTCGGCTTCCTCGGCCTGCTGCACATGGACATCGTGCAGGAGCGGCTCGAGCGCGAGTACAACCTGGAACTCGTCACCAGCGCGCCGACCGTGGTCTACGAAGTGCTGTGCGTCGACGAGACGGTCCGCAACGTCGACAATCCCGCGAAGCTGCCGTCGCCGAACGAGGTGGTGGAGATCCGCGAGCCGATCATCATCGCCAACATCCTGGTGCCGCCCGAATACGTCGGCGCGGTGCTGCAGCTGTGCAATGAGAAGCGCGGCGTGCAGAAGAAGATGCAGTACCTCGCGAACCAGGTTTCCTTGCAGTACGAACTGCCGCTCGCCGAGGTGGTGCTCGACTTCTTCGACCGCCTGAAATCCTCGAGCCGCGGTTACGCGTCGTTCGATTATGAATTCAGCCATTTCCAGGCGGCGCCGCTGGTCAAGCTCGACATCCTGATCAACGGCGACAAGGTCGATGCGTTGTCGATCATCGTGCATCGCGAGAATTCCTATCAGCGCGGCCGTGAGCTCGTCGACAAGATGCAGGAGCTGATCCCGCGGCAGATGTTCGAAGTGGCTGTGCAGGCGGCGATCGGCAGTCACGTGATCGCGCGCGCGACCGTCAAGGCCCTGCGCAAGAACGTGCTGGCGAAGTGCTATGGCGGTGACATCTCGCGCAAGCGCAAACTGCTCGAGAAGCAGAAAGAGGGCAAGAAGCGCATGAAGCAGGTCGGCTCGGTCGAGATTCCGCAGGAGGCCTTCCTGGCCGTGCTGCAGCTGGGTCGCAAGTAGCCATGCTGTTCGCACAGATCCTGCAGCTTCTTTCGTGGCTCGCGATTCCGGTGACGCTGATCTGCATGGCGGACGACTGGTTCCTGCGGCATCGTCGCGTGATTGCCGCGGCGCCCCAGCCGGCCGTGGATCCGCCGCTGATGCGTGCGCTGTACCTGCTGCTGCCCTTGCTGATCCTGGCGTCGGTCTATCGCATGCTGACGGCGGAGCGGGCCGATTTCAGCGCGGTGCTCGTCTTCATCACGTTTGCATCGGGCATCGTCTGGGCTGTGGATCACTGGCTGTTGCGCGCGCGGCGCGAGCGTGACGCCCGGGCCGCCGGCAAGGATCCCGTCACGTTGCCGGAGCCCGGCACCGTCGACTACGCACGCAGCTTCTTCCCGGTCGCCGCGGTGCTGCTGATCCTGCGCTCGTTCCTGTTCGAGCCGTATCGAATTCCGTCGGATTCGATGATGCCGACGCTGCTGGACGGCGATTTCATCGTCGTGAACAAGTACTCCTACGGCCTGCGCTGGCCGGTGACGCACGAGAAGTTCCTGAGCGTCGGCGAGCCGCAGCGCGGCGATGTCGTGGTGTTCCGTTTTCCGGACGATCCGTCGGTCAACTACATCAAGCGCGTCGTCGGGTTGCCGGGTGACAAGGTCGAAGTCCGTTCCGATCAGTTGATCATCAACGGCGAGCCGGTGACGCTGACCGAGGTGGGCCGGTACGAAGACAGCTGCTACCTGAACATGCGCCTGGCCGAGGAGCGCCTGGGTGAGCACACTCACAAGGTTCTGCACTGCCTGTCCGCGGACAATCTTCAGGTCCCCCCGCTGCCGGGCTGCAACCGGGAGATCGACCAGGGCTATGTCTGCAACGAGGTCGCCAACGGCGCCCGGCGGGACCCCGGCGACGTGATCCGTGAAGTGCCGCAGGGCCAGTACCTGATGGTCGGCGACAATCGGGACAACAGCTATGACGGCCGGTTCTGGGGTTACGTGGATGAGACCCTGTTGGTCGGCAAGGCGACACGAATCTGGTTCAATTGGGACCTGCAGCGCTCTGGCGGCCCGAACTGGAGCCGGATCGGCACGTCCATCGAATGATTGGGAGGTCTCATGCGTCGGCGTCAACAAGGCATCACGTTTCTGGGCTGGATCGTACTGCTGATCCCGATGGCGATCGTCATCTACACCGGAATCCGGCTGGTACCGATCTACCTGAACTACACGAAGGTGGAGCGCGTATTCAACCAGGTGAAGGAAGAATACGAAGGCCAGAGCTCGGTGTCGCAGAAGACCTTGCGGGCATCGCTCGCACGCCGCTTCAACGTCGAGTACGTGGAAAAGCCGGATTACAAGGAAGTCGTGATCCGCAAGGACAGCGAGGGCTGGGTGATCGAGGCGGCCTACGACGATCTCGTGCCTCTGGTCTCGAACGTCTCGATTCTCGTGGAGTTCGAGAACAGCGTCGAGATCCGCTGAAGATCGCGGCGAACCGGATGCCACCGCGATCCACGCAGGACTGGTTGCGTCACACCCTTGGCTGCGAGATTCGCGATCCACAGCTGCTCGCAGCGGCGCTGACGCATCGCAGCGCCTCGTCACGCAACAACGAGCGCCTCGAGTTCCTCGGCGATGCCGTGCTGAACATGGTCGTCGCGGAACGCCTCTACGGACTTTACCCGGAGGCTCACGAAGGTGACCTCAGTCGCCTGCGCGCACGCGTCGTCAGCGCAGAGCCGCTGGCCGAGGTGGCCCAGCACATCGGGCTGGGTGAGCGGCTCGTTCTCGGTTCCGGCGAACTGAAGACCGGCGGCTTCCGCCGCCAGTCGATCATCGCGGATGCGCTCGAGGCGCTGATCGGCGCTGTCTATCTGGATGGTGGCCTAGACGCGGCACGACAGCTCGTGCTGCGCCTGCTGGAGGACCGGATCGCGACGGCGCCAGATCTCGCGGCCCTGAAGGATTCGAAGACACAGTTGCAGGAACACCTGCAGTCGGTGTCGCTGCCGCTGCCTCAGTATGGCGTCGAATCGGTGGTCGGCGAACCTCACGCCCAGCATTTTCGGGTCGAGTGCCGCGTTGCTTCGCTCGGTCTCGTTGCTCATGGCGAAGGCAGCAGCCGGCGCCGCGCCGAACAGGAAGCGGCGCAGCAGTTGCTGCGACAGATCCAAGGTGCCTCATGAACGATGCTGCCTCATGAACGATCCCGCGCAGGCTGATCTGCCCGCCAACTATCGCGCGGGTTTCGCCGCGATCGTCGGTCGGCCGAACGTCGGCAAGTCGACGCTGTTGAATGCGCTCTGCGGGCAGAAGCTTTCGATCGTCACGCCGCGTCCGCAGACCACGCGGCATCGCGTGATCGGTATGGTGAATCTGCCGGCGGCGCAGATTGCGTTCGTCGACACGCCCGGCCTGCACCTGGGCGAATCGCGCGCGCTGAATCGCGCAATGAATCGCACGGCGGCGTCTGCGCTGGCCGACGCGGACCTGATCGTGTTCGTGGTCGAGGCCTTGCGCTTCAATGAGGAAGACGAGGCGGCCTTGAAGCGCGTCGTCTCGAGTCGCCGCCCGGTCATCGCTGTCGTCAACAAGGTCGACAAGGCGCATCCGAAGGATCGCCTGCTGCCGTATCTGGCCGAACTCGCGGCTCGCGCCGAATTTCTGGAGATCATGCCGATCTGTGCGCTGAAGGCTGACAATCTCGATCGCCTGAAGACGTTGATCGCCGCGCACCTGCCGGTATCGCCGCAGCTCTTTCCGCCGGAGACGCTGACGGATCGGGACCTGCGCTTCCGGATCGCCGAGACGATCCGCGAGAAGCTGACACTGGAGCTGAATCAGGAAGTGCCGTACGGCATCGCCGTCGAGGTCGAGTCGATGGCCGAGGAAGACGGCCAGCTCGCCGTATCCGCGATCATCTGGGTCGATCGCGAGGGGCAGAAGCCGATCGTGATCGGCGCGGGCGGCGCACGCCTGAAGCGCGTCGGTACGGCGGCCCGGCGCGAGCTGAACGGCATGACCGGCCAGCGACTGCACCTGACGCTGTGGGTCAAGGTGCGCGAGGACTGGGCGGACAACGCGCAGGCGCTGCGGGCGCTGGGACTCGAATGAGCGCGACGCAGCGACGCGATGCGCTGCATGCGGCCTACCTTCTGCACCATCGGCCGTATCGCGACACCAGTCGCATCCTCGATGTCTTCTCGCGCGATCAGGGTCGTCTGACGCTGTTTGCCCGAGGCGTGCGCGGTGGCAAGTCGCCACTCGCATCGGTGTTGCAGCCGTTCCAGCCATTGTGGGTGTCGTGGACGGGCAAGGGCGAGGCCGGTCAGCTGACGCGGGCCGAAGCGATGCCCCAGGCGCCGCTGCCGCCGTCTGCCGTGATGTCGGGCTATTACCTCAATGAACTGCTGATCCGCCTCACCACGCGGCACGACCCGCTGCCGGCCTTGTTCGACGCTTACGACGCGGCGCTGAACGACATGCGGACGGCGGCCACGCCGAATCGTGCGTTGCGCAGCTTCGAGAAGCGGCTGCTGGACATCCTCGGCTACGGCATCGAGCTGACGCGGGAGTCCCGCACCGGCCTGCCGATCGATCCGGCCGGGTATTATCATTTCAGCGCCTCGCTCGGCTGCGTCGCGATCGAGACGCCGGACGATCCGGCGGCGCCGCAGGCCGTCCTCGGCGCGTCACTGATCGCGCTCGCCGAGGAAGCCGAACTCGATGAGCGTGGCCTCGACGACGCACGTCGCGTGCTCCGGGCCTCGCTCGAGCCGTTGCTGGAAGGCCGCGAGCTCGCGACGCGATCCGTCGCCCGCGCTGTTTCGATGCGTCGCCGCGAGGGCGGGGCCGCTTCACACGCTGCGAAGCAGCAGGAGTCTTGAGCATGTCGTCGATCGCGCTCGGGGTGAACATCGATCACGTGGCGACGCTGCGTCAGGCGCGGCGCGCACGCTACCCGGATCCGGTGCATGCGGCGCTGGTCGCCGAGCAGGCGGGCGCAGACAGCATCACGCTGCACCTGCGCGAGGATCGGCGGCACATCCAGGACGCGGACGTGTTTGCGCTGCACGGTTTGCTGCAGACGCGCATGAATCTCGAGATGGCCGTCACCGACGAAATGCTGGACATCGCAAGACGCGTGCGGCCAGCGGACTGCTGCCTCGTACCGGAGCGCCGCGCGGAAGTCACCACGGAAGGCGGTCTCGACGTGGCGGGGCAGGTGGCGCGCATCCGCGAATCCTGTGCCGTACTGGCCGCGGCGGGCATCCGCGTCTCGTTGTTCATCGATCCCGATCCGCTGCAGATCGAGGCAGCCGCGCAGACGGGTGCACCGGTCATCGAACTGCACACCGGCACCTATGCCGAGGCGACCGGCAGTCGGCAGGCGGTCGAGATCGAGCGCCTGCGGACGGCGGCGCGCCGCGCCAGCGGCATGGGCCTGCGTGTCCATGCGGGTCATGGTCTTCACTATCACAACGTCGAGCCGGTCGCGGCGATCCGCGAGATCGTCGAGCTGAACATCGGCCATTCGATCATCGCGCGGGCTGTTTTCAGTGGACTTCACGCCGCCGTGCATGACATGCGCGCGCTGATGGATGCTGCGAGGTCATGATTTTTGGCATCGGCGTGGACGTGCTCGAGGCGCAGCGCGTCAGTCGCGTGCACGAGAAATACGGCGACCACTTCGTCGATCGCCTGCTGATGCCTGCCGAGCGTGAGCAACTGGCGAAGACGGCACGTCCGCAGCGATTCCTTGCGATGCGGTTCGCCGCGAAGGAAGCGATCGTCAAGGCCATGGGGACCGGATTCGCGCATGGTGTCTGGATCCGCGACGTCGGCGTCGTGCAGAACGCCTGGGGGCGTCCCGAAGTGGTCTACTCGCCGCGCGGCGAGACGGTGCGGCGAGGCCTGGGCATCGGCGAGGGGCATGTCACGCTGACCGACGAGGCTGGCCTGATCGTCGCCGTCGCCGTGCTGATGAAGGCGGGAGCGGGCTGACGCGATGAACGTGCTGGTATTCGACATCGAAACCATCCCGGACGTGGAGTTCGGACGCAAGGTCCACGGTCTCGAGGGCCTGAGCGACGAAACGGTCGCGAAAGCGATGTTTGCGCGGTCGCGACAAACGCGCGGCACCGAGTTCCTGCCGCACGAGCAGCACCGGGTCGTCGCGATTTCCTGCGTGCTGCGCAGTCGCGACAGCCTGAAGGTCTGGAGCCTCGGCGACGAAGCTTCGAGCGAAGCCGAGCTGGTGCAGCGCTTTTACGACGGCATCGACCGCTACACGCCGGACCTCGTGTCGTGGAACGGCGGCGGCTTCGATCTGCCTGTCCTGCACTACCGCGCGCTGCGCTGGCGCGTCCAGGCCGCGCGTTACTGGGAAACCGGCGCGGAAGACCAGAGCTTCCGCTTCAACAACTACTTGAGCCGCTACCACTGGCGCCACACCGATCTGATGGATGTGCTGTCCGGCTTCCAGGGCCGTGCGCGGGCCAGTCTCGCAGACACGGCGGCGCTGCTCGGCTTGCCGGGCAAGCTCGGATTCTCGGGCGAGAAGGTCTGGCCGGCCTATCTGGCCGGAGAACTGAACGGCATTCGCCGGTACTGCGAGACCGACGTGCTGAACACCTGGCTGGTCTATCTGCGCTTTCAGTTGATGCGCGGCCTTCTGACGCCTGAGCGCCATGACGAGGAAGTCCAGCGCGTGCGCGCGCTGCTGGCGGAATCGGCCGAACCGCATTTCGCCGAGTTCCTGGCCGCATGGCCCGCATGAAGCGGCTGCAGGTCGCGCCGGAGGAAGGCGTGGTCGCCGGCTTGAACCACGACGGCGCCGCCGTGCTGCGCGAAGGCAAGACCGCGTTCGTGCCCGGCGCATTGCCCGGCGAGCGCATTCGTTTCCGGCGCACGATCGGCCATCGACAGTACGACGACGGTGAACTGCTGGAGGTGCTCGAGCCGTCGGCGGACCGCGTCGTTCCGCGGTGCGCACATTTCGGCGTCTGTGGCGGCTGCGCATTGCAGCATCTCGCGCCCGGCGCGCAGATCCTGATGAAGCAGCGCGAGCTGGCGGACAATCTCGAGCGGATCGCGAAGACCACGCCCGCCGCCTGGCTCGAACCGATGACGGGGCCGGTCTGGAACTACCGGCGCCGCGCGCGGCTCGGCGTCAAATACGTGCCGAAGAAGGGCCGGGTCCTCGTCGGCTTCCGCGAACGCATGAAGCCGTATGTCGCGGAGCTCGTGAGCTGCGACGTTCTCGTGGAGACGGTGAGTGCACTGATCACGCCACTCGCACGGATGATCGATGGCCTCGCGATCCGTTCCCAGCTGCCGCAGATCGAGGTGGCTGCCGCGGATCGCGAGCTCGCGCTCGTGATGCGAGTGCTCGAGAATCCGGGGGAAGCGGATCGTGCGAAGTTGCGCGAGTTCGAGATCACGCATGGCTGCCGCATCCTGCTGCAAAGCGGCGGGCTCGACAGCATCATTCCGCTCGAGGGCAAAGCGCCGGCACTGTCCTACGCGCTGCCCGATGTCGGGCTGGACCTCGCCTTCCTGCCGACCGACTTCATCCAGATCAATGCGGCGATCAACCGGCAGCTGATCCTGCGGGCGATCGAACTGCTCGGCACGGACGGCCAGTCACGCGTGCTGGACCTGTTCTGCGGCCTCGGCAACTTCACCTTGCCGCTGGCACGCCGCGTCGCCGAAGTGGTGGGCGTCGAGGGCGAAGCGGGGCTGGTCGCGCGGGCGCGCGACAACGCGGTGCGCAACGGCATCACGAATGCCAGCTTTCATGTCGCCAATCTCGCGGCCGAGGGACTCGACGAGTTTCCCTGGGCACGCGGACCGTTTTCGCACGTGCTGCTCGATCCACCCCGGGCGGGGGCGCTGGAGGTGCTGCCATTGCTGCGGCGGCTCGCGCCACGGCGGATCGTCTATATTTCCTGCCATCCGGGCAGCCTCGCGCGTGACATCGGTGAGCTCGTGCACGTGCATGGCTTCCGGCTGATGGCGGCGGGTGTGCTCGACATGTTTCCGCACACCAATCACGTCGAGTCGATCGCAGTGCTGGAGTCGACGCCTTGAGGAGAGAACGATGACACTGGGTCCGCTGATGGTCGATGTGGCGGGAACGGAGCTGGACGCCGAAGAGCGCGAGATGCTGCGCCACCCGCTGGTCGGCAGCGTGATCCTGTTCACGCGCAATTACGCCGATCCGCAGCAGCTGGCCGCGCTGGTCGCGGAGATCCACTCGCTCCGGTCGCCGGCCCTGATCGTCGGCGTCGACCACGAAGGCGGACGCGTGCAGCGGTTCCGCCCGGGATTCTCGGTGCTGCCGTCGGCGCGCCGCATCGGCCATGAATACGATGCGAATCCGAAGGCGGGGCTCGCGCTGGCCCGCGAGCTGGGCTGGTTGATGGCGGCCGAGCTGCGTGCGGTCGGCGTGGATCTGTCATTCGCCCCCTGTGTCGATCTCGACTACGGCGTCAGCGAAGTGATTGGCGATCGCGCATTCCATTCTCGTCCTGCGGCGGTCGGGGAACTCGCCGTGGCCTACATGCATGGCATGCGCGATGCCGGCATGATCGCGACGGCCAAACATTTCCCCGGGCATGGCGCAGTCGTCGCGGACTCGCACCACGCCGTGCCGGTGGATCGTCGCGCGCTGGAAGACCTCGAGCCTGACCTCGCGCCGTACCGGTTGCTGATCGCCAACGGGATCGCTGGTGTCATGGTCGCGCATGTCGTGTTTCCGGAGGTCGACTCACTGCCGGCCAGCGTGTCGCGGCGATGGGTGCGTGGCGTGCTGCGCGACGAACTGCGTTTCCAGGGCGTGGTCTTCACGGATGATCTGTCGATGCGCGGCGCCGAGGCGGCGGGTGACGTCGTCACGCGCGCGCAGCTGGCGCTCGAGGCGGGGTGCGATGTGCTGCCGGTCTGCAATCAGCGCGCGAGCGTGGTGGCGTTGCTCGACGGCCTGAAGGAGCGACCGGATCCAGCTTCCGCGATGCGCCTGGTGAGGCTGCGGGGTCGTGGAACGGCGGATTATTCGACGCTGCGTGCCGACGCACGCTGGCAGCAGAGCCAGCAGACGCTGGCGCGCTGCGCAGCGCCGCCGTCACTGCAATTGCAGGCCTGAGCGCCGCTCAGCGTCCGGCGGGGCGCGCGCCGGCAGCCGGCGTGACCAGGGCGATCACCCCGAACGCCGGGTGGTCGTAGTAATTCTTTTCGTAGAACTTCACGCGCCGGCTTTCGTTGAGTGAATATCCGCCATAGCGCAGCGATACACCGAGGTGCAGGTACGTCCCGCGCTCGAGATAGACGAGGCCCGACAGACCTTGCGCGGAGGCTCCGAGCTTCGCGAGCGTGAAGCCGGCGCGGGAGCCCCAAGAACTCGCCGTCTGCGACCAGGCAAGGTGAGCGATGGGTTGCCACGCTCCGCTCGACGCGAGCTTGGCCTTGATCGCGCCGAGCTGATAGCTGGCGGGCGGCAGCATCGAGACGATGCGCCCGACCTGCGCCGCACCGGCCTTCTCCGTGCCATCGCTGGCCGGTCCGCGTGCCGAGCGCGAGGCACCCGCGCTCCAGTCTTCAGAGCCCGAAGGCCCACCGGTGGCGCGGAACACGATCAGTTCGACGTTGTAGACGGTGGCGGCCGGCGCCGCCTGAGGGCGGGCAGTGTCCGGTGCGAGGCCCAGGGCCATCGTGAGCGTCAGCGACAGCGCCAGCAGGGCGGGACGGAGACGGGCGGTATTCATGCGCGAATGATAGCTCACGGTCAGGCTTTGCGGGCCCGCGGCGTGCTGCTGTCGCCAGTCGGCGTCGGTGCAGCCGGCACCGGCGCAGTCTCGAGTTTTTCGAGCAGCGCCGTGACGAAGTCGAAGCGTTCGTTCTCCTCGTCGAGTTCGCGCGAGACCCTCAGCTTCAGCGGTCCGTCGAGACGGTAGCCGCGCGAGCGGTCCTGGATCAGTTTGAGCACCGCCCGCGGATCCGCGTTGTTCTGCTCCTCGAACAGCAGATAGCCACCGTGGGCGCCGAAATCCATGCGGCGGATCCCGATGCGCCGGGCGCGGATCCGCAGCCGCGCGATGCGTACGAGGTTCATGCCGGGCGTCGGGAACTCGCCGAACCGGTCGACGATTTCGGTCACGAGTTCGTCGAGGTCGGCATCAGCAGGCGCGGCTGCGATGCGCTTGTACAGCGCGAGGCGCAGATGGACGTCGCTGACGTAGTCCTCCGGCAGCAGCGCGGGCACGCGCATCTCGACTTCCGTCTGCGACGACAACGGTGCGTCGATGGACACCTTGCGGCCCGCCTTCAACGCACGCACGGCCCGGTCCAGCATGTCCAGGTACATCGCGAGTCCGACTTCGGTCATCTCGCCGCTCTGTCCTTCGCCGAGCAGTTCGCCGGCGCCGCGGATCTCGAGATCGTGGGTCGCGAGCACGAAGCCGGCGCCCAGTTCCTCCAGTGATTCCAGCGCCTCGAGGCGCTTCAGGGCGTCCTGGCCGAGCGCCTTGCGCGGCGGTGTCAGCAGGTAGGCATAGGCGCGATGATGCGAGCGACCGACGCGACCGCGCAGCTGGTGCAGCTGCGCGAGACCGAAGCGTTCGGCGCGGTTGATGATGATCGTGTTCGCCGTGGGAACGTCGATGCCGCTTTCGATGATGGTCGTACACAGCAGGATGTCGAAGCGACGATGGTAGAAGTCCACCATCAGCTCCTCCAGTTCGCGCTCGCGCATCTGGCCATGTCCGATGCGGATCCGCGCCTCGGGCAGCAGTTTGGCGAGTTCGGCACCGATCTTTTCGATGTCGCGGATCTCGTTGTGCACGAAGTACACCTGGCCGCCGCGGCGCAGCTCGCGCATGACGGCTTCGCGCAGCGATGAGTCGTTCCATTCGGTGACGAAGGTCTTGATCGCGAGACGCTCTGCCGGCGGCGTCGTGATCAGCGACAGCTCGCGCAGGCCGCCGAGCGCCATGTTCAGCGTGCGCGGGATCGGCGTGGCCGTCAGCGTCAGCACGTGCACTTCGGCGCGCCACGCCTTGAGCTTCTCCTTGTCGCGGACGCCGAAGCGGTGTTCTTCGTCGACGACCACCAGGCCGAGGTTCTTGAAACGCACCTGTGCATGCAGCAGGCGATGGGTCGCGATCACGATGTCTACCGTGCCGCGCTCGAGCCCGTCCGCGACCGCATCCGTTTCCTTGCCCGTACGGAACCGGGACATCACCTCGATGCGCACCGGCCAGTCGGCGAAGCGGTCGCGGAAATTGTTGTAGTGCTGCTGAGCGAGCAGCGTGGTCGGCACCAGCACCACGACCTGGTGACCGGACTGCACGGCGACGAAGGCAGCGCGCATCGCCACTTCCGTCTTGCCGAAGCCGACGTCGCCGCAGACGATGCGGTCCATCGGCTGCGTGCCGGCCAGGTCCTCGAGCACCTTGCCGATGGCTTCCGCCTGGTCGGCCGTTTCCTCGAACGGAAAGGCGTTCGCAAAGGAACGGTATTCGAGATCCTTGGTGACCAGCGCTTCGGCGACACGTGCCTTGCGCTGGGCATAGAGATCCAGCAGCTCCGCGGCGACGTCGCGCACTTTTTCGGCCGCCCGCCGCCGCGCGCGCGACCACTGGTCCGTGCCGAGTTTGTGCAGCGGGGCAGATTCGGGTGCCGCGCCCGTATAGCGGCTGACCAGATGCAGCGAATGCACTGGCACATACAGACGGTCGCCGTCCTGGTATTCGAGCACGACGAATTCGCCGCTCTGGTCGCCGACGACCATCGTCTGCAGGCCGACGTAGCGGCCGACGCCGTATTCCTCGTGCACGACCGGCGCGCCGGCCGACAGGCTCTGCAGATCCCGCAGGATCGCGCTCGGATCGGAGACCGACTTTCGGCGCCGGCGTTCCTGGCGTGCCCGCGAACCGAACAGCGCCGACTCCGGCAGGATCAGCAGCGGCGGTTCCAGCAGGTTCAGGCCCGCGAGCTCCGGCGCGATCGCGAGGCCGATGCGCGCGCTGCCCGCCGTGAATTCGCGCCAGCCCTCGTACGGCGTCGTCGCGATGCCGGCGCCTCGCAGCAGTTCGCTGGTCACTTCGCGGCGACCCGGTGAATCCACGGCGATCAGCACTCGCCCCGGCGCGTCGGCGATCAGGGCTTTCAGCGGGGCGAGCGGCTCCGGTGCGCGCAGGTCGATCTTGAGGTCGCGCGCCGCCTGGGTCGGGAAATTGCGCGTGGTCGCGTCGTCCGGATTCTCGGTCTTGAAGTGGTGCAGCAGCACAGCGGGCCGTGCGTCGAGCGAAGCCAGCGTGTCGGCCGGTGCGACATAGAGTTCGGCCGGCGCGAGCAGGGGACGCTCGATGTCGTGGCGACGCTCTTCGTAGCGAAGAGCAATGCCCTCGGCCGCCTGTTCGATGGCCCGCTGGACGCCGTCCTCGATCACGAAAGTGGCGGTGGTCGGCAGGTAGTCGAACAGGGTGTCGGTGGTCTCGAAGAACAGTGGCAGGTAGAACTCGATGCCTGCCGGCGCCAGGCCTTCGCTGACGCCGCGATAGATCGCGCTGCGCGTCGGATCGCCGTCGAAGCGCGCGCGATAGCGACGCCGGAAGGCTCGAACGGCGTCGCCATCCACCGGGATTTCGCGCGCCGGCAGCAGGCGCAGGGATTGCAGCGATTCACCGGAGCGCTGGGTCTGGGGATCGAAGCGACGGATCGCCTCGATCTGATCGTCGAACAGATCGATGCGCAGCGGCGCTTCCGATCCCATCGGGAACACGTCGAGCAGCGAGCCGCGCAATGCGAATTCACCGGGCTCGGTCACCTGGCCGACGCTCGCATAACCTGCTTCGGTGAGCCGAAGCCGGAAGGCATCGATGCCGAGCGTGTCGCCGACGGCGAGCACGAAACTGCGCCCGGCCACATAGCTGCGCGGCGGCAGGCGCTGCGCGAGCGTCTCGGCCGTCAGCAACAGCACGCCGCGTGACAGTTGCGGCAGTTCGGCGAGCGTCAGCAGACGCTCGGAGACGATGTCGGCGTGCGGCGAGAAGGTGTCGTAGGGCAGGACCTCCCAGTCGGGCAGGGCATGGATCGCGAGTGTGCCGCCGCTGAAGAACTGCAGCTCGGCACGGCGCTGCTCGAGTTCCCGGCTGTCGTTGACGAGCACGACCAGCAGTCGGCCCGCACGCTCGGCCGCTTCGGCGATGACCAGGGCCGGAGCGCTGCCATAGAGCTGGTGCCACGACACCCGTGGGTGGGCGGAATCTGGAATCGGGGGTCGCAGCATGTCCGGTATCGGCCGTCGAGGAAAAACACGCAGGCACGACGGGCAACCCGGATGGAGGTCAGGCCTGCCCCCGGGACTGCCCATCCTGCCGCGGATGGGGCGCGAAGCTTACCGAATTCGGGAGCGGATCAGGAGCCGCGTGCGACGCTGTGCAGCACGAGATCGCGTTCGAAATAGACCGAGAAGCCGTCATAGTCCCAGCGGGTGATCGGCGGCTCGCCGACTGCCGAGGTGCGGTTCAACGGCGCGCCGAAGCGGGCTTCGACGTCGCTCATGCGGGTGCCGCGACGGGGCGTTTCCGCAGTGCTCGGGCGTACCTGGACCTGACCATCGATCACGAGCAGCTCGGCGCGGGCCGTGGCCGCGCCGAACAGCGCGCAGGCGAGCAGCGGCAACAGGCGGGACGGATGGCGAGGCGGGGAATGGTGGCGCATGGCATGCCCTCGGCAATGGACGGGAATCGCGGGAAATATAGCACTGCGGGCCGTGGCGCGAGGAAACGGCCGGGGCTCTGTCGGCAGTCCGTGACAGGGGTCATCTTTTTCCGGTCAGGGCGCGCCCTGTGGTTAAATGCCGGCGCTGCCTTCGCCGGCCTTTTCCCTGCGCCGCGGGCCTCTATTGACGGTTCACGATGTTCCATCCGCTGTCGCTTTTTGTCGGTCTGCGTTACGTCAGGGCACGCTCCCACAAGTTCTTCGTCTCGTTCATCACCTGGGTGTCGCTGCTCGGCGTGTGCGTCGGCGTCGCGGCGCTGATCGTGATCCTATCGGTGATGAACGGCTTCGAAGGGGAGTTGCGCGAGCGCCTGCTGGCATTGTCCGCGCACGCGCGCATCGTCCCGGCGGCCTCCGGGACCGTCGCGGCGCCCGCCACGGACGCACAGTGGGCTGCGGCGCTCGATCGAGCCCGTGCGTTGCCGCAGGTGCTGGCGGCGGCCCCGTACGTCGAGATCCAGGCCCTGGCCGTGCACAGTCCGGACATGTTGCCAGTGCAGCTGCGCGGCATCGATCCGGTCCTGGAGCCCGGCGTGACCTCGGCCGCGAGTTCCGTGATCGAAGGTCGACTCGGTGACCTGAAACCCGGCGCGAACGGCGTCGTCGTCGGCAGCGTGATCGCGCAGCAACTCGCGCTCGTGATCGGCGATCGGCTGAATCTGCTGGTGCCTGGCGTGTCGGCCGACGGTACGCCGCAGCCGCGCCTGCGCGAATTCGAGGTCGTCGGCGTATTCGAAGTGGGCCTGCAGGATCACGACGGCGTGCTGGTGATGGGCGACATCCAGGATGTGGCGGGGTTGACCGCCGGCGATCCGCGGGCGCGCGGCGTGCGGATCCGTTTCCATGATCCGTTGCTGGCGGTCGACGGCGCGAAGCGCCTGCGTGAGCAACTCGGCGCCGCCTTCACGGTGCGGGACTGGACCCAGGACAACGCCAATTATTTCCGCGCGATCCGCATCGAGAAGACGATGATGGCGCTGATCCTGCTGCTGATCGTCGCGGTCGCGGCGTTCAACATCGTGGCGATGCTGGTGATGGTGGTGACGGACAAGCGCACGGACATCGCCATCCTGCGCACGCTTGGCAGTCCGCAGCGCGACATCATGGGCATCTTCATGACGCAGGGTCTGGTGATCGGCTGGGGTGGCGTGATCGCCGGCGTGATCCTCGGCGTGCTGCTGTCGCTGAACGTCGGCAGCATCGTGCCGTTTCTCGAGCGAATCTTCGGCTTCCGCCTGATGAATCCGGACGTCTACTACATCACGACGATTCCTTCTGATCTGCAGTGGTCGAACGTGCTGTGGATCGGAATCGCGGCGCTGACCCTGACCGCGGCGGCGACGATCTATCCGGCTTTGCGTGCGGCGCGCGTCGCGCCAGCCGAAGCGCTGCGGTACGAGTAGCGCATGGCATCCTACGAATGGTTGATCGGCACCCGTTACCTGCGCTCCGCGCAGCGGCGCGGTTTCGTGTCGTTCGTCGCTGCGATGTCCGGCATCGGATTGATGCTGGGTGTGGCGGTGCTGATCGTCGTGCTGTCGGTGATGAATGGCTTCGAGCGTGAGCTGCGCGCGCGCATCCTGTCGGTGACGTCGCATGCGACGCTGATGGGTCTGGAAGGGGCGCTGCCGGACTGGCGCGCGGCGCGTGCGGCGGCGCTGACGATGCCCGGGGTCCGTTCGGCCGTGCCTTACATCGAAGCGCAGTCGATGATCGCGAACGGGGCTCGTGTGGTGGGTTCCGCGATCCGTGGCATCGACCCGGCCGAGGAGCAGCGCACGGCGGGCCTCGCGCAACGCATCATCGAAGGGCGCCTCGACTCGCTCGCGGCGGGTGGATACCGGATCATCCTCGGTTCCGCACTGGCAGAAGAACTAGGTGTGAAGGTCGGCGATGCGGTCGTCGTCATCGCACCGGAAGGCACGGCGACGCCCGATGGACTGATGCCGCGCATGCGCCGCTTCGTCGTCAGCGGACTGTTCGAGTCCGGCATGTATGAGTTCGACCGCGGCCTCGCGCTGGTGCACATCGCGGACGCCGGCAGGCTCTATCGGCTCGGCGAGCAGGTGAGCGGCGTGCGGCTCGAGCTGGACGATCCCTACCGTGCGCCGGGCCTGGTGCGGGATCTGGCGCTGAAGCTCGGCGGAGGGTTCTTCGTCAGCGACTGGACGCGCAACCACGCCAACTTCTTCCGCTCGATCGAGCTGACCAAGTCGCTGATGTTCGTGATCCTGCTGATGATCGTCGGCGTTGCGGCGTTCAACATCGTCGCGACGCTCGTGATGATCGTGAAGGAGAAGCAGGCGGACATCGCTATCCTGCGCACGCTCGGCGCCGGCCCGCGCAATATCCTGGCGACGTTCGCCGTGCAGGGCACGCTGATCGGCCTCGCCGGTACACTGGCGGGTGCGGGGCTCGGCGTGCTGATTTCCCGCAACGTCGAACAGCTCGTGCGCGGTCTCGAGCGCGTCACGGGCATGAGGTTTCTCGATGCGAAGGTGTATTTCATGAGCGATCTGCCCGCGTTCGTCGAATGGCAGGACGTGCTGCAGGTCTGCAGCGTCGCGTTCCTGCTGTGCGCGCTCGCCACGCTGTATCCGGCCTGGCGCGCTTCGCGCACGGCGCCGGCGGAGGCGCTGCGGCATGACTGAGCTGGTCCTCGAAGCGCGTGACGTGCGGCGCGAGTTCCGCGAAGGGTCGGCCACGCTGGCCGTGCTGAAGGGCGTGAATCTGCAGCTAGCGGCCGGTGAGCGCCTGGCGATCGTTGGCGCGTCCGGGTCCGGCAAGACGACGCTGCTGCAGATCCTCGGCGGCCTCGATCGACCGACCTCCGGCAGCGTCTGGCTCGCCGGCCAGGATGTGCACGGATTGTCGGAAGCGGATCGCGGCGCGTTGCGCAATCGCGCGCTCGGCTTCGTCTATCAATTCCATCACCTGCTGCCGGAGTTCACCGCCCTCGAGAACGTGGCCATGCCGCTGCTGGTGCGGCGCACGCCGATCCGCGAGGCGCGGGAGCGCGCCGCGGCGTTGCTCGGTCGGGTGGGGCTCGGCGACCGCTTGACGCACAAGCCAGGGGAGCTGTCAGGTGGCGAGCGCCAGCGCGCGGCGGTGGCGCGCGCGTTGGTCACGGGGCCGCGCGTCGTGCTGGCGGATGAGCCGACCGGCAATCTCGACGGCGCGAATGCCGCGTCCGTGTTCGAGCTGATGCTCGAGCTGAATCGCGAGCAGGGGACGAGCCTCGTGATCGTCACGCACGATCTGCGGCTCGCCCGACGGATGGAGCGCGCCGTCACGCTGCAAGATGGATTACTGGTGGATTTCGCAGCGTCAGAGACTTGAGAGGTCGCGGCGACGGCGGTATTTCTGTCGCACGCGTCGTCGCCAGATGAATTCCAGGACCGTGTAGCCGAGAAGTCCCGCCGCGAGGCCGGATACCGCGCACCCCATCAGGAAGGGCTTCCACATCGGGCCGAGCCCGTTCTGCAGCCAGTCCCACGAGAGCTGGAAACTGAATTCGTCCTGCGGCACGCCCAGCAGGGTCGTGCCGACCCGATATGCCAGGTAGTACAGCGGCACCACTGTCACCGGATTGACCAGCAGTGTCGTCGCGAGCGTCACGGGCACGTTCAGTCTCGCGAGGATCGCGATCGCGGCGGCCAGCAGGAAATGCACGGGCAGGGGGACGAAGCAGACCGCGAGGCCGACGCCAAAACCGAGCGTGATGCTGCGCCGCTGCAGGGACCACAGTCGCGAATCCATGATCCACGCGCGCACCGGCCGCAGGTACCAGCGGTCGCGCACACGATGCAGGCGCTGAGACAGTGCGCGGAGCCATTTGCGGTTCATGAGCAGCGCCGAATGTAGCACCGCCAGTGCCGGTGCCGCGATGTTGTGTGGTTCCGTGCTCGCGCTCTGGAGCGGCCTCGACGGCCCGGTGCTGGCAATCGGAACGGTCATGGCGCTGCTGGCGGCCTGCAGGGGTCCGCGCCTGCGCGTCCTGCTGTGGTTCGCGGCGGGACTCGCGCTCTCGTCATGGGTCATGACGGAGCAGATCGCACAGCGCTGGCCCGTCGCGCGCGATGAACAGCGCGTGCTGGTCGAACTGCGCATCGATTCTCTGCTGGGGGAGCGCGGCGGGGCATGGAGCGGGGACGGCGAGATCCGCATCCTGCGTCCAGAAGGCGAGGCGGACGCACGGCGCCGGATTCGCTTCAGCTGGCCGATGCGCGGCGAGGCGCCGCAGTCCGGTGAGACCTGGCAACTGCTGATGCGACTCGCGCCGCCGAAAGCGCGGCTGAATCCGGGTGGTGTCGACATGGAGCGGCAGTTCCTGCGCGAGCGCATCGATGCGCTCGGTCGCGTGCTGCCCTCGACGCTGAATCTCCGGTTGCGCCCTGCGCCTGCCGGCCTGCTGTCGCTGCGCGAGTCGATCGCCGCACGGTTGCGTGCCGGCGTCGTCGATCGTGATGCCGGAGCGCTGTTCGCCGCGCTCGCCGTCGGTGCGACCGCGCAGATGAGCGGCGAACAGTGGCGCGTGTTCAACGCGACCGGCACCACGCATCTCGTCGCGATCTCCGGCCTGCATGTGACGCTGTTTGCCTGGCTGATGGCGCATCTGGCACGGCGCATGTGGCGGGTTGCGCTCTGGCTGCGTGTTCCGATGATTGCGCGATGCCGGCGCGAATCCTTTGCGCTCGTCAGCGGGTGGCTTGCAGCCGCCGCATACAGTCTGCTGGCCGGTTTCTCGATTCCGGCGCAGCGGACGTTGCTGATGCTGGCCTGTCACGTCGTCGCTCGCATGGCGTCACGTGACATCGCGGCCAGCGATCTGCTGGGCGCGGCCTGCATCGGCGTGCTGATGCTCGATCCGCTCGCGCCGCTGGCGGCGGGATTCTGGCTGTCCTTCGGTGCGATGGCCGCGCTGATGCTCGGCCCGCAGGTCGCGCGCAACGCCATCGCCCCGACGTCCGCGGGCGCGTCCGACCTCGCGACGCGCCTGTCGGGGCTGCGCGCCGCCGTGCTGGCGCAGTGCTGGCTGGCCGTGGCGCTGGTACCGATCACGCTGGTCATTTTCGACGGCGTATCGCTGGCCGGCTGGCTCGCCAATTTCGCAGCGATCCCGCTGTTCTCGTTCGTGCTGGTGCCGATGACGCTGATCGCAGCGCTGGCCACGGCCCTCGCGCCGACGCTCGCGGATCACTGCCTGCAGATCCCGGAGCAGGTGCATGCGTTCGCCTGGCCTGCGCTCGTGGCCATGGCCGACGCGCCGCTCGCGCTGTGGCAGGGCACGGCGCCGCCCTGGTGGTACGCCATCAGCGCGGCGGCACTGGCCGTCTGGCGTCTCCCGGGGCCGGTCCCGTGGCGGGCCAGCGCATGGTGGCTCGTGCTGCCGCTGGTCGTCGGGGGCGGTTCCGGCATCGCACCGGGTGCGGTGCAGCTTGTCGTGCTCGATAATGGCGGCGGTCGGTCGGTTCTGCTGCGTACTGCGAATCACGCGGTGGTCTACGACACCGGCGAGACCTGGGGCGGTGACGGCGCGGCGGTCACTCGCCACCTCGCGCCCTTGCTGCGCGCGCGCGACGTCCGGCACATCGATCTGCTGGTGCTGGGCCGGGCCGACACTGCTTCGGTCATCGGTGCTGCCCGATTGCTCGCGGTGATGCCGGTGCTCGACGGGCGGTTCGGCGGTACCTGGCGCGGTGCGCCGAGCCCGCTCGAGTCCTGCCCGCCGCGCGGCAGCTGGACCTGGGATCGCGTGCGGTTCGAGCTGGTGGCAGCGCCCGTGCCGCCGCCGTCCGCCGGCGAGTTCGGCGCCGGCATCGGGCGTCCGGCGCGAGGCAGCTGTCTGCTGCGCGTCGTGGCGGGCGGGCAGTCGGTGCTGCTCGCACCGGCACTGACCTCCTGGGAATCCGGACAGCGCTCGCTGCTGGAGGTCACGCACAGCGCGGCCGTGCTGCTGGCGCCGCAGCGTCCTGTGGCGGCGGCCTGGATCGCTGCGGTATCGCCGGAGTGGATCGTCGCGTCGCGTCGCTCGACGAGCGCCCGAGACCTTGCGCGCCTCGGAGCGCAATACCAGGTGCGCCCCGACTTCGTCCTTGCGACGGACCGAACCGGACCCCTGCGGCTCGACGTGTCGGCGTCCGGCGATGTGCGCTGGTCCGCGCTGCTCGATCCCGTGCGGATACCTCGCTGGCGGGTGCCGCGCGAGCCCCCGTAGCCGGCGCCGCTCCGGTATCATCGCGCCCGGGTTCGGCGGTGAGGTGCAGAGCAGTCCATGTGGGAAATCGTTCGGGCCGGCGGTCCGCTGATGTGGCCGATCATTGTCTGTTCGGTCGCGGCGCTGGCGATCGTGGCGGAGCGTCTCTGGACGCTGCATCCGCAGCGCGTGATGCCGCGCGGCCTCCTGCAGAAGGTCTGGCAGCTGGTCGAGAACAACCAGATCAACGACAAGGTGATCGCGGCCCTGCAGCAGAACTCGCCGCTCGGCCGGGTGCTCGCGGCCGGCCTCGCGAACCGTCACCGCCCGCGCGATGTGATGATGGAGCGGCTGGAGGACACGGGCCGCCATGTGGTGCATGAGCTCGAGCGGTTCCTGAACACGCTCGGCACCATCGCCAGCATCTCGCCACTGCTGGGCCTCCTGGGCACCGTGACGGGCATCATCAAGGCCTTCAACGCGATCACGCAGGGCGGCATGGGTGATCCGCGCATGCTGTCCGGCGGCATCAGCGAGGCCTTGCTGACGACGGCCGCAGGTCTGCTGGTCGCGATCCCGGCGCTGATCGCCTACCGCTATCTGCGCGGCCGCGTCGATCGCATCGTGATCGAGATGGAGAAGGATGCGATCCAGCTCGCCGATGCGGTCGAGCAGTCGCAGCTGCGCGATCGCGGGGCCGTCGAAGCATGAACCTGAAGCCGCGGCGTGCCGAGGAGCCCGAGATCAACCTGGTGTCGCTGATCGACGTGGTGCTGATGCTGGTCGTGTTCTTCATGCTCTCCTCGACCTTCGTCGAGGATTCGAGCCTGCGCATCCGCCTGCCCGAGGCCAGCAGCGATCCGATGCCGCGCAGCGGCGCCACCCAGCTCATCATCGCCGTCACCGAGGCGGGCTCGTACCGGGTCGACGGACGCGAGCTGGTCAATGCGAGCCCTGAAACCCTGCGGGCCGCGATCCTCAAGCTCGCCGGCGAGGATCGGACCGCGGTGGTGACGGTGCGCGCCGATGCTCGGGCGACCCATCAGTCCGTCGTCACGGCGATGGATGTGGTCGGTCGTCTCGGCTTCCGTGACGTGAACATCGCGACGGTCGGGGCGGTCAGCCCGGCGGGCGAGCGTTGAACGCCACCGAGCTGCCGGTCGTCCAGGATCCGGGGCGCGTCTATCGGCGCCTGCTCACCTACGCGCGGCCGCATGTCGGCATGTTCGCGATCGGCGTGTTCGGCATGGCGTTGTTCGCCGCGACCGACTCTGCGCTCGCCTATCTCGTGCAGGTGTTCCTGAACGGCGCATTCGCCGATCCTGATCCACGCATCGTCTGGATCGTGCCGCTCGGCGCGGTCCTGCTGTTCCTGCTGCGCGGCCTCGGTGACTACATCTCCAACTACTTTCCGGGTTGGGTCGGCCGGCAGATCATCAAGTCGCTGCGGCGCGAACTGTTCACGCATTACCTCAGACTGCCCACGTCCTATCACGACACCGCTACCGGCGGGCAGCTGCTGTCGAGACTGACGTACAACATCGAACTGGTCGCCGAGGCCTGCACGAATGCCGTCACCTCGCTGATCCGCGATACGCTGACCATTCTTGGATTGCTCGGGACGTTGTTCTATCTGAACTGGCGGCTCGCGGCCTTCGTGCTGCTGCTTGCGCCACCGATGTCCTGGCTGATCCAGTTCGTCAATCGGCTGTTCCGCCGCTACAGCGCGCGGATCCAGAACTCGATGGGTGACGTGACTCGCGTCGCCAAGGAAGCCCTCGATGCCCATCGGGTGATCAAGGTGTTCAACGCCGAGCAGTTCGAGGCGGATCTGTTCGAGCGCGCCAACGAGCACAATCGCGCCAGCAACATGCGGCTGATCCGCACGCGGGCGATCAGCAATCCCGTGGTGCAGCTGATCGCTTCGCTCGGCCTCGCGGGCGTTCTGTATTTTTCGATTTCGCAGGTGTTCGCCAAGCAGATGCTGGTCGGCGACTTCATGGCCTTCCTGACGGCGCTGCTGCTGATCACGGCGCCGCTGCGCCGGCTCGTCAACATCTTTGCACCGCTGCAGCAGGGCATCGCGGCGGGTGCCAGCGTGTTCGAAGTGCTGGATCAACCGCTCGAGCCTGATGGCGGCACCCGAAACCTGGGCCGCGCTCGCGGCGAAGTCGAGTTCGATCACGTCAGCTTCAGTTACAGCGCCGACAAGGGCGAGGTGCTCAGCGACGTCTGCATCCGCGTGCCGGCTGGCAGCACGGTCGCGATCGTCGGCAAATCCGGCAGCGGCAAGTCGACGCTGGTGGGCCTGCTGCCGAGACTGTATGACCCGACCGCCGGCAGCGTACGCCTCGATGGCTTCGACGTGCGCGAGTACCGCCGCGCCGATCTGCGCAGCCAGGTGAGCCTCGTCAGCCAGGAAGTCGTGCTGTTCAACGACACGATCCGCAGCAACATCGCCTTCAACATGACGGACGCTTCGCGCGAGGCGATCGATGCGGCGGCGCAGGCCGCGTACGTGCTCGATTTCGCGAACGAACTGCCGGACGGTCTCGAGACGCGCATCGGCGAGCGCGGCGCGCTGCTGTCCGGCGGGCAGCGGCAGCGCATCTCGATCGCGCGCGCCTTGCTGAAGGACGCGCCGGTGCTGATCCTCGATGAGGCAACTTCCGCGCTCGATACGGAATCCGAACGCCACATCCAGTCCGCGCTCGCGACGCTGGTCCGCAACCGCACGGTGCTCGTGATCGCGCACCGGCTGTCGACCATCGAAGCCGCAGACCTGATCGTCGTGCTGCACGAAGGGCGCGTGGCGGAGCAGGGGACGCATGCCGAGCTGATCGCGCGCGGCGGACTGTACGCGCAGCTGCACGGCCTGCAGTTCAACGTCTGATGCTGGAGGCCTGGCTGAACCGTCACTGGTACAGCCCTGCGGCGCCGCCTTATCTGCGTCCGATCGAGTGGCTCTACCGTGCCGTCATCGCGCTGCGCCGTCGCAGCTATTCGCCCGGCTCGCGCCGCATCCATGTCCCGGACGTGCCGGTCGTCGTGGTCGGCAATCTGACGGTCGGTGGTACGGGCAAGACGCCGCTGGTGATCGCCCTCGCGCGGGCGTTGCAGTCGCGCGGCGTGCGCGTCGGTGTGATTTCCCGCGGCTATGGCGCCGCGGTCCAGGAGCCGGCGCTGCTGTCTTCGCGCAGTGATCCGGCCGTCCATGGTGACGAACCCGTGCTGATCGCGCGCGCCACGGAAGCGCCGGTGGTCGTCTCGCCGGATCGCGTCGCCGCCACGGCGCTGCTGGCGAAGCGTGGCATGCAGCTCGTGATCAGCGATGACGGACTGCAGCATTATCGTCTCGGTCGCGCGCTCGAGATCGCCGTCGTCGACGGTGCGCGCGGCTTCGGCAATGGTCACCTGCTGCCGGCCGGACCGCTGCGCGAGCCCGTCTCGCGCCTCGCGGACGTCGACTGGCTGGTGTTCAACGGCGAGCCCTCGAGCTCGACCCTCTCGACCGTCGACCGCGTCGCGCGGTCGCGCGACCGGCTGCAGATGCGCCTCGCCGTGACCCAGGCCCGCACCGTGTCGGGCGATCGTCCGGCGCGCGAACTCGCGAGCTTTCGCGGCGCGCCGGTGCATGCTGTCGCCGGAATCGGCAATCCCCTGAGATTCTTCGCGACGCTGCGGGAAGCGGGGCTGCAGCTGATCGAGCATCCGTTTCCCGATCACCATCCATTTACGGCCGCGGATCTGGCCTTCGCGGAGCCCGGCGAAATCCTCATGACCGAGAAGGATGGCGTAAAATGTTCGAGCTTCGCAGACGCGCGCTGCTGGCAGGTGCCCGTTACCGCGGCCTGCGACGAGCCTGGCTGGTCTGCGCTGCTCGACCAGATCGAGGCGCTCGCGCGCGGCGTGCCTGTGACCTTCGAGAACTGATTCACTCACCCGGACGACCCCGCCCATGGATACGCGACTGCTCGAGATTCTGGCCTGCCCGCTCTGCAAGGGGCCGCTCGTGCATCACCGCGCCGAGGCGGTGCTGGTCTGCCGCCTGGACCGGCTCGCCTTTCCGATCCGTGACGACGTCCCCGTGATGCTCGAGGAAGAGGCGAAAGCGCTGCTGCCCAACGATCCGCTGCTGGAAAGATAGTCGCATCGTGACCGCTGCGTTCTCCATCGTGATTCCGGCGCGCCACGGGTCGAGCCGCTTTCCGGGCAAGCCGCTGGCGCTGATCGCCGGCAAGCCGATGCTGCAGTGGGTGCACGAACGTGCGCGCGCGTCGGGTGCGCACGAGGTCATCGTCGCGACCGACGATACGCGGATCGCACAGGCGGCCGAAGGGTTCGGTGCTCGCGTCGTGATGACCTCGCCGGATCACGCGTCCGGCACCGACCGCATCGCCGAAGTCGTCGCCACGCTCGGCTGGCCGGAAGACGCGATCGTCGTGAACCTGCAGGGCGATGAACCACTGATGCCGGCCGCGCTGCTGCAACAGGTCGCGACCACGCTCGCCGCGCATTCTTCGGCCGCCATCGCCACGCTCGCTGCGCCCATCACGAGCCTCGAGGAATTCCTGGATACGAACGTCGTCAAGGTCGTGATCGATCAGGCGGGCAGGGCGCTGTACTTCAGCCGTGCGCCGATCCCCTGGACCCGCGATGCAGCGCCGGGCGGACTCGCAACGCAGACGGTGTTCGCCGGCGCGAGGCGTCACCTCGGTCTGTATGCCTATCGCGTCGGCGCGCTGCGGCAGATCGCGGCCTGGCCCCTCGCTGCGCTCGAAGATCGCGAGAAGCTCGAGCAACTGCGGGCGCTCGCGCATGGCCTCGAGATCCGCGTGGTCGATGCCGCCGAACGCCCGGGCCCGGACGTCAATTCGCCCGCCGACTTGCCGCGCGTCGCAGCCTTGCTGGGCCGCTTGGCCTGATTCCCCCGACCTGACCGCGGAGCGGCAGTCCCGTCGGGTCGTCGGTTGTCCTAAATTGACAGTAAACTGTCAGATAGACATACTGCTTTCCAATGAAGAAGCCCGCATCCAGCGAAGGCCCGAGCGACGAGCGGGCGGCGTTCCGCAACCTCGCGCGCATCACGTTCCGCATGCACGGCGCGCTGCTGGCCGCGGGTGATGCGCTGTCGGACGATCTCGGCCTCACCAGCGGCCTGTGGCCGGTGCTCGCGACGCTGGCCGGTCGTCCCATGACCATCGCCCAGACGGCGCGACGGCTCGGCCTGCGACGTCAGAGCGTGCGTCGCAGCGTGCAGCTTCTGACCGAGCGAGGGTTGCTGCAGCCGGTCGCAAATCCCGATCACTGCCGCGCAGCCCATCTGGTGCTCACGGAAGACGGCGAACGCACGGTTTCGGAGCTCGACCGCCGCGAGGCGAGGTGGTGGGCCGAGTGCGGCGCTGCAGCGCCGCGAGTCATCGCCGATCTCGGTCGTGCGCTGGAAGTGCTCGAGCGTCTGCTGCCGCAGGTCGAAGCCGTTGCCGAATCCACCGCGCGCAGCACCCGTGTGCGCGCCACCCCCGGTTCACGCCCCAAGCAAGGAAAGCAGTCATGAACTCGATCCGTACCCTGATGCCGCTGATGGTGACCCACGAAGGCGTGTGGGACGGCTCTTATCAGTACTTCGACGCTGCCGGCCACAAGACGGACGAGCATCGTTCGCGTCTGGTCTGCCGTGTGCTCGACGAGCCGGACTGCGCCTATCACCAGACGAACCATTACTCGTGGGCCGATGGGCGCACCGAGACACGCGATTTCCGCATGAGCTGGCGCGATGGCCGCCTGTGGGTCGACAACGACCTGATCAGTGGCTGGGTGTCCGAAGTCCCAGTGGATCCTCTGCACCGGACGCTGATGCTGTACTGGGTGCGCAAGAGCGAACCGGATACCTACCTGTACGAGATGATCCAGACCAGTGATGACGGCCAGAAGCGCAGCCGCGTCTGGCAGTGGATCCGTGATGGCGAGACACGACTTCGCACGCTGATCGACGAGCGGAAGGTATCGAATGTGTGGGCTGACGCGACTGCCCCCGGCGGGTAAAGTGCAGGGGTGATGACGAAGACCGAACCGTCGACGCTGTTTGACAAGATCTGGGCCCAGCACCTCGTGGCGGAGATGCCCGGCGGCGCCTCCCTGATCGCCATCGACCGCATCTTCCTGCACGAGCGCACGGGCTCGATCGCTCTGAAGAGCCTGCGCGAAAGTGGCCGCGCCGTCGCCGATCCGCGCCGCGTGTTCTGCACGATGGATCACATCGTCGACACCTTCCCGGGTCGTGGTGATGACACGCGGATGCCTGGCGGCAAAGCCTTCATCGTCGAGACGCGCGAGGCTGCGCAGGCCTCCGGCATCCACCTGTTCGACGTGCGCGATCCGGACCAGGGCATCGTCCACGTGATCTCGCCCGAGCTTGGCATCGTACTGCCGGGTGCGACGGTCGTCTGTCCCGACAGCCACACCTGCACGCAGGGCGCGATGGGCGCCTTCGCCTGGGGCATCGGCTCTACCGAAGCCGAACACGCGCTGGCGACGGGCACGCTGCGCATCGCGCGGCCGCGCACCATGCGCATCCGCTTCGAGGGCCGGCCCCGCGCCGGCGTCACGGCGAAGGACCTCAGCCTCGCAGTGTTGAGCCGCTTCGGTTCCGTTGGCGGCAATGGCTATGTGGTCGAGTACGCGGGTGAGGCGATCCGCGCCCTCGAGATCGAGGCACGGCTCACGCTCTGCAACATGGCGACGGAATTCTCCGCTGTCAGCGGACTCATCGCCGCGGACGATCGCACGTTCGACTATCTCGCCGGCCGGCGTTTCGCGCCGAAGGGCGTCGAGTGGGACGCAGCGCTCGCGGACTGGCGCGCGCTGCACAGCGACGAAGACGCAAAGTTCGACAGTGATCTGTCGGTGGATATCGCGGACCTCGGCCCGATGATCACCTGGGGCACGAGTCCGCAGCATGCGATCCCCGTCAGTGGTCACGTGCCGACGCTGGAGCTCAGCGGCACGACGCGCGAATCCTACGATCGCGCGCTGGCTTACATGGGTCTCACGCCCGGCACGGCGCTCGCCGACCTGCCGATCGATGCGGCCTTCATCGGCTCCTGCACCAACAGTCGCATCTCGGATCTGCGGCGTGCGGCGGCGATCGTGCGCGGCCGTCGTGTCGCGAACGGCGTCAAGGCCATCTGCGTACCGGGCTCGATGTCTGTCAAGCGCCAGGCCGAGGCGGAAGGGCTGGACAGGATATTTCTCGCCGCCGGTTTCGAGTGGCGCGAGTCAGGCTGTTCGATGTGCTTCTTCTCGGGTGGCGAGAGCTTCGGCAAGCAGCAGCGCGTCGTGTCCTCGACGAATCGCAATTTCGAAAGCCGGCAGGGTCCGGAAACGCGCACACATATCGCGAGCCCGGAGACGGTCGCGGCCAGCGCGATTGTCGGTCGCATCGCAGACGCTTCACGATTGCCGGGTGCGGCATGAGCGGGAGGGTCGCATGAGGAAATTCACGGCGTTGACGGCGGTGGCTGCGCCGCTGATCCGCGCCAATATCGACACCGACGCGATCATCCCGTCGCGCGAGATGAAGACGGTCTCGAAAACCGGACTCGCAGACGGTCTGTTCGCCGGCTGGCGTTACACCGCCATTGGCGGGCGCGACCTGAATCCGGAATTCGTGTTGAACAAGCCGGGGTATGCGGGTACGCAGATCCTGCTCGGCGGTGACAACTTCGGCTGTGGTTCGAGCCGCGAGCATGCGGTCTGGGCGTTGTTCGAATACGGCATCCTCGCCGTGATCGCCCCGAGCTTCTCGCCGATCTTCCATGGCAACTGCGTGCGCAACGGCATCGTGCCGGTGAAGCTCACTGCCGACGTCATCGCGGGCCTCGCGGCCCAGGTGGAGCGAGACCCCGCGAAGGCAAAGGTCACGGTCGATCTCGAACGCAATGTCGTGATTGCCCCGGACGGCAGCCGCTTCCCGTTCGATCTCGACGGCGAGGCGCGCGAGATGCTGCTCGAAGGCCTCGATGCGATCGACCTCACGCTGAAGCAGCGCACCGCCATCGACAATTTCGCCACGCGTGATCGCGCGCGGCGCCCCTGGATCTATTCCATTCCGAGCGCGACCCCCGCGGCTGTGAAACCGTCACCATGACCCACAAGATCCTGATCAGTGAAGTCGGGCCGCGCGATGGCCTGCAGAGCATCAAGCCCACGATGCCGCTTGCCGCAAAGAAGGCCTGGATCGATGCCGAGGCTGCGGCCGGTGTCACCGAGATCGAAGTCGGCAGTTTCGTGCCCGCGAAGATCCTGCCGCAGCTCGCGGACACGGCGGAAGTCGTCGCACATGCGCGCGGCATACCGGGGCTCACGGTCGCAGTGCTGGTGCCGAACCTGAAAGGGGCCGAAGCCGCTGTCGCGGCTGGCGCGCACAAGATCACGATCCCGCTGTCCTGCTCCGAGACGCACAGCCTGAAGAACGTGCGGCGCACGCACGCGCAGATGCTCGACGAGACCCGCGGCATCGTCGCACTGCTGCGCAGCGTTCCGGTCGAATCCCGTCCCAAGTTCGAGGGCGGACTGTCGACGGCATTCGGCTGCACGATCGAGGGCGATGTGCCGGCGGACAAGGTCGTGCGTCTCGCGGAAGCGATGATGGAGGCGGGCTGCGATGAAGTCGGGCTCTCTGACACCACCGGCTACGCGAACCCTGCCCAGGTGCGCGATCTCGTCCGGCGCGTGAAGGCGGCCGTCGGCGAGCACGCGCTGTCCGGCCTGCATCTGCACAACACGCGCGGCCTCGGCCTCGCGAACGTGCTGGCGGGTCTGGAAGTGGGAATCACCACGTTCGACAGTTCGCTCGGCGGTCTCGGTGGCTGTCCGTTTGCGCCAGGTGCGTCGGGCAACATCGTCACCGAAGATCTCGTGTTCATGCTCGAGGCCATGGGCCTCTCGACCGGCATCGATCTGCCGAAGCTGCTGAAGGTGCGCGACATCCTGAAGGCCGCGCTGCCGACTGAAGAGATGTACGGTTTCACCCCCGATGCCGGCTTGCCGCTCGGCTTCGTTCCTGCCACGCGGAGTGCCTGAGTCCATGTCATCGCCGTCGACTGCCCCGAATGCGCTGCCGCTCGCCGGCATCAAGATCGTCGAATTCACGCACATGGTCATGGGGCCGGCCGTGGGGGCGGTGCTCGTCGAACTCGGCGCCGAGGTGATCCGCATCGAACCGATCGGCGGAGATTCCACGCGCCTGCTGCTCGGCTCCGGCGCCGGCTATTTCCCGATGTTCAATCGCGGCAAGAAGAGCATCTGCCTGAACCTGAAGGATCCGAAGGGGCTCGCGATCGCGCGAAGACTCGTCGCGAGCGCCGATGCGCTGGTCGAGAACTTCCGCTCCGGCACGATGGAGAAACTCGGGCTCGGCTACGAGTCCCTCGCGCTCGAGAATCCGCGGCTGATCTACTGCTCGGAGAAAGGCTTCCTTGCAGGTCCGTACGAGAATCGTGTCGCGCTCGACGAAGTCACGCAGATGATGGGCGGACTCGCCTACATGACGGGCCCGCCAGGGCGGCCGCTGCGTGCCGGCGCATCCGTCATCGACATCGCGGGTGGCATGTTCGGCGCGATCGCGATCCTGGCCGCCCTGCAGCAGCGGCATGTCACCGGACGCGGCCAGCGAGTCAGCAGCGCGCTGTTCGAAACCACGGTCTATCTCGTCGGCCAGCACATGGCGCAGATGGCAGTCACGGGTCAGCCGGCGAAGCCGATGCCGGTGCGGCTGTCGGCCTGGGCCATCTACGATGTGTTCGAAACGAAGGACGCCGAACAGGTGTTCGTCGGCGTCGTCTCCGATGGTCTCTGGGTCAAGTTCTGCGAAGCCTTTGAACTCCATGAGCTCGGCGCGAACCCGAACTACAAACTGAACAACCAGCGCGTGAAGTCGCGCGAGATCCTGCTGCCGCAGGTGCGCGAACTGTTCAAGACATTCACCAAGGCCGAACTGATCGCGAAGCTCGAGACCACCGGCCTGCCATTCGCGCCGATCGGCAAGCCCGAGGACATGTTCGACGATCCGCACCTGCTCGCGAGCGGCGGGCTCGCCGACGTGAAACTGCCGGACGGGCGCGAGTCGCGCCTGCCGGTGATTCCGATCGAGATGGACGGGCAGCGTCCCGGACGCGGCGGTGATCTCGCGCGCGTGGGTCAGCACACTGCGGACGTACTGCGGGATCTCGGGATCGCCGATGCTGAGATCGCCTCCCTCAGTGCTGCGGGAGTCGTCGCCGGCGAGCCGGCTTGAAGGTCCTGTTCGTCTGCCTCGGCAACATCTGCCGATCGCCCACGGCTGAGGGCGTGTTCCGCGCCGTCGTCGAGCGGGAGCAGGCCTGCTTCATCACCACCATCGATTCCGCCGGCACGGCCGACTATCACGTCGGCGATCCACCGGACGCGCGCACACGCGCTGCCGCCCGCGAGCGCGGCTACGATCTGTCGGATCTGCGGGCTCGTGCCGTGCAGCCCGAGGATTTCCACGAATTCGATTTCATTCTCGCCATGGACCGCGCGAATCTCGCGACGCTGCAGGGGATGGCGCCGTCCGGGCATCGTGCCCGTCTTGCGCTGCTGCTCGACTACGCACCGCAGGCGGGCTCAGTCGAGGTGCCGGATCCCTACTACGGGCAGCGTGCGGACTTCGAGCGCGTGCTCGATCTGGTCGAACAGGGCGCCGCAGGCCTGCTCGCGCATCTGCGCGAACAGGCCTCGAACGTCAACGGCCGAGCTGGCGACGCCTAGCGGTCGTCGTCGCGCCGCGCAGCCGGCAGCGTCGGCGCGGATGACCACACCACCTGACTCGGCGGCGCTTCCGGAATCACCGTGACGGCCGGTGCGGTCGGCGTCGGCGCTGCAGCTTCTTCCTCTTCGACGACCGCCGGTGCAGCGGCAGTCTCCGGAACCGTCGGTGCAGGCGCTGCGGCTGGCGGCGCCAGGCCCGTCCAGCTCATGCCGGACGAGGGTGGTGGTGGTGGCGGCGGGTCACGCTGCGGCGCCGGTGCGCGGGCCGCGATCTGTTCCCCGGCCGGGGCCGGGCTTGCGCCGAAATCCAGATCGCCGCTGGTGGTGCCCGCTTCGTCGTCACGTGCATCGAAGTCGTCGCCGGCTTCGGCACCACTGGCATCGCCCGCGACGCCGTTCGCTGCGCCGGCTGCTGCGGCGGCCGCATCACGTCCCGCGCCACCCCGTCGACCTCGGCGGCGACCTCGCCGGCCGCGACCGGTACGTTCGCTGCGCTCGCCGGCCGGAGCCTCGGGCTGCGCGCCATTCACGCCCGTTGGTGCCTGGCCGTCAGCGTTCGTGGCGTCGGTCGGGATGTCCGTTGCAACACCGGCTGCAGTTCCAGCGACTGCGCCAGCTGCTGCGGCCGCTTCGCGCTGCGCGTCGCGCTCGCGACGGCGCTGTTCCTCACGTTCACGATCACGCTGCCGCTGCGCTTCGCGCTGCGCATCCCGCTGCGGGTCGCGGGCGGGCTGCTGCTGCGGAGCCGCATCTCGCGGCGCCTGCTGTGCATCGCGCGCGGGTTCACGCGGCCGGTCACGGTCGCGGCCGCGATCGGCACGCTCCGCACGCTCGCTGCGCTCGGGACGATCGGTCCGCTCCGGACGATCGCCGCGAGGCGAGCCAGCCTCGGCCGGCTTGCGGTCACGGTCACGGTCCCTGTCACGGTCGCGTCCACCACGACCGCGGTCGCGATCACCGCGGCCTCGATCCCGATCGCCGCGATTCCGATCGCGGTCGCCACGATCGTTGCGTTCCGGCCGATCGCCGCGACGCGGTTCGTCGCTGCGCGTTTCGACAGCGGGCTTCTCCGGCACCGGGTCACCCATGAACCAGTACTGGATGCGTTTCAGAAGGCTCGGCCGCGGCGCACGCGGTGCCGCAACCGCGGCGGCCACGGGCGCCACGGGCGCTGCCACGACGGGCGCGGGCGGCGGCTCCACGATCGGCGCTGGCGTCGTCGGCAGGAAGGTCGGCACCGCGGCAGGTTCCGCCTCGGGCTTCTTCTCGCGCGTACCGGCCGGATCGATGACCTGCGCCGGCGTCGGCAGCTGGTAGCTGACCTTCTTGATGTCCGGTGAGTCGACTTCGTCGTCGCGGATGCGGCGCAACGAATACTCGGGCGTGTCGATGTTCAGGTTCGGCACGATCACGAGTTCGACGTCGCTCTTGTCCTCGAGCGTGCGCAGCCATTCGCGCTTCTCGTTGATCAGGTAGGTGGCGACATCCACCGGCACTTCGGCGATGACCTTCGAGGTGCGGTCCTTGCGGACTTCCTCGCCGATCAGTCGCAGGATGGCCAGCGCCATCGATTCCACCGTGCGGATGCTGCCGATGCCCTGGCAACGAGGGCACATCGAGTGGCTGGAATCACCGAGCGACGGCCGCAGGCGCTGGCGCGACATCTCGAGCAGGCCGAAGCGCGACAGGCGCCCGATCTGCACGCGCGCCTTGTCCATCTTCATCGCCTCACGCAGGCGATCCTCGACGGCACGCTGGTTGCGACCTTCTTCCATGTCGATGAAGTCGATGACGATCAGGCCACCGATGTCACGGATGCGCAGCTGGCGTGCGATCTCGTCCGCGGCTTCGAGGTTCGTGTTGGTCGCGGTGGTTTCGATGTCACCGCCGCGCGTCGCGCGCGCGGAGTTGATGTCGATCGAGACCAGCGCCTCGGTGTAGTCGATGACGATCGAGCCACCGGACGGCAACGACACCTTGTGGGCGTAGGCCGATTCGATCTGGCTTTCGATCTGGTAGCGCGTGAACAGCGGGATGTCGTCGTTGTACATCTTCAGCCGGCGCAGGCCCTCGGAGGGCATGAACCGCTGCATGTACTCCTGAGCCACTGCATGCGCGTTCGGCTCGTCGACCAGCACTTCGCCGATGTCTTCCGAGAAGTAGTCGCGCAGCGCGCGGGTGACCGGATCGCTTTCGCGATAGACGAGGAAGGGCGAGGGCTGGGCCAGGACGGCCTTGACGATCTCGTCCCACTGGATCTTGAGGTTGTCGAGGTCCCACTGGAGTTCTTCGACGGCGCGGCCGACACCGGCCGTGCGGACGATGGCACCCATGCCGTCCGGGATTTTCAGCGCGTCCATGACCTGGCGCATCTGGTCGCGGTCTTCGCCCTCGATGCGGCGGCTGACGCCACCGGCCCGCGGGTTGTTCGGCATCAGCACGAGGAAGCGGCCGGCCAGCGAGATGAAGGTGGTCAGGGCCGCGCCCTTGTTGCCGCGTTCTTCCTTCTCGACCTGGACGACGATGTCCTGACCTTCCTGCAGGATCTCGCGCATGTTCATGCGGTTGCCCTGCGGCTGGCGCATGAAGTACTCGCGGGAGATTTCCTTCAGCGGCAGGAAGCCGTGGCGCTCGGCGCCGTAATCGATGAAGCAGGCTTCGAGCGAGGGCTCGATGCGGGCGATCCTGCCCTTATAGATGTTGGCTTTTTTCTGTTCGCGGGAGGGAAGGTCGATTGAAAGGTCGTATAACTTCTGTCCATCAACCAGTGCAACGCGCAACTCTTCCTGCTGAGTTGCATTGACGAGCATTCTCTTCATGGGCCCCTGATCTCCGAGTGGGGGCCGGCAGTGGGACATGGGTTGCCCGTGAGGTCACGGAGCGCGCAACACGGGATCGCCTGAAGCGAAGGTGTGCGTGGTCACCCGCTGGATGGAGCCAGGGCGCATCGGTCTGTAGCAAGCTTGTGGTCACTGTCGAGGGTGTCGCCTGTGTCAACTGCTTGTGCCCGCGCGGCGGAGTGCGCTCGCGGCGGTGCGCCTGGAAAAAACCTGCGTGTGATGCCTTCCCATGGTGCGTCGGGGAGTCTTCTGAACTCAACGCCGAGCGCAGCCTGTCGGCCGGTATCTTGCGATGGCCTCGTTGCCGAGGACCAACTAACATGCGGCGCGCTGTGCATGACAGCCGTCGCGTGATTGTCCTGCCTGACACACTGCGCAGGCGTGCGCGGCGTCAGGCGACCACGGAAGCATATGACAAAGCTGTTGGAAAAACAAGATGTTACGCCCGAGGCACCGAATCCGGGCGTCGCGGCAGGCCCAAAGCCCGTGGCGCGCCTCGAGACGGTCGGCGAAGACGCGGCCGGAATGCGGCTCGACCGCTTCCTCGGCAAGCAGCTGGCGCATCTCCCCAAGACCCGCGTGTTCCGCCTGGTCCGCAAGGGTGAGGTGCGGGTCAACGGCAAGCGCGCGACCATCGAACAGCGGCTCGAACTCGGGGATACGGTGCGGATTCCGCCGGTGCGGGTCGAGGCACCCGTGGCAAAGGCCGAGCTGGACGCGACGGGCACTCCGGTGGCGCCGGCGCCGCGGCGCAGCCGGGTCGCCCCTTCGCTGATCGAGCAGGTGACGTCTTCCATCATCTTCGAAGACGAGCGCCTGCTCGTCATCAACAAGCCTTCAGGCATCGCGGTGCATGGTGGCAGCGGTGTCAGCAGTGGCGTGATCGAGGCGCTGCGCGCTGCCCGGCCGGACGAGGCCGACAAGCTCGAACTCGTGCACCGGCTCGATCGGGACACGAGCGGCGTACTGCTGGTGGCACGCAAGCCCGCGGTGCTGCGCATGCTGCATGCCTCGCTGCGAGAGGGCGACGATTTCGAGAAGCGCTACCTCGCGCTGGTGAAGGGCAGCTGGCAGCTCGGCAAGAAGCGCATCGATGCACCGCTGCGCACGGATGCGCGCGTCAGTGGCGAGCGCACGGTGAAGGTGCAGGCGACCGGCAAGCCTTCGATCAGCGACTTCGCGCCGATCCAGTTCTTCGGCTCCATCGCGACGTTGATGGAAGTGTCGATCGACACCGGCCGCACGCATCAGATCCGCGTGCACTCGGCCTACGCGGGGCACCCCGTGGCCGGGGACGACAAGTATGGGGACCGCGAGTACAACCGCGAGATGCGCGAGCACGGCCTGAACCGCATGTTCCTGCATGCCGCGAGTCTCAGCTTCACCTGGCCGGATCGGGGCACGCCGTTCAGCGCGAACGCGCCGCTGCCGGCGGATCTCGCCGCCGTGATCGACACGCTTACCGAATTGCCGAAGAAACGCCGCCCCGGGCAGCGGCCATCGCGCTGGAAGTCCAGATCAGCGGCAGGCCGATCAAAGCGGTAGGGTCCTGCGATTCGATCCGCTCGAACAGCGTGATGCCGAGCCCTTCGACCTTGAAGCTGCCGGCGCAGTCGAATGGTCGTTCCGCCTCGACATAAAGCTCGATCTCGCCGGCTGTCAGCGTACGGAAGACGCAGCGGGTCTCGTCCAGGTGCTGTTTCCAGAGGCCGGCATGGATGCCGACGACGGCCACGGCCGTGAAGAACTGCGCCGTTCGGCCTGACAGATCGGCCAGTTGGGCGCGGGCGCCCGCAGCGTTGCCCGGCTTGCCGAGCACACGGTCGCCGAGCGCGCAAACCTGGTCCGAACCGATCACCAGCGCGCCGGGGTGACGCTCGGCCACCGCACGGGCCTTTTCGAGCGCGAGGCGCTGGGCCAGGGCCTGCGGGGCCTCGCCGGGCAGGCGGGTTTCCTCGACGCCGGGCGCCTCGCAGTCGAAGGGCAGGCCGAGCCGGCCGAGCAGGTCGCGGCGATAGCGCGAGGTCGAGGCCAGCCAGATCGGGGCAGGGACGGAATGGGGTAGGGTTTCAGCCACAGAAACAACAGCTTAGGCGAGGTTTTTTTGACTCGCGGGGATGTGGCCCCTATTATACGCGCCCCATGCCGCCCCCCCGGTCGCTGTTGTTGGATGTCGATCGGCTGCCGGTGGATGACGATCCATGGGTGCTCGATCTGCCGGTCACGGATCTGCCGCGACTGGCGGGCTCGTTGGCGAGCCCCGAGGGCGTGGTTCGGGCGACGATCGATTTCGGTCGTTCGCAGAATCTGCCGTTGCTGCGGGTCGGTGCGGAGGTCGAAGTGACGCTGATCTGTCAGCGCTGTCTTCAGCCGATGCAGGTGATGCTCGCAGGCGAGTCGCAGGTGGCGCTGGTGGAGAACCTCGCGCAGGCCGATGCGGTGCCCGAGGACGTCGAGCCCGTGTGGGTCGAGTCGCGCAAGGTCGACCTGCGCGAAGTGGTCGAGGAAGAGTTGTTGCTCGCGTTGCCGCTCGTGCCGATGCACGAAGCCGATGACGACGAGTGTGGTGCCGCCGCCGATGCCGCGGGCGCCGTCGGAGTCCCGGCGGACGCCATGCGCGGTGAAGAGGCCGGTGACGGCGATGTTGAGCTAGTGACACAGAAACCGTTCGCGGAGCTCGCCGAGCTCCTCAAGCGCAGGAAATGAAGGAGTAGAGTTATGCCGGTCCAGAAAAGTCGCAGAACCCCGTCGACGCGTGGCATGCGCCGTTCGCACGATGGTCTCGCGAAGCCTGCGCTGTCCGTCGATCCGCAGTCGGGTGAAACCCATCTGCGTCATCGCGTCACCGCCGATGGCTTCTATCGCGGCAAGCGCGTGATCGAGAAGGCGCCGGAAGACGAGTCGGCTGGTTAAGCCTTCCACCGCGCGCGCGGGCCGGCCGCTTCTGCGCCGGTCCGCATTCCACTGCACTCACCCCAGTTGCAGCATTTGACGACTCTGGCCGTCGATGCGATGAGCGGCGACGTCGGCGCACGCGAGTGCGTTCCCGGCGCATTGCGCGCACTCCTCGCCAATCCGTCGCTGCGGATTCTGCTGGTTGGCCAGACGGCAGTCGTCGAAGCGGCGCTCGTCGAGGCCGCTCGCGCGGCGCGCGATCTCGCCGACCCTGCGCTGCGCGCGCGGTTCGAGTTCGTCGAGGCGCCCGAAGTCGTGACGATGGAAGACTCCGCCCGCGACGCGATCCGCCGGCGCAAACATTCCTCGATGCGGATCGCGATCGATCTTGTGCACGACGGCCGTGCCCAGGCGGCCGTCAGCTCCGGCAATACCGGCGCGCTGACGGCCATCTCGCACTTCGTGCTGAAGAGCCTGCCGGAAGTCGAGCGCGCGCCGATCATGTCGTCGGTGCCGACGCATGACGGCTTCACGCATCTGCTCGATCTCGGTGCGAACACGCGCGCCACGCCGAAGCAGCTGCTGCAGTTTGCATTGATGGGTGCGATCGTCGCGCGCGACGTGCACGGCACGGAACGGCCGCGACTCGGCCTGCTGAACATCGGTACCGAAGAGATCAAGGGCCACGAGATCGTGCAGGAAGCGCATGCGCTGATCCGCGCGCAGCCCGCCGAACGCATGCCATTCGAGTACCGCGGCTTCGCCGAGGGGAATGACATCTTCGGTGGCGAGTTCGATGTGATCGTCACGGACGGGTTCACTGGCAACGTGGCGCTGAAGACGATGGAAGGCCTGGCGGAACTCGTCGGCTCGCGGCTGAAGGCCGAGTTCACCGCCGACCTGCCGAGCAAGCTCGCCGCGTTGATCGCGCGGCCTGTGCTGCGCCGGGTGGCTGCTTCTCTCGACCCGCGCCGTTACAACGGCGCCGTGATGGTCGGCCTCACCGGTGTCGTGGTAAAAAGCCACGGTCGCGCAGACCAGCTCGCGTTCGCGCGGGCCATCGCCATCGCCGCCAACGCCGTCGAACGCGGCCTGATCGGTCACGTCGCCCAGTCTCTCGCAGAGGTCAACGCTTGAAGTACTCACGCATCGCGGGCACCGGTAGCTATCTGCCTGAGCGCATCCTGACGAACGCCGAACTCGAGAAGATGGTCGACACCACGGACGAGTGGATCAAGTCGCGGACCGGCATCGAGCGCCGTCACATCGCCGCGCCAGGTCAGACCACGGTCGATCTGGCAGAGCAGGCCGCGCGTCGCGCGCTCGATGCTGCGGGCCTGACGCCGCAGGACGTCGATCTGATCGTGTTCGGCACGACGACACCGGATCTCGTGTTCCCGAACTGCGGCGCGCTGCTGCAGGCGCGGCTCGGTATCCACGGCTGTCCGGCGCTAGGGCTCGAAGCGGCCTGCAGTGGGTTCATCTTCGCGTTGTCGGTCGCTGACAAGTTCATCCGCATGGGCGAGGCGAAGTGCGCGCTGGTCATCGGTGCCGAGACGCTGTCGCGCATGCTCGACTGGACCGATCGCAACACGGCAGTGCTCTTCGGCGATGGTGCGGGCGCCGTCGTGCTGCAGCCGGCGGACGAGCCGGGCATCCTCTCGACGCATCTGCATACCGAGGGTTCCTACCAGGACCTGCTGAATTGTCCGGTGGGGGTCTCGAAGGGCTTCACGCCGGAGGCAGATGGCCGTGTGCCGCTGTTCATCCGCATGGTCGGTGCGGAAGTGTTCAAGATCGCCGTGCGTTCGCTCGGCTCGATCGTCGATGAGACACTGGCGGCGAACAAACTGGACAAATCGGACATCGACTGGCTGATCCCGCATCAGGCCAATCTGCGCATCATCCAGGCGACGGCCAAGAAGCTCGAGATGCCGATGGAGCGTGTGATCCTCACCGTGCAGGATCACGGCAATACATCGGCCGCCTCGGTGCCGATGGCGCTCGACATCGGGGTGCGATCGGGTCGTGTGAAGCGCGGTGAACTGGTGCTGCTCGAAGCCTTCGGCGGTGGTTTCACCTGGGGCTCCGCGCTGATCAGGTTCTGAGCCGCGCCCGCAGGGCGGGGCGTTGCAGCCCGACGTCCGGACGAAAAAAAAAACGCCGCGCATTGCGCGGCGTTTTTCGTAGGGTTTGGAGAAACCTTACTTCGAGATCGAACGACGGAACATCCGGTCGATCTTCTCGTTGGTCGCGTCGCAGCACGACTGGCTGGCCTGCGCAGCAGCCAGCGCCTGGTTGGCGGCGCTCTGCGCACCGCTGGCAGCCTGCGAGGCGGACGAGGCCGCGCTGCTGGCCGAATCGGCAGCACTCTTGGCGGCGGCAACCTGCGACTGCAGGCCGGAAACTTCGGTCTTCAGGCTGTCGATCTGAGCCTGCAGCGGCTTCAGATCCGTGCAGCCGGCGAGCGTAGCGACGGCCGCGACGGCGGCAAACTTGACGAGCATGGTCGTTTTCATGATTCGAATTCCTCTTGCGATAGGGCGAATTTTCAATGTGCTGACGTACCCTCCACGATCCATCAGCGCACCGTGACGCAACTGCAACAAATCCAGACGATGAATGCAACCCTTATCAGCGCGACTGTCGGCCGCCTGCGACAGTCGATGTTGTACGCAGCAAGCGCTGCGCGGAGAATGCGGGCTCTCGTACAACGACTCCGGAGTGACTGATGAATCTCGATTCCGTACGACGCGTGTACGAGAAGCTCGGCAGCGAAGATCCGATGTGGGCCGTGCTCACCGACGATCGTTTTCGCAACAACAACTGGGATCCGGAGCAGTTTTTTGCAACGGGACGTGCGGAAGTCGATCAGGTGATGGCGGCGCTCGAGCGTGATGGCGTCAAGGTCGCGCGTCAGGCCGCGCTCGATTTCGGCTGCGGCGTGGGACGTCTCAGCCAGGCGCTGTGCCAGCACTTCGAGACCGTCGTCGGCGTCGATATTTCCTCGACGATGGTCGAGGCTGCCACGCGCTTCAATCAGTACGGCGATCGCTGCCGCTATGTCGTGAACACGGCCGAACGTCTTGCGCCGATCGCCGATGCCTCGCTCGATTTCGTCTACAGCAGCATCACGCTGCAGCATGTGCCACCGCAGTTCCAGGCCGGCTACATCCGTGATTTCTTCCGCGTGCTGCGCCCGGGCGGCGTGGCCGTGTTCCAGATCCGCAGCGCGAACAACGATGGCGCCGGTGCGTTCGTGACTTCGCTGCGCGAGTTCAATGCCGGTGTGCTGCGGCCCTGGTGGAAGCGGGTGCGCGGCCGTCCGCCCGTGCAGGTGCACACGCTGCAGACCGAAGTCGTCGAGCGCGTGCTGCGCGAGGCCGGGGCGCAGCTGCGCAGCACGGTCGATGCCGATGCCCGGCCGCGCCGCAGCCGCCGCAGCCTGCGTTACACGGCGGTGCGCGCCGCATCCTGAGGGATTTGCCGCGCGTCAGCGCTTCAGCGCGACCAGCCAGAACTCCTTGCGCAGATGCAGCGCGTCGGCCAGCCACTGTGCGGGGGCGCGCAACGGTGCGAACAGCCTCTGACCAAGACGTGCGAGCGGTGTGGCTTCGCGCTGTACCAGCAGCGGATTCACGCGCCGGACCGCGAAGCCGCATTCGTCCAGCAGTCGCGTCAGCGTGGCGGGGGTGTAGTAGACGTAGTGTTCGGAGCCGCCGCGCTCCGGACGATAGAAATTGCTGCCCTGCGGATTGCGCACGGCCTTGCGATAGCGCGCATCGGGAATCGCGATGAACAGGCCGCCACCGGGGCGCAGCACGCGGCGTGCCTCGGCCAGCGCGCTGCGCGGATCGGGCGTGTGTTCGAGCACGTGCTTCATCGTCACGATCGCGAACTCGCCGTCGCTGAACGGCAGCTGCTGCAGTGTGCCAGTCGCGGCGCGAAAGCCGAGCCTGCGGCACTCGGCCGTGGCGAAGTCGCTGACATCGGTCCCCGCGGCTTCGAGCCCGAGGTCACGCGCGGCCTGCAGCGTGTAGCCGACGGAACAGCCGACGTCGAGCAGGGCACCGCGTGGCGCGTATTCCAGGGCGTTCAGGATCTGCTGTCGCGACTTGCCGATGCGGCGACGATGGCGGCGCTTGTAGTCGTGCGCCTCGGTGAAATAGCTTTCGCCATACAGCGCCGGATCCACGGCACTCGTGCGTTCGCTCAGCTTGTAGATCAGGCTGCAGCGGCAGCTGACCCAGGTCAGTTCCGGGTAGCGGGCGAGCTCGGTGCGCTCCGTGCCGTGGCAGAGCGGGCAGGCGGCATTGATCAGGGTCTGGGCGTCGGCCTCTGGCATCGCGGCATGTTAAAGATCGCACGGAGGGCTTGCGCCTGGATAAAAGCACAGGTACTGTACATGCACACAGTCGAGCGGCCCCCAGCGTAGTTCGGGCACCCCCAGATGGAGCATCCCAGATGTCAGACCTCACCCCCCGCCAGACCGAAATTCTCCGACTCATCCAGCGAGCTATTGCAGAAACCGGCATGCCGCCCACGCGGGCAGAGATAGCGCAAGAGCTCGGGTTCAAGTCCGCCAATGCCGCCGAGGAGCATCTGCGTGCGCTCGCCCGTAAAGGGGTGATTGCGCTCGTGCCGGGCGCCTCGCGAGGCATCAAACTGAAGGACACCATCCGCGAGCAGATCGGCCTGCCGCTGATCGGCCGCGTCGCTGCGGGTCGCCCGATTCTCGCCGAAGAGAACATCGAATCCCGCTTCAACATCGATCCGGATATTTTTTCGCCGCGGCCGCATTACCTGCTGAAGGTCATCGGCATGTCGATGAAGGATGCCGGCATCCTCGATGGCGATCTGGTCGCCGTGCATCGCACGGCCGAAGTCCGCAATCGTCAGATCATCGTCGCGCGGCTCGAGAACGAAGTCACCGTGAAGCGGTACAAGCAGGAAGGCGCCACGGTCTGGCTGATGCCGGAGAACCCGGACTTCGAGCCCATCAAGGTGAACATGCGCGAGAACAACGCCAGCGAAGCTCCGATGATCATCGAAGGCGTTGTCGTCGGCGTGCTGCGCCGGGGCAAGGCCCAAATCGGACTGACGTGACCGGCCTGATGTAACTCGCTCCCTTTCGCTGCGCGCAACTTTCGAGGATTGCCATCATGCCCTCCAGTCGTCACATCACGTTTTTCCACTCGCCCCAGACACGTTCCGGTGCCGTGCTGCTGCTGCTGGAAGAGTTGCAGGCGGATTACGAAATCCATGCGCTGAACATGAAGGCGGGCGAACAGCGTCAGCCGGCGTATCTGGCCATCAATCCGATGGGCAAAGTGCCCGCCATCCTGCATGGCGGCACGCTGGTCACGGAGCAGGTGGCGATCTTCATCTATCTCGCCGATCTGTACGCCGAGGCCGGGCTTGCCCCCGCACTCACGGACCCGCTGCGCGGCGCCTATCTGCGCTGGATGGTGTTCTACGGGTCATGCTTCGAACCCGCCATCGTCGATCGTTCGCAGCAGCGTGATCCAGGCGGGCAGGCCATGTCGCCGTATGGCAGTTACGAGGCTACTGTGAACACGCTGCATGAGCAGCTCAGTCGTGGTCCCTACATCCTGGGTGAGAAGTTCAGTGCGGCTGATCTGCTCTGGGGTACGGCAATGACATGGATGGTGGGCTTCAAGCTCGTCGAGAACACGCCTGTATTCCAGGCCTACATCGATCGCATCAATGCACGGCCGGTGGTGGCGCGCGTGATGGCCAGCGATGCGGAGCTTGCAGCCCGACATGCAGCGGCTGTAGCGGTCTGAAATCTTAGGGCATGAGATATCGAGGCGGATCATGACCACTGCATTTCTGGGGCTTCGCACCGCCACGTACCGCGCGCCGGATCTGGCTCACGCCAGGAACTGGTATCGCCAGGTGCTCGGCATCGAACCGTATTTCGATGAGCCTTTCTATGTCGGCTTCAATGTCGGCGGTTTCGAACTCGGGCTCGATCCCGATCTGACGGAAGGCCGCGCAGGCGAGGGTGGCGTTACGGTCTACTGGGGCGTAGAGAATGCGGAGTCGTCGCTCGCGCGCCTGCTTGAGCTCGGTGCGCGGCCTCGCTCGGCCGTGCAGGAAGTCGGCGACAGCATCCGTGTCGCGTCGGTGTTCGATCCCTTCGATAACGTCTTCGGCATCATCGAGAACCCGCATTTCGCGGTGCCTTCCTAGTCTCTGCGGAGTATGACCATGGCGAACTCAGGTCGGCGCCTGCTTGCGGGCGCTCCGGGCGGACTCGTCCCCAAGAATCGTGCAAACCGGCCGCGCATGCCGCGCTTCGCCTGTCATTGTGGCTGTGGTCGGGTGAATTTCTTCACCCAGCCGCGCTCGCAGCGCTTCGCGGGTCCGGCTGTTCCCCCGGTCGATCCGGACGGCAGATCATGAAAGCGCCGCATCGTTGCGGCTGGTGTCTGAGTGACCCGCTGTACATCGCCTATCACGACACCGAATGGGGCGTGCCCTCGCATGACGACCGGCATCTGTTCGAGATGCTGACGCTCGAAGGTGCGCAGGCGGGTCTCAGCTGGCTCACGATCCTGCGCAAGCGCGCAGGGTATCGCGAGGCCTTCGCGAACTTCGACGTCGATCGCGTCGCGCGTTTCGGTGCGCGCGAGATCACCCGCTGTCTTGCTGATGAAGGCATCGTCCGCCACCGGCAGAAGATCGAATCGACTATTGGCAATGCTCGTGCCGTGAAGCTCGTCAACAAGGAGTTCGGCTCGCTCGATGCCTATCTGTGGAGCTTCGTGCCGCAGGGGCAGCCGATCATGAGCCGTCTCGAGAGCTATCGGCAGGCGCCATCCTCCACGCCGCTGTCCGTCGCGATGAGTCGGGACCTGCAGAAGCGCGGCTTCCGCTTCGTCGGTCCGACGATCTGCTACGCCTTCATGCAGGCGGTGGGCATGGTCAACGATCACGAAACAGCCTGCTTCCGCCATGCGCCGCTGGCGCGTGTGTCGTCGAAGTCGCCGGTGTCCAAGAAGTCATCTCGATGAGGTCCATCCTGTCGCTGCTCATCCGCCATCGGCGCCGAGTTCATTGTCATGTCGTCCCAGGCTTCCGATCATTCCCTGCTCGACCTGTTGCAGCACCCCGCCATCTGGAGGGGCCGCAGCCATGCGGCTTGCCATGCAGCAAGCAATACGCTCAGCACGGGTTACCCCGCACTCGATGAGTGTTTGCCCGGGGGGGGCTGGCCGCGCGCGGGTCTCGTCGAGATCCTGACGCCGCGCTATGGTGCCGGTGAACTGCGGTTGCTGGTGCCGGCGCTGGCGAAACTGACGCAGCTCGCGCCGCCGCGCTGGCTCGCCTGGATTGCACCACCATTCGAACCTTTCGCGCCGGCACTCGCGCAGTCAGGCATGGCAATCGAGCGTCAGCTCGTCGTACGGACCGAGACGGCGCTGTGGGCGATGGAGCAGGCGCTGGGCTCCGGCGCCTGCGATGCGGCACTGGCCTGGCCGCGTCGTGCGCAGGTGCGCAGTCTCCGTCGTCTGCAGATCGCCACCGAGCGCGGTCGTACCCTCGGCTTCCTGTTTCGCGAACTGACCAGCGCGCGCGAATCCTCGCCGGCGTGTCTGCGGCTGGTGTTCGAGCCGCAACCACTCGGCGCACGCGTCACGTTCCTGAAGAGCCGGGGTGGTGCGCGAGGCTCGCTCGATCTGTCCTGGATTCCAGAGGGCAACAGAGGGCTGGCGTGATGCATCCGCGTGATCGCGCCACACGCTGGGTGAAGTCGGGGCTGGCAGCGGCGCCTGCGCCGTTGCGCGAACGACGGCCCGAGCCCCCGCAGCTCGATCTGCAGCCACCCCCGGATGCAGCGCCGCGGGTCGATGCGGCCGAGCTGTGGCTCGCGCTGCATCTGCCGGCGCTGTGCCTCGAGGCCGTCTGTCCGCAGACACCATCTGCGGAGGCAGCGGCGGCGGGACCGCCCTGGGCCGTGCTCGATACCGGCACCGGCAGGCAGCGCCTCATCGCCGTTGATGCGGTGGCACGGCGCCACAGCGTCGAGGCGGGCATGAGTCTCTCGTCGGCGCTGGCGATCTGTCCCTCGCTGCAGGCGCGGGTGCGCGATCCGCGCTGCGAGCGTCTGCGGCTCGTGGCGCTCGCCGAGGCGTCACTCGGCGTGACGCCGCGCGTCAGTCTCGAGCCACCCGATGCGGTGCTGCTCGAAGTACGGGGCAGCCTGAAGCTGTTCGGCGGCGTCGATGCGCTGTGCGAACGTCTGCAGCTTGCGGCGCGGTCGCTCGGTCTCACGCTGCGCATGGCGATGGCGCCGACGCCGCTCGCGGCCCTGGCGGGCGCGCGCACGGCGGCGGGCTTCCTCGTGCACCACGAAGCGCAGCTGGTGAGCCAGATCGCGCCGTTGCCGCTGTCGGCGCTGCGCTGGCCAGAGAAGACGATCGAGCGCCTGGCGGTCATGGGCGTGCGCACGCTGGGGGAGGCGCTGCGTCTGCCGCGCGGCGGATTCGCGCGGCGCTTCGGACGCGAGTCGCTCGCTGCGCTCGATCGCCTCGTCGGCCGTGAACGCGAGCCGCGCCGCGCCTTCGTGCCGCGGCAGCGATTCCGCGCGCGCTGCGATCCGACCTATGAACTCTCTAACCATGAAGTGATGCTGCGCTATTGCCAGCCGCTGCTCGCGGACCTCGAGCAGTTCCTGCGCAGCCGGCAGAGTGCGATCACGGCGCTGCGCTGCCGACTGCGCCATCGTCCGCCGCTGGCGGCAACGCGCGTCGAACTGCGTCTGGCGGCGCCCGAGTTCGAGGCGGCGCGCTTCGCTGCGCTGCTCGCCGAGCATCTGGCGCGGCTGCCGCTGCCGGGGCCGGTGCGCCGCATCGAGCTGCGTTCCGGCGAACTCCTGTCGCTGGCACCGGAGCGCGAAGGGCCGGGCGCGGGCAGCGGTTCGCTGTGGCGCCCGGGCGAGCATGGCGGTGCGGTCGGTCGCGAAACGCCGGCCCTGCTGGAGCGGTTGCGTGCGCGGCTCGGCACCGAAGCGGTCTACGGCCTCTGTCTCGTGCCTGAGCATCGCCCCGAGGCCTGCTGGCGCATCGCCGAGCCGACCATGACGCTGTCGCAGCGTCCTGCAGTCGCTGTATCCGCACCCGCAGCCGTAGCTACACCGTCGACCGCCACGACGGCCCTGCGCCGGCCGCTGTGGCTGCTGCAGCAGCCCGAGCCGCTGCCCCGGGGCCTGGACGGCCTGCAGCGGCTGCGCGGGCCGGAGCGCATCGAGAGCGGCTGGTGGGACGGTCATGACGTGGCACGGGACTACTACGTCGTCGGTGATCCGCAGGGCGCCGAATTGTGGGTCTTCCGCGAACGCCAGCCGCCGCAGCGCTGGTTCATCCATGGCCTGTTCGGATGAGTCGCCGCAGGCGACCCCGGAAATCCCATGGCTACGCGTTACGCCGAGCTGCACTGTCTCAGCAACTTCACCTTCCTGCGCGGTGCCTCGCGCGCTGAGGAACTGATCGCCCGCTCGGCAGCGCTCGGCTATGCAGCGCTGGCGATCACCGACGAATGTTCGGTCGCGGGCGTGGTGCGCGCGCACACCGCGCTCAAGGAACTGCGCGAGTCCCAGCCGGCCACTGCGCTGCGCCTGATCATCGGTACGGAACTGCGCCTCGCGAACGGCCCGACGCTGGTGGCGCTCGCCACGAACCGCGCAGGCTACGGCCAGCTGTGCCGGCTGATCACCCGCGGCCGGCGTGCGGCGGACAAGGGCAGCTATCGCCTGGTGCGTGACGATGTCTCTGAACTGCTGCGGCATGGCGACTGCCTGCTGCTGTGGCTGCCCGATCTGTCGGCTTGGCGAGCGGGCGCCGTACTGCCCGAGTCTTTGCGGGAGACGGCTGGCTGGCTGCGCCGGCATTTCGAGGGTGCGAGCTGGATTGCGGTGGAGCTTCTGCGCGATGGTCACGAACGCGCGCGGCTCGAATTGCTGACGCAGCTGGCTGCGGCGACGGGCCTGCCAACGGTGGCGGCCGGCGACGTGCACATGCACGTGCGCGAGCGGCGGCGCCTGCAGGATGCGCTGACGGCGATCCGCCACAACACGACGCTGGCCGAAGCGGGTCAGCGGCTGCTGCCGAATGGCGAGCGGCACCTGCGCGAGATCGCGCGGCTCGAGCAGATCTACCCGCGCGAGCTGCTCGAGGCGACGCTCGATGTCGCGGTGCGCTGCCGCTTCTCGCTCGATGAACTGCGTTACGAATATCCGCGTGAGATCGTGCCCGAGGGCCGCACTCCCACCTCATGGTTGCGCGAGCTGACGGAGCAGGGTGCGTGCAGGCGCTGGCCGGAGGGTATTCCGGCACGGGCGCGCGAGCTGATCGAACACGAGCTCACGCTGATCGCGGATCTCGGTTACGAGCCGTATTTCCTGACGGTGCACGATGTGGTGGCTTTCGCGCGCTCGCGGGGAATCCTCTGCCAGGGACGTGGCTCGGCCGCGAACTCCGCCGTCTGTTACAGCCTCGGTATCACGGAAGTCGACCCGGCGCGGATGTCGATGCTGGTCGAGCGCTTCATCTCGCGCGAGCGCAACGAGCCGCCGGACATCGACATCGACTTCGAGCACGAGCGGCGCGAGGAGGTCATTCAATACGTCTATCGAAAGTACGGTCGCGAGCGAGCGGCGCTGACGGCGACGGTGATCAGCTATCGGCCGCGCAGCGCACTGCGCGATCTCGGCAAGGCGCTCGGCTTCGATCCGCTGCAGACAGAGAAGCTCGCCGGCAACCTGCACTGGTGGCGCGACGACATCGCCAACGATGACATCCGCGAGGCCGGCTTCGATCCGTCCAATCCGCTGATCGCGCATCTGATCGGCCTCGCGCGCGAGCTGATGGGTTTCCCGCGGCATCTGTCGCAGCACGTCGGTGGCTTTGTGATCGCGCGGGACCTGCTCGAGGAACTGGTGCCGATCGAGAACGCGTCGATGCCGGATCGCACCGTGATCCAGTGGGACAAGGACGATCTCGACGATCTCGGGCTGCTGAAGGTGGACCTGCTCGGCCTCGGCATGCTGGCGGCGATCCGCCGCGCGCTGGCGCTGGTCGAGGATTTCCGGGGCCGGCGTTTCACGATGGCGGACGTGCCGGCCGAGGATGCCGAGGTCTACGACATGATCTCGCGCGCGGATACCGTCGGCGTTTTCCAGATCGAGTCGCGCGCGCAGATGTCGATGTTGCCGCGGCTGCGGCCACGCAACTACTACGACCTCGTGATCGAGGTCGCGATCATCCGCCCGGGTCCGATCCAGGGCGGCATGGTCCATCCCTACCTGCGGCGGCGCAACGGCGAGGAACTCGTCACCTATCCGAGCCCGGCCGTCGAGAGCGTGCTGCAGCGGACACTCGGCGTGCCGATCTTCCAGGAGCAGGTGATGCAGCTCGCGGTCGTGGCGGCCGGCTTCACGCCGGGCGAGGCGGACCGGCTGCGGCGTGCGATGGCGGCGTGGAAGCGGCGCGGTGGCCTCGGGCATTTCGAGCAGAAGCTGATCGAGGGCATGCGCGCGCGCGGCTATGAAGACGAGTTCGCGCACCAGATCTTCCAGCAGATCCAGGGCTTCGGCGAATACGGTTTTCCTGAGTCCCACGCCGCGAGCTTCGCGCTGCTGGTCTATGTCTCCTGCTGGCTCAAGTGCCACGAGCCGGCGGCGTTCACGGCGGCGCTGCTGAACAGCCAGCCGATGGGGTTCTACGCGCCGGCACAGCTGGTGCGCGACGCGCGCAACCACGGTGTCGAGGTGCGCGCGGTGGATGTGCGTTTCAGTGCCCATGACTGCACGCTGGAGGCGGTGGATCCGGACGTGCCGCCGGGACCACGGCGCGTGCCGGCGCTGCGGCTCGGCTTCAACCGGGTTCGCTCGCTGTCGGAAGACGCGACGGCGCGGATCGTTGCTGCGCGTGCGGAGGCGCCGTTCTCCGACGTGCAGGATCTCGCACGGCGCGCGGCGCTCGATCGTGGCGAACTCGAAGCGCTGGCGGCTGCCGGCGCACTCGCGCCGCTGAGCGGTAACCGGCATCTGTCGTTCTGGGGCGTGGCGGGAACCGAACGCGAGCTGCCGCTGGCGCCGCGCGGCGATCTGGCCGAGCCGACGCCGCTGCTGCCGCCACCCACGGAAGGGCAGGACATCGTCGCCGACTATCGCGCGGTCGGGCTCACGCTGGGCCGTCATCCGCTCGCGCTGCTGCGCGAAAGATTCGACGCCGAGAAGCTGCTGCCGGCGGCGGCGCTGCTGGATCTGCCGCATGGCCGGCAGGTGCGTGTGGCGGGCATCGTGCTGACGCGGCAGCGGCCGGCGAGCGCCAGCGGCGTCACCTTCGTGACACTCGAAGACGAGACGGGGCAGGTGAACCTGATCGTCTGGGAGCGGGTCGGCCTCGCGCAGCGACGCGCGCTACTCGAGTCACGGCTGATGGAGGTGCGCGGCGAACTGCAGCGCGAAGGCCTGGTGATCCACGTGATCGTGCAGAAGATGGTGGACCGCTCGGCGCTGCTCGGCGAGCTGCTGACCGTGTCGCGGGACTTTCACTAGACGGCGCCCGCTCGCCCGGCTGCGCCAGCTCGCCCGGCTGCGCTAGCTCGCCTTGCCGCGCTTGCGCAGTTTGCGCCCGCCGCCGTCTTCGGCATCGTCCAGGCCGATGTCGTAATCGTCGAAGTCGCTGGTGAGCTCAGCCGTGCGCTTCTCTTCCATGCGGCGCTCGAGTCGGCGCCAGGCGGGATCGCCCATCTTCTGGCCGCGCCGCCGGGCCTGGTCCATGTCGCGCATGGCTCGATCGACATCGACGAACTCCGTGGTGTCGGCGACGTCCTCGATCTCGTCTTCGTCGAATTCTTCTGACTCGGGTTTCTCGCTCATGACCGTTTCATGACACGACTGTCGGGTGGTACGGCGGCACGCGTTGCCGGTTTCGCGAAATCTATTTCGGATCGCGCCGTCTTGCAACGGGCCTGCGTCACGTTCGGGGCAGATGAACCGATCAGCGGATCAGGTTGTTCATCTCGAAGATGGGCATCAGCATCGCAAACACGATGCCCATGACGAACAGCCCCATCACGACGATCATCAGCGGACCGAGCAGGCCGACGAAGGCCGTCAGGATGCCGTCGAGCTCCCGTTCCTGGCTGATGGCGGCGCGCTCCAGCATCTGTTCCATCTCGCCACTCGACTCGCCGCTCGAGATCAGATGGATGGTCATCGGCGGGAACAGCTTGCTCTGGCCCAGGGAACGCCCGATCGGAGCGCCTTCGCGCACCCGCTGCGCCGCCTCGCTGACGGCGTCGCGCATCGGCAGGTTGGTGACCACCTCGCCAGCGATCCGCATCGCCTCGAGCACCGGCACGGCGCTACCGGCCAGGATGCTGAACGTGCGCGTAAAGCGTGCCGTATTGAAGCCGCGGACCAGGCGGCCCAGCACCGGCAGCTTCAGTTGCCAGCGATGGAAGCTGCGGCGCGCCTCGGGTGCGCGCAACCAGCGCGCAAAGCCGATGCCGCCGAGGACCAGCGCGAGTACCAGCCAGATGCCCCAGTCGCGCAGGAAGTCGCTGAAGGTGATCAGCACGCGGGTCGCGAGCGGCAGGGTGCCCTTGCCGGTCTCGAACACCTCGACGACCTTCGGGACGACGTACACCAGCAGGCCGGAGACGATGCCGAGGCACATGATCGACAGCACGATGGGGTAGAGCAGCGCACCGAGCACGCGCTGCCGCAGCACATCGCGGCTCTCGGTGTAATCCGCGAGCCGTTCGAGCACCGCGTCGAGATGGCCGGACTGCTCGCCGGCAGAGACCGTGGCGCGGTAGATCTCGGGGAAGACGCGCGGGAAGTCACCGAGCCCGTCGGCCAGCGTGTGGCCTTCCATGACCTTGGAGCGCACGCCGAGCACGATGCTCTGCACCCGTGGCTTTTCGGTCTGCTGCGAGACGGCCAGCAGCGCTTCCTCGAGCGGCAGGCCGGCCTTCGAGAGCGTGGCGAGCTGGCGGGTCACCAGCGCGACGTCGGCGGTCGAGGCACCGCGACGGAACACGAAGCTGCGCTGGTCGCGGGCGGATTCGGTTTCGGCGACCGGCGTGACGTCCACCGGCAACAGCTGCTTTTCGCGCAGCAGCGCGCGCACGTGGCGCGGCGTGTCGCCTTCGATGACGCCCTTGCGTTCGCGGCCGCCGGCGTCGAGGGCCGTGTATTCGAATGCGCCCATGGGCCGTTGGAGCTTGCGGTCAGTCCTCGCGCGTGACGCGCAGGACTTCCTCGATCGTCGTGTCGCCGCGCAGCACCTTGTTGCGGCCATCCTCGCGAATCGAGGGCGTCAGCGTGCGCGCGTAGCGCTCGAGATCGAGTTCCGACGCGCCATCGTGGATCATCGTGCGCATCTGGTCGTCGATCATCACGAGTTCATAGATGCCGGTGCGGCCGCGATAGCCTCCCACCGCTTCCCGCCCCGGTCGGTACAGCACGGGCGAGGGCTCATCGGGTTTCAGGTTCAGCAGGCGGCGCTCGTAGTCGCCGGCCTGGAACGGTTCCTTGGTCTCGGGGTGCAGGTTGCGCACCAGGCGCTGCGCGACGACGCCGATCAGGCTCGATGACAGCAGGAAGGGCTCGATGCCCATGTCGCGCAGGCGGGTGACGGCGCCCACGGCGGTATTGGTGTGCAGCGTCGAGAGCACGAGGTGGCCGGTCAGCGAGGCTTGCACCGCGATCTGGGCAGTCTCCAGGTCGCGGATTTCGCCGACCATCACGACGTCCGGGTCCTGGCGCAGGATCGCGCGCAGGCCGCGCGCGAAGGTCATCTCGACCTTGGTGTTCACCTGGGTCTGGCCGATACCGTCGATGTAGTACTCGATCGGATCCTCGACCGTCATGATGTTGCGCGTGTTGTCGTTCAGACGCTCGAGCGCCGAATACAGCGTGGTCGTCTTGCCCGAGCCCGTCGGGCCGGTGACCAGCAGGATGCCGTGAGGCTTGTGGATCAATTCATCGATCAGGCTCTGCGTCTTCGGATCCATGCCGAGATGGGCGAGATCGAGCCGCCCGGCCTGCTTGTCGAGCAGACGCAGCACGACGCGCTCGCCATGGCCGGACGGAATCGTCGAGACGCGCACGTCGACCGCACGACCGGCGACGCGCAGGCTGATGCGACCGTCCTGCGGCAGGCGCTTCTCGGCGATGTCGAGCTTGGACATGACCTTGATGCGTGAGACGACCAGCGGGGCGACGGCGCGCTTGCTCTGCAGCACCTCGCGCAGCACACCGTCGACGCGGAAGCGCACCACGAGCCGGTTCTCGAACGGTTCGATGTGGATGTCCGAGGCGTTTTCCTTGACCGCTTGCGTCAGCACGGCGTTGATCAGCCGGATGATCGGCGCGTCGTCCTCGCTTTCGAGCAGGTCTGCCTGTTCGGGCAGGTCCTGGGCCAGGAACGCGAGGTCCGTGGTCTCCTCGAGCCCGCCCGCGGCGTCCATCGCATCGGAGCTGCCGCCTTCGTAAGCGGCCTGCAGCAGCTTGTCGAAATCCTCGTCCGAGGCGCGTTCGATCGTGACCGGCAAGCGCAGGAAGCGGCGTACCTCGGCGACGGCGAGCGGCGTGGCGCCGGTGCGGAATACGCAGTGCGCACGGCCGTCGACGATCTCGCGGACCAGCACGCCATGACGCTTCGCGAACGCGAACGGCAGGCGCCGACCGCTCGCAGCGAGGGTCTGTACTTCGGCGTTCACGGCTTCGGAGCGTCCGCTGGCGCCGCAGGTGCCGCGGGCGTCGTTGCGGCGCCGGCCGCCGTGTCGTTCGCCGGTGTGGCAGCTGGCTTCGGTGCGGTACGTGGCGGTGGATCCGGCAGCGGTGGCAGGGCCGGGCGGCGCTCGCCCGGCAGCAGCGGCAGCACTTCGCCGCGCGGGCCGTTTGTGCGCTGCTGCTCGCGCATATAGTTGTATTTCTGGTTTGTCTCGATCGCGGTGTCCGTGCCGTCACGCAGGATGCGCGGCTTGATGAACACCATCAGGTTCGTCTTGGTCTTCTTCGCGCTGCGCGTCTTGAAGGCCTCGCCGATGATCGGGATGCGGCCGAGGAAGGGCACGCGCTGCTCGCCGCCGGTCTGCGTGTCCGAGATCAGGCCGCCGAGCACGATCGTGCCGCCGTCCTCGATCAGCACGTTGGTGTTGATCGTGCGCTTGTTGGTGACCAGATCCACGGCGCCGCTGCTGCTCGCGGCGATGCTCGAGCTCTCCTGCTCGATCTTCAGCATCACGGAATCGCCTTCGTTGATCTGCGGCGTGATCTTCAGGATCGTGCCGACTTCCTGACGCTGGATCGTCTGGAACGGATTGACCGAGCCGCCGCTGCTGCTCGTGTTGGTGTACTGGCCGGTGACGAAGGGGACTTCCTGCGCAACCTTGATCTGCGCTTCCTGGTTGTCCATGGTCACGATCGACGGCGTCGCGATGATGTTGGTGTTCGAATCGCCACGCAGCGCGCGGATCATCGCGGCGAAGTTGATGCCGGTGCCGTTCAGGCGGCCGATGCCGATGGTCGTGCCGCGCGGCACGGTGGTCAGCGATGCCGGGTTGTCGACCGCGCGCGCGAGATCCACGACCGAAATGCCGCCGATGGGTTCGATGAAGCCGCCCGCCGGGATATCGCCGTCCGAATCGGCCGCGACCCAGTTCACGCCGAGCTCGGCAGACTTGTCTGCGCTGACTTCGACGATGATCGCCTCGACCAGCACCTGTGCCCGACGGATGTCGAGCTTGTCGACGATGGACATCAGCGAGCGCATCGTCTTCGGCGGCGCCGTGATCACCAGTGCGTTGGTTTCCGGTTCTGCCCAGATCGAGGTGCTCTTGTCGGCAAGCGCGGTCGCGCCTGCGGCAGCGGCGGGTGCGGCGGTGGCCGACGACAACTGTTCCTTCAGTTTCGCGGCGATCTTGTCGGCATCCGCATAGCGCAGGTAACGGACCTGCGTGTCGCCGCCGTTGTCCAGCGGCGTATCGAGATGCGCGATCAGCGCCTTGGCACGCAGGCGCAGGTTGCTGTCGCCGCTGACGAGCACGCTGTTCGAACGATCGTCGGCCACGAGCCGAACCGAAGGCGCGCCGCCCTCGGCCTGGGCCTGGGCCTGCGTGAGTGCCGTGACGATCCGGACGATCTCGCCGGCCGACGCGTTCTGCAACTGCACGACTTCGATGTCCGAACCGCCGGCTTCGTCGATGCGGCGGATGATGCGCAGCATGCGGTTCACGTTGTTGGCGCGATCCGAGATGATCAGGATGTTCGACGACGGGTACGCGGCGAGGTGGCCGTACTGCGGGATCAGCGGCCGCAGGATCGGCACGAGTTGCGCCGCGCTGACGTTCCGCACGGCGACGATCTGCGTGACGATCTCATCCGAGGTCGCACTGACGCGGTTCGGCAGGTCGTTCGCCGGCAACTGACGTGCATTCGCGTCGGGGATGACCTTGACGATGCCGCCGTTCTCGACCGCGACGAAGCCATGCACCGAGAGCAGCGCCAGGAAGGCTTCGTAGAACGCAGCCGGCGACATCGGCGTGGACGACAGCATCGTGACCTGCGCGCGCACGCGCGGGTCGATGATCATGTTCTTGCCGGTGGCCGCGCTGACCGCTTCGATCACCTGGGTGATGTCGGCATCCTTGAAGCTCGGGGTGATCTGCTGGCCACCGTTGCGCTGCGCGGCGGCCTGCTGAGCGGACGCCACGGGCGGCTGCAGCATCGGGGCCGCAGCGATGACCAGCGAGCCAGCCAGCAGCCAGGTGCCGAGGCGCCGGGGCGGGGAGAGTGTCTGTCGTTCGAGCATGTCTTGCAGCAATCCTGTGTGCCCGGGGGCGGCTTAAGGGGTCTGGGCCGGCATCGCCTGCGCGTCCTGCACCGGCGCAAGGCCGGGCTGGCTCATGGCCTGGTCGGCCTCCGCGGCGAGCTGCGCCATGTTGAGGGTGATATCACTTTGCCGGCCGTTGCGTGTGACGCCGACCCGCACTTCTGCAGCGCTGCCGAGTGTCCGCATCACTTCGTCGCCCCGGGCAGGGTCGTCGAGGGGGGTGCCGTTGATGGAGGTGATCAGGTCGCCCGGCCGCAGGCCGAGACGCTGGAATGCCTGCGGATTGCGACCAGGGTACACCCGGTAGCCGCGCAGCTGGCCACCGGCGAACACCTTCTGCGGGCGCAGGAGGTCGCTGACCATGCCGGGCTCCCGCTCGACCATCTGGCGCATCCGGTCCATGACGGCGCCGGGCTGCGCGCCCGGGACGCCGACGACCGGCAGCGGAGCCGCGGCCGAGAGTTGCCGCGGCATCGTGACGGACTCCAGCGTACCGCCGCGATCGATGATCACGCGGTCGCTGTAGATCGCATGCAGCTTCGCGCCGCCGGGCAGTGCATCGCCGACGACGCGCAGCTTCGCGGCGGCGGCGGTCTCACCGATGATCGCGAAGCCGCGCTGCGGATCGCTGTCGGCCAGCACGCCGGCCAGCACGAGCGGCATGCTGCTCTGCGGAGCGTCTGCCGGGTTGCCGGCAGCGACGGTCGCGGTGCCGAACAGGCGTGCACTGAGGATGCTGGCGACGTCGATGGCAGGCGTGCGCGGACCTGCGGGCACAGACGGCGCGATCGCGGGCGGCGCTTCGTCGCCGCGCACATAGCGCGTGACCAGCAGGGCGAGTTGCAGCCCGACGATCAATCCGAACAGCGCGGCGAGCCACTGCGGTGCCCGTTCCCGCAGCCGTGGCAGCAGGGTCTCGGGCGAGCGCGTCGCAAGCAGCCACGGAGTGGACGACATCCGGCAATCATACGGGGCGCGCGGTTGTGCTCACAAGCGACTGTATTGCTTCGCTAAACTGTCATGATTCGTCGCCGAACCGCGACGCCAGTTCCGCGGCCCTTGAGTTGCGAACTCCATCACCCTATAAGAACCCTCATGCCTGACGAACCGAACCGACCCTCCGATTCCGGAACTCTGGTCGCCGAAGCGACTCCCAAGACCAAGCAGCCCCCGCTTTACCAGGTGCTGCTGCTGAACGACGACTACACCCCGATGGAGTTCGTGGTGGACGTGCTGGAGCGATTCTTCGGCCTCGGCCGGACGCAGGCGACGCGGATCATGCTCGAGGTGCACACCAAGGGCAAAGGTGTCTGCGGCGTGTTCACGTACGAGATCGCGGAGACGAAAGTCGCGCAGGTCACCACGTACGCCCGCGATCACCAGCACCCGCTGATGTGTACGCTGGAGCAGGCTTGAATTGCGTCCGTTAGACTCAATAGAACTCATCTGAACTTTCGCCCGCCAAGGATGCGCCACAGTGCTTTCGAACGAACTTGAAACCTGTCTGAACGAGGCCTTCCAGCTGGCGCGCGAAGGCCGCCACGAATTCCTCACGGTCGAGCACCTGCTGTACTCGATCCTCGATACGGCGCGCGTGCGCGAGATCCTGCGTGCCTGCGGCGCCGATGCCGCGAAGCTGCGCCAGGAACTGAAGGACCACCTCGAGCAGACCACGCCGCGGCTGAAGGCCGATGAAGAGCGTGAAGTGCAGCCGACGCTGGGCTTCCAGCGCGTGCTGCAGCGCGCGGTGTTCCACGTGCAGTCGAGCGGCAAGAAGGAAGTCGGCGTCGCGAACGTGCTGGTCGCGATCTTCAGCGAGAAGCAGAGCCATGCGGTCTATCTGCTGAATCGCCAGGATGTTTCGCGACTCGACGTCGTCAACTACATCGCGCATGGCATGTCGAAGCTGGCCGACGAAAAGGCCGAGGGCAAGCCGGAGGAAGGTGCCGGTGAAGGCGGCGAGCGTGAAGGCGAGGGCGGCGGCGCGCTCGAGAAGTACGCGACCAACCTGAACAAGATGGCGCAGGACGGCAAGATCGATCCGCTGATCGGTCGGCAGATGGAAGTCGAGCGCACGATCGAGATCCTGTGCCGTCGCCGCAAGAACAATCCGCTGTATGTCGGTGAAGCCGGCGTCGGCAAGACGGCGATCGCCGAGGGCCTCGCGCGGCGCATCGTCGAAGGCGAAGTGCCGGACGTGCTCAGCGACTGCACGATCTACTCGCTCGACATGGGCGCGCTGATCGCCGGCACGAAATACCGTGGCGACTTCGAGAAGCGTCTGAAGGGCGTCATCACGGAGCTGAAGAAGCAGCCGGGCGCGATCCTGTTCATCGACGAGATCCACACGGTCATCGGCGCGGGCGCCGCGTCGGGTGGCGTGATGGATGCATCGAACCTGATCAAGCCGGTGCTGACCAACGGTGAGCTGCGCTGCATTGGTTCCACGACGTACCAGGAATACCGCGGCATCTTCGAAAAGGACCATGCGCTCGCACGACGTTTCCAGAAGATCGACGTCGTCGAGCCTTCGGTGCCGGAGACCATCGAGATCCTGAAGGGGCTGCGCAGCCGCTTCGAGGAACATCATCAGGTCAAGTATTCGGATGATTCCCTGAAGGCGGCGGCTGAACTGTCGGCGCGTCACATCAACGACCGGCACCTGCCGGACAAGGCGATCGATGTCGTCGACGAGGCGGGTGCGCGGCAGCGCCTCAGGCCCGCCGACCAGCGCGACAACACCATCGAGCAGCATCACATCGAAGAAGTCATCGCGCGGATCGCACGCATTCGCCGAAGACCGTCTCTAGCAACGACAAGGAAGTGCTGCGCAATCTCGAGCGCAACCTGAAGCTGGTCATCTACGGTCAGGACAAGGCGGTTGAAACGCTGGCGTCTGCGATCAAGATGGCACGCTCGGGTCTCGGCGATCAGCGCAAGCCGGTCGGCTCCTTCCTGTTCGCGGGTCCCACAGGCGTCGGCAAGACGGAAGTCACGCGCCAGCTCGCGATCGCGATGGGTATCGAGTTCCTGCGCTTCGACATGTCCGAGTACATGGAGCGCCATACGGTCTCGCGACTGATCGGTGCGCCGCCGGGCTATGTCGGTTTCGACCAGGGCGGACTGCTGACCGAAGCGATCGCCAAGCATCCGCATGCCGTGCTGTTGCTCGATGAAATCGAGAAGGCGCATCCGGACGTCTTCAACCTGCTGCTGCAGGTCATGGATCACGGCACGCTGACGGACAACAATGGTCGCAAGGCGGATTTCCGCCACGTGATCATCGTCATGACGACGAACGCAGGCGCGGCCGACATGGCCCGCCCGTCGATCGGCTTCATGCAGCAGGACAATGCGAGCGACGGCATGGAAGCGATCAAGCGCCTGTTCTCACCGGAATTCCGCAATCGGCTCGATGCGGTGATCCAGTTCGGCGGTCTCGACCAGCGCACCATCGAGCGCGTCGTCGACAAGCTGCTGGTCGAGGTCGAGGCGCAGCTCGAGGCGAAGGGCGTGCACCTGTCGCTGGACGATGCGGCGCGGCGCTGGATCGCGGACAAGGGCTACGATCCGAAGATGGGCGCGCGGCCGATGGCGCGCGTGATCCAGGAGTACATCAAGCGACCGCTCGCCGAAGAACTGCTGTTCGGCACGCTCGCGAACGGCGGGCAGGTGCGGGTGTCCGTGCTGCCGGATGGTTCCGGATTGAAGCTGGATTCGACGCCGGCAGAGCAGCCGGCGGTGACGGCCTAGGGCGTGTCAGAGCGCCCCGGTGGCCGTGGTCACCGTCCGCGATAAACGATGCGGCCCTTCGACAGATCGTAGGGCGTCATCTCGACCGTGACGGTGTCACCGGTGAGGATACGGATGTAGTTCTTGCGCATCTTTCCGGAGATGTGCGCCGTGACGACATGGCCGTTCTGCAGCTTCACACGAAAAGTCGTGTTGGGCAGGGTCTCGACGACCTCGCCTTCCATCTGCAGAGCATCTTCTTTGGCCATTAAATACCTGTCCCGGGACCCAAAAACGAGGGCGGATTCTGCATAAACCCCGGCGGCAATGCAATTGCAACGACCCGTCGTGACGCAAATGAGCGCCGCAGCGGGATCACCAGGCGTCAGGAACCGCCGCCGCGGCATGCTCGTGCAGCAGTTCGCTGAACGCCTGGCGGGTGATCGTTCGACTGCCGAGCGAGCCCAGATGGCGGGAGGCGAGCTGACAATCGATCAGCCGGGTGCCGCGTTCGAGTGATCGGGTCACCAGCGCGGACAACGCGACCTTCGACGCGTCCGTTTCGCGCGAGAACATCGATTCGCCGAAGAACACCCGGCCGAGCTGCACCCCATAGAGGCCACCGACCCGGACTCCGTCCCGCCAGGTCTCGATGCTGTGCGCGAAGCCGAGTCCGTGCAGGGCGGCATAGGCCTCGCGCATGTCCGCCGTGATCCAGGTGCCGGCGCCGTCGCCACGCGGTGCCGCGCAGTCGCGCATCGTGCCCGCGAAATCCACGTCGAAGCGCACGTCGTAACCGCGATTGCGCTCGCTCTGGCGCAGGCTGCGCGTGCGGCGAAACTCCTCGGGGAACAGCACCGCACGTGGATCCGGCGACCACCACAGCACCGGCTGGCCCGCCGAATACCAGGGGAAGATGCCGCGTCGGTAGGCAGCCATGAGTCGGGCCGCCGACAAATCGCCGCCGGCCGCGAGCAGGCCCGGGGGATCCTCGAGCGCTCGCTCGAGTGGCGGAAACGAATCCGGCGGATCGTGCGGCGCAAGCCAGGTGAGTCTGTATGCCGGCGTGCCGGCCATGTCATTCGCCCGGCAAGGACAATTCGGCGGCCGGTGCGGAGGGCGCCGGCAGTTCCTTGTAGGGAACGTGGCGGCTCGCCGCTTCGACGTATTCATCGACGCCGCGCGCCTCGCGCCGCAGGTAATCGGCGATGGCACTGCGGAAGCGGGGTTCGGCGATGTAGTGCGCCGACCAGGTCAGCGTTGGCTCGAAGCCGCGACTGATCTTGTGCTCCCCCTGCGTGCCCGGCTCGAAGCGCTGCAGGCCCTGCCGGATGCAGTACTCGATACCCTGGTGATAGCAGGTCTCGAAATGCAGGCTGTGGAATTCCTCGGCCGATCCCCAATAGCGTCCGTACAAGGTGTCGGCGCCGGCGAAACAGACCGCCGTGGCGACGATGTCATCGGCATGCGACGCGAGCGTCACGACGAGACCCGAATCGGGATTCTTCGCGACGGCCGCAAAGAACGCGCGGCTGAGGTAGGGCTCGTGTCCATGCCGCAGGAAGGTGTTGCGATGCAGGTCGTAGACGCGACCGAGTTCGCGCGGCGTCAGCTCGAAGCCGCGCCGGGTTTCGAAGCGGATGCCCTGTTCGGCCACGCGGCGTCGTTCGCGTTTCGCCTTCTTGCGCTTGTCCGCCGTGAAGGTCTCGAGGAAATCGTCGAAGGTGGCATAGCCGCGATTGCTCCAGTGGAACTGGCAGTCGCGGCGCGGCAGCCACTGGCCCGATTCGAGTTCGGTCCGCGTCGGCTCATCCGGAAACAGCACATGCGCGCTGGACAGGTCTCGATCCGCGACGAAATCCTCGATCGCGCCGCGCAGCGCCTGGACGGTGGCCGCGCGCGGCAGGTCCGCGCGCGTCAGCAGGCGCGGTCCGGTCGCCGGCGTGAATGGCGCGGCGATCAACAGCTTCGGGTAGTAGCCGAGCCCTGCGCGGGCGTAGGCCTGCGCCCAGCTGAAGTCGAAGACGAATTCGCCGTAGGAATGCTGCTTCAGGAACGCGGGCGCCGCGGCGGCGAGGCCGTGGTCATCCCGCAGGGTGACGTAGGCGGGATCCCAGCCCGTGCCGGGTCCGACACAACCGTTGTCTTCGAGCGCCTGCAGCCAGGCGTGGCGCATGAACGGGTTCGAGCCGTCCGTCAGCGCATTCCATTCTGCCGCATCGATCGCGGCGATCTTCGACTGGACTGCGCTCTTCACGCTCCCTCGAGCCGCTCCAGGTACTTGTCGGCGTCGAGCGCGGCCATGCAGCCGGAGCCTGCCGAGGTGATGGCCTGACGATACACATGATCCGCCACGTCGCCGGCCGCGAAGACGCCCGGGATACTCGTGGCGGTCGCGCCGCCTTCTGTGCCGCTGCGGATCTTGAGGTAACCGTCGTGCATGTCGAGCTGGCTCACGAATAGCTGCGTGTTCGGCGTGTGCCCGATCGCGATGAACACACCGGTCACGTCGAGGTCGCGCGCTGCGCCACCGCCGATGTCGGAAATCCGCAGACCCGTGACGCCAGAGTCGTCGCCGAGCACGGTATCGACGGCGCTGTTCCACGCGATCGCGATCTTGCCGGCTTTCTCACGTTCGAACAGGCGGTCCTGCATGATGCGCTCGGCGCGCAGTTTGTCGCGCCGATGCACGAGCGTGACGTGCGCGGCGATGTTCGACAGATACAGCGCTTCCTCGACGGCCGTGTTGCCGCCGCCGATCACGGCAACCTTCTGGCCGCGGAAGAAGAATCCGTCGCAGGTGGCGCAGGCCGAGACACCGCGGCCGCGGAACTTCTCTTCTGAGGGCAGGCCCAGATAGCGGGCCGAGGCGCCGGTGGCGATGATCAGCGCATCGCAGGTGTACTCGCCGTTGTCGCCGATCAGGTGGAAGGGTCTGCGGCCGAGGTCTGCGGTGTGGATGTGATCATTGACGATGTCCGTCGCGAAACGTTCGGCATGCAGGCGCATGCGCTCCATCAGCGCGGGGCCCTGCAGGCCGTGCACGTCGCCCGGCCAGTTGTCGACTTCGGTCGTGGTCATCAGCTGGCCGCCCTGTTCGAGGCCGGTGATCAGCAGCGGCTGGCGGTTGGCGCGGGCTGAATAGACCGCGGCGCCGTACCCGGCAGGCCCTGAACCCAGGATGATCAATCGACTGTGACGCGTACCCATGGATGATTTCGACCCGATTCGACGATGCGATCAGCGATGGTAAGGGGCGGGCCCTGTCCGGGCCAAGCTTCCCGCAGCGAAATTCAGTAGAATCAACACCATGGCGCAGACTGCTGTCGAGACGAAGAATCCTGCCCGCCTGACAAAGGCGGTGACCCGCGGACTGCGCGAAGCGGCCGTCATTCTGATGGGTGCCGTGGCCTTCATGCTGCTGGTCGCGCTGGCCAGTTTCGACGCCGGCGATCCCGGCTTCTCGTTCACCGGTGGCAGCGGCGAAGTCCACAACCTGATCGGTCGCAGCGGCGCCTGGTTCGCCGACGTCCTGTTCTTCCTGTTCGGCTGGCCGGCCTTCCTGTTCCCGGTGATGCTCGGCATCGCCTGCGTGACGATGTTCCGCCACCGTGACGACGCGGATCCCGGTTCGCGTACCAATACACTGCTGCGCGTCGGCGGATTCCTGACCATGCTGATCGCGAGTTGTGCGCTCGCGACGCTGCACTGGGGCGCGGGCTCGCTGCGGCAGAGCGCGGGCGGCGTGGTCGGCAGCGCGCTCGGCGGGTCGGTCGTCGGCAATCTGAGTTTCCTCGGCGGCACACTGCTGCTGCTGGCCTGCTGGATGGGCGCGGTGTCGCTGGCGTTCGGCGTGTCCTGGCTCGCCGTGATGGACCGGCTCGGTGCAGGATTCTGGGGGCTGGTCGAGCGCTTCCGTGCCTCGCGCATCACCGCGCGCGATACCGCCGAGGGCGAAGAGCGCAAGCAGGCGCGCAAGGAAGTCGTCGAGGTCGAGCAGAAGAAATCCGCCGCGCGCGCCAAGCCGCGCATCGAGGCGCCGGCGCCGATCGTCGAGAAGAGCGAACGCGTCGAGAAGGAACGGCAGGCGCCGCTGTTCGAGACCAAGGCGGGCGAACTGCCGCCGCTGAAGCTGCTGGACGATTCTCCGGCGCGCGAGGCGGCCTATTCGCCCGATGCACTCGAGGCCATGTCCCGGCTGGTCGAGATCAAGCTGAAGGACTTCGGCGTGGACGTCGAGGTCGTTGCGGTGCTGCCGGGTCCGGTCGTCACGCGCTTCGAGATGCGGCCGGCGCCGGGCGTCAAGGTCAGCCAGATCAGCGCGCTGGCGAAGGACCTCGCGCGTTCGCTGTCCGCGATCAGCGTGCGCGTTGTCGAGGTGATCCCGGGCAAGTCCGTCATGGGCCTCGAGATCCCGAACGAGAAGCGCGAGATCGTGACGCTCGGCGAGATCGTCAAGTCCAAGGCCTATGACGACCTCGCATCGCCGCTGGCGCTTGCACTCGGCAAAGACATCGGTGGCCAGCCGGTCGTGGCCGATCTGCAGAAGATGCCGCACCTCCTGATCGCGGGCACCACGGGCTCGGGCAAGTCGGTCGCCATCAACGCGATGGTGCTGTCGTTGCTGTACAAGAGTACGGCCGAGCACGTGCGCATGATCATGATTGATCCGAAGATGCTCGAGCTCTCGGTGTACGAGGGCATCCCGCATCTGCTCGCGCCCGTCGTCACGGACATGAAGCAGGCGGCGAATGCGCTGCGCTGGTCGGTGGCCGAGATGGAGCGTCGCTATCAGCTGATGGCCGCGATGGGTGTACGCAATATCGCCGGCTTCAACCGCAAGGTGAAGGATGCGATCGACGCCGGCAAGCCGATCAAGGATCCGGTGCTGATGATGCGCGCCGCGAACGATCCTTCGATCGACCAGCGCACGATCCAGGACCTGCAGCCGCTGCCGTACATCGTCGTGGTCATCGACGAACTCGCCGACCTGATGATGATCGTCGGCAAGAAGGTCGAGGAGCTGATCGCGCGGCTTGCGCAGAAGGCGCGCGCGTCCGGCATTCACCTCGTGCTCGCGACGCAGCGTCCGTCGGTGGACGTCATCACGGGTCTGATCAAGGCCAACATCCCCACGCGTATCGCGTTCCAGGTGTCGGCCAAAGTGGACTCGCGCACGATTCTCGACCAGGGCGGCGCCGAATCGCTGCTCGGCCACGGCGACATGCTGTACCTGCCGTCCGGCACGTCGCAGCCGACTCGCGTACATGGTGCGTTCGTCAGCGATCAGGAAGTGCATCGCGTCGTCGATGCGCTGAAGAAGTCTTCACCGCCCGTCTACATCGACGAAGTTCTGAGCGGTCCGAAGATGGCGCTGCCGGGCATCTCGGGCGAGGAAGGCATGGAGGGCGGCGAGGGCGATCCGGAGCAGGATGCGCTGTACGACGAGGCCGTCAAGATCGTCATCACCGAGCGCAAGCCTTCGATCTCCTACGTGCAGCGTCGATTGAAGATCGGCTACAACCGCGCGGCCCGCCTGATCGAGGCGATGGAAGCGGCGGGGCTCGTCGGTCCCCTGCAGAGCAACGGTGCGCGCGAGATCCTCGTGCCGGCCCCGACCGGAGAGTGATCCGATGAAGCCCAGGATTCTCGCGGCCTGTGCGGCCCTGCTGTGCGGCATTTCCATCATCGCCGCAGCGGCGCCCGTCAACGACACCGCGCTGGATCGTTATCTCGCGGGTCTGGCGACGCTGCGCGTCGACTTCACCCAGACGCTGACCGACGGGCGCGGCCGCAAGGTCGAGGCCGTCGCGGGTTCGTTGATCGTGCAGCGACCGGGGAGATTCCGCTGGGAGGTTCGTCCCGCCGCTTCGAAGCCCGGCAGTCCGTTCACGCAGCTGATGGTCGCGGATGGTCGCAACGTCTGGTTCTTCGATCGCGACCTCGAGCAGGTGACGGTGCGGGCCGCGAACGGCGCGCTGACGGCGACGCCGGCGATGCTGCTGTCCGGCACGATGGACCTGCGCACGGCGTTCGAGCTTCGCGCCGCGCCGCGCAATGCGGGTCTGGATTGGGTCATCGTCAAACCGAAGCGGGCGGATGCCGAGTTCCGCGAAGCGCGCCTCGGCTTCGCCGCCGGCGAACTGCGCCGCATGGATCTGCTCGACAAGCTCGGCCAGACCGCCGTCGTCACCTTCGCTGCGGCGCGTCGCAACGCACCGGTGCAGGCTGCCGAGCTGACGTTCACGCCTCCCGCCGGTGTCGATGTCATCGGCAAGCCGGTGGGCTGAGCCGATGCGGGATCTGCGTTGGGGCACCTGGTGGGTGCTGATCGGCATTGCTGCGACGGTGGTCGGCATGTACCTGGCATTGCGGCCCGTCGGGCCGTCGATGCCCGGTGGCGACAAGGCGATGCACTTGTGGAGCTACGTCGCGATGAGCCTATGGTTTGCTGCCATCTACGAGCGTCGCCATGCGTGGCGCGTTGGCGTCGTCCTGATCGTCTTCAGCGGGCTGATCGAAGTGCTGCAGTACCTGATGCCCTATGGCCGTGCGGCCGAGTGGGGCGACATGGCGGCGAACGGCCTCGGCATCCTGATCGGCCTCGGCGTCTCGGCGCTGCTGGCGACGTCCTGGATGCAGCGCGTCGAGAAGCTGCTGCGCCGCGCCTGATCATGGCAGTACCCGTCAACACTGACACCGGCCGGCCGCTCGCGGATCGCATGCGCCCGCGCAACCTCGACGAGTTCGTGGGCCAGGCGCATGTGCTCGCGGCTGGCAAGCCGCTGCGGCAGGCCGTCGAGGCCGGCGCGCTGCATTCGCTGATCCTGTGGGGCCCGCCGGGCACCGGCAAGACGACGCTGGCGCGGATGATCGCGCAACGTGCCGATGCAGAATTCATCGCGCTGTCCGCGGTCATGGCGGGCGTGAAGGACGTGCGGGCCGCGGTCGAACGTGCGCAGGCGACGCGCAGTGCGACCGGCCGCCGGACCGTGCTGTTCCTCGATGAGGTGCACCGCTTCAGCAAGTCGCAGCAGGATACGTTCCTGCCGTATCTCGAAGACGGCACATTGATCTTCATTGGCGCGACCACGGAAAACCCGTCGTTCGAGCTCGTCAGTGCGCTGTTGTCTCGAGCCCGTGTCTACGTGCTGAAGTCGCTGACGGCCGCGGACCTGCGTGTGCTGCTCGAGCGCGCCATCGTGGACAGTGAGCGCGGGCTCGGTCGCGAAGCGCTCGTGGTGGAGCCGGATGCACTCGATGTGCTGTGTGCCGCTGCCGACGGCGATGGCCGACTGTCGCTGAACATGCTGGAGATCGCGGCGGATCTCGCGGTCGACGTTGCGGGGCGGCGCACGATCACGCGCGATATCGCCGTCGAAGTTGCCTCTGGCGGGCGGCGTCGCTTCGACAAGGGCGGCGAGCAGTTCTATGACCAGATCTCGGCGCTGCACAAGGCAGTGCGCGGCACGGATCCGGATGCGGCACTGTACTGGTTCTGCCGCATGATCGACGGTGGCTGCGATCCGCATTACCTCGCGCGCCGCATCGTGCGCATGGCCACCGAGGACGTCGGGCTCGCCGATCCGCGCGCATTGCAGATGGCGCTCGATGCCTGGGGCGCGTACGACCGCCTCGGCAGCCCCGAGGGCGAGCTCGCGCTGGCGAACGCCGTGGTGTACATCGCCTGCGCGCCGAAGAGCAATGCCGTCTATGCGGGCTACGGTGAGGCGATGGCGGACGTTGAAAAGTTCGGCACGCTCGATGTGCCGCTGCGTTTCCGCAATGCGCCGACGAAACTGATGAAGGAACTCGGCTATGGCTCGGGCTATCGTTATGCCCATGCCGAGCCGGACGCCTATGCCACCGGCGAGCGCTACCTGCCCGACGAGTTGCCGGACCGCCGTTACTATCGTCCGGTGGCCCGCGGGCTCGAGCTGCGCATCGGCGAGGCCCTGACGCGGCTGCGGGAGAAGAAATGAAACTGCACGCCTGGATGCTCGTGGCCCTCGGCGGTGCTGCTGGCAGCCTGGCGCGTTACGGCATCATGCGCGCGTGGCCGATGCTGCCGGGCGGGCTGCCACTCAGTACAATGCTGATCAACGTCGCGGGCAGCCTGCTGATCGGCTGCTGTTCCGTGCTGTTCGATCCGCGGGTCGGGCCGGCCTCCGATGGCGCGCGGCTGTTCTGGATGACGGGCGTGCTCGGCGGTTTCACCACCTATTCGACGTTCGCGCTCGAAGCCGTGCTGCTCGCCGACGGCGGCCAGGTGCTGAAGTCCGCGGCGTATGCGGCGGTCACCGTCGTGGGCTGCATCGCGGCGGCCTGGCTCGGCCGGATGATGACTTCGCAATGGCTCTGACTCACAGGAAGATCTGACGTGCTCGATTCCAAAGCTCTGCGCAGCGATCCGGAAGGCGTTGCGGCCAATCTCGCGCGGCGCGGCTTCGTGCTGGATGTCGAAGCGTTCCGCGCGCTGGAAGAACGTCGGCGCCACTGGCAGATCGAAGCGGATCGCCTGCGGGCTGCACGCAATGCCGGCGCCAAGGCGGTCGGCATGGCCAAGGCCAAGGGCGAGGACGTCGCGCCGCTGCTGAAGCAGGCCGAAGCGCTCACCGCGGATCTCGCCACGGCCGAAGCGAGCCTGAATGCCGTCGCGGCAGAGTCCGATCAGTGGCTGCTCGGTCTGCCGAACCTGCTGCATGTCGACGTGCCGGAAGGTCGCGATGAGACGGCGAACGTCGAAGTGCGCCGCTGGGGCACGCCGCGCAGCTTCGACTTCACGCCGCGGGACCACGTGGATGTCGGCACGGCACTGGGCGGCCTGGACTTCGAGGCCGCCGGCAGGATTTCGGGTGCGCGTTTCTCGGTGATGCGCGGAGGCCTCGCGCGCCTGCATCGCGCGCTCGCGCAGCTGATGCTAGACATCCACACCGGCGAACACGGCTACACAGAATGCTACGTGCCGTATCTCGTCAGCCCTGCGGCCTTGACCGGGACCGGCCAGCTGCCGAAGTTCGAGGCCGATCTGTTCGTGATGCGCGGCGAGCGCGAGTTGTACCTGATTCCCACCGCGGAAGTGCCGGTGACGAATCTCGTGCGTGACCAGATCGTCGCTGCGACGGAACTGCCGATGCGCTATGTCGCGCACACGCCGTGCTTCCGCTCCGAAGCCGGGGCTGCGGGCAAGGACACGCGCGGCATGATCCGCCAGCACCAGTTCGACAAGGTCGAGCTCGTGCAGATCGTGAAGCCGGCGGATTCGTATGCCGCTCTCGAACAGCTGACCTCGCATGCCGAGGCCGTGCTGCAGCGGCTGGAGCTGCCGTATCGCGTGCTGGCGCTTTGCGCGGGCGACATCGGTTTCGGCAGTGCCCGGACCTATGATCTCGAAGTCTGGCTGCCGGGGCAGGGCAAGTACCGCGAGATCTCGTCCTGCAGCAACTGCGAGGCCTTCCAGGCGCGGCGCATGCAGGCCCGCTGGCGCAATCCGGAGACCGGCAAGCCCGAACCGCTGCACACGCTGAACGGCTCGGGCGTCGCCGTGGGCCGCGCACTGGTCGCCGTGCTCGAGAACTATCAGAATGCGGACGGGTCAGTGACCGTGCCCGCTGCACTGCGCCCGTACATGGGCGGCCTGGAGACGATCCGCGCCGTCTGAGTCCGGCGTCTGAGTTGAAAATCGGAGAGGTGGCAGAGCGGTTGAATGCTCCAGTCTTGAAAACTGGCGTGCCTTCACGGGCACCGTGGGTTCGAATCCCACCCTCTCCGCCAATTCGATGGCAGCCGACATATCGTGGGATGAAGAACCCACGGTGCATAGACAATCGGGTTCGACGAGCCGCCGCATCGCGGCGGCGAAGCGTGAGCGGCGCAGCCGCGAACAATCCCACCCTCTCCGCCAATTCGATGGCAGCAGAGCTACGTTACTTCCATATCCATCACAAAGCGGTATCGCGCCTGCTTTGCAACGACCTTCGTCCATGCACCATCGATCTCGCTCATGCGAATCTTCACGATTTCCGGCTTGATCTCGTGAAGCGCGCAAAAATCGATCATCTCCTGCGTCTCGCGAATCCCGCCCGTGTTCGATCCGGCGATCGCATTACGCGCTCCTACCAGAACCATCTGGCCGAAGTCGTTGGGGTCTGAAAGCTTGCCCACGCCAACCCGACACAGTGTCGCGTCGCGTTTGAGTAGAGAAATGATCGGATCGATGTCGTAGCGATACGGAACGGTGTCCAGAACGAAATCGAAACGGCGCCGATGCTTCCTCCAGTCCGTGGACGAATCATTGATGATGACGTCTGTTGCGCCAAATCTTCGGGCGTCACCGGTTTTGCCGGCGGACGTGGTGATGACGGTGACGTCAGCACCCATGGCCGTTGCGATCTTTACCGCCATGTGACCGAGGCCGCCCAGGCCGGACACTGCGATCGTCTTTCCCGGGCCCACGTTCCAGCGCCGCAAGGGCGAGTAGACCGTGATGCCTGCGCACATCATCGGGCCTGCTTCCGCGAGATCGATCGAAGCAGGCACAGAGACCAGAAAGTCTTCGTCCACGACGACAAACGTCGAATATCCGCCCTGTGTCACGGAGCCATCGCGGTCTTTCGATGCGTAGGTCTGGGTATTGCCGTTCTCGCAGAATTGCTCGAAGCCCGCGACGCACTCGGGGCAGTGTCTGCACGAATTCACCATGCAGCCGATCCCAACTCGCGAACCGACCGCGAATCTTCCGGCACTGGCGCCAGTGGCCACTACTTCGCCGGCGAGCTCGTGCCCGACGATCTGCGGGTATTGGATCGGGCCCCAGTCGCCGTGAATCGTATGGATGTCGGAATGACATACGCCGCAGAAGTGCAGTTTGACTGCCACGTCCCTCGCACCGAGCGCGCGTCGTTGGAAGGCCATCATCTTCAGCGGGCCGGTTGCGGCGTACGCTGCCATGCCCATAGCGGGGTATGGACCCGTACCGAAGGACGGTGCCTTCTGCGATGGGGCATGGGTGGATTTCGCCGCTGGAAACGCACTGCCGGACAATGCGGCCGCCGCCAGACTCGTTCCCGCGAGAAAATCTCGTCGGCTCTGCGGTGTCGGATCGGTCGCTTCTGAAGACATCGATTCTGCGGTGTGTGTCATGTGCATTCCAGGGGACGAGGTATCAATAGTGCGTTCGGTGCGCTGGGTCTGGCTGTGCGCTGCCATACAAAGGCCTCGCTCGCGCTTCCTCTCAGGCAGCAGATTCCGACGTCGAATGCGCTACGATCGGGCGAGCACCACAGGGGATCGCCATGGATCGCAGATCGTTCGTCACCGCATCCGCCGCCACGGTGGCCGCCGCCGCGACTCCCTCGGCAATCGCTGCCGGCCGTGCGCCGCAGGGCAAGGGCCCGTCCGTCACGGTGGACACCCGCTACAACGATCTCAAATACGGCCGCGAGATTCCGGTCAACAAGGATCGTGCCCGTGAGGTCATGACCGAACTCGGCATCGATGGTCTGGTCGCGCTGAGACCGGTCAACGTGTATTACCTCGCCAATTCGGTACCGACGCTGACGGCCTTCGGGGAGCAATACCCAGGCTTCGCGACCTTCCCGCGCGATCCGCAGCAGCCGTCCTTCCTGATCGCGAGCACCGGCAATTCCTGGGAGACGGCGAATGGCGAGCGCGATATCCCGGAGGTCATCGGCCTCTCGGGTCCGCGCAACTGGCAGGACTATGTCGACGCGAGCGAGGCTCAGCGGCGCATCGAACCCGAGTCCGCGTCGCGCGGTGGTGCTGGGTTTGCGTTCAAGGCGGACGCGACGCTGACGGCGCGCGAGCAGGGCTGGAAACGCATGCAGGAGACGCTGGCACCGGATGCTGCGCCGACCGCAGCATGGGGCCTCGTCAAGGCGCTGCGCCGCTCCGGTCTCGACAAGGGCCGTATCGCGGTCGACGACATGCGCATCGCATACCTGCTCGCCAGCATCGGTTTCGACAGCGTGACGGTGATCGACGGGGACAATGTTTTCCGCCGGATTCGCCACGTGAAGACGCCGCACGAGATCGAACTGCTGCGCATCGCGCAGCACATCACCCGCGAATCCGCGCTGGCCGCCGCGAAGGCCGTCGAGCCCGGCATGAACTACCACGATTTTCGCCAGCGCCTGTTTACCGAGGCAGCGGCGCGTGGCGGCACGCCGGGTTTCGTGCTGTTCGGCATCACTCAGGGCTTGCTGCCCGGCGGCGAGGTGCGCAAGGGTGATTCGTACATGCTCGACTGCTCGGTGCATTTCCGTATGTACCAGGGTGACTTTGCTCGGACCATCATGGTCGGCGAGCCGCGTGCGGAATCGATGAAGCGGTTTCGCGCGCAGCAGGCGGGCCGCGAGACTGCGTTCGCGATGATCCGCGCCGGCGTGCCGTTCCGGCAGGTGGAGCAGGTGGCGCGCGAGGCGATGATCAAGGCCGGCATGCCGAAGAACGTGCCGATCGTCGCGCTGCATTCCGTCGGCCTGCAGCATGGCGATGATCCGGACCGTGCGGGGCTGCCGTTCAAGGTTCGGGACGACCATGTGCTCGCCGAGAACATGGTCGTCACGCTCGATCTGCCCTACATCGAAGTGGGCGAGGGTGCAGGTCACAACGAGGACCTGCTGCGCATCACTCGCACCGGCTACGAATTGCTCAACGATCCGGGTGACCCGCTCGTCGTCGTCTGAGGCTCTTCGCGACGCCCCGCGACTGCCTTCAGACGGGCAGCAGCGGCAGCGGCGGAAGAAGACCGAATCGTTTCAGGCTCGTGTTCATCATCGCACCGTGATCGCGTCGAATTTGCCGTTGTTGCTGCACATCCAGAGACCGACGTACTTGGTCCCGGCGGGCGGCTTGCCATTGAAGGTGAAGCGGTTGAAGCCGGTTTTCCCGGGTAGCTGGCTCACCGTCTCGGCGGTCTCCACCCAGTTGGCGTTGTAGTAGTCGAGGCCGATCATTGCCGAGTCCGCAGTGCTGTTCGTGCCGTACTGGCCGCTGACCGTGATCGGTTGGTCCGCATCGAAGGAATTGAGCTGCGTCCAGACGCAGGCGCCGTCCGCTTTCTGCAGCGACAGGGCCGTGTTGCCCGAGAATCGTTGCGTGGTCAGCGTGCGGCCCACTTCATTGCCGCCCGACCAGGTGCTCAGTGACTGCTCGAACTCACCGTTCGTGATGCGGCTCGGGCTCGAGTCGACCGGGCAGGACTGCGGCGCGGTGCTCGTCGTCATATCCGTCGCCATCATCTCGATGCTGTTGTTCCACAGATAGCCGTTGTTCCAGAGATACCCGTTATTCCACAGGTAGCCATTGGTCCACAGGTAGCCGTTGTTCCAGAGGTAACCGTTGTTCCAGAGGTAGCCATTCGTCCAGAGGTAGCCGTTCTGCCACAGATAGCCGTCCGAATACAGCGAGCCATTGGTCCACAGGTAGCCGTTGTTCCACAGGTGTGCAGCACCCCATTCGGCACCGCCCCACAGTGATGCGGTGTCCTCGATCAGCAGTGTCGTGCCGGCGGTCGGGCGAATCAGTTTCGGCGACGGCGCGCTGTTCAGGCGTCCGGTCTCACGCAGCGCCGCCGCGATGTCGAGTTCACCGGCGCCGGCAGCAGCCGGGTCGGCGTCGAGCTTGCGCGCCGAGCGCATCATCCGCGCCTTGATCGAGGCCGGGTTCAGCGTGCCGTCCTTGGACAGCATCAGTACGGCAGCGCCCGAGGTCACCGCAGCCGACATGCTCGTGCCACTCATGCGGAAGTACTTGCCGTAGCAGTCAGTGCCGGTGCAGGTCGCGAGGCGATCCGCGTACTGGGATTTCAGCGAGCCGTCCGAGATCGGCGCGATCACGCGGAAGCCCGGCGCGACCAGGTCCGGCTTGACGTAGTGGTCATACAGCGTCGGGCCGCGCGAGGAGAACGAGGCGACGCGATCGTCGCTGGCGCAAGCCGTGTCGGCGTTGTCGAGCGCGCCGACGGTGATCGCGGCCGGCGAATTGCCCGGGCTGGTCACATAGAAGTTTCCGGCGTCGCCGTAGTTGCCCGCTGAGGCGACGACGGTGATGTTGCGCGAGACGAGCGACTGCACGCCTGTCACGAGTGGATCGCTCGCTGCGGCGGTCTCGACGGCCTTGCCGAGCGAGAGGTTCGCGACGCGGATGCCGTTGCGTGAACCCTGTTCCATCAACCAGTCGAACGCCGCGAGCAGCGTCGTCACCGTCCCGCGACCGGTGTTGTCGAGCACGCGCAGGTCGTAGATGGAGGCACCCGGTGCAATCCCGCGGTACAGGCCGAGGGAGCTCGCGCCATTGCCACCGATCGTGCCGGCGATGTGCGTGCCGTGGCCGACCGCGTCGAATGCGCTCGAGTAGGCCTGGGCGCCGGCCGTGAAGCGGCTGACGACTTCGGCATCGGTGAACGACGTGCAATGCACGGCGAGCATGTCGACCGAGCCCTGCCACGGATACGCGGCATCACCGACGCGCAGCGGGCGCGCCGAGTCCCAGGCCAGCGGTTCTGCGCTGTTGACGGTGTTCGTCCAGGTGCGGACGCCGTCCTGATACATGCGCAGCACGCCATCGGTGCCGCGCGTGATGACGAGGTGCGTCAGCTTGCCGGGCACGATGGTCGCGACGTTGGTGTAGGCGTAGGCCGTGCTCAGCGACTTGCGCAGACGCGCCTGGAACCGGTTGCCGTACTGCAGGATCGCGAAATCCGAACCGGTGCTTCCGGCACGCTCGACGATCGTCGAATAGTCCGTCGCGTTGCCCGGTACCACCCAGGCTTCGATCGCGACGCGATTGCTGGCTTTGCACGACGGGCCGATGTTGTCCTGGCCGCTGTAATTCGCGAGCACGCCATGGCGCACGGCCGCGCGGTCGGCCTGCCAGTTGATCGGCTCGCCGCGGAACACATAGGACATCGTAGTCGGCGACACGACCACGCCTTCGAACTTGGCCGTCGCCGCGTTCGCGATGATCCAGGGGTGCTGGGTGCCGGTGCTGATCGAACCCGCGGCGCCGACAGGCAGGGTGCCGTAGTTGACGAGCTGGCCGTTGTAGTCGACCCAGTAGATCGTGACTGCGTGATCCGAGCTGTTCTGGAAGGTCGCGACGACGAAGGTGGAATTGTAGGAGCGCAGGCTCGAGATCGACACCGCATCCGGGTGCGTGATGCCGCTGCTGTCGGCGTACTGGTCGAGGTGCTGTGGCGTGCCGGCGGCGCGGTCGAACACGCGCGAGCCGCTGGCTTCGTCGAACAGGTAGAGGGCCTTCACGGCGCTGTCGCTGCGTCCCACCGTCGCGGCGAGCGGAGCGGCCGTGAGGTTCGCACGGCGTACGAGATTCAAGTCAGCATGCTTCGCGACGCCGGTGTCGATCACCGCAACGCCGATCGACGTGTTGACCGTGACGGCATCGGCCGTACCCGGCTGCGGCAGGCGCGCGGATTCGCGCGTTGCCGCCGACGCGAAGCTCAGTTCGCGATCGGCCGCCGTGCCGGCCACGCCGGCAAGCGTGTCGAGGCGCGACGCGACCGATTCCGGCACACGCACGGCGACCATGCCGAGGCTCGCATACCGACGCAGCACCTGGCCGCCGAGCTTGCTGATTTCCACCGAGAGGGCGTCCACGTTGGCATTGCTCGTGAGACTGAGCACGTGGTCGCTGAAGCCGGCCGCCGCGGTGGGTGCGAACGAGCCGCCGACATAGCCAGGTCGGACCTGCACCGGCATCGGATCTGCGTCCGGCACGACATGATCGGGTGCCGCCGCCGGCGTCCACGTCACGAGTTCTGCCGGCAGGACCTGCGCATTCAATGCCGGAGAGATGCGCGCCGGCTTGAGGCCGGAGCGCGTGTGGTCTTCCCGCTCATCCCAGGGATTGCCGGCCACCGTCGTCGCCGCCGGCATTGAGCCGGCCGCGCGATGCTGGTGTTGCGTCCACCAGAACCCGACGACGAGCGTCGTCGAGAACAGGGCGACGCCGAGGTGCCGGGAGGAGAGGGGCTTGCGCATGGTCGTGTCCGTCAAGAGGCAGTCAGTGCAGGGCGCCATGTTGGTGCAGCGCTGCGGTAGACGCGGGCCCCGAGGTCGTCGCCAAACACCGACCGAGTGTGACGGCGCGCACATAACCCCGGTGTCAAATCAGCCCGCCAACAGGATTCCTTCACGAGGCGTGCCGTGCTGCCGATAAACCTGCCTGCACCACGATGTCAGTGCGTGTCGGAGTGAGTCGACTTGAAATCCTTTCGGGCGCTGGTGCTGGCACTGGTGGGCGGTGCGTTGCTGGTTGCGGCAGGCCTGACCTGGACCGCGGTACGTGCATTGAACTCGCTCGGCGACCAGGCGAACCGCGTGTTCGCCGCGAAGGATGTGACCGCGGACATCCTGCCGCCGCCGATGTATCTGATCGAGACGCGTCTGGTGGCGTCGCTGGCGCTCGAAGGCTTCATCGACCCCGCGACGGCGCAGCAGCAGATTCGTCGTCTGCATGATGAATACGCGACGCGGGTGAAGTTCTGGCAGGCCAATCCGCCGTATGGCCTCGAGGCGCAGCTGCTCGGTGAGCAGCACGAGACGGCCGGCAAGCTGCTCGCCGCTATCGAAACGCGCTTCGTGCCGCGGCTGCTCGCTGGCGATCGCGCCGGCGCCCGCGAGGCCCTCGATGAACTGCAGCGGCTGTATGGAGATCATCGGCGCGGTGTCGATCTGACCGTCGCATCCTCGACTCGGTTTGCGGGCGAGCAGATCGCGAACTTCGACGCGACGCGTCGAGTCACGCTGCAGGGTTCACTCGTCGCGCTGATCATCGGCGCGATGGTTTTCGTCGCGCTGTACCTGGTCATACGTCGGCGCATGGGCGTCGTGCTCGGTGCCGAACCCGAGGAGCTTGCCGAACATGCTCAGCGCCTCGCGCAGGGTGATCTCGCGCAGCCATTACCGGATGCGCGGCACGGCAGTACGCTCGAGTCGCTGGAACTGATGCGTCAGCGGCTCGCCCGCCTGATCGACGAGACGCGTACGCTGGCCGACCAGTCCGTGGCGGCGGCCAACGAGATCCGCGAACGTGCCGAGCGTGAAGCCGCTGCCGCGCACGAGAACGTGCGCATCCGTGAGGAACTCGATCGGGCCAACGCCAGCATTCTGGCAGCCGAGGCGGCAAACCGCGCCAAGGGCGATTTTCTGGCGACGATGAGTCACGAGCTGCGCACGCCGATGAATGGCGTGCTCGGCTTCACCCAGCTGCTGGCCGGGACGGAACTGAATGACGAGCAGCGTGGGTTCGTCGACACGATCAATGCTTCCGGGCAGTCGCTGCTGGCGCTGCTGAACGACGTGCTGGATTACTCCAAGATCGAGGCGGGAATGCTGACCGTCGACAGCGCCGGATTCGATCTCGCGCGAGTCATCGAGGAGACGACGGCCATGCTGGTGCCGCGCAGTGCGGCCAAGCATCTCGAACTGCTGGTCGACATCGAACCCGACGTGCCCCGCCAGGCGATGGCGGACTCCGCGCGTACGCGGCAGGTGCTGATGAACCTGATCGGCAATGCGATCAAGTTCACCGAGCGGGGTCACATCCAGGTGACCGTCAGCCGTGGTGCCGATCGCATGCTGCGGATTGCCGTATCCGATACCGGCATCGGGATCCCGCCAGAGGTTCAGCAGCGCCTCTTCAACCGGTTCGTACAGGCGGATTCCAGCACGACCAGACGTTTTGGTGGCACCGGCCTCGGCCTTGCGATCAGCCGCCAGCTCGTCGCGCTGATGGGTGGTGAGATCGGCGTCGAGAGCACGGCAGGGAAAGGCTCCACGTTCTGGTTCACGTTGCCGGCAGGCGATGAGCACACGACCTTGCAGGCCCGTGATGTGCGGCAGGAGGACCTGCGCGACCTGCGGGTGCTGATCGTCGATGACATCGAGACCAATCGTCGCATGCTGTCCCTGCTGGTCACCCGCTGGGGCATGCATCCGGTCAGCGCTGCGTCCGCCACGGAGGCTCTCCAGTGCATCGAGCGGAGCCTCGAGGCGTCGGCACCGTTCGCGATCGCCATCATCGACCAGTGCATGCCGGACACGAATGGCGAGCAACTCGGCCAGCAACTGCGCGCCGACTCCCGTCACGACGGCATGGCGATGCTGATGTTCTCGTCGAGCGTGCAGGGTGGCGAAGCCCGTCGCCTGATGAGCGCTGGCTTCAACGGCTACCTGAGCAAGCCCCTCGTCGATCCGGCCCGGATGCTGCGAGCAGTCCGTGCGTCGCTGGACGCCTGTCGCAGGCCGCAAGGCGACAGCGCGTTGGCTGAACCGGCCGCCGCACCGCTGCCTGCAGCGGTCGCAGCGCCGGGTCTCGTCCCGGCATCGGCCATGCCGCCGACACAGAATCGTCGCGTACTGCTGGTCGAAGACAACGTGGTCAATCGCACGCTCGCCATCCATATGCTCGAGAGCCTCGGCTGCGATGTCCACGTGGCCGAAGACGGGGTGATCGCGGTCGAGCAGGCGCGGCGACACCGTTACGACGTGATCTTCATGGATTGCCACATGCCCAATATGGACGGCTTCGCGGCAACGACGGCGATACGGGATTTTGAGGTGCCTCTGGAGCGGCGCACGCCGATCGTCGCCCTCAGCGCCGGCGTCACGCCGGAGGAGAAGGCGCAGTGCCTCGCCTGCGGCATGGACGATTTCGTTGCCAAACCAATCATCCTGCCGGAGCTGAAGCGCACGCTCGAAGGATGGATCGCGCGCAGCCAGCGGATGCAGAAAGAGGGTGTGCAGGCGCGCGAACTGCGCAGCGCGAATGCCGGCTTCGGCAAAGGCTTCTAGACGAATCGGTGCTGCTAGATCACGTTGCGGCGCAGTTCGTCGAGCGGGTACACGCGACCGCGCCATTCGATTCCGCCGCGGGTCAACGCCAGCAGCATCGAGCGCCACATCAGATAAGTGCCGAACACGCCGAACACCGGCAGCAACAGGCCGCCCCAGCGCGCCGTGCCCAGTTCCCGGGCGCTTGCCCAGCCCTGGACGACCAGCAGCGCGTAGGCCCAGACGCAGAGCCAGAAGGCGGGGCCGGTCGCGAACAGCAGGCCGAGCGGCGGTCCGGCCAGCACCATCAGATGCAACAGGCTGCCGAACACGGTCAACGCAATGCTGTAGCCGGAACCGGCGAACAGGTTCTTCATCAGGCCATTGCGAACTTCGCCCCAGCTCGAGTACCACTCCACGTCGACGCAGCCCGTGCCGTTGACGAACAACTGACGGTAGCCGCTCGACTTCAGCAGCTTGCCGAGTTTCAGGTCGTCGTCCGGGCGCAGGCGCAGTCGTTCATGACCGCCAACTGCGTCGTACGCCGTGCGCCGCACGAGATTGAATGCGCCGATGCCGACGTGCGCGCGGCTGCGCGGATTGCTCGCGGCCCAGGGCCTCGCGAACAGCGAGAACAGCAGCCCGAAGTAGAGTGCGAACAGCCCGAGGATCGGCCCCGGCAGGATCGCGCGCGGTGCCGCTGTGATGTGATCCCAGCCTTCGCGCGTCATGCAATTCGCTGCGCGATCCAGGGTGTCCGGCGTCATGTGCACGTCCGCGTCGGTGAACAGCAGCAGCTCGCCGCGGGCTGCGGCGGCGCCCATCGCGTTCGCGTGATTCTTGCCCAGCCAGCCGTCTGGCAGCTCCGACACCTGCAGTACCCGAAGCCGCGCGTCTTCGAGCTGCATCCGGGCGAGAATGTCGGCGGTCCCGTCGGTAGAACGATCATTCACCGCGATCACCTCGAAATCCGGATAGTCCTGCGCCAGCAGGGAGCGCAGCGCAGATTCGATGTGGCGGGCCTCATCGCGCGCGGGCGCGATGATCGAAATGCGGGGCCGCACACCCCCCGAGGGAAACCTCGGCAGCTGCGGAAGCCGGGGCACATGCCGGGCGCCGAGGGCCAGCTGGATCGTGCCGATCGTCAGGAGTCCGGCCACCAGGGCCGCCGTCCACAGGATCCCGTCTGCAGTTGTCATGATCCTCAGGCTATCATTCCGCCATGAGTCCCCCTGGCATCTCGCGTCGCCATCGTCGTCCGTTCCTGGCGCCGATCTGGCTGATGGTCATCGCGGCATTCAGCGTCGTCGCCCTCGGCGTTGGATTACTGAAATCCATGGCGACGACCACGGTCATCCTCGTGCGGCATGCCGAAAAGCAGCTGGGGACCATCGAGGATCCACCACTGAGCCTGGACGGCGAAGCTCGGGCGGACCGTCTGGCCGCGCTGCTCGGCGCGAAACTCGACGGCATGCCGATCGCCGCGATTTACGCGAGCGAAGCCCGTCGCACGCAGCAGACTGCGGCGCCACTCGCGCGCCGGCTCGGTCTGGCCACGCAGACGCGACCGGCGAAGGATGTCGACGGGCTCGTCGAAGCCCTGAAGGAAGCGCCGGCGGGATCTGCCTCGGTCGTGGTCGGCCACAGCAACACGGTGCCGCAGATCATCGGCGAGCTCACCCATGACAAGGTGAAAGTGTCGCTCGCCGAGAACGAGTTCGGCGCGATTTTCATCGTCACCACGTCCACCTTCGGTCCCCCGAGCGTCATCCGACTGCAGTACTGAGCGCCTGGCGGATGAAGGCCTCGTGTTCCGCGATTCGCAGGTCTGCAAGGACGGCCGCCTCGATCCGGGCTTGCCGGTCGATCAGGAAGGTGGCGCGCCGCACCCCGAAGCCGAACGGACCGTCCACGTCGTAGGCCCTGATCGCGACCTTGTCGGGGTCCGCCAGCAGCGTGAAGGGCAGGGCGTATTTCTCCCGAAAACGCCGATGGCTCTCCGGACTCTGCGGACTCGCGCCCACCACCCGGAGGCCCGCGCGCTGCAGTTCAGCATGCAGGTCGCGGATGCTGCAGGCCTCCCGCGTGCAGCCGGGCGTGAAGTCGGCCGGGTAGAAATAGAGAATCAGAGGCCCCGCCGACAGCAGGTCCCGGAGGCGTACCACGGCGCCATCCTGATCGGGCAGGGCGAAATCGGGGGCAGGGCTGCCGGACTTGAGCATGGCGTCATGTTAGCTCGCCTTGCGATCCGCCTCCGCCCTGATAGAATCCCGCGCCTTGATGGGGCGGTAGCTCAGTTGGGAGAGCGTCGCGTTCGCAATGCGAAGGTCGAGGGTTCGATCCCCTTCCGCTCCACCATCTTTTCCCATCTCCGCAAATGCCGCCGCATGATTGAAATCGAGCACCGGCGAGACATTGGCTTCCCTGCCGCCACCGTGTGGGAGGAGATCCGCCATTTTGATCGGGTACTGAAGTGGGTCCCCGGCGGTCTTCAAAGCACCATCAGCGTGAGCGGCTCCGGCGTGGGCGCCGTGCGCGACATTCACCTCGCAACCCAGGGCTATGTGCAGCACCGGCTCGTCGCCTTCGACGATGAAAAGCGAATGCTTTCCTACGAGCTCACTGCAGGAAAGCCGATTGGCCTGCAGGACTACGTGGTGGTGGCCACCGTGACGCCGATCGACCCGGATCACTGCACGCTTCGCTGGGCCGGCAGGATGACCGCCGACGCCAGCCTCGATGAAGCTGCGGTCGGGCGTGCACTGGAAGTTGCACTGGGCAACATGACGACCGGCATCATCGCCCGCTTGAAGGGTGAGCAGCCGGTATTCCTGACGCAACCCAACGAAGCCTGGCAACTGCGGAATTCCCCGGCGCCGTAGCCTCGATGTGTCGAGGCCGTCTTGTATCATCGTGAAACGGTCTGCCCCCGTAGCTCAGTGGATAGAGCGACCGCCTCCTAAGGATCTCCGCGCGCTGCTCGCCCCGTATCGCTTTGTCGCATCAAGCACTTAGAAAATAGGGGTTTGGCGCGGGAGCCGAATATCGGGCAGTATCACTGCATACACCCGTCGCGGCACCCCACGGCACCCCAGATGTATCAGCGAAAGCGGCTGACGCAACTCGTCATCGATCGCCTGCAACCACCGAAGCAGGGGCGCCTTGAAATCGCCGACGAGATCGTTCGTGGTCTCGTCCTGCGGGTAACTCGCCGACGAACTGTCGAAGGTATGGGTGCGCGTCGGACGTGGTCCGTCTTCTGGAAGGTGCGCGACCCTGCAACCGGCCGGAAGGTCGGTCAACGCCGCCGGACACTGGGTGACATGTCCCTACAGGATGCGCGCGACCGAGCGCGCGAGATCCTGGGCGATGTCGACGCCGGCCGTCTCGATCCGTTGGCGCGCGGATTCCGGGATGTCGCCGAGCGATACATCGCCACGGAATCGGCGCGCCTTTCGCCCAAGACCGTCAGCGAGATCAAGCGAACGTTCGAGAACCACCTGTATCCGAGTTGGGCGACCCTCGCCCTGCATGCGATCAGTTCTGCCGATCTCACGCTGATGCTCGACCAGAAGAGCACTGGCACGGCGCGCGAGGTTCGCAAGTACGTTTCCGGCCTCTACAGCTGGGCCATTGCCCGTGGATTGGCGGAGCGCAACCCGGTAGCGGCCCTGGATATCAAGACGCGCAGGCGCCTTGCCTATCCCGACAACCATGGCCGCGCCCTGACCGACGACGAGATGCGCGGCTTGTGGACGGCGGCGCAAGGAATGGGCTATCCGTACGGGACGTTCTATCAATTGCTGATGCTCACCGGCCAACGGCCATACGAATGGCGCGACGCACGCTGGGCGGAGATCCAGAGCGGCGCGCTGGTGGTGCCGCGTGAGCGGTTCAAGACCCGCCGACGGTCGCACTCGATTCCGCTCGTGCCGGCAGTCACCGAAATTCTGGAGACGTTGCCCCGTGATACGTGCTGCGACTGGCTGTTTCACAAGCGCGGTGCCTGCGGGCCGATCAATGGGCAGAGCAAGCGCGACGTCGACCTCGCGACGCGCGCCAAGGTTGAGCAGTTCACGGTCTATGATTTCCGGAAGACGTGCGCCACCAGATTGGCAGCGATTGGCGTCGATCCCTTCCTGATCGACCAGGTCCAGAGCCGGTCTCTGACGCCGCTGCAGCGCACGTACATCCGGCACGACTACGCGCAAGAGAAGCGCGATGTCATGCAGAAGTACGCGTTGCACTTGATGCAAGTGCTGCAGGGGTCTGCGCCCGGCCAGACCGCCGCCGCGCCTTAGTCACCCGGCGGCTCATCGAGCGGCAAATCCACTTGCACGGCCGGCCGCCGCGGTGGCCGTTGCGCGTCGATGCGGCGACCGCGCGGCATGGGCGGCGGAGGCAGCGTGGGCGAGGGCATCGCGATGGGCGATCCTTCCGCCACGCAAAATCCTCGCCCCGGCTGCGGCCGCGTGCCGACCCATGCGGCCACATCAGCCTCCAGCCAGGCGACGGAGTTCTGTCCCAGCTGCCGGCGGGCCGGGAATGTGCCGGACTTCTCCAGTCGGTAGATGGTCATGCGTGACAACCCTGTCAGTTGCACGACTTGTTTCGTTCTCAGCAGTTTCATTCGGTCTCCTTCCGCGTCATGCGGTCTCAACGTGTTGGTTCCTGGTTGCGATCCCTTGTCCGATTGCGCTCACGCGCACGCTCGCGCTCCCGCTGCCGCTCGCGTTCGAGCACACGCTCGCGCTCGATCTCCCGTTCGCGGATCTCTCGCTGTTGTTGTTCCTGTGCGCGCGCGAGGAACGCCTCGTCCGCAACCGTCATCCTTTCGGCGAGCTGCTCGCGGCCCGTGAGTGGCTCCGGCCGTGAGCGCACGAACGTCTTGACCGCCTGGGCCAAAGCCTTCTTACCTCGCGCCTCCAACGTCGCGGCGGTCTTCAGCCACTGTGCGTGGAGCGCATCGCGCGAGGCTTCGAGGACCGGACGACCCGGATCGAGGACGTCTCCGGACGCCGTCAGCTCGGCACGCACGGACCTCACCTTGGCCACCCACGTGTCCGACCTGCGATGCTGTGTCGCCCGCAGCGTCTTGGTGTTCAGGCGCCTTCCATGGTGTCCACGCTCGAAACGCGTGGAGGCATTGGCCTCGATGCCCCGATCGCGCAACGCTTCGGCGAACCGCTCGCGCCAGGCACGCAGCTTTGCTTTATCGATTCGCAGTCGCTGGCCGTGCTCATCCTCGGCCTTCACGATCAGATGCACGTGCGGATGGGCTTGGTCCGTGTGCAGCACCATTGCGTATCGGTGTGTCGCACCGAACTGCTCCCGCGCAAACTGCCGTGCCGCCGCCTGGACTGCCTTCGGCGGGGTGGGGGCGGGCATGCCGAGCACGATGTTGTAGGCGACGCGCGTTGTCCGAGGTTTCCGGTCGGTGCCCAACCGAATGTTCTCCCGGTCGCGATACCGCCCGCGCACCAGATCCAGGTTCCAGGACTTCACGAGATCGCGCTGCTGCGCGCTGCTCAACACCGGATCGCCCGTGTCCGTCTCGATCGGGAGTTCACCCTCGCGTCCCACGTAACGCAGCGAGGCCATGACGCCCGCGGGTCCCGAGCCACCGCCCGTGACCTTGACCATCACCTCCGGCGCACCTCGGACGATGCGCGAGATCTGCGCCACGTCCGCAATCGTTACCCGCTGTCCGGGACCTTTGCGGCCGAGACTCAGCGGCGTGAAGTACGGCGAGTCCTCCCGCGCCACCTTGAAGCTAGGTCCGCCCATGCGGTGCCTCCCAGGCCTGCAGGGCCTTGCGGGCGAAGTCATGGAATGCCCGCTCGATGCGGACGCATTCGACCCGCAGCGCGGCGAGATGCGTCGGCAGGGCAGCGTAAGCGGGTTGCCCGATCCTGGCCTGGCGCTCGAGATCGCGCAGCGTGCGGGCGAGCAAGGCGAGCGTGCCGGTCGTCTCCTTCAGCAGCGCCAGCTCCGCCGAGGGCAAGGGCACGGTCGCGCTGAGATGCGCACGCACCAGCGCCGCCACATAGGTCGAGTCCGGCATGCGACGCGCTCTGGCACGGGCGCGCAGGGCGGAGCTGTCATCGGGACGCAGGCGCACGGTGACGCGCTCGCTCGATGCTTGGCGAACTGGGACGAAGGTCGGATCAGCCGTCGTCGCGCCCATGAAAAACACCGTACGCACGGCACGGAGTACGGTCGCGGCTTCCGATTGGCCGTGCTGACGAGCGACGGCGTGAATGCGCTGCTTCAAAGCGGCATCTACACGCAGCGTGATGATGCGTCGGGCCGGGCGGGGCGCTTGATCCGTCATCGCGGCGCGCCCCGATCTGCATCACTTCGCGGACAACCCGCTATCCTGCCCCACCTACTCCAACAGCCCCTCTTGTGGCACACGCCCGATTTTGGGTGCGTCGCGATATCTGGTGCTTTTGCCGCGTTAGTCATGTGGCCCTCCGTTGCGATCTACGCTAGGGCCACTCGCCTCGACTGGATAGCCCGAGTTTGCAACGTATTTCCTCCGAAACTCCCCCCCTTTTTTTTTCGGCCTGTGCGGAAAACACGCCAAAACTCAGACAGCACCTTGTCCCAACCTGTATCAGGGCGTCTCAGGAGGTTCGAAACGGTGTTTGAGGTCGCCGTGTTTGCTGTTGTTGGCCTTTCACGCATTCCGCAACGATGTACGAGGCCCGCCTAGTTGATTCCATTGCCCCAGTTCGGATCCTACCGACAGGTCGGATCGATCGATGGCTGCGAGTCCGTGTCGCCTGCGGCGAACCTCCGATAGGCAACCGGCGCGGCGCTAACTATTGGATTGGTTCGCCATCCCTCCCGGCCTCGCGTCCCGTCAGCGCGGGGTACTGATCGGAGGCACGCTCTGCCGCACTGCAGTCTTCGCGCTGGTATCCGGTTGCAGACGCGAATCCTTGCGATGCGACGGGCGCATCAGATCCCACGCGGTCTGACGCGACCTCACGACGCCGCATGACGCATGACGCGCAGTGCTTTCGCACATCCATGGCGTCCCCGCGTGCTGATTGGGATTCCCCTGCCTCTGCTGACACCGAGGTTAGGTACGATGATGATCTCGGAGGTGTCAGATGGGAAGGCGTGTATTTACGCCGGAGTTCAAGCACGAGGCAGTCAAGCTGGTGCGGGAACGAGGCATGACGGTGACGCAGGCGTCGAAGGACCTGGGCCTTCACGTCAACGTGTTGCGCAAGTGGGTGAAGGACGCGAAGGAGAACGGCGGAGCCGCGTTTCCGGGTCGAGGCAAGCAGAGACCGGACGATGCGGAGCTGTCACGGCTTCGGCGTGAGCTGGCCAAGACGAAGGCGGAGCGCGACATCCTAAAAAAAGCCATCGCCTACTTCGCGAAGGAGCCTCGGTGAGGTTCGAGTTCATCGCGAAGCACCGAGGGGCATGGCGGACGAGTGAGTTGTGCGAGGCTCTCGGTGTCTCGCGTGGTGGGTTCTATGACTGGCTGAAGCGGCCTGAGAGCCAGCGCAGTCGCGACAACCGACATCTCACGGTACAGGTTCGGGCGAGCTTCGAGGAGAGCGATCGGACGTACGGCAGCCCGCGCGTCTGGCGTGATCTTCGCGCCCTGGGTTATCGCTGCGGCGTGCACCGCGTTGCACGGCTCATGCTTGCTGCGGGCCTGCAGGCCCGCAGCAAGCGGCGCCGACTGCCGTTCGATCATGGTGTGCGCCCCGAGCACGCGATCGCGCCCAACCTGCTCGATAGGCAGTTCGAAGCGACAGCACCGAACCAACGTTGGGTCGCGGACTTCACGTACATCTGGACGCACGAGGGCTGGCTGTACTTCGCGGTGGTGCTCGATCTGTTCTCGCGACGCATCGTCGGATGGTCGATGAGCAGCCAGATGACATCTCAGCTCGTGACCGATGCACTGATGATGGCGCTGTGGCGACGTGGTCGACCCCAGGAGCTGATGCATCACTCGGACCAGGGCAGTCAGTATACGAGCGAAGCGTTCCAGCGACTGCTGTCCGAACATGGCATCACCTGCAGCATGAGCCGCTCGGGCAATGTGTGGGATAACTCGGCGATGGAGAGCTTCTTCTCGAGCCTGAAGACTGAGCGAGTGCATCGCAAGACCTACAGCACTCGGGACGAAGCCAAAGCAGACGTGTTCGACTACGTGGAGAGGTTCTACAATCTGCGGCGTCGGCACTCGACACTTGGATATCTGAGTCCTGCGGAATACGAAAAGACCGCAGACTCAGCTTAGGACGGTGTCAGTGGAAGCGGGGGAATCCCAAGGTATTGGACCCGGATACGGGCGAAGTGTTGGTAGGGCCTTCGACGCAGCAAGGTAATGGGTTCGGGCTCGATGATGCTGTGTCCATTGGTGTGGGGTTCACGCCGGTTGGTACGGCAGCAGATTTCTACACGGCGTACACAGGGAGAGACTTTTTCACCACGGATGAGGTGAGCGGCTTCTGGCGATACGCCGGGATCATTCCGTTCGCTAGCGAGCTGAGAAAGGGCAGCAACGTTATCGATGCAGTACTCGACGGAACAGGAAAAGTTCATGGTCGCCTACCGCAGGCCGAAGACCTTGCGAGCTATGGGGTCGAGGATCTGGCGCAACTTCGTAACGAGCTACAGATTAGTGTCCAGACACGAATTCGAAAGACGGTGGAGCTGGGCGCTGACTATGGACACAATGCACGTCTAGCTGAAGAACAGCAGCTTCTCCAGAGTATTGATAAGCATTTGAAGGATCGCTAGTGAGTCAAGTGATTGGTAATGACGGTGGCTCGTCTCTGGAAGCCAAGATTGCTTCCGGGCTGAGCGCCCTTATGAAGGACGTGGCGATAGGAGCCGAGTTTCCCGTCGCGTCGGACGAAGCCGTCTGTTATGCACTGGAGCTGTTCATACCTGCCTTACTTAGGGCTCGCTTTTCGGAATGGAAACGCGAGAGCCTGGATGGGTTCAGAATTGCCAGCGCGAGAAAGGTAGGTCCCGCTGCCATTGAGCTGGCTGGGATTTGTATCTTGATAAGCGACCAGACGGTAGCTCCATTCTTTGCGCACTTCGTTGTGTCGCCCGATGGATCTGCAATTTCTGCGTATCGCGTGCGAGTGGGCGAGGCCGGTCATGGTCCACTAGGAATCTCTGGGCCGGACTGCAACTCAAAAGGAGCACGACGTTTGCTGGAAGGCCTAATGATCAGAATGGATAGCGTGCACTGGTCATACGCTGTGGACAGCCTGCGTTCCCACGGGGATGCAGGATAGCCGCCCGCTAGGCGTTGTGACCCAATGTGTCCCATCGCTTAGCCGCCGACGCGCGGCGAGTTGCCTGGGATCCACCTGCCTCCGCTGACACCGAGTTTAGATACGATGGTGATCTGGTATGTGTCAGACGTGAAAGATGAAACTTCACGTGTGAGTGCAAGTATTAAGCTGTCAAACGTTTTGTGAAGGGCGCGTCTGGCGGGCGCACAATGCGAGCGATTTAGGGCCGTACGCGCAAGTGCTGCGGGCATTGGGCGTCCAGTGGAGCAGCCGTTCAGTATAATTGGATCCGAACCCAGCAGGTTTCCGATGGACTTGGACTCCAAAGTTATCGCACCCCAAATTGCACCCCAGGGTTGACGATGCAACCTTAAGTTATTGATTATTAGGGTTGCCCCCGTAGCTCAGTGGATAGAGCGACCGCCTCCTAAGCGGTAGGTCGTCGGTTCAACTCCGGCCGGGGGCGCCAACAGCGCTACAGCAGAATCGTCAGCATGGCGCTCGATTCGACGCCGTCGGATTCAAATCGCAAAACACTGCCCACCAGCCAGGCAAGATGGCGAAGGCTGCCGAAGTGCGAGGATGCGCCCTCGGGCGCCAGCGCTGGCGTGTTGGTGGATACCGTGAGCCGAGAACCCTCGGAGACGGCATGAGCCACGATCGTGACGCGCTGCGCTGCGGGGGCGTGCGCCGCATGGCGGACCAGTCTCGCCAGAATCCTGGCGACCGTCGCGCGATCAGTCTGATGGAGCGCCGCATCGACGCCGGGTCCGATGTCCAGCGACACGGCCTTGCCCGTTTCCCGGCTGATATCTTCCGCGAGGGTGCGAAGTGCGGTCTCGACGCCGTCACCCGTCGGTGTTGGTGGTGTGAGCCACGTGGCCAGCAACGACGTCTCCTGGCGTACATGTTGCAGCTGTTGCTGGGCGAGGCGGAGCGTGGCGGCAGAATCGGGATGCGCCGTCGGCGTGACCGATGCGATCAGGTATTCGATGCCGGCGAGCTGCTGGCAGACCTGGTTGTTCAGATCGTTCGCGATGCGTGCCCACTGTTCTTCGGCTGAATCCTGCAACTGACGCTCGATCGCAAACTGTTCGCGCAGGTCCACGAAGGTCAGCACCACGCTCTCGGGATTCGGTCCGGCTTCCGGCATGGCAGTCGCCCGCGCCGGAATGCGATGGCCCTCGGCGTCGAGCAAGCCGACGGTTTCGGAGCCTGAACACAAGCGGTCCAGCTGCGCCGCGCTGGCCTGCGCAGCAACGTCTGCGATGGGCAGATCGACGACGCCCGCCGGATGACTTCGGCCCAACAGCGTTACCGCGCTGCCGTTCATGTACACGACGCGGCCATGGCGCTTGACGAGGATGGGCGCCGCCGTGCGCTGGATCAATTCCCGCAGTCGGCGCATTCCGACGCGCCGGCTGGCATCTTCGCGATGTCGACACGTGACCAGGGTGGCGAGATCCGCGGCAACGTCGATCAGTTGGCGCTCGTCGTCGGATGGTGTGCGAGGTGCCCGGTAATACAGCGCGATCGTGCCGAGCAGCAGACCATTCGCATCGACGAACGGCACGGACCAGCAGGCGTAGAGGCCGGACTCGATCGCTGCCGTCGCGTATCGTGCCCACAACGCCGAGAGCCGCACATCGGGCACGATCACCGCGGCCACGCGCGCGGCGGCGGTACCGCAGCTCCCGGCACCCTCGGCGACTTCGATTTCGGCCACGTGACGTGCCCAGGCTTCGGGGAGGCTCGGAGCCGCGGACAACACCAGGGTTCGGCGAGTCTCGTCGGCCAGCATGATCGAACACAGAATGCTCGGTTCGTACGATTCGACGTACTGGGCGAGCGCCGTCAATTGCTCCGGCAAAGCGGCCCCCGATCCCAGCAGTGCCATCAGGCGGAGCGCCGAGGGATTGAGGGCGTCAGGTGCGCGACTGACGAGGAGTGCTGCCGCGTCGATGCCTATCGATTGCTGTTCGTGTTCAGAGTCCGGCATCGTCACGGCGCGAGGGTGTCCTGGTCTTGCGTGAACGGCGGCGACGAGCGTCGACGCCGTCAGTTCCCCGCGCCGAACTTGTAGTTGAGGTTCACGAATACGCTACGGCCGACCGAATCGAACCACGACACGTCGTAGTACGGATAGGCCGTGTAGGTATCATCCTTCGGCGGCATCTCGTCGGTCAGGTTGTTGACCGCCACGGACATCTGCAGCGCGTCGCTGAAACGGTAACCGCCCGTCAGATTGAAGCGGTAGGTGGCGCTGATCCAGGGGCTGACGCCGTCCTCGGGATCGAACACCTGATCGAACGAATCGGACGTCGGCAGTTTGCCGAGACGTGCGCCATACAGGCTCGCCGACCAGTCGTCATAGGACCAGGAAACGGTTGCACTGGTCTTGGTGCGCGGAATGTCGAAACCGCTGTTAACGGCAAACTGATCCTCGACCGGATCGCCGACATACTGCTGGAAGTCGTGCTCGCGAACCCAGGTGTGGCTCGCGCTCAAGCGGAATTCACCGATACGCGTCACGAACTTGAAGTGCGCGCTGACGTCCACGCCGCTCGTGTTCTCGCGCGCGACGTTGATCGGGTTGACGAAGATACCGGTCAGCGTGTCGTCGACGCGCGTGATGCGGGCGAGGGCGTCGATGCAGGTGGGTGACGTGGGGTTCAGGTCACCGAGCCGGCAGCTCGCTTCATCGCGAAGTATCGCGGCGACGCTCATGTCCTGCACCTGGTCGCGCATGCGGATGTCGAAATAGTCCACCGAAACGTCGAAGTCATTCGTCGGCGACCAGACGAAGCCGGCGGTCCATGACGTGCTGGTCTCGGGTTTCAGCTGGCGGTTGCCCTCGCGACTGCGGATCAGGCCTTCTTCATAATCGCTGCAGTCCGTGGCTCCCGGGTCGTCGCTGAGACAGGTGAAGTAGTCGATGCCCGACGTTTCGTCGTTGCCGGGACCGGCAAAGATGTAGTGCAGGTCGGCGGCGCGGAACGCCGTGCCGTACGACCCGCGCACCAGCAGTGATCGCAGCGGGCGCCACTCGAGGCCCGCGCTGTACGTGGCCTTGGAGACATTGGTGCCGGCGTAGCGGTAGCGGTCGTAGCGGCCGGCCACGCTTGCATCGAGCGTCTCGAACAGCGGCGCGCGCAGTTCGCCAGCAACGGCAGCGCGGTTGCGCGAGCCTTTGCCGTCGGAGTCCTTCCAGCTGTAGTAGTAGAACTGCGTGGCCAGCGGATCCGGGTCGAGGTCGTAGCCCTGGCTGCCGAGTTCGACGATGCCGGCGAAGCCGGCGGCCCCGGCCGGAAGCTGGAACAACGCAGGGTTCGTCACGGTGAACGACAGCGTCTCCGTGCGCGAGGTCGGGTGGTAGACGGTGCGTGCCGCGATGGCGTCGTACTCGGCGCGGGTCAGGGCCTGGTACAGGCGCGCGGGGTCGGCGTTGAAGATCGGGAAGCCGTCTTCGTCCACGCCGAGCTGTGGTCCGAGCATTTCGGTGTTGGCCGCCGCGGCGACGATCTGCGGCCAGCTGATCGTGGCATCGTACTGGGAGTGGCTGAGCGCCGCTTCCCACTGCCACTGCTCTGAGAAGCTGCCCGCGAATCCGGTGGTGACGCTGAAAGTCTTCTGCGTGTTGCGGATCATGCTGCTTTCGAGTCCGCCCATCTCTTCCGGCGTGAACTGGCGCTGCCAGTACTCGAGCTGGTCGGTGGCCTCGTTGAAGAAGTAGCCTGACTCATCGCCGTCCGCGGTCTGCAGGCTCCACTGCGTGACATCGCGGAAGAGTGCGAGCTTGTGATAGCCGGCCTGCACATCGGCAAACCAGCGCTTGCCATTCTCCATGTCGAGATTGAACGAGCCGTAGGCGTTGATGCCTTTGCGTTCGGTGATGATCGTGCCGTAACCGATCGACTCCGTACTGCCGCAATAGAAGCCATCGTCGCCATCGATGCCGAAGCGCGGGCGGACGCTGTATTGCGTGGAGCCGCGGTTCAGGCTGGAAAGACCATTGCAGGCAGCCTGACCCGGATCGAGATATTCATCGAACCAGTTGGTGCGCAGGAAAACGCGTCGCGCGACGCGGGAACGCGAAGTGGGTCCGTCCAGCGTGGAATCCTGGAGGTCACGCTCGTAGGCCCAGAGCGGGCGCTGCAGCTGCGCCTCGGCGCCGAACACGGCGGTGAAATTGCCGCGCTGGAGCCCCGATGCGGCGCTCAGGTTGTACGACTCGCCGCCGCCATCGGTGGTGTCGCCGAGGCGGAATTCCGCGGTCGTGCCGTCGATCTTCTTCTTCAGGATGAAGTTGATCACGCCCGAGATGGCGTCCGAGCCGTAGACCGCCGACGCGCTGCCGGTGAGCACTTCGACGCGATCCACCATGCCGAGCGGAATGTTGGAGATATCCGTGAAATTGCTGCGGCCCTTGAACGGCATCGGGAAGTCAGCGATGCGCCGGCCATTGACGAGCACGAGGGTGTGATTCGGGCCAAGGCTACGCAGGTCGACCTGCTGTGCGCCGGGCGAAAAATCTGCGCCGCTCGCCGACTGCTGGCTCTGCGTTTCGCCGCTGTTCTGGGTGATTGACTGCAGCACTTCCGGTACGGTGACGAAGCCGCCGGCTTCGATGTCTTTGGCCGTGATGACCGTGATCGGCGCTGGACCTTCGACCTTCGCACGTGGGATGCGCGAGCCGACGATCAGCACGGTTTCCTGTTCTGTGTCCTCGGTGACGATTGCGGCCGCCGGACGTGGGGCGTCACCCGAATCCTGCGCGTAGGCGACGCGCATCGGCTGCATGCGCTCACGTCGCACGATCACGACCGCGCCGCTGGCAGCGTCGCGCTCGGTGGCAAGGCCGCTGCCATCCAGCAACTGGGCAAGGGCGGCATCGAGCGACGGCGCGCCGCGGACACCCGCCGTACGCAGGCCATCGAGGTGATCAGTTCGGTAGACGAGCTGGGTACCCGATTGGCGCGCGAGCTGGTCCAGCTGTGGGGCGAGATCGCCCGCCGGCAGGTTGAACGGGCCGGCAGGGCCTTCTGCGTGCGCCGACAGCGAGAAGGCACAGGCCAGCGACAGCGCAGCGATACGCAACGTTCCATTCATGATCGATCCCCTGACAATCCCGGTCCGCCAACCGCAGACCTTGTGCTCTACATATGACGAGCGCCGCGTGAAAATCCCCCGGCGCTACCGACTCAGCAGCACGAGTGTGTCGCCACGCTGCTCGGCGCGGATGCCGAACCCCTGTTCCAGCAGTCGGACGAATCCGTCGACGTTGGACCAGCGAAAGTTGCCGCCGATCGGGATCGCGGCCGCCGTCGCATCGCCGGTCACGACCCTGCGGCCGCTGTAGCGGCTGAACTCCGCGGCGACCTCGGCGAGCGGCGTGGCGTCGAACTGCAGAAAGCCGCCGCGCCAGTTCAGCGCGCGCTCTGCTTCGTCGAGGCTGCCGGCGCGGACGAGCACGCCGCCGGACGTGGCAGTGGCGATGCTGCCGGCGGGCAACAGCGTCACCGGCGCAGCCGGCGCTCCTGGCACTGGCACCGCTTCGAGACGAACCAGTCCTTCCGTCACGACCACGCGGAGGTCGTCGCCGTCGCGACGCACGGCGAACTTGGTGCCGACGGCCACGACGCGTCGACTGCCGGCGGTCACGATGAACGGCCGCTGCTTCTGTGAGGCTGCTGCGAAGAAGGCTTCGCCGCGCTGCAGATCGATGCGCCGAGCGTGTCGCGACATTTCGACGACGATGCGCCCGCCGCTGCTGAGTGTGGCCTGCGACTGGTCGGCGAGCCGCACCTCGAGCAGGGCACCGGCCTGCGCGCCATAGCTCACACTCTCTACCGAATCGCGCAGCGTCCACGCCCAGGCGCCGAGTGCCACGCAGGTCAGCAGCACCGCAGCTGCCAGACTCTGGCGCACGGCATCGCGCCGCGCACTGGACTGCTTCGGTTCCGTGGCGCGTGCGTTGCGTGGTGCGGATCCCGGGAGCCACTCGCCCCGCGCAGGCACATCCCCAGCTGCCCGGCCGGCCGCGAGCGCTTTCAGGCGCGCGGTTTCAGCCCAGACTGCTTCGAGCCGCAGGAATGCGACGCGGTTGGCCGTCGACGCCGCGAGCCATGCGTTCAGCTGCGATTGGTCTTGTGCTGACCAGTCTTCCGCAACGCGACGCGACAGCCAATCAGCGGCCATCGACTCAATCTCGTTGCTGCGGCCCTCGGTCATTTGCCCCCTCTTCGACGTGCGCAGTGCCATGCGGCGGTTCTGGCGCGGAACTGCCGTGGCCGAGATATTCGGCGATCAGCTTCATGCCATGTGCCACGTGCTTTTCGACTGTCTTCTCTGTGATCCCCAGTTGCTCCGCCACCTTACGCTGCGGAAGGTCCTCGACCCGGCGTAGCCAGACGACCTGGCGGCAGCGATCGGGCAGTCGATCGAAAGCTTCGCTCAACCGCCGCAGCGCGTCCCGCCCGCCGAGCATCCGCTCGGGCGACAGCTCGTCTACTAAGACGGATGACTGATCCAAATCACCCATGGGTTCGATCGAAACGACCCGCGCGCGACGCAGCCGATCGGTAATCAGATTGCGGGCGCACCGGAACAGGTAGGATCGCGGCGAGTCAGGTCGGACCCGGCGCGCGGATTCGTACACCCGCACATACACTTCCTGCCGCAGGTCGTGGATCTCGTCGCCATGCCGCCAGCTGCGGCGCAGAAAGCGCGTCAACGCGGGTTCGTGTGCGATGATTTCGCGGACGAACCATGCGTCGAATGACTCAGGCATGCAGGCACCTTAGCCGATCAGGAGCGGAAATGAAGCACGGGAATGACGCCACGCGATTTCAGTACACGGTGTGGACACTGTGTGTCGTCGCGATGACCCTGGCCGGACCGCTGGCGGGCGCTCGCGACTACCGCCGCTTCTTCGTCGGTGATGCGACGCTGCCGACGCCCGGTCAGGTGACCCCCGGCCTGCTGCTGATGGGCGGCGGCGATCGGAATGTCGATGCGCTGCGATGGTTCGTGCGCAAAAGCGGCAATGGCCACCTGCTGGTGCTGCGGGCGTCGCAGACCACGGACGTCGCAGACGAGTTCTACCACGACATCGGTGGCCTGGCATCGGTCGAAACGCTGGTTTTCAAGGGGCGGGAGTCCTCGTTGGACCCCAAGGTGCTCGCGAGTATCGCAAAGGCTGATGGGATCTTCATCGCCGGCGGTGACCAGGCGCGCTATGTGCGTTTCTGGAAGGGTACGCCCGTGGCGGCCGCGCTCGATGCGCACGTCCGTGCCGGCAAACCGCTCGGCGGCACCAGCGCGGGTCTCGCGATTCTCGGTGAGTTTCTGTACGGCGCCACGGACGGTGGCAGCATCCGCAGTCCTGAAGCGTTGGCGGATCCCGTGGGGCCTGCAGTGACGATCGAGCAGGACTTCCTGCATATCGATCGTCTGCGCGGAATCGTGACCGATACACATTTCAAGGAGCGCAATCGGCTGGGTCGCCTGTTCGCGTTCCTCACGAAGGCGCAGACGCAGACGGGAACACCGCGACGCCCCCTGCAGGGGCTCGGCGTCGATGAGAGTGCCGCGCTCGCCGTCGAGGCGGACGGCAGTGCGCGCATCTTCGCGACCGATGCGCGCGGTTCCGCCTGGCTGGTGCATGCGTTCGATGCGCCTTCGGTAGCTGGACGGCCGCTTGCCGTGCGCCGCATCGAAGTGACCGGCGTCGGCGCGGGATCGGTGCTGCGGCTGCCGGAAGGCAAGGTGGAGGCGCCGACATTCCAGCGCACGTATCGCGTGGTCAACGGCGAAGCGCAGGAGATCGCGCCGCTGATGCTCGTGATTCACGGTGGTGCCGGTGTCGAGCGGTCTACCCTGAGCGCGGACGAGGAGCGGGACGCTCGCGCGGCGCTCGAGCTGGCACTGCGTCGCGGCCATGCGGAACTGATGGCAGGCAAGACCGCACTGGATGCGGTGACTGCGGCGATCACCGTTCTGGAAGACGATCCGCATTTCAACGCGGGCCGCGGAGCCGTATTCACGCACGACGGTCGCAACGAGCTCGACGCTTCCGTGATGGATGGCGCCACACGCCGCGCGGGTGCCGTCGCAGGAGTCACTCGAGTCAGGAATCCGATTCTGCTGGCCCGGGCCGTCATGGAGAATTCGGAGCACGTGATGATGGTCGGAGCGGGCGCCGAGGAGTTTGCGCGCGAGCAGAACATCACGATGGTCGACCCATCCTGGTTCCGTACCGAGAAGCGCTGGCAGCAGTTGCAGCAGAGATTGAAGCCGGCTGAGACGAAGACCACCGATACGGCGACGCCGCGCGGGCAGCGCTATACCGGCACGGTGGGTGCCGCGGCGCTCGACATGAACGCGGGGCTCGCGGCCGGTACGTCCACCGGCGGCATGACCAACAAACGTTACGGCCGTGTCGGCGATTCTCCGGTGATCGGCGCCGGCACCTGGGCCGACGACGTCTGTGCCGTGTCTGGGACGGGCTGGGGTGAGTTCTACATTCGAAGTGCTGCGGCGCACGAGGTGTGCGCGCGGATGAGGTATCTCGGCGAGACCGCCGCCCAGGCGGGTGCTGCCGTCATCAACGGAGCGATTCCGGCACTCGGCGGAGACGGTGGTGCGATCGTGCTGGGAGCGGATGGCCGTTTCGCGACGCCGTTCAACACCGAGGGCATGTTCCGTGGCTGGATCGGCCTCGATGGCGTTCCGCATATCGCGGTCTATGCGACGGACGTCCTCGAAATGCCGACGGTGCCCGGTTGCACGCCGGGTGTGAGCTGCGGCAGCGGCCCGCAGGAGTAGCGCTCAGCCCTCAGCCGGAACCGGCAGAGGCCGACGTTCCCGGAACGTCCGCCAGCGTTCACCCGCGCGGGCCTGCAGCAGCAGCAGCGCCGGCGTAAACAGCAGCGTCAGCATCGTCGCGAACGCCGCGCCCGCCACAACGGCCGTGGCCAGCTGTGACCAGAATGCGCCGGAGTTGCCGCCGACCGTGATCTCGCGGTGGATGATGTCGATGTTCACTTCGAACACCATCGGCAGCAGCGCGAGGATGATCGTGATCTTCGTCAGCAGCACGGGCCGCGCGCGCTGGATGCAGGTCCGCAGCACGGCGTCGTAAGCGCTGGCGCCCTGTGCGCGCAGGCTGTTGTAGGTGTCGATCAGCACGATGTTGTTGTTCACGACGATGCCGGTCAGCGTGATGATGCCGAGCCCGCCCATCACGAGGCCGAACGGATTGCGTGTGACCAGGTATCCCAGCAGGACTCCGCCGGCTGCAAACACGATGGCAGTCAGGATCAGGAAGGTCTGCGAGATGCTGTTGAACTCGAGCACCAGGATGATGGCGATCATCGCCATCGCGATCAGCAGTGCGATCGACAGGAACACCGACGATTCGCTCTGGTCCTTGGCCGTGCCCTCGAACTCCACGGACACCGCCGAGCTCAGACTCAGTTCCGGCAGCTTCGCGCGGATCGCACGCGTGACCTGGTCTGCGATCGCGCCCGGCGCGAGATCCGCTTCGATGCGCATGGTCGGCCGGGTGTCGGTCTTCGTGATGGTCGAGATCTTCTGCTGTGCAGTGCGCGTCACGAAGGTGCTGATCGGCACCATGCCCTGGTTGGTCATCACGCGCATCGCATCGAGCTGCTCGAGGGTGCGTGCGTCGTAGGGCAGGCGCACGCGGATGTCGATTTCGTCGTCGGAATCGTCGGGACGATACTGGCCGACCTTCACGCCGTTGGTGACGAGCTGCACGGCGCTGCCGATCAGGCTGACATCGGCGCCGAAGCGCGCGGCCCGCACCCGATCCACGTTGAGCTTCCATTCAATGCCGGGCAGGGGGCGGTTGTCGCGCACGTTGATGACGCCTGGCACCTGATCGAGCGCCCCGCGCAGAGCCTCGACCGCCGGGATCAGATCGCCGGGCGCCCGCGCCGTGACGAGGATGTCGATCGGTCGCTTGCCGCCGGACGCCATGCCCTCGCTGCGCCGAACCTCGGCGACCGCGCCGGCGAGATCTGCGGTGCGCCGGCGCGCCTCGGCGACGAGTTCATCGACGCTGAGCTGTCGGTCACGCCAGTGCACCAGGATCAGCTGGATCGTGCCGATCTGGTCGGTCTGCTGGCCAGCGCGGCCGCCGCCGCCCGCGCCGGTCTTGGCGTAGTGGAACTTGACGTCCGGAATCCCGACGAGGCGGGCTTCGGTCTCGCGCACCAGCGCGTCCTTCTCGGCAGGCGACAGGTCGCCGCGGGCGCGGACGTCCACGGAGATGAAGCTGGGGTCCGTGCGCGGCATCATGTCGACGCCCGGATTGAACAGGCCGAACAGCACGAACAGCGCCAGCAGGATGCCGCAGATCGCGAGCACGACCCTGCCGGGCCTGCGCAATGCGGACTTCAGGAATCGGTAGTACCGGCCGGTCAGGCCGGTCAGTTCGTCGAGATTGCCGTGCTCCGCGATCGCGAGATTGTGGCGCTCGCCAGCATCGTGCGCGCCCGGATCCGGCGTGCGACCGCCGAAGGCGGCGCCCATCACGGGCACGTAGAGCAGCGCCATCACGATCGAGGCGGCGAGCACGGCCACCAGCGTGACCGGCATGTACATCATCATCTTGCCTGTCTGTCCCGGCCAGAACGCCAGCGGGATGAATGCGACCAGCGTCGCGCCGATCGAGCAGACGACGGGCCAGAACATGCGCTTCGCCGCGATGGCGTACGCATCGCGCGGCGAGAGTCCCTCGGCCATCTTCCGGTCGGCGAATTCCACGACGATGATCGCTCCGTCGACCACGATGCCGACCGAGATGATCAGCGCGAACATCGTGACCATGTTCATCGTCATGTCGAGCATCGCGAGGACGAGAATGCCGACCAGGAAGGATCCCGGAATCGAGACGGCGACCAGCGCCGCGTTGCGCAGCCCGAGCGTTGCGACGATCAGGATCACGACCAGCAGCACGGCCGAGAGGATATGACTCTGCAGTTCGTTGAACTGGTCGATGATCTCGTTGGAGCGATCGGTCGAGATCACGATCCGCGAGCCGGCGGGCGAGTTGCGTTGGGCTTCGGCGATCACGGCCTTCACGGTGATCGCGGTCTGCAGCACGTTCGAGTTGCCGCGCTGCACGACTTCCAGTGCGACGGCCTGTTCGCCGTTGATGCGTGAAAAGGTTTCAGCATCCTTGAAGGTGCGGCGGACCGTTGCAACGTCCGAGAGGCGCACGACGCGTTCGCCGTCGGCCTTCACGGGCAGGTTCAGCAGATCGCCCGTGCCCTCGAACACGCCGGGGATCTTGACGGGGAAGCTGCCCTGCGCCGATTGCAGCGAGCCCGCCGCGATGATGCGGTTGTTGCGCTGCACGAGTTGCAGGACATCGCTCTGCGACAGGCCGTAGCTCTCGAGCAGGCGGGGATCGACGGTGATCTCCAGCAGTTCTTCGCGCGAGCCCGTGATGTTGACGCGCAGCACGCCGGGCACGGCTTCGATGCGATCGCGCAGATCGCGCGCGAGGCGGATCAGCGTGCGCTCCGGCGCCGAGCCCGTGACGTTCAATACCAGGATCGGCTGCTGCTCGGCCAGCGTCGAGGCGACCACGACCGGTTCTTCCGTGTCCGCCGGAAGTCGTGATTTCGCGGCGTCCACTGCGGCGCGCACGTCGGCAAGTGCGACGTCCGTGTCGCGGCCGGCGTCGAACTCGATGACGAGATTCGCGCCGTCCTGGTACGCCAGCGAGTTCAGCGTCTTGACGCCCTCCAGCGTGCGCAGTTGCTGTTCGATCGGACGGATCAGCAGGCGTTCGGAATCCTCCGGCGAGATGCCGAAGTGCAGCAGGCGCACGTTGACGAGCGGCATCTCGACATCCGGATAGAACTCCTTCGGCATGCGCACGTACACGAGCACGCCGGCGACGAGCAGGGCGAGCAGGGACAGCAGCACGGCGCGGTTCTGGCGCATCGCCCGGTCGATGAAGCTGTTCATCGCTGACGCTCCGTGTTGAGTGCGGCGGCCGGTGTCGGCGCCGACACACGATCGCCGGCGCGCACGAATCCCTGGCCGCCGACGATGACGGTCGCAGGGTCCGGCAGTCCGCTGATCCAGACGCCATCAGAGGTCGAGCGCACGACGGTGGCGGGTTTGAACTCGACGCGTTGGTCCTTGCCGAGGATCTTCACGCCGACGATGCCGCTGTCGTCGAGCGTCAGCAGCGCCGGCGACAGTCGGTGCGCGAGGACTTCTCCGACGGGCAGTTCGATGTCAGCGGTGACGCCGATCGGCAGCTCGCCTTTCGGGTTGTCGATCTCCAGTTCCACGGCGAACGTGCGCGTCGCCGAATCTGCGACCGGCGCGACGTAGCGCAGTTTTCCGGTGACGATTCGACCGGTCGCGAGCTTCGCGGTGCCGATCAGGCCGCGATGAATGCCGTCGGCCTGCGCTTCAGCGACGCTGCCGGCGACGGCGAGGCGCCGTTCGTCGACGAAGGTGGCGACCGTCGTGCCGGGGGACACGTAGTCGCCGACTTCGACGCTGCGATCCTGCAGCGCGCCTGCGAATGGCGCTCGGATCTGCATGCGGGCGACATCGATTTCGGCCCGCGTGAGTTCGGCGCGCGCACCCTCGAGTTGTGCGCTCGATTCCGCGAGTTTCGCGTCGGAGATATAGCCCTGGGGCTTGAGCTTCATCTGACCGTCGTATTCGATTTCCCGCTGGTGCACCACGGCCTTCGCCTGGGCGAGCCGCGCGAGCCGGTCGCCAGAATCGAGACGCACCAGCAGCGCACCGGACTCCACGCGACCGCCGCGGGGCGCACCGAGAGCGACGACACGACCGCTCGTCTCCGCGCGGACCTCGACGGTGCGTGCCGGCGCTGTCCTGCCGGACAGCGTGACCACTCGCGTGACTTTCTCCGCGGCGATGCTCGTCACCTGCACGGGCGTCACGGTGGCGGCACGCACGGACGGCGCAGGCTGGTCTCGAGGGCGATCGCTGGAGGTCACGAGTCCGGAGCCGAGCCAGATCACGAGCAGGGCGAGCAGGCCGCCTGCGATCCAGGCAGGGCGTCGGGCGATTCGCGCCAACAGGTTCTGGGCGGTGTCGGTGCGGCTCATGCGGCTTTCCTCGTCTTGCGCGTGCGTGTCTTCGGGGCCGGCTTGGCCTTGCGCGTGGGTCGCTTGATCGGCGACTCCAGCAGATGGCGATTCGTCGACATGTAGTTCGTGGCCGCTTCGAGCAGTGCCACGCCGAAGCCCTGCACGAAGCGCACGCTGTTCGGCCATTCCGGTTCGCCCGGGCAGCCGGTGTGGCGCATGCGTGCGAGGCTCTGCTGCATCTGGGCGAGCCTGGAGTCGAGCAGCGACTTCACCCGCTCGGGTGGGACGAGATTGGAGAAATACAGCAGCGCCAGCAGTTCAGAACGCAGCTTGTGGCCGGGCTCGCAGGTGGCCAGGGTTTCGCGAAGGGCATCTTCGCCGGCGGGTGTGATGCGATAGATCTTGCGATCCGGACGCCCTTCCTGTGGCACGGAAGTGCACTCGGCGAGGCCTTCTGCGGCGAGTGCCGCGAGGGCGGGGTAGATCGAGCCGAAGCCGGTCGAGAAGAAATGATCGAAGCTCGCTTCGAAGTGCTTCTTCAGGTCATAGCCCGTGGCTTCACCGAAAGACAGCAGTCCGAGGCAGACCGTCTTGACGTCCATGCACCGCTCCATCCGATCATTATGACGGAGCGGTATATATCAATCCGATAGGCACGCCGGGCGGAAGGACATGCCGGCAGGCCGCGCAGTGGACAGCCGTGCGGCGTCCGCGCCGTCCGCAGCGACCGACTACGCGAGTGCTTCGAGCACCTCGAGCGCGGCGCGCTCGCCCGATTCTGCTGCGCCTTCCATGCCGCGGCTCGACAGCGCCGTATGCTCGCCACAGAAATGGATTCGCCCATGGGCCTTGCCGACCTGCGCGACGAATTCGGTGACCTGTCCGGGTCCCCAGATCGCGTAGTCACCGCCGGCGAACGGATCGCGGAGCCAGGATTTGATCTCGACCGCTTCGAGCCGCCCGCGTGCGGCGGGACGAAGTCGCTCGATCTCCGCGACGACCGCTCGCTTCGCATCGTCGGGTTCCATCTGGTCGAGGCGCATCGCCGTGAAGCCGCGTGCCCAGGCCGTGAGGCTGGTGACGCGATCGTCACGCAGGTCGTGACGGTTGCCGATCACGTGTCCTGCAACCGTGTCCGTCCACATGCTCGGCGACAGGCCATCGGCTTCCCAGAAAGGCGACTTCGCCACGAGGTGCACCTGGGTCATCGGGAAGTACGGCACGGTCTTGACGGCTTTCGCCTGTACATCGGGCAGATACGGCGCGATCGGCAGTTGCCGCAGCGCCGGCAGTGGCAATGAACAGACCACGCGCGACGCGCGGTACTCCGCGCCATCGCGGCAACGGACGATCGCATCCCCCGCCGTGCTTTCGATGCTGCTGACCACCCGCCGAAGATGGACCTCGGATTTCAGGTTCGCTGCCATCGTCAGCGGGATATTCGAATTGCCGCCGCGTGCTGCCCACGCGACCCGCGGTCCGCCTTCCATCGAACGGATCCAGCCGTCGTTGAACCACATCATCAGCGCGGAGACATCGTGCGCCGACGTGCCGTACGAGACGTTCAGGTCGAACGCGAGCTCAATCTGCTCGGCGTTCAATCCGGCACGCTTCAGCGCATCAAACACGGAGATGTCCTGCGACCGGTGCTTCGGCTCGTACCATTCCTGGAAGGCGGCCAGTGGATTGGTCCGGCGCAGCATCGTCGGGGCCACGGCCCACACGGGCAACGCGCGCATCGCCTCCGGCAGCACGTTGCGAGGATGGGCGGGCCAGTCGCGCTGCGGCACGTGCCGTCCGTCCAGATAGAGCTCGAACGGCGACTTCGCGGCGCGCGGCGCGGTGTCGACCATCGGAATCGCGAGGCGCGACGTCAGGCCCAGCATGCGACCGTAGCCCGACGCGAAACTGTTGCCGCCGGCCTCCGGGTGACCGGGCAGGTTGCGCAGTGAGAATACGCGGCCGCCGACGCGCTGGCGGCCTTCGATAACCTGCACCCGAAGACCCTGTTCCTCGAGCAGCAGGGCCGACATCAGGCCTGACAATCCCGCACCGATGACGATCACATCGCTGCGCTGCGGTCCGCCGGGCGCACGCCGCCGGGGGCGGGCCGTGACCTGTTGCACGAGACCCGCTGTGGCGGTGGCAGCCGCAGCGATCAGCAGTGAGCGTCGCGACATGGAAAAAGTCATGGCTCCAGTATGCTGCCCGCTCGTTCGCGGCGACAAGCAGCCGTTGTTCATCGCGCGCAACGCGCACACAATCGTGGCATGCGAGACGGATCGGGCTTGTTCGCGCGGCTGGCGTTGACGTTGCTGATGTTCAGCGGCGCCGCGAGCGTCGCTGCGGAGCCGCCGGTCGTTCTCGATGCGCTGATCGATCAGGCCGAAGCGCGCATGGCTTCGGGCGATGCGGCCGGCGCCTACGCGTTGCTCGTCGCTGAGCGGGGCCGCGGTGCTGGCCAGCGGCGATTCGACTACATCCTCGGCCTGGCTGCGCTCGAGGCGGGTCGCCCGGCCGACGCGATCGCGCCGCTGCGCCGCGTGATCGGCGCGCGTCCCGATTTTCTGGCAGCGCGACTCGAACTGGCTGGCGCATTGAGTCAGACAGGTGATGTCGACGGTGCGCGCGCGGAATACGCGGCGCTGCTCGCGCTCGATCCACCGGACTTCGTCCGCCGGGCGATCGGTGAGCGCATCGGCCGGATGCCGCAGCAGTCGCGTCGTCTGGCCGCCAGGTTCACGGCCGAGGCGATCGCCGGGCATGACAGCAACGCCAACGGGTCGACGAGCGACGATGCGTTCCAGGGCATCCTGCTCGATCCACGGCAGCAGGCAACGGCCTCGGGGTTCCTGCAGGTCGGCGCCGCGGCCGAACAGCCCTGGCAGTTGTCGCCGCGGATGCAGCTCAAGGCCCGTGCCGCCGTGTCGCATCGCGCGAACCCTGATGCGGACTTCGTCGATCAGACCATCGCGCTTGCGCAGCTGACCTTGTCCACGCGCGTGGGGGGCGCGGAACTGTCCGCGACCCTCGACAACCTCAACAGCTGGCTGGACGGCAAGTCCTACCGCGCGTCGTCCGGCCTCGAACTCGGTCTCGTGCTGCCGCGCTGGCAGAACTGGGAACTCGCCGGCGTGGTGCGCGGATCGGCGCTGACCTACGAGCCGCTGCCGCTGCGCTGGCTGGATGTGGATCGCGTGTTCGGCGGCGTCGCGCTGTCGCGTCACGAGATCGGGACGAAGCAACTGCGCCTGGGCGGCGCGCTGCTCGGCGGCCAGGATCGTGTCCGCACGGCGGGCTCGCCGTATTCGAACGATCGCTACGGCTGGCGGCTGTTCGGTGATTTCGCGGCGACGCCGCGCGTGCAGGTGTCAGCGGAAGTCGCCTATCTCGTCTCGGATTTCTTCGACGGCGGCGGATTTCTCGGTATCGACCGCCTCGATCGGCTCAAGGCGGCGGCGCTGGCGGTGCAGTGGCGCAATCTGCCGGCGCCGGGCTGGACGATCGGCCCGCAGATCGTTTTCACCGACAATGAGTCAAATGCCTCACTGTTCCGCTACCGGCGCGTCGAAACTGCCGTGTACGCGCGTTATGAATTCCAGTGACGCATTGGAACGCTCCCGGGAAGGAGCAGGGGACAGATCATCAGCACTTCGATGGATTCGAAGGCAGCGCTCGGCGCTCAGCAATTAGTCCGGCGCGCAGGACCTGATCGACGGCGCAGCACGCTGCGGGCGCTGCTCTATGGCAGTTTCAAGCGTCGCCGCCGGGAAATCCGGCGCGCGGGCGATCGTCGCATCGCCTCGATCGACTGGCACCATCCGCAGTGGCTCGCGGTCGCGATGCTGATCCTGTTGCTGTGTACCACCGACGCATTGTTGACCCTGACCCTGCTGAACCTCGGCGCGCAGGAGATCAACCCCTTCATGAAACCGCTGGTGACCGGCAGCGGGCCCGCGTTCGCGATCTGGAAGATGGGCCTGACGTCGGCCGGTGTCGTGATGCTGACGATTCTCGCGCGGCTGCGGGCTTTCGGCTTTCTGCCGATCGGCGTTCTGCTCTATGCCGTACTCGGCCTGTATGCGCTGCTGGTGGCGTACGAGCTCTGGCTGCTCGAGCGGATCCTGATGATCGGCGGTTGATGCCCTGACCGCATTCCGAACGCGATGACATCGCGTGGCGGCAAATCTCTGCCGCCGTCCGCCCGCGTGACCGATTCCGCATCCCGGTCGTCGCGCTTTGGCGCGGGTCACGGCCATCCGTTACACTATGTTGCCTGCGCGTCGCTGCCTTCCAGGACATTGAACTGACTCGCTTTTTTGGGTCGTACCCGCTTCGGGTGCGGCCCTGGAGTCCGCCTGTCCCGGAGGCCCCGGCAGCGCAGCAATCTGGAGGACGATCATTCAAATGGCCGCTACCCGCAGCGAGCAACTCGAATCCACCCCGCTTTTCGGCAGCAATGCCGATTACGTCGAAGCCCTGTACGAACAATTCCTGGCCGATCCGTCGAGTGTCGACCAGCGCTGGCGCGAGTACTTCGCGAAACTGCCGAAAGGCGTCCAGCTCGAGCAGGATCACCGTTCCATCCAGAATGCCATCGCCGAACGCGCGCGCCATTCGCGCGTCGTGGTCGCCGATTCGGCCACCGCGACGGATGCCAGTGCCAAGCAGGGCGCTGTCTCTCGTCTGGTGCAGATCTATGCGAATCGCGGTCACCTGGTCGCGAACCTCGATCCGCTCGGCTTGTTGCGCCGCGAGCGTCCGAAGATCCTGGATCTCGCTTACTTTGGCCTCGCGGAGTCGGATCTCGACACCGAGTTCTTCACCGGAAGTCGCAGCGAATCCGTGCCGAAGCGCACCAAGCTGCGCGAGATCATCGCTTCGCTGAACCGCATTTACTGCGGCACGATCGGTGCCGAGTTCGCGCATGTCTCGAACACCGAAGAGCGGCTGTGGCTGCAGGACGAGTTCCAGGCGGGTCGCCTGAACCACGCGTTCACGGAAGAAGAGCGGCGCAACATCCTCTGGCAACTGACCGCAGCGGAAGGCCTCGAGCGGTATCTGCATACCAAGTACGTCGGCCAGAAGCGCTTCTCGCTCGAAGGTGGCGATGCGCTGATTCCATTGCTCGACGATCTGATCCAGCGCGGCGGCGCGATGGGCGCCGAAGAGTTCGTGATCGGCATGGCGCATCGCGGCCGTCTGAACGTGCTCGTCAACGTGCTCGGCAAGGCGCCGTCCGTGTTGTTCTCGGAGTTCGAGGGCAGATACGACACGTCGCACATGAAGGGCTCGGGTGACGTCAAGTACCACAAGGGATTCTCGTCGGACCTGCGCACGCCGGGCGGCAACGTCCATGTCGCGCTGGCCTTCAATCCCTCGCACCTCGAAGTCGTCAATCCGGTGGTCGAAGGCTCCGTGCGGGCGCGCCAGGAGCGGCGCAGCGATGCGAAGGGTGAGCGCGTGGTGCCGATCCTGATCCACGGCGACGCCGCGTTCGCGGGTCAGGGCGTGGTCATGGAGACGCTGCAGCTGTCGCAGGCGCCGGCGTACTACACCGGCGGCACCATGCACGTCGTGATCAACAACCAGGTCGGCTTCACGACCTCGCGCCCCGAAGATTCGCGCTCGACGATGTACTGCTCGGACATCGCGAAGATGCTCGAAGCACCGATCTTCCACGTCAATGCCGATGATCCGGAGGCCGTCATCTTCGTCACGCGCCTCGCGCTGCGTTATCGCATGCGTTTCAACAAGGACGTCGTGATCGATCTCGTCTGCTATCGGCGCCTCGGACACAACGAGGCCGATGAGCCTGCGGCGACGCAGCCGGTCATGTACCAGGTGATCCGCAAGCATCCGACCGCGCGCAAGATCTACGGTGAACAACTCGTGGCTGCCGGCGTGATGACGGATACCGACGTCACCGGCTTCATCGAACAGTATCGAGCCGGGCTCGACGAGGGGCGGCCGCAGGCACGCGCCTCGCTCGGCATGATCGGCAACAAGTACACCGTGGACTGGACACCGTATCTTGAGGGCGACTGGCGCGTCCGCGTGCGCTCAGGCATCGAAATGAGCCGTCTGAAGGAGCTCGGTCGGAAGATCACGGCCGTGCCCGCCGGATTCCCGCTGCACGCGCGCGTGCAGCAGGTCATGGCGAACCGCAGCAAGATGGTGGCGGGCGAGCTGCCGCTCGACTGGGGCTGCGCCGAGTCGCTCGCGTATGCCGGTCTGCTCGAGGATGGCTATTCCGTACGCATCTCCGGCCAGGACTGCGGTCGCGGCACGTTCTTCCACCGTCACGCTGTGCTGCATCACCAGGAAACCGGCGCGCGTTTCGTGCCGCTGCAGCACATCGCGGAGCGCCAGCCGAGCTTCCGCGTCATCGATTCCGTGCTGTCGGAAGAGGCCGTCATGGGCTTCGAGTACGGCTATTCGACCACGGAGCCGGGCGCGCTCGTGATCTGGGAAGGCCAGTTCGGCGACTTCGCGAACGGTGCCCAGGTGATCATCGACCAGTTCATCAGCTCCGGCGAGTCGAAGTGGGGGCGCCTGTGCAACCTGACGCTGTTCCTGCCGCATGGCTACGAAGGCCAGGGTCCTGAACATTCCTCGGCCCGCCTCGAGCGCTTCCTGCAGCTCTGCGCCGAGAACAACATGCAGGTCTGCGTGCCCTCGACGCCGGCGCAGATGTTCCACATGCTGCGTCGGCAGATGCTGCGCAGCCTGCGCAAGCCGCTGATCGTCATGACGCCGAAGAGTCTGTTGCGTCACGAGCTGTCGGTGTCCAGCCTCGAAGAGCTGACGCGCGGCAGCTTCCAGAACGTCATCGACGAAACGGACGCCATCGCGCCACCCGAGAAAGTACGCCGCGTCGTGTTTTCGAGCGGCAAGGTCTATTTCGATCTGCTGCGTGCGCGGCGCGCCGCCAAGCTCGACGATGTCGCGCTGGTGCGTCTCGAACAGCTGTATCCCTTCCCGGGCGAGGAATACGAGTCGGTCCTCAATCGGTACAACACGGCGAAGGAAATCGTCTGGTGCCAGGAGGAGCCGCAGAACCAGGGCGCCTGGTACCAGATCCGTCACCAGCTCGACCGGCCGCTCGGTCCGAAGCGCGAGCTGCTGTACGCCGGCCGTGCGCCGGCGGCGGCGCCGGCGACCGGTATCAGCAAGATCCACGATGCAGAGCAGGCCGCGATCATCGAAGCCGCGCTGCGCTCCACGGCGCGCGTCGAAACCGCGCGCGAAACCAAGGCGCTCGAAGCGGCGTCGTCCGACGCGACGACGCCCGATCCGGCGTCCGACAAGGCGAAGTTGAGGAAGAGTTCATGAGTATCGAAATCCGCGTTCCGCAGCTGCCGGAGTCTGTCGCCGATGCGACGCTGGTCGCCTGGCGCAAGCAGCCTGGCGATGCCGTCACGCGCGACGAAAATCTCGCGGACCTCGAGACCGACAAGGTGGTACTCGAAGTTCCCGCGCCGGCCAACGGCGTGCTGCGCGAGCTGAAGGTGCAGACCGGCGCCACGGTGAAGAGCGGTGATCTGCTTGCGATCATCGACGAGGGCGCCGTGGCTGCGGCGAAGTCTGCTTCGCCCGCGACCGTTGCCGACAAGCCAGCCGTCGCTGCGGCGGCACCGGCGAGCGACAATCCGAAGCTGAGTCCGTCGGCGCGCCGGCTGGTCGAAGAGAACAAGCTCGATCCTTCGCAGATCGCCAGCTCCGGCAAGGACGGACGGCTGACCAAGACCGACGTGCAGGGACATCTCGCGGCGAAGCCCGCTGCGGCCGCGACCCCTTCGGCGGCGGCGAAGCCCGCCGCGGTGGCCAAGCCCGCGGGCGTGCGCACCGGGCGCAGCGAACAGCGCGTGCCGATGACGCGGCTGCGCCAGCGCATTGCCGAGCGCATGGTGCAGGCTCAGTCGTCGCAGGCGCTACTGACGTCCTTCAACGAGGTGGACCTCACGGCCGTCAACGAGCTGCGCTCGAAGTACAAGGATCGCTTCGAGAAGGAGCATGGCGTGAAGCTCGGCTTCATGTCCTTCTTCGTGAAGGCCTCGATCGAAGCCCTCAAGAAGTATCCGCTGGTGAACGCTTCGGTCGACGGAACGGACATCCTTTATCACGAGTATTACGACATCGGCGTCGCGGTCTCGACGGATCGCGGACTGATCGTGCCGATCGTGCGCGACGCAGACCTGAAGTCGTTCGGCGAAGTGGAGAAGGAGATCGGTGATTACGCTGCGCGCGCCCGTTCCGGCACGCTCGGGCTCGAAGAGCTCACCGGCGGCACCTTCACGATCACGAACGGCGGTGTGTTCGGCTCGTTGATGTCCACGCCTATTGTCAATGCGCCGCAGAGCGCGATCCTCGGCATGCACAAGATCCAGGACCGGCCCATGGCGGTCGGTGGCCAGGTGGTGATCCGGCCGATGATGTATCTCGCGCTGACGTATGACCATCGCATCATCGACGGTCGCGAGGCGGTTCAGTTCCTCGTGACGGTCAAGGAATGCCTGGAAGATCCGGGCCGCATGCTGATCGGAGTCTGACCATGTCCCACGACTACGATGTGATCGTCATCGGTGGCGGTCCTGCCGGTTACCCCGCAGCGATCCGCGCCGGCCAGAACAAGCTGAAGGTCGCCTGCATCGACGAGTGGAAGAACTACGACGGTTCGGCCACGTTCGGCGGCACCTGCCTGAATGCTGGCTGCATTCCGTCGAAGGCACTGCTCGAATCCACCGAGCTGCTGCATCGCGCGCAGCACGAATTTGCGGCGCATGGCATCAAGACCGGCGACGTGTCGTTCGATGTCGCGCAGATGCAGAAACGCAAGGCCGGCATCGTCAAGGGCATGACCGGCGGCATCCTCGGTCTGCTGAAGGCCGCCGGCGTCACGGCGCTGCAGGGGCACGGCAAGCTGCTCCCCAATCGGCAGGTGGAGTTCACCGCCCATGACGGCAAGCAGCAGACGCTGACGGCGAAACACGTCGTGCTCGCGAGCGGTTCGGTGCCGATGGAACTGCGCAGCGCGCCGTTCGACGGCAAGCAGATCATCGACAGCTGGGGCGCGCTCGAATTGCCGGCGGTGCCGAAGCGCCTGGGTGTGATCGGTGCCGGCGTGATCGGCCTCGAGCTCGGCAGTGTCTGGCGCCGGCTCGGCGCGGAGGTCGTCGTCCTCGAGGCGATGGACCAGTTCCTCGCGATCGCCGACCAGCAGCTCGCGAAGGAAGCGCTGAAGAACTTCAAGAAGCTCGGCCTGGACATTCGCCTGGGTGCGAAGGTTACGGGCGCGAAGGCGGGCAAGGATTCATCGGGCGCCGACAGCGTGGCAGTGTCCTATACGGATGCGCAGGGCGCTGCCCAGAGCCTGACCGTGGACAAGCTGATCGTCTGCATCGGACGCCGTCCGTTCACGAAGGGTCTGCTCGGTGACGGCACGGGTGTCGAACTCGACGAGCGCGGTTTCATCAAGGTCGACCACGACTGCCGCACGGGCGCCGAGAATGTCTGGGCCGTCGGTGACTGCGTGCGTGGGCCGATGCTGGCGCACAAGGCGAAGGAAGAGGGCGTCGCGGTCGCAGACCGCATCGCGGGCCTGTATGCCGAAGTGAACTACAAGGTCATTCCGTCGGTGATCTACACCGCGCCGGAGATCGCCTGGGTCGGGCAGACGGAAGAGCAGGTCAAGGCCAGCGGTCGCGCGTACAAGGTCGGGACGTTCCCGTTCCTGGCCAGCGGGCGCGCGCGGGCCATGGAAGCGTCGCAGGGATTCGCCAAGATCGTGGCCGCCGTCGATGACGACGAGATCCTCGGCGTGCACATCATCGGCCCGATGGCCGGTGAGCTGATCTCGGAAGCCGTGCTGGCGCTCGAGTATTCGGCCAGCACGGAAGACCTGCAGCGCACGATCCATGCGCATCCGACGCTGTCCGAAGCGGTGCACGAGGCGGCGCTCGCGGCCGACAAGCGCGCCATCGACATGCCGAATCGCTAGCCAGTCCTCGGTGCGCCTAGCCAGTCCGACGCGCTGAGAGGACATTGGCGACGCCGGCGAGCGTGCGCAGCAGTCGCGTCAGCTGCGCGACGTCCTTCACCGAAATGCTCATCGTCGTGCGCGCCGTGCCCTTGGTCCGGTCTGTCGTCGTCGCCAACGCATCGATGCCGATGTCGGCCGCGGCAATCACGTCCGAGAGATCCCGCACGAGCCCGCGCCGGTCGTAGGCGAGCACGGTGATCTCGACCGGCAGCGGCGCCCCCGCATCGAGTTTCCAGCGTACGTTCAATACGCGTTCCGGTCGCTGCGCACGCATGCGCGCGAGGCTGGCGCAATTCGCGCTGTGCACCGTCACGCCCCGGCCGAGCGTCACGTAGCCAACGAGTGGCTCCGGCCGCACGGGCTTGCAGCAGCGCGCCAGCAGGATGGGGAGATCGCCGACACCCTCGATTTCGATCGGACTGCGGCCGCGTGCCGGTGCCTTGCGGCGTGCGCGCGAAGTCTTGGACGGCGGGGTGGCCATGGATGCGCCGCCGGTGTCTGGTTCGCTGCGGCCCGGCATGCGCTGCAGTCGGCGAGTCGCGGCCTGCACGAACTGCGTGACCGTGATCTCGCCCTCGCCGAGCCAGCGATAGAGCTGGGTCGTGTCGTTGGCTTTCAGGTCAGTCACGAGGGCGGGCAGCAGATCGCCGCCAGTACCCAGGCGGGTGAGTTCCCGCTCTGCGAGATGGCGTCCGGCGAGTTCGTTCTCCCCGGCATCCTGCTTGCGGAACCAGGCGCGTACTTTGGCGCGGCTGCGCGGCGAGATCAGGAAGCCCTGATCGCTGGCCAGCCAGTCACGACTCGGCGATTCCTGCTTGCTCGTGATGACATCGACCACTTCGCCGTTCTGCAGCGCGTAGGTCAGCGTGACGATGCGGCCGTTGACCTTGGCGCCGCGGCAACGATGGCCGAGGCCCGTATGCACCTGATACGCGAAGTCGAGCGGAGTCGCGCCGCGTGGCAGGTCCACGACTTCGCCTTTCGGAGTCAGCGCGTAGACGCGATCCTGGAACAGCTCCGTGCGTGCGCGCTCGATGAAGTCGGGATCCGGATCGCTGTCCTGCGCCGTGTCCAGCAGTCGCCGGATGGTCTCGATGCGACGCTCGTCGCCGAGATTGCGCGCGCCGCCCTCCTTGTAGCGCCAGTGTGCGGCGATGCCGAGTTCCGACTGCTGGTGCATCTCGTGGGTGCGGATCTGCACTTCGACGACGCGACCTTCCGGGCCATGCACGGCCGTGTGGATCGAGCGGTACGAGTTGTCCTTCGGGGTCGCGATGTAGTCGTCGAACTGGCCGGGAATGAACTGCCAGCGACTGTGCACGATGCCGAGTGCCGCATAGCAATCCGGGATGCTGTGGCAAAGTATTCGTACGGCGCGGACATCGTACAGATCGCCGAAGGCCAGCTGCTTGCGCTGCATCTTCCGCCAGATGCTGTACAGATGCTTCGCACGGCCCTGTACTTCGGCATCGATGCCGGCCGCCTTCATTTCGCCGCGCAGCAGTTCGCACAGATCATGGATGTAGCGCTCGCGGCCGCTGCGCTTCTCGTCCAGCTCGGCGGCAACGGCGGCATACGCGTCCGGCTCGAGATATCGAAATGCCAGATCTTCGAGCCGCCATTTCAATTGCCAGACGCCCAGACGGTTCGCGAGCGGCGCGAATACGGCGCGGGATTCGGCCGCGAGCGCCGTGCGCGCCTCGGCCGGCGCGGCTTTTGCGGCCTGCAGCCGGGCGAGCTGGATGGCGATTCGCGCGACTACGAGTCGCGGATCGCTGACGATGCCGATCACCATCTTGCGCAGCGTCTCCGCCTGCGCCGGAGACAGAGAGCGGGTGCTGGACCACTGGGCGCCACCACCGAACTCACCGAAGCGGGCGAGTTCGCGCGCCGTGCGCAGGACGTCCGCGCCGAGCGCGCGCGTCAGTGCTGCGTCGTCGAGCTGCTCCGGTTCCAGCGCTTCGTGCGCCAGCACCGCCGCCGCGAGCTGCTGATCCTGAGTCAGCGACGCAACGATCCGGGCGGCTTCGACGGCGCGCGCGAGCGCATCCGGACGCGCCGCGGCTTCGCGCAGAATCACGACGTGACGGTCGAGCGCGGCGCTCATTTCTGTGCTGGTGGGGGCGTCGATTTCCACGGTGTCGCAGCTTGGGAACGCGTGTGCGGTCAGGCCTTTCCGGCTATCATACGACGGCCGTTCCACGCTGATTCACGGATGCCAAGACACTCCTCGAGATCCTGGCGCGCCTACCGCCCCGAGACCGTCGCCGACCGCGACGGCAACGTGGCGTATGTCGGCGTGACGCCCGCAGGCACCGTCAGCGAGCCCGCGGCGCGCACGTCGCGAATACCGGCGGCCCGTTATCGCGTGCTTGGCCTGGATCCCGGTTCGCGTCGCACGGGCTTTGGCGTCATCGACTGCATCGGTTCGGACGCGATCTGCGTCGCGCAGGGCTGCATCGACGTGGCTGGCGCACCGCTGGCGGATCGGCTGCGCCGCATCCACGCCGCCGTCAGTGAGCTGGTCCTGCGTCACGCGCCGGACGAAGTCGCGATCGAGCGTGTGTTCGTGAAGCGCAATGTCGATTCGGCGCTGAAGCTCGGCCAGGCGCGCGGTGCGGCACTCGCAGCCGTGCTCGATGGCGACGCGCTGTTCGAGTACGCGCCACGTGCGGTCAAGCTGGCCATCGTCGGCTCCGGCGCTGCGGACAAGATCCAGGTGGCGCATATGGTCTGTCAGATCCTGCGGCTGCGCGAGACGCCGGTGGCGGACGCCGCGGACGCGCTCGCGATCGCGCTCTGCCACGCACATCACCGGCGGGTCGATGCACTCGTGCTCGCCGCGGGAGCCACGACATGATCGGGTCGCTGCGCGGTCGGCTGGTCGCCAAGGCACCGCCGCAGGCATTGATCGAAGTCGGCGGCGTCGGCTATGAAGTCGAAGCGCCGATGTCGACGTTCTACGTGCTGCCGCTGGTCGGCCAGGACGTCACGCTGCTGACGCATTTCGTCGTCCGTGAGGACGCGCAGATTCTCTATGCCTTCGCCACCGAGGACGAGCGGCGTCTGTTCCGAAGCCTGATCAAGGTCACGGGCGTCGGGCCCCGGATCGCGCTCGCGATTCTGTCGGGCGTTTCCGTCGACGCCTTCGCGCAGTGCGTGCAGGGCCAGGATGTCACCTCGCTGACCAAGATCCCCGGTGTCGGGCGCAAGACGGCCGAGCGGTTGATCGTCGAGATGCGCGATCGGCTCGCAGCGCTCGCCGAACCGGGCGGGCTCGTGCCGCAGACGCCGCGCTCGGCAGTCGAAGGCGAAGCGTTTGCTGCGCTGGTCGCGCTTGGCTACAAGCCGGCCGAAGCCACCCGTCTTCTGCGCGCCGCGGAGCCGGGCGCCGCCAGTACGGAAGACATGATCCGCCGCGCCCTGCAGGGTGCGGCCCGTGAAAAGGTCGCCACGTGAGTCTCGACAACGAACGCCTCGTGGCCGCGGGTTCTTCGCGAGCGGAGGAGGCCGTGGATCAGGCGATCCGTCCGAAGCGGCTCGTCGATTACGTCGGCCAGCCGCAGGTCAAGGCCCAGCTCGAGATCTTCGTCGGCGCGGCGCGGGCGCGCAGCGAAGCGCTGGATCACGTGCTGATCTTCGGTCCCCCCGGCCTCGGCAAGACGACGCTCGCGAACATCCTCGCCAACGAGCTCGGCGTCAGCCTGCGCCAGACCTCGGGCCCGGTGCTCGAGCGTCCCGGCGATCTCGCGGCGCTGCTGACGAACCTGCAGCCGCGCGACGTTCTGTTCATCGACGAGATCCATCGGCTGTCGCCGATCGTCGAGGAAGTCCTGTATCCAGCCCTCGAGGACTTCCAGCTCGACATCATGATCGGCGAGGGGCCCGCTGCGCGCTCGATCAAGCTGAACCTGCCGCCGTTCACGCTGGTCGGCGCCACGACGCGTGCCGGCCTGCTGACGTCCCCGCTGCGCGATCGATTCGGCATCGTGCAGCGCCTGGAGTTCTATTCGGTGCCGGACCTGGCGCGTATCGTCGCGCGCTCGGCCGGCATCCTCGGCGTGCCCAGCGATGCGGAGGGTGCGCTGCGCATTGCCGAAAGGTCACGTGGCACGCCGCGCATCGCGAATCGTCTGCTGCGCCGCGTGCGTGACTATGCGCAGATGCGCGGTACCGGTTCGATCGACAGCCGTATCGCGGTCGCTGCGCTCGATCTGCTGGAGGTCGATCCGCAGGGCTTCGATACGCTCGATCGCAAGCTGCTGTCGACGATCATCGAGAAATTCGATGGCGGCCCGGTCGGCATCGACAGCCTTGCTGCGGCGATCGGCGAGGAGCGCGGCACACTCGAGGATGTGATCGAGCCGTTCCTGATCCAGCAGGGATTCCTGATGCGCACCGCGCGCGGCCGCGTGGCCACGCGACTGGCGTACAGTCACCTCGGTCTCGCGATGCCGGAACGTCTCAACAGTTCACTGCCGCTGTTCGAGGAAGGCCGATGACTGCGGAACCGTTCTCCTGGCCGATTCGAATTTACTGGGAAGATACGGATGGTGGCGGCATCGTCTATTACGCGAACTATATGAAGTTCCTGGAGCGGGCGCGCACCGAGTGGCTGCGCAGTTTCGGCTATTCTCAACAGTCGCTGGCCACCGATCCGGGGCTGCTGTTCGCCGTTGTGAATGTCAACATCAACTATCTGAAGCCCGCGAAACTCGACGATCTGCTGATCGTCACCTGTGCGCCGGAGATCGAGAGTCGTGTCGTGGCGCGCTTCGTCCAGCGCATCCATCGCAATGGTCTCGCCGGTGAACTGCTGACCGAGGCGACCGTCCAGGTGGCCTGCATCGATGCGCGCAACCATCGGTTGCGACGTCTGCCGGATTTCGTGAGGAGTGCGGGATGAACGGTGGCGAGATGTCGATCTTCGCGCTGATCGCCGAGGCAACCGTCGTCGTGCAACTGGTGATGCTGCTGTTGCTGGCGGCCTCTGTGTATTCCTGGACGCTGATCTTCCGCAAGCTGCGGCTCGTGCGCGAGACGCGCGCCGCGATGGTCGATTTCGAGCAGCGCTTCTGGTCCAGCTCGGATCTCGGCGGGCTCTATCAGGCCGGTGCGGCCGATGCCGATCAGGTGGGCATCGAGCTGATCTTCCGTTCGGGATTTCGCGAATTCGCCAAGCTGAGCCAGCAGGGCGTGACCGCGGCCGATGTCCTGCTCGAAGGTGCGCGCCGGGCGATGAAGGCGGCGCAGATCAAGGAAGTCGAGCGACTCGAGCACAGCCTCTCGACGCTGGCGACCATCGGTTCGACGAGTCCGTACGTGGGCCTGTTCGGTACGGTCTGGGGCATCATGCACGCGTTCATCGGCCTGAGCGCGGCGCAGCAGGCCACGCTGGCATCGGTCGCCCCGGGTATCGCCGAAGCACTGATCGCGACTGCGATCGGCCTGGTGGCGGCCATTCCGGCCGTCGTCGCCTTCAATCGCTTCGCGGATCAGGTCGGTCGCCTCGAGCAGCGCTACGACGCGTTCATGGAAGAGTTCTCCACCATCCTGCAACGCCATGCGGCGCGCGCGGCCGTGGGCTGAGAGAGCGACATGGGTCAGTTGAACCGTGGCCGTCGTCCGATCAGCGAGATCAACGTCGTGCCGTACATCGACGTGATGCTTGTGCTGCTGGTCATCTTCATGGTCACCGCGCCGCTGTTGACCCAGGGCATCAAGGTCGAGTTGCCGAAGGCGCCGTCGGAACCCGTGCCGAGTCTCGCGGTCAAAGATCGCACGCCCGTAGTGCTTTCGATCGACAGGCAGGGAAATTGGTATCTGAACGTGGGACGCAATCCAGACGCGCCGCTGGACCGCCTGACCGTACAGGCGCGGGTCACGGCAGTACTGCGCCAGCAACCCGAGACCACGGTGCTGGTGAAGGGCGATCGGCGAGTGGACTACGGCCGGGTGGTCGACGCCATGCTGGTGCTGCAGCAGGCCGGGGCGACCAAGGTTGGATTCCTCACCGAGCCGCTACCGGTGGAGCGGTCGCAGCGCCGATGAATGCGCCGGGCTCGCGTCGCCCGGAGGCGTCGGGCTGGCGGCCACTCGCGTCGTCCGTCGCTGTCCACGCCGTCGTGTTTGCGCTGTTCGCCGGTGGATTCTGGTGGTCACGTTCGACGCCGCCGCCACCGCCGACGCTCGCCATCGAGGCGACCGTTGTCGATGCCCGCACGCTGCAGCCGGTGAAGCCCGGCCGAAAGGCGCCCGAGCCCCAGCGCGAGCCAGAGCCCGCGCCGGTCAGCGCGCCACGGCCGGAGCCGGCTCCCGCGCCAGAGGATACTCGCGAAGATCAGCACCAAGCGGCACTGAAGGCGCAGCGCGAGGCGGAAGCGCAGCGCCAGCGCGAGCGGGAGCAGAACCAGCAACGTGAAGCGGACAAGGCTGTCGCCGCGGAGCGACGTGCGCGCGACGAGCGCGCGCGCGAAGAGGCGCAGCGGCAGCGGGACGCCGCCGCGAAAGCTGCTGCCGCGAAGGCGGCCGCAGCGAAAGAGTCTGCCGCCCGGGACGCTGCTGCGAAAGACGCAGCGGCGCGTGCCGCAGCGGATGCGCGCGTGCGTGCCGAGCGCGAAGCGGACTTGCGACGACAACTGGCCGCCGAGGAGAATGCGCAGCGGGCGCGGGCTTCGGGTGCCGGTGCGGCCTGGGCCGCGGCCATCCAGGCTCGCATCCAGCGCGCATGGATACGGCCCGACTCCGCCCGCGCCGGTCTCGACTGCACGGTCAACGTGACGCAGGTGCCCGGCGGCGAGGTGGTCGGTGTGAAGATCAATGGCTGCAATGGCGATGAAACGGTGCGGCAGTCGATCGAGGCGGCGGTGTATCGTGCGTCACCGCTGCCGGAGCCGCCCGATCCGGCACTGTTCGAACGCAATATCGAGGTTCGCTTCAAGCCCAATGACTAAACGTTCCCTCATCTCGCTGTGGTTGATCCTGCTGGGCGTCGTGGCGCTACCGGACGCGCGTGCGCAGCTGCGCGTCGAGATCACGTCCGGTGTGACGGATCCCGTGCCGCTCGCGATCGTGCCGTTGGCGGCGCCGGCCAGCTTGCCCGTGGATCTGTCCGCCGTCATCGATGCGGATCTTCGCGGCAGCGGGCGCTTTGCCGTGCTGCCGCGCGAGCGCATGCCGGCCCAGCCTCACCGCGCGGCTGAGGTCATTGCGGCGGACTGGCGCGCGCAGCGCAGCGACTACGTGCTCGTCGGCCGTGTGCAGGGGGCAGGTGCCGTCACGATCGAGTTCGAACTGGTCAATGCGCTGACGGGGCAGGTGGTGTTGGCGGAGCGCGTGGCGTCGGCGGGCAGCAGCACCTCGGCGCTGCGCAACGCCGCGCATCGCGTCAGCGATCAGGTGTACCAGCGTATCCTCGGCATCCGCGGCGTGTTCGCGACGCGCATCGCCTATGTCTCGGTCGATGGTCGGCCGCCGAACCAGAAATTCCAGCTGATCGTCGCGGATGCGGACGGCGAAGGCGCGCGCATCGTGCTCGAATCGCGTCAGCCGCTGATGTCGCCGGCGTGGTCGAACGATGGCAACTGGCTGGCGTATGTCTCGTTCGAAGGACGGGTGTCGTCGGTGTTCGTGCAGCAGGTCCGCAGCGGTGAGCGGCGCCGCGTGTCCGCGCGTGTCGGCATCAACGGCGCGCCGTCCTGGTCGCCCGACGACCGGCGCCTGGCGCTCACGCTGTCCGGCAGCAGCGGCAATCTCGACATCTACACGCTCGATCTCGCCAGCCAGGCCTTGACCCGCATCACCGACGATCCCGGCATCGATACCGAACCGGTGTGGTCGAAGGACGGCAGCGCGCTGTACTTCACTTCGGACCGCTCGGGCGCGCCGCAGATCTATCGACTGACGCTGGCGGCTGGTGAGAAGCCGCGCCGCCTCACCTTCGGCAGCGGTTACGCGGCACGGCCGCGGCTCTCACCAGATGGACGGCAGCTCGCGATGGTGATGCTCGACGGCGGCGCCTATCGCATCGCGATCCAGCCGGCCGACGGTGGTGCCGCGACCGTGCTGACACGCGGTCGGGTCGACGAATCACCGAGCTTCGCCCCGAACGGCGCGATGCTGATCTATGCTGGCCGCGAACGCGGCCAGGGCGTGCTGGCGACCGTCTCATCCGACGGACTCGCGACCCAACGCCTGAAGGCCGATCGCGGCGAGGTGCGTGAGCCCGCCTGGGGACCTTTCCCGCCATGATCCAGACCTCTGCGATTCAGACCTGTGCGAATCAGACAAGGAACCAGCCCATGCGAACTTCCAGAATGACTTCCTCCGTCCTGCTCGTCGCCACCCTCGCGGTGGTGCTCGCGGGCTGCGCCGGCAAGAAAGCCACCAAGCCGGATGCGGATGCCGGCACTGCGACCACCGAAGCGCCTGCCACGACCACGACGCCGCCGACCGACGCGACGGCGGGCGGCGGACTCGAATCCTCCGGCGGCGCGTCCGAGAACGGTGTGCCCGGTCCTCAGGGTGAATTGCTGTCGCGTCGCATCGTGTACTTCGAATTCGACCGTGCCGAGATCCGCGCGGCCGATGCGCCGCTGGTCGCTGCGCATGCGGCTTACCTCGCGGCGAACCCGGGCGTGAAAATCCGCCTCGAAGGCCACACCGACGAACGTGGCACGCGCGAGTACAACATTGGCCTCGGCGAACGCCGCGGCCAGGCCGTGCGACGTGCGCTCGCGCTGCAGGGCGCGGGCGAGGCGCAGCTGGCGACCGTCAGTTTCGGCGAAGAGCGGCCCGCCGTGGCGGGTGAGGACGAGGCGGCGTATTCGCAGAATCGCCGCGTCGAAATCCTCTACCTGAACTGAACGGGTGCCGTCCGTGCGTCTTGCCTTGACGGGCGGAGTGCTGATGCTGGCGCTGGCCGGTTGTGCCACCGTGCCGCCGGAAGAAGATCCGGTGCAGATCCGGCTGAACGATCTGGATACGCGCCTCGCGAAGGTCGAGCGCGTCGTGACGAACCAGAGTCTGCTCGAGCTGTCGCAGCGCATCGATGCCTTGCAGGCCGAGGTGCGTACGCTGCGCGGCCAGACGGAGGAGCTCGACAACGGCACGGAGGCTGCGCGCAAGCAGCAGCGTGATCTCTACGCCGATCTCGACAAGCGCCTCGCGGCGCTGGAAAGCGGCGGCGTGGCAGCGACTGCCGCCGGCGGCGCGGGCCTCGCGGCCGCGGTACCCGCCAGCGGAAACGCCACCGATGCACCTCAGGTCGCGTATGGCCGCGCGTTCGATGCGCTGAAGGCGTCGAACTATCCCGCGGCGATTTCCGGATTTCGAAGTTTCCTCGGCAACTACTCGCGGCACGAACTCGCGGACAACGCGCAGTATTGGCTGGGCGAGGCCTACTACGTCACGCGGGATTACGACAACGCGCTGGCGGCGTTCTCGCGGGTCGGCAGTGAATGGCCAACCTCTTCGAAGGCGGCCGATGCGCTGCTGAAGGTCGGCTATTCGCAGTTCGAGCTGAAGCGCTATCGCGAGGCGCGCGAGACGCTGACGGCCGTGGGCCAGCGCTTCCCCGGCAGTGACGCCGCGCGACTCGCGGCCGAGCGCATCAAGCGCATTCCGGAAGGATCGCGCTGAACATGTCCGAGAGGGCGGGTGCGGCACCACAGCTGCGCATCACGGAGATCTTCCGCTCGCTGCAGGGCGAGGCCGATACGGTCGGCATCCCGACGACGTTCATCCGCCTGACGGGATGTCCGCTGCGCTGTCAGTACTGCGACACGGCGTATGCGTTCTCGGGCGGAGAGTTGCTGGAGCTCGACGCGATCACGGCGCGGGCCCGCGAACTCGGCAGCTCCTACGTCTGCGTGACCGGCGGTGAACCGCTTGCGCAACGCAATGTGTTTCCGTTGATGACGATGCTCTGCGACGCAGGCCATCGCGTGTCGATCGAGACCAGCGGCGCGCTGCCGATCAGTGCGATCGATCCGCGCGTCGTGCGCGTCGTCGACGTCAAGACGCCGGGCTCCGGCGAAGAGTCGCGCAACCTCTATGCGGAGCTCAAGGGGCTTCGCCCGGCAGACCAGGTGAAGTTCGTGATCTGCAGTCGCGCCGATTACGAATGGAGCCGTGCCAAGGTGGCGGAGCTCGGACTCGTCGGTCGTTGCGGCGTGCTGTTCTCCGCCAGCCACGATCAGGTGGCCGCGCGTGATCTCGCCGACTGGATCCTCGCGGACGGGCTCGCCGCGCGCTTGCAGATCCAGCTGCACAAGTATCTCTGGGGCAACGTGCCCGGCAAATGAAACGCGGAATTCCAGCCTCGCCGCCGCGTGCCGTCGTGCTGCTGTCCGGCGGACTCGACTCGGCCACCACGCTCGCGATTGCCCGGCAGCGCGGCTTCGTCTGTCATGCGCTGTCCGTGCATTATGGTCAGCGGCATGTGGCCGAGCTCACCGCCGCCGCGGCGGTCGCGCGCAGTCTCGGCGCCGTCGAGCACCGCGTGATGGGCGTCGATCTGGCCGGCATCGGTGGTTCGGCGCTGACAGACCCGTCGATCGCCGTGCCGGAGTCACCGACGCAGGGCATTCCCGTCACCTACGTGCCGGCGCGCAACACGCTGATGCTGGCGCTCGCCCTCGGCTGGGCAGAGGTTCTCGAGGCGACGCACATCTTCATCGGCGTGAATGCGGTGGACTATTCCGGTTATCCGGATTGTCGGCCGCAATTCATCACGGCGTTCGAAGCGCTCGCGAACATCGCGACGCGCGCCTCGACGCTGGGGCACCGACTCGTGATCGAATCACCGCTGATCACAATGACCAAGGCCGAGATCATCCGCGAGGGGCTCGCGCGGCAGGTCGATTTCAGCCAGACCGTCTCCTGCTACCAGGCAGACGAGGCGGGCAGGGCCTGCGGGCGCTGCGATTCCTGCCGGATCCGGCGGGCGGGATTCGAGGCCGCCGGCGTGCCGGATCCGACCCGCTACCGCGACTGAAGCCCTTTCGGTATCATCCGCGCCCCGATCGGATCCTCTGCGGGCCCTTAGCTCAGTTGGTAGAGCAGCTCCCTTTTAAGGAGTTGGTCGCGCGTTCGAGCCGCGCAGGGCCCACCACCGTTTCCCGCCGCGCAGCCCCGTCATTGCTTCGGGATACTGATGAACGGTACTGAATTGCCCATCATGTAGGTGGGCAGTTGACCGTTCCATTTCTGCACGGCCTCCCACTCGACCAGTTTGGCGTTCTGTTCCAGCGCACGCGCCCGGATCTCGATGGATTCGGCTTCCGCCTTCGCGTTCAGGACTGTCGAGCGGGCCTTGCCTTCGGCTTCGAGCACGGCCTGGCGTGCGATCTCCTCGACCTGGACGCTGCGATTCTTTTCCGCAATCGCGTTCTGCACGGCCACCACTTTCGCCTCGACCGATTTCTCGAACTCGGGTGTGTAGTCGATGTTGGTCAGTTGGAACCCCGTGACCAGAATGTGTTTCTCGGCCAGGCGAGTCCGGATGTCCGTTTCGATCTTGCGTGCGGCGGTATCGCGTTCGCCGATCAGGTTCACGGCTTCGTACTTGCCGAATTCGCGCTTGATCTCTTCATAGATCGGCCAGGCCACGAGCTTCGCCGCCCAGTCCTCGCCGACCTGCTGGTACACCACATGGGCCATCATCGGATCGAGCCGGTAGTTCACGGTGAAGTGCACGTTCGCCTGCTGCACGTCCTTGGTATACGCCTGCGTATCTCCCTTCCAGAACTGCACGCGAGTATCGAGCTGCTCGATATGTGTGGTGAGCGGATTGACGAAATACAGGCCCTCGGGCAGACCCTCGCCAATCACTTCGCCAAACGTGACCTTGATGCCGCGCTGGCCCGTGTCGACGGTCGTCATGCTGCAGGACACCAGGATCAGCATCAGCACGGCAGCCACGCCGCCGACGATGTATTTCGCCATCATCATAGTTCTTTCCCCGTTTTGAACAGCAGTTCACGGCCCGGACGGCTCAGCGCCGCCAGCGGCCAGACCAGCGCCAGCGCTGCGCGCTTCAGCAGCGTCGCAGGCCGGCCTCGGCCGAAGATGAAATCGCTCAGGATCAGCAGCAGCAGCGTCACCGTCCCGCCGATCCACAGGAAAAACGGGATGTATCGCATCGGCCCTGCCTCCCTGCCGTGTTCCCGGCATTCTTGAGCTTCAACTTTGCCACACCCACGTCTCACGTGGCACCGGCACCGCAACGGGCAGGGGGCGTCAGGCGCCGCGCAGCAGCAGCAGCACCGCGATGAAATGGCAGGCGACGCCGCCGACGACGAAGAAGTGCCAGACCGCATGGGTGTAGGCCCGCTTCTTCCAGACGTAGAACGGTACACCCAGCGTGTACAGCAACCCGCCCGCGGCGATCCATGCCATGACCGAGGTGCTGACGGCGGCCATCATGGGCTTGATCGCGACGATGCCCGCCCATCCCATGGCGAGGTACAGCAGCGTCGACAGGCGCGGGTAGCGGAAGCCCAGGATCACCTTGGCGATGATGCCGAACACGGCGATGGCCCAGATCACGCTCAGCAGCCCGAACCCCCAGCGACCGCCGATCGCGCCGGCGGCGAACGGCGTGTAGGTGCCGGCGATCAGCAGGAAGATGGCGGCGTGATCGAGGGTTCGCCAGCGTTGCCGCGCCTCGGCGCCGGCGCTGCGGTGATACAGGATCGAGGCGGCGAACATCAGCAGGGCGGCCGCGCTGAAGATCACGGCCCCAGCGAGCCGCCAGCCGCCGGACTCCCGCGCGCCGACGGTCAGCAACCACGGGATGGCCGCCGCGGCGCCCACCAGGCCCACCGCATGCGTCGCGATGTGCCATCGTTCCTCCTGGGCCGAGTACGGTTGCGCAAGCGTCGGGGCCTTACTCATGAGGGCAAGCTTAAGCCCTCGGGGCCGCCGGGTGGCGAAACTGGTCAGGGGAGTCTCCCGACTGGCCGGCGCCGCGGCGAATGCGTATGTTTTACAGCGAGTTCCAGGGAAGGCACCCATGCATCCAAGTTCAGCGAGGTTCCAGCCCCGCGTTTCAATGCGAGTGGCGCTGTGCAGTGCGCTGCTGCTGGCCGGCTGCGGTGGCCGCGGAGGCGATGCGGCGGGACCGCCCAGTCCCAGCCTCACGGTCACGACGGGCGCGCCTGAGGCTCGCCGGATTGCTCTCGATGTGGTGGCCTCGGGTTCCGTCGCGGCGTGGCAGGAGATGTCACTCGGTGTCGAGCTGAGCGGCGTGCGCGTGGAGCGTGTGCTGGTCGAGGTCGGAGCGCGTGTGAAGAAGGGGCAGGCGCTCGTTCAGCTCGACACGCGTTCGCTGGCGGTGGACGCGCGGCGCGCCGAAGCGAGTTACGCGCAGGCCGCGGCGAATCTGCAGCTGGCGCGCGCCAGTGCAACGCGCGGTGAAACGTTGCTGGCACGACAGCTGATTTCCGCCAGCAATTTCGAGGAGCTCAGCGCCGGACGAAGCAAGGCCGAAGCACAGCTGGCCAGCGCCGCAGCCGAGCGCGATGCCGCGCGACTGAAGCTGGCATTCGCCACGCTGCGTGCGCCGGAAGCGGGGATCATCGCCAGCCGCACCGTGCAGCCCGGCCAGATCGTGTCGGTCGGTGTCGAGCTGCTGCGACTGATCCGTGATGGTCGGCTCGAGTGGCGCGCGGATCTGTCCGAAGCTGATCTGGTCCGGGTACGTCCCGGTGCGCGCGTCTTCGTCAACTCGCCGGACGGTACGTCGATCGAGGGGAAGATCCGCGCGATCTCGCCGGGCCTCGACGCGGCTTCGCGTACTGCATTGGTCTACGCCGATCTGCCCAGGCCCGCTGGGCTTCGCGCCGGCATGTTTGCCGAGGGACGCATCGAGCTGGGCGAGGTCCTGGCGAACGTGCTGCCGCGCGAATCCGTCGTCGTTCGCGATGGCTACAGCTACGTGTTCGTGGTCGGCAAGGAAGATCGTGTCGCACAGCGACGGATCGAGGTGGCTGCCGCCTCCGGCGATGTGGTTCCGGTGCGCAGTGGCCTCGCCGCGGGCGAACGTGTCGTCGTGAAGGGCGCCGGGTTCCTCAGTGACGGCGATGTGGTCAAGGTCGTCGGGTCCGCCGTGGCGGCCGCACCGGCGGCGGCGCCTGTCGAAGTGCCCGGACCACGCACGTGAATTTTTCGCTGTGGGGTATCCGCAACCCTCTGCCGGCGGCCATGGTGTTCGTGGTGCTGTGCATCGCCGGCGTGTATGGCTGGCGACAACTGCCGATCTCCCAGTTGCCGGACATCGCGTTGCCCCAGGTACGCGTCACCGTCAATCTCGCGGGTGCGAGTCCGTCGCAGATGGAGACCGATGTCACCCGGCGCATCGAGGATTCGGTGTACAGCATCGAGGGCATCGACAAGATCCGCTCGACGATCAGTGAGGGCGTGTCCGTCACGCGCATCGAGTTCGAGCTTGGCAGCGATCTGAGTCAGGCGCTCGATGAAGTGCGGGATGCCGTGTCGCGTATCCGGCCGGAACTGCCCTCGGACATCGACGAGCCGCAGATCGCACGCGTGAACCTGATCGGTGCGACGCTGCTGGCCTATGTGGTGAAGTACGATCGCCTCGCACCGGATGAGCTGTCCTGGTTCGTCGATGACACGGTCACCAAGGCGCTGTTCGGCGTGTCCGGCGTCGGCGGCCTCAATCGTGTCGGAGGTGTCGATCGCGAAGTGCGCGTCGACCTGCGTCCCGAAGCCCTGCAATCCTATGGCGTGACCGCCGGCGTCATCTCCTCGCAGCTCGCGCGGCTGCAGGTGGAGAAACCCGGTGGCCGCACGGAGCAGGGCGGTGCCGAACAGACGGTCCGCACGATCGCGACAGTGCGATCAGTGGCTGACATTGCCAATTACCCGATCTTCCTGCCGGACGGTCGCACGGTCCGTCTCGCATCGCTCGCCACCGTGGTCGATGGCGCTGCGCTGCCGCGCACCGCGGCTCTGCTGAACGGCAAACCGTCCGTCGCACTGTCGGTGACCCGCACGAGCGGCTCGAGCGAGGTTGCCGTCGGCCGCGGCGTCCGCGCAGCCATCGCAAAGCTCGAGGCTCAGAATCCGGGATTGAAGTTCATCGAGGTGGCGTCGTCCGTCGAACAGGCGGAGGGCTCCTACGACGCTTCGATCATGATGTTGTGGGAAGGCTCGCTGCTGGCGGTGCTGGTGGTGTACTTCTTCCTGCGCGACTGGCGCGCGACGTGGATCTCGGCCATCGCGCTGCCGCTGTCGATGATTCCCACCTTCGGCGTCATGCACTGGTTCGGTTTCAGCCTGAACCTGCTGTCGCTGCTCGCGCTCGCGGTCGTGATCGGCATTCTGGTGGACGACGCGATCGTCGAGGTCGAGAACGTCGCCCGGCATCGGGCGATGGGCAAGACACCCATGCAGGCCGCGATCGACGCCTCGGATGAGATCGGCGTCGCCGTGATCGCGACCTCCGTCACCCTGGCGGCGGTATTCGTGCCGGTTGCCTTCCTGCCGGGAATCACCGGCAAGTTCTTCCGTGAGTTCGGCTGGACGGCCGCAGCCGCGGTGCTGTTCTCACTGCTGGTCGCACGACTGTTGACGCCGATGCTGGCGGCCTACTTCATGAAAGGCCATCCGAAGTCCGCCGCCGATACGCCGATGATGAACTGGTATCTCGGCTGGGTGCGCAAGGCCATCGAGCACCGCCGCATCACCGTGGCCATGGCGCTCGCGACCTTCGTCTTCTCGCTGGCCCTGGTGCCGTTCATTCCGAAGACGTTCGTGCCGGCCTCGGATTCGGCGCGCGTGCAGTTGCAGGTCGAGCTGCCGCCGGGGTCGCGACTCGAGGATACGCTGCGGGCGTCGGAAGAAGTGCGGCAGCTGCTGAAGAGCATTCCCGAGATCGAGAGCGTCTATACCGGCGCGGGTGTTGCCAAGAGCGGCCAGGGCGGTGGTGGCATTTCGCTGCCCGAGGTGCGTACGGCAGGCCTCACGCTGCAGTTCCGTGCCGATACGAAGAAGCCGACGCAACAGCTCGAGAACGAGATCCGGCAGCGCCTGAAAGAGGTACCCGGCATTCGTACCAGCTTCGTCTCGGGTGGGCCCGGCTCTGAGTTGCAGCTCGTGCTCGCGGGTCGCGACGTCGACCAGCTCGGCGAAACGGCCAATCGCATCGCCGCCGGCATTCGCGGCATCGCAGGCGTCGGCAGCGTGACGTCCTCGGCCTCGCTGTTGCGACCGGAGATCGTCATCGAACCGGATGCCGCACGGGCGGCGGATCTCGGCGTCGCCACCGTCGACATCGCAGAAGCCGCGCGGATCGCGACCAGCGGCGACCTGCGACAGCGTCTGGCCAAGTTGAACCTCGCGGAACGGCAGGTGCCGATCCGTGTACAGATCGCGGAGACCGCGCTCAACGATCGCTCGGTGCTGTCGATGCTTCGCGTCAACGGCAAGAATGGCCCCGTGCCGCTGTCCGCCGTCGCGACGATCCGCGAAGGCAGCGGGCCGGCAACGATCGATCGGCTCGATCGGGAGCGCAACGTCACCGTCACGGCCGAGTTGAACGGTTTGCCGCTCGATTCGGTGATGAAGCAGGTCCGTACCCTGGATGCGATGCGCATGCTGCCGCCGGGTGTGCGCGTGCTGCCCACGGGTGATTCGGAGGCGTTCGTCGAGCTGTTCACGGGCTTCGCGTTCGCGATGCTGTTCGGCATCGGGTCCGTCTATCTCGTGCTGCTGCTGCTGTTCCACAGCGCCAGTCAGCCACTGACGATTCTCTCCGCCGTGCCCCTCTGCGGTGGTGGCGCGTTTGGAATGCTGCTGATCTCCGGTTATGCGCTTTCCGTGCCGTCGTTGATCGGCTTGTTGCTGCTGACCGGCATTGCGACCAAGAACTCGATCCTGATCGTCGACTACGCGATCATCGGCGAGCGCGATCTCGGACTGTCGCGTGTCGATGCGATCATCGACGCCTGCCGCAAGCGCGCGCGACCCGTGATCATGACGACGCTGGCGATGGGGGCCGGCATGTTGCCGATCGCACTCGGGATCGGAGCGGACGGTGGTTTCCGTGCACCGCTCGGCATCTCGGTGCTGGGCGGGCTGTTCACCTCGACGGTGCTGTCGCTCGTCGTCGTGCCGGCTGTGTATCTGTCCGTCGCCCGGCTCACGGACCGCCTCAAGCGTCGCTTTGGCCGCAGTTCAGGATCTGTCGCGCCGCAGCCTGTCCCGACTCCACAATCGTGATCAGGTCCCGATCGGCGGGGGTGATGAAGCCTTCGCCGACCAGATAGTCCCAGTCGACGACCCGGCGCCAGAATTCGGCGCCGACCAGCACGATCGGAATCCGCTCGATCTTGCCCGTCTGTACCAGCGTCAGTGCTTCGAACAGTTCGTCGAGCGTGCCGAAGCCACCGGGAAACGCGACCAGCGCGCGGGCCCGCATCATGAAGTGCAGCTTGCGCAGCGCGAAGTAGTGGAACTGGATGCTCCAGTTCGGCTGCACGTAGGGGTTCGTCTTCTGCTCGTGCGGCAACTCGATGTTCAGGCCGATCGTGATTTCACCCACTTCGCTCGCACCACGGTTCGCGGCTTCCATGATTCCCGGGCCGCCGCCGGTCATCACCACGAAATCGCGCCCGTCCGGGCCGCTGCAGCGCGCGGCGAGTTCTGCGGCGAGCAGTCTGGCTTCTTCGTAGTAGCGCGACCATTTCATCAGCGAGTGCGTGTTGCCATTCGACGGCGTCTGCCCCGGCGCAGGGATCCGTGCGCTGCCAAAAACGACGACGGTCGAGCGGATCTGCGCTGACTGCATCCGCACTTCAGCACGCAGATACTCCAGCAGCAGCCGAGCCGGGCGGGCCTCGGCGCTCGCCAGGAAGGCGAGGTCGTGTTCGGCGAGGCCGTCGGAGCCATGGTCGCCGGACCAGCCTTTGTCTCCGGGGCTCACCGTTTGGGTCTCATGCGTTCAGGGCTTCGGCATGCAGACGCAGGTGATCGTCGATCAGCGTCGAGATGAAATAGTAGCCATGGTCGTAGCCCGCATGGCGGCGCAGCACCAGCGGTACGCCCGACGCGGCTGCCGCAGCTTCGAGGCGTTCCGGCATCAGCTGCTTGTCGAGGAAGCTGTCGGCGAGGCCCTGGTCGACGAGGATCGTCGAGGCCCGCGGCCAGCCGCGTTCGCGCAGCAGCTCGCTGGCATCATGCCCGCGCCAGGTGGATTGATCGGGCCCGAGATAGCCACTGAAGGCTTTCTGACCCCAGGGGCAGTGCATCGGTGCGCTGATGGGCGCGAACGCGGAGACCGAGCGGTAGCGCGCGGGATTGCGCAGCGCCAGCGTCAGCGCGCCGTGACCGCCCATCGAGTGACCGAAGATCGACTGTCGAGTCATGTCCGCCGCGAAGTGCGCGCCGAGCAGGTCTGGCAATTCCGAGGTGACGTAACTGTACATCCGGTAGTGGCTCGACCAGGGCGCCTGCGTCGCGTCGACGTAGAACCCGGCCGCGACGCCGAAATCCCAGGCATCCGAATCCCCGGGAATCGGCACACCGCGCGGACTCGTGTCCGGCGCCACCAGCATCAGGCCGAGTTCCGCGGCGAGGCGCTGGGCGCCCGCCTTGATCATGAAGGTCTCGTCCGTGCAGGTGAGGCCGGCGAGATACCACAGTACCGGCACCGGTCCCTGCGCGGCCTGCGGCGGCGTGAAGGTCGCGAAGCGCATGGTGCACGCGTTCGCCGTCGACGCATGCCGATGGAACGCGACCTCGCCGCCGAAGCTGCGATGCCGGCTGACCGTTTCCATCGTCACGCTCAATTGAACAGCACGACCGAGCGGATCGATTCGCCGGTGTGCATCAGGTCGAACGCGCGGTTGATGTCGTCGAGCGGCATCGTATGGGTGATCAGCGGATCGATCGAGATCTTGCCATCCATGTACCAGTCGACGATCTTCGGCACGTCCGTGCGGCCACGCGCACCGCCGAATGCCGTGCCTTTCCAGACGCGGCCGGTGACGAGCTGGAACGGCCGTGTCTTGATCTCCTGGCCGGCTCCCGCCACGCCGATGATGATGGACTCACCCCAGCCGCGATGGCAGCACTCGAGCGCCTGGCGCATCAGGTCCACGTTGCCGACGCATTCGAAGCTGTAATCCGCACCGCCGCCCGTCAGTGCCACGAGATAGGGCACGAGTTCCTCGCGGATCTCCTTCGGGTTGACGAAATGCGTCATGCCGAACTGCTCGGCAAGCGCCTTGCGCGCAGGGTTGATGTCCACGCCGATGATCATGTTCGCACCGGCGAGCCGTGCGCCCTGGATCACATTCAGGCCGATGCCACCGAGACCGAACACGACGACGTTCGCGCCGACTTCAACCTTGGCCGTGTTGATGACGGCGCCGACGCCGGTCGTCACGCCGCAGCCGATGTAGCAGACCTTGTCAAACGGCGCGTCCTCGCGGATCTTCGCGACGGCGATCTCCGGCAGCACGGTGTAGTTCGAGAACGTCGAGCAGCCCATGTAGTGGTGGATCCTTTCCTTGCCGATCGAGAAGCGGCTCGTGCCATCCGGCATCACGCCCTGGCCCTGGGTGCTGCGGATCGAGGTGCACAGGTTCGTCTTGTGCGAAGTGCAGGACTTGCACTCGCGGCACTCCGGCGTATACAGCGGAATCACGTGATCGCCCTTCTTGAGCGAGCGCACGCCAGGGCCCACGTCCACGACGACGCCCGCGCCTTCATGGCCGAAGATCACCGGGAACAGCCCCTCCGGATCCGCGCCCGAGCGCGTGAATTCATCGGTGTGGCAGACACCGGTGGCCTTGATCTCGATCAGTACTTCGCCGAACTTCGGACCATCGAGATCGACGGTTTCGACGACGAGAGGGGCGCCGGCCTTCCAGGCCAGGGCAGCACGGGTCTTCATTGCGGAGTCCTCACGGGCGATTCGAAGGGAAGGGTCAGTCGTCGTGCTTCATCAGCACGGTTTCGGGAACGTAACGGATGGCGAGCAGCAGGCAGACGGCGGCAACGCCCACGGGATACCACAGGCCCGCGTAGGGATCTCCGCTGCGAGCGGTGAGCGCCGAGGTGACGAACGGCATGAAGCCGCCGAACCAGGCGCTGGTCAGGTGATAGGGCAGGGACAGTGACGTATAGCGGATGCGCGTCGGGAACAGTTCGGCCATGAATGCCGCGCCGGGACCGCAGGCGAGGCCGGCCGCGAACACCATCATCAGCATGATGCCGACGACCTTCACATGGACCCCGCTGATGGCGGCGAGCGAATCGAGCGGTGGAATCGGCGCGAGGCTGCCGAGCGCACGGTACGCCGGAATGAAACACAGCGCCGCGAGCAGCATGCCGGCGAGGATCACGGGCTTGCGGCCGATGCGATCGGCGAGCGCGCCGGAGGCCAGAAAAAGCGGCACGCCGAGCACGAGAGCGAACACCGTCAGCAGTGGCGCGGTGAAGGAATCGACCTTCAGCGTCGTCTGCAGGAACACCAGCGAATAGAACTGCGCGGTGTACCAGATCAGCGCCATCGCGGCGCCGACGATCAGCGCTGCGATCACGCGGCTGTGATTGGCGCCGCTTCCGAAACTCTCCGCGATCGGCGCCTTCGACAGTCGGCCCTGTTCCTTCAGTTGCGCGAACATCGGCGACTCGCCGAGCTTGCTGCGGATATACACGGAAAATAACAGCAGGACGGTCGAGCCGAGGAACGGCAGGCGCCAGCCCCATTCCTTGAAGTCCGCCTCGCTCATCGATCCACGGCAGATCAGGATGACGAGCAGCGACAGCACCAGACCCATCGTGCCCGTGGTCTGGATCCAGGCGGTGTAGTAGCCGCGCTGGTGCTTCGGGCAGTGCTCCGCGATGTACACCGCGGCCCCGCCGAATTCACCGCCGAGCGCGAGCCCCTGCACCAGGCGCAGCACGACCAGCAATGCCGGCGCCCACCAGCCGATCGCTTCGAACGTCGGCAGCACACCGACCAGCGCGGTGGACAGGCCCATCAACACGATGGTGATCAGGAAGGTCTGCTTGCGGCCGACGCGATCGCCGAGCCGGCCGAACACCAGCGCGCCGAGCGGACGGATCGCGAAGCCGGCGCCGAATGTCGCGAGGCTGGCCAGCAGACCGGCGGTCTCGTTGCCGGGCGGGAAGAACAGCACGCCGAAGAACGCCGCGAGGCTGCCGTACAGCAGGAAATCGTAATACTCGAACACCGTCCCGAGAGAGGCGGCGCCGACGACGCGGGTCATGCTGGGCGCGGCGGATTCCGGAGCGCGGACGGCGGACTCTGTGTGGGCGGTCGTCATCCCGGAATCTTACTGTGTTTCCTTCCCCATTCGTGGAGCGGCAGTCTATCCTTGAAGGGATATCAGGAGGCATCCAGCATGGCGTCAGGGCGTATCCGCGAGTTCTTCCATTTCGACGAGGCCGCCGAGAAGGCGAGCGCGGACAATCCGTTCTCGGCACTGACCGCCGAGCAGCGTCGACCCGGCGGTCCCCTGGTCGCACTCGCATTCGGTTGGGGATTCCTGATCACCGGGCTGATCGCTGGCGGCGCACTCGGCAGCGGCCTGCCGATGTGGCCAGACCTGGTCAAGTATTCGCTGCTCGGCAACCTGATCAACTTCGCGATCGGCGCTGCCGTCGGCGTGATCGCCTATCAGACCGGCTGCAACAGCGCGCTGCTGTTCCGCGCCGTCTACGGTCGGCTTGGGGCCTATCTCCCCGTCGTGTTCATCGCGTTGCTGACGATCGGCTGGCAGGGCATCGTCGTCGGGGCCTTCGCACAGGTGTGGACGCAGTCGCCGGGTACCGCTGTGTTCTACGCCGTTGCGATCTTCGCGGGCATTCTGTACACGGTCACGACCCTGTACGGTGTGAAGGGTCTGGAGAAGGTCGGCACGCCGTCGATGATCATCCTGATCGGCGTCGGTCTTTACGCAGCCTGGATCAACATCGACAAGGCCGGGGGATTCGCCGGCATGCTGGAGATCTCCCGCCAGAAGGCCGCCGCCACTCCGATGAGCGGCATGACGGCGATCAATCTGGTGGTCGGTTCCTGGATCGTCGGCGCGGTCGTGATGGCCGAGTACGTACGCTTTTCGCGCTCGCTGTTCACGGCGCTGGCGATCCCTTTCGTCGTCACCGTGATCGACCAGATGTTCCTGCAGATCATCGGCGCGCTCGGTGCCGTGGTCAGCGGCAACGCGGATTTCACGGCGTACATGACGTCGATCGGCGGCGTGGCCGGCGTGCTCGCGCTGATCGGCATGACGCTCGCCTTGTGGACCACGGGCGATACGAATCTGTATCTGCCGTCCGTGCAGACGGCGAGCCTGCTGCGGCGGCCGAAGCGCGTGATGGTGCTGATCTGCGGTCTGCTCGGTACGGTGCTCGGTCTCGGCATCTATGAGCGTTTCCTCGACTGGATCGGCCTGCTCGCGGTGATCGTGCCGCCCGTGATCGGCCCGGTGATCGCGGACTATTACCTGTTCCGGTCCGGGCGGGATCGTGCCTATGACGCCGTGCCGGCGTTCTCGCTGAATCTCGCCGCCGTGCTCAGCTTCATCGGCGGTGCGGTGCTCGCCTGGAAGGGTGAACAGATCGGCGCCGCGGTCTCCGCGCTGCAGATCGCACCGTCGCTGCTCGGTCTGCTGGGCTCGATGCTGATGTACGCCGTGCTTCGACCGCTCGAGCGAATGGTGCAGCCGTCTGCGCGATGACGATCAGGCGCCCGGTCGTGGGGCGGGGATGTCGATGAGCGAGCATGCCGTGTATCCGAAGCTGTTCAGTCCGTTGCAGGCGGGGCGCCTGCGGCTCAAGAACCGCATCGCACATGCGTCGATGACCACGCGGATGACGGTCGGCATGAAGGCGTCGCCGCGCTTCATCGATTACTTCGCCAATCGGGCCCGCGGCGGCGCCGGTCTGATCGTGACCGAATCGCTCAGCGTTGCGCGCCATCAGGTGCTGTCGCACAAGCTGCGCATCTGGAATGACGAAGGCATCGTCGAACTGAAGCAGTTCGCCGAGGCGATCGAGACCCACGACTGCCGCCTGATCGGCCAGATCCAGGATCCGGGACGCGGCCGCCATGAGAAGGGCCGCAACCCGAATTCGATCGGGGCCTCGCCGTTGCCGGACGACCTCTCATGGTCCGTGCCGCGCACGCTGGAGCGAGACGAAATCCTGCGCATGATCGACGAGTTTGCCGACTCCGCGGCCCGCCTCGAGCGCTGCGGATTCAGCGGTGTCGAACTCTCCTGCGGACACGGGCATCTGTTCCACCAGTTCATGTCCGAGCGGTCGAACATCCGCGACGACGAATTCGGTGGCGACCTGCATGGGCGGTTGAAACTGGTGCGTGACACCGTCGAAGCGATCCGCGCGCGCTGCAGTTCGACGTTCGGCATCGGCCTGAAATTGCCCGGGGATGACGGCGTGCCGGGTGGCATCGGTCCAGAGCAGGCAGCGCAGATCACGCGCGCACTGGTCGATCCCGACAAGATCGATTTCGTCACCTATTGCTGGGGGTCGCACGCGAACACGCTGGACCTGCACATCCCTGACATGAACGGTCCGCGAGCGCCGTTCGTCGCGATCGCGACGGCGCTGCGACGCGAATGCCGCGGCGTGCCGGTGATGGCGCTCGGGCTGATCACGGATCCGGTCGAGGCCGAAGGCATCCTTGCACGCGATGAGGCCGATCTGATCGGGCTCGGTCGCCCGCTCGTGACGGATCCGGCCTGGCCGAAGAAGGCGGCCGAGGGACGCGAGGCGGAGATCCGCTACTGCGTCTCCTGCAACACCTGCTGGGGCACGATCGTCGAGAGTCGTCCCATCGCCTGCGACAACAACCCGCGCGTGGCCGAGCCGGACGAGGTGGACTGGTGGCCGAAGCCCGCTGCCATACGCCAGCGCATCGTCGTGGTCGGTGCCGGTATCGCGGGCATGGAATCCGCCTGGGTGGCCGCGGCGCGCGGACACGAAGTCACGGTGTTCGGTGCCTCCGGAGAGAACGGCGGCAAGACGCGCATGCATGCGCTGCTGCCCGGCGGCGAACACCTCTCCAGCATCTACGACTACCAGGCGCTCGCGGCGGGACGTGCGAAGCTGAAGCTCGAACTGGGACTGCGCGCGACGGTCGACGATGTGCTCGCCCTGCAGCCGGATCACGTCGTGCTCGCAACCGGCTCAGAGATGAGCTGGCCGGAATCCCTGCCACTCTCGCTGCAGGCCGATGGTGCCATCCCGTCGCTGCGCGACGCTGTGCCGATGCTGGCGGATCTGCACGAGCGTCAGCCCGGTGTCGCGTTGCTGTTCGACATGGACCACACGGAAGCGACCTACGGCGCGGCCGAGTGGCTGCTGCATCGCTTCGAGCAGGTGATCGTCGCGACGCCCCGCGCGACGATCGCGCATGACATGCCGCTCGTCACGCAACTCGGCGTCATGCGCCGCTTCAACCAGAAGCGGATCGGCATCGTGCCATTCGTCGAACTCGATGCAGGATCCGTCTGGGAGGACGGGCGGGTCGGGCTGCGCAACATCTACAACGGCGACATCCAGTGGATCGAGAATGTCGCACTCGTCACCTATGCGACGCCGCGCCGACCCGTGCTCGATTTGTGGCAGGGGCTGCGCAATCGCGGCGCGTCCGTGACCCGCATCGGTGACTGTCTGATTCCGCGCACCGCGCTCGCGGCGACTGCGGAGGGGCACGCACTGGGTAACCGGCTGTGACGGTGGCAGCGAACGATTCGCTGCTGCCGCGCCGTGACCTGATCTTCCAGATGATCGAGGTGCTGCGCCTCGAGGAGCTGCTGCGCCACGAGCGATTTTCGGAGCACGACCGTGCGACGTTCGGATCCGTCGTCGATACCGCCTACGAGATCGCCGCGGAACGCTTCGCGCCGTATGCGGCCGCGGCGGACATCGAGGAACCGCACATCGAGAACGGCAAGGTGGTGCTGCCGGCCTACACCGGCGCGGCACTGACGGCCTACGGCAATGCCGGATTCATCGCGATGTCCTTCGATCGCGAGTTCGGCGGACTCGGCATGCCGGTTCTGCTCGCGCAGGCCTGCGGTGCCGTGTTCGCGTCCGCGAACGCAGCCTTCCAGTCGTATTCGATGCTGACGCAGGGCGCGGCCAATCTGATCGCGGCGTTCGGCACGGATCCGCAGCGGCGGCGGTATCTGGGGCCGATGCTCGACGGTCGATGGTTCGGCACGATGTGTCTGTCCGAACCGCAGGCCGGCTCTTCGCTGGCAGACATCCGCACCGCCGCGCTGCCGCGCGCCGATGGTCGCTACGACATCCGCGGTAGCAAGATGTGGATCTCGGGTGGCGAGCACGAACTCGGCGAGAACATCGTGCACATGGTACTGGCGCGTGTCCCCGGCGGCCCGCCCGGCGTGAAGGGCATTTCGCTGTTCATCGTGCCGCGCCGTCGGGTCGGCGAGCATGGTGAAGCCGCGGAGCACAACGGCGTCTCGTTGATCGGCCTGAATCACAAGATGGGCTGGCGCGGTCACGTGAATACGGCGCTGGCTTTCGGTGATTCGACGCCCTGCATCGGGGAACTGGTGGGCAACCTGCACCAGGGCCTCGGCTACATGTTCCAGATGATGAACGAGGCGCGCGTGTCGGTCGGGCTCAGTGCCGTCGGCATGGGCTATGCCGGGTATCGCTACTCGCTGGCCTATGCTCGAACGCGGTTGCAGGGACGGCCCGTCGGGCGACGCGATCCGTCCGAGCCGCCCGTGCCGATCCTGCAGCACGCAGACGTCCGTCGCATGCTGCTGGCGCAGAAGGTGCGGGTCGAGGGCGGGCTCGCGCTGGCGCTGTACTGCGCGCGGCTGGTCGACGAGATTTCCGTGGCGACCAGCGATGAACTGCGTCTACGTGCCGAGCTGCTGCTCGAGCTGCTGACGCCGATCGCGAAGTCATGGCCGTCCGAGCAGTGCCTCGAGGCGAACAAGCTCGCGATCCAGGTGCTGGGTGGCGCCGGCTACACGCGCGATCATCCTGTCGAGCGGCTGTACCGCGACAACCGCCTCAACATGATTCACGAGGGCGCGCACGGCATCCACGGTCTCGATCTGCTCGGCCGCAAGGTGCAGCAGCAGGGTGGTCGCGCGCTGCACATCCTCGTCGCCAAGATCGAAACCACGGTCAAGCGTGCGATGGATTCGGGCGGCTTCGATGCCGAGTGCCGCGCGCTCGCCTCGGCGGTGCGCAGGCTCGGCTCGACGACGGCGCGTCTGACCAGCGCGCTGAACGCCGGCGACGCCGAGCGCGGTCTCGCGAATGCCACGCTGTACCTGGATGCAATGGGAGACATCGTGATCGGCTGGCGCTGGCTCGCGCAGGCGAATGTCGCGGCGGCCGCGTTGGCGGCGGCACCGGCGATGAGCGAGAGCGAGCGTGAGTTCTACCAGGGCAAGATCATGGCCTGCCGCTATTTCATGCGCTACGAACTACCGCGTGTCGCCGCACCGCTCGCGCTGCTCGCCCGGCTGGACGATACAACGCTCGCGATGCGCGACGACTGGTTCTAGGGCTGCGCGCCGCCCGTCCTCGACGGCGCGCAATCCTGTGTGTCGATCAGGTGCCGCCGAGTTCGCGGTACAGGGCATCGGCGCCGTACACCTTGGTCAGCGCCTCTTTCATGATGGCCGGATGCACGGCGACGGCGCGATTTCGGACGGTGTCGAACCAGTAGGAACCCGCGATCGAGTGGATGTTGCCGTCGAACATCAGGCCGACGATGCGACCACGCGCGTCGATCAACGGGCTGCCCGAATTGCCGCCGACGATGTCGCTGTTGGTCGAGAGGTTGAACGGCGTATTGAGATCGAGGTTGGCCTTCACCTTCTGCCAGCTGTCTGGAATCCGGAACGGATCCGCACCGGTGGCGCGCTCGAAGGCGCGTGACAGGCGGGTGAACGGCTCGACCGGCGAGCCATTCTCGACCCAACCCTGCACGGTGCCGTAGTTCAGGCGCAGCGTGAACGTGGCGTCAGGGTAGACCTCCGTGCCGTAGGCCGCGAAGCGCGCGCGGGCCAGGGCTTCCGACGCGACATCCGCCGGCGCTTCGACCTCATCCTCGTAGCGCTTGCGCAGCGCGCGTGACTCTGCGTCGACGCTGCGTGCGAGCACGATCATCGGATCCGTCGAGGCGGCCACCGCGGCAGCACCGCCCGTCCAGAGCGCGCGGCGCGCAGCCGCGTCCTTCAGTGACGAGCCTTCGATCAGCCGCTTCGCGAGCGCGTCAGGAGATTCCGTGGCGAGCAGGCGACGCACGACCGGATGATCGGGCCCGAGCCACTCGCGCATGCGCTCGAGGCTGAACGACAGCGTCAGCTGCTCGAGGTCGGCATACACCGGCAGGTTGGCGCCGATCTGCTGCTCGATGCGCGGCAGGGCGGCATCGGTGAACTCGCGCAGTCTCTCGGTGTTGGGCTTGGCGCGCTCGTCTGCCGCCCGCACCAACGTACGCGCGAAGCGGAACAGGCGGCTGTTGAAGCCGGCACCGCCTTCGAGGAACACGTAGGGCGTGAAGATGTCACGGCTGACCTGCATCGATCTCTCGATCTCGGCCCAGGGGTCCTGGCCGTTGAGGGTCGCGGCCGCCTTCGCGCGCAGCGCGGATTCGTCGCGACGCTTCTGCGACATCAGATCGTCGTCGAGCAGGGCGTCGAGCAGCTTGCGCCGCACCTTGATGCCGTTCTCGAGGCCATTCAGGGGCTCCTGCACGATGCGACGCGCGTCGTCGCCCGTCTTGCCGAACTGGATGTAGCGACCGCGCAGTTCGCTGCTGCGCAGCAGTGCGGGGGGCAGTTCGGTATCGCGGGCGTGCGCGAGTTGCGCCACTGTCAGCAGTCGGTCCGTGGAGCCCGGATGACCGGACACGAACACGAGTTCGCCCGCGTCGGGGCCGCCGAAATCGATGCGCAGCGGGTCCGCGATCTTCACGGGCTTGCCGTTCTCGTAGGCACGCAGCAGGCCCATGTCGAGGCACCAGCGCGGGAACTGGAAGTTGTCCGGATCGCCGCCGAAGGCCGCGATGGCGGCTTCGGGCGCGAACACCAGACGAATGTCGGAATAGCGGCGGTACTTGTAGAGGAAGTACTGGCCGCCGTCGTACAGCGTGACCGACTCGCAGCTGATGGTGGAGCCAGCGTTCAGCGGTTTGCCCTTGCGGCGCGGATTCGCTGCGGCCTCGCAGGCCTGTTCGAGCCGCGTCAGCGTGGCCTTGCGCGCATCGCCGGCGGCCTGGGCGGTGACGCCGCGTGTCGCGTCCGCGACCTGGGTCGTGATGTTCTGCATCTCGATCAGTACATCCGCGACCTGAGTGCCGCAGGCGATCTCCTGCTCGCGTGTCGTCGCGATGAAGCCATCTTCGACGAGGCTCTTTTCGCGCGTGGAGTTCTGCGCGAGACAGGATTCGACGCAGTGATGATTGGTCAGGATCAAACCGTCGCCCGACACGAAGGATGCGCTGCAGTTCGACAGCCGCACCGAGGCGAGACGGACGCGATCCAGCCATTTCGCATCGACGTCCGTGGCATACAGCTGCTTCACGCGGGCGGCCGGAAAATTGTTGAACGTCCACATGCCTTCATCGGCATGGGCCGGCGTCGCCGCGGAAGCGGCAAGCAGTGTCAGCACAGCGGCCAGGGCGATTCCAGGAAAACGAAACATGGCGAACTCCAAATGGGGTCTATGCAGGGAATTATGAACGAAAAGCCGGGTTGAATTCCGCCGCTGCAGAAACGACGCGATCGCGCGAGTTTCAGCGCGTGCGGGCGTACCCGATTCGTACTGGAATGGCCACGCCGACAACCCGTCGGCGCAGGTTCGACCAGGAGCCATCCCATGCAGCGAATCCACCGCCGTGACCAGGCCGGCCAGGGCATGACCGAGTACATCATCATCGTCGCGCTGATCGCCGTCGGCGCGATCGCCGTGTATACGGCCTTCGGCGACATCGTCCGCGGCCAGACGTCCGTGGCCGCCGCGGCACTGTCCGGCGATTCGGACGGTGACGGACGCGGACTGGTGGGTGAGGCGCAGTCGCGGGCCAACGAGGCCGCAGAGACCCGCACACTCAGCAACTTCGAGCAGTGAGTCAAATGGTGCACGAAGGTCCGGCGAACCGGCAGCGGGGGCAGGCATTCGTCGTGATGCTGGCGCTGCTCGCGGCGTTGTCGCTGGCCTTCGTCGCCGTGTTCGATACGGGCCAGGTGATGATCGCGAAGCTGCGCCTGACCAACGCCACCGATGCGGCGGTGCTGAGTGCCGCCACCTGGGAGGCGCGCGGGCTCAATTTCGCAGCGTCGATGAATCGAGCGGTGATGGCCAACGAGGCGGCGCTCGCGCAGTCCGTGAGCCTGCGGTCCTGGTCCGCCTACATGAACCGCACGCTGGCCAATTCGGCAGCGGTCACCCGCTGGCTGCCGTACCTGAACGCAGCCACCGAAATGCTGCGCCGCTTCTGGCAGGGCTTTGATCGGACCTTGCAGCCGTCGCTCGGCAGTGCAGAAGCGATCTTCGCGACGGTGATTCCGCTGCTGGCGGGCGCGCAGGAAATCATGCTGCAGTCGAGCGAAGTCGGTGCGCTCGGGGTGCTGCGCGACACGCTGGCCGCCAACGATCCGGCCGCCGGGCTCACGCCGGGTGGCCAGGCCTTGCTGCTGCGCAGCGTCGCGACCTCGAGAGGATTCACATCGCGATACTCGGGTTCCGATCGGACACGACAGCGCGATGTCGTGCTGGCGTCGCGGGATACCTTCGTCCGTGAACGCAACGCGCGGTTGTCTCCACCGGTCGTCTCGCCGCTGGTGCGCTTCGAGAAGCGCGGTGGCACGGAGCTTCTCGGGTTCGATCAATGGCGCGGAGTCGACACACTCTCGCTGCATGCGCGCAGCGGACTGCTGCTCGGACGCTGGCGCGAGCGCGTGCCGGTCGGCTGGGGCGCGGCGGCCGATGGACGGCAGAGCAGTCTGCGCGGCGTGTTCGGCAGTTCCCAACGCGTCAATCCGCGGGCAACGCGACTGGCGCTTGCGGGACTGCGGGAACTTCGGCATTACCGCGGGATCGCGGAACTGCGTGATCTGTCGAGCGTCACACGACGTGCACTGCCGGAGCGACGCTGGTCCGTGCGCACCACCCGTGCGATGGATTCCATCGCGACATCACGCACAGCGCTCGGAATTCTGCGGGGTTCGGTCGTGGCGGGTGGTGAACGGCTGTTCGCGAACTCTGCGGCAGAGGTCAGATTCGAACCGCGCGTCATGCGCCGGGACCGGCGCGCCGAACTCGGCAGCCTCTACAGTCCCTACTGGCGTGCGCGCCTCGCGGCGGTGCGCTCGGGCGAGCGATTCGCCGCGTCGGCCATGGATGGTGGGCCAGACCCTCTCGACGCGGTGGCGCCGTGAGACGGGCCGACACGGTTCGCGTCCGGGCTTTCGAGCGGCACGCCGATCGTGGCCAGGCGCTGGTCGAGTGCCTGATCCTCTGCGTTCTGCTGGTGCCGCTCTGGCTTGGCGTCCAGCGCATCGCCCGCTGGCAGGACCTGCAGGCCGCCGTGGTGCAGCAGACGCGCCATCTGGGAATGAGCGTGACATTGTCTCCGGCCACGACCGGAGTCGGTCGGTTCGCGGTCGATGACGTCGCGCCGCTGAGTGCCGTGAGCGCCCGAGCGGACCTGCGTCGGGATCCCCTCACGGACGCTCCGATGGTGGCGGTCGCCGCGGACCTGCATCAGGCCATCGTTCGCGCGACTCCGCGCGGCGTGGCAGGCTCGGCACAGTCGGCGGCGCTCGCGCTGCTCCGGCCGGTCGATGCACTGTCGCCGGGTCGTTTCGACTGGCCGGCAGAGGCCTGGGTGCGTGCTGGGGTCGAGTCCGACGTCGCGTTGACGGTCGGGCTCCCACGTCTGCCGGTCGTACGCCGCCGGTGGCGCGAGGCGTTGTGGGTGCTGGCGGGAGACGGTTCGCTGCCGGGCCCACGCGAGGTCGCGGCAGGCGCGGACTCCTTGCTGCCTCAGACCCCGCTGGATCTCGCGCATCGTGCGCTGCAGCCGGTGCGCGGTGCGCTGGCACTGCTGGAACCCTCGGTGCGCGGCCTGTGCCCGCGACGCATCGATCCAGAGCAGGTCCCGTCTGACCGACTGCGGGTCACAGTGTCGAATTCCTCCGGCCTGCTTATTCGCCCGTGGACTCCGCGATGCTGAGTCGCATCGCCAGTCGGTGGCTGCGATGCGCGGGACTGCTGTGCGGCGCCGTCGTGTTGTTGCTGGACAGCGCGCGTGCTGAGTTGGTGCGAGTCAATGGCGTCGCCGTCGAAATGCGTCGGCTGACGGTGGCCGGCGCGCCGCAAGTCGCCGCGGCCCGGCTGATGCATCGCTGGCAGGCGGGCGGCGCCGGATCACCCGTCACGCTGGCGTCCGTTGGCGGCGGAATGGTCGTCGGACGCCAACGCGGTCCGCTGCACGAAGCCGTGCTGTTTCGTGCCGGCACCGCGGCGTCCCGCAGTGAGGCAACGATTTCCGTCACGCATCTCGCCCTGGGCGTACGGCCCGTCCCGCCACTGCCGTTCGCGCTGCCGTGGTCGGCACGCACGCTGTCGGTCGTCGAATCGGGAAAGGGCGAGGGCGCATCGACGGAATTCGTCGTGCTTCTGGATGTGCCTTCGCGGCAGACCGCGACCGGCCTGCCATCGGTTCTCCGGCGCAGCCACTGGTCAGTGCAGTCGACCGGGCCCTGGCGTGCGACCCGCGGAGCCGAGTCGTTGCTGATCATCGCGCGAGCCCTGCCGCGCGGTACGGCGCTCGTGATTCAGTATCGGCGTGGATTCGGCCGATGACACAACGCGGCCAGGTTGCAGTCGAGTTCAGTCTGGTGTGTGCGCTGCTCGCAGCCGCGCTGCTGCTGCGCAATGGACGGGGTGAGCCGGCGGCATTCGAGTGGCTCGAGGCCTGGTGGAATTTTGCGCGCGCCGCCTGCGGTGCGCTTGCCCGCTACTGATTCACCGATCGGGAGACCCGCATGATTGACCGTGTTCGATTCCTGCAAGCCATTCGAAGCATGCCCTCCCGCATGCCCGCGCTCCTGCCGCTCGGTCTCGCCGTCCTTTGCGGCGGACTGGCGTACTGGGGCGCCACCGGTCTGCTGCAGGCCGAGGTCCGTCGTACGGAACAACGTCTCGCACAGCGTTACGCTCCGCGCGAAATTCTCGTGGCATCGCGTGACCTGCCGGGTGGCGCGGTGCTGGAGTCGACGATGCTGGCGCGCAGGGTCGTCCCGGACCAGTTCGTCGCACGCAGCGCGCTGCAACCCGCCGATCTGGCGCGCGCGACCGGCGCGCGACTGGCCGTGGCGCTCGAGGCGGGAGATCCGATCCGTCCCGCAGTGCTCGCGCCGAAAGCGCCGGCGACGCTGTCTGCCATGCTGCCCGCGGGTCGGCGCGCCCTGACGATCCAGGTCGATGACACACGCTCGCAGGCGGGGCTGATCGTTCCCGGCGATCGCATCGACGTGCTGCACGCCACGGAGCAGATTCGCGGCGGCGAACGCGCGACGGATGTTCAACTGCTGCTGGAGCTGGTGCCAGTACTGGCCACGGGTCGCTCGGCCGACGGCACCCGTCGCCTGTCGGAACATCCAGGCCCCGTCGGCGATTCGTACGACACCCTGACGCTCGAGGTCACCCCGGATCAGGCGCGCCGCGTCGCCATGGCCGAGCGGGAAGGAGAGTTGCTGGTGACCCTGCGTGCGCCGGGTGATCTCGCGCCGACAGCGGTGGAGCCTCGCGTGCCCGCGGCACGCGGCCCGCGTCGCGCGGTCTCTGCGCATGTAGACGGCTGGATCGGCGGGCGCGGCCAGGGGCCGCTCGCGCATCGCTGGCCGGTGGCGCAGCCATGAACGTGCGCACGGCACAGCTGCAGTGGCTGGCGCTGCTGCTGATCACATTGCGCACGGCCCCCGTCGTCGCGGCGGATGTCCCCTTGCCACAACGCCTGGATCTGTTCGTCGGAGAAACGCGGGTGCTGGCCGCCGATCCACGACGGATGGCGGTCGGGAACGGCCGCGTACTGTCCGTCACGGTCGTCGATGCGCAGCAGTTGCTGCTGTTGGCCGAATCGCCCGGACTGACCGTGCTGCACCTGTGGCTGAAGGACGGCCGCGAGGCACGCATCACGGTCAACGTCGCGGCGGGCAGTCTGGAATCGACGCTGGGCAGCGTGCGCGAACTGCTGCGCGACGCAGACGGCGTGACCGCGCGCGAATCCGGCGGGCGCATCGTGCTCGAGGGCCGCGGACTGTCTTCCCTCGCGCGTGATCGTGCCGCCGCTGTCGCTGCGCTGTTTCCTGGCGTCGTGCTCGACTTCGTCGACCGACTGGGCGCTGATCCCATGATCTACATGGAGGCGCGCATCGTCGAGTTCCGGCGCTCGGCCCTGCGCGACCTCGGCGTGCGCTGGCGCAGCGACGTGAACGGGCCGAATGCCGGATTGCTCGCGGACCTCGTCGTCAGTGAGGGATTCCGGCCGACGGTGCCGGACGGCACCGTGCCTGTGACCGACGGAGCGGGTGTGCGCGTCTGGCCACCGCGCGGCTACCTCGGACTTGCGACCACGCTGGACTCGCGCCTGCGACTGCTCGAGCAGCGGGGTGAGGTTGCCGTGATCGCGGAACCCACGCTGTCCTGCCGCAGCGGCGGTGCCGCGCGGTTCGTGGCCGGCGGAGAAATCCCGATCACCGTCGTCAACAATCTCGGGTCCGCCGACGTCGAGTTCAAGGAATACGGCGTGATCCTCGACGTGAAGCCCGTGATCGACGCGCAAGGTGCGATTCTGGCGCGCGTCGAGACCGAGGTCAGCCAGATCGATGAATCGCAGCGCGTGCTGGGCGTACCCGGATTCCTGAAACGTCGCTCCGCGACGGACATCCGCCTGCGCGAGGGTGAGACGCTGGTGCTGGCCGGCCTCGTCAGTCGCCTCGATGGCCGGGACCGATCGGCGGTGCCGGGTCTCGGGCGCGTGCCGCTGGCGGGGCGCGCGTTTCGCGCGGACCAGCGCAGGCATGAACGTACCGAACTGGTGATCTTCCTGACGCCGAGGGTGCGCCGGGACGGCGATACCGCAGAGGTGCGTGGCACGACGTTGACCGATCGGGTCGAACGCCGGGTCGAGGAGGCGCGATGACATCCTTGGTCGCCGATCTCCCCGATGTCACGGTCACGCCGTCATTCCTCGACTGCGTGCGCCGTCTGCACGAGCGGCTGCTCGAAGCACTCGACCTGCGTCGGACGGGTGTCGAGCGCATCGACGATGGCGATCTGCGGCGCCTTGCCGTCAATCTTCTGGCGCGCATCGTTGCAGACTGGCCGCAACCATTGCCCGCGTCGGCCGAGACGCTGATTGCGTTCGTGCTCGATGAAGCGCTGGGTCTCGGGCCGCTGGAACTGCTGCTTGCGGACGAGTCGATCACCGAGATCATGATCAATTCCGCGGACACGATCTTCATCGAACGACGCGGCCGTGTCTTGCGCGTGCCGAGCCGGTTCAGCAGCGATCGCGCGCTGCGCGGGGTGATCGAGAGGATCGTCGCGCCGCTCGGTCGACGCGTCGACGAGGCCGCACCGATGGTCGATGCGCGACTGCCGGATGGTTCGCGGGTCAATGTGGTCATTCCACCACTCGCATTGGGCGGCGCAGCCGTGACGATCCGTCGCTTCGGTCGGCAACGGCTCACCGCCGCCGATCTGATCAGCCTCGGATCCGCAAGTGCCGAAATGCTCGAGTTCCTGCGCCTGTGCATCGAGCAGCGACGCAACCTGATCGTCAGCGGTGGCACGGGCGCCGGAAAGACGACGCTGCTGAATGTCCTCTCTTCGCTGATCGATCGCGACGAGCGACTGGTGACACTCGAGGATTCGGCAGAGCTTGCACTCGACCATCCGAATCGCGTCGTGCTGGAATCGCGGCTGCGAAACATCGAGGGGCGTGGCGAGGTCACGATCCGTGATCTGCTGCGCAATGCGCTGCGCATGCGCCCGGACCGGATCATCGTCGGCGAGTGTCGGGGCGGGGAGGCGCTCGACATGCTGCAGGCGATGAACACGGGTCATGACGGATCCCTGACCACCGTCCACGCGAACAGTCCACGCGACGCGCTCGCGCGTCTCGAGGTGATGGCTCTCATGGCCGGGCTCGATCTGCCATTGCAGGCGATCCGTGAACAGATCGCGAGTGCGGTACACGTGGTGGTGCAGCAGCAGCGCTTTCGCTGTGGCACCCGCCGAATCACCGAGATCGCCGAGGTTGCCGGCATGGAAGGGGGCCGCATCCAGATGCAGACGCTGTTTCGCTTCGTCCAGACCGCTGCGTCGACCGAGTTCGGGCACACCCGCGGCTATTTCACTGGTTGCGGAACGCTACCGGGGTTCTTCGAGTTGCTGCGTGGTCGCGGCATTGCGCCACAGACTGAGTGGTTCAGGGAGCGGCAGCCATGAGCGCGGCGCAGTCCTTGCCATGGATCGCCGGCGCGGTGGCGGTGGCCATGGCTGCGGGCGTACTCGCCGCCTGGAGACTGGCGGATGGCTTCTCCCAGCGCCACAGCGGATCGGTCCGGCGCTGGGCCGATCAGGATCTCGCCGAACTGTTCCTGTTCGTCGACCCGGCGCAGGCTGCGCGCGTCAGTGCGATCGCACTGCTGGCCGTGCCACTTCTGGGCGTGCTGGTCGGCGCACCCGCCTGGCTGATCTTCGCGCTCTGGACAGGCGCGCTGATCGCGCCGCGCGCGGTGTCGGCACACCTGCGCCGGCAGCGGCGCCAGCGCATCGCGGCGCAGTTGCCGGATGCCGCCGATGCTCTGGCCTCGGCACTGCGCGGCGGCGCCGGTCTCTCGCAATCCATGTCGATGCTGGCACAGCACCAGCGCGTTCCACTACGCGACGAGCTCTCGCTGCTGTTGCGCCAGCAGCGTCTCGGAGTGTCGCTGGACGAGTCCCTGGCGCAATGGTCGACGCGGGCGGACTGTGCCGATGTGGCGCAGTTCTGCGCCACGGTGCGCGTCGCCCGGGAACTGGGCGGGGGGCTGGGGGACGCTTTGCAACGGTTCGCGTCCGCTGTGCGACGGCGCCGCGCGATCGAAGACAAGATCGATGCGCTGACATCGCAGGGGCGCATGCAGGGCGTGATCGTCAGTCTGCTGCCGATGTTGCTGGTCATCGCCATGTGGCTGCTCGAGCCGGACGCCACGGCGCCTCTGTTTACCACGCCGCCGGGCTGGGCCACGCTGATTGTGGTGTTTGCGCTGCAGGCCGCGGGTTGGGTGCTGATCCGTCGCATCGTTCGGATCGAGGTCTGACGTGTCCCTCTTCGCAGTGGCACTGTTGATCGCGCTGACCTTTGCCACACTGGCATGGCTGATTGCGAGTCACGGCATCGGAAGACTGACCACGGTCCTCAGAAGACTGCGTTGGGCGGGTGCCGCGGATGCGGCACCGTGTGGGGTGTCACGGTTGTCGAGGCTCGCCCTGCGCGGCGCGCGCAGACTGGCGCTGCCTCTGGTTCCGCTGCTGGGACCCCGCCTACCGGCTCCCTGGGTTGCGCGGGCGGAGCGCGATCTGCGTCGCGCGGCGCTCGACATGCTGATCTCGCCAGGCGAGTGGTGCCTGCTGCGCGTGCCCGTGATCATGCTGGCGTCGGGCAGTCTGCTCGTCCTGGACCTGGGTTCGCTCGCGTTTCTCGCCTCTGGTGCGCTGGTCATCGTGCTCCCGTCGCTGTGGCTGCGGTCGATAGGGCGGCGACGCGAGCTCGCGGTGTTGCGTGAACTGCCGTTCCATCTCGACATGATCGGCCTCGGTCTCGAGGCCGGCGGCACCTTCAATGCGGCGGTGCGAGCTTCGATAGATCGCGCAGCGCCCGGTCCGCTGTGCGACGCCCTGCGGCAGTTTGCTGCGGAACTGCAGGCGGGTCGCGGCCGCGTCGATTCTCTCGAGGCGCTGCAGCGCCGCCTGGAATTCGACTCCGTCGCACCGTTGATCTCATCACTGGTTCAGGCCGAACGCGCCGGAGGGAGCCTGGCATCCGTCCTGCGCATCCAGGCCGAGCAGCGCGCGCACGAGCGTTTCCACCGCGCCGAGAAACTGGCGATGCAGGCCCCGGTGAAGATGCTGGCGCCTCTGGTGCTGTGCATCTTTCCCTGCACGTTCGTGGTGCTGGCCTTCGTCGTCTGGTCGAGTCTGCAGGCCGGCGGCTGAATGCCTGCGCACCAGCTATGGCGGGATGGGCGACCGACGACGATCGACGTCGATCAGCGCGCGGACTTCCTCGGTCGCCTGACGGGGTTGCTCGGTCGTGCATCGCTGCCGGAACGGACCTGTGTCTGGCTGCAGCGCTGCGCGGCCGTCCATACCGTTGGAATGCGTTTTCCGATCGATCTCGCGTTCATTTCACGCGGCGGATTCGTGCTGCGGGTCGAATCTGCCGTGCCCCCGGGGCGCGTTCGCTGGCATCCTCGTGCCACCTCGGTCATCGAGGCGCCTGCCGGTGCGCTGAGGCGCTGGCGCATCACCGTCGGGATGCATGTCGCGAGTCGTCCCGATTCCGCGACCGTCGGTGGCGAGCGGCGCCAGAGGGGCTCTGTCACGCTGGAGTTCGCGGCGGCGACTCTGTTGATCGTGTTGCCGCTCGCCGGTGCCATCTTCGAGGGCGCTCAATTGGCGATCACGCGGCAGCTGCTGACGGTCGCCGCTTTCGAGGCGGCGCGTACGGGGGCAGTGTCGCGGGGCGACCTGCAGTCGATGCGGCGTCGTCTCGCGCGCGGTCTCGCGCCGCTGTTCGGCGCAGGCAACCCCGGGCAGGGAGACGCCGCGGCGCTGCGCGCCTACTCCCGCGCCTTGCTCGACGTACAGCGGCCCGACCTCACCTGGATCGGCATCGCACGTCCCACCCGGGAAGCCTTCGCCGATTTCGGTGTCGAGGGTCCGGAGGGTCGGCAGATCCCCAACGACGGCGACGCGCTCGACGCCCGACGCGGCGACCGCTCGGGGTTGACCCTCTCGCAGAGCAATGTGCTGGCGCTCGACGTGCGTTACTGCCGCAGCCTGGTCGTGCCGGTACTCGATGACATCATCACCACGTTGGTGCTGCGAATCCGCACAAATGTTCCGGTGTTCGATCGCGCCTGCCTCGCGCGCCAGCGCATACCTATCGCAGTGCGTGCCGTGGCGACGATGCAGACGCCGGCCAGTGCGGCGGCGCTTGGCATCGACGATTGATGTCGAGCTCAGATCTGCGGCTTGTCCGGAGTCGCCGCGGCTTCGATCGACAGCAGGTCCTCGGGGGTGTCGATGTCGACGGCGGCGGCGGCCATTGGCACGCGCACGACGCGATCCGCATGGCGCGAAAGAATCACGCGTGCGCCGTGTTCGCCACGCAGCGCGCCAAGCTCGGCGAAGCACCAGCGCGGAAAGATCGCCGGCGCGCCCGTGGTGGTGCCGTATTGCGCCGCCACGATCAACGTCGGCTGTCTGCGCCAGGCCCCGGCCAGCCTGCGCAGGTCTTCGGCCGTCACCGAAGGTTGATCGGCGAGCAGGATCATCACGCCGTCGGCCGTACCGGGCAACGCGGCGACGCCGCAGCGGATCGAACTGGCCATGCCCTCGGACCATTGGCGATTGATCACGACCGTCGCGGGCGTGTGTCGAAGCAGCGGTGCGAGTTCTGCGGCATAGGCGCCCAGTACCACGATGACCGAATGCCCGGCGATGGCGACACCATTGCCGATCGCGGTGTGCAGCATCGGCCGGCCGTTCAGTCGCACGAGCTGCTTTGGCGAACCGAAGCGGCGCGCTTCGCCGGCGGCGAGCACGATCACCTGCAGCATGGAGCCGGCGTCTTCGATCATGCCGGCATTCTGCTACAACGCGTTGCCGGATGGCGGACGCCGTCGATACGACAGATACACGGCCAGCGCCAGGATCGCGAGCAAACCATCTGCAATACCCACCAGCAGATAGGGTGCTGAGGGCTTCCAGGCATCGAACAGCTTGCCGCCAAAATAGGTGGACATCAGGATGCCTGCCGCGCCGAACATGCTGAAAACGCCGATGATGGCGCCGCGTCCCCGTTCGCCGGCGACCTTGCCGACCAGCGACTGCGACGCGAGGATGCCGCTCATCTCGCCGATCCCCATGAAGGCTGACGCCGCATACATGCCGGGCCCCAACGGGTCATCGACCATGCCGATGGTGATATAGGCCGCTGACGCGCAACCCATCGCGAGCGCCAGCGCGAGAATGCGATCGAAGCGGTCGATGAACGCGATGACGATCAGCGCCCAGATCGTGGCGAACACTTGGGCGAGACCGAAGAATTTGGTGCCCGCTGCCTGTGCTTCGGCGGCGGTCAGACCCTGGCCGATTCCGTAATTCGTGAGCCACAGCAGGAAGAAGGTCGACAGCACTGCAAGGTCCCCGCGCGACACCATCGCGGACAGGTAGGCCAGCAGCACCGGCGGCTCTCGCGCCGCAGCGAGCCCGACCTTCAGCGTTGCGAGCAGCGGCTCTTTCTTCTCGACGCGACCCGGTGCGCTACGCTGCAAGCCGAAGGCCACGATCACGAGCGGGATCAGGCACAGTGCCGCAACCGTCCAGTAGGCGCACTTGGCGGCCTGCACTGGCTCCACGCCCATCGCCTCGATCATGCGCGGCAGGCGTCCGCCAAAGACCACGAGCGTGGCGACGCCCATGCCATTGAGGAAAAAGCAGATCCCGACGAGCTTGCCGCGCGAACTCTCCATCGCATAGTCGGCGATGACGGCCGCGAGCATCGACGACACGCAGGCTGCGCCCACCGCGAACACTGCGCGGAACGCGTAGAGGTCCTGCGCTTCGGTGGCGAGCGGATACAGGACGTATGCGAATGCCATGACCAGGAAGCCGAAGGCATAGATGGGGCGTCGCCCGATCTTGTCGGATGCCGCGCCGACCAGGCTCGCCACGGCGAGAAAGATCAGTTCATTGAACGAGGCCAGCGAACCGCTCAAGTTGCCGTGCTGCGAAGGCGGGATGTGCAGCACGGCATTGAAGAAGTACGGCTGCAGATTCCCCACCAGCGTCATCAGGCCGATCGTGAAGAATGATGTCGCAAGCAGCGCATTGAAATGTCCCCGGCGTACGCCGGGGACAAATTCCCATGGACCAATCTTCAGGCCTGGAGCGGTGGCGGTGACATTCATTGACTGGATCCCTGCAGACGCGCGCGCGCTGTCGAGCGAAGAACATGAATCGCAGCGACGCACAGCACGCCGCTGACGATTCCCATGATGATGTAGGGCGCGGAGGGTCGCCAGGCATCGAACAGATAGCCGCCGGCGGCGGCCGCCAGAAAGATCCCGAGCGAGCCGCACAACGTGAACACGCCGATCACGGCGCCTCGGCCCCGCTCTGGTGCGACCTGGCCGATCAAGGCCTGTGAGGCGAGGATGCCGCTCATCTCGCCGATGCCGAGAAACGCGGCGGCGAGATACATGATCGGCTGGAACGGATCCTCCACCATGCCGAAGGTCGTGTAGCTCGCGCAGGCGAGGGCGGCGCCGATGGCCATCGTCAGCACCCGATCGATCCGGTCGATGAAGAAAATCACGAGAACGGCCCAGAGCGTCGCCGAAATCTGGATCGTGGCGAAGATCTTGCCGCTACGCGAATACGCCTCTGACACCGTCATGCCCTGCGCCTGACCTTCCTGGGTCATCCACAGGAAGAAGAACGCACTGACGATCGACAGGGCGGCACGCGACACGGCGGCGGACAGGTAGGCGAGTCGTACGCGAATGTCACGGGCAGCGACGATGCCGATGCGCAGCGTTTCGAACAGGCTGCCATTCGGCCGGGCGCCCTCCTGGGACGCCTGCGGAAGGCTGGGGCGACCTGCCAGGCCGCGCGCGACGACGACCAGTGGAATCAGGCAAAGCCCTGCAACGGTCCAGTACGTCCAGCGGCCCGCGTCATAGGCGCTCATACCCTGGGCGAGAAAAAGCTTCGGCAACTGCGAGGCGACGCCCACCAGCGACGCGACGCCGAGTCCGTTCAGGAAAAAGCAGATGCCGACGAGCCGGCCCCGCGCACGCTCCGTCGGATAGTCCGCAATCACCGTGCCCAGCATCGCGGAGATCAGCGTGGCGCCGCAGGCCAGCACGAACACCATCAGGAACAGAGAAGGTCCGTAGGACACGAAGGGGAACAGGAAATACGACAGGCCCAGGATCAGGAAGCCCGAGGCATACAGCACGCGTCGACCAACCTTGTCCGAAGCCGCGCCGATCAGGCTGGACAGCAACAGCGCCGGGATCTCACTGACGATGTCGAGTGCGCCGCTGAGTCGGCCCTGCACGTCCTGCGGGACGTCCAGCATCTCGTTGAACAGGTAGGGACGCAGGTTGCCGACCAACGTCAGCAGGCCGATCGAGAAGAACGCGGCACCGAGCAGCGCGAAAAAATTTTGCCGCTCGACGCCAGGCGCCAGTTCCCAGGGGCCGACCCTGACAGCGGGTTCAGTCATCGCAACTCCCTTGCAGTCGGACGTCCCGTACACCAGCAAAAACGGGAGTGACGTCCGACGTCACTCCCGCTTCAGGATCACCGCATTGCCCGGATGGGCGCGCGTGACGTCAGCCGGCCACCTGCAGTGACGGCGGCTTCTGTTTCGCCGGCGCGGGCACGCGCGGAGCTTCGTCCAGCACCCAGGCATTCGTTTCACGGCGCGCAGGGCAGGGGATGGCCGTGGCGACATCGCCACGCGCCTGCACCGCCTTGATCGCTTCCATGTCGAGCTTCCAGCCGCGGGCCTCGAACTCGTCGAGCTTGTCGCGATACTGCAGGATCACGCGATCTGCCGGCATCATCAGTTCCTTGGAACGTGAGGGCGGCGTGAGGCGCGGTCGCACCTCATTCATCACTTTGATGTCCTGCGAAGCGATGAACACGTTTCGTTCGTTCACCTTCTTGTCGATGAAGTTGTTCAGCTTGGTGCCGATCCCCTTCTTGAAGAAGCCGAGGTTGCGCTCGTTCAGCAGGAACACGCGTGTGCGGTTCTCGTCGATCGGCGCCTCGAACATGTACTGGTGCATCGACGACTTCTCTGAGAAGTTGATGTACGTCCACATGTGGTTCGGGCCATAGGTGCCCGAGCCCGCTTCCATCTTGCCGCCCTTCGGTCGGAAGCGCTTCATGATCCAGTTCTTCAGTGGCGGCGCGTCGAACGTCGACATGAAGCCATAGCCCCAGTCGTTGTCCTTGTACGGTCGCAGTTCCATCATCGTGTAGCTGTCTTCGCGCTCACCCTGATAGCCGTGCGTCGTGTGCACATACTCGTTGTGCGCGGGGTCGAGGCCGTTCTCGATCGAACGTTCGTAGTGATAGTTGACGTCGAACGTGATCAGCGTCGCGCGCCATTCCGGCGTGCCGTGCTCGTCGACCGGCATGATCGGCGGACGTTCCGCCTCGGGCAGATCGCCGAGGAACGCGAACACGAGTCCGTATTTTTCCTGCACCGGGTAGGAATCGACGCGCGCGCGCGCCGGCGGCTTCACTTTAGAGCCGATCGACGGAATGCGCGTGCATTCGCCTTCCCGGTTGAAGCGCCAGCCGTGATACGGGCACTGCACCGTGCCGTCTTCCTTGCACTTGCCCATCGACAGTGCCGCACCGCGATGGATGCAGGTGTCCGCGAGGACCGCCGGCTTGCCGCTGTTGTCGCGAAACACGACGAAATCATGTGCGAGGATGCGCACCTTCTGTGGCGTCGCGCCGAGATCCTCGGCACGAACGACCGGATACCAAAAATTCATGTACATGGTTCGCCTCCCAGACGAATGTCGAGGGCCGGCCCTGGCCCTGCATGGCTTGTAAGGTAAAGACCCCTGTAAAACTAGTCAGATAGGTCCGGCGTGTCCACTCGTTGGTCGGTAAGGGTAACCAGTAGCGAGAGGTCGCTGGCAGCTTACGCGCAGCGCGGCGTATAAGTTGCGGGGATCTCGTCACGGAGGATTGCGATATGACTCAAACGACACTGGCCGGCGGTCCACCGCCCGGCGTCACGGGCCGCCCGGCGGGCGCCGCAGGCGCGCCGACGATGGAGGGCACCTCGAGCGGCTTCGAGGGGCGGGAGGAACTGCTCGGCAAGGCCGTCGCGATGGCGATCCGCACGCTGAAGGATTCCATGCCGTATCAGCACGAGATGAACGATGCGCTCGTGAAGATGCATTTGAACTCGGTGCAGTTCGCGAAGAACGCCGGCCTGATCAAGCAGTACGTCGAGCACGACGTGAAGACGATGATGCCGATGCTGCAGCGCATGAAGGGCATGATCGAGAAGACGGGCGATCGGGAGGTCGCGCTCGTCGGCATGTTCGAGAGGACGGCCTGTCTTTACCAGCTCTGCATGGATCTGAAAGCCTCGCCTGGCAGGCGGGAGTTCACGTTCCCGTTCACCACGGTCCTGACGATCGGCAAGCGCATCGGGCAGTTCGACATGACCGACCAGGAACTGCATGAAATCTGGCTGAAGCCCCGACTGCTCGGCTACGCCGAGGTGATGGGCGTGAGGATCAACGTCTCGGACATCGGCCCCGATGGCAAGGTGAGCGTCACGCTCGTCGACTGATCCACATCAGACGCAGATCGGCATGGCCGCCCGGTGTCCACTGGGCGGCCATTTTTTTTCGAGCAGTGCGGCCGCCCTGCAACGAGGCGGTATAAGCGATCAATAAGCAGCAGGAATTAGCTGCATTTCACGGCGGAGCTCGCGTAGCGTTCCCGCAACGTGGGCCCCGTCAACATTGATGATCACGGGGGGTTTACATGTTCCAGTCTCATGGATGGCGTCACTGTCTCTGGATAGCACCGCTCACATTCACATTGGCCGGTCCGGTCGCTGCGCAAGCGCCGGCGGATGAAAGCGTCGCGCTCGACGAAATCGTCGTCACGGCGCGCAAGCGCGAAGAGAACCTGATCGATGTGCCGCTGGCGATCACGGCGGTCACCGCGGACCAGATCGCCCGTGAAGGCATCAAGGATGTGCAGGGCATCATCAGCCGCGATCCCAGTCTGAACTTCGATTCCGGTCTCGCGCCCTACGACACTCGTATCGTCGTTCGTGGCCTCTCGCCGACGCGTGGTCGCCCGAACGTCGCAACTCTCGTGGACGGCATCGACGTGTCGAGCGAGTCCATCGGTGTCGCGGGCGGCTCGCTGCTGATCAACCCGCGACTGATCGACATCTCGCAGATCGAGATCGTCAAGGGTCCGCAGAGCGCGCTCTTTGGCCGAAGTGCGTTTGCCGGTGCGATCTCGTACACCACGCTGGATCCGACCGATGATGTTTCGGGCGGCGCGTCCGCCGATTTCAGCAATCGCGATCAGACGGAGATCAAGGCGAGTATTTCGATGCCATTGTCGGACACGCTGGGTGTGCGCCTGAACGGCTACGCGTTCAGCGATGGGGGCTACTACCGCAACACCGTCACGGGTAACAAGGTCGGGGGAGGCGACGGCAAGGGCGGTTCCTTCACCGTGAAATGGGCTCCCAACGAAACCTACTCGATGAAATTCCGCACCGAGTACTCGGACGACCAGTTCGACGTGCCCGCGCAGGCGGCCATGCCATTCAATTCACGCAATGCCGTGCCCGCCAATGCTTCGATCTGCAACATCGGTACGGCCGCGACTGCGACAGGCGGTACGACGGCGGCGCCGGCAGGCTTCATCATCGATGCGAACTGTCCGGTCAATCCTGCGACGCTCGCGCTGGGGCTCAATGCCTACCGCGAACTCGAGCGCCTCACGGGTAATACCGGCGTTTTCGATGACATGTCGATTCCGGCGTTCAACGGTGGTGTTGGCGATGCGCGCGACCAGAATCTGCAGGTCGCCTTCAATCCCGACAATCGCAATACGACCAATGGCAATAGCACCAAAGACTACCCGGGCAGTCATCGTCAGGTATTGCGGCTCTCCGCGGTGCAGAAACTGGATTTCAGTTTTGGTCAGATCGCTTCGCTCACTGGCTACACGCGTGCGCTCGTCGATTCCGCGTTCGATATCGACAAGGTTGCCTACCTCCCAATCCAGCAGAACCTGGTGACGGACAGCATCACGGAACAGTTCAGCCAGGAGCTGCGCTTCACGTCTGATTTTGACGGCCCCGTCCAGGTCATCGGCGGTGTGCAGCTCTGGACCGAGCGCATGGACCAGTTCGAGAACAACATCACTGTGGTGGGCGCGGGCACGACCTGCTTTGCGTCGGCGGCGGGGTTCCTGTCGCCGGCCGCGTCGCAGGCGACGCCTGGAACCGTGTTCTCGCCGTCACCTACGGGCAATCCGCCGCTGATCATCGCACCGTTCGGGTCCTGCACGAATCCGACCGGTGGCTTCACGAGCACCGACGTGTCGCAGTACGTCGATGACGTGAACCGTGCGCGCGGAACTTCCTGGACCCGTCGTACCGTCGACCACAAGTCGGCCTACCTCGATCTCGAGTGGGAGCCGATCGAGAGCGTGAAGATCGTGGCTGAAGCGCGTTACGTCGATGAAGAGAACTTCGTCAACGGCGGCTTCACGGACGGCAGCAGTGGTCCTGGCACCGTTCAGCTTTGCGGCCCGAACGGCGGTTGTCGCCCGGGCAACATTCCGTCGACCGGCATCCCGGGTGCCGCAGTGCAGCCCATGGGATTCTCGCCCGTGGCGACGAGCCGGCAGATTCCATACCCTGCACTTCAAGAGGACTACATCACGCCGAAGGGCACGATCCAGTGGAAGCCCACCGACGACCTCAACATCTACGCGTCGTTCGCCAAGGCCCGCAAGCCCGGCGGCTATTCGACCGTGACGCTGGGTGGCGCGGGTGGGCCGTCGCTGGCCAACGCTGCGGATATCCGGTTCGAGCCCGAGAAACTGAAGACATACGAGCTCGGTGTGAAGTGGCGCAGCGCCACGGGCCGACTGCGTTTCGACGGCGCCATTTTCAAGACTGACTTTACCGACAAGCAGGTCGGTACCCAGGTGCTGGTCGGCAACACGATCTCGAATCGTGTGACCAACGCCGGTGCGGCCGTGCTGCAGGGCCTCGAACTTGCCGGGCAGTTCCAGATCGACGCGAACTGGCAGGTCGGCGGCGGCCTGACGTACTTCAACAAGTACGAGTACACGAGCTATCAGACGACATCCTCCGGTGCGGGCGAGATCGCTCGGGTCGGAAATTGCACTGTCGGCTATCTCATCGGCTCGACCTTCACGCCGCTTGGCACCAATGCGATCCCGATCAATCCAGCGTCGAGTGCAATCCCGGCGGCCCGCACGCCATACGCACTGACCTGCCTGCTTGATCGCACCGGCAATCACATCGAGGACACGCCGGAGCTTGCACTGGCGTTCAATGCGACCTACCGACGGCCGATCGGCGCGAACGGCAGTCTGCTGGTCGTCGATTTTGACGCGAACTGGCAGGACTCGCGCTTCCTCGAGGACGACAACAACTCGTACCTCAATTCGTACTGGATCGCGAACCTGCGTGTCGGAATCGATTCCACGCGCTGGTCGGCAACTGCCTATCTCGAAAACGTCGCCGATGACCGAACGGTCAGGTCGTCGGGCACGGGCCCCGCGATCTACGCATCGGACTTCCGACTCGGGGCGTTCCGCTACAACGTGGCACCTCCGGTGGCGGTGTCGCGCTTCGTCTTCGCACCGAGCATCCCGACGACGACTTTTGCGAATCTGCCGCGGCCGCGCACCGTGGGCATCCGCTTCAACTACAAGTTCTGATCTGCTGAAATCCGGCCGCCCGACTCTGCGAATGAGTCGGGCGGCCTTTGTTTTGCGACGCCTGCCGCAACGCCCTGACTGACTGAGGACTCAAGCCCATGACCGGATCGATCGATTCCAGGCTGCCGCTCACGCGTCGCGACCTGCTGGCGACTTCCCTCGCATTGACGCTGCCGGCTGCCGGTGCAACCTGGTCAGCGGCGGCCGCATCGTCGACGGGGAACGGTGGCGGTGTTCTTCCTGTGAGTGCTCCAGATCACCTGCGCGGGATCGTGCGCATGCAGGGCAGCCTGCGCGAGGAAGACGTGCCCTGGTGGTTCACCGGCGTGATCTTTGCGGTCACGGGGCCGAACGAGACGCCTCGTCCGCTGGTGCGCATCGAAGGGATGGAGATCTACTGGTTCCAGCATGTGGCCGATGGCTACATCCTGGGCGGCAATACGGTCACGTTCTTTCGCGACTTCGAGACGAACGAATACCTTCGCGAGTTTCGCAATCCCTGGACCGGACGCATGGACGTGGTGAAGCCGGCAGTGCAGGGCGGCAACCTGGGATTCCACTACGGCGCCGACGGCATCTGGCCGGTTCGTCTGACCGGCGAGGCGCTGGGCCCGGTCTCGACGAAGCCGTTGACAGTCCAGTGGCACGAGATGGGCGATCACGTCTGGCTACAGCACCAGACGGTGTATCCGCCCGGCATGCCGCCGATGCACGGCCAGCGTCAGTCGATGTTTGCGTCGCGACGGGACTTCGCGAGCCGGCGACTCGCGGCGGTGCCGGCCGCGTTCTCGTCCACCGTGTTCATGGGCTGGCTGAAGTGGATGGACATGAAGGACCATCCCGGCCACGTCGTGTGGCACGCCTCCGGCGCGAAGCTCAGGTCGATCGACGCGCTGCCGCGCGAGTACCGCGAGCGCGCCGAGCGCGAGTTCCCGGAGCGCCTGACGGCGAAGCCGAAGCCGCGCGCCTGACTTTGCCGACTGTAAGGCGCTTTGGCGCATGTTCCCGGCTGGCCGGTCGTTTTGTGCTTCGGGCTTCCGCCAGCGACGCGATCGAGCCCAGCATGCGCATGGCGCCATCCCAGCCCTCGCGGGAATCGAGGTCGATGCCGTTGTAGTCCGGTGCAAAGCGAGCTCGCAGCACGAGATAGTTGGCGGCGGCGTGCAGGATGAAGGCCATTTCCATCAGTCCGCGGTCGCCCTGAGTGTCCGGGTTCACCAGCAGCCCTTCGTGTCCGGCCCCGATCTCACGGCGGATTTCGCTCATCGCCTTGGCGATGCCGTTGCTGCGCTGCAGTTCGGCCAGCATCACCTGGCTGGCCCAGGGATGATCGCGCAGGCTGGAAGCGTAGTCCTGCGTGATCACGCCGATGCGCGCCGCTGGCGAGAGCTTTTCGAGCTGGCGGCGCAAGGCCTCACCGCGGTCGGCGAGGGCAAGTGGATCCGGACGTTCGCGGGCCCAGGCCGCCGCCAGTCCTTCCAGATCGCCGAAGTATTCGTAAAGCAGGCGCTTGCCAACCCCGGCGGAATCCAGCACGGCATTGACACCGACGCCGGTGACGCCATGCCGCTGCAGCAGGCCTTCGAATGCCCGCACGAGGGCCCGTTCAGACGCCTGGCGGCCGGAGCGTCGCTTGGGTGACTTGGATACGCGTTTCGTCATCGTCCGCCAAATTGCCCTGACTGACTGCGCTGTTCAAGTCGTGCGGGTCCCGATCACCGTACCGTGACCGTGTCCCGGGCTCTGTCCCTGCCGGTTCCCGAGAGTTGACTGAGCGGTCACATGACTGATCGGTCACCTTCGGTGAGCACTACGTGGACAGATGATGTCGGGACGCCTTCTCGCGCGCTCGGCGATGTGGCAGGTTCGCGTCTGAGTCGTCACTCGATCGGGGGTCTCATGCATATCAGAAATAAAAACGCGCACCGCGCGCTCGTACTGCTGGGTGCCGCTGCGGCGGTTTTCCCGGCAGCTGAACTTCAGGCACAGGAATCGGCCTCGGCCATTTCACTGGACGAAGTCGTCGTCACGGCACGCAAGCGTGAGGAGAATCTGCAGGATGTCGCGTTGAGCATCTCGGCCATCGGTGCCGCAGAACTCGAGCGGCTGAACGTTTCGGACGTGTCTGACGTCGCGGGGCTCGACGCCTCGCTGATCTTCGAGCAGGGCTACGGTGCCACCGACACCCGCATCACGATCCGCGGCCTGTCGCCGACGCGCGGACGCAACAACGTCGCCGTGCTGGTCGACGGTATCGACGTTTCCTCCGAGAGCATCGCGGTGGCGGGCGGCTCGCTGCTGGCCACGTCCCGGCTCGTCGATCTGGAACGGGTCGAAGTGGTCAAGGGGCCGCAGTCGGCCCTGTACGGTCGCAGCGCGTTCGCCGGCGCGATCCAGTACGTCACCAAGGATCCGAGCAAGGAGACCGAAGGCAGCCTGCGCGGCGACTTCGGCGACTACGGCCGGTACACCATGTCCGGCTCGCTCAGCGGTCCGGTCAACGACGCCTTCGGCCTGCGTTTCAACGGCACGGTCTGGAATGACGACGGCATCTATCGCAACGTCACGACCGGCAACAAGGTCGGGGGCGGCGAAGGCTGGGGCGCGGCGCTGGCCGGAAAATGGGACCTCAGCGAGGCGCTCAGCATCAAGGCACGCGTCGAGTACACCGACGACAGCTACGACCAGGGCGCGCAGGCGTTCGTTCGCGCCAACACGATCGCGCCGCGACTGGCGGCCGGTACCGTGCGGCTCGATCCGGTGACCGGTGCGCCCAGCCCGACCGGCGTGCGGGTGTACTCGGGCTCTGCCACGCTGGGCGGCCCGGCGTTCACGCTGCGCAGCGTCGGCACCAATCTGGGTGGCGATGATCTGCAGATCCGCTACAGCAACAATCCGTTCACCGGCGGGGACTTCCCCGGCAGCGAGCGCCAGATGATGCGTGGGTCTGTGGTCGCGACCTGGAGCTTCGATTCGGGGACGCTGACGTCATACACCGGCTACACGGACGGTGACTTCACCTTCCTGCAGGACAGTGACTTCGATGCGATCCCGGTCAATGGCATCGACACCGCGCTGCGCAGTTCGATCTTCGACTATTCGAACACGACCAAGCAGATCAGCCAGGAATTCCGCTGGCAGTCGGACCTCGAAGGAGCCTTCAACTACGCGTTGGGCGCCCTGTACTGGAACGAGGACGTCAAGCAGACGGCGCGTTCGATCGACCTGTTCTGCCTCCCGGCAGTACCGTCGTTCTTCCTGCCTGCGAGCTGCGGTCCGGTGAACCAGGGTACGGCCGCTCTGCGACTGGTGGATGTCGTGCCCCGACTCCAGGGCCGCGAGATCACGAGCCTCAGCGCGTTCGGCATGGTCGAGTTCAAATTCGCCGAGATCTGGAAACTCACGGCGGAAGCGCGCTTCTCGGATGAGGAAGAGAAGGTCCTCGGCGTGGATTGCGCCCTGCCGGCCGCCAGCGGCATTCCCTGCGCGGACGTGACCTTCCCTGGAACCTCCGTGACGACACCTTCGCAGGTCATCACCTACGACTTCTACTTCAACGGCGGCCGCATGCGCCAGGCGCCGGGTGTAGAGGCTCGAATCAAGTCGAGCGAGAGCTTCGTGACGCCCCGCGTCAGCCTCGAAGTGAAGCCGACGGACAGCTCGCTGTATTACCTGACGGTCGCCAAGGGCGTGAAGCCGGGCGGCTATTCGACGGTGACCGGCGGTGGCTGGCAGGACGGCAACTTCGATTGCGTCGGACCCAACGCGCGGCCGAAGCCGGACTGCTACGACGAGTTCCAGTACAAGGCCGAGAACCTGGTCGAGTACGAACTCGGTGCGAAGACGTCCTGGATGGACAACCGCCTTCGCCTGAACGGTGCGCTGTTCTTCATGGACTACACCGACAAGCAGGTGGGCTCGCAGCTGGTTGTCAACAACGTTGCCATCGGCAAGTTGACCAATGCCGGCAAGGCCGAGGTCAAGGGCGTCGAGCTGGATGCGGACTGGAAGGCCACGGAACACTGGCTGCTGCACGCGAACTACACGTACCTCGACGCCGAGTACACGGACTTCCCGATCCTCAGCAACTCGGCTACCGACGCTGCGCGTTTCGGCAGCTGCCCACGCAGCGCCGCCAACCAGTACCGGCTGTGCGAGATCAACCTGAAGGGCAACAAGCTCGAGCGTGCGCCGGAGCATTCTCTGGTGCTGCTGAGCCGATACGGTCGGCCGTTCGCCTCGGCCTTCGGTGGCGGCGCGAGCTGGTACGTCGAGGGCGACGCCCAGATCCAGGGCGAACGCTTCGAGGACCAGTGGAACACCCGCAAGATGGATGACTACGCGCTGTTCAACCTGCGTGCGGGCATCGTGACGGACAAGTGGGAAGCGCTGGTCTACGTCAACAACCTGACGGATGACGACACGGTCCTGTCCTCGTCGTCCTCGCCGGGCAACGTTCAAGTCGCGCTGCTCGATCCGTTTGCGTTCTCGCCCTCGGACACGTCGTCCTCGTCGATGCCGGATCCGCGCATCGTCGGCGTGCGCTTCAACTATCGCTTTGGCGGCAACTGACACCCCCGTGCAGTAACCCTCCTGGCGATGGGCAGGGCCGCGACCACTCAGTGGGTCGCGGCCCTGTTCTTTCTGGGAGGCCGCCATCACGCACGAGAGACTCGCACCAGGTATTCAGCGCGCTGGCGCGTCAGGGGGACACTCGTGATACCAATGACATGGATCCGCCGGGCTTGCGCTCTGTGCAACGCCGCAGGACTTCTCGTCGCGTTTCAGGCAGGCGCGGCAGACCTGCCGATCCGATTCCGGGACGAGGCTGCGGCCCGGGGCGTGCAGGATCTCGCCGTCAACGCGACAGGTCCGACCTTCGGTGACTACGACGGCGACGGAGATCTCGACATCTTCGTGCCGGTCGAAGATCTCGCTGCAGGGCTCAACGATCGCCTGTTCGAGAATGACGGCAGAGGCGTGTTTGCCGATGTCGCCGCAAACCGCGGCGTTCAGAATCCTGGCAGCCTGAATCGCGGCGCAGTGTTCTGCGATTTCGACAACGACGGCGACGCCGATCTGCTGGCCGCCAACATGCCGCCGGGCGGCCCGCGACAGAAGCACGTTCCGACGACGCTCTTTCGGAATCAGCTGCGCGAGACCGGCGCGGCGACGTTCACGGACGTCACACGTGCCGCCGGACTGATGCGCGCCGGCAATGACAACGACCAGAAGATCGGTGGGATCGGCGACACGGCAGGCGGTGTCGCCTGCGCCGACTTCGATCGCGACGGTGACCTCGACATCTTCTGGAAGAACGCCGACGGCGAGATCGAGAACGCGCTGTTTCGCAATGAAGGCAACTGGACGTTCGTTGACATCACCGCGTCGGCGGGGGTGGCGGTGCAGTCGAAGCTGCGCGAATCCAATGCCCAGGGCTCACCGAACTTCACGGACGTCGACCAGGACGGCTGGATCGACCTGCTGATCACGAACGAAGGGGACAGCAAGATCCTGCTGCGCAACAAGGGCGACGGCACTTTCGAGGACATCACCCGCAGCCGCAAGCCGCCCAGTGCGATTCCGCTGATCAACCCGGGCAATGCGCAGGGCGCCTGCATCGCCGACTACGACAACGACGGCGACATGGATCTCTACCTGCCGCTCGCCGACCAGGCAAACCGGCTGCTGATGAGTCGCCTGAGGGAGAAGGGCGCGCTGACCTATGAGGATGTCACGCTCAAGTCCGGTGCCGGCGACATGGGTGGCGCTCGCGGCTGCGCCGCGGCCGATTTCGACAACGACGGTGACGTGGATCTCTACGTCAACAACGGCGGACCTTCGACGACGCTGATCAACGACGTGATCACGGACTTCCCGCCTTTCGTACAGTTCTACATCGCCTGGGAGCCTGCGCCGAACACGCTGCTGGCGAACCGGGGTGACGGGACGTTCGGCGATGTGACCAAGGGTTCGGGCGCCGAAGGACTGGGAATCGGTTCGGGCGTTGGCGCGGCGGACATCAACGAGGACGGGTTCCCGGACCTGTTCGTCACGAACCGCACGTATTACTCGGCGGGCAAACAAGTGAGTCCGCAGCCTGGGCAGAACCGTCTGTTCGTCAATCGCGGCAACCGCAACAACTGGATCAAGGTGACGCTGCAGGGAACCCGCAGCAATCGCGACGGCATCGGTGCGCGGATCACGGTGACGGCCGGGGATCTGGTGCAGCACCGCGAGACGACCAGTGCGCATGGCTACAACTCGACCAACGATCCGGCGATCACCTTCGGCGTCGGGGCTCGAAGCCGTGTGGATCGCATCGAAGTCCGGTGGCCCAGCGGCGCGGTTCAGACCGTGCCGGCGCCGGCGTTGCGACAGACGCTGACGATCGTGGAGCCGTCACCATGAGCGCGGCACGCTGGATCACGTCGTTCGTCGTTGGCTACTTCTTCACGAGCGGCCTCAACTGGTTCGTGGCCGAGAAGATCCTGAACCCGATCATCAAGCCAGGTTTCGGTTCCTTGATGCGCGATGCGACGGATACCCAGGTCGGTGTGCTGATCGCGGGCTTCGTGCTGCCCGTGCTCGCGGTGGCCTGGTTGTGTGCCTGGCTCGCGCGACCCACCGGGTGGATAGGACGCGGACTTACGGCCGGCGGCATCATCTCGATGGCGAGCTTCTTCGGCTCCTATACCTTCCTGTCCGGCTGGCTGCGGTTGCCCACGGGCGTGATGTGCACCACGGCCATTGCAGACTCGATCACCGTCATGCTCGGCGCACTGGTGATCGCGTGGATTCAGCACGGCGGGCGCCGTACCGGCGGCGCAGGTTGAGACCGTGCGCCGCCCGAGGAAGTCAGACCAGGGAATTCGATCAGGGTCGTTCGAACACCTTGCCGTTTCGCGCTTTGCCGGCTGCGCGACGCTCGTCGATGACTTTTTTCGAATAGCTCCAGGTGGTTTCATTCTTGCCGAGACCTTCCCAGGTGGCCGGCGGTTCGAGGTATTTCGGTTGATTCTTCTCGACGTAGCGGCGGATGTTGTCAGGCAGTTCGGACCAGCCATTCATGAACTTGAAGGACTGCGAGTGATAGACCATCACGCCGGGGCGATTGCCCATCTCCATGAACGGCAGCCACATCGACAGGCGCTTCCACGAGGTGTGGCAGCTCGCGCTGGTCACTGCAGGATTGTTCACTTCAGCGAGGCTGCCGGTAATGGCCCACAGCTCGCCCGACTGATAGAGGTCCTGCTGCGCGTGCACCGGATAGTCCTTGCGCGTCAGCGGGCTTCTCTCTGTGGAGCGCAGCACGTCGAGCTGGAAGATCAGACGGTCGCCGTTGGTCATGTACGGGTAGGGCGGCGCGAACGGACCGCCCGTCAGCGTATACAGGCGGTTGACGGGATCATTGAGGATATGCAGCACCTCGACCCGCGAGCCGGTCAATGGATTGACCCAGTCTTCCAGCACATCGCCCGTTTTCGGATCGCAGTAAAAAAGCGCCTCACGGTGGATGAAACGGAAGGCCTTGCTGGCTTCGTCGTACTCGAGACGCGAGGCGCCGATGCCGTAGGTGTTGAACAACAGGTAATTGCCCTCGTCAGGGACCCAGCCCCAGGCCTTGCCGGGGAAGCCGCTGTAAACGGGTTGGCCGGAAAGGTCCGCCTGCAGCTTCAGCAGCGCAACGAGGTTGTCCAGCGGCTTGGTGAGATCGAGCGGACCACTGCGAAAGCCTTCCGGCATCGGCCCGGTGATGCGCGTGCGCTTTTTGGACGCGAACGCATTCGAGGTGGCGGTGGCCAGCAGCGGAGCCGCTACGATGCCGGGCAGAAGGCTGCGGCGCGTGAGTGTCGGTCGGGTCATCGCTCTCTCCTGGTCGGTTGACGCGAGTTCGATATTGCCCATGCGATCAAGCGCGACGCAGGAATTTCACGGAGGTTGCTCATGGCGCGAACAGACGCGGATCGCCTGATGTGGATCGGCGGGCAGTGGCGCGCCGCATCCAGCGGCGAATGGCTCGTGTCCGTCAATCCCGCGGACGAGACGGTCACGGGTCGCGTGCCGAACGCGACGGCCGCTGACGTCGCGGACGCCGTTTCAGCCGCCGAGGCGGCCCAGCCGGCCTGGGCGGCGCTCTCGGTCTGGGAGCGCGCGGCTTTGTTGCGGCGTCTCGCAGCGGCGATCCGGACGCGCGGCGCGGAGATCCTCGATCTCGAAGCACGCGACACCGGCAATACGATCGGCAAGCTCGGCGCGGACGTCCAGATCGCCGCGGGCTATCTCGAGTACTTCGCAGGACTCGGCTCTGAGATGAAGGGCGAGACAGTGCCGGCAACGGCGCAGGGCCTGCATTTCACGCTGCGAGAACCCTGGGGCGTGGTGGCACGCATCGTACCGTTCAACCATCCGTTCATGTTCGCGGCCGCGCATCTGGCGGCACCGCTGATGGCCGGCAACACGGTGGTCATCAAGACCCCGGAGACCAGTCCGCTGTCGGGCACGCTGCTCGGCGAGCTGTGTGCCGACGTGCTGCCGCCCGGCACAGTCAATATTGTGCACGGGCTCGGCCTGCCGGCCGGTGACGCGCTGGTGCGTGATCCGCGCGTGCGGCGCATCGGCTTCACCGGCTCCGTGCCGACCGGCCTCGCGATCCAGCGCGCCGCCGCTGAATCCGGTGTCAAGCACGTGTCGCTCGAGCTCGGCGGCAAGAATCCGTTCATCGTGTTTCCCGATGCGGATCTGGACCGCGTCGTCGACGGGGCCGTCGCCGGCATGAATTTCTCCTGGGCCGGCCAGTCCTGCGGTTCCACGAGCCGGCTGCTGCTGCACGAGAGCATCCACGACGAAGTCGTCGAGCGCGTCGGCGAGCGTATCCGCAAGCTGCGGCTCAGCGATCCGCTCGACCCCACCTCGGAAATGGGGCCCGTCAACTCGAAGCGTCAGCTCGAGCGCGTCATGGGCTTCATCGATTCCGCGCGGTCGGATGGCGCGCGACTGATCACCGGCGGACGCCGGCCGCCCGGCGAGCAGTTCGCACGCGGCTTCTGGGTCGAGCCGACGTTCTACGCGGAGGTGACGCCTGCGATGCGCGTGGCGCGCGAGGAAGTGTTCGGGCCGATCGTCTGCGCGATGCGCTGGAGCACCGAAGATCAGGCGATCGCGCTGGCCAACTCGACGCCGTTCGGACTGACGACCGCTGTCTGGACGCGAGATCTGGCGACTTCCATGCGCGTGATGCGACGGATCCAGGCAGGTGTCGTTTGGATCAATACTTCGGGCCAGCATTTCGTCGGCACGCCTTTCGGCGGCTGGAAAGACAGCGGGCTCGGCGGCGAGGAATGCCTCGATGAGCTGCTGTCATATACGCAGACCAAAGCCGTGCATGTGATTCCCTGAGGAGCGATCGATATGTTGCGAAGTGTGATCAAGTGGATCGGATACCTGGTGCTCGGCATCGTCGTGCTGCTGGTCGTGGGTGCGATCGTCTATCGCGATACGCCCGCGCAGGAGCTGGAGGCGAAGTGGGCGACGCCACCCTCGAAGTTCATCGTGGTAGACGGCGTACGCATTCATTATCGTGACGAGGGACAGGGGCCCGTGATCGTGCTGCTGCACGCGAACTACGCCAGTTCCTTCATGTGGGAGCCGTGGGCGGCGGCACTGAAGGATCGTTACCGGGTGATCCGCTACGACCTGACCGCGCATGGACTGACGGGCCCGGATCCTACGGGCGACTACACGCTCGAACGCAGCGTCAAGCTGTTCGGCGGCTTCGTCGACCAGCTCGGACTGCAGCAGTTTTCGATCGGCGGCACCTCGCTGGGGGGCACGGTGGGCATGCACTTCACCGTGGCCCATCCGGAGCGTGTGCAGCGCCTGATCCTGTTGAGTCCCGGATCACTCGAGAAGGACGTGCGCGGCCGCACCACGCCGCGCAACGTGCCGAAGATCGCGGATATCTTCGAGTACGTGACACCGAGATGGATCGCCTCTGGCCTGCTGAAGAGCGGCTACGGCGACAAGTCCAAGCTGACGGACTCGGTGATCGACGAGTGGTATGAGATGTGGATGCGCGAAGGGAACCGCGGAGCCATGCTCGGCAACTTGCGCCAGTATGTGTCGGGTGACGTCGAGGGCAAGATTCGCGCCGTGCGTGTGCCGGTGCTGCTGATGTGGGGCGAAAAGAACCCACGCGTGCCGTTGCCACTCGCCTACGAGTTCCAGAAGCTGCTGGTCAATGCGCCGTCCGTGAAACTCGAGGTCCTGAAGGGCGTCGGGCACATGGCGGTGCAGGAGGCGCCGCAGGAGACCGCAAGGATCGTACGTGAATACCTGGATGCGGAACTGGCACCCACCGCGGCGAATGCGCAGCCCGCGGCCGTGCCTGTGCCGGCGCCGGCAACCTAGAAACGCGGCAGCCGTTTCTCGAGAAAGGCGCGCGCACCCTCGATGAACTCCGCTGACGAGAAGGCGTCGTCGTACAGCGCGCGTGTCTCCGTGCTCTCGGCGTGCGAGCCGTCGATCAGCTCGGCGATGATGCGTTTGGCGCCGCGCACCGAGCTCTGGGCATTGCTGGCAATTCCCAGCGCGAGTTCGCGCGCGGCGGAGTCGAGGTCGGCTGCCGGCAGCACGTGGTTGACGAGCCCGCAGTCATAGGCCTCACGCGCAGAGACACGCCGGCCGGTGAACAGCATCTCCTTCGCGAACGAGGGACCGACCAGATCCACGAGCCGCTTGGTGTCCGCGAGGCTGTAGACGAGGCCGAGTTTGGCGGGGGGGATCGCGAAGACGCTGTCGTCCGCGGCAAGGCGCAGGTCGCACGCGAGTGCGAGTCCGCAGCCGCCGCCGACGCAGGCGCCGTGGATCACCGCAATCGTCGGCAGCGGCAGTCGCGCCCAGACATCCTGTGCGACCTGCACGGCATCCTGCATCGAACGCATGCGTTCGGGATGGGCCATCGTGGCCTCCATTTCGGAAATGTCCGCACCGGCACTGAACGCTTCCTGGCCTGCGCCGCGCAGCAGGGCGACCCGCACGGACGCGTCCGCCTGCAGTTCTGCGGCGAGTTCAGGCAGGCGTTGCCACATCGCGCTGGTGACGGCATTGCGGCGCTGTGGGCGGTTCAGCAGCACCCACGCCAGGGGTACTTCGCGTTCGATCTGGATGTCGCTCATGCGGATGTTTGACACTCGGGTTTGAGGCTGATGTTATCAGCGCCCCGTCTGGCGCAGCCAAGGAGTTTCTCATGCCGGTGTATCCCGATCTTGCGGGCAAGGTAGCCATCGTGACCGGTTCAGGGCGGCGCAAGGGCCTCGGGGAGGCGATGGCGAAGCGCCTCGCGGCCGAAGGCTGCCGGGTCGTGGTCAGCGACATCGGTGCGGCGCGCGGACCGGAGATGCCCGTGGATGCGATCGGCACGACTGCCGAGATGGACCAGATCGTGGCAGAGATCCGCAGTAGTGGCGGCGAGGCGATCGGTATTCCGTGCGATGTGCTCGAAGAGGCCCAGGTCGCAGCGCTGGTGCAGAAGACGGTCGCGCATTTCGGTCGTCTCGACGTGATGGTCAACAATGCGGGCATCGGCTATCTGATGAATCCGCTGATCGAAATGGACCAGAAGAGCTGGGACGCGGTGCTCGGCGTCAACCTGCGCGGCGTATTCTTCGGCATCAAGCATGCGGCGATCCAGATGATTGCGCAGGGGCGCGGCGGCCGGATCATCAACATCGGCAGCCAGGCATCGAAGTCCGGCTTTCCGTTCGCGGCGCCCTATGTGTCGTCGAAGCATGGTGTCATCGGGCTCACGCGCACTGCGGCGATCGAACTCGGACCCAAGGGCATCACGGTCAACACGATCTGCCCGAACCACGTCACGACCGGGCTCGGAGCCTGGCAGAACCAGTTCTTCAGCGCGGCCACCGGCCGCAGCGAGGAGCAGTACCTCGCCGACATGCGTTCCCGCATCCCGATGGGGCGTCCGGGCCTGCAGGAGGACATCGCGAAGGCCTGCGCGTTCCTCGCATCGAGCGAGGCCGACTACATCACCGGTGAAGGCATGAACGTATCCGGTGGCGAGGAGTATCACTGATGGCGACGCCGGCGCTGCCGACGTGGACCTGGCCGGGTGGCGCGAAGCTCGCGTTGTCGCTGGTGGTCAACGTCGAGGAAGGCGCGGAATTCAACGTGCTCGACGGGGACCGCGGCCCGGAACCGGTGGATGAACTCGGCATCGTGCTGAAGAAGCCGGTGCGCAATTTCGGCAACGAAAGCAACTATGCCTACGGCATCAACGAGGCTGCACCGCGCGTGCTCGGGCTGCTGTCCAAGTACGGCATGCGCGCGACGTTCACGGCAGCGGCCGTCGCGCTCGAGCGCGCGCCGCAGGTCGCACGGGGCATCGTCGACGGTGGCCACGAGGCCTGTTCGCACGGCTGGCGCTGGGCGCACCAGCTCGGAATGAGCGAAGACAAGGAACGCGAGTTCATCGCCAAGGCGGCGGACAGCATCGAACGCACGACGGGCACGCGCCCCGCGGGCTGGCTCAGTCGCTATCTGCATACCGAGAACACGCGGCACCTGTTGCAGGACGCTGGATTCCTGTATCACATGGATGACTTCAGTCGCGACATTCCGTTCTGGGACACGAGCCTGCCCAAGCCGATGATCGTGCTCCCGTACGCACTGGATTCGAACGACATGAAGTTCTGGAACGCGCCCGGCATGACGCCGGCCGGTTGGCTGCAGTACGCGAAGGACAGCTTCGACTGGCTCTATGCGGAGGGCAGCCAGCAGCCGCGGATGATGTCGCTCGGGGTGCACCTGCGCATCATCGGTCGACCGGGGCGAATCGGTGCGTACGACGCTTTCCTGCGTTATGCCGCCTCGACGCGCAATGTCTGGATCGCGACGCGGCGCGAGATCGCCGAGCATTTCGCGCGGGTGTCGCCGCCGCCGGTGTGACAGGCGATCGAGGCGCGTCGGCGCGGCTCAGGTCCCGAGCGCGCCGGCGATCCGTTCAGCGAGTTCGATCAGGTTCAGGTCGTCTGCCGCGCGCCCGATCAGCTGCAGGCCGGCGGGCAGCGGCGCCGTGCCATCAGTGTCGAGGCAGGCGATGGGCAACGAGATCGCGGGAAGGCCCGTGGCGCTCGCGATGGCGGTCAGGTCGGCGGTGTTCTGCGGGCGACGTTCGCGATGCGGAAATGCGCGACACGCCGTCGTCGGCAGCATCACGGCATCCACACCAGACATGACCTTCATCCAGTCCGCGTAGAACCCGGCGATGCGTGCCTCTGCCTGCGCCAATTCGCCCGCCGTCAGCTTGCCGCCATAGCGGATGAAGGCGCGCAGTCCGTCGCTGAAATCCTCCGGTCGCGTCGTGCTGCGCTCGCCGTGTACCCGCCACATCTGTGATTCGCACAGCGCCAGAATGCCGCGGCGCATCCGTGGGACATCCCAGCGCGAAAGATCTACGGGCTGCAGGTCCGCGCCGAGACTGCGGGCGGCCGCAATCGCGCGGTTGTAGGCCTCGAGCACGGGTTCCTCGAGTGAGAAGGCGTCGAGCCCCACGGCGTAGCCGAGTCGCAGCGTCGACGCTGCATCGCGCGCCGCGGTGAGCTTCATCGGCAAGGACACGCGGCAATGCGGATCGGGCGCTGCCAGCGACGGCAATGCGAGCGCCAGATCGCGGACCGAATGTGCCAGCAGCCCCACGTGATCGAAGCGCAAGTGCACGGGGACGACGTCGCCGACGCTCAATAGCCCGTAGGACGGCTTCAGCGCGACGCAGCCACAGAACGAGGCGGGGATCCGCACGGAACCGATCGTGTCCGTGCCGAGTGCCAACGCGCACAGATCCGCAGCGATCGCCGCGCCGGACCCGGCACTGGAGCCGCCGGCGGAGTAGCCGCGTCGCAGCGGGTTGTGCGTGACGCCGTACCAGGGATTCATGCCCTCGGCGCCGAGCGCGCCTTCGTCCATCGCCGTGAGGCCCAGAAGCACAGCACCGGCGCGACGCAAACGCGACACGATGAACGAGTCGTTCATCGCATGATCATCTCGACGGAATCGCAGGCCGGCGGTATGGGGCCAGTCGCGTACTGCAATGTTTGCCTTCAGTGCCACCGGCAGGCCGTCCAGCGGACCGAGCGATTCACCGACGGCCCATCGCGCATCGGACGCGCGGGCCGCCGCCATCGCACCCTCCGCATCGACGAACGTGTAGGCACCGCCGTCGTGCCGCGCAATCGCATCGAGATAATTCGACGTCAGCGCCTCGCTGCGGACGTTGCGCGCTGCAAGCGCCGCAGAAAGATCCGTGGCATCCGCGGTCGAAGCTGGTGGAATCGGGCTCACGCGCCGCCCTTCGGGCGTTCGTCGATGAGGCGGATCGGCTTCTGGCGGCTGTCGATCTGGGTCAGCGGCGCGGTTTCGCCGGCGGCGACCAGTTCGACTTTCAGTTCCACGCCGGCGCGGCGCGCCAGCAGTTGAGTGAACGCCTGCACCAGTGCCGCGTCGCGCGGCGCCGTCGCGCGCGTCTCGATGATCACAGTCAGATCATCACGGCCACTGGCATCGCGCGTGGCGCGACAGATGTACTCGCCAGCGAACTCAGGCCTGTCGTTCAGGATTGCCGCAAGCGCCAGAGGGTAGACATTGATGCCACGCAGTTTGACCATGTTGTCGCTGCGCCCGAGAACGCCGACGATCCGCTGCAGTGTGAAACCGAGCGACGACTTGCCGGGATGCCAGGCCGAGAGGTCATGGGTATTGAAGCGGATCAGCGGATAGACGTCATCGCGGTACAAGGACGTGACGACCATGTCGCCCGGCGTGGTGCCCTCGACGGGGCGACCTGTCGCTTCATCGACGATCTCCAGCAGTTGCGCGTCTTCCATCACGTACATGCCATCCTGATCGAGGCCTTCAGCTGCGATCGGACCGGTGTCTGCGACGCCGTACCAGTCATAGATCTGCGCGCCGCCCCAGGCGCGTGACAGCACGGCGCGTGATTCGCGCCCGACGTGCCCCGAGATCATGCGCACCGGAATGTCGCGGCCCGGTTCGAGCCCGGCCTCGCGCGCGGTTTCCGCGAGTTGGCGGATGTAGTCGACGAAGCCGACGATCACGGTGACGCGCAGATCGCGCATCAGTTCCACCTGAGCGATCGAGCGGGTTTCCTTGCCGGTGCCCGCCGACAGGAACAGGTTGTTCGTGTAGTGCAGCACCGCCTCGCGGACGAAATGCCCACCGTTGATCATCCCGTGGCCGTACACGGAATGCAGCACGTCTCCCGGCACGATGCCCTGCATGCGATAGATGCGTGCGACCAGCAGCGCCTGAACCTCACGGGCTTTCGGGCTGAACAGCACGACCTGCGGCCGCCCGGTCGTGCCGCTCGTCGTGTGCAGGACCGTCACCGGGCGCTGTGCGGCCGGCCATTTGTCCCAGCCGTGATAGTCGCCATAGGGAGGATGCTCCGCCAGACTCTGCATCAGGTCCGACTTGCCGAAAATCGGCAGGCGATGCAGATCGTCGAGGCTGCGGATGTCGCCCGGTTCTGCACCGGCTCTCCGCCACAGCCGCTGGTAGAACGGAATCTCCCAGGCGCGTGTGACGCAACGCATGAACAGCCGATCCTGGTGCGCGCGGATCTCGTCGCGTGAGCGGCGCGCAAATTCATCGGCGAATCCTTCGCCGATCGGATGCTCGCGCAGCATCGCTGCGTAATCGAAGGACTCGAAATAGTGCGGGTAGGTCATGTTTCGAACATCAGCAGGTCCACCAGATGGCGCATGTCCGCCAGCGCATCGAGCCGGTCTACGGCGTCGATCAATTGCTGCTGGCGCGCGTCCGACAGCGCGACGAGACCGGAACGGCTCGCGCGCCTGAACTTGTCGAGATGGGCGGCGCGGTCGAGCGGTCGGCCGGGCGCACCGAGCACGGCGGGAAGATCGAGCGCGAGGCTTTTGCCGTCCGTCAGCAATACCTCGACACGCTGCGGGGCGAGAGAATTCACGGCCGGATTGCCGTCGTGTTCGAGGCGGATCTTTGCGGCCAGCGCATGGCGGGCCGGATCATGCAGCGGCGGTGGATCGAAATCGCGCACGTCGACCGTGCCGTGCAGCAGTGCCGTCGCCACGACATAGGGCAGACAGAGACGCGCGTAGGAAGCGGCCATGTCCGGATGGGGCGGACGATCGACCAATTGCAGGATCAGCGGTGGCGCGAGGACGCGGATCGAGGCGATCTGATCATTGCTGAATCCGTGCATCGCGCGCAGCGATAGCACGCCGTCGACGCCACCATGCGTCGCGCGTCCGCTCGGATAGGGTTTGTGGGACAACTCGGCGATGCGATGCACCCGGCCGAGTTCGATGAAGGGTGCTGGCTGCCAGTCTGGATCGATCAGCGTGAAGAAGCCGAAAGGCCCTTCGAGAAAATCGCGCGGACCCTGGATGCCGCGCCGAGCCATGTCGATGGCCGCCAGTGCCGCGCGACCATTGAAGCCGATCTGCATCGGCAGCACCGGTGAGCCTTCGATGTGGGCCTGCATCGTGCCGGAGACCTGGCTGTAGGTGAGCCCGAGGGCGCTGCGAGTCGTCGCGGCATCGAGATCGAGCATCGAGGCGATGCCCGCCGTCGCACCGAGCGCACCACACATTGCCGGCCGGAAGAAGCGCAGCTTGTTGCGTGCTGCCATGCCGATCGTCGTCGCGACGTCGACGGCAATCGAGCAGCCGAGCATGAATCGCGCGCCGCTGATCCCGCCGCGCTCCTCGGCGAAGGCGAGCAGCGTGGCGAGGACGACTGCCATCGGGTGCACGACGGCCGGCTCGTGCACGCAGTCCCATTCCTGGTTGTGGATCTGATAGCCGTTCAGGAATGCGGCGGCCGGCGCAGGCACGCGTTCGCCGGTCCCCCAGACCCGGGCGCCCGCACCACTGCCCCAGGCCGCGGCGACGCCATGCAGTTCCCTGACCAACGGCACGCGAGTGCCGGAGAGCGCAACGCCGAGCGAGTCGAGGATGAAGGTGCGGGTGGCGTCGAGCGCAAGGTCTGGCAGCGAGTCGAAACGCTGGCGGACGATGTGCTGGACCAGCTCGCCGGTGACGATGTCCGGGGCGGAATTGCTCATTCGCGGGCGGGGCGGGTCATGACGGGATGCTATTCATAGCGTCGAACGCGCCGGATGTCGAACTTGCCGGCGACCGCCTGTCGGCGGCGCTTGGCTTGGGGTCCCGAGTCCGGCTTGGGTAACATCGTCGTCATGAGCGACTGCGCACCGCCCTGGACTGACGTTGGCACGCATGCGATGTCGCCGCAGGCAGGGCATGACGATGCGGCGCGGTTCAATTTCCTGGCCAACTTCAACAAGTACATGGCGACGCGTCTGACGTCAGGCAATGCCGTCGCCTATCAGATGCGCGTGCGCGAATCATTCGAGCGTGAGCACGGGCGCGATCCGGCGGATCGGCGCGAGATTCGAGCGGCGATGTCCCGCGATCCGTACTACCGCATGTGGAGTTCGCTGCGCCGCTGCGCGATGGAAATGCGCCAGCAGGCCGGTCGTTCCCTGGTGTTGCGCGAGGCCGAATCACTGGCGGAACGCGCTCGCAGTTCCGTTGCAGCCTATCCTGGCGGGTTGGCGCTCGATGAAAGTGTGCCGGTGCCGCGCTACCAGGCCGCGATCGACAATCACTGCATGCCCGGCAGCTATTTCGCGGAGCATTTCGACGGTGATGTTTCGGCGGCGGCGAACTACGACGTCGGCATCTTTGCGACGACCACAGGACTGTTCGGTCGATATCTCGACGGTGCCGGGCGCGGCGCCGCGAATTGGCTGCAGGCGCTGCGGCCCGGTTGGCAGCCGCGGCGGATCCTGGACCTCGGCTGCGGCGTCGGCCACAACACCGTGCCGGTCGCGCGCGCATTCCCTGACGCCGAAGTCATGGCCGTCGACGTCGGCGCACCGATGTTGCGGTTCGGGCATGCGCGGGCGGTGGGCATGGGCGTCCGCAACATCCGTTTCGTGCAGGCCAATGCCGAGCAACTGGCTGAGCCTGATGCGAGCTTCGATTTCATCTTCACGACGATGTTCCTGCACGAGACGTCGTGGAGTGCGCTGCGGCGCATCCTTGCAGAGGTCGACCGGCTGCTTGCACCGGGAGGCGTCCACGTGCACCTCGAGCAGCCACCGTATCGCGGCATGCCCGAGTTCGAGAAGTTCCTGCGCGACTGGGACTGCCATTACAACAACGAGCCGTTCTGGACGACGCTGCACGACACCGATCTGCCTGCGCTGCTGAAACAGGTGGGGTTCGCCCGGGATCGCGTATTCGAGACCGAAATCCACGCCCTCGTCGAGGATGAAATGCCGAAGGTCGCCGCGGAGACCGAAGATTTCGGCCGCGGCGGCAAGTGGTACGCGTTCGGCTCGGAACGCTCCACGCGGGCGCCGACATGAAGCACGAAGACATCCTCCGGCTCGCGAACGCCGCGCCGAGCGGCAAGCGACCGCATTTCTTCGACAACGCCGATGTCGATCGACTCCTGGCCATCGTCTGGGCGATGGCCGGTGAGCTCGCGGTGACCCGCGAGCGACTGGATACGGTCGAGCGACTGCTCGCCGCGCATCAACTCGTGCAGCGCGCCGAGATCGAAGGCTTTCGACCGGATGCCGAGGCCGCTCGCGAGCGCGGCGAGATGCAGATCGAGTACATCGCGCGCCTGCTGCGCGTGCTGCAGCAGGAAGTGGAATCCCTGCAGCGCGGCCGGCAGCAACCCTCTTCGGAAGATGTTGCTGCGGTGGTGGCAAAACCGGATCCGCGTTCGTGACGCGGCTCCTGGAGCGATCGACTAGGCTGACCAGATCCAGACTTTCCAGTCCAGCACACGGGTTTCCTGCTCCGGCTCGCCACGCGCGCTGAAGGCTTCCACGCCGAGCCGCAGCAACGCGCCCTGGTGCAGATCGATGCGCTCCAGCACCGTGAACGCCGTGCGGAGCCGGTCGTTCTCGACGACCGGCGCCGTATGGTCGCAACTGTCCCAGGCGACCATCGTCAGCAGATTCGGCAGTGCACGGGTCACCTGCGCAAACGCCATGAAGATCACATGGCCGCCGTACACCAGTCGCTCGCCGAGATAGGACAGTTTCGCGTCCGTATGCGCCATGGCCATGTTCAGCGAGCTGCGCACCAGTTCCGGCGCGGAAGTGATCGTGTCGCGCGCCTCGATTTCGAAGCGCTCGCCGATGCGCAGGTCGCTCGCGCGGCGGCCGAGCCAGCGCTGCGCAGGCGCCAGATCCCAATCGCTGGGGACGGCGCTCCGCGCGGTGGCCGCGTCCGTGGCGGTGCCGATGGCATCGAGGTCCATCGCATGGCCGGTCTCGCGCACGTCACGACAGGGAATCATCGGGCAGCGCCAGAAATGCAGTACGGGACGGTCGTGCTGGTCGGTCGTCGTCATTTCGAGTGCGACGACTCCCGTGGCAGCCCGGCCCGGCTGGAGGCGGTTCTGCCGCAGCCCGACCACGCGCGTGCGGGTGGACAGGGTGTCGCCGAGGCGCGGTGCGCGCTGCAGCACGAGGCCGCGATAGAACAGATTGGCTTTCACGCGCTGCGAGGCCCAGGTCGATTGCCCGATCGCGATGTTGATCGCCAGCAGCGGATGCGCGAGCGGCGCCTCTGTGTCGGTGATCCGACGGCTGGTCCAATGGTCGAGCGGCAAGCGCAGCCGGTCGCCGAACAGCGCCTGATACTGCGCGGCCTGACCTTCGGTCAGCGTCACGGCCGGCGCGTCGAATTCGAGGCCCAGGTGAAAATCCTCGAACCAGGGGCCGCTGATCGAGGTCGTCGGCTCGTCCGTCATGGCATCTCTCTCAGTGTACGAAGCTGCGGTAGAGCATCCGCACGGCGACGATCAGCAGGAACGCCCCGAACACCCGCGACAGGGCGCGCTTGCTGAGGGCATGGGCGACCCGTGCGCCGAGCGGTGCGGTCCACATCGATCCCGGGGCGATCAGTGCGACGCCGATCAGGCTGACGAGTCCGATCGGCATTCCACCGAGCGGTGGATCGGGCTTGGCCAGCAGATAGCCGAGCGTACCGGGCACGCTGACCAGCAGGCCGAAGAAGGCGGCGGTCCCGACCGCGCGATGAATCGTGGCGCCGAGCAGCGTCATCGTCGGCACGGAGATCGTGCCGCTGCCGATGCCCATCATCGCCGAGATAGCGCCAATCACCGTGGCGAGCAGGCTGCCACCGACTCCGCGCGGCACCGACTCGCGCCAGCGGACATGGTCGAGCGGCAGCGACATCTTGATGGCCACGATCAGAGCGACGCCGCCGAAGATCGACGTCAGCACGAAGATCGGCGCGTGGGCAGCGACCAGGCTGCCGAGCAGTGCGCCGATCAGCATGCCCGGACCCCAGGATTTGACGACGTCCCAGTCCACGGCGCCGCGCCGATGGTGCGCCCGAGCGGAGGAGATGGAGGTCGGAATGATCGTGGCCAGCGAGGTGGCGACCGCGACGTGCATGCGCTGCTCTGGCGGAACGCCGACGAACTGCAGCGCGAACTCCAGCACCGGCACGATCACGATGCCGCCCCCGACGCCGAGCATTCCTCCAATGAATCCTGCGACGACGCCGGTCGCGAGCATGGCGAAGAGGTGAGGCAGCAGGTCGACGGGGTTCATGGCGTGGTCGCGAGTGTAAAGAATCGGCCGACGGCCCGGATCACGCTTTGGAACGCTGCCCGAAGCCCGCTTGACCCCGCCGCCCGGCTTGTCGTGTACTGCGTGCGGGATACAGGCTTGTGGCAGATTTGCCGCAGTATCTGTAAGATTTAACTACATAAATTACAAAGGGATACCCCATTTTCTTCAGCGCATTTCTGCGGCGCGGACAGAAGGCTGGGACCCACCCGTATGGCTGACGACAAGACATCGACCCCCGAAGCACTGAACGCCTGGCGCAAGGCCGCTGCCAAGTCCGCGCCGGATGGCCGCCTCGACGCCCTCGACTGGGTGACCCCGGAGGGCATTACCGTCAAGCCGCTGTATACGGCGGCCGATGTCGCGAACCTGCCGAACACGGACAGCCTGCCAGGCTTCGCACCGTTCATCCGCGGCCCCCAGGCGACGATGTACGCCGTCCGCCCCTGGACGGTACGTCAGTACGCCGGCTTTTCCACCGCCGAGGCCTCCAACGATTTCTACCGCAAGGCGCTGGCCGCGGGCGGGCAGGGCATCAGCGTCGCGTTCGACCTGCCGACCCATCGGGGCTACGACAGCGACCATCCGCGCGTCGCCGGCGATGTCGGCAAGACCGGCGTGGCGATCGACACCATCGAGGACATGAAGATCCTGTTCGGTGGCATCCCGCTCGACAAGGTGTCCGTGTCGATGACCATGAACGGAGCGGTGCTGCCGATCCTGGCCGGCTATATCGTGGCGGCCGAGGAGCAGGGCGTCGATCGCAAGCTGCTGTCCGGGACCATCCAGAACGACATCCTCAAGGAGTTCATGGTCCGCAACACCTACATCTATCCGCCCGCGCCGTCGATGCGCATCGTCGGCGACATCATCGAGTACACCGCGAAGAACATGCCGAAGTTCAACGCGATTTCGATTTCCGGCTATCACATGCAGGAAGCGGGCGCGAACCAGGCGCTCGAGCTCGCGTTCACGCTGGCGGATGGCAAGGAATACGTGCAGACCGCGCTCGCGAAGGGCCTGGACGTCGATGAGTTCGCGGGTCGCCTGAGTTTCTTCTGGGCGATCGGCATGAACTTCTATCTCGAGATCGCCAAGATGCGCGCGGCGCGGCTGCTGTGGTGTCGCATCATGCAGGGCTTCAACGCCAAGAACCCGAAGAGCCTGATGCTGCGCACGCATTGTCAGACTTCGGGATGGAGCCTGACTGCGCAGGATCCGTACAACAACGTCGTACGCACGACCATCGAGGCGATGGCGGCCGTGTTCGGCGGCACGCAGAGCCTGCACACGAATGCGCTCGACGAAGCCATCGCGCTGCCCACGGAATTCAGTGCGCGGATCGCGCGCAATACGCAGCTGATCATCCAGGAAGAAACCCACATCACGAACGTGATCGACCCCTGGGCTGGCAGCTACATGATGGAGTCGCTGACCCAGCAGATGGCGGATCGCGCCTGGGAGATCATCCAGGAAGTCGACCAGCAGGGCGGCATGACGGCTGCCGTGCAGAGCGGCTGGGCCAAACTCAAGATCGAGGCGAGCGCAGCGGAAAAGCAGGCGCGCATCGATTCGGGTCGTGACGTCATCATCGGCGTCAACAAGTTCAAGCCCGACAAAGACGAGCCGATGGACACGCTCGACATCGACAACGTCGCCGTGCGGGATAGCCAGATCGAGCGCTTGCGCAAGGTGCGGGCGTCACGCGATGGCGCCGCGGTCCAGTCGGCGCTCGCTGCGCTGACGGCGGCTGCAGGCAGCGGCCAGGGTAACCTGCTGGAACTCGCGGTCGATGCCGTGCGCAAGCGCGCCTCCGTCGGGGAGATCAGCGATGCACTCGAAAAAGTGTGGGGGCGGCACCGTGCCGATACTCAGAAGGTGACCGGCGTGTATGCATCGGCCTACGAGAGCGGCGAGGGTTGGGAAGCGCTGAAGTCCGACATCGCGAAGTTCGCCACCGAATTCGGCCGGCGCCCTCGCGTGCTGGTCGCGAAGCTGGGCCAGGATGGACACGATCGCGGTGCCAAGGTCGTCGCCACGGCGTTCGCGGACCTCGGCTTCGACGTCGACATCGGACCGCTGTTCCAGACGGCCGAGGAATGCGCGCGTCAGGCGATCGAGAACGACGTGCATGCCGTCGGCGTCAGCACCCTGGCCGCGGGCCACAAGACGCTGGTGCCGGGCATCATCCAGGCGCTGAAGGCGCAGGGCGCCGACGACATCATCGTGTTCGTCGGTGGGGTGATTCCGCAGCAGGACTATCAGTTCCTGTACGACGCCGGCGTCAAGGGCATCTACGGGCCGGGCACCTCGATTCCGCAGAGCGCGCGCGACGTGCTCGAACACATCCTCCGCGCCGCGAGGCGGGGTTGACGGATGCGGCCATGAACGCCGTCCCTCAGCTGGCGCGCTCGTTGCGTGCCGGCGAGCGGCGCTCACTGGCGAAAGCGATCACGCTGCTCGAATCGACGCTGCGTGACGATCGCACGCAGGCTGATGCGCTGCTCAATCTCGTGCTGCCGCATGCGGGCAGTGCGCTCCGTGTCGGCATCTCGGGCGTGCCGGGCGTCGGCAAGTCGACGTTCATCGAATCGCTCGGCATGTTCCTGATCGAGCGTGGTCATCGCGTCGCGGTGCTGGCGATCGATCCTTCGTCGTCGCTGTCCGGTGGATCCATCCTGGGCGACAAGACGCGGATGGAGCGGCTCGCGCTGCACGAGTCGGCGTTCGTGCGGCCGAGTCCCGCGGCGGGCACGCTCGGTGGCGTCGCCGAGAAAACGCGCGAGGCGATGCTGGTCTGTGAGGCGGCCGGCTACGATGTCGTGATCGTCGAGACCGTCGGCGTCGGTCAGTCCGAGACCGCCGTCGCGGGCATGACGGACCTGTTCGTGCTGCTGCAACTGCCGAACGCCGGCGATGATCTGCAGGCGATCAAGATGGGCGTCATGGAAATCGCCGATCTGGTCGTCGTCAACAAGGCCGATCTCGATCCCACGGCGGCCGGCCGCGCGGCGCTGCAGATCGAGAGTGCGATGCGCCTGTTCGGTGATCGTGCCGGCACGCGTGTGCTGCAGGCCAGCGGGCTCACGGCCGCGGGGCTCGCCGAGTTCTGGGCCGCGCTGAGTACGCTGGCAGATCAGCGCCGCGGCAACGGCGAATTTGCAAGGCGTCGGCAAAAGCAGGCCGACACCTGGATGTGGGACATCATCCGTGCGCGGCTGCTGCAGGACTTCCGTGACCATCCGGCGATTCGCGCAGCGCTGCCTGGCGTCCAGCGTGACATCGCGGACTCGAAAATGGCTCCTTCCGCGGCGGCGCGTTCGCTGCTCGCGCTGTTCGAACAACCTATCCGTTAAGGCGATCCAGAGACACCATGCACGATATCAACCAGCAGCTCGAAAAGAAGCGCGCACAGGCGCGGCTCGGCGGCGGCGAAAAGCGCATCGCGGCGCAGCACGGCAAGGGCAAGCTCACCGCGCGTGAGCGGCTCGAGCTGCTGCTCGATCCCGGCAGCTTCGAAGAGTGGGACATGTTCGTCGAGCACCGCTGCTCGGATTTCGGCATGGCCGACAACAAGATTCCGGGCGACGGCGTGGTCACGGGCTACGGGACGATCAACGGCCGCATGGTGTTCGTGTACAGCCAGGACTTCACGGTCTTCGGCGGTGCGCTGTCCGAAGCGCACGCCGAGAAGATCTGCAAGGTCATGGACCAGGCGATGAAGGTCGGTGCCGGCGTCATCGGCCTGAACGACTCCGGCGGCGCGCGCATCCAGGAAGGTGTGGCCTCGCTCGGTGGCTACGCCGAAGTGTTCCAGCGCAACGTGCTGGCGTCCGGCGTCGTGCCGCAGATCTCGCTGATCATGGGGCCGAGCGCGGGCGGCGCCGTGTACAGCCCGGCGATCACCGACTTCATCTTCATGGTGAAGGACAGCTCGTACATGTTCGTCACGGGCCCGGAGGTCGTGAAGACGGTGACGCATGAAGAGGTCTCCGCAGAGGATCTCGGTGGCGCGGTCACGCATACGACGAAGAGCGGCGTCGCAGACCTTGCGTTCGAGAACGACGTGGACGCGCTGCTGATGCTGCGTCGGCTTTACAGCTACCTGCCGCTGAACAACCGCGATCCGGCACCGGTACGCCGCGGCGACGATCCGGCGGACCGCATCGACATGTCGCTCGACACGCTGGTGCCGGACAACCCGAACAAGCCGTATGACATCAAGGAGCTGATCGTCAAGACGGTCGATGATGGTGACTTCTTCGAGCTGCAGTCCGAGTACGCGAAGAACATCGTGATCGGGTTCGCGCGGATGGACGGACACACCGTCGGCATCGTCGCGAACCAGCCGCTGGTGCTCGCGGGCTGCCTCGACATCAAGAGCAGCATCAAGGCCGCGCGCTTCGTGCGCTTCTGCGACGCCTTCAGCATTCCGGTGATCACCTTCGTCGACGTCCCGGGTTTCATGCCCGGCACGTCGCAGGAGTACGGCGGCATCATCAAGCATGGCGCCAAGCTGCTGTACGCCTACGCCGAATGCACCGTGCCGAAAGTCACGGTGATCACGCGCAAGGCGTACGGTGGTGCATACGACGTCATGGCTTCCAAGCATCTGCGCGGCGATGTGAACCTCGCCTGGCCGAATGCCGAAATCGCCGTCATGGGCGCGAAAGGCGCGGTCGAAATCATCTTCCGCGAGGACAAGAACGATCCGGCGAAGCTCGCTGCGCGTGAGGCTGAATACAAGGCGCGTTTCGCGAATCCGTTTGTCGCCGGCGCACGTGGCTACATCGACGACGTGATCCAGCCGCACGAGACGCGTCGCCGGATCTGCCGCTCGCTGACGATGCTGCGCGGCAAGAAACTCGAAAACCCGTGGCGCAAGCACGGCAACATTCCGCTTTAAGGTCATTCCGTGTTCAAGAAAATCCTGATTGCGAATCGCGGCGAGATCGCCTGCCGCGTCATCAAGACCGCCCGGCGCATGGGCATCAAGACGGTGGCCGTGTATTCGGACGCCGACGTCGATGCGCGGCACGTGGAACTGGCCGACGAGTCCGTCTGCATCGGTCCGCCGCCGTCGCGCGAGTCCTATCTCGTCATGGACAAGATCATCGCGGCCTGCAAGAAGTCGGGCGCCGAAGCGGTGCATCCCGGCTACGGCTTCCTGTCCGAGAACGAGGAGTTCTCGCGCCGGGTCGAGGAGCAGGGCATCGTGTTCATCGGGCCGAAGCACGCCTCGATCGCCGCGATGGGCGACAAGATCGCCTCGAAGAAGCTCGCCGCGGAGGCGAAGGTCAATACGATTCCGGGTCACAATTCGGCGATCGAGACGGCCGAGGAGGCCGTGAAGATCGCGCAGAAGATCGGCTACCCCGTGATGATCAAGGCCAGCGCCGGCGGCGGTGGCAAGGGCCTGCGTGTTGCGGCCAACGACAAGGAAGCCCTCGAGGGCTTCACGTCCTGCCGCAACGAGGCGCGCAACAGCTTCGGTGATGATCGCGTGTTCATCGAGAAATTCGTCGAGGAGCCGCGCCACATCGAGATCCAGGTGCTGGGTGATGCGCACGGCAACTGCGTGTACCTGTGGGAGCGCGAGTGCTCGATCCAGCGCCGTCACCAGAAGGTGATCGAGGAGGCGCCGAGCCCTTTCCTGGACGACAAGACCCGCAAGGCGATGGGCGAGCAGGCCGTCGCGCTCGCCAAAGCCGTGAACTACCAGTCCGCCGGTACCGTCGAGTTCGTCGTCGGCAAGGACAAGAGCTTCTACTTCCTCGAGATGAACACCCGATTGCAGGTGGAGCATCCGGTCACCGAATGCATCACGGGGCTCGATCTGGTCGAGCAGATGATCCGGGTGGCCGCCGGCGAGAAGCTCGCGTTCAGGCAGAACGAGATCAAGCGCGAAGGCTGGGCGATCGAGTGCCGCATCAATGCCGAGGACCCGCTGCGCAGCTTCCTGCCGTCGACGGGGCGCCTCGTGCGATTCCAGCCACCGCGCGAAACGATGCATGCCGCCGAGCCGGTGCCCGCCGGTGGCGGTGTGCGCGTGGATACGGGCGTCGTCGAAGGCGGCGAGATCCCGATGTACTACGATTCGATGATCGCGAAGCTGATCTGCTCGGGTCGAGATCGAAACGAAGCGATCGCGCGGATGCGCGAAGCGCTGAACGGATTCCTGATCCGCGGCATCTCGAGCAATATCGGCTTCCAGTCCGCGCTGCTGTCGCATCCGCGCTTCGTCTCGGGGCAGTTCAACACCGGTTTCATCGCCGAACAGTATCCGAAGGGCTTCACCACTCAGAGCGTCGTGCATCCGGACTCCGATCTGCTGCTGTCGCTGGCCGTCGCAGCCCATCTGCGGTTGCGCGATCGTGCCAAGCGCATTTCCGGGCAACTGCACGGCTACGAAGTCAGCATCGGCACGGAGTTCGTCGTGGTCGCGATGGGCGAGGCCGGTGCCAGCACGCAGCACCCCGTCACGGTTGTTCCCGAAGGCAGGGGATGCCGGGTCACGATCGGTTCGCGTTCACGCCTGATCGAAATCAGCGGACCGCTGCGCGACGTGGTGGTCGAAGGTTCGGTGGACGGCCGGCCGTTCTGCGCGCAGGTCGAGCGGATCGGGCTCGAGTATCACGTCTGGCACCTCGGCAGTCATGTCCGTGCGCGCGTGCTGTCGCCGCGTGCCGCCGAACTGCAGGCGTTGATGCCTTACAAGGCGCCGCCGGACCTGTCCAAGTTCCTGCTCTCGCCGATGCCTGGACTGCTGGTGGACGTTGCGGTCACCGTGGGCCAGGAAGTTCGCGCCGGAGAGAAGCTGGCGGTCATCGAAGCCATGAAGATGGAGAACATCCTCGTCGCGGGGCAGGACTGCGTCGTGGCCGAAGTCGCCGCGAAGAAGGGCGAGAGCCTCGCGGTCGACCAGGTGATCCTGAGGTTCCAGTGATGGCTGCAGTGCGCCCGTTCAAGGTCCTCGGCATCCAGCAGGTCGCAATCGGCGGACTCGACAAGCAGCGCCTGCGTGCGCTGTGGGTCGATCAGCTCGGCCTCGAAACCGTCGGGCACTTCCGCAGCGAGCGTGAGAACGTCGATGAGGACATCTGCGCGCTTGGCAGCGGTGCGCTGCGGGTGGAAGTCGATCTGATGCAGCCGCTCGATCCTGCCGGCAAGCCTGCCGTGCACGCCACGCCGCTGAATCACATCGGGCTGTGGATCGATGATCTGCCGAAGGCCGTCGACTGGCTGACGTCGCGCGGCGTGCGGTTCGCACCCGGCGGAATCCGCAAGGGTGCTGCGGGGCACGACATCTGCTTCCTGCACCCGAAGGCCAGCGAGGAGTTTCCGATCGCGGGCGAGGGCGTACTGATCGAACTCGTGCAGGCGCCGCCCGACGTCATCGCAGCGCTGGGATGATGGCGTGCCTGGCGCTCAGTCGCCCGCGAGCGAATCGCTGAACGGCCGCGCGCTGCGGCTTTCGAATACCGACTGGATCTCCGCCACGATCGCGAGGGCGATCGCTTCCGGAGCACGCCCGCCCAGATCGAGTCCGATCGGCGCTCGCAGCCGCGGTCGCAGCAGCTCAGCCTGTGGCCCCAGATCGCCCAGCAGTTTTTCGCGGCGGTGCGCGGGTCCGAGCAGGCCGACGTAGGGAATGCGGCATTCCGCGAGCTGCCGCAGGTAACGCCCATCGGATTCGAGGTGGTGGCTCATCACCACGGCAGCTGAATAGTCGTCGAGCACGAGTCCGCGCGACAGTTCGTCGGCCGGCGCGTGGCGCACGACGCGCGCCCGCGGAAAGTGACGCGGATCCGCATACGCGGAGCGATGGTCCCAGGCCGTCACATGCCAGCCGAGGAAGCCCGCAAGCTCGCAGACGGGACGGGCGTCGGGGCCCGCGCCGAGCAACAGCAGGCGGCGCGGTCGCGGTACCTCGCCGATGAAGATCCGTGCGCCTGACGCCGTGCGCAGCAGCGGCGTCACAGCACCCGGCACACGCGCGCTGACGGCGGCCCGCAAAGTCTGAGCGAGCGCCGGGGCTGCGCTCTCCGTCGCCACATCGCCCGCTGCGGTCCAGGCCAGCAGCGCGCCACGTGGCGGCGAATCCGCGGCCGAGTCGACGACCAGCCCGTAGCTGCCGCCTTCGGCGTGCAGCCAGCGCTCCATGATCCAGGCCAGCGGCTGCCACTGTTCGGCGGCCGATACGCGCTGCAGCAGCAGCTGCATCGCGCCTTCGCAGCCCGCGCCCAGGCCCCAGAGCTGATCGTCCGGGCCGCGCATGTCGTAGGAGACGATCTGGGCCTCGCCGCTGTTGATGACATCCTTCGCGCGAAGGGCCAGGTCACCCTCGAGGCAGCCGCCGGACACCAGGCCGACATAGTCGCCGGCGGCATCGATCAGCAGATGTGCGCCGGCCTTGCGATAGGTGGAGCCGGCGGTTTCGAACACGGTGGCAAGCACCACGGCTTCGCCGCGGTCCCGCGCGCGCCCGAACCGGGCTTCGAGGGGCTGTAGGGAGGAGTCCACGATGGCCGGTATTGTCTCACGACTCGTGGCGTCCAACTTGCATGCGGTGCGTACCGGCCCGTAAAGTCACAGGTTTACCCGCCCAGGATTGCCCACCCTCGATGTCCGCCAAAAACACCGCTGCCCCGGCCGCCACGTCCCGGGTCGAAGACACGTGGGTCGTGCACAAGTTCGGCGGCTCCAGCGTCGCGGATGCGGCCTGTTTCCGTCGGGTCGCCGCCATCCTGGATTCCCAGCCGGCCGGGCGACTCGGCGTCGTGCTGTCGGCCTGCAAGGGTGTGACGGACGCCCTCCTGAATCTCGTGGCCCAGGCGGAACGTCAGGACCTCGGCTATCGCGGCGGCCTGGACGCCCTGCGCGTCCGGCATGCGGGCATCGCCTCGGAACTGCTCGGCGCAGACGCGGCACGGCTCTACATGGCCGCGTTCGACCGGGACTGTCATGACATCGAAGGCATCCTGCACACGGTCCGGCTGACACGTTCTGCCGCCCGCAACATCACGGATCTGATCGCCGGCTTCGGCGAGATCTGGTCGACGCGCCTGTTCCGCGAATTCTATGACTCGCGCGCCGGTCGTCGCCCGGGTGAAGTGCGCTGGGTCGATGCCCGCGAGGTCATCGTCGTGGAGTGGGGCCCGCTGGGGCCAGCGGTGCAGTGGACGGAATCCCGCGAGCGCATGCAGCGGGTCGCGCCGGCGAGCTTCGCCGGCACGCTGATCATCACGGGCTTCATCGCCTCGGACCGGCAGGGCGTGCAGACCACGCTCGGTCGCAATGGCAGCGATTTCTCGGGCTCGATCTTCGGGTCGCTGCTCGATGCCTCCGCGATCCACATCTGGACCGACGTCGACGGCGTGCTGTCGGCCGATCCGCGCCGTGTGCCGGATGCCCAGGTCATCGATTCACTGTCGTACAGCGAGGCCATGGAGCTCGCGTACTTCGGCGCCAAGGTCATTCATCCGCAGACGATGGCGCCGGCCGTGGGCCGCGAGATTCCGATCTGGATCCGCAACACCTTCGCGCCGGAACGTCCCGCCACGCTGATCTGCGCGCGGCCGACGTCCAAGCTCGCGGTGAAGGGCATCACGACGATCGAGAACATCGCGCTGATCAATCTCGAGGGCGCCGGCATGATCGGCGTGCCGGGTACCGCGAGCCGCCTGTTCAGTGCACTGCGCGAAGAAGGCGTGTCGGTGATCCTGATATCGCAGGGCAGTTCTGAACATTCGATCTGCTGCGCCGTGCCGCGCGAGCAGGGTGATCGGGCCGTGGAGCGTGTGCGCAAGGCCTTCGATCAGGAGCTCGCCGAGGGGCAGATCCAGTCCGTCGAACTCGACACGGATCTCGCGATCCTCGCCGTCGTCGGTGATGGCATGGCCGGCATGCCGGGCGTCGCCGCCAAGGTGTTCAACGCGCTCGGCGGTGCCTCGGTCAACGTGCGCGCGATCGCGCAGGGTGCCTCGGAGCGAAACATCTCGGTCGTCGTGCCGGGCAAGTCCGCGACACGCGCGCTGCGAGCCGTGCATGCGAGCTTCTATCTTTCGCCACACACGATCTCGATCGGCATCATCGGCCCGGGCACGGTCGGCCGCGTGCTGCTCGATCAGCTCGCGTCTCAGAGCGAGCGGCTGGCGCGTGATTTCAAGCTGGACCTGCGCGTGCGCGGCCTGCTCTCGTCGAAGAAGATGCTGCTGTCGGACAAGGGCGTGCCGCTCGATCGCTGGCAGCAGGATTTTGCCGCAGCGACCACGCCGGCGGACCTCGCGGCTTTCGTCGATCACGTGCACGTGGACTATCTCCCGCATACGGTGATCATCGATTGCACCGCGAGCGGCGAGGTCGCCAAGCACTATCGCGACTGGCTGGCGGCGGGCATCCATGTCGTCACGCCGAACAAGAAGGCGAATTCGGCCGCGATGACGGACTACCGCGCGCTGCACGAGGCGCGTCGCGTCGGCGGTTCGCATTACCTTTATGAGGCCACCGTGGGCGCGGGCCTGCCCGTGATCCAGACGCTGCGCGACTTGCGCGAGACCGGCGACGAAGTCTCCAGCATCGAAGGCATCTTCTCGGGCACGCTGGCCTATCTGTTCAACGTCTACGACGGCAGCACGCCGTTCAGCGACATCGTCCGCAATGCGAAGCAGCGCGGCTACACCGAGCCCGATCCGCGTGACGATCTGTCCGGCACAGACGTCGCGCGCAAGCTGATCATCCTCGGCCGCGAGATGGGTCTCGCGCTCGAAATGTCCGATGTGAAGATCGAGAGTCTCGTGCCGGCGGGCCTCGAGAAGGGCTCGATCGATGAGTTCCTGATGGCCCTGCCGAAGCATGACGACGCCATGCGCCAGCGCTTCGAGTCGGCGCGGGCGCGCGGCAAGGTGCTGCGCTATGTCGGTCGGCTCACCGCCGAAGGCGCCGCGACGGTTGGCGTGGTCGAACTCGACCAGAAGCATGCGTTCGCCAACATCGCCCTGACGGACAACGTCGTGCGCTTCGCGACCAGCCGCTACTGCAACAACCCGCTGATCGTGCAGGGCCCGGGTGCGGGTCCCGAGGTCACTGCAGGCGGCATCTTTGCGGATCTGCTGAGGCTGTCCGCCTATCTCGGAGCGCGTCTGTGAGCGGCCTGCAGAAGGCGACAGCGTTCGCGCCGGCGTCCGTCGCGAATGTCGCCACCGGCTTCGACATCCTCGGCTTTGCCGTCAACGCGCTAGGCGATCACATCACGGTCACGCGATCGGCGACGCCGGGTGTGCGCATCACGGGCTCTTCCGGTGTCGTCAGCGACATCCCGCGCGAGCCCGAGCGCAACACCGCGGGCCGCGCGCTGCAGGCGCTGAATACAGCAGTGAAGCCGGCCTTCGGCTTCGACATGCATATCCACAAGGGTATCCCGCTCGGATCCGGTCTCGGCGGTTCGGCATCGTCGGCCGTGGGTGCCGTGGTGGCGGCGAATGCGCTGCTCGATCAGCCGCTGCCGAAGCTCGAACTGCTGAAGTTCGCGATGCAGGGCGAGGCGGTGGCCAGTGGTTCGGTGCACGCCGACAACATTTCGCCAAGCCTGTTCGGCGGTCTCGTGCTGACGGTCGGCATCGACAACCCGCGCGTCAAGCCCGTGCCGGTGCCGAAGGGCATCCAGGCCGTCATCGTCCACCCCCACATGTTCCTCTCGACCAAGCAGGCGCGCGCGATCCTCAAGCGCGAGGTGACGATGTCGGACTTCGTCTGGCAGACCGCGAACCTTGCGGGTTTCATCGCGGGCTGCTTCACCAGCGATTTCGAATTGATCCGCGAAGGCCTCAACGACGTCGTGATCGAGCCGCAGCGGCGGCAGCTGATCCCGGGCTTTTCTGCGGTGCGTTCGGCGGCGATGACCGCCGGTGCTCTCGGCTGTTCGATCTCCGGTGCGGGCCCGTCGATGTTCGCCTGGGCGCTTGCGCCGCAGGCCGAAGCGGTGCGCAACGCCATGGTCGAAGAGTTCGGCCGCAATGGCGCCGAGGTCGATCACTGGATCGTCGATGTCGATTCGCCGGGTGCGCGCATCGTCGACCACCCGCCGGCCTGATCTGACGTCGACCATGGATTTCTACAGCACTCGTCAATCTGGCTCGTCACCGGGCGCTGCGGTGAGTCTGAGCGCCGCCTTGCGCCAGGGGCTCGCCTCGGATGGCGGGCTCTATCTGCCGGCCTCGTGGCCGCGTTTCGAGGCGCCGGCAGCGGGCGCGCCTGCCACGCTCGCCGACATCGCAGACCGCCTGATCGGGCCTTTCGCGGCCGGCGATGCGCTGGCGCCGTGGCTCGCCGAAATCGATCGGGACGCCTTCAATTTTCTGGCGCCGCATGTGCCACTGGATCGCGAGGGTCGCTACGGCGTGCTCGAACTGTTCCATGGGCCGACGGCGGCATTCAAGGATTTCGGTGCGCGCTTCCTCGCAGCCTGCTTCCAGCGCCTGCAGAAGCCCGATGACCTGCCGATCAACATCCTGGTGGCCACCTCGGGCGATACGGGAGGGGCCGTCGCCGCCGCCTTCCATCGTCGCCCGGGTATTCGAGTCACGGTGCTGTTCCCCAAGGGGCTGGTATCGCCGACCCAGGAACGCCAGCTGACCTGCTGGGGCGACAACGTGTTTTCGTGTGCCGTGCGCGGCACGTTCGACGACTGCCAGGCGCTGGTCAAGCAGGCGTTCACCGATACCGGCCTGCGCCAGCAGTTCCAGCTGTCCTCGGCCAACAGCATCAATCTCGGTCGGCTACTGCCGCAGGCCGTGTACTACGCGGCGACCAGCCTCGAGGCGTTCCATCGTCACGGCGAGCCGCTGTCGTTCATCATTCCGAGCGGCAATCTCGGCAACGTGTTTGCCTGTCTCGCGGCGCGCCAGATGGGACTGCCGATCGGCGACATCGTGCTCGCGCACAACGCGAACCGGCCGGTCGTCGATTATCTGGCCACCGGCCGCTGGCAACCGCGCCCCAGCATCGCGACACTGGCGTCCGCGATGGATGTCGGCAATCCTTCGAACATGGAACGCCTGCAGTCGATCTTCAGCTCCGTCGATGCGCTGCGCGCCGCGATCCGTGCCGAGTCGGTGGACGACGCGGCGATCCGTGCGCGCATTCGTGCGGACGTGGACACCTATGGCCAGGTCTGGTGTCCGCATACGGCCACGGCGGCCGAGGTCTACGCGCGACTGCCGGCCGCGGAGCGTGCGAGCAAGCGCTGGTGCATCGTCGCGACGGCGCACCCTGCCAAGTTCCCCGAGATCGTCGAGCCCCTGATCGGTCGCACGGTGGCAGCGCCGCAGAGTCTGCGCGATCTGCTCGTACGGCCCAGCCGGTTCGAGACGATCGATCCGACGCTGGCTGCGCTGCGCGGCGTACTCGACGCAGCGGGAGCCGCGGCATGAACGGGGAAAGCCTGCCGCCCGTCGCGCTCGCGGCCATCGTGCTGGTGCTCGGTATTGCGATCGGGCTGGGTCTCGCAGGGCTCTGGCGCTGGTACCAGAACCGCCGCCGCCAGCGCGCGCTGCACGAGACGGTCACCTCGATCGCTCTCGAGCACCTCAAGGACGTGCTCGTGCCGGACGCGAGTGGTGGTGTCGTGCACGTCGACTACGTGCTGCTGACGATCCGTGGGCTCGTGGTGCTGGACATCCGAGACGTGCGCGGCAACGTGTTCGGCTCGGACCAGATGAGCGAGTGGACCGTGATGGGCCGCTCGCGCCGCACGACGTTCACCAATCCGCAGAGTGCGCTGTATGACCGCATCGCGTCGGTGCGCCAGTATGCCGGGCAGGTGCCGGTCGACGGCCGCATCGTATTCATGCGCCGCGCTGCGTTTCCGAAAGGTCTGCCGCGCTTCACGGTCGGCATCGATTCGCTGATCAGCGAGTTCCCGATCGGCGATCGTGACGCGGCCGAACGCGCCGCAGCCGCCTATCGACCGGCGTGGGAGGCGTTGAAGGCGGAGGCCAGGCCGAGCCCGCTGGTCAATCCCAAGAGCGTGGTCGGCGGCTAGACGCAACCTCGCTGCATGACTGACGCGCGTCGACATCCGCGCATTGCCAAGGAGAGACGGTGACAGACGGTCAGGCCGCACCGCCGACAGAGCTCCGGCCGCTCAGCTACCATCGGGATCTCGTGACCTATCTGCGCGAGTGCGAGCCGGAAGTCTGGGCGTGGTCGCATTCCAGCGCCGTTCGCGCTCAGCAGTCCGACGACATGCGCGGCGCGATGCTGCGCCAGACCTATCGACTGGAATCCGAAGCTCATCCCGACGCCTACGCCGCCTGTCGCGCGGCGATGGCAGTGCTCGGGATCGACGCACCGGTCACGCTGTACCAGGCCACCGACGGCGCGATGAATGCGTCGCTCTGCTTCATCCCCGGTGAAATTCACCTGGTCTTCTACGGTCCGATTCTGGAGAAGCTGACGCGGGCAGAATTGCTGGCATTGATGGGGCATGAGCTCGCGCACTATCGTCTCTGGAGCGAAGCGGACGGCGAACACTACACGGCCAGTCGAATCCTGGATCTCGCACTGACCGATGCCGCGGTCCCCTCGCATCGCGAGACCGCGCGCTTGCTGAGTCTGCACACCGAGTTGTATGCGGATCGCGGCGCTGCGCTGGCCGCAGGCGGTGTGCCGGCCGCCATTTCCGTCCTGGTGAAGACGCGCACCGGCCTGAGCGCGGTGGATCCGATGGCTTACCTGCGCCAGGCCATCGAACTCGAGTCCGGTGCGGAGAAGTCGGCAGGTGATTCGCACCCGGAGAATTTCCTGCGGGCCCGCGCCGTCGATCTATGGTGGACTGGCGCGACTGAACTCGATGCGTGGATAGAGCGCCGCCTGCTCGGTCCGATCTCGATCCATTGCCTCGATCTGCTCCGTCAGCGCGCGCTCGCGGACCTGACCCGCGCGTTTCTCGCGCGATTCCTTCGCGAGATGGGGCCACTCGCCGATGAGGTCATCTCGCAGGTCCGCGGGATCTTCCCGGATTTCCAGCCCACCGATCCACCGCTCGCCTACGAGCGCATCGGCCCCGACCGGATCGATGCAGCGACGCGCGATTACTTCATCGCGCTGATGTTCGATTGTGCGATGGTGGATGCCGACAGCCGTGATCGCGCGATGCTGGCTGCCGCCCGGGCCGCGCACGCCTTCGGCGCGGCCGACTCGTTCGCGGCTGCGCTGCGGCGCGACCTGCAGTGGTCCAGGCCGATGATCGACAAGCTGATCGGCAAGGCCACGAAGGCGTCCGCTCGATGAGCGACGACGCTTCGCGTCCGGACGAGCAGTCCTCGGCGTTGCCGCTCACCGCGACATTCGCGGACGGCGCCCGCCTGCTCGTCACCGACGATGTCGTGCATTCCATGTTGCCGCTGATGCGTGCCGTCGCGGCGCTGCATGGCGGCGGGCGCGTGGCCGCGCTCGGGTTGCAGGGCATCCTCGAATCCGACGATGGCAGGCTGATGCTGGCGGATCCGGCTGGCATCGTGCCAACGTCGAACTTCACGGCGCTGCGGCGCGTGGAGCCGCGCGTGTCCTCGGCGCTGAAAATCGTCGGCGACTATCGCGTGACGAACGACGAGGCGCTCGGCACTCAGGTCGAGGACCTGCAGGTGGAGGTCGATGTCGCGCAAGGTATCGAGCGGCCCGTCTTCCTCACCGACCTCCGTAGCTGGGAAATCGAACTTGGCCACCACGATGAGCTGACGGACATCTATCTCATCGGCATGTTGCTCGCCTGTCTTGCCTGCGGCCTGGATCCCCGCAGTCCGGCGGACATCCGGCGCTTTTCGGCGGCGCGCGGCAACCTGTTCGCGTTGCAGCCCCGGCTTCATCCGGTTCTGGCATCGATCATCCTCGAGGCGACGGCACTCAGCCGGCACGAACGCGCAACGGACCTCGTCAGTCTCGCACGGCGCCTCGAAACCTACCGCGACCAGCCGGTCGCCCTGCAGGTCGAGCGTGTGCTGGCCGACGCCAGCGGCGCGCCGGCACGACGCGCAGCCGTACTGACGCATCTGCGCGATCGGCTGTTCGATCTGTCGCGGCGCAACCGGCTGATCCACTTTCGAGCGACGCAGTCCAGCCTGAATCTGACCGAAGCCAGCGTTCCGATCGTGATGCGTGTCGAGGCGATCCGAGCGGACCAGCTCTGTACCTGGAGCGATCGGTTCGCGGCGGAGATCCTCTCCGGCCGTCCCGTATCGCTGAATTCCTGGCTGCGCTTCGAGGACCAGCCGCAGCTGCCGTCGGCTTTCGACCGCATCGGGCAGGCCGCGCGGCGCGATCGCGCCGAGTATGGCTTCAGTCATCTCCGGCTCGTGGTGGCGTTCCTCCGCTGGCACAACCTGAAGGAGGCGCCAGAGGAGCGCATCGTCTCGCCTCTGCTGTGGCTGCCCGTGGAGTTGACGAAGATCAAGGGCGTGCGGGATCAGTACACGCTGCGCGCCAACGAGACGGAGGCGGAATACAACCCCGCGCTGCGCCACATGTTGCGGCAGCTGTATGACATACGCCTGCCTGAGACAGTGGATCTCTCGACTGTGAGTCTCGTCGACATCCACGCAGAGCTGGCGCGGCAGATCCACGCGACAGAGCCCGGTGTTCGGCTGGACCTGCAGGATAAGCCGGCGATCCGCCTGATCCTGCAGCGTGCAGTGCAGCGCGTCGGGCAGTTCGCGCGCCGCGCCGCGCTCGTTCGTGAGACTAGCCACGCACGGCCCGATTTCAGTTACGCGCGCGACGACTATCGCCCGCTCGGCTGTGCGCTGTTCGAGCAGTACGTCCGCCCCACGCCGCTGCCGCAGCGCTCCGCCGCAGGCGGAACGATACCGAGGACCCCGACCATGGTCGCCCGCGCCGAGGCCAGCACGTTCCACGTCGGGGCGGAGGAGGGGCATCGCTTCGCGTGGGAGGTGGACCTCACACAGGTCACGCTGGCCAATTTCAATTACCGCAAGATGTCGCTGGTCAATGACTACTCCGACCTGATCGACGGTACGCAGGCGCAACCGGCGCTCGATCAGGTGTTTTCGGTCGAGCCGCGGCGAATCGAGCGGGAGACCCCGCCTCAGATTGCACCGCTCGATCAGTGGAATGTCGTCGCGTCGGACGCGACGCAGGATGCAGCGGTCGCGCTCGCGCGCACCGGCCGCAGTTTCATCATCCAGGGACCGCCCGGTACCGGCAAATCGCAGACCATCACGAACCTGATCGCGGACTACGCGGCGCGCGGCAAGCGGGTGCTGTTCGTCTGTGAAAAGCGCGCGGCTCTGGATGTCGTCTTTCATCGTCTTGCTCAAGCCGGTCTGGACGGACTCGCCTGCGTGATCCACGACTCGCTCGAGGACAAGAAGTCGTTCATTCTCGATCTCAAGACGCAGTACGAACGCTGGACGAGTGTCGATGACGGGTTGCCGGAGCGGCAACAGGCACGTGAGCGGACCGCCCGTGCCCTGTCGACCCATCTCGACTCGATCGCCGACTACGATCGGCTCGTGGGCCCAGCCAGCGGCGTCGACGCCGAGCCCGGCGCACGTGCGCTGGCGCGAATCGCGGCGGCCCTGCCACCGCCGCCCAGCGGTATCAGCGCCCTGATCCGGGAGCAGTTGCCCGGCTGGGCGACCTGGGCGGCGAGCCGGCCGTTGGCGCAGCGTGTTTCTCGCGCGGTTCATGAACTGTTCGGTCTCGACAGCCTGGGCCAGCACGTGTTCGCTCGATTGCGCGCGGTCGTGCTGACCCACGAACATCCGATCGCCGAAATCGATGCGACCGTGGACACCTGCGAGGCGCTGCTCCTCGGCCTCGACGGCTGGCTCAACGGCGGCAGTTGTTGCGTGTCGGGTTCCGTGAGCATCGCGTCGGCCCGTGATGTCTCGATTCTGGCGAATCGTCTGCAGCGCACCGGGCTCGCCGGCCAGCTCGTGCAGCTGGAGCCGGGGTCGGACGGCTCGCGTCGGTTTGTCCAGGAGCTCAGTGAGATCGACCTGCTCGCTGCGCAATGCACCACCGCTCAGGCAACGACCGTCCACTGGCGTGAACTGCTGCCGGTCCAGGATGCTGCGACAGCGCTCGAGGTGGCGCGGGCGCAGGAACGCTCGCTGTTCCGCCTGTTCAACGGCTCGTGGCGTGCGGTAAAGCGCAGCGTGCAGGCGCGTTACGACTTCGCGGCGCATGCCGTGCCGCCGACGGTGACGCAGGTACTCGAATCGCTGGTGCAGCGGCATGCGGCCGACGAGCGGCTGTCGGCCGCGCGAGCCGCGCTGGCAGCACGACTCGGAACCCATGACCTCGACGACTTCCTGGCGCTGCGCATCGAACTCGCAGCGACCGATGCGCTGCCGCCGGTCGCAGTCGCCTTGCTGCGGGCGGTGCGTGAGGCGCCCGAACCGGCGGCTGTCGCCGCGCGCGAGGCCGCGCAGGCAGTGGCGCTCGAGCAACTGATGCAGCGAGGGGCTGCGCTCGTCGACGGCTTCGGCGACCTGACGTTCGATGCGCTCGCGACGCTGCTGCGCGATCTGCGCGAAGGATTCGAGGAGCTTCCCGACGTCCTGCCGCTGCTGGCGGAGGTGCACGCGGCACCTGAGCCCGTGGCCTTCGCGCTGCGCCGGTTGACGCTGCCGCTCGCCGGACTCGAAGCCCTGATCGTCGATGAGGCAATTTCACGTGCGGAACGCGCGAATCCGCTCATCCGGCGTTTCGATGTCGACCGGCTGATCGGTCTGTCGCGGCGCGCATCCCGCGCTCGCGAACTGCTGCGGGCGGAGAACGCACGCGCCATCCAGGCGAGGCTGCACCACGACTTCCGTCAACAGGTGAAGCTGTCGGAGACCTCCGTCACATTGCTGAGTCCCGAGGAGCGCCAGTTCAAGAAGCGCTACAGCGCCGGCCGGCGTGAACTCGAGCGCGAGTTCGCGAAGTCCATGCGCTACCGCTCCATCCGTGACCTGTCCAGCGCCGACTCCGGCGCTGTCGTCAATGACCTGAAGCCCATCTGGCTGATGAGCCCGCTGTCCGTGTCGGATACGTTGCCGCTCGCTCCGGAGCTGTTCGACGTCGTGATCTTCGACGAGGCGAGCCAGATTCCGATGGAGGACGCCGTACCGGCCCTCTGCAGGGCGCCGCAGGTGATCGTCGTCGGCGACGAGATGCAGCTGCCACCGACGAATTTCTTTGCCGCAGCGCTCGACGACGAGGATGCCGAGGTCGTGGCCGAAGAAGACGGCGAACGGATCTCGATCCTGCTCGATGCCGACAGCCTGCTGAACCAGGCGGCGCGAAACCTTCCGGCCACGCTGCTGGCCTGGCACTACCGCAGTCGCAGCGAGTCGCTGATCAGCTTCTCGAATGCCGCGTTCTACGCTGGGCAGCTGGTCACGATCCCGGATCGGACGCTGCCGTCCCGCCGCGATCCTGCCACACCGGTCCAGTCCGGCGATCCGTTTGCGGTTGAAGCGGGTGTCGAGCGGCTGCTTGCAGCGCCGATTACCGTGCATCGATTGGCGGACGGGCTCTACGAGCACCGGCGCAACCCGGCGGAGGCGCTGTACATCGCGCGGCTGCTGCGCGGGCTGCTGCGCGGTGCTACGCGCCTCAGTGTCGGCGTCGTGGCATTCTCAGAGGCCCAGCAGAGCGAGGTCGAGGCCGCGCTCGAGCGTCTCGCGGGAGAAGACGCGGACTTCGCGGCCGCGCTGGAGCGCGAGTATGTGCGCGAGGACGACGGACAGTTCAACGGATTGTTCGTCAAGAATCTCGAGAACGTCCAGGGCGACGAGCGCGACATCATCATCATGAGCGTCTGCTATGCGCCGACACGCGATGGCCGGATGGCGATGAATTTCGGCCCGATCAACCAGCGTGGCGGAGAAAAGCGACTGAACGTGATCTTCAGTCGTGCGCGTCGGCACATGGCCATCGTGACGACGATCGGACCGGAAGCGATCACCAACGTCCACAACGACGGCGCGCGTGCGCTGAAGGGATTCCTGGCATTCGCCGAGGCGCAGTCGAACGGTGGGCGCGACCAGGCGCAGGCCATTCTGGCGTCGGTCAATTCGGATGTCGCCACGACGTTCTCGGCGGAACTGCCGGATGATCCTGTCCGAAGCGAGTTGGCCGCCGGGCTGCGCGCTCGGGGTCATGACGTTCACGAACGAGTGGGCAGCGGCACACTGCGCTGTGATCTCGCGATCGCATCCCGTTCGGGCGCGGGGTACGCGCTCGGCGTGCTGCTCGATCGCGACAGCGAGCGAGCCAGGCCGGTCGAAGAACGATTCGTGTTCCAGCCGGATATCCTGCGCGCGTTCGGCTGGCGGGTGCTCGACGTGCCGGTGGCAGCATGGGTGCGATCACGCGAAGCGACACTCTTGCGCATCGAATCGGAGCTCGCACGCTGCAGCTGGGACCTGGCGGATCCCGACCCGTATGCCGGCGTGCCGGCGGCGTCGCGCAAGGATGGCGATATCCGTTCGACTCGTGCGGCTCGAACGGCCGCGCCCACAGCAGACGCTGCCGTCGATTCCGGGGCGCCGGCGACGCGGGGGCCGGATCAGTCCGCTGCGCCAGCAGGCGCCGTGGCGATGACCGAGTATCGACTGATCGCAGGCAACTCGAGCAAGTTCTGGCGGGTGGGTGTCGAGGGCGCGGAGGTGATCGTCGAGTACGGGCGAATCGGCAGTGTCGGACAGCGGTTGCGCAAGCCGTTCGATTCGCCGGACCGCGCCGAACGGGAGATGCGCAAACTCGCGGCGGAAAAGCTGCAGAAGGGCTACGAGCCGGTTCCCTGACCGCTGCGTTCGTGCGGCTGGCGTCGATCGCGATCGAAAAAGAACGCGTGCGCGGTCGCCGTCGTGTGCGCCGCCAGCTCCTCGACGCTCTCGCGGCGCGCCCTGGCCACGACCGCTGCGATATGCGGCAGATACATCGGCTCATTGCGCCGCGAGCGCGGCTTGGGATCGAGGTCTCGTGGCAGCAGGTAAGGCCCGTCTGTCTCGATCATCAGTCGGCCTTTCGGCACCAGGCCGACGATGTCGAGCAGGTGATGGCCGCGCCGCTCGTCGCAGATCCAGCCGGTGATGCCGATCGCGAGCCCGAGGTCGAGGCAGTCGACCAGTTCCTCGCGCGTGCCGGTGAAACAATGCGCAACCGCATCGACCAGAGAATCGCGGCGTGACCGCAGGATCGCAATGAAGTCGGCGTGCGCCTCGCGCACGTGCAGGAAGACCGGTTGGCGATGCTGTACGGCGAGCTCGAGCTGCTGCTCGAAGGCATGTCGCTGCAGATCCCGTGGCGCGAGGTCGCGGAAATAGTCGAGGCCGCATTCGCCCAGCGCGACGACTTCCGGGGCACCTGCCAGGGCGGAGAGTCTGGCCACTGCGTCTGCCGATTCGAGCTCAGCCGCGTGGTGGGGATGGCACCCGGCGGTGGCGCGAAGCCGCTCCGGGTGCGCCCCGGCCACGGCGATGGCCTTCGGCGTTCCCTCGAGGCTGGCCCCTGTAACGACCATCCGTCCTACGCCCGCCTCGAGCGCGCGGGCCAGCACGGCGTCGCGGTCGCCGTCGTAGCTGTCGTGGCCGAGGTTGATGCCGATGTCGATCAGTTCGAGGGCGCTCATCGCCGCGCTCCGGGATCCCTTGAATCCGCTGCGTGCGCCCCCATGATGGCCATACCTGTGACCTGGGAGACGTCGATGAATGAAGTCGTCACCACGCCGAAAGCCTCCGGCCTCGGTGTCCGTATCCTGCACATGCTGCTGTTCGCGGTCGTGTTCTGGGTCGTGTGCTGGGTCGTCGCGATCACCGCCATCGTCCAGTTGAGCTTCCGGGTGTTCGGCCAGACGCCAGGCGACGAGTTGCGACGTTTTGGCGACGGACTTGCCACATACGCGGCACAGGTCATCCGCTTCCTGTGCGGTGTGACGGACGCGCTGCCGTTCCCGTTCACCGACTGGCCGAACGTGCCGACGCGGATCAGCGAGCAGGACATCGGCAAGCTATAGCCGAAGCGACGTGAGCGCTGCGCACAGCGCGTTCACGTCCGCATCCGACTGGTTCCACGAAACGACGAATCTCGCCTCGCCGGAGCCGGTCGCTCCCCAGTCGTAGAAGGCGAAGCCCTGCGCGCGCAGCGTCTCTGTGGCGGCGTCGCCGAGCTTCAGGAAGATCTCGTTCGCCTCCACCGGGTACAGCAGCCGTGCACCCGACGCGGCGCCGATGCGCTGCGCCAGAGCGTTGGCCGACTGCGCGTTGCGCAGCCACGCTCCGGTCTCCACGTACGCGAGCAGTTGGGCCGACACATAGCGCATTTTCGACAGCAGATGCCCGGCGCGCTTGCGGCGGAATTCGTAGTCGCGCACGAGGTCCGTGTTGAAGAAAACGACCGCCTCGGCTGCGATCGCCCCGTTCTTGGTCGCGCCGAAGGACAGCACGTCGACGCCGGCGCGCCAGGTGATGTCGCCGGGATGGCAGTCGAGCGTCGCGACCGCATTCGCAAAGCGCGCGCCGTCCATGTGCACATGCAGGCCGCGCGCGTGCGCGCAGGCGGTGAGATCCGCCAGGTCATTCGGCCGGTAAACGGTGCCGAATTCCGTCGCCTGAGTGATGGACACCGCTGCGGGCTGCACGGTATGCACGCTCGTCGGATTGTCGGCCAGCGCCTGTTCCAGGATCGAGCGGGTCAGCTGGCCGTCGGCTCCCGGCATCGGCAGCAGCCGCGCGCCACCCGTCATGAACTCCGGCGCGCCACATTCATCGCGGACGATGTGCGCCTGCTCGTGACAGATGATCGCGCCGTAGGGTGGCGTGAGGGCGGCGAGGGCGGTGGTGTTGGCGGCCGTGCCGGTGGCCACCGGAAACACACGGACGTCACGACCGAAGAATCGCGCGAAGGCACCGTCGAGGCGACGCGTCCAGTCGTCATCGCCATAGGCCGCGGCGTGCCCGTCATTGGCGCGCAGCAGGGCGTCCACGACCTCGGGGCAGGCGGCCGAGGTATTGTCGCTGTTGAACCAGTATTTCATGGTCGCATGCTACCGAAGGATTCGGGGATTTGCTGCGGCGCGGGCGCTATGATTCGCGGATGAGCTACCCGCAGCTTCTCGCCCCCCTCGAACTCGCCGGCCACCGTCTGCGCAACCGTCTGGTGATGGGCTCGATGCACACCGGCCTCGAGGATCGCGCGAAAGACTATCCGAAGCTCGCCGCGTATTTCGCCGAGCGTGCGCGGGGCGGAGTCGGCTTGATCGTGACGGGCGGTATTGCGCCGAATCGTGCGGGCTGGATCGCGCCGTTCGCCGGCAAGCTCGCCGCGCGGCGCGAGGTTGCACGCCATCGTCTGGTCACGGAGGCCGTGCACGCCGAGTCCGGCAAGATCTGCCTGCAGATCCTGCATACGGGTCGCTACGGTTACCATCCGCTGATCGTCAGCGCCTCGACGGGTCGCGCGCCGATCAACCGCTTCAAGCCGCGCGAGTTGTCACACTCCGGCGTGCTCGGGCAGATCGAGGATTTCGTGCAATGCGCTGTGCTCGCGCGGGAAGCAGGTTACGACGGCGTCGAGATCATGGGATCCGAGGGCTACTTCATCAACCAGTTCCTCGCGCCGCGTACCAACCACCGCACGGATGACTGGGGTGGCTCGCGCGAGAACCGCGCGCGGCTCGCACTCGAAATCGTGCGTCGCACGCGTGCCGCAGTCGGACCCGATTTCATCATCATGTTCCGCCTCTCCTGCCTCGATCTCGTCGAGGACGGCAGCCGGTTCGAGGACACGGCCTGGCTCGCCGGCGAACTCGCCGGCGCTGGCGTCAGCGTGCTGAACACGGGCATCGGCTGGCATGAGGCGCGAATTCCGACGATCGCCGGCATGGTGCCGCGCGCGGCGTTTGCATTCGCCACGCGCCAGCTGAGGGCCGTCAGTCGAGTGCCGGTGATCGCAACGAATCGAATCAACGATCCCGCGGTCGCTGAACGCCTGTTGAGCGAAGGCGCGGCCGACCTCGTCTCGATGGCGCGTCCGCTGCTGGCCGATCCTCACTGGTTGAACAAGGCGGCAGCGGGCCGCAGCGATGAGATCAATACCTGCATCGCCTGCAACCAGGCCTGCCTCGACAAAGTCTTCAGTCGGCAGCGCGCGACCTGTCTGGTCAATCCGCGCGCGGCCTACGAGACGGAACTGCGGATTGAACCTGCCGCCGAGCGTCGCCGCATCGCCGTGGTCGGTGCAGGGCCGGCAGGCCTGGCCTGCGCCGTGACGGCGGCCGAGCGCGGCCATTCCGTGACGCTGTTCGAGCGGGACGACGATATCGGTGGTCAGTTCCGTTACGCACGCGAAGTGCCCGGCAAGGAAGAATTTCACGAGACGTTGCGCTATTTCCGCGTCCGAATGCAGCGGCTCGGCGTGGAATTGCGGCTCGGCATGCCTGCGACGGCTGCGGCGCTGTCCAGCGGCCGCTTCGATCGCGTCGTCATCGCGACCGGCGTCAAGGCGCGTCGCCCAGCCATCGAAGGCATCGACCACCCTAAAGCGATCAGCTATCCGGATCTGCTGTCGGGCCGACGCCGCGCGGGCGATCGCGTTGCGATCATCGGCGCGGGTGGTATCGGTTTCGATGTCGCCACGTTTCTCACGGGGCATCCGGTGCCCTCGCCGGATCGCACCGGCGCGACCTCACCTGCGTCGCGCGTATCGCTCGACGAGTACTACGCGGAATGGGGTATCGATGCGGGCAACCGGTCCGCCGGTGGTTTGCTTGCCCCGTCGGTGCCGGCGAATCCGCGCAAGGTCTGGCTGCTGCAGCGCAAGCCCGGCAAGCCGGGCTCAACGCTCGGCCAGACCACGGGCTGGATCCACCGGCGCGCCTTGCAACAACGCGGCGTCGTCATGCGCGGCGGCGTCGAGTATCTGCGCATCGACGACGCCGGACTGCACATCCGCAGCGAGCAGGGCGTCGAAGTGCTGGACGTGGATTCGGTGATCATCTGCGCCGGCCAGGAATCGGTCACGGAACTGGTGCCGGAGCTCGCGGCCGCGGGTGTCACCCCCGAGGTGATCGGCGGCGCATTGCTGGCTGCCGAGCTCGATGCCGAACGCGCGATCCGTGACGGCACCACCGTCGCGGCGCGGTTGTAGGTCGCCCGTGTCGTTCGACGCCTCCACTGATTCGGCTCGCATGGCGACGCAGTTGTCGCTGCTGACGCCCCTCGAGCAGACGCGGGGAGAGCTCATCGTGCGCCGCTCCGCGCGCGCGCGCCGTCTCAGTGCGCGCGTCTACCGCGACGGGCGCGTCGAAGTCGTGGCGCCAGTGCGGGCCAGTGATCGACTGCTGCGGCAGTTCATCGATCGGCATCGCGACTGGATCGAACGTCGTCGTGACGTGGCACTGCAGAACCGCCCGCCACCGCAGCCCTTTCCACCGACAGCGGTTGCGTTGCCCGCTTTCGGCCAGCAATGGCGACTGCATCTCGCGGGTGGCACGGGCCGGCTGCGGATCACTGCAAGCGACAGCGCGGCCGGTGCCGTGCTGACGGTGCGCGGCGATCCGATGTCGGGCGGCGGCACCGCAGAACCGCACGGGCCGCTGCGGGCGGCCCTGCAGGCCTGGCTGATGCGCCACTGCCGGATGCAGCTCGAGGCCGAACTCGCTGCGGTCGCGACGCAGACAGGCTTCGTATTCCGGCGCATGGCGCTGCGCCGCCAGCGCACGCGCTGGGGCTCGTTCTCCTCGCGCGGCACGATCAGCCTGAACGTCTGCCTCGCGTTCCAGTCGCCCGAGGTCCTGCGTTATCTGCTAATCCACGAGCTCTCACATACGCTGCACATGAACCATTCGGCCGCGTTCTGGACATGCGTTGCGCGACATTGTCCCGACTGGCAGCGTCTCGACCGTGAGCTCGTCGCGGGCTGGCGGGTCGTACCGCAATGGGTGTTCGCAGGAGCGATGGAATGACCGAAAAGCCACCTTCGCCGCGCAACCGCGTGGACATGGCCGACGAGACCGTGCACTGGGATCTCGGCAGTTCCCAGTCGTACAGCGACTACCTGCAGCTCGATCGTCTGTTGTCCGCGCAGACGCCGAACACGCTCGAGCACGACGAGATGCTGTTCATCATCGTGCATCAGTCGTCGGAGCTGTGGATGCGGCTGATGCTGCACGAGCTCGACAGCGTGCTCGAGTACGTGCGGCGGGACGAGCTCGACCCCTCGTTCAAGCGCCTGACACGTGTCTCGCGCGTGCAGGAGCAGTTGCTGTCCACGTGGGAGGTGCTGTCGACGATGACGCCCGCGGACTATTCATCGTTCCGGAACGCCCTCGGACGCTCGTCGGGATTCCAGAGCGTGCAGTACCGACTGCTGGAATTCATGCTCGGCAACAAGAATGCCGACATGATCGTCGTGCACAAGCGTGATCCCGCGCACTACGAGCGGCTGCGAAGGGCGCTCGAGGGACCGTCGCTGTACGACGAGGTTCTGCGGCTGCTGTCGCGACGCGGCTATGGCGTGCCGGAGGAGTACATCAACCGCGACTTTTCGCAGCCGTATGTGGCCTCGAAGCAGGTGGCGGGCGCCTGGCTCGGCGTGTATCACAATGCTGACAAGGACTGGGATCTGTATGAGCTCGCCGAGCGTCTCGTCGATCTCGACCACAAATTCCAGCTGTGGCGGTTCCATCACCTGAAGACGGTCGAGCGCGTGATCGGCTACAAGTCCGGCACGGGTGGCACGTCCGGCGTGCACTATCTCGCCAAGGCCCTCGAGCTCAAGTTCTTTCCGGAGCTGTGGCAGGTGCGGACGTCGATGTAGTGGCGCCGCGCCGCTGCCTGCGACGCCGCGCAGTCCACGCACGCCATCCCAGCAGCATCGCGAGTGCTGCCGCGTACCACAGCGGCTGCGTCAGATCGGCCTTGACCTGCCAGGCGAAGTGCCAGACGGCCAGCAGCGCGGCCGGATAGATCAACCGATGCAGCGTCTGCCAGCGTCCCCCCAGCCGCCGCATCATCCGGCGCGTCGATGTCACCGCGAGGGGCGAGAGCATCAGCAAGGCCAGGCTGCCGACGAGGATATACGGCCGCTTTGCCAGTTCGGCACCGAGTCGTGAGAGATTGAAGCCGAGGTCGAGACCCGCGTAGACGGCGAAGTGCAGCACGGCGTAGCCGAAGGCGAACAGGCCCAGCATGCGCCGCAGGCGCAGTGGCACGAGGCTGCCGCTGAGTTCGCGCAGCGGCGATGCGCAGAGCGTGATCCAAAGCAGATTCAGCGCCGTACGCCCCAGAACATGCAGTGCTTCGCGGACGGGATTCGCACCGAGACTGTCAGGCGCGAGGCCGATGCCGCGCGCGATGAGCCACAGCAGCGGCGTCAACGCTGAGACGAATACAACGGGCCGGTACAGCCAGACGTAGCGTTGCTCGGCGTTCATCGATGCGCCGGGCGCGGCAGTCAGTAGTACCGCGCCAGATCCATGCCGCGATACAGCGCCGCGACCGATTCGGCATAGCCGTTTAACGGCAGGGTGTCGATGCGCGGCGTGAAGAATCCTCCGCCGAGTCGCCGCTCCGTGGCCTGGCTCCAGCGTGGATGATCGACCGTAGGGTTCACGTTTGCATAAAAGCCGTATTCGTCCGGCGCCATGCGGTTCCAGGTCGTGCGCGGTTCCCTTTCGGTGAAGCGGATGCGAACGATGGACTTCACGCTCTTGAAGCCGTACTTCCATGGCACCATCAGGCGAAGCGGCGCGCCGTTCTGATTGGGCAACCACTGGCCGTACATGCCGACGACCATCAGCGTCAGCGGATGCATGGCTTCGTCCATGCGCAACCCTTCGACGTAGGGCCAGTCCAGGGAGCCCATGCGCTGCCCGGGCATCTGCTGCGGATCGAGAAGCGTTGTGAACTCGACATACTTCGCGCGCGAATTTGGCTGCAGTCGCTTGATCAGTTCACCGAGCGGAAAGCCGATCCAGGGCACGACCATCGACCAGGCCTCGACGCACCGGAATCGATAGACGCGCTCTTCCAGCGCGTGCGGGCGCAGCAGTTCTTCGAGATTCAGTCTGCCGGGCTTCGCGCATTCGCCGTCGACCTGCACGCTCCAGGGTTCCGGACGCAGCGCCGCCGCGTTGGCTTTCGGATCGGTCTTGTCGAGACCAAACTCGTAGAAATTGTTGTAGCTGGTGGCGTCTTCGAAGCGCGTCGCGGCACCGGCCACGCGGAACTTCGTGTTGGACGTGAAGCTTGGCTTGCCGACGGGGATGCGGCGCGAGGCTGGGTTGGGCGCGGAATTGGCAGCGGCGGGTGCGGCGGAAGCCGCGGCAGTCACCTGCAGCGGCATCAGCGCTGTCCCGGCGAGGGCAAACCCCAGCGAGGCCAGCAGGCGGCGCCGATCCCTGAACACGGCCTCGGGCGTGATCTCGGAGGGGGCGATCCAGTCTTTGCGTGAATGACGCATCCGTTGCTGCCTCTGTCTCAGGACCACTGGACGGGGCTGATGCCAAGCCGCTCGCACTCGGCGCGCAGCCGGCTGCCCGGATTGACCATCCAGCCCTGGTCTGCCTTGTCGAGATGTGGCAGATCCGGGCTGGAATTCCCGTAGGCGATCGTGCGCGTGTCCGGGAAGCGCTTCTGGATCTCGTTGAAGAATCGCACCTTCTCGACATCGCGGCAGTTGGCGCTGATCAGATGGCCATCGAGGCGATCTCCATTCCAGCGCACGCGGCTGCAGACGGTCTCGCTGAAGCCAAGCGCCTTGCCGATGTCGGGAACGTAGAGATCGACGCTCGCGGACATCAGCACGAGATGATCGCCCTGGCTGCGATGCGCCTCGACCGCGCGCTTCGCGTCGGCGAACAGGCCGCGCTCCAGCAGGTTCGGAACGAACGCCGCGGTCCAGGCCGCTACTTCTGCATTCGTCGCACCGGCCATCGCGGCGTGAATCAACGCGCCCTTGAGGGCGCCGCGATCCTTGCTGCCGAACGCGTACCGGAATGCGGCCGGTGCGGCCAACAGCAGCCGCGGCAGGCGCCACGGGCGACGCAGCAGGAATCCGATGATGTAAGGCACCAGCGTATCGCGCCGCGAGATCGTGCCATCGAGGTCGAAGAAAACGAGCTGCAAAGGAGGGCCCACGGACCAGTGAAGCGGCGATGATAGCGGCCGGAAACGAGGCTGTCCGAATTCGCCACAATTGTGCCCGCAACCTGCCCGCCCGAGGGGCTGAAATCCTCGCTGGATGCCGACCGGCATCGACAACGGGGAGAGACAGGTGAGGTCATTGAGTGAGAGGTTCGGGCCCTGGTCCGGCAAGGCGCTGTTGATCGCGGGATTGACGGTGGTGTTGCTGTGGCCGCTCGCGCGCGTGGAGCACCTGGTCGATGAGCGCCAGCAACTGAGGATGACGGCGTTCGAGTCGATCGCGAGCGGCTGGGGTGGTGCGCAGCAGATCGGAGCGCCGCTGGTGAGCGTGCCCATGCAGAAGCGCAGCTGGGTTCCCTACGAGACGGCGGAGAAACGTACGGAACGCTGGCTGGATTCCGCGCCGACTCGTCTCGTGGCGACGTCGGTCGATGTGCAGGCGACGCTCGATGTGACCCACCGGACCCGCGGGATCTACACGATGCCGGTCTATATCGCGACCATCGTCATCAGCGGCCAGTTCGATCGGGCCGCGCTCGAGGCGCTGCGCGAGTCTGACGAGCCGGAACGCGGCCAGCTGAGCGCGGCGCGAGTGTACGTGCCCTTGTCGAGCTTGAAAGCCCTGCGTTCGCTGCAGGCTTTCCGCCTGGGTTCGCAGTCACTGAAAGGCGAGGGCGGTGTACTCGCGGGCATGGACGCGATTTCGGCGGACGTCGATGTCGAAGCGCTGCTGTCGGCCTCATCAACGCCCATTACATCCGAAGCGCCGGCCGTGGGCAGTGCCGGCAAGATCCCGTTCCGTGTCGAACTGACGCTCGCGGGCACGGATTCGCTGCAATTCCTGCCACTCGGTGCATCGACTAACGTGCAGGTCCAGGGCAACTGGGGTTCGCCCGAGTTCTACGGCGCCTTCCTGCCTGACCAGCACGACATCCAGAACGATCGCTTCAAGGCGAGCTGGCGCGTGCTGCAGCTCAATCGTGCTCTGCCGGCCAGTTGGCGCGGCAACGAGCAGGGCAAGGACGCTCTGACGTCGGCGGCCTTCGGTTTTGGTGTCTTCGAACCCGTGGATGTCTACGCGCGCAGCTATCGCGCCATTCGCTACGGCGTGCTGTTCGTTGCGATCACGTTCCTGTGCTTCTTTGCGTGGGAGCATGGCGGAACGGGTGTGCGGCTACATCCGATGAACTACCTGCTGGTCGGACTCGCGCTGGCGGTGTTCTTCCTGCTGCTCGTGGCGCTGTCGGAGCAGATCGGCTTCGACTGGGCCTACCTGGCGGCGGCGAGCGCGCTCGTGGCGTTGCTGACGATCTACGTCGCCGGCGTGGTGGATCGATCTGGTCCGGCGTGGGTGATGGGTGGCGCGATGAGCGCTGCCTACGGGGCGCTGTACGTCATCCTCGGCTCCGAGGACTACGCGTTGCTGCTCGGCGCCGGACTCGTGTTCGCCGTGCTCGCGATGCTGATGATCGGTACGCGACGCTTCGACTGGACCACGCTCCGGATGCGCGGCGTCGACTGAGCGGGCGATTGGTTGGCGAACGGCAGAAATGAAACGGGGCGGGGCCACGTCGTGGATCCGCCCCGATCTCGTCTGGGGAGTATTGAGTCGACTACTTCTTGCTGCGCGCCTTCCGGCCGACGGCTTTCTTCTTCACCGCGACTTTCTTCTTCGCGGAAGGCTTCTTGCTGGCGACCGCCTTCCTGCGTGGCGGCGCCGCTTTTCGCTTCGAAGCCGCTTTGGCTTTGGCCTTTGCCTTCGTTTTGGCTTTGGCCTTGCTCTTTGCCTTTGCCACGACCTTCGCCTTGGGTTTCGCCTTCGGTTTGGTCTTGGTCTTCGGCTTAGCGGTGCTGGCCTTCTGCGCGGCCAGCTGACGCAGCACGTACTGCAGGATGCCGCCGTGGCGGTAGTAATCCCGTTCCTTCGGCGTGTCGATACGCACGCGCACTTCGAAGCTGAACGGGGCACCGCTTTCCGGTGTCGCCGTGACCGTCAGCGTGCGCGCTTCCGCGTTCTGCAGGTCCGAGAAGTCGAATACTTCGCGTCCGTTGAGGCCCAGGCTCTGGGCATTCTGGCCATTCATGAACTGCAGCGGCAGCACGCCCATGCCGATCAGGTTCGAGCGATGGATGCGCTCGAAGCTCTCGGTGATGACGGCCTTCACGCCGAGCAGCATCGTGCCCTTCGCGGCCCAGTCGCGGCTCGAGCCCGTGCCGTATTCCTTGCCCGCCAGCACCACCAGCGGTATGCCCGCGGCCTGGTACTTCATCGAGGCGTCGTAGATCGACATCTGCCCGCCGCTCGGGATGTGGACCGTGACGCCACCTTCCGTACCGGGCGCGAGCAGATTGCGCAGCCGGATGTTGGCGAAGGTGCCGCGCATCATCACTTCATGATTGCCACGTCGGGCGCCGTAGGAATTGAAGTCGGCTTTCTGCACGCCCTCGGATTCGAGGTACTTCGCGGCCGGGCTGCCACGCGCGATGTCGCCGGCCGGGGAGATGTGGTCTGTCGTGACCGAATCACCGAGCAGCGCGAGCGCGCGCGCACCCTTGATCGACGCGATCTTCTTCGGCGTCATCGTCATGCCATCGAAGTAGGGCGGGTTGCGCACGTACGTGGATTTGGGTTGCCAGGCGTACAACTTGCCCGCCGGTATCTTGATGCTCTGCCAGTTGGCGTCGCCGTCGAAGACGCTGCCGTAGCTGCTGTTGAACATCTTCGAATTGATCGATGCTCTGACGGTGTCCGCGACTTCCTTCGGGCTCGGCCAGATGTCCTTCAGGAACACCGGCTGGCCGTTGCTGCCCGTGCCGAGTGGCTCGGTGTTGAGGTCGATGTCCGTCGTGCCGGCCAGCGCGTACGCGACGACCAGCGGCGGTGAGGCGAGGAAGTTCATCTTCACCTGCGGGTGCACGCGGCCTTCGAAGTTGCGATTGCCGGACAGCACCGACGTGCCGATGACATCGCCAGCCTGCACGCCAGCCGAGATCTCCGGCTTCAGCGGACCGGAGTTGCCGATGCAGGTCATGCAGCCATAGCCGGTGACGGCGAAGCCCACGGCCTCGCAGTCATCGAGCAGGTTGGCCTTCTTCAGATAATCCGTGACGACCTTGGAACCCGGTGACAGGCTGGTCTTCACCCAGGGCTTCGCCTTGAGACCTGCCTTGCGCGCATTGCGCGCGAGCAGCGCGGCGCCGAGCATCACCGAGGGGTTTGACGTGTTGGTGCAGCTGGTGATCGCCGCGATCAGCACAGCACCGTCCTTCAGTTCGTACTCGACACCGTTTTTGACGTGGGCGCTGCCGGTGGCGGAAGGATTCTTCTTGCTGCGCTCGTCCGCCATCTGCGTCAGCGTCTTGCGGTACACCTGCTTCAGGTTGCGCAGCGGCACGCGATCCTGCGGGCGCTTCGGACCGGCCAGCGAGGGTTCGACCGTCCCGAGATCCAGTTCGACGATGTCGGTGTAGTTGGCGGCGGGTGCGCCGTTGTAGCGCCACATGCCCTGCGCCTTCGCATAGGCCTCGACCAGCGCGATCTGCTCCTTCGGGCGGCCGGAGAGCTCGAGGTAACGCAGTGTTTCCTCATCGATCGGGAAGATGCCGCAGGTGCTGCCGTATTCCGGCGCCATGTTCGCGATCGTGGCGCGATCAGCCAGCGGCAGGGAGGCGAGGCCATCGCCGAAGTACTCGACGAACTTCTCGACCACGCCCTTCTTGCGCAGGATCTCGGTGATCGTCAGCACGAGATCCGTCGCCGTGCATCCGGCCGGCAGCTGGCCCGTGAGTTTGCAGCCGATCACCTGCGGGATCAGCATGGTCACGGGCTGACCGAGCATCGCGGCTTCCGCTTCGATGCCGCCGACGCCCCAACCGAGCACGCCGAGGCCGTTGATCATGGTCGTGTGCGAGTCTGTGCCGACCAGCGTGTCCGGGTAGGCCTGCGGCATCTTGCCATCCCTGTTCTCGAACACGACGCGACCCAGGTACTCGAGGTTGACCTGGTGGACGATGCCGGTGTTCGGCGGGACCACCTTGAAGTTCTTGAACGCCGTCTGGCCCCAACGAAGGAACGAATAGCGCTCTCCATTGCGCTCGAATTCGATCTTCGTGTTCTTCGCGAGGGAATCGAGCCCGCCGTAGTAGTCCACCTGGACCGAGTGGTCGATGACCATCTCGGCCGGGGCCAGCGGATTCACGCGCTCCGGATCGCCGCCGAGCTTCGAGATGGCCTCACGCATCGCGGCGAGGTCCACCACGCAGGGCACGCCCGTGAAGTCCTGCATGATCACGCGCGCGGGCGTGAATGAAATTTCGTAGTCCGGGGCAGCCTTGGCGTCCCAGTTCAGCAGTGCATCGATGTCCTTGCGCGTGACGTTGACGCCGTCTTCGAAGCGCAGCAGGTTCTCGAGCAGGATCTTCAGCGAATACGGCAGTCGCGCGACCTTGTCGGCCGGCAGGGCCGCGAGGCTCCACATTTCGTATTTGCGCGATCCGACGGCGAGCTCTTTGCGCGCCTTGTAGCTGTTCGTCATGAGACCTCCACTGGAAGAACGCCGATTATATCGGCAGACGCACCGGCCGCGCAGGCCGATGCAGTCCGGAATGTTCGCTCGATCACAGCGCCGCCGAGGCAGCGGTCGCCGTCGTACAGCACGGCGAACTGACCCGGCGTGGCCGCTCGTTGCCGCTCGCGGAACTCGAGTCTCAGTCGGCCGTCCGGCAGCGGGATGGCCGTCGCAGCCTGATCGGGATGACGGTGGCGCAGCTTTGCGTGGCACTCGAACGCTGTGGTCGGTGGCTCGGTCAGCCAGTGCGCGACCTCCGTCTCGAGCGCCGACGACGACAGCAGAGGATGGTCATGCCCCTGCACCACGATCAGGGCATTGCGGGCGGCGTCCTTGGCGGCGACGAACCACGGTTGTTCGGAGCGCCCGGCAACGCCGCCGACGTCAAGACCGCTGCGCTGGCCCAGGGTGTAGAACGACAGACCTTCATGGCGGCCGATCTGACGACCGTCGTCGGCCAGGATCGGGCCAGGTGTTGCCGGCAGATACTTCTGCAGGAAATCCCTGAACGGCCGCTCGCCGATGAAGCAGATCCCGGTGCTGTCCGGCTTGTCGAATACCGGCAGGTCGGCGTCACGCGCGAGTCTGCGCACTTCCGTCTTGGTGAGATCGCCAATCGGAAACAACACACGTGCCAGATCCTGGCGCATGACGGCGTGCAGGAAATAGCTCTGGTCCTTCGCTGGATCCAGCCCTTTGAGCAGGATGGGACCCTCGGCGCGCTGCTCGCAGCGGGCGTAGTGACCCGTGGCGAACCAGGAAGCGCCGAGTCGGGCGGCATGGCGCAGGCAGACGCCGAATTTGATCTCCCGGTTGCACAGCACATCCGGGTTCGGCGTGCGGCCGGCCGCGTACTCGTGCAGGAAATAGTCGAAGACGCGCTGCCGGTACTCCGCGGCGAAGTTGACCCGATGCAGCGGGATGCCGAGCCGCGTACAGACCTCGCGCGCGTCCTGGAAATCCTGGGCCTGGGTGCAGAAGCTGTCGTCCTCGTCCCAGTTGCTCATGAACAGACCGTGGACGTCGTATCCCTGTTCGAGCAGCCGCCAGGCCGCGACCGCGGAGTCCACGCCGCCGGACAGGCCGACGACGACGCGCGACGGTGCGGAGCGGGGCGGGGAGTCAGGCATGGCGCATTGTAGCGCCACCGTACTAGAGGCTGACGGCGCGGACCGTCGCTGCCGCCTCGAGGTCGAGTGCCGCCACCGAATCGAGCGGCAGTTGCTGGCCTGCGAGATAGTCGTCGATGCAGCGCAGGACCAGCGGGCTGCGCAGTCTTGCGCTCTGTGCGGCGATCTCGGTTCGCGTCATCCAGTGCGTCGTCACGATGCCACGGTCCAGGCTGCGCTGCGGGTCGTGGTCGGCAACGGTACCGATGAATGCGAAGCGCAGGCACGACACGCCATTGGCGGGATTGCGCCACAGGTAGGTGCCGAGCAGGGCGTGCGGAGTAAAGCACCACGCCGACTCTTCGAGGGCTTCGCGAATCACCGCGGCAGCGAGGGTTTCACCTGCCTCGACGTGACCTGCGGGTTGATTGAGCACGAGCCGCTGCTGGATGTCTTCCTCGATCAGCAGGAATCGGCCCTGCCGTTCGACGATGGCGGCGACGGTCACATCGGGTGCAGTGGGCATGTTCGGCGCGCGGGCGCGAGGTCCGCTCAGCGGGAGGCGATGCGCAACGATACCTGAGGCTGATGGCTTTGCCACAGAGCGTCGAACCGCTCGAGTTGGGTGCGGGCCACGATGCGGTTGTCGAAGTCCGCGAGGCCCTGCCAGATCGCGCGCTGCGGACGCAGCACCAGCGCTCTGTCGTCGGCGATGACATAGGCTTCCGCGCCTTGCGGGATCTTCGTCGTCACCGGCCTGATGTCGATGTAGCTGGTCAGGCGGCGGGCCATCGCCATGAAGCGATTGGTGTCGCGCTGGACGCGGCCAGCATCCTCGAGCATCACTCGGACCTTGGCAAAATTGCGCGCCAGAACGAAGCGCTTGACGATGTCGAGAAACTCGGTGTTGTCGTAGAGATCAGGTTCGAGGTCGGGCGTGTAGATCGACAGCAGGCGCTGTGCGCTCGCCGCGACCCGATTCACTGCGCCGCGCATCTCCTCGAGGGTCGTCAGCATCGTCACGGAAGACGAACTCGCGCCCGCGAGCGTTGCGACGGGCGCAACGTCCTGCGTCAGAACGCTGAGTTCGAATTCCCCGGTATTCACGTGTTGCAACCGATTGCCCTGATGCGGCTCTATGGCCTGCGTTGCGAGCATGGTTGCGCCGGGACTGCGCCCGTGGCGCGGATTGCGTCACGTTTCGGCGGCGCTTATGACATGGAGCCGGAAAACCGCGAGGCGAGTCTCAGTTTTCGGGCTGGATCTTCGTGTGGCGGCTCAGGACGCCTGGGTCAGTCGCGCCGCCAATCCGACATAATCCCCGGGCGTGAGCGCTGCGAGACGCTCGCGATCCGCGGGCGCGATCGGCAGCGTCGCGATGAACTCACGCAGCGTCGGGCCGTCGATTGGCTGGCCGCGAGTGAAATCCTTCAGGCGTTCGTAGCCGTTCGGCACTCCCGCCGCGCGCAGCACCGTCTGCACGGCTTCGCCGAGCACCTCCCACGCGCCGCCGAGATCTGCCGACATGCGCGCCGCGTCCGGGGCGATCTTGCCGAGTCCGCGTTCGATCGAACGCCAGCCGATCAGTGCATGGGCGAGCGCGACGCCGAGATTGCGCAGCACGGTGGAGTCGGTCAGATCCCGCTGCCAGCGCGAGACGGGCAGCTTCTCGGCGAAATGCCGCAGCAGCGCATTGGCCACCCCGAGATTGCCTTCGCCGTTCTCGAAGTCGATCGGATTGACCTTGTGCGGCATCGTCGAGGAGCCGACTTCGCCTGCGACCGGGCGCTGCCGCAGATAGCCGATGCTGATGTAGGCCCAGCAGTCGCGCGCAAAGTCGAGCAGGATCACGTCGATGGCGGCAACGGCATCGCAGTACTCGCCGATCCAGTCATGCGGCTCGATCTGCGTGGTCCACGGATTCGGTGTGAGCTGCAGCGATTCGACGAAGCTGGCGCTGATCGCGGGCCAGTCGGCACCCGGCGCTGCCGCGAGGTGGGCGTTGAAATTGCCGACGGCACCGTTGAACTTGCCGAGGATCGCGACAGCAGCGAACCGTGCTCGTGCGCGCTTGAGTCGCGCCGCGACGTTCGCGAATTCCTTGCCCAGCGTCGTCGGGCTCGCCGGCTGGCCGTGCGTTCGCGCGAGCATTGGCAGCGCGGCATGGGTGCGCGCAAAAACCTCGAGAGTTGCGATGACCGGATCGAGATGTACCAGCAGCACGCTGCGCGCGTTCTGCAACATCTTCGCGTAGGCGAGGTTGTTGATGTCTTCGGACGTACAGCCGATGTGCACGAGTTCGAGGACGGCGGCGCTCGCGCCCGCGGCGCTGAGCTGCTCACGGACGTAGTACTCCACGGCTTTCACGTCGTGATTGATCTTCGATTCGATCGTCTTGACGGCCGCGGGTGCCGCTGCGGGTGGGTCCGCCGCGAGACCCTTGGCGGTCTGAACGATCGCAGGCGGAAGTCCGCCGGCGAGGCCAGCGAACTGCGGTAGCTGCGCACGATGTGCGTCGAGGCACAGCAACCACTGCGCTTCGATCCGGATCCGTTCGCGGATCAGCGCGGCCTCGCTCAATGCGGCGCGCAGCGGTTCAGCAGAACGGGCATAGCGGCCGTCGACGGGGGAGAGTGCGTTCAGCGGGTCGAGTGTCATGGGTTCCGCGCGGCGCACGCGCTGTCGGGTGGTAGGATGGGAATGATAGCTGGTAGTACATGAGATCAGTAATGCCAGACCCTGGATTTAGGATCGAACGCGACAGCATGGGCGAGTTGCGTGTACCGGCGGACGCGTTGTGGGGCGCCCAGACGCAGCGCGCCGTCCTTAATTTCGGCATCGCCGGTCGGCCGATGCCACCGGCGTTCATCGTCGCGCTCGCATCGATCAAGGCGGCTGCGGCGCGGGCCAATGGGGACCTCGGGCTGCTGGATCGGGCCGTGGCGTCTGCGATCGAGTCCGCGGCGCTGGAGGTGGTGGATGGCCAGCATGTCACCGCGTTTCCGGTGGACGTTTGCCAGACGGGCTCCGGCACCAGCAGCAACATGAACGCCAACGAGGTCATCGCGCATCTCGCGGGACGCGCGCTCGGGCGTGCGGTGCACCCGAACGATCACGTGAACCTGTGCCAGAGCAGCAACGACGTGATTCCCGCGAGCATCCACGTGGCCGCGATGTGCCTGCTGCAGCGCGAGCTGCTGCCGGCGGCATCCCGTTTGATCGACGTGATCCGGGCGCGGGAATCGACGCTGGGCGCCACTGTGAAGACAGGGCGCACGCACCTGATGGATGCCATGCCGCTGACCATGGCTCAGGAGCTGTCGGGCTGGCGCACGCAGATCGAACAGGCGCGCGAGCGCGTTCGCAGCACCTCGCCGCGACTGCTGCAGCTTGCGCTGGGCGGCACAGCCGTCGGCACCGGTATCAACGCGCATCCGGAATTCGCGGCGCGCTGTTGCGCTGCCCTGTCCGCGCGGACGGGTCTCGACTTCCGACCTGCCGACAACGCGTTTGCCGCCATCGCGAGCCAGGACACGGCCGTCGAGCTGTCGGGCCAGCTGAAGGTTCTGGCCGTCAGCCTGATCAAGATCGCGAACGATCTGCGCTGGATGAATTCAGGCCCACTGGCCGGACTGGGCGAGATTCAATTGCCTGCGCTGCAGCCCGGATCATCCATCATGCCGGGCAAGGTGAATCCCGTGATTCCGGAGGCGGTGGCGATGGCGGCGACGCAGGTGATCGGTCACGATGCCGCGATCACGCTCGCCGGCCAGTCCGGCAATTTCCAGCTCAACGTCATGCTGCCGCTGATTGCCGCGAACCTGATCGACAGCCTGCAGTGGCTGTCGCGGGCGATGCGAGCGGTGGCTGAACAGGCCATCGAAGGATTCACCGTCAACGAGGCAGCACTGACCGAGGCGTTGTCGCGCAATCCCGTGCTGGTCACGGCTCTGAATCCCGTGATCGGCTACGAGGCAGGCGCGGCGATCGCCAAGCAGGCGCTCGCGGAAGGACGGCCGATCGCGGAGGTTGCCGCGCAGCGATCGGGTCTCAGCGCCGACGAACTCGCAAGCCGGCTGGATCCGCTCGCGCTGACGCGCGGCGGTTATCGTGGGGGCGGCGAGGGCGGATGACGGCTTCGAAGCCCGCGATACCCTTGCTGGATCTCTCTGCACCGCTGCTGCGCCAGCTGATCCGCGAGCGCGTCGAGGCCGTCGGGCAGCGTGCGGACCAGGAGGACGACTGGCGCATCGGTGCCGTGGCGCGCGACGTGCGACTCGAGCTGCGGCGGTATTTTCCAGATGCCCCGACCCCCGCGGCCGTGCTCGTGCCGATCGTCGATCGCGGCGACAGTCTGACGGTACTGCTGACCGAGCGCGCCAGCGATCTGCGCCATCATGCGGGCCAGATCAGCTTTCCGGGCGGTCGCATCGAGTCCACTGACGGTACGCCGATCGAGGCGGCGCTGCGCGAGGCCGAAGAGGAGATTGGGCTGTCGCGCGATTTCGTCGAGGTGATCGGCGTACTGCCCGATCACATGATCGTGACGGGCTTTCGCGTCACGCCGATCGTCGGACTCGTACGGCCGGGTTTCGAATTGCGGATCGATCCGGGCGAGGTTGCGAGCACGTTCGAGATGCCGCTCTCGTTCCTGCTCGATCCGAACAACCACGTACGGCGCAAGCGCCGCTTCGAAAATCACGAAGTGGAGCTGACGGACCTGCCCTGGGGTGAGCGCAATATCTGGGGCGCGACGGCAGGCATGTTGTTCACGCTGTACCGCGTGCTGCGCGGGGAGGATCGCTAGGTGTCGTTGCCGACGTTCGATCAGGACCCGGACCGCAAGTCCGCGCAGTCGCTGGCGCGACTGCTCGACGTGATGCGTCGGCTGCGTGAACCGGGCCGTGGCTGTCCGTGGGATCTCGAACAGACCTTCGAGACGATCGTGCCCTACACGCTCGAGGAGGCCTACGAGGTCGCGGACGCGATCGCGCGTGCAGATCTGCGCGCGCTGCGTGACGAACTCGGCGATCTGCTGTTCCAGGTGGTGTTCCATTCACGCCTCGCCGAAGAGCAGGGCGCCTTCGATTTCTCGGACGTGGCGGCCGGCATCGCCGAGAAGCTGACGCGACGCCATCCGCACGTCTTCGCCGACGCAAGCTATGCGAATGCCGCGGAGCAGACGTCAGCGTGGGAACAGTTCAAGGCTGAGGAACGCGGCGCGACGGGTGCCCGCGGCACGCTGGATGGCGTGGCCCGTGCGCTGCCCGCACTGACACGCGCGCACAAGCTGGGCAAGCGTGCGGCGGGCGTGAACTTCGACTGGTCCAATACCGGGGGCGTGCGCGACAAGGTGCGTGAGGAACTCGCTGAACTCGACGAGGCGGTGCAGGGCGGCGAGGGTGAAGCGCGCATGAGCGAGGAGCTCGGTGATCTGCTGTTCGTCATCGCCAACTGGGCGCGGCATCTCGGGCTCGACGCCGAGGCCGCGCTGCGCGGCGCGAACGCGAAGTTCGAGCGTCGATTTGCCCATATCGAGGCGGCGGCCGCCCGTCAGGGCCTGGCCTTGCCCGGCCTGTCGCCTGAACAGTGGGAACTCCTCTGGCAGCAGGCGAAGCGCGCCGAAAAGCAGCCCGCCAGCCCCGATTCCACGGCCTGAATCCGGTTCAGTCTCCATTCATTGACGGCCGGTTAGTCTGGCTGCGAGTCCAGAGAAAGGCGCACAGGTTGCGGCCTGGGGCTCGATGGAATGGAGGCTTTATGGTCAGCAAGAACGGACGTGGCAAGTGGGTCAAGGGCGCGATCGCGGTGGCGGTCGGCACGCTGGTGGCCGGATCGGCGCTGGCCGACAACGGCCGGCATCGCGGCTGGGAGCAGCGTCAGAGCGGCTACTCGGATGTGGACTACGCACGCGTGGTCGATGTCGATCCGATCGTGCGCCGGATCCGCGTCAGCGAGCCGCGCCGCGAGTGCTACCAGGAAACCCGTTACGAAGAGCGTCGTGGCTATGACGATCGCCGCTACGACACCCGCAACGGCGCGCGTCCCGCGGCCGGCGCGATGATCCTCGGCGGCCTGATCGGTGCCGCCATCGGCAACCAGGTCGGCAGCGGTGACGGACGTCGGGCCGCGACGGTGGCCGGCGCGATCATCGGCTCGGCGATCGGTCACGACAACGCCCAGCGCGGCGGCGCCCGCTATGCCGATGGTTCGCGCTATGACGATCGCGACCAGGGTCGGCCGTACTCGGTGGAGCGCTGCGACGTGCGCTACGAGGACAGCTGGGAAGAGCGGATCGAAGGCTATCGCGTGACGTACGAGTATCAGGGTCGCCACGGTACGATGACGCTGCCGTATGACCCGGGTCCGCGGGTCCGCGTGCGGGTCGACGTCCGCCCGGACGAGGGCTGAGACGACAGAATCCACGGTCGATGCGGGCGGGCGGCGGAAACGCTGCCTGTCCCGCGCCGGGGACTGCGGACCGGCGTTAGAATATTGGCTTGTATCGACCAGGACCCACTTTGATGCGTCACCTCTCGTTCATTGCGCTTTGCCTTGCTGGCGTTGCCGCGCTGCCGGCGGCCGCATCTGTCGACCTCGCTGGCCGGGGTATCGAGGCGACATCGGTCAGCGCGGCCTCGCAGAAGGACGGCATGAGCCTCGATGAGGCGGTGGATCGCGCGCAGAAGCGCTACAACGCGCGCGTCGTGCGCGCCGAGACCAGCGAATCCGGCGGTCGACTGGTTTACGTGTTGCGGCTGCTGTCCGACGAGGACGGCCGCGTCTTCACGGTCCGCGTCGATGCACAGACGGGGCAGATGCAGTGAGGGTGCTGCTGGTCGAGGACGATGCGGCGCTGCGCGAATCGCTGAGGGAGCGGCTCGCGTCCACGGGCTTCACGGTGGACGTGGCCGCCGATGGCGAAGAGGGGCTCTACAGCGGCCGTGAGTATCCGGTGGACGTGGCCATCATCGATCTGGGATTGCCCAAGATTCCCGGCCTCGACGTCATCCGTAAACTGCGCGTCGACGGCAAGACGTTCCCGATCCTGATTCTCACGGCTCGTGATCGCTGGCAGGACAAGGTCGAAGGTCTGCAGGCGGGCGCTGACGATTACGTCGCCAAGCCGTTCGAGTTCGAGGAAGTGGTCGCTCGACTGCAGGCGCTGCTGCGCCGCGCGGGCGGCTGGGCGTCGCCGAATCTGGTCTGCGGTCCGGTCGTGCTCGATACCCGGCAGCAGACCGTGACGGTCAATGCGCAGCCGGTCGAACTGACCACCTTCGAATACCGCATCCTCGAGCACATGATGCTGCGCGCCGGCGATGTGATCTCCAAGACGGAGCTGACGGAACGCCTTTACGACCAGGACTTCGAGCGCGACAGCAACACCATCGAAGTGTTCGTCGGGCGCCTGCGCCGCAAGCTCGATCCCGACGATGCACTGAAGCCGATCGAGACGCTCCGCGGGCGCGGCTATCGCTTTGCACTCGCGCGCGAACCGGGGTAGTTTGCCCGGCGTGTATTCGCTCACACGTCGACTGCTGATCTACGTCTCGCTCGCGCTGGCCATCTTCTTCGGTCTGACGGCGACGGCACTCGATGCGATTTTCCGGGATCTCGCCGAACGCTCGCTGCGGCAATTGCTGGATGCGCAGATCGTCGCGCTGATTTCCTCGGCCGAGACGGACAACGACGGTCGCGTGGTTGGTGCTTCCACCACCGCCGAATCCCGCCTGCAGAACCCGGGCTCTGGACTCTATGCCCAGATCGGCACCCTGGGCGGCGGCGTGCTGTGGCGCTCGCCATCCGCGACCGGCACGTTCATCAATTTCAACAATCCAAGCGCGGTGGCCGTCGCGCCATTCCGGCTCGCGCAGCTGCCGGACAAGACTCGCGTCGCGATCGCGGGGCGCGGCATCAGCTGGGAGTACGGCTCGCAGCGACGCGTGCAGCAGCTGGTGTTCGCCGTTGCCACGGACATGGCGCCCTATGACGAACAGCTGCAGCAGTTCCGTACTCAGCTGTATGCCGGCCTCGTCGTGCTCGGCCTGCTGGTCGTCGCCACGATTGGCGTGCTGCTGCGCTGGGTCATGAGCCCTGTGCAGCGACTCGAGCGCGAGATCGAAGCGGTGGAAAGCGGGCAGATCGGCGCGCTCGGCAGCGGCTATCCGCGCGAGCTGACCGGCGTGACGCGAGGACTGAATGCTCTGCTCGCCAGCGAGCGAAAACGAATCGAGCGGTATCGCGACACGCTCGGCAATCTCGCCCACAGCCTGAAGACGCCGCTCGCCGTGATCCGCAACTCGCTCGGCACGGGTGGCCCGCCGGCCCAGATCGGCGTCGAGGTGGATCGCATGCAGGGGATCATCGAGCACCAGATGAGCCGGGCTGCAACGACCGGTGGCAAGGTGATCGGGCAGGCGCCGGTGCCGATCGCACCGATGGTGCAGGAGCTGCGCCTGACCCTGCTCAAGGTGCATGGCAAGAAGGATCTGTCGATCGAAGTCACGCTGCCACCCGAACTGCATTTTCTCGGTGAGCGCGCCGATCTGATGGAAGCCCTCGGCAACTTGATCGACAACGCCTGCAAGTGGTGCGCGCAGCGCGTCCGCATCGGCGGCGAATCGCTCGACGGTGCGCTGGACAACGGCCTGGCACCGTCGCGCGGCCAGATTCGCGTGCGGATCGAGGACGACGGCCCCGGCATGCCGGAGGAGCTGCGTGCCCAGGGACCGCGGCGCGGCCTGCGCGCCGATGAGTCCACGCCGGGCCACGGCATCGGTCTGGCCATGGTGGCCGACATGGCGGAGCTGTACGGCGGCGAACTGCAGCTCGGCAGCTCGCCGCTCGGTGGTGCGTGCGTGGACCTGATCCTGCCCGGAAGTCTCAGATCTCGAACTTGATGCCCTGCGCGAGTGCGATGCGGTTCGACCAGTTGATCGTGTTGGTCTGGCGGCGCATGTAGGCGCGCCAGGCATCCGAGCCCGATTCGCGACCACCGCCGGTGTCCTTCTCGCCGCCGAACGCACCACCGATCTCGGCGCCGGACGTGCCGAGATTGATGTTGGCGATGCCGCAGTCGCTGCCACCGGCCGACAGGTACCGTTCCGCTGAACTCACGCTGTCCGTGAACAGCGCAGACGACAGGCCATGGTGCGAGGCGTTCTGCAGTTCGATCGCGTGATCGAGCGAGTCGCAGGGGATCAGGTACAGGATCGGCGCGAAGGTCTCATGCTGGACGATGTCCCAGTCGTTCTGCGCGCGAACGAGGGTCGGTTCGACGAAATGGCCCGGCCGATCGAGGCGCTTGCCGCCGCACAGGATCACACCGCCGGCCGCGCGGGCGCGTTCGACGGCCGCTTCGTACTGACGCACGGCCGCCGCATCGATCAACGGCCCCATCAGCGTCGCAGGATCCAGCGGATCGCCGATCCGCACCTGACCGTAGGCGCTGACCAGACGGCGTTCGAGATCGGCAAGCCGATCCTTGTGGACGATCACGCGCCGCGTGCTGGTGCAGCGCTGGCCCGCAGTGCCCACGGCGCCGAACACGATCGACGGCACGGCGATCGACAGGTTCGCGGTCTCGTCGAGGATGATCGCGTTGTTGCCGCCGAGTTCCAGCAAAGACTTGCCGAGGCGTGCGGCCACGACTTCGCCCACCTTGCGGCCCACCTGCGTCGAGCCTGTGAATGACATCAGCGCGACGCGGCGATCGGCAACGAAGCGTTCCGCCAGCTGCGTGCCGCCGTCGATGAACAGATCGAACACCGGCGGAAAGCCATGCGCTGCACAGACGCGATTGCAGATCTGCTGCACGGCGATGGCCGTCAGCGGTGTCTTGGGCGAGGGCTTCCACACGGAGACGTTGCCGCAGATCGCGGCAAGGAAGGCATTCCAGGCCCAGACGGCCACCGGGAAGTTGAACGCAGAAATGATTCCGACGACGCCGAGCGGATGCCACTGCTCCATCATCCTGTGCTGGGCCCGCTCCGACTGCATCGCAAGACCATAGAGCATGCGCGACTGGCCGACCGCGAAGTCGGCGATGTCGATCATCTCCTGCACTTCGCCGAGGCCCTCGGCGAGGATCTTGCCGTTCTCGAGGCTGACGAGCTGTCCGAGGCCGTTCTTGTGGCGCCGCAGTTCCTCACCCATCAGGCGCACCAGTTCGCCGCGGCGTGGCGCAGGCACGTGGCGCCAGTCCGCCGCCGTCTGCACGGCGCGGCGCATCAGTGTTTCGTAGTCCTCGCCGGTCGCCGGATCGACGCTCGCGAGCAGGGCCCCGTTTGCCGGATTGCGCACTTCGATCGCATTGCCCGCGCGAGTCGGCGTCCACGCACCGCCGATGCAGGCACCCGGGTTGCGCGCCTCGATGCCGAGGTCGCGCAGCAGCGCCGCGACGTCGATCTTCGGCACCGCGCTCACGCCTTCGCTCCGCTGCCGCGCGCTGCGCGCGACTGACGCTGGCGACCCGCCTGGCCGCGAACCACCATCTCCGACGAGACCTCGTTCGTGCCGCCCGTCGCGTAGTAGCGGCCGAAGCGATTGCCGAGGATGTCGGTGAGGCGGAACTGTTCCTGCGCGACGAAGCCGCGGTACTTGTTGCCCGAGGTCAGCACCAGATCCATCACGGCGGTGATACCGGCGGCGGTCGTCACCTGGATCGCCGACCAGAGGCGGTCCGCGATCAACTGCGGATAGACCTTGTTGACGTAGTTTTCCTCGCGCAGTTCGCCGTCCTGCTTGCCGCTGACGGCGGCGTAGACGATGACGACGTCCTGCAGCGTCTGCGGCACCGCATTCTCCAGGATGCGCTTCAGCGTATCGCGGTCCTGGTTGAGCTTCAGCTCGTTCATCAGCAGGCGCATCTGCGCGCAGTGACCGGGATAGCGGATCGTCTTGTAGTTCATCGATTCGACATTCGCGCCGAAGGTCTCGCCGAGCGAACCGAGGCCACCCGACGTGTTGAACGCTTCGTACAGGGTGCCGTCGATCTCGATTTCCTCGAGACCCTCGAGCGGCGAGACATCGTTCAGGCGACCATCGACGATCGCCTGGCAGGGATTGCCGTATTCGTTGATCAGTCCCTCGGTGGACCAGGTCAGCGAGTACTTCAGCACGTTGTTCGGATGCTGGGGCAGTGCGCCGACGCGCAGCTTCACCGAACGGACTTCGTCGAAGTGGGTGATCAGTTCGTGTGCTGCAATGCTGATGACGCCCGGTGCGAGGCCACACTGCGGCACGAAGGCCGTCGGTGCGCCGGTCGCGATGCGGCGGACTTCGCGCGTCACTTCGACGTCTTCCGTCAGATCGAAGTAATGCGCACCGGCTTCCCGGGCAGCCTGGGCGACGCCGACGTTGCAGTAGAACGGCAGGCTGGAGACCACTGCATCCGTCTTGTGCGCAGCGAGATGGGCTTTCAGCGCCGCAGGATTTTTCGCGTCGACCGTGAAGGCCGCGAGGTTGTCGAACCCGTGGGCCTTGACGATGCTCTCGGCCGCGGCGCCATCGACGTCCGCGAGGTGCACGCGGTACGAGCGCGATTCGGCCAGAAGGCCACAGATCAACGCGCCGATCTTGCCGGCGCCCAGGATCAGGACGGTTTGCATGGAGACTCCAGAAGCAATGCAGGGACGGCCGGGTCGGCCGCGAATGGCGCGCATTCTGAACTCCGCGCCATGCCGCGACCACCCCCTCGCGTGCAGATTGCGGTGGTTTCGCGCCGGCCGCGCGTAAGGCCTTGTTTTTTGCGGTGCAGTGGCCGTTCCGGTACGATCACCCTACACATGAAAACACCGACCCATCAGGCCTGGAATCCCACCAGTTGGCAGACCCGTCCCGCGCAGCAGCAGCCCACCTACCGCGACCGCGCGGCGCTGGACGCCGTCGTCGGTCAGCTCGCGAAGCTGCCGCCGGTCGTCGTCTCGTGGGAGATCGAGAACCTGCGCGAGCAACTCGCCGCGGCGCAGCGCGGTGAGCGCTTCCTGCTGCAAGGTGGCGATTGCGCCGAGAGCTTCGATGACTGCGAATCTGACAAGATCACCAAGCGCCTGAAGATCCTGCTGCAGATGAGTCTCGTGCTGACGCACGCGATGAAGCGGCCGATCATCCGGCTCGGTCGCATGGCGGGGCAGTACGCCAAGCCGCGCTCAGCCGACACCGAGACTCGCGACGGCGTCACGCTGCCTTCGTATCGCGGTGACATCGTCAACCACGCCGAATTCACGCCGGAAGCCCGTGAGCCGGATCCGAAGCTGCTGCTGCGCGGCTATGAGCGCGCGGCACTGACGCTGAACTTCATCCGCGCTCTGATCGATGGCGGCTTCGCCGATCTTCACCACCCGGAATACTGGGACCTCGGCTTCGTCGGCCATGCGGAACTGAAGGGCGAGTACGAGCGCATCGTGTCGTCGGTCGCCGATGGACTCGAATTCTTCGAGACGATCAGCGGCAAGGAAGTGCATCAGGCGCTGCGCGCCGAGTTCTTCGCCAGCCACGAGGCGCTGGTGCTGCACTACGAACAGGCGCAGACGCGTTTCATCCCGCGCCAGAACCGCTGGTACAACCTGTCCACGCACATGCCGTGGATCGGCATGCGCACGGCGCAGATCGGCGGCGCCCACGTCGAGTATTGCCGCGGCATCTCCAATCCAGTGGGTGTGAAGATCGGCGCTGCGATGGATGCCGGCTGGCTGCAGGAACTCGTCACCACGCTGAACCCGCAGAACATTCCCGGCAAGCTCGCGCTGATCCATCGCTTCGGCGCGAAGGATGTCGAGGCGTCACTGCCGAAGGCCATCCAGGCGGTGCGCGCCACCGGGCACTCGGTGCTGTGGATCTGCGATCCGATGCATGGCAACACGGAAACCAGCCAGAGCGGCCTCAAGACCCGACGCTTCGAGAACATCACGAAGGAACTGGATCTGTCGTTCCGGATCCACAACGAGCTCGGCTCGCATCTGGGTGGCGTGCACATCGAACTGACCGGTGAGGACGTGACCGAATGCACCGGGGGCGCGCGCGGGCTGTCGGACATGGACCTGCAGCGCGCGTACAAGTCCACCGTGGACCCGCGCCTCAACTACGAGCAGTCACTCGAGCTCGCGATGCTGATCGGCGAGAAGGCCAAGGCGCCGCAGCGACGCGGCCAGAGGTAGGCCCGCTCGACCAGGACCGCGCGTCAGCCGTAGTCGAGCGGCTGCGCCTTGCCCCAGAAGATCCGGTACGCGAATACCGTGTAGCCCACGATCACCGGCAGCACGACGACGGCGCCGGCAAAGATGATCATCAGCGATTCCGGCGCGCTCGCGGCCTGCCACAGGTCGATACGGTCCGCGACCAGGTACGGGAACAGGCTGTACGACAGCCCGTAGAACGCCAGCAGGAACAGGCCGACGGTGCAGCCGAAGGGTACCCACACGCCGTATTCATTGCGCTGCGCGAGCCGCACCGGCAGCCGCTGCAGCGATCGCAGCGTGATGGCCAGCAGGGTCAGCGTCGCCACCGGTACAGGCAACAGCAGGAACAGCTGCGGCAGGCCGAACCATTTTGCGAAGATCCGCTCGCTCAGCAGCGGCGAGGCGATCGAGACCGCGAGGATTCCGAGCGCAGTGAGGCCGAGCGCGCGTCGACCCCAGCGCACGGCCTGCTGCTGCAGATCGTCGGACGTCTTCATGATCAGCCAGGCGGCGCCGAGCAGGGCATAGCTGGCGGACAGGCAGACCGCGATCAGCACGCCGAATCCGAACGCGGCCCAGCCGGATTCGAAGCCCATGATGTACAGGCCGAGCATGTAGCCCTGCGACAGCGATGCCGTGACGGAGCCCGCCGCGAACAGCACGTTCCAGCGGTGCTTGTGCTCCGCGCGCGCCTTGACGCGGAAGTCGAACGACACGCCGCGCAGGATCAGTCCGACCAGCATGATCGCCACCGGCAGGTACAGCGACGTGAGGATGATGCCGTGCGCGACCGGAAAGGCGACCAGCAGCACGCCGATGCCCAGCACCAGCCAGGTTTCGTTGGCGTCCCAGAAGGGTCCGATCGACGCGACCATCACGTCCTTGTGCTCATCCGAGGCAAAGGGCAGCAGCATGCCGACGCCGAGGTCGTAGCCATCGAGGATCACGTAGGCCAGCATCGCGAGGCCCATGACGGCGAAGAACGCGAGCGGCAGCCATCCGGCCGGTGTGGCGAGATCAGGCACTGGGCAGCCCTCCGATCGGTGCCGGGGTCGTTCTCGGGTCATGTGCGGCGCGCGTGCCGGCCTTGCGCGCCAGATACAGCACCACCGACACATACGCCGATATCAGCAGCAGATACAACGTCAGGTACATCGACAGCGACAGGCCGATCAGTGGCGCGGCGACGTCCGACGCGGCATCGCGAGTCAGCAGCGCACCGTAGACCAGGTAGGGCTGGCGACCGATCTCGGTCACGTACCAGCCCGCAAGGGTCGCCACCCAGCCCGAGAACATCATGGCCACCAGCACGCGTGCGAGCGCGGGCGGTGGTTCGCTGCCCTCGCGCCGCAATCGCCACGCTGCAAACCAGCTGACCAGCAGCATCGCGATGCCGGTGCCCACCATCACGCGGAAGGACCAGAACACTGGTGCGACCGGCGGATGGCGATCTGGAAAATCATTGAGTCCGCGCAGTTCGCCATCGAGCTCGTGGGTCAGGATCAGGCTCGCGCCTTTCGGGATCGCCACTTCGAAGCGGTTCTCACGCGTCTTCTCATCCGGGATCGCGAACAGCAGCAGCGGTGCGCCGCGTGTCGTCTCCCACAGGCCCTCCATCGCGGCGACCTTCGCCGGCTGGTGCTTCAGCGTGTTGAGGCCATGCAGGTCGCCGACGACGATCTGCATCGGGATCAGCGTGGCCGCGAGCAGGCAACCGAAGCGCAGCGACACGCGCACATCGGCGCCGCGATCGCCGCGCAGCCAGCGATACGCCGACACGCCGGCCACCAGGAACGAGACCGTGAGGCCCGATGCCAGCAGCATGTGGGTGATGCGGTAGGGCATCGACGGGTTGAACAGGATCGCCAGCCAGTCCGTGGCATGAGCGACGCCGTTGCGGAATTCGAAGCCTGCGGGCGTATGCATCCATGAATTCAGCACCAGGATCCAGAACGCCGACATCGTGGTGCCGATCGCCACCAGCAGTGTCGCGATCGTGTGCATGCGGTCGCTGACGCGACCGACGCCGAACAGCATGACCGCAAGGAAGGTGGCCTCGAGGAAGAAGGCGGTCATCACCTCATACGCGAGCAGTGGCCCCGCGATGTTGCCGACCGTGTTCATGAAGCCCGGCCAGTTGGTGCCGAACTGGAAGCTCATCGTGACGCCGCTTACGACGCCCATCGCGAACGACAGGGCGAAGATCTTGACCCACAGTCGATAGGCATCCATCCAGGCGACGTTGCCGGTACGCCGGAACCGCAGCTTGAAGAACAGCAGCGTCCAGCCGAGTGCGATCGTGATGGTCGGGAACAGGATGTGGAAACTGATATTCGCGGCGAACTGGATTCTGGCGAGCAGAACGGCGTCCATGGTGGATGTGGCTCCTTGCCGATGTTCGATTGACGAAGGTCGATTCAGTCCTTGCTGCGGCGTCCTGCCGCCAGGGTCAGACGGTTGCGCGCTTCGAGCAGCCGCTGGACACGCGACCCCATTTTCATCAGCTGAACGAGCGTGCGCGAGTCGAGCCGTTGCACGTCGTCGAACCAGCGACTGGTCAGTTCGATCAGGTCGTGCATCGCCCGGATCCGCTTCAGCGCATGCGTTTCAGCGGCATTCGCCGGTGTCTCGAGCATCGCCTCGCGCAGCATCGAGAGGGTGGGGTCGATCTCACGCTTGCGCTTTTCGGCGGCGAGCGTCCTGAAGATGGCCCAGACATCCTCGGGGGTCGAGAAGTACTCCTTCCGATCGCCTGAGTGATGCTGGAGACGCACGAGTTGCCAGCTTTCCAGCTCCTTCAATCCCATGCTGACGTTCGAGCGCGAGAAGCCGAGCTGCTCGGCGATCTCGTCGGCGTTCAACGGACGTTCGGATACGTACAGCAACGCATAGATCTGGCCGACGGTGCGGTTGATGCCCCAGCGGCTGCCCATCTCACCGAAATGCTGGACGAAGCGCTGCTCGACGGAGGTCATGGCGGGTTTCCAGTTTTCAGGAAGTACTGAAAATACCATACGCCCAGGTGTCGCTGGGCAGAATCCGGAGTCGGGCGGTCAGCCCCTGTGCGTGGTGCAGGCCGAGGGCCGGGGGCAGGCCCGGCTGCGGGGGCAGATCACGCAGGCCGGCGACTCGAGCGCATCGGCAATCCACGCTATGTTCAGTACGTGGGCCACGGTCCGCAGGCGGTTGGCTGCCTCGACCGGAATCGGACCATCACCGCCGCCGCGCCGGCAGGCTGCCGCGATCGAATCGATGACCTCTGCCGAATCGAATCCCTGCGCGTCCAGCGCGGGGGCCAGATCCACACCGACGGACATCACGTGGACGGTATCGGTGGAGTCGCGTGCCACGAGCGAGTGGCAGCAGTACAGGCGCGGTTGATGGCCGTCGTCCATGATCGAGATCTGGGAGGTGGGCGCTGCCGGTTTGCCTCGCTTGCCAGCGGCAGGCGCACTGCGGGTCGCCGACGGGCTCTGCAGCAGGCGGAACACGGCCCAGCGAGGACAGGGGTCCGGCACGAGGCTCATGTTGCCCCAGGGCAGCGGGATGCCATTGCCGCGATACACCGCCTGCAGGTAGCCCGGCGGGTAGCCATCGAAGAAATGCCAGTGGCGGTAGGGCGAGACCGCCGTCATGCGTCGCATCACGACAGCCGGTGTCACGCCGAGCTTGTCGTAGGCCGAAAGCCGGTGGTGCTCGCGCGCCAGGAACTGGCGAAACGGCACGCGCGGGCACAGCAGGGCGCCGGCGAACACGGTGCATTCGAAATCGCGCCAGGCCAGCAGCATGTCGCGTGAGTCCATTCCGGGCGCAGCGTCGTCATTGCGGGTGTCGGCGAGCCCGAGGCCCGCGGCATAGCGCGGCGGGATCACGCCGTCGCCGTCGTGCAGGATTCGATGGCCCAGGAAAAATGCCAGCTCGTACTTCATGCGGGCGTCCTGGCCCTGCAGCTGGCGGTTGATGTGGATGATGCCCGGAGCCTCGAACCGCGCGCGCAGCGGCCGGGCCCCGGGTTTGCGCGTGTCCTCGTCGAACCAGCGGATCGAGAGGCCGTGCTTGCGAGCGATGTCGAGCAGGGCGTCGAGTGACAGCGGCATCTGGCGCGAGCCCGCGGTTTCGGCGGCGCGCTCGATGTCCGGAAAATCGTTCTGGTGAGTCTCCTGCCAGACGCGCACCAGCAGGCGCGCGAACTGGTTGCCGCTGGTGCCGGTCTGCGCGAGCAGTTCCGGCAGCGCGTTCTGCAGTACTTCCTTCGAGAACAGGAAGGCGGGCTCCAGTGGCATGGTCGGCGCCGACTCGCGCCTTGTCGCTCCATTCGGTTCGACGTCGGCGTTCTGGTCGAGGAACCAGCGGCGATCCTTGCCGAACACCGCGGCCAGCAGTTCCAGCAGTTCGGGGGAGGGCATGCGCTTGCCCGTCTCGACCATGCTCAGGTACGAAACCGAGGGCGCATGGGCGGCATCGAGCTGCATGCAGCGCGCCGAGAGTTCATCCAGCGTCAGGCCATTGCGCTTGCGCAGCGTGCGCAGCTTGGGCCCGAGGAAATGGCCCTGGCGAATCAGGCCGGCCATGTGTGAATTTCACAATGTGAAATTTCTATTGTGTAAATTGCCATAGCCAGACTCTAGACTGCGCACCGGTCGGCCGCAAGTCGTGGCCTCGGGCAATCGCCGGGAAGCAGCGTGAGACAGATCCAGATCGTCGAAGGTGCCGAGGTTTCGCCGGAATTCGCGACCGTGCTGGAAGCCGGAGCGGTGGATTTCGTCGCAGAGCTGGCCGAGCGCTTTGCCGCGCGCGTTCCGCAGCTGCTGGCTGCCCGTGAACAGCGTCAGCAGCGCACGGACGCCGGCGAGACGCCGGATTTCCTCGCCGAAACCCGCGCCGTGCGCGAGTCGGCGTGGCGCGTCGCGCCGATCCCGGCAGACCTGCAGGACCGCCGCGTCGAGATCACCGGGCCCACGGAACGCAAGATGATCATCAACGCGCTGAACTCCGGCGCGCGCGTGTTCATGGCGGACTGCGAAGACTCGATGGCGCCGAGCTGGGACAACGTGATCCGCGGGCAGATCAACCTGCGGGATGCCGTGCGTCGCACGATCGATTTCACGAGCCCCGAGGGCAAGTCGTACCGGCTGATCGACAAGCCCGCAGTGCTGATCGTGCGGCCGCGCGGCTGGCATCTGTACGAGAAGCACATGCATTTCCAGGGCGCCCAGATCCCGGGTGCGCTGGTGGATTTCGGCCTGTACCTCTGGCACAACCACGCAGAGCTGAAGTCGCGCGGCACCGGGCCGTATTTCTACCTGCCGAAGCTCGAGAGCCATCGCGAGGCGCGGCTGTGGGCCGAGGTGTTCGATTTCGCGGAGCGCCGGCTCGGTCTCGCGCATGGCACGATCAAGTGCACCGTGCTGATCGAGACCATCTTCGCCGCGTTCGAGATGGACGAGATCCTGCACGAGCTGCGCGACAACATCGTCGGGCTCAACTGCGGCCGCTGGGACTACATCTTCAGCTTCATCAAGAAGTTCGCCTCGCGGCCGGACTTCGTGCTGCCGGATCGGCAGCAGGTGACGATGACGACGCATTTCCTGCGCTCCTATTCTCAGCTCTGCATCCAGACCTGCCACAAGCGCGGCGCCTTCGCGATGGGCGGCATGGCCGCGCAGATTCCGATCAAGAACGATCCCGCCGCGAACGATGCCGCGATCGCCAAAGTCCGCGCCGACAAGGAGCGAGAGGCCGGCGATGGTCATGACGGCACCTGGGTGGCACATCCGGGCCTCGTTCCCATCGCGATGGAAGTCTTCGACCGGCTGATGCCGACGCCGAACCAGCTGCAGCGGCTGCGCGAGGATGTGAAGGTGACGGCGGCGGACCTGCTGCAGATTCCGCCCGGCGACATCACCGAAGCCGGGATGCGCAACAACGTCAGTGTGTCGCTGCAGTACATGGCGGCCTGGCTGTCCGGCAATGGCTGCGTGCCGATCAACAACCTGATGGAAGATGCTGCGACGGCCGAGATCTCTCGCGCGCAGATCTGGCAGTGGATCCGTCATCCGCGCGGCGTGCTCGCTGATGGACGACGCGTCACCGCAGAGATGTTCCGCGCGATGCTCGCCGAGGAACAGTCGCGTCTCAAGGCGCAACTCGGCGAAGTCGCTTACGCGCGCGGCAATTTCGATCGTGCGGCGAATCTGCTGGATCGCATCACGACAGCCCCCGTGTTCTCCACGTTCCTGACGCTCGCCGCTTACGGCGAGCTGAACTGAATTCACTCCGAGAGGTTTCACCATGGCTCTGCGTTCTGCTGCCGAGATTTCCAAGGACTGGTCCACCAACCCGCGCTGGAAGGGCGTGAAGCGCGGCTATACCGCCGAGGATGTCGTGCGCCTGCGGGGTACCGTCCACATCGAGCATTCGCTGGCCCGTCTCGGGTCCGAGAAACTGTGGAGCCACATGCATTCGCTGCCGTTCGTCAACGCCCTCGGCGCACTGACCGGCAACCAGGCCATGCAGCAGGTGAAGGCCGGCCTCAAGGCCATCTATCTGTCGGGCTGGCAGGTGGCCGGCGATGCGAACGTGGCCGGCGAGATGTATCCGGACCAGTCGCTGTATCCCGCGAACTCCGTGCCGGAGGTCGTGCGCAAGATCAACAACACGCTGATGCGCGCCGACCAGATCGACCATGCGGAAGGCCGCAAGGACATCGACTGGCTGCAGCCGATCGTCGCGGACGCCGAAGCCGGTTTCGGCGGCGTGTTGAATGCGTTCGAGCTGATGAAGGGCATGATCGATGCGGGCGCCGCCGGCGTGCACTTCGAGGATCAGCTGAGCTCGGCGAAGAAGTGCGGCCACATGGGCGGCAAGGTGCTCGTGCCGACGTCTGAAGCTGTCGCCAAGCTCGTCTCCGCGCGCCTCGCGGCCGACGTCAGCGACGTGCCGACCGTGCTCGTCGCCCGCACGGATGCCGAGTCCGCCAACCTGCTGACGGCCGATGTGGACGAGCGTGATCGCCCGTTCATCGATCACGCCAAAGGCCGTACGTCGGAAGGTTTCTTCTACGTGAAGGCCAGCCTCGAGCAGGCGATCTCACGCGGCCTGGCCTACGCGCCCTATGCGGATCTGATCTGGTGCGAAACCGGCAAGCCGGATCTGAAGGAAGCCAGGCACTTCGCCGAGGCGATCCATGCGCAGTTCCCGGGCAAGATGCTCGCGTACAACTGTTCGCCGTCGTTCAACTGGAAGAAAAAGCTGGATGACGCGACGATCGCGAAGTTCCAGCGCGAGCTTGGTGCGATGGGCTACAAGTTCCAGTTCATCACGCTGGCCGGCTTCCATGCGCTGAACTACTCGATGTTCACGCTGGCCAAGGGCTACCGCGAATCGCAGATGACCGCCTACGTCGCGCTGCAGGAAGCGGAGTTCGCCGCCGAATCGCAGGGCTACACCGCCACGAAGCACCAGCGCGAAGTCGGCGCCGGCTATTTCGACGACGTGACTCAGACCGTTACCGCTGGACAGTCGTCCGTGACGGCGATGAAGGGATCGACGGAAGAAGAACAGTTCGAGCAGCACTGAGGCGGGCGGACCAGGCATTTCGTTTCCGGCAGCTGCATGAAAGTGCACTGTCGGGTACGCCGTAAATCCGTCCCTGGAGGCTCCGGGCGCGACGTCCTGTCGCGCACGGTCCCGACAGTGCACTCTCACGCAGCTGCTCAGAAGCGGAGCGCCCGGGTTCGCACGTCTCGCGTGCTGACGCGTGAGTGGCGGATCCGGATCCCCGGAATTCCGCGCCTTCGCTGATTCCAACCGACCACGCTCCGCGTCCGAGTGAACCCAGGCGCGACGTATCTGGGCACGATGGCGCCACTCATCCACGTTGCGCGGGCCGTGCGCGACAGGACGTCGCGCCCGGAGCCTCCAGGGATGGATTTACGGCGTCCCGCGCAGCGTGGATGAGCGGCGCCGTAGCGCGATCGATGCATCGAGTCTGGGTTCGGTCGGTGGCTCAGCATGATCGGTTAGAATCCGCCGATGAAATACGAATACATCCGCGTCCCCGCCGACGGCACCCGCATCACGGTCAACGCCGATGGCAGTCTGAACGTCCCCGATCAGCCGATCATCCCGTTCATCGAGGGCGACGGCATCGGCATCGACATCACGCCGGTGATGCTGGCGGTCGTCAACGCGGCGGTGCAGAAGGCCTACGGCGGCCGGCGCAGCGTCCGCTGGATGGAGATCTACGCGGGTGAGAAGGCCAACAAAGTCTGCGGCACCTGGTTCCCGGACGAGACGCTGCAGGCGCTGCGCGACTTCGTCGTGTCGATCAAGGGGCCGCTCGGCACGCCGATCGGTGGCGGGATCCGCTCGCTGAACGTCGCGATGCGCCAGACGCTGGATCTCTATGCCTGCGTCCGCCCCATCCGTTATTTCCCCGGCGTGGCGAGTCCGATGCAGGATGCCTCGCTGACCGACATGATCGTGTTCCGTGAGAACACCGAGGACATCTACGCCGGCATCGAGTATCCGACCGGCTCGCAGGAAGTGCAGAAGCTGATCCACTTCCTGCAGTCCGAGTTGAAGGCGACGGGCATCCGTTTCCCGGCGAGCTCCGGCATCGGCATCAAGCCGGTCTCCAAGGAGGGTTCGCAGCGGTTGATCCGCATGGCGATCCAGTATGCGATCGACAATGACCGTGTCTCCGTGACGCTCGTCCACAAGGGCAACATCATGAAGTACACGGAAGGCGCCTTCCGTAACTGGGGTTATCAGCTCGCCAAGGATGAATTCGGTGCGACCGAGATCGGTGGCGGTCCGTGGATGTCGTTCAAGAATCCGAAGACCGGCACGGACATCGTCATCAAGGACGTCATCGCGGACAATTTCCTGCAGCAGGTGCTGCTGCGTCCCGAAGAGTACGACGTCATCGCGACCTTGAACCTCAATGGCGACTACATCTCCGACGCGCTCGCGGCCCAGGTGGGCGGTATCGGCATCGCGCCGGGCGGCAATATAGGCCATGGGCTCGCCGTGTTCGAGGCGACGCACGGCACGGCACCGGGATTTGCCGGCAAGGATCGCGTCAACCCGGGTTCGCTGATCCTTTCGGCCGAGATGATGCTGCGCTATCTGAAATGGAACGAGGCGGCGGATCTGATCATCAAGGGCGTGGCGAACACGATCGCCGCGAAAGAACTGACCTACGACCTCGCGCGTCTGCGTGAAGCGATCCGCCACTCCAAGCGCGAACTGGCGGGACGGCGCAACGTGGAGGAGGCGATGCAGGCGCTGATCCCGGGCGCGAAGCTGATGACCTGTTCGGGCTTTGGCGCCGCCATCATCCGGCACATGGATGACTGAGCCCGCGCAGCCGCTGTTCGACCCGGGCTGTCGCCGCTGTCCCCGGCTCGCGACCTTCCTCGACGACACACGCCGAAAGTACCCGGACTATTTCGCGGCGCCCGTGCCTGCCTTCGGCGACGCGAAGCCGCGACTGCTGATCGTCGGGCTCGCGCCGGGAATGCATGGCGCCAATCGCACGGGTCGCCCATTCACCGGGGACTACGCCGGCGTGCTGCTGTACCAGACCCTCCATGCCGCAGGCTTCTCGAGCGTGGCCGAATCGATCTCGGCGGACGACGGCCTGACGCTGCGCGGCGCACGCATCACGAATGCCGTGAAGTGTCTGCCGCCGGAGAACAAGCCGCTGCCGGCCGAAATCCGCGAGTGCAACCGCTTCCTCAAGGCAGAGATCGCGGCACTGTCGACCGCGAAGGTGATCCTCGCCCTCGGCCGCATCGCGCATGACGCGACGCTCGAAGCGCTGGGTCTCAAGCGCAGCGCCGCCGAATTCGGCCACGGCCGTGAGCATGCGCTCGAGGGCGGCCGCACGCTGATCGACTCCTATCACTGCAGCCGCTACAACACGCAGACGCGCCGACTGACGCCTGCGATGTTCGAGACCGTGCTGAGACGCGCGCGGGATCTCAGTGGCTGAGTTGCCGCCGGCCCGCCTCGACGACGCAGCGCCGAGCGCCGCGAGAGCGTTCGACGGACGTGAGTTCGTCACGAATCTGCCGCGCCGGCCGGGTGTGTACCGGATGTTCGCCGCAGACGACGCGCTGCTGTACGTTGGCAAGGCGGCGAGCCTGCGCGATCGCGTCGGCAGCTATTTCAATCCTGGCAATGTCATTCCGAAGGTGCAGTTGCTGGTCGGGCAGATCGCGCGGATGGAGGTGACCGTCACTTCCTCGGAAACCGAAGCGTTGCTGCTCGAGTACAACCTGATCAAGGCGCACAAGCCGCGCTACAACGTCCTGCTGAAGGACGACAAGAGCTTTCCCTACATCCATCTCACGGCTGATCACGCCTTTCCACGGCTGATGGTCTATCGCGGGCCGCGCAACCAGCCCGGCCGATACTTCGGGCCGTTCCCGAGTCCCGGTGCGGTGTTCGAGACGCTGCATTTCCTGCAGAAGGTGTTCCGGATCCGCAATTGCCGCGACAGCTATTTCGCGAATCGCAGTCGGCCCTGTCTGCAGCATCAGATCGGCCGCTGCTCCGCGCCTTGCGTCGGGATAATCAGCGCCGAGGACTACGCCGCGGATCTGCGCTCGGTGGTCGCCGTGCTCGAAGGCCGCGATACCGAGGTGACGTCGAATCTTGCGACGCGGATGGAAGCGGCCGCCGGGAAGCTCGAATTCGAGAAGGCGGCGCAGATCCGTGACCAGCTGGCTGCGCTGAAGGAAATCCAGGCGACGCAGATCGTCGCCGCGGAAGATGAACGCGACGTCGACGTGTTCGCGCTGGTCGGTGATCCTGGCAGCTATGCGGTCAGCGTTATGCTGGTGCGCGGCGGTCGCAGTCTGGGCACCTCGGCGTTTTTTCCGAAGGCGCTGCTGGCCGAAGCGCACGAGGCTCTGGCGTCCTTCGTGCTGCAGTACTACTCCACCGAAGCCGCGCCGCCCGAAGTATTGCTCGGCACCGATCTGCCGGATCTCGAATCGGTCGGCGAAGCACTGTCCCAGCTCGCCGGGCGCAGCGTGAAAGTGCGCGCGCCGCAGCGCGGGCTTGCGGCACGCTGGGTCGAATTGACGCGCGACAATGCCGCCAATGCGCTGCGGATGCGACAGGCGCAGCGCGAAGGTATCGAGGCGATGTACGTCAGTCTCGCCGATGAGCTCGGGCTCGCCGAACTGCCGAACCGCATGGAGTGCTTCGACATCAGCCATACGGCGGGCGAGGGGACGATCGCCTCGTGCGTGGTCTTCGGACCGGAAGGTCCGCTGAAAAAGGAATACCGGCGCTTCAACATCGGTGGCGTCACGCCCGGTGATGATTACGCCGCGCTACGCCAGGCGCTGCAACGGCGCATCGCGCGCATCCAGGCGGGCGAGGTGCCGAAACCGGACATCCTGTTCATCGACGGTGGCGCGCAGCAGATCGCACAGGTGCGCGAGGTGCTGCAGGAGGCGGGCATCCACGATCAGATGCTGGTCGGCGTCTCGAAGGGGCCGGACCGCAGACCGGGTCAGGAGCGGCTGCACGTCGATGGGGAGTCGACGCCGCGCATTCCGGGGCCCGAGTCGCCCGCGCTGCGTCTCGTGCAGCGCATTCGCGATGAGGCGCATCGATTTGCCATTGCGGGTCATCGGCGCAAACGCGCGAAGCGCTTCAACGAATCGATCCTCGAAGCGGTGCCCGGGCTCGGACCGGCCAAGCGTCGCGCGCTGCTGCGACACTTCGGCGGGTTGCAGGGCGTGCTGCGGGCAGGCGTCGCAGATCTCGAATTGGTCGCAGGCATCGGCCCGGCGATGGCCCGCACGGTTTATGATCAGCTGCATCCGGGTCAATGACCCGAGGGACGCTGCGCCACGATGCTCTGGACCCTGCCGAACATTCTGACCTGGATGCGGATCCTCGCGATTCCCCTCGTCATCGTGCTGTTCTATCTGCCGTTCCACTGGTCCGACCCGGCCGCGGGACTGCTGTTCGGTGCGGCCGGCATCACCGACGCGTTCGACGGCTACTACGCGCGCAAGCTGAACCAGACCTCGCGCCTCGGTGCCTTCCTCGATCCGGTCGCGGACAAGCTGATCGTGGCTGTCGCACTGGTACTGCTGGTCTCGAAGGACCCGCACCAGATCTGGCTGGTACTGGCGGCGATCGTCATCATCGGCCGCGAAATCGCGATATCGGCGCTGCGCGAGTGGATGGCCGAGATCGGTCAGCGCACCAAGGTCGCGGTATCCGCCCTCGGCAAGTACAAGACCATCCTGCAGATCGTGGGGCTGTCGCTGATGCTGTATCGGTGGGATCTGCTGTTCCTGCCGATGTATCAGCTCGGCCTGTGGCTGACGGTCATCGCGGCGGTTTTGACCCTGATTTCGATGGTCGAATACCTCCGGGCGGCCTGGCCGGATCTGCGGCGTCACGAATCGTAGTATTCACCTTGACTTACGCGTGGCTGCCCCTACAATTTCGCCCCTCTCACTGGTGCGGGAATAGCTCAGTTGGTAGAGCACGACCTTGCCAAGGTCGGGGTCGCGAGTTCGAGTCTCGTTTCCCGCTCCAATTTCTCTTTCAGGCTCTGAAGGCCTCTCGCCTCGACAGCGGAGGGCTGGGTGGCAGAGTGGTCATGCAGCGGCCTGCAAAGCCGTGTACGCCGGTTCGATTCCGACCCCAGCCTCCATCCCCTGAAGTCTGCCCCGGTGGCGGAATCGGTAGACGCTACGGACTTAAAATCCGTTTTCCGGAAACGGAAGTGCCGGTTCGAGTCCGGCCCGGGGCACCAGATCCTTACCGAAAATCTCACTTTAAGTTAACCTCACAACATCATGATTTCATGGTGTTTGTGTGACTGATCTCGTCGTGGAGAACCTGCACGTCTTCCGCGGCCATCGGCATGTGCTGCGCGGCGTCGGTTTCACGCTGACACCGGGGCACTGCCTGCAGATCACCGGCGCCAATGGCATCGGCAAGACCACGCTGCTGCGCGCGATCTGTGGTCTGTGCGACATCGAGGAAGGGCGGGTCGAGTGGGATGGCGTGGAAACCCGCCTCGATCCGCCGCGTTTCCATCGGGCCCTCGGCTATCTCGGCCATGATGTTTCGCTGAAGGGCGACCTGACGGGCATCGAGAATCTGCGCTTTGCGGTGGGTGTTCGCACGCCGGTGACGGCAGCGCAAATCGAGGCCGCGCTGGCCCTGGTCGGTGCCTCGCGGTTCGGCGATCTGCCGCTACGAAGTCTGTCCGCCGGTCAGCGTCGCCGCGTGGCGCTGGCGGCACTGACTCTGTACGGCGCGAAGCTCTGGGTGCTCGACGAACCCAGCACCAATCTCGATACGGCGGGCCAGGATCTCGTCTGCCATCTGATCGCGGAACATCTGCGCGGCGGCGGCTCCGTCCTGGCCGCCGTGCACCACGAACTGCACCTCGGCGACGGCCAGCTCGTGCGGTACGAGCTTGGGGCAGCGGCATGAGAACGTCCGCGCTCAACGCGGTCGCGCTGGTCGTCAAGCGTGACCTGGTTCTCGCTTTCAGACGTTTCGGTCAGATCGTGCAACCGCTGGCGTTCTTCGCGGTCGTAGCTACGCTGTTCCCGCTGGCACTGACGCCGGAAATGTCGCGACTGCGCGACGTTGCGCCGGGCGTTCTGTGGGTCTCGGCGCTGTTATCCTCGCTGTTGGCGCTGGAGTATCTGTTCCGCGATGACGCGCAGGACGGCACGCTCGAGCAACTCGCCTTGTCCGGTCAGTCGCTGACGCTGCTGCTGCTGGCCAAGACACTGGCGCACTGGATACTGACGGGACTGCCGCTGGCCTTGATGGCGCCGGTGGTCTCGGTGGCTTTCGGTGTCTCGATGCAGGCGATGCCGGGCATGCTGCTGGCGCTGGCGCTCGGCACGGTGACCTTGAGTCTCGTGGGTGCGATCGGGGCAGGGCTCACACTCGGCGCACGTCGTGGCGGGGTATTGTTGTCGCTGCTGACCCTGCCGCTGATGATCCCGATCGTGATCTTCGGCGCGCGGGCGACGGAGTTGGCGATCCGCGGTGAACCGTTCGCCGCGCCGATGTATCTGCTGGCCGCGCTTGCCGTACTGGGATTGACGCTGGCGCCGCTTGCTGCGGCGGCGGCTGTGAAGATAGGAATCGAATGACCATGGACTGGACCTGGTTTCATCGTCTCGGATCACCGCCCTACATCTACCGGCTCGCGGGTCAGATGATCCCGTGGTTCGCGTGGTCGTCCGGGCTGTTGCTCGCGGCCGGTCTGTATGGCGGACTGGTGCTGGCGCCGCCGGATTACCAGCAGGGCGATGGATTCCGCATCATCTACGTGCACGCGCCGTCGGCGTGGCTGTCACTGATGATCTATACGACGATGGCCACGGCGGCGGCAGTCGGCCTGATCTGGCGCATCAAGGTCGCCCATGCGGTCGCCGCAAGCTGCGCCGGCATTGGCGCCTGGTTCACGTTCGTGTCGCTGGTGACGGGCATGCTGTGGGGCAAGCCGATGTGGGGCACCTACTGGGTCTGGGATCCGCGCCTGACGGCGCAGCTGATCCTGATGTTCCTGTATCTCGGCTACATGGGGCTGCGTTCCGCGTTCGACGATCCGGCCCGTGCTGACAAGGCCAGTGCGGTGCTCGCCATCGTAGGCGTCGTTAATGTGCCGATAATCCGATACTCGGTAGAGTGGTGGAATTCGATCCACCAGACGCCGTCGGTCATGAAGATGCAGCGCGCCTCGATGCCGATGGACATGCTCGCGCCGCTGCTGATCATGTTCGTCGGCTTCACGCTCTGCTTCTACGCGATCCTGCTGGTGCGGTTGCGGGCCGAGGTGCTGGCCCGTGAGCGCAATGCACGCTGGGTACGCGAAACGGTGCTCGCATGAACGAATTCCTCGCGATGGGCGGCTACGCCCAATTCGTGTGGCCGTCCTACGCGATCACGATCCTGGCGTTCGCCGTCAACATCTGGCTCGCGCGTCGGGCCCATCGCATGGCACTCGAGACCGCGCGCCGTCGCGCCTCCACTTCAGGAGAACCCGCATGACACCCCGCCAGCGCCGCATCGTGCTCGTCGTCGGCATCCTTGCCGGCGTGTCCATCGCCGGCGCGCTCGCGTTGCGTGCATTCCAGGACAACGTGATGTTCTTTTTCGATCCGACGCAGGTCGCCTCGGGCGAGGCGCCGCTCGACCAGCGCTTCCGTCTCGGTGGCATGGTGCGACCTGGCACCGTGGACCGGAAGGCCGGCAGCATGGACATGCGCTTCGTCGTCACGGACTTCAAGCGTGACGTCCCGGTGGTGTATTCGGGAGTCGTGCCGGATCTGTTCCGCGAGAATCAGGGTGTCGTCGCGCATGGCAAGCTCGGCAAGGACGGCATTTTCGTGGCTGATGAAATCCTCGCGAAGCACGACGAGAACTACATGCCACCGGAAGTCGCGCGGGCCATCAAGGAAAAGCATGGTGGCGTGATGCCCGTGAATCCTGACCCCGCGGCGGTAAAGCCATCCGGCCTGCCGTCACCCACCACGTCGATGAACTGAGGCCGACATGCTGCCCGAGATCGGTCATTTCGCGTTGATCCTTGCGCTGCTGCTCTCCGCGCTGCAGTGCTTCTTCGGTATCGCAGGACCCGCGCTAGGGCGCGAGCGCTGGCAGGCCGCCGTGGCGCCGGCCGTCGCCGGCCAGTTCGCCATGGTCACGGTGGCGATCGGCTGTCTCGCCGTGTCGTTCCTCAACTTCGATTTCTCGGTCGCGTATGTGGCGCAAAACTCGAACTCCGCGCTGCCGGCGTTCTATCGAGTCTCGGCGCTCTGGGGCGCGCACGAAGGTTCGCTGTTGCTGTGGAGCTGGATCCTCGGATGCTGGACCGTGGCCGTCGCCCTCGCGTCGCGAAAGCTGCCGGCGCAGTTCGCGGCGCGCGTGCTCGGCGTGCTGGGCCTCGTCAGCTTCGGTTTCTTCCTGTTCACGCTCGCCACCTCGAACCCGTTCGTCCGGCTCGATCCCCCGGCGCCGGATGGTCGTGACCTGAACCCGCTGCTGCAGGACCCGGCGCTCGCGATCCATCCGCCGATGCTCTACACCGGCTATGTCGGTTTCGCCGTCGCATTCGCGTTCGCCTGCGCGGCGATGCTGGAGGGCAAGCTCGACCAGACCTGGGCGCGCTGGACGCGTCCCTGGACCACCGTCGCCTGGGCGTTCCTGTCCGTCGGCATCGCGCTCGGCAGCTGGTGGGCGTATTACGAACTCGGCTGGGGCGGGTACTGGTTCTGGGATCCGGTCGAGAATGCCTCGTTCATGCCGTGGCTCGTCGGCACGGCGCTGATCCACTCGCTCGCCGTCACAGAAAAGCGTGGACTCTTCAAGAGCTGGACGCTGCTGCTGTCGATTCTCGCGTTCTCGCTGTCGCTGCTCGGCACCTTCCTCGTGCGCTCGGGCGTGCTCGTGTCCGTGCATTCGTTCGCGGCGGATCCGGCGCGCGGCATCTTCATCCTGGCCTTCCTGATCGTGATGATCGGCGGATCACTGACGCTGTATGCCTGGCGCGCACCGCTGCTGAAATCCAAGGCGGGCTTCGAGCTGACCTCGCGCGAGAGTTTCCTGCTGTTCAACAACCTGCTGCTGATCGTCGCGACCGCCACCGTGTTCGCCGGCACGATGGCGCCGTTGATCTCCGATGCGCTGGGTCTCGGCACGCTGTCCGTGGGTCCGCAGTACTTCAATCCGACCTTCCTGCTGCCGATGCTGCCGCTCGCGGCGCTGGCCGCCGTGGGCATGCATGCTGCGTGGAAGAAAGGTCGTGTCAGCGAACGCAAGGGCATGCTGCTGACGACGTTTGCGATGTCGGTGGTGATCGCGCTGGCCATGATCCTCGGTGCTTTCGGCGGACCGAAGTTCCTGACGCCGGTGGGCCTGGCCCTCGGCGCATGGATCATGCTGTCCTCGTTGGCCGATCCGTTCGACCGACTGCGGCGCAAGCTTGCGCTGACGCCCTCGATCGTCGGCATGAGCCTCGCGCATTTCGGTCTGGGACTGTTCATCCTGTCGATCACGGTCGTCGAGACCTACACGGCGGAACGCGATGTTGCGATGGCCGTGGGCGATCGCGCGACGATCGGCCAGTACGAGTACCGCTTCGACAAGCTCGAGCCGGTCGAGGGCCCCAACTACGATGGCGTGCGTGGCGAGATCACGGTCCTGCTCGACGGCAAGGCCGTCGGCACGCTCCATCCGGAGAAGCGCCAGTACTGGGTGCAGCGTTCCGTGATGACCGAAGCCGGCATCGACATGCAACTGACTCGCGACATCTTTGCCGCACTCGGCGAGGATCTCGGCGCGGGCCGCTGGAGCGTGCGAGCGCAGATCCGGCCATTGATCAACTATGTCTGGTTCGCTGCCTTCATCATGGCCCTGGGCGGTGTCGTGGCGGCCAGCGATCGGCGCTACCGCACGGCGCGCGAATCTGCCGCCGAGCCGGTATCGCCATCAGCCGTGGCGGTGGGCGAGGCGGGGCCGGCCGTCAGCGGGTCATGAATCGTTTCATCCTGCCGATCGGCGCATTCGCGCTGCTCGTCGTGGTGCTGGCCATCGGCATCCAGCGCGCGCCTTCGAAGAGCATCATTCCGTCGGCACTGCTGAACAAGCCCGCGCCGCAGTTCGTGTTGCCGGAACTGGGATCGCCCGATCTGAACTTCGATTCGAAGTCGCTGAGCGGGCGCTGGTGGATGCTGAACGTCTGGGGCACGTGGTGCGTCGAGTGCCGCGCCGAGCACGACATGCTGCTGGCCATCCGGCGCAGCGGGGTCGCGCCCTTGATCGGCCTCAACTGGAAGGACGAGGATCCAGCGGCGCTCGAGTGGCTCGCGCAGCTCGGCAATCCTTACGAGCGCGTCGCGGCGGACCGCGAAGGACGAATCGCGATCGACTGGGGCGTGTACGGCGCGCCGGAAACTTTCCTGATCAACCCGGCGGGTCTCGTCGTGTACAAGCATGTCGGTCCGATGACTGAAGAAGTCTGGCAGAAGGAATTCCTGTCGCGGCTGCCACCGGCGGATGCGCCGTCCATCATGCCGGTGCCATCGCCCACGCCGTCGGCCAGTGCACCTGCCGCGGTACCTGCAACATGACCACCGCGATGTTTCGCAGGCTGCACGTGTATGTACTCGCGCTGATCCTCGGCGTGTTGTGCGCGAGTCTCGCGCGCGCCGTAGATCCCGTCGAGCTTTCTGATCCGCAGCTGCAGCAGCGCTACTGGGACCTGAGCCACGAGCTGCGCTGCATGCAGTGCCAGAACCAGTCGATCGCCGATTCGCCGGTGGGGCTGGCCGGAGACCTGCGGCGCGAAGTGCGCGAGCTGTTGCTGGCCGGCAAGACTGATCAGCAGATTCGCGATCACCTCGTCGCGCGCTACGGCGACTTCATCCTGTTCCGGCCGCAGTTCTCCGCCCGCAATGCCTGGCTGTGGCTTGCGCCTCTTGCGCTGTTCCTGATCGGTCTCATCGTCGCGATCCGGGTGATCCGCGGCCGTGCGCAGCTGGTGACGGAGGGCCGCGATGAGGATCCCGAGGATCGTCCGCTGTCGGAACAGCATCGCCCGGGACCCTCCGCATGACGACCTTCGTCCTGATCGCGCTCGCCCTCGCGGCGGGCGCAGCGGCCTGCGTGTTCTGGCCGCTGTTTCGCGCCGGATCGTCTGGAACCCCGCGTGCGCCGCTGGCCGCCGCCGCGAGCGCCGTGGCGGTGTTGGCCGGCGGCGCGGGTCTGTACGCGCTGTGGAGCGACTGGAACTGGGACTCGATGACTGAGGCCACCGGGACACCGGTCGCGATGGTGGCGAGCCTGGCCCGGCGCCTCGAGCGAGAGCCCGATGATCTGCAGGGCTGGCTGATGCTGGGCCGTTCCTATTCGGCACTCGAGCAGTACCCGCTCGCCGCCCGTGCCTACCAGCGCGCCGATCGACTGAGCGGCGGGCGAAATGCCGAAGCGCTGACCGGCTGGGCCGAGGCCCTCGCGCTGGGCGACGAGAATGAACTGCAGGGCAGGGCCGGCCGCCTGTTCGAACAAGCGCTCGCGCTCGATCCGGCGTCCGGCAAGGCGCTGTTCTTCGGTGGAATCGCGGCGCAGCGTCGCGGCGAGTTGCCGCTCGCGCGGCAGCGCTTCGCGCAGTTGCTCACGATGAGTCCGCCAGACTCCGTCCGCCCCATTCTCGAGCAGCAGATCGTCGCGCTCGACGGCATGATCGCCCAGGGGGGTGGTCCGGCTTCTGCGCCAGATGCTGCACCGAGCGAACCGCCGGTGGCCGCCGCGGCCGACGCCGTCGTCCGTTTGACCATCGCGATCGATCCCGCGCTCGCGTCCAAAGTGCCCGCCGGCGCCTCGCTGTTCGTGCTCGTTCGGCACCCCGGCCAGCCGGGACCACCGCTCGCGGCGAAGCGGCTCGCTGCAACGTTCCCCCAGGATGTGGTGCTGACACCGGCCGATTCGATGCTGCCCGGCCGAAGTTTCGCCGCGGGAGACAATGTCGAGGTCGTCGCGCGCGTGGCGCTGGGCGGCACCCCGACGGCCCAGTCAGGCGATCCATCCGGTCAGATCGCGTATGACGTCGGGCGCGACCAACAGAAGCGCGTCGTCATCGATCGTCTGGCACCATAGGCGCGGTGAACGCGACCTATTCCCTGAATTTTACGGCGCCACCCTCCGTGATGGCGCTTTATCCGCGCATCATCAGTGCGCGCAAGCCTGCTCATGTCCCGGACGGCCAGCAGGTGTCGCGACTCGAGGCACACCTCGCCGGCATTCGCATCGACAGTGCACATCTGGCGCGCTATCGCGAGGTCTGCGGCATCACTGCGGATTCACGCCTGCCCATTGCGTATCCCCATGTGCTCGCGAGCCCGCTGCATCTCGCGCTGCTGTCCTCGGACAAGTTCCCGGTGCGTCTGCTGGGGCTCGTGCATGTGCGTAACCGGATCGAGCAGACACGACCTTTGATGACCGAAGACGGTGGCGAAATCGCGACCTGGATCGAGGGCCATCGGGATCTGCCGCGCGGCCAGGAATTCGATCTGCATACGGAATGGCGTGCGGGTTCGCAGGTGTTGTGGCGCGAGATCTGCACGTTCCTGGCACGTCGTCGCGACGGCGCGCGGGGCGACGGCAGCGCTGCGCCCGGCGCCACAGCGGTGGCACGCGCGCTGCAGCCGGTGCGCACGGCGAGCTTTCGCGTTCCTGCCGGACTCGGGCGTCGCTATGGATGGATCTCGGGTGACATCAATCCGATTCACCTCTCTGATCTCACGGCGCGGGCATTCGGATTCCGCAGTGCGATCGCGCATGGCATGTGGTCGCTGGCGCGTTGCGCGTCCGAGCTCCCTGTGGCGCAGTTCGATGCGGCCGCCTCCCTGGATGTGCAGTTCCGCCAGCCGGTGCACCTGCCGGCCTGGGTCATGCTGCACAGTTGGGCGAGCGAGACCACTGACGGCGCGACGCCGGGCACCTCCTTCGAACTGCGCGACGCCCAGGGCGAGCGGGTTCATCTGAGCGGTCGCCTGCAGCCGGAGTCGTGATGGACGTCTCTGCCTCGCCAGTCACGGAGCGCGAGCGTCCGGCGGTGTGGGCGGCGGCCGCGGCCTACTTCGCGCTGCTTGCCGGCTACTACATGCTGCGCAGCCTGCGTGAAGCGTTCGCGCTCGAAGTGGGGCGCGGACGCATCGATGAACTGTTCTATCTGACGTTCGTCGTGATGCTCGTGATCCTGCCGATCTACTGGTACGCGGTCGCGCGCACGCCGCGGCGCGCGTTGCTGACCCGGGTCTATGCGTTCGTGATCGTGCTGTTCGTCGCGCTCGCGTCGGCGATGAGCGTGCGTCGCGGCGACCCTGCCATCGCAGCCGTCTATTTCGTCGCCGTGACCTCGCTGAACCTGTTCATGGTGACGGTGTTCTGGAGCGTGATGGTCGACGCCTGGCGTTCGGGCGCCGCCAAGCGCGTGTTCGGCTACATCGCCGCCGGCGGCAGCGCGGGCGCGCTCGTCGGGCCGCTGTTCAATTCCATCTTCGTCGAACGGCTCGGACCCGTCGTCGTGATCTACATCGCCTGCGGGCTTCTGGCCGTGGCCATCTGGTTCGGCCGCGTCGCGCAGATCCGCTGTCTCGGTGCAGACGGGGATCCCGCAGCACGATTGAACGTCGCCGTGGGTGGCCGTGCGAGCGAGGATCTGAAGCGCCTGGTGACGTCGCCCTATCTGCTCGGCATCGCGGGATTGATCGTCGCCGGGCAGATCCTCGGCGGCTTCATGTACAACGAGCAGGCGAAGTATGTCGAGGCCGCGTATCAGACGCTGGAAGCGCGCGCGGCTCTGTTCGCGCGCATCGATTTCGGCGTGAACGTGCTGTCACTGCTGTTCCAGAGTGTCGTCGTCGGCTGGTTGACGGCACGAGGCGGCGTGAAACTCGCGCTGGGCCTGATTCCGCTGCTGCTGATCGGCTCGCTCGTGGTGCTGGCGCTCGTGCCGGTGGGTGCCGTGTTGCTGGCCACGCAGGTCCTGCGTCGAGGCGTCGACTACGGCCTGTTCAAGCCGACGCGCGAGATGCTGTTCACGGTCCTGAATCCCGAGAGCAAGTTCAAGAGCAAGAGCCTGCTCGATACGCTGCTGCAACGCGGCGGTGACAGCGCCGGCCAGTTCGCGTATCCCCTGGTTTCCGGGTTTGGTCTCGCCGGGGTCGCCTGGGTCTGCGTCGGCGTCTGCGTCGTGATGCTGGGCGTGGCGGTGTCGCTCGCACGCGGGTTCGAACGCGAGGATCGGAACGCGCCCCCGGTCGCCGGACCGGGCTGACCGTCATGGCCGCGATCGACGCGAGTTCCCTCGGACCGCCGGGCCCGCCGGCGCAGCGCATCGATGCTGACGGTCGCCCGCAGGTCGATCGCGCGGCGATCCTGCGTCTCGCGGCGCCATTGATCGCGACCAATGCCGTCCAGGCCATCCTCAATCTGACCGACACCTGGTTCGTCGGACGATTGTCGACCGATGCGCTCGCCGCCATGGGCTCGATCTACTGGCTCATGACCTGTGTCGTCATGATCGTGAGCGGCGTCGGCCTCGCCGTGCAGACCTTCGTGTCACAGGCGTACGGCTCGCGGCGTTACGGTCGGGCAGGGCAGGCCACCTGGTCGTCGCTGTGGGCCGCTCTCGCGTCGCTGCCGCTGTTCCTGCTCGCGGCGGCGTGTGGCCCCTGGCTGCTGCGTCCTTTCGGTCTCAGTCCCGCGGTGGAAGCGCTCGCCCTCGCATATTGGGAACCGCGCATGTGGGGCGCGGTGCTCGGCACGATGGGCTGGGCGCTGATGGGATTCTTCAATGGCATCGGCGCGACACGCACCACGCTGTTGATCGCGCTGACCACGACCTTGATGAACGTGCCGGCCAACCAGTACATGATGTTCGACCAGGGCCTCGGCATGGCCGGCGCGGCCTGGGGAACGAACCTCGCGCAGTTGGCGGGTCTCGCCGTGGGCTTCGCGGTCTTCATCATGCCGCGCTACGCCGTGCGCTACCGGACCCGACTGTTGTGGCGGCCGGATCTCACGCTGATCGTCCGTTTGTTCAAGGTGGGCATGCCGGTCGGCGTCATGTACGGTGCCGACGTGCTTGGCGTGGCCTTGTTCCAGCTGATGATCGCGCGCGTGGGCAGTGCCGAAGCGGCCGCGACCCAGATCGTGATGATGCTGACCTCGCTGGCGTATCTGCCGACGCTCGGACTCGCTTCCGCCGGCACGACGCTGGTCGGGCAGAGCATCGGTGCTGGCGATCGCGCCTGGGCGGATCGGATCGGCACGCATGTGATCTTCATGTGTGCGGCCGTGATGGGAATCATCGCGGCGAGTTTCCTCGCCGCCGGCCAATGGCTCGTGCCACTGTTCGTCGGCAGCGGGGACGCTGCGACCGCCAATACGATCGAGCTCGCGCTGCTGTTCCTGTGGCCCGCCGCCGCGTATCAGGTGTTTGACGGCCTGTATTTTGGATCAGGCTTCTGTCTGCGCGCGGCGGGCGATACCCAGGTGCCGGCGATCGCCGCGCTGCTGCTGTCCTGGTTGTTGTTCGTGCCGCTTGCACATACGCTGATTTTTGCGCCGGGGCAGGGTTGGATCGACGGCCTGCCGCAGGCAGGGCTCGGCGCGATCGGCGGCTGGCTCGCGCTGATGACCTACGCCACGCTGCTCGGTCCGATGATGTTCCTGCGCTGGCGATCGGGGCGCTGGAAGCGCAGCGTGATCTGACAGGAGCGTGCGACCAGCCTACGGTTTTCGCGGGGACGGAGTTCGCTGCTGCGCGAGGCCGGGCATACGCTAGGCGCTCCACCCTCAGAGAGTTGCGCCCATGTACATCAACTTCTGGTATCCCGTCGCGCTGGCGTCCGAAGTCACCGCCGAGAAGCCGCTGCGCGTCAAGCTGCTCTGCCTGCCGTTCGTCGCATTCCGCGATGCCGCGGGCCAGGCGCATGTGCTGTCGGATACCTGCGTGCATCGCGGCGGCGCTTTGGGACTCGGCAAGGTCCAGGGCAACTCGGTGGCTTGCCCGTACCACGGCTGGCAGTTCGGCGGCGATGGACGCTGCACGAAGATCCCGTCGCTCGGCGAGGACGCGAAGCTGCCGGCACGCGCGAAGGTGGACAGCTATCCGGTGCAGGAAAAGTACGGCATCGTGTTTGCATTCCTCGGCGATCTGCCGGAGGCGGAGCGTCCGCCACTGTACGACATCACCGAGTACGGCACGCCGCAGTGGCGCGCGCAGACCTTCACGTTCGATCTGAACGCCTATTACGAGCGTTCGATCGAGAATGGTCTCGATCCGATCCACAATGAATTCGTGCACCAGGCGCAGGGGCAACCCTCACTCTCGCCGGAGCAGCAGCGCACGCCGCTGCCGATGGAGGAGATTCCCTGGGGCAGCAAGCACTACATCAAGTTCGGCGGCACGAAGAGCGAAGATACTGCGCTGGCGGGTGTGCGGCAGGGGCCGCGACTCGGTGCCGCGGGATCATGGCATCAGGGGCCCAACCAGCTCGTGACCTATATCGATCTCACCGCCACGAACGCGTTCCACCAATACATGTTCGAAGCACCGGTGGATGAATCCCACACGAAGATCTATCTGATCAGCATGCGCAACTGGCTGACGGAAGACATGCACGAGAAGCGCATGGCCGACGTCACGCTGCGCGTGGTCCAGGAAGACATGGCTGTCGTCGAGAATCTGAATCCCGTGCGCACGCCGGACAGCAATACCAAGGAAGTGCTGGTGCCGGGCGATACGGCCATCGCGGCCTATCGCGAATGGCTGCGCAAGTGGGATGCGAAGGGCTGGAAGATCGACGTCAGGGCGCTGAATGCGCGGCTCGGCGATTTCGCGGTGACGATCCCGTGCCCGGCGCGTCGCACCTCGGACAACTGGGTGCAGGAGACCGTGCCGCTCGTGCCCGCGTCGGGCTGAGCTCGCGCGGCCGGTCAGCGCCCGAGCTGCGCGTCGAAGAAGTTCCAGATCACGTCGTAGGCGATGGCGGATTCGAGCGTCCCCGGGAACGCGTAGAAATGGCCATGCCCCAGGCCTTCCTGCACGAAGAGTCTCGCGTCCACGCCCGCCTCGAGCAGCGCTGCGTGGCTTACGATCGCGTTGCTCAGCGCGATGTCGCGCGTGCCGCTGACGAGGAGCGTGGGCGGGAAACGCTCCAGCACTGAGCCATGCGGGCCGGGCGTGACGAGCGGATCGTTGATGTCGATCCCCGCGAAGTACGCGCCGGGTTGAGCCGACGGCGCCGCCCGTCCGGTGAAGGCCGGCACGAGGGCCTGCGAGTCGCCGCCGTACCAGAATGATTTCATGATGCCGGAGCACATGATGCTGATGGCGCCGGGGCGGGGCAGGCCGCGGGTCTGGAAACGCGCGACGGCCTGCGCCACCAGCGTGCCGCCCGCCGAACAGCCGAACAGCCCGACTCGCTGGGCCGGTGTCGTGCGCAGGACATCGCGATAGACGGTTTCCATGTCTTCGCTGGCTGCGGGAAACTTGAATTGCGGCGCCTTGCGATAGTCGACGGCGATGACCTTGATGCGCCCGCGGCCGGCGACGGGCACGGCCTCTGCCAGCGCGCTGTATCGACCACCGAAAATGAAACCACCCTGATGCGCGCCGATCAGCGCGCGACGCGCATTGCGCGGCGCCACGCCATTCTTCGGCGTGACGACGTACACGCGAACCCCGTTGATCGTTCGCTCCTCGATGTCCGACGGATAGATCCGCAGCCATCCTTCCAGCGTCGATCTCGCGATGTCCTCCGTGGCGCGATCGATCGCCGCAAGATCGGGCTGTGTGGCCAGCGTCCGCTGCAGTTCCATGCGCTCGCGCAGCGCAACCTGCGCTTCCGGGCTCAGAAGATCGCTGAGCGGGATCGGCGTCTGCCCCGGGGGTGTGACGGTCTCTGCGCGGCTCAGGCCGGGCAGTGCCAGTTCGATCATCACGATGACCGACAGCACCCATGACAGCAGCGGAAAGCCGGCGCGGTTGATCTTCATGCGTCTGTTCTCACGGCTCGCGCGGTCGCCGCGCCACGCAGCCGGCATGCTCGCGGCCGTTCGCGGTGGCACCGAGGCGTTGCAGGCCGAAGAAGGAAGCGCGCTCCACGCTGAGCCCGGCGGCTTCGCACTCGCGGGCGAGGATGTCCGGATCCAGGGTGTTCAGGAAGGCGGGGCCCGGCATCGATCCTGCGCTGCCCGAGATCGCGCTGGAAAAGTCCGCGATGTAACCGGGCCAGGGCTCGCCGGCCGCCTTTGCGGCTTCATAGGCCGGCACGATCCGGTTCCAGCTCGGCATGTAGGGCGTATCGACGACGAGGAACAGTCTGCCGCCGGGGACGAGCCAGCGCGCCATCGCGGCCAATGTCCTGCGGATATCGTCGCCCGAGAGAAAGTGGATGACTCGTGACGCGAGGATGGCATCGAAGGACGCCTGCGCAAACGCGACGTCCGGCAGCGTGCCGACGCAGGTGCGCAAGCTGCCGCGCTGCGCCGGTGGCGTACGCTGTTCGAGCAACTCGAGGTGCTGGCGTTCCATGTCGCTGGCGCAGATGCGTGCCCCGCGCTCCAGCGCCGCGAGCGTCGCGACACCATAGGCACAGCCGATGTCCAGCGATTCGCCGGAGCCGGCAGCGGCCGCCTCCGCGAAAGCCGTGGCGTATTCGTCCAGGGCTTCGAGCATGAAGCCGCGGCCATTCAGGGTTGGAACGGCGCCGGGCCATTGCGTCGCGGGCAAGTTCGCTGGCATCGTGACCTCTCTGAGTGCGTCAAGTGTATGCCACAGGAGGTCAGCTTGAACTATCTGCCCGCAGGATGTGCCCGTCCGGATTCCGAGGTGCTCGCCGATTTCTGGGCGGCCGCTAAACGTGCCGCCCCCTCGATTTCAGGCGACGATTACCAGGTGCGCTGGATCGGCCTCGATGCGGAATCCACGCGTCAGATATTCGACCTGATCCGCGCGGGCGACAAGACCGGCACGTTCACATTGCCGTGGATCGTGGAGCGCACGGGCCTGCCCGTCCCTGTGCCGGGCGATCATGTCGTGCTGATCGATATCGATGGACGACCGGTCATGGTCGTCCGGCTCAGCGAGGTGAGGCGGGTTCTCTTCGGCCAGGTGAGTGCGCGCGACACGGCGATCGACGGCACCCCCGTTCGTGACCCCGCGGTCTGGAAGCCACTGCATACGGCGTACTGGAACGCGCTGCTGGCGCCGTTCGGGATGCAGGTCAGTGAGGACATGCCGTTCTGGGCGGAGCCGTTCGTGCTGGTATTCGACGGCGACACCGCGGTCGGCAGCGCCTAGTAGCGCCGCCTCTGGCTGCGCCACACCTGCAGCAGGATGAATCCGCCCAGCATGCCGCCCAGGTGCGCGAAGTGCGCAACGCCGCTCTGCGTGCCGGTGACGCCCATGTACAGCTCGAGCCCGGCGAACAGCAGCGCGAATACGCGCGCCGGCATCGGAATCGGCGGGAACAGCAGCATCACGCGACGCTCCGGGAACATCATCGCGTAGCCGAGCACCAGACCGTACACGCCGCCGGACGCGCCCACCGTCGGATTCGGATCTCCGCTGTAGGCGCTGAATGCGAGTTGCGTGAGTCCGGCGGTCACGACGCTGACGAGATAGAACGTGATGAAGCGCCGTGGGCCCCATAGTCGTTCCAGGTCAGCGCCGAACATCGCAAGGCCGAACATGTTGAATGCGATGTGCCACAAGCCGCCATGCAGGAAGCCGTAGGTCAGCAACTGCCAGGGCTCGAAATTCACGCCGAGCGGCCAGAGCGCGAACCACGCATCGAACATGCCGGGCAGCAGCCACTGCAGCCCGAAGCCGATCACGTTGGCGATCAGCAGACTGCGGGTCACGGCGGGCTGGTTCGTCAGCATCTTGCGTCAGTGTGGCGGATGCGGGTGCCAGCCCAGCGTGGCGAGCAGCACGAAGAAGCCGACGACGTAGCCGAGCGCGACATGCCAGCCGCCACGCAGCCAGGCACCGACCGAACGCGCTTCCGGAAAGCGGTTCGACAATGCGACGCCGGCCGACGAACCGAACCAGATCATCGAGCCGCCGAATCCGACCGCGTAGGCCAGAAAGCCCCAGTCATAGCCGCCGGCCTCGAGGGCGAGCTTGGTCAGCGGGATGTTGTCGAACACCGCAGACAGGAAGCCCAGTCCCAGTGCCGTCGGCCAGGAGGCGCCCGGCAGTTTCTCGACCGGCATCAGAGACGCACACAGCACCAGCGCGAGCAGAAACACGCTGCCGCGCGCGGCCTCCGGCAGCAGGCTCCACGCTGGGCGTCGCAGAGGCGTGCACAGCAGAATGGCAAGCCAGACTGCGACACCGATGAACGGAAAGCGATCCGCCAGCGCTGGATACTTCAGGTTCATCAGCACATTCGTGGCAACCGCGGCAGCCAGCAGGAACAACACCACGGCTGCACGGGTCCAGTCGATCAGGATGACCGTCGTCACGTCCCGGGTGATCGGCGAGTAGCGGTGCTGCTGCAGCGAGGCCGGGATCGCAAACACGAAGAATGCCGCGGCCGCGGCGACGTAGGCATGCAGTACGTCCGTTGCACTCACCCCTTCTATCCACATCATCGTCGTCGTGGTGTCGCCGATCACACTGCCGGAGCCGCCGGCATTCGAGGCGGCGACGATGCCGGCGAGATAGCCGATATGCACACGGCCACGAAACACGCTCGCGGCCATCGTGCCGCCGATCATGGCGGCGGCGATGTTGTCGAGGAAGCTCGACAGCACGAACACGAGACCGAGCAGCGCGAGTCCACCCTTCCAGTCGTCCGGCAGCAGTCGCGGCAACACATCAGGGATGCGCGTGTCCTCGAAGTGGCGTGCCAGCAAAGCGAAGCCCGTCAGCAGTGCAAACAGGTTCGTCAGCACGACCCACTCGTGGCCGAGATGCGCGGCGAACCCGGCGATGCCTGGGCCATCACTGAATCCGGGGCCGATGAACTTGTACGCGATGATCGTGGCAAGGCCGACCAGCGCGACCTGCAGCGTCCAGCGATGCAGGACGGCGACCCCGAGCAGGGTCAGCGCGAACAGGATGAACTCGACGGGAATCATCGCAACGCTCACGTCAGTGGGTCGACAGCCATTCGAACAGCGTCTTCGCGAAGCGGATCTTCTGTTCCTTGCCAGCGACCACGTGGGCGAGATCGGCCCAGGTTTCGCCGCGCGCGCCGGGAATGGCCTTCTCGATGGGCACCGTCGTACGCGGGCTCGTGACGATATCGAGCGCTGCGTGCAGGATGAACGTCGGGCACTTGACGGCGCCGAGGCGCGACTTCGATTCGAAGCTGACGCAGGCATCGATCAGGCGCTCATGCGCGGGCAGGCGGCCGTTGAGTTCTTTCCAGCCGCCCTGCGGGCCCAGCAACTTGGACTTGTTCTCGATGTAATACTCCGGCGTGAACGACATCAGCGTGACCAGTTTCTGGAACGCATCGAAGCCGGCATCACGGTGGATCTCGCGGAACATCTCGAGCTGGTCGCGCAGGAAGTCATCGACCTCGCACCAGGCGCCGGTGTTCAGCATCGAGCGTGCGAGGTCCGGCCGACGGATCGCAATCTCCTGGCAGACGCAGGCGCCCATGCCGACGAGACCCATCAGGTGTACGTTCTTGAGGCCAAGGTGATCGAGCAGTCCGATTGCGTCGGCGGCATGCAGCGCCATCGTTGACGGCACCGACAAATCGTCATCGGATTCGCCGATGCCGCGATAGTCAAACAGGATGACCTGATAGCGCTCCGTCAGGCCGCGCGCCAGATGGCCGTGGTTCTCGCGGCAGAACGTGCCCCAGCCGCCCATGCACAGCACCGGATCGCCCTGTCCGATGACTTCGTAATACATGTTGTGGTTGTTGATGATGGCGATCGGCATTGCGGCGGCTCCGTGAAAATGGGTGAAGGCGAATCAGAAGAACTTGGTGATGCCGAGAAAGGCGATCACGATCAGCAGCGCGTACAGCCCGAGCACGTAGCGGATCGCGCCATCGACGGCGCCTCCGATGGTGGCTTCGATGTCGGGCCGGGATCCTTCGGTGGCGAGGCGCATGAACGCGGGTCCGATCGGGCGGAACGCGAAGTCGATCCCGATCCCCATCGCGAAGATCAGCGCGAACAGCAGGATCTTGGCGCCGTACCAGCCGCCGGGAAGTGGTCCATTGCCGAGCACGGCCTGCAACCCGAACCAGCCGAGCACGATGAACAGCACGGACTGGAGCGCGAGATTCGCCTGGCCGAGCGTTCGGCCGAGCGGTTTGCCCTCGTTACGACCCAGTGCGAACAGCAGCGCGATCCAGCCGGCACTGACGAGCCAGCTCGCCGCGAAGACCCACGAAGGGGCTTCATAGATGCCCATGCTCGCACTGACATGCAATCCGACCGGAAACATGATGGTGAAACACAGTCGGGGCAGCAGATCGATCTTCACGGCCATGTGCAACGCGAACGCGCGTTCCGCGAACGAAAGATCCGCACGCTTCGCTGCCAGAGCGAGCAGCAGAACGCCTAGATCCGCGCCGAGCCAATAAACCAGCAGCATCACGTGGACGAAGACCCAGATCGAATGGTCCATCAGCGTGCGCCGGGTGGCGGCGGGAACGTGATGTCCGGCGTGCCCTGGTCGATGTCGACATGAATGCGCCACTGGCCCGACGGGCTCTTGCGATAGATCAGCAGCGAGCGTCCGGCATCCCGGTACTCAGGCTGACCGGGCAACTGCATCGTGAACCAATAGCCCGAGATCAGATGAGCCGTGCGACCCGTGACTTCGATGCGCTCGATGTCGAGCAGGAATTCCACCTGACCCTTGCCGATGCGCGACGAAAAATACTCGCGGACTGCATCGACGCCCCGCAGCGCGGGCTGGCCGTGCAGCGCGACGTAAGCATCCGGATCGTAGAGCTTCATCAGTCCGTCCAGATCACCGGCCTTGAAGAGCGTGATCCACTGTCGCGCAGCGGCCTGGATCGCGGTGCGCTCGCGGATCGGTCCCGTCCCGGCCACCGGCAGGTCCGCCGCATCGGCAATCGACGGTACAAATCCCGCGAGACCGGTGGCGAACAGGGCGGCCATGACTGCGAGCGGAAACAGGGTTGTCAAGCGGCGCGCGCGCACACGTATCTCCTACAGTTCAGGCACGTTGGTTACAGTAGCAGGATTGCGCGCTCGCCGTCTGCGGTGCGCCGCGGTTGGAACTGAAGGTGGGTGCGATGATCTTCGAGCCGTATTTCCTGATCAAGCTGGCGCATCTGCTGCTGTTCGTCTACTGGCTCGGCGGCGACATCGGCGTGTTCTATTCCGCGATCCAGCTGCGCAGGCGCGAGCTGAGCCTCGAGGCCCGCCAGATGGCCCTGAAGATCCTCGGCTGGGTCGATCAGATCCCGAGATATTGTCTGGTGCTGATGCTGCCGGTCGGTTACAGCCTCGCGGACCAGCTCGGCATCGTGATACTCCCGCGCGCCGTGTTCATCGCGCTGTGGGTGATTGCGCTGCTGTGGCTCTGGATAGTCTGGGCAATCCATCACCTGCAGGGAAAGCCGATGGCAGAGACGTTGCGCAAGATCGACCTGACCTGGCGCTTCATCCTGACGGCCGGACTGCTGTTCGACGCCTGGCAGGGATTCAACGGCACCGGCCATGTCCTCACGACCTGGCTGGCGGCGAAATTCCTGATTTTCGCGCTGCTGATCTTCTGCGGGATCATGATCCGTCTGCGCGGCAGGCCGCTCGGCCCGGCCCTGCGTGAACTGTTCGCGAACGGCTCGACACCGGAGCTCGAGGCGCGGATTCTGCAAACCTTCAGTCGGACCCGTCCGTTCGTGTTGACGATCTGGGCGCTGCTGGTCGTCGCCGCCTACATCGGCATTTCCAAGCCTTCCTTCTAGGAGTCATCGATGCATCCCCAAACCCTGCTGGCGCGCGTCCCCCGGGACAAACTTCCGCCTGCGATGCAAGCCGCCCACGATCGTGCCAGCGCGACGCGCGGCGATGCCACGTTCATCGAGGTGGCGGGCCAGGCACCGGAACTGTTCACCTGGTACGGCGAGTTCTACTCGCGCGTGTTCTACGGCGGTCGGGTACCCGTGCGCATCAAGGAGCTTGTCCGCCTGCGCCTGTCGACGCTGCACGGTTGTGCGTTCTGCAATCGCGGCAACCGCATCGACGCAGCCAATGCGGGAGTCACGGAAGCGCAACTGCGGGCGATCGAGAATCCGGGCAGCCCGCTGTGGTCCGAGGCGGAGCGCGTGGCGCTGGAGATCGCCGGGCGGATGTCACTGACCCAGCCGCAGGGAGGGCTCGACCCGGAGCTGTATGCAGCCGCTCGACGCCACTACGACGATGCGCAGCTGTTCGAACTCGGCATGACGATGGCCGTGCTCACCGGCATGGCGAAGTTTCTGTTCGCGTTCGATCTCGTCGAGCGCGAGGACTACTGCGAGTTCGGCCCGCAGGCGCCGTGAACCGGGGGTGCCACCACCACGGCGGCTACGCGGGCTTCGGCACCTGCATGCCGCGTTGCACTGCGGGTCGAGCGCTGACCTCCGCAGCCCAGCGCGCGATGTTCGGGTGGGCATCGAGGTTGCCCGGGAAACGCTTCATCGACGTGGCGGCCACGGGGTACGCGATGATGTCAGCGATGGTGTAGTCGTCGCCGGCGAGATACCGGCTGCGACCGAGCTGCAGTTCGACGGGGCCGAGCAGGCGCGTGCACAGGTTGTTGTAGTACTCGATGGCCCAGGGATGCTTTTCCTTCGCCAGCACGTTGAAGACGAACTGACCGCTGAAGGCGGGTCCCAGGTCGCTCGAAATCACGCCGAGCCATTCGAACACCTTGGCCCGGCGACGCGGCTCCGAGGGCAGGTAGCGGTGCGTCTTCTCGCCGAGGTAAACCAGGATCGCCACGGTGCCGTAGATCGACAGCGGCTCGCCCTCGACGTCATGATCGACGATGGCGGGCACACGGCCGACCGGATTCATCGCGAGATATTCTGGCGTCAGGTGCTCGCCCGCGACGAGGTTGTAAGGGATGACGCGGTACGCCAAACCCACTTCCTCCAGCATGATGGAGGCCTTGTAGCCATTGGCGGTTGACGTCGTGTGCAGGTCGAGCATGCGTGGATCCCGTTCTGTTCAGGAGTTTCGATGATGCAGCAGGCACAAAACGGCGCGCAAATCCTGCGCGGCTTCGTCTCCATTCGCGAAGGACAGGTGCACTACCGGCAGGGCGGACCGAAAGGCGCCGGGCAGGGCGTGCGACCCCTGTGGATGATCCATGCGTCGCCGGCGTCGTCCATCACGCTGGTCGGCATGATGCGGGAATTCGGTCTGTCCCGGCCGGTGTTCGCGCCGGACACGCTCGGCAATGGTGACTCGGCACCGCCCGATGTCTCGACGCCCGACATCGAGTACTACGCCGATTCCAGCCTGCGAGTCATGGACGCACTCGGCCTCGAGAAGGTGGACCTGTATGGCAGTCACACCGGCGCCCACATCGTCACGGAGATGGCGCTGGCGCATCCCGATCGCTTCGGGCGCATGGTCCTCGACGGCATCGCGATGTTCTCGCCCGCGGACAAGGCAGACTTTCTCGCGAACTATGCGCCGGCCATTGCGCCGGATTCCTTCGGGACGCAGTTTCACTGGGCCTGGCATTTCGTCCGCGATCAGGGATGGTTCTTTCCATACTTCCGTCGCGATGCGGCGCACCTGCGTGGCATCGCACCCCCGTCCACGGACGTGATGCACGACCTGACGGTGGAGGTGCTGAAATCGGTGCGAACCTATCACCACGCCTACCGTGCCGCATTCGCCCATCCCGATACGGAGCGTCTACCGCTCGTACGCCTGCCGACGTTGGTGATGGCCGACGATTCGGACCCGTTGAAGACCGGCGTCGACCAGGCGGCCTCGCTGCTGCCCGGCGCGCGTCGCTGGATCAGCCAGGGTCTCAGCACGGCCCAGAAGGTCGCGGTGCTCGCCCGCTTCCTGGACTCTGGCGAACTCAACGCAGCCTGAGACTCCGGCCATGTGGCTATGATGTGACGCGAGAGTTCCACTGCTTCATTCGTTCGAGGACGCATACCCATGGCCAGAAAATCCGCCGCCGATCCCATCGTCACGCCGCTGAAGCGTACGGCCATCATCGTCCGGGACCTCGATCGATCGCTGCAGTTCTATCACGGCGTGCTCGGCATGAACGTCTGGGTGCAGGGAACCGCGGGCGAGGAGTTGCCGGCGATGTATCAGCTGCTCGGCATGCCGCCTTGCAAGACGCGCTGGGTGATCCTGCAGTCCGAGGATGTCGCCTGGGGCATGGTGGGTCTGTTCGAACTGACGGATCCCGCGCCGGATGACGACACCCATCGCAACATCGACCGCGCGAATCGTGGCGAGGCCTGCCTGGTGTTCCACACGCCAGACGTCGCGAAGGTCTACCGCGGCGCGCGCGCGATGGGCCTGACGGTGCTGTGTCCGCCGCTGCGGCTCGACCTGAAGCAGCATGGCGTCGCCTCGAAGGAAATGACGCTGCGCGATCCGAATGGCGTGCTGGTGAATTTCATCCAGAACGTGAAGGGCAACGGCCGCATGGAACTCGCCAACCGATTCCCTGGCCTGCGAAAGGCGACGCCGGCGACAAAGGCAAAGGCCAGACCCAAGGCCAAAGCCCCCAAGGCCAAGCCCCGGACGAAGCCGAAAGCCAAGGCGAAGTCGAAGCGCTAGCGCTCAGACTCCGTAGCGGTGCATCGTCACCGGATCGATCGGGATGATCGTCGCCTTCAGCTCGGTGAAGAAGTCGAGGCTCGACATCGGGCCATCGCGGCCGATGCCGGACTCCTTGTAGCCGCCGAACGGCGCGCGCAGTTCGCGCATCATCGGCGTGTTCACCCAGACCGTGCCGGCGCGGATCTCGCGTGAGCAGCGCATGACGGTGTGCAGATCGTTCGACCACACGTAGTTCACGAGGCCGAACTTCGATTGGTTGGAGATCTGGATCGCCTGTTCGAGTGTGTCGAAAGTCAGGAAAGTCGCGAAGGGCCCGAAGATTTCTTCCTGGCAAACCCGCGCGTCGTTGTCGGGCGCCATCACCGCGGTCGGTTCGATGTACCAGCCCTTCGAGAACTGCGCGGCACGCTTGCCGCCGGTCAGCAGCTGTGCGCCGTCGGCCTTGGCCACCTCGACGAAGGACAGCACGCGTTCCATGTGCTGGCGGAACGCGAGCGGCCCGACCTCCGTGGTCGGCAGCATCGGATCGCCGATCTTGATCTTGCGGGCGCGCTCGACGAATCGCTCGATGAACTGCTTGGCAATCGATTTCTGCACGAGGATGCGTGAACCGGCCAGGCACTGCTGGCCGTTGTTCGCGAAGATGCCGGCCAGCGCACCGTCCAGCGCACGATCGAGGTCCGCGCTGTCGAAGATGATGTTCGCGGATTTGCCGCCGAGTTCGAGCGCGATCGGCTTGAGGTTCTTGCCAGCCGCCGAGGCGATGGCGCGGCCGGTGACGGTGCCGCCCGTGAAGCCGATCATGTCGATGTCCGGATGCGAGACCAGCGCATTGCCGGTGACGGCACCGCGACCGTTGACGATGTTGACGACACCCGGCGGCAGGCCCGCTTCGTGGAAGATCTCGACCATGCGCAGCATCGACAGCGGTGTGTATTCCGATGGCTTCAGCACGCAGGTGTTGCCCCAGGGGATGCAGGTCGCGACGCGCATCGAGGCGAGGGCGAGCGGCGCATTCCAGGGTGCGATCGCAGCGGCCACGCCTTTCGGCTCTCGCGTGACGTAGGTCAGATAACCCTTCGTCTGGGTGTAGGTCTCGCCGTGTACGGTGCTCGCGACTTCCGCGAAGAACTCGAAATTGCGCGCCATGCGCTGCACGTGGCCGCGCACACTCTGCAGCGGCAGGCCCGTGTTCAGGCATTCGAGGTAGGCCAGCTCTTCTGCGTTTTTGCGCAGATGATCGCGGATCGAATACAGGATGTCCTTGCGCTCCGTGATGTCCATGCGCGGCCACGGACCTTCGTCGAAGGCACGGCGGCTCGAGCGCACGGCGGCATCCACTTCCTCTGCATCCGCCTCACGCAGCCGGCTGGTCACTTCCTCGGTCATCGGGTTGATGATCGGAATGTCCTCGCCACTGCTGCCCGGTGCCACGGACTTGCCATCGATCAGGCTGGTGACATGCGGGTTGACGGCGAAGCTTCGGGTGATCGTCACGGCATTCATGCAGGGCGTCCTTCAGACAGCGGGCTTTGAGCAGGCGGCAACGAACCACGGCAGAGAGCCCTGCGCCGCGGGCAGGCTGCCGATGAGCGTGCGATCGGCCGGAATACCGGCGTCGCGCATGTCCGCGGCAAGGTCGGCATTCGCATAGACCTCCCAGAATGGCTCGTTGTTGTTGAGGGTGTCCCAGGACATCTCGAACTTCTGGAATTCCGACAGTCCGGCGAAACGCAAGGGTACATCCTGATGCACGCAGACGCCGCCCGGAGCCAGCAGCCGCCAGCTCTCCCGCAGCATGCCGCGGCGCGTCGCGTCGGAGATCTCGTGCATCATGTTGTGCGAGACGATCAGATCGAAAGACCGGTCGGCGAATTTCGTGTCGGCGCAGTCCCGCTGATGGAAGTGCACGGCGGCGCCCAGCGCCTCGGCGCGGGCGTGTGCGTAGCGCAGCATGCCCGCCCCGACATCGATCGCGTGGACCTCGGCCTCTGGAAAGGCGAGGGCATAGGGCACGCTGGCCGAACCGGCCGAGCAACCCATGTCGAGGATGCGTCGCGGCCGCAACTGCGGGAATCGATCCGCGATGTAGCGCTGCACGTGCGCCGCCTTGCTGTCCGTGCGGCTGATGCCCTGTCCGAACGCATAGAGGTTGCCGCCGCATTCGTACAGTGCGCCCGCGGAACAGTCCCCATCGCCGAGATCCATGGCATAACCGCCCGTCTGGAGGTGGATGTCGACGGCAGTGACGCCGCGTGGCGGCACGAAGTCCGGATCGAGCTCGAGGCTGCCCAGTCGACGTGCCGGATCGGCGAGCCCTGCGGCGGTCGCCGCGAGCCGCTCCCGCTCGCGAAATACGCTGTCGCCGACGGCCTTCCACATCTGCTCCTGGGCAGCGCGGGCGAATGCGGACCAGCTGCGATACGCGGTGTGGCCGAACATCGCCTCGCGGATGGCGTCACGCTTCGCCGGCAATTCGCCGTGCCGCCGCGCATGGTCGGGCGCGATGACTTTTTCGAACAGGCGCTTGTGCATCGGGCGGAACCCCCGATTCAGTGTCTGCTTGAAGGCCACGATGAACTGCTGGCGGGACACCTCGTCCGGCGTCGCGTCGGGCAGCATGGCATGGCGAACACTTCGTACCATAACGGGACCTCCGGACCCTCCGCTCGGACCGGGCAGGTGCGGCGAAGTCATCATGCCACTATAATGTTTTTGCGGGTGTTGCGGAGCCTGTACGAAGGGGTGTGATGCGGGATCTGAGGTCTTTCCTCGCGAACGCGGCCGAGGCCGTCTGGCAGATCGACGCCAGCGTCAGCCTGCGCCACGACCTGACAGCGCTGCAGCATGAACTCGATCGTCAGCGCCGATATCCCATCCTGCACGCCCGCAATGTCCAGGATATCGCAGGCCGCCCGACTTCGATCTCGGTCGTCACCAATCTGACGGCAAGTCGCGAGCTGACCGCTCGCGCGCTCGGCATCGCGGATCATCGTGGCACCGCCGCATGTTTCGCGGCCCGCACTGCGGGCGGTATCGATCCGACGGTCGTGGCACGTGACGACGCGCCGGTCCAGCAGGTGATCTGGCGGGCGGGCGACGCCGACCTGACCCGGCTCCCGGTACTGACCCAGCACGAACTCGAACCGGGCCCGTATCTCACGGCAGCTCATGCCACGACAGTCGATCCCGACACCGGCGTCGACAACACCGCGATCCAGCGTTGCTGGGTCCAGTCGCCGCACCGGATGACCTATTTTCCGTATCCGACGACCCACAACTTCCGCAACCTGCGCAAGTTCTGGTCGCGGGGTGAACCCTGTCCGGTGGCGTTCTGGATCGGTCATCATCCGGCCGCGCTGCTCGGCTCGCAGGCGAAGCTGCGCTACCCGGAAAGCCACTGGCGTGCCGCGGGTGGTGTGCTCGGCGAACCGCTGCGCGTCGTGCCCTCCGTACTGCACGGGCCACAGATCATGGTGCCGGCGGATGCGGAGATCGTCATCGAGGGATTCGCGCCGCCGAATGTCTACACCGCCGATGGCCCTTTCGGCGAGTACACCGGCTACCTCGGCGCGCAGGTGCAGGCCCCGACGTTCGAAGTCAGCTGCATCACGATGCGCCGCGATGCGATCTACCACGACTACGGCTCGGGACTCACGGACATGCTGGTGCCCGACAACATGGCGATGGAGGGGAAGGTCTACGAACTGGTCAAGTCCGTCGCCCCTTCGTTGCAGAACGTGCATGTACCCACCGAGGGGCGCCGCTTCCACGCCTACCTGCAGCTGCGCAATCCAGGGCGCGGCGAGGCGCGAGACGCATTGACCGCGGCGCTGGCCTATCGGCGGCTGAAAACGGTGATCGCCGTGGACGAGGACGTCGACCTGTTCGATCCGCAGTCGATGCTGTGGGCGCTGGCGACCCGCGTGCAGTGGTCGCGGGATTCCATCGTCATCGACGGGCTGTCCGGCTCCAGTCTCGATCCGTCGTTGCCCGAAGGGGCGAGCACCGCGTCGAAGATGGGCGTCGATGCAACGCTGCCGCCCGCGCCGCGCCCCGGGGCCCCGCGCGCCGTGCCGCCCGTTGCCACGGTGCCGGCCGAGGCTGTCACGCGCGCCCAGGCGCTGCTCGCCGGATTCGGATCGGCTGCTCCGTCGGCCTGGCCGAGGAACTGACGTGGCAACGATGTCACGTGATACCGCGGGCGCTGCGTGGGAGAAGCGCGGCAATGCAATTTGGGTAGAGTGCGAGTCCTGCAGGACATGGTTCCCGGTCAGTCCGGTGATGACCCGTCCGGAGGCTCCGCCGGCGTGTTGCCCCCGATGTCATCATGAGTTCAAGCTGGCGGCGGGGCCGCCCCGATGAAGGAGACAAGACAATGCAGAAGTTGATGGCTCAGGCCGAGTTTTTCGCCGCGCTGGAGGCCGCCCGTCAGCCGAAGCACGGCGGCGGTCATGTGTTCAGTCGCGCGTGGGCCGCGGGGGACCTGTCGCGGGAGCAGCTGGGCGCGTGGGCGATGCAGCATTTCTACTACATCGATCCGATCCCGCAGCAGTTTGCGGCGCTGTTCGCGCGGCTGCCGGATCTCGATGCGCGTCATCACCTGCTCGAGAATCTGCTCGGTGAGGAGATGCCGCATGCCCCGGGCAAGCGGCATCCGGATCTGCTGCGCAAGTTCGCGCGGGCCTGCGGCGTCTCGGATGAGCGCATGCTGCGCGCCGAACAGAACGGCGAGGTACTGCCGACGACGCGCGCGATGCGCTCCTGGATCTGGGAGCTGTCCAGCATCCGTCATCTGGGCGAAGCCTGTGCGGGCATCATGGTGGCACTCGAAGGGCAGCTGCCGACGCTGTACCCGAAGTACGTCGACGCGATGCGCAAGATGGGATTCAGTGAAGACGACATGGAGTTCTTTCACGTCCACATCGAGGGCGACACCGAGCATGCCCATGTGGGGCTCGAACTCACCGCGCGCTACGCGACCACGCCGGAACTGCAGGCTCGGGCAATCGCCGCAGTGCGGGCCTCGGCGGAAATGCGCTTCTCGATGCTGGACGGAATCCACAGCCGCATCGTGCTGAAGCAGGCTGCCTGAGTGCAGCCGGTCGCGTTCGTCACGGGTGCGGCCGGCGGCATCGGGCGTGCGACGGTGAAAGCACTGCGCGCACGGAGGCTGCGGGTGTTCGGCACGGACCTCGCGCTCGCCGAAATACCCTGTGGCGAGCCGGATTTCTTCACGGCCAGCCTCGATGTGACCGACGAGCGCGCCATCGCGCAGTCCGTCGCGCGGGCGCTGGCTGAGTTCGGCAGAATCGATCACGTGGTGCATCTGGCAGGCAGAGCGGGGCAGGGTCCGGTCACGGCCGTCAGTCGTGAAGACTGGGACTCGCTGCTGGCGGTGAACCTGACATCTGCGTTCCTGCTGGCCAAGGCCAGCTACGAGGCACTGCGCGCGACCCGCGGCACCCTGACCCTGATGTCCTCGACAAACGGCATCAACGGCGGCACTGCGTTGTCCGGGCCTGCCTATGCCGTAGCGAAGGCGGGCATCATCAACCTGACGCGCTATCTGTCGCGCGAGTGGGCCGCGGACGGCATCCGTGTGAACTGCCTGGCGCCCGGCCCGATCGAGACGCCGATGGTCACAGACCGGTTCTCGCCCGAGGTGATCGACAAGCTGCGTCGCAGCGTGCCGCTGCAACGCCTCGGCGCTCCGGATGACATCGCGAATGCGATCGACTATCTGACCAGTGATCGTGCCGGATTCGTCACGGGCACGGTCGTGAATCTTTCCGGCGGCATGGTGCTCGACTGATGGCTGTGCCGCCGCGTCGCAAGCCAGCCGCGCGCAGCAGGGCGCGCGCGGCCGCCAAACCGCCAGCCCGGCCGCGAGTGCGCGCATCGGCCGCGGCCCAGCCCGTGCGCGAGCTCGCAACGCCGCGCTACCACCAGGTCTACGTCAGCCTGCGTGCCTGGGTACGTGACGGCACCTATCCCCCGGGCGCCCAGATTCCGACAGAGCCCGAGCTCTGCGAGATTTTCGGCGTGTCCCGCATCACCGTGCGCAAGGCGATCGAGGATCTTGCGCGCGAAGGCTGGCTGGTACGGCAGCAGGGGCGGGGCACCTTCGTGCAGCTCTCGTCGGCACGACAAGCGGCATCGCTCGATCTGAATGAAGTCCGCGGCCACGTCGCTGATCTGGCGGCCGCGACGGAAGTGCGCGGCTTGGTGGTCATGGACATCGAGCCCGACGAGGAAACGCGCGCCGCGCTCGATCTGCCAGCGGAGGCGCGGGTGCAGCGTGCCGCGCACGTCCGTGTCATGCGCGGCGTGCCGCTGGGCCTGATCACCACCTACGTGCCGCTCGACATCGCAGCGCGCGTCGATGTGAAAGACATGGCGAAGCGGCCGATGTTCGAGCTGCTGGGCCGCGCGGGCGTCGAGATCGGTGAAGCGGAGCAGCTGATCGGGGCGACGCTGGCGGGCGTCGAAGCGGCGCGCGCACTCGGCGTCGAAGTCGGGGCGCCACTGCTGCGCCTGACGCGCGTCGTGTTCGATGCCAGCTCGCGACCGGTGGAGCGCGTCGTCGCGTTGTATCGTGCGGACGCCTACCAGTACCGGATGCGCCTCGGTCGAGCCGGGTCGGCGGCACCATGATCGGGCGGGTCGCTCGTGTCGGCGCTTTGATCTGTGCGGCGCTCTGCAGTGCGGCCGTCGCCATTCCCGCGGAGCGTGCCCGTCTCGACCTGACCGAGCCGCGAGCACGCCTGGAGGCCTATATCCGCGCCAATGGCGACACGAGCGGTGCGCCCGTGGCGACCTGGGCCTCGGGCCGGGTCTATGCCTATGTTCCGGGCGAGAAGCCTCGCGCCCTGTTCGGACTCGAAGTGCTCGGCATGTCGCGTTTCCAGAAGATCGAAGGCGGGTATCTGCGTCTGCATCGCGAGATCGGTTTCTACACGGATCTCGCGACCGGCGAAGTACTCAAGACCTGGAACAATCCCTGGCTGCAGCGCGAGGTCGAAGTCATTCCGATCCAGAATGATCCGGTCAATCGCCGCTTCACCGTGGAGAACACGAGTTTCAGCATCCTCGAGTCGGGCGACGACGTGATGTTCTTTCGCGAAGTGCCACTGCGTTATCCGAATCCGCTCGATCCCGCGACCTATCCACAGAACTCGAGCGGCGAATTCTATGAAGCCATCGAGATGTTCAATACGTTCGCGCAGCGTCGCGAGCTCGAGGACGCCCGCCTGACGACTGTGCACTCGACCGGCTCATGGACCCGCTTCGGGCCCTGGCTGCCATGGATGGAAATGGGCTCGCGCGAGGGCTATCTGCTCTACCACTCGCGCAGCCTGAAGCCGCGCGATGGGCTGACATCCCTGCCGGCGAAACTGCGCGATTACGTTGCCCGGCAGTATCCAAAGTATCTCGAGGCGCCGGACCGTTTCACGTCGCCGGACGAGACAAGCTGGACCTTCTTCAAGAAGGTCCTGGACGCGCGCAAGGCCGCGCCTCCCGTTGCGCCAGCCCCCGCACAGGCACCATGAGCTCCATACAGTCGTCTCCGGGCGGTCCGCCTTCCGGACTCGCGAGTCTGCTCGCGGGCCTGCGTCAGGCGGAACTGGTGGTCACGACCGGCGCGTTCGTCGTGCTGGCAGTGGTCATCTTCGCCGACGTCGTGATGCGACGCGTGACCGGCAGCGGGCTCGTCTGGGCGCGCGAGGTCGGCGTGCTCGCCAACGTCGTGCTGACCATCATCGGTATCGGTCTCGCGTCGGCGGATGGCACGCACCTGCGTCCGCGGCTGCTCGATCACATCTTTCCAGCGTCCTGGGATTCGGTCATGACGCGGATCCAGGAATTGCTGACGGCGCTGGCCTTCGCCGCACTGGCATGGATTGCCGTGACGGTCGTGCTGGAGACGATCGAGCTCGATGATCGCTCCGTCGTGCTGCGCTGGGTGCTCTGGCCGGTGCAGGCCTGCCTGCCGCTGGCGTTCGCAGTGGCGGCGCTACGTCACGGCCTCTATGCGTGGCAGCTTTCGCTGCGACCGCGTGAGCGCGGCGAGGGCGACGTGACATGACCGATACCCTGTCGCTCGTCGCGATCATCCTCGGGCTGCTGGCATTGCGGCAGTACATCCTCGTCGTGCTCGCAGCGGTGGTTGCCTATGTCTACGTGGTCTGGGGCGACGGCCGTATCGAGAACCTGATTCTCGATGCGTGGGATGCGCTGAACTCAGACGTACTGCTGCCGATTCCGCTGTACATGCTGGCCGGCGCGATGATGGCCGAGGGCGCGATCGCGAGCCGGCTGATCCGCGTGATGCGGGCTCTCGCGGGCCCGATTCCGGGCGGGCTCGCCGTCGCCACCTGCATGGCCTGCGGCCTGTTCGCGGCGATCGTCGGTTCGAGCACGGTGACGCTGCTGGCGGTCGGCACGATCATGTATCCGGCCCTGATCGCCGGTGGCTATTCCCGGTCGTTCTCGATGGGGCTCATCTGCGCAGGCGCGACGCTCGGCATCATCATCCCGCCATCGATCCCGTTGATCCTGTACGGCGTCATGACGTCCACGTCGATCGCTGACCTGTTCCTGGCGGGCGTGGGCCCGGGACTGCTGCTGCTCGCACTGTTCGCGCTGTATTCCATCGTCGTCAACTGGCGCCTGCGCAGTGGCAGCTGGAACTTGACGGAACTGCTCGATTCGCTGCGCGAAGGCGCGTGGGCGATGCTGATGCCGGTCGTGATCCTGGGCGGAATCTATTCGGGGGTCTTCACGGCCACCGAGTCGGCGGCAATCGCGGTCGTCTACGCGCTGTTCGTCGAACTCGTGATCTACCGGAAGCTGGACCTGCGTGGACTGCTGCGCGTGACCGGCGAGACGACCCGGCTGCTCGGGGGGTTGTTCCCGGTGCTGATGATGGCGCTGGCGCTGAACAAATTCCTGACCTTCGAACAGATTCCCGGGCGGATCGTCGCGCTGCTCTCGGGCGTGCTCGATACGCCGGGCGAATTCATCATCGCCACCAACCTGCTGCTGCTGGTCGTCGGCTGCCTGATGGACATCGGATCGGCGATTCTGATCCTGGCGCCCATTCTGCAGCCAGTGGCAGAGGCGCAGGGGATGGACCCGGTGCACTTCGGCATAATGATGACCGTGAATCTGGAGATCGGTTATCTCACGCCGCCGGTGGGTCTGAATCTGATCGTGGCGATGACGGCATTCCGCGAGAATTTCTGGTTCATCTGCCGTTCGGTACTGCCGTTCATCGCGCTGATGCTGATCGGTCTCGCCGTGGTGGCCCTGTGGCCGCCGCTGTCACTTTTTTTGCTGAAAAACTAGCCGCCTTGGGGGCCTCTCATGTCTGACAAACCCGCGAAGTACGACGTCCTGATCCGCAACGTGCGTGTGGTGCGCCCGCGCAAGACCAAGGTCGAGAAGCTGGACATCGCGATCAAGGGCGGAAAGTTCGTCAAGGTCGCCAAGGGCCTGAAGGCCGCGGACGCCGCGAAAGTGGTGGACGGCAAGAACCGGCTCGCGTTCCCGGGCCTGGTCGATCCGCACATGCACTGCGGCATCTACGGTCCGCTCGGCGAAGACGCCTACAACGAAAGCCTCGCAGCCGCGCAGGGTGGCGTGACCTCCAGCCTGAACTACATGCGTACCGGCGGGTACTACATGGAGAAGGGCGGCCCCTACGCGAAGGTCTATCCGGAAGTCCTCGACATTTCGAAGGACCGCTTCTGGGTGGATTACGCCTACCATCTCGCGCCGCTCGATCGTACGCACATCGGCGAGATCGACATGCTGATCAACAAGTACGGCGTCACGTCGTTCAAGATCTTCATGTTCTACGGCGGCTATGGCCTGCACGGCGCCAGCAATTCGCAGCGCGAGTTCCTGATGATCGGCGAGGACGAGAAGTACGACATCGCGCACTTCGAGTTCGTCATGCGCGGCGTGCAGCGCGCGATGCAGCGTAATCCGAAGCTGAAGGATTCGATCTCGCTCGGACTGCACTGCGAGCTGGCGGATATCCTCAGCGCCTACACCAAGATGGTGGAGGGCGGCGCCAAGGTCACGGACCTCGACACCTACCTGACCGGCGAGACCCATGATCCGGAATGCGTGGACTGCAAGCCGCTCACGGGCCTCAAGGCCTACAGCGCCGCGCGGCCGCCGCATTCGGAAGGCCTCGCGATCACGATCGCGTCGTATCTCGCGCACGAGACGAACTGCCTCAACATCAACCTGCTGCACCTGACCTCGCGCAAGGCCGTCGAGGCCGCACTGAAGATGGCGAAGGCCTTCCCGCACGTGAACTTCCGCCGTGAGGTGACGATCGGCCACCTGTGCCTCGACTACGATTCGAAGGTCGGCAGCTTCGCGAAGGTCAATCCGCCGATCCGCTCGCGCCCGGACGTCGAGTTCCTGTGGGAAGCGCTGCTCGACGGCAAGCTCGACTGGATCTGCTCCGACCACGCCTGCTGCGCGACGGAGAAGAAGGTCGGCAAGAACGGCCGCAAGGACATCTTCCAGGCCAAGTCCGGTTTCGGCGGCACCGAGTACATGCTTCCGGCGCTGATCACCGAGGGCAAGCCGCGCGGCTTGTCCTACAACCGCATGGCAGAACTGACGTCCTGGAACGCGGCGCGCCGCTTCGGTCTCAAGGGCAAGGGCGACATCGCCGCGGGCTTCGATGCGGACCTGGTGCTGGTGGACCCGGACAAGAGTTTCGTGGCGTCCGGCAAGGACTCCGAGTCCAAGCAGGGCTATTCGGTGTTCGAGGGCATGAAGATGACCGCGAGCGTCATGAGCACCTTCCTGCGCGGCCAGCTGATCTATGATGACGGACGCGCTGTCGGCAAACCGCAGGGCCAGTACCTGCATCGGCCGTACGGCTGAGTTTGTCCGGCACACCATTCAATCAATTTGCTCATTCACAAGGACACGACACATGACCATCAAGGCAGGCGAGCAGATGCCCGCGGGCAGCTTCAAGATGATCGGCAAGGACGGCATGACCGAGGTCACCACCGACGCGCTGTTCAAGGGCAAGACCGTGGTGCTGTTCTCGGTGCCGGGTGCATTCACGCCGACCTGCGATGCCAAGCATCTGCCAGGTTTCGTGCAGCACGCTGCCGCGATCAAGGCCAAGGGCGTCGACACGATCGCCTGCATGGCCGTCAATGACGCGTTCGTGATGAATGCGTGGGGCAAAGCCTCGAACGTCGGCGAGCACGTGATGATGCTGGCCGATGGCAGCGGTGACTACTCGCGTGCGCTCGGTCTCGAGATGGATGCCCGTGGCTTCGGCATGGGCATGCGCGGGCAGCGCTTCGCGATCATCGTCAAGGATGGCGTCGCCAAGCACGTGAACATCGAAGGCAAGGGCGAGTTCAAGGTATCCGCTGCGGACTACGTCCTCGGCCAGCTCTGATGCCGGAAACGAATCGGCGCATCCTGTTTGCGCGTTCACCTCAGGGACTGCCCGTCCCTGAGGATTTTGGCAGCGACGAAACCGCGATCCCGACGCCGGGTCCTGGTCAGTTCCTGTCGCGGACGCTGTTCCTGTCGCTCGACCCGTACTACCGCAACGTGATGAAGAACAGCCAGATCTATACCGATCGGCTGTCGCCCGGCGATGTGATGGTCGGCGAAACCGTGGCGCAGGTCATGGAGTCGCGCAACCCGGAATTTCGCAGTGGCGACTACGTCGCCGTGCGCAATGGCTGGCAGCAGTACGCACTGTCCTCCGGACAGGGTGTGCGCAAACTCGATGCGGCCGTCGCGCCCGTCTCGACCGGACTCGGTGTGCTCGGCATGCCGGGCCTCACCGGTTATGCCGGCACCGTGTATCTCGGTGAGCCGAAGCCGGGCCAGACTTTCGTCGTCTCGGCCTGCACCGGTCCCGTGGGCAGTACCGCGGGCCAGGTCGCGCGGCACATGGGGGCGCGCGTCGTGGGCATCGCGGGTTCCACCGCCAAATGCGAATACGCCGTCAAGGAGCTGGGCTTTGCGGCCTGCGTGAATTACAAGACCGGTGATCTCGCAGCGGAACTGAAGAAAGCCTGCCCCGATGGCATCGATGTCTATTTCGACAACGTCGGCGGCGACACGCTGGTCGCCGTGATCCGCAATCTCGCGCTCGGTGCACGCATCGTTTTGTGCGGCATGATCGAAGCGTACAGCATGGACAAACCGCCGCCGGGCCCCTGGCTCGGACCGGTCGTCGGTGCGCGCGCCATCATGAAAGGCCTGGTCGTCTACGACCATGTCAACCGCATGCCCGAGATGACGAAGGTCATCGGCGGCTGGATTCGCGATGGCAGCTTCCGCTACCGCGAAGACATCACCGAAGGCCTCGCGGCCGCGCCGGAAGCCTTCTGCCGCCTGATGCGCGGCGAGAACTTCGGCAAGTCGCTGGTGCGGGTCGGCCAGGCCTGAGCCCCGGCGCGCCGTTGCCGGCGCGCGGTCAGCTTCGCAGGAACTGCAGGATCGTTCTGGCTCGCGCGGCCGGCGCGTCGGCCCGTTCGGCCCGCAGCGCCGTCGGCAGGGCCCGTGCAACCTTCGCGACCGAGCCGTAGCGGATATCAGCGGCCGATTCGAGCAGCAATACGGGCTGACTGATTTCGCGCAGTACAGCCTTTACATCCACTTCGAGCCCGGCCAGCGCGGCGTCGCCGTAATGGGCGGGCTGCTTGGCCAGATCGACGACCATGTCATGCAGCCGCCGTCCGGAGAGATCCGCTTCGCGTCGGCGCAGGGCAGCGCTGCTGCGTTCGAACCAGGGCCAGGACAGTTCCTGGTCACGCAGTCGATGCCAGAGCGTCAGCAGATGGCCGCCATCCCAGCGCGGGGCGATCGCGGGACAGTACTGCGTCCAGAGAGCACGGCGCTCCGCGGCACTGAGCAGCGGCAGGCTGTCGAGCACCAGCGCGTGGACACGATTGCTGGCGCCGCGCGCGAGCTGCAGCGCGAGCGGTGCGGAGGTACATTCCGCATGAACATCGACGCTGGGCAGACCGAGTGCATCGATCATGCGCAGCAGCGCTTCGGCGTAGCTTGCAGCATCAGGAATCGGCAGCGGATCCGACTCGCCGACGCCGGGGAGATCGATCGCGTAGACCACACGATCCTCGGCCAGCGCCGCCGCAAGCGGTTGCAGTGATGCCGAAGATCCCGGCGCCTCGTGCAGCATCAGCAGTGGCCGCGCCGCGCTGTCGGTCGGCCCGAAACGCCGCAGTGCGATCTGGCCGTGCGGCAGCGTGACGTAGCCGCGCGTTTCCGCGCTGCGCGGTCGCGCCAGCGGATCGGGCAGCCGCACGTCACCGCTGCGTCCACTTGCACGTTCGAACAGCTCGATCAGGCGCTCCCGCCAGGCCTGCGGGTCCGCACTGATGCGCTCGATCGAGCAACCGGTGGGAAGGTCCTTCGGCAACGAGTCGAGATACACGTACAGCGGATCATTCTCGCGGCACATGAACACCGTCGGCGCACGCACCGTGGCGACCTTCGGCAGCGCGAGATAGCGCATTGCGGCGCTGTACGCGACCGAGTAGTGCTCGCCGGACATCAGCATGTCGAGCACATAGCCATGCAGGAAGCGATCGTCCGGGAAATCGAGCGGCAGGCGTGATCGCGCGGATTTGTCGAACCACGGAAAGAAGCGAAAGATGTCGCGCGCCTTGGCCCACGTCGCGGCGAGATGGCTGCCGTCTTCGCTGAGCACGAACGGTTTCATGTACTGCGTGATGAAGTCTTCGGATGGCCCGCCCGGCGGCAGGCTCAGGCCATCGATGATCGCCAGCGAGACGCGATCCGGGTGGTCGATCGCGAACTGCAGCGTGGTCTTTGAACTCGTGTGGAAGCCGTAGATCGGGCAGCGTTCGATGCCGAGTGCCTCGAGCGTCTCGGCCAGGGCGCGCGCGAAGTCCGGCATTTCGGGTCGTGGCGATGCTGGCAGCGGCGTCGAGAGTCCATATCCCGGCGTGTCGAGGGCGATCGCCGTGAAGTTCTGGCCAAGCTCCTGCAGCAATGGCCCATGCATCACCGACGAGCGCGGGGAATCGTGCAGCAGCACCACGGGCGGCCCATGGCCGGCATAGCGGTAATGCACCTGACCGTGTGGGACGTTGACGAAGCCTCGGCGAACGGCGGGAAGGTCGAGCGGCATGGATGCCTCAATGAGCGACAGGTGAAGATCGTACGGCACTGCGCGCCACGAATGCAGCCAGCAATGCGCAGCAGGCGATCAGTGCCGCCACGGGAATCGGCGTGGCGTCGTAGACGACGCCGGTCAGGGCGGCGCTCGCCATGGAGACCAGCATCGCGAGCGCGCTGGAGAGGCCGGAGGCAACACCGGCGAGATCCGGTCGTTCGCTGACCGACCCGGACAGCGCCAGAGGCGAGATCAGGCCGTTGGCGCCCATCTGCCCGACGAGTGCCAGCATGAACAGGTCGAGGCGCGGGGTTGGCCAGCAGGCCGCGACGATGAAGGTCGCGGCTGCAAACACATTGATGGCCAGCCCGGCCCGGATCATGCGCCGACTGCCGAAACGGCTGGAGAGGGCGCCTGCCAGGGCCGCACCGCACAGATAGGCCAGCGCCAGACCGGCCCACAGCGTGCCGAAGCTCGCCGCCGTCATGCCGAACAGGCGACCGAACAACGCGGCGCCGATGGTGATGAACGCGAATGAACCGGCGCTGATGAACGCGTAGGTCATCGAGAAGCTGACGAATACGCGGTCACGCAGCAGCACGCGGAAGCCCGCAAACAACGCCGAGAACGGCATGGCCTGGGTACTCGCCGGACGGGTCTCTCGCAGTCCGAACACCAGGAAGGCCAGCAGCACGCCGGCCAGGACGCTGTGCAGCACGAACACCGCTCGCCAGTTCCACTGCGCCGTGACGAGCCCGCCGGCAATCGGTGCGACGATCGGTGCAATGCCCATGACCGCACTGATGAAGGACAGTGCGACGGCCGCACGCTCGGGTTCGTGGGTATCGCGGACGATCGCACGGGTCACGACCGTGGCGACGCTGACGCCCATCGCCTGCAGGAATCGAGCGAGGACCAGCGTGACGAGGCCACTGGACAGACTGGCCGCGAGGCTGCCGAAGGCGAACACCGTGAAACCACCCAGCAGCACCGGTCTGCGGCCGAAGCGGTCGCACAGCAGGCCCTGGATCGGCTGGAACACGCCAAGGCCGAGCAGATACGCAGACACGACGAACTGGACGATCGAGAAGTCGACGGACAGCGTCGTGGCGAGGGACGGCAGCGCCGGCACGACGCTCGCCATGCCGAACGCCGACAGGCCGCTGACCGCGCCCAGCAGCACGATGAAGCCCCATCCGGTGCGCTTCATCGCGCGAGGGTCGCCCTCCGGCATTCGATCGAACCTACTTCGACGCGGCGATCAGGCGCTCGAGTTCCGGAATGACCTGGAAGAGATCGCCGGCGAGTCCGATATCCGCGATCTCGAAGATCGGCGCTTCGGCATCCTTGTTGACAGCCACGATCGTGCGCGCGTCCTTGATGCCGGTCAGATGCTGGATCGCGCCGGAAATACCGAAGGCCATGTACAGCTCGGGCGCGATGATCTTGCCGGTCTGGCCAACCTGCATGTCGCTCGCGGCGTAGCCGGCGTCCACCGCGGCGCGCGACGCACCCACGGCAGCTCCCAGCCTGTCGGCGAGGTCGTACAGCAGCTTGAAATTGTCCGCACTGGCGAGGGCCCGCCCCCCCGAAACCACCCGTGCAGCCGTCTGCAGGTCCGGTCGGTCGTTCTTCGCGGCCGAGAGGCTGACGAAGCGCGTGTGCGAGGGAAGCGCGGCGTCTGGCGATGCGGCGGAGATCGCGGCGCTGCCGCCGCCGGCAGCCGCCTCGAACGAAGCCGTGCGGATCGTCGCGACGAGCTTCGTGCCGGCCGGAATCTCGGCCGTGACGATCGCGTTGCCGGCGTAGATCGGCCGACGGAAGCGCGTCGCGCTCTCGACGGCCATGACATCGGACAGCTGCGGCGTATCCAGCAATGCCGCGATGCGCGGCATCAGGTCCTTGCCAAAGGTGGTCGAAGGACCGAACACATAGCCGTAGCCGGCGGCGAGCGCCGCAGCCTGCGGCGCGATGTTCGAGGCGAGGGCATGCGCGTGGGCGGCGTGGTCGACGCGCACCACGTGGGCGACGCCTGCGATCGCGGCGGCCTGCTGCGCGACGGCGGCGCCGTCTGCGGCGAATACCGCGATGGTGATCTCGGCGTCGGGAATGGCGCGCGCGCAGGTCACGCACTTGGCCGTGCTGAGGTTCAACTTGGTGCCGTCATGCTCGGCGACGATCAGGATCTTGTGTGTCATGTCGGTGAAATCCGGTTCGTAATCTGGGTGGTGTAGCGTCAGACCAGTCCGCGCTTCTTCAGCGCATCGAACAGTTCCTGCACGTCCTTGACCATCGCGCCTTTCTGGCGCTGCGCGGGCGGCTCGAACTTCAGCAGCTTGACGCGCGCTTCCGCGGTCACCCCAACGGCAGCGAGATCGAGCGTATCGAGCGGCTTCTTCTTCGCCTTCATGATGTCCGGCAGCTTCACATAGCGCGGTTCATTCAGACGCAGGTCGGTGGTCAGCACGGCTGGCAGGTCCACCTCCAGTGTCTCGAGGCCGGCGTCTACCTCGCGCGTGACGCGCGCCTTGTCGCCGTCCAGTTCGACCTTCGATGCGAACGTGGCCTGAGGCCGACCCCACAGCGCGGCCAGCATCTGACCCGTCTGGCTGGCGTCATCGTCGATGGCCTGCTTGCCGAGGATCGCGAGGATCGGCTGCTCGCGCTCGACCAGTTTCAGCAGTACCTTGGCGGCCGTCAGCGGTTCGATCACGGCATCGGTCTGCACGTGAATCGCGCGATCCGCGCCCATCGCGAGCGCCGTGCGCAGTTGCTGCTGGCAGTCTGCCGGCCCGATCGTCACCACGACCACTTCTTCGGCCAATCCGCGTTCCTTGATGCGCAGCGCTTCTTCGAGCGCGATCTCGTCGAACGGGTTGATGCTCATCTTGACGCCATCGGTGATGACGCCGGACTGGTCCGGTTTGACGCGGACGCGCACGTTGTAGTCCACGACCCGCTTGATCGATACCAGAATTCGCTTCATCGGCTGCAACTCTCCGCTGTTATGCCGTCACTGCAGCTTTAGGAAAAGCTGCTAACTGCCTGAAAAACCTGTATTTATCGCGCTGTCAATGCGGCGCGATATTCGTATGATAGCGTACTTTTATAGCCCCAGCGCGCCGGGGTTCATGCGCCGCTGCGGGTCCATCAGTGCCTTCAATTCGCGGATCAGCCGCGCCGTGTGGGGGTCCCGTCCGCGCATGTAGGGATAGAACTTGCCGATCTGCAGGTGCGCGGCACCGTGCCGCTGGAAGATATCGGCGATGCCGTGCTTCATCGTGTGCACCAGCGCGCGGCCGTCCGGGTTGTCTGCAAACTTGGGCAGCGTCGCCGCGTAACCTTCCGGCAGCAATCGTTCCTGGGTGATGTTGGTCGTGTCTTCCCAGTAGAACACGGGCTCGTACAGGAAGGCGTGGGTGCTGACCGTCATGAACATCGCGCCGTAGCGGATCTTCAGACGCTGCATCTCGGCGGCATTTTTCGCGTAGTACTCGGAGAGCTCGGCACGGAAGCCGACCACCCGCGAGAACGGCAGGATGCCGTGGACGGGCACCCAGCGTTCACCGAGCGGACTGCGCACGTTGTAGAGCGGCATGAACGGCATCGCGTTGGCCACGGTGGGCACCGTGGCCGGCACCTCGGCACCATGCGGCTGCAGCGCTGCTCGCAACCGCGCGACCGAGGCCCGGCACGCGGCGTCATCGAGACCATCGACGATCCAGTGCGCCGAGAACACGGCGTCCTTCAGAAAACTGCGGCCCGCAAAGGCCATTCGCAGTACCTGCGCGGCACCGTCCAAGACATTGCGCGAGGTGCGGAACACGGCGAGTGCGGATTGCATCGCGGTGGCCGGATCGGCTTTGCCAAGCTGGCCTTTCTGCAGCGTGGGATCGAGCCCGAAGTTGGTCAGGTTCAGGCCTTCCTTCGCAGCCGCTTCCATGCCGGCGGCCATGCTGGCGAAATCCTTGAATCCGAAAGACAACCCCATCACGTGGGTGTTGCGCTTCATCAGTCGCAGCGACACCGTCGTCTTGATGCCGAGCGCGCCGCAATCGCCCATGAACAGGCCTGTCAGGTCCGGGCCATAGCTGCGCAGGAACGGCACGGAATTCGCGGCGCCCCAGCTGCCGGTGCGGATCACGTCGCCATTGGCGAGCACGACCTCGACGCCGAGCGTGGTCTCGCCGGAGATGCCGAAGACGCCGGTTCCCCAGGTCACGCTGTTCTGCGACAGCGAGCCGCCGACCGTCGCCGCGAGTCCGGAGAAGGGGCCGTAGAACGGCGCACGCAATCCCTGAGCCTGCAGCGCTTCGTTGAGCCGCGCCCAGGTCACGCCGACCTGCACCACGACATACATGTCGCGCGTGTTGATCTCGACGATCTGGTCCATTCGCGCTGTGTCGAGCAGCAGCGAACCGGCTTCGGCGGGCGCGTAGCCGTCGGTATAGCTGGCGCCGCCGCCGCGTGGCACCACCGCCACGCCGTGCGACGCGGCAAGCTGCACGATCTGCGCGACGTCCGCTGTCGAGGCCGGGCGCAGCACCGCGAGCGGCAGTTGACCTTCGCCGTAGATGTCCGTCGAATAAAACCGGCGCTCGGTTGAATCCGTGACGACGTGCTGCCGGCCAAGCAGCGATTCGAGCTGGGACAGCAGGGGGCTCGCGCTCGGCGACAATTCGGCGTTCATGGTCCTGGACCTCAGCGCGCGGGCGCCGCCCGGTGATGCTGGTGCGGCGGATCCCGCTGCTGGTCGATGAAACTCTGACGGATCTTCTGCGCAGTCTCGCGCAGCTTCGGCAGGAAGCGCTCGACCGCCATCTTGAGCGGCACCGCCGTGCCCGAGAAGCGGATCGTGACGGATGCGAGCACGCGGTCATCGACGAGGATCGGTACCGCCATGCTGATCTCGTCGGAGACGCGCCGCGGCCGCACGGCCGACGCATAGCCCTGCTGTTTGGCTTCGGTCAGCAGTTTCGTGACCTCGGCCCGATTGCGCGCCATCTTGTCTTCCTCGCGCGTCGAGCGCGACAGGATCTCGAGCAGCGAATCGCGCTGCGTCTGCGGCGAGAACGCGAGATAGACGCGGCCTGACGATGACGTGAGCAGCGGAATGCGGAAGCCGGCGGAATAGCGCTCGACCGCGAGCGGCGATCGATGGTCCGTCGATTCACGAACCATCATGGAGGTCCCCGAGAGCGAAGCGATCGCCACGGGCCAGACGATCTCCTTGCCGAGTTCGTAGATGTAGGGACGGGCGATCTGCGTGACCCAGGCTTCGTCGTCGAAGCCGTCCGACAGGCCGCGCACCATGATCGTCAACCGATAGCGGTCGTCCGTCGCGTCGCGATAGACGAAGCCGGCATGACTCAAGGTCTCGAGGATGCGATAGGTGGTGGTGCGCGGCAGCTTGATCTCCTGCGCAACCTCGGACACGGTGGCTCCGTTGCGCAGGTTCAAGACCGTCAGCGCGTCGAGACCACGAATCAATGCACGAATCGGTCGGGTACTTTCCATGATGTGGGCGCAGTGTCCTTGTTCGACGAAGGCGGGCAATCGGCCGGAACGCAAGTTTAGGAAGCGGGACCGCTGCTGTCCAACATGCGGTCATGACCCTGGACCGGGGGCGCAGCCGGGGCGGCCTATCCATAATTGAATCTCCGGGCGCCGGCCAAACACAGGAGTGACTCGTGACCGATTCTCTGGGATGGCGCCTCAAGTTCGGTGTCGTGGCGCCTTCGACCAACACCAGCGTGCAGCCCGAGTATGACGATCTTCGTCCCCGGGGCGTCACGAATCACTTCTCGCGGATCGTCATCCCGGACACCCCGGTTCGCAGCGACGCCGAGTTCATGGCCATGATGATGAACATCCGCGGCGCCACCGAACAGGCGATCGACGCGGTCATGAGCTGCTCGCCCGGTTACGTGATCATGGGCATGTCGGCCGAAACCTTCTGGGACGGTGCCGAGGGCGCCGACAAGCTGCACCAGAGGATGGAGCAGCGGGCAGGCGTGGGCGTCGGTCTTGGCTCGCACGCCGTGCTCGAGGCACTCCGACGTTATGGTGCATCGATCCGGCGAATTTCGGTGATCACGCCCTACATGCCGGTCGGCGACGGGATGGTGCAGCGCTTCTTCGAGGACAACGGCTTCACGATCGCGAAGCTCAAGGGCCTGAAATGCCCGAGCCCGATGCTGATCGCGCACGAGTCGCCGGACACCCTGCGTCGTGCCATTCAGGAAGTCGACGGGCCGGACGTCGAGGCGATCGTGCAGGTTGGCACCAATCTGGCTTGTGCGGCCGTCGCGGCCAGCGCCGAACGCTGGCTCGGCAAGCCGGTGATCGCGATCAATACCGCCACCTACTGGTACGCGCTGCGCCAGAACGGCATCTTCGACCGGGTCCCCGGCTTTGGTAGCCTGCTCGCCGACCACTAGCAGACCATCACAGGATTCCGACCGACCCATGCACTACGACTACGTTCCGATCAATCAGCGCAAGCCGCTCAAGTGGCCTGGCGGCAAACGCGTCGCGCTGATCATCACGCTGAACCTCGAGACCTGGGACCTGATCAAGGACACGGATCGCGCGTACTACGCCGGCGGTCCGGCGATCCTGCCGGACGTGCTGCCGGGCAACGTCCCGGACTTTCCGAACTTCATGTGGCGCGAGTACGGCCAGCGCGTCGGCGCGTTCAGGCTGTTCGACCTGTTCGATTCGTTCAAGGTCAAGCCGTCCTGCACGATCAATGCGCAGACGGCACTGCGTCGCCGGGCGATGCTGGATGCCGCACTGAGCCGTGGCTGCGAGATCCTCGCGCACAACTACGAGCAGGGCGAACTGCTGACGGACTACGCGAAGGATCCGGCGAAGGAACGCGAGCTGATTGCGAGAACCCTCGCAGTCTACGAAAAGTCCGTCGGGCGAAAGGCGCGCGGCTGGCTGTCGTCGTCGCTGCGCGGCACGTTGAATACGGCCGATATCCTGGCTGAGCACGGGCTGCTGTTCTACTGCGACCTGATGAACGACGACCAGCCGTACCTGGTGCAGACGCCGCACGGGCCGATCGTCTCGACGCCGTATACGAACGAGATCAACGATTTCACGTTGCTGACGCGCCGCAATCACACGACGACGGAATTCCGTGATGTGCTGATCGAGGAATTGCGCGAGCTGTATCGCGAGGGCGCGCACAGCGGGCGGATCATGAACATCGGGCTGCATCCGCACGTCAGCGGGCGCGCCTACCGGGCGCGCGCGCTGCGCGACTTCCTGAAGTTCGCGAAATCGTTGAAGGGGGTCTGGTGGACGACACGGGAAGAAGTCGCGACCTGGTACCTCAAGAATCACGCTTCGCACATTCCGCCGAAATGAGCTCCGCTTCCCAGGGATCTGCGCTGCGGGCCTCGCAGCTGATCGGCTACGCCGCGCCCACCGTGGCCTTGCAGGCCATCATGGTGCCGCTGCTGATGTTCCTGCCGCCCACGTACTCGCAGGTGGCAGGCATGTCGCTGGCGGTGGTGGGGCTGATGTTCGCACTGGGGCGCACCTTCGAGGCGGTGACGGATCCGCTGATCGGGGCCCTGTCCGACCGTACGCGGCATCGATTCGGCCGCCGACGCATCTGGATGGCCGCCGGTGTACCGATCGCGATCGCGGCGACGTTCTTCCTGCTGTATCCGAGCGCTGACGCCTCGCCGCTCTACCTGCTGCTGTGGCTGCTGGTGTTCTACCTCGGATGGACCATGGTGTTCATTCCCCATCAGTCATGGGGCGGCGAGATCAGCGGCAATTACCACGAGCGCACACGCATCGCGGGCTTTCGCGAGACGGGGTCTTTCGTCGGCTATCTGTTCGCCTCGCTGATTCCGTTGCTCTACCTGCAGGTATGGCTCGGCGTCGAGACGCCGAGCTACGCGCAGATCGTGCAGACCGTCGGCGTGTTCTTCGTCGTGGCGCTGCCGCTCGGCGTGCTGTGGTGTTTTGCCGTCGTGCCGGCCCAGCCCGTCGGCGAAGCCGAGGCGATTCCGGCGTGGGGTGATCTGTTCGCGATCCTCAAGCGCAACAAGCCCTTCGCGCGGTTGATGACGGCCTATCTGTTCGATCGCCTCGCGATGGGCACGTATTTCTTCGTGATGCCAGTGCTGATCAGCTATCTGCTCGAGATGCAGCAGTACATCCTCTGGGTGGGTCTCGCGAACACGCTCGCTGCAACGCTGCTCGCACCCGCCTGGGTTCCGTTGACCCGCAAGCTCGGCAAGCACCGCACCTACTGCATCGCGAACGTCATCACGATGAGTTCGTACGCGCTGCTGTTCTTCACGGAGCCTGGCCATGTCTGGCTACTGGCTGCCGCCAACGTCGTGATGGGTATCGGCAACGCCGGCACGATGATCACGCCGCCGGCGATGACGGCCGACGCGGCGGATCACGATGAGTTGCAGTCGGGCAGTCCGCAGATGGGCGGTCACATGGCCTTCCTGTCGTTCGTGTTCAAGGCCGGCATGGCCTTTGGGCCGATGGTGGGCGGCTTCTATCTGCTGGGCTTCGGCTATGAGCAGACCGATCAGGTGCTCGATGCGACGAGCAGGCTCGGCATCCGCACGGCGGCGTCCCTGCTGCCGATCGCGCTGCTGCTGATCCCGCTCGCGCTGATGTGGAATTTCCCGATCGATGCTCGCCGCCATGAACAGATCCGGCGCGAGCTGGAGGCACGCAAGGCATGAAGATCCTGAAGTTCATCGGCAAGGCTTTCCTGGCGCTGCTCGTGCTGCTGCTGATCGTGGTGCTGGTCTACTACGCGCGCGATCCCGCCGTGTTCCGTCGCATGCTGGCGGGTCCGGGCATGGGCGTCGTGACCGAGACGTTCAAGAACACGCCGCAGGAAGCCGTGCCTGGCACCGAACGCGACGACATCGCAACGGGCCCCGCCGACACGATCGAGCCCGCAGCGCTGGCCGCCGCGGAGGCCTACGCGACGAAGACGAATTCCGTGTCGCTGCTCGTCTACCACCGCGGCGCGCTGCGCTACGAAAAGTACTGGCCGGGGTTCGATCGCGAGACGATCACGGATCCGTTCTCGGCGCACAAGACGATCATGGGCCTGCTGATGGGTGCCGCGATTGCCGACGGCGTGATCAAGTCGCTCGATGAGCCGGCCGCGACCTATCTGCCAGAGTGGGCCAACGACGCGCGCAGCAAGATCCGCATCCGCGACCTGATGCAGATGTCGAGCGGTCTCGAGACGCCGCCTTTCGGCACCTGGACAGGGCTTCGTGTGACGGTGGGCAGCGAACTCGAAGAGACGGTCCTCGCGCTGCAGGCCGTCAAACCGCCGGGCACGGATTTCCAGTACAGCAATGCGAATTCGCAGCTGCTCGGCATCATCCTGCAGCGAGCGGCCGGCAAGCGCTACGCACAGTATCTGTCGGAGCGGCTGTGGAGCCGGCTCGGAACGCCGACGGCGCATGTCTGGCTCGATCATGAGGGCGGCATGGCGCGGACGTTCTGTTGCCTCTACACCAACGCGCGCTCGTGGCTGAAGGTCGGGAGATTCATCCTGGATCAGGGTCGCGTCGGGACGGACCAGGTCGTACCGGCAGAATGGATCGCGGCGATGACGACCCCGGCGCCAACCAATCCGAACTACGGTCTGCAGATCTGGCTGGGCTCGCCGCCGGGCAAGGAACGCAAGTACAACGACAAGTCGGTGAAGGCCTTCCATTCGGAGCCGTTCGTGGCCAAGGACATGATCTTCGTCGATGGATTCGGCGGCCAGCGCGTCTACATGGTGCCGTCAGAGCAATTGATCATCGTGCGTACCGGTGAGGCGCTGCTCGATTGGGATGACGCCATCATTCCAAACGCCATCCTGCGCGGCATCCGGCCGGCCGCCGTCGCCGAGCCGCCACCCGCCGCGGCGAGCGCAGACGCGAGCGCCGCCCCATGAGGGGGCAGGGCGGCGGGACGCTGCGAACGTTCGAGAAACTGTTGTCCGTGCTGATCTTCGCGCTGGTCGTCTGGCAGGTGTATCAGTCGACGAAAGTCGGCGTGACGCCGCGCGGCACCGAGGCGCGCGCAGCGCTGCAGCATGCCCATGTCGCTCTCGGTCTGACGTTGCTGGTGCTGGTCGTGCTGCGACTGGCCATGTGGTGGAAGCTGCCGCGGCCGTCCCGCCCGATGAAGGTGCACGCGGCGGCCGACGCGCTCGCGCGCCACTGCAATCTCGCGTTCTACCTGACCATCCTTGCGCTGTGCATCACCGGCCCGCTGTTCGCGTCGTCCGAAGGTCATGCGCTGTCGTGGTATGGCCTCGTGACGATTCCGCCGCTCGTCCAGGAGAGCTACCAGAGCCAGGTCACGCTCGGCTACCTGCACAGTTTCATCGGCTTCTGGCTTCTCTACCTCACGCTGTTCAGCGTCGGCGTCGCGTTGTGGCAGCTGCTCAAGTACCGGATCTCGCCGCTGCGCATGCTGCCCGGGTTCGGCTGGGGATCGGAATCATGAGTGACCCGAATCGCTACTCAACCGGCGCGAAGCTGCTGCACGCCGGGATTTTTGCGACGCTGCTGGTCCTCGCGGCCTGGACGCCGTACCGTGTCTTCGGCGTAGTGCCTTTCACGACGACAAAGCAGCTCGTGGAAGCGGGACCGCCGCCCGCCGTCGATCCCTACGCCGGCGTCGGCGAAATGCCGAAGCTCAGTGGCAAGACCGAGAAAGACTTCATGTGGTGCCGGTTCTGCCACAGCTTCGAGGCCGGCGGTCCGCATGCGGTCGGACCGAATCTGCATCGCGTCTTCGGGCGCAGGATGGCGTCGGCGCCCGGGTTCTTCTATTCGGATGCCCTGGTTGCCCAAGGGCGCGCGGGCGTGGTGTGGAACGATGCGCTGGTCGCCGAACTGATTTCGGATCCGGCGAAGTTCCTCGGCGGGCAGCACCGCATGCGCTACTCGCCGATCACCGATCCGACCGAACGCGAGCAGATCGTCGCGGCGCTGAAAGCGGCCACGAAATAGGCGCGCGCCGCGATCAGCGGCGCTGCAAGGTCGACAGTGCGCTGGATCCTGCCGGGGAGCCGGCGGCGCGTGCAGCGATGACCTGCGTTTCGAGCGCGCGCTGCGCGCGGCTCGAGCCCTTCAGCCAGGCATCGAGGAACAGGCCGCTCGCGGCATTGAACGCGTCGACGTACTGCGGGCCGCGCTCGGCGCGCGGTAGATCATCCCGACCCACCATGCCGCCGAGATAGTGATCCGCGCCGTCCAGCGTGAGCAGAAAACTGCGGCCCGCCGGGACGAGATCAAACGGTTGCCGGCGCCACTGGTAGCCGGTAAGCCCGGGGGCCTGGGGGAGATCCTCCGTGCCGACCGTGACGAACACCGGCACCGTCAGGGATTTGAAATCTTCGGGCCGCAGCAGCGGCGCCATCGTGCCCGCGCCGCTGAAGATCAGAACAGCCGCGATGCGCGGATCCGCGCGCGACACGGCCTGACCTGTCGCGGCATCGAAGTAGGTGGCGCCACCGACGGTCTGCGCCACCAGACCCCCGAAGGAATGCCCGGTGGCGGCGACGCGCGTCGTGTCGACCCGCCCCGAGAGATCGGGGACCTCGCGCAGTGTCGCCGGCAGGTCCTTCAGCAGCAGCGCCATGTCATCGAGCCGCCAGGCGAAGAAACGGGGTTCCGGCGAGCCGCGCTTCGTGCCGAGCCGGGTCGAGTCGCGATGGGTCGGTGACAGCACGACGTAACCGCGCGCTGCCCAGCTGCGCAGCAGCAGGTCATAGGCATCGCCCGAGGAGTACGCACCGTGCGAGAACAGCACGATGGGGAGTCCGCGACCGCGCTCGGGGTAGACGACGTGTACCGGCAGCGCCCGGGTCTCACCGGGAACCGCGATCTGCACATCGCGCGTCAGCGTCGTGCCAGGACGTGTGGTCGCACAGCCTGCCAGCGCGACGAGGCACAGCAGCGCGAAACGGCGCACGGCGATCATGCCGCCCCCGCAACACGCGCCGCCGCACGACCGGCGATGCGGCCGAGCGTGATCGCCATGCACAGTCCCGCGCCGGGCAGGTAGCCGGTGACCACAGGTCCGGAAATGCTGCGTGCGGCGCCGCCCCCGGCGAACAGGTTTGGCAGTTTCCGGCCATCTGGGCGCAGCACCTGGGCATCGGTATCAACGGCGAGTCCGCCCTGGGTATGGAACAGCGCGCCCGTGACCCGAATGGCGCAGAATGGCCCGCGCAGCGGCTCGAGCCCCTCGAAGCTCCGGCCGAGCCGGTCTGGTCGATGTGCCACTCGCGCAGCATCGATCTCGGCATTCTCTGCCTGCAGCGAGCCCCGCGGCACGCCGCAGACCGTTTCCAGTTCCGCCAGCGTCGTCGCGCGTTTCACCGCGCCGATCTCCTGCAACTGGCGCTGCTCGACCGAATGCGCCAGGCAGGCCTGGTGCAGCCGCTCGTCGAAAATCACCCAGGCGAGACCCTGCGGCTGCGCGAGCACGGGCACACACATGCCGGAAATGTTGGCGTTCTCGTGGGTGAAACGACGACCGCCAACATTCACCAGGAAGCCGCCTTCGATCAGCAACGGATGCGGCACGATGACCTGCTGCGGGTCCGCGAGGGTGCCTAGGCCCTGGTAGGCAGTCATGTCCTCGAGCTTCGCGCCGAGTTCCGCGCCCCACAGGATGCCGTCGCCCTGATTGCCCTCGTGGCCGAAGTAGCGCGCGTTCGCCATCTCGGGAATCTCGCGCGCCACCATCGCGTGGTTGCCGCCAAATCCGCAGCAGGCGAGAACCACCGCGCCGACGCCGAGATCCTCGTGACTGCCATCAGGTCGTGCAATGCGCAGGCCGGTGACCCGGTCATCGGAATCCGCGAACAGGTCCGTGACACGGGCCTCCGTCATCAGCTGCGCACCCGCGCGCTCGGCCGCATTGCCGAGCAGCGCCAGCAGTTCCTCGCCGTTGCGGCCGGGCGGGATGTGCAGACGCGGTTTCGAATGGCCGAGACCGGTCCACTTGAAGTCGAGGTCGAGGGGCACGGAATGCTGGCTGCGCAGCCAGTCGACGGCCGGGCCGGATTCGCTGGCGATCAGCCGCGTCAGCGCGGGATCGGCACGCCCCTCGGTCTTGGCCATGACGTCGCGGTAGAACAGCTCCGCACTGTCGTCGATGCCATGTCGGCGGTGTTCCGTCGAGGCGGCGGCGCACATCGCACCGAGGGACATCGAAGTGCTGCCCCAGGGGCGCTTGTCGCGCTCGAGGATCAGCACCTCGGCCCCGGCGTCGGCGGCCGCCAGCGCGGCCGTGAAGCCGCACGCGCCGGCGCCGACGATGGCGACGGGGGTGGTGATGTCAAAACCGGCGTAAAGATTGCGAATGATGCCCATCCGCAAACTGTATCAGCCCGGAGTCCGCGGAGCAGTCCCGGCCTGACTTCGCGACCGCGCGCGTCGATTGCGGACCACGCAACTGCTAGTCTTGGGCCGCTGATATCAGCGCGATTCCTCAGTCGGAGACCTCCCATGCAGACCGCTACCCAGCAGATTCCCGGTGCCGTCGACGGCGCCATCGCCGAACTCGAGCGCGTGCTCGGCCGCGACTACGTGATCACCGACAGGGCGGAACGCGAGTTCTATTCGACCGACGTGTATCGCTCGGGCGAACTGCCGGCCGCGATCATCCGGCCCGGCAGCACGGAAGACCTGTCACGCGCGCTGAAGGCGATTGCCGGTTCCGGGCTGCCGATCGTGCCGCGCGGCGGCGGCATGTCCTACACGGACGGCTATCTGCCGAAGCGGGCGAACTCGATCATGGTCGACATGCTGCGCATGGATCGCGTCGTGAACATCAATCCGGACGATTGCTACGTCACGGTGGAGTGCGGCTCGACCTGGAAAGGTCTGTTCGATGCGCTGGCGCCGCGCGGAGTGCGTACGCCGTACTGGGGCCCGCTGTCGGGCCTGCGCTCGAGCGTGGGCGGGGCGCTGTCGCAGGGCAGCATCTTCCTCGGTTCCGGTCGCTATGGCGCCGCTGCGGACAGCGTGATCGGCCTCGATGTGGTGCTGGTCGACGGCACGGTGCTGAAGCTCGGCAGCCATGCGAACCAGAACGGTGATCCGTTCTATCGCCAGGTCGGGCCGGATACGCTTGGCATGTTCCTGTCCGATTGCGGCGCGCTCGGCATCAAGGCCACGGCCACGTTCCGGCTCGTCCGGCCGCAGCCGGTGTCGCGGTATCTCTCGTTCTCGTTCGCCGGCGACAAGCACGGTGCGCTGTTCGCATCGATGGCCGAGGTGGCGCGCGCGGATGTCGTCTCCGAGCAGTTCGGTTTCGATCCCGGTCTGCAGAAGGTACGCCTGAAGCGCGTCAGCCTCACCGAAGACGTCAAGTCGCTCGGCAAAGCGGTGAAGGCTGCGGGCGGACTGCTGAAGGGCATCAAGGAGGGCGCGAAGATCGTGATGGCGGGGCGAGACTTCCTCGAGGAAGGGACGTTCTCCGTGCACCTGTCCGTGGACGGACGGGACGATGCCGACGCTGACGCCAAAGAGAAGATCGTCCGCGACATCATGACCAAGGGTGGCGGCGAAGAGGCCTCGAACACGATTCCGAAAGTCATGCGTGCGAATCCGTTCGCCGAATTGAACAGCATGCTCGGCCCGAATGGCGAGCGCTGGGTGCCGGTGCACGGCACCGTGCCGTTCTCGAAAGCCGCGAAGATGTACGAGGCCTGTGAAGCCGTGTTCGCGCGGCACCAGGCGGTGCTGGAGAAGTTCGACATCGACCACGGCTACCTGACCTGCACGGTGTCCAACGCCGGCACGCTGCTCGAGCCCGTGCTGTACTGGCCGGATGCGCGCAACGCGTTCCACGAGCGCGTGCTCGAGGCCGACTATCTCGCGAAGCTCGAGAAGTACGCGCCGAATCCGGAGGCGTTCGCGGCCGTCCACAAGATCCGTGAGGATCTGGCCGAAGCCTTCATGAAAGCCGGTGCGGTCAGCTTCCAGTTGGGCAAGTTCTACTATTACCAGCAGGGCCTCGCGCCCAGCGCATCGCAGATCCTCGCGCAGCTGAAGAAGATGTTCGATCCGACGGGCCGCATGAATCCGGGCAGCCTCGGGCTCGCCGGATGACGACGGCCTCACCGACGGGTCCGGTCAAGCGCATCACGTTGTGGGTGCGTGATATCGATTCATCGCTGGCCGTGTATCGCGACGCGCTCGGTCTTGCGGTGATCGAGGACAAGCAACTCGCCGGCGCAGGTATCGGGCGGATGGTGGGACTCGACAGCGCTTCGCTGCGTATCGTGCATCTGGCACCGCCCGATGCCGATCACGGCTGGATCGGCCTGTATGCGATTTCCGACACGGTACCGCGCCCGATGGCCGCGCTGCCGGCGCCAGCTTCGTTTCCACTGTACGGGCAGGCGACGATTGTGTTGCCGACGACGCAGATGGACGCGGTCGTCGCGCGGTTGCGGGCGATTCCCTCGGTACGATTCATCACGGGTCCGACCGAGTATGTGAAGACGACGGCCGGTGATGTCACGCCGCCGGGCCGTTATTCCGAGGCGATCTTCTTCGACCCGGACGGCGTGCCGGTCAGCCTGATGGGTTACGCGCCGCTGTAGCGCCACCCTTCGTCATGCCCGTCACGTCAGCACGGGTTTGGTCACGCCGAAGAATGCGATCGCCGCGACCAGCAGCCACAGCGCCAGTGCAAGCCGTGTCGCGCGGTGATGAGCACGGGTGATCATCGCGTTGGCGGAGGCGAGGTTCTCGCCTCGGCGCAGTGCGGCGAATCCGGCGACCCATTCGCGAATGACGCCGCGCAGGATCAGTCCGATCGTCACCACGCCAGCGAACAGCACGAACTTCGCGGCGAGCCAGGGTGCCGCCACGGGGCCACTTCCGCTCAACGAGGCCGCACCGAGACCGAGGAACAGCGCGATCACGGCGATCCGGATCACGCGGTCGAGGGTCTGCAGCGCAACGGCCGCCGCCCCGCGCGGCGACAGGAACAGCGTCCAGGCAAGCGCGAGCCAGGCCAGGCAGAACGCCCAGATCGCCGGCAGCCAACCCTGCGCGAACGGCACGAGATCCAGCCGGATCGCGAGCGTGAATCCGACTGGAATGATCAGGATCAGGGAGGTGCGCGGACCCATGTCCGTCTTCAGCAGCAGTTCGAGGAAGCGCAGACGCTCATCGAGCGACAGGTCCGCACGCGCGACATAGCGCGCGGCGAAGAACACACCAAGGTCTCCGCCGAGCCAGTACACGAAAAGAAGTATGTGGACGAACTGCCAGACCGAGTAGTCGCTGATCATCACGATGGATCCTGGATTCGGGTGGGCTAGATCGGATTCACGGCGTCGCCGGTTTCCATCGGCAGCGCGGGATCCGGTCCCCATTCTGTCATCGACGCATCATAGATCTGGACATCCTCACGGCCGAGCAGCAACAGCGCGAAGGCGTTGGTGGTCGCCGAGATGCCGCCGCCGCAATAGGCGATGGTCGGTTTCTCGTCGAGCACGCCGCTCGCCGCCAGTCGCTGCCGAAGTTGCTCCGGCGGCAGGAAGGACTGCGTGGCAGGATCGAGCAGCGTCGTGGCGAACAGGTTCACGCTGCCGGGGATGTGTCCCGGTCGGCCGTAGCTGACGACTTCGCCGCGGAATACTGCCGGCGAGAGGGCGTGCATCAGATGTCGAGTCCGCCCTCGCATCGCGGTGATGACGTCGGTCTTGTCAGCGAACACCGCGCGCCGGTCGCCGATGGTGAACCGGGCGGGTGGGTAGTGGCGTTCGCCGCTTTCCAGCGGTCGGCTCTCGAGCCGCCAACGATCGAGGCCACCATCGAGGACCCGGACGGCATCGAATCCGACGGCGCGCAGCATGAAGAACGCACGAGTGGCCCACCAGGTCGGCCCGGCGTTGTAGAGCACGACCCGGGTGCTCCGATCGATTCCAAGGCCCGACAACACACGCACCAGCTGGTCTTCCGGCGGCATCATGAAACGCAGCCGGTGCTTGCCGTCCGCGAGTTCCGTCAGCAGGTCCATGAACCCCGCGCCGGGAATGTGCGCCTCCAGCCAGCTTGCACGACCTGACGAAATCTCGAGCCCCGCCGGACCGGGTCTCATGTGCACCGTCGTGTCGAACAACCGCAGAGCGGGGTCGGCGAGCATCGATTGCAGTTCAGCAGGGGAGACGAGCATGGCATTACCTTGCGGCGGGCGATCCGACTTCCTAGACTCCAACGAGGAAGCCCGAATCACAACGGATGGATCCCTGCATGACCACTGTCGTCGTCCTGTTCAATCTCAAGCCCGGCGTCAGCGTCGCGGACTATGAAAAGTTTGCGCGCGAGATGGATATCCCGGAAGTCAATCGACTCGGCTCCGTGGAAAAGTTCGAGGTCTTCAAGGCGCAAGGCCTGCTGAGTGGGGGGCCGTCGCCGTACGCTTATGTCGAGATCCTGCGCCTGCGCAGCCTCGAGCAGCTCGGCAAGGACACGCAGACGCCCTTGATGCAGAAGGTGGTCAGCACCTTCCGCGGGATGGCGGACGACCCGCAGTTCATCCTCTGCTCGAGTCTGTGAACGCCGCTACAGGAACCGGCGGCCGCTGGTTCTACGGATGGTGGGCGATCGTCCCCGCCGTCTTCCTGATCCTGCTGATGACGAATGCACTCACCGTCGGCGGCATCGCGGCGTTCGATCCGACACTGATCCGGGAACTCGGCGTGCAGCGGGCCGACATCAAGCTCGGCGATGCTATCCAGCTCGGCGTCACAGCCATTCTGTGCATCGGCACCGGCTGGCTCGCGGACCGGTTCGGCGTGCGCATCGGCATGTTCATCGGTGCGCTGATCCTGGGCCTCGCGTTCTTTGCAGTGGGTCATGTCGAGACGCTGAGCGACTACTACTGGACGCGATTCTGGATGGGCGTCGGGCTGTCCGGCGCCGGTCTCGCGATGAGCGTAGTGGCCGTGTCGCGCTGGTTCGTCCTGCGTCGTGGCCGCGCACTCGGCATCGTGCTCGCCGGCACGAGCCTCGGCAACGCGCTGTTCCCGTGGATCTTCACGAAGTTGATCGAACTCGAGGGCTGGCGGACGGCGGCAAGCTACGCAGGCTGGATGCACATCGCCCTGCTGCTCGTGATCGTGTTCGTGTTGCGCGACTGGCCCGAGAAGATGGGCCTCAAGCCCTATGGTGCGGATCAGCTCGCGCCGACCGCGCCCGGTGTGGATTTCCAGGGCGAGACCCTGACGTACGCGCAGATCCTCGGGCGCCGTGAGTTCTGGCTGATGGGCATCGCCGCGTTCGGGACGTTCTATTCGATCCTGGGCGTCAACAACAACATGATCCTGCACATGCAGAATCTCGGCGTCAGTCCCGCCATCGGCGCGCTGATCGCGATGCCACTGTTTCTGGCGGGCCTGGTCGGCAAGCTGGCCTCGGGCTGGGTCACGGACATCTTCGGGCGCAAGCCGGTCTGGCTGGTCAGCCTTGGACTGATGCTCGGCGCAGCGACGATGCTGACGACGATGAACGCGACGCTGGTGCCGGTCGCGGCGGTGATGATGGGGCTCGGCTGGGGCGCGAACTACACGCTGCTGCAGGCCGTCGCCGGTGATGTGTTCGGCGCCCGCTCGCTCGGCCGTGTGATGGGGGCCGTGACGGTGCTGGACGCCGGTGGCGGGGCGCTCGGACCGTATGTCACCGCGCGGTTCGCGGATGCCAGCGGCAATTACCAGAGCGGCTTCATGGTGATTGCGGGCCTGATCGCGCTGGCCTTCGTGTGCGCCGCGTTGCTGAAGGTGTCCACGCCGGACATGCTGGTGAAGAAGGCATGATGCAGTACGCGCTGCGGCGCTTTGCGGGCGTGATCCCCACGCTGTTCATCATCATCACATTGTCGTTCTTCATCATCCGGATCGCGCCGGGCGGGCCGTTCGACGAAGAACAGGCGCTGCCACCGGAAATCAAGGCGAATCTCGAGGCCGCCTACGGGCTCGACAAACCGCTGTACGTGCAGTACCTGCGCTACCTCGAGGGATTGTCGCGCGGCGATTTCGGACCGTCGTTCAAGTTCAAGGACTTCAGTGTCACGGAACTGATCGCGCAGGGCCTGCCGATCAGCCTGATGCTCGGCTTCTGTGCGCTCGTGGTCGCACTGCTGGCCGGCATTCCGCTCGGCACGTTCGCCGCATTGCGCCACAACACCGGTGCCGACTACAGCATCATGGGGATCGCCGTGCTCGGCATCGCGCTGCCGAGCTTCGTGATCGGCCCGCTGGTGCAACTCGTCTTCGGGCTGTACCTGCGCTGGTTGCCGGTGGCAGGGTGGGAGACCGGGGAGCTGCGATACCTCGTGCTGCCGGTCGCGACGCTGTCGCTGCCCGTCATCGCGTACATCGCGCGACTGACGCGCGGCAGTCTGCTCGAAGCGCTGCGCTCCAATTTTGTTCGCACGGCTCGAGCCAAGGGATTGCCGGAGCGGCAGGTGGTGCTGCGTCACGCGCTGCGCCCGGCGTTGCTGCCCGTCGTCAGTTACCTCGGGCCGGCGACGGCCTTCGTCATCACGGGTTCGCTGGTGGTCGAATCGGTGTTCGGTCTGCCGGGCAGTGGTCGCTATCTCGTGCAGGGCGCGATCAATCGTGACTACACGCTGGTGATGGGCATGATCGTGGTGTACGGCTCGCTGACGCTGCTGTGCAACCTGATCGCGGATCTGCTGTACGGCTGGCTCGACCCGCGGGTGCGATATGAGTGAGGCCACCGCAACGGTGACCGGCGCGCCCTCGGGCGGCGTCGCGTCGCGCGGCTTCTGGGCGGATGCCTGGCGGCGCCTGCGACGCAATCGCGCCTCGATCGTCGCCGCGGTCGTGATCCTGCTGATCACCATCCTGGCGTTCGTTGGACCCAGCTTCTCTCCGCACAGCTTCGACGCCATCGACTGGGACCACATGGCGGTACCGCCGGGCGACCAGAACGATCACTGGCTCGGCACCGACCGGCTCGGCCGTGATCTGTTCGTGCGCACGTTGTTCGGCGTGCAGATCTCGCTGCAGATCGGGCTGCTCGCGACGCTCGTCAGCCTGACGATCGGCGTCACGTTCGGCGCGACGGCAGGCTATGTCGGCGGTCGTATCGACAACTACATGATGCGCTTCGTCGACATCCTGTATTCGCTGCCCTATATCTTCATCGTCATCATCCTGTCGACGCTGTTCGAGCGCGGCAACATCTTCGTGCTGTTCCTCGCGATCGGCGCTGTCGGCTGGCTGACCATGGCGCGCATCGTGCGCGGCCAGACGCTGTCGCTGAAGCGCAAGGAATTCATCGAGGCTGCGCTCGCCAGCGGCGTCGGCACGACAAGCATCCTGCTGCGCCACATCGTGCCGAACGTGATCGGACCCGTGATCATCTACGCGACGCTGACGATTCCGCAGATGATCCTGTTCGAGAGCTTCCTGTCCTTCCTCGGGCTCGGTGTGCAGGAGCCACAGGCCAGCCTCGGCAGCCTGATCAACGAAGGCGCGCAGGAAATGGAATCGGCCGTCTGGATGCTTCTGGTGCCGGCGGGATTCCTGGTCACGCTGCTGGTGTGCTTCAGCTTCCTCGGCGATGGCCTGCGCGATGCGCTGGACCCGCGTGAACGCTGACATCCATCCCGCCGCGTCCGCTGCCGCCGTCGCGCGGCCGGCCGTGCTCGAGATCGAGTCCCTCTCGGTCAGCTACGCGACCCCCGATGGCGTGATCGGCGCGGTCAACGAGTTCACGCTGACGGTGCACCAGGGCGAGTGCATCGGCATCGTCGGCGAGTCCGGCGCCGGCAAGAGCCAGTCCTTCCTGGCCGTCATGGGCCTGCTCGCGTCGAACGCGACCGTGCGCGGCAGCGCGAAACTCGCCGGCCGCGAGCTCGCCGGAAAGTCGGCGCAGGAACTGAACGAAGTCCGCGGTTCGCGTCTCGCGATGATCTTCCAGGACCCGATGACCTCGCTGACGCCGCACATGAAAGTCGGCGATCAGATTGCCGAGTCGCTGATCCGGCATCGCGGATTGTCACGGACGGACGCTCGGCAGCGGGCGTTGTCGCTACTGACTCGCGTGCACGTGTCCGACGCCGAGCGGCGGCTCGACCAGTATCCGCACGAGCTGTCCGGTGGCATGCGGCAGCGAGTCATGATCGCGGTCGCGCTGGCCTGCGATCCGGTGATGCTGATCGCCGACGAGCCGACGACGGCGCTCGACGTGACGATCCAGGCGCAGATCCTCGCGCTTCTGGCCGAACTGAAGCGCGACCAGGGCATGGCGATGGTCCTGGTCACGCATGACCTCGGTGTCGTGGCCGGCGTCGCCGACCGCGTCGCCGTCATGTATGGCGGTCGCGTCGTCGAGCTCGGCCCGGTGCGCGCGATCCTGAAGGCGCCTCAGCATCCCTACACGGAGGCACTGCTTCGCTCGATGCCGCGCATCGATGAGCCGGCCGATCAACCGCTGCTGACGATCCCCGGCCAGCCGCCGAATCCTCGCGATCTGCCGGCAGGCTGCGCCTTCCATCCGCGGTGTACCCGCGCCTCGGATCGTTGCCGCAGCGAGCGCCCCTTGCTGCAGGCCGGCGCCCGTTCGGCGGTCGCCTGTCACCATCCCGTGGCGGAGCCGCTGCGATGAGTGACGCGCCGCCATCGATCCTGTCGCTGCGAGGGCTGTCCGTCTGGTTCCCGGTCGGCGCCAAACTGTTCGGCAAGCCGAAGTCCCTGCATGCGGTGGAAGGCGTCGATCTGGAAGTGCGGGCGGGAGAGGCGCTCGGCATCGTCGGCGAATCCGGCTGTGGCAAGTCCACGCTGGCGCGTGCGGTGTTGCAACTGGTGCGCCCGACGCATGGCAGTGTCGTGTGGCTGGGTCGTGCCATCGAGGGTCTGTCGGTCTCGGAGCTGCGGCCGCTGCGTCGCGATCTGCAGATCGTGTTCCAGGATCCGCTCGCCAGTCTGGATCCGCGCATGACGGTCGGCGAGATCGTCGCCGAGCCGCTGCGCGTGCACCGCCCCGAGCTCGGCCGCGCGGCGCGGCGCGAGGAAGTTGCCGGAATGCTCGAGCGTGTGGGCCTGTCGCGCGATGTGATCAACCGGTATCCCCATGAATTCAGCGGCGGCCAATGCCAGCGAATCGGCATCGCGCGCGCGATGATCCTCAAGCCGAAGCTGCTCATCTGCGATGAGCCGGTGTCTGCGCTGGACGTGTCCATCCAGGCGCAGATCATCAATCTGCTGAAGAGCCTGCAGCGCGACTTCGGCATGACGGTATTGTTCGTCAGCCACAACCTCGCCGTCGTGCGCCGCATGTGCGATCGCGTACTCGTGCTCTATCTCGGGCGCACGATGGAACTCGCGACCACTGACGCGCTGTACGCGCGGCCTCTGCATCCCTACACGCGCGGCCTGCTGGCGGCGGTGCCCGTACCTGATCCGGACATCCAGCCCGGGCGCCTCGGCGCGACGCTGGCCGGAGAGCTGCCGTCACCGCTCGCACCGCCGTCGGGCTGCGTTTTCAGAACACGCTGCGCGCACGCCATCGAACGCTGCGCTGCAGAGATTCCCAAGTTCGAGGCGCTGCCGCCATCTGAGCCGGACGGCCTCGAACGCCACATTGCCTGCCATCGCTGGCGAGAGATCGAACCCCAGGACAGTTGAGACATGACTGCAAAGCCCCACGCCGCCGGACGTCTTTCCGGCAAGGTCGCTCTGGTCACCGGAGCGGGTCGGCATCGCGGACTCGGCGAGGCGATCTGTCAGCGCCTGGCTGCAGAGGGCGCTGCCGTGGTGGTCAGCGATCTCGGTGAGCCGGCGCCGCACATGCCGGCAGACCGCATCGGAACGACGGCAGAGCTCGATGCGATCGTCGCCGAACTGCGTGCCAGCGGCGCGCAGGCCGTTGGCGCCGCGCTCGACGTGCGCAACGAGGAGCAGGTGGCTGCCGCCGTGCGCCGCGCCGTGGACGCTTTTGGCCGTCTCGACATCGTCGTCAACAACGCGGGCATCGGCTACCTGATGGAACCGCTGCTCGATCTCAGCCTGGAGAAATGGCGAACGGTGCTCGACGTGAACCTGACCGGGGCGTTCCTGTGCACGCGGCATGCAGCAGCGCAGATGATCCGCCAGGGGCAGGGCGGTCGCGTGATCAACATTGCGAGTGTCGCGGGCAAGTCCGGCTCGGTGCACCTGGCCGCCTATGCGGCCTCGAAGCACGGGCTGATCGGCCTGACGCGAAGTGCCGCGCTCGAACTCGGCGAGCACCGCATCACCGTCAATGCCATCTGCCCGAACCATGTGACCACCGGACTCGGTGCGCTGCAAAACGAGTACCGCGCGAAACAGCGAGGACTCACGGTCGACGCCTATCTCGCGCAGATGCGCGAGAGGATCCCGCTGGGTCGCGTCGGCCTGCCGGAAGACACCGCCAAGGCCTGTGTCTTCCTGTGCTCCGACGAAGCTGCCTATGTCACCGGCGAGGCGATGAACGTCTCCGGCGGCCAGGAAATGCACTGAGTCGGTGCGTCCGGTGTGGACGCAGTCCAGCCTGAGCCAGTGTTCGGCGTCCGGGCATTCGTCCCGAAGCCGCATTGCGGTGAACGGTTCATTGTAATACCGTCATGACGTGTACTGCCTCGGCGGAGGGCAGTGCAGCAGCGCACAACGATTCAGGGGTCTCTCCGCGCGCCTCGGTCATCACAGGGGATACTCAACTATGCGTCGAATTGCGAACTACAGTGCCGCGGCCTGCGGTTTCCTGGCGATCGTCTCGTCCATGCCGGCATCGGCACAGGATGCAGCCGGTGCGCAGGAATCCGAGCGCGCAACGCTCGAAGAAATCGTCGTCACGGCCCGCAAGACAGAGGAACGTCTGATCGACGCTCCGCTGTCGATCACGGCGTTCAGCGCCGCCGACATCGAAAAGAAAGGTTTCACCACGCTGGAAGACGTCGCGAAGAGCGCACCCGGCGTGCAGTACTCGCAGCAGGGTGGTCAGATCCCCGGTCGTTACAACTCCGCCATCCGCTTCCGCGGCATGAACGTGAACTCGGACAGCCCGTCGCTGCAGCTCGGTTCGTTGTTCATCGATGGCGTCTACGTTCTCGGCGGCACCCAGTCGATTCCGTACGACGACGTCGAGCGCATCGAGGTCATCAAGGGTCCGCAGTCGGCGACCTACGGCCGCAGCACCTTCGGCGGCGCGATCAACTACATCACCCGCAAGCCGTCGCTGACGGAGTATTCCGGCAAGATCAGCGCGTCGGGCGCGAACTTCAGCGAGTCCGACATTTCCGGCAGCTTCGAGGGCCCGATCGTCTCCGAGAAGCTCGCGTTCCGCGTCGGCGGCCGGTACTACAGCCGGGGCTCAGTATTCACCTCGTTCGACGGTGGCGGCCTCGGCGAAGAGTCCAGCAAGTCCGTCCAGCTGGCCTTGTATTTCAAGCCGACCGAGGCCTGGGACATCCGCTTCCGCGCCTTCAACGCGCAGGACGAGGACGGTCCGCTGGCCGGTGGCATCGTGCAGGGCTGGCGCAATGACACCTGCACCGGCAAGACCATCCAGACGAATGATCCGCTGTTCCCGATCGCCTCGCCGATGAACTACATCTGCGGCGCGGTACCGGAGCAGGGCGCGGCGATCGCGGCCGATGGTTCGCGTCGCATCATCAGCACGCCGACGACGTTCCTGGTGACGCAGGCGGCGATCAACGGACAGCCGAACTACATCATCAACACGATCGTGAACCGCCCGAACCCGGCGGCGCTCGACGTGCCGGCCATCGATCACATCGGCCTCGTGCGTACCGTCACGCGCTACTCGCTGGCCGCCGACTATGAGTTCGGCGGCGGCTATGTCGCGAGCTTCCAGGCCGGCAAGAACAAGCTGAAGGCGAACTGGATCCGTCCTTTCGGTCTGACGCCGCTCGGTCTGTGGTGGTCGCGCGATCCGCAGGATTCGGAAGACGAGAGCTATGAATTGCGCGTCGCGTCGCCGCAGGAAGGCCGCTTCAAGTGGCTCGCCGGCGTCAACAAGTACACGCAGACCTTCCTGCAGTCCGGCTCGGGCGGCGACTCGATCTGGCTCTGCCCGGACTTCGGTTTGGCGCGTCCGGTCGGATCTTCCTGCGGTCGCCCCTCGACGACGAATCCGACCGGTGCGGTCGGCGGTTTCTTCTTCACACCGAACTCGCTCGCGCAGAACACCGATGAAGTCGAGACCGAAGGTCTGTTCGCCTCGGCGAGCTTCGACATCACGGACCAGTGGACCGCCAGCCTCGAGGGCCGCTATTCGAAGGACACGACCCGCAAGGCGATCCTGACGACGTTGCCGTTCGAGATCGAGGAAAAGCAGTTCACGCCGCGCGCCATCATCCGCTGGCAGCCGAACGACGAGACGAACGTCTACGCGAGCTATGCCAAGGGCGTGCTGCCGCCGTCGATCAATGCCGAAGTTGCGCGCGCGACGCCGCGTGAGGCGACCCAGTACAACGCGGGCGGCTCACCCTGCATCACGAATCCGTCCCTTCCGCAGTGCGTGAACGCGCCGGATGTGCCGACGACGGTCGATGGCGATGAACTCGACATGTACGAGATCGGCTGGAAGCAGCAGTTCTGGGATCGTCGCGCGGCCATCAACGTCGCCGTCTATTGGGCTGAATGGAAGAACCAGAAGGGTCGCTCGGCCTTCGTGATCCAGGAAGACTGCGGCAGCTTCGCGCATGGCGGCGTCGCTGGCGCCACGGCGGCGAACGGCTGCCCGGCAGGCGCGACGGGCCTGCCGGCGGTGTCTCCGTCCACGGGCCTGCCGTTCGTCAACACCCGCAATGCGAACGTGGCCGGCACGTCGACACTGAAAGGCGTCGAGTTCGACGGCACGATGCTGCTGACGGACAAGTGGGACGTTCGACTGACGACTACCTGGGCCAAGAGCGAGTACGACCAGTTCCTGTTCAACTTCGTGGTGCCGATCGCCGGCTTCCAGGAAATGGCGGGCAACTCGAACGCGCGCTTCCCGGAATGGTCGGGCAGCCTCTCCACCGGCTACAACGCGCCGGTCAAGAATTCCGACTGGTCCTGGTTCGTCAACGGCGACCTGAACTACATCGGCAAGACCTTCGTCGACGAGAGCAATCTCGCGTACTGCAAGTCCTACACGCTGACCAACATGCGCATCGGTGGCGAGAAGGACGGCCTGCGGGTCGAGGGCTTCGTCAAGAACGTGTTCAACGACGACAGCTGGGCCGCCTGCGCGCGCTGGACGGACTTCGACTCCGCGCCGACGATCGGTCAGCTGACCGGCTTCCAGGGTGTCGCGGTCAGCCCGCAGATGCCGCGCCAGTACGGTCTGCGCGTCAGCATCAAGTTCTGATGGCGGAGGCGCGCAGTTGAAGCTGCTCTACACCCCGATCAAGGGGTACGTGCATACGGTAGAGGCAGTCATCAACTACGCGGGCCTGCGCGAACGGATCGAGGTGGTCGCCACCCGACCGTTCGACGCAGGCAATCCTCTCGAGGCGGTCAATCCGCTGGGCAAGGTGCCCACGCTGATCCTGGACTCCGGCGAGTATCTCGCCGGCGGTCCTGTCATCTACGAATATCTCGATTCCCTGCATCGCCGCCGCAAGCTGTATCCCGCACGCGGTCCGCAGCGCTGGACGACGCTGCGGCAGGCCTGGATGGCCGACGGTCTGTTCGACACGTTCGTGTTGATCATCATCGAGTCCTGGCTGCCGAAAGAGCAGCAGCGTGCGGCCTATGTGCAGCGCAGCTGGACCAAGGTGCTCGCGATCCTCGACCAGATGGAACGCGATGTGCCGGGCTATTCACGGCTCGACATCGGCCAGATGCGCACCGTTGGGGCGCTGCAGTTCCTGCGACTGAAGATGCCGCTGATCGGCGCTGCAGCGGTGGGACTCGATCCTGACTTCGATCTGTTCGCCAGCCGTCCCGCACTGGCCGCCTGGTTCAAGAGCCTCTCACGCAAGAAGATGTTCCGCGATCCCCTGACTCCCTGGAGCTGAAGCCATGCCGATTCCTCACCTGCGTATCCGCGGCAAGATCCACTACACGAGCGACAAGCCCGAACGCAAAGGGCAGGAGCGCGGTCGTGAGTACTTCACGGTGACGCGGCACGGCGACGGCCGGCGCACGCTGCGCGCCTACACGGAAATCGACGACGCGCCGAACGTGATGCGCGATGTGACGCTCAGCTTCGGTGCAGACTGGAAGCCGCACGACTGTTTCGTGCGCATCTCGGTGGGCGACGAATTCCGTGGTTCGAGCTGGTTCCTGTTTTCCGAGAATGAGGCTGTCTGCGAAGGATTCACGGTCGGCGAGGGGAGGATCTCGCAGCGCTATCCGCTGAAGCGCGCGCTGGCGGGCTTCGGCACCCATCCGATCGCGGCCGACGCGCTGCTGACCAGCATCGTGCCGACGGCGCAGGGACCCAGTCGCGGCGTCTATCACGATGTGCTGATGTGCTCGCTGGACCATCGCGGCGCGACAGGTCCGATGCTGATGACGCACCCGATCGGCGTGCGGCTGGCGTTCATCGGCAAGGAGCGGATCACCGTCACCGCCGGCACGTTCGATGCGCTGCATTTCCGCTTCTCGGAAGCGGAGAACGATGCCGAGACGCGCAACGAGCCCGGCAAGCACCCGCCCTACGATCTCTGGTGCACGGCCGACGGCGAGTACACCTTCCTGCTGGCCTACGTCACCGGCTACATGGCAACCCGCTATGAACTGACCGAGTACGAGCGCATCGAGGCGCGTCCCTGAGGTGAGTCGGCGGCGCACACTGGTGTGCGTCGCGTTCGCATGGCTGCTGGCCGTGGTGCTGCCGGTCGGCCATGCGACGGCCGCTGAGAACGCACTGCGTCGCTCGAGCACGGGTGAGCCGCAGACGCTCGATCCGCAGCTCTGGGTCTACGGTCAGGACGGCAATCTCGCCCAGGACATGTTCCAGGGGCTCACGACGCTCGATGCGGCCGCGAGAACCGTGCCGGGTCAGGCGGCATCCTGGACGATCTCGGATGACGGACTCACCTATCGCTTCGCCTTGCGTCACGGCCTGCGCTGGTCTGACGGCACGCCGCTGACCAGCGCGGATTTCGTCTACTCGCTGCACCGGATGTTCGATCCGGCGACGGCGTCACCGTCCGCTGCGCTGCTGTACGTGATCCGCAATGCCCGCGAGGTCAACACCGGCAAGCTGCCCGTCACCGCCCTCGGCGTCAGCGCGCCCGATGCGACGACGCTCGTCATCGAACTGTCGCATCCAGCACCGTATCTGCTCGAGCTGCTCGTGCACCGTGCGTTTCCCGTGCCACGGCACGTGGTCGAGAAATACGGACGCGACTGGACACGATCTGGCCGGCTCGTCAGCAACGGTGCGTTCACCCTCGGCGAATGGCGGCCGGGTCAGCATGTGCGACTGGTGCGCAATCCGCTGTTCCACGAAGCGGCCCAGGTGAAGCTCGACGCCGTCTATCACATCCCGATCGAGGACCCGAAGGCAGCGGTCACGCGTTATCGCGCGGGCGAGCTCGACGTGGTCGTCACGCTGCCGTCCGAGCTGATCGACGATCTGCGGCGTGACTTCGGCCGTCAACTGCATCTCGTGCAGCAGATCGGGCTCGAGTACCTGGCATTCAACACGTCGCGTCCGCCGCTGAACGATGCGCGGGTGCGCCGCGCATTGTCGATGGCGATCGATCGGGATCTGCTCGGCGCGAAGGTGCTGCGCGCAGGAGAGCCGGCGGCCTACTGCCTGGTACCGCCCGGCGTGGTCGGGTACCCGGCGCGAGGCTGCGCGGACTTCGCCGGATGGACGCAGGCGAAGCGGCTCGCCGAGGCGAAGCGACTGCTGGTCGAGGCCGGCGTGGGGCCGGCACGGCCCTTGACGCTGCGCATGCGATACAACAACACGGAGACGCAGAAGCGGCTGTCGCTGGCGCTTGCGGCGATGTGGCAGCCGCTCGGTGTGCGCGCGGAACTGCTGACCGGCGACATGAAGGCGCATCAGCAGGCGCTCGCGCAGGGTGATTTCGACGTGGCACGCGCTGCGTGGTATGCGGAGGATCGAGACGCGGCGTCGTTCCTGCGACTGCTCGACAGTCGAGTGACGGGGCTGAATCTTTCGCGCTTCAAGGATGTACAGTTCGATCGCAGCCTCGATCTGTCCGACACCACCGCGGATCCCGCCCGGCGCGCGGCCACGATGCGCGAAGCCGAAGCGCGCGCGATGTCGGCACAGCCGGTCGCGCCGCTGTACTGGTATGTCAGCCGACGTCTGATTTCACCGCGCGTGAAAGGCTGGGTCGACAATCCGCGCGGTGTGCATCTGAACCGGTATCTGTCGCTGACGCCTCCCGCGCAGCCCTGACGCTGTCCCGTCGCCGACTACGGCGCCTCGATCAGTTCCAGCCATTCGCCCGCAGCACCGCGGATCATCGCGCTGCGGCGGCCTGCGTAGGGCGCGGCGCTGCGCACGCCAGGCTTGACCGAGAACGGCAGCGGACGCTCGTCCAGCGACTTGACGGCAAAGCTGACCATCGCGATGCCGGGCGGCAGGTCGCCGTCGCGGATCGGGCGGGGCGTGGCTTCTTTCGGATACTCGTCGAGTTCGATGACGAACCCGCTCGACACGGTGGCCAGCGCCAGCGGCGTCGTGACGTCGGCCTTCCAGCCCCAGGCCTTCTGCAGCACGCCGATGGCGGCATTCACCGGTGCCGTGACCGTCTGGCCGAGCGTGTCCCGATAGAAGTCCTGCATGGCCTGCATCGACTCACCGCCGAGCACGACGATGAAGGTGCGATCGACGAAGCTCTTCGCCGACGATCGGATCACCGACGCGCCTCCGGGCGGGATCCGCGTGAAGTAATTCAGTTCGCCCGCCGGCCCGATCACCTGCATCGCGCGGATCTCGGGGTTGGTCGACAGTGGCCGCGGCTCGCCGATCATCCGGAACGGTGAGCCATCGAGCAGCGTCGCGAGCTTGTCCGGATCCTCGACCAGGATCTCGTTCGAGTTCCAGCCGTGGGTCTTCATGACTTCGTAACCCGGCGTCGGCGGACTCTGCACCAGGCGCAGATAGGTGGGTTCGCCGCTCTCCGGCTGCATCAGCGCATAGCGCCGACCTTCGGCGAGCGGGGCGCCCCAGGCCGCAGCGAGATCGCGCGAGACCTGCCCCTGGTCGACGGTGCGGTAGTTCAGCCAGCGCGCATAGGCCTGCTCGGCGGCGCCGAGATCGGGCACGGAGAGGGTCACGGCGATGATCGCGGTCAGCATGGGCGGCTTGCCTCTTGGACAGAAGAATTGACGTTAAGATCGAGTCGGAATCATAGCCCTGAATCCCCTGACATCGGAGTGCTGGATGATCGATCTCTATTACTGGCCCACGCCGAACGGCCACAAGATTCCGATCATGCTCGAGGAGATCGGCATGCCGTACCGGGTCAAGCCGGTCAACATGCTGCGCGGCGAACAGTTCCGTCCCGCGTTCCTGAAGGTGAATCCGAACAACAAGATCCCGGCGATCGTCGATCGACAGGGCCCGGGCGGCAAGCCGCTGGCGCTGTTCGAATCCGGCGCGATCCTGCAGTACCTCGCGGAGAAATCGGGGCAGCTGATGCCGGCGGGCACGCGTGGTCGCTACACGGTGATCCAGTGGCTGACCTTCCAGACCGCGAACGTCGGCCCGATGTTCGGACAGTGCGGGCATTTCCTCGGCTATGCACCGAAGAAGATTCCGTACGCGATCGCGCGCTATCGCAACGAGACGCTGCGCCTCTACGGCGTGATGGATCGGCGCCTCGCGCAGGAGCCGTATCTCGCCGGTCGGTATTCGATCGCGGACATCGCGACCTGGCCGTGGGTGCATGTGCGCTGGCTGCACAAGATCGATCTGGATGAATTCCCGCATGTGCGCCGCTGGTACGACGCGATCGCAGCCCGGCCTGCCGTCCAGCGCGGCATCGCAGTGCTGGCGGATCGAATGAAGATCGGCAACCCGGATGCGAAGGCACGCGCCGCACTGTTCGGTCGGGCGCAGCGCACGCAGGGCAGGGGGCGGGCATGAGACATCGCGCGCTGTCCTGGCCTGCAGCGTTGCTGTTTGCGGCGCTGGCAGCCATGGCGGATCCCGCGCAGGCGTTGAACGTCGTGCATCGCGCCGGGACCGACGATGCCACGACACTGGACCCGCACAAGGTTGGATATCCGGGCGAGACGACGATCATGTCGGACCTGTTCGTCGGACTGACAACCCTCGACGTGTACGCGAAGCCGATTCCCGGCGCTGCGCAAAGCTGGACCGTCAGCGCAGACGGACGCACCTGGACGTTCCGGATGCGCAGCGGCCAGCGCTGGTCGGACGGGACGCCACTGACGGCGCGGGATTTCGAGTATTCCCTGCGCCGTGCCCTGGCACCGGCCACCGCGTTCCCCTATGCCGGGCGGCTCTACATGATCCGCAATGCGCGGGCGGTCAACGGTGGCAGTCTTGCGCCGACGCAGCTCGGCGTGCGCGCAGTCGACGCGGGCACGCTCATCATCGAACTCGACAATCCCGCGCCGTATCTTCCGGAAGTGCTCGCGAGTTTCGCGATGCCGGTCCCGCAGTCCGTGGTCGAGAAGTACGGCGACGCGTGGACGCGTCCGCCGACGCTGGTCAACAACGGCCCGTTCAGCCTGGCCGAGTGGCGTCCGAACGCGTACATCCGGCTGAAACGCAATCCGCAGTTCTACGACGCGGCAAACGTGCCGGCGGACGAGGTCATGCATTATCCGGTGACCGCGGCCACCACGGCGATGCGTCGCTATGCCGCGGGCGAGATCGACTTCGTGCTGACATTTCCGCCCGACCAGATGCAACGGGCCCGCGAGGAATTCGGCAGTCAGGTCAAGGTCGACCAGGGCCTCGGCATCGAAGTGCTGGCGTTCAATACCCGCTCGGGCGTCACACGCGATCCGCGTGTGCGACGCGCGCTGTCGCTGGCGCTGGATCGGGAAGCGCTCGCGCGAAATGTACTGGGCGATCCGCGCCTGGCGGCGTACAGCTATGTCGCCCCCGGCGCGGCCAACTATCCCGTCAAGGTGCGTGCAGATTTCGCCGGCTGGGCGCCTGCACGGCGCCGCGACGAGGCCCTGCGCCTGCTGCGGGAGGCCGGGTTTGGTCCGGAGCGACCCTTGACCCTGCGGCTCGCATTTCCTGCCAATGACATCAACCGCCGTGTGGCCGTGGTGCTCGATGCGATGTGGCGCAGCGTCGGCGTGCGGGCCGAACTGGTCGCCAAGGAGCAGCGCGCGCTGTCGGCCGACATCGCCCGCGGCGACTTCGATGCCGTACGCGCGCTCTGGCTGGCCGGGCACAGCGATGCGCTCGCATTCCTGGAGCGGCTGGACGGCGCCGCCGCCGGAACGACGATGAATCAGTCCGGGTACAGCAGCGCGCGCTACGACTCCCTGCTGGCGCGCGCGCAGGCGGAACCCGACATCGCGAAGCGGGCGACGTTGCTGCGCGAGGCCGAAGCCCTCGCGCTGGCGGATCAGCCGGTGGCGCCGATCTTCTTTTTCGTCGGTCGTCGGCTGGTGTCGCCGAAATTACGCGGCTGGGAGCACAACGCGCGCGGCATCCATGTCTCGCGCTGGATGAGCGTGCCTTCACGCTGACGTTGCGCCGGCGTATCGGGTTCCCGGCGGGGTGCCCGAAGTGTGGCGATCACTGCAGGGTTCCATTGTCGATCCGTCGGGGCTTCGGTATAAGCATCGAGCGGAGCAATCTGATCAAACCGCAGAGGTCGAACGATGAAACTGATCGCGAACAAGCGCAGCCGCGAAACCCAGGCATGGATCAATCGCGAGCTGAAGGAACAGAAGGCGCGTTATCGCAAGATCGTGAAGGAGCAGGATGCACTCGCTCCGAAGCGCGACAAGTGGATCGCCGACTTCCTGCAGCGCATCCAGACCCGTGGCGTCCACGTCCATTTCGACCAGATGCGCAAGGTCCGGCCGGAAGAGATTCCGACCAAGCCCCGCCGCAAGTTCAAAGTCGTATTCTGAGGAGACATCGCCATGGCACGCCCACATATCGAACCTTTCGTCGATCGCGACGTCCCCTTCAAGAAACTCGTGCTCCCGGGATTCCCGAAGGGCATGCAGTACAAGATGCTGTCGATCGACAACGACAACGGCGCCTGCTCGATGACCGTGGCCTACGAGGCCGGGTACAAGCAGCCCCCGGGCATGAGCTATACCGAGTACGAGCTGTTCATCATGTCCGGCTCGATCAACGTCGGCAGCAAGACGTATGGTCCTGGCAGCTACTTCTTCGTGCCGGCCGGCGTGGCCATCGAAGCGCTGAGCTCGCCGCGCGGTGCCACGGGCCTGCTGTTCTACAACTACGGTGAGCCGTCGTTCATCGAGTCGGACACGGATCACGCCCGTGCCGAGCGCAGCGCCTTCACGGCCGTCAACGCCTACGACAACCTGCAGTGGTCCTCGACCAATTTCTATCCGGCCACGGCGCCCGGCTGCATGGTCAAGATCCTGCACTACGATCAGCGGACGCAGGCGTTCACGTTCGTGTACTGCATGACGCCGAACTTCTGGCAGGACAACATCTCGTACCACGACTGCGTGGAAGAGGCGTACCACATCTGGGGAACGTCCTGGATGATGCAGTTCGGCGAACTGCCGACCGGCGGCTACTTCTACCGGCCGCCGTACATCAATCACGGCGCGTTCGGCTGCAAGCTCGGCACGCTCGCGATCGGCCGCACGGACAGCCAGCTGTACAACCACTTCCACTTCAATCCCTGGACCAACATCGAAGAAAACCGGGAGCGTGCCGCCAGCCGCATCCAGCACTGGAAGCCGGACCTGTACAACTGGATCAACATGAAGGGCCACAACCACCCGGTGGACTTCGAGCACGCGCATGGCCATGCCAATGGCGACGCTCCGCACCACCATGGCGATGGCCAGGTAACCCACGGCCACAAGAAGAAGCGCAAGAAGCGCTGATTCCGGAAGCCCATTCGCGAAGGCAATCGCTTCCCGACCCCCCCGTCGCCCTGCGCCGGGGCGGTTTTCATTTGGGCGGCAGAGCGCCGCTGAGACGGACGGCACATTGGTGCCGAGGGTCCGTGCCAAGCCCGCTGCGAGGCGGTATTCTCAGCGCATGAACAGCGAAACCAGCATCCGCACCAGCGAGAGCCTGCGCAACGTCCGTTACGAGATCCGCGGCAAACTCGCCCGTCGCGCCCAGGAAATGGCCCGCATGGGCTATGAGATCATTTCGCTGAACATCGGCAACCCGGCGCTGTTCGGATTCCGTACGCCCGAGACGATGCGGCTCGCGATGATCGAGAACTTTTCGGAGAGCGAGGGCTATTGCCACCAGCGCGGCATCTTCCCGGCACGCGAAGCGGTGGTGATGCAGCAGCAGGCGCGCGGCGTGCAGGGCGTCAGCGCGGATGAGGTCTTCATCGGCAACGGCGTCAGCGAACTGATCGACCTGACCCTGCGCGCGCTGCTGAACGATGGCGACGAAGTGCTGGTGCCGAGCCCGGACTATCCGCTGTGGACCGCCGCCGTGAACCTCAATCGCGGCAAGGCCGTGCATTACCCATGCAGGCCGGAGAACGGCTTCGTACCCGACCCGGCAGACATCGAGGCGCTGATCACGCCGCGCACCCGCGCCATCGTCGTCATCAATCCGAACAATCCGACGGGCGCGGTCTATCCGCGTGCCGTGCTCGAGCAGATCGCTCAGCTGGCGGAGCGCCGCAATCTCGTCATCTTCTGCGATGAGATCTATGACCAGATCGTCTATGACGGCGCCGAGTTCGTGCCGATGGCGACGCTGGTGCACGACACCCTCTGCGTGACGATGTCCGGCCTGTCGAAGGTCTATCGCGCCTGCGGCTATCGCGTCGGCTGGGCCGTGCTCAGCGGCAAGGTGCGCGGTGCGCAGGATTTCATGAGTGCGATGGAGCTGCTGGCCTCGCTGCGTCTGTGCAGCAACGTGCCCGGACAGTGGGCCGTGCAGACGGCGCTCGGCGGTTACCAGAGCGTCAAGGAACTCGTGACACCGGGCGGACGCCTGTACGAATCGCGCCGCGCGATCGTCGACTCGATCGCTGCCAGTGAATTCCTGACCCTGCATTCGCCGCGCGGCGCCATGTATGCGTTCCCGGGCATCGATCTGGCCACGCTGCCGGAATTCGACGACCAGACGTTCGCGCTCGACCTGCTCGAACAGAAGCACGTGCTGGTGGCACCGGGTGTCAGCTTCAACGTGGCCTATCGCAATCATTTCCGCATCACGAACCTGCCGGATTCGGCCACGCTGAAGATCGTCTTCCAGCGCGTCGACGAACTGTTGAACGAATACCGCTCGGGCACCCGCAGTGTCGCGCGTGGCCGCGTCGTCGATGCGCAGTCACGCTTCAGCGAGCCGCAGGCCCGCTCCGGCAAATAGGGCGTCTTGACGGGACTGCCCCCAGTCATTGCAGAGGCCCTCGAGGCCGGTCACACGCTCGTCACGCCGACCGCGCAACGCGCGGCAGCGGTTCGGCTCGCCTGGGCGAGACATCAGCTTGCCGCGTCGCGGACCGTCTGGCGCAGCCCTGACGTTCTGCCGTTCGATGCCTGGCGTGAACGTTGTCTCGACCGGGCGCGCGCCCATGGCCTGGCGCTGCCGCGCACGCTGGCACTCGCGGAGGAAACGTTGCTGTGGATGCGGGCGGCAGACCGGCTCACGCGCGATGGGGCCGTGCCGCTGCTGCAGTCCGGTGCACTCGCCGATGCGCTGCGGCAATCCGCGCGTCTCGTGGCCGATCATCGGATACCGGTCAGGCTGATCGCGGCGGACGCCTCCGACGAGGCCGCGTGGCTCGCGCGCGCGCTGCAATGGGTCGACCAGGAGGCCGCAGCCCTGGGCGCGACGACGCGCTGGGCACGGCTGCAGCAATCAGACGGTGATCCAGGCGCGGGCCGGACCTGGCTCGCGGGCTTTGCGTCGCTGCTGCCGTCGCAGACGACGGAGCTGGCCGCCTACGCGGCGCGGGGCGGCGATTGCCGGGTGCTCGCAACCACCGATCTTGCGACCGGACCGCCGGCAACGCCCGCGGTGCGCCAGACCGACGACGCGGAGTCGGAACTCGCGGCCGCTGCCGCGTGGTGCGCTCGTCAGCTCGGTGAAGATGGCCGTCGCCGCCTTCTGGTCGTCGTGCCGGAGCTTGCGGCACGACGCGGCGTCGCCGAGCGCGCGTTCCAGCAGCAACTCGATGCGGCATCGGCCTGGCAGGGCGGGCAGGCATCCGACGTCGTGGCCTTCGAGGGCGGGGAGCCGCTGGTGCACGCCACCGCCGTGGCGCATGCGCTGCGTTCGCTTCGCGTGCTCCTGCAGCCCGTGCAACGCGAGGAGTTGCTGCTGTGGCTGCGTTCCGCGTCGCATGGTCTGAGTACCGTGGGCGAACGCGCGCGCCTCGAACAGCGCCTCGCCCTGCAGCCTGGCACCCGCGCATCGCTGCGCGCCCTGATCGAGTCAGACGGCCAGCAGGAGGGCGTGCAACCGAGCCTGAGCGCGCGTGTGCGGCGGGCCTGCGCGCTGCTGCCGACGGGAGCCCAGCCTGCGTTCACCTGGGTCGAAGCGTTCGATCGCATGCTCGCCGTCCTGCGTCCGGCGGATGCCGCGCCGCGCGACAGTCGTGCGCAGCAGACCGAGCAACGCTGGCGCGGTCTTTTGCAGGAGTACGCGAGTGCCAATGCGGCGATCGGCGCGGTGGATGCGCGCGACGCCGTGCATCAGCTCGGCGCGATCGCGCAGCGCATTCGATTCGCGCCGGCCTCGGCCGATGCGGCGGTGACGGTGACAGCGTCGCTGGATCCGCCCGTCACGACCTATGACGCGATCTGGGTCTGCGGACTGAATTCGACGACCTGGCCAGCGCCGCCGCGCATCGATCCGTTCGTGCCGTGGTACCTGCAGCGCGAGGCGGCGGTGCAGGTCGCATCTCCGGCCGGATGCCTCGCGCTCGCGCGCGGTCAGCTCGATGCCTGGCGGGCCGCCACGCCGACGCTGGTGCTCTCCTACGCCAGCGAGGACGACGGCGCGGCACGCAGCCCCAGCCCCTTGCTGAGACCGTGGCCCGCGCTGCGTGAGCCCGGTCCGCGGGCCGTGCAGGCGCGAAGAGTCGCGGCGGGAGCTCCGGCCCTCGAATCCTACGTGGACGATCTCGGCCTGCCATGGCCGCAGGCGCGGACCGTGCCGGGCGGCGCCCGCGCGCTGATCCTGCAGAACAACTGCCCGTTTCGCGCCTACGCCGAAATCCAGCTCGGCGCCAGCGAACGGGCGCCGGCCGAAGAGGGCGTAGACCGGCGTCAGCGCGGTGATCTCCTGCACGTTGCACTGGAGGCGCTATGGGGTGTCTGGAGCGGATCGGATGGCCTCTCGGCCCGCGACGACATGACCCTGGAAGCCGAGATTCACCGCTGCGTGCAACAGGCCGCGAATCGGCGACTGCCGGCCGGCGACGACGCGGTACGCCGGCGCTCGGTCGAACGCGAGTGCGCGCGCGCCTCGAAGCTGCTGCTTGAGCTCGCCCGACTCGAGAAAACCCGTGCGCCATTCGTCGTGGCCGCGCGCGAGTCGATGCGGCGTCTGGAGTTGGCGGGTCTGGGGTTCGATCTGCGCATCGACCGTCTCGACCGATTGGCAGACGGCTCGCTCGCGATCATCGACTACAAGAGCGGCCGGACGCAGCCGCGCGACTGGTTTGGCGACCGCCCTGACATCGTGCAGCTGCTGGTATACCTGATGGCGCTTCAGTCGGATGTCCGTGTGCCCGTCACCGCAATCGCGACGCTGCATCTCGATGACAGCCAGGTTGAGTTCAAGGGATACGTGCGTGAGCGCGAACTGCTGCACGACTTGCGCGGACTGCCCGATCCAGGGAGCGACTGGCCGGATCAGCTGACGCGGTGGCAACAGCTCGTGATCGGGCTGGCCGGACGCTTCGCGCGCGGTGAGGCCCGCGTGGATCCGCGCCGCGAAGCCTGTCGTCATTGCGCGCTGCCGACGCTGTGCCGCAAGGCCCAATGGCTCGAGGCAGATGCCGGCCTCGAGTCCGATCCGGACCCGGATGCGTCGTCCGTCGACCGGGGCGGGGCGGCATGAACGCCCCGGATACCGACGCACTCGCGCGCGAACGCGCCCTCGATCCGCAGCGCTCGGTGCTGCTGCAGGCACCGGCCGGATCCGGCAAGACGACTGTGTTGATCCAGCGCTACCTGCGCCTGCTCGGCGTCGTCGATTCACCGGAGCAGATCCTCGCGATCACCTTCACCCGCAAGGCGGCCGGCGAAATGATGCAGCGCGTGCTCGAAGCGCTGGGCGAGACCGACATCGATCCGCGTACGGCGGATCTCGCCGCGGTCGTGCGCGAACGATCGAAGGAGCGCGGCTGGCAGCTCGACTCACACCCGTCGCGACTGCGTATCCAGACCATCGACGCATTGAATCATCGTCTTGCCGCTGCGCTGCCGATCGCGGCGCGAGCCGGCGCATCGCTGCAGCTCGCGGACGATCCGGAGGAACTGTATCGACGTGCCGCAGGCCGCGCGCTGCACTCCGCCGAGAGCGACCCGGCCCTGCAGGCGCAATCGGGGCTGTGGTTCGAGCGTCTGGGCAATGACTGGTCGAGGCTGCAGGGGCTGCTCGCACAGATGCTGGCGAGACGCGGCCACTGGTTGCGGCACGTCAGCGGCGAATCGTCAGATGCGCTGGCGCGCAGTGTCGGCGTGAGTCTCGAGGCGCTGGTGCACGAGCAGATCGCGGCGGCGTCCCATCAGCTGCCGCCTGAATGGGTCGCCGAGGCGGTGGCCCTGATACGCGGCGCGCGGGCGACGTTCGAGGCGAAAGGCGAGACGCACCCGCATCCGCAATGGCATGCCGCCGCGGCACTTCATGACGTGGCAGGGTCGACGAGCGGTCATCTGCCTGTCTGGCGTGCCATCGCATCCCTTGCGCTGACGGCCGATACGAGTTCGGCCCGCCCTGTGCGCAAGACCGTCGATGCGCGACTCGGATTCCCGCCCAAGTCAGATCTGAAAGCGCGCGCAATCGACTGGCTCGGTGTGCTCGCGGTGCATCCCGAGCATGTCGATACGCTGGTTGCGCTGCGTGCATTGCCGGAGCCGGTGTTCTCGGCCGGCGATGCCGCGGCCCTCGATGCGCTGTCAGTCTTGCTGCAGCATGCGGTGGCAGAACTCGCGCTCGCGTTCGCCGAGGCGGGTGGCGTGGATCACACGGCGATCAGCGCCGCGGCGCGACAGGCGCTGTCGTATTCGGAGGGCAGCGAGCTCGCCATTCATCAGGGCGATCAGCTGCGCCACATCCTGGTGGACGAATTCCAGGACACGTCGGTCGAACAGTTCGAGCTGATCGAAGGACTGATCGACCAGTGGCAGCCGGGCGAGCCGCGCAGCCTGTTCCTGGTCGGAGATCCGATGCAGTCGATCTACCAGTTCCGCGAGGCCGAGGTCGCGCTGTTCATGCGCGCGCGCGACGAGGGCATCGCGGGATGGCGGCTGGAATTCCTGTCGTTGACACGCAATTTCCGCTCGCAGTCCGCGATCGTGCAGTTCGTCAATGACTGCTTCACCCAGGTGTTCCCGCGCGAGGACGACCGACGCACCGGAGCCGTGCGCTATCACGCGAGCGAAGCGGCCACCGCAAAACCCGCCGCCTTGCCGGCCGGTGTCCACTGCTGGCGATTGCCGCAAGGCGATGCAGACGCCGAGGCCACCCGCGTACTACGGATCGTGCAGGAAGCACGCGCCGCGAATGCCGCGGCGAGCATCGCCATCCTGGTCGCCGCGCGTCCGCATGCGATCGCCATCGCGACGCTGCTGCGTCGGCAAGGCATCGCGACGCGCGGTGTCGACCTGGTGCCGATCATGGAAATGCCGGCCATCCAGGACCTGCTCGCGCTGACCCGCGCGCTGCTGAGTCCGGCCGATCGCATTGCGTGGCTCGCGGTGTTGCGCGCACCGTGGTGCGGCATCGACCTCGCTTCGCTGACGGACTGGCTGCGCAGTGAACCGCCCGGTGCGACCGTGATCGAGGCGCTGCTGCGAGTCGACGCCGACCGCACCATGTCAGACCCGATGCGCAACAGGTTGCAGCACTGTCGCGACGTGCTCGTCGAGGGTCTCGCCCGGCTGCAACACACGCCGCTGGCCCCTGTGATCGAGAGCGTCTGGCTCCGGCTCGGCGCTCCCGCCTGCTATGCCTCGCCGACACTGATTTCCGATACGGAGCAGTTCTTCGTCGCGCTGCGCGGCCAGGAGCAACGGGGCCCGCTCGGAGGCGCCGCCGATCTCGAGCGCCTGCTGGCCGGTCTGTACGCGGCCAGCGACGGTGATGCCGCGGCGGCCGTACAGATCATGACCATCCATCGCGCCAAAGGACTCGAGTTCGATTGCGTGATCCTGCCCGGGCTCGGTCGCGGCGCACCGCCGGATGCGGACCCGCTGCTGCAGTGGCTCGAATGGGTGCAGGCGGATGGACGCGTCGATCTGCTGCTGTCGCCGATCAGGCCGGCCGGTGCCGAGCCCGACGCGCTGTCACGCTGGATGCGTGATGTCGCGTCGCGTCGTCGTCGCCATGAGCGGGCGCGGGTCCTGTACGTGGCGGCGACACGCGCCCGATCCGCGCTGCATCTGCTCGGCGCCGTCCCGGAGCCGAAGCAGTCGAGGCAGTCCCGCCAGTCCAGTGAGTCCGATCGCGAACTGGCGCCGCGCAGCGGTACGCCGCTCGCGACGCTCTGGCCGGCTGTGGCCGAGCGGTTTCTGAGCCAGCCGGCGGCAGCGACCGGCGTGGCGATGGAAGTCGCTGGCCGTGCCGGTGATGGCGCGCCAGCGCAGACACTGTGGCGGCTGCCTGCGGACTTCCGCAGTCCGGCGCCGGTGAGCGGTTTCGACGTCGCTGGAATTCGGGTGGCCAGCGTCGAGGCGTCGGACGCGCCGGAGTTTCGCTGGGCCGGCGAGCTGGCGCGGCAGGTGGGTGTGGTCGTGCATCGCGAGTTGCAGCATCTCGCGGCACTTCCGAACGCGCTGCAGCGTCCGGACGACCCATCCCGCGTCGCCCGCGTTCACGCCTGGCTCGAGGCCGAAGGTGTGGTCGCCGCGGACCGGGAGATTGCGCTGGCGCGTGTGCTGCGCGCGGTCGGCGGCACTCTGGCCGAGGCGCGCGGACGCTGGATACTGGATGCCGGACATCGTGACGGCAGCAGCGAGCTCGCGCTGACGGGGCTGTACGAGGGCAGGCTCGAGAACATCGTCATCGATCGCAGCTTCATCGATGAACTCGGGCGTCGCTGGGTGATCGATTTCAAGACCAGCGAACATCTGGGCGGCGACCGGGCGGGGTTCATCGCCAACGAACTGCGTCGCTATCGCGCCCAGCTCGCGAAGTACCAGGCGTTCGCAGCGGGCCTCGGACCGGAGCCGGTCCATGCAGCGCTGTATTTTCCGATGTTCGGCAGCTTCGTCGAACTCGACTGATGCCCCCGACGCAGCGGCGCGCCGGCACTGTTTCGTCAGAAAGTTTCGGCTTGAGCGAAAGGCCGGCGACCCGCCGCATCCGGCGATCCGAGGAAGCGGATCTGCTGTTCGAGTACGGGAGGAGCGCCCGGCCGTGCAAGGACGGTGCCTTGCAGTTCGTAACCGGGCGTCGCAGTCAGCGTGAGCGTGCCGTCGACATCGAGTGGCCCGCCCTGGTCCCGCAGCTTGCCGACGATCTTCCCGTCACTGCCCGGCGCAGCATCGAACAGCATCCGATAGCTGCCGAGTGTGAGCAATTGCGGCGAGACCTGTTCCAGCTGACTCGCGTCGACGGTGCCGCGCAGCGTGCGCACCCAGCCATCCTCGAGCGCCAGTTCATCGAGATTCAACGTCAGGTTGCCACGCAGTGACGACGCGAACCGTGCGAGCAACGGTCCGCCGAGCGCCATCTCGGCACGCACATCGGCAGCCGTCACGCGGCCCCCGAGGCCGACCGCCAGCGACGCGTGTCCCGTGAGTCCGGGCTGTGCGACCTGCACGTCTGCGCCGAGGCGGCCGCGCAGCAGTGAGCCGGGTGTCAGTGTCCAGCGGACCGAACCGAGATTGAGGACGTCGACGCCAAGGTTCGCGCAGCCGCCCGACCACAGACTGCCGAACGGCGCGTCGCAGCGCAGGTTCTTCGGCAACAGCGGCAGCGCCCAGCGAAGGGGCATGCCGACCACGAGCCCCAGCAGGAAGCCGAGCACCGCGAGCAGCAGAACCGGGCGCAGACCCGGCATCAGGGCGTGGCAGAGCCGTGCAGGGTCAGCGTCGCGTTGACGCGTCCGGGCTCGGCCGCGCGCTCGACAGACGCAGCAGAGACCGAGATGCCCTGTTGCTGCGCGAGTCGAGCGGTCATCCCGACGAGTGCATCGAACGACGCTGCATTGAAGCGCACCCGCAGTCCGCTCGGCGGCACGGCCTCGCTCGATCCGAGTGCTTCCGCCAGGCCCGCTTCGCGCGCTGCGCGATCGACGACGACGACGATGGGTTCAGCCGACGGTGCGGCCGGACGAATCGGCCCCGCCGCGAGAACTTCCGCCGAGGCAGCCTGAAGGAATGCGAGGTCCTGCTGTTTACGCTCGACGCGAGCCTGCGCCGCCGCGACCGAACCGCGCAGCGCCAGCAGTCCACCGACCAGCACGATCGCCACGGCGGCAATCGATCCCAGCAACAGGATGCGCTGCTCGCGAGGTTCGCGCTGCGCATACCAGGACTGGAGCTTGTCGAGAGGCGACGCGCTCATGAGCCTGCTCCGGCCGCGCGAATCCTGATGCGGCCTTCATAGGCCTCGGCCGATGCGGTGCCGCCCTGCAGTTCGGCCTGCCAGCCGCCGTTGCGCAGCGAGGCATTGATCCGCTCCAGGCTTTCGGCACTGCGTGCCTTGATGCGCACATCGACGGTGCCGGCATCGAAACCGAGTGACTGCAGTTCAGCATCAGGCGACGCGCCGCGCGCCTGCGCGAGCGCCGCGAGCGCCGGCAGCAGGTCACCGCCAGCGCCGCCGCCGCTGCGAATCGTCGTCAATTGCTGCTCCATGCGGACGCGCGCCCGATCGACAGGCACGGACTCGCCAGGGAAGGTCGAGCTGACGACTGAATTGATGGAGCCGTCGAGGGCGCTTTCTGCCGCCATCGTCTGCCGCAGCTCCCACCACTGACTGCCACCGTGCAGCAGTACGGCGGCGGCCGCGAGGCCTGCGGCGAGCAGCCACGGACGCAGGCTCGCCGATGACGAATTCCGCGGAGCGAGCTCGCCCTGCAGCAGGTTGATCGGTGCGCCGGCATCGGCACCGGGCTGCGCGACGCGTGTCGCGAGCAGAGGCAGCGGTCCGTTCGGGAGCAGCTGCACCTTGAAGCCCGCGAATCGATCACGTTGCGCTTCGAACTCCGCCGAGCGTGCATGCCATTCCTGCGGTGTCGCGTACAGCAGCAAGCCGAGGGTTGCGAGTTCGAGGCCCGCGGGTACGGCGAGTTCGATGGACTCGGCGAGCGGCGACGAGGGCACACTGACCGGATTCTGGCCGGGCACGCGCACATGCAGTTCGTCGCCCTCGAGCCAGGTGACGATCTGGCCCGGCGTATCCGGCAGCAGCGAGGTGTCCGCATAGACGGCGTCGGCACTGAGCCCCGCGGCGGCGAGTTCGGCCAGCCAGCGATCGAGCAGCGCACGCGCGACGACATTGACGGACGTCCGGCCATTGTCGCCGCGCACGCCGAGCGCGAAATGCAGCGTCTCGACATCTTCGGCGAGCTGCTCCTCGAGCGCGAACGGCACGGCCTGCAGCAGCTTGGCGCCGGCGCGAGCCGGCAGGTCGGCCTCGAGCGCGACCACCTCCGTACCCGGCACGATCAAGGCGATGCGCCGCGACACGGCGAGCGACGCGGCTTCGGCGGGAGCGCCGGACTGCGGCGGCACGACCAGATGGCCCGCCGCATCGACGACCATCCACGAGGCCTCACGGTGGTCCGGTTGGGCGGGGAGTCGAACGAGCAGCCACTCACTCATGAATTATTCCGTAAAGCTGCGCAGCACGACGCGCACCTGGGGGGCGCCGCCTGCGGCACCTTCGTAGTGCAGGAGACTGTACAAGGCGAACTCTGCAGTGCCAATACTGGTGAAACTGCGTAGCGAGAAGTACGTCGAAGTTTGACCAAGCGGCAGCGCCTGCACCAGCGTGTTGTAGCGCTGCGGATCGGCCAGCGAGGCGCGAAAGGTCGCAGCGTCCGGAAAGCATTTGCCGGCGCGGTTGCGGGCAAGCGCATCGGCGGCCTGGGTCCACTGCTGCTGGTCTGCCAGCGCATCGAGCAGTGGGCCGGGTGCCGTGCACAGGTTGATCGCGGTGCCGCGCGGCAGGGCGGCGACGTAGGGTGCCAGCTTTGCGAACCGCTCGATGCCGAACTTCTGCAGTGCGAACAGCTCGCTGATCGACGTGATCGGCCGGTTCGGCGGGCGATAGCCAGGCGATTCGCTCGAATAGGTGCTGTCTTCGGCGCCGCCGGATTGCGGCTGGTTGTCGGTATCGACCCAGTCCACCATCAGCTCGGCCCAGCTCGGCTCGAGATCGAGATTGCGCAGCAGGCGCTCGAACACCTTGACCGCTTCGTCGTTGCGCACGCCGTTCGCATCGACGAGATTGTTCAGGTTGAAGCGCCCCTGCAGATCGATCACTTGCGCTTCGAGCAAGGATCCCGGAGTCACCTCGATCGGTCCGAGCGGCTGGGCCCACTGCTGGTCCGCGCGGATCACGGCATTGCTGCCGCGCAGTTCCTCCCCCAGCGCATAGGCGGCGATCGCTTCGGCACCGCCCGTGATCAGCAGGGCCTGGTCGAGCGCCGCGCTCCCGGCGCCACGTCGCGCACTCATCGCAGTATCGAAGGCGATCGACGCCGCGACGATCGTCGCGAGCGCCACGAGAATGATGGCGGTCAGCAACGCCACACCGCGTTGCCGCTTCATCCGACCACCTCGATCAGGCGCGTGACCGTACCGAAGTCCTCGAGTTCGATCGTCACTTCGACGGCGATCGGCCGCATCCGCAAACGTTCGTTCGGCGGTCGCGGGCTATTGGTCGGTGGCCACTGCTCGACCCATTGACGGGCGGCATCCATGTAGCGCAGCCGGAAGGCGCGCACACCCGTCAGCAGCTTGCGACGCTGTGGCGTGACGGCCTGCGTTCGGTCGAGCGTGGGCCACGTGATCCGCTGCAGAGTGGTCTGATCGAGGCTGTATTCAAGCCGCTGCAGCGTGCCGCGCTGCAGCCCGGCGGGGTTCGCGACGCCGCCGCGGGTGAAGGCGACCAGCGGCTCGCTGCGCGGATCGCCGCGTAGCGCAGGTTCGTCGCCGCTGCCCACGACATCGCGCACCGGACGCGGTGCGATCTGGGAAAAATCCTGCACCAGGAAACGCATCGCTACCTGCAGTTCGGCCAGTCTCTGCTGCTGCGCGCGCACGCGCTCGCGATTCTCCATGGCCTGCGTAATCGCCGTGTAGCCCAGCGCGCTCATCACCGCGAAGATGAACAGCGCGACCAGCAGTTCGATCAGCGTGAAGCCGCGCTCGCCGGAGCGACCCCGGCTCATGTCGCGCTGCCCGTGACAGGCGCTGGCGTGCCTGGGGGCGTCGCGCCATTCGGCGTCGAGCCATTTGGCGTCGAGCCGTTAGGTGGCGTACCGCCGCCACCCGGTGCAGCCGGCTCCCAGGCGGGATCGGCGCCGGTCGCAAACGCGACCGTGGAGCCGAGGCTGCCGCTCAGCGTGAAGGTCCAGTCACCACCGTCGTCGCCCTCGGTCGTCGACGAGGCCGTAGGCGCAACGGTCGCCGGTCGCACGCTGACGTCGATGCGTCGCAGCGTCGGGAACTGCGTAGCGGAAACCACCTGACGCCACTGCCAGCGTTGCCCTGCGTAATCGATCTCACCCTCGCTCTTGCCGTTCGCCGGCGGCGTGGTCGCGAGGCGCGTCTCGGTGATCCGGTTCACGGCGATCCACTGCGCGAAGGCTTTCTCGCGCAGATAGGCGGTGCTGTTCGCCGCCGAGTTCAGCGAGCCGAGCAATGCGGCGACGCCGACGGCCACGATGACCAGCGCGACGAGCACCTCGATCAGCGTGAATCCGCGCGTCCCGCGAGCCGCCGGAGCGATCGCGCAGCGCGTCATGGCGCAGGATCGCCCGGGCGCACGACCAAGATCTCTCCGTTCTCGTCGGACTTGAGCGTCGCGCGCGGCCCGTCGCCTTCACGGATCAGTGTCAGTTCGAACGAGGGAAATCCCCCGTCCGAGGGCACACCGACATGCGGCGAGAGGGTGGCTTTCGGATCGGGTTCCCGCAGCACGACGGGCCGTCCCTCGAGCACCAGTTCGATGCCGAGACCCTCGGGCAGTTCGCGCGGACGCAGGGTGTCGTCCTGCACTTCGTTCCAGGTGCCCATGCGGGGTTCATAGGCCAGGAAGCTGTAGCCCGCCGGCGTCACGAGCAAGCCGTACTCGCGCGTCTGCAGTTCTGCCTGCTCGCGCGCAAACTGCAGGAGTGCCGTCAGGCGATCGGTTTCCGTCTCGAGTTCCCGGTCCTGGCCCGTGACGCCGAGTGCAAGCACTGCGCCGGCGATCATCACGCTGATGATCACCACGACCACCAGCATTTCCACGAGCGTGAAGCCGCGACCGCGTCGCGTATTCGGTAGGGTCACAGGCGGCGCGTGCACCCGGACTCAGTTATCCAGGTTCCAGTTGCCGACGTTGTCCTTGTCGCTGTCTTCCGTGCCTTCCTGGCCGTCGGGTCCCAGGGAGTAGAGGTCATACTCGCGGCCCTTCTGTCCCGGATAGGCGAAGCGATACTCGTTGCCCCAGGGATCTTTCGACACGCGCGACAGATAGCCACCGGCCTTCCAGTTGCGCACCGCTGGATCTTCCGGCTTGGTGACGAGCGCCATCAGGCCCTGCTGCGTGGTCGGATAGCGCGCGGTATCGAGCCGATACATCGAGAGCGCCGTCTCCAGCATCTGGATGTCACCCTTGACCTTGGTGATGCGCGCTTCATCGACTCGACCCATGACTTGCGGCACGATGAATGCCGCGAGCAGGCCGATGATGACCACCACCACCATGATCTCGATCAGCGTGAAGCCTTTCTGCGAAGCGCGCCGGACGTGTGCTTGAATCATGAAATTTTCGCCGCGTGCGGGTGCGGCCTCCAGTGCGGGAATCATAGCAAATGCATGTGACAGGCCGGCTGTCGGCGGGGCGCGACGCACTCGAGCGGATCCACGCAACCGGCGCGCGTGGCGGCCTGCTGGCGCTGCTCGTTGCAGCGATCGTGCTGCCGCAGTGGCTGGGTGGCGAGGCGCTCGCCGCAGCACTGCGATATGACAGGGCAAGCGTCACGGCAGGCGAGCTCTTCCGGCTGCTCACCGGCCAGTTCGTGCATCTGGACCGGCTGCATGCGCTCGCGAACGCGGCCGGCGCGGTGATGATCTGGGCGCTGGTCGGTGGCGCCTTGTCCGCGTCGCGCTGGCTGTGGGTGATCGGCCTGTCGCTCGTGGCCGTGGCTGCCGGTCTGTGGTGGTTCAGCCCTGAAGTGGGCTGGTATGTCGGCGCCTCCGGCATGCTGCACGGGCTGCTCGCCGCGGGTGCGGTGACGCAGGCCGCGCGAGGCGATCCTCTCGCGCGCCTCGTGCTGCTGATCGTCGCCGCCAAGCTGATCTGGGAGCAATGGAGCGGACCCTTGCCATTCGCCGGTGACAGTGCCGTCGTGGTCGACGCCCACCTGTACGGCTTCGTCGGTGGGCTGCTGGCTGCGATCCTGCGGCGTCCGGCGCGGACGTCGCTATAATCCCGCACCTTCATCCTGAGGATCTCTGCGGCATGACGACGGTGTTCGTGTTTCCGGGCCAAGGCTCACAGTCCATCGGCATGCTCGCGGAGCTCGCCGCAGAGCATCCCGAGGTGCAGCAGACATTCGCGGAAGCCTCGTCGGCTCTCGGTTACGACCTCTGGAATGTCACGCAGCAGGGGCCCGAATCCCAGCTCAATTCCACGGAATGCACGCAGCCCGCGATGCTCGCCGCCGGGATCGCGACGCTGCGGGTCTGGCGCCGTCGCGGCGGGCCAGCACCGGACGCCGTGGCGGGCCACAGTCTCGGCGAGTTCACCGCCCTGGTCGCGGCCGATGCACTCGATTTTGCGACGGCCATCGATCTGGTCCGCTGGCGCGGCCGCTTCATGCAGGAGGCAGTGCCGGCCGGCGAGGGCGCGGTCGCTGCGATCCTCGGCCTCGAGGACGCGGAACTGCAGGCTGCCTGCGATGAGGCGGCCCAGGGCAGCGTCGTCGAACTGGTCAACTACAACGCGCCGGGTCAGACCGTCATCGCGGGCGCGACCGCCGCCGTCGAGCGGGCGATCGCCGCGGCCAAGGCGCGTGGCGCGAAGCGTGGCGTACTGCTGCCGGTCAGCGCGCCCGTGCACAGCAGCCTGATGCGAGCAGCGTCGCAGCGCCTGCGGGACAAACTCGCCGATGTGCCGATCCGCGCGCCCTGCGTGCGCTTTGTCAGTTCCGTGGATGCACGTGAACGATCGGCGCCCGAAGAGATTCGCGAGCTGCTCGTGCAGCAGCTGGCGAGTCCGGTCCGGTGGATCGACACCGTCCGCGCGCTCGCGACGGCGTCGCCGGTCGCTTTCGTCGAGTGCGGCCCCGGCAAGGTGCTGACCGGACTCAATCGGCGCATCGAGAAGCGACCCGACGTCACCTGCCTCGCCCTCGAGGACAGTGCGACGCTCGGTGCGGCACTCGAGGCACTCACGGCTACGGCGGGAGCATGAGCATGCTGCAGGGTGAAACGGCTCTGGTCACGGGCGCGACGCGGGGCATCGGACGTGCGATCGCGACGCAACTCGCCGCGGCGGGCGCCATCGTCATCGGTACGGCGACCTCGGAAGAGGGTGCGGCCCAGATCACGGCGGCGCTCGCGAATGCGCCGTCGCCGGGGCAGGGCGCGGTGCTGAACGTGGCGGACCCCGCTTCGATCGACGCGCTGCTGCAGTCGCTCGAAGCATCTGGGCGGATGCCGACGATCCTGGTCAACAACGCCGCGATCACCCGCGACATGCTGCTGATGCGCATGAAGAACGAAGACTGGGATGCGGTGATCAACACCAACCTGACGTCCGTGTTCCGCATGACCAAGGCCTGCGTGAAGCGCATGGTCAAGGAACGTCGCGGCCGCATCGTCAGCGTGACCTCGATCGTGGGGTCGATCGGCAACGCGGGCCAGACCAATTACGCCGCGGCCAAGGCCGGCCTGATCGGCTTCACGAAGTCGCTGGCCCGTGAACTTGCGAGCCGCAACATCACGGTCAACGCCGTGGCCCCGGGCTTCATCGATACCGACATGACCCGGGCCCTGACCGAAGACCAGCGCGCGGCGCTGTCCGGACAGATTCCGCTCGGCCGGCTGGGGACCGCGGACGATATCGCCGCCGCCGTGCTGTACCTGGTATCGCCGGCGGGGGCCTATCTGACGGGCCAAACGCTGCACGTCAATGGCGGAATGTACATGCCGTAGCGCGCCGCCTGCGCCACGATCCGGACAAAGTCAATATAAATCAAAGAATTGGGTCTGCGGGACGGCAAACGGCCGGGTGCAGCAATCGCCTCGCTGCAACATAGTCAGCCGCAGGCACTTACCCTACAATACGCGCCCTTCGGCCCCGGGTACGGTCTCGGGTGGCCGTGGTTGAAAACTCGTGGTGTACAAGAGGAACCATCAAAGATGAGCACCGTTGAACAGCAAGTGAAGGCGATCGTTGCCGAACAGCTCGGGGTCAAGCCGGAGCAGGTCACGAACGACGCTTCGTTTGTGGATGATCTGGGAGCCGATTCCCTCGACACCGTCGAACTCGTCATGGCCCTCGAAGAAGAGTTCGAGACGGAGATCCCGGACGAGGATGCCGAGAAGATCACCACCGTCCAGCAGGCCATCGACTACGTGACCGAACGTCGCAAGGCCTGAAGCATTCCCTAGAGTGTTCCGGCTGGCAGCCGTCCCCGGGTCGGCTGCCGGATCGACCTTCGTCCCCTTGCCACCCCTGAGCACCACGTGAGCAAACGCCGCGTCGTCGTGACTGGCCTTGGTATCGTCTCGCCGCTGGGCAGTACGGTCGCCTCCACCTGGGAAGCGATCCTGCGCGGCCAGAGCGGTATCGCCACGATCACCCGCTTCGATACTGCCGCCTTCGCCACCAAGTTCGGCGGCAGCGTCAAGGACTTCAACGTCGGCGACTACATCCCGCCGAAGGAAGCCCGCCGCATGGACGAGTTCATGCATTACGGCGTGGCAGCCGGCATCCAGGCGTTCAACGACAGCGGACTCGATCTGACGAAGATCGACACGGAACGCTGCGGTGTGATCACGGGTGCCGGTATCGGCGGCCTCGCGACGATCGAAAGCGAACACAACGCGTACCTGGCGGCAAACAGCCCGCGCAAGATCTCGCCGTTCTTCATTCCCGGTTCGATCATCAACATGATCTCCGGGCACCTGTCGATCAAGTACGGCCTGCGCGGCCCGAACCTCGGCGTGGTGACGGCCTGCACGACGTCCACCCATGCCATCGGTCTCGGCATGCGCACGATCCAGTACGGCGATGCCGACGTGATCCTGGCGGGCGGGGCAGAAATGTCGATGACGGCACTGGGCATCGGCGGCTTCAGCCAGGCCAAGGCGCTGTCGACGCGCAACGATGCGCCTGCGCAGGCCTCGCGACCCTGGGACCGCGATCGCGACGGGTTCGTCGCGGCCGATGGCGGCGGCATCATGGTGCTCGAAGAACTCGAACATGCGCGGGCCCGCGGCGCGCGCATCTATGCCGAACTGATCGGCTTTGGCATGAGCGGCGACGCCTATCACATCACCGCGCCGCCGGAAGACGGCGCCGGCGCTCGACTCGCGATGGTCAACGCGATGCGTGACGCGGCCATCTCGCCCGATGCGGTCGCCTATCTGAACGCGCACGCCACTTCGACTCCGCTCGGTGATCGCGCCGAGACGGTGGCGATCAAGAACGCCTTCGGCGCGCATGCGAAGAAGCTGGCCGTCAGCTCGACGAAGTCCATGACGGGACATCTGCTCGGCGCGGCCGGTGTCGTCGAGGCGCTGTTCACGGTGCTCGCGCTGCGCGATCAGGTCGCGCCGCCGACCATCAACCTCGACAACCCCGATCCGGAATGTGATCTGGACTATGTGCCGCATACCGCGCGGCAGATGCCGATCGAGGTCGCGATCTCCAACTCCTTCGGTTTCGGCGGCACGAACGGCACGCTGGTCCTGCGGCGCTTCCACGGCTGATCGTTCGCTGTGACCGCACCGCTTCTGCAGCGGAATCTGACGGTCTCTCCGGAAGTGCTGCTGCACCTCGCCTCGCTGCATCCCGAGCGCTATCCCGTGCTGTTCGACAGTGCCTCCGAGGGGCCGCTGGCCCGTCACACCGTGCTGGTGGCCTGCGACGGGCGAAGCCTGGAGCTCGATCGTGAAGGCCGGCTGACGCACGAGGGCGCGGTACTGGCCGCGGATATCCGCGCCCCGTTCCTCGATGCGCTGGAACGGTGGTGGCAGCAGGAATCGCTCGAGTTGCCGCGCGAGGCGAACGGTTCTGCGCCGTGGCGCGGCGGTTTCGCGGTGTTTCTCGGCTACGAGATCGCCGCCGAAGTGGAACCGTCGCTGCGCCTGCCGCCCTCTGACGAGCCACTGCGAGCGTTCGCGCTGCGAACCCCGGCGGCACTGGTGCATGATCACGCCGCCTCGCGGGTCTATGCGCTGGCCGAGCCGTCGGCGGCGGCGTGGCTCGATCGGCTCGAGGCGGATGCGCTGGCCGCCGCATCGGACGGGCCGCGGGCAGCGTTGCTGCCACCGATCCGCATCGACGAGGACCCGGCAGAACCCTACCTCGCGGCCGTGCGGCGCACACAGGAGTACATCGCCGCGGGCGACGTCTATCAGGTCAATCTCTCGCGCGGCTGGCAGGCGCGAGTGGACGGGCCAGCCGCGCGACCCTTCGATTCCGTGGAACTGTACCGGCAGTTGCGTCGCGTGAATCCGGCGCCGTTCGCCGTGCTCGCGCGCTGGGGCGGACTCGACATCCTGAGCTCGTCGCCGGAGCGACTGGTGCGGATCGCTCACGGCGTGGCGAGTTCGCGGCCGATCGCGGGTACCCGTCCGCGCGATGCGAACCTGCAGGCCGACGCTGCGGCTGCCGCCGGGCTCAGGGCACATCCGAAGGAGCGGGCCGAGCATGTCATGCTGATCGACCTGGAACGCAATGATCTCGGGCGCGTCTGTGAGGCAGGCAGTGTCGTCGTCGATGAGTTCATGGCGATCGAGACCTACGCGCACGTGCATCACATCGTCTCGCAGGTGTCAGGACGCGTGCGCGCCAGCGTGACGCCGATCGGCGTGCTGCGGGCACTGTTTCCGGGCGGCACGATCACGGGCTGCCCGAAGATCCGCTGCATGCAGATCATTGCCGAACTCGAACAGGCGGGGCGGGGCGCGTACACCGGCTCGCTCGGCATGCTCGGGCTCGATGGCAGCGCGGACTTCAACATCCTGATCCGCACGATCACGCGCGTCGGCTCTCGGCTCCAATGGCGTGCCGGCGCAGGCATCGTCGCGGACTCATCGCCCACTCGGGAGCTCGAGGAGACGCGCGCCAAGGCCCGCGGTCTGCTGCGCGCTTTCGAAGCGATGCCGGACGCGGATTCCGCTCGATGAACGCCTGGGTCGACGGCCAACCCGCGACGGGGCTGTCATTGCTGGATCGCGGCCTGCATTACGGTGACGGCGTGTTCGAGACGATCGTTTGTCGTGACGGTCGGCTGCGCTTCGCCGACCTGCACTGGCAGCGTCTGCAGCGCGGTTGCGAACGACTCGGCATTCCTGCGCCGGACGTCGCGATCCTCAACAGCGAGGCGGCGAACGCGTGCACGGAGCATCCGGGGATCGTCAAAGTCATCGTCACACGCGGCGTCGGCGGTCGCGGCTACGCACCGCCCTCGCACCCGGCGCCGACGCGCATCGTGCTGCAATATCCCTGGCCCGAAGATCCGGCAGAGTTCTGGACGCAGGGTGTGAACGTCGGCTGGAGTGATGTACCGCTGGCACATCAGCCCGTGCTGGCCGGCGTCAAGCACCTGAATCGTCTCGAGCAGGTGCTGGCTCGCGAACGTCTCGCCGGCGCGGGCGATGTCGAGGCGCTGATGTGCGATGCCGACGGGCGAGTCATCTGTGGCACCATGAGCAACGTGTTCATCGTCGACGGACAATACCTGCGCACGCCGCGGCTCGATCGCGCCGGGGTCTGTGGCGTCATGCGCGAAGTACTGCGGCGCGAATCCGCCACGCTCGGACTCGCGTTTCAGGAAGCGGAACTCGGCCACGGCGAACTCATGGCGGCGCCGGAGATATTCCTGACCAATGCACGCATCGGCGTCTGGCCCGTGCGCCGTATCGGCGGCGCGGCGCGTAGCGTCGGCGCGATCACGCTTCGCGTGCAGGCGCACCTTGCAAGGCTCGATCGCTGATGGCCAACCATTCTCGCGGGTGGGCCCGTTGGTGGACATTCGGGCTGTTGCTGCCGGTGATCCTCGCAGCCGGACTGTGGGCCGGTAGCGCCTGGATCGACGCTCAGGTCGAAGCGCCGGGTCCGCACGCCGAGCCGGTGCGTGTCACCGTCACGGCAGGACAGAGTCTGCGCAGCGTGCTGAACACGCTGGCCGACGCCGGTGCGCTGCGTGATCGGCGGGCGGTCGATCTGTGGCTGCGTCTGCGCGGTCGCGCGCTGACGGCACATGTCGGCAGCTATGAGATTCCGGCCGGTGCCACGCCGCGGCAGATCCTCGAACAGATCGATGCCGGCCGCGTCGTGCTCGAATCCCTGACGATCATCGAAGGGTGGAGCTTCGCGCAGATGCGCCGCGCGATCGAGGCGCACCCAGGCCTGCGCCAGACGATGAAAGACCGCAGCGATGCAGAATTGATGCAGGCCATCGGCCGGGCTGGCGTGCCGGCAGAAGGTCGCTTCCTGCCCGACACGCATCGGTTTGCCGCGGGTACCGCGGACATCGAGATCTACCGGCTTGCCAATCGCCAGCTCGAGCAATCGCTTGCCGCCGCCTGGGATTCCCGCGTGGCGGATCTGCCGTTGAAATCGGCGGACGAAGCGCTGGTGCTGGCATCGATCGTCGAGAAGGAAACCGGCAAGGCGAGCGAGCGGCCCCGGATCGCGGGCGTGTATCTGCGCCGGCTGCGGATCGGCATGCGCCTGCAATCGGATCCCACCGTGATCTACGGGATGGGCAGCAGCTACGACGGTGACATCCGCACGCGCGACCTGACCGCCGACACGCCCTACAACACCTACACCCGCGGCGGACTGCCGCCCACGCCGATCGCTCTGCCGGGTGCTGCCGCGTTGCGCGCGGTGGCGCGTCCCCTGGAAACCGGCGAGCTGTTCTTCGTCGCGACCGGCGAGGCGGACGGCGCGCATGTGTTCACGAAGACCTATGAAGAGCACCTGGTCGCGGTACGGCGCATGCTGGCACGCCAGAAAGCGCGAGGCATCCTGTGACTCGCGGCCGCTTCATCACACTCGAGGGCATCGAAGGCGCCGGCAAGACGACCGTGTGCCGTGCGCTCGAGCGGGCGCTGCAGCAGCGCGGCCAGCGCTGCATCGTCACGCGCGAGCCGGGAGGCACGCCGCTCGCGGAGCAGATCCGCTCGCTGGTGCTCGAGCGGCACGGTGAGACGGTGACGCCGACCGCCGAACTGCTGTTGATGTTCGCGGCGCGCGCCGTGCACCTCGAGAATCTCGTGCGTCCGGCGCTGGCGCGGGGCGACTGGGTACTGTGCGACAGGTTCACCGATGCGACGCGTGCCTATCAGGGCGCCGGTCGCGGCGTCGACGCTGCGCTGATCGAATCCCTGGCCAATGCGGTGCACGCGGACTGCGAGCCGGACCGTACGCTGCTGCTCGATCTGCCGGTCGAGCTCGGCCTCAGCCGCGCCCGCGAGCGTCGCGGCGCCGGCGCGACAGATCGCTTCGAGAGCGAGACGACGGCGTTCTTCACGCGCGTCCGCGAGGGCTATCTCGCACTCGCGCAGGCCGCTCCGCAGCGCTTTCGTGTGCTGGACGCCGCGCGTCCGGCCGCCGAGGTCCGTGCGGCCGCGCAGGCAGCGATCGCCGAGTGGCTGGCGTGAACGGGCTCGCGATGCTGCCCTGGCTCGAGCAGACCTGCAGGACATTGCAGCATGCGCATCGCGACGGCCGTCTCGGCCACGCTTTGTTGCTGCAGGGCGGGGCCGGGCTCGGCGGCGACTGGCTCGCGCACTGGATCGCGGCGCTGACGCAATGTCGGGAAGCCGATGCGCCGTGCCTGAAGTGCGGCGACTGCCAGCGCGTATTCGCGGATCAGCAGCCGGACTGCCAGTGGATCCAGCCGATCGAGGATTCGAAAGAGATCCGTATCGAACAGGTACGCGAACTCGCCGCGGAGCTTGCGCTGACGCGGCATGGCCGCGGCCGCAAGGTTGTCACGCTCGCCCCGGCCGATCGTCTCAACCGCAACGCCGCCAACGCGCTGCTCAAGACGCTGGAGGAACCGAGCGCGGAGTCCCTGCTGCTGCTGGTCGCCGCGCATCCCTCACGACTGCCAGCCACCGTCCGAAGTCGCTGCCAGCTGCTGCGGCTGCCCAAGCCCTCGGCCGAGGTTGCCATCGCCTGGCTCGAGTCACAGCGTGGCGCGGGTCCCTGGGCCGTGGTGCTCGATATCTTCGAGGGCCAGCCGCTCTCTGCGCGGGACGCGGACCTCGCTCAGGTCGCGGCTCTGGCCCGCGAGACCTTCGCGATCCTCGATGGCACCGACGGCAGTCGGCTCGATCCACTCGCCCTGGCCGAGAGCTGGCAGCGCAGCCACTATGACCTGCGCCTGCGCGTGATCGAGAACTGGCTCACAAAACGCCTGCGTCAGGCTGCCGGAGTCGGGGTCGAGTCGCCCGAAATGAGGGCAGGCGCTCACTTGTCATATGGGCACAAGGGATTGAATATGCGGCAGCTCTTCGGCGCGCTGGACGCGACGCGCGAGGCCCGCCAGCTGGCCGAAACGCCGATCAACAAGACGCTGGTCCTGGAGAAGCTGCTGTGGATCCTGGCGGGCGCGCGAGCGGCCCGTCGCACGGCGACGGCCTGAACAACAGACGATCGACATTGAAGATCAACGAGGCGACGACATGCGCGGCGGCGGAAAACCCGGACTTCTCACGCTCACCATCAAGGACAAGAGCGCGCTGTACCTCGCCTACATGCCGTTCGTGAAGAACGGCGGACTGTTCATCCCGACCAACAGCAATTATCGCCTCGGCGACGAAGTGTTCATGCTGCTGAACCTGATGGGCGAGGATGAAAAACTTCCCGTCGCCGGCAAGGTCATCTGGGTGACGCCAAAGGGTGCCCAGGGCAAGCGTACGGCCGGAATCGGCGTGCAGTTCAGCGACCAGGACCGCGGGCAAACTCAGAAGAAGATCGAGACCTATCTGGCCGGTGCCCTGGCGGGCGACAAGGCCACGCACACGATGTAGCGGGGGCGTGCGTCGCGCAGAGCGACGGCACGGCGGGCATCAGGCACTGCGACGCAAGGGCACCTGGGCCTGCGTGATCCCGCCCTTCAGCACATACGCATCGAATCCCTTTTCGACGAGGATGTAGGCGGCGGCCGCACTGCGTCGACCCGTGTCGCAGCAGACGATGTACGGCGTCGCGGGATCCAGCGTGCCGAGCTTCAGACGAATGAAGTACAGCGGCACGTTGACCGAACCTTCGACCGACAGGTTCTGGAATTCGCTCGGCAGGCGCACGTCGAGCCACTTGCCACCACGATCGAGGATCTGGCGGGCCTGGGTCTCGTCCACGTAGTGCACGAGCGGATCATTCATCAACTCGCGGAAGTCCTGTTTCGCAAGGCGCACCAGCACGCCATCGACCAGCATGCGCACCGTCGCATTGCGCTTCGCTTCCGCGATCAGCGCTTCTTCACCGAAGGTGTCACCCGGGCCGAGTTCGGCGAGCCGGATGCCTTCCTTGTTCAGCGGCGTCTCGCGCGTCACCGCCACCTTGCCGCTGACGATCGCGTAGAAGAAATCGCCTTCGTCACCCTGCTTGATGACGATCTCGCCGGCGCGATACGACTGGCGCTGCATGCGCATGAAGATCGCCTGGATGTTGGAAGGAGGAATGCGCTGGAACGAACTGCTCGAGAGCAGGGTGGTCATCCAGTCGTCCGTGGTGGCGGCTGCTTCGCCGGCGCGCAGATCGCCGACTTCGTAGGAGCCGGTCTGGTCCCAGGTGATCATCACGTCCAGCAGTTCGCTGTCGATCGACAGGTACTCGACCTCATCGACGGCGCGGGCCGTGAACTTGCGGGGCTGGAAATGACTGAGCGGATTGCGCGCTTCGGCCGTGCCACCGCGGATCATCGCAACGGTGCGATCTCCTTCGCGCAGCTCGATCAGGCCCGAGATCAGCCAGACCGTGCGCTTGTCGCGCTCGCCTTCCTTGAACAACGTACGGCCGGGCAGGCTGGTTCGCAGCACGACCTTGCGGGCGAGCGCCGACAGGTTGTCCTTCTTCATGCCCTCCAGGGGCGCGAGGGACTTCAGCAGTTCGACGCTGACCGGCTTTTCATCGCTCATTAACGGGGCTCATTAACGGGGCTCATTAACGGGGCTCATGGGGCATATTGACGGGGCACTGTGGCGCGGTTCATCGCCGCGGCGATGCTAGCACAGGCTCCGGCGGGCGCTCCGCTACCCACTTCACCCTTTCCGGGCCGCTTCCTGCAGGGATTTCCAGCCGGCATCCGGCGTGAATCTCGGCCCGTGACGGGCAGCCAGTGCTTCGAGCCGTGCAACGATGTGGTCGAGACCCTGGCGCCGGGCGTACTGCATCGGCCCGCCCCGGAATGGCGCAAATCCGGCACCGAACACGATTCCCGCGTCGAGGAGACCCTCGTCTTCGACGATGCCCTCGCGCAGGCAGGCGACGCATTCGTTCAGCATCGCGAGCAGCAGCCTGTCCGGCAGATCGGCCGGCACAGTGGCGCTGCTCGGCGGCTTGACGGCCTTGCCGTCCTGCCAGACGTAGAAGCCTTCGCCGGTCTTGCGACCGAGCTTCTTCGCGGCCACCAGTCCCTGCAGGCGCGTGAGGTCCGGGGAGGCGCGCCCCAGCGCGCGACTGACGATCTCGCCGACGTGGCTGCAGACGTCGAGCCCCACGACATCCGCCAGTTCCACCGGTCCCATTGGCATGCCGAAATCCAGCGCCGCCTGGTCGATGGTCGTCAGGTCCAATCCCTCGCTCGCGGCATACATCGCTTCGTGCAGGTACGGGACGAGCACGCGATTGACCAGGAAGCCGGCCGAGCTGCGGCAGGGCAAGGGCAGCTTGTCGATGTGGCGGGCAAACGCGATGGCGGACTGGATGGCCGACTCGCTCGCATCCTTCGACCGAACGATTTCGACGAGCGGCATCTGCGCGACGGGGTTGAAGAAGTGAAATCCGACGAGCCGGCCGGGCTGCGACAGTCCGCGACTCAGTTCCTCGAGCATGATCGAGGACGTGTTCGTCGCGAGCACGGCGTCGGGCTTCATCTTTGGTTCGAGGCGTGCGTACAGCGCGCGCTTCGCGTCGAGGTTTTCGAAGATCGCCTCGATCACGACATCCGCCCGGGCGACGCCATCACCGTCGACGTCCGCCGTCAGTCGCGTGGCCGCTTCCGCCGCCTTCGCCGGATCGCGCAGCTTCTTCGCGAACAGTTCCGCGGCGCGCTTCAGCGCGGGTTCGATGTACTGCAGACCACGATCCTGCAGCGTGACGGTCAAGCCGCGCAGCGCACACCATGCCGCGATGTCGCCGCCCATCACGCCGGCCCCGACCACATGCACGTGGCTGAATGAGCGCTCCGACTTTCCGCCGAGCGATTTCAGCCGGTTCTGCAGCTGGAACACCCGCACGAGTCCGCGTGAGGTATCGGTCATGAACAGCCCCGCGATCGATTGCGCTTCGGCCTCGAACGCAGCGCGCCCTTGAGCGCCATGCGCTGCCCAGAGATCGACGATCGCAAATGGCGCCGGGTAATGATCCCGACGTGCACGGCGCGACACCTGGGCCAGCGTCTTGCTCCGCACGTACGGTCTTATCGGCGCCCAGGACAGCGCACGCTGCAGCAGCGCAGGCCGGTGAGGGGTGGGCCGCTGCCGGATCAGGTCGCGCGCGGCGGCCTCCAGATCCGTGACGGCGGGAACCAGTCGATCGACGAGTCCGAGCCTCAGCGCCTTGTCCGCGCGCACGTTTCGCCCGGTCAACATCAGGTCCAGCGCAACCTGAGCGCCGAGCAGCCGGACGCTGCGCACGGTTCCGCCGAACCCGGGATGAATGCCGAGCATCACCTCCGGCAGCCCGAGCGTCAGACGGTCGTCGCCGACGGCGACGCGGTAGCGGCAGGCGAGCGCGAGTTCGAGTCCGCCACCCAGCGCAAATCCGGCGATGGCCGCAACGGTCGGGCAGGGCAGCGCTTCGAGCCGATCGAGCACGGCCTGCCCGGCACGCACCATCTCGACGGCAAATGCCTTGGAGCTCAGCGACTCGAACTCATGGACGTCGGCGCCGGCGATGAAGCCGCTGCGCTTGGCGGAACGAATGACGAGCCCGCGCGGCGGCTGGCGCTGCAAGGTCTGCAGCACGCCATCGAGTTCGGCCATCACCGCGCGACCGAGCGTGTTCGTCGACGAGTCCGGCTTGTCGAAGGTCAGCCACGCGATGTCGTCGGCATCCCGTGTCAGGGTCCAGGCATTCGTGGTGGCCGTGCTGGTCATGTTTGCACCGGGCGACCTCAGGCCGCCGTCGCCTCGGCCTTGCGCGGCACGGTGACTTCGAAATCGCAGATCAACGGCCGGTGGTCGGAGAAGCGCACATCCGGCACCTTGAAATCGCGGATCTCGATGCCTTCGCTGTACAGGATGAAATCGAGTTCGACGCGCGGAATGCGCGCAGGAAACGAAGCCAGCGCCTTCGTGTTCGCGCTGCGCAGCCCGGCGGCGCGCATGAACAGGAAGATCTCGTTGTTGCCCCAGAACGTGTTGAAGTCACCGGCGACGATCACCGGCTTCGGCGATTTCGCGATCAGATCATGCAGCGTGCGCAGCTGTTCCTGCCGCTGCCGGTACTTCAGCGACAGATGCACGAGGAACACGCAGACCTCGTCGAGTTCGAGCTCGATGATCAGCCGCTTGATGCCCGTCTCGAAATAATGGAAACGCTCGCCGGTCACGCGCGGCGCGGCAAGGATCGCGTTGCCCTGCTTGCGGACGATGGGCATCAGCAGGTTCAGCGAGCCCGCGCCGTACTTGCATTCGTAGGCGGTGTAATGGCCGAGGTGCGAGGCGATGTGCTCGGCCTGGTTGACCATGCCGGTGCGGATCGAACCGGTGTCCACTTCGATCAGGCCGACCAGATCCGGATCCTGGGCGCGAATGAATTTGGTGATCTGCTCCAGCACCTTGCGACTGCTGCGCAGGTAGCCGGCGCCGGGCACGGGCAGGTGAAACGCCGGTCCGGTGCCGGTGGCATAGCGAATGTTGTAGATCAGCAGGCGCATCGATTGGGCATCCTTTCCACTGGCGCCAGTGTACGCCGGCGCAGGGTGTAGAATTGTGTCACGACCGTGCTCATGGGACCGCTCATGTCCGACTCAGGTTCTCTGGAATCCCACCCGATTCGCGTTTACGTGACCACCGGCATGGCCGAGCCGGACGATTACTCCCGCCTGTTCGAGTATCTGGAAAGCGCCCGAGGCTTTTTCTACAAGAACGTCGGAACCAGCCCGCTCGCACCCTCCAAGGGGCCGGGGCAGGCGGCAACGGCCCTGCGGGACAGCATACGCGGCTCGATCGCGCAGGCCGAGATCGTCGTCGCACTCGCGGAACTCGAGGTCGCGGAATCGGAAATGCTGAAGTTCCAGATCGGCTTCGCGCAGGCGGCGGCGCGTCCCGTGCTGTTGCTGCCGCATTTCGGCTCACCGCACGCACCATCCCGCGCGCTGACGACGATGGCAAAAGAATCGGTGGAGTGGAACGAGCGTTCGATGACCGACGCGATCCTGCGCCTCGCCCGCGGTCAGGATACCAACCGTTGGGAAACGATCGATTTCAAGCTCGACTGAGTCGAGCGCGAGATCGCGTCAGCCGCGACTCTCGGCGGCGAACAGTGGAATCACCTGCGCGGTCCCTGACGACGGTACGACCGTGACGTCTTCGAGCAGGTTCAGATTCGACATGCGGGCAAAGATCTCGATCAACAGCGTCGCGCACTGATCCGCCTCGCTGGCCGAAAGCTTGCGGATGGTCGCAACCGCCGCGTCTTCGCCCCGCAGCGGACGCTCACGCGTCAGCGCGCGCATCAGAGCACAGAAGTCTTCCCGCACTTCACCCGGCAGCGTATCGGCTTCGAGATCGCAGAGCTGGTGGCGGTACGCCGCATACAGTCGCTCCTTGACGGTCCCGGAGCGCGCCAGCAGCAGCGCCGCAGCTCGAAATTTCTGCCATGCGAGATCCATTGCGGCCTCACGATACGAGGTGACTTGAAGACGAAACCTGAGAATCCACCTGAAGTCTTCGGCGCTTGAGTAAGCATCGGTGAATCAGTGGTCTACGGTCGAAATATAAGCCTGATGCTGACTTATGCCAACGGCAGTTTTCTGCCGTGTGACGCGGTTCCGGCGCACGCCGGGCCGTTCTGCTTCGACCCGAATGGCGCCTGGCCAGACCCACGCCCCGGGTGGCCGCTTCAAGCCGCCCGATCCGTGCTGGATGGCTATAACAGAACAATTCTAGATAGTGCTTACAACACTATGTATATGAAGCTTTTTTCTTCTCTATACACAATGAGATGACGTCAGCCGGCCCGGCGCCCCGAGTTGGCACGCTCGTCGTTCGAACTGAGCCACTTTCGCATCGTCGCCTCGAGCACGGGCAGCGCGATCGGCTTGGTGATGTAGTCGTTCATGCCGGCCGCCAGACACGCCTCGCGATCCCCCGGCATCGCATTGCCGGTCAGCGCGACGATCGGGATGGCGGCGCGCTGCGGGAGCTCCCGCCGGATGTTCGCCGCAGCCGTGAAGCCGTCCATGACCGGCATCTGGCAGTCCATCAGGATCAGGTCGATGTCGTCGCGCTCGCGCGCGAGGCGCACCCCTTCGCTGCCGTCGAGCGCGGAGACGACCCGCATGCCGAGGTGCTCGAGCATCGCCCGCGCGATTTCCTGATTGACCGGATTGTCTTCAACCAGCAGCACGCAGGTCTTCGTGCGGGACTCGGGAACAGCGATCGCGGCCGACTGCGCGGTCTCGGGCGGTGCGCAGTCTGGCGATGACTGGGGCGAGGTCGTGGCCGCATCGTCGAACAGTGCCGTCAGAGGGACTGGTTTTGCGAGGCAGGGCAGATCCGCGGTGCTGGCGCCAGCGTCGCCCGGTGAGCGAAGTACGACGAATGACAGCGCGCTGGAAGGCCGCTGCAAACGCAGCGCATTCGACAGTTCGTTCTCGTCGCAACCCAGTGAATTCATGTCGAGCACCACCCGGATGCTCGTCAGGGTCGCCGGCATCGACACCAGCGCCGGCGTGGCGGAGGCGCCGTCCAGCGCCACGGCGACGTGCACGAAGCGTTCCCTGGCCGCGGCCTGCATCGCATCGCGGATGGGCCCGGCAGCGGCCACCAGCAGCACCCCGCGATTCGGATGGCGGACCGCCAGCGGCACGGGTGAGGTCTCGCCGAGTGGCAGCGTGAACCAGAACGTGCTGCCTTGTCCGGGAGTGCTGCTGAAGCCGATGCGGCCACCCATCGCCTCCACCAATTGACGCGAGATCGCCAGACCCAGCCCGGTCCCGCCAAAGCGGCGCGTGATGCTGTTGTCAGCCTGTGCGAACGCCTCGAACAGATGTGCCGACTGCGCCGCATCGATTCCCATGCCGGTGTCGGTCACGGTGACGCGCACGAACGCAGCACCGTCAGGATTCGGTGCATCGCTGGCGATGGCCACCAGCACCTGGCCGCGTTCGGTGAACTTGATCGCGTTGTTGACGAGATTGCCGAGCACCTGGCGCACGCGAACATTGTCGGCCAGCAGCTGCATCGGCACGTCTGCGGCGACACGCCCTGCGATATCGAGTCCCTTGTCGTAGGCGCGTGCAGCGAACAACTGGATCACATGGTCGACCTGCTTGCGCAGATCGACCGGTTCGCTGGCGATGCCCAGCTTGCCGGCGTCGGACTTCGAGAAGTCGAGGACATCGTTGACGATCGTGATCAGCGCTTCGGCCGAGGTGCGCAGCGTTTCGACGAAGCGCAGCTGGCGTACATCCAGCGCAGTCGTCGACAGCATCGATGCCATGCCGACGACGCCGTTCAGAGGCGTGCGCAGTTCATGGCTCATGTTCGCCAGGAACTGCGTCTTGGCTGCGGCTGCGGCTTCCGCCGCCTGCTTGGCGCGCTCCATGGCTTCCGCGGCGCGTTTCTGCAGCGTGATGTCGGTAATCACGGAGACGATGCCGTCGGCCGCATCCGTCCCGCGACGCAACGGCGCCTTGTTGATCAGCACGGAGCGTTCCTCGCCGGAGGCCGAGGCGAGGGTGGCTTCGTACTGGGCGGGCTCGCCGCTGGTCAGCACGCTGCGATTCGTCGCCGCATGCCGGGAAGCGCCGCTGTCGTCGGACGCGAGCGAGACCGGTTGACCGATCTGCGGCGCGCGCGGCTGTCCGCTCAGGCGCTCCCAGGCCGCATTCAGCCGCAGCGCGCGGTCCGCGCGATCGGTGACGATGACGGGCACCGGCAGCGCTTCGAGCAGGGTTTCGACGAGCTGCAGATTGTCGGCCAGTTCCTGCTCCATCTGTTTGCGGGCAGACACGTCTGCGATGACACCAGTCAGACGCACGGCACGATCGCGGGCGTCGCGCGCCGTGACGCTGCCGAACGTGTGAAACCACACCCACCGACCGTCAGCGTGCGCGACGCGATGTTCCACATCGAAGAAGGGTTCCCGACCGCGCAGTACATCGGCCAGCTTCTGCTGGAACAGGAGTCCATCGTCGGGATGTGAGTACCGCAGCAGCTGGGTCATCGGCACGTCGGCCGGAACACCGACCCGACCGAGGAAGCGGCCAAACCCTTCGTCGAAAAATACTGCCTGCTCGCTCGTGTCCCAGTCCCACAGGCCGAGCTTTGATGCCGTCAGCGCCAGTTCGAGGCGTTGCTGGCTTGCGGCCTCCGCCGCTTTCGATTCTGCCAGCGCGTTGCTGAGCCCGGAGATCACGACGCTCAGGGACTGCAGCCCCGACGTGCCGGATTCGACCGACGGGAGGCCGGCCACCTGCGCGATGCGCTGCGCTGCCTCGAGCAGCAGCCGCTCCGCATCCTGGCGTGCGGACAGGTCGCCACGCAGCCGCTCGTTCAGATCGAACAGCTCGGCGGAGCTGATGTCCAGACTCCGGCTGCGAAGCTCGAGATCGCGTTCCAGCTGACCGTAGCTTTCACCGACCGCAGTCACGATGCGATCCAGCACCTTCGGCCAGTCAGGTGACTGACCGTCGATCGTCAGGTTCGCGCCATCCGCACGCAGCAGTTCGATCCACGCTTCGGGATCGACACCCGCGGGAAGCTGCAGCGCGCGCCGCAACTGACGCTTCAGGAGACGGTTCATGTCATGCTTCGATGAAGCGCGTGATCGTCATCGTCTGGTTGTGCAGGTGGTTGCCGGCGCCGCAGCTCAGCAGTTCGCCACTCGAGCTGATTTCGCCGTTCGAATAGAAGCCGGCCAGCGAGCATTGACGTCCCACCACGGACCCGACCGCCTCGACTTCCTCGTCGACGCGCGCGCCCAGGACCATGCGACGCCCGACGCAGCTGACCAGCAGCGCGAAGCTCTGCGCCGAGGTGCTGTTGTCGTCGGCGACCGCCTCGGCGGCGACCTCGGCTCCATCGATCAGTTCATCCGAGCTCGCCGTCATCAGGCGCAGAAATCCGTCGGCGGTGATTTCGCCGGCCAGCGTCAGGCTGCCGGTCGCCTCGTCCATGCCGAGAATGGTGCGGATCACGCCCGTTTCGCGACCGTCCGCATCGACCATCGAGAAAGGGAACAGCAGCGCGGACCCGGGCAGTCCACGTGCATGCTCGCCCAGGTAGCGCCGATACACATTCAAGGCCGGCTCGCCATCGAGTTCGTGCAGCACGTTGCCATCGGCACGCGTGATCCGTCGCAGCGCGCCGAAAGGCTTCCAGCCGCCGAACGTTCCCGTCGTGACGCGCAGCCCGGCATCCTTGAATGCCACGCCGACGATCTCATTCGTCGGCGCATCGGCGCCGGCGATCACGAATGTGCGGACGAATCGACCGGCATCACCTGCGAGTCCGCCCACAATCGTCACCGCGTCGCCGAGCGACTTGCGCAGGCCACGGATCAACGCGCTGCCATTGAGCTCGACGCCCTGACCGAAGACGATGACGGTGTGCGGATGTCCGTCGGCCAGCTGGCGTCCGAGTCGTTCGCCCGCCTGCTCTGAATCGGACATGTCGGCGATCGGCTCACGCGCCATCGCGAGGCCGGGTCGCTCGAAGCGAACCGCAGTCACGACGGCGGAACCGGTGTCGACGCCGTCGTTGGAGATCTCTCCTGCGCTCGAACAGCCGAGCACCATCGCGTCAGGGAACGCGCTGCTGAGCGCGCGAGCGAGATCGATGCCGGGTGTTTCGAAGAAGGCCGGGTCGGCGAAGGTCAGCACGAGTTGCGGCCCGATGGCCACGGCAGGCGCCAGGGCATCGGCAATCGGACGATCAGTCGACAGGGTAATCTGCTGCACACGCATGGACGGGCCCCGGAAATTAGGTGACTGTCAGCGTTATCGGCAGGGACGCACCAGGATTGAACATTCAGCGAGTGAGGCTGAACTGCTGCGACCGGGACACGCTGCCGTACTGGGATGTGCCATAACGCCCGGCGATGGCCGTGGCCGTCGTCGAGAAATGGTCCACCGTTCCGGCCCCCTCGGGTGCGCTGCGCAGCGAGCAGGTCGTGTCGATCTGCAGGCCCGCGAGGGCGGGGTCCGCCGGCGTGAAACTGAGCGGCGCGCAATTGCCGCGTCGCGCCAGGTGCGCGGCAAGGTCCAGTCCGAGACGGGCCGCCTGCTCGAGCCGAAGCTGCTGAACGCCAAGACTGCTGCGCTGCGCCTCGACGACCACCAGCCGGGTCACGCCGACGCCGATACCGGCCAGCACGACCAGCAGGGCGAGCGCAACGACGAGGGCGCTGCCTCGACTGCGAGCCGGGGTCACGCAGCCCCCGGGATCGACACCGCCGCCGTGGCGGTGGCGGACTCGGTGCCACGCGTCATCGTGAAGTTCATCTGGATCGTCGCCGCGAGGCCGGCGGTGACCGGGACGGCCAGACGCGCCGTACAGGCGGTGATGCCAGTCGCGAGCAGCGTCGCGGTTGCGCCGGCCGCAAGCAGTTCCGCGGCGCTGTCACGACTGGCCTGATTCGCAGCGATGCTGTACCCGGAGTACAGGCTCAGGGTTCCAGCCGCGCGATCACACAGCAGCGTCTGCGGCCCGGTCACCAGATAGGCTTCGGCGGAGGCGGGTAGGCGAACGTACCGGACGGCTGGCGTGAGCGTTGCGCGCCATTCGCCGGCAACGGCCCCGGGCGTCAACTGGATGCGCGTGCCGGGGGGACTGACGACGTTGGCCAGTTGCCAGGCGCTCTGTCCGGCAAGGCCGGTGTGCCCGATCGAGAGCAGCAAGGCCGTGGAGTCGAGCGGCAACGTGATGCCGGGCGAGACCCGCACGACGTCGAACGAGCTGTCGGGCGTCGCGAGGTCGAGCAGTGAAGCCGGATCGGGTGGAGGTGCTGCGGCGCGCAGCCGCAGCGTCGCCGCCACCTGCAGCAGTTCCACGGCAACGATGGTGCCGGCGGTGCGCGTACGCAGCGAGCCCGGCATTGCCCCACGCAGTATCGTGTGAACGTTCTGCTGCGCCGTGCCGACACTGCCCACCAGGGCGGCGCGTTGTGACTGCGCCTGCTGGCTCTGCAATGGCCCGCGCAGGATCAGCACGCCGAAGCCCCCGACGATGGCCATCAGCGTGATGCTCACGACGAGTTCCACCAGCGTGAATCCACGCGCCCTGGGTTGCAGGCTCACGGCCGCACCTTGAAGCCGACCAGCACGGCTTCGGTGCCGGCGGCGGTCACACGCACTTCGATCCGCAACAGATCGGAAGCCGCAATGCCCGGCACCGCGCCAGATGGCGTGACGGCAATACGCACGGTGAAGCGCGTGAGTCCGGCAATCGGCTGACCCGCCGCATCGCGTGCGCTGCTGTCCAGCAACCCCGCGTAGTCGGTGACGTCATCGTAACGTGCGCGCTGCGTCTCGTTGTTCACGCCATCCGGATCCGCGAATTCCTTGCCGGTGATTTCGTCGAGATAGGCCTGCGCGACCCACAGTGCCTGCTGCTGCACGTACAGTCTGGACTGCTGCACGGCGCCGAGGCTCGACGCGGCCAGCACCGCGCCCGCTGCGGTCGCGATCACTGCAATCGCGATGACGACTTCGACCAGCGCCATGCCGCGGATCTGCCGGTTCATCGCAGCTCCACTCGTGCGGTCGACGGATTCGCGGTAATGGTGAACGCCCCGACCGGCACACTGACATCGGCGGTGGCCGTGATCGACGTGCGCGGCGCCAGTGTCACCGCCACCGGAGTCAAGGTGCCGAGCAGCTCGCGGGGTGCCGTGCCGGCCGCCGTCGTGCCATCCGGATTACGGACCGGCACAGTCCAGCTATTGCTGTTCGGGTTGCAGCGGTTGCCTGACGCAGCCTGCTGCGCCAGTGAATACCCATTGACCGTCTGGGTGAAGCGCACGGCACAGTCCGACAGGCGTGCGACTTCGCCGGCATGCCGCAGTTGCGCGGCAACCTCCTCGGCGTACAGGCGCTCTGCAAAGGCCTGGTTGCTGACGAGGCGGGGTGCGGCAACGGCGGCGAGCACTCCCAGCACTGACAGGACCACGACGAGCTCAGTGAGCGTGAATCCCGTCGCGGAGCTTCCCACGGGTTCGTGCCACGACATCGCGCGCACTCGCAGCCGTGGGTCGCGGACGGGTCAGCAGCCCGTCGTCACCGTGGTGATGGTTGGCGCCGCGTCGACGGCGGCGGGCGCCGTGTACGTGACCGTGCACTGTGCGGGAGTCCGCGCGCCCACACGAGTGAAAACGCCGGTACCCGCGTTGTACGTGAAGTCAGTCGTGTTGAAGTTCAGCGCATCGTCGATCGTCGCGCGGTTCGGGTAGCCGTTCGTGAACGTGATCGTGCGACCTTCGACGACGGCGTTGGCCGGCGAATTGCGCACCATCCAGACGCCATGCGTCAGGGCGGCGGCGCTGCGGACGCTGCCGGCCAGCGATTCCGTCGACGCGCGACGGGCATCGCGATCCAGCGAGGCGAAGCGGGGCAGGGCAAACGCCGCGAGAATACCGAGAATCGTGATGACGACGACCAGCTCCACCAGCGTGAAGCCGCGAGCCCGGTTGCGCGAGACGGGCGAACGCGATGCGAACATAATCTGCTCCTTGAGGATGACCCTGATCGGCCCCGGATCATCCCGGTGCCACGCTGATGTATCGGCGCCGCGGCGCAGGGTCTTGAGCGACCCGCCCGGAACTGCGTCACGCAGCAGCTGCACCCACCTTGGAGATCATGTTCCACATCGGCAGGAACACCCCGAGCGCGAGCACCAGCACGATGCCACCGACGGCGATCACCAGCAGCGGTTCGATCATCGCCGTCAGATTCTTCAGCGAGTTCGCGGTCTCGCGCTGGTAGTAGTCGGCAACCTCGGCGAGCATCTCCGGCATCGCGCCCGTCTCTTCGCCGGTGCTGACCATCTGCAGCACCAGCGGCGGGAACAGCTCGGCGCCCGCGAGAGCACGCTGCATCGAATCGCCGCGCTCGACCGCGTCGCGGATCATCAACACCTTGTCGGCGACGATGACGTTGCCGGCCGTGCGCGCGATCGTGCTGAGCGCCTCGATCATCGGCAAGCCGGCGTTCAGCGAGATCGACAACGAGCGCAGGACCCGTGCAATGGAGCCCTGCAGCACCAGCGTTCCCACCACGGGCAGTCGCAGCTTCAGTCGATCGAACAGGCGGCGACCCGGCTGCGTTCGCGCGTAGCGGGTCAATGCAAAGATCGACATCGCAATCGTCGCCACGACGGCGAGACCGTTCTTCGCAGCGAAGGTCGAGGCACCGAGCAGGATCAGGGTCGGCAACGGGATGTCGTCGCCGAGGATCTCGAACAGCGGTGCAAATCGTGGAATCACGAAGGTCGTGATGATGCCGATGGCCAGCGCAATCGCGATGACGACCATCATCGGATAGCGAAGCGCGGATGAGATCGCGTCCTTCGTGACCTTGTCTTCCTGCAGATACAGTGCAAGCTCGGCGAGCGAGCGCTCGAGCGTGCCGGTGGATTCACCGACCCGCACGACCTGGACATACAGCTCCGGGAAGATGTGCGGATGGCGCGAGAGGCAGTCGGACAACTCGCGCCCGGTGTGAAGATGCATGACGACGTCGCCCAGTGCCTCGCGCAGCACAGGCTGCTGGGTGGAGGTCGCAATGCCGCGCAGCCCCGAGAGGAAGGGCAGGCCCGCCTTGACCACGGTGTGCAACTGACGCGTGAACAGGACCAGGTCTTCGATCGACGGCAGACCGAAGCCAAGCAGACGCTGCAGTTCCTTGAGCTCGAGACCGCGCACGACGACCGGCTCGACCTCGATCGGAACGATGCCGGCACGAATCAGACTCTGTGCCGCAGCGCTGGCGTTGTCCGCCTCGAGTCGGCCGCCGACCCGATCTCCCCCTGTCGCACGGCCCTGGTAGGCAAAGACTGGCATGGCTCAGTTCGCTCAGGCCGACAGGAGGCGGGACACGCCGTCATCGTCCAGAGGCTCCGCCGCGAGCGGATCGGAGGCGCGATCCTCGAGGCCACTCAGTACGCGCATCACCTCGTCCAGGCTCGTCAGGCCGCGGCGCGCCAGATCGATTCCGGCGTCCGCCAGTGGAACGAAACCGGGCAGGCGTTCGGCACGGTGCTGGAAGGCGGTCAGGTCATTGCGACGGATCGCATCGAGCGCATCCCGATCGAGATCCAGGAATTCATACACGGCGAGACGCCCGCGGTAGCCGGTATTGTTGCAGTGATGACAACCGCGCGCAGTCCGCCAGGTGTCAGTGCCCGCGTCGCCCGACGGCCGACGGCGTTCCAGCCAGGCTCGCGTGGTGTCACCGAGTGGTGCATCGACGCTGCACTGACTGCAGAGCTTGCGCACGAGGCGCTGGGCCAACACCGCCTTCAGCGAGGCGGCCACGAGAAACGGTTCAGCGCCCATGTCGATCAGACGACTGACGGCCGCCGCGGCGTTCAGCGTATGCAGGGTCGAGAACACCATGTGGCCGGTCATCGCGGCGCGCAGGCCGATTTCCGCCGTTTCGCGGTCACGCATTTCGCCGATCAGCAGCACGTCCGGGTCCTGACGCAGGGCGGTTCGCAACACTCGCGCGAAATCCAGGCCAATCTTCGGCTGCACCTGCACCTGCACGATGCGGTCGAGCCGGTATTCGACCGGGTCTTCGACGGTGATGATCTTGGTATCGATCTGGTTCAGATGCTGCAGCACCGAGTACAGCGTCGTGGTCTTGCCGCTGCCGGTCGGACCGGTGACGAGCACCATTCCGGCGGACATCTGCGCAATCGCCTTGACGCGCTCGAGCAGCGCATCGCCGAGCCCGAGTTGCTCCAGCCCGGTCAGCGGCGCGGACTGGTCCAGCAGACGCATGACCAGCGATTCGCCGTGGATGGTGGGCAGCGTCGAGACACGAACGTCGAAACTCCGGCCGGTCACCTTCATGCTGAAACGCCCGTCCTGTGGCAACCGCTTCTCGGCGATGTCGAGGCCACACATCAGCTTCAGTCGCGTCACGAGCGCCGTCGCGACGCGCTCGCCCTCGATGCTCTGCTCCTGCAGTTCACCGTCGACGCGCTGTCGGATTCTCAGCCGTCCATCGCCAGGTTCGATGTGGATGTCTGAGGCGTTGACCTGCACGGCATCCTGGAACAGCGACTGCAGCAGTCGCAGGATCGCGGCATCGGGTGCCGCATCGTCGGCCTTCAGCTGGTCGAGGTCCAGGTCGCTGTCGGAGAGTTCCTCACGGACTTCCTTGGCGAGCGATGCGATCTCATCCGTACGGCGATAATTCTTGTCGATGAAGTCGAGCAGGGCCGACTCATTGACCAGCGCGAGCTCGAAGTTCCGCCGCAGCTGGCGCTTGATCTCGTCGAACGCGAAGATGTCGGTCGGATCCGCCATGCCGACCAGCGGTACCGCGGCCGACGACTTCAGCACGATCGCCCGGAAGCGCCGCGCCACCGTCTCCGGCAGCATCCGCAGGCCCTCCCGGTCCGGCGTGAACTGCCGCAGGTCGACGAACGGCACCTTCAGGTGGTCGCTCAGCGCCGTGTGCAGCGTGGACTCGGACACCATGCCGAGATCCACGAGCACCCGGCCGAGCTTGCGGCCACTGCGATCCTGTTCGGCGAGCGCTTCCGTCAGCTGCGCGTTGGTCAGCAGCTTGCGCTCCAGCAGCACATCACCGAGGCGAACGCGGGCAGGGGCGGTGGTGGTCACGGCGCGCTCACTTGCCTCGGGGCGCGTCGATCATGTCGATGTTCGCCTGTGCCGCAGCTCGCTGCGGCGCCCAGTCGCTGTCGTCCTCGATGATCGTCGGACGCAGCAGGATCACCAGCTCCGACTTGCGGTTGACCTTCTGTTTGCTGCGGAACAGGTTGCCGACCAGCGGCAGGCTCGCGAGCCCGGGGGTGCCGAAGCGCGAGTCCTGCACGATCGTCCGCATCAGCCCGCCGATGACGATCACCTGGCCGCTGGCGGCGCGCACCACGCTGTCCGATTCGCGGATCTCGCTGATCGCCAGGGGCAGGGTGTCTGTCGTGCCGGAGACCGTCAGCGTCTTGCTCTGGTCACGCACTTCGCTGGCGGCCGGGTGGATATGCAGCGTGACATTGCCGTCGTCGCCGATCTGCGGCGTCACGTCGAGCGCGATGCCGGAGAAAAACGGCGTCAGCTGGACATCACGGCTGGTCGCCGTCGCAGTACCGCTGACCGTTTCGCTGGACACATCCGTCACGAAGAATTCGTCACTGCCCGCCTTGATCACGGCCTTCTGGTTGTGCAGCGTCGCCACACGCGGGCTGGAGAGCACGCGGGTGCGTCCCTGCGTCTCGAGCAGTTCGATGAAGGCGTTGAAATCGCCGAAGCCCAGCGATACCGCGAACGCGCCCTGCTGGGCCTCCGTGGTGACACCCGAGTTGTTCGCACCCGGCGCGACATTGACGCTGCGCCCGCTGCGGTTCAGCGGATCGGCGTCGAAGCCACCGCGCGGCGAGCTCTGGCCAAAGCCGAAGACGTTGCCGTTCGCGCGGGTGATGACCGCCGACCAGTTGATGCCGGACTGGAAGGCATCGTCGAGCGCAACCTCGACGATCTTCGCCTCGATGACGACCTGTCGCGTCACGACATCCTGAACCTTGGCCAGATAGTCCTCGACTTCACGCAGGCGATCCGGCATGCCGCGCACGACGACGATGCCGGCCATCGCGTTGACGACGACGGACGCCGACTTGTCGGAAGCCAACAGCGATTTTAGCGACCGCTCGAGACTGACCCAGAAATCCGCGTCGCTCTGCGTCGCGATCCGGGTGCCGGTCACCTCGGCGGTGCTGCCGCTGGGTTCCGACGATTCGCCATCGGCGCTCGCTGGTGCGGTCGCACTGGCCGCGGCGATCGATCCGGAATCCTGGCTGGACTGGCTGACCTGACCCGAACTGACCCGCGTCAGCGATGTGCCGCCGCGCTGCACGTTGAGGTAGTTCAGGTGGAACACGCGCGTCTGGATGGTGGCCGGCAGGATCAGATAACCGCTGGCGGTCCGGCGATAGTCGAAACCGTAGGCGTCGCGCATCGTGCCGAGCACGTCCTCGACGGTCACATCGTTCAGCGCAAGGCTGACGGTACCGCGCACGTCCGGATGCAGCACGATGTTGACACCATTGCTGGCCGCGAGACCGAGGAAGAACGCGCGAGCCGGCGAATTGTCGACCGCCACATCGAAGCGCGCCGCGGGCTTCGCGATCGCACCGCCGCGCGTCTTGTCCGAGCGAGTGTTCATCGCCGGGAAGTCCGTCAGCCCGGGTGCGGCGCTGCACAGCAGAGCTGTGCCGCCCAGCACGAGGGCCAGGAAGCGGGCGCGCGTGGCGCGAGTGATGGTAGAACGGGCAGGCTTCATTCAATTCTCCTGGCAACAGGCTTGAGCACCGACGCCGCCTGCCTCAGGCAGGCGCGCTGGCGCTTCACACCATTCAGATAGCTGACACAGTTCGCGTCGATCGCCTCGATTCGATAGCGTCCGAAGCGATCGCCGATACGGCGCGGTGCGCCGTTGACGATGGCGATCGGCTGCGCACTGCCGTGCAGGACGGCGCTGAGGTGAAATCCGCCGATGGCAGCAGGGCGCAACGGAATCAGCGCCGCACCCGCCGGCTGAGGCCGCGTAGGATCCACGGCCGCCTGCGCGGCAGGAAGGCTCGTCAGCACGACCAGCCCCAGCGAGACAATGGCGCAGCAAAGACCGACGCGGCTCATATCTTCATCCAGGTCGGCTGATCGCTGACGACGCCGAGCACCAGCGTCACGCGGTTCCGGGGATAGGCGACGACCGAAAAATCGAGCGACTTCCAGTAGAAGGCCCACGGCACGCGTTCCAGCGCGTGGGTGTAGGCGAGCACGCTGGCGAAATCACCTTCGAACACCATCTCCACTTCGTGCAGGTAGAACGGCGCTTTGGTACTGCCTGCCGCGGCGGTCGGATCGCCCAGCGGCTGCACAGGGAGATTGCGCAATCGCACCAGCGAGATACCCGGGTGACGTTCGATCAGGTCCTGCAACAGCGCGACCATCGCGGTCGGCGCCACCAGTGCACCGGCACGCTCGCGCATCTTCTCGGACAGTTGCGACTCGCGTTCGCGCAGTGCGCGCAGTTCAGCCGCCTGCGCCACGGCCTCCGGTCCACTCGAGATTCCGAGAGCTTCTTCGTAGGCAGCCGCCGCACTCGCGGACTCCGCCTCGAGCTCGGCGAGGCGCGCCTGGACCGCAGCGCCTCGGGCATTCAGGGGATCCATCAGTAGCAACTGCCACAGCATCGCCAGAATGGCGCCCGCCGCACCGGTGACCAGCCATCGTTCCCGTGGACTCAGGCGTTGGAGCCAGGCGGCGAGCTTCGCCGTCTGAGTCTTCAGCGACTGCTTCGACCACGCGCTCATGGCGTCACCGCAGCGGTTCGCAACGTGCCGCTCGCGAGTGTGAAGCTCACCGTATCGTGCCGCTCCTCGCTGCGCCCGATGTCGAGCAGATCGAGCGGGCGACCGGCGAATGCGCGGGCCGGGGCGAGGGACTCGAGGTAGCGCGGCACGAGGCGTTCATCGACTGCCGTACCCGTGATGCGCACTTCACGGCGGCTGTTGACGCTGACCTGGCTCAGCCAGATTCCAGCCAGATGACGCTCGGCGAGTGCTTCGAGGGTGCCGGAGAATCCATCCGGATCGCCCACTTCCCGTGCGTTGAAGGCAGCCAGCAACTGTTCCTGGCGGGCGACGCTGCGACGCAGGGTCTCGATGCGGTCGGCCAGGCTCGTGGCGACCCGATTGCGATCGAGGTTCTCGGAGATGCTCGCGGCGAGATCTGCGTCGCGGCGCGCACGGGTCTCGCCATTGACGAGTGCCGTGTCGATCTCCGCAATCCGCCACCAGGCCACACCATAGGTTGCCAGCAGGCCGATCAACAATGCGGCAAGCATCAGCGCCATCGTGCGAACGGCCGTGGCGCCGCTCGCTCGGGCGACATGGAATCGAAGATTGACCTGTTGTGGCTTCATGGCACGGCCTGATCGAGGCGCAACGCGGCGCCCAGTGCCAGCAGATTGCGGTTCACCGTCGCGGCATCGAGCGTCGCGTCGCAGGCCAGGTGGCTGACGATATCGAGCGCTGCCGCGCGCGGTCCGATGGCCGCGATCAGCTCATCGGTCGACACCGATTCCCCGACCGCCGACACCAGCGTCCGCTGCACGGGGCGCTGGTCGTGATGCGATTCGAAGTAGTCGAGCGAGCGCTGCAGTTCGAGCACCACCGCATCGGTGTTCTGCTCCCGATCCGACCCCGTCAGCTCGACCTGCCGCGCGAGATAGATCGTGCCCTGGCGCAAGACCACGATATGCGCATGCTGATGCTCTACATGCACCATCGCGAGGCCCTGCTCGGCGTCCGGCAGCAGAGTCGCGAGGTTGCGCAGACACATCTCTGGTACGTCGAGCACGTCGTAGCGATCACCGAATCGATCCATCATCTGCGCATGCGCTTCCACCACCGCGCGTTGTGTCGCGATCACGTACACGGAAGGGGAGGTGCCGCGTCGCGCCCGTGCCGGCACGTCGAACACATCGACGACGGCATCGGCGATCGGAAATGGCACGAGATCCGTGAGGCGCCAGCGGATGGCCGCGCGCAATTCGTCCTCGGCCACTTCGGGCGCATCCGTCAGCAACAGGTGATAACTGCCGTTGGCGAGCACTGCGCTGAACCGGCCGCGGCGACTGCCAGGGCTGTCGTACAGTGACGCCAGCGAAGTTCTGGCGTCGGTGCCGGCCGACTCGACGAAAGAGCAGTTCTCGACCGCCGTCCTGCCATCGGGCTCTCGGCGCACGGTCGCGCTCGCGACGCCTGCAGCACTGCAGAACACGCCGGTGCGCCGAATGATCTTGTCGCGCTTGCGCCAGAACACGGGAACTCACTCCTGACTAGTCACAGGGCTATGACGGCGCCGACGATGCTTTCTTGAGACGTGGCAAGGACTTGCCGTGTGCGGATGAGACATCGACAGGGTTGGCGGAAGACGCTGGCCACCCCAGGTTCACGGTTCGCCGGTGCCGGACCTCGAACCCTCAGACACTGCGCATAATGTATATTACGTTAAATTATGGGTATGCCGGTTGATCCAGGCAGGCCATCCAAGGAACATTCCGCCCCATCAGGCATTCGCCACGAGGATTCCGCCATGCGCTTCATGTCCGTCACGGCCGCTGCCGTGGGCTGTGCTTTTTCCGTTCTGGCAGCCGCTGACAACGTGTCCATCGGTACCTGGGGATTCGATATCCAGGGCAAGGACACGGCGGTCCGTCCGGGCGACGATTTTTTCCGCTTCTCAGGCGGCAACTGGATGGCCACCAACACGATGCCGTCTGACCGCACGCGCTGGGGCACCTTCGATCAGCTCGGTGCCAAGGCCGAGTCCGACACCCGGGCCATCATCGAAGAACTCGCGGCACAGTCGGCGGCGGCCGGTACGACACAGCGCAAGATCGGCGATTTCTACAAAACGTTCCTGGATACCGCGGCGATCGACGCGCGTGGCATGGCGCCCGCGCAGCCGGGGCTCGCGAGCATCGCCGCCGCGCGAACTCACGAAGACATTGCGCGACTGATGGCGCGTCCGGATCTGCCGGTCAGCGGTCCGCTGGGTGCCGGCGTGTCCCTCGATCAGAAGAACCCTGATCGATACGTCGTCGTCGTCACGCATTCCGGGCTGGGACTGCCGGAGCGCGAGTATTACCTGCGTGACGACGAGCAGTTCAGTGTCATACGCAAGCAATACACCGCACATATCGCGCGGGTGCTGGCACTCGGCGGCGTGGCCTCGGGTCGCAAGGCGGATCAGGCAGCGAATCGGATTCTCGCGCTCGAAACGGAGATCGCGAAGCGTCACTGGCCGATTGCCAAGCGACGCGAGCGCGAACTGACCTACAACCCGACATCGCGCGCCGAGTTGATCGCGATGCTGCGCGGGTATCCGACGGCCTCCGCCCTCGACAGCGCCGGTCTCGGCGCGGCGCAGGACTTCGTCGTCCGCGAACTCGACGCCATGCCGAAGCTCGCGGCGCTGTTCGGCAAGACGCCCGTCAGCACCTGGCGTGACTATCTCGCCTATCACTATCTGCGCAATACCGCCTCCGTGCTGCCGAGCGCGCTCGACAAGGAAGTCTTCGATTTCTTCGGCCGCACGCTGAACGGTCAGCCGGAACAGCGTCCGCGCTGGAAGCGTGGCGTCGACGCGGTGAATGGCGCGCTCGGTGAAGCCGTCGGACAGGTTTATGTCGAGCGCCATTTTTCGCCGCGTTCGAAGCAGCTGATGATCGAACTCGTCGCGAACCTGCGTCGCGCCTATGGCGAACGTATCCGCGCCGTGCCCTGGATGACCGAGGAAACCAGGGCCGTCGCACTCGAGAAGCTCGCCGCGTTCAGGCCCAAGATCGGCTATCCCGACAAGTGGCGCGACTATTCGGGTCTCGAAGTGCGGGCCGGTGACGCCTTCGGCAACGCCACGCGCGCCGCGGTGTTCGACTGGAACGTCGATGTGGCGCGACTCGGCAAGCCGACCGATCGTGATGAATGGTTCATGACGCCGCAGACCGTGAACGCGTACTACAACCCGGTATTCAACGAAGTGGTGTTCCCGGCGGCGATCCTGCAGCCGCCGTTCTTCGATCCGGCTGCCGATCCGGCCGTCAACTATGGCGCGATCGGTGGCGTCATCGGGCATGAGATGGGCCACGGCTTCGACGATCAGGGCGCGAAGTCCGACGCGCGCGGCGTGTTGCGCACCTGGTGGAACCGTCGCGACGAAGAAGCCTTCAAGAAGCTCGGCGATCAGCTGGCGACGCAGTATTCGGGCTTCGAGCCCCTGCCCGGCCTCCGCATCAATGGTCGGTTGACGCTGGGTGAGAACATCGGCGATCTGGGCGGGCTCTCCGTCTCCCACGAGGCGTATCGCCTGTCGCTCGCCGGCGCGCCAGCACCGGTCATCGATGGCCTCAGCGGTGAACAGCGCTTCTTCCACGGCTGGGCGCAGGTCTGGCGCACGCTGATCCGTGACCAGCGACTGCGTAACCAGATCATGACCGATCCACACAGCCCGTCGGAGTTCCGGGTCAATGCCGTCGTGCGCAACATGGACGCCTGGTACGAGGCCTTCGACGTGAAGCCAGGTGATCGCCTGTATCTGCCGCCGGAGCAGCGCGTCAGGATCTGGTAGCGATACGCGTCAACCGTTGAGGCCCAGCATCGGCACGATCACGGCGCACGCCGCCGCGATCAGAACGACGCCGAGCAGATCCACGAGCAGGCCAGCGCGCAGCATGTCGCGAATGCTGACGCGGCCGGTGCCGTAGACCATCGCGTTGGAGGATGTGCCCGCTGGATTGGCGAAGCCCCAACTCGCCGCCATGCCGGCCGCGAGGGACAGCGCGATGCCGTCGTGCCCGCCGGCGACGGCGAGCGTCGCAGCCACCGGTATGAAGCTCGCCGCGGTCGCGATGTTGCTGGCACATTCCGTGACCGCGACGCAGACCAGCGTGACGAGCGCAAGCAGCAGCAGCCAGGGCAGCGCTGCGGCTCCGCCGAGCTCAGTGCCGATCCAGTCACTGAGGCCGGTTTTCACGATCGAGTCTGCGAGTGCGAGACCGCCGCCCAGCAGCATGATCAGGTACCACGGTGCCTCACGCGCCTCGGGCCATTCGAGCAGGAAGCGACGCCGCGGACCGTTCGACGCGACGCCTGCGGGAATCAGGCACAGCGCGAGCGCACCGATCACGGCGATGCCGGCATCGCTGAGACCCGGCAACACCGTGGCAATCGCCGGCTGCGAAACCCACAGCAGGCTGGTGGCGGCCACGACCAGCGCCACCCTCTTCTCAGGCGACGTCATCGGTCCGGGCCGGCCGATGGCTTCGATCAGTTGCTCGCGATCGCCAGTCGGCAGGCGGAACGGAAAACTGACGCGAGCCAGCAGCCACCACGTGGCCGGCAGCGCGAGCAGCATGACGGGCACGCCAAATGCCATCCACTCGAGGAAGCCGATATGGATGCCGAAGGTCTTGTCGATGAGGCCGATGGCGATGGGATTCACGGGCGTGCCGATCGGCGTCGCGAAGCCGCCGATGTTCGATGCGTAGGCCACGGACAGGACGACCGCCGCAGCGAAGCGCTGCTCGTCCGGATCCGGCGTCGGGCTGCCCAGCGTGCGTGTCACCGCATGGATCGTGGCCATCGCGATCGGCAGCATCATCACGGTGGTCGATGAATTGTTGACCCACATCGAGACGAAAGCAGTCACCACCATGATCGCAAACAGCAGATGTCCGGGCTCAGGCCGGACGCGTGCGATCACGGCGACGGCAACGCGACGGTGCAATCCCCATTTTTCCATCGCGACACCGAGCATCGCACCGCCGATGACCAGGAACAGGATCGAGCCCATGTACTGGCTCGCGACCGCGTCCGGCTTCGCAACGCCCAGCAGCGGCAGGACCAGGAACGGCAACGCACCGGTCAACGTCACCGGCACGGCCTCGGTGAACCACCAGCAGGCCACCAGCACGGACACCGCGGCAGTACGCCAGCCCGCGACGCTGAGGCCGTCCGGCGGACTGAGGAACAGCATGACGAAGAACAGCGCGGTGCCGAGCCAGAAACCGGTACGTTGCACGGTGGAGTCGGCTCCGGCTCAGCGCGCCGCAGGCGCGAGACGAAACAGCGAACCCTTGGACTCGCTCAGGACGTACAGATAGCCGTCACTGCCTTCGCGCACCGTGCGGAGTCTTCCGAGGCCCTCGATGCGCTCTTCCCCGGTGACGCGGTCGCCGTCGAGCGTCAGGCGGATCAGCCGCTGTTCGCGCAGCGTGCCGAGGAACAGGTTGCCGCGCCACTGCGCGAAGCGCGTGCCGGTGTAGAAGGCGAGCCCACTCGGTGCCACCGACGGCACCCAGGTCCGCTGGGCCTTCGCGATGTCCGCGCGTTCCGTGCCCTCGCCGATCGGTTCACCCTTGCCATAGGTGCGGCCAAACGTGATGACGGGCCAGCCGTAATTGGCGCCCGCCGTGATGATGTTCAGTTCATCGCCGCCCTGCGGGCCATGCTCGTGCGCCCACAGCTGTCCCGTGACGGGATGCAGCGCCGCACCCTGCACGTTGCGATTGCCGTAGGAGAAAATCTCGGGCCGGGCACCTTCGCGCTTCACGAAAGGGTTGTCGGCCGGCACCGCGCCACTGTCCGTGATACGCACGATCTTGCCGAGGTGCATGCCGAGGTTCTGTGCCTCATCCTGCTGACCGCGTTCACCCAGCGTGACGAAAAGATTGCCGTCCTTGCCGAATACCAGGCGCGACCCGAAGTGGAACGCGGTGTTGACCTTCGGCACCTGGCGAAACAGCACCTGTACGTCCGTCATCGCGCAATCGTCAGCACGACAGTTGAACTTGCCGCGCGCTACTTCGGTGCCGATGTTCTGACTGCCCGCCTCGCCCGCGGAATACGTCCAGTAGATCCAGCGATTGCGCACGAACTCCGGATGCGGCACGACATCCAGCAGGCCGCCCTGCCCGCGCGCGGCCACCTCGGGCAGTCCGCGCACCGGATTCGCCAGCAGCCGTCCCTGGCGCAACACGCGCAGGGTGCCTGCCTTCTCGGTGATCAGGATGTCGCCATCGGGCAGCAGCGCGAACGACCAGGGCGCGGCCAGTCCCGTCGCGATCGCGCTCGCTTCGACGGCATGCCGCTCGGTACGCAGCATCTCTGCATTCGCGATCGAATGACCCAGACACAGAGCGACGACGGCACCTGCGCTGCGGCAGGCGCGGATCCTGAAATCAGACAAGTTCGTAACCGTTCTCGATGATGGGAAGTTTGCGCGGACGCCGACCCGTCGCCGCGTGGATTGCACTTGCCAGCGCCGGTGCGACCGTCGGCACACTCGCCTCGCCGCAACCGCCTGGCTTGTGTTCGGTGCGCAGCAGATGCACTTCGATCGGCGGCAGTTCGTGGATGCGGATCAGCGCCGAGTCGTGGAAGTTGCTCTGCCGGGGGACGCCGTTGTCGAAGGTGATCTGACCATCGCGTGCAGCGCTCAACCCGAACACGATGCCCCCTTCCACCTGCGCCTCGACGGCGCGCGGATCGACCATCAGGCCGCAGTCGAACGCGCAGACGATGCGTTCGATGTGCAGCTTGCGTCCGGTCACCCGCACCTGCACGACCTGTGCGCAATAGGAATCGAAGCCCATCGAGAAGGCGATGCCACGCCCCTGCCCCTTCGGCAGTCGCTGTCCCCAGCCCGCCTTCTGCGCGGCCAGCTGCAGTACGGCCTGACCGCGAGGATCGGCTTCCAGCAACTTCATGCGCAGCGCGAGCGGATCCTGCGCGGTGCGCTGCGCGATGTCGTCGATGGCGCTTTCGGAGAAGAACGTGTTCATCGACTGCGATACCGAGCGCCAGGTGCCGACCGGTATCGGCGCGTCCGTATCGACGACGTCGACGTATTTGTTGGGAAAGCCGTAGCGATCGTTGATCAGCAGACCGGCCGAGAAAAAATCGCCGAAACCCGGAATGGACGGGCGACCCTGGTATTTCCACATGCTGATGCCGGTCGTGCGGCTGTGCATGCCGAGAATCGCACCGTCGCGGGAGAGGCCGACCTGCGTGCGCGCGATGTGTGCCGGGCGGAAGCGGTCGTGCTGGAAATCCTGCTCGCGGGTCCAGGTGAGTTTGACCGGCTGGCCCGGCACTTTCACCGCGATCTGCGCGGCCTGCCTGACGAAGTCCACTTCCCACTTTCGGCCAAAGCCACCGCCGAGGAAGGTGATATGCAGAACACAGCGTTCGCGCGGCAGGCCCGTGACCTGGGAGAGCACATCGCGGGCGCGGTCCGGTTGCTGGGATGGCACCCAGGCTTCGCAGCCGTCGGCGTCGACGCGCACGGTCGCGCACAACGGCTCGAGCGCCGCGTGCGCGAGGAATGGCACCTCGTAATGCCATTCATGGCGCACCGGCGCAGCCGCAATCGCCGCAAGCGCAACGTCGCGCTGGTAGGGTGCTCCACCGAATGCAGGACGCCCGGACAGGGCGGCCGAATCGTTGGCCAATGACGCCAGCATGCGCGGCCGGAGCGCGGCGGAATCGGCGCTGACCGCAGCACTGTCATCGAACTGAGCCGTGAGCTGCTCGGCCGCGCGACGCGCCTGCCAGGTCGAGCGCGCCACCACGGCGACGCCATCCGGAATCTCGAAAGCATCGACGACGCCCGGCAGGGACAGCGCGCCCGTACGATCGAAACTCACGAGCTTCGACGTGACGGCCGGCGAACGTCGCAGTGCGGCGTGCAGCATTCCCGGCAGCTGTACATCGATGCCGAAACGCAGGCTCCCATCGCACTTCGCTGGTGTATCGGTGCGCGGCAGGGCACGCCCGATCAGCTGGAACTGCTGCGGTGACTTCAGCTGCAATGTCGCCGGAGGCGTCAGCACCGCCGCGGCACTCGCAAGCTCACCATAGGTTGCACGACGGCCACTTGCCGCGTGAGTGACGATCGACTGTGCCGCCACGAGCTCCGCGGCGGGAACCTGCCAGCGCGCCGCCGCCGCTTCGACCAGCATCTGACGTGCGGTGGCACCGGCGCGGCGCAGCAGATCGAAATACACCATCGTCGACTCGCTGTTGGCCGTGCGGTGACGTTTGGTGATCGGGTTGATGAACCGGTCATCGGCCCAGGGCATGCGGACGGTGACGAGCGACCAGTCGGCGTCCAGTTCCTCGGCGACGATACGCGGCAGGCCGTCGTGGACACCCTGCCCCATTTCGGACTGCGGCGTGACGATCCAGATGCGATTGTCAGGCGTGATCTCGAGGTAGGCGCCAAAATTTGCCGGGCCAGGCACCGCAGACGCTGCGGGGGCCGCGAGCGGTGGCGCGGCGTCCGTCGATGGTTCCAGGGTGCTGCAGCCGATCAACAGTCCACCGGCAGACAGACCCGAGACCTGCAGGAATCCGCGTCGCGAAATCATTCCTGAAAGATACACGAGGACGTGCTGCGACGTCCCGCGTGACGCTCAACCGGAGCGCCCTTTCGGCAGCATTCCGCAGACAGCGGCGGCGATGTCGTCGAGCGGGCTGACGAGTTCGGCCGCCCCGAGCCGCACGGCCGTGCCCGGCATGCCCCAGACCAGGCTCGACGGCTCGTCCTGGGCGATGGTACGCGCACCCGCCTGTCGCAACTCGAGCATGCCCTCGGCCCCATCGCCCCCCATGCCGGTCAGCAGAATGCCGACCGCCAGTCCACCGGCGGACTGTGCGACGGAGCGAAACAGCACATCGACGCTGGGCTTGCTGTAGTTCACCGCAGCGGCATCGAACACCCGCGCGATGTAGTCGCCATCGCGCCATTCCACTGCGAGATGGCGACCCCCGGGCGCCACATAACCGCAATGCTCCCGCAGCGCCTCACCGTCTTCGGCCTCCTTGATCGGGATCCGGGCCGTCTGATCGAGACGGTTCGCCAGCGCCCGGGAGAAACCCGCAGGAATATGCTGGGCGATCACGACGCAGGGGACAGTCGCCGGGAACGCACCGACGACCCGGTGCAGCGCTTCGGGCCCTCCCGTAGACGAGCCGATCGCGATGATGCGGCGACCATCGCGACGCAGCGCGGCGGCGCGGGATTTCGGCAGCACGGCGGACAGTTCCGCGACGTCGCGTCGTGGCGCGGGCAATTCCAGCGGTTCCTGCGGGGAGTCCGGCTCACGCTCGACATCCTGGCGGATGCGTCGCAGGCGCGAGCGCGCCGCCACACGGATCTTTCCGATCAACCGGCCGGAGAACTCCGTGAGGCTCGCGGCTTCGATGCGCTGCGGCTTGGTGACGAAGTCGAAGGCGCCGAGGGCCAGGGCTTCCAGCGTGACGTCGGCACCTTTCGCCGTGAACGATGAACACATGATCACGGGCATCGGGCGCAAGCGCATCAGATTGCGCAGGAACTGCAGCCCGTCCATGCCGGGCATCTGGATGTCCAGCGTCAGCACATCGGGATCGAGTGTACGGATTCGTTGTCTCGCCTCTTCGGCGCTGGCCGCGGCACCCACCACCTCGATCAAAGGATCTCGTGCCAGGATTCTGCCGAGCAACGCCCGCTCGACCGGCGAGTCATCGACGATCAGGACCTTCGTCGCGCGTTGTCGTGAAGCTGGCTCCAACAATCCCGGACTCCAGACCCCACCGGGGTCGTCAGGCCACGATATCGGCAGGTCGCCGCCAAAAGGGAGCCACGCCAACTCCCGGTCATGTCGCGCCCGCGACGATCTGTGCGCGCTGAGACCTGGATCACATCGAACGGACGGGCGCGGCCGTCCTGTCGTCATGGACTGGCTCAAGACTGTCCGGCCCCGGACGATGCAGTGAACTGATGTCCATCCCTCTGCCCTCGCCCCCCCGTGGTTCCGAATGGAGGCTGCGCCAGATCCTCAGTCGTGAGGTGGTGCTGCTGTCCGTCTTCGGCACCTACCTGATCATCGTGCTGAGCGCACTGCAGGTACTTCGCGATCGATCCCACGACATGATGTTGGCCGAACTCGTGCCACAGGCAGACCGGATCGCGATGCCGCTGATCGAAGGTCAGGTCACGACCAAGGCACGCACGGATGGAACCTACGCTCGTTGGGCAGGCCCCGACGAGAATCTTGCCGCCTACGGACAGGACGTACGCGACCTGCGTCACGCGGCGAAAGGCACGGTCATTCGCAGGTTGACCACCTTCGATGGACAGTTCTGGCTCCGCTCCGCCTATTCGGACGGGACCGGGCGTTTGCTGGTGACCGGGACGGCCTCGACGCCAGCACTCGAGACGCTGCGCCAGGGTTATGAACGCGAATACGTGGCCGTAGCGCTGGCTGGTCTCGCGATCCTGTGCGTCGTCCTGATCTACCTGGGACGCGCGCAGCGCTATCGCGACGGCGCGGGAACACCGCGCCCATGGACCCGGCGTGAGCGCCTGATCTTCAGCGGTTCGACGCTGCTGTGCCTGCTGATCTTCCTGGTGACGTTCCGGTTGTCGCATTCCCAGGTCAATGGAACGGTGTACCTGATCGCCGTACTGGCGAGCCTGTGGGCAAATCGCGGCGCCGCGACGCAGGCGATCGCGTTGCTTTCGACGCTCGCGATCGTCACGAAAGCACTGTTCGGTCCCGAAGAACCAGACGCCTGGAGCATGTTGAGCGACGCCACACTCGCCATCTTCGCAGTGTGGACCGTCTCGGTGATGGGACTGTGGCGGCATCGCGCCGCCCGCAATGAGATCCGTGCAACCGCTCAGGTCGTGGAGGAGCAGTCGACCCGCGCCGAGCTCGAAAGCATGCTGAGCCGGATCACCGTGGCAGAGACGGAGCTTCGACGCGACAAGGCGCTGCTCGACACGGTCGCGGAAATCGCCCACATCGGAGGCTGGTACGTCGATGCCGCCACGATGACGCCGCGCTGGTCGCCAGAGGTGTTCCGCATTCACGGTGTCGAACCGGGTGATCCGGCGGACATCGAGCGTGCCTTCAGCTTCTATCCGCCCGAGGCCCGCAGCACAGTGCAGGGGGCCCTCGGCGAAGCAATGAAGCTCGGTACGCGCTTCGATCTGACGCTGCCGTTCATCGCCGCCGATGGCAAGCAACGCTGGGTGCGGGCGATCGGTCATCCGGAATATCTCGCCGGCCGCATCGTCGGCGTCTCCGGTGCCTTCCAGGACGTCACCGAGCAGCATCTCGCGCGGCTCCGTCTCGAAACAGCTGCCCGACTGAGTCTGGAAGGGCATTGGGAATTCGACTATCGAAGCAAGCGCCTCTGGCTGTCCGCAACCCTCGGGCAGTTGCTTGGAATGTCGGCAGAAGAGAGCTACGTCAGTCTCGCCGACGCCGCTCCGCGGCTGCATCCCGAGGATGCCGACTCGCAGATCAGTCGCGTGCTGATGCATTCGGACGGCGAAGCACCCTTCGACCTGCAACTGCGGGTGCGCCGCGCGGACGGCCAGTACCGCTGGTTCCGCGTGCGGGGTGCGGTGGAACGCGATCACGTCGGCCGGGCGTTGCGCTGCGGCGGCACGGCGTCGGATGCGCACGATCAGGTCCTGTCGCGCAACCTGCTGGCTGATGTGCAGGCGCGCTTCGATCGCGCGATTCGCGGCAGCAACGACGGCCTGTACGAATGGTCCGCGCACGATACCGCCGGTGTCTGGTACTCCCCCCGCAGCAAGGAAATGCTCGGCTACGCGCCCGACGAGCGCGTCCCCGTGGACCTGCTGGACCTGCTGCCCAGCGCGGCCCGCGACGCGCTGCGGGAAGTGATCCGCTCGAAGCCCGACGACCGCGACCCGTTCGTGTTCGATTGCGAGATCATGCATCGCGACGGCAGTTCGCGATGGATCCGGCTGCGTGGACGGCGCGAATGCGATTTCGCGGGCAACACCGTCCGCATTGCCGGATCGATGCAGGACATCAGCACGGAAAAGCAGGCAGAGGCAGCCCTTCGCGCTGCGACGGAATCTGCCGACGCTGCGAGCCGCGCGAAGAGCGATTTTCTGGCCAACATGAGTCACGAGATCCGCACGCCGATGAACGGCGTCATCGGCATGACCGAGCTGCTGTTCCTCACTTCGCTCGACGAGCGGCAGATCGAGTATGCGCGGACGATCAAGTCGAGCGCGGGAACGCTGCTGGCGATCATCAACGATGTGCTCGATTTCTCGAAGATCGAGTCCGGGAAGCTCGAGATCGAGCGGGTCGAGATGAGCCTGCGCGAACGACTCGAAGACGTCGCGCGGATTCTCGCGCCACAGGCCGCAGAACGCGGCCTCGAGCTGGTGTTGAATGTTGACGGATCCGTGCCGGAGCGCAATCTCGGCGATCCGGTGAGATTCTCTCAGGTCGTGCTCAATCTGGTCAGCAATGCACTGAAATTCACCCGCCAGGGTCAGGTCGTCATCGATGCCGCCCTGGTGGCAAACTCGGTCGATATACCGCGCGTGCGAGTGTCGGTCGCGGACACCGGCGTCGGCATGGATCACGAAACGATGGCACGCCTGTTCGAGCCTTTCGCACAGGCCGACGCTTCGACCACGCGACGTTTCGGCGGAACCGGCCTGGGCCTTTCCATCGCGCGCCGCCTGGCCGGCATGATGAACGGCGCGATCACGGTCAGCAGCGAACCCGGCATCGGGTCGGAGTTCAGTTTCACGCTCGAATGCACGCCCGCCAATACCGAGCGGCCTCGGGAAGCGGCCCTCGCCCTCGTGCGTGATTCACGCGTGCTCGTGCTGGAGCCGAATCCTGCGGCGCGCGTGGCGCTGAGCGGCCTGCTGAGCCAGTTCGGTTGCACCACCATCGCGGTTGCGGATTCAGCAGAGGCGCGTTCGTTGTTGACGAGCCCGGCGCCTGCGCCCTTCGACGTGATGTTCGTCAACAGCGCGCTCGGTCAGTCCGACGGCCTGACCTTCGGCCGACAGTTGCTCGCCCTGCAACTGCCGTCCGTACCCGCGCTGATCCTCAGCTGCGACATCGATTCGCCGCCGGCGCCGGAAACACTCGCGGCTGCCGGCTTTGCCGCGGCGTTGACCAAGCCGCTGCGTCGAATCGAGTTGCTGCAATCCCTGCTGAAGGCGCTGCAGGCCGAACACCACCTGGAGGCCGAGCACAGCGCTGCGCGTGACCGTGCCGGCTTCGAGAACGCGGCACTCGGGCGCGCAGTACTGATCGCCGAGGACAACCCGGTCAACCAGCAGGTCGCGAAGCGGATGCTGGAACATCTCGGCTGCGTCGTCTCCGTCGTCGGCAATGGCCGGGATGCCGTGGAGGCCTGCGACCAGCGGCGCTTCGCGCTCGTCCTGATGGATATCCAGATGCCGCTGATGGACGGTCTCGAGGCCACTCGCGAAATCCGTCGACGGGAGCCGTCAGGCCAGCGCATGCCGATCGTTGCGCTGACCGCGAGCGCGATCACCGGAGAGCTCGAACGCTGCATTGCGGCCGGCATGGACCAGTTGCTGACGAAGCCGATCGACATCGCCCGACTGCGCGATACGCTCGCCGCTTATGACGATGCAGGCCAGAGGCGACACGAATACCCCGCGTCCGCGCAGACCGTGACCCCCGCGATCGTCGGCGCAGACGCCGCGGCCACGGGCACTGCCGCTACGCCTGCGGGCACAGATGTGATCGATGTCGGGCGACTGCGCGACGCGATCGGTGACGATCCGGAGTTCATCTCCGTTCTGCTGCAGACCTTCCGTGCCACCTGCCTCGAGTCGCTGGTCGATCTGCGCGCCGCGCTGCGTGAAACAGACCGCCCTGCCATCCAGCGGTTCGCGCACAAGATCAAGGGCGGGGCCCGCAGCAGTTGCGCGGATCTGCTCGGCGACCTGGCCGCCGATCTCGAAGACCAGGCGATGGAACTGCCAGTCGCCGCCCTGCACGACCACGTCGCGCGCCTCGCAAGGGAAATCGACTGCATTCCAGCCGACATCGATGCGCTGGTGCGCTCGCGCGTGGCGTAGCTGGACCGATCGCCGCGCGCCTCAGGTCCCTCGCGTGAGCCAGGCCTCGACCGTCGCTCGATCGGTGACGTCACAGTAGCGTCGACCACAGTCACGCAGCGTGTCATTGTGCGGCCCCTCCTCGGCATCGCCGCAGCAGTCAGCGGGCACCTGCACGCGAAAGCCGAAAGAGAAGGCATCCACGATCGTGGCCCGCACGCAGCCGCTGGTCGTGCAGCCCGTCACGATCACCGTGTCGATGTTCTGCTTGACCAGGAAAGTGACCAGCGACGTCTGGAAGAACATCGACGGCGCGTTCTTGCAGTAGGTGAAATCGCTCGCGTCGTAGATCAGCGGATCCATCTCGGTGCAGGGGTGGCCGTAGAAGAACTCGTCCCGCACAGCCTTGACCTTCCAGAATGGCATGTCCTTCTGGCTGCAATAGGCGGTGTAGCAGGCGGCAACGGGTACGCCCTTCGCGCGCGCCACTTTCAGCAGCGCCGCAGTGTTGTCGCGCGCAGCGTGCAGCCGCGGCAAACCACCCAGCGCGTACTTCGGATCCGTGAAGGCCGTCTGCCAGTCCACCACCAGCACGGCAGCCTTCTGGCCCCAGCCAATATCGGATGAGCCATACCCCACGTTCTGATACGAATCAGCCATCTGGATCCCCTGCTTCAAAAACCGAACGGCCCCGCGTCTTGCGAAGCGGGGCCGTCCTGATCGTCACACTGACCGGGGCACGACGCACTCTCGGGTGCGTCGTGGCACGTATCAGGCCGCCTGCGCGGCCTTCTTGGTCAGGGCCGCAGCGGCCACCTTGGCCCACTTCGTGAACTGCGGCGGCTTCGGCGGCTCCAGGCCCGTCTCGGCCTTGCAGCGTGCCTTCAGCTCTTCGATCGTGTCGAAGCCGCGGTCGAAGATCTTCTTCGGGCCACGCTTGGACGCGATCTGCTTGCGCAGGGCCTCCGTCGCACCCACGTCGACCGAGCCGTCGGCCTTGATGACGACGCCATAGCGCTTCGCGCCCTCGACGCTGACGAGGCCGGCTTCAACGTCGAACGCCACCTGCTTCGCATCACGCTCGAGCGGATCGCCCCAGCCGCCGCCGCCCCAGGTGTCCGAGATCAGCAGATCACCGGACTCGACCTTGATGTGGTCCATCTTCGACGGCATCAGTTCCTGCGTGCCGTTCGCGCGCTGCAGGAGCTTCCGGCTGCGGGCGCCCGGCTGGCCGCCGTTCGCACCCCAGGGATACGTGAGCCAGCGGTCGTCGTGGATCGAGATCTCGCCCGGCTCGAGGAAGCGGTAGCCGATGCGCAGGCCGTTGCCACCGCGATTCTTGCCGGCACCACCCGTGTCGATGATCGTCTCGTAGATATCGATGCGCAGCGGGAAGTAGCTCTCGAGGAACTCGTTCGGCACGTTCGTGAACGACGGCCACAGCGAGTGTCCGTCCGGACCGTCACCGAAGGGCTTGCCCGGGATACCACCGAAGGTGATCTGGTACAGCTGGTACCACTCGCCGTTCTTGTCGTAGCCCGAGTACATGAAGTGCGGGCTGTCCGAGAAGCCGGCGGCGCACATGAAGTCCGGATTGCCCTGACCCAGCAGGCCACCGAGGATGTCGAAGATTCGACCCAGGGCGTGCGTGCGGCAGGACAGTGCGGCGGGCTTCAACGGCTTGACCAGCGAGCCCGGCGGAATGCGGACTTCCATCAGGTCATAGAAACCGTCGTTGAACAGGATCTGCGGGTCGAAGACCATGATCATGTACACGCCGGCGAACATCTTGAACATTTCCTCGTTCAACAGGAAGTTGATCGAGGACATCGACTGCGGGTCCGTGCCCGCGAAATCGAAGATGCACTTCTCGCCTTCGCGCCACATCGTGCAGGCGATCTTGTACGGACCCATGCCGAGGCCGTCGTCGCAGATGTAGTCTTCGAAGTGCTGCTTCTGCTCGGGCACCGTGCGGCGGATCAGCTCACGCATCGCGCGCTTGTTGCGCTCGAGCATCGCGTCCATCGCCGAATAGAACACGTCATCACCGAAGCGCTCGGCGATCTCGACGCAACGCAGGCCAGCCGTACGCAGCGCCGCCGTGATCGCGTTGAAGTCCGACAGGTTCCAGTGCGGCAGGCGGCAGTTGTGCAGCACGACCTTCAGCACGTCGTCGTTCAGCTTGCCAGCCTTGTAGATCTTGATCGGCGGAATGACCATGCCGTCTTCATAGATCGTGGTGCCGTCCGTGGGCAGCGAGCCCGGGACCTTGCCACCGACGTCCGTCATGTGACCGAACATCGCAGACCAGGCGATGATGCGGCCACCCTTGTAGATCGGCATCAGCATCAGCCAGTCGTTGGCATGGCTGATCGCACCGTTCACCGAGTACGGATCGGAGGTCAGGAAGATGTCGCCCTCTTCGACCGTGCCTTCGTAACCCTGCATGAAGCCCCAGATGAACGAGCCGAACTGGCCGACGACCATCTTGCCTTCCAGGTTCGCGATCATCGGAAACTCGTCGTGCTGCTCGCGGATGCCCGGAGACATCGCGGTGCGGAACAGCACCGTGTCCATCTCATAGCGGGCATTGCGCAGGGCACTCTCGATGATGTCGATGGTGACCGTGTCGACCTTGACCTTCTTCATGCGCTTCTTGTTGCGCTCGACAATTGTTGCGGGCATTGAATATTCCTCGAATGATCTTGTGTGTCAGTCGACGCAGCGTTATTTGCGATTCTTGGCGGACTTCTTGGCGGACTTCTTGGCGGACTTCTTGGCGGGCTTCTTCGCAGACTTTGCCTTGGCCTTCGGTGCCGCTGCCTTCTTGATGGGCTTGTAGTTGTCCGGGTAGATCAGGATGTTGCCGTACTTGTCCACGGTGCCCGTGTGCTTCGGCAGGATCACCGTCGTGGAGTCCATCTCCATGACGATCGCCGGGCCACGCAGCTTGTTGTTGGCCTTCAGCTTCGCGCGGTCGTAGACGATCGCGGTGACGCTCTTGCCGTCCATGTAGCTGGCCTGCTTGCCAACCACGGCTGCCTTCGGATCTGAACCACCGTTCGGCAGCACGTGGCGGGTGATCTTGATGCCCTCGCCCTGCACGGCCGCGCGCAGCGTGACGAGTTCGTGCTCGAGCGGCAGCGCGAACGTGAACAGGCGCTTGTGCTCTTCGTCGAACTGGTCGGAGACCGCCTTCAGGCCGTTCTTCTGCAGATCCTTCAGATCCACGGAGACCGTCAGGCGCAGGCCCTGGCCGTGATAGCGCAGGTCCACCTGGTAGGTCGTGGTGATCTCGCTCTTCGCGACGCCTTCTTTCTCGATGGCTTTGGAGGCATCGGCGGCGAGTTCGCGCAGGAACTTCTCGATTTCCTTCGCGCTGGTGTCCGAGAACTTGCGCACGTACGTCTTGGCGCGCTCGTCACGCACCGCCGTCGTCGCATCACCCATCGCGCACAGCACGCCGGGACCCGGCGGGATGATCGAGGGCCAGGAGCCGAGCAGCCGCGACAGCGCGTTCGAGTGCAGCGGGCCCGCACCACCGAAGGCGATGAGCGCGTAGTCGCGCGGGTCGTAACCCTGCTCGACCGACACGAGGCGCAGCGCGCCGACCATGTTCTCGTTGACGATGTTGTAGATGCCTTCGGCCGCGTCCTTCACGGACAGCTTCAGCGCGTCGGCAATCTTCTTGACGGCCGTGTGCGACAGATCGCGACGCAGCACCATGTCGCCGCCGAGCTTCTGCATCTCGGGCAGGTAACCCAGCACGATGTTCGCATCCGCCACCGTCGGCTCCGTGCCGCCGCGGTCGTACGCGGCCGGGCCCGGATCGGCACCCGCCGACTGCGGACCGACGCGCAGCGCCTTGGTCAGCTCGGGCACGTGGGCAATCGAGCCGCCACCGGCACCGACCGTGCGGATGTCGACCGACGAGGCACGCACCGTGACGTCACCGACCGTCGTCTCGCGACGCAGGCGCGGCTCGCCGTTCTGGATCAGTGCGACGTCCGTCGAGGTGCCGCCGACGTCCACCGTCAGCAGGTTCGGGAAGCCCGCCTGCACGGCGACCCACAGCGCACCCGTGACGCCACCGGCCGGGCCGGACATCAGCAGGTTCACCGGGTACTGCTCGGCCGACGCGGCCGAGGCGAGGCCACCGTCAGATCGCAGGATCGACAGCTTCACGTCCTGCGCGGCTTCGTTGAGCTTCGCGCGCAGGTTCTTGACGTAGCGCTCGACGCGCGGACGCACGTAGGAGTTCGCGACCGTCGTGACGGTGCGCTCGTATTCCTGCATCTCCGGCACGACCTCCGACGACAGCGACACGGGAACGCCCGGCAGCTCTTCGTTGGCGATCTGGCGGACGCGCTTCTCGTGGCCATCGTTGGCGAACGAGTTGATCAGCGAGACGGTCAGCGCTTCGATGTTCTTCGACTTCAGCGTACGCAGGCTCTCGCGCAGCGCCGGCTCGTTCAGGCCACGGACGACTTCGCCCTTGGCGCTGACGCGCTCGTCGGCTTCGATGGTCAGCGCGAGCGGCGCCATCGGCAGCGACTTGTTGTAGATGACCCAGCCGCCGAGACCGCCGGGTACGAACGAGCGCGCAATCTGCAGCACCTGCTTGTAGCCCTTGGTGGTCACGAGGCCGCAACGCGCACCGGTTCCGGTCAGCACCGTGTTGGTGGCGACGGTCGTGCCGTGCATCACGTGATCGATTTCCTTCGGATCGATGCCCGCGTTCGCGCAGACGCGCTTGATGCCGTTCAACACCCCGATCGACTGATCGGCCGGCGTGGAGGGAACCTTGGCAGACCAGGTCTTGCCGGTCTTCTCATTGACCAGCAGCAGGTCCGTGAACGTGCCGCCGACATCTACACCCAATCGATATGACATGCGCCCCCCTTGGGCTCACAAGCGTTGAAAGGTAACCGGACACCGAGGAACCGGGGTCCGAAGTATCGTGCCAGAGCCGCGCATCTGCAACGCGCGGCACACATGAATTCGAATCATTCGTGCTGCAAATTGATTCCGCACGCGCGCAGTGGACACTTCCAGGGTCAGGCCGCCTGCTGCGCGGGGCGCGGAAACCCACCGGCTTTCACCAGCATGCTGGGGATGGGCCGGCCCAGCGTCTGCTGCAACCAGCCGCCGATCGCGATCAGCTTGTCCAGATCGATGCCGCTGTCGATGCCCGAGCGCTGCAACATGTAAACCAGGTCTTCGGTCGGGATGTTGCCCGTCGCGGCTGGCGCAAACGGGCACCCGCCGATGCCGCCGGTGCTCGCGTCGAGCGCATGGACGCCCGCTTCCACGGCCGCATACGCATTGGCGATGCCGGTATTGCGCGTGTTGTGGAAATGCGCGCGCAGGCGCATGCCCGGCAGTGCCTCGCGAGCGCGGCCGATGATCTCGGTGACCTGCGACGGCACGCCGACGCCGATCGTGTCGGCAAAGGCGATTTCGTGGGGATTGCCCTCAGCGACCCGCCTGGCGACCTCGATGACGCGATCGACGGCGATCTCACCCTCGAACGGGCAGCCGAAGGCCGCCGAGACCGTCACCTGGGGCCTGACACCGGCGGCGTGCGCAGCGGCCGCAATCTCGAGCCAGGCCGCAATCGATTCTTCGGTGCCGACGCCCTGGTTGCGGCGGTTGAACGTGTCGCTCGCGACGACCGCCATGCCGATCTCGTTGCAGCCGGCAGCGACCGCGCGATCGAAGCCCTTGCGGTTCAGGACCAGGCCGACGTAGTAAACGCCGGCCTTCCGGCGGATGCCCGCGAGCACCTGCTCAGCGTCGGCCATCTGCGGGACTTTCTTCGGATTGACGAAGCTGGTGACCTCGAGGCGACGAACGCCCGCATCGACGAGGCGATGGATGAACTCGATTTTTGCTTCCGTGGGCATCACGCCCGGCTCGCTCTGCAGCCCGTCGCGCGGTCCGACCTCGACGATCTCGATGCTGCGCTGGCCTGCGGTCATGGCGTTCCTTCGTCCCTGTGGAATAGTGAGCGCACTGATTCTAGCAAGCTTGTCCGGACAGGCGCGCCCGCGTTGCTTGACCGTTCATCAGGTGCCCGGTACAAGGTTGGCCCCTCCAAATCCGCTGGAACGCCTCGAGGAACAGTGCATGGCCGTCGATCCATCCTTCAAGAATGGTCCCCTTTCCGATCTGCGGGTCATCGAACTGGGCACGCTGCTGGCGGGGCCGTTCTGCGGTCAGCTGCTGGGCGACATGGGCGCCGAGGTCATCAAGATCGAACCCCCGGGCCAGGGCGATCCCCTGCGCGTGTGGGGCCGACAGAAAGCCGGTGATCCCTCGCTCTGGTGGCCGGTGGTCGGACGCAACAAGAAGGCCATTACCCTGGACATGCGTCAGGAGGAAGGTCAGAACGTTCTCAAGGAGTTAGTGACGAAAGCTGACTTTTTACTTGAGAATTTCAGGCCCGGAACCATGGAGAAGTGGGGCTGCGGCTACGCCGAACTCGCGAAGATCAATCCCCGACTGATCATGATCCGCGTGTCCGGCTACGGCCAGACCGGCCCCTACTCCCACCAGGCCGGCTTCGGCGCCATCGGCGAGGCCATGGGCGGCCTGCGATATGTCGTCGGCGATCCGTCGACGCCACCGTCGCGCATGGGTATCAGCATCGGCGACGAACTTGCGGCCACCTTCGCCTGTCTCGGCGCCCTCTCCGCGCTGCACTACCGCGAGAAGACGGGACATGGTCAGGTGGTGGACTCGGCCATCTACGAAGCTGTGCTCAACATGATGGAATCGCTGATCACGGAATACGACAAGACCGGCTACATCCGCGAACGCACCGGCGCGATCCTGCCAAATGTCGCGCCCTCGAACGTCTATCCGACCAGCGATGGCCTCGTGCTGATCGCCGCGAACCAGGACACGGTGTTCGGTCGCCTCTGTGAAGCGATGGGCAAGGTCGAGTGGGCGAAGGACCCGCGTTACGTCAACCACGCGGCGCGCGGCGCGAACCAGCGCGACATCGATGCCAAGATCGGCGAATGGACCAAGACCCTGACCACACGACAGGTGCTGGACCTGATGGACAAGTTCGGCGTCCCTGCCGGACTCATCTATCGCCCGCCCGACATGCTCGAGGACCCTCATTTCAAGGCGCGCGAGGCTATCGTCACCACGCAGCACCCGCATTTCGGCGACCTCAAGATGCAGAACGTGGCGCCCAAGCTGTCCGCGACGCCCGGCGGGATCCGCACGGCTGCGCCTGAAATGGGCCAGCACAACGAAGAGGTTTACCTGAAGCTGATGGGCATGGACCGCGCCCGCTTCGACGCCCTCAAATCCCGCAAGGTCATCTGAACACCCATGGCAAACGAATCACTCGAACAGAACTACGCCCGCGGCGGCTTCGGCAAGTCGCTCGCATTCGGCCGACGCCCAGCCCTGCTGGTCATCGACTTCGTGCGCGCCTACCTCGTCAAGGATTCGCCGCTGTACGCAGGCGTCGAAGCCGCACGCGCCGGCTGCGAGGAACTTCTGAAAGCGTCGCGCGCGGCGGGCCTGCCCGTGATCCACACGAATGTCGTCTATCAGCCCGGCGGCCGTGACGGCGGCGTGTTCTTCCGCAAGGTGCCAGCCCTGTCCTGTTTCGAGGCGGGCGCACATCCGGATCTCGCGGCCTTCGCCGAGGGACTCGATCCGATCGCCGGCGAAACCGTGATCTCCAAGCAATACGCCAGCGCGTTCTTCGGCACGACGCTGGCGTCGACGCTGACCGCACTCGGCGTCGACACCGTTCTGATCGCCGGCCTCTCCACGAGTGGCTGCGTGCGTGCCAGCACGGTGGACTGCTGCCAGCATGGCTTCATCCCGGTCGTGGTCCGCGAAGCGGTCGGCGATCGCGCGCCGGGGCCGCACGAGGCCAACCTGTTCGATCTGCAGGCCAAGTATGCAGAGGTCGCCGCACTCGCCGACGTCAAGAAGTACCTGACCGGCCTGCCGCGATGAGCACGACAAACCCGAGCCGCATCGGGCCGATTTCCTGCGTGACGATCGCAGCCCCTGAGCTGCAGTACATGATCGACACCTATCGGCTCTACCTCGGGTACGAACTCGTCGATCATGGGCGAATCCCGCCGGCGCTCGCCGAAGTCTGGGGTCGCCCTGCGCTTGCCGGTCGACGCTATGCGCTGATGCTGCCGGGCGGCGAGGGCCAGACCTTCATCCGTTTTGTCGAGAGCAAGCCCTCACCTGGTTACGTCGCGTTCCGCCACATGGGATGGAACGCCGCGGAACTGATGGTGCAGGACACGGACGCGGTGGCCGCCAAACTGGTGGACTCACCGTTCCAGGTCATCGGGCCGCCTGCCGATCTTTCTTTCACTGACAAGATCCGTGCGATGCAGGTGCTGGGTCCGGCGAAGGAATCGCTGTACCTCACCTCATTCAAGGAAAAGATGCCGGAGTTCGACACGCCGGACGCGAATCACTTCGTCGATCGGGTCTTCATCGTGATCCTCGGCGGGCCATCCGTTGCTGAACTGAACGCGTTCTACCAGCGTGAGTTCGGTGTCGCGACCGCACCGGTGATGCCCGCCGTCATCTCCGTGGTGTCGAATGCCCAGGGCCTCCCACCCGAGACACTGCACGACATCGCCGCGCTGGCGCTGACGGGTCAGTCCTTCATCGAAGCGGACACGATGCCGGCGAGCACCCTGCCGCGCACGTCCACCGGCGATGAACTGCCACCCGCCATCTCGATGGTGAGCTTCGGCATCGATGCCCTGCACGAATCCCGTGTGCCCTGGATCGCGCCGCCGCAGGCACTGTCGATCGCGCCCTACCATGGGCGTTCGGTGGGCGTCTGTATGGGCATTGCCGGCGAAATGATCGAGCTGATCGGTCGCTGAGCGATGCAAACCGGAGGCTGACGATGCAGACGCCGCCCGACAGACCCAAGGGTCATCGCCCCGAGTATTTCGAGGACCCCGCGATCGACCAGCTGCATGGCGCATTCGTGGCACTGGCGACGGAACTGTCGGTGGCGTTCGATCGGATCGACACGCTGGAGAGACTGCTGGAAGCGCGCGGCAACATCACACGCGCGGACATCGACGGCTACGTGGCGGAAGGCGCTGTCGACGAAGCACGTACGGCACGCCGGGCGGAGATGGCTGCGCGCCTGCTGAAGCCGTTCCGGGACTACCGGGAATCGCTGCTGGATCGCAATCGCGACCGCTAACCGGACGCAATCTGGTGCTTCGGCACTCGGCGCGCTCACGCGTCGCTACGATGTCGATGCCCATGACAGGCCATCCGTTTCGCCCGGAGACATTCCATGCAGAAATTCATCCAGCACGCCATGCTGCCCCAGCCCGACCACGATGAGCAGGCCCGCCAGGATTTCGTCTCGACACTCCGCGGCCATCTGTCCGGCCGCGTGATGCCCGGCGCGTATCGCGTGTACCAATCCCGCGTCGAGCCCGCATTCAAGGCCCAGCACGGACGCACGCCGGCCGACCAGGAAGAAGTCCGCCAGGTGATGACGAAGGACTCCTACTATCAGTTCTGGAGTGCGATGCAGCGCCGCAGCCAGGAAATGCTGTGGGAGTCGGTCATCGATCCGACGGAACGCCAGCTGCCAACGCTGATCGGGCGCGCCGGCAAGCTCAAGACGCGCAAGCTCGCGAAGGGACGGCGAGGCAGCCTCAGGATCGATCCGGGTCTGAAGGTGCCGCGCTACCACACCGCCGCGGACATCCATCTGCAGCCGGGCGGCTACCACACGGATTTCACGTCCGATGACGTCGCGGCCGGCGTCGTCTACGACCAGGGCATCAATCTCTACATGGGCGGAGCACTCGGCCCCGAGAACAACCTGACCGGCGACACGCTGCTCGCGTACATCCAGGAGAAGCACCCGGATTTCAAACCACGCCGCATCCTCGATATCGGCTGCGCGATCGGCAATGCAACGCTCGTCTGGGCTCGCGCCTTTCCGCAGGCGGAAGTGCATGGCATCGACGTCGGCGCGCCGGTTCTGCGCTACGCCCACGCGCGTGCGCAGGCGTTCGGGGTGCCTGTGCATTTCAGCCAGCAGAACGCAGAGCAGACCGATTTCGAGGCCGGAAGCTTCGATCTCGTGATCTCGCACATCGTGCTGCACGAGACATCCAAATCGGCGCTCGTGCGCATCCTGCGCGAATGCCATCGTCTGCTGCGCCCCGGCGGCCTGATGCTGCATCTCGAGATCCCGCGCGGCAAGACGGTCATCGAAAAATTCATGCACAACTGGGAAAGCTACAACAACAACGAGACCTTCTGCCGCTACATGACCGACATCGATCTGAAGGCCGAAGCACTCAAGGGCGGATTCACCGATGCGAACACCCGCACCGACGAATTCATCCCGCACATGGACGTCGCGCAGATGAACTACACCGAGCACTTCTTCTGGAAGATCCTCGCGGCGACGCGTTGATGCAGGATCCCGCGCGCTACCACGCGATGCTGCCGGTGCTCGTGCATGATGAGCGGGCGCGGCAGGACTTCGTCTCGACGCTGCGCCGACACCTGACCGGACGCATCGTGCCGGGCAATGCGAAAGTCTATGAGGCGCGCGTCGCGCCGCGCCTGCGGCGCGAACTCGGACGCGAACCCGCCGACCGTCATGAAGTTCGCCGAGCGATGGAGCGCGATCCCTATTACCAGTTCTGGAGCGCGATGCAGCGCCGCAGCCAGGAACTGCTGTGGGAATCCGTCGTGGAGCCCGTGGAACGTGACGCCGCTGCGATGCAGTCGCGCGCGCAGGCGCTGCGCAATTCGACGCAGCGTGGGAGCCGTCAGGCCACAGGTTCGCTGACGCTCGATCCGAAGCTGGTCGTGCCGCGCTATCACACCGCCGTCGATATCCACCTGCAGCCGGGCGGATATCACACCGACTTCGGTGCCGATGATCTCAGCGCCGGTGCGATCTACGACCGCGGCATCCAGATCTATTCCGCCGGCAGCACCGGTCCGCTGAACGACGCCATGGGCCGGATGATGGTGCAGTTCTACCGCGAGCAGTCGCCGGACACCGCACCGACGCGCATCCTCGACATGGGCTGTGCCATCGGCAACAGCACCCTGCCCTGGGCCACCGCGTTTCCGGGGGCGCGGGTCGACGCGATCGACGTCGCCGCGCCGCAATTGCGTTACGCCCACGCACGGGCGCAGACGATGGGTGTCGCGGTGCATTTCAGCCAGCAGAATGCCGAACGCACGAGCTTTCCGGACGCCAGCTTCGACGTCGTCGTCTCGCACATCATGCTGCACGAGACGTCGCGCAGCGCGCTGCACAACATCCTGGCGGAATGCCATCGACTGCTGCGGCCGGGCGGCCGGATGCTGCACCTCGAGATTCCGCGCGGCAAGACCGTGCTCGAACAGTTCCAGATGAACTGGGAGAGCTACAACAACAACGAGACCTTCGGTTCGTTCATGACCGATATCGATCTGACCGAGCGCGCCGTCGCGGCGGGGTTCGAGCCCGACCGCACCCGCAGCGTCGACTACGCGCTACACCGGCCGCAGGAGCAGCGGTTGTACTCAGACTACTTCCTGTGGCGAATCCTCGTCGCGCAGCGCTGAAACCGACATGTACTGGGAGTGAATCAAGTGGCCCGCAAGAACACCATGAAGAGCAGGAAGCCCGCGTCACGGAAGCCGGCTGCGGCTGCGCGAAAACCGCCGGCGCGCAAGGCCCCCGCAGCGGCCCCCACCGCACCGCCCGTGCGCATTGCACGGGTTGCCAAGGGCAAGAAGCCGCAGTATTTCAGCGACCCGGCCATCGACAAGCTGTTGTGGATGACCATGTCATTGATGGAAGAACTGGCCGTGACCCGCGACCGGCTCGACACGGTCGAGCGGGTGCTTGCGAACAAGCGAGTGCTGAAAATCGCCGAGATCGAAGGATTCGTGCCGGGTGAGCCCGCCGCGAGCGAACGCAATACCCGACGCGCCGCGTTCGTCGATCGCATGATGCGCGCCGTGCACGCCGAACTGGACGAGGTCACCGCACGCGGCGCTCCCGGCGGCGAAGACGACGCCGTCGCGGCCGTGTCGAGCTGACCACCCCGCGCGTCCGTTCGTCCGCGCGATGCGCTCAGGCGAGCGCGTCGCGTGCAACCGGCTTCGCAACGATGTAGGCGAGACCGGATCCCACCAGCGGCAGCACGCCCGCCAGCGTGAACGCCCACTGCCACCCCAGACCGGGCACCATCAGCGACGTCGCCAGCGGTCCGAACGCCACCCCGAGATTCACGCCGAGCGAGCCCGAGAAGCTGACGGCGGTGGCACGCAGCCGCGCCGGAAAACTCTCGGCCGTGAACGTGAAGATGACCGCCGTCGCACCGTAGAAGAAGAACGTGGTGACGCAGAACGCGAGCGTCGTCTGCAGGAAACCGTCGGCGACCCAGATCGTGCCGGCGAACGCCAGCGCACCGAGCCAGACCCACAGGATGATGACCGTGCGTCGGTTCCACAGGAACTCGCCGACCACCGCCGCCAGCACGTAGCCGAGCGCTCCGACGGCGAACGAAATACCGACGACCTGAGCGGACTGCGCGAAGGTCCAGCCACGCGCCTCCTGGAAGTACGCGACGAGCAGGATCGTGGAGCCGTAGGCGAACACCTGCAGGAACTGACCGAGGAACAGCACCATCGTGCGGGTCCGGTATTCGGGCATGAACAGCGACGCCGTGCTGACGGGTGACGCGGCCCGCTCGGCGGCCGCAGCGGCCCAGGAAGGTGGCTCGCGCAGATACTTCCAGAACAGCAACGCGACCGGCAGGCCGAGCAGCGAGACGAAGAAGATCGAGCGCCAGCCGGCCGGGTCACTGTCCGAGTCCCAGACCATCGGTACGAACACCAGCGCTGCAAGCGCCCAGCCCACCGGGTAGCCGATCTGCAGCACGCCGGACAACAGCCCGCGATACCGCGGCGGCGCCTCCTCGATCACGAGCGTACCCGTGAGCGGCGACTGCGCACCGGCGCCGGAAAAGCCCAGCACACGCAGGATCAGCAGCAGCCAGGTGCTGTGTGCCCAGAACATGGCGCTGACAAAGATCGGCGTCAGCAGGATGCTCCACAGCAGCATCCTCTTGCGGCCGAAGCGGTCCGCCAGAACCCCGATCTGAGTGATGACGATCCCGGAAATGACGAAGGTCACGCACAGGAACAGGCCTCGCTCGGTCTCGGTCCAGCCGAACTCTTCCTTGATCTGGGTGAGCACGAGCGCGAACAGCGAATGATCGATGTTGGCGAAGGAAAGTCCGATCAAGGCGATCACGAAAGCCCGGGTCGGGTAGCCCTTCAGATCTTGGAACATTCAGCTTCTCCAGTACGACGTCGTGATCGCGCAACGAATGGTGGAACGGAGTCGGTGGCGGGTTTGCCATGGGGCCCTCACAGCTTGGCGTTTTGCGATCAACTCGGCTACCCTTGGCGTGCCGTCGTGCGGTCGTTGTTGCTTGGGAGCAACATAGGGATCGGCCGCGATCCGGGTCCGATGGGTCATTTCAAAAAGGCTTTTCAAGGAGTTCTCATGTCAATGGTTCGCAAAACCACGTTGAGCGCGCTCGGCTTTGCCGCGCTGCTCGCCTCCACGGGTGGTGTCGCCCAGGAGCAGGCCAGCTCTGGCGGTCTGCTCGAAGAAATCGTGGTCACGGCGCAGCGCCGCGAAGAAAAGATTCAGGACGTGCCCATCGCGATCAGCGCCTTCTCGGAATCGCAGCTCGCCGCCTTGAACGTCACCGAGACACTCGGCCTCGTCAAGCTGATCCCGAACCTGCTCGGCTTCAACAACACCGGTCTCGGCACCGCCAACGGTTATTACCTTCGTGGCATCGGCAACACCGAGTCCATCGCGAGCTTCGACCCGCCGGTCGGCACCTATGCCGATGACGTGTTCATCAGCCGCCAGAACGCCAACAACCTCGGCCTGTTCGATGTCGAGCGCATCGAAGTGCTGCGCGGCCCGCAGGGCACGCTGTTCGGCCGCAACACCACGGGCGGCGCGATCAACGTCATCCTGAAGAAGCCGGCCGAAGAATTCGGTGGCTTCATGGAAGTCGGCTTCGGCCAGTTCAATCAGTTCTCCGTGCGTGGCACGGTCGACATCCCGTTCTCGGATCGCCTGCAGACGAAGTTCTCGGGCTACTCGGTCAAGGACGATGGCTATGTGTCGAACCCGGTCACGGGTGAGAACAATCTGAACGCCTCGGAGTCGCTCGGCCTGCGCGCCGCGATGCGACTGAAGCTGACGGATGACCTCACCTGGAACCTCGCCGCCCAGTACACGAACGACGACGGCGCCAACATCCTGAACTTCGCCGCGGACGGTCCGCAGCGCGCTTCGGATTCACCGGTCGCCAACACCAGCATCGCGCAGCGCTGCACGTCGGGCACCGTGACGCGCTCCCGCTTCGCCTGCACGGGCCTGGTCTCGTCGGGCACGCCGCTCGCGAACCTCGTCGTCGGCAACAAGCGCAACAACAACCTCGGCAACGAAGTGAAGAACTGGTTCCTGAGCTCGAACGTCGAGTGGGACGTGGGCTTCGGCACCGTCAACTTCATCACCGGTTCGGTGGGCCTGAAGCAGAAGTTCGCGCTGGACTTCTTCAACGGCACCGTCGGTTCGCCGACCAATCCGGCCGGCGGCTTCACCATCACCAACGATGGCAGCCACCGCCAGTTCAGCCAGGAAATCAAGCTGACCGGCGATCTGAACGACAACGCGCGCTACGTTGCTGGCGTGTACTACTTCCGCGAAGACAACACGACGGACTTCGCCGACCTGTTCAGCCTGAGCCCGACGCTGACGCTGGTGCTCGAAGACCGCATCCTGAAGAACCGTGCCACGGCCTGGGCGGCCTACACGCAGTGGGACTTCACGCTTGCCGACAAGTGGACGCTGACCGCCGGCGGCCGCTACACGGATGAAACGAAGAACGTCAACTTCATCGCCAACATCAACCCGCGCCTGCCGAACCCGATCGCGGCGACGCGCGTCACCTCGGCGAATCTGGTGGCCGCGGGTATTCCGCTGTCGCAGGAAACGAAGCTGTTCACGCCGCGTCTTGCCGTCAAGTACGACATCAACGACGACGTCAATCTGTTCGCCAGCGCGACGCGCGGCTTCAAGTCGGGCGGCTGGAACGCCCGTGGCACCGCGCCCGTCGCCAATCAGCCGTTCGCTCCGGAAAAGGTCTGGTCCTATGAACTCGGCCTGCGTTCGGAGTGGCTGGACCGCAAGCTGCGCCTGAACCTGACCGCGTTCAAGCTCGACATCGCGGACCTGCAGACGCCGTCGGCGTTCACGGCCCCGTCGGGTGCGATCTCGTTCATCACGCGTAATTTCGCGGGCCTCGACAACGAAGGCCTCGAAGCGGAACTGATCTGGCAGCCGGTCGAGGATCTGACGCTGTTTGCCTTCGTCGGCACGCAGAACGCGAAGTACAAGGACATCGACGCGTCGATCATCGCGCAGCAGGGCATCTGCCGAAATGCGCTCAACGGCATTTTTGGCCCCCCGTTTGCAACTTTGGCTGCGGCGCGAGCACAGTGCAGCAGCGGTATCGTCAATCCGAGAGGCGACATCGCGCCGCCGGTGCGCACGCCGGACACGCTGACGGTCGGTGGCAGCTATCGCTTCCGCCTCGGCGAGACCCTCACCCTGACCCCGAATTTCTCGTGGGCCAAGACGGGTGACAACAATGTCGGCACGAACGGCGCGCCGATCTCGCTGGTCGATGCGTACGACACCGTCGATGCCGGCCTGACGCTGGCCAACGACGATGCGGGCTGGCAGATCCAGGCCAACTGCCGCAACTGCACGGATGAGCTGCAGATCGTGTCGACGCTGTCCGAACTGCCGTACGTCCAGGATCCGCGCACCTGGAGCGTGACGTTCAAGTACAACTTCGGCGCCCGCTGAAGCTGACTTGATCGCGACGAACCTCAGGTTCGTCGCAGCGATTCGAAGGCCGGGGTGGCAACGCCCCGGCCTTTTTTGTTGGTGGCCCGTTCGTGGTGGATTCAGGCACCCGGTAGTCGGGCGCCTACTGCACCGATCGGCCGGCGCTCACCTCGGAGAGCGTCATGGCGGCGCAGCATTGCGGGAACGCGGGTCACTTCGACCGGCTGCGAGGATCCCGCATGACAATGCTCAGCCGCTCCCTGCCCTTCGTCGCCATCGTGTTGCTGGTGCTGCCGGCCGCCGCGTGCTCCGGCAAGACGAGTTCATCGAATCCCCCTCCCTTTGCCGCGACCACGCCGATCGCAGACTCTGACATCGCCGTCGCCGCAAACGTCATGGCCGCACTCGCGGCGGACGTCGTGCTTCGGGGTTCGAGCATCGACGCAGTGGTCCGCAAGGGTGACGTACGCCTGACCGGTGTCGTGCCGGATTCCACGCAGCGCGCCCGTGCAGAAACCATTGCTCGCGCGGTCCAGGGCGTGCATACGATCCACAACGAATTGACGATGCCCGCAACCTCCTGAGATTCGAGCCTCTTGTAAGCTCTGGTTCACGGCTCGAACCTCGAGTCGTTCAACCCGAGGCGCGCATGAAGGCGATTCTTTGCAGACAGTACGGCCCACCCTCCAGCCTCGCCTGCGAGGACATCCCGGATCCCGTTCCGGGCGCCGACGAAGTCATCATCGACATGCGCGCGGCCGGTGTGAATTTCCCGGATGTGCTGATCATCCAGAACAAGTACCAGCACAAGCCGGCGCTACCATTCACGCCGGGCGCAGAACTCGCGGGTGTGATCAGTGCCGTCGGCACGGCGGTCGAGGACCTGCGCGTCGGCGACCGGGTCGTCGCCACATGCATGACGGGCGGATTTGCGGAGAAGGCGCGGGTGGCGGCGACCCGCGTGAGCGTCATTCCTGACAGCGTCGGATTCGACGTCGCCGCATCGCTGTCTCTCGCCTACGGCACTTCGTTCCATGCGCTGAAGGATCGCGCAGCCCTGCGGCCCGGCGAGACAGTGCTGGTGTTGGGCGCCGCCGGCGGCGTCGGCCTTGCCGCCGTGGAACTGGGCAAAGCGCTGGGCGCCCATGTCATCGCAGCCGCCTCGAGCAAGGAAAAGCTGGCGATCTGCACCGCCCATGGCGCGGATGCGGTCATCGACTACACGTCCGAGGACCTCAGGGAACGGATCCGTGCGCTGACTGACGGGCGCGGGCCTGACGTCATCTATGACCCGGTCGGTGGACCGTATTCCGAGCCGGCATTCCGTTCAATTGGCTGGCGGGGGCGATTTCTCGTCGTCGGTTTCGCCCATGGCGAGATCCCGAAGCTGGCGCTCAATCTTCCTCTGATCAAGGGCGCTGCGATCATCGGGGTCGTGTGGGGGGAGTACATTCGCCGTGAGCCCGAGCACTACCAGGCCGATCTGCAGACGATGTTCGGCCTGATCGCTTCAGGCGCGCTGCGGCCACGGATCTCGGCGCGCTATGCCCTGGAGGACACCGCAAAGGCGCTGGAGCTGATCGCCAATCGGCAAGTGACAGGCAAGGCCGTCATCGTCCACGAGGGCTGACGTGGGCCCTGTACCGCCCAAGCCCTGCCCACCAATGACCTGCCCACCAATGACAAGGGCCGCAGACGACGTCTGCGGCCCTGTTTACTTCAGCCCAGGCCCGGTTGGACCAGGGGGGCTTTACTGGGCGCGGAGCGCCCAGAGGTTGCCCAGACGGCCCAGGGTGTCGTCGCCCTTGACGGCCTTGAATGCCTTGATGGCTTCCGCCTTGTTGCCCGACCGCAGCTGAGCGATGCCGAGCAGCAGCTGCGCCTCGGCCGGGTTCTTGAGGCCACCCTTGCCGATGCCGCGCTGGATGGCCGCGAGTGCCTGCGGAAACTGGCCGTAACTGAGATATGCCAGACCGATGCGAACATCCGGCTCGCCGGCCTTCGCGGCTGCCGCCACTTTCTCGTCCTTCGCGAGATTTGCCTTGTCGGCCGTGGCCTGCGTCTTCGCAGACGCCAGCAGTCGCTGGTTGCGATCGATGTCGCGGGTCTCCGTGAAGAACTTCTTCGCGAACGCGGCCTCCAGCGCCGACTGCGCTTCACCCGGCACGCCCTGCTCGATCGCGAGCTGGGCCATTTCCGTGTAATCGTCGGCGCGACGCATCGCGTTGACTTCCGTCGCCAGGCGATACACGTGCAGCATCGTGGAATCCGAACCGCCCGTGCGGAACAGCGAGCGCATCAGGTTCTGCCAGTACTCGTCCTTTGGATAGCGCGCGACCAGCCGCTCGAGGGTACGAGTCGTGCAGTTGTCGTCTTCGACCTTGATGCAGGAGCTCAGCAGCAGCTGCAGCGCGCCTTCACGCGGCGCCTGTCCCTTCTGCTCCTGGTCACCGATCCAGTCCTCGAGGAACTTGCGCGAGGTCTTGTAATCGCCCTGGATGTAGTGGGCCTGCGCGACGAGCGTGTACATGTCGCCATCGGCGAATCCACCCTTGATCGCGCGATTACCGAACTCGATCGACTTGGCGTAGTTCTTGATCTGGTAGTTGACCTGCGACAGCGCACGCACGCGGCTCGCGACCTGGTCTGCCGGGAGGAAGCCGGACTCCAGCCCCTTCTCCAGGGCCCGTGCAGCCGTGCCGTAATCGTTCACACGGATGGCGCAGAAGCCGAGCAATTCCGACACTGCGAAATCGTCATAGGGAGTCTTGCCGCCGACGCCGTCAGCCTGGCGCAGCTGGGAAAGACACTCCTGCCACTTGCTGGCCTTGATGGCGGTCTGCGCAGCCTGCAGGGGCTTGGCGACTGCCTTGCTGACGCTCTGCTTCTTTTCCTGCGCCGACGCCGGCCCGACGGCCAGACCGATGACACAGGCCGCAGCCCACGCCGTGAACGCCAAAGTCTTCCTCATGAGTGTCCTCTCGCAGTTGAACTTCGAAAACACGAGCCATGAAACGGCCACGCCTTCGGGCCCTGCTCAGTGTTGGATTCTCCAGCTGCCGGCAGGTTCCCCTGCCGGGCCGGTATCAAGCGCCAGCCATCGTCAGTCAGGGTCAGTTCAGCTTACTCGCGGAACTCCGAAACATTGACGAAGCCGATTTTCTTCATACGATTTCGCTGCGCAGAGGCCAGCACCTGGGCCACGACGCCGTAACGAGCCCGCTTGTCAGGGCGAAGGTGCAGCTCGGGCTGCGGATCCTTCTGCGATTCGGTACGGAAGTAGCTCTCGAGCTGGTCCATGTTGGAGACGGTCGAGCCGTTCCAGACCACCGTGCCGTCGAAATCGATCTCGATGTCGACGACTTCAGGACGAACGGGCGGCGGCGGCGCGTCCGTCGGGCGCGGCATGTCCAGCTTGACGGCATGCGTCATGACCGGAATCGTGATGATGAACATGATCAGCAGCACCAGCATGACGTCGATCAACGGCGTCGTGTTGATGTCGCACATCGCGCCATCGTCACCACTATCTGAACCTACACTCATTGACATGGTTTGGTACCTGGCCGATCAGCGCAGACCGCGGTCGGGTTCGGTGATGAAACCGACCTTCACGATGCCGCCGCGCTGCACGTTGTAGATGACACGACCCACTGCTTCGTAGCGCGCGTTGGCGTCGCCGCGGATGTGGATCTCCGGCTGCGGAACCTTGACGGCCTCGGCCTTGATCCGCTCGACGAGTTCCGTCGAGCCAGAGATCGCACCGTTGTTCCAGTAGATGTTGCCTTCCGCATCGACGGCGATCGTGATGTTCTCGGGCTTCGTCTGGGTGGCGATGTTGGCGGCCTTCGGCAGCTCAACCTTCACGGTCTTGGTGATCACCGGAATCGTGATCAGGAAGATGATCAGCAACACGAGCATCACGTCGACGAGCGGCGTGGTGTTGATGTCCGATTTCTCTACCTGCTCTTCTTCACTGGAAGAGCCGACGCTCATTGACATGTGGAAGTGTCCCTACAGGTCGTTTCAGGCCGGACGGTCATGCGCCTCGCGGCGCATGACCAGACCGGATGATTACTTCTTGGCAGCCGGAGCGGCGGCCGGGGCCGACGAGGCACCCGCAACGCGCGCGCCGCTGACCAGATAAGCGTGCAGGTCGCCAGTGAAATTCCGCAGGCTTTCCTGCAGACCCTTGTTGCGACGGATCAGCCAGTTGTAGCCCATGACCGCCGGCACCGCGACCGCGAGACCGATGGCCGTCATGATCAGCGCCTCACCAACCGGTCCGGCGACCTTGTCGATGCTCGCCTGGCCAGAGACACCGATCGCGACGAGCGCGTGGTAGATGCCCCACACCGTGCCGAACAGACCGACGAACGGGGCGGTCGAACCGACCGTGGCCAGGAACGCGAGACCCGAGGTCAGCGAACCGTTGACCTGATCCGCCGAGCGCTGCAGCGACATGGTGATCCACTCGTGAAGGTCGATGCGGTCCGTCAGGCGACCTTCATGGTGCGACGCCGCACGCATGCCGTCTTCGGCGATGCCACGGAAAGCGTCACCCTTCGGCAGGCGCTCGATGGCGTCCTTGATGGACCCGGCGCTCCAGAACTTGGCTTCCGCGACCTTGGCAGACTGGCCCAGCTTCCGCTGGTCCCAGACCTTGAGAAGGATGATGTACCAGGAGAACAGGGACATCGTGACGAGAATGATCAGCGTGCCCTTGGCGACGAAATCGCCCTGCGCCCAAAGCGCGCCCAGGCCATACGGGTTATCAACTACGGTGGTACTTTCCATGGTTTCCTCAACATGTCGACGCGGAAGTGCGCAGCCCCGGGCCATCGGCGCCGGCGAACGCACAGTGTTAGAAGATAAAGATTCTTATTCCTTCAACTCAAACTTTACGATGAACGAGATGCAGCTCTCGACCGGCACGCCATCCGTGCTCGCAGGGATGTAGCGGCCGGCCTTGGCCAACTTGATGGCGCCGGTGTCCAGGGCATCGACCCCGGACGATGTCGCGATCTTCGGTTCGCCCGTCAGCTTGCCGTTTGGACCGATGCAGACGGTCACCGCCGGACGACCTTCCTGGCCCAGGCGCTTCGCGCTCGGCGGATAGTAATCTTCGGAATTCGGGAAACGCTTGCCGTCGATCTTCGCCTTGACGGACGGACCCTTGGCGGCCGGCGGCGGCGGCGGAGCAGGAGGCTGCGGCTTGTCTGTGACATCCGAGATCGCCGTCGTCGTCGACTCCATGGGGATGTCGATCGACACTTCCGGCGGCGGCACTTCGACCGGCGGGCGCTCCATCTGGGGCGGCGGCGGCGGAGGTGGTTTGTTCTCCTCCTTCATCTCCTCGATGATGTCCGTCACCAGCGGTGGCGCAATGACTTCGACGACCTTCCGTGCCAGACCCGAAACGAGTCCGTAACCCAGAAGGATGTGGAACGCGACGATGACGCCGAGAACGGCGAGACGACGCGAATTATTCTGTTGTGCGTAGGCGGCCATGTCTTCCCGTGGTCGCAGTTAAAAAATTTCAATCAGATAACGGGCGCGGCAATGTACGGACAATTTGCCGATCTCGCAACCTGATTCCCCTTGCATTGAACGCACCGGAGTGTTCGAAGGGGTCAACCTTCGAATGGCCTTCGGCCCGCGCCCAACCCAAACATCCCCTGACCTTGTTTTCGTCGGCGCGGATACCGTCTCCGGTTCTGCGCCGCCGTTGCAGCTATCCCTCATCTGCAACGTCCGAACTGTAACCGCAGACGACAGCACTGACAACCGCGCAATTCGCCGCGACATATGTCGCAGCTTCTTTGCGATTGTCAATCAGTCACCGCGCCGAAAGACGCGCTGCTGACGGCGCGCGCGTATTTCGCCAGAACGCCTTCGTCGGTGTACGGCTTCGGTGCACGCCAGGCCGCACGGCGCCGCTTGAGTTCTGCGGTGCTGAGGCCCACGGAAATGCTGCGCTGCTTCGCGTCGATGGTGACCGGATCACCGTTGCGCAGCAGTGCCAGAGGTCCACCTGCCGCCGCTTCGGGCGAGATATGCCCGACGACGAATCCGTGGCTGCCACCCGAGAAGCGGCCATCGGTGATCAGCGCGACGGAGTCACCGAGGCCCCGACCCATGATCGCGCCGGTCGGGCTCAGCATCTCGCGCATGCCAGGGCCGCCGCGCGGGCCCTCATATCGAATGACCACGACATCGCCGGCCTTGACGATGCCGCCGAGAATCGCCGCGGTCGCCTTCTCCTCTCCGTCAAACACCCGCGCCTTGCCGCTGAACGACAGGCCTTCCTTGCCGGAAATCTTGGCGACGGCCCCCTCTGGAGCGAGATTTCCATAGAGAACAACGAGATGACTGTCTTTCTTGATAGGACGCTCGAACGGCAGCACGATTTCCTGACCCGCCGGATAGTCGGCAACGCCAGCAAGATTCTCGGCCATCGTCCGACCGGTCACCGTCAGGCAGTCCCCGTGCAGCAGGCCGCGATCCAGCAGCCGCTTCATCAGAGGCTGGATGCCGCCAATCGCGATCAATTCCGACATCAGGTACTTGCCGCTCGGACGCACGTCGGCCAGCACGGGAACGCGTTTGCCGATCCGTGTGAAATCGTCGAGCGTCAGCTTCACGCGCGCGGCGCGCGCGATGGCCAGCAGGTGCAGCACGGCATTGGTCGAGCCGCCCAGCGCGATCGTCACGGTGATCGCATTCTCGAAGGCCTTGCGGGTCAGGATCATGCGCGACGTGATGCCGGCCTCGATGAGCCGCATGACCGCCGCGCCGGCGCGGCGTGAATCATCGAGCTTCTGCGAACCCACCGCTTCCTGCGCAGAACTGTCGGGCAAAGACAGGCCGAGCGCTTCGATCGCCGACGCCATCGTGTTCGCCGTGTACATGCCTCCGCAGCTGCCAGGGCCGGGGATCGACGTGCGCTCGACTTCCAGCAGTTGTGCGTCGGTCACCTTGCCGGCGGCATGGCCACCGACGGCCTCGAAGATCGCGACGATGTCGCGACGCTTCTGGCCGGGACGGATCGTGCCGCCGTAGACGAACACCGAGGGACGATCGAGCCGCGCCATCGCCATCGCGCAACCCGGCATGTTCTTGTCACAGCCGCCGATCGCGACGAAACCGTCGAAGCCTTCGGCGCCGACCACCGTCTCGATCGAGTCCGCGATCACTTCGCGCGAGACCAGCGAATAACGCATGCCCGGCGATCCCATCGAGATGCCGTCCGACACCGTGATGGTGTTGAACAGCACGCCTTTGCCACCTGCCGCATCGACACCCGCAACGGTCTGCTGCGCGAGTTCGTTGATGTGCATGTTGCAGGGCGTGAGATTGGCCCAGGTCGAGGCCACGCCAACCTGCGGCTTGCCGAAATCGGCATCCTGGAAACCGACGGCGCGCAACATCGCTCGCGACGGCGTCTGCTTCGGGCCATCGACCACCAGTCGCGAATACCGGCGCGGATCAACCGCCCGCTTGCCCTTGCCCTGGCCCTTGCCTTCGCCCTGTCCCACTCGTTTACCTGCCATGTCTCAGCCGTCTCCTGCCAGTGTCGAACGTCGTTGCTGCTCGCGATTCATCGCATTGAAACCGGTTGCGCCGCCTGCAAGCAAGATCAGCGGCAGAATCAGCGCCCAGCGCCCCGCTCCCGGTGACTGAGAATCGAGCCACTGGTACACCAGCATGCCGAGCGGCGGGGCCAGCATGCCGCGCACGCCGGTCAGCGTGACGTGCACGCCCATGTAGTGCTGCGCCCTGCCCGGCGTCGCGAAGTCGTTGTGCCCCAGATTCCAGCCCAGATGCGCGCCGGCATTGGCGAAGCCGAGCAGCAACACCCCGATCCACAGCACCGGGGCGGAGCCTGTGAATCCACCAACGGCGAGCACGGCACTGGCGGCCACGAGCGCCCAGGCCTGACGGGCCCGATAGGCCACGACATGCTGGCCGTCGAACATCCGGGCCCAGAATGGCGTGCACAGCGGCAACATCAACAGCGGCACGACCGCGAGCATCAGGATCTGCTGGCTCGGCTCGACGTGCAGGTCGTCGGACAGCACGACGACCATCTGCGACACCAGCATCAGGTTGCCGCCGCCGTACATCCCCATCCAGAACATGTAGCGACTGAAATCGCGATCGCCGCGCAGGATCTCGAACACCATCGCGAGCGAGAACGCCCCACTGCGGCCGGCGGCCGCGGATTCCGCGTCCAGCAACTGGAATTCGCGGCGCACACGCATCGAGCGATACAGCCAGGCACCGGCGAGGCCACTGAGCGCTGCGCCGCCATACAACCAGCGTGGATCGAGCGATCCGTGGTTCAGCGTCCAGGCCGTGAAGGCCGCCGTTGCCGCCACGGCCAGGGAACTGAAGACGACGATGCGTCCCGTCGACTGCGCGAGCACCTGGCGCGGATAGTTGGCGATCCAGACGGACGTGCGGATGGTCAGCAGCCCGGCCCAGACCATGCGCGCGAGCAGGATCGACAACACGGTGACGAGAAGACCCCGCGACTGTTGAGGCGCGAGTCCCACGACACCGACGACCACGGCGAACAAAGCCTGCATCGCGACGATCAGCTGTACGCGGGGCCGGCCGTGCGCGATGTTGGCCCAGACGAAACTGACGACGTTGGACAGCGCCGGCGCGCCGCTGACCAGCGCCACGGCGAGATTGACGGCCCAGTCCGCAGAGGTTCCGCCGAATCGAGACTTGATCAGCACGGCCGCCGTCGCGCCCTCCACCAACCCGAGTGCCACGCCGAGCAGCGTCCAGGGAATCAGCTCGCGTCGCAGCAGGAGGCGCGCCGACAGTTCGCGGGCGGGTACCGCGATCATGAACCCGTATCGGTGAGCTGGCGCTCACGCCAGGTGATGATGACGACACCGGTCAGCGTCAGCAGACCACCGACGGCGATGCGAGTGGTGAGGACATCCCCGAGCAGCCACACGCCAAACACGACGGACAGCACCGGAGACAGCACCGTCATCGGGGCGACGCTCGTCACCGGATAGCGTTGCAGCAGGTAGTAGAAACCCGTGTGGCCGACGAGGCTGCCGGCCAGCGCGGAATACACGACCGCGCCCCAGCCGACGAACGACACCTGCGACAACTGCTCGAGCGTCGGCCGCTCGAGGGCGAACGACACCGCGGCGAGCGGCACGACGCTGACTGCCGCAAACCAGGCCTGCATGTTCAGCGGGCCGATGCCACGCAGTTTCTTGACGGCAATGAGCCCGAGTGCGCCGACGAACGCAGACGAGATCACCAGGGCGAGGCTCTGCCAGTACTGCAGGACCTGCGGGTCGAAGCCCATCACCATGATGCCGAGGAAAGACATCGTGATGCCCGTCCATCGGCGCCAATGCACGACTTCCCCGAGCAGCGCGACCGACAGCAGCGTGGTGAACGGCACGCCGAGCTGACCCGCGATCGCGACCGACGAGACGTTCTGCGCGGTGGCGAGTCCTGCGAACATCAGCCCGAAGCAGACGGCGCCAGACATCAGTCCCGCGATGATCAGTGGACCCATCTGCCCGCGGAAAACACGCAGGAACGGAATGAGCACCGCCGCAAGCAGCGCGAAGCGCATCGTGGTGAACAGGATCGGCGGAACCTCGGCCACGCCGAACTTGCTGACGACCAGATTCAGACCCCAGATGACCGTGATGCCAAGCAGCAGCAACAGATCCCGCGGCGCGATCTGCGTCATCCGAAACGGGACCGGATCAGCCGATAGGCGAGCCGCGCACATTGCGCTTCCGCACCGACGGGCCGCCCCGGACGATCGCGCGTATTCCACGCATGCAGGTCGAAATGCGCCCAGGCCGTGGTGCGCTTGACGAAGCGGCGCAGGAATAGTCCGCCGATGATCGCGCCGGCAAACGCGCTGGACGAGACGTTGCTGAGATCCGCGACCTTGCTGGAAAGTTCATCGTCATACCCCTGCCACAACGGCAGTGGCCAGACGGGATCGCACTCAGCCTCGCCGGCGGCGCGTAGATCCGCCATCAGAATCTCGTCCGCCGAAAACACGGCGGGCAGCTCGGGCCCGAGTGCGGTCCGTGCCGCACCGGTCAGCGTCGCGAAATCCAGCAGCAGCGCCGGTTGCTCGGAATCGGCTTCGCTCAGGGCATCGGCCAGAATCAGCCGGCCTTCCGCATCCGTGTTGTTGACCTCGACCGTGAGACCGCCGCGCGAGCGCAGTACGTCGCCGGGACGATACGCACTGCCGGCGACGCTGTTCTCGACCGCGGGCACCAGCAAGCGCAAGCGGATTGGCGCGCCGAGTTCCATCAGCATGCGCGCCGTCGCGAGCGCCACCGCCGCGCCGCCCATGTCCTTCTTCATCAGCAACATGCCCGCGGACGGCTTGAGATCGAGCCCGCCCGAATCGAAACAGACGCCCTTGCCCACCAGCGTCACGCGCGGTGCGGCGGGATCACCCCAGCGCAGATCGATCAGTCGCGGCTCCCGCGCGCTGGCGCGCCCGACCGCGTGCACCATCGGATAGCCGTCGAGCAGCGCCTCCCCGCTGGTCACATTGCAGCTTGCATCGAACTGGCGCGCCAGCGCGGCGATTGCATCGGCGAGCTCTGCAGGGCCGAGTTCATTGGCCGGTGCGTTGATCAGGTCCCGCGCGTCATGCAGCGCTGCGGCCGCGGACATTGCGTAGGCGAGATCAGCATGGGCCGGCGCGACCAGTCGAGCCTGCGCAGCGGATTGCGGCGAACTGCGAAAGCGGGTGTACCGGTAGCCGCCATAGATCCAGCCGAGGACCAGCGCGGTGGCTGCGGCAGGCGGCAGTGCGTGGGCAATCGCGTAGTGTCCGGCAGGCAGACGATCGGTCAGACCCGCGCCGTGCCAGAGCGTGAGCTCCGCCAGTGAGCCCATCGCGCCGAGCCCCAGCACCGCCGCGGCGATGCCGCCCTGCTCGTCCGGCAGCACCAGAACGCGCGAACGCTCCGCTGCGAAACCCTGGATGCGCAGCCAGGATTGCTGCGGCGGCGCCAGTGTCGCGCGCCAGGCGGCAAGCTCCGATTCGGTGATCAACCACAGGGGAATGGTGGATGCGCCCGCGGGGCCCACCGTGACGAGATCTTGAGCATTCACTGTGCACGAATCATACCGCAGGCGTTGACAACGGATGAGCGTGTGTGATGACATCCGAAGTCAATGATTCCTCGCACCATTTCGAAGTCGCTCTCCCTCGTGGACGTTCCGGTCTCGGGCCTTCCTGTCGTGGACGTTGCGCTTCGACTTCCCCTGCTCCTTCTGGGTTGCAGCCGGTGCGGGTTGCTCTGACGCCTCCGGGCTAACGAGCGAAATTCACGAAAACCCCGCACCGGCCTCATCGCCGATGCGGGGTTTTTTTTGTTCGATTTTTTGGACTGCTTGGTTTACCGAAACGGGAGTGTTGCGATGAAGTTGTATGGCAAGAAAGACGTCGACAAGAAAGCCCTCAAGAACGCGAAGATCTGCGTTCTGGGTTATGGCAGCCAGGGCCGCGCGCATGCGCTGAACCTGAAGGACAGCGGCTTCGACGTCGTGATCGGCGTGCGCAAGGGCAACAGCTGGAACAAGGCCAAGAAGGACGGCCTGAAAGTCAGCGAGCCGGCCGAAGCCGTCAAGGGCGCCGACCTCATCGCGATGCTGGTGCCGGATCTGACGCAGAAAGGCACCTATCAGGAAGTCCTGCCCTCGCTGAAGAAAGGCGCGACGCTGCTGTTCGCGCACGGCTTCAACATCCACTTCAAACAGATCAAGCCGCGCAAGGACCTCGACGTCGTGCTGATCGCGCCGAAGGGCCCGGGCGACCTCGTTCGCCGCCAGTACCAGCAGGGCCGCGGCGTGCCCGCGCTGATCGCCGTTTTCCAGGATGTCAGCAAGACCGCTTTCGCGAAGGCGCTGTCCTATGCGGACGGCATCGGTGGCACGCGCGGTGGCGTGCTGAAGACGACGTTTGCGGAAGAGACCGAGACGGATCTGTTCGGCGAACAGGCCGTGCTCTGCGGCGGCGCGACGGAACTCGTGCTGAAGGGTTTCGAGACGCTGGTCGAAGCGGGCTATCAGCCGGAAGTGGCGTACTACGAGTGCCTGCACGAACTGAAGCTGATCGTCGACCTGCTGCATGAAGGTGGCATCGCGAAGATGCATCGCTTCATCAGCGAGACGGCCAAGTACGGCGACCTGACCCGCGGACCGCGCGTCGTCAATCGTGCGACCAAGACCGAGATGAAGAAGATCCTCAAGGAAATCCAGCAGGGCAAGTTCGCCCGGCAGTGGATCCGCGAGAACGCCACAGGCCGGAAGAAGTACAACAAGCTGATGGCGGCGGATCTGCGTCATCCGATCGAGAAGGTCGGCGTGCAGCTGCGTGCCCGCATGCCCTGGCTGGACCAGGGCCGCTGAAGCGGCACGGCTCGCTTACGCGGCACATCTGAGGAGAAATCGTCATGTCCCCGAGTCCCGACAGAGTCCTGATTTTCGACACCACGCTGCGCGATGGCGAGCAATCGCCGGGCTGCAGCATGACGCGGCCTGAGAAGCTACGTGTCGCACGGGCTCTTGCGGAACTCGGGGTCGACGTGATCGAAGCCGGCTTCCCGGCCGCCTCGCGCGGCGACTGGGAGTCCGTCAACGCGGTGGCGCGCGAGATCGAAGGTCCGGTGATCTGTGGTCTCGCCCGCTGCTCGCGCGATGACATCACGCTCGCCGCGAAGGCACTGAAGGATGCGCAGAAGCATCGCATTCACGTGTTCCTCGCGACGAGCGCGATCCATCGCCAGTACAAGCTGAACATGGCGCAGAGCGAGATCATCCGCAGCGCCGTGGAAGGCGTGAAGATCGCGCGCGAGTTCTGCGAGGACGTCGAGTTCTCGCCCGAGGACGCGTCGCGCACGGAGCTCGAATTCCTGGCGCAGGTGGTCGAAGCGGTCATCGAAGCCGGCGCCACCACCATCAACATCCCGGACACCGTCGGCTACACGGTGCCGCACGAGTTCGCGGAGCTGTTCCGATACCTGCGAAAGAATGTGCGCGGCATCGACAACGTCACGCTGTCCGTGCATTGCCACGACGATCTCGGCATGGCCGTCGCCAACAGCCTGATGGCCGTGGTCGCCGGTGCCCGCCAGATCGAATGCACGATGAACGGTATCGGCGAGCGGGCCGGCAACTGTTCGCTCGAGGAAGTGGTGATGGCGTTGCGGACGCGCGAAGCGTTCTTCAATGCGCGCACCAACATCCAGAGCACCCGCCTCTATCCGGCGGCGCGCCTGGTCTCGAGCATCACCGGCATGCCGATCCCGCGCAACAAGGCGATCGTCGGCGAGAATGCATTCGCGCACGAGTCCGGCATCCACCAGCACGGCATGCTGAAGCATCACAGCACCTACGAGATCATGCGTCCCGAGGACGTCGGTCTCGCGAAGTCGAGCCTCGTGCTCGGCAAGCACAGTGGCCGTCACGCCTTCCGCGAACGCGTGCGCGAACTCGGCTTCGAGCTCGAGGACGCGGAGTTCAATCGCGTATTCGAGGAATTCAAGGCGCTCGCGGACAAGAAGAAGGAACTGTTCGACGGCGACATCGAAGCACTGGTGCTGCGCGCCGAGGGTTCCGCCGCGGGTCCATGGGTGTTGCAGACCCTGCGCACCGAATCCGCCACGGACACGGCCGCGCAGGCCACGGTCGCGTTGCGGCAGACGGATGGCCAGGTCATCGAGCGCAGCGCCACCGGCGACGGTCCCGTCGACGCCGCGTTCAAGGCGATGGAAGACGCCACAGGCATTACAACGGTGCTGCGCAAGTTCGAACTGCGCAGCGTTTCAGAGGGCGAAGACGCCCAGGGTGAGGCAATCGTGTACGTCGATTTCAATGGCCGCAGCTATCGCGGCTCCAGCGTCAGCACGGACATCGTCGAGTCCAGTGCGCGCGCTTTCCTCGAAGTGATCAATCGCATCGAACAGGCGCAGAAGTCCAGCGCCAGTCGCGCCGAAGAGCGTGCCGGCGCGGCGCGCGTGGCGCAGGCGGCTGTATGAGCGCTGCCAAGCCCCGCACGATGTTCGAGAAAGTCTGGACGGCTCACGAGGTCGCGCCCGAGACCACCGACACGCCGGCCGTGATCTTCATCGACCTGCATCTGACGCATGAAGTCACCTCGCCGCAGTCGTTTTCGCTGCTGCGCGAACGCGGCATCAAGGTGCGGCGCCCGGACCTGACGCTCGCGACGATGGATCACGCCACGCCGACACGCACCGAGCAGGTGTTCGGCGGCGCGCCGATCACCATCGATTCGGCCGCCAAGCAGATCCGTCAGCTCGAAAAGAACTGTGAGGAATTCGGCATCGAGCTGCTTGGCCTGCAGAACGAACTGCGCGGCATCGTGCACATCATCGGTCCGGAGCTCGGCGTGACCCAGCCGGGCAAGACCATCGTCTGCGGTGACAGCCACACGAGCACGCATGGCGCTTTCGGCGCCCTCGCCTTCGGCATCGGCTCGACGGAGGTCGGGCACGTGTTCGCGACGCAGTGCCTGCTGCAGAACAAGCCGAAGACGCTGGCCATCAACGTCAATGGCCGCCTCGCGCCAGGCGTCACCGCGAAGGACCTGATCCTCGCGATCATCGGCCAGATCGGCGTGTCCGGTGGTACGGGCCACGTCATCGAATATCGTGGCGAAGCGATCCGCGCACTGTCGATGGAAGAACGCATGACGGTCTGCAACATGACCATCGAGGCCGGCGCCCGCGCCGGCATGATCGCGCCAGACGACACCACGTTTGCGTATCTCGCCAAGACCCCGCGCGCGCCCAAGGGCAAGGCCTGGGATGAGGCAGTCGCCGGCTGGCGCGCACTCGCCACGGACGACGGCGCCACATTCGATCGCTCGGTCGAGATCGATGCGGCGTCGATCGAGCCGATGATCACCTACGGCACGAATCCGGGCATGGTCGTGGCGGTCAGCGGCAAGATCCCCGATCGCCGCGGCGATCCGGTGTTCGATGCCGCCATGAAGTACATGGGCCTCGAGGCCGGTGCGCCGATCCAGAACGCGCCGGTCAACGTCGTGTTCGTCGGCAGCTGCACCAACGGGCGCATTTCCGATCTGCGCGCCGCTGCCGGTGTGCTCAAGGGCCACAAGGTGGCGAAAGGCGTGCACCTGCTCGTGGTGCCGGGTTCGCAAGCCGTGAAGCGCGAAGCAGAGGCGGAAGGCCTCGATCGCATCTTCATCGATGCCGGCGCCGACTGGCGAGAGTCGGGCTGCTCGATGTGCCTCGGCATGAACGGCGATACCGTCCCCAAGGGCGAGTATTCGGTCAGCACCAGCAACCGCAACTTCGAGGGTCGCCAGGGAGTCGGCGCCCGCACGTTGCTCGCCAGCCCCGAGACCGCCGCCGCGTCGGCCATTCGTGGGCGTGTCACCGATCCGCGCGAACTGCTGAGATAATCCCCGCAGGAATGAACATGGAACCGATCAAGAAATTTCGCACCAAGACCGTGGTCATGCCGTCGACCAACATCGACACCGACCAGATCATCCCGGGCCGATTCCTGACCACGACGACCAAACTCGGTCTCGGCCGTGAACTGTTCGCTGACTGGCGCTACCGCCCGGACGGCACGCCGAATCCGGACTTCATCCTGAACAAGCCCGAAGCGAAGGGCTGCCGCGTGCTCGTGGCTGGGCGCAACGTCGGCTGCGGCTCATCGCGCGAGCATGCGCCGTGGGCCCTGCTCGATTTCGGCTTCCTCGCCGTGATCAGCACGGAAATCGCGGACATCTTCCGCAACAACTCGCTGAAGAATGGCCTGTTGCCGATCGTCGTCGATGAAACGACCCACGCCTGGCTGATCGCGAACCCCGGCGCCGAGGTCGAGATCGATCTCGAGAACGCTTCGCTCACGCTGCCGACCGGCGTCTCCGTCAAGTTCCCGATCGCTCCGTTCCCGAAGTACTGCCTCGTCAACGGCGTAGATGAGCTCGGCTTTCTGCTCTCGAAGGACGCGGAGATCTCGGCCTACGAACGTCGCGCTGCCGGCTGATGAAGGCGCGTATCGCGGTGTTGGGCGGGGACGGCATCGGCCCCGAGGTGACGGCTGAGGCCGTGCGGGTGCTCGAGGCGGTGGCGACGCGCTACGGCCAAGAATTCTCGCTGGAGCCGGCTCTCTTCGGTGGCGCCGCCATCGACGCCACCGGCGAGGGTCTACCCGCCGCCACGCTGGCGCTTTGCAAGGCCAGTGCCGCCGTGCTGCTGGGCGCGATCGGCGGGCCCCGCTGGGGTCCGACGGCACCGGTGCGGCCGGAGCCGGCCCTGCTCGCGCTGCGCCGTGAACTCGGCGTGTACGCGAACCTGCGGCCCATCCAGATCATGGAGCCGCTGCGCAATTCGTCAGTGATCAAGCCCGAGATCCTCGAAGGCGTGGACCTGATCTTCGTGCGCGAACTGACCGGCGGCATCTATTTCGGCCGCAAGAGCCGGGATGCCGATCGGGCCGTCGATGAATGCGCCTATTCCGTCAGCGAAGTCGAGCGGATCACGCGCGTGGCCGGCACGATCGCGCGCAAGCGTCGCAAACACGTCACGCAGATCGACAAGTCCAACGTGCTCGAAACCTCGAAGCTGTGGCGTGAAGTCTCCGAGCGCGTCATCCGCACGGAATTCCCGGACGTGAAGATCGAGCACATGCTGGTCGATGCGGCCGCGATGCACCTGATCCGTCGCCCAAAGGACTTCGACGTGCTGCTGACGGAGAACCTGTTCGGTGACGTGCTGACGGACGAAGCGGCCATGCTCGCGAGCTCGCTCGGTGTGCTGCCCTCGGCCTCGCTCGGCGACGGCCAGCGCGGGCTCTACGAGCCGATCCACGGCTCCGCCCCGGACATCGCCGGTCGCGGCATTGCCAATCCGATCGGGACGATCCTCTCGGCGGCGCTGTTGCTGCGGCATTCGCTCGGGCTCGAGACCGAGGCCCAGGCGATCGAGCGGGCCGTGATCGAGGCGATCACGGCCGGAGCGCGCACGGCCGATATTGCCATCGGCGCCGAGCGCAAGCTCAGCACGAAGGAGATGGGCGACGCGGTGATGGCGCGGCTGCGCTGATCCGCGCTCGCCCGGGGGCCGCTCAGACTTTCGTCAGCCAGCCGTGGCGGTCCGCAGCCTCACCCTGCTGCACCGCGACCAGCGCCGCGCGCAGCTTGCGGGTATGCGGACCGACCTGCCCGTCACCGACCTGATGACTCTGGCCGTCGTGCACGAGCGTGCCAACGCCGGCCAGCACGGCCGCCGTACCTGACAGCGCCGCTTCGCCGGTCCGCGACCAGTCCAGCATTTCTGCGACGGTGAACACGCGCTCTTCGATCGCGTAACCGAGATCCTTCGCGATGGTCAGCAGGGACGCTCGCGTCACGCCGTGCAGGAAGCTCGTGTCGAGACTTCGCGTCAGCAGCTTGCCGTCGGCGAGCAGCACGAAATTCGCCGCGCCGGTCTCCTGCACTTCACCGCCCGGACAGAACAGCACCTGGTCGACGCCGTGCGCCTGACGCGCGGCGAGCGTCGGGCCCATCGCCGCGGCATAGTTGCCACCGGTCTTGACGACGCCGAGATGCGGCGCGCAGCGCTGATTAACCGTATCGACGAGGATCTTCAGCGGCTTCATGCCGCCGGCAAAGTAATCCCAGACCGGACTCGCCAGCACGATCAGGCAGGCTTCGTTGGATGGCGTCGCCGCGGCGCCGATGTTCGGCATCGTGCCGAACAGCAATGGACGCAGGTACAGCGCACCCGGCGCATCGGGAACCTGCTCGCGGACGCGGTCGATCAGCTTCAGCACGAGTTTCGCGACCTGCGCGGCGTCCGGCTCCGGCAGCACCAGCGCGCGGGCGCTGCCCTGCAGGCGCGTGATGTGACGGTCCATGCGGAACACGTGGATGCTGCCATCGGCGTGCCGATAGGCCTTGAATCCCTCGAAGCAGCTGCTGCCGTAATGCAGCGCATGCATGGCCGGATGCATCGGCATCGCGGCTGTCGCGACGACTTCCGCCGCACCCCAGGCTCCGTCCTTGTACGAGACGATGCCCATCTGATCCGCAAGGATGCTGCCGAAGGGGGCGTTCTGCGCGGCTGTGCGATTCATCTTCCTGGAGACTCCATCAAAGGCCAATCACATGAAAATCGTGGCCGGGTGCTCGAGCCGGCCCTTCAGGGCCTGGATCATCGCGGCGGCATCGTAGCCATCGACGAAGCGATGGTCGAACGACGACGACAGATTCATCATCCGGCGGACCACCATCTTGCCATCGACCACGACGACGCGCTCGATCGCCTTGTTGATGCCCACGATGGCGACTTCGGGGGCGTTGAGGATCGGGGTCGAGACGATGCCGCCGAGCTTGCCGAGGCTGGTCACGGTGATGGTCGAGCCACTCAGCAGGTCGCGGCGCGCCGTGTTGCTGCGGGCCGCCTGGGCGACCCGGCGGATCTCCGTGGCCAGTTCGTGCAGCGCGAGGCTGCCGGCGTCGCGCACGACCGGCACCTTGAGGCCGTCCGGCGTCTGCGTCGCGACGCCGACATGCACGGCACCGTGGCGGATGATCACGTTGCGGGCGGCGTCGTAATGCGCATTGCACTGGGGAAATTCCCGCAGCACGCGCGTCAACGCCGCGATGATCAACGGCAGCAGAGAAAGCGGTGCCACGCCCGCGGGAAGTCCGGCATTCAGGTGCTGGCGCAGCGCCTCCAGTTCGGTGACATCGACTTCTTCGACGTACGCGAAATGCGGGATGTTGCGTTTCGCCTCACTCATGCGTTCCGCGATCAGACGGCGCACCCCGATGACCGCGATCTCGGTCGTCGCGTCCGCGGTGCCGGCCGGCGCCCTGGAACCCTGGCCGCGATCCGGCGCGCCGTTCGCGGCCCGCTCCAGATCCGTCGCCTGCACACGCCCGCCCGGCCCTGAACCCGCGACCTGAGCGAGGTCGATGCCCGCTTCACTCGCGCGGCGTCGCGTCGCCGGTGAGGCACGGACCCGACCACGATCGATCGCCGGCGCACTCACGGGCGCTGCCGCGGCCGGCGCCTGCATCGGGGCCACGGCCGGGCCCGTGGCAGCGATCGAAGTCGCCGCAGCGGCATCGGTCTCGAACACGGCGAGCTCGGCACCGACCGCGATCGTGTCGCCCGCCGCACCGGCGATCGACACGAGGCGCCCCGTCACCGGCGAAGGCACTTCGACGACGGCCTTGTCCGTCGAGGCCTCGAGCAGTGGCTGGTCTTCCTTGACGAGATCACCCGGCTGGGCGCGCCAGGTCACGATTTCGGCGGAGACCGTGCCCTCACCGAGGTCCGGCAGCTTGAAGACGTAGCGACTCATGACTGCTCCATCAGGGCCTGCAGCGCCAGCTTGACGCGCGCCTTGCCTGGAAAATACTCCCACTCGAACGCATGAGGATACGGCGTGTCCCAGCCGGCGACGCGCGCGATCGGCGCTTCCAGATCCCAGAAGCACTGCTCCTGGATCGACGCCGACAACTCCGCACCATACCCGCCAAAGCGAGTCGCTTCGTGCGCGATCAGACAGCGACCGGTACGACTGACCGAGCTCGCGATCGTGTCGATGTCGAGCGGCACCATGCTGCGCACGTCGACGATTTCGGCATCGAGACCGAGTTCCTCGGCCGCCGCGGAACAGACATGCACCATCGTGCCGTAGGTCACGATCGTCAACGCGGAGCCCGCGCGCACGATCGCAGCCTTCCCGATCGGCACCGTGTAGTGACCTTCCGGCACTTCGCCCATCGGATGCGCGGCCCATGAAATGGAAGGCTTGCCGGGGTCGCCGTCGAACGGTCCGTTGTAGACACGCTTCGGCTCGAAGAAGATCACCGGATCATCGTCCTCGATCGCCGCGATCAGCAGGCCCTTCGCATCGTAGGGGTTCGAAGGCATGACGACCTTGAGCCCACTGACGTGCGCGAAAATGCCTTCCGGGCTCTGCGAGTGCGTCTGACCGCCGCGGATGCCACCGCCGCAGGGCGTGCGGATCGTCACCGGCGCGATGAAGTCCGAAGCGCTGCGATAGCGCAGTCGCGCGAGTTCGCTGACGATCTGGTCATAGGCCGGGTAGATGTAATCCGCGAACTGGATCTCGGCGACCGGCCGCAGGCCGTTCACGCTCATGCCGATGGCCGCACCCACGATGCCGCCCTCGGCGATCGGCGTATCGATGACGCGATGCGCTCCGTATTTTTTCTGCAGGCCATCGGTGACGCGGAACACGCCGCCGAAATAACCAACGTCTTCGCCGAGCACGACGACCGACGGATCACGACCCAGCGTCACATCCATCGCGGAATTCAGCGCCTCGACCATGTTCATGCGCGCCATGGTCAGCCCTCCGCCCGAACCAGGCTCGCGGCGGCGGCCGCGCGTTCTGCGGCCAGCTGCTCGCGCTGACGACGCAGGTGTTCCGGCAGCTCCCGGAAGACATCGTCGAACATCAGCGATGGATCCAGCTTCGGACCGTCGTTCAGCGTGCCGAACGTGTTCGCCGCCTTCCACTCGGCCGCGACATGCGAGTCGAGTTCGGCCTGCAGTGCGACGTGACGATCCTCGCTCCATTCGCCGAGCGCGATCAGATGCTGCTTCAGTCGTTCGATCGGGTCGCCGAGGGGCCAGAAATCGAAATCGTCCTTCGGCCGGTAGCGGCTGGGATCGTCGCTGGTGGAGTGCGCCCCGGCGCGATACGTCACGAGTTCGATCAGCGTCGCCCCCTGCCCGGCCCGCGCACGCTCGGCCGCCCAGGTCGTTGCCGCATGCACGGCGAGGAAATCATTGCCGTCCACGCGTAGTCCTGCGATGCCGACACCCGGACCTCGCGCAGCGAACGAGCGCTGCTCGCCGCCCGCGAATCCCTGGAAGGTCGAGATCGCCCACTGGTTGTTGACCACGTTCAGGATCACTGGCGCGCGGTACACCTTCGCGAACAGCAGCGCGTGGTGGAAATCCGCTTCGGCGGTACTGCCCTCCCCGATCCATGCAGAGGCGATATCGCTCTCGCCCTTGATGGCCGCCGCCATGGCCCAGCCCACGGCCTGCGGGAACTGGGTCGCGAGATTGCCGGAGATCGAGAAGATGCGCCGCTCGGCCGAGTGGTACATCACCGGCAGTTGCCGGCCCTTGCACATGTCGCGCGTGTTCGACAGCAGCTGGCACATGAGGTCCACCAGCGGCACACCGCGCACGAGTTGCAGCCCCTGGTTGCGGTACGACGGAAACAGCATGTCCCGCTCGCCCAGCGCCATGGCGCTCGCCACGGAAACCGCCTCTTCGCCATAGGAGCGCACGTAGAACGTGATGCGACCCTGACGCTGGGTGCGCTGCATGCGGTCGTCGAACACCCGGGTCAGCAACATGTGCCGCAGGCCGGCGCGCAGCGCGTCTGCGGGCAGCCCGGGGTTCCAGGGGCCGACTGCCCGATGCTGATCGTCCAGCACCCGGACGAGGTCCTCGGCCAGCGCGACGGTCCCCCGCACCGGAACGTCCGGCGGCGGCCGATCGACGGCGCCGGCCGGCGAGATCCTGACGTAGCTGAAATCGGGGGCTTCACCCGGCCGGGCCGGGACCGCAGGAACGTGCAGCTTCGAGGGCGATGTCATTTCGTGAGCCTAATCCCGAATCGGTGCAATGCGCTGTTCTAATCGATTGTGAAATGAGGTCGTCTTGACTAATTTATCTTTCCTGAATGGCCCGTGAGTGAATCTTATTCATGAAACTGGATCGTCTCGACCTCAACATTCTGGATGCACTGCAAAAGGACGCCACGTTATCCACGGCGGACATCGCGAGCCAGGTTGGGCTGTCGCAGTCGCCCTGCTGGCGGCGCATTCACCTGCTCGAGAAGGAAGGCGTGATCAAACGGCGCGTGGCGCTGCTGGCGCGCGAGAAACTCGGGCTCGAGGTACTGGTGTTCGTGCACGTGAAGCTGACCAGCAACGGCTGGCAGTCGCTGCCGAAGTTCAAGCAGCGCGTGGTCAGCTTTCCGGAGGTGATCCAGTGTTTCGTGCTGATGGGCGACATCGACTTCATCCTGCTGGTCGCCACCCGCACGATCGACGACTACAACACCTTCGTGCAGAAGAAACTCGCGCAGGTTCCCGGCGTGCAGTCGATCGACTCACGCATCGTGCTCGAGGAAACCAAGAACACGACGGAGCTGCCGCTGAGCGAAGTCAGCGGCTGAGGTCGCACGCAGCCTGGCGTCGTCGCGTCAGCCGATACGGGCGAGGCCGGCGGCCAGATCGCGCCGCAGATCGTCGATCTGTTCGATGCCCACGGACAGGCGTAGCAGTCCGTCCGTGAGCCCGGCGGCGGCGCGGGCGGCAGGCTCCATCGCAGCGTGCGTCATCGAGCCGGGATGCGCGATCAGACTTTCGACGCCGCCGAGCGACTCGGCCAGCGAGAACAGCTCCAGCCCTTCGACGAAACGCTTCACCGCGCCAGTACCACCGGCGAGCTCGAGGGTCACGATCGCACCGAAGCCGCTCTGCTGCCGCTTCGCGACCTCATGACCGGCATGCGCCGGCAGCCCCGGATAGAACACGCGCGAGATCGCAGGCTGTGTGCTGGCCCATTCCGCGAGCGCCTGGGCATTCGCGCCGTGGATCGCCAGCCGCGCATGCAGCGTGCGGATGCCACGCAGCGTCAGGAAGCTGTCGAACGGCGAGCCCGTGAGACCCAGGCAGTTGGCCCACCACGTCAGCTGCTCGGCGAGTTCCTTTTTCGCGGCGACCACGGCACCACCGACCACATCGCTGTGGCCGTTGATGTACTTGGTGGTCGAATGCACGACGAGGTCCGCGCCGAGCGCCAGCGGCTTCTGCCAGCCCGGCGACAGGAAGGTGTTGTCGACCGCGATCAGCGCCCCGGCCGCCTTGCCGGCCTTGGCGACGGCGGCGATGTCCGTGATGCGCAGCAGCGGGTTGCTCGGCGTCTCGATCCACACCAGTGCCGCCGGCGTGGCGAGCGCGGCGGACACCGCGGCAGGTTTGCCGAAATCGACGAAGTCGATCTTCAGTTCGCCGCGTCGCGCCCAGGCCGAGAACAGGCGGAACGTGCCGCCGTAGCAATCATGCGGGGCGACGATGCGCGCGCCGACCGGCAGCAGATGCCCGACCAGTGTGATGGCGCCCATGCCGGAGCCGGTGATCACGGCACCCGCGCCACCTTCGAGATCGCTCAGCGCGTCGCCGAGCAGGTCGCGCGTCGGATTCCCGGAACGCGAATAGTCGTACTTGCGCTTCTCGCCGAATCCCTTGAACGCGAACGTGGAGGTCAGGTGCAGCGGCGGCACGACGGCCCCGGTGATCGGGTCCGATTCGAGACCGGCGCGCACGGCGCGTGTGGAGTCATCCCAGAGATCCGTCATGAAGCTGTTCCTGTGTTCGGCGCAAGCGCCCGCGCAAAGATGGTCTTCAGCTGTTCCGCTTCCTTCAGGAATGCGTCATGGCCGAAGATCGAAGAAATTTCATAGAGCTTGGCATTCGGCAGGCGTGCAGCCATACCGCGCATGTCAGCCAGCGGGACCAGCTGGTCCTCGCGCACGGCGATGGCCGTGGTCGGCACGAAGATGCGCCCCGCATCGACGCGGTGCAGGTCGATCGATTCGGACAGGCACATGAAACCGTCTGGCTCGTAACGGGCCGCGTAGTCCTCGCCTCGCGCGATCAGGTAATCCTCTACCGGAAACACGAAGCCGTCCGGCGTCGCGCGCGGACTGCCGGAGAATCGCGCCGCGAATTCCTCCGGACTGCGATAGGTAGACATCGCGAGTGCACGCGCCAGCACGAGTCCGCGGTCGGCGGCACCGAGGTCGCTCGCGAGCCGCACGATGCGACGCTGCACGCTGCGCCAGGCCGTCGACATCGGGTGGGTACGGTCCGCGGCACTGATGACGACCAGATGCGCCACGCGATCGGGGTAACGCTCACCGAATGCGAGCGCGACCATGCCGCCGTACGATGCACCGATGAGGGCCTTCAGGGATTTGATGCCGAGATGATTCAGCAACCGAAGCAGGATCTCGGACTGGTCATAGCTCGAGATGCTCGGAAACGCGACGCCGCCGCGCGGCCCGCTCGTCTCACCGCTGCCGCCCAGGAAATCGAACGAGAGGATCCGGTACTGTTCCGCAGGCAGCGCCATCCCGGGTCCGACGATCTCCCCCCACCAGGACGTCGACAGAGGCCCCGACGACGGGTCGTCGGTCGAATAGACGCGACGACCTGCTGAAATCCCGCCGAGCGCGACGATGACCGGCGCCTGCGCAGGCCCGGCGACGCGCCACGCGACGCGCACGCCCGACAACGTGCCGCCGTGGTGCAGAGTCACGTCACCCGGCACTTCCAGAATGCCTTCGCGCACGCTCGGCGTACCGGGCGCCGATCGATCCGACTGGAATCGACTGTCTTCGACGATGCTCATGGTCTTCTTTCCATCCTCGCTCGCGTTCTGGCCCGACGTCTGCAGCGACCGTCTCCGCGACCACGGGTCACGGACTCGGCACACCGCACTCGACCGGGAAACTCCAGAGCGCTCGCGGGACGCGAGACGTTCGCAACCATCCCGAACCCGGCCAAGGCCGGCGCGCGGGCCACGCGAACCGCTCATCTGCGCTGCATGTGCAGCAGGAGTTGGCACCTTTGCGGAATGGTGGGTTCCGTCGGTTGCCCCGGCGTCTTCGGGCCTATCCCTCAGCCGGTCTCGATGAGTGGGTAAATTTTATGCAGTGGCGCCTCGATCGTCAACGCCAAAGCCGCGGAAAACCAGCCCGAAACGTGACCTGGAGCGTGATTGACTCGACGAATCGGGACGTGCTAACGTACTAGCGCGTTAATACACTGGAACGCCATGAAGCAGCACAAGAACACCACCCCACGGCAGCAGGCACTGTTCGAGCGCAATCTATACCAGGCGGTGCTGACGCTTCGCTCGATCGAAGAATGCCGCGCGTTCTTTCGCGACCTGTGCACGCCCGCAGAGCTGGAAGCCATGGCGGACCGCTGGGCTTGCGTCGAGGGACTCGAGCGTGGCCTGCCCTATCGCGAGGTGCATCGCGCCACCGGCGTCAGCGTGACGACGGTCGGCCGCGTCGCGCGTTACCTCGCCGATGGCAATGGCGGCTATCTGCTCGCGGCGCGGCGGCTGGACACTCAGCGGCACGAAGGCGCAACGGGCCGCGCCACCGCATCGCCACGCTGAGTTTCCGGGCTCCAGAATCCCCTTTCCCGCAGTTACACCGCCACAGCGCAGGATTGATCGAACGTGATGGACAAAGATTCCCGTCTCAAGCTCGCCGTACAGAAGTCCGGTCGACTCACCGATCCGTCCGTGGACCTGCTCGTCCGCTGCGGCCTGAAGCTCTCGCGCGGCAAGGATCAGCTGATCGGCTACGGCGAGAACATGCCGCTCGACCTGCTGTTCGTCCGCGACGACGACATTCCGGACCTCGTGCAGGAAGACGTTTCCGATCTCGGACTGGTCGGCCTGAACGTCATCGAGGAGAAGCGGCTGGAACTCGAAGCGCGCGGTGCGCGGGCCGAATTCACGACACTGCGGGAACTGGATTTCGGCCGCTGCCGCCTGTCCATCGCAATGCCCGAAGGTGGCGTGTTCGACGGACCTGCGTCGTTGCGCGGCAAGCGCATCGCCACCACCTACCCGTTCCTGCTCGCGAAGTATCTGCGAGACCACGACGTCCATGCACAGATCGTCACGTTGTCCGGCGCCGTGGAAATCGCGCCACGGCTCGGACGCGCCGATGCCATCTGCGATCTCGTCTCGAGTGGTTCGACGCTGCTCGCCAATCGCCTGCGTGAAGTGGCCACGGTGCTGGAGAGTCATGCGGTACTGATCCGCACACCCGTCGCGCTGTCACCGATCAAGGATGAGTGGGTCGAGCGGCTGCTGATGCGCATCGACGGGGTCCAGCAGGTCAAGGAAAGCAAGTACATCATGCTGCACGCGCCGCGCTCCGCATTGCCGGCCATCCGCGCCCTGCTGCCGGGCAGCGAGTCGCCGACGGTGATCCCGCTGGAAGGCAGCGCGGACAAGGTCGCGATCCACGCAGTCTGCCGCGAGAACGTGTTCTGGGAGACGCTCGAGAGCCTGAAGAAGGCCGGTGCCAGTGCCGTGCTGGTGCTGCCCGTCGAGAAGATGCTGGCGTGAGCCGACCGACATGAAGATGCGCATACTGAATTGGGCCGATCTCGATGATGCTGCGCAGCGCGAGGCATTGGCGCGGCCGGTGGCGGCCGAACGGGCCGGCATCAACGACAGCGTCAAGGCGATCGTTGCCGCGGTACGTCTGCGCGGCGACGCCGCGGTACGGGAATTCACCGAGCGATTCGACGGTGTCAGCGTGGATGAGCTGCGCGTCGACCGGCGCGAGTTCACCAAGGCACGCACGGCGGTCAGCATCGACCATATCCGGGCCATGGAGCGCGCGATCGGCAACGTGCGCCGCTTTCACGAAGCGCAGAAGCTCGCACCGATCGTCATCGAAACTTCGCCCGGGGTGGTCTGCGAGCGCATCGTCCGGCCGATCGGTTCCATCGGGCTGTACGTGCCCGCGGGCAGCGCGCCTCTACCCTCTGCGCTGATCATGGTGGGTGTGCCGGCACTGATCGCCGGATGCCGCGAGCGCGTGCTCTGCACGCCGCCTGGGCCGGATGGCCAGGTCAATCCGGCGACGCTGGTCGCGGCGGATCTGTGCGAGATCGATACGGTTTTCCGCGTCGGTGGCGCCCAGGCCATCGCCGCGCTGGCCTACGGCACCGAGTCGATCCCCAAGGTCGACAAGATCTTCGGTCCCGGCTCGGCCTGGGTCACGGCGGCAAAGCAGTTCGTCGCGGGTGATCCGCAAGGCGCAGCGCTCGATCTCCCGGCCGGCCCATCGGAGGTGCTGGTCATCGCGGACTCCACGGCCCGGGCCGAGTTCGTCGCGGCGGACCTGCTCGCGCAGGCCGAGCACGACCGACTCTCGCAGGCGATCCTGATCACCGACAGCGCGGCACTGGCCGAGGCTGTCGCCGACGAAATCGAGCGGCAGATGGCGGGGCTGAGCCGGCGCGATATCCTGAATGAATCGGTGTCGCACAGCCGAGCCCTCGTCGTGCCCGACATTGCGGCGGCGATGGAGATCTCGAACCGCTACGCACCCGAGCACCTGTTGCTCGAAGTCGCCGAACCGCGCAAGTGGCTCGCCAAGGTCCAGAACGCGGGATCGGTCTTCCTCGGCAGCTGGACACCAGAACCGATGGGCGACTACTGCTCAGGCACCAACCACGTGCTGCCGACCTATGGCTACGCACGCGCGTACAGCGGCCTGTCGTTGCTCGACTTCAGCAAGCGCATCACCGTGCAGGAACTGTCCACCCACGGGCTGCGCGATCTTGGGCCGACGGCGGCTGCACTGGCAGACCTCGAGGGCCTCGATGCGCATGCCGCAGCCGTGAGACTGCGTCTCGGTGCGCTGGATTCGGCAGAAGGCAGCCCCACGGGTTCGAACAGGACGCTGCGATGAGCGCTGATCCACTCGACCTGGCACGGACGGACATCCGCGCGCTGACGCCCTATTCACATGCAGAATGGAATCCGGCCCTGGAGCGGATGCATGCGAACGAACTGCCGTGGCGTGTGCTCGGCGACGATTCGCAGGCGGGTCTGAACCTGTACCCGGAACCGCAGCCGCGCGCGCTGGTGCATCGCCTCGCCGAGATCTACGGAGTCGAGCCAGATCGATTGCTGGTCGGACGCGGCAGTGACGAGGGCATCGATCTGCTGACGCGCGCGTTCTGCGAGGCGGGGCGCGATTCGGTCCTGATCTGCCCACCCACCTTCGGCATGTATTCGGTTGCGGCGCGGATCCAGGGAGCCGGGGTCGTATCGGTTCCGTTGAAGACGGAACCGGAGTTCGCGCTCGACGTACCAGCGATCATCGCGGCGCTCGCTGGCGTGAAGCTGGTGCACCTGTGCACGCCGAACAACCCGACCGGCACCCGCCTCGATTCGCGCTCGATCGAGCAGATCATCGCGGCGACACGCGGACGCGCACTCGTCGTCATCGACGAGGCCTACGCCGAGTTCAGTGCGACCCCCAGCTGGTGCCGTGTCATCGATCGCGAGCCGCATGTCGTCGTGTTGCGCACGTTGTCCAAGGCCTATGGCCTCGCGGGTGTCCGCATGGGCTCGGTGATCGCGCAGCCGGCGATCATCCAGTTGCTGCGCAAGATCATCCCGCCCTATGCCATCGCCCAGCCAACGGTCGAAGCCACGCTCGCCGCGCTGACACCGGCGCAGGTCGAGATCATGCGGACGCGACGCGACGAAATCGTCACGGCCCGCGACCGGATGGCAGAAGCACTGAGATCGCGCAGCAGCGTGCAGAGGGTCTGGGACAGCGACGCGAACTTCCTGCTGGTCCGCTTCGCAGACACGAACACCGCCATGCAGGCCATCATGCATGCCGGGCTGCTGGTGCGCGAATTCCGCGGAGCCGCCGGCTTCGGCGATGCCCTGCGCATCACGATCGGTCGGCCGGACCAGAACGCGCGCCTGCTCGGGAGCCTCGCATGAAAGTACTGTTCATCGATCGCGACGGCACGATGATCGAAGAGCCACCGGATGAGCAGGTGGACAGGATCGACAAGGTCCGCTTCATGTCTGGCGTCTTTGCCGCGATGATCAGATTGCGCGACGCCGGCTTCCGGTTCGCGATGGTCACGAACCAGGACGGGCTCGGCACGAGCAGATTTCCGCAGGCGGATTTCGATCTCCCGCACCGCTTCGTACTCGACGCCTTCAGCAGCCAGGGCCTGGAATTCGAGGCGGTGTTCGTGTGCCCGCATTTCAAGAAGGATGGCTGCGCCTGCCGCAAGCCCGGCACGGCGCTGGTGGACGACTGGGTTCGCGAGCGCGGCGTCGATCTCGCGGCGAGCGCGATGATCGGCGATCGCGATACCGACATCGAATTCGGTCGCAATCTCGGTGTGCGGGCGTTGCGAGTGCTGCGCCATGGGCCACCGGAGACGAGCTGGCCCGCCATCGTCGACGAACTGCTGGCGCGGCGCGCGGTCGTCGAACGCAAGACGCGCGAAACCTCGATACGCGTGGTCGTGGACCTCGATCGGCCGGGTCCGCAGCAGATCGCGACCGGCATCGGCTTCTTCGATCACATGCTCGAGCAGATTGCCAAGCATGGCGGTTTCGCGCTCGACCTGCGCTGCGACGGCGATCTTCAGGTCGACGAACACCACACGGTCGAAGATTGCGCTCTCGCGCTCGGCGAGGCGTTGCGGCGCGCGCTCGGCGACAAGCGCGGCATCCAGCGTTACGGATTCCTGCTGCCGATGGATGAGGCGAGCGCGCAGGTCGGCATCGACCTGTCGGGTCGCGCCTACGCGGTGTTCGAGGGCCAGTTCGGTCGGGACCAGGTTGGCGGCCTGCCGAGTGAACTCGTGCCGCATTTCTTCCGTTCGCTGGCGGACTCTCTCGGCGCCGCGATCCACGTGCAGGTGCGCGGTGACAATACGCATCACATGATCGAGGCCTGCTTCAAGGGCGTCGGGCGTGCGTTGCGCCAGGCCCTGCGCCGCGAGAATGACGATCTGCCATCGACGAAGGGCGTGCTGTGAGTGACGCCGACTACGACGTCGCGATCGTCGATTCCGGCGGCGCCAACCTCGCTTCGCTGCAGCATGCGCTGACGCGGCTCGGCGCGCGATCATGCGTCACGGCCGATGCCGATGACATCGCATCGGCACCGCGCGTGCTCGTACCCGGCGTCGGCTCGGCGCAGGAAGCGATGAACCGCCTGCGCGCAGCCGGACTGGACCGGCGTTTGCCGCAGCTGCGCCAGCCCGTGCTCGGTATCTGCCTCGGCATGCAGTTGCTGTTCACGAGCTCCGAGGAAGGCAACACACCCTGCCTCGGCATCATCGAAGGCCGGGTGCAGCGACTGATCCCGGCACCGGACCTGCCGGTCCCCCACATGGGCTGGAATTCGCTGATGAATCGCCGAGTCGATCCGCTGCTCGATGGCCTCACGGACGAAGACTACGTCTACTTCGTGCACAGTTTCGCCGTCTCCCCGGGAGCAGCCACCCTCGCCTCGACCCAGTACGGCACCGCCATCGCTGCCGTCGTCAGGCAGGACAATTTCTGGGGCGCTCAATTTCATCCCGAACGTTCGGGCCGCCCGGGCGCCCGCCTGCTCGACAACTTCCTGAGGCTCTGCTGATGCGCCTGATTCCTTCGATCGATCTGCGGGGCGGCCGCTGCGTGCGCCTGCTGCGCGGCGACTTCGCCGCTGAGACGCGCTATGAACTCGAGCCACATGAACTGTTGACCCGTTATCGCGCGCTCGGCGCGACCTGGCTGCACATCGTCGACCTGGACGGTGCGCGCGACGGCCGCCTTGCGAATCGGGACGTCATCGTCTCCCTCGCCAGCCAGAAGGCCGTCAATCTTCAGGTCGGTGGCGGCCTGCGCTCGCTCGCCGTCGTCGATGACCTGTTGCGCAACGGCGTCGACCGGGTCGTGATCGGCAGCGCTGCGATCGAACAACCCGATGAGGTGCGCGGCTGGTTCACGCGATTCGGCGCGGACAAAGTGTGCCTGGCGCTCGACGTGCGACTCGACACGGAGAACATTCCACGCATCCAGACGCGCGGCTGGACCCAGGGCACCGCGCTGTCATTGTGGGATGCGATCGGGCCGTATGCGGACGTCGGCCTGCAGCATGTGCTCTGCACCGATGTGCAGCGCGACGGCGCGCTCGAAGGACCGAGCCTCGAGCTGTATCGAGAAGCGCGCCGCCGTTTCCCGGACCTGCAGTGGCAGGCCTCCGGTGGCGTGCGCGACGCAAGCGATCTCGCGGCACTTCGTACGCTCGGCATGAGCGCCGCGGTCAGCGGCAAGGCGTTGCTCGAGGAACGCATTGCCGCCCGTGATCTCGCCGAGTTCCTGCGCTGACATGCTGGCCCGACGCATCATTCCCTGCCTCGATGTGCGCGATGGTCAGGTCGTCAAGGGTGTCCGTTTTCGCGATCACCGTGTCGTCGGCGACATCATGGACCTCGCTTCGCGTTATCGCGACGAAGGCGCCGACGAACTCGTTTTCTACGACATCACGGCAAGCCCGGAAGGCCGCTCGGTGGACCGCGGCTGGATCGAACGCATCGCAAAGGTGCTGGATATCCCGTTCTGTGTCGCCGGTGGCATCCGTTCGGTCGCCGACGCGGAACAGGTGCTCAATGCCGGTGCCGAGAAGGTGTCGATCAATTCCCCAGCCCTCGCCGATCCCGCGCTGATCGATCGGCTCGCGGCACGCTTCGGCGCGCAATGCGTCGTCGTCGGCATCGACAGCGAAACCACCCCGCAGGGCTGGCGGGTGCATCAGTTCACCGGCGATCCGGACAAGGCTCGCGACAGCGGTCGCGACACGCTGGCCTGGGCGCGCGAAGTTCAGGATCGCGGTGCCGGCGAGATCGTACTGAACTGCATGGCCAGCGACGGCGTGCGGCGCGGCTATGACATCGAGCAGCTCACGGCGCTGCGTGCCTGTTGCCGGGTGCCGCTGGTGGCCTCTGGCGGCGCTGGAACGGTTGAACATTTCGAACGCGTGTTCCGCGAGGCGCATGTTGATGCAGCGCTCGCCGCCAGCGTCTTTCATTCCGGCACGATCCTGATTCCGGAACTGAAGCGGCAACTGCTGGCCACCGGAATTCCGATCCGGCCGTGGACCGAGAGCGCGGCCCTCAGCAGCACGGGAGCCATGACATGAAGATCGGCATCCAGGACATCGATTCCCTCGACTTCACCAAGGGCGACGGGCTGCTGCCCGCCGTCGTGCAGGACGTCGACCGCGGCGCCGTGCTGATGCTGGGCTACATGAATCGTGAAGCCCTGCGCGAGACACTGCTGCGCGGGCGCGTCGTCTTCTACAGCCGCAGCAAGCAGCGACTGTGGGAAAAGGGCGAAACCTCAGGGCATACGCTCCAGCTCGTGGGCATCGCCGCGGATTGCGACCGGGACACGTTGCTGGTGCAGGCAAGGCCTGCAGGCCCGGCCTGTCACCTTGGTACGGTCACCTGCTTCGGTGACGAGCCGCAAAGCCGCATCGAGCGAATTGCATTCCTCGGCAGGCTCGAAGACATCATCGAACGACGCATCGCTGCCGACGCGAACGACAGCTACACCGTCCGGTTGTTCCGCGAGGGCCGCAAGCGGATCGCGCAGAAGGTCGGCGAAGAAGGCGTGGAAGTCGCACTCGCCGCGACCGCTGGCGAGGACAGCGAAGTCATCACCGAGTCGGCCGATCTGCTGTACCACCTTGCACTGCTGCTGCGCGCACGCGGACTCGGCCTCGAGCAGGTGGCGGCGGAACTCGCTGCACGCCACGCGACGCGGACTGCTGCGCCGGCGCCCGGCGCCTGATCCTGTCGCCTGGGCCCGTCGACCGCGCGACTCAGATCGCAGCTTCGGCGGCGGGATTCCGCAGGTTGTAGCGCGAGCTCATCACCGCACCGTAGGCACCCGCGGTTGCGATCAGCAGGACATCGCCCTCGCGCGTCACCGGCAACAGCCGGTCATGGCCCAGATAGTCGCCGCTCTCGCAGATCGGCCCCACGACGTTGACCAGTTCAGTCTCGGCCGAATCCATCCGCGTGAGGTTGTGGATGTCGTGATGGGCACCATACAGCGCCGGGCGGATCAGCGAGTTCATGCCGGTCGCGATGCCGACGTACCGCACATCTGCCTTGCTCTTGGTCTGCGTGACGCGCGCGAGCAGTACGCCCGCCTCGGCCACCAGGAAGCGCCCCGGCTCCATCCACAATTCGATCTTGCCCAAGGCTGCCCGCAGATTGCCGAGCCTCGCGTCCAGACGCTTGAGATCGATCGACGGCTTGCCGGCACGATCCGGCACACCGAGCCCGCCACCGATGTCGATGACCTTCACCTTCGGGAATCGCCGCGCGAGCTCGGCCAGCAGCTGGCCAGTGTTTTCCCAGCTGTCGACGGCGAAGATCCCGCTGCCGATGTGGGCGTGCAGTCCGATCACATGCGTGCCGGCCTCGCGCGTCAGGTGACTCAGCTGGTCCAGCTCTTCGACGGGAATGCCGAACTTCGAATGCGTGCCGCCGGTGCGCACGTGATGATGGTGGCCACGCCCCGCGCCCGGATCGATGCGCAGGAAGATCGAGCGATCGCGGAACAGCTCCGGCCAGGCTGACAGCACGTAGAGATTGTCGACCGTAACCTGCACGCCGCGCTGCAACGCCCACTCGTACTCGGCGCGAGCGGCGAAATTCGGCGTGAACAGGATGGTGGCGGGGTCCAGACCCGGAATCGCCTCGATCGCCGCCTCGATCTCACCGCGCGATACGCACTCGATGCCGATACCGGCCGCATGCACGGTGCGCAGCACCTCCGGATGCCAGTTCGACTTCATCGCATACAGCACACGCGACACCGAACCGAGAGACCGCATCGCCGCGGCGCGCTCGCGCACGGTGTCCAGATCGTAGACATAGAGCGAGTCGCGCTCGCCGAGCGTCGCGAGCAGCTGCGCCCGTTTCTGCTGCCACCAGGGCGCGATCGCCGGCGGCGGGCTCTGCGCCTGGCGCGCGAACAGCTGCTCCCAGGTACGTCCCAGCACGGCATCGGCGCGCACCGGCGCGACCAGCAGATCGTGCAGTTCCTCGATCAGCCGGTCGCCCTGGTCTTCGTCGACGACGAACGTGAAATTGAGGTCGTTCGCAGCCTGGCTGACCAGGTAGATCCGCTGCTCTTCGAACAGCGCCAGCGCATCACCGAGCTGGTGGATGATCGCGCGGATGTTGCGACCAACGAGACTGACGGATGCGCAGGGCCCGATCACCTGCACGCGGCACAGCTGCGACAGATCGGCGACCAGCGCTTCGAGCGCGGCGCGGTCGAGCGAATTGGCTTGCGGGTCGAGCGAGACCGTCACGTTGGTCTCGGACGTCGAGACGAGATCCACCGACATGCCGTGCTGCTTGAAGATCGCGAACGCATCGGCGAGGAACCCGACCTGGTGCCACATGCCCGGGCTGTCGAGCGCGAACAGCGTGATGCCCTTCTTGATGCAGACGGCCTTGACCTGCGCCGCATCGCTGGCGGGCTGGGCCGACAGCAGCGTGCCGGCGAGTTCCGGCGCCTGCGTCGCGAACACATACAGCGGGATCTGGTACTGCCGAGCGGGCAGGATGCAACGCGGATGCAGGACCTTCGCACCGGCCGTCGCGATCTCCTGCGCTTCGTCGTAGGTCAGCGAGAGCAACTGGCGCGCCGTCGGCGTGGTGCGCGGATTCGCGCTGAACATGCCGGGCACGTCGGTCCAGATCTCCAGCCGGCGCGCGCGCAGCTTGGCGGCAAGATACGCAGCGGAAGTGTCCGAACCGCCGCGCCCGAGCAGCACGGTATCGCCGGCATCGTTGCTGGCGATGAAGCCCTGCGTGATCACGACAGGACCCAGCGTTTCGAGCCGGCGGTCGAGCTCAGGATCCGGTGCGAAATTGCAGGTGGCAGAGAGATACGAAGCGCGCGCGGTGGCGCCGCTGCGCTCTTCGCCGCGCAGCATCGCGCGCGCGTCGGCCCAGCGGACTTCGATGCCCTGCGCACGCAGGAACTGCGCACCGAGGTCCGTGGCGAGCAGTTCGCCCATCGCCATGACCCGGGCGCGAGTGCGGTCGCTGACCTCGCGCATCAGCGCGACACCCGCGACGATCTGGCGCAGGTCCTGCAGGCGGTGCTCGAACACCTCGCCCGCTTCGATGCCCAGGTCCGTGATCAGTTGCCGGTGACGTGCGTCGATCGCATCGAGTTCGGCCGCGTGGGAATCCGTCAGCGCGGCGCCGAGCAGTTTCTCGAGGCGGTCCGTGATGCCGGAGACTGCGGAATGCACGATCAGCACCCGCGCGCCGACGGCGCGGCGCGCGCGCACGACATCCGCGATCTTCAGCCAGTTGGGTCGGGAGGAAACGCTGGTGCCGCCGAATTTCAGCACCACCCATGCGCCGTCGTACGGCTCACCGTCCGTCATGCGCAGGCCTACGGCTCTTCGTCGTAGATGTCGCGAAGATCCTTCTCGAGCTTGCGGTCCGCGAGCACTTCTTCGAGCTTGCTCCAGGCCGCCTTGCCACGTTTATTGCCCTGGGCCGGCCGCACACGGCGGTCCACCTTGTCCAGGAAACGGTCGTAGTCCGGACTCTCCTCGGTACTGGACGCTTCGCCCAGAAAGTCGTCGTCGAGGTCGAAGCCCTCAGAATCGCGCTGGGACATCTTTAGCTCTAAAGCCTCTTGAATTCAAACACTTACGCCGAAAACCGGCGCCCGGCGAGGCCCGAACTATAACGGAATCGCGGCCCTCTGCAAGACCAGGGTGTTTTCAGCCCACCCGGACCACATCCCGGACCACCACCGGAGCGCCCCGGGACAGTCCCAGCACGTCCTCAGCACGCCCCTCGGCCACCGCGATCTCGAGCACGTCGAAAGAGTTCACCAGAGCCAGCGGCTCGCCCGGACGAACGTCTCCATAGGTGCGTCGCAGGGGCAGCACGTGCGCCGCCGCATACACCTTGGGCTCGATGTAATGCGCGATCCGGCGACCTTCGATGTTGGTGATCAGATTGCCGAAATGATCGACGGTGATGACGAGACCGCTGATCGAGGCTGCGGTCACGGCGGGCTCGTCCACCCACGCCGGGACGAGTGAATCGATGCGCGGACCGAGTTCGTCGGGCCGGCAGCGGCCGGCCGCGATCTCGGCGGCCAGCGGCGCGAATATGTCGCGTCCGTGAAAGGTCGCGCTGGTTCTTCCGACGTGAAAGCGACCGAGCAGCGCGGGATCCAGCCGGCGGATCTCGACATCCTCGCGGCCGCTGACGATCGGCTCGAGCAGGCCATTGTCAGGCGCGAGGAAGACATGGCCCGCTGCGCAGACGATCGCGATCTCCCGTGAAGTGCCCACACCCGGATCCACGACGGCCACATGCACGGTACCGGGCGGGAAATACTCGAACGAGCGCGCCAGCCAGAATCCGGCTTCTGCAGGCCAGTGCACGAGAATCTGGTGCGTCAGGTCGACGATGCTGGCCGTCGGGTGCCGGCCGAGAATGCGCCCCTTCATGACCCCGACGAAAGGTTGCTGATGCCCGAAGTCCGTCGTCAACGTGATCACACCGCTCGGCTTGTCGAAACTCATCGGCACACTCCTGCGGTTTGACATTCACCGGTGGCACGGGCACAACTGCGCGACCATGTCCGCAAGCCCAGCCGCTGTCAAATCCGTGCCGAAGTCCCCTGTTGTCGAGAATCGCGGTGACACAGCCCGACTGCTGCTGCTCGCCAGTTGCTTCATCCTGAGCGGTGCGGCCGCACTCGTATACCAGACGGCGTGGACGCGCCAGTTCGCCTTGATCTTTGGTACCTCGGAACTCGCCGTCGCGACGGTGCTGGCGGCATACATGGCCGGCCTTGCTCTCGGCGCGTGGCTGATCGAGAAGTGGCTGCCGCGCATCACGCGCCCGATCTTCGCCTACGCGGTGCTGGAACTCGGCATCGCCGCCTCGGCGGTCGTGCTCGTTCCATTGTTGCTGGCGGGCGGCCACTACGCGCTGCTCGCACTGTTCGGTGGTCAGCCCTCGCCTCCGTCGAGCGATCAGGTCGGAACTTCCCTGTGGTATCTGGTGGCAGCGTTCATCACGCTGGCGCTGCCCACCACACTGATGGGCGCCACGTTGCCGCTGCTCGCACGCCACGCCGTGCACGATCGCTCGCAGATCGGCCAGCGCATAGGCCTGCTGTATGCCAGCAACACCTTCGGCGCGGTGCTCGGCGCGTTGGCCACGGCGTTCCTGCTGCTGCCGAACCTCGGCCTGACCCGCACGGTCTGGACCGGCGCCGCCCTGAATGGGCTCGTTCTGCTGCTGGCCGCGGCACTCGTGCGTCGCGAACGACAGGCGCTGGCCGGAGCCGGGCACGCCACCGCGCCGCACTCTAGCGCTTCGGCTCAGCGCCGCGCAGAACCCATCCGCTTTCCGTTCGTCGCGCCACCCGCACCGGTGTGGGTGCTGCCGCTGATGTTGCTGTCCGGCGCGGTGTCGTTCGCGCACGAAGTACTCTGGGCACGGATGCTGTCGCACGTGGTCGGCAGCAGCATCTATGCCTTCGGCGTGATGGTCGGCAGTTTCCTCGCGGGTATCGCGCTCGGCGGCGCAGCCGGAGCATGGCTCGCACGCGAGCGCAGCAGCGCCGGCCTGTGGCTGGCGCTCGCGCAACTCGTCGCGGGCATCTGGGCAGCGATCGCATTCGAGCTGTTGCCGCGGCTGATCGGCGCGCAGTCGGGTCTGTACGCCAACGCGTCGCTGGCTTTCCTGCTGCTGCTGCCACTGACCTTCGCGATCGGCACCACCTACCCGCTCGCGGTGCGCATTCTGGCGGATCGCGCCGAGGAAGCGGCGGCCGCCAGTGCGCGCGTCTATGCGTGGAACACCTTCGGAGCGATCGCAGGTTCACTCGCGGCCGGCTTCGTTCTGATTCCGTGGCTGCGTTACGAGGGCACGATCCGCGCCACGGCAGCGATGAGTGCGGTGCTCGCGATCCTCGTGCTGTTGTTGCTCGAGCGACGCCGTCCGGCGCTGGTCGCGGGCGCTGCAGCGGTAGTGCTGGCCGGCCTGGTTGCCTTCCGGCCGGCCATGCCCGAAAAACTGCTGCTGGCTTCGCCTCTGAACGTGGCGAATACGGGGAAGATTCTTTACTACGACATCGGGCGCAGCGCGAGCGTCGTGATGCTCCAGCAGGACGGTGGCCTTGCGCTGCGCACCAACGGCCTGCCGGAAGCGCTGATGGACTCTCCGGGCATGGCCGCGCGCTTCAGCGGTGAGTTCTGGATGTCGTCGCTCGCGGCCATCATGCGTCCCGAAGCGCGCAGCATGTTGGTGGTCGGTTACGGTGGCGGCGTGGTCGTCGAGGGTGTGCCGCCCTCGGTGCAACGCATCGATGTCATCGAACTCGAGCCGAAGGTGCTCGAGGCGAATCGCGCGACGGCGTCGAAGCGGAAGTTCGATCCGCTCGGCGATCCGCGCGTCACCGTGATCACCAATGATGCGCGCGGGGCGCTGTCGCTGACCGACAAGCGTTACGGCTCGATCGTCTCGCAGCCCTCTCACCCGTGGACTGCCGGCGCATCCCATCTCTACACCCGCGAGTTCATGCAACTCGCGCGCGACCACCTCGAACCCGGCGGCGTGTTCGTGCAGTGGATGAACGTGGCGTTCGTCGATGAATCCATCCTGCGCTCCCTCGCAGCGACGCTGATCGACGTGTTCGGACGCGCCAGGATCTATCGACCCGACCCGAACACCCTGGTCTTCGTGGCGTCTGCGGACAGCCTCGATATCGAACGACGGCTGCTGACCACCGGCGCGCCGGTCTCACTCACCCCAAGGCACTACGCCCGCTTCGGCATCAACTGCCCGGAGGATCTGGTCGCCGCGCTGGCCGCGGACGAGTCGGGCACTGCAGCACTGGCTGCGGGTGCGGCGTTGATCACCGACGACACGAACCGCATGGCCACGTCGAGCGTCTATGAGCTCGGCCGAGGATTGAGTGCCGATGCCGCCGGACGACTGCTCGCGCCGTACGATCCGCTGCAGCGCGGCGACAGCTTCGTGTACCGCGAGCTGCGCGGTGACCTCGACTTCCCCTACCTCGCTCGCCGCCTGAATTTCTATCGTGCAATCGACCCGAGCATCCTCGATCGTCTGCGTCGCATGGCAGAGGCGCTGGGGCCGACAGACGCCGGCGGCTATGTGCAGCTCGTTCTGCTCGGCAGCAGCGGCGAACGCCAGCGTTACGCTGAACTGGTGGCGCTGCTGGCTGCCCGATATCCCGCCAACGATCGTCTGCAGTTCGCGTTGCTGCAGTCGCACCAGCGCGCGATCGGGCGCGGCGAAGTCACGCCGGAATGGGCGAAAATCATCGCCACGCTTCCCGGCAGCGCGCAGGCAGCACTGCGCGGATCGCAGTTCCTGTTGCAATCGAAGTTCACGGAACTGGCCGATCTCGATGCCGTGCTCGCGACCGCGCGCTGGACGGATCCGTGGTATCCGGATGCGACCGAACTGCGTGCCGACTGGCGGGTTCGCGTCTCGAACCCGGGACTGGCAAAATCCCTGTCCGACGAAGCCATCGCGCTGCTCGATCGCCTCGCCGTGGTCCAGCCGAGCCTGCCGCTGTATGTGCTGCGTGCGCGGGCTGCCCTGGCAGCAGATCGCCCGGACGTGCTGGTGGAATCGGTCTGGCAGGTGGCGCAATGGACCGCGGCCACGACCGGCAACGAGGTCGATGCTCGCGAGCGGGCCCGCAGCACGTTGAGGGAACTTCTGCAGCTGCTGGACGGTCGAGACTCCGATGAACGCATCGACACCACGCGACTGGCCGAAGTCCGGGACAGCATCCAGAAAGCCATCGTGAGGCTCAGCTGATGAACGGGCGATCCATGAGATCCTGGTCTGCAGCGCTCGGTGCCGCGCTGTTGCTGGCCGCCTGCGGTGGCAAAGGCGCGGGAACCGGCAGCGGCGCGCCCGTCGGTGGTGGCAGTTGCGGGGTGGAGTCGCAGAAGCAGTTCGTACTGTCGGCGGCGCGCGAGTGGTATCTGTTCCCGGAACTGCTGCCGACCAGCATCGATCCCGCTGCCTATTCGACGACTACGCAGTTCCTCGACGCACTGACGGCAACCGCGCGCGGCCAGTCGCGCGACCGGTTCTTCAGCTATGTCACCTCGATCCAGACCGAACAGGCGCTGCTCAGCTCGGGCGAATCCGCGGGCTTCGGGTTTTCGGTCCTGACACGAACCGCCACCTCGCAGGCGTTCCTCGCGCAGGTGTTCGAGGGATCTGCGGCGGCTGACGCAGGATTCGCGCGCGGCGATGAACTGCTGGCTGTCGGCACCTCCGTCGCGACGCTGCAGTCGGTCTCGACCCTGCTCGCGACTCCCGACGGCCTGACCAATGCGTTCGGCCCGAGCACGGCGGGCACGGCGCGCACGATCCGCTGGCGCAATGTCGCGGGCACCGTGTTCGAGCGGGAAGTCGTCAAACGTGCGTTCACGATCACTCCCGTGCCCGCCCTGCAGGTACAGCTGATTCCGCGGGCCGGCACGACGCCGATCGGACACCTCACGCTGCGCACCTTCATCAGTACCGCCGATGCGCAGCTGCGCGCCGCCTTCGACACTTTCCGGCAGAACGGCGTGCGCGACGTGATCATCGACCTGCGCTACAACGGTGGTGGCCTGGTCAGCACGGCGGAGGTACTGCTGAATCTGCTCGGCGGAACGAACGCGACGCAGGTGTCCTATGCCACGCAGCTGAACGCCTCGAAGTCAGGCCAGGCCGAGACGATCCGCTTCCAGCAAACGGCACAAACGATTCCAATCCTGCGGATCGCATTCATCACGACCGGGCAGTCAGCGTCTGCCAGCGAGCTCGTGATCAATTCGATGGCGCCGTACGCGCAGGTCGCGGTGATCGGCGAGCGCAGCTACGGCAAACCCGTCGGCCAGTTCGCGTTCGACGTTGCCTCCTGCGATTTCAGATTGCGGCTGGTCGCCTTCCGCACGGTCAACAGTCGCGGCGACGGCGACTACTACACGGGTCTGCCGTCCGCCGCCTACAGTGCCGGCGGAGATACCTCCTGCGCCGCGACCGATGACCTGTCGCGCCTGCCTGGAAATACGGCGGAAGGGATGACGGCGGAAGCTGTCTTCTGGATCAACAACAATCGCTGTACGGGTGCGGCGATCGCGGATGGCGGCGGCGGCGCCGTCCAGGGCGGCGGCGGCGCATTGCAGAAACTGTCGACAGCGACCGCATTCGAGCCCGCGAACCGCGCTCGTCCGGATGAATTCCAGATCCTGGTACCTGGCGGCTACTGACGTCCGCGAGCGCTATGGTGCGCGCGGCGAGCGCTGCCACACGATGCTGTGCCGCCGTGCTGCGCCACCCGGCAAGGACTCCTCGGCGGCCAGGACCAGCGTGTCGCCGCTCGGGCGCGCCTCACGCCACTGGCGCGTGCCGATCAGCGTCGGATTCATCGACATGGTTACGTCATGCGCAATGCTGTGGCCCACGATGCGCCATCGGCCGCTGTACGCCAGGTACTCCTGAAACGCTCTGGCCTTCGACGCGTCATCCGCCTTCAGTGCGCTCGCCGCCGACAACGGCGAACGCTGCCGGCATGACATCGTCGCGCTCATCCAGCCATCCGGTACATAGACCAGAATTCCGATCGCGTCGTCACCGAAAGGCCAGGTGGTTGGACGACCATCGGGATAGTCGACACGCCATTCCGTCAGTTGCCAGGAGCCGATGACATCTTCAGGACGCAGCGCGGCGGGGTGTGAATCGTTCATGCGCGTATTCTGGCAGACTCACGCCCATGGACATACTGAACAGATTCCGTCTCGACGGACGTATCGCGCTGGTCACCGGCGCTTCGAGTGGTATTGGTGCCCATGCTGCGGAAGCGCTGGCGTCTGCCGGCGCGGGCGTCGTGCTCGCGGCGAGACGCGTCGACCGCACCGAAGCACTCGCGGACCGGATCCGCGCCCGTGGCGGTCAGGCACTGTCGATCGCGCTGGATGTGACGGACATGGCCAGCATCGCAGCGGGCTTCGATCGCGCCACGCGCGAAATCGGACTGCCAACCATCGTGGTCAACAATGCCGGCATCGCCGAGCCGAAGATTTTCCTGAAGACATCGCGCGAGAGTCTCGATCGCACGATGGCGACGAATTTCTTCGGTGTCTGGGACGTTTGCCAGGAAGCGGCCCGACGCCTGGTCGCCGCCGGCAGCGGCGGCAGCATCGTCAACATCGCATCCGTACTGGGCCTCGGTTCTGCACCGGGCTATGCCGCGTATTCGGCCTCGAAAGGCGCGCTGATCCAGGTCACCCAGACGCTGGCGCTGGAGTTCGTCAAGCACCGGATCCGCGTCAACGCACTGGCGCCCGGCTGGTTCATCTCGGAAATGAACGCGGAATTTTTCGCGTCCGAGGCGGGCAAGGCCTATGTCCAGCGGATTCCACCGGGCCGCACCGGGGAGCTTCAGGAACTCGCGGGCCCCCTGCTGCTGCTGGCCAGCGACGCGGGCTCCTTCGTGAATGGCGCGGTGCTGCCCGTCGACGGCGGACATCACGCCGCGCTGGTCTAGAGAAGCCGGGAACGCCTCGACGGGTTCAATACCACTCGCCGGCGTGACTGTCCCAGGTGTCCACTTCCTTCGACGTCGGGTCCAGCGTGAATCGCCCGAAGCGCCCGCTGTGGAACAGCATCGGTTCGCCATCCGGGTGATCGAGACCGACGACCCTCCCGACGATGATGCGATGATCGCCAGCCGGGTAGATGTCGGTCGCCACGCAGTCGAGGCGGCACAGACAATCTGCGAGGCGTGGCGGCGGACCGTCAGGATCCATCAGCGGCATGTCGGGAAACTTGGCCGGCGCCTTGCCCGAGAACTGCATCGCGATGCTCCGCTGATGTGCGCCCAGCATGTTCACCGTGAACTTCCGACCGACTTCGAACGCCGCCAGACTGGTGCTCGAGTTCTGGAGGCACCACAGGACCATCGGCGGATCGAGCGACACCGACGTGAATGAATTGGCCGTCACACCGGCCGCTTCGCCCGACGGCTTGATCGCCGTGATCACGGTGACTCCGGTGGCGAATGCCCCGAAGGCGTTGCGCAACGCGCGAACATCGAAAGCGGCCGGCGCGGCCGCGGAAGTCTGGTCAGTCAACGGTGGCTCCCTATCAGCGGAACAGTGTAATAGGCCACGCAGGCGATGACCACGGCGGCGGCGAGATCGATCAGCGCGCCGGCCCGCAGCATCTGTCGCATCGTGATCTCCCCGGTGGCGAATGCGATGGCATTGCCCGGTGTGCCGACGGGCATCATGAAGCCTGCCGATGCCGCCATGGCGGCCGGAACGATCAGCGACAACGGAGCCTGCCCGGTCGCCGCGGACAGGGCCGCCAGAATGGGCATGAACGTCGCCGCGGCGGCGACATTGCTGTTCAGTTCGGTCCACAGGACCAGCACGCAGACGATGACCAGGGTCAGCGCCCACAGTGGCCAGTCGCCGAGCACGGCCAGCCCGAGTCCGAGCGTGTCGGACAAGGCGCTCGTCTGGATCGCGGCCGCCAGCGCAAGGCCACCGCCGAACAACAGCAGCACGTCCCACGGGATGCGCGCCATGCTGCCTGCATCGAGCAGCGCCTCACCCGGGCGTCGACCCGATGGCGTCAGATACAACACGAGACCCGCCGCGATGGCGATGACCGTGTCGTTGATGCCCTGCAGTCCGGGCAGCAGATTCAGCAGCGGTCGGCTGATCCACGCAACCGCCGTCACCATCGCGATCATGGCGACACGACGTTCCGCTCTCGACATCGGACCGAGATCGTCGAGCGCAGTGCGGACGACATCGCGGGATCCCGTGATCGACGGCAACTCGAACGGTAGCGCGACGCGAACGAGGATGAACCAGGTCAGCGGCAGCAGGATGACCACCGTCGGCAAACCGAAAGTGAGCCAGTCGACGAAGCTCAGATCGATGCCGAAATTCTTTGCGGCGAATCCCTGTACGAGCGCATTGGTCGGCGAGCCGATCAGTGTCCCGAGACCGCCGATCGTCGCAGCGTAGGCCACGCTCAGCGTCAGGGCCGCGCGGAAATTGCGCACGGACTGATCGGCGACGCCGCCCTGCGGCACGATCAGCATCGCAATGGAGGTAGCCACCGGCAGCATCATCAGCGTGGTCGACGTATTCGATACCCACATGCTGATGAACGCCGAGGCGATCATCACGCCGAGAATCAGCTGGCGCGGATGATCGCCCAGACGGATCACGATGTTGTACGCGACGCGCTTGTGCAGGTTGCAGCGCTCCATCGCGATGGCGAGCAACAGTCCACCGAGGATCAGGAACACGGAGGCATTGGCATACTCGCCGAGCACTGCAGCCGGATTGGCGATGCCGAACGCAGCCCACAGCGGCGGAATCACCAGCAATGGCAACAGCGCGGTGACGGCGAGCGGCACCGCTTCGAGCGCCCACCAGCAGGCCATCCACGCGGTGAGCCCAAGCACGGGCCAGGCTGCCGCAGAGAAGCCCGCCGGTGGCGGCAGCACGATCGTCAGCAGGAACAGCGCAAAGCCCGCGAACGTGGGCCAGGGCCTGATCGAGCCCTCGCGGAACTCCTCACGATCGAGGTTCATGCCTGCAGTGCCGTTCGGGATCAGGGCGATGGCGTGACGACGGGCGGCGCCGTGATCGTAGTCGCAGTCGCAGTCGCCGCAGTGTCCGTGGTCGCGGGCGGATCCGTGACTTCAGGCATCAGTTCGAGCCCGATGACGGCCGGAATGCCCTTCGCCTCGCGCAGCGTTTCCAGGGCCTGATCCCAGTGGATCGCCGCCTCGGTCGTGCCGAGCACCGTATCGAGCCTCTGCTCGAAATCAGCGAGATCCGGCTCGACCGTCTGGCCTTCGCTGTTCACCGGCGGATGCACTTCCAGCCACAGCTCACCGGCCACGATCGCGATCTTGATCGGTTCAATGATCAGGGTGACCTTGGTCCCGACCGGCACCGCATCGAACAGTCGTTCGACATCCTCCGGGTACATGCGCAGGCAACCATGCGTGACCGCCATGCCGACGGCATCCGGATTGTTCGTGCCGTGGATCAGGTAGGAACCGCCAGGAATGCCGAGGCGCATGGCGCGCGTGCCGAGCGGATTGTCTGGTCCGGACGGAACCACGGCCGGCAGCGGGTCGCCCCGCGCGAGATGCTCGGCGCGAACGGACGCCGGCGGATACCAGGACGGATTCTTGCGTTTGGCGACCACGCGCGTCTCGCCGAGCGGCGTGCGCCAGTCCATCTTGCCGACGCTGACCGGGAAGGTCATCACGATGGGCTTCTCGCCCTTCTTCGGCTTCGGAAAATAGTAGAGGCGGTGTTCCGGCAGGTTCACGACGATGCCGTCGCGCGGACCCGGCGGCAGCAATCGCTGCCCGGGGATCACGATGCGAGTGCCCGCGCCCGGCAGCCAGGGATCGACACCGACGTTCACGCGGGTCAGTTCCTCGTAGCCGAGGCTGTAGCGGCGCGCGAGTTCGATCAGCGTGTCTTCATAGCGGGTCTCGACCGTCTCGACGTTGCCGAAGATCCCGCCCCCGTCTTCACGCAGCTCGAACACGGCTGCACCGCCCGGCGGGCTGCCGAGAACGGCCAGGACCAGCAGCAGGCCAGTGCAGATCGACGACATTGAACGCTTCATGCGCCCATTGTATCGAACCGGCCGAATGCGGCCAGCGCCGGAAGCGTGACCTACAGACCGAGGGTCTGGCGCATTTGCGCCACGTCGCTTTCGGACTCGGTCACCAGCAGTTCGAGCGCGCGCCGGTCGAGTTGCAGCTTTTCGACTGCCTTGACGCCCTGCATGTTCAGCTCGAGCGTGTCCGGATACTGGTGGAACGTCGCCAGCAGACTGCCGACGGTCAGCACGTCCGTCAGGTCCGGCGGACCCGCATGCTCACGCGTCAGGTCCTCGTGATCAGCCACAGCGCTGACGATGTCCTGCGGAATCGCCCAGGTTTCGAGCATGGCGGTCGCGATGCTCGCATGCCAGTCGCGCTCGATCTCGTGGAAGGTCGCCTGGTCCGCAAACAGCGCCGGGTGCTTGATCGCGCGCGTCATGATGTACAGCTTGCCGACACCATGCAGCAATCCGGCCAGCAGGGCCGTATCACCGTTGACCTTGGAATAGCGCTTCGCGACGACCGAACTGAACGCGGCGACCAGTGAACTGCGTTCCCAATGCACCTGCAGTGACGAGGCCATCGGCTTGAGGTCCTCGGAGCGACGCAGCTGGCTCATCGCAAACGCGATCGCGGCGCTTCGAACCAGATTGAAGCCGATGCGCGTGATCGCCGCGCGCAGGTCCGCGATCGGCTTGCCGACATGCCCGAGCGCGGCCGAGTTCGCCATCTGCATGATGCGCGCGGCCAGTGCCGGCTCGGAACCGACCACGCGGACGATGTCCTGCGCCGTCACGTCGTCGTCGGAGAGGACTTTCCGGACCCGGATCGCGACATCGGGAAAGCTGGGCAGCTCGATTTCGCGGCGGGACAGGCCCGTCGCCAGTTCCTGCACGAATGCAAACGCAGCATCGTTCTGCGGCGCTGCCTGGGAGGATGGATTCGTATTCATTTTCGACCTGATGTCATGCGCCGAGCGCGTCGGTGAGCGCCTGCAGTTCGGCACGGGATTCGGAGAGCACGCGATCGAACGAATCGCGTCCGATCGCGAGACGCGAAGCGACGCGGCTTTCCGCGAGCTTCACTTCGAGCATGTCAGGCTGATCACGGAAACTCGCGAACAGGCTGCCGACCGCCAGCACGTCCGTCAGTGACACAGCACCGCGCGGTTCACGCGAGCTGTCTTCGTAATCGTGCACGGCCTCGATCAGTTCCTCGGCCAGACCCCAGTTCTCGAGCAGCGCCTTGGCGATGTTGCCGTGCCAGTCGCGAACGATGGTGTTGTAGGTGGGCTGATCGTCGAACAGGGCGGGATGCTTGACCGCACGCGTGAGGATGTACAGCTTGCCGACGCCGTGCAGCAGACCCGCGAGCAGCGCCGAATCCGGACTTACGCGCGTGAAGCGCTTGGCGACCACGAAGCTGGTCGTCGCGACGAGCACGCTGCGCTGCCACAGCAGGTTCATCGGCTTCTCGAGGCCCTTGTAGGCCTCCGCCTTGCGCAACTGGGCCATCGCGAACGTGATGGCGGCGCTGCGCAGCATGTCGAAGCCCATGCGCGCGACGGCCGTGCGCAGATCGACGACCGCGCGGCCGCCGGGATTCAGCGCGGCGGAATTGGCCATCTGCAGCACCCGTGCGGCCAGCGCGGGTTCGGATCCGACCACGCGCACGACACGATCCGGGGCCACGTTCTCATCGGCCAGGACGCGCTGCACGCGCATCGCGACGTCGGGAAAACTCGGCAGCTCGACGCTGCCCGCAGACAGTTCAGTCGCCAGTGCCCGAACGAACTCGAACGCAGCAGCGGTCGGCGCGCGCTTTCCAGCAGATGTCGTGACGGGCTCGGCAGCCTCGCTTGCGCTCATTGATTGACTCCGGTTTGTACGGGGTATCGGCCGTTCAGGGAATCTCTTGACCGGACATCAGCCCGCGAGGGCCAGCCGCCGACTGGTTGCGGGCGAGTTGCCGTCGCGGTGCAGACGATGGACCAGGTCGGCCTCGGACCGGGACATGCCACAGCTGGCACAGATCTCGTCGACGGACGCACCGCTCTGCGCAAGCCGGATCGCCAGCTCGTAACCAGCGCGGCCGCCGCGTGCCGGTACTGCGACGTGCCGCGCATCCAGCAGCAGGTGCTGCTGCAGTCGATCGAGGGATCCCGCCAGCGCCTGGATTGCGGCACCCTGCGCCCTGATCTCGGCCTGGATGGTGCGCCACTGCTGCTCACGATCGTGCTGCGCGATGCGTCCCTCGTGCTCGACTTCGGCCTGCCGGAAGCGCCGCCAGCGCCAGGCGTAGCCGGCTGCGGCAATGACCACCGCCGCGGCGATCGATGCGATCCATTCGATGTTCATGCTGCCTCTCCGTGAACTGCGTCACATGAAACTGCAGCGCGCCGAATTTCTGACGGAGCGCCGCAGGTCCTTACCTGCAGTGGAGTAAGCAGCTTTCGTGCCAGAGCTAGAAGTTCTCCCAGTCCTCGCCACCCTCGGCACGCTTCGCGCGGGGGGCGGGTTCGCTGGCCGGTGACGCATCTGCCGCAGCCGGCTCGGACTTCAGGCGCGTGAGAGCACTGGCCTTCGCCCCGCCCTTGGCACCCGAGCCGCCCCATGGCCGCGCCGCCGAGCGCCGCTCCGGCGTGGCCGGGGACGTGGTGCCCGCCGGCGCCGAGGACGCACTCGCCGGAGCCGTCGCCAGACGCTCGGACATGCCACTCGGCCGCGCGGCCGGCCGCGCGCTCGAGCTCATGCCGCCGCCATGGGAATCGAGCTTGAAGAAGCCGGTGAGCTCCGCGAGCTTGCGCGCCTGCTCGTTCATGGACGCCGCCGCCGCCGTAGCCTGTTCGACCATCGCCGCGTTCTGCTGCGTGCCCTCGTCCATCTGCAGCACGGCGCGGCTGATCTCCTCGACACCCGCCGCCTGTTCGCGGCTCGCCGCCGAGATCTCGCCGACGATATCGCTGACCTTCTTGACCGCGGTGACGATCTCGCCGAGCAGCTTGCCGGATTCGCCCACGAGGCGGCCGCCTTCTTCCACGCGACCCACGCTGTCCTGGATGAGTCCCTTGATTTCGCGCGCAGCGGTGGCACTACGCTGCGCGAGATTGCGCACTTCGCTCGCGACGACTGCAAATCCGCGACCCTGATCACCGGCGCGCGCCGCCTCGACGGCCGCGTTCAAGGCGAGCAGGTTGGTCTGGAAGGCGATTTCGTCGATGACCGCGATGATGTCGGCGATCTTGCGGCTCGACTCCTGGATCGACGTCATCGCTCCGACGGCCTGCACGGCCACCGTGCCGCCCTGCTCGGCCTGCTGGCGAGCGGTCTGGGCAAGCTTGTCGGCGATACCGGCGTTCTCGGCATTCTGCTTCACCGTCGACGTGAGCTCTTCCATCGAGGACGCCGTCTCTTCGAGATTCGCCGCCTGTTGCTCGGTACGCGACGCCAGATCCGCCGTGCCTTCGTTGATCTCACGGGATGCGGTTGACACGGTCTGCGAGCTGCCCTGCACTTCGCTCAACACGTCGGCGACCTTCGAGCGCATGGTCGACAGCGCGTGCAGAAGCTGGCCGAGTTCGTCCTTGCCCGTCGAGGAAATGGGCCGCGAATAATCGCCACCGGCCATGGCGGTCACCGACTCGAGGCTCTCGCGCAGCCGCTGCAGCGTGGTCTGCGCCACGACGACCGTGAACAGCAGCGCGAGCGCGAGTGCGAAGCCGACAACGCCAGCAACGGTGTTGCGTGTCGCACGCTCCTGTGCGGCGTGCTCCGCCAGCTGGCTCATCGCAGCCGGCATCAGCACTCCATCGTGCAATCCCACGATCGCCGCGACGAGCGCATCGCCACGCTGCGTCACGAGATCGACGTTCGCGGGCGTACGACCCTCCATGATGGGGTTCACGATCTCGGACCGGAACGCCTTCAACTCCTCCTGGACCTTGACCAGAGCCTTGCTGGCCTCTGCCTGAATCGCCGCGCCTTCATCGCCGCCCTCGGCGGCGCTCGCGATGTTCTTCTCGATCGCCTCGACGCTGAAATCCATGCGCGCATTCGCCGCCGCCAACGCCAGCCGCTCGCTCTCGGAACTCGAGCCCTCGGCACCGACCAGCAGCGACAGCGCTTGCACCGTGCCGAGATCAGCCTCGAGGTCTGGCACCCGCATGACTGCCGAGTCGATGACGAAGTAGGTCACCGGACTCGGGTCCAGATTCATCTTCGACGTGGCGGCGACCCAATCGCGATACGCGAGGATCGATTTCTCGAGCTCGTCGTGGACGCGCTTGATCGATTCGAAATCCGTGGATTTCGCATCACGCACCTGCTGCCACTGCGAACGCAGCGCAGCCACCAGGCGATCTGCCTCGCCGGCGGGCGCGTCGAACTCGGGGGGCGCACCCACAAGTTCCGCGAGACGCGCGTCGACTTCCTTCGCCGCCTCGGCGATGTGCGGCGCTGCGGCCTTCGGATCCCGCAGTGCCAGCAGCGAGTAGGCCATGTGCTCGCCGAGCGGCATGATCATCGCTTCGATGGGATTGAAGTACCGCCCACCCGCCGCTTCGTTGTCGGCCGTGTTGATCATGTCGTTTTCTACACGCAGGAAGAACACGCTGAGCAGCGCGACGGGCGCGATCGACGCAATGACGATCGCCGCCATCTTGACGGGGAAGCGCAGGTCTCGGATCCAGTTCATGCTCGTTCTCTCATTTTCACTTGTGTATTCGGGGCAGAGGCCTAGCGGCTGTAGGACGCACTGAATTCGACTCTCAGGCCGATGACCAGCGCATCGTCGAGGCTCCGGTCGAAACCGGGATGCATGACGTACTGCAGGTCCGGCTGGATCGTCAGCCAGTCGGTCAGCGGTGCGCGATAAGTCAGTTCGATCGTGGTCTCACGGGAATGCGTCGGGGTTCCCGCCATATCGGCCGCACGCCGGAAGTCTTGACCGGCCCCGGCCGATGCAATCGACAGTCCGATCTGGTCCTCGGCGCGGGAGGCGATCGGGCCGGTCAGCACGATGCCCGCCCCGGCATATGTCGAAACCGCATTGAACCGCGACTCCGCCATGCCCATGCGGATATAGGCATCCAGCGCGCGATTGCCCTCCGACCACACGTGGGCATCCGCCAGCGCGTAGACACCTCGATTGCCGCGGGCCTGCAACGGGTCACCGGTCAACGGGTCGGATTCGGCCAATGCGTCGAACCGTGCCGTATAGCTCCAGGCGCCGAGCGCGATCTTGCGGAAGACGCCCGCCTCGCGGCCCAGCTCGGCTACCAGCAGCGCGCCCTCAGCTTTCGACAGGAACAGACCCGACCGGTCCGGATGTTCGCGATCACCGGGCGCACCATCGAGTGCGGCGGCCTGCCAGTACCAGGATCCTGCTGCGCCACGCGCACGCAGTGCTAGCGTCGTGACCGGAAAGATCGAGGGACCGTTGGCGCCACTCTGCGCAAGCTCCGGCCCGATGCCGTGCGAGGAATTGATGAAAAGACCGGCGGTATCGATGCTGTCGAACTCGCTGTTCAGGTCGTAGAAACCGAAGCGGATCGAGGACGCACTTTCCGCGCCGAAGCCGAACTCCGCCCACAGCTCATACAACCGCAGCGTGTCGACGCCTTCGATGTTGGTCACGGACTGGTTGTCGCCCACCCAGCGTCCGCTGAAGGCGGCGCCGTTGTTGTACTGCAGGTGTCCGTGCAGCGTGACGCCATCCCATCCCCAGGCGCGGCCCGCATCGACGGTGGCCGCGATGTCCATGGCATCGAGATAGCTGTTGCCCGCTGCAACGCCACCGCGTGCATTGCGCCACAGGTCCGCCGTGTATCCGGCCTCGAGATTGAAACTACCGCAGTCGCCGGTATCAGACTCGCAGGCGAGCGCCGGGCCGGCCGCGACTGCGGTGAGCAGTGTGAATGCGAGAACTCGAGAAGGGGTGGACAGATTCATGTGTTGACATTCCATTCGATCGGGCATCTCAGGCGGTCGCCGCAGAGCGCGACTCGCGCTCCACGACCCAGCGAAGGACGGTATCGGTGACGGCAGTCAGCGGCACCACCACGTCGACCGCACCGATCTGCACGGCCGATCCGGGCATGCCCCAGACCACGCTGGTGTTCTCGTCCTGGGCGACATTGCGGGCGCCGGCTTCGCGCATCTCGAGCATGCCTTTGGCGCCGTCTGCTCCCATACCGGTCAGCATCACGCCGATGGCATTCGGACCGACGTTGCGGGCCACCGCACGGAACATCACTTCGACGCTCGGCTTGTGGTGGTTGACGGTTGGACCGTCGGACAGATGGCAGCGATAACGGGCGCCATCACGCTCCACGAGCAGGTGACGATCGCCTGGGGCGATGTACGCGTGACCGGGAATGATCAGCTGCCCGTGCTCGGCCTGATGCACGGTCATCTGCGAGCAGCCATTCATCCGCTCGGCGAACGGTCGGCTGAACGCGGCAGGAATGTGCTGCGAGATGACGATGCCCGGCGCGTCGGGCGGCATCCGGCACAGCACCTCGCGGATCGCCTCGGTGCCGCCGGTGGACGCCCCGATGGCGATGATCTGATCGGTCGTCTTGAAGCGCATCGGCGCCCGCGGCACGACCGGCTGGGGAGATCCGTCGGCCGCCCCGGAACGGGGCGCGCCGCTGCCTGTGCTCTTTGCATCGGCGCCCAGAGCGCGGACGCGCGCGCGTGCGGCAACCTTGACCTTGCCGATGATCTCGGCCGTGTAGTCCTCGAGTGTATGAGCCAGGTCGATCTTCGGCTTGGTGACGAAATCGACGGCACCGAGCTCGAGTGCGCTCAGGGTGACATCCGCGCCCTTCTCCGTCAGCGACGAGCACATCACGACCGGCATCGGTCGAAGCCGCATCAGGTTGCGCAGGAACTGCACGCCATCCATCTTCGGCATCTCGACGTCGAGCGTCACGACGTCGGGATTGAGCGCCTTGATCTTCTCTCGCGCGATGTATGCATCCGGCGCCGAGCCGACGACAGTGATCCCAGGATCCGAGGACAGGATCTTGGTCAGCAACTCGCGCACCAATGCCGAATCGTCGATGATCAGCACCTTGATGGCGGCCGCGCTCTTTTGACTCGCCATGCCATGCTCCTCAGAACAGCTCGATATCGCCGGACGACGGCGCGCTTTCGATACGCTTCGAGTAACGACGCTCGCGCTCCGCAATCTCTGCCGGCTTCGTCCGCGTGAGCTTCTTGACTCGCGCGTTGCCGCTGGCCGGATGGAACATCACCTTGCGCGGATGTTCGCCCCCGAGGTCCTCGCCAAGCACGCGAAAGCCTTCCTGCTTCATGTAGGCGCGCACGAACTCGATGTTGCGCGCGCCGATGTCGGTCATCGCGTCCAGAACCCGGCCGCCGCCCACCAACTTGAACTCGAGGTTCTCGCGTCGACCTCCCTGCTTCAGGATGTCGTTGATCAGCATTTCCATCGCGACGTTGCCGTAGCGGGTCGCAGCGCTCGCACTCGTGCCCCAGGTTCTGGACGAGTCCGATGCGTCTTCCGGCAACATGAAATGATTCATCCCGCCGATGCCGAGCGTGCGGTCACGCACGCAGGCAGACACGCACGAACCCAGCACCGTGAAGACCATCTCGTCGCCAAGCGTGACGTAATAGTCGCCCGGCAGCAGTTTCGCGACGACCTTCGACTCGCGCGGGTCGAAATGCCGGCCGATGTGATTGAAATGCGGCAGCGCCTTCTCGAACGCGACGTTCTTGTTGTGGGGCGTCAGGGACTTGTGTGCATTCATCAACGAATCTTCCGGTGAATGGTCTGGGCGATCAGCTCATACCGATCGCAGACGTTGAACAGGGACTCCGAGTGCCCGATGAACAGGTGATCGCCGTCGCGCTGAAGCTCTGCCAGTCGACCGAACAGCACGCGCTGGGTCGGCTTGTCGAAGTAGATGACGACGTTGCGGCAAAAGATCGCATCGAACGGCCCGCGCACGGGCCACTGCTCGATCAGATTCAGCCGTTTGAACGTGATCAGTCTCTTGAGATCCGCCGAGGCCGTCCAGTGATGACCATCACGTCCCTGCGAGAACCATCGATCCATGCGGGCGCGCGGCATCTTCTCGAACCGGTCCGACGGATAGACCCCCTCGGATGCGGTCTGCAGAACCTTGGAGTCCAGGTCGGTCGCGAGGATACGGATGTCCCAGTCGCGCAGATGCCCGAGCGTCTCGAGCACCGTCATGGCGATGGAATAGGGTTCCTCGCCGGTGGAGCAACCGGCTGACCAGATCCGGATGCGGCGGGTCGACGCGTTGCGCCGCTGCAGCAGTGGCAGCACGGTGCCTGCGAGATACTCGAAATGGTGGTTCTCGCGGAAGAACGACGTCAGATTGGTCGTGATGGCGTTGCAGAACTCCTCGAGCTCCGTGGCGTCATCTTCGATGCGCTTCAGATACTGCGCAAATGTCTCGAGCCGCAGCGCCCGCAGTCGCCGTACCAGCCGGCCGTGCACGAGATGCTTCTTGGAATCTGCCAGCGCGATGCCAGTGATGCGGTGCACGATGCGCCGTATCTCGTGGAACTCTGCGTCCGCCAGTTCATATTCGCGATGATTCGTACTCGGTGCGGTGCTCATGGCGTCCTCAGAAGAGCTCGAGTTCGCCAGGGTTGGTGGCACCACGCAGATCGGTCAGCGCGGTCAGCATCTGGTCGGCGCCAGCGCCTTTCATCAGGAAGTCGAACAGCACCCGTTCTTCGACCATGCTGTAGCGCTCGCGCACGCGCTCGAGCAGCGAGTCCCAGTGCGGCGACTTGGCCGCGGGCTGCTCCTCCACGTGCGACACCGGCACGAGCAGGCCTTCCCGCACGTGCTGCAGTCGCTGGGTCAGCTTGTCGTAGAACTGCAGGGCGATCACGGCAGCCGATACGTGCTCCCGCATCGCATTCAGCGATTCGGTGAGATCGTGCTGAGAGTGCCGGTGCTGGACGAGGCCGGAGAGCTTGTCGAGCGATTCACGCAGCCCGACCATTGAATGTGCCAGCCGATCGACGCGCGTATCGGCCTCGCGAATCGCGCCTTCGAGTTGCGCGACACCGAGATCGACGAAGCTGCAGAGTTCGCCGAGCGTCAGGCCCTCGCCCGGCGCAGGCCTGGGCGGCGCGGACAGGGTGTCGTTCACGCGGCACCCGGCAGCCCGAGTTCCTGCGTCAATCCGACACCGGCGGCGGCTTCACGCAATGCAGCGGACGCAGCGACCCATTCGAAGCGGCCACCCGCGGCGAGGATGGCTCGCCGCCAGGCCAGCAGGAGTTGCAGCCCGGCGGTATCGACGTCGCCGACGGCGGCGCCATCGACAGAGACGGTCGCGGCGGTGGCGCGTGGCAACCATTCCTGACGCAGTTCCCGGGCGTTGCGGATCGCGACGCTCGATGGCAACGCGAGCGCCGACGATGCCGCGACGGTTTCAGTGGCGGCAGGGTCACCTGCGATGTCGCCGACGACGTCGGCGACGACGGTGGATTTTCCGGATTTCTTCTTCATGGGAGGAGAATCAGGCGACTTTCTGCTCGCTGATCTGTTCCAGCAGGCTGGCGTTGATCAGTCGATCGACGCTCAGCAGAATCAGCATGCGCTTGTCCGTCATCGCGAGTCCCTTGACGAAATCCGAGTCGATCGAACCGCCGACGTCCGGCGGCGGCCGGAGCTCGCTTTCGGAGACGTTGCAGACTTCACAGACTGCGTCGACGACCACGCCGACCGTCAATTCGCCGCGCTGACCATGCACGCGCACGACGATGACGACTGTCGTCGGACCAAACGGAGCCGTTTCGACACCGAACCGCATACGCAGGTCGATGATCGGCACGACGGCCCCGCGCAGGTTGATGACGCCGAGCACATGGTCCGGCGAATGCGGAATTCGCGTCGGTTTGTCCCAGCCCTTGATCTCCTGCACCCGCAGGATGTCGATGCCGTACTCCTGGCCAGCGAGCAGGAACGTCAGGTACTGCTCGGCGCCATCGCTGCCCTTGCGCGCGGCCACGTCTTTGGTGTCGGTCATTGGATGCTTCCTCGAGGTAATGGGGGACGACCGCTCAGGCCGGACGCGTCGCGTTGGAGGCGCGGGAACCCAGCACGCGGCTCAGCGTGGCGAGCAGCTGCTCCGGATTGAATGGCTTGACCATCCAGCCCGTGGCGCCGGCCTGCTTGCCCTGCATCTTTCGCTCGGTGCTCGACTCGGTCGTCAACAGCAACAGCGGCACGAGCCGGTAGTCCGGCAGGGTGCGCAGCTGCGCCACGAGCGTGATGCCATCCATGTTGGGCATGTTCACGTCCGTGATGACCACGTCCACGACCTTGCCTTTGGCAACCTCCAGCGCCTCGACGCCATCGGCGGCCTCGAGGACCTCATAGCCGGCGGACCGGAGTGTGTGACCGACCATCTGGCGCATGGAGGCCGAGTCATCTACTGCAAGAATCACATTGGGCATTTCTCTACTCCGAAGGCTCAGAAAGTGTCCCAGTCGCTCGACGAGGACTCGGCATCCGCTGCGGCAGTCGCGGAAGAAAGGGATTTGGACGGCGCCACGTACGGCTTGGTCCGGTGGGACGTCGCTGCCGCGGGCGGCGACGCCTTGGTCGATCGATACGATGAAAGCGGCTTCGGCGCCGGCTTCTGCGTCAGCCGCACGGTGCTCTCCGCTTCCCGGGGAGCAGCAACGACTGGCGCCGGAGTTGTGGTGGCCTTGCGGGCCGGCGTACCGAGATTGAAGAACGACACGATCTCCGACAGCGTCTTCGCCTGGTCGGCCAGCGCATGCGTTCCCGCACTCGCCTCATCCACCAGCGATGCGTTCTGCGTCGTCACCTGATCCATCTGCGTGACCGCGCGATTGACCTCCTCGACGCCGGTCGCCTGCTCGCGGCTTGCGGAAGTGATCTCGGCGATCAGGTCGGTGACGCGCTTGACGCTGCCGACGATCTCCTCGAGCGTGCGGCCCGATTCATCGACGAGCCGCGTACCGTCGTCGACCTTCGCGACGCTGTCCTGGATCAGGGTCTTGATCTCTTTGGCCGATTCCGCGCTTCGCTGCGCCAGCGTCCGGACCTCCGACGCAACGACCGCAAATCCACGCCCTTGCTCGCCGGCGCGCGCCGCCTCCACTGCGGCGTTCAGCGCCAGCAGATTGGTCTGGAACGCGATCTCGTCGATCACGCCGATGATGTCGGCGATCTGCTTGCTGGATTGATTGATCGCGCGCATCGCGCCAACCGCGCGCCCCACGACATCCCCACCCTTCTCGGCGAGGGACCGTGTCGCGGTCGCCAGCTGGTTGGCCTGACTGGCGTTGTCGGCGTTGTGGCGCACCGTCGAAGTCAGTTCCTCGATCGACGCAGCCGTCTCTTCGAGTGAAGCCGCCTGTTCGGTCGTCCGCTGCGAAAGGTTCTCGTTGCCCTGGGCGAGCTGCAGGGCGCCAGCATTCACCACGTCAGACGACATCTGGATCTGCTGGACGACGGATACGAGTTTGTCGACCGTCGCGTTCGCGTCTTCCTTGACCTTGGCGTAGGTGCCCTGATAGTCGTCCACGATCCGTTCGGTCAGCCGGCCTCGAGCGAGTGCATCGAGCACGCGCGAGATGTCGCCGAACACACGCTGGTTGACGTCCAGCACGCCGTTGACCTGCTTCGACAGCGTCGCGAGGAATCCGTTCTTGTCGCCCAGCGACAGTCGCTGCGACAGATCGCCGTCCGCCGCAGCGCCGAGCACGTCGGCCACTTCCTTCTCGACGCGCGTCTCAGCGGTGCGATCCAGCCATTCGACGGCAAATCCGATACGAGCGCCCTGCTCGTCCACGACCGGATACGCGCTGATCTGCATCTTGCGACTGGCCAGTCCGATGACGGCGGTATGGCCCGCGCGGAGGGCTTCCAGCACGCCGCGCTGCTGTGCCGCGTTCGCATGGAAGATGTCGAAGCTGGAGCCGACGATTCGCTCCGCCTGGAACTGCGGCATGGTCCGACGCAGTTCCGGCTCCATGTCCTTGAACAACCGCGTCGCGGCCCGGTTCACGAACACGATCTGGCCGGACGAGTCCGCCAGCATGATCGACGACGACGATGAGTCCAGCGCCTGGCGAATCCGCTGGTTCTCCGAAGCCAGCGCGCGTTCGACCTCGAGCTGGCTGCGCAGCTTGTCGCGCATGGCCCCGAGTTCACCGAGCACGGTCTCGATCTCATCGCGGCCTTCAGCGGCGATCACCGTGCTGTAGTCGCCACGCGTGATCGCGCCGAGCGCACTGACGGCGGTCTGAAGGCGGGCAGTGATGGCGCGCGTGATCCACCATGACAATGCCATCACGATCGCCAGCGCGGCCAGCACCAGCAACAGGATTCCATTGCGATCGGAGCGCTCCGCCGCGAGGCGCTGCTCCAGCAGCGACTCGATCTGGGCGGACACGGGGGCATGAATCGCGCCGACCTTGTCGAAAGCCTGCAGCAGCAGGCCGGCCACGCCGGTCAGCTGCCGCTCGTCGAGCGAGCCATCCTGTACCAGCGGCTCCAATGCGACGAGCATCGCGGCCCAGGCAGCATCCATGTCCTTGAATCCCGCATCGAAGCGACCCGACAGCTCGGGGTTCGCGACACCCGCGAGGCGCAATTGTTCAATCATGTCGCGGACGTGATGCTCGATCAGACCCGCTTCCGCCGCGAGCGCGGCACGCGCCCGGGCGCCGCCGTCCGTGGCGCGGCGCAGGTCATCGAGCGTGGCGGCCAACTGACCACCGAATCCGAGCAGGTCCGGCACACCTTCGACCGCAACGCTGATCAGGTAGCTGCTGTCCAGGTCCGGATCGACCGCGAGGCCGGAGTTCTGCACGATGGCCAGGCGCAGCGCGACACTGGCCGCGAGCGCGGCATCGTGCACCTCGGCGCGGACGACGGCATCGGCGCTGTCCCCTTCTTCGTTCAGCGCCTGCCAGGCTGCCGTCAGGTTGCTGAACTCCGTGGTGATGCCGAGGCCCGCACCGTGCTGCGCATGCAGTGCCTCGAGTGCGGTCATCAATTCATTGCCATCTGCGAGGGTCTGGGTGACGACGGACGCGTCCCGACCGCTGCCGGCGGCAACCGTGGACGCCGCGACGCGATGTCGGGCGATGTCCGAGGACAGCTGTGCCACCGGACCCGCGTAGGCGAGGCCACTCAGTTCGCGGCTGGTCAGATCGATCGTGCGACCAATCTCACGGTTCACGGACCAGACGGCGACCAGCATCGGTATCGTCTGGGCGACGATGATCAGCAGCAGCTTCTGCCAGAACTTCAGGTTGCGAACGAATTGCAGCATGGTGGCGTCGTACTCGTACGGTGATCCGGTGGCGCCCTACGGCTGACTGAATATCGGCGCAACGTCCGGCCGCGAGAGTCGGGGAATGCCTGACTCCGGGCGCGTCGTGCACTGCGTCACAGGATGAGCAGTCGTGATCACGCCGCAACCCGGTCGGCAACCCGACGCGTCAAGCCTGCGACGTCGAGAATCAGGGCCACAGAGCCGTCCCCCAGAATCGTCGCACCCGCGATTCCTTCGACACGCTGGTAGTTCGTCTCGAGAGTCTTGACGACCACCTGCTGCTGCCCAAGGAGTTCGTCGACACAGATGCCAACTCGCCGACCCTCGGCTTCCATGATCATCACGAGACCGCTGTCCTCGGCTTCGACACTCCGTCCGTTGGTGCGGAAGAAGTCACGCAGTCGCAGCACTGGCAGGTAGTCGCCACGGAACGCACAGACTTCGCCGCGACCGACGATCCGCTGGATCATTCCGGGCTTCAGCTGCAGTGATTCGACGATGGTCGTCAACGGCACGATATAGGTCTCGCCATCGACCAGGATCGTCTGTCCATCGACGATCGCAAGCGTCAGCGGCAGGTTGATGATGAAGCGCGACCCCTTGCCGATTTCGCTGCGTACTTCGACGCTACCGCCCAGCTCCTCGATGTTCCGGCGCACCACGTCCATGCCGACGCCGCGGCCGGACACATCGGTGGCCTGGTCCGCTGTCGAGAAGCCCGGCAGGAAGATCAGGTCGTTGATCTGCGAATCCGTCATCTCGGCATCGGCGGGCACCAGCCCCTTGTCCTTGGCTTTCGACAGCACCTTGGCCGTATTGATGCCGCCGCCATCCTCGCTGACTTCCACCGTGATGTTGCTGCCGCGGTGATAGGCATGCAGATGCAGCGTGCCGACGGGCACCTTGCCCGCAGCGAGCCGCTTCTCCGGCGATTCGATGCCATGATCGATGCCGTTGCGGACGAGGTGGACCAGCGGATCGCCGATCTTCTCGAGCACGGTCTTGTCGAGCTCGGTGTCGCCACCGGTCATCTTCAACTCGATCTGCTTGCCGAGGCGCTGGGACAGGTCCCGGACCATGCGCGGGAAACGGCTGAACACGAAGCTGATCGGCACCATGCGCACGCGCATGACGGCCTCCTGCAGTTCGCGCACGCTGCGTTCGAGCTGCGTCAGCCCCGTGCGCAAGCGCTCACCCATCGGTCCGTTCAGATTCGAGGCCAGCTGGCTCAGCATGGACTGCGTGATCACCAGCTCGCCGACGTTGTTCATCAGCTCATCGATCTTCTCGGTGCTGACACGCAGCGAGGTCGCATCGCCCGCACCGGACTTGCCGCCCTCGGCGGCCTTCGGCCCGGCTGCAGTTCGCGATGCATCGCTCCCGGCCACCGGAGCCGCCGCGACTGCGGTGCCCGTCGTCGCAGCCGCCGCGTGCACGACCTCGGCCAACGCAGCAACCGGTGCGGGCTCACGCTCGATCGTCAGCTCGCAATCGCCCTCGGCCCAGTCGAACGCCTGACCGACGGCCTCGCGCGGCGCCTCCGTCACGAGTCGTAGCTGCCAGCTCAGATGGCAATTCTCGGGATCCATGTCCGCGAGCGGCGGCACTGCATCGGTCCGTGCGACGATTTCGAGCTCGCCGAGCTGAGCGAGTTCGCCGAACATGCGCAGCGGATCGTTGCCGCGTGCGAGCAGTTGCAGGTAGGGGCGGAACGCGATCAGCCAGGCGCCGCCGGCAGCTGCCGGGGCGGTGGCGGGAACGGCGGCCGCCGCAACGGCCGGGGCTGCAGACGCGGCGACCGGCGCCGCGGCAGCTGCGGCAGAGTTCTTGCTCGCGACCATCAACTCGAGATCGAACTGAAGATCGGCCACCTTCTGGGCGTCGAGCGGCTGCTTCGACTGAACCGAGCGCAGCATGTCGCGCATCACGTCCACGGAACGCAGCAGCAGATCGCACATCGGCGTCGTCACCTGCATTCGCTGACCGCGCAATTCATCGAGCAGCGTCTCTAGCGTGTGGGTGAACGATGCCACCTCGTTGAAGCCGAAGGTGGCGGCACCACCCTTGATCGAATGCGCCACGCGGAAGATCGTGTTGACGACCTCCGGATCCGGCGCGCCGACATTGAGCTTCAGCAAGGCATCTTCCATCGAGGCGATGGCCTCGAAGCTCTCCTCGAAGAAGGAGTCGTGAAACTGCGTGAGGTCGAGTGTCATGGCTGTCTACTCAGTTCGTGATGTCGGTGGCGGTCGCGGGCGCGACGGCAGCAGTCGGTTCAACGGATTCCGCAGGCGCGACGTTGTCGGCGCCGCGCTCTCCTGCATAAGTACCTTCGGGCGCCTGGTCATCGCCGAGGATGACGAGCAGCACGCGCCGATTGGCCCCGCGGCCCGCGATGGTCTCGTTCGACTGCGCGGGACGAAATTCGCCGAGTCCGAGCACGGCCAGTCGCGAAGGGTCGATGCCGCGGGTCACGAGGATGCGGACGACACTGGCCGCACGCGCCGCCGACAGCTCCCAGTTGCTGGCGAACGCGCTGGTGCGGATCGGGATATTGTCAGTGTGTCCTTCAACGCGAATCGGATTGCGGCTCGCGCGCAGCGCGTCGCCGAGCTGGGAGATCGCGGCGATCGCGGGAGTCGCGAGCGATGCCGAGCCACTGCCGAACAGCACGTCTGTTCGCAGCTCCACTTCCACCCAGTCGTCATGGCGGCGCACCACGACCTGGTCCTGCATGATCATGGACCCCATGGCCAGTTCGACGTCGTCGGCGATGCGGTCGAGCTGCGCGCGCCGTGCCGCCGCCGCATTGGCCACCTGCTTGGCGCGCGCAAGTTCCTCGGCCGTCGGCTCCTCACCGTCGACGCCCGCGGTCGGGGCTGCCAGCGTTTCGAGCTGGCTGCGCGGCTGGGCTCCCCGCATCGCCTGAACGACGCGCGACACTTCGACTTCAGCCGCGTCCGACGGCTTGCTGTTGCCGATCTGCACCGGCTCCATCGAGCGCGGCCCGCCGCGGAAGGCGGCGCTCAGCGAGTCGGAGAGGACCCGATACTTGCCGTCGTTGACCGACGATATCGCGTACATCACGACGAAGAATGCGAGCAGCAGCGTGATCAGGTCGCCATAGGGGATGGCCCAGGCTTCGTGATTTGCATGCTCTTCGTGTCTGCGCCGGCGTGCCATGGTTCTTCTCACGCGGAGGGGTGCAGGAAGCCCTGCAGCTTGGCTTCGATCGCCCGCGGGTTCTCGCCCTGTGCGATCGAGACGAGACCTTCGATGGTCATCTCGCGCACGCGAGCCTGATGCGACACCAGCGACTTCAGTTTCGCCGCAGCCGGGAGGAACAGCAGGTTGGCCAGACCGATCCCGTAGACGGTCGCCGTGAAGGCCGCCGCGATCCCGGCGCCGAGCTTCGACGGATCGGCAAGATTCTGCATGACGGCCATCAGGCCCAGCACGGCCCCGATGATGCCGAGCGTGGGCGAATAGATACCCATTCCCTCGAACACCTTCGCCCCGGCGAAATCGGCATGTTCACGGGCGTCCAATTCGACCTCCATCACGGAGCGGATCTGGTCGGGCTCTGCGCCGTCCACGACCAGCTGCAGTCCCTTGCGCGTGAACGGATCGATTTCCTCGTCGATCTCTGCTTCGAGGCCGAGCAGCCCCTGCTTGCGGGCCAGGTTGCTCCAGGCGATGAGCTTTGTGATGACGGCACGACCATCGACGACCGGTGGTTTCACGATCCAGCTGAACATGCGCATGCCGTGCTGGAACACGTGCATGGGCGTATGCACGAAGATCGCCGCGAAGGTCCCGACGACGACGATCATGAACGCCGCGCCGGACAGCAATGCAGACAGTCCGGCACCCTTCAGGATCGATCCGACCACGATCGCCAGGATCGCGAACAGAAAGCCCACCAGTGTCAGTACATCCATGTTTTGCTTCGTTGCCGATCACATTCCGAGGTCCGACAGCAGCGCATCGACGTCCTGCTGGCCATCCACGTGCACACCGTGGCTGACGCCGGGCACGACGGGCCCGAATCCCTGGGATCGCGTGTCGGTCGAAACCGGCGCAGCCACGAGTTCGACGCCGCCGCTCAGGCGAACGAGATCTCCGAGAGCCACCTCGAGTTCACCGACGAGCTTCATGACGCCGCGGATGATCTGACCGGAGAGGTCCTGGTAGCCCTGGGCGAGCAGCACCTCGGACAGTTTCTCGCGCACGGCTTCCATGCTGGTCTGCGTCTGGGCCAGAAAGGATTCATGCGCCGCCGCGTCGACGCTGCCGCGCTCGCGCCACTCCGCAAGCCGATTGGCAGCAGCGCTCGCCGTACGATCCGCGAGCGGACAGGACTGCTCGACGAGATCCATCGTCCGGTGCGCGGCATCGTCCGTCAGACGCAACACGTGCTCGAGCCGGGCCCGCGCGTCCGGCATTTCCTTCTCGGCGAAGGTCACGAGCCGGGAATCCACCCGGAACCGCTCCAGAGCGGCGTGCAGATCGCCGGTCACGCGGCGCAGATCAGCGATGACGTCGGGGTTGGGGTCTGCGCCGAGCGCCGGACGGCTCGCAACCAGACTCGCGAGCACCGCGTCGAAGACGGCTTCGTCCCCCTGGACGGATGCCGCATTCAGGGCCCGGATGCTTCGGCTGACGAAGTCCGCATTTTCGGCAAGGCTGACCACACCGTTACCTCAGCCCGCAGCCTGCGTCGCGAGGATCTTGTCGATCTTTTCCTTGAGCGTGACGGCGGTAAACGGCTTGATCACATAGCCGCTGACGCCGGCCTGCGCGGCTTCGACGATCTGTTCACGCTTCGCTTCGGCCGTGAGCATCAGCACCGGCATCTTCGAGAGTGCCGTGTCCGCACGCACCTGCTTCAGCAGCTCGAGGCCCGGCATGCCGGGCATGTTCCAGTCGGTGATCAGGAAATCGAACTTGCCACTGCGCAGCATCGGCAGTGCGGTATTGCCGTCATCAGCCTCGCTGACGTTCTGATATCCAAGATCATGCAACAGGTTCTTGATGATCCGGCGCATCGTCGAGAAATCATCGACGACCAGTATGTTCATGCTGCTACTCATCTCGGCACTCCGTGGAAATTCCGTTGCGATGCGCTCATGCGCGTTCGTCGACCCGATCCCGCCACTCCGACAGCCGTGCCTTCAGGCGCGTCAGCGCCTGACCGTGCAGCTGACAGACGCGAGATTCGGTGACCTTCAGGACGAGACCGATTTCCTTCAGGTTCATCTCTTCCTGGTAGTAAAGGGACATCACGAGCTTTTCGCGCTCTGGAAGCTCACTGATCGCGTGCGCGAGCGCGTCGCGGAAACTGTCGTCCACGGTCTCGCGAAACGGGTCGAAGCTGTCGTCGCCGCGTTCGGTGATATGCGCGTCTTCGAGGCTGGTGAGCTGGCAGCTCGCCGCGTCCTGGAGAATGCGGTGATAGTCCTCGAGCCGCAGGCTGAGCTTCGCCGCGATTTCAGTATCCCGAGCCTCACGTCCGGTCTCCTTCTCCAGTTCCCTGATCGCCTGCGCGACCTCCCTCGCCTTGCGATGCACCGAGCGCGGAGCCCAGTCGAGCTTGCGCAGTGCATCGATCATCGAGCCGCGGATCCGTATCCCGGCGTAGGTCTCGAAACTCGCACCGCGGCCGGAGCTGTAGTTCGAAGCGGCCTCGAGCAAGCCGAGCATTCCGGCCTGGATCAGGTCCTCCACGTCCACCGACGGCGGCAAACGCCCTGCGAGGTGGTACGCAATCCGCTTCACCAGCTCCGCATGGCGCATCACCAGCGCGTCGGTTTCCCGACGCCCGCGCCCCGCGACGGCATATGCATCGACAGCGCTCATCGGACCACCTCGAGCTTCGGCGGCTGGCGTGTGACCAGTCGTTCGGCAAAGAACTCGATGTGCCCGCGCGCACCCCCGGGTACAGGCCACTTATCGGCCCGCTGACCCAGAATCTTTAGCGCCCGGGCCGAGGGGCTGCCGGGATAGGCGTCGACGACCGGTTTCTGTTCACGAATGGATCGGCGGAGCATCGGATCGTCTGGAATCGATCCCGCGTACTCCAGCGTTACGTCAAGAAAGCGGGTGGCGACCCGACTCAGCGTGCGGAATACGCTTTCGCCGGAGTTTCCGTCGCGCGTCATGTTGGTCACGACCTGGAATCGCTGAACGCCGTAGTTGCGACTGAGTACCTTGACCAGCGCATAGGCGTCGGTGACGGATGTCGGCTCGTCGCAGACGACGAGCAGGACGTGCTGACAGGCTCGAACGAGTTGCAGCACTCCCGGCGATATGCCGGCAGCGGTATCGACGATCAGGGTATCGAGACCCGCCGACAACTCACTGAAGGCATGGATCAGCCCGGTATGTTCTGCATCGGACATGTTGGCCAGATGCTCGACTCCGGAGCCGGCCGGTACGATGCTGAATCCCTGCGGCGCATCGACCACGATTTCCTGCATCGTCCGTTCGCCGGCGATCACGTGCGCCAGCGTGTAGCGCGGCGTGAGCCCCAGCAGCACATCGACGTTGGCGAGCCCGAGATCTCCGTCGAGCAGCATCACGCGCCGACCCAGTGCGGCGAGCGATGCCGCAAGGTTGATCGCCACGGTCGTCTTCCCGACGCCACCCTTCCCGCCGGTGACGGCGATCACCTGCACGGGCCGGGTACCCGGGACGCTGACACCTGAACGCCGCGATGCGGCCTCACGCCTGGGCATGAATCACTCCTGAGAACCGGCGGGTCAACATGTCGTCATCTGCAGCAGCGCCGTGTTTTTCTGCCAGCAGAACGGAAGTCGAGACGAGATCGAGCGCGCGGGCGACGCGCAGATCGTCGGGAATGCGCTGCCCCTCACTGATGTAGGAGACCGGCAGACGGGCCCGGATCACCGCCGACAGCAGGCCGCCGAGGCTTGCGCACTCGTCCAGCTTGGTCACGACGCAGCTGCTCGGGCCACCATCGCCGTAACGCGCGAGGCTCTCCTCGACCACGCCGGTCTGCATGCTGGCCGCGAGCGTGATCGCGATCTCGAGCTGCGGGCTCGCCGCGCGCAGCGCCTTCAGCGCTTCGACGGCACGCGCGTCCCGTGCCGACAGGCCGACCGTGTCGATCAGCACGAGACGCTGACGTGACACCCGCTGCAGCAGAGTCGGCAGTTCGTCGAGGTGATCGACCGTGTAAGTGGCGACGCCCAGCAGTCGGCCGAGGTGACCCATCTCGTCCGTGGCACCGACGCGAACGGAATCCGCACCGATCAGGGCGAGATCCTTCGAACCGTGCCGCATCACCCAGCGTGCCGCGACTTTCGCGATCGCCGTGCTCTTGCCCGCGCCCGTCGGGCCGACGAACGCGACGATGCCGCCAAAATCGAGCCAGCGATCGCCGGTGGTGGACAGCTCGTCCGCCAGACGCGCGATCGCGAGGCGCCGCGCGGACATGAAATCGATGCCGCCCGGCAGCGCATCGGCAACCCGTGCCGCGACGTCTCGCGCGAATCCGATCTCGGTGAGTTCGCGCAGCAGCTCCGTCGCGAGTGGCGAACGTCGGGTCAGGTCATTCCAGGCGAGCGCTGCCAGTTGCGTCTCCAGCATCCGGCGCAGCGTTCGCAACTCGGCGTTGACAGCCGCATCGACCACCGGCGCCGTGGCGCTCGTTGCCGATTCACGTTGCGCCAGCAGGTCGCGGAAGCCCTGTACTCCCTCACGCTTCGCGGGCCGTTCGACGGGGGCAACCCAGTCCTCGGCCTCGTAATCGATGGCGACGGTGATCTCCACGCCATCGGGCAGCGTGCGATTGGACAGAATCACCGCATCAGGCCCCTGTTCCTCGCGTATGGCACGCAGGGCCTGCCGCATGTCGCTCGAGACGTATTTCTTGATCTTCATCTCACTTGCCTACGGTTGTGACCAGACGCACGCGGCGGCTGTCGGGGATCTCGTTCCAGGCCAACACCCGCAGTTGCGGCACGCTGCTGCGCAGGAAGCGCGCCAGCGTCGCTCGCAGCGGCGGCGGAACCAGCAGGACCGCCGGCTCGCCGGCGGCTTCTTGACGCTGGGTGCTCTCCACCAGACGTCGTTGCAATCTCTCTGCCAAACCGGGTTCCAGACCCGGCGTGGCGCTCTGTCCGTTGACGGAGTTCGCAAGCAACTGCTCGAGATCGGGCTCGAGCGTGATGACTGGCAGTTCGTCCGTGAGGCCCGCGATCTCCTGGACGATCTGCCGACCCAGGGCAACCCTGACCTGCGCCTGCAGCACCTGCGGATCGGGCGTGCGGGGACCGTGTTCGGCCAGCGTCTCCAGAATCGCGCGCAGATTGCGGATCGGCACCCGCTCCGCCAGCAGGCCCTGCAGTACACGGACCACCGTCGCCAGCGGCAGAATCTTCGGCACCAGGTCTTCGATCAGTTTCGGCGCCGTCTTGGCGAGATTGTTCAGCAGCTGCTGAACCTCTTCGTGTCCCAGCAACTCCTGCGCGTGGTGCTGCACCACATGACTGAGATGGGTCGCGATCACGGTGCTCGCGTCGACCACGGTGTAACCCAGCGACTGCGCGTGGTCGCGCAGACCGGTGTCGATCCAGACGGCCTCCATGCCGAAGGCGGGATCCCGGGTCTCGATGCCGGTCAGCGCACCGAATACGCGACCTGGATTGATCGCGAGCTCCCGATCCGGATAGATCGTGCCCTCGCCGACGGGAACACCGGACAGATTGATCCGATACGCATTCGGCGACAGTTCGAGGTTGTCGCGGATGTGCACGGCCTGCACCAGGAAGCCGAGATCGTGAGACAGCTTGCGTCGCACGCCACGGATGCGCGCCAGCAGATCCCCGCCCTGACTGCGGTCGACGAGCGGCACCAGGCGATAGCCAACCTCGAGCCCGATCAGGTCGACGGACTGGACGTCATCCCAGGACAGATCCTTGGATTCGACGGGTGGTGGCGGAGGCGGCTCCGGTGCCGGTCGTGCCTCCTCGGCTGCACGTTGCCGATGGAACCACCACGCCCCGGCGCCGCACAGCGCCGCCATCGACAGGAACGCGATGTTCGGCATGCCGGGAATCGCGCCCAGCACGGCCAGCAATGCGGCGGCCGTGATCAGCATGCGCGGATCGCGGAACAGCTGTCTCGCGACCTCCTGCCCCATGTCCTGCTCGCGCGACATGCGCGTCACGATCAACGCGACGCCGGTCGACAGCAGCAGTGCCGGAATCTGTGCGACCAGACCATCACCGATGGTCAGCAGCGCATACACACGCGCGGAATCGCCGAATGCGAGGTCATGCATCATCGTGCCGATGGCGATGCCACCGACGAGATTGATGATCAGGATCATGATGCCGGCCGTCGCGTCGCCGCGGACGAACTTGCTGGCACCGTCCATGGAACCGTAGAAGTCTGCTTCCGAGCGCACCTCGATGCGGCGCGCCCGAGCCTCGTCCTGGGTGATCAGGCCGGCGTTCAGATCGGCGTCGATCGCCATCTGCTTGCCCGGCATCGCATCGAGGGTGAATCGTGCACTGACCTCGGAGATACGACCCGCGCCCTTCGTGACGACGATGAAGTTGATGATCGTCAGGATGATGAAGACGATGATGCCGACGGCGTAATTGCCGCCGATCACGAACTCGCCGAAGGACTCGATCACGTGTCCGGCCGCTGCGGTGCCCGTGTGTCCATGCATCAGGACGACGCGGGTCGAGGCCACGTTCAGCGCCAGACGGAACAGGGTCGCGATCAGAAGCACTGACGGGAAGATCGCGAAATCGAGCGGTCGCTTCACCGAAAACACCGCGATGACGATCATCAGCGACAGCGCGATGTTGAACGTGAACAGGACGTCCAGGACGAGCGGTGGCAGCGGCAGCACGATCATCGCCAGCAGCGCGAGCACACCGATGGGAGCGCCGGCGCCGCGCATCAAAAGGCTGCGCAGATCTGGCTGGGAGCTGGTCAGAACGGGATTGGCCATGGGTTATTGCCTCCGGCGTCGGCCGAGCTCTTCGACCGCGGGATCGATCTCGGGGCGCGGCGGCGGCGCGAACCCGGCATTCATCGCGGCCTGCAGCTGCAGCACATAGGTGAGCACCTGGGCGACGGCCACATAGAGCTCCGCCGGAATCTCGCCTCCCAGATCGACATTGCGGAAAATCGTTCGTGCGAGAGGCGGCGCCTCGAAGATCGGCACGTTGTTCTCGCGCGCGATCTCGCGGATCTTCGCAGCCACTTCGTCCGCGCCCTTGGCCACGAGAACCGGAGCCCGGTTGCGCCCATCTTCGTACCGCAGTGCGACCGCGAAATGCTCGGGGTTCGTGATGACGACGCTGGCGCCGGGCACGGCCTGCATCATTCTTCGCCGTGCGAACTCCTGCTGCGCGGCACGGACACGGCCTTTGGTCTCCGGCGAACCTTCGCTCTCCTTGCTCTCGTCACGCAGTTCCTGCAGCGTCATCTTCAAGTCCTGCTGGTGCTGCCAGAGCTGGTACGGCACGTCGATGGCCGCGATCAGGCCGAGCGCGGCCGCCATCGCAAGCAGTGCCTCACCGCACAATCCAAGGGCGTGACCGATCGCCTGCTGCACCGGCTCCTGCGACAGGCTCAGGAACTCCCCGCTCTGCTTCCACAGCACCAGAGCCGCCACTGAACCGACGAGCCCGAACTTCATCAGCGATTTGCCGACCTCGACGAGACTCCGCAGCGAAAACATCCGGGCGATGCCGGCGGCGGGATTGATTCGCTCGAATTTGAAACCGAGTGCTTCGGTGCTGAAGTTCCAGCCACTGAGTGCCATCGGGGCGACGAAGGCCGCGACAAAGGTCAGCCCGAGCACCGGCGCAAACACCAGCAGGCTGCGCCACAGAAACGTACCGAACACGAGTGGCGCCATGCGCTCGTCGGCGATCTCTTCCCGCGCGATGCTCAGGGCATCGCGCATCATGTCGAACATGTCGGCCGACAGCGCACCGCCGAGGCCATAGAGAACGCCCGCCGTCGCGAGGGTGACCACTGCCGCGTTCAACTCGGGCGAGCGCGGTACCTGACCCCGCTTGCGCGCGTCGTCGAGGCGTTTTTGTGATGCACGTTCTGTGCGGTCCTGGCCAGCGTCTTCCGCCATGGCGTCAGCCCCCTGCAGCCTGCAGCGAGGCCAGCTGCGTGAATGCCTGAGCGACCATCGCGATGAAGGCCGACTGCACCATCGGCAGACCCGCCACCAGGATCACGAGACCGAACACGAGAATGATCGGGAACCCGACACCGAACAGATTCAGCGTCGGCGCTGCCCGACTCATCACGCCGAAGGCGAGATTGACGACGAGCAGCGCGGTCATTCCAGGCAGGGCGACGGTCACGGCACCGGAAAACAGGTGGCCGCCAAACATCAGAACGGACCACAGTCCGTCGGATCCGAGTCCCGTCGCACCGATCGGCAGCGTCTGGAACCCCTGCACCAGCGCCTCGATCAGGGCGAGATGCCCGTTCAGCGCGACGAAAGTCATGGTCGTCAGCAGCATGTAGAACTGGCCCAGCGCGGGTGTCGATGCCCCGCGCATCGGATCGACGTTGAACGCGAACGACAGCCCCATGCTGTTGGCGATCAGCTGCCCGCCGAGTCCGATCGCGTCGAAGATCAGTTGCAGGATGAAGCCGAATGCCACGCCGATCAGCACCTGGTGCACGATGATGACGAGCCCGGTGACCGAGAACACCGGCACCGCGGGCGCCGGCGGGAGCAGTGGTGCGGCCAGCACGGTGATGGCGGCCGCCAGCAGGATCCGGATGCGAGCTGGCACGAATCGCGCGCCGAAGATCGGTGCGGCCGTGAAACAGGCTGCGATGCGAATGAACGGCCAGAGGTAGGCGGCCATCCAGGCGTCGAGCTGTGCTTCCGTGACGTTCAGCATCGGCGTTCTACTGGATCAACGACGGAATGCTCATGAAGAGCTCGCGCGTGTAGCTGACGATGACCTTCAGCATCCATGGCCCGGCGACGACCATGGTCAGCGCCATCGCGATCAGCTTCGGGATGAACGACAGCGTCATTTCGTTGATCTGGGTCGCTGCCTGGAACACGCCCACCAGCAGACCCACGGCCAGCGATACGAGCAGCAGCGGCGCCGCGAGCATCAACATGATCTCGAGCGCATGACGACCGATGGCCATGATCATGTCCGGCGTCATCGGTAGAAGCTCTCTGCGAGCGTACCCATGACCAGCGCCCAGCCATCGACGAGCACGAACAGCATCAGCTTGAACGGCAGCGAGATCAGGATCGGCGACAGCATCATCATGCCCATCGACATCAGCACGCTGGCGACGACGAGATCGATGATCACGAACGGAATGAACAGCAGGAAGCCGATCAGGAACGCTGTCTTCAGTTCACTGGTGACGAAGGCCGGCACCAGGATCGACAGCGGGACGTCGTCCGGCTTCTCGAAACCCTTGCCACCCGAGATCCGAACGAACGTGGCGATGTCCGACTCGCGAGTCTGGTCGAGCATGAAGCGTTTGAGCGGGACCACGGCACGCTCGAGTGCCACGGTGGTCTCGATCTTGCCGTCCATGTACGGCTTCAGCGCTTCGTTGTTGATCCTGTCGAACGCCGGCGCCATGACGAAGAAGGTCATGAACAGCGCGAGACCGAGCAGCACCTGGTTCGGCGGCGTCTGCCCGGCTCCGAGTGCCTGACGCAGGATGCCGAGCACGATCACGATGCGGGTGAACGCCGTCATCATCAGCAGGATGGCGGGCAGCAGCGTCAGCGCCGTCATCAGCAGCAGAATCTGCAGCGTCAGCGAATAGGACTGTCCGCCGCCGGGTGCCGGCTGCACGGTCAATGCCGGCAAACCGGGCAATGCTCCAGCGGCCTCGGCGGCGACGCCCGGCTGCGCGAACGCCGCGCCGGCCAGCGCGACTCCGATCAACGCCGCGAATTTAACCGCGCGAGTCATTTCGTTCCCAGGCTGCGCTGCAGAATGTCGCGGAAGCGGACGGCGACGCTGCCTTCGGCGGCAGCCGACACAGTCGCCGCCAACGGAGCGTCAGCTGAGAACTCGTCTGCCTCGAAAGTGTGCAGGGTCGTGACTGCGCCAGATGCCACACCGATCAACAGCCGTCGGCCCGATACACTGAGCAGTACCACCCGCTCCTTCTGGCCGACACTCACCTGGGCCAGCACATCGATCGAAGCGCCGCCCGACTGGAATCCACGGACTCGGCGCGTCAGCCAGGCAAAGCCGAAGATCAGCGCGAGAATCACGGCCAGCGCGAACACGACCTGCGAGATGCTGCCCACGCCCGGGGTCGCCACCGTGCTCGCCGCCTCGGGCACGGCAAACGTCGGCGCCGCCTGCGCCGCGGTCACGACCAGAGGCATCAGCAGCGCGATACCGCGCCAGATCTTTCGGGAGACAGGGTCCACAATCGCGCGCCTCACTTGAGCTTGCGGATCCGTTCGGCGGGACTGATCACATCCGTGAGGCGGATGCCGAACTTGTCGTTGACGACCACGACCTCACCGTGCGCGACCAGAGTCCCGTTGACGAACACATCGAGCGGCTCTCCGGCGGCACGATCCAGCTCGACGACAGAGCCCTGGTTCAGCTGCAGCAGGTTGCGGATCGGAATGCGCGTCCTGCCGACCTCCATCGACAGCGTCACCGGCACGTCGAGGATCACGTCGAGATTGACTTCCTTGGAGCCGGCCGAGCCGGGCTCCTCGGCGACCTTCGGTGCAGCGTCCGCCGCCAGCTTCTCGAACGCCGCCAGCTGGGCCGCTTCGTCCGCCATGTTGGTACTCATGAATTGCCTCGCATGATGTCGCTCGATCCGGAACGGTGACGCACGATGCGGTCCTCGATCTTCACGGCCTGCTGGCCACGGGAGAGACCGAAAGTGCCGCGCATCACGGGAATGTCTTCGGCATAGATCACGACCTTGCCGTCGAAATCACAGGGGACGATGTCACCCGGCTTCAGGTCGAGCATCTGGCCGAGCGTCATCGATGAACGACCCACCAGCGTCGTCAGCTCGACCTGGGCGTCCTCGAGTTCCTCGCGCAGACTGACCCGCCATCGGCCGTCATCGTCGTTGCGATCGCTCTGAACGCCCGCGTCGAAGATCTCGCGCATCGGCTCGATCATCGAGTACGGCATCGTCAGGTGCATTTCGCCGGTGCCTCCCTCGAGCTCGATCGCGAAGGTCGCAACGACCACGATTTCCGTCGGACTGACGATGTTCGCGAACTGCGGATTCATCTCCGAGGTCATGTACTCGATGTCGATCGGCAGAACGTTGGACCAGGCTTCCTTCAGATCCGCGAACGCCGCCTGCAGCATCATCTGGATGATGCGATTCTCGGTCGCCGTGAAATCGCGTCCTTCGATCTTGGCGTGCCGACCCTTGCCGCCGAAGAAGTTATCGACCACCGTGAACACCAGTCGTGGCGACAGCACGATCAGCGCGGTGCCGCGCAGCGGCGCGATGCGGATGAGATTCAGACTGGTCGGAACGTGCAGGCGATGGATGTACTCTCCGAATTTGAACGTCTGGACGCCTCGCACGGAGATCGCAGCGCTGCGGCGCAGCAGGTTGTACAGACTCATGCGATACAGGCGCGCGAAACGCTCGTTCATCATCTCGAGCGTCGGCATGCGGCCGCGAACGATGCGCGCTTCCTTGCCGAGGTCATAGGGACGGGTATCGCCGACGGCCGAGGCGGCCTCGGTGCTGACCGCCCCCGAGTCCATGCCATTCAGCAGGGCATCGACTTCCGCCTGATCGAGAATCGCCTGCGTGCTCATTGCATCACGAAGCTGGTGAAGAACACGGCTTCGACGCTCTCGGGCTTTCCGCCTTCGGCTTTGACGATCTTGCGGATCGCCGCCAACGTGTCGGCGCGCAGTTTCTCCTTGCCTTCGCGCGTGGCGAGCTGGTCGTAGTTCTGCGAGCCGTACATCAGGAGCAGATCGTTGCGGATGACGGGATCGTTGCCTTTCAGCATCTCGATGGTCTCGAGTTCACGACTGCCGATGCGCACTTCCAACTGCAGGAATCGGGCGCTGGCGCCCGCCTGGAAGTTCACGACGAAGGCGGGATCGAGGGGATGGAACTGCAGCGGCGCAGGCGGCGCGGGCTTGGCGACTTCCGGCTCGTGGGCAGCCTGACGGGACTTCCAGAACCAGAAGCCACCGCCGCCACCGCCCAGCAGCAGGACCACCAGCCCGATGATCAGGAAAAGCTTGCCTTTGCCTTTCTTCGGTTCTGCTTCACCCTCGGCGGGTGCTGGCGCTGCCGGTGCTGTACTCATCTTGCTCTCCGCGATGTCTGGCTGACGGGTCACCAGTACAGAGCAAGGCTTGTGCCACCCGGACGGAGTGCGAACTGCGTCTCGGCGTGGCGCGTTCGATGCAGACGTGCATCACACTGCGTCGGGATCAGCGTCTCCGGCGCCAGGCAGGCGCCGGTTTTCCGACGCCTCAGGCGTAGTCGTCGATCAGGCCGCGGGGCAGACGCAACGCCGTGACCTGCGCCGCAGCGCCATCCCCTGATTCGCGGGCAGCGCGCTGCAGGTCGTGGCGTAGGAGCGCACGCTGCGGATCCCGTGGCGCTTGCTGGAACACTCCGGCATCCGTCAGCGACAGTCCCTGCGAGGCGAGCATTTCGCGGAGCCGTGGAATGGCCTGTTCGATGGCCTGACGCGTATCGGACTGATTCGCGCCAAACCAGATGCTGGCCTCGCCCTCGCGCACCGCGATACGGATGTCGATCGGTCCCAGCGAGTCCGGAGTGACTCGGATCGAGGCCAGTTGCTCACCTCGATCGATCAGCCAGGTCAGCTTGGTCGCGAGTTCGTCATTCCAGGCGGGCGTACCCACAGGGGTATGCAGCGCTGCCGTCACGACCCGCGGCGCGACTTCCGCCCGCAACGAGGCAGCGGCAGCCTGGGACGGTGCCGCCTGCGCGGCGGAGGCGCCGGAATCCTGGGATCCTGGCAGCGTCGAGAGGGTGTCTTCACTCCGATCGCTGCCCGATTCTCTCAGCACATCTTCGAGCAAGGTCGACGAAAGCGTCGCACGCAGATCGTTTGCATCGCCGAGAGCGAGTCGTTGCGCCGCTCCGCGACCGACCTCGCCGCCCGGCGTTGCTGCGGCAACGTCACCCGGCTCCGCTGCGGCCTGCGTCGCGGGCGGTTGCAGAACGGCAGCCGCCAGGCCCGCCCAACCGATGGGCGCCGCCGCAGGTACGCTGCAGGATAGCGACGCACCCGGATCTGGCTGTACGGGCTGCGTCTGCGGGTCGACGCACTGTCCGAGCAGCCAATCAATGGCATCGATGGGCGTCGCGGGAACGGCATCGTCACCGAGCTCGAGATCGACGGACTCGACCTCCAGCATCGGCTGCGGCTGCAGATCGGGCGGCGGTGCCGTGGGCATTCCCTGCATCAGTTGTTCCACTGCAGCGGCGAACGAGCCATCCGAATCCTCGGACGCTGTGGCTGAGTCGCCGCTCTGTGGCAATTTGATCGGTTCGACGGCCGTGGGGGTGACAGTCGGCATCATCACGACTCCTCTCCAGACCTGCGACGAGCGATGTCCATCGCCCGTTCGTCGGTTTCGCGTTGCTCGACTCGATCGGCGAGTCGCAGTTCCTCGCTGCGCCAGCGTGCCCCGACGGTCTCGACCGCCTTGACCTGAACGGCAGACTCCCGCCAGCGCTGCCGTTCGAACTCGAGCTCCGTATCGGCGCGCAGCGCCAGATGCTGCTGCTGCCGCACCGCTTCATCCAGTCGGTGCAGGAACGCCTGATAGTCGCGCAATCCAGCGCCGCCCATTCCGGCCGAGGCTCGAGCCGCGAAACCGTTTGCATACTCCTCACGGTACTGACGCAGCTCGACCAGACGATCCGCGGCGTCCTGGGCACGTCGCTCCGCCAACGCCAGTTTCTGGCGCAGGGTCTTCTGCTGGTTGTCGAGTTCCGTCCGCAGCTGTTCAAGTCTCTCCGCTCGCTTCATGCCACCGCCTCAGAAGGAATGTCGGGTGCGCGCGAAGCCAGAGCGAACTCCAGTTCGCGGACACTGTCTGCATAGAGGGACCGTTCGCGCAGATCCTGCTGCAGGAAGCGCTCGATCGCCGGCCACAACGCGACGGCATGGTCGAGCGCAGGATTGGCTCCGGGCTTCCACGCGCCGAAACTCAGGATTTCGCGCGACTGGTTGTAGATCGCGAGCGCCTGACGCAGGCGTCGCGCCGCCTGGATCTGCCGCGTCGGCACGATCTCCTGCATGACGCGACTGACCGAGGCTTCCACGTCGATGGCCGGGAAATGCCCCGCCTCCGCCAGCCGCCGTGAAAGCACGATGTGGCCATCGAGAATGGCGCGAGCCGCGTCCGCAATCGGGTCCTGCTGATCGTCGCCCTCCGTCAGCACGGTGTAGAAGCCCGTGATCGAGCCTCCGCCGCTGACTCCATTCCCCGCGCGTTCGACGAGTTGCGGAAGTCGGGCAAAGACCGACGGCGGATACCCCTTGGTCGCCGGGGCCTCGCCGATCGCGAGGCCGATCTCGCGCTGCGCCTGGGCAAAGCGCGTCAGCGAATCCATCAGCAGAAGCACAGAACGACCCTGCTCACGAAAATGTTCCGCGATGGCCGTGGCGAGCCACGCGCCCTGCAATCGCATCAATGGCGGGCTGTCCGCCGGAGCCGCGACCACGACGGCTCGGTGCCGATCCTTCGGGCCGAGGATTCGTTCGACGAACTCCTTGACCTCACGACCACGCTCACCGATCAGGCCGACGACGATCACATCCGCCGTGGTGTATCGGGCCATCATGCCGAGCAGCACGCTTTTGCCGACACCGCTGCCGGCGAACAGACCCACTCGCTGTCCACGCCCGATCGTCAGCAGGCTGTTGATCGCGCGGACGCCGACATCCAGCGGCTCGTGGATCGGCTGCCGCTGCAACGGGTTGATCGGCTTGCCCGACAGGCGCGCCGACGATGAACACCGTAACGGGCCGAGCTCATCGAGCGGCTGACCGGATCCGTCGATGATCCGACCCAGCATCTCTTCGCCGACGGGCACGACACCCGCGCGGCGGACCGGTACGACGCGGGCAGCTGGCTCGAGGCCGTGCAGCTCGCCCACCGGCATCAGGAACAGTCTCTCGCCGGCAAAGCCGACGACTTCTGCCTCCATCGCACTGCCGTGATTCGGGCGAACCTCACAGCGGTCGCCGATCGCCGCCTGGCAGCCCACGGCTTCGAGCGTCAATCCGACCATGCGCGTCAAGCGGCCTTCGACAGCGGGCAGTGGCACCGATCCCAACCGCTCCGCGCGACTGGCAATGCGCGCGAGCAACCCCGCGTCGCGCTGCGGGACGGGCACGACAACTGAATCGGTCATGTGTGCTCCGAAGACTCCGCGCCGCTGCGTTCCGCCACCCGCTCGTCGCCGAGAACGGTGCTGATCACCGTGGCAATGCGGCTCTCGAGTCGCGCATCGATCGATGAGTACTCGCTGCTGACGCGACAACCGCCGCGCGCCATCACGGGATCGTCGACCAGCGTCCAGGCTCGCTCACCGCTGGCCGCCGACAGGCGTTCCCGGATGACGACGGCGTCGGACGGATGGACGAATACACGCACCTCGCGGGAGGCGATCGGCAGAAGCTGGACCGACTCGCGGATGATCGCGATGACCTGGCTGGGATCGAGCTTCAGTTCGCGTCGCGCCAGATGTCCGCCGACACTCAGCGCAAGCTGCGTGAGTTCGGCCGCGGCAGCGTCGTCGAGTGCCTCGATCGGACGCGCCAGCTGCTGACACAGCGTGCCGAGGCGGGCCACGGCTTCGTCGAGCGACGCGATGCGGGCGGCGCTGGCCTGCTCGACGGCCGCAATCCCCTCCTGCCGTCCCTGCTCGAAGCCGAGACGCCAGGCTTCACGCTCCGCCTCGGCGAGCGCCCCGACGCTTGGGGAGCGCCCGCGCGCCGTGATGAGCGGACCGCGGACGTTGGGCAATACCCAGGCTGCCGCGTCATCAGACATAGGCTTCGCTGCCCTTGCCGCCCAGGTTGATCGTGCCTTCTTCCGCCAGCTTGCGCGCGACGGTCAGGATTTCCTTCTGCGCTCCTTCGACTTCCGACAGCTTCACCGGGCCGCGCGAGGACAGATCGTCCTTCAGCATCTCGGCGGCGCGCTGCGACATGTTCTTGAAGACCTTCTCCTTCAACTCGTCGTTGGCTGCCTTCAGCGCCAGCAACAGCTTGTCGCTCGGCACCTGACGCAGGATCTCCTGCATGCCGCGGTCGTCGACCTCGACCAGGTTGTCGAATACGAAGATCAGGTCCTGGATCTTGCTGCCGAGCACTTCATCGGCCTTCTTGATCTCTTCCATCACGACCGTCTCGATGCGCGGCTCGAGCAGGTTGACGATGTCGGCGGCGCACTTCGGGCCGCCGAGGGCGGAGGTGCGCGCCTGGTTGTTGCCGGCGAACTGCTTCTCCATGATCTGGTCGAGCTCGCGCAGCGCGGACGGCTGGATGCCATCGAGCGTCGCGATGCGCAGCAGCACTTCGCCGCGCATGTTCTCGGGCAACTGCGCGATCACTTCCGCCGACTGATCGGCCTCCAGGTACGCGAGGATGATCGCGATGATTTGTGGATGCTCGAAGCGCACCATCTCGGCGATGGCGCGCGTGTCCATCCATTTGAGCGCTTCCAGGCCCTTGCTCGAATGACCGAGCAGGATGCGATCGATCAGGCCAGCGGCCTTGTCCTCGCCGAGCGCGTTGATCAGCGTCTTGCGGATGAACTCGTCTGAACCGACTCCGAGCGAGGACTGCGCCTCGACGGCGGCCGTGAACTTGCCGATGACCGCGCCGACTTCGGCGCGCGATACGTTGGCAACCTGGGCCATGGCCGCGCCGACGCGCTGCACGTCTTTCGCGCTCATGAACTTGAGCACATCGGCCGCTTCCTTCTCGCCGAGCGACAGCAACAGGATCGCGGCCTGCTCGATACCCGGCCGGTTCGAGCCTTCAGTGGTTGCGTCACTCATCCTTCGCCACCCAGTTCTTCACGACCTGCGCCACCCGCGCCGGGTCCTGTGCGACGAGCGATCGCGCCTGCGCGATCTGCTGCTCATAGGCCAGCATGCTGTTCGCCGCGGCGAGATTCGGCGCAGCGCCACCGGCGGCCGGTGCACCGGCGTCCGCCGTCAGCGCACCCGGCGCCCCGCCACCGGGCAGCCCGGCCGGCACGAACACCTGCTTCTGTCCGGCCAGGAGCTGTCGCAGCATCGGACGCAGTACGACGAAGATGATCACCAGCGCGAGAATCAGTCCCGCGAAGATCTTCGCGAAATCACGAACCCAGGGCTTCTCCCAGATCGGAATCTGCTCGAGTTCCTCGGCCGCAGGCGGCGGATCGCCGCGCCAGGGCGAGTTCACGATGTTGACGCTGTCGCCGCGCTGCGCATCGAATCCGACCGCATCCTTGACGAGTGCGGTGATGCGCTCGATCTGTTCAGGCGCGAGCGCAGTCTCCGTGATCTTGCCGTCCTTGCCGACGACGCGGACGTTGTCGATCAGAACGGCCACCGTGAGCCGCCGCAGCCGACCCGCAGGCTGGCGCGTGTACGCCACGGTGCGATCGATCTCGTAGTTGCGGGTCGTCTGCTTGGAGCTGTTCTCCGTACCGGTGGCGGCGGCAGTGCCGGTCGCATCCGGCCGGGCCGGATTCGCACCAGGCGGTAGCACGACGGCCTTCTCCGGCGGCTGGTTGGACAGCGCTCCGGGCACGCCACCAGGTCCCGCGCCATTGCGCGTCAGATCCTCGGCGAGCTGTTCGCTGCGCACGATCTGGCTGTCCGGCTTGTACTGCTCCCGCGCCTCTTCGGACGCACTCATGTCGAACTGCGCGCTGACCTGGGCTCGCACACGCCCGGCCCCGACCAGCGGCGCGATCAACGCCTCGATCCGTTGCGAATAGGTTTCCTCTGTCTGGCGCGCGAACTCGATCTGCTGGTCACGCTGTGCGAACTCGTCGCGGCCTTCGGGCGAGGACAGCAGGCGGCCCTGCTGGTCGACGACGGTCACCTGATTCGCCTCGAGTTCCGGAATCGACGAGGCGACGAGATTGACGATGGACGTCACCTGCTCACTCGAGAGGCGTCGCCCCGGCTTGACCTGCAGGAAGACGCTCGCGCTCCCCGGCTGCCGGTCGCGCACGAAACTGGAATTGCGTGGCGACGCGATATGCACGCGCGCGCCGTCCACCTGCTGCAGGCTCGAGATCGTCCGGGCCAGCTCACTTTCCAGCGCATGCTGATAGCGCGCGGACTCCATGAACTGGCTGACGCCGAAGCCGGGATCCTTCGCCATGCTGGCGAAGCCGCCCACTTCAGGCAGCCCCTGTCCAGCCAGCATCAGCCGCGCGTCGTTCACCCGTTCGATCGGCACGGACACCGCACCAGACCCTTCTTCCAGGCGGTACGGAATCCCGGCACCGGACAACGCCTGCGTGATCGCGGCCGTGTCTTCGGTGGAAAGATTCGCGTAGAGAATGTTGAACGTCGGTCCCTGGGACCACAGCACGGCGCCGACGCCGGCTGCGACCGCAGCGGCAATGCCGACCAGCAGCAGCACCGGCTTGAATCCCGCGCTGATCCTCTGAACGTCCGTTACGGTGGCAGCTTCCGCAGCCATGCATCACTCCTCGGAATGCCGGTCAGACCGGCATGTTCATGATTTCCTGGTAGGCATTGACCAGCTTGTTGCGTACTTCGACAGCGCCGCGAAACGAAATGCTGGCCTTCTGCATGTCGAGCATCGTCTGCGCCAGGTCGACACCGGGCTTGCCCTGCTCGAAGGCCGTCGCGCTGACACGCGCCTGCGTTTGAGCGGCATTGACCTGCTCGATGCCATTGCGCAGCACTGCAGCGAAGCTGACCCCCGCCTTGTCCGGTGCACCGACGGCACCGGGCAGACCGGCAAGACCATTCGGTGCGATCGGCCCTGTTCCCGCCGAGGCCTGCGAACGCAGCGCACGGATCTGACCGAGTACGCGATCGATCTCCATCTGGCTCATGGTCAGGCCGCCGGCACGTCGACGCCGGCCGCACGCAGGCGGGCCAGCTTGTATCGCAGCGTCCTGGGACTGATGCCGAGCGTTTCGGCGATCGCGCGGCGCGTCACCTGCGGCGAGCGCAGTGCCTCGAGCAGGATCTCCTGCTCGGCACGCTCCAGCGTGCGCGCCAGCGCACCGCCGCGCGCGCGCACCGTGTCATCCTCGGCACTTTCCGGGAATGAAGACGGGTGTCGCGGAGCCTCGATGTCCGTCTCGATCTCGATGTGCTCAGGCTCGATGACCGGACCCGTGCACAGGATCAGCGCACGTTGCAGTACGTTGTCGAGCTCGCGGGCGTTGCCCGGCCAGGGGTAGGTCAGCAGGCGATGGGCCGCATCGGCAGAAAGCGCGGGAATTCTCTGGCCCGGACGCACACGCAGCGCGAGCAGTTGCATCGCGATCGGCAGGATGTCGTCGCGACGGGTGCGCAGCGGTGTCAATGAAATGGGAAACACGTTCAATCGATAGAAGAGGTCCTCGCGGAAGCGCCCGGCGGCCACCTCGGCACGCAGCTGGCGGTTGGTCGTCGCGAGCACCCGCACGTCGAGCGCAAGCGAGCCACGGCCGCCGAGACGCTCGACCTCCCGCTCCTGCAGGACGCGCAGCAGCTTCGACTGCAGGCCCAGCGGCATCTCGGAGATTTCGTCGAGCAGCAGAGTACCGCCCTGCGCCTGCTCGAACTTGCCAGGGTGTGCCGCATGCGCACCGGTGAATGCGCCCCGCTCGTATCCGAACAACAGTGCTTCCAGCATGCTCTCGGGAATCGCAGCGCAGTTGACGGCGATGAACGGTCGGGTGGACCGATTCGACTGGCGATGGATGAATCGCGCCAGCACTTCCTTGCCGGTGCCGGACTCTCCCGCGATCAGGACGGTACAGTCGCTGTTGGCGACTCGACGCGACAGTTCGATCAGGCGGCGCGAGGTTTCCGCGACGGCGACCGGCTCAGGTCCGTCCGACGTCGTCACCGCGTGCGGCGGTGACTGAGGTTCCAACGAAGGCTGCATACGACTCTCCAGTGTTCAGGCAGTTGCCTGCAGAGAGGAGAGCAAGAACCGTGCCGGAAGAATTTCACCTGTTGCCGCATGACGCGGTTCACAGTCCGGGGCAGCGCGACGCCTGCGGCGTCAAGATTCCGTCGTCGTATCGGCCGCGATACCGAACTTGCGCAGCTTTTCCACCAGCGTCGTGCGACGCAGACCCAGCAGACGAGCCGCATGCGCAACCGTACCGCCCGAGCGCTCCAGCGCCTGGCGAATCAGCGCATGCTCGATCGCATTCAAGTGCGCCTTGAGATCGAGGCCCTGCTCAGGCAGAGCGCCGGCCGCACCGGGGTCGATCGGCGCCGACTCGAGAAGCGCCGACGCCTCAGCCTCGGATAGATCCTCGGCAACGAGCGACTCCTCTGCGGTGACCTGCAGATCGACCGCGAGACTCTCGTCGGCGGTCCAGTCGGCGGGACGGTAGCGCGGCGGCAGATCGCCCGGCTGGACGGTTCGCCCCGCGTGCAGGATGCTGAGACGTTCGATCAGATTGCCCAGCTCACGCACATTGCCGGGCCAGTCGTATCTGCGCAGTGCCTCGAGTGTCCGCGATGAGAACGCGACCCGGCCGCGCCCGGCGGACGCGTTCTGAGCGACGAAGTCTTCGATCAGCGCGTCGAGATCGTCGCCGCGCTCGCGCAGCGCCGGCATCTCGATGGGAAACACGTTGAGCCGATAGAAAAGATCACCGCGGAACTGACCCTTCAGGATCGCTTCGTCGAGGTTGCGATGCGTCGCGGCAATGATGCGTACGTCACAGGACATCGGCTGGTGATTGCCGACGCGCTCGAATACGCGCTCCTGGAGCACCCGCAACAGCTTCACCTGCATCGGCAGGCTCATGTCGCCGATCTCGTCGAGAAAAAGCGTACCGCCCTCGGCGATCTCGAATCGTCCCTTGCGCGCTGCGTAGGCTCCGGTGAACGCGCCCTTCTCGTGACCGAACAGTTCACTTTCGAGCAGTTCTGCGGGGATGGCGCCGCAATTGACCGCCACGAAAGGCCCGCGTCGCCGCGGGCTGCTGTCGTGGATCGCCCGTGCCACGACTTCCTTGCCCGTCCCGGATTCGCCGAGGATCAGTACGCTGGAGTCGTGGGCTGCGACCTGTCGCAACAGATGGATGACCTCACGGATTGCACCGGACTCACCCGTCGGCAGCCGCGGTCCCGCCACGGAATCCGCAGCGACGCGTGCCGACGCGTTCGCCGCCCTGACATCCGAGACCTGAGTGAACTGACCAGTCGACAATGTAATGTTCTCCGCTTCGACAGAGAGATTCTGTCCAGCGATGCAAGCCTTCGATGTGACAACGGGCGGCAATGTGCCGCACCTGAACGCCAACGTTTTCACATTTTGTCGGCTTTCAGGGTTGCCACGAAAACTCAGGAAAACCCCTTGTTTTAAGGGTTTCACGCAATCGTAGCTGTACAGGAGTTGGCCTTCGGGTGCATTTGACCGAAGCGCGAACAGAGTTTTCGCGATGTGACGTGCGGACGCTCTTCAGCGTCGCGAATGCCGCGCACCGGCAATCTGTCGCCGGTGGCGTCGAAACACCAGCTTCTCGATGTGATCGGCCACCGCCTCTCCCATCGGCTCGAAACGGATATGCACCTGACCATCGATGGCGCCGTCCGCGACCACGCCGACCAGGATCAGCGGTTCCACCAGCGATTCCTTCAGGTGGATCTGGACCAGCCCGCGACTTCCTTCGGCGGGTCCACGTCCTTCGCATTGCCAGACGATTCCGTTGGCGTTGAAGCGCACGGGAACGGCCTTGGGTCGTGACTGGCTTGTCGCGAGCAGATGACCCACCAGATCGAGCAGCAGGTTGACCTTCAGGTCGATGCGCATGATGTCAGCAGCGTGCGGAGAGTCTTCGGCCGCTTTCTCGTGCTGGCCATGCTCCTCGAGCGCAGCGCAGGCCTGCAGCAGGCGCAGATTGCGTTCCATCAGGTTGGCTTCGAACGCCGCATCCAGGGTGCTGGTCAGCGGCCGGAACTCCACCGCGAGCATGTCCGCATAGGCAAGCTCGTTGTGCAGAATGACGGTATCGCCCGCGTCCGCCATGTCACGCTCCCGATCCTGCGCGGCTCTTGCCGGCGGGCAGGATCACGCTGACGAAACGCTCCGACTCGGCCACGGCCGAGTGCAGCGCCGCGATGCAGCTCGCTGCCTCACCACCGCTGCGCGGCTCGTGCAGATGAGCCAGCATGGAGCGCCGCTCCTGCAGCGTTCCGGGTACCCGATCCCACTCCTCCGCCATCACCTGGTCCACCAGACGGTAGGTGCTGGCGAGGATGCGTCGGGCAATGAATCTCTGGCGGGGCACGAGCCCCGAACGAATGGCGCGTCGACGACTCATCGGATCTCCGCAGGTCGTGTCCGCGCATCCTGGGGAATCAGGATCCAGGCGCTGCGGATCTCGCCCAGCAGCGATGACACGCCGTCCAGGATCTCGACCCGCGGATCGACATGCGCGAGCAACACCTGCCGCGACATGAATTCGTAGAGATTGTCGAGATTGCTGGCGATCGCGCCGCCGGACGGATCGAGGGACGCACGCAGCTCGCCAATGATGGCCAGCGCGCGGTTCAGGTGCGTGACACGGTCCGCCGCTGCACCACGATCGATGGAGCCACGGGCCTGCGCGATCCTCGACATCGCCCCGTCCAGCAGCATCAGGATCAGTCGATGCGGATCGGCAGCCGCCACGCCACCGTGGGTGGCGACCATCTGATAGGCGGCAAGATTCGCCGCTCGTGTGGATGCCGTCATGGGTCACTCTCCGCAGCACATTGGCTGCAAAGGAGTAACGGCGTTTCGCTGCGATTCTTGAGTCAGTCCCGACGAGCCGGGCGTCTCAACCGGACGACTTCTGCAGCTGCTGCGCGAGGTAGTTTCCGGTGGACTGGAGATTCGTCAGCAGCTGGTCCATCGCGACGAACTGCTTGGTATAGCGCGCCTTGACCAGCTCCATCCGTGCATCGAGCGCGACCTGGTCCTTCTCCAGCGACTTCTTGCTGGCCTGCAGGCTGGCCGTACGGGTGACGAGCGCGCCGTCTGCCTTCAAGGCATTGTCGACGACGTCGGCCAGGCGAGCACCCACGCCATCTGTCGCACCGAACAATCGCGCCGCCGAGCCGAAATCCGCGCTCAGCGCGGCGTTCAGCTTTGCGGTGTCGACCTTCAGCTTGCCATCGGCGCCGGTCTTGATGCCAATGGCAGCGAGCGTGTCATACGGTGCCGTCGCCGAGGGCGAGCGCGAGGTGATCTCACGTCGCAGGCTCGATTCGACACCGCGCAGCAACGCATCGCCCAGCAATGGCCCGGCCGTACTCGTCGCAGGATCGAACTTGCGCAACTCGATGATCTTGGTCGCGACGTTGTTGTACTCCGTCACGAATTTGTTGATGTTCTCGACGACCTTGGCTCGATCGTCCGACACGGTCAGCGTGAACGTCGAATCAGGCCGTGCCGCGACAAGGCTGATCGACACACCCTCGACGGCATTTTCGACCGTATTGCTGGTCGAGTTGATGGTGAACCCGTCGACCACGATGCGCGCATCCTGCGCAGGCGCAAGCTGGATCAGATTCATCGTCCCGCCGGGCTCGTAGGTCAGCGGTGCGAGCCCGCCATCGCCGCCGGTCTGGCTGACGCGGATCGCATTCGCAGCGCCGACGCCGCGCGCTGCCAGCACCAGGCGAGCGCCGTCCGCCGCCGTGATGATCGTCGCCTGAATGCTGGCGTTGTTCGTGTTCGAGTTGATCGCGTCGCGGATACCGGCGAGCGTATTGTTCGCAGCGCTGATATCGACGGCGAAGGAATTCGTGCCGGAGGTCAGCGTCAGCACACCCGTTCCGACGACCGCCCCCGTTCCCGCCGCGAACGGCGTCGAGTTCAGTCGGTTGGACGTCGCGAGCTGTTCCACTTCGACGTTGTAAGTACCGGTCGCTGCCGCGGCGCCCGCGGTGGCCGTGAAGACGGATCGATCGCCGGACTCGGCCTTGCGGACCTGAAACGCCTCGATCGACTTCAATCCCGACAGCGAAGACTGCAGCGTCGACAGGGCACCATTCAGGATGCCGAGGGCGCTGATCTTCGAGTCGGCCTGATTCGACAGCCGACGGATTCTCAGTTCGCCCGGCGCGCGCTCGGCTGCCACCAGCTGGCCCACCAGCGACGTGACGTCGATGCCGGAGCCAAGCCCGGGCGATGAAAGTCCAGCCATGACTCAGGCCTTGTCGTCGATCAGCAGGTTCAGCGCTTTTGAATCGCGCTGCTCCAGGGCCTGCGCGATGCGCAGGGTCTCTTCATTCGGGATCTGGCGAATCAGTTCGCCGGTGGCAGAGTCACGTACGCTGACGATGACTCGGCCGCTTTCGTCGTCGACGCGAAACTGCAGGTCCCGGCCGGAACTGCGCACGAAGCTTTCGATCTGCTTGGACGCGCGCTCGAGGGCGGCCTTGCCGCCATCCTGAACGGCCGGCACGGGGTTCGGTATCGAGGTGGCGGCGGCAGGCTTCAGCGTCGGAATGGCCGCCGGTTCTGCCCGGCCGCTTGCGCGCCCGGCGATGTCGACGACCGCGGCGACGCCGGCTGCGGGACTGATCACGTTGGACATGCTCATGATGCCACCTCGATGCAATGGAAATGGCGGACGGCGGCTCCCTTCGGAACCGCCGCCCGCCGTTCAGACCCGGCCCTGTGGAGCCTGGCCACTTTCCTTCAACTCACCATTAGCGCAGCAGCGACAGCACGTTCTGCGGCACGGCATTCGCCTGCGACAGAATGGCCACGCCCGCCTGCTGGAGGATCTGCGCGCGGGTCAGCGACGCGGTTTCGGCCGCGAAGTCCGCATCGAGGATCCGGCTACGCGCGGCCGAGAGGTTCTCGGACGCCGTTTCCAGCGAGTTGATGGTCTGCGTGAAGCGGTTCTGCACCGCACCGAGATCGGCACGCAGGTTGTTGCTCGCGGTCAGCGCGGAGTCGACGATGCGAATCGCATCGTTGGCACCGGCCACCGTGCTGATGTCGATGCTCGACACCGACGACAGCGTCGAGGCATTGGCCGTCGTGGCCGAGAACAGGGCACCCGCCACCGCGCTGGTCACGGTGTAGCCGGAGCTGCCGTTGAACTGCAGCATGCCGCCAACCGTGGCCGAGTCCGTCGTCGCCGTCGCAGACGTCAGCGCAACCGCGGCGCCAGCGGTGGCATCCGTGAACGCGTTGTAGCCCTGCAGCGAGGCCGTACCGGCGCCCGTGTTGGTGTAGTTCTCGATACCGACGTCATAGCCTTCGGCGCTGCTGAACGTCAACGTCGCACCGCTGGCCGAGGCCGTGATGCCCGTCGAGGCCGACTGCGCATTGATCGCCGTGGCCAGGGCCGAGACGTCCGAACCCGTGACCGTCGCCGAAATCGCGACGCCCGAGGTGTTCTGGCCGTACAGGTTGAACGCCACCGTGCCGGCGCTCATGCCGCTCAGCGTCGCCTTCGTCTGCGCGAACGCCGTGACACCGGTCGACTGACCCGTCGCACTGACCGCGCTGTTGACGCGATCGGCAATCGCCTTGGCAGATTCGCCGGCGGCGCCCGGGGTCACCGTCACCGACGTGCCGTTGCCCGAGATTGTCAGGACTTCCGTCGTCAGCACGCTGTTCGGGGACGCAGCGCGGTCCGCGGCGAGCGCCGTGGCGTTTGCGTTGTCGCCCGTGGTGCGGAGGCGGAAGTTGCCGATGTCCGTGCCCTTGACCGAGCCGATCGACAGCTGGATGGTCTGGTTGGCATTGGCACCGACCTGGAACTGCGCGCCCGTGAGCGAGCCGTCCAGCAGCTTCTGGCCGTTGAAGTTGGTGGTCGTCGCGATGCGCGCGACTTCCTGCTGCAGCTGCGACACTTCGCGCTGCAGGGACTGGCGATCCGACGAGCTGTTGGTGCTGTTGGCCGCCTGCACTGACAGCTCACGCATGCGCTGCAGCAGGTCGCCGACGGTGCTCAGACCGCCTTCGGCCGTCTGCGACATCGAGATGCCGTCGCTGGCGTTACGGGCAGCCTGGTTCAGGCCGCGGATCTGCGTCGTGAGGCGTTCGCTGATCGCGAGGCCAGCCGCGTCGTCCTTGGCGCTGTTGATGCGCAGACCGGAGGACAAGCGCTGCAGGGCCGTCGCCAGCGAACCGCCGGACGTCGCGAGATTGCGCTGGGCATTCAGCGACATCACGTTGGTGTTGATGACTTGGGACATGGAGCAGACTCCTGAAGTTAAGTGTGCTCCGGACTATCCGGAGCCATCCGTGTATCAAGATCGGCGCGTACTACTTGCCTCTCTCTGGTGCCTGTATCGGATGCCGGCCGGGCTACTTGAGTCCGGCGCGCGCTTGCCGCCGATTCTGCGAACCGGATCACAGATAGTCGAACAGCGACAGACCCGCGATGCGCGTGTACGACTGCTGCGCCGCCTGCAGGCCGACGAGCTGCGCGTTCATGCGCGTGATCGCCTCGGCGTAATCCACGTCGCGCAGGTCGGACATCACTTTCTGCGTCTCGACATCGAGCTGGTCACGCGCGTTCGCGGAAGACTCGAGCGTACTGAGCCGCGCTCCGACTTCGGAGCGAATCGCGGAGAGATGATCGATGGCCGTGGACACCTGTCCGATGACCGTACCCATCGCCGAGGAGAACTGCGCTCGGCTGGCCGGCGTGATCGTTGCCGACTCCACCGTCGTGATCAGCGTATCGACTGTCGTGAAGATGCTCTCGGTGCCGGCAGCTTCCACGCCGAAGGTGTCACCGGTCGCCGGCGCTCCACTGATGGACAGCGAGATGCCGCGGAACTGGATTTCGCTGCCAGATGTATAGGCGCCCGAGCTCACGAGGACGTTCGCGGCATCGCGCACTTCGTACGCCGTCGGTGACGTGAACGAGATCGTGTAGTCCCCGGCGACCCAGGCCGACGGATCGAACAACGATCCGGCGCCGATCGTTCCGCTGCCGGTGCTCGCGGCATTTGCACGCGTGACAAACGTGCCGTTGCCTTCGCGGATGTTCACGAACGCCTCGAAGCCCGAGTGTCCATCGGCCACCGTCTGATCCGGACCGATCTGGATCCGACGCCCGCCGGTATCGCCGCGATAGACCATCGTGCCGCCCGCGCGGTCGAAGGGTTTGGTGGCCGTGCGCAGGCCCGAGAACAGATAGTCGCCACTCGCATCCTGGCGATTCGCGATGTCACGCAGCTCCTCGAGACGTGCGCGCATCTCGGCGGAGATCGTGCGCCGCGAATCCGCGTCGATCACCGTATTGTTGGCCTGCAGCGCCAGCTCCTGCAGCCGCTGCAGTGACGTCGTGGCGTCAGCGATGGCCTGCTCTTCGAAGTTGAGCCGATTGGTGGCCGAGTCCGAGTTCGCGCTGAATCTGGCGTTCTCGGCGAGGCTGCGTTCGAGCCCGGCGAGTCGTGCCGCCGCCGGCGGATCGTCCGCAGGCGACTGGATGCGCTTGCCCGTCGCAACCTCATTCTGGGTGCGGGAGAGCTGCGCCTGCTGGCGCAACATTCCGTTCAGGGCCCCCTGCTGGATCGTGCTGCTGGCTACTCTCATATGACGTCCGTCCTGGTGACCGCTCAGCGCGTGGCGTTGATCAGCGTGTCGAACATTTCGCCGGCGATGCGGATCAGCTGGGCGGCAGCCTGATAGGCCTGCTGGAAGCGCAGCATGTTGGCCGCCTCTTCGTCCAGGTTCACACCGTTGGCATTCTCGCGCTGCTGCACGGATTCATCGTAGATCAGGCTCTGTGCATCGCGATTCAGCTGCGCCTGCTGGGTACGCGTCCCCACATCGCTGGTCATGCTGGTCACGGCCGTCGACACGGAAGTCGTCGCACCGTCGAACAGCGGCCGGGAGAATGCCGCCGCCAGGGCCAGGCCGTTGCGGTTGTCGCCACGTCCGGTCACGTTGTCACTGACACGGAACTGATCCCCGGTAGCGGGCACGCCATCGATCTGTACGCGCCAGCCATTCACGGTGATCGAGGAGCCGCTCGTGTAGGCAAAGCTGCCTGCACCGTTCACCGAGTAAGTCGTCGGCGTCAGGAACTGGATGTTGACCGTCGAGCGCAGTTGCGCGTTGGTCGGGTCGACCACGTCGCCGGCCGATATCGTCGCCGTGCCGGCGTTGCCAGCCACGTTCTCGGTGCGGATCGGCGTCGCCACTGCGACCCGCGACGGATCGGTGATCAGCAGTCCGAACCCCTGCAACGCCTCGCGGGTCGGCCGCACCTGATAGCGGTCGCCCGCACTCGGCGCACCCGTCACGACGAAGGACAGTCCATCCGCGCGCAGCGGATCGGCGAGGGATCCAGTGCCCGTCATCGTGACGGCGGCGCCCGTGTCGAGTCGACGGAGATTCCAGTTGCCGGCGTTGAATTCGAGCTGATAGTCCGCACCCGTCAGCGAGGCCACGTCGCTGCGAGTGACCGCCACGGTGGCACTGCCGGCATTGCCACTGTCTGCAGCCGCGTTCGCGGCGCCGATCGAAAACAGATCGGTACCGAGCGTCCCCGTCAGATCCTGACCGAGCCGATGCTGTGCATTGAGCGTGTCCGTCAGACCAACGGCGATGCGTCCCAGCGCATTGCGGGTCGGGTCGAGAACCTCGGTACGAAAGTCGAGCAGGCCGCCCAGTGAACCGCCGGACAACGCGCTGGTGACATCGGTATCGCCCTGATCACCCGTCAACGTGACACGCGGCCGGGTGGAATCGAAAGGATCCGGCGCGGTTCCGAACCGGTTGGCCGATGTGTTCAACACCAGCGCCTGGCCGTTGCCGACGAATACGTTCAACACCGCGCCGTCCTGTTCAACGACGTTGACATTGATTCGCTGCGCCAGCTGATCGAGCAGACGATCCCGTTCGTCGAGCAGATCGTTTGGCGGCTGGCCGGTTGAAGCATAGCCGCGCGATATCTCGCCGTTCAGCTTGGCGATGCCGGCGGCAATCGAATTGACCTCGGTCACTTCGATACCGATGCGGGTGGTGGTTTCAGACTCGAGTTCGCGCAGGCGCGTATCGAAGAACTTCAGGCGATCGATGGTGCCGCGCGCCTCGCCGAGCAGCACCTGCCGCGCCGCGATGGAGGTCGGCTCGGTCGCCACACCCTGCACTGCGTTCTGCAGCTTCTGCATGCTCGCGCCCAGGCCCGTCTCACTGTCGCTGAACAGGTTGTTGACGCGCTCGGACAGCGCGGCGAATGTCTCGAGTCCGGACGCACTGCTGCCGGAACTGCGCGACTGCGCCACCAGGAATTCGTCGTATTGCCGACGGACCGTCAGGACATCGACGCCATTGCCGACCCATCCATTGCCAAACGACTGCGGCTGGCGCGTGCCGAACTCCGCGCGCTGGCGCACGTAGCCGGGCGTGTTCGCGTTGGTGATGTTGTGGCTGGTGGTGTCCAGCGCACGCTGAAACGCCAGCAACCCCGACAACCCGGTGGACATAACGTCAGGCATTGGCCTTGCGCTCCATGATCAATCCTTCAAATGGCGAACGCCGCAGGCTCAGCCGCGACGCTGCGAGGTCTGTATCGGCAACTCGCTGCCGCCCTTGAGACGGGCATCGAGCAGTTGCTGCACCGAGCCGGCCACGGCCGTCAGCTTCTCTGCATATCGGGGGTCGGTGGCATAGCCGCCCGACTGCAGGCCCTGGGCGAATGCCGCCGCATCCGCACCGGTGCCGACGGCGCCGGCGTACCTCGGATTGTTCGCGAGCAGCCGCGCGTAGTCCGCGAAGCCGTCCGCCGGCGAATCGTAGGCGCGGAACGTCTCCACTCTCGACTCCGCAACGCCCCGCTCGAATTCGACCGTGCGCGAATCCGCCTTGGCACCACTCCAGGAACTGCCGGCCTTGATGCCGAAGAAATTGAACGACGATGACCCGTCCGCGGCGCGTGGCAGTGAACGGCCCCAGCCCGTTTCCAGCGCAGCATGGGCCAGCAACGTGGCCGGTGCGACGCCCAGCTGCCGACTCGCCGCTTCGGCGTGCGGCAGGAAGCGCGTGATGAAATCGTCGCGATTCGCGGCCGGCGTATCGTCCAGCGAGGCACGCGGAACGGCCTGCGCGCTGCCGCTCGCGCCCACGCCCGAGGGTTCAGCCCCGCTGTCCGGCGGGATCGCCCCACTGCGCACCAGCTGCTCGACCAGCATGTCGGCAAGCCCGAGGCCGCGGCCACGTGACATGTCCACGGCGAGCTGGTCGTCGAACATGTCCCGATAGAACCCACTCTCTTTCGAATCGAACAGCGAATCGCCCTGGCTTGCGGAGCGCATCGACGACAGCATCATCCGCGTGAACAGACTTTCGAACTGCCGCGCAGCCTCGCGCACGGTCGCGGCGTCCTGCGTCTTCGCTTCACGCTTCAGCGCACCGAGCGCGCCGAGATCGGTGTAGTTGTAGCCGTTGGCTGGTTCGATACCCATGACAGTCGTTCCTAGATGACGATCAGTTCCGCGCGCAGCGCCCCGGCCTCTTTCAGCGCTTCGAGAATCGCCACGAGGTCACCCGGTGCGGCACCCACCTTGTTGACGGCACGCACGATCTCATCGAGGCTGACCCCAGGATCGAACTTGAACATGCGCGCGGGGGCCTGCTCGGCCGTGACTTCGGATCTGGCGACCGCCACGGTGTCACCGCTGCCCAGCGCGTTCGGCTGGCTGACGTCCGTGCGCTCGGCGATGGTGACCGACAGCGAACCGTGCGAAACCGCTGCCGGCATCACCCGCACGCCTGAGCCGATGACCACCGTGCCCGTGCGCGAATTGACGATCACGCGTGCCGGCGCGAGGCCAGGATCCACGTCGATACCTTCGAGCGCGGACACGAAGGCGATCCGCTGGTTCGCATCGACGGGCGCGCTGACCTTGACCGACACCGCATCGGCCGCGGCCGCGGTACCGTCGCCGAGCAACTGGTTGATGCCCGCCGCGAGCCGGGTCGCGGTGGTGAAATCCGGCGTGTGAAGATTGAGCGTCACGTAAGGTTCCGTCGCAAAGTTGGTCGGCACTTCGCGTTCGACGGTTGCCCCGCCGGGAATTCGGCCGCCGCTCGGCACATTCAGCGCGATGCGGGAACCGTCCTTGCCGGATACGCCAAACCCGCTGACGACCAGACTGCCCTGCGCGATGGCATAGACCTCGCCATCGATGCCTCGCAGCGGTGCCATCAGCAGACTGCCGCCCTTGAGGCTGCCCGCATTGCCCATCGATGAGACCGTGACGTCGATCGTCTGGCCGGACTTGATGAACGGCGGCAGCTCGGCATGAACCGTCACGGCGGCGACGTTCTTCAACTGCGGATTCGCGTTCGGCGGCACCGTGACGCCGAAACGCGCCAGCATGTTCTTGACGCTCTGCACGGTGAACGGCGCCTGGCTCGTCTGGTCACCCGTGCCGTCCAGGCCGACCACGAGTCCGTAGCCGACGAGCTGGTTGCTGCGCACGCCCGCAACGGAAGCCAGGTCCTTGACGCGCTCCGCACGAACCTCACCCGCCGAAAAGGCGATGACCGTCAGCAGCAATCCCATCATGAAGTAGCGCATGGTCAGAACGGCAATTTGGGTGAATTGAAGAAGCGGGCTAGCCAGCCCGGTGCGTTCGCGTTGGCAAGGGGTCCCTTGCCGGAATAGCTGATGGACGCGTTGGCCACCTTCGACGACGGAATGCTGTTGCCCGGTTCGATGTCGATCGGACGGATGATCCCGGTCACGCGAACGAACTCGCGCCCCTGGTTGATCGTGATCCACTTCTCGCCGCGTACGACCAGGTTGCCATTCGGCAGACGCTGCGCGACGGTGACGGTGATGTCGCCGTTCAGCTTGTTGCTCTGCTCGCTGGAGCCTTCGCCCTCGAACTTCGAACTGTTGGCGATCCCGCCCGAAAGGATCTCCGTGCCACCGATCGTCACCGGACGTCCGCCGACGGTCGGGCCACCGAGCGCCGCATCGGTCTTCTTGCTGGTCGAAGTGCTGGAGCTCTTCGTCGCATTCATGTTCTCGACGAGCCGGATCGTCACGGTGTCGCCGATGCGGCGTGCAACTGCATTCTCGAACAAGGGGATGTCGTAGCCAGCCTGATAGATGGCGCCATTGGGAGCGCCGCGAGGCGCCGGCATCTCGGGCTGCACGGGGTCGTAGCTCTCGCCCGTGAAACGTTGTGTCAGGCTGCAGCCGCCGAGTCCGGCGAACAGCAGGACCATGGCAGAGACCTGCAGCCGGGAGAATGAGCGGATCGTCGTCATCACAGTCTCGTCGTCAGGTATTCGAGCATCTGGTCGGTGGTCGAAATCGCCTTCGAGTTCATTTCATAGGCGCGCTGGGTTTCGATCATGCCGATCAGCTCTTCGACCACGTTGACGTTGGACGCTTCGAGCGCGCCCTGCACCGTCGTGCCGAGACCATTGAGACCGGGCGTGCCGGTCTGTGGCGCACCGCTCGCGGCGCTCTCGACCAGCAGGTTCTCGCCGCGCGGCTGAAGACCGGCGGGATTGATGAAATCGACCAGCTGCAGCGTGCCGACCTGGGTCGGTGCGGCCTGCCCCGCGACCTGCACGCTGACCACACCATCCGTCCCGATGGACACGGCCTGCGCACCGTCGGGAATCGTGATCGCCGGCTGGACGACGTAACCCGTAGAGGTGACGAGACTGCCCTGCGCGTTGACCTGAAAACTGCCGTCACGCGTGTAGCCCTGTGTGCCGTCCGGCATCAGCACCTGGAAGAAGCCGCGGCCGCTGATCGCGACATCGAGTGAGTTGTCGGTGACGTTCAGGCTGCCCTGCGTGAACATCTTCTCGGTCGCGACGACGCGCGCACCGGTGCCGAGCGAGAGGCCCGAGGGCAGCTGCGTGTCCTGCGAGGACGCCGCACCGACCTGACGCAGGTTCTGGTACAGCAGATCCTCGAAGGCAGCGCGACCCTTTTTGAAGCCCGTCGTGCTGACGTTGGCGAGATTGTTCGCCGTCACCGCCATGCGGGTCTGCTGTGCGTCGAGGCCGGTCTTCGCGGCCCAAAGTGCGGGTTCCATCGTTCTTTCTCCTCAGTGTGTCGCGTTCAGTCGTGCAGGCGGCGATCAGCCGACCCGCAGCAGGCCGGCGGCGACCTTGGCGTTCTCGTCAGCGTTCTTCATCGTGCGGACCTGCAGATCGAAGCGCCGCGCGAGCTCGATCATGTTGACCATCGCTTCGGCTGTATTCACGTTGCTGGACTCGAGCGAGCCCGGTGCCACGCGCACCGTCGCATCGGGCGGCGCGATGGCCCCCTCGCGCAGGCGAAACAGACCATCCGTGCCGCGTTCAAGCTCGGCCGACGCCGGCTTGACCAGCTTGATGCGACCCACCGTCGCGAGCGTCTCCGGCCCCTGCCCTGGTGGCACGATCGAAATCGAACCATCCGTGCCGACCATCAGGGACGTGCTCGGCGGCACGATCAGCGGACCGTCGTCGCCGAGCACGGCATGGCCCGCACCGTTGCGCAGCTGGCCGGTCGTGTCGATGCGCAGGTCGCCGGCGCGCGTGTAGGCCTCGGAGCCATCCGGCGCCTGCACCGCGATCCAGCCGTCGCCGTTGATCGCAACGTCGAGGTCGCGCCCGGTACTGACGATGGCACCGGACTGGTCGTTGAATCCGAGCGTCGAGGTCGTCGCATAGGCGCGCGAGTCGAAGCCGGGACCCTGGACCGAGCGGGTCATGAACGCCGCGAGATCGGCGCGGAAGCCGGTCGTCGAGGCGTTGGCGAGGTTGTGGCTGTTCGACGCCTGGGCACGAAGCGTTTCCTTCGCACCGGACATCGCCACGTAGAGCATCTTGTCCATCAGCGGATGTTGATGATGGTCTGGGTGACCTGGTCGGACGTCGAGATCATCTGCGCATTCGCCTGGAAATTGCGTTGCGAGGTGATCATGTTCACGAGCTGCTCAGTGATGTCGACGTTCGAAGCTTCGAGCGCACCGGACTGGATCAGGCCGAGTCCCGCGTTGCCGGCCGCGCCACGCAGCGCCTGACCCGACGTGAACGTCTCGCCCCAGTTCGTGTCGCCGAGCTGCTGCAGGCCGTTCGGATTCGAGAACTGCGCGAGCGCGATCTGGCCGAGCGCGTTAGAACGCCCGTTCGTGAAGCGGGCCTGCACGATGCCGGAGGCATCCGTGTCGATGCCGATCAGACGACCCGTCGTGTACCCGTCCTGCACGATCGCATTGACCGCGAACGAGCTGCCGTACTGCGTGGTGTCGCTGAGGTCGTAACTCAGCGTGATCGGCGCCGCGCCCGTTGCCGGCGTGTAGGCCGGATAGCTGACGAGGCCGTTCGCCGGGGTCGTCAGCTGACCCGTGTTCGAATACTGCAGGGTCTGCGCACCACCCACGGCGGTGCCATCGACATACAGCCGCTGCTCCCACTCGTTCACGTTGGCGGTCTTGCTGTAATAGACCGTCGCCGTGTGCGCCGCACCCAGCGAGTCGTAGATCGTCATGGACGTCGAATGATTGAAGCTGTCGGGGTCCGTCACGTCGAACGGCGCGTTGGCCGGTACGGTCGCATTCGCCGGCAGGTTCAGCGTCAGCTCGACAGAGGACGTTGCCGTCGGCGCACTCTCGCTGGTGACCAGGCGCAGATCGGACAGCGTGCCGGTATTGAAGCCGCCACCCGGCGTCGGCGGGAAGGTCTGCAGCCGCTGGTTGCTGCTGTTGACCACATAGCCCTCACGATCCACCTGGAAAGCCCCGGCGCGCGTGAACACCTGTGCGCCGTTGTCGCTGAGGATGAAGAAGCCCTGGCCGCTCATCGCAAGATCGAGCGCGTTGCCAGTCGAGTCGATGTTGCCCTGCTTGAACTGCTGCGCAACGTCCGCGACGCGCACGCCGTTGCCGACCGCGCTGCTGCTGACGCCCTGAGCGGACACCGAGTACACCTCGGCGAATTCAGCACGGGAACCCTTGAAGCCGATGGTGCCGGTGTTGGCGATGTTGTTCGCCGTCACCGCGAGATCCGTCGAGGCGGCGTTCAGTCCGGACAAGGCAAGTCGAAATGACATGGATGACTCCTGCTATGAAATGGGGATGCGCGTTACTGGACGCGGCGGACGGCGGACAGCGGCACGGCACCGCCCGACGTGTTGAGAGTGAGCGAACCGCTGGATGGGTCGACCGTCACGCTGTTGACGCGGTTCTGCATCATGGTTTCGAGCGACTGGCCGGCAGAGCCGATCCGCGCCACGGCCTCCATCGTGTAGACGCCGGCGGCGGCACGCTGGCCGTTGTTCGCATTGCCGTCCCACACGAGGTCGACGAGACCGTCATCCGCCGGCACCGCGAACTGGCGTACGAGAGCGCCCGACACGTCGCGCACATTGACCTGGATGCTCGATGCGGCGCTCGGTGCGACTACCGCAGCCGTGACACTGCCCGCCACCGGCAGGCGTGTGGTATTGGATGCCGACAACACATCGCGCCCGACCAGGCTGGCGCCCTCCATCAGGCTCGACGAACCGAGCGTGTTGTTCAGCGCCGTCAGCGAGGACTGCATGCCCTGGATACCGGTCACGGTGCTGAACTGCGCGAGCTGACCGAGGAACTGCGCGGGTTCCAGCGGCTTCAGCGGATCCTGGTTCTTGATCTGCGCAAGCATCATCTTCAGGAATTCGTCCTGACCCAGCGACTGCTTCTGCGCGGCGCCTGCGGTGCCCGACAGGGCGTTGCTCAAGGGAGATACGGCCATGATCGGATTCCTCAGGACTGTCCGAGACGCAGCGTCGAGAGCAGCATCTCCTTGGACGTGTTCATGACTTCGACGTTGTTCTGGTACGAGCGCGAGGCCGAGATCATGTCGACCATCTCCTCGACCGTATTGATGTTCGGCGCGTAGACGTAGCCGTTGGCATCGGCAAGCGGATTGCCGGGTTCGTAGCGCGTCAGCGCGGGCGTCTCGGCCTCCATGATCCCGCGCACCCGAACGGCAGCCCCGGACGGGTCGTTGCCCATCGCGGCGCGGACGGCTTCGAACACCGGATGCCGCGCCTTGTACACCGTCGCGGCGTCGCCGCTGACGCTGTTGGCATTGGCAAGATTGCTCGCGACCGTGTTGAGACGTACCGACTGGGCGGACATGCCCGAGCCGGCGATATCGAACACTCTGAATGTCGACATGACAGCGCTCTTTATTGACCGGTGATGGCGGTCATCAGGCCGCGCAGCCGGGAGTTGAGGAAGGTCAGCGTCGCCTGGTAGCGGACGGAGTTCTCGGCGAACGCGGCCTGCTCCACTTGCGGGTCGACGGTATTGCCATCGAGCGAAGGCGCGAGCGGCACGCGGTACTTGACCGCACCGTCGAGCGACCCCGGCCCCGCACCGCCTGCGATGTGATTGCCGCGTGTCGTCGAGAGCGACACGCCACCACCGCTGCCATCGGCTGCGGCTGCGAGCGCGGCACGAAAATCGAGGTCGCGCGCCTTGTAGTCGGGCGTGTCCGCGTTCGCCATATTGTCGGCGATCATTTCATTGCGGCGTCCGCGCACGGCCAGTGCCTGTGCATGAACTCCAAGATGTGCGTCGATATCGAACATTCCAGCCTCCGCCAGCGAACTGACTCGCGAAGGGATAGAGCAAGCGCCGTGCCATGCCGGAATTGCGAAGCTTCAGAGGTAGCGGGGCCTCGCAGGAAGCGAAGCGCGCATGGATTCCGTGATCCGGTCCGCGCGGCGGCGGAAGACGCTTGCCGCTGTTCGGCAAGCCGCAGTCGGAGGCGGCCATTTCAGGGCCTCAATGTTGTAACGACCGCGACAGAAAGTTCTTGAGTGCGTGGCATGGCAATTGCTCTATCCCGTGCAGATGAATATCGACGCCATGAATCCGTCACGTCGCCTCGCGCAGTCCCGCCTGCGCAGTCGGGCCGCGCTCGGCGCGCTCTGCCTGATGGCGGCAGCTGCCTGCGCACGAGCGAGCGCTGCCGACACTGCGCTGGCCGACATTTCGCATGCCGCAGAATCCGCTGCACTCGCACTGGTGGCGCCGCGCGACAGGACCGTCATCGCAAAGGCCACGGCCCTGGATGCGCGCCTGCGCTTCCCCGCCTGCGCGATGCCGCTCGCCACCCGAATCGATTCCCCTCGCGGCGCGGCGTCACGCCTCCTGGTGCGGGTCAGCTGCGGGGCCCCGGCGCCGTGGAATGTTTTCGTTCCGGTGCAGATCGAGTCCGATGCCGAGGTGCTGGTGATGCTCCGGCAGCGATCCCGCGGCGAGACCGTGGCAGCCGACGATGTCCGGCCAGAGCGCCGGCGGATTTCTGGCATATCTGAGAATTACGTCAAATCGACGGACAGTCTGTCCGGGTATCGTCTGCGCAGAACGATGCCGGCCGGGGCACTCGTCGAGCGTGAGGCCCTGGAGCCTGCGTTCACGGTGCTGCGTGGATCAGCGGTGACCCTGGTCGCCGACGCCGGAGGCTATAGAGTAGAGAGTGAAGGTCGGGCGCTGGCCGATGCGGCCCCGGGACAGCGGGTGCGGGTACAGAACCTCACCTCCCTCAAGATCGTGGAAGGCGTCGCCGATAACCGGGGCGTCGTGAGAATCGGACCATGACGAGCATGGCCCAGAAGCATATGTTGAGTGATCAGTCCTCAAGTGCGGCAATTTCCCGCCGATACCCGGACTGAGGTCGCGAGGAGCGCGTCATGACGAACAAGATCAATGGAGTCGATTCGAGGCTGGGTCCCATCGGGGCCAGCCAGCCGGTCGCCCGCAGCCGTGAGAACACGCTGAACGAACCCGCCGCCGGCGAATCGCGCAGCGGCGTGCAGATCACGGATGGCGCGCGCCAGCTGGCCGCACTCGAGAAGGCAATCGCCGCCGCGCCGGTGGTGGATGACGCGCGGGTGTCCGCCGTCGCCCGCGCCATCGACGAAGGTCGCTACACCGTGCAGCCAGGCCGCATCGCAGACAAGCTGCTGCGCATGGACCAGGAACTGGCTGCCACGTTGCGCCCTGAGAAATAGCGCGCGAGAGATTACAGATGAACCTGCAGCAGTGTCGCGAGCCCCTGACGCGACTGATCAACGAAGAAGGCCGGACGCTCGATGAGCTTGCGGCCCTGCTGGAGCGCGAGCACGCGCTGCTGGTCGCGAACGGCAATGTCGATGCACTGGAAGATGCCTGCGAAGCGCGCCAGATCTGCATGGGCACTCTGCTGCGCGTGCAGGATGAGCGCCGCGGCATGCTGCGGCTGCTGAGCCTGCCTGACAATCTCGCCTCGCTCGATCGCGTGCTCGCCGCGTGTGATGCCGATGGCTCCGTCCGCGCGCTGTGGGTCAAGACACTGGACGCCGCGCGGCGCTGCCGCGAACTGAACGATCGCAATGGCGCGCTGGTGAACGCGCGCATGCGGCGCGTCGAAGGGTTGTTGAATGTGCTGACGGGACGCCGCGCGTCGCCGACCATGTACGGCCCGCAGGGTCAGATCGCCGCGGACCGCGACCACCGGATGCTGACCGTCCAGGCCTGAGGCAAGACGGCCGGAGTTCGCCTGCCGAAGATCGCCGCGGGTCAGCGGAAGCCGAGACCCCCGGGATTCAGATTCCCCTTCGGATCCACGCTCGCTTTCAGCGACGCCAGCAACCGATCCGTGGCCGGATCCAGCGACTCCCGATACAGATACGTCTTGCCGATCTGGTTTGACGCCGCGCCCAGCTCCGCGAACAACTTGACCAGTTCACCGCGCAGACGCTGCACGAGGTCGCGGGCTGCGGGATTCGGCGCAGGCCGCTTGAAACCCGCCAGCACGGAAGCTCTCGGCAACTGTTCATGCAGCGGCAACCATTCGTCGTACCAGTGGAACACGGGCTCGAAGCTGAACGCGTGGTTGTCGATCGCGATCAGAAGATGGCTCATCCAGATGCCGGCGCGCTCCATGGCATCGGCGTGCGGCGCAAGCAGTGCCGCACTCGCCCTCATGATGCGCGTGGCATCCGAGTGCGCCACCTTCGCATTCAGTGCCGCCCAGCGATCGCCCTTGGGTCCGAGCACGCCATCCGGCGGCGGGAACAGGTCCGCGCGCACGGCCTTCGGGATGGAATTCGGCAGCTCCGAACCGCCCTTCGACAGGCACGCGGTGCGGCAGGCCTCGAGGTCCGCCTCGACGGCGGCTGCGGATCGGCCGGCGGCCACCATGTGCAGCGAGAACGCGCCTTCCGGGATGAAATTCTTGCCGCCCGCGACGAGTTCCGCACCCTGCTTCAGGCCATCCATCAATCCGGTGCCGCTGCGGACGACCTTCAACAGCGTCTTCGCGTCCTTGGCGAGCGAACCGCCTTCCAGGTTCTTGCGCGTGGTCTCAGGGTCGAAGACGTAGGCTTCTTCCGCCGCACCACTGCGCGCCACCTCTGACAACGCTGCCCCCGCCGTCTCCATGTCCGGAAACGCAAACGACGCAAAGCCCGTGTGGGCCGGCGCAGCCATCAGCCGCAGCGTGATCTGCACCTTGACGCCGAGCGAACCGGAATCGTGGATGAACAGCCCGGACAGATCCGGCCCGTAGGTTCGGTAGAACGGCTTCACGACGTTGCGAAAGGCGGCCTGCCCCGTACGCAGCAGCGTGCCATCCGCGAGCACGACCTCGAGGCCCAGCATGCAGTCCGCCGCCGTGCCATGGCGCGCAGTGCCGAGGAACAGCGCGCCGTTTGAAAGACCACCACCCACCGTCGCCCGCGCACCGGAGAACGTCCCGAAGAACGGCAGTCGCAACCCGCGTGGCGCGAGCGCCTCGTAGATCGCCTTCCAGGTCACGCCGGCCTCGACGGTGATGTACATGTCTTCGGGATTGATCTCGACGATGCGATCGAGCTGCGCGGTGTCCACCACCAGAGTTCGCGGCCGCTGCGGCGTGTATCCCCCGGTGTACGACATGCCACCGCCGCGCGTGACGATCGCGTAGCCCGCCGCCGTCGCCACGCCGACCGCGCGTGCGAGTCGGTGCTTGTCGCGCGGTCGCAGCACCGCATCCGCCAGCACGCCTTCGCAATAGACGTCGCTGGACGCCGTGCGCCGTGCGGCGACATCCGTCAGGCATTCGTCGGCATCGAGGACTCCGGCGAACAGGCTGGGCAGATCGGCGGACAGGACTGCGGTGTTCATGATCGGTGGCTTCCTCTTCGCGCCCGGTCTGCAGGCGCCGACTTCGCACTCTATACGCAATGACCCCAATGGCAACCCGTCCGTGTCCGCCCAATGATGAGATCACAACACCGCAGGGGACACTTCCATGGAACCGATTCGCCGCATCCTCGTTGCCGTCAAGGACCCGAGCGCTCGCACCCTGCCTGCCGTCAAGAAAGCCGCACAACTGGCACGCGCCACCGGCGCCGAGCTCGAACTGTTCCACAGCCTGTCGCAGACCGTGCTGGTCGACGCCGTCGACGGCGGCGGACCGGGCTTGCGCAAGTACGAAGACGAGATGATCCAGAAGGCGCTCGCGCGCCTGGAGAAGGTCGCGGACCAGCTGCGTCGTCACAAGCTCAACGTCACGGTCAGCGCACAGTGGGACCATCCGCCGGCCGAGGCCATCGTCCGCCGCAGCCTGCGATCACGCTCGGATCTGATCGTCGCGGAACGTCACGCCGGCAAGCACAGTGCCGGATGGCTGTTGAATTACACGGATTGGGAACTGATCCGCCTCGCGCCCTGCCCAGTGCTGATCGTCAAGTCCCCTCGCCCGTATCTGCATCCCGGCATCGTCGCCGCCGTGGATCCGCTGCATACCCATGCGAAACCGGCCAAGCTCGATACCGAGATCATGAAAGCGGCTGCCGCGATGAAAATTGCGCTGCGCGGCACGCTGACGCTGGTCCACGCGTATCCACCGCCTGTCGTCGTGACGAGCGGCTGGATCTCCGGACCGGTCCTGCTGCCCACGGGCTCGACGACGGCGACCGAGCGTCTGTTGCGCAAGGCGATCAACGAGGAAGTCGAGAAGCTGCCGATGCCGCCACACAAGATCGATCTGGTCTGCGCACCGCCGCGTGATGCGATCCCGGACGCGGCGCGCCGCGCCAAGGCGGGCATCGTCGTGATGGGCGTGATGTCGCGTTCCGGTCTGAAGAGGTTATTCGTCGGCAACACGGCCGAAGGCGTGCTGGACGCGCTGCCCTGCGATGTCCTGGTCGTGAAACCGGGTCGCTTCAAGACCCCGGTGCCGCGTACCTCGCGCGGGCCGCAGCTGATGACGATCCCGATTTCGACGACCGGTTGATTTGCCGAACGGACGGAGTCAAACGAACGCGGCAACCCACAAGGCCGCGATCATCGAAACCAGCGCCGGTGCGAGCGCCCGCAGGAAGCTGCGCCCGCCGGTGACGCCAGCCACGACGAGCTTGGTGCAGGTGTTCGTGGTGACGGCGAGCAGCACCGCCCATGCACCCACCGGCACCGACACCGCATCGCGCGCCACCAGCGCGCCGGCGGAGGCCGCGGCGGAATGTGTGTCCGCGAAGCCACCGAGCGCGATGCCGACGACGGCCCCCGATGCGCCGAATGATTGCTGCAGCAGTGCAGCGCCATACAGCAGCGCAGTCACGGTCACACTGAACACCAGCGCCTGGCGCGGCTGGAATGCACGTCCGCCGATCTCGTCACTCACGGCCGCGCTGCGTTTCACCGCGCGCCACGCGCTCCAGGCGCCGAAGACGATGGCGACGACGCCCATCGCCAGAAATGCCGGCAACAATCTCTGCAACAACGCTGTGCTGACCAGCGACAGCACGGCGATCAGCTGCACGACGGTCGCGACATTCGAGAGCGCCGCAGCCGCCACGCAGCTCTCGACGGACGCCGGACGCTCGACGGCACGCGTTCCCATGGCAGCGATCGTCGCGGAGCTCGACACGAAGCCGCCGAAGAAGCCCGCCATCGACAGACCGAGGCGCGCGCGGAACACGCGTTGCGCCACATAACCGAATGCATTGATGGCGAGCACCACCACTGTCAGCCGCCAGATCACGCGCGGATTGAGGATCCCGAGCGAATCGACCGCCCTGTCCGGCAGCAGCGGCAGCACCACCAGCGCGGCACCGCACAGCAGCAGCGCATCGAGCACCTCCCGATCGGTCAGGCGATTGCGTACCAGCTCGTGCAGCGGGCCGCGCATCGCCAGCAGCAGCGCGATCGACACGCCGAGTCCTGCGGCAAGCTGCGGCGCCGTCATGGCCAGTGCCCCGACCAGGTACGTGATCAGCAGTGCGACTTCCGTCGTGAGGCCAGGATCGTTCTCGGCCGAACGCAGATACGAGCCAAGCGCGAGAAGTCCGACGGCCAGTGCCCCGACCGCGACCAGCGTCACCGAACCGAACAGCGCGGCCGTCGCTCCGAGCAGCGCCACCAGCGTGAACGTGCGCACGCCGGCGGCCTCGCGCGCGGGACCGTCGCCCTTGCGCCGCTCTCGCTCCACGCCAATCAGCAGGCCCGCGCCGAGGGCCACCAGTAGACCCATGATTTGCGGCGACCCGAGGGGCTCCGGCAAGTTCCACACGGTTGTTTGCATGCGGGCTACCATACAGGGCGTACCTGTTGCGGAGTGAGTCTGGTGACGTACGTATTTCCCCCTGCCCCGATCCCTGCCGTTTCCGTCCGCGGTCGCAGCGAGCGCTTTCCGGTGCGGCGCATTTTCTGCGTGGGCCGCAATTACGCCGAGCACGCACGCGAGATGGGCATGGATCCGGAGCGTGAACCGCCGTTTTTCTTCACGAAGCCTGCCGATGCCATCGTGGCCGACGGCAGTCGCATCGCGTTTCCCTCACGCACCGCGAACCTGCACCACGAGATCGAATTGGTACTCGCGCTCGGCTCGGGCGGTCGGGACATACAGACCGCGAACGCACTCGGGCATATCTTCGGCTACGCGGTAGGCCTCGATCTGACGCGACGGGACCTGCAGGCCGCTGCGCGCAAGGAAGGTCGTCCCTGGGATACGGCCAAGGGCTTCGATCAGTCGGCGCCGATCTCCGCCATCGTACCGGCCGCGGACATCGGCCACCCTCGGCGAGGACGCATCCTGCTCGCCGTGAATGGCGGCGTTCGGCAGCAGGGTGACATCAGCGACATGATCTGGAAGATTCCGGAGATCGTCGCCGAACTGTCGACGTACTTCGAACTCGCCGCCGGGGACCTGATCTACAGCGGAACGCCAGCCGGTGTCGGCCCGATCGAGCCCGGCGACCAGCTCGAAGGCTCGATCGAGGGCATCGGTACGCTGGCCCTCTCGATCGAGGCCTGATGCGGACGGCGTCCGCGCAGACCTGCCCCGAGCGGGTAGAATTCCGGCCTGTTTTCATGCCAGCCCCAGCCAGGATGTTCCCCGAGCCATGACCGTCATCAAGCAGCAGGATCTGATCGACAGCGTCGCCGACGCGTTGCAGTACATCTCGTACTACCACCCGATGGATTACATCGAGGCGCTCGGCCGTGCCTATGAGCTGGAACAGGGGCCGGCCGCACGCGATGCGATCGCCCAGATCCTGACCAACTCGCGCATGTGCGCCGAGGGCCATCGGCCGCTGTGCCAGGACACCGGCATCGTCGTGGCCTTCGTGAAGGTCGGCATGAACGTGCGCTGGGACGCCACGCTCAGTCTCGAAGACATGATCAACGAAGGCGTGCGCCGGGCCTACAACCATCCGGACAACAAGCTGCGGGCGTCGATCGTTGCGGACCCGGCCTTCGGCCGCAAGAACACGCGCGACAACACGCCGGCCGTGATCCACACAGAACTGGTTCCGGGCGACAGCGTGGAGATCTCTGTCGCAGCAAAGGGTGGCGGCTCCGAGAACAAATCCAAGTTCGCGATGCTGAATCCCTCGGACTCCATCGTCGACTGGGTCGTGAAGACCGTGCCGCTGATGGGCGCCGGCTGGTGCCCACCCGGCATGCTCGGCATCGGCATCGGCGGCTCCGCCGAGAAAGCGATGCTGATGGCCAAGGAATCGCTGATGGAGCCGATCGACATGGCGGAGCTGAAGGCGCGCGGGCCGCGCACGCCGATCGAAGAGCTGCGCATCGAGCTCTATGACAAGGTCAACGCGCTCGGTATCGGCGCTCAGGGTCTGGGCGGACTTTCCACGGTGCTCGACGTCAAGATCCTCGACTACCCGACGCACGCCGCCTCGAAGCCCATCGCGATGATTCCGAACTGTGCCGCCACCCGTCACGTTCATTTCACGCTGGATGGCACGGGGCCCGCGAAGATCGAGCCGCCGGATCTGTCCCGGTGGCCGCGCGTCGACTGGACTCCTTCGGCTGAATCGAAGCGCGTCAACCTCGATGCGCTGACGCCGGCGGAGGTCGCGAGCTGGAAACCCGGCGACCGCTTGCTGCTGAACGGCCGCATGCTCACCGGCCGCGATGCCGCGCACAAACGCATCGCCGATCTGTTCGCCGCCGGCAAGCCGCTGCCGGATGGCGTCGATTTCCGCAATCGCGTGATCTATTACGTCGGCCCCGTAGACCCGGTGCGCGACGAAGTCGTCGGCCCCGCCGGCCCCACCACCGCGACCCGCATGGACAAGTTCACCGAACTGATGCTCGCGAAAACCGGTCTCATCGCCATGGTCGGCAAGGCAGAGCGTGGGCCTGTCGCCATCGAGGCGATCAAGCAGCATCGCGCGGCCTACCTGATGGCCGTTGGCGGCGCGGCGTATCTGGTCTCCAAGGCGATCAAGGGCGCCCGCGTCGTCGCGTTCGAAGATCTCGGCATGGAAGCGATCTACGAATTCGACGTGCGCGACATGCCCGTCACCGTCGCGGTCGATGCCCAGGGCACGTCAGCGCATCAGACCGGCCCCGCAGAATGGAGTCGGAAGATCGCGGCACAGATTCCCGTCAAGGCTCGCTGACGGTCAGCCGGCCATCCGCAACGCCCGTCATTCGTCACGAAGGAGCAGCACCATGGACCCGAACCGTCGCCGATTGCTCGATATGGGCGCTCACGCCCTGATCGCCGCCCCGCTCGCTGCGGCGGTGCCGGTCGCCTGGGCGGCCAAACGCGAGCCGTTCAAGGAAGAAGAGGTCTATCGCGAGGCCAAGCAGTTCTTCAAGACGGGCGCGAAGGAACTCTCGGATGTGCTTGGCAAGGTGCTGAAGGAAAAAGGCCAGCCGATCGCCATCATCAGCGGACAGGAAGGCGGTGGCGCGATCGGTGTCGGCCTGCGCTACGGCAACGGCCAGCTCGGCTATTCGGGTGGCAGCGGCCGCAAGGTCTACTGGCAGGGACCGTCGATCGGATTCGATCTCGGCGCAAACGTCGTCAAGGTGTTCGCGCTCGTCTACGACCTGCCCAGCACCGACGCATTGTTTCAGCGCTACCCTGGAGTGGAAGGCAGCCTGTATTTCGTCGGTGGCTTCGGCGTGAACTACGTGCAGTCCGGCCAGACGGTGATCGCGCCGGTCCGCTTCGGGGTGGGCTGGCGCCAGGGCATCGGCGTGGGCTACATGAATTTCTCGCCGAAGAAGCGCATCAATCCGTTCTGATCGCGGCCCGCAGGATGCTCACCGGAACCAGATGGAGCCGGGGTACTTTGCGAGCATCTTGCGGTCCATCCCGGACCAGTGCCCGGTTGGCAGCACGACGAACAGCAGCGCGATCAGGCCGAGCACGATCAGAGACGCATCGTAGAAGCCGCCGAGCCCGATGTTGATCGTGGCAAAGATCGCGAGCGCTCCAGCCCAGCGAGTGCACAGCCCCAGCATCAATCCAATGGCAACGGCGGACCACACGAGCGTCACCACGATACCGACGAAGTGATAGTTCGGAATCAGGAAGCCTTTCAGATACGCAGCCATGATGCCGTTCTGGTCGATCTGGGCGAGCTGCTTGGTGAACACCTGCCGCGGATAGTCGCTGAACATGTAGTTCTGCTGGAACTTGTTGATCGCAGCGAACGTGTAGAACAGCGCATAGAAATATCGCAGGAACAACACGAATCCCATGCCGATGCCCTTCCCCGGACTGGCCTTGAGCAACTGCAGACTGAATCGTTCATGCGTCATGGTGACTCCTCGAGCAACTTCGCCATCTGTCGATCAGGCCCGCGCGGCAGCACGGCGCATTGCCCGATCACAGCACCATCCCGACCGGCCCACTGGCCGGACTTCTGCTCGACGACGGAATCCGGCAGCTCGATGCGCCGATTCCAGACGTCCAGTCGGGCTTCCAGACCTGCAGTCCGAGACTTGACGGCGGCGGTGTCGGCCGCAACTTCGTACATCGTCAGCGACCGGAAATCCTCGGTCTTGGGCCGGAAGAACTGCGCAAAGTAGTCCCAGATCGTCACCACCTGCGCCCAGGCACCTTTCTCGTCCATGACGTAGAACGCGTGGCGCTCGCTGCCGTCGCAGCGCAGCACCTCCACGCACACGGTGCACAGTTCGGGGATGTCGACCGCAAGCGGGCCCTGCACTTGCGGCGTCGTCGGTTTTGCACAGGCGGCGAGCATCGCCAGCAAAGCCAGGGGAGCAAACCGGTAGGGACGTAGACTCATGCTTTCTCCTCCGACGAAAGACTAGCGTATCCGACCATTCGGTCCAATACCGGTGCTTGCGGGTTGTACTCGTCGCCGCACGGTGGACCGCTTGCTCTTTGCCCAGACTCCTCCGGCCCCGCCGGCAACGCGACCCGCCACCAGGGCCAGCATGGCCTCGATGCTCTGCCAGTCATCGGGTCGATCGAGGCGCAGCCCGAAATATTCCGGGGCCGTTCGCGATCGCAAACTGAGGTAGCAGACGGCCGCATACAACACGACCTGCAGCGCGACCACTTCGTCGCCGGCGTACTCGTCGGGGCGACTGAAGAATCGCGTCAGTCCCTGGCCGTACTTCGTACGCACGCGCTCGATGGCTCGTGTGACATCCGTGGGTCCCAGCAATTCACTGGCGAGGATCCCCAATGTGCGCGGCCGCGACTTCAGCGCCCGCGCATAGCGCTGATAGTTGCGAGCAAGCTGCTCGCCCGTCGAAAGTCGCGCATAGGCAGCCGGGTCGTCGCCCATGATTTCGGCGTCCGTCGGCAGCAGATCGACGCTTTTCGCCCAGGCCGTCGCGAGTCCATCGAGACCACCGAAATACTCATACAGCAGGGACTTGCCAACCTTGGCCCGCTTGACGACGGCATTCACACCGATCCGGTGCGCGCCCTCCTCCTGCAGCAACTGGTCGAACGCAAGAATCAGAGCCTGCTTCTTCCCCGCACGGTCGCGCAGCCAGCGCTTGCGCGGTGCCGAACCCTTCTTCGCCGCGGCCTTCACAGTCACCGTTCGGGCGCTCTACATGTCAGACAGCCAGTACGGATGGGCATGACGGCAAATCGGCTCGCGTTCAGAATTGACCGGTCAGTCCAATTATCTGCACGGCAGCGCTTCAGATTCAATCGCCGGTCGGGTTACGCTCGCCCCTCAGACAGGAGGCTTCGAATGCATCGCGCCGTAGCGCATTCCGGGAAGGGCATCGGCGCTCGAGCGCTCGCTGCGTTCGGCTGGAAGTTTCGCCTCGCCCCACCACCGGGCCCGAAGGCCGTCGTGATCTTCTATCCGCACACCTCCAACTGGGATTTTCCGCTGGGGATCCTGGCGCGTGCGGCAAGTGGTCTCCCGCTGTACTGGGTCGGCAAGCACACGCTGTTCCGCGGACCTTTCGGCCCGGTGTTACGTCGGCTCGGCGGCCTGCCCGTCGATCGCCAAGGGAGCCTCGGCATGGTCGACCAGCTTCGAGCGCATTTCGATGCGCACGAATCTTTTTTTCTGGCCATCGCGCCGGAAGGCACGCGCTCTCGCGTCGAGCACTGGAAGACAGGCTTCTACCAGATCGCGCGGGCGGCGCAGGTGCCGGTCGGACTCGGATACATCGATCACGGTCGCCACGAGATCGGCATCGACACCTGGCTCGAACTCAGCGGAGACGTGCCAGCGGACCTCACCACGATCGCCAAGGCCTACGAAGGCCGGAATGGATTGCACCCGGAACAGGCTTCGCCGATCCGCTTCCGCGACGCGCGCTGAACCCGGCGTTGCGACACCCGTTATGATCACATCGAACCCATGACGACAGATCGAGGCAGAACCCCGTGACACCCACTCCCGCTGCACGCCGCACCGGTACACGCCCGAAGCGTTCACAGGGTAGCGGCACCCAGACCGGCAAGAACCTGGTGCAGGCGCGCAAGCTTTCGCACCTCGTGGCCGATGCGCTGCGCGCGAAGATCGCCTCCGGCGAGTTGCTGCCCGGCGACAAGCTCGCCTCCGAACCGGATCTGCTCGGCGAGTTCGGCGTCTCACGCCCCACCTTGAGGGAAGCGCTGCGCGTCATCGAATCGGAAGGACTGATCCAGCTTGGCCGCGGCGCGCGCACGGGCGCCAAGGTGCTGGGCCCGTCGATCGAAGCAGCCGCGCGTTACGGCGAGCTGTATCTGTCGGTCCAGAAGACGACGCTGGCTGAAGTGCACCAGGTACGCACACTGCTCGAACCATCGCTGATCCATCTGCTCGCGACGGATCCCAAGAGCCCGCGCCTGAAAGCGCTGCGCGACTGTGTCGAACGTGAACAGGAGTCGCTGCGCCTGGGAGATTACTCCGCCACGATCGCAGCACTGAACGACTTCCACCGTCTGCTGAACCGCCTGTCGCGCAATCACGCGCTGAAGCTGCTCGCGGGCATCATCGAGGCGATTCCGACCAAGATCTACGCCCGGCTGCTCGCCAACGGCGCCGCACGCACGCAGCTCGCGTTCAAGCGCAGGACGAACGCATCGGTGAAGGCGCACGCCAGAGTCGTCGAGCTGATCCTCGCCGGGCGGGATCGCGAGGCCGAAACATTCTGGCGCGCCTACCAGACCGAGACGGCCGCGTTCCTCGAAAAATCCGGCATCGCACGACTGCGCATTCCGCTCGCACTCGCGCCCTGATCAGCGGGCACGATGGCAACCCTCAGGATTGCAGCCGTCAGGATTGCAGCCGTCAGGATTGCAAAAAGAACGGCTTGGTCGAGTCCGCTGCGATCGTGGCCAGCAGCGTCTCGATCAGTGGATCCAGCACCGGACCCATGATCGGGCCGCTGTGACCCGAGGCAATGATTTCGATCGGATACTGCGCCATCAACTTCCGGAATGCCGCCACGCGCGCGGCCTGATCGCGCTGCCTGAGCCCGGTGAATGGCAGGGCCGGCCGGTCCGTGCAGAGTTTGAGCTGTTCGGCCGACATCTCGTGCGGCATGGTTCCGCAGACGTTCTCGTCGTGCATGTGCAGGAAGCCAAACCCGTCCGCGGTGAAGGCCAGCTTGAGGCGAGTGTCGTAGCCCCACATCGTGCCGCTGAGATCCTTCCAGATCGCGTCGAGGAACACGAAATCACGATCGCCAAGATTCAGCCGATCGCCATGATTCTTCTGCACGAGCCTGTCGAGATCGATCTCGGGATGGTACAGGTGGTAATCGCGCACATCGCCGACCGCGATCGCGTCCGGATACTTGCGCAGCAGACGGCCGAGATTGCCGGAATGCGGAATCTCCTGATGGCTCGGGAAGACATAGTCGAGCTTCCTGCCCTGCAGCACCGACTCGAGCTGGCCTTCCAGCGAGTACCACAGGCCAAAGTGGCCGGTGTCGAGCATGATGGTCTTCTCGGAGCCGAGGATCACGAACGCCGCACAGGGCTCGTGCCGCACCGGGCGACGGTTCTCCCGACCCGGCCAGCCCGCGGAGTTCGAGCAGCCGCCGACCCAGGCGAAATCGGGCGTCACCCTGCGCGGAATGCCGCCGCGCACGATGTAGGCCTTCTGCAGCGCCGTCCTGGGCAGCTCAGACATAGCGGAGCCTTTCGCGATCCGGCAGCGACCGCGCACGCTTCAACGCACTCAGTGTCAGCTTCAGATGCGCGGCGACAGCCTCACGTCCACGGATCACGCAGCCGTGTACCGGTGCGAGCATGCGCACATCGTGCGCCGCGAAGACCGATTCGATCCGTTCGACGAGTTCCGGGGCGTCAGCCTCGCGCAGCCAGTTGATCCGCGCGACGATCTCACGCGCCACTGCATCCACACTCGGCAGACCACGCGCGGAATCGATCACGACCGGCGCGTCTGCAGTTGCTGCATGGCGATAGCCAAACGTATCCGAGGTGAACAGGCAACCGCTCGTAGCCTCATACGCCCACTGCGTCATGCCCATCTGCTTGAGTCCAGCATCGAACCAGCTGAGATCGAGCTCGCCGACGCGCTTCGAGGTCCCGTTCGGTGTCATCTCGATCGGGATGCGGCCGAGGAAATCGCGAACCTCCATGATCGACACGTGCGGATCATTGATCCATTCGAGAATCCCGCCTGCGCTGCCGAACAGCATCGTGGGGTTCGGGCAGGAGCCGAGCACATATCCAAGGTTGCCGATGCAGTCCGCCTCGTTGCGCGTGAAATTGACCCAGACACGGCGCGTACCGACCACTGAATCGAGCGCGGACTGCAACGCGGGCAATACGATCGGCGCGCCAAGGTCCACGAAGACGCAGTTCTCGCGATCCGTCAGCAGATAGAAATTCAGCGGCTCGAATGCATCGAGGTCCTCGGCGAGCCAGCTGAGGCGCTCCGCACGGACCATGCATCCGACACGGTACAACCGCTCCGGCACCAGCGTCGTGATCGTCTGCTGGGCAGCAAACACGCGTCGCGTCGACGCGCTGAGCGCGCCCCCGATGCGCTTCGACTCCCCCGCAGGCAGGGAGCCGGCCTGCGCACCGCGCAGCAGCGCCATGATTGCAGCCGCAGAAGCACCACCGAGCAGTGCCCTGCGGTCGAATCCTTCAGCCATCGGCGTAATGCCTCAGAACCGGTAGCCCACACGCAGGCCGATCTGGCGACGGTCCGGCAGGTATCCGGCCGTCAGCTGATTGCCGGCGCTGGCGAAGTCACCACCCGCCTGGCCGCTGCGGATCGTGTCGTCGTCGAAGATATTCTCGCCGTAGATGTACGCAGACCAGGTCTCGTTCTGCAGGCCGATACGCGCATCGACGTTCGTGTAGGCGCCAAACACGATGCCCGTGATGTTCGCACCCTCCGGACGATCACCCACGTACTGGATGCTGGTCTCTGCGATCAGCGTCCGGTCGCCGCCCACCGGCTGCTTGTAGGTGAACGTTCCCGCGGCGGAATGCTTCGGCGCGCGCTCCAGTGGAATACCGGCATTCGAAGTAATGCAGTACCGCACGACCGCCGGCTGCGGCACACCCGCCACCAGGATCGTACCGGACGGCGTAGCACCCAGGGTGCAGTTGCCGGCCTGAGCAATACCCAGCGTGCCGGTCGTCAGCGGCGCAAAGCGCGTGTACTTCGCGTTGGTGTAGGTGTACTGCAGCGACAGGCTGAAGTTGTCACTGATCTGGAAGGCCGATTCGAGTTCGATGCCCTTGCTGGTCGCATCGCTGTTGTTGGAGGCTTTGAGGCTCGTGCCCGTGACGCTGCGCGTATCCGGCTCCAGGGTCGTGAACAGCTTGTCCTCGTTCTTCATGTAGAACACGTTGGCGTTCAGCATCAGTCGGCCGTCGAGCCATTCCGTCTTCGCACCCAGCTCATAGCTGATCAGCGTTTCCGGATCGAAGGCCGCAAAATCGGGCGGCGTGCCCGCGAGCGTGATGAACCCGCCCGACTTGAACCCTTTGGCCACGACGCCGTACAGCATCACATCCGGGGAGAGTTTCCAGTTCAGCGTTGCCCGCGGCGTGAACGCATTGAAGCTCGAGTTGTTGACCGCGTACGTGGCCGGCACCCACTGCGGATTCGTCGCAGAAGCCGTCGGGTTCAGCGCAGTCGGAGCGAACGCGATACCGCGCGCCGGTGAAAGCCACTTGTAGTCAAAATCTTCCTTGCTGTACCGACCTTCGAGTCGACCCGTCAGCGTATCCGTGAACGCGAATTCCAGCGTGCCGTAATAGCCGAGGTGCTTGGTCGTCTTGGCCTCATCCGCGCGCGGCGATGCGCCGGCCATCTGGACGGCGCGCGAGGCAGAGCGGCCGACGATGGTCGAGATCGTGTACGCGTAGTTGATCTGATCGATCGTCTCGCGCCAGAACTGCGCGCCGATGCCCCAGCGCAGACGATTCTCCTCCGGGCTGCTGAGGCGAAGTTCCTGACTGAGTTGCTTTGTGGTGGTGTCGAGATCGACCACCTGGCTGAAGTTCAGCGGCTCCGCGTTGCCCGCCGAGGGCAGCGTCACCGAACTCGGCACGGCCCCGTACGAATCCACGTCCTGTCGAGATTGCGTGTCCGCCTGGGCGTACCCTGTCCAGGACGTCAGCGAGCCGAATCCGAGGTCCCAATCGAGCTGCAGCGACGTGATCCGCGACTTCAGGTCTGTACCCGGGAAATCCTCGCCCGTCAGTGGATCGACGCTGAGCGTGACGGTGGTGCGGCCACCGAGCGCACCCGGCCGCGCTGCGAAACCCGCCGTGCCGACCCGCGCGCCGAAGGCGCACGTCGCCTGCGGCGTCGTTGGCTGGCTGGCCGGCTGACGACCGAGGCAGAGCCCCACGTAGGCCGAAGGAACGGCGTAAGCCTGCGCGAGGCCGGTTCCCACGCCGAATGCCACCTGCGCGCGCGGATCGTAATGATCATCCGCATACGCGATACGGAAATTCACCGCCAGCGTGTCCGTCGGCTCATAGCGCGCCGCAAACGTCACGCCCTTGCTCTCGAAGCCACCGATCTTGTTGCCGGTGATCGAGTTGCGGTAGTAGCCGTCGTGCTGGGCATAGGTGGCCGACATGCGCACGGCGAAGTTCTCGGCCAGCGACTTGTTCAGCGAAACCTTGCCCTCGCCGCGTCCGTAGTTGGCGAAATCGCCGGAGAACTTGACGAATTCATCGGTGAAGCTCGGCTTCGCCGTCACGTAGTTGATGGCGCCTGCGAACGCAGCGCGGCCGTACAGCACGGACTGCGGTCCCTTCAGCACTTCGATGCGTTCCAGATCCATCAGGCGCACGTTGCCGATCATGCCGCCGCCGGAGGTCTGCATCGATTCGGACGAGACGTCGATGTTGTCGATCAGGATGCCGACCGGCGGGCGGCCGCGCGTGGCAGGGATCCCGCGAATCTGCGGACGCGTGTCCTGCGGAACGAAGCCGAGGTCGAACACGAGGCCAGGTGTCAGCTTGGCGACGTCCTTGATGTCCGAGACGGACTCGCGCTCGAGACGATCGGAGGTGATCGCAGTGATCGAGGCCGGGATGTCCTGCAGCTTTTCCTCTCGCTTGCGGGCCGTGACAGTGACCTCCTCGAGCTGCTGTGCCGCAGCACCGGCGGACAGCAGCACGCCGGCGGCCGTCAGGGTCAGGGTGGCGAACGCACCACGAGAGTTCGACGCAATTTTCATCTCTGCAGATCCTCCGACTGAATTCTGGTTATCCGTCTCGAAAAGTAATTACCATATTCGAACTTGGTTTACTACGTTGGAATGGCACGACCATGGCAGTCACTGCACCCCCGCTGCGCCGGCGTATCGGCCGCTCCGCACTTGAAATCGCGCCGATTGCTTTCGGCGGCAACGTGTTTGGCTGGACGTCCGACGAAGCCATGTCGTTCAGAACGCTCGATGCGTTTGTCGACGCCGGCTTCAACCTGATCGATACCGCCGACGCCTATTCCCGCTGGGTCCCCGGGCATTCCGGCGGCGAATCCGAGCGGATCATCGGCCGGTGGCTCGCGGCGCGGGGCCCGGCCACGCGCGAACGCGTGATCATCGCCACCAAAGTCGGCCTTGAAATGGGACCCGGCGAATCGGGGCTCTCACGCGCCTGGATCCTGCGCGCCGTGGACCACTCCCTGCAGCGCCTCCAGACGGACTACATCGATCTGTACCAGGCGCATCGCGATGACCCGGCGACACCATTGGAAGAAACCGCCGAGGCCTTCGACAGCCTGGTTCGCGCCGGCAAGGTGCGGGTGCTCGGCGCCTCGAATTTCACGGCCGCGCGTCTCGCCGAAGCCCTGGCGACGAGCCGCCGGCTGGGCGTCGCGCGCTATGAGAGCCTGCAGCCGCACTACAACCTGCTGCAGCGTCAGGAGTTCGAACCGGAGCTCGCGCCGCTCTGTGCGGCCGAAGGCCTCGGCGTGATCCCCTACTTCGCGCTGGCGGCCGGATTCCTGACCGGCAAGTACCGCGAGCCGGCGGATTTCGGCCGCAGTCCGCGCGGTGCGCGCATGGGTGAAATGCTGAACGCCCGCGGCCGCCGCATCCTGGCCGCGCTCGATGATGCGGCACAGCGCCACCACGCCACACCGGCCCAGATCGCGATCGCGTGGTTGCTGGCCCGCGGCGTCACCGCCCCGATCGCGAGCGCCACCTCCATTGGCCAGCTGCAGGAAATCCTCGGCGCCGCGCGGCTGTCGCTCGATGCTGCCAGCGTCGAGCAGCTGAACCAGGCCTCCGCGCCGTAAGGCGCGGGCATGGCTGAAAGGAGCACGCGGCCGCAGTTCAGTCGAGCGGGCGGCCTTCGAGATAACGGATCACGTCCCGCGCGGTCGCCTCGGGCTGCTCGATCATTGGCAGATGACCGGCGCCCGCGTACTGACGCAGCGTGACCGGCGCGCCCGTGAGCAAGGCCGCGACGTCACGACCCACTGCCTCCGGCAGCACGACGCCGTCGCGGCCCCACTGCAGCAACACCGGCCGCGTCAGCTTCGCGTAGTACGCGCGTACGTCGAGCGTGTCCCAGAGGCGATACTGCGTCTGGATGTAGGCATCGACCGCGGCCTTGGCGCCGACTCGATTGTTCAGGTCGTGGTAGCGATCCACCAGCGCAGGGGTCACGACCGCATCGTTGACGATGATGTCGTGCAGGAAGGCCTCCCAGAATTCCCGCGGCTGATACGGTGCCGCAGCACGCGCGGCGGCTGCACCGGCCGCCAATGCGGCGCTCGGCGTGCGCGGCGGCGGCCGACTCGCCGGCAACGTCGACAACACCAGGCGGTCGACCCGCTCCGGATGTTCGATCGCGAAGAACAACGCGACCAGGGCACCGTTCGACGTGCCACCGATGTGGAAGCGCTGCAGTCCGAGCTGATCGGCCAGATGCCCGACCAGGGCCACCGCACGTTCCGTGCTGTATTGGCCGGAGGGGTCCGGCCCGGACAGGCCGTAGGGTGGGTAGTCGATGCGGATGACGCGGAAATGTGGCGTCAGCGCCGGCATCCAGGCGTCCCACATCTGCAGGCTGCCGAGGTGCCCGTTGATCAGCAGCAGCGCAGGCCCCTGCCCCTCATCGCGCAGATGGACCGTCACGCCCTCGACCTCGACGAACTTCGACGGCGGCCCGCCGTACCGGGCGCGGAGTTCAGAGTCCGTCAGGAAACGAGGATCCGATATCCCAGCGGCAGGCTCAGCCGAACGACTGATGGCCGGCGATGCCGCCATCGCGATCGCGAGGACGAGCAGGCCGACCCGCACGGAATTCATTCGCATTCGGACACCCCAACGGACACGATCGCAAAGGCTGCTTGCCTTCCACGTTCAACATAGTAAACCATGTTGCCGTCGCGTGACGCGTGCGGCGATTTCTGAAAAGATCGATGTCCGGAGGACGCCATCCATGATCACACTGAAGCAACGCGGCCGGGCAGGCCTGCAGTTCCTGGGTTCGTTGCAGACGTTCTCGAGCTCGACGCTGCGCGACCAGGCCGAGGCGGATTTCGCCGCCCAACCGGAAGCGCCCGCGCTCACCGAAGAATTCCGCGGCGACGCCCGCCCGCACGTCTGGCAGGAGCGCCTGCGTCGCGCGCGCGACGTCGTCGAGCGCTCAAAGGCCTATCGCTTCAACCGCTTCTACCAGCGCTGGGTCGGCGAGCAGAATTTCATCCGCGCGATCCCCGCCGTCGAGGCGCGGCGCGAACAGTGGCAGGCCCTGACCCGCGCCAAACAGGCACCCGACAATTCGCGGCTGCAGTTGAATCCGGACCTCGAAATTCCGTCCTGGTACGCGGGCGTCGAATGGCATCTCGAACCCGGCGGCTGGGATGGCTATGACCTCAACCAGCCGATGTTCATGGCGGGCATCGGCCCGTATGTCTTCGCGCATGGCGGTTATGCCGCCGTCGACGTGAACTGCGACATCCGCGCGCAGCGCGATCGCGTCATCGAACAGTTCCGCAACCGTGACCTCAAACGCATCTATGAGCCGGGCTGCGGCGGCGCGAACACCCTCTCGATCTGCCGCAAGCAGTTCCCCAAGGCCGAACTGATCGGGGGTGATCTCTCCCCGGCTCTGCTGCGCGCAGGACACTTCATGAGCGAGATGCTGGGCCTCGGCATCACCTTCCGGCAGGAAGATGCCATGCACGTGGCCGAAGCCGATGGCAGCTGCGATGGCGTGATCTCCTACGCCCTGCAGCACGAGATGCCGCCCGCGGTCACGGAGAAAGTGATCCGGGAGATGTTCCGCATCCTCAGTCCCGGCGGCGAAATGGTAATCAACGATCCGCCGCCGTTCCGCGCCGTGAACCCGATGCAGGCCGTCGTGCTCGACTGGGACACCGACAACCGCGCCGAACCGTATTTCTCCTCCGCCGCCTCCATCAACCTCGCGCAGATCATGCGCGACGTCGGCTTCATCGACGTCGAGGAATATGCGCTCGAGAAGCGTGGTTACCCTTGGGTGACCCGCGGCCGCAAGCCCGCCTGAGGACCCTGCGCCATGTCCAGAACCGTGCAGCGCCCGGAGCGCCCCTATCTCGGGCAGAAGGAACTCGACGACGTCATGCGGATGAACACCGAACTCCTCGCGGAGTTGTGGATCCTGCGCGACCGCGTCACCGTGCTCGAGCATCTGCTCGAACAGAAACAGCTCATCGATCGGCAGGCCCTGTCGGACTTCGTGCCGCAGGGCGCCCTCGCCGCGGAGCTGGACCGCGAACGCCGTGCACTGGTCGAGCGCGTTGCCGGCGCGCCCCACGCCGAGAGCTACGATTTCGAATCGCTGCGCAAACAAGCTGATGTCGGCTGACGCGGGCCGCATCGCGGCGGCCAGCGACGTTCGCGCCGGAGACATTCCGCTCGGCGTTCGTGTCAGCTGGGGACTCGGCTCCCTCGGCACGATCGCCTATCTGAACGTCGTCACCGCACTGGTGCTGGTGTACCTGACGACGATCATGAAGATCGAGCCCGGCGTCGCCGGCCTGCTGGTCTTCCTCGCGCGCATCGTCGATGCATTCAGTGACCCGCTGATGGGCTGGGTCACGGATCGCACGCGTACCCGCTGGGGTCGGCGTCGCCCGTATCTGCTGCTCGGCGCCGTGATCTGCGCCGTCAGCCTGCCGCTGGTGTACTCGCTGCATCATTTCGTCGAAGGCGCGGCGGCACCCGCGTTCGCCCTCGCCGTGCTGATCGTGTATTCGCTCGGTTTCACAATCTTCAACGTGCCCTACCTGACGATGCCGCTGGAGATGACCTCGGATCGCAACCAGCGACTCAGCGTCATGGGCTATCGCTCGGTCTCGATGATGCTCGGTTCCGTGCTGGGCAGCGCGGTCGCGCCACTGATCGTCGAGAAGCTCGGTCGCCAGGATCCGGACTCCTACCAGACGCTCGGCGCGATCTACGGCGCGCTGGTTTTCCTGATCATGGTCGTCACCTTCGCGGGCACCGGCCGCGCGCGCATGGCGCCGATCGATGAGGTTGCGCATCGCGTGCCGCTGCGCGAGCAACTGACGGCCGTGTTCTCGAACCGGCCGTTCATGATGATGGTCGGCATCAAGATCCTGCAGTTCATCGCGCTGTCGGCCTCGGGCGCGACCACCGCCTTCTTCGTCGTGATGGTGCTGAAGCACGACTTCTCGCTGATGTCGAAACTCGCCTCGGCGACCATCGTCAGCACCGTGGTCTTCATTCCGTTCTTCCGCTGGCTCGGCCGCTACATCACCAAGCGCACCGGCCTCGCGATCGGCATCATCGGCGAGATCTTCGCGACGCTGACCTGGCTGTTTGCCACGCCCGCAGACTCTGACATCTTCTTCGTGATGCGCGGCGTCCTGGCCGGCATCTTCTCCTCGGCCATCCTGCTGTTCAGCCAGGCCATGTGGCTCGACACCATCGACCACGACCGCGAGCAGAGCGGCCTGCGACGCGAGGGCATGTACACCTCGATCTACGTCTTCATCGAACGCCTTGGCTATTCGCTGGGACCTCTGTTGCTCGGCGAACTGCTGCAGATCATGAATTTCAACAAGGCCCTGCCGCTCGAGCAGCAGCCGGCCAGCGCCGAACTCGCGGTGATCCTGAGTCTGGTGGCGATTCCATCGGCCGCATACGCCGGTGGCCTGCTGTTCCTGTGGTTCTATCGCCTGCCCGACACGGTGCCGGCACGTCCGTGAGCTGGCGCGCTCCAGGGACACGGCTGCTCGCGCCCCTGCTTGCGCTGGCATGGATCGCATCCGCCGCCCACGCCGCTGCACCCACCTCGATCACTGTCGGCGAGTTCGTGACCGCCCGCGATGGCGTTCCGCTCTGCGTCTACGAAACCGGTAACCCGCAGGGCCGCGAACTGCTGCTGATCCACGGTTTCTCGCAAAGCCACGCCGTGTTCAAACGACAATTCGAATCGAGCCTCGCGAAGGACTTCCGCCTCGTCGCTTTCGATCTGCGCGGCCACGGCTGCTCCGGCAAGCCCGCGCAGGAGTCCGCCTATCGCGGCACGCGCATCTGGGCCGATGACGTCGCCACCGTGATGCGCGCGCGTTCGATGCGCCGCCCGATCCTGGTCGGCTGGAGCTTCGGCGGTTACGTGACGATGAACTATCTCCGGCACCACGGCAGCCGGGACATCGCAGGCATCGTGCTCGTAGGCTCCAACGCCGGGCTCACCCCCTGGCCCACCGATCCCGCCGTGCTCGCGAAGCTCGCCGCGCAGGGCGAAGCGAAGCGCACGCTGCGCCCGGACATCCGCGCGCAGATCGCGGCCGGCCATGAGTTCGTCGCCGTGATGACGGCGCAGCCAGCGGACGCGGAGATGCAGGAGATCATGTTCGCCACGAACCTGATGCTGCCAACGTACGTCCGTCGTGCGCTGCATGCCCTGTCATTGAACAACAACGATCTGATCCCGCGCGTGCAGCTGCCGCTGCAGATCATCGTCGGCGACCGCGACGCCACCCAGTCCGCCACGGATCTGCGCGCCCTCGCCGCCCGCCTGCCCGCTGCGCGCGTCGACGTGGTCGAAGGCGCGGGCCACGCCACGTTCATCGATGCGCCCGAGCGCTTCGACGCGCTGCTGCGCGACTTCGCTGCCTCGAACCCCTGAACCCTCGACACCCGTTTTCTGGAGTGCACGCCCATGTCACCGATCATCACCCGTCGAGATACGCTGGTTGGCGCCGCCGCCCTGACCGTCGCCGCGAGCGCGACGTCCTCCGGGCAATCGATCGCGACCTCCGGCGCGGGTAGCCAGACCCCTGCAACCGCTTCGAGCGCGGCAGACGCCAGCTGGCGCAATCCGGATCTGATCCGTCACCTGCAGAGCGCGGCGCCGCTGGTCAATCACGAACGCGCGCGCGCGATCATGGACAAGTATCAGCTCGACGGCCTCGTCGCGAGCGTGCCGCACAACGTCTATTACCTGTCGAGCCATCGCGGCCCGATGCAGATGATGGGTCGCAGCTTCTCGTTCTATGCGTTCTATCCGCGTCGCGAAGATGCCCCGGCCGCGCTGATCGTGCCGGGCTCGATGGTCTATCACCTCGACTATCGTCCGACCTGGATGCCGTCGGTGCAGGTGTACAGCTTCGGCCGCAAGGTCGGCGACACCATCGTCCCCGATGCCTATGTCGCGCCCTGGGCGCGGCGCGCACGCGAGGACAGTATCAACCAGGCGGATCGTGTGCTGATGGCGATCTACGCCGAGTACCACGGCAAGACCAGCGAGAGCGCACTCGCGGGCCTCAAGCGCGCGCTGGTCGAAGGCGGCGTCACCACCGGCAACATCGGCTTCGACGATCCGCGCGTGCTGCCGTGGCTCCAGGCCGCCGGCCTGCCGAAGCTGCGCGGCGTCGATGCGCTGAACATCTTCCGCGAGATCCGGATGGTGAAGACCGAAAACGAGATCGCGATCCTGCGTCAGGCCGCGCAGAAGGGCGAAGCCGCTCTCGACTTTGCCATCGAACAGATCAAGCCCGGCCATCAGGTCGAGCAGATCGAAGTGGACTTCACGCGACGCTGGGGCGAACTCGGTGGCAACGCGCTGTGGGTCGTCGCGAACATCCGCGGCCTGAACTCCGGACTCGTCTCAAGCGGCGATTTCATGAAGCTCGACAGCGTCGGCGAATACCTCGGCTATCGCGGCGACATCGGCCGCACCGTCGCGGTCGGCGAGCCTCAGGATGAACTCGTGCGCCGCATCGAAGCGAACCGTCGCGCCAGCGATGTGGTCTACGCCTCGATCCGTCCCGGCATGAAGTTCTCGAAGGCGAACGCGATCTTCGCCGACGTCATGCGCCAGAACGGCTTCACCACCGGCCTGTGCAACGCGCATCCCGTCGGCCTCGAACACACGGACCATCCGTGGCCTACCGGCGCCGAAGCGCCGGACTCCGTCGACTGGGACCTGACCTTCGAGAACGGCATGGTGTTCACGCTGGACATGCCCTATCACGAGGTCGGCTGGGGCACGACGCACGTCGAGGACATGATGGTCGTGCGCCCCGGCGGCGCCGTGCCGCTGTCGTCCGGCAATATCAGCCTGCGGCGCCGCCCGGGATGAGGTTCAGCTGCGTCGCAGCGGCATGAAGCCGCTGTTGCGCAGCAGGCCGGCGGAGACCAGCGAGACCAATAGCCCGACCGGCAGGATTTCGGCCAGCGTCATCGGCACCCGATACAGCGGGTTCGCGTACTGCGTCTTGAACGTCTCCATCCCGGCGACGAATTCCGCGAGAGCCTCACCGCTGACGCCTTTGGCCTGCTGCTGCGCGATCAGCACATTCGCGTAGTCGCCGGCGAAGTCCATGCCAGTCACCGCGAGCGCCGCCTCCCAGGCCACGACGTAGAACACGCTCGCCACCGCACTGATCGCGAGCCCGAGGCCGAAGGCCGGCCAGAAGCGGATCACCCCGCCCAGGTCCAGATCCCGACGCCGCTTGATCGCGACGAACACCAGGCTCAGGGCGATCAGCATCGTCAGGTAGCCGAGCACGACGCCGTACTTCAAAGTGTGACCGTTCATGGCCACCGTGATGCCGAACAGCGGCAGGCCGACGATCAGGCCCGAGACGGTGCCGACAGAGAGGATCTTGCGAAGCATGGGAAGGACTCCGGGGTCAGTGATGGGGAGACCATTTCCGCGCCGACGCGCCCGGAGAACCATCCCCCGGACGGGTGATCGGGCCAAAATCCCCGTTTCAGGGCACGATTCCGAGTTCCCGGGCCCGGTTGATCGCCTCCGTGCGCCTGCGGACCTCGAGCTTTTCGAACAGCCGGGAGACGTGGGTCTTGACCGTATCCGGGGCCACGTCCAGATCCTGCGCGATTTCCTTGTTGGAGCGACCCGCCGCCAGCCGCTGCAGCACCGTCAGCTCCCTCGGCGTGATGCCGAGCGAGGCCACCGCACCCGGGTTGCCATTGAACGGCGCCGGCTCCACCCGCTGGCCGAAGGCGCGGACGCCTACGAACACCCCGAGCGCCAGGAACCCCGCAGCGACCAGGAACACGACGAAGTTGAGGGAGTACGACCGCGCCAGACGCGCGTAATCCAGCCACTCCAGTGCCAGCGTGCCGGCACCGAGCAGCACACCGTAGAGGATGACCCGCTTCCAGTTCTGCGCCATCATTCAGCGAAAACTAGCATGGGAGAACGTCGATGAGCAGCCTGACCGCCGCCAAGCCGATCATGTTCATCCTGGTTCGCGACCGCGAACGCGCCCGTGCATTTTACGAAGGCGTGCTCGGACTCCAGCGGCTGCGGGAAGATCAGTTCGCCATCGTCTACGACCTCGCCGGCACACCACTTCGGCTGACCACTGTCGAGAACCACCAGCCCCAACCGCACACCGTGATCGGCTGGCAGGTGTTGGACATCGTCGCGGCTGTCCGCGAACTGACGGCGAAAGGCGTGAAGTTTTTGATCTATCCCGGGTTTGGCCAGGACGAACTCGGCATCTGGTCATCGCCGGATGGCGGCGGGAAAGTTGGGTGGTTCAACGATCCGGATGGGAATAACTTGAGTTTGACGCAGGGCTGAGGCGAGTTGGTCGGGACGCCGAGATTTGAACTCGGGACCCCTTGCACCCCATCGGCAAAAGGGGGGTTACGTACTGTTACGAGATGAGACGAGAAGAGACGCACAAGCTTCTGTTTATAAATATCTTTTCACGCGCCTCTAGCGACCATCGCGCGACGCGCTGTAGCATCGAATCGCACCGATTTGGGACCACAATGGGACCACAGAACGCGCGATGCGACGTCTCACCACACCAAAAATTGCGTCTCTGAAGCCGCGCGATGCGCGCTACGAAGTGACCGATCCCGCGTCGCCCGGTCTGCAGCTGCGCGTTGAGACCACGGGCGACAAGCGATGGATACTCAGATTCTTCTGGCACGGCCGACGGCAGCGCATCGTGCTCGGAAAGTTTCCGCTGGTGTCGCACAGCGCCGCGCAGGGACTGGCGCAGCGCGCGCGCAATCTGATCGATCAGGGTATCGACCCGCGCGCGGCCGAGCGTCGTGGCGTCGCACTGCGCAGCACCGGGGAGCCGATCAGCGCCGATGCCCATGCCAACCCGCACTCGATGGAAACGCTGGTCCACGAGTTCATGACGTTGCACGTGAATCGCTCGATGAAGCAGCCCTACCCGATCCGAATGCTGCTGGAAGCCAACGTACTCGGCGCGTGGCGACACCGGGACGCCCGGACCATCAAGCCGCGCGAAGTCATCGAGCTACTCGATCCGATCGTCGAACGCGGCTCCCCCGTGATGGCGAACCGCGTCGCCAGCATCCTGTCGCAACTGTTTCGCTTCGGCGTTCACCGGGCCATCGTCGAGGATTCGCCCGTCAAGCTGCTGTATCGACCCGGCGGACGCGAGAAACCGCGCCAGCGAGTGCTAAGCGACGCTGAGCTGCGGATCTTCCTGGCCGATCGGCGCGCCGCCACCCGCTTTGCCCGCCTCGCCCATGTGATCACCGTGCTATTGCTGACCGGGCAGCGACGTGGCGAACTCGCCGGCGCCCGTTGGGCGCAAGTGGACCTCTACGCACGAACCTGGCGAATCCCGCCAGAGCACTCCAAGAACGGGCGGCCGCACACCGTGCCGCTCAGCGACTGGGCTGTGCACGAGTTCATGGAACTGCGATCCCTGGCCGGCAAGTCAGCCTGGGTCCTGCCGAACGCCGAGGGCAGCGGCCCGCTCGATGCAAAGCTACTGACCCGCGGTCTGGCGAAGTGCCAGAAGCGATTTCAGGAGCTGGGGATCGGCGCGTTTACGCTCCACGACCTGCGGAGAACGTGCCGGACCGGGCTCGCGCGACTGCGGATACCCCCGCACATCGCCGAGCGGGTACTCAATCACGTGCAGGACAAGATACCCGCCACTTACGACGTGCACGACTACCTGGACGAGAAGCGGGATGCGCTCGACAAGTGGGCCCGGTTTCTGGCGGAGCTGCTGCCTGCGCATGCAAGCCGTCCGGTGTGGCGGGACCCGGAAGCGCCTTCTGAAAGGGATCAGTTAGCGTCCACCACGGCCGAATCGAGTCAACGTTCGCTGCACTAGGAACTGTTGGTGCACAGCGCCGCAGGCGCGACGTCCAGGTCCGGCAACCCGCCCCGTGTCAGGAACAATCCCACCACCAGATTGCCCGCTCGAAGCGCCGTTCAAGGAGGTCCTGCCGGCGAATCATGACATTGGCCTCCCCGACATCGCCCCAGCAGAGTCCGTTGTCGGACGTCAGCTGCAGTAGCAGCACATCGAGGTCGGCGAACGCCGTGCTGCCCACCTTGCCTGGCTCCACCGACTCGCCTTCGCGCACATGGCGGTAGTCCCACTGGGTAAAGGCAGGATGGCCGCCGACATGGTGACCAAACGGCCCCGCCGACTCCATGGCCTCCAGCACCGGTGCCACCGAGTCTGCGCGGCTGTCGATCCCCAGCGTCCGACAGAGCTGGTCGACCGGCCAGTCATAGGGTTGCGGCGGAATCTCCGCAGCCTTTCCCACCAACGGGACCCCCGTCTCTCGCACGGCATTTTCGGAGAAAGGCGTACAGCAGTAGCCATCTTCGTCCGCGTCGCCGTCCTGCGCGAGCCGTGGCGGCGCGTGCATGGAGCCGTCACCGGTCGCACCATCGGGATGGAACAGCAGCCGGAAATTGCCGCGCGCCGGCCAGTCGAAGTCCGCCCCGTACACATCGTCGCGACCGATGAATAACTGAATCAGACCGGCGGTCGGAAAGTCTGGCAGCGCCGGCAGGGCTGAAAAATCGACCTGCGCAATAAACTCCAGCGGTCGCCCGTCGTTGCCCGTGGGCCAGGCGGTCCCCGTCGGAAGCCAGACCGGCCCGCCGAGCCGCGTCCCCGCAGGACCGGACGGTTGGGATGGATCTGCGCGCAGCAACACGGCCGGCCGGGCCAGTGACGGCAACGCCCTTTGAAACTCGTCGAGCTTTGCGGGTACCGGCTCAACAATGGGCGGCTGTCTCGCCCTCCATTCGTCTACCGCCCGCTGCCGCGCCTGCTCTGCGCGCCTGCGTCGCAGCATCCAGACCCCCAGAAGGAGCGCGGCAAGCGCCACAACGAGAATCCATGCCATGACCTACCTCTCAACGAAGACTGCAGGAGAGAACGGACCGTCGCCGCGCCAAACAATCCTCGCGTCGCCCACGCGCCTTGCGCCGGTCGCGCGTCGTCCGTCCTTTCTGCAGGCGTGCGAACACCCGGTGCACCGTTACGACGCTCGGCACGTGCAAAACATCACAGGCACTTCTGCTTGAGCTTTTCGACCTTGGCGTCGCCACCCAGCGCAGGCAACTCAGCGACACGAAAAGTCGCGCGCAGGTAGATCGTGTTCAATCCCGAACCGGTGGTTTTCACGTCGCCCGTCATCAACAGATAACGCGTTTCGTTCGGCTTCGCATCGATCGCGAATGTTTCATCGGAGATGCCCAGCATCGGCGGGAATTTCAGACCCACGTCTGCCTTGCCAATCGGCACATTCGCCCTGACACAGGAATCGTCCTTCAGATCCGCAACCACCTTCCCGTTCACGACGAGCTGGCCGGTCCAAGCGGTTGGCGGATAATCCACACGAATGAAATAGAAGAGCGCTGCATCATCGCTGGCCGATTGCGCCTGAACCATCGACTGCGTCGATGCGCAGCCCGACAGCACCGCACCCAGCGCACAGATCGTCAACGGGACGTGCCTCATGAATCCTCCAGGGAAGAATGCCGCGGCGACTGCCGTCGGCGTGGCTTCGATGCGGCTCGCTGCACACGCTCGACACAGTATCGCTGATTGTAATGTTATCCGGGTTCGATACCCGGCGGCGGCCCCCATGGCTCTTCGCGGAACCACCGATTTGCCCGATCTCGGTCGGGTGCGGAGTCCCCACGCGCCAACATGCTCGCGCGCCGCGTCGCTCGCCCAGGAATGATCTCGCGCGATGGCACCAAGCAGACTTGGCTCGCTCTGAGTTAGTAGGCGCAAGACGCGCTCCCAACGAGTGCGCAAACCTGCCTCAAGTGACATCTAACGCTTGAGTTCAGCGACGCGCACGCCGGTGTATGAGCTTGGCACATGATCCATCACGCATCCGCTCCACAGATTTGTTAGGCGTCCGTCGGAGTGTCATGGCTGGCGAATGGTCCTGTGCACAGGAATTCGGACTGAAGTCCTTTTAGGACCTCGCTCTGTGAGGGAAAGTGATCTACAAATTCTGGCCAGGCGTCCCGCACGAATTCATCCCACTTCGCGGGGTCGAGCTCGACAATTTTGCGTTCGGCAATATCAACGAATTCGAATCCGCGCCCTGTGACATTCGCTACCGCCGCCTGGGCGGCAGATTCATGGTCAGGGGCCGCCACAAATACTGGCACATACGCACCAATCAGATTGGCAGGCATCTCGACATTACGGCCTCGGCGTAGATGGATATTTAACCGAAACAGCCTGAGTCTCGGAGGTGCGGACTTTGGACGTCTGAACCAGCTCATTGAGGACACCTACGGTAGGCTCTTTCGACACCGGTGACTGTTACCCATGTCCCCGGACTGTTCTGTTACCTATGTCCTCGACCGCTCAGATAACCTTCACGTTACCACCAGGCACTAAGCCTCAAAGTAAGGCTGGCCATCGGGGAAGAACAACTCGTTTCTTTTGGCCAGATGTTTGAGGATCGGTTCAACATTTGTCACGGCCAGTTGTAGGGCTTGCAACGTGTCGGCGCCATATGCGACCTCCTCAAACTCCTCTGGAAGGCCTTCGACTCGCACAATGCATCCAGCTGCTCCAGGCTCAAACCTAAAGTTAACCGTTCCTTCCGTTAGCAGGAATGGGGGGAGCACACGGACGATCAGCGTACGCAATTCGCCGCCACTAGAGGCACGATAGCGCAACGTTCGCTCAGCGATGCCGGCGACCATGGATGCTCACTGCCGCCTAACGAAGCTGTAGAAAATTCATGCTCTGATCATGCCGCTGAAGAACTCGGGCCGCAATGCCCGGTCGAAGTTCTGACATATGTGACTGGGGGATCGACGGCATGGCCCGATACAAGGACGTGGACAAGGGGATGAAGCTGCTGGCGGTGGATCTGAGCCGCCAGCTGCTGCCCGGGACGTTCGAGCATGCACTCGCACATCTGATCGATCACGAGCTGGACCTGTCGCACTTCGACGCGCACTACCACAACGACGAGCGCGGATCGGCGGCCTATCCACCGGCGATGCTGCTGAAGGTCGTGCTATTCGCCTACTCGCAGGGGATCGTCAGCAGCCGCGCGATCGAGCGAGCTTGCCGCGATCACGTGACGTTCATGGCCTTGAGCGGCGACAGCGCGCCGCACTTCACGACGATCGCGGCGTTCGTGAGCGGACGAGAGAAGGACATTGCGCAGGTCTTTGCGGCGGTGCTGTCGATCTGCCAGAGCCAGGGACTGATCGGTCGGGAGATGTTCGCGATCGACGGCGTGAAGCTGCCGAGCAACGCGGCCAAGGCGCGCAGCGGCACGCGGGCAGAGTTCCAGAAGCAGCTCGACAAGCTTGAGGCGGCAGCGACGGTGATGCTGCAGCGACACCGCGATCAGGACGACAAGCCGGTCGAAGCGGATCTGCAGACCAAGCAGGCGCAGCGCCTGGAAGGTTTGCAGCGCGAGGCGCAGAAGCTGCGCGAGTGGTTGTCACACCACGCGGATCGCCAGGGACCGAGTGGCTCGATCCGCAAGAGCAACCTCACCGACAACGAGTCGGCCAAGATGGCCACCTCCAAGGGCGTGCTGCAGGGCTACACCGGCGTCGCCGCGGTGGATGCACGGCACCAAGTCATTGTCGAAGCGCAGGCGCATGGCACGGGCTCAGAGCAAGAACTGCTGCTCGGTGTCGTCGAGGGCATGAAGGACGTACTCCGTCCCGCATCGCTGATCACGGCCGATGCCGGCTACCACAGCGAGCAGAACCTCAAGACGCTCGAGGCTCAGGGCATCGACGCGCTGGTCGCTGACAACGGCATGCGCCGCCGCGATGAGCGATTTGCCACGCAAGATCGGCATCAGCAGGATCCGGATCCGCTGCACGACAAATCGCCCGCCTCGGACAAGCCGACGTTGTTCACCCCGGCCGACTTCACGTTCGATCCCGAGCAGCGCACCTGCGTCTGCCCCGCCGGCAAGCCGATGCAGAGAAGCGGGACACACCGCGACAAGCGCGGCTTCATCGGAGATCGGTTCCGTGCCGCCGACTCGACATGTCGGTCATGCCCACTGCGCACCAAATGCCTTCGACATCCTGAGAAGGATGCCGGACGACAGGTCACGTTCTTCCGAGGCAAAGCCTCTGATGCACCCGAGACCGCCACCGCGCGCATGAAGCGCAAGATCGACAGTCCCGAAGGACGTCGTCGGTACGGACGAAGATTCGCCGTCGTCGAGCCGGTGTTCGCCAATTTGCGCCACAACAAACGACTGGACCGCTTCACGCTGCGCGGTCGGCGCAAGGTCGACACGCAGTGGAAGTTGTACTGCCTGGTTCACAACATCGAGAAGCTGATGCGATACGGGACGATCGGCACGAAGAGCTGAGAAGACATCGCGGGAATCGGATCGATCATCGAGATCGGCTCGCTGCACGTTCACCAAGCGGAATGGCGAGAGCAACTCTCGTTTTCGAAAAGATAATTTCTACAGCTTCAACGCCCAAGCTCAGCGCAGCGCGGCATGGATGCCGCACGGCGAAGGCACTTTATCTTTCCGGCTCGGCCCATCATTGCTCTCCGAAGCTACCGCCGCGGGTGCGCTGCAGCTTGTTGTTAGCGGGCAGCTTCCTTGAAGGCCCTCAATACAGCGTTGATCTTCGTCTGATAGCCAGACCCACTGGATCGGAACCAGTCGAGAACATCAGCATCAATGCGTAGAGAAACCGACGCTTTAGGAGGGACGACCTTTAGGCCGCGTCGGACGATCCCGTTTACGAGATGCTTTACGTCGAGCTCGGGGTGTTCGGCGTTCACCTTTACCGCGGCCTGCTTCGGTGTCTGAGGACGCTGGGAGGTGGTCTTGGACTTTCGAGAAGAGGATTTCTGCTTCATGGTTGGTTGCTCGGCGAAATGATATGACCCGAATCTCTACCGGCGTCTCCGTATGAACAAGTGAAACTGGAACGCCCTTCAGTAGCCCCAAGGTTACGAACCGCTGCTCTCCGTAAGCGAACCGATCGTCTTCGTATGTAAACGTTAGACCATCAAAGACTCGAGAGGCATCAGAGAAGTCGAGACCGTGGACTCTTACGTTGGCTCGGCGCTTGGCTTCGTCCCACGTGAAACGCATCTACAAAGTGTATATACAGTGAGACAGGGCCGCAAGGCCGAAGTTCCGCTGCCCGCTAACAGTTAATGAACGAATACATGCGGTCAGCATATCAACGGACGCGCCGCGCCTCCAATGCGGAGGAATTTCCCGTCAGAACAAGCCTTTCAGGGGACGACCTCGACGGATTCTGCCGGTGATGAACGAATGGAGCTTCCGCTCCGGATCTATGCAGTGCAGCATTCTGATTTTTGCCTGAGAGGTACCGTTATGGGGTCTGCACTCCGCCGCCGTTGAACCCCGCCCCACTCGCCTGCTGGATCAGGTCGCCTGGAAATGCCGGGTACGCCACTACAGTCCGCGCACCGCGGAGGCGTATGTCTACTGGTGCCGCAAGTACATCCTGTTTCACAAGAAGCGGCATCCCAGTGAGCTGGGGGCAGCGGGTGTCGAAGCGTTCCTGAACTCGCTGATTGCGCGGCATCTGTCCGCGAGCTCACACAGTCAGGCGCTGAACGCGCTCGTGTTCCTGTACGCCGAAGTGCTTGAGCAGCCCTTTGAGCAGCTGAAGCAACTCGACCGCCCTCGCCGTCCCAAGCACTTGCCAGCGGTCATGACCCGAACGGAAGTGGCCCAGGTGCTGCGCCGCATGCCGGGGGTGGAAGGTCTGATGGCCCGCCTGATCTATGGCACCGGCATGCGCATCCACGAGTGCCTGACGCTGCGGGTGAAGGATCTGCGCTGGGAATCCCAGAAGATCCACATCCACGGCGGCAAGGGCGCGAAGGATCGGTTCACCTTCCTGCCGCAGCGGCTGGCGCCGGACCTCCGAGCGCATGTGATGAGCGTCGCTGAGACGCACCGGGATCGGCAGTTGAAGGGCCGAGGTTACGCGCCGATGCCGGAAGCGCTCGGCCAGAAGTACCGGGCCGCGGCGCAGTCCCTCCGATGGCAGTTCGTGTTCCCATCATCGGTCGAGCGACTGGATCCAGGTACCGGTCAGTGGCTGCGCTGGCATGCGGCGCCGAGCGGACTGCAGCGTGCGTTTCGCGTGGCAGCGCTGCAGGTCGGCGGCCTGCCGCATGTCACGGTCCACACCCTGCGCCATTGCTTTGCGACGCACCTGATGCAGAGCGGAACGGACCTGCCGACGATTCAGCAACTGCTGGGGCATTCGCATATCGACACGACGATGATCTATACGCATGTCGTGGATGCCTGGAGTGCCGCCCTCAGTCCGCTCGACCGGATGGAGTGAAAAAGGTCGAAATCGGCGAAATTTGGCGACACGACGACCTCAAACACCGTTTCGAACCTCCTGAGACGCCCTGATACAGGTTGGGACAAAGTGCTGTCTGAGTTTTGGCGTGTTTTCCGCACATCCCGAAAAAAAAGGGGGGGAGTTTCGGAGGAAATACGTTGCAAACTCGGGCTATTCAGTCGAGCCCAGTGGCCCTAGCGTAGATCGCAACGGAGGGCCACATGACTAACGCGGCAAAAGCACCAGATATCGCGACGCACCAAAAATCGGGCGTGTGCCACACGAGTTGCCGTTTGAGTAGGTGGGGCAGGATAGCGGGTTGTCCGCGAAGTGATGCAGATCGGGGCACGCCGCGATGACGGAACAGCCGCCCCGCCCGGCCCGGCGCGTCATCACGCTGCGCGTCGATGCGGCATTGAAGCAGCGCATTCACGTCGTCGCTCGCCAGCATGGTCAATCGGAAGCCGCGACCGTACTCCGTGCCGTGCGCACGTTGTTCGGCATCGGTGCGACGATGGCTGATCCGACGTTCGCCCCTGTTCGCCAAGCATCGAGCGAGCGCGTCACCGTTCGCCTGCGTCCCGATGACAGCTCCGCCCTGCGCGCCCGTGCCAGAGCGCGTCGGATGCCGGACTCGACCTATGTGGCGGCGCTGGTGCGTGCGCATCTGAGCGGGAGCGTGCCCCTACCCTCGGCGGAGCTGGCGCTGCTGAAGGAGACGACCGGCACGCTCGCCTTGCTCACCCGCACGCTGCGCGATCTCGAGCGTCAGGCGCGTATCGGCCAGTCCCCGACTGCAGCCCTGCCGGCGCATCTTGCCGCGCTACGGGTCGAGTGCGTCCGCATCGAGCGGGCGTTCCATGACTTCGCCCGCAAGGCCCTGCAGGCCTGGGAGGCACCGCATGGGCGGACCTAGCTTGAAGGTAGCGCGGGAAGACACGCCGTACTTCACGCCGCTGAGTCTCGGCCGCAAGGGTCCCGGACAGCGGGTGACGATTGCGGACGTGGCGCAGATCTCGCGCATCGTGAGGGGTGCGCCGGAAGTGATGGTCAAGGTCACGGGCGGCGGCTCGGGGCCGGCGGGCGTCATGGCCTCGCTGCGGTACGTGGGACGCGAGGGTGAACTACCGATCGAGACGGACACGGGCGATCCGGTGTTGAGCAGCGCGCAGCAGCGCGATCTCGTGAAGTCCTGGAATCTCGATCTGGTGCGCGGGCGGTATCGCGACCGGGAGAACACTCGGTTGGGCACCGACCGGAAACCTCGAACAACGCGCGTCGCCTACAACATCGTGCTCGGCATGCCGGCGCCTACGCCACCCAAGGCGGTCCAGGCGGCGGCACGGCAATTTGCTCGTGAACAGTTCGGTGCGACGCACCGATACGCGATGGTGCTGCACACCGATCAAGCCCATCCGCACGTGCATCTGATCGTCAAAGCCGAGGATGAGCGCGGCCAGCGACTGCGGATCGATAAAGCAAAGCTGCGTGCCTGGCGCGAGCGGTTCGCCGAAGCGTTGCGCGATCGCGGTATCGAGGCCAATGCCTCCTCCCGCTTCGAGCGCGGACACCATGGACGACGCCTGAACACCAAGACGCTGCGGGCGACACAGCATCGCAGGTCGGATAGGTGGGTGGCCAAGGTGCGATCCGTGCGTGCCGAGCTGACGGCGTCCGGAGACATCTTCGATCCGTGTCGTCCCGTCCTCGAAGCCTCGCGCGATGCGCTCCATGCACAGTGGCTAAAGACCGCCGCGACGTTGGAGGCGCGAGGCAAAAAGGCTTTGGCCCAGGCGGTCAAGACGTTCGTGCGCTCACGGCCGGAGCCACTTACGGGCCGCGAGCAGCTCGCCGAAAGGATGACGGTTGTGGACGAGGCGTTCCTCGCGCGCGCACAGGAAAGACAACAGCGAGAGATCCGCGAACGGGAGATCGAGCGCGAGCGTGTGCTCGAACGCGAGCGGGAGCGGGAGCGGGAGCGCGAGCGTGTGCTTGAGCGCAGGCGGACTCGGGACCGCAACCAGGAACTAACACGTTGAGACCGCATGACGCGGGAGGAGACCGAATGAAACTGCTGAGAACGAAACAGGTCGTGCAACTGACAGGGTTGTCACGCATGACCATCTACCGACTGGAGAAATCCGGCACATTCCCGGCCCGCCGGCAGCTGGGACAGAACTCCGTTGCGTGGTTGGAGGACGATGTGACCGCCTGGGTCGGCACTCGGCCACGACCGGGGCGAGGGTTTTGTGTGGCGGAAGGATCACCCATCGCGATGCCCTCGCCCACGCTGCCTCCGCCGCCCATGCCGCGCGGTCGTCGCATCGACGCGCAAAGGCCACCCCGGCGGCCAGCAGTCCAGGTGGATCTGCCGCTGGATGAGCCTACGAGTGAGTAGCGGCTGGTCCCTAAATCTCAGCCAACCGGCTCACCGTATCCGGGAACCGCTGCACCATCCGAATCAGCAGCGCGGCCTGGGCGTTGGGTTTGGCACGCCCCTGCTCCCAATTCTCCAGGGTTCGCACGTTCGTGCGCAGATAGCTCGCGAAAAGTCCGCGCGAGAGATTCAGCTGCTCGCGCAATTTCGACAGCTCACGGGCGGAGATGCGCGGTGCAGGCTTCATCACGACGGTATGAGTCCGCAGCGTGCGCTTGCCGGCACGCTGCTGCGCGAGGGCATCGAAACCCTCGGTCAGTTCATCCATGAGATTGCGCTTCTTCATCCCTTTCTCCTCATCTGCAACTCGGCCTTGACCAGTTCACGCAACATCGCGCGCTGCTTGGGGGTCAGGTCCGACATTTCATCTTTGTCATACAAGGTGAACAGCCAGAACTCCGGACCGCCGGTCCAAAAGTAGTAGATGACGCGCAACCCGCCTCGCTTGCCCTTGGCTCGGCGCGCGTCCGTGAACCGCACCTTGCGCAGCCCACCTGTACCCTCGATCGGAGCACCCGCTTCCGGGTGCGCCATCAGCGTGTCCTGCAGAAGCCTGAAACCGTCATCGTCCAGATAGCGCGAGCGATGGCGCTCGAACGCGGGCAGCTCGATGAAGACAGCCTTCATTTCAATAGTATACGCAGGTTGCGTATGTTTTCAAATGGAACCCACAAACAGCCGAACCGGCAAAGGTCTCCCGCGGGCGAAATGCGTGGGTATCGCGAGCGCTCGTGAGCGCTCAGGCGGTCTCAGGAAATTCGTGTCGATGGCCGCGTGGCGGCCTATCGCGGCGCGAATGAAATCGCCCCAAATGGGACCACAAAACGGACCACAGGAATTGGGGGAGCGCGCGTAAGTATTGGTCGGGACGCCGAGATTTGAACTCGGGACCCCTTGCACCCCATGCAGAAAAAGGACGCTACGGGGTGAAATTACTTGAAATGAAATGATCGCGCAAGTGCCTTGAATCATAGGGTTTCGGCGCGTTCATTGATGGCCATGACATTTCATGTCATTTCGGGTAACTTGGCCACAACTTGGCCACACGCTCAACACCTCGACCGACCCGAAGCGACCCCCTGCCCGGACGACAAGGGGGCCTGCGCCCTGTGCGAAACCGTGGCCGACTTGTGGCCAACCAGTTGGCCACACTCCCCGCCGGCGATCACACCGACCCGAGTACGGTCGGCCTACAGCTGCGGGTCCGGGGCGAATCTCGAACCTGGCTATTTCGATTCACATGGCGCGGCCAGTGGGTGCGGCTGACGGTCGGCCACTGGCCGGCAACGTCACTCATCGAAGCGCGCGAGATTGCGCAAGGACTGCAGAAGCGTATCGCAGAGGGCATCGATCCTCGCCGCTCACGTCCGACTCGAACGGAGCGCCCCGCGCCACTGCCCGGCGCCGCGGCGATCTCCGCGCCTGACGCGAAACACACGGTCGCATTTCTCGCCGGTGAGTTCCTCGAGCGCCACGTCAAACCGAACCGCAAGCGCCCGGAGTACGTCGCCGCCATTCTTGAGAAAGACGTGCTGCCGGAATGGCGCGGCCGCGATGCGCGAACCATCAAACCGCGTGAGGTAATCGAGCTGCTCGACAGCATCGTTGAGCGCGGCTCAAAGGTGATGGCGAATAGGGTTGCGGGTGTGCTGTCGCAGATGTTCCGTTACGGTGTTCATCGCGCGCTCATCGACGCCTCGCCGGTTCAGTTGCTGTATCGCCCCGGAGGCAAGGAGAGGCCGCGGGAGCGGTCGCTGACGGATGACGAGCTACGCGCCTTTCTGGCTGATCCGCGCGCCGCCACAAGGTTTGAGCGCCTCGAGCACGTCATCATGCTGTTGCTTCTCACCGGGCAACGCCGCGGCGAGCTCGCCCTCGCCCGCTGGGAACACATTGACCCCAAGGCACGCACTTGGACGATACCGCCGGAGAACAGCAAGACCGGCAAGGGGCATGTGGTGCCGCTGTCGCCGTGGGCGGCAGATGTATTCAGCACACTGAAAGGCGCAGCGGACTCATCGCCGTGGGTGCTGCCGAACGCTGATGGTTCCGGCGCCATAGACGCCAAGCTGCTCACGCGCGGCCTGGCGAAGTGTCAGGACCGTTTCCAGAAACTCGGCATCGCGCCCTTCACTCTGCACGACCTGAGACGCACGTGCCGCACGGGCTTGGGACGGCTCAAGGTTCCGCCACACATCGCGGAAAGATGTCTGAATCACTCGCAAGAGAAGATCGCCGCAACCTATGACGTTGGTGATTATCTCGATGAGAAGCGCGCCGCGCTCGACAAGTGGGCGAAGCACCTGCGGGGCCTCTCCAAGTGAAGCCCAAGCGTAAGGCGTCGACGGTCGACAAGCAGTATCGCGACCTACAGATGCAGTTGCTTGCGCTCGCAAGCAAATTGGAAGCGGCGCAAGACTTGGCGGTCGATGACCGAAACAGCGACGACCCCATGGCGCGGTTCATCGCTTTGAGTCAAGGGCCGATTCGGGTCGACATGACGATCGGGCAAGCGCACAACGTCGCCCGCCTGCTCCGCGATTTAGCCAACGGCAAAAGCCTGGCGCAATCCAGCGGATTGCCAGCGCGGCCGCGAGGCAGACCGGTTGCGCAGTCCATGCTGTTCTACTTCGTCGGATGGCTTCGCCTCCGCGCTACCCCACTGACGAAGCAACGCGCGCACGCGGAGCTGATCCGCAACCATGCAGGCGCGAAAGTGCCGAGTATTGGCCGCCTCGACCGTTGGTGGAGCGATCAAAGCCAAGATCAGCGGCGAGCGATCATGCACATTGCCGAAAAGCGCAGTTACGTTTGGGACGAAAAAAAGAGCCAGCGCTACATGGAGCGCCACGGTCCTGACGTGTCGGCGGTGATCGACGAAATGAACCGAGGAGCACATCGCGGTCGAGGCTGACCCTGCGCGTTAATTCCTGATTTGTCGCGCAGATCGCGGCCGCTTTCGCTCGCCGCTAGATTGCTTCGCACAGTTTCACACCGTGCGAGGAGCAATCAATGACCGATAGCCCGAAGCGCCGCGCAGCACCGCGCCGCGGAACCGATGCAGTCTGGCCGAAAGGCGTTGAGGAGCGGTACGGAATTTCTGCGCCGACCCGCTGGCGCTGGGAAAAGATCGGTCGGTTACCACCGCGCGACATCAACCTGGGCGGAAAAACCGGGTGGCGTCCCGAGACGCTTGCCGCCGCCGAGTGCACAGGTGGGCAGCCATGACCGGCTACGTCCCGGTGTTCAGCACCGTGTTCACCGGCACGCTGCATGGGCGCTGGCCGGACACTGGCTTGTGGCTGTGCATTCTCGCTATGTCGGATCGCCATGGGCACGTCGACTGCACGCCTCAGTACATCGCGAGTGTCACGGGCCTGACCCTCGAGGACGTTTGTGGCTGCATTGGTCGATTCCTCGAGCCCGACCTACACAGCCGCACGCCGGAGCTGCAGGGGCGTCGCCTCGAGCTGATCGACCCTAAGCGACCGTGGGGCTGGCGGATCGTGAATCATGCCCGCTATCGCGAAAAAGCACGAAAGTCAGCATCCGATTCACACCGTGTCGCGAGCGGGGCTGATGCAGAGCGAAAGCGTGAGCAGCGTGCGGCGTCCCGCGATGTCCCGCCGCGTCCCGCGCTGTCCCGCGGCGTCCCGCGATGTCCCGCCGCGTCCCGCCCTCAGACTCATACTCAGACTCATACTCAGACTCAAACAGAGAGTGAAGAACGTGCGCCTGATGACGGCGACGTCGGGCGAAACCTCGAGCTGCTGAAAACCAACTATCCACCCCACGCCGCTCGGCAGGATTGGATTGCAGCCGAGCACCATATCCGCAGGCACCTCGAGGCCGGCACCGACTGGGAGGCGCTGCACGCGGGCGTAGCACGCTACGCGGCGTTGGTCGCGGCCACCGGTCGGCATGTCCTGAATCCGGCACGATTCTTCGGCGACTCAGACCGGCCATGGTCGCAGCCGTGGCCGCTGCCGCCCTCCAAGCAGGAAGCGCGCGAGGCCGCGAACGTTGCCGCATCACTCGACTGGCTGCACCGGAAGGGAGCAATAGATGCAACCCCATGACCGCGCCGCGTTCCTCGGCGCATTGAACGGACTGGCTGCAATGAAACCCGGCGCAAAGCTGAGCCCTGATGTGCTCGAGCTCTGGTGGCAGGCCCTGAGCCATTGGCCGATTGCAGAGTTTCTCGCTGCTGCATCGCACCTAGCGCGCAGCTGCGAGTTCATGCCGTCGCCGTTTCACTTCGAGCGGTTACGCAAGGCAGGCCGGCTGACCGCCGGAGAAGCCTGGGCGCTAGCGCTCGAGCACGCGCGCGGTGCATGGCGCGACGGACTGCACGCGGAGGCATCGGTCAACGCTGCAGCCAGCGCCCTCGGCGGCTTCCGCGTCATCGCCATGAGCACCGAGAGTGGTCTACCGTTTCTCGAGCGCCGATTTGCAGAACACTTTGATGCGCTCGAGGGTGTAGCCGAAGCGCGCGAGATGCTGCCGCAGATTCCGAGCGCTGGTGCGGGTCGAGCAATCAATGGTCCGCGCCGCGTCAGTGAACTGTTGCCGCCTCGGGTGCGATCATGAATCCGCGCGCCGCACTTCACGCGCTCGAGTCGGTCGCTGCCTGCACACCGTGCGGCGGTTCCGGCGAGCTGCAAAGTGGACCGGGCACCGGCCACAACTGCCCGTGCTGCTCGAGGTCACGCTCGGTGCTCTGGCAATACTTTGCGCGCCAGACCATGCGCCGGCAAAGTTTTGCACGTCACCGCGTGCGGTCCCTTGCTTGACGACGGCGGGCCGACGATGGGCACGGGGTTCGCTCACGCTTATTGGCGACCGATGGGTGCTGCGCATCCGCTGCGATGTCGTCGACCCGATCACCGGGGCACTGCGGCGGACGCACCGGTGCGTCACGGTCGGCACGCGCAAGACTTTGCGCACGCGCAGCGCGGCTCGGGTGGCTGCTGATGGCGTCGCCGACACTCTCACGGGTCGCGCGCTGTCACCGGGGCGGCCAGTGCCCGCGCCTACGTACCTCGAGCACTACCAGCGAGTGCGGCTGCCGCTGCTGCGACCGAGCACGCAACGCACTGCGCGCAGCGCGATCCGTGCACACATCAGGCCGGCCATGCGAGGCCGGCGCCTCGATGAGTGCGGGGGCGCGTTCATGCAGGAACTCGTCTCGACCTGGGCGGCCGCGGGCCTCAAGGCCTCGACGGTGCGCGCGCTCATGCGTCGCCTGCTGGCCATCCTGCGTGCTGCTGAGGCGGACGGTTACCGTATTGCTGCGTTCAATTCTCGCCGCCTGCGATATCCCTCGGTGCGTGATGCGCAGAACGCGCCGGCCATCCTCTCGAGCGAGCAAATGGCGCACCTCATTGCCGCCGCGCCGATGCCGCTGAGCATCGCCTATCAGCTGCAGTGCAGTCTCGGCCTGCGTGTCGGCGAGCTGCTCGGGTTGCACCTCGAGGACTTCGACGCGAACGCCAGCACCGTCACGATTCGCCGCAACGCTGTCGAGCGCCACGTGGGCGCGCTCAAGACATCGCACAGCGCCGCTGAGCTGCCGGTGCCTGATGTCGTGCTCGAGGCCGTCATGGCTCACGGCGCAGCGCTCGGGCGAGCTCGCGGCCTCGTGCTGCAAACCCGCACCGGTCGACCGTGGGACCGATCCTGGTACGCCAAGAAACTGCGCGCTCACCTCAAAGCTGCGGGCCTGCCTGACATCCCCACGCACGGCCTACGCCGCAGCGCGGCCTCGAGCCTGCTCTCGGCCGGTGTCGCGCCTCAGGTTGTGCGTGACCTGATGCGCCACGCCAGCCTCGAGCAGACGAGCACCTACAGCCGCAGCGTGTCCGAGGACCTACGCCGCGCCGCCACCACCATGAACCAACTTCTCGAGGTCAAGCGATGACTGATACGCCGCAGAATGGTCCAAACAGTGCAGACGAGGTGCGCGCAAGCGCTGCAATTCTCGGCACTTCCACACTCACACCACAATTCACCATGGAGCCGGGTACACGGGAGAAACCTATGCGGGAGCCTGATCGGCCATCTGTCATTTGCCTCAACTGCTGGCGTGCCTGGCGTGCGCTGCCCTTGGCAGTGCGTGACCCGCTGCTGATTTGCAATCACCTGCGCGCTGCCGCACGACTCACATCGGGTGGAAGCTGGAAAACGCTTGGCGCCATCACACCGGCAGAGGCGCGCGAGCTGCGCGGCCTGCCGCCACTGGCTCGAGGTGCGACCTGATGCCGCGCAAACGTCACAGCATGGCGCTGCGCCGCTACATGCGAAGGGTTCGTGAGCAGTACCGCATCCGTCCGCCGAGCTGGCTGCGCAAGCAGTGGGAGAAACCGAAGCGGGTCCTTCCTGGGCATTCTCCGCGGGTGGCCATTGGCTCGCGGAATCTCGCTAGCTCTAGGGGGCGCCTAGATGTCCGCCCGCTTTGACAGCCTGACGCAGGCGGAATGCGCAGCTATGCACGGGGTCGACGTGCGGACCATTCGCCGGTGGGATGAGGATGGCCACCCACGCCACGAGGCCGGGACCTACAGCGCTCGCGAGTCGATAAATTGGCGGATTAAGCGCGAGCTCGGTACCGAGCTTGACCTCGAGGAGCAGCGCGCCCGGCTCGCGAGTGAGCAGGCCGACAAGGCCGCGATGGAGAACGCACTGCGCCGTGGTGAGCTGCTGCTCGCGTCCAAGCTCGAGGGGGACCTCGAGCGGACATTCACCACGTTCCGGCAGCGGATGCTGGGTGCTGCGTCGAAGCTCGCGCCGGCAGCGAATCCCGATAGGCCGATGCTGGCGCAGTCCGTTATCGAGGCCGAGCACTACGCCATTCTCACCGAGCTCGCCGACGACCTCGGCAAGATCGGCCGTCCAGACGATGCGCTGGCAAAGGCTCGACGGCGACGTGGCTGATCCGCGCGACGTTGGCCTGCGTGTTCTCGCTGGGGGCGCTGCAGGCCGCGCACGGGCCGCGCAGCGGCGCGCCGCAGCTGCCGCCGATCTTCGCAGGCTCGTGCAAGGTGAAGCCTGGCGGGACGCTGAGTCCGGTCACGCGGCATGGGGTCGCGCGGAACGCATCGCGCTGCGGCTCGATGGCCTAGTCACCGCGCGTCACGTCCGGCGCATTCTCGCGAAGAAGTCGGACATTGAGGGTCACGTGTCCGAACAAGATTCGAGTGATTCGACATGATCGCGTCATCTGCTGCCACGTGAGCAACCCATGTCCAACCGAGCAACCTTCGCAGAGCGCGGCCGCGCCGCTGAAATTCTGAATCTTGGCGCCCGTCATGGCTTGATGGATGTTGCCGAGGATTCGATTCGACGCGGCGACACGGTGCGCGAATTCCGCGCCCAGCTGGTGAAGCGTCTCGCACTTCGCGAGCACGGCGGCACGTTCTCTTTCGGCCGGATGCTCGAGGGGATGCGTGGCGGCAAGCTCACCGGCATCGAGGCGGAAACGCTGCAGGAAACTGCGAAGCTCGCCCGCCTGACATTCGATCCGCAACGCGTAGTTATTCCGTGGGGACTGTTCGCGCGCGATCTGGTCGCGGGCACTGGCGCGGCGGGCGGCTATCTTGTCGGGACCGGTGTCGGCGAAGCGCTCGACATTCTGCGCCCGTGGTCGGTCGCCGCGCGTGCGGGTATCACGATCTATGAAAACCTCCGCGAGTCGATCACTCTGCCGCGGACCGGCACCAAGGTGGCGACCAATTGGTTCACCACAGAGGCCACCGCTGCGAGTGAATCGACGCCTGCACTTGGCTCTATCGGATTGAGTCCGAAGATTGGCGGCGGCTATCTCGAGATTTCGCGGCAATTCTCACTGCAGGCCGCCGGCGAGGCTTACGTCCGCAATGAGCTGATGCGCAGCGTCGGCTCGATGGTCGACGCAACGACATTCAACGGCTCGGGCGCATCGGGTCAGCCAACCGGCATTCTGAACACTGCCGGAATCGGCTCGCAATCTGGCACCTCGCTCGCCTGGGCGGGCATCGTGAACATGAAAGAGACCGTCGCGACCGCGAACGGCGATGACGCGTCGCTGGCCTATATCGGCACATCAGCGGTTCGCGAGCTGCTCGAGTTGCGCGAGAAGTTTACCGGCGCAGGGCCGATCTGGAATGGCGACGACGTGGGCGGCCGGCCGGGATTCGTCACGACCGACCTGCCCGCATCGACGCTGATCTGCGGCGATTTCTCTGAGGTCATCCTCGGACTCTGGGGTGCCGGCATTCAGATCGAGGTCAATCCGTATGCCAATTTTCCGGCCGGCATCATCGGCGCGCGCCTGTTGGTCGGCTGCGATGTCGCGGTCAAACATGCGGCCGCGCTGTGCGTGGCCAGTTCGGTGAGTTAACCGCGAGCGTTTCGTTTTCCATCACGGCCCAGTCGACAGGTGGCCAAGCAACAGTCGACCGTCTGCGGGGTTTGCGTCCTCACTCCCGCGGCAGACCGGATAGCCACGTCACGGCATCGGCAGTGAACGACCTCGAGGGTTCATTGTGGCGCCCCTCGACCTGGTGCGGTGGCAATTGTGCCGCTCAACGCATCGGAGCCACGGGGCGCACTTTTTCATCAGGAGGAACCATGGACTATCTGCTCAAGACAAAAATTCCCGCGAACGTGCGGGACAAATCGCTGGTGGTGCTCGTGCTCAATGCGCTCGACAAAGACGAGGCGACGAGGCGAACGCTCGAACTCGTCGACAGAATTGTGGCTGATCCATTCGTGCGGGCTTGTGTCGACCAAGAGCCGCCTGAGCCGGGCGAGGTCGAGTTGGTGCTGCCAACTCCCGAACTCGCCGACGCCGAGCCCCCTGAGCCGGGCGCGGCCGAGGTGGTGCTGCAACTGCCGAACACCTAAGCCGGTGTTGCGCAGGTGCTCGGTTCAGCGGGACGGATCGCTAGAGTTTCTTGTTTGTCTCAGCCCCGGGAATCTTGATGGTTACTTCCCTGGGGGCTTTGCTCGCGACATCGGCGATTCTGACATTCGAACCAAGAATGCCGCCCACAGTAGGACCTGCTGCGTACGCCGCGAGTGCGTTGGCGGTGCGGTCGGCTTCGGCCGCTACACTCTCCATGGTCGATGTCAATGCGAGGCCGGGATTCGTAACGTCCGTCCAAGACCCGCCCGGTAATCCGCCGCTCAATAGGCCGTGGCGAATGACTTGCGGATTGAAAGCAAGTTTGGCTTTCGCGAGCTCTTGCTTTAGGTCAGAAATATCCCGCGAGTTGGAACGCGCGGTGTTGAGCAACTCTTGCAGCATCTCTTGCATAGTGGGGCCGGGAGCAGTGGCGGGACGGTCCCTTGAAAGCACGGCTTGAGCATCCGCAATCACCTTGCGGAAATCCGGCAGCCAACGCTCGATAGCTTCATCAAGATTCCCTTCCTCGAGCGGCTTTTGGAGCTGCCGATTGATCGTTCGTACCAGCTTACCGATACCATCGTCGTTAGCAGCCTCCGCCTGGAACTGGTCGAGCGGCGCCCTTACTTGGTCGGTGCGGACATCAAGCAGCAACGGCACGACGCGGGCGTGGTCGATATTCTTGGACAACGCGCCGGCCTCAAAGTGAATCCACGGGCTGGCGAGATTGTCTGGCGTTAGGCAGAGCACCCCGAATGAAATTCCGGACAACTTGTCCCCAATTTCAGTACGCCACCGCGATCCGCTGTCGATGCTCGAGGTGGAGATGAACGGCTCCAGCGACTGAATCACCTTGGGAAGCCACCTGGCTAATCCGGCTGCCAGTGCCTTGCTCGCATCCCCTGACCAAGCAACGAAAACCTGCATGTTTTTGGCTCCGCGGCTGAATTGCCGATCCAGATTGCAACGATAACTCAACCGAGTAAAGACGCCGGGAGCCATGCCAACGGTTCCCGGCGTCGATTCGATGGATCAGACTTCCGCGTGCGGCACGCCCGCGGCGGTCCCGGTCACGAGGCGTCGGGCCCGCTCGGCGCATTCATGGAGCGGGTTTTCGATATCCAGCTGCAGCAGCCGGGCAGCGTCGGCGCAGACAATCGTGCCCTCGAGGACCAATGCGCAGTTGATCATCGACAGGCGGGCCTGGATCGTTTCGAGCTCGCGCGCGCAATCAGCTGCGAACCGTCGCAGATCCTCGAGGGTGGCTGGTTGGTCCTCAGTGACAGCGGCGGCCCGCGCGATGATTGGGCGGGCGGATTTCTTCGACATTGGCAGTTCTCCTAGGAGTTGGATTGCAACTTGGCCACAGGGTTGGCCACAAGGCATCCTAGAACTGCGTGTTTTTAGTGGTCGGGACGCCGAGATTTGAACTCGGGACCCCTTGCACCCCATGCAAGTGCGCTACCAGGCTGCGCCACGTCCCGACCGGACGAACTTGAGACTTCAGCGACTGGGGAAAGGTCGCCGACGCGCGCGATGATAAATCAGCGGCGCAGGATGCGCAGCACGTCTTCGAGCTCGATGCGCAGCTGCTTGACGATCTGCTGGCTCTGGCTGACGTCCGTGCGGGCTTCCTCGCCGGTGAGCTTGTTGCGTGCGCCACCGATCGTGAAGCCCTCTTCATACAGCAGGCTGCGGATCTGGCGGATCACGAGCACGTCCTGGCGCTGGTAATAGCGGCGATTGCCGCGGCGCTTGACGGGCTTGAGCTGGGGAAACTCCTGCTCCCAGTAGCGCAGGACATGCGGCTTCACGCCGCAGAGGTCACTCACTTCACCGATGGTGAAATAGCGCTTGCCCGGGATCGGCGGGAGTTCGTCGTTATTCTTTGCTTCCAGCATACGCCTCGACCCGAGCCTTGAGTTTCTGACCCGGGCGGAAGGTCACCACGCGCCGCGCGCTGATGGGGATCTCCTCTCCGGTCTTGGGGTTGCGTCCGGGGCGTTGATTCTTGTCTCTCAGATCGAAATTGCCGAAACCTGAGAGCTTGACCTGCTCGCCGTTCGACAAGGCGGTACGCACTTCTTCGAAGAACAGGTCGACGAGTTCGCGTGCTTCGCGCTTGTTCAGGCCGAGCTGGTTGAACAGTGCTTCGGCCATCTCAGCTTTGGTCAGAGCCATGAGTCCCCAAACCTTCTTATTCTCTTATCTTCGCCTTCAGGCTCGCAGCCAAATCTGCGCGGATCGCGGCGACGGCATTGTCCGCGTCTTCGTCAGTCAGGGTGCGAGAATCATCCTGAAAAATCAAGCCAATAGCGATACTTTTTCGACCTGTTTCTACGCCCGGGCCCCGGTACACGTCGAACAGTCGCAGATCACGCAGCAGGCTTGAAGCGGTCAAGGTTACACGTTCGTGAACGGCGCTGAAAGGCACGCTTTCATCCACGACGATCGCCAGATCCCGTCTCACCTGCGGCAGCCGCGACACTTCGCGATAAGCTCTCGGCCGCACGGCCAGACCGCTCATTTCGAGCTCGAACAGCACCGGCGCATATGTCAAATCGAGCCGCTGGACCTGCTCCGGATGCAGTTCGCCGATCCAGCCTACCGGCTTGCCACTGCGAACAATGCGCGCAGAGCGGCCCGGATGCAGACAGGCAGGTGCATCCGCGTCCATTTCCAGCCGGAATGAGTCTGGATCGCCACAGACCGCGAACAGCGACTCGAGGTCCGCGCGGACGTCGAAGAAATCTGCGGCCCCGTCCGCGCTGGCGGACTTGCGCGCCCACTGCTCTACCCAGCGCGGCCCGCTGGCCACGCCAGCGATCATGTCGATCTCGCGTTCTCCCTTCGCGCCCAGGAACACGACACCATGTTCGAACAGGCGCACACGATCCTGCTGACGCCGCTGGTTCTCGAGCACGCTCTTCAGCAAACCTGGCCACAGCGACACGCGCATGACGGCGAGATCGCTGGAAATGGGATTGGCCAGTGACAGCGACGGCACGCCCGGCAGCAAGGCGCCCTGCTCTGCCGGATCGCCGAACGAGAAATGGATCGCTTCCTGATAACCGCGCGCGGCGAGCAGATCGAGCACGCGCTGCTCGCGCGCTTCGGACTCCGGCAACGCGCGGAACACCTGGCGCGTTGGCGCCGCCACTTCGGGAATCTGGTCGTAACCGTAAAGCCGCGCGACTTCCTCGATCAGATCGCGTTCGATGGCGATGTCGAATCGATGACTCGGCGGCGCGACCTTGAATCCTTCGGCGGTGGATTCGACCTGCATGCCCAGTGATTCGAGCATGGCGCGCAGTCGTCCATCGTCCGGCAGCACGCCGAGCAGGCGCTGCACCTGGGCACGCCGCAACGTGACACTGCGACGCGACGGCAGATGGGCAGCGTCTTCGGTGACGACGACGGGACCCGCTTCGCCTCCGGCGATCTGCAGCATCAACGCGGTGGCGCGTTCGATCGTACGGACCTGATGGACTGGATCCACGCCGCGCTCGAAGCGCTGGCTGGCATCGGTGGTCAGGCCGAGCCTTCGGCCGCGTCCGGCAATCGAGGCGGGCTCGAACCAGGCAACTTCCAGGAATACATCAACCGTCTGCGCACTGGCGGCGGTGCGCTGTCCGCCCATGACGCCGGCGAGTCCGACGGGACCCTCGGCATCGGCGATCACGAGCATGTCTGCATCGAGCGCGACCTCGCGTCCATCGAGCAACGTACAGCGCTCACCGGCGGCGGCGAGCCGCACGCGGATGTCGCCCGCGATCTTCGCGCGATCATAAACGTGCATCGGCTGCCCGAGCTCGAGCATGACGAGATTGGTGACGTCGACGACCGGCGAAATCGAACGCTGACCGGCACGTCGCAGGCGCTCACGCACCCACCACGGCGAAGGCTTCGAATTGTCGATGCCGCGGATCACGCGGCCGACGAAACGCGGACAGGCGTTCGGCGCCTGCAGCGACACGGCCACGCGCGCATCACCGCGCGCCGCAACGGGCGCGAGTGCCGGACCGCGCAGCGGCGCGCCGACCAGCGCGGAGACTTCGCGCGCGATGCCGAGGACGGACATCGCATCGCCGCGGTTCGGCGTGACGGCCACTTCGAGCAGCGCATCGTCGAGACCGAGTGCGTCACGCAGGTCCGTGCCGGGCACGAGGTCCGCCGGCAGCTCGAGGATGCCGTCAGAGGCTTCCGAGAGTCCGAGCTCCTTCGCCGAGCACAGCATGCCGAAGGATTCGGAACCGCGCAGTTTCGCGGCCTTGATCGCAAGCCCACCGGGCAGCGTCGCGCCGACGCGCGCGAGTGCGCTCTTGAGGCCCGCGCGGGCGTTCGGCGCACCGCAGACGATCTGCAGCGGCTCACCGCTGCCGATGGACACCTTGCAGATCTGCAGCTTGTCCGCCTGCGGATGCCGCACGGCTTCGATGATCTCGCCGACCACGACACCTGTGAACGGCGGCGCTGCGGCGGAGAGTGACTCGAGTTCGAATCCCGCCATCGTCAGGCGCGCGCCGAGTTCCGCCGGCGTCCAGGAAACGTCGACCCATTCGCGCAGCCATTGCAGGGAGATCTTCATGACGGCGTCACAGCGACCGGAACTGGCGCAGGAAGCGCAGATCGTTCTCGAAGAACAGCCGCAGGTCGCCGACGCCGTAGCGCAGCATCGCGAGCCGCTCGATGCCCATGCCGAAGGCATAGCCGGTCCAGCGCTCGGCATCGATGCCGCACGCGGTCAGCACATTCGGATGCACGAGACCGCAGCCGGCCACTTCGAGCCAGCCGGTCTGCTTGCACACGCGACAGCCGGCGCCGCCGCAGAACACGCAGGAAATATCGACTTCCGCGGAAGGCTCGGTGAATGGGAAGTACGACGGCCGCAGCCGCATCTTCAGGTCCCGCTCGAAGAAGGATTCCATGAAGCCATGCAGGATGGACTTGAGGTGACCGAAGCTGACGTTCTCGTCGACCAGCAGGCCCTCGAGCTGGTGGAACATCGGCGTGTGCGTGATGTCGTAGTCGCAGCGATACACACGACCCGGCGCGACGATCGCGAGCGGCAGCTTCGCGCCATGGCCATCGTTGCGATCCTGCGCGGCGACCATCGTGCGCACCTGCACGGGCGACGTGTGCGTTCGCAGCAGGCGACCGTCGCCGAAGTAAAAAGTGTCGTGCATCGCGCGCGCCGGATGATCGGCGGGGATGTTCAGCGCTGCGAAGTTGTGGAAATCGTCTTCGATCTCCGGACCACGCTCGACGCTGAAGCCCGCTTCGCGGCACAGCTGCTCCATGCGCAGCAGCGCCTTCGTCACCGGATGCAGTCCACCCTGCTGCTCACCGCGACCCGGCAGGGTGACATCGATGCGGCCCGCTTCGAGCGCCGCCGCAACCGCCGCGCGCGACAGGGCCTCTCGCCGCTGCTCGATCGCGGCCTGCACCTGCTCCTTAGCGACGTTGATGCGCGCACCCGCAGCGGGTCGCTCGGCCGCGGGCAGCGCGCCGAGTGACTTCAACTGTTCGGTGAGCTGGCCCTTCTTGCCGAGCCAGCGGACGCGCACGTCTTCGAGGGCCGCGAGCTCGGTGCTCGCGGCCACTTCTTCGATGGCCTGCGCTGTCAGGACCGCGAGATCGCTCACGGGCCGACCTAGGCTATGCCAAGCGCTGCCTTGGCCTTGCCGACGATCGCGCCAAACGCTGCGGCGTCTGCCACGGCGATATCGGCGAGCATCTTGCGGTCGATCTCGATCTCCGCGACCTTGAGGCCGGAGATCAGACGGCTGTACGACAGACCGTGCACGCGAGCCGCCGCGTTGATGCGCTGGATCCACAGCGCACGGAAATCCCGCTTCTTCAGGCGGCGATCGTTGTACGCGTACTGGCCGGCCTTGATGACGGCCTGCTTCGCGGCGCGATAGACCTTGCGCCGCGCGTTGTAATAACCCTTGGCCTTGCCAAGAACCTTCTTGTGGCGCTTACCAGCGGTAACGCCTCGTTTAACTCGTGCCATGTTTCAAACCTCGGAAATGCGGGAGACGGCGTTACTTCAGGTGCGGCAGCAGCTGCACCAGGCGACCGACGTCGCTCTCATGCACGAGGCTGGAACCGCCCGAACGGAGCTGACGCTTCGTCTTGCGAGGTTTGTGTCCGAGATTGTGCCTGCGGCCTGCCGAATAGGACTTGAATCCCTTGGCAGTCTTGCGAAAGCGCTTCGCCGCGGCCCGGTTGGTCTTCAACTTGGGCATTGTCATCGACTCCTGTTTGTAGCCCCGGTCGCAAACCTGGTTTCCCAGATCGCTACGGGCGGAATCCTCAGCTTGCGCCGAGGATCACTTCTTTTTTGGCGCGAACAGCATGACCATCTGCCGACCTTCCATCAGGGGGTTCTGCTCGATGACCGCGAGTGCTGCGAGGTCCGTCGATACCCTGCTGAGAAGTTTGCGTCCGATCTCCTGATGCGCCATCTCTCGGCCGCGGAAACGTAACGTCACCTTGGCCTTGTCACCCTCGGTCAGGAAGCGGATCAGATTACGCAGTTTGACCTGGTAATCGCCCTCTTCCGTACCGGGACGAAATTTCACTTCCTTGACTTGCTGCTGCTTCTGCTTCTTCTGGGCTGTGTGGGTCTTCTTCTTCTGTTCGAAGAGGAATTTCCCGAAGTCCATGATTCGCACGACAGGCGGCTCGGCCATCGGGGACACTTCGACGAGATCCAGTTCACTCGAAGTGGCGAGTTGGAGAGCCTCAAACCGGGTCATGATGCCGGCCTGGGATCCATCCGCGGCAATCACACGCACCTGCGGTGCCGTAATTTCCTCGTTGCGCCGTATGCGCTTGCTTGCAGTCGAGATAAGTCAATCCTCCAAAATTCGGCGCCCACGGCTATCGAGCTCGATGCGCAGTCGTTCGATGAACGTCTGCGGGGACATCGTGCCCAGATCCTTGCCGCTACGAGTGCGCACGGATAAAAGACCCGCTGCTACTTCCTTGTCGCCTGCCACCAATAGGTAAGGCACGCGTTGCAGCGTGTGCTCGCGGATCTTAAAGCCGACCTTTTCATTGCGCAAGTCGACTTCTGCCCGAACCCCCTGATTCTTAAGGAATTCGGCAGTTTGGGTCACATATTCGCTCTGCCGGTCGGTGATATTCATCAAAACCGCCTGGGTCGGGGCGAGCCAGGTGGGCAGCCTGCCGGCGTGGTGTTCCAGCAAAATGCCGAAAAACCGCTCCAGCGAGCCGAAGATCGCCCGGTGCAGCATGACCGGCGTCTGCTTCTGGGAGTGCTCGTCGATGTAGTGCGCGCCGAGCCGTCCGGGCAGATTCAGGTCCACCTGCAGCGTGCCGCACTGCCAGTCCCGGCCGATCGCATCGCGCAGCACGAACTCGAGCTTGGGGCCGTAGAACGCGCCCTCGCCCGGATTCAGCGTGTACTCGATGCCGGCGGCATCGGCGGCCTGCTTCAGCGCAGCCTCGGCGCGATCCCAGACTTCATCCGAGCCGACGCGCTTCTCGGGGCGATCCGAGAACTTGATGCGCACGTCGTCGAAACCGAAGTCCTTGTAGATGTCGAGGATCAGCTTCGTCACCGCGACGGACTCGGCCGTGATCTGATCCATCGTGACGAAGATGTGCGCGTCGTCCTGCGTGAACGCGCGCACGCGCATCAGGCCATGCAGCGCACCCGAGGGTTCATAGCGATGCACCTTGCCGAACTCGGCGAAGCGGATCGGCAGATCGCGGTAGCTGCGCAGTCCCTGCTTGAAGATCTGCACATGCCCCGGACAGTTCATCGGCTTGATCGCGTAGACGCGCTCGTCCGGCGTCTGCGTCGTGAACATGTTCTCGCCGAATTTTTCCCAATGCCCTGAGACTTCCCACAGGCTGCGGTCCATCAGTTCGGGGCCATTGACCTCTTCGAATCCGGCCGCTTCCTGCTTGGCGCGCATGTAGGAGATCAGCGTCTGGAAGATGCGCCAGCCCTTCGGGTGCCAGAACACGGCGCCTGGCGCCTCTTCCTGCATGTGGAAGAGATCCAGCTCGCGGCCGATCTTGCGATGGTCGCGTTTCTCCGCTTCTTCCAGCCGCGTCAGGTACGCGGCGAGATCCTTGTCGTTCGCCCAGGCCGTGCCGTAGATGCGCTGGAGCATCTCGTTGCGAGAATCGCCGCGCCAGTACGCGCCGGCGACCTTCATCAGCTTGAAGACCTTCAGCTTGCCGGTAGACGGCACGTGAGGACCACGGCACAGGTCCACCCAGTCGCCCTGCCCGTACAGCGAGATCGGCTCGGACGAAGGAATGCTGGCGATGATCTCGGCTTTGTAATGCTCGCCGAGATTCTTGAAGAACTGCACGGCTTCGTCGCGCGGCATTTCGGTGCGCTTCACGGGCAGATCGGCTTTGACGATCTCGGCCATCTTCGACTCGATCGCGACGAGGTCTTCCGTGGTGAACGGGCGCTTGTACGCGAAGTCGTAATAAAAGCCGTCGTCGATGACGGGACCGATCGTCACCTGCGCATCCGGGAACAGCGACTGCACGGCCTGGGCGAGCAAATGCGCCGTGGAGTGACGGATGATCTCGAGCGCTTCCGCGCTCTTGTCCGTGATGATCTGCAGCTGCGCATCCTGCGCGATGCTGAATGAGGTATCGACCAGCTTGCCGTTGACGCGACCGGCAAGCGCGGCCTTGTGCAGGCCGGCACCGATGCTGGCGGCGACCTCGTCCACGGTCACGGGACGATCGAAGGTTTTCTGACTGCCATCGGGCAGCGTGATCACAGGCATCGCGTCGAAGCTCCGAAGCGAAAAAAGGGCGCTTCCGCCAAGCGAAAACGCCCCGTTTCGAAATTGGTAGGCGCGAGTGGGATCGAACCACCGACCACCACCATGTCAAGGTGATGCTCTACCACTGAGCTACGCGCCTGCAGCAAGGCGGCGAACGATACCGAACCGCGGCCATGCGCGCAAGGCAATGCGTGCGACTTCAACGACTTAGCCGAAGACCGAAAGCCGCACTGCCCGGCACTAGCCCGCCAGCGTCCCGGACAACCCCAGTTCGGCGCGCTTCAGCCGCTCGATCTGGTCCCGCAGCCCGGCGGCCGCCTCGAATTCGAGGTTGCGCGCCTTGCGGAACATCTCCGCCTCCAGCTGCTTGATCCGCCGGACGATCTGCTCCGGCCGCAGGTCCACGACGTTGGTGGTCTCGGCGGCCTCGGTCGCCGCAGCGGCCGCCGCGCCACGTGCACCGGCGCCCTGGCCGCGCTTCTTTCGATCGCTCCCAGGCACCTCGGACCGTGCGCCTTCCATGACATCGCTGACGCCCTTGACGATGCCGCGCGGCGTGATGCCGTGCAGCGTGTTGAACGCGATCTGCTTCGCGCGGCGCCGCGCCGTTTCGCCCATCGCGCGTTCCATCGATCCCGTGATGCGATCGGCATAGAGGATGGCGCGGCCGTTCAGGTTGCGCGCGGCACGGCCGATCGTCTGGATCAGCGAGTTCTCCGAACGCAGGAAGCCTTCCTTGTCGGCATCGAGAATCGCGACCAGCGCGACCTCCGGCATGTCGAGACCTTCGCGCAACAGGTTGATGCCGACGAGCACATCGAACTTGCCGAGGCGCAGATCCCGAATGATCTCGCTGCGCTCGACCGTCTCCACGTCCGAATGCAGATCGCGGACCTTGATGTCGTGCTCATCGAGGTATTCGGTAAGGTCTTCGGCCATCCGCTTGGTCAGCGTGGTCACCAGCACGCGCTCGCCGCGCGTCAGGCACAGGTTGATCTCGGACAGCAGATCGTCCACCTGCGTGCGCACGGGACGGACCTCGACTTCCGGATCGACGAGGCCCGTGGGCCGCACGAGCTGCTCCACCACCTGGCCTGCGAGACGGCCCTCGTACGGACCGGGCGTGGCCGAGACGAAGATCATCTGCGGCGCGAGCGATTCCCACTCTTCGAACTTCAGCGGCCGGTTGTCGAGCGCCGAGGGCAGACGGAAGCCGAACTCGACCAATGTTTCCTTGCGCGAACGGTCGCCCTTGTACATCGCGCCGAGCTGCGGAATCGTCTGGTGACTCTCATCGACGATCAACAGCGCGTCGTCCGGCAGGTAATCGTAGAGACAAGGCGGCGCCTCTCCCGGCGAGCGACCGGACAGATAGCGCGAATAATTTTCGATGCCGGAGCAGTAACCCACTTCCTTCATCATTTCCATGTCGAACATCGTGCGCTGTTCGAGCCGCTGCGCCTCGACCAGCTTGTCTGCCGCGCGCAGCACGGCGAGCCGTTCGCGCAGTTCCTCGCGGATCTTGTCGATCGCGCCGATCAGGCGCTCCTTCGGCGTGACGTAGTGCGTACCGGGATACACCGTGAAACGCGGCACGCGCCGCACCACCTCACCGGTCAGCGGATCGAACAGCGCGATCGACTCGATGCTCTCGTCGAACAGCTCGACACGCACGGCCTGTCGCTCGGATTCGGCCGGGAAGATGTCGATCACGTCGCCGCGCACGCGGTAGGTGCCCTGCGTCAGATCCATTTCGTTGCGCGTGTACTGCATGTCCGCGAGCCGGCGCAGCAGGCGGCGCTGGTCCATGCGATCGCCGCGGTTCAGGTGCAGCACCATCGCGAGATAGGACTCCGGATCGCCGAGGCCATAGATCGAAGACACCGTCGCGACGATGATCGAATCGCGCCGCTCGAGCAGCGCCTTCGTGGCCGAGAGGCGCATCTGTTCGATGTGCTCGTTGATCGAGGCGTCCTTCTCGATGAAGGTATCCGTCGAGGGCACATAGGCTTCAGGCTGGTAGTAGTCGTAATAGGAAACGAAATACTCCACCGAGTTGTCCGGAAAGAATTCCTTGAACTCCCCATAAAGCTGGGCAGCCAGCGTCTTGTTGTGCGCGATGACGAGTGTCGGACGCTGTACTGCGGCGATGACGTTCGCAATCGTGTACGTCTTGCCGGAACCGGTGACACCGAGCAGTGTCTGATGTGCGAGACCACTGCCGAGTCCATCGAGCAATGCAGCAATCGCCGCGGGCTGGTCACCGGCGGGTTCGTAATCGGATTTCAAACGAAATGGCACGGTTTCCATGAAAAATTCCTCGCGAATTCCCTGTCGCCGGGGCGGTGTCCAGAGGGCCGATCGACTACTATAACGCTTCGTTTTCCAGCAGGCAGAACCGTGAACGTACCCGTCTCCCGCCGCGTCCAGCGCGTCAAGCCCTCCCCCACCCTGGCTGCCACCGCGCGTGCCGCGAAACTGAAGGCCGAGGGCAAGGACATCATCAGCCTTGGCGCCGGCGAACCTGATTTCGATACGCCGGTGCATATCGCCGATGCAGGCGTCGCCGCCGTGCGCTCCGGGTTCACACGGTATACGGATGTGGGCGGGATCCCTGAACTCAAGGACGCGATCATCGCGAAGTTCCAGCGCGACAACGGCCTGACGTACGACCGCTCGCAGATCCTGGTCTCCACCGGCGCGAAGCAGACGATCTACAACCTCTGCATGGCCCTGCTCGATCCGGGCGACGAGGCCGTGATACCGGCGCCGTACTGGGTCTCGTACCCGGACATGGTCATGCTCGCCGATGGCCTGCCCGTGACGCCGGACGCCACTGCCGCGCAGGGCTACAAGATCTCGCCGCGCCAGCTCGAAGCGTCGATCACACCGAAGACCCGCCTGCTGCTGCTGAACTCACCCTGCAACCCGACCGGTGCCGCGTACACGCGCGCCGAGCTGCGTGCGCTCGGCGAAGTGCTGCTCGAGCATCCGCGCGTCGTCATCGGCACCGATGACATGTACGAGAAGATCTACTGGGGCGCCGAGCCGTTCTGCTCGCTGGTCACCGCCGTGCCGGAGCTGTACGGCCGCACGGTCACGATCAACGGCTGCTCGAAGTCCTTCGCGATGACCGGCTGGCGCATCGGCTACTGCGGCGGTCCGAAGGAACTGATCACCGCGATGGGCACCATCCAGGGCCAGTCCACCTCGAACGCCTCGAGCATGGCGCAGAAGGCCGCCGTCGCAGCGCTGAACGGCGACCAGGACTGCGTCGCGAAGATGAACGAGTCGTTCAAGCAACGGCACGATTTCGTCGTCGCCGGCCTGAACGCGATCCCGGGCATTTCCTGCCTGCCGGGTGCGGGCACCTTCTACGCGTTCGCCGATGTCACGGGCGCCATGGCCGCACTCGGACTCAAGGACGACAACGCCTTTGCCGATCACCTGCTGACCCAGGCCGGCGTCGCCGTCGTCGCCGGCTCAGGCTTTGGCGCGCCGGGCCACATGCGGATTTCGTTCGCGACCAGCATGGAATTGCTGGAGAAGTCGCTGCAGCGGATCGGTGCCGTCATCCGCCAGGCTTCGGTCGCCCGAAGTGCCTGAGAAATCTGATAGTTGATCGCTTGACGGGGTGCCCTGCATTCATGAAAATGCGCGGCCCTCAAAGGGCGGTCTCCTGTGTTCCCCGGTAGCTCAGTCGGTAGAGCGTCGGACTGTTAATCCGCAGGTCCCTGGTTCGAGTCCAGGCCGGGGAGCCATTTCACCGTATCGCCGATCCGATCGCGCGGCCAGGCGTCGGCAAATACGGCAATAAATTCTTTTTTATTCAATCGCTTATGCCGAATTCCTCGAATTCGACCCATACAATCTTTCTGGCCACCCTCGTGATGCCGACCGGGCAACTCTCGGCTGGGCAGACGGAAGCACTGCGAGCAATGCTCGAGCGTTCATACGAGGGCGAATTCTCAGCGGAAGACTGGGCCCATGCCACCGGGGGCCTGCACGTGTGGGTCGATTCAGCGGCGGGACCCGTCTGCCATGCCGCGCTCGTTCCCCGTTCACTGATGGTCGATGGCCATGCGCGGCGCGTCGGCTATGTCGAAGCTGTCGGTACGCACCCCGATTTTCGTCGCCGCGGCCATGCCTCGACAGTGATGCGTCGGATCAATGAACTGATCGCCCAGAAGTTCGAACTCGGTGCGCTCTCGACAGGCGAACACGCCTTCTACGAACGACTCGGCTGGCAGCGCTGGCATGGCCGCAGCTTTGTGCTCGCGCCGCAGGGGCTGACCCGGACACCCGATGACGACGACGGACTGATGGTGCTGCCAACTACGAGCACCGCCCCTTTCGATCTGTCGGGCGATCTGATCGCGGACTGGCGGAGCGGTGATGTCTGGTGAGATCGACCGCGGGTAGCTCCGCACCGTGTTCGCGGGTCTCACGTTCCGGCTGACGGAACCGCGCGCGGACAATCGAGAAGGCACCCTGCCGCATGCCATGATGGGCCGCTCAGGGGGTACGACATCGATGACTGCGAGCGAAGAATTCATTCGTGGCTGGCGCACGCTGCTCGGCTGCAGCCTCGGCAATGGCGCGGGCCTCAGCGGCCTCGCCTACTACTCGTTCGGCGTGTTCGTGATCCCACTGACGGAAGCGTTTGGCTGGAGCGTCGGCCAGGTGACCGTCGGCTCGAGCTTCCTGATCCTCGGCACGGCGTTCACGGCGCCCATTGTCGGCGGGCTGATCGATCGCTACGGCGCGTATCGCGTCTGCCTCATTTCATTCGCGGCGCTGGTCGCGGGCTTCCTGCTGCTGACGCAACTGAACGGCAGCATCGGGATGTTCTGGGCGGCCTGGTTGCTGATGTCGCTGGTCGGCGGCGGCACGACGCCGGTGCTGTGGACGCGCACGGTCGGTCTCTGGTTCGACCGCGGCCGCGGCCTCGCGCTCGGGCTCGCGCTGGCGGGGTCGGGATTCGCGGGCCTGTTCGGTCCTTCGCTGATCACCAAGGCGATCATTGCCTGGGGCTGGCAGGCGGGCTATTTCGCCGTCGGCATTTTCATCCTGGTGGTGGCGATGCCGCTGATCGCGCTGCTGTTCAAGGAACAGCCGGACCGGATCGCACGCGCGGACGCGCCCCATGCGCCGCTCGTCGAACTCGACGGCTACACTCCGGCCGAAGCCATCCGGCACATCGCGTTCTGGAAGATCGCGATCGGCTTCTTTCTCGTCTCAGGCGTGATCGGCGGACTGATCATCAACCTGGTGAAGCTGCTGGTGGAGACGGGCCTCGATCGCGTCGAGGCGGCGGGAATCGCCGGCGTGATGGGGCTCGCGGTGATCGTCGGGCGCGTTGGCATCGGCTTCCTGCTCGATCGGATCGCGGCGCCGGTGGTGGCCTGCGCGATCCTGCTGCTGTGCGCGGCGGGCTGCTATGCGTTGTCGCTGACCGGGCTGCCGGTCTGGGCGCTGTCGCTATGCGTGATTGCGCTTGGCCTCGGCGCGGCGGCGGAGGTCGATTTGGTCGCATATCTGACCAGCCGCTATCTCGGCATGAAGGCCTACGGCCGCATCTACGGACTGCAGCTGTCAGCGTTCTATCTCGGTGCCTCGATCGGCCCGGCCGCGATCGGCTATTCCTTCAATCACTTCGGCAGCTATGGACCCGCGCTCGGTTTCGCGGTCGGCGCGTTGACGTTCGGCGCGATCGTGCTCGCCACACTGGGCAGGCCACCGAGTTTCCGCAGCGGCGCCACGCACTGATCGGGAGCCGTTTTCTGCCGATCAGCCGCCGACCGACACGCCCTGCATCGGCTCGCCACTGCGCATGATCGCGGACCAGGTGCGATCGCCGCCGAAGCGGATGCCCTTGAAGTCGCCGGGCTTGCGATCGTTCTCGTTCAGGAACAGCCGCTGGCCCTTGTAGGCCCACTGCCGCTTGCCGTCCGGTTGCACGACGACCGTCCAGTTGCCCACGGGTTTCGCATCGGCTGCAGCGAGCAGCGGCTGCCACTGCGCATCGACGCAGGCGTCTGAGGTGCAGGTGCCGGGCGGCAGAAACAGGCGCCGACGCCGCACCGTGACGTCGTGGGCGTAGACGGTGCGGCCTTGCTCATTCGCGATGAGCTCACCCGCATCCGAGGGCTGGATCGTGGCCCATGGGGGCAGCGGCGGCGCGGGTTCCAGCACCAGCACGGTCCAGCCGGCCTCGCCCTGACCTGAGATCTCACCCGGCTTGATGTCGGTCGCCGGGCGGCGGAACAGAGGCTGACCCTTGTACGCCCACTGCCGCAAACCAGAGTCGAGTGTGACGATGCTCCAGTCGCCGAAGCCATTGGCGAGTGACGGCGCCGTGATCGGCTCCCAGGTCTTCTGGCAGCGGGCATCGCAGTCCTTGCTGCTGGTGTAGAGCGTGCGACCGCGCAGGTCCGTCAGCACCGCGCCCAGCAGCGTGCGCCCATGGGCGATCTCGCGCGGCGTCGCGATCGGCTTGAACGCGATATGCCACTGGCCGTCCGTGCCATCGCCAAAGGCCGCGCCGGGTGCGTCGTCGTGAGTGAAGCGGTACAGCGGCCGGCCGCGAAATGCCCACTGCTTCGTCTCGGCATCGCGCGGGATCAGCGTCCAGTCACCGACAGGCGTCGCGCCAGCCGCGGCCACGAACGGCGGCCAGTTCTGCGCGCAATCCTCGACGCATGACGAGACGCCTGGCGTGCCCTCGTCCCGATCGAAGGAATACAGCGTCATGCCGCGGGCGTCGGCGAATGCCCAGCCGTCGCCGCGCGCGTTGACTTTCACGCCCGGCGGGATGCCCGTGGGTGCGGCAGCCGGCGGCGCGGCATTCGCGATCAGCGCGGTCGCACAGAAACCCAGCAGCCACTGGCCGCCAGCAGACAGCCTGCGTCGTCGCATCAGCTCAAGACTTCCATGATGGGCCGGGAGGTCTGCAGCGACTGCGTGCCCCACTTCTCCATCGACAGACCCATCGCGCGCATCGCCGTGAGACCGACGCGCGTGATCGGATCACCGTTGCCGACCACATGCAGGCCCGTCTTCATGCGGCCGCCCGCGCGGCCGACGGTGTACACCGGCACGCCATCGATCGAATGCACGCGCGCGTAATTGGTTTCCGTGGCGGCGAAGATCAGCACGTTGTCGAGCAGCGTGCCCGCCCCTTCGCGGATCGATCCGAAGATACGGATGTATTCGGCGAACGAATCCATCGTGCGGCGGCTGAACCAGAAAGCCACCGGCTGATACCCCTTGTCCTTGTCCGGCGTCTCTTCGTGCGTCAGCAGGTGATGCGTATACGTCTGCCCCGGCCGGCGCATGTGCGAGAAGTTGTCGCTGAACACCATGTTGAAAATGCGCGTCTGGTTGCAGGCCACGGCCATCGCGAGGATCTGCGACATGATGCGATGGTTGTTGATGACCGTGTCGACTTCGAGGCCCGCCGCGATGTGCTGCTCGTCCCCGTCACGCGTCGGCTTCGGCGGCAGTCGGCAGGCCAGGTTCGGCTCCGGTCGCTGCATCTGCAGGTCGATCTGGTTCTCGAGCTGGCGGATCGAGGTGAAGTACTCATCGAGTCGTGCGCGGTCGGCAGCGCCGATGTTTTTCTCGAGCGTCTTGCGCTGCTCGGCCACGGCCGACAGCACGCTGCGCCGGACCATCAGCTTCGGATCGGGCTTGAAGTCCGCCTGGTTCGGATCGGCGAACTCGGCGCCGAACACGCGCGCGTAGAGTCGCTCCGGCGATGCTTCGGCCGCGGCGCGACTGTTGGTGCTGCGCGCGCTGTAGTTTTCACGCGCGATACCGACGGCCGTGACGTCGAGCGTCTGGAAGCGCGTACCCGCTGCGATCGCATCGCCGACCAGCAGATCCAGCGTGGGCGCCGGAATGTCGGAATTGCTCGAAGGCGCCGAGCCGGTGCGCGACGCGACCCAGCCGGTGAAATGCGTGTAGTTCGAGCGGCCGTCCAGCGGCATGTTGAAGCCCGAATAGTGGTTCAGGTACGGCACGTGCTCCTGCAGCGCGGCGCACTCCTCCAGGAACTCGATGCCGGCGCCGGTCTGTGCCTTCTGCTTCACGGCATGACCGGGCGTGTGGCCGAGGCCCCAGTACCAGGTACCGAAGCGCACCGGAATCGGCGCGCCAGTGGCCGCGAGCGCCGTACCGTTCTCGTTCAGGAAGCAATCGAGGAAGGGCAGCGCCACGCCGATGACACTGCCACCGAGCATGCCGCGCAGCACCGAGCGTCGCGACAGCGGTTTCGGAATCAGGATGCTCATGGCGCGGTCTCCTTCAGGGAAGCCGTGCGCAGCTTGGGCGGCGAGACGGCGAACATGGCATCGCTGGTCGCGATGTGGCGCAGCAGCGCGGGAATGCGATAGCCCTCATCGGCGAATTCGTCACCGAGCGCAGTCAGCAATGCTTTGTCGTCGCGCGCCGGCACGCGAGCCACCGCGTACGAATACAGCCGACCGACGACGCAACCAGGCACCGCCGGATTCTCGCGCATCGCGCGCCCGAGTCCCTCGGCATCGCTGAACTTGACGCCATCGAGATCACCGTTGGTATCGATCGGCACGTCGTTCTCGGCAGTGCGCAGTTGCCCCGCTCCGTCGATGCGTTCGAGCGCGAGACCGATCGGGTCCGTCAGTTTGTGACAGCCCGAGCAGGACGGCTGCGTCGCATGCACCGACAGCCGCTGACGCGCCGTGCGGCTCGGCGCATTCGGATCGTTGAACAACGAGAAGTCGACGTTGCCCGGCGGATCCGGAATCTTCTGACAGAGCAGCAGCTCGCGCATTGCGCGGCCGCGCAGGGTCGGCGAACTGCGGCCCGGATGGGCGTACAGCGCCGCAAAACTCACCTGCGTGATCAGCCCGGCACGCGGATCCCCTTCCGGAAACTCGTAGGGCATCCAGCCGCCGTCAGGGCGATCGACCGGTACGCGATAGATGCGTCCGAGATTGCCGCTCATGAACGTCTTGCGGGTCGTGAAGATGTCGCGATAGTCCGCTTCTTCGTCGATCAGCAGATGCGTCAGCGTACGCAGTGTCTGCTCGCGCGCGTCCTGCGCGATTGCCGAGCTGAACGTCGGATAGATGATCGAGTCCTTCTCGAGGCGGTCGATGTCCTCGAAGGCGAGCATGTCGTTGAAAAACGCACGCAGGCCGGTCACCAGCTTAGGCGACTCGATCATGCGATCGACCTGCCGGCGGATGCCGCTCGACTCGAACAGCTCGCCGTTGCGTGCGGCCGTCAGCAGTGCGTCGTCAGGGGCCGAACCCCAGAGAAAGAAGCTGAGCCGGGCGGCACGCGAATAACCATCGAGCCGCAGCTTGCCCTGCTGATCCGGGTCCGCCTCGGTGCGATCCGCGATGAACAGGAAGGACGGCGACACCAGCATCGACGCGAGTCCCGCCTCGAGCCCGGCGTAGAAGTCTCCGAGCTGCGTCGTCGCCGCACCCGCAAGCGCCACCGGCTGCTGCAGGTCCGCCGCGTCCAGGTCGCGCCGATAGAGCATGCGACCGACCGACTCGAAGAACTTGCGCGCACAGGCTTCGTCCGACGCGGTCGGCGACTTTGGCGTGCAGGGCGTGAAGATCTCGCGCGAATCGGGCGCCATCACCTGGGCTGCGATCGACCGCGCCATGCGGTCGAACTGTTCGATGCCGGCGGGCGAGATGTGCGCCTGCGCGGCGCCGACTGTCAGCAACCCGTTCGTGCGCACCAGAGGATCGAAGGTGCCGCCGACCGAGACCTGCGGTCCGAACAGGTCCGCGATGACCGCACGATACTGCGGCTCAGACAGCAGGCGCAGCGCCGGCTCGCCGCCCGTCACCGGGGGCAGTGAACTGCCGCAACCGGCGAGGCTGAGCGCCAGGACGACGGCACTGCTGATCCGAATCCACGCGGCGCGCATCAGAACCACCCGCTGAAAAAGCCGCTGATCCGCTGCAGCAGGCCGTTGTTCGCAGTCGCCGTCGGACCCACTTTCGGTTGCACGATGAAGGCCGCGACGGCGCTGAAATTGAAGGCCGCAGAGATCGCGGAGCAGTCACCGGTCTTCGGATCGCGGTAACCGTCCGCGACCTGCCGCGCCGCGACCGCGATCGACGGACAGTTGGAGATGGAGCTCGAGGCAATGGGACCGAGGCCGCCCACGTAGAACATCAACTGCTCGACGTCGTAGTAGCCCGCCTGCATGCCTTTCGCCGAGGCGAGGTCCGGCGCGATCTCCATCCGCAGCCGCATGTCGCGCAGCAGCTGGTTCATGTAGGTGTAATTGCCGTAGAACGGCAGGTTGACGTCGCCGGCGTCGGTCGTCAGCACGCCATTGCTGATACGCCCCTTCAGGGTGCTGGCGTAGCGCGGCTTGCCGTCGGCGGTATCGACGCGATAGCTCGCAAACGGCACGAACTTGCCGGCGGCGTCGAGCGTGTACTGATCGATCGATCGGTAGAACGTGACGAGCACGTCATCGTCGTTGCGTGTGTCGTCGACGTTCGACACTTCGATCAGCGTCATGCCCTTGCCATTCGACTTGCGGTTCTCGTTTTCGTTGGCTTCGTACTGGCCATAGGAGCGAAAACCATAGACGCAGCCGAGCAGCCGGAACAGTTGGTTGTCGACGCCGGGCGTGCCGTCGAGACCCGTGAAATTGTCGTGCCTGCAGAAATTGGCGCCGCCTTCGCCGGTCGTGTCGCCGTCGAGATTCATGCCGTAGGACTCCTTGCCTTCGGCCAGCAGCAGCGGTGGATCCTTGACCACGTCGGGATGCATGCAGACATCCTCACCCTTCGGGCCGCGATGGATGGCGACGAAGTATCGCTCGAGCCGCGACTTCAGTCCGTTGTCGGTGAGCCGCGCGCGATCCACCTTCGACAGCCCGCGCCACCAGATCTCGTCGTAGCCGACGTTGAACCCTTCCGGACATTCGTCGGCGAAGCGCGATTCGTTCATCGCGATGTTGCGCACCGTGATGACGAAGCCGAGCGTCCGGGATTTCGGCGCGCTCGCCGAGACGGCAGCCAGACAGACGCCCGACACGACGAAGGATGCCGCGATGGCCAGCATCCGGCGACGCAGCATGGTGTGCGGACGTGTCGAGCCGAGAGTCATCGGGGCCTCCTGCCAAAGCGTCATTGTGCGGCCTGCCGGCTCGCCGCCGCCATGGTGCGCCGGCATTCGTTCAAGAAGCGGTCGATGGTCGACATTGCGCATGAATGCGTCGTGCGCCGGCGCGGCCCGCAGGTCATGATTGACGAAGTTTCACTCATCATTTCGCTGGACAACCTGTGCGACGTCATCTGTCCCTGCCCCGCGCCGCGATGTCGGTCGCATCGCTGGCCCTGTGCGCTTCCTGCCTTGTCGCTGCGGCAGCCGCCGAAGCGGCAGACGACGATATCGTCTACGCCGCCACGCTGACGGCGGACGACCAGAGCACGCCGACGGAGAGCCCCGGCAAGGGCTATGCGGAACTGCGGCTCGAGCGCGCCACGCTGCGCCTCACCTGGAAGGTCACCTATCAGGGCCTGACGTCCCGGATCACGGCAGCCGGCCTGTACGGCCCGGAGAACGTCGGCGCCACGGCAGGCCAGGTCGTGAACCTGGGCGTGAAAGGACTCGGCAGCCCGATCCAGGGCTCGCAGGTGCTGGAGGATGGCGTATTGCAGTACCTCGTGACCGGCCGCGTCTACGTGAATCTGCACACCACGCGCTATCCGGCCGGGGAACTGCGCGGTCAGCTGCGCAGGCAGCGCCCTCAGGCGACGCCGAAAGCGTCGAACTGAACAATCAAGCCCGTCACTCACTAGTCGTCGAGATCGCGTTTGCGCAGCACGGGCTGCCAGCCAGGCCCCGCATTGCCACCACCTGAAGCCCAGCGATCGCCGCCGATCGCACCCGGCTCGCGGTCGCGCGCATGCGTGAACAGCGGGTCGCCGCGATACGCCCAGACCTGCCCGGCATTGCCGAGCAAGGAAGGGATGAAGGTCCAGTCGCCGCTCGGTTTGTCGCCCGGCTTCACGACGATCTCCTGCCAGTAGCGACGGATGCAGGCGTCATCGCAGGTCAGCTTGCGGATCTTGTCGAGGCCGCTCGACAGCACGTAGATCGTGTGGCCCCGCGTATCCGCGAAGATCTCGCCCATGTCCGAGTTCTGCACCGTCACCCAGGCCGGCAGCGGCGACGCCGGATCGAGCAGCGCCACCTCCCAATCCTTCGATGCCTGCAGGCCCGCCGTGTCGCCCGCATTCAGATCAGCGGCGTTCAGGAACAGAGGATGACCGCGAAACGCCCACTGCTTCTGGCCATCCTCGCGCACCGCCAGCGTCCAGTCGCCGCGCGCCTGCGCCATCCACGGCGCCATGACCGGCGACCAGTCACGGGTCGTGGACCGGCCGGCGTCGCTGCCTTCACGCGGCCAGTACAGCGTCCGGCCGCTGCTGTGCGTGAGGATGCGGCCGAGATGGATCGAGCGGACGGCAAACCCCGGCGGCACTGCGATCTTCTGCAGCGCGACGCGCCAGACGTGACCCACACCGTCGCCGAGTCGACTGCCCGGCGCCTTGTCGCGGTCGTAGCCGTACAGCGGCTGCCCGCGCCAGGCCCACTGCGCGGCGCCATCCTCGCGAGGCACCAGCGACCACTCTCCGCTCGCCACGGCGCTGGCCGGTGCGCGCAGCGGCGGCCAATGCTCGGCACATTCGGCGACGCAGGCACTCTTGCCCGGCGTCGTATCGCCAGCACTCGTGTACAGCGTCATGCCGCGCGCGTCGGTCAGGTACTGGCCTGCGCCCGACGCACGCAAGCGGACTTCCGCCGGCACGCCGGTCGCCAGCGCGAGGTTGCACAGGCCGAGAATCAGCGCGATCCGCGCAAGCGTCCGGGAAATCTTCACACCAGGACTTCAGTGATGGTCTTCGAGGTCTTCAGGCTGCCCGTGCCCCACTGGTCGATCGGCAGACCCATGACCTGCATGGCCGTGAGGCCGACGCGCGAGATCGGATCGCCGTGTCCCTGGATGTGCTGACCTGTCTTCACCCGTCCGCCGGCCTTGCCGATCATCAGCACCGGGATGTTGTCGACGGCATGCAGCTTGGCGTAGCTGGTCTCGGCATGCGCGAAGATCAGCGTGTTGTCGAGCAACGTGCCCGAGCCTTCCTTGACCGTCGCAAATTTCTCGATGAAGCCGGCGAGCGCCTCCATCACGCGGCAGTTGAACCAGAAGGCCTCCGGCTGATACCCGAGCTTCTGGTCCACGGCTTCCTCGTGCGTCAGCGTGTGATGCGTGTAGGCCGTGCCGGGCCGACGCAGGCTGGACAGCGCGTTGTTGAACGCCATGTTGAACACTCGCGTCTGGTTGCAGGCCAGCGCCATGACGAGCAGCCGACTCATCGCATCGTGGTTCGCCTGCGCCACCGGCAGTTCGAGGCCGATCGGCGCGTCCTTCGGCGCAGCAGGACGCACGCAGGCGGCCCCCGCCGTGGTGCCTTGCTGCTCGATTGCCAGCTGGTTCTCGATCTGGCGGATCGATGTGAAGTACTCGTCGATGCGCGCTCTGTCCGTGGCACCGAGCCGCCTTTCGAAGCGCTTGCGCTCTTCACCGATGCCGCTCAACACGCTCTGCTGCAGCATCAGGTTCGGATCGACCTTCGCGGCCGAAGCATCGCCACTTGCGTCCACCGCGCCGAACAGCCGCTTGTAAAGTTCCAGCGGCGACACCTCACCGGCGTTGCGACTGTTGGTATTGCGCGCGGTGAATGAATCGCGCGGATTGCCCGTACAGCTCATGTCGATCGACTTGAATCGGGTGCCGGTGCTGATCGCATCCGAAATCAGGACATCGAGCGTCGGCGCCGGAATGTCGCCCGAGGCGACCGGCGCCGTGGCCGTGCGGCAGCTGACCCAGCCGGTGTGATGCACGTGATTCGGCCGGCCATCGAGCGGCGAATTGAACTGGCCGAAATAGTTGATGTAGGGAATGTACGGCGTCAGCGACTGGCATTCCTGCAGGAACGCGAGCTTGCTGGGATCCGCGACAACGGCATGTCCCGGCGTGTGGCCCATCGACCAGAACCAGGTGCCGAAGCGCACTGGCAGCGGCGCGCCGGTGGCGAGCGCCTGCCCGCTCTCGGACAGGAAGCAGTCGAGGAACGGCAGCGCCACGGCAACGCCGGCACCCTGGACGGCCCCGCGCAACACGGAGCGCCGGGTCACCGGCTTGCGGATCAGAATGCTCATGTCGCACCTCGCGCTATGGTTTGCAGGGCATCACTGACGGCGATCCGGCGCAACAGCGGTCGCAGCCGATAGCCATCGTCCGCGAATTTCGCCTCGAGATCCGTGACCCACGCCCGCTCACCGGACTGGATCGGCCGGCCGGCGGCGTAGCTGTAGGCGCGGCGCACGACGCAGGACGTGGCGGCCGGATCATCGCGCATCGCCGCGCCGAGTCCGCGTGCGTCGGTGAACTTGTGACCGTTCAGGTCACCGCTCGTATCGATCGTCTCGCCATTCTCGGTCAGCCGGATCTGACCGGCGCCGTCGAAATTCTCGAGCGCGAGGCCGATCGGATCCATCAGCTTGTGGCAACCCGCGCACGCTGGCTCCGTGGCATGCGCGACCAGGCGCATGCGCGCCGTCTTGTTCGGCGAGTTCGGATCGTTGAACTTGTCGAAGTTGACGTTGCCCGGCGGGTCCGGAACCTTCTGGCACAGCAGCAGCTCGCGGATCGCCTTGCCGCGCAGCGTCGGCGAACTCTTGCCCGGATGTGAATGCAGCGCGACGAAACTGAGCTGCGTCTGGATGCCCGCGCGCGGATCGTCTTCCGCGAATTCATAGGGCGCCCAACCACCGGGGTTGGCCACCGGCACGCGATACACCACACCGAGCGCCGAGGTCATGAACGTACGCCGCGTCGTGAAGACGTTGCGGTAGTCGCCGTCGCGCTCCAGCAACTCGTCGACGAGCGTGCGCAACACCTGCTCGCGCGAATCCTCGGCGGCGCGCAGGCCAAACGCGGGATAGATCACCGAATCCTTCTCCAGCGTGGAGAAGTCGTCGAGGCTCAGCATATCGGTAAAGAATGCACGCACGCCCTGCTCGAAGCGCGGCGACTGCATCAGCCGATCGACCTGCGCCTCGACGGCATCGGGATCGTCGAGTTCGCCGCGTTCCGCCGCAGCCAGCAGGGTTTCATCCGGAGTCGTGTTCCACAGCAGGAAACTGAGCCGCGCGGCGCGCGAATAGCCATCCAGCTGCTGCCGGTTCTTGTCCTTCGGATCCACCACGGCCGTTTCGGCAATGAACAGGAACTCGGGCGATGTCAGCATCGCCTGCAGGCCGTAGGTGAGACCGCCGTAGAAGTCCTGGCGAACGATCGCGGCCTTCGCAGCGATCTTCACCGGCATCGCGACGTCGTCGGGCCCGATCGCGCGGCGATACAGCAACCGACCCGCCTGCTGGAAGAATCGCGTTGCACAGGCTTCATCGGCCGTCGCAACGTTCTTCGGCTCGCAGGGAATCAACAGCTCGCGATTGCCCGGTGCCACGACCTGCTGTGCGATCGAGTACGCCATCGCAGTCAGCCGCTCTACGCCGGACGGCGTCACTGACGCACGACCGGCACCCACGGTCAGCAGTCCTTCGGTGCGCACGATCGGATCGAAGCGACCCGCGACGACGATCTGCGGCCCGAACACGTCGGCGATGATGTTGCGGTACTGTGCTTCCGTGAGCCTGCGGACGACGATCGGACCGCCGCTGGTCGGCGGCTCGTTGCGGCCACAGGCCGCGAGCACAGCCAGCGTCATCCACAGCAGACCCGACATCAGATGGCGCGTTCGCATCGGATTCACTTCCCCGCCACAGCCGTCGGATGGATCACGAACGCCGGCAGCGCCTCGAGCTTGAATGCGGACGAGATCGCCGTGCATTCACCGGTCTTCGGATCGGGATAACCATCCGCCAGTTCCTTCGCCGCGACGTACAGGGCCGGACAGCTCCAGTCACCGGTCGCCGCCAGGAACTCGACCTTGTTCATGTATTCCCACCATTTGTCGAAATCGTAGTAGCCGCCCATCAGGCCGTTCACCTTGCCCTCGGCGTTTTCGGCCAGATCCATGGTCAGCCGCATGTCGCGCAGCTGGATCTCGGTGAACGCACTGTTGGCGTAGTACGGCAGCTTGGCGTCGATCGGGTCTGTCGTCAGCACGCCGTTGACAATGCGGCCGCGTGCCGTCGCGCCATAGCGCGGCTTGCCGCCGTTCGTGTCGATGCGGTAGCTCGCATGCGGGAGGATGCGGCCATGCGCATCGATCGAGAACGGATCGATCGCGCGGTAGAACGCCACCCGTACGTCCGGCGAGTTGCGCGGATCGGTGACACCGCTGATCTCCATCAGGATGACGCCGCGACCGCTGTTGCGTCGCTCTTCATTGCCAAAGGTGTCGAGCACGCCGTTGTGACGCCAGCCATAGTGACAGCCGAGCAGGCGGTACATCTGGTTGTCGATGCCGGGCGCGCCTCGCTCGCTGACGAAATTCTGGTGCTTGCAGGAAGTGGCCGTCGCCTTGCCGTCGGTCGCACCGTCGAGATTGAAGCCGAAGGACACCTTGCCCTGCACGGTGCGCAGCGGCGGGTCCTTGACGATCGTGGGATTCGAGCAGACGTCCTCGCCGTTCGGTCCGCGCAGCGCCGCGATGGGCCGACGATCCACAGGCTGCACCAGACCGTTCTTCGTCAGGCGATCCTTGTCGGCGCGCGACAGGCCGCGCCACCAGAACTCGTCGTTGCCGATGGCCGGACCTTCCGGGCACTCGTCCATGAACTGCGTTTCATAGATGGCGTTGTTGAAATTGGCGACGACATAACCGAGCGTGCGTTCCGCCGCGTCCGCCGTCGACAGCATCGCCACACCCGCCAGCAGAAGCGCTGCGCGCGCACCCACCCGCGAAATCCGCATCGTTCCAGACATTGGGCTCGACTCCTGCATCAGCGGCTGGCCGCCTGCGACGGGGGCGTGCGCTGGATCTGGCCGCGCAGTTCACCTTCCGGATACCTGCGGCTGCGGATGTTCACATACATGCGCCCGGCCAGCAGATACTGCAGCTGCGCGTCCGTCAGCACCGCGGAGCCTTCCAGTGGCGACGCGAGGCCCCGACCGCCCATGTCGAACTGCACGCCCGCGTTCGTGCCCGGGCGCTGGGGTCCGTGAATGCCGGCACCGACCACTGCAGACGTCAGGCCCGCGTACGTCACCCGCCAGGACAGCCGCAGCGTCGCGCGCTCCAGCGAGAACTCTGCGCGACCCCGCCCATTGCTCAGGGTCGTCGTGCTCTGCTCTTCGGCGGAGAGATCGGCATGGAACCGCACCGGCGGCCCGAGATCCGCGGCGACGGACAGGACGGGACAGACCAGCAGCGCGAGCGCGACGCGCCGGATCAGCCCTGAGCCCTGTTGTGATTGCATGATGCGTCGAGGCTATCGTTCGCCGGGACGCAACACCAGCACGACGGGCCCCTCTCCCGCTCTTCGGCCACGCACGCCGGGACTCGCACCAGCCTGGCGCGCGCTCAGGCAGCCTTGCACGAAAGAGGACTCACCATGCCTGTCAGACTTTTCACGCTCGCTGCAGCCCTGCTGACCGTCTCAGCGCCCGCCCTGAGTGCCGCGGCGGACATCTGCCCGCCGTCGCAGGAACTCGGACTGGGTCGCCCGCATATCGACTATGTCCAGTGGCAGGCCCTGACCGGCCGTGTGCTCGGGCCGACGAACTCGCTGCCCGGCGTGATGGCGACGGCGATGTCCTATGACGCGAAGGGCACGCGCGCCGTGACCGTCATGTTCGAATTCCCGGCCGGCTGGGTCATGGACAAACCGCACTACCTGAACAGCGACCAGGAATTCCTGGTGCTGTCGGGTGACATCGAGTTCGATGGCGTCGTCTATGGTGCTGGCGACTACGCCTATCTGCCGGCCGGCTACGCGCACCGCGTACTGCGCAGCAATGGCGGCGCCCGGGTGTTGAACTTCTACGAAGGCGAGCACCTGGCCTTCTATGCCGACGCCCCGCCCGGCATGTATCAGCCGAAGAAGCTGATCCGCCGTATCGAAACATCGAAGCTGCGCTGGAAGTCATCGCGCGACGGCACCCAGCGCAAGCTGCTGCGCCGCGACCGCGCCAGCGGCGAGGAAACCTGGCTCGTGAAAGCCGCACCCACCACGACCGCTGCGTCCTGGCGCGGCGCACCGACGCTGAACTCCTCGGTCGAGGAGTTCTTCCTGCTGGAGGGCGAATTGTCCACGCCTCAGGGGCTGATGAAGAGCGGCGCCTACGCCTGGCGGGCACCGAACACGGCCATCGGCCCCGCCCGCAGCCGCACGGGGTATCAGGCGATCCTGCGCAGCAAGGGCGGCAAGCCCGGCGGTCGGACCGCGGCCGAGCCGATCGACCTCGCGGCCGACGCGCCCTACGCGCCCTGCATCACCGAAACGCTGAAGAAATCGCTGAAGCCGCTGTGAGCCCGCGCTGGCGGCGCAGGTTGCGCGCCGTCAGCTGAACGTGCCGCGGTCCGCGACGACCATGTGCAGCGCATGGCAGGGTTCATCGCCGACGATCCGCAGCAGGTGACCCTGCCCGCGCGTGTCGAACAGCGTCAGCATGTCGCCGCGGGTGAAATGCCGCGTCTCGCCGTTGCTGACGGTGATGTCCATCTGGCCGGAGAACACCGCGACGACCGTCAGCGCGGGCACCGGCTTGAACTCGACACTGTGGCCGGGCATCGAGCGCGTCATCTTCCAGTGCTTCACGTCCTGGTTCTTCGAGGAGATCCGCTGCGGCGTGCCGGTCTGCGGCAGGTCCGTCTCGCGGAAATACGAGTGGCCATGTTCATCGACGTCCACGCAGGCGAACTTCATGACTTCACCGGCTTCTTGAATTCATAGACGTCCGTTCCCGGGAACGTCAGGCTCAGCGTGATCACGGGCTCGCGACTGCGCGCGAACGACGAGTGATGCAACGCGAGCCCGCGCACGCAGCAGCCCTCGCCGGTGGCGGAGCGCCGGATCTCGCCGCTCTGCAGCCGGCTGTCGAGATGACCCGACATCACCCAGACGATGCGCGGCTGGTTGGTCAGATGCATCTCTTCAGGTCCGCCGCCGATCGGCTCGCCGGGCTGGTTCAGTGAAATGCCCCAGTAACCCCCTTCCTGGATCTCGGTCTCCGCGTGCAGCGGCGTTACGTCCTGGAACGGGATCTCGACGTGGCTCCAGGTGGAGCGTCCGTTCGCGTCGAGGTCGAAGGCCTTGATCTTCATGGTGCGGCCTTCGCGCCGTTCGTGGCGACGAACGAAGATTCCTCGAGTACGTCCCAGTGCGTCGGCAGTCCGGCGGCCTCGCTCAGCGCATCGCCCGCCTTGACCACGGCGACTTCGTCACCGATCGTGATCTGCATGCGGCCGCTGAGCAGGTAGATCAGCGCGTCGACGGCTGGCGTGACGACGCCGGTCTTGCCAGGACCGACGAGCCGCGCGACGCGGATGGAGTTGCCATCAAACGCAAATCGCTGCACAGACACTATCACGTTGTCGACGCCCGCCTTCGGGCCCGCCGTGAGCGGCGACGCCGGCGCATCGGCAGCGCGCACCACGGCCGCCTTCGATCCGGGCGCGCTGCGCACGGTGTGCAGCAACAGCGTGGTGTCCTCGGCCTTGCCATCGATGCTGCGCACGACGCCGCTCGGCAGGTTCACGACGTCGCCCGCGCGGATCTCGACCACCTGCCCCGCGACTCCGACGGTGGCGGAGCCCTTGATCACGTACATCTGCGTTTCGGTGGTGACCTGATGCAGCACGCCACCGGCCTCGCGGCGAAAGGTCAGCACACGGATGTCGCCGTTGTCGAATCTGAACGTGCGCGAGTCGTAGCGTGACGCGTTCGCCGGTGCCCGCGTCAGTTCCTGCGGACCGGCTGCAATCAGGATGCGAGCGCCGGTCTGCTCGGCAGCACCCGTCTGCTTCACTTCCCACTCCGCCATCTGCACGATGGGCGTATCCGCCGCGAAGCGGATGTTGCTCGCGGCATTCGCCAGCGGCGCAAGCGCCACCGTCGTCGCCATCGCAATTCCGCCCATCCAGGCATTGAAAATCCGCAGCATGATCACTCCCCCTGTCGTCGGTTCTCTTCGACTGTAGCCGATCTGAAGCGTGCCGGATCATTCGTCCGGCTCCCGGACAATGCGGGCCGCTAGAATGGCTGGCGTCGAACATCGGTGGAGTGAGAACGGATGAAAACCTCGATCCTGCGCACGACAGTCATCGCGGCAGCCTCTGGCGCCGCCCTCTGGCTGGCCAGCAGCTCACTGCGCGCCGAGGATCCGCCGGCAACTGCGCCTGCAGCCGTTCCCGCCGCAGATCCGGCGGCAACGCCCGCCGACGCGATACCTCCGCCTGCTCCGCCTCTCAGTCCGGAGGCAGCGCAGGTCGAGGCCGGGCGTTACCTCGCCACGGCAGGCAACTGCACGAGCTGTCACTCGCGCGCCGATGGCGAGGCATTCGCGGGTGGTGTCGAATTCAAGACCGACTTCGGCACGCTGTACTCCACCAACATCACGCCGGATGCCTCAGCGGGCATCGGCTCGTGGACGGAACAGCAATTCGCACGGGCCATGCGCGAGGGCCTGGACGACGAAGGCCAGCACCTCTACCCCGCTTTTCCGTACACCTCGTTCACGCGACTCAGCGATGCTGATCTGTCCGCGCTGTTCGCGTATCTGAAATCGCTGGCGCCCTCGAGCTATCAGGCTCCCGAGAATGATCTTCGCTTCCCGTACAACCAGCGCTGGCTGCTCGGCGTCTGGAAGTGGCTGTTCTTCGACGAGCAGCGCTTCACTCCGCAGGCTGCACAGGACGCCGCCTGGAATCGCGGCGCGTACCTGGTCGATGGCCTTGGCCATTGCAGTTCCTGCCACACACCGCGAAATTTCCTGGGCGCCGAGAAGACCGATGAATACCTGGCCGGCGGCGTCTACCTGGACAAGGTCCCGACCGGCGACGTGCGTCCCTGGGCGGCGGTGAACCTGACGCAGGCAGACAGCGGGCTGAAGGCCTGGAGCGTCAGTGATCTCACTGGGTATCTGAAGACCGGTCATGGTCAGCGTGCCGGGTCACTCGGTCCGATGAACGAGGTGATCGGCAACAGCCTGCGTCATCTGACCGACGCGGATGTTCAAGCCATGGCGGTGTATCTGAAAAGCCTGCCGGCGATCGAAACCAGCGACACGCAGTCACCGAGCGATGCGGAGCGCGCCAGCAACGAAACGCAGTACACGATCCACTGCGGCACCTGCCATCTGCCCACCGGTCTCGGTGCCACGCCAGGTTCGGATCTCGGTCCGCCGCTCGCGGGCAACGCGATCGTCCAGGCCACGAGCCCCGCGAGTCTGATCAACGTGATCCTGCACACCAGCGAAGTACTGCAGCCCACGCCGGCCGCCGGCTGGAAGAACATGGAAGGTCTCGGCGACAAGCTCGAAGACGAGGAAGTGGCCGCGATCGCGAACTACGTTCGCAGCAGCTGGGGAAATCGCGGCGGCAAGGTCAGCGCGAAGGACGTCGCAAATCAACGCTAGCGTCAGGCCTTCGCGGACCAGGAATCGCAGCTGCCCAGCGGATTCGCAGGGCCGCCGGTGAAAATCTGACAAGTGCCGCAGCTGCCGCCATCGGCGGCCGGCGTGAAGAAGCTGCATGCGCCGCAGGCCTTGGCCGGGTCGGCAGATGCTTCGACGTAGTGATTCGATTCGCGCAGGCTCATGTCCGAGGGCGAAAGCTGATCGGGACCTGCGCAGGCGGACGCCGCCGCACTGTCCGTCTTGCCACCACTGCAGGCCACGAGCTGCGTGCCCGCCGCGACGCCAGCCGAGACAGCGAGACCCAGGCGAAAGAATGAGCGGCGGTTCAGTTCACGCATGAGTTCGACTCCGATGGATGTGGCGCGAAGCGCGGCCACCGAAGGATAACCAAATTCGCAGCGCGGGAGCGCTCACGGCACGGCCACGTTCGCGGGGTCCGCCCTCCGGTCGATGGGCGCCGCGTGGCTCCGATATGATGACTTCAGTATTCAGCGAGACCCCACACCATGCGCACGCTTTTTCGCATTGCCGCCGTCAGCCTGTTGGCCACTGCGACGGCACTGGCTGCCGACACCCCGGCCACAGTTCCTGCAGCGAAACCCTATCTGACAGTGGAGGCACTGCGCGCAAAATGGGGCGATCGTCGTGGTCGCATCGCCGTGATCGGCGGTGTCGAGGTGTACTACAAGGACGAAGGGCGCGGACCCGCCATCCTGATGGTGCACGGCTCGCAGAGCACGCTGAAGACCTGGGACAAAGTCGCTCCGGTGCTGACATCCCGCTACCGCGTGATCCGTTACGACATCCCCCCGCAGGGTCTCTCCGGCACCCTCACGGACGAACAGGCGGCGAAGCTCGTCCCCGTCGACATCGCCGAGGGACTGCTGACGAAGCTCGGAGTGAAACGGGTGACCGTGGTCGGTGTCTCGAGCGGTGGCACGCTCGGCGTGTTCCTCGCGGCGAAGCGGCCGGACATGGTCGAGCGGCTGATCGTCTCGAACATGCCGACGGATCCGGTCACCACCGGCCACATGACGCCGTCGGCGGAGTTCGCCGACGCGCAGCGCGAGGCGAAGGAGACCGGCTTCCAGAACCAGCGCTTCTGGAATGCGTTCCTCGACTTTTTCAGCGGCGACCCGAAGCGCCTCGATGCCGGCATCCGCGAGCAGTACTACGACGTCAATCGTCGCGTGCCCGAGAAGCATTACCTCGCACTGGTCGCACAGGTCGCGAATCAGGAGAAGGCCATCGCGGCGATGAGCCGCGTCACGGCGCCGACGCTGCTGATCTGGGGCGCTCAGGATCAACTGCTCGTGCCCGCCTCCGCTGATCGACTGGTCAGCCGACTGACGAATGCGCAGGTTTCGAAGGTGCTGCTGCCGGACGTCGGCCACTATCCGCCGCTCGAAGTACCCGAGCGGTTTGGCCGGCTGATCGCCGCCTACATCGAAGCGGCAACGCCTGGCGCGAGCGCTTCGGTGCTGCCTGCCGGCAAGGGTAACTGAGTCACGCGGTCGAGGAACCGGCGCAGGTCTGCAGTGAATCGATCCGGGTCTTCCCACATCGGGAAGTGGCCGAGGTCCGGATAGCTCACGAGTTCGACCGACGCGTTCGCGAATCGACGCACCGAGTTCTCGGCGCCCTGCGAAATCACGGTGTCCAGCTCGCACCATTGCAGCAGCACCGGGACGCGCACCGCGGCGGCCGCCACGGATCCGAAATCGCCGGCCTTGAACAGACGCGTGTTGGACTCGATGTACTGGCGCTGACGCTCGGCGGCGCCCGGCAGGTTCGCCATGTCGTAGACGCTGTCGACGATCTCATCCGTCGGCTCATAACCCGGATGCGTCGTGTCCTCGATGATCAGCCGATACCACCAGCGGAAGTGATAGTCGGGCAGCACGGCACGGTGGATCGGCCCCGCGAGCCGCAGCCGCCAATCCACTTTGCGGGTCTGGCTCGGCCGATCGAGTGGCAGTATCGACAGCGCAATCGCACGCACGTCCGCGCCGTGCAGCCGGTTGTACTCGAGTGCGACGTTCGCGCCATTGCTGGTCGCCACCAGCACGACGGGTGCCAGCTGCATCGCCTCGATGGTGCCAGCCAGCAGCTCGGCCGCTCGCGCGGTCGTGTACACCCCACTCGGATCCGGGCCGGACAATCCGTACGGCGGCCAGTCCACGCGCACGACGCGATATCCGTCCTTCAGGCGCGCGGCGACGAGCTCCCACTCGTACAGGTTCACGATGCTCCCGTGAAGCATCACGACGACTGGTCCACTGCCTTCTTCGCGCACGTGGATCGGCACGCCATCGACGGTGATGAACTTCGACGGCGGCTGCGCGTATTTCGCGCGCAGTTCCTCGAAATCGCTCTGCCACCAGCCTGCACGCAGGCTCGCGTAGAACAGCAATACGGCCGCGACCGCCGCGACCGTCAGCCACTTCGCGAGGCGCAACCCGCTCATACGGCCGCGAGACCTAGATGGTCACGCAGGGTCGCCCCGCGATACTCGCGACGCAACAGGCCCTTGCGCTGCAGCAGCGGGACCACCTGATCGACGAATATCTCGAGTTCGCCCGGCATGTAGGCGGGTTGCAGCGTGAAGCCGTCGCAGGCGCCGCCCTGTAACCAGCGCTCCATCATGTCCGCAAGCTGTTCCGGCGTGCCACGGAACACGTGATGCCCGCGCGGCGTGCGCACGTACACTTTCGCGAAATCCACGAGCGAGGTGCCTGCCTTCGCGGCCGGTTCAAGCATCTTGCGCAGATCCTCTGGCGGAAACTCGCTGGTGCGCAGGATCTCGTCGAGCGGAATCGGACCGTGTGCCGGAAATCGCGTGAGATCCGCGCCGGTCGACTCGCTCAGGTACTCGATGCACAGCTCGGGCGACGACAGTGCGATCAGTTCATCATCTTTGGCGATCGCAGCGGCCTCGGTGTCCGCGAGCACGAACGACAGCCCCGGCATGATCTTGACGTCGTCTGGCGCGCGGCCGAATCGGCCCATGCGTTCGCGGATGTCGTCGCGGAATCCTTTGCCAGCCTCGAAGGTCGGCGCGGGACAGAAGATCGCCTCCGCCGTCTTGGCCGCGAAATCGCGACCGTCACCGGATTGCCCAGCCTGCACCAGCACCGGCCGACCCTGCGGCGGCCGCGGCGTGGCGAGTGCGCCTTCCATCGTGAAGAATTTGCCGTGATGACGCAGCGTCGGGTTGCGCCCCTGCCCCGGCTGGCGCGCACCGTCCCAGAGCTTCTTCGCGATCTCGACGAACTCGTCGGCCCGCTGATAGCGCGCCGATTTCTCGGGCAGTGCGACGCGGCCAAAGTTCCAGGCCGAGGCCGGATGCGCGGTCGTGACGATGTTCCACCCGGCACGACCGCGCGTCACGCAGTCGAGCGTCGCGAACTTGTCCGCGACGGTCGCCGGCTCGTTGTAGGTCGTGGACACGGTCGCGACCAGCCCGATATGCGTCGTCGTCGCACCGATGGCAGCGAGCAGCGTCAGTGGATCGAGCGTCGGTGCCGCGAGCAGTGCGGGCGTTCGGCCCTCGGCACCGCGCGCCTGCAATTGATCGCCGAACACGATCGCATCGAAGCGACCTCGTTCCACGAGACGACCGACCTGCTGGTAGTACGCGGCATCGAACACTGAGCGCGGCTTCGCGCCGCGATAGCGCCAGCCACCCGGGTAGTGACCGATGCCCTGCAGGAAGGCCCAGAAATGCAGTTCTTTCGGCGGCGCGGCGCTCATGCGGCCTCCCCTCTGCGCGCCGTCTCCGCGGGACTGCGCGGTATGGGCAGGCCGAAACGCTCGCGCAGAGATCTGTCGCGACCGCTGCCCACGACGACACCGAGTGCGCGCAGCTGCGGCAGCACCGTCGAACCGAACCACGCAAGGTCCGCGAGCGGATCCGTCAGCGTCATATGCAGCCCCTCGATGTCGCCACGATCGAAGCTCGCTGTCCAGCTCGCGAGCGCCGCCTGCGTCGCGTCCCTCGCTGCGACGCGAGCGATCCGCTTCGAACCGTCGCGGACTGGCAGCGCGCCGAGGTTCACGATGCTGACGTCGGCAGGTCGAACACTGGACGCTGCCGCGCGGCCGGTCAGATCCCGTTCGCTGCGCAGCTGCAACGGATGACCTTGCGGCGGACGCGCGGCATTCAGCGGCCCCTGCACTTCGTGGAAGCGTCCGTGGTAGTCGCTGCGGCGGACGCGATCCGAATGCAGGTAGGCGCCCGTCGACTGATCGATGATCAGCGCATCGGAATCCCAGCTGTCCCACAGACTCTCGGTTGCCGCGATGAAGTCCACGCTCTTCGCCAGAGACTCGTCGGCCGACACCTGTCCGACGCCGCCGTAGCGCGCCCAGTCGACGCCCGCCGTCGTCGGCAGCCAGCCGGACCGTCCTGCCGCGAGGAAATCCAGCGCCGACATCGCACGCGCGACGTGAAATGGTTCCGCATGCAGCGCGGACACGACCGCGATGAGGCCCACGCCGTGCGTCAGCGGCGCGAGCGCCGCGGCGACGATGATCGACTCGAATGCGGGCGGATCTCCCATGCCAGTCGCTGCATCGGTCGTCACTTCCCCGAGCACGGCGAGGTCGATCTGCGCTTGCCCTGCGTGTTGCATGAGCTCGGTCGAAAAACGCGGGTCGTACAGCGGCGCATCCGCGCGGATCTGCGCCGACAGGATGAACGGGGTCTGTCTCATATCTGAAGCACCGGTTGATCGATTTCGTGGATGGGGACGGCACCGTCGGCCGTGATCAGCATCAGATCCTCGAGGTGCGCGGAGCCGCCGATTCCCGTGTCCATGATCGGACAGTCGACGCTGAGCACCATGTCAGGCTCCAGCACCAGATCCGACTTGCGGTAGAAGCCCTGCGCGTCGACGCCCGGCTCGTCCGTGTGCATCAGTCCGACGCTGTGCGGCCCGAAGCCGACCCGGAATTCGCCGCCCATCGCCGCCACGGCCTCGGTGCCGATGCGCACGAGATCCGAATAGCGCAGGCCGGGGCGGAGCCGGTCGCGGACCGCGAACCAGCCGGTCACGGCGGCGTTCGCAGCGCGTCGGGCCGACGCCGTCGGCTCACCGACGAAAACGGTCCGGGCGTAATCGCCGTGGTAGTGCCGGTAATGACTGACACCGTCGATGAACAGTGTCTGGCCATCGCGGATTCGGTCCTCGGCGAGTTCCGACGACACACGATCCAGCGTGAGGAACACCGAACGATTGCCGCGCTGCGCCGTTTCGATCGCAAACTGCCTACGCAGGTCTCCGTACAGTGCACCATCGCGAATGGAACGGGTCACCGCCTGCACTGCTTCGACGTTCGCTTGCGCGCCGCGTCGCATCAGCTCGAGCTCGAGCGGCGACTTGATGATGCGGATCTGGCGCAGCAGATTGTCTGCCGCCAGCAATTCGCCGGGGTGGTCGTGCCGCTGGCACAGTGCCGTGACGACGGCGTGGTCGCAGGCCACGCGGCCCCGCCAGAGCCCCATCTGCTGCATTGCGCGCACCAACGCTGCGCCCGCATCCGGCAACAGCCGGCGATCGATCGGAACGGCGTCGGCCGTGGCACGCCGCCGCTGCTCGATCGCAGACAGCGGCGCGAGCCCGCGATCCGCGAACGGATCCACCGTGGTGGTGGCCGTCGGCACGGCGCGCTGTTCGTCGCCCGGTTCAGAGTACAGCCACACCTGCGCGGCCGACTGAAACCCGGCGTCGGCCCAGGTGTAGTAGTGGATGAACTGGGTCGTGACGAGCCCGACGCCAACGCCCGGCTCCCGTGTGATCAATGCGAAGGTCGTCGGCGGCTGACCGGTCTTCGTCAGGGCGATCTGCGGCCAGTAACCCAGCGCGTGATACACGTTCAACGGCTCGCCGAGCACGAAGCCGCTGAGATCGTTCTGCTCCATGACCTGTTGCGCACGCTGCAGGTTCATCGGGCCCGCACGGCGCAGCAGCGCGTCGAGTTCCGCATCGGCCAATCGTGTGTCGGGGAGCGTCATGAGCGAGCTGTCGATCCAGGGAGGTCAGTATTGTCGCCCCGGGCGCTGGCCGGTGACCGCTTTTCGGACAGTGGAAGCGCACCGGCGGCCCGGATGACAACGGTGGTTATATTGATTCTCATGATTGAACGCGCGTTCGTGACCCTCACCGAAGGCCAGCTGCATCTGCGGCGACTGAGTCCCCGCGACGCCCGCGGCTGCCCGCTGCTGCTGCTGCATGCCTCTCCGACCTCGTCCTACTTCATGCAGGGCCTGATGCGGGCGATTCACCAGGCGGGATCCGCACGCGACGTCATCGCGCCGGACACGCTGGGCAACGGCGACTCGGTCGCACCCACGCCCGATCATCCGGACATCGGCTATTTCGCGGACAGCATGCGCCGCATGCTCGATGTGCTCGACATCGAGCAGGTCGATGTCTACGGCGGACACACCGGCGCGCGCATCGCCTGTGAACTGGCGGCTGCGCATCCGACGCGGGTACGCCGCGTGGTGCTGGACGGGATCATCGAATACGACGATGACACCCGTCGGCGCGTCGTCGAGAACTACGCACCGAAGGTTCCACCGGACGAGTACGGCCGCCATCTGCTCTGGGCGTTCAATTTCGTCCGCGATCAGGCCCTCTACTTCCCGTATTTCCAGCGCGATGCCGAGCACCGACTGGCCGGGGCGATCCCGGATGCCGCGATCCTGCACCGCGCAACGCTCGATGTGCTGAAAGCCATGGATACGTACTCGAAGCCCTACATTGCCGCGTTCGAATACCGTGCCTGGACGCGCATGCCGCTGGTACGTGCACCCGTGCTGCTGCTGCGCCCCGAGACCGAACTGCCGGTGCTGAATGCCGCGATCGCCGAAGCGACGAAGCGGCTGCCGGATGCCCGCGTCGCGCGCGTCGCGGGCGGCGATGCGGCGAAAGCTGCCGCGATCGCAGGCTTCCTCGACGCGGATCGTCCATGACCCCCACCCGCTCGATCGAGCGCAGCAGCGAGCGCCTGACGCTGGCGACCTGCCTCGGATTCGGCGTCGGCACCGTTGGCGTGTCGATCATGCTGAATACGGTCACGTCGTTCTTTCCGGCGTTCATGTCCACGGTGCTCGGCCAGTCGCCGGAGATCGCTGGCTACCTGCTGATGGGCTCGAAGCTGTATGACGCGATCGCCGACGTCGTCATCGGCCGATGGAGCGACCGGACGCGCTCGCGCTGGGGAAGAAGGCGGCCGTTCCTGCTGGCTGGCGCCATCGTCTCGTCGGCTTCCTTCCTGATGATCTTCGTGCCGCCGCCGATGAACGACGCGGCGCTGGCCGCCTACATGGCCGCTGCGCTGGTGCTGTACTCCACGGGCTACTCGCTGTTCAACGTGCCCTACATGACGATGCCGTCAGAGATGACCAGCGGCTATCACGAGCGCACAAGACTGCTGTCCTGGCGCACGCTGTTCGTGTCGATCGGGCAATTACTCGCACTGGCAGCGACCGCTGCCTTGATCCAGCGCGGCGGTGGCGGTGCGTCCGGCTACGCGACGATGGGCCTCGTCATGGCATTGATCATCTTCGCAGCGATGACGGCCGCCTTCCTCGGCACGGCGAAAGCCGGCCAGGTCGGCACATCCGCGGCGGCGCCGCAGATCTCCGGGCAGCAGCTCGCGCTGCTGTGGAAAAATCGCCCGTTCGTGATGCTGGTCGGTGCGAAGGTGTTCCAGTTCCTGTCATTCGCGAGCATCGCCTCGACCGGCCTGCTGTTCCTGCTGAACGTCGTGCACATCGGCTACCAGGGTCAGCTGATCATCGCGATCACGATCAATGTCACGCTCGCGTTGACCACGCCGCTGTGGGTCAAGCTCGGCCGCAGCATCGGCAAGCGTGCCACCTACCTGATCGGCGTCGTGCTGTTCTGCATCGGCGCGCTGAGCTGGCTGGTCGCAGACCCTGGCATCACGACGACGGGCATCGTCGTTCGTTCCATCATTTCCGGCGCAGGCTCTGGCGCGCTGATCCTGATGTCGATCTCGATGCTCGGCGACACGATGGCCTACGATCGCAGTCTCACGGGGTTGCATCGGGAAGGCCTTCTGTCGGCGATCATCGCGGTCGTCGAGAAAGCGTCCTTCGCTGCCGGCGTTGCGGTTCTCGGCATCGTGCTGAAAGCCGCGAACTACATCCCGACCTTCGGTGGCGAGATCGTCACGCAGCCGGACAGCGCGATACGTGTTCTGTACATCGGCTATGCGATCGTGCCGGCGCTGATGTTCCTCATCAACGGCGCGTTCCTGCTGTTCTACGATCTGGACGAGGCGAAGCTGCGCGATGCGCGTCCGGCGGCCGGGGAATCATGAGCGCCGGCTCCGCCCACCTGCGACGCGGCTATACGACCTGCCGCCACGGCCAGTTGCATTATCTCGAAGTGGAAGCGAGCCCCGGCTCGCCGGACCTGCCCACGCTGATCCTGCTGCACCAGAACCCGTCGGCCTCGATGGAGTACGAGCCGCTGATGCGCGCGCTTGGCAGCTCGCGGCGGATCATCGCGTTCGATACACCGGGTTACGGGATGTCCGATCCACCGCCTGCACCGCTCAGCATGGCTGGCTACGCCGCCGCCTTTTCCGAGGGGCTCGATGCACTCGGACTCACGGCACCACTCGACGTCTTCGGGTTCCACACCGGCTCCCTGCTCGCCATCGAGCTCGCATTGGCGCGGCCCGATCGGATCGGTCGCGTGGCGCTCAGCGGCATCCCGATGCGCGAACCCGAGGTGCGCGCCGCAAGGCTCGCCGCGGCACGCTCGGGGCCGGCACCGACCGAGGACGGCGCAGCGCTACTGGCACAGAGCGCAGCACTGTGGCGCTACGTCGTGACCCAGCGCGATCGGCGCGTGCCGCTGGAGCGCGCGGTACAGCTGTACGCTGAAAAGAACCGCACGCTGCATCGCAGCGCATGGGCCTACGAGGGCGTCTGGTCGTACGACTACGCACGTCTTCCACTGCTGCGACAACCGACACTGGTCGTGCAGCCCGACGACGATCTTCTGCAGGCGACACGGGACGCTGCCGCGCTGATTCCCCGCGCGCAGTTCAGGCTGCTGCCAGACCTGCCGCGCGATGCGCTCGACGTGGGCGCCGCGGCGATCGCCAACGCTTTGCGAGACTTCTTCCGATCCACTGCTACGACCGAGCTGAACCCATGAACGACCACAACCTGCCGATGGCCACCGTCTCCCACTCCGTCCTGCATCCGGACTTCCTCGCCGCCGAGGTGTCGCGACGGTATTCCCTCGGCGATGCGATGACGGGGTTCCTGCTGTATCGCGGCATGAACGACGTCTATCTGATCAGCGACGGGAAGCAGAAGTATGCGCTGCGCGTCTGGCGCAAGACCTGGCGCGCGGTCGATGACGTCGCCTATGAACTGAATTTCCTGGACTTCCTGCGGCAGCGCAATTTCCCGGCTTCCACCCCGATCGCGACGCGCGACGGCAAGCTGTATTTCAAGGTCAATTCGCCGGAAGGACCGCGTGCCATCGCGCTGTACACCTGGGCGCCCGGCAAGAAGTTCGGCGAGATGCTCAGCGAGCCGACCGCCGAGAAGATCGGCGCATTGTTCGCGCAGATGCATCTGCTCGGGCTCGAACACGCCGGTTCGCGCGTGTTCTCGACCGATGATGCCGTCAGCTTCGATGTCAACATGCCGGCCCTGCTCGATTTCGTCTTCGACCGGCCGGAAGACCTGCGCGACTATCCGATCATCGCCGAGCGACTGACGCAGCGCCTGCGCGACATCCGCAGCGAGAATGTGCCGATGGGTATCTGTCATCGCGACTTCCATCCGAGCAACGTGCACGTCACGGAGAGCGGCGAGATCACGCTGCTCGACTTCGACGCAGCCGGCGAGGAATACCTGATGCAGGACGTGAAGAACTTCGTCTGGGGCAACCTGTTCTACGGCTATTCCGATGCCTACGGCACAGCCTTCGAGCGTGGCTACCAGTCCTTGCGGCCGTTCACCGCCGACGAAATCCGCCACGGCGAACTGTTCCTGCTGGCCAAGGCATTCCGGCTCGTCGCCGGGATGGCGCACAGCTCGGTCAGCGTCGGTCGTGGCACGCTGCGCTTCCGCAACATGGACTGGCTCGGCCACTACATCAAGTCCCGCGCCCGGCCACTCGGCCTGCTGTGAGCTCAGCGCCCGCCAGCACAGAGCCCGCTCCCTGGCCACGTCGCGGCCCGGCGTGGTGGCTGCTGGCGATCCTGTTCCTCGCATCGATCGTCTCGATCCTGGATCGCAATATCCTCAGCATCGTCGCCGAGCCGCTGAAGACAGACCTGTCCCTGTCCGACGTGCAACTCGGCCTGCTGCAGGGACTCGCCTTCGGTCTGTTCTACGCCACCGTGGGCGTACCGCTCGGCCTGATCGCGGACCGACATTCGCGACGGTGGCTGATCATCGTCGGCGTATCCGTCTGGAGCGCGGCGACGGCATTCGCAGGGTTCGCCACCGGCTTCGGCGAGCTTTTCCTCGCGCGCATCCTGGTGGGCCTCGGCGAAGCTGCCCTTGCGCCGGCCGCCATCTCGATGATCGCGGATCTGTTCCCGCCGAAAGAGCGTGGGCGACCGATCAGCATCTACCTCACTGGTCAGGCGGTCGCGAATGGACTGTCCATTTCCGTCACCAGCTACCTGCTCGCGGCCGCCTCCGCGGGATCGTTTGCGTCGACGCCGGTGCTGGCTCAGCTGGCACCTTGGCGAATAGCCTTCGTCTGCTGTGGCGCGCTCGGCATCATCGTGGTGCTCGCACTGTTGACCACGCGCGAGCCCGTGCGGCGCGCACTCGAGCCACAGCATCGTGACGCGCGCTCGGCCCGCGCGGCGTTCACGTTCCTCACACAGAATCGCGCCGTGTTCATCCCGCTCTATCTCGGCTTCGCGCTGTGCTTCATGGCGGCCTACGGCGCCGCGGCCTGGATGCCGACCATGCTGCGCCGCTCCTATGCCGCCACCAACCTGCAGATCGGCCAGTGGCTCGGCCCGATGCAGATGGTGTTCTCGCTGCTCGGCCCGGTGACCGGCGGCGCCCTGGTCGACCGTTATGCGCGACTCGGCCAGCCGCTGATGAAGTTCCGTGTGCTGTGTCTCGCGCCGCTGTTCGCGCTGCCCGCGGCATTCGCCGCCTTCGCTTCGAATCCGCTGCTGGCCATGGCTCTGGCAGCGTCGATCACACTGCCGATCGCCGCCACAGGCACGACCCTGCTCGCCTCGCTGCAGTCCATGGTTCCGCCGCAGATGCGCGGCATGGCGATCTCGCTGACGGGCCTCGTGAATACGGTGATCGGGGCGACGCTCGGTCCGCTGCTGATCGCGCTCGTGACCGAGAGATTCTTCGCGGATCCGGCCAGGCTCGGCGTGGCGATCGCGATGGTCGTGGCTCCCGCACTGCTGCTCGGCAGCCTGATGTTCACGCTCGCGTTGCGTGCGTTGCGCAGCCAGCAGCAGACCGGCGGCCAGGCAGCTGCGTTGACCAGCCAGCTCGAGTGATGCGACTGGTTGCGTGCCGTTCAGGCCTGCATGACGTCTGCCCATTCCGGATGCCGCGCATACTGACTGCGAACGAACGGACAGAGCGGAATGATCCGATATCCGCCGGCGCGAGCGTCCGCGACCAGGCGCGCGGCGAGCGCAGCGCCGACCCCCATGCCGCGCATCTGATCGGGCACGTCGGTGTGATCCGCGATCACGAGCGTGGCGGATGCCTTGCTGAGTGTCAGCTCCGCCACAGCGTCCAGCCCCGCGACACGGCCGCTGTAGGTGGCATGCGAGGCTGAATCCGTCCGGGTGATCGTGACTTCGACCGTCATGGTTGACCTCGTGCGGGGTGGTTTGTCTGGCCTGCAGTGTAGCGTCAACGATGCTCGACATTGCTTCCACCGGCGTGGCGCTTCGGGCAGTCTTGACGCATGAGACGCCTGCCGCTTCTGTTGCTCCTGGCTTGTTCGATCGCATGGATGCCCACGGGCGCCACCCAGTCGCAGGAAGCTCGACCCCGCACCTGCCTCGTACTGAGCGGGGGTGGCGCTCGCGGCACGGCTCACATCGGCGTACTGCGTGTGCTCGAGCGCCTGCACGTGCCGGTCGATTGCGTCGTCGGCACCAGCATGGGCGCGATCATCGGCGGCGCGTGGGCCGCGGGCATCAGTCCGGATCGCATCGAGCAGGCCCTGCGCGATGCGCGATGGGAGCGCGTGCTGTCAGACGATCCGGATCGTCCACAGCGCTCGATCCGCAACAAGGAACTGGAGCGACGCCGTTTCGGCGGCGCTGAGTTTGGCGTACGCGGCGGAACCGCCGTGCTGCCCACGGGCGCGGTGGTCGGCCAGCAGCTCGAGATCTTCCTCGCCGGACTGTACGGGCCGCCGACCCCGCTCAAGAGCTTCGACGACCTGCCGATCCCGTTCCGCGCACTCGCCACGGACATCGAGACGGGACAGCTGGTCGTGATCGATCGCGGCAGCATCAACCAGGCCGTGCGCGCCAGCATGTCCGTACCCGGCGCATTCGCGCCGCAGGAGATCAACGGGCGACTGCTGGTCGACGGCGGACTCGTGCGCAATCTCGGCGTCGACGTGGCACGGGCGCTCGGCGCGCGGCGTATCATCGCCGTCAACCTCGGCACGACATTGTCGGGGCGCGACGCGCTCGACTCGCTGGTCGGCGTCACGGGCCAGATGATCGCGATCCTGACCGAACAGAACGTGCAGGTGTCGGTCGCGCAACTCGGCCCGAATGACGTATTGATCTCGCCCGAACTGGGCGATTTCAGCGCCGTGGATTTCGCCGGCGCCGTGGACATCATCCCGCTCGGCGAAACAGCCGCGCACAAGATGGAAGCGCAGCTCGCCGCACTGGCCATCGACGCCACTCAGTACGCCGCCTGGAACGCCGCGAGACTCGATCGCCGGCCGGCCCCGCCGACCCTCGAAGCCATCCGCATCGACACCACGTCGCTGAGCCACGTGAATCCCGCGGTCGTCGAGGCGGTGTTCTCGACGGCCTTCCGTCGCGGCTCCGCGGACACCGCCCTGCAGCGCGCGATCGATGCGCTGTACGCGACCGACAGCTTCCAGCAGATCACGGCGCGCACCGAAGCGGCCGAGGGAGAATCGCTCGCGACGCTCGTCATCGAACCGCGCGAGAAGAGCTGGGGACCCGACTACCTGCGCCTCGGACTCACTCTTGCAACGGATTTTGCCGGCAACAGTGCCTTCACCGTCCTCGGCGACTATCGCGAAACCTGGCTGAACAGTCGCGGCCTCGAGTGGCGCAGCACGGGGTCGCTGGGCGAGATCAACTCGCTGCGTACGGAGCTGCGCCAACCCCTGGATCTTGCGTTGCTGTGGAACGTCACGGCCGGACTGGGCTGGCAGCAACGCATCGACGACACCTTCGTCGGGGATGACGCCGTGGCACGCCTGCGGCAGAACACGCTGCGCGCGTCGCTCGACGTCGGTCGGCGCTTCGGCACCGCGGGCGAATGGCGGATCGGCATCGAGCGGGAACGGTCCGCATCGCGCGTCGTCACCGGGGACCGCAGCGTCGCACTGGCCACCCGCGACTCCTCGCTGCTGTTCTCGCGCATGACGCTGGACCGTCTCGACAACTGGGACTTCCCGCGATCCGGGTATTTCCTGCGTGCGGATGTCGACTATGCGGACACCGGACTCGGCGGTGATCTCGACTTCCGAAAGCTGTCCGTCGAATGGCAGGCAGCAGCCGGCGGTCCGCAGCACAGCCTGAGCTTCCTGCTGCGCCACGAGGATTCGCTGGGATCCGTGCTGCCGACGGAGAGCGGCTTCGCGCTGGGCGGCTTCGAGAATCTCTCCGGTCTCAGCCCGCGGCAGATCCTCGCCAACGACATCAGCTTTGCGCGTGTGGTCTACAGCCGGCAGCTCGGGCGCAGCGGCGCACTGGTGCGCGGTGTTTATGTCGGAGGGTCACTCGAGGCCGCGCGCGTCCGCGAGCGGCTCAACTCACTCGATCCGACCTATGAGGGAATCGCAGGCTCGCTGTTCCTGTCACTGGATACCCGGCTCGGCCCGTTCTATCTCGCAACCGGCATCGCAGAAGAAGGCGAAACCGCGTTCTACTTGTTCCTCGGGCGACCCTGAGCGCGCGAGCGCTTGGCCGCCGGGCGCTTCGCGGCTGACGATCGCCGCGCGGCAGGCACTCGCGTGATGCCGAGCGCCGCAAGATCGAGCGACTTCAGGTATTCACGGAAGCCTTCCGCCACCTGCGGATGCGCCAGAGCGAATTCGACCGTCGCCTGCAGATAACCCAGCTTGCTGCCGCAATCGAATCGCTTGCCCTCGAAGCGGTACGCGTAGACCGCCTCTTCGCCCATCAGGCGCGCGATGCCGTCGGTCAGCTGGATCTCCCCGCCCGCGCCGCGACCGATCTGCGCCAGGTGATCGAAGATGGCGGGCGTCAGTACATAGCGGCCCACGACCGCCAGATTCGAGGGCGCCACGGCCGGCTTCGGCTTCTCGACGATGCTGCGCACGCGGCTGATCGGCGAATTGTCAGTGTCCACTTCGACGATGCCGTACTTGTCGGTGTCGGAGTGCGGCACTTCCTCGACGCCGAGCACGCTCGCGCCGCGCGACTGGAAGACGTCCGCCATCTGCTTGAGGCAACCCGGCGAGCCCTGGATGAGATCGTCAGCAAGGTGCACGAAACAGGGCTCGGAGCCGACGGCCGGGCGCGCGCAGAGCACGGCATGACCGAGACCGAGCGGCGCGGGCTGGCGGATATAGATGCACGAGGCGTAGGACGGCAGCACGCTGCGCAGCGTCTTGACCAGATCCGACTTGCCCTGCGATTCCAGCAGCTTCTCGAGTTCCTGGTCGGTGTCGAAGTGATCTTCGATCGCGCGCTTGGACGCGCCGGTGACGAACACCAGACGCCGCGCACCGGCCTCGAGTGCCTCCTCGACGGCGTACTGGATCAGGGGCTTGTCGACGATCGGCAGCATCTCCTTGGGGCTGGCCTTGGTGGCCGGCAAAAAGCGCGTCCCGCGCCCCGCCACTGGAAACACCGCCGTCTCGATCTGCCGTCGCTTGGTCGTCATACCTGCACCCGTCACTGTCGTGAGGGCGGCATGATAAGACAATGCGTCGGCCACCGCCGTGCCGCCGCGTGACACCCGTCACGCTCCGTGCGTTGACGGGGTCCCGCATTCACGAGGCTGTGACGCCCTCACCGCCCCGTGGGCGCGGCCGGACGGCTCGGGCGACCGCTCGCCGCACCACGACTGCCCGCCGGCGGCACGGCGACACCGCGCACCGTCGGCGCTGGCGTACCTCGCACCGTGGGCACTGGCGCACGCCGATCCGCCGCGCGCGCCGGCTCCACCCGCAGATTCGCGCGGTTCTGCTCGATGACCCGCGGCCCGATGCCCTTCACCAGCGCGAGCTCTTCGATGCTGCGGAACGGGCCGTTCTGCGTGCGGTACTCGACGATGGCGCGTGCGCGGGTCTCGCCGATGCCGATGAGCTCGCGCGCGAGAGCCGCTGCATCGGCGGTGTTAATGTTGACGGGCTCGGCGAAGACCTGGGGCGCCGCGAACAATGAAGACAGGCAGGCCAGGGTCACGAGCAGGGTTCGAACGATGTGCATGGGGGATCTCCGGAAACACGGCGGAATGCCGTGGCACGGAGACCATACGAAACACAGTGCGCCAACCTGCAGCCTAGAAATCGGCGCGTTCGCGCAGATTCTGCCGCGTTCACCGGCCTGGCATTCGCACCAGTCCCAGGCTCATGCTGTCCCAGCCGCGACAGCCCGGGCAGCACCAGTACCACTGCGCGCTGTGCAGGCCGCAGCCCTCGCAGCTGTAGCGACCGCGCGCATCAACCTCACGCTCGCCCGTGGCCGTCAGGGCCAGATCGAGCTGCCGTGCCGTCAGTGCGGAGTTCAACTCGAGCGCACGCCGCAGCGCTGCAATCCCGCCCCCTGCCGAACGCGCTTCGAGTTCGCGCACCTTCGGCACGACTTCGAGCAACAGATCCGGCGCGAGGCTCACGGCCTCGACATAGGCCGACAGCGCCGCCGCCGGATCGCCGCACAGGTCGGCCCGCCGCGCCGCGATCCACGGTACCCGCGCGCTGCGTGGATCGTGCCGCCCGGCCTCGCGCAACAGCATCGCGACCCGATCGTAATCGCCCTGCAACAGCGCGAGTTCCGCCAGTTCGCACAGGAAATGCGCAGCCAGCGATCGACGATCGGTGCGCGAGGCCGCCGGCAGCTCGTGGAACATGCGCAGCGCATTCGCCCAGTCGCTCTGCGACGCGTACAGCTGCATCAGCTTCTCGGTCGCGATCTCGCGATACTCGGACACGGCAGCGAGTTCCGTCAGCAGTCGCTCGGCCCGATCCATCAGTCCAGCGGCGAGAAAATCCTGCGCGAGCTCATGGCGCGCCTGATGGCGCACGGACAGTGGCGCGGACGACGACGCGAGCAGTCGCTCGTGCAGCGCGATCGCACGATCGAACTCGCCACGGCGACGGAACAGCGTGCCGAGGGCGAACTGGATGTCGAGCGTGTCACCGTCGCGCTCCGCGAGACGGGAGAATGATTCGACGGCGCTGTCGAGGCGATCATTCAACAGGTGATCGAGGCCGCGGTAGTAATCGCGAGAGAGCGGCGGCTCACGCCGGCGCGCAGCCCGTGCACCCAGCAGCCCGCTGGCGATCGCCACGGCGATCAGGGCTATCAGGACGACCATGGGTGAGACGTCCTGCATCGTTCAGATCCGAGTCAATCCCGGATGGGCTTGTCCGCGCCGTCGTTGACGCGTTCGCGCAGATCCTTGCCGGGCTTGAAGTGCGGAACGTATTTGCCAGACAGGGCCACAGCTTCGCCCGTCTTCGGATTGCGGCCCTGGCGCGGCGGGCGGAAATGCAGCGAGAAGCTGCCGAAGCCGCGGATCTCGATGCGCTCGCCGGTGGCGAGTGCGTCGCTCATGATCTCCAGGATCTGCTTGAGCGCGAGCTCAACGTCCTTGGCCGGCAGGTGCTTTTGCCGCGCAGTGATGATCTCGATGAGTTCCGATTTCGTCATGCGTCGCCCCTGAAACCCGGCGCAGGACATGATGCCCGGACCTCGCGGCCCGGGCATCTGCCCACATCTCAGTTCTTGTCGCGGTCCCCGCTGTTGATCTGCGCCTTGAGCAGGTCACCGAGGCTGGTGCCGGAAGTACCGCTCTGCTCGGAGCGATAGCTCTGCACGGCTTCCTGTTCCTCGTGAACTTCCTTGGCCTTGATCGACAGGGAAATGGTGCGGGTCTTGCGATCGACGCCCATGAACTTGGCTTCGATCTCGTCGCCCGCCTTCAGGAACTGCCGAGCGTCCTCGACACGATCCCGACCCAGCTCCGATGCGCGCAGCTGGCCTTCGATGCCGTTGCCGAGGTCGATGACCGCGCCGCGAGCATCCACATCGCGCACGACGCCGCGGACGATGCTGCCCTTCGGGTTGTCCGCGATGTAGCCCGAGAACGGGTCCTTCGCGAGCTGCTTGATGCCGAGGCTGATGCGCTCGCGCTCCGGATCGATCGACAGCACCATCGCATCGACCTGCTGACCCTTCTGGTAGCTGCGCACGGCTTCTTCGCCGGGCACATCCCAGGAGATGTCCGAGAGATGCACGAGGCCGTCGATGTTGCCGGCGAGGCCGATGAAGATACCGAAGTCCGTGATGGACTTGATCTGGCCACCGACCTTGTCGCCGCGGTTGTAGTTCTCGGCGAACTCCTTCCACGGGTTGGCAGCGCACTGCTTCAGGCCGAGGCTGATGCGGCGACGCTCTTCGTCGACGTCCAGCACCATGACTTCGACTTCCTGGCCGGTCGAGACGACCTTGGCCGGGTTGACGTTCTTGTTGGTCCAGTCCATCTCGGAGACGTGCACGAGACCTTCGACGCCGTCTTCGATCTCGACGAACGCGCCGTAGTCGGCGATGTTCGTGACCTTGCCGAACACACGGGTGTTGGGCGGGTAACGGCGGGCAATGTTCTCCCACGGATCCGCGCCCAGCTGCTTCAGGCCGAGCGAGACGCGCGAGCGTTCACGATCGAACTTCAGGATGCGGACTTCGATTTCGTCACCGACCTTGACCACTTCCGACGGGTGCTTGACGCGCTTCCACGCCATGTCCGTGATGTGCAGCAGGCCGTCGATGCCACCGAGGTCGACGAACGCGCCGTAATCGGTAAGGTTCTTGACCGAACCGCGCACGACCGCGCCTTCCTGCAGATTGTCCATCAGAGCCGTGCGCTCGGCGGAGAACTCCTGCTCCACGACCGCACGGCGCGACACGACGACGTTGTTGCGCTTCTGGTCGAGCTTGATGACCTTGAATTCGAGCGGCTTGTTCTCGAGGTAGGCGGTATCGCGCACCGGACGGACATCGACCAGCGAGCCGGGCAGGAACGCGCGGACGTGATCGATCTCGACGGTGAATCCACCCTTGACGCGACCGGTAATGATGCCGATCACGATCTCGGACTTGCCGAAAGCGTCTTCGAGGCGCGTCCAGGTGCGGGCACGCTTGGCCTTTTCGCGCGACAGGCGCGTCTCGCCGGTGCCGTCCTCGACCGAGTCCAGCGCCACTTCGACTTCATCGCCGGGCTTGACCTCGACTTCGCCGCGTTCGTTCTTGAACTGGGCGACATCGATGACGGCTTCGGACTTGAGGCCGACGTTGACGATGACGATGTCATCGGTGACGTCGACGACGAGACCCGTGAGGATCATGCCGGGGCGGATTCGCTGGTTGGCGAGACTCTGCTCGAAGAGCTGTGCAAAAGTTTCTGTCATGTTCTCTCGCGCACGGACTGGCCGTGCCTGGGTTGGCCCGCGACTCGATCCTGAGACGCCAGGGGTGGTTGAGACCGCACATCCATGCGCAGTCGGACTTCAAAAACCGTCGCGGAAAATCTCAGGACCAGAGCGAATGCTGGCGACCGAGTTGCAGCACCCGTGCGACGACCTCATCGATGGGCATGCCCGTCGAGTCGAGGATCTGCGCATCCGGCGCTGGCTTCAGGGGCGCGATCGCGCGGTTCGAATCCCGCTCGTCGCGCTCTGCTATCTCCCGCGAAAGGGCGGCAAGACTAACAGCGGACCCCTTGTCTTTCAACTGCTTATGGCGCCGCCGCGCCCGTTCATCGGCGCTGGCGGTCAGGTAGATCTTGAGCCGGGCCGCCGGGAACACCACGGTACCCATGTCCCGGCCGTCCGCGACCAGCCCGGGAGCCTCGGCAAACGCCCGCTGGCGGTCCATCAGGGCCTCGCGGACCGGCGGCCAGGCGGCCACCCGCGACGCGCCCTGGCTGACCGTCTCCTCACGGATCGCCCCCGTCACATCCGTCCCGTCGAGCATGACGAGTTCGCTGCCATCCGGCCGGGATCCGAACTGGACCTGCATCGAACCGGCCAGCACGGCATGCCCCGCGGTATCGCCCTCGGACAGCCCGCGCCGCACCCCTGCCAGGGCGACCAGGCGGTACAACGCCCCGCTGTCGAGCAGATGCCAGCCGGTCGCCACGGCGATCCGTCGGCTGATGGTGCCCTTGCCGGACCCGGACGGCCCGTCGATGGCCAGGACAGGAATCACGACGTCCCCACTCATGCCTCGGCCAGCGCCAGGCCCACGGACCGGGCCAGGTCCGCAAACCCCGGGAAGGACGTCGCCACATTGGCCGTATCTGCAATCTCGATCGCTCCGCCCGCGCGCAGGCTCGCAACCGCAAAGGACATCGCGATGCGGTGGTCGCCATGGCTGTCGATCCGACCGCCGCGGAATGCGGGACCGGCCGGGATCCCTTCGATGCGCATGCCGTCCGGCAGCAGTTCGTGCGCGACGCCGAGCGCCGTGAGACCACTCGACATGACGGCCAGGCGGTCGCTCTCCTTGACCCGCAGTTCTTCGGCGCCGCGCGACGTGGACGTCCCGCGTGCCGCGGCGGCAGCAATGAAGAACACCGGAAATTCGTCGATCGCGAGCGGTACCAGCGATTCCGGCACCTCGATACCGCGCAGTTCGCTCGGCCGCACTTCGATATCGGCCACCGGCTCGGGCCCGGCGTGATCGCCCGGCGTCACCCGGATGTCGCCACCCATGGCGCGCAGGATGTCGAGCAGGCCGGTGCGCGTCGGATTGAGGCCGACATTGCGCAGCACGAGTCCACTGCCCTCGCCGATCAGTCCGGCCACCAGGAAGAACGCCGCCGAGGAAAAATCACCGGGCACGGAAATCTGCGTGCCCTGCAGCCTCTGCCCACCACGCAACGACACTCGACTGCCCTGCCGCGACAACGCGACGCCGAAACCTGCGAGCATCCGCTCGGTGTGATCGCGGGTCGGCGCCGGCTCGGTAACGTGCGTCTCGCCTTCGGCCGACAATGCCGCGATCAGCACGGCAGACTTCACCTGCGCACTCGCCACCGGCATCGCGAAATCGATCGCGCGCAGACGCTGGCCACCACGGATCAAGACCGGCGGCCGGCCATTCTGCGTCTCGATGACGGCGCCCATCTGTCGCAGCGGTCCGGCGGCGCGCTCCATCGGGCGCTTCATCAGCGAAGCATCGCCAATCAGCGTCGAATCGAAAGACTGGCCGGCGAGCAGACCCATGAACAGGCGCATCGCGGTGCCGGCATTGCCCATGTCGAGCGGATGCGCGACGCCTTGCAGCCCTCGCGCACCGGCGCCCTGCACGATCACCCGCGTCGCTTCAGGCCGTTCGATCTCTACGCCCAGCGCGCGCAGCGCCGCGAGCGTCGCCAGGCAATCCTCACTGGCGAGGAATCCCGTGACGTCCGTTCGGCCGGTCGCGATGCCGCCGAACATCAGAGAGCGGTGGGAAATCGACTTGTCGCCGGGCACCACGATGGAGCCCGACACCCGACGTGCGGGTGTCACGCGCCAGGACGACATCAGAGTATGGCCTTCGGATAGGACCCGAGGATGCGATACAGCGAAGCCTCGGCCTTCAGTTCCGCCAGTGCCGTCGCGACATGGGGTTCGTCGACGTGACCTTCGATGTCCATGAAGAACACGTAGTCCCACTTGCGACGCTGCGACGGGCGGGATTCGATGCGCGTCATGCTGATGCCGTGTTTCGCGAGCGGTCCCAGCAGGCGATGCAGTGCACCCGGCCCGCCGGTTTCATTGGTCGAAACGATCAGCGTCGTCCTGTCCGCACCGCTCGGCTTGAACAGCTTGCGACCGACGACGAAGAAGCGCGTGGTGTTGTCAGCGCGATCTTCGATCTCGGCCGCGAGCACGGTCAGGCCGTACACGTCGGCCGCCGTCTGGCCGGCGATCGCTGCCGTGCCGTTCTCGTCGCGTGCGCGCCGTGCGGCCTCTGCATTGCTCGCGACCGGAATTCGCTCCACCGACGGCAGATGTTCGTTGAGCCAGCCGCGGCACTGCGCCAGCGACTGCGGATGACTGCAGACGCGTGCGATGCTGCCGAGGTCGTCCATGCGCCCCATCAGGCACTGATGGATCCGAAGTTCCACTTCGCCGCAGATCTTCAGTGGCGACGTCAGAAACCGGTCCAGCGTGTGATTGACCGTGCCTTCGGTGGAATTCTCGATCGGCACGACGCCGAAATCCGCCTGCCCGTTCTCGACCTCATGGAAGACTTCGTCGATCGCCGTCAGCGGCAGCGCACGCACTGAATGACCGAAGTGCTTGTAGACCGCCGTCTGGGAGAACGTGCCCTCGGGACCGAGGAACGCCACCTTCAGCGGTTCTTCCTGCGCGAGGCAGGCGGACATGATCTCGCGGAACAGCCGCAGCACCTCCTCGTCGCGCAGCGCACCCGTCTCGCGGGCCGCGCGGTTGCGTTCGAGAGCCTGGCGCAACACCTGCGCTTCGCGTTCCGGTCGGTAGAAATCGACCAGATGACCGTCTGCGTGCTTCGACACGCCGACCTGGCGAGCGAGCCGCGCGCGCTCGTTGATCAGCGTGTGCAGTTGCGCGTCGACCGCATCGATCTCGCGCCGCAGGCTCTCGAGCGCTGGCCGGATCGGGGTCGCAGCCGGCGCCGCGCGCCCGGGTGCCGAGCGCGGCGCCGCGGGATGCTTGGCCTTGTTTTGCTTGCCCGGGGCTTGCTTGCCCGGGGGTCGCTGTGAGCCTGGTCGCTTCGCCATCGGTACGCGCCTCTACAGACTTCGCGCCGACAGCACGCCTTCGATCGCGCGGATCTTGGCAAGCACCTGATCACCCACCTGTCCCTCCGCATCGATCAGCGTGTAGGCGTAGCCGCCGCGGGACTTGTTCAACAGTTCCGCGATATTGAGCTTCTCGCCGGCGAGCACCGTGGAAATCTGGCCGACCATGTTCGGCACGTTGCTGTTCGCGATCGCGACGCGCGTCGTCGACTGCGTGCGCGGCAGCACCACTTCCGGAAAATTCACGCTGTTGCGGATGTTGCCGTTCTCGAGAAAATCCCGGACGGTGTCGGCCACCATGACGGCGCAGTTCTCTTCCGCCTCGTGCGTCGAGGCACCGAGATGCGGCAAGGTCACGACCTTCGGGTGGTTCTTCAGCGCGTTCTTCGGGAAGTCGCAGATATAGGCATGCAGGCGGCCGCCCTCGAGCGCCGCGACGATCGCCGCATCATCGACAATCGGCGCACGCGAGAAGTTCAGCACGATGCCGGTCTTCGGCAGCAGCTTCAGTCGTGATTCGTTGACGAGTCCGCGCGTCGCATCGGCGAGCGGCACGTGCACGGTGATCACGTCCGAGCGCGCGAACAGATCATCCAGAGACAGCGCCTGCTCGACGCTGGACGACAGCTGCCAGGCGCGCTGCACCGTGATCTGCGGATCGTAGCCAAGCACCTTCATGCCCAGACGCTCAGCCGAATTCGCAACCTCGACACCGATCGCACCGAGCCCGATCACGCCGAGCGTACGCCCAGGCAACTCGAAGCCGACGAAATCCTTCTTGCCTTTCTCGGTCGCGACGTCGATCGCAGCATCATCGCCCGACAACGACTGCGCGAACGCCCAGGCCTGACAGATGTTGCGGGCCGCGAGGAACATCGAGGCGAGCACGAGTTCCTTCACCGCGTTGGCATTGGCGCCGGGCGCATTGAACACGGGCACGCCGCGCTTCGACAGCGCCTCGACGGGCACGTTGTTCACGCCAGCCCCGGCGCGCCCGACGGCGAGCACGGTGTCCGGCACCTCCATCTTGTGCATGTCCGCGGAACGCACGAGGATCGCATCGGGCCGGCCGAGCTCGGATGCGATTTCATAGCGCTCGCGCGGCAGGCGCTCGAGCCCGCGCACGCTGATGTTGTTCAGCGTCAGGATGCGGTATCTGTTCATCCGTTGCGCCGCTGGAAATCCTGCATGAACGCGATCAGCGCATCGACGCCGTCGAGGCTCATCGCATTGTAGATGCTGGCGCGCATCCCACCGACCGAGCGATGCCCTTCGAGATTCGTCAGGCCCGCCTTCGACGCTTCGGCGACGAACGTCTTTTCGAGATCCGGATTCGGGATCGTGAACGGCACGTTCATCCAGGAGCGGCAGTTCTTCGCCACCGGGTTCTTGTAGTAGCCCGAGTTGTCGATCGCGGCGTAGAGGCGCTCCGCCTTCTGCCGGTTGCGCTCACCCACGACGGCGAGGCCACCCTGCTTCTTGAGCCACTTGAACACGAGACCCGCGAAATACAGGCCGAAGGTCGGCGGCGTGTTCAGCATCGAGCCGTCCTTCGCCATGGCCTGGTAATCCCAGACGGAAGGCGTGCCCGGCCGGGCGCGCCCGACCAGGTCGTCGCGCACGATGACGACGCAGATGCCGGACGGTCCGATGTTCTTCTGCGCGCCGCCATATATCAGTGCGAATTTCGACACGTCGATCGGTCGCGAGAGGATCGTCGAGGACATGTCTGCGACCAGGGGCACGCTGCCCGTCGCCGGCACGTACGGAAACTCGACACCACCGATGGTTTCGTTCGGCGTGTAATGCAGATAGGCCGCGTTCGGACTCACCTTCAGCGATGCCGCGTCCGGCACCGACGAATAGTTGCCCTCGGCCTGATCCGCGATGACGCGGACGTTGCAGTACTTCTTCGCCTCGCTGACGGCCTTCGTGGACCACGCACCGGTATTGATGAACTCCGCCACCGAATCCGGCGTCGCGATGTTCAGCGGGATCGCGGCGAACTGGCCGGTCGCGCCGCCCTGCAGAAACAGTACTTTGTAATTCGCCGGGACGCCCATCAGTTCACGCAGGTCCGCTTCGGCCTGCTGCGCCACCGCGACGAATGCCTTGCTGCGGTGACTGACTTCCATGACCGACATGCCGCTGTGCTGCCAGTCGACCATTTCGTCGCGGGCCTGTTCGAGCACTTCCAGAGGCAGAGTGGCGGGACCCGCCGCAAAATTGAAAACGCGCACTTGTTTGATTACCCGTGAGTCAGAAGCAGAAGAATGGGTTCAGGCGGGATCGGCCGCCGGCGCGGCGGGGCTCTCGCCCTCCGAACCTTCGAGCGCCGAATCGTCGCCGGCCACGGCAAGGTTCTCGATCCGTCCTACGCCGGCGAGGCGTTCACCTTCTTCGAGGCGAATCAGCCGCACGCCCTGGGTATTGCGGCCGACGACGGAGATCTCGCCGACCGGCGTGCGCACCAGCGTGCCGGCGGAACTGATCAGCATGATTTCCTGGTCCGGCGTGACCTGCAGAGCAGCGACCGTCGCGCCGTTGCGTTCCGTGGTCTGCAGCGCGATGACGCCCTGTCCGCCGCGGCCGTGCAGCGGGAACTCCTCGGCCGGCGTCAGCTTGCCGTAGCCGTTCTCCGAAGCCGTGAGCACGAGACCTTCGCGCACGACGACCAGCGAAATGACTTCCTGACCCTCGCCGAGCTTGATGCCGCGCACGCCCGTGGCGTCGCGACCCATCGCGCGGACCTCTTCCTCGCTGAAGCGGATCGCCTTGCCACCGTTCGAACACAGCAATACGTCGCGCTTGCCGTCCGTCAGCGCCACGCCGACGAGCCGATCGCCGTCACGCAGATCGACCGCGATGATGCCGGACGGGCGCGGCCGCGAGTATGCGGACAGCGGCGTCTTCTTGACCGTGCCATGGCTCGTCGCCATGAACACGAAATGCTCGTCATCGAACTGCTTGATCGGCAGGATGGCGTTGATCTTCTCGCCTTCCTCGAGCGGCATCAGGTTCACGAGCGGCTTGCCGCGCGCGCCGCGTCCGGCCTGCGGCAGCTCGAACACGCGCACCCAGTACACCTTGCCGCGATTCGAGAAGCACAGCAGCGTGTCGTGCGTGTGCGCGACGAACAACGTCTCGACGAAATCCTCGTCCTTGACGCTGGTGGCAGCCTTGCCACGGCCGCCGCGACGCTGCACCTGGTATTCGGTCAGCGGCTGGCACTTCGCATAGCCCGCATGCGACAGCGTGACCACGACGTCCTGAGGTTCGATCAGGTCTTCGGTGGCCAGATCGATGTGATCGCGGTTGATCTCGGTGCGGCGTGCATCGCCGTAGGCATCGCGGACGGCGACGAGCTCATCGCGCACCACCTGGGTCAGCCGCTCCGGCCGCGCGAGGATGTCGGACAGATCGACGATCTGCTCGAGCAGCTCGCGGTACTCCGTCAGGATCTTGTCCTGCTCGAGCCCCGTCAGGCGATTGAGGCGCATGTCCAGGATCGCCTGGGCCTGCACTTCGGAGAGCCGGTAGCTGGTGCCGAGCACGAGGCCGTACTCCGCCGCCAGCGTTTTCGGTCGCGTGGAAATCGTGCCCGCGCGCTCCAGCATCTGCGGCACGCCGCCGGCCGGCCAGACCTTGGCCATCAGCGCGACGCGGGCCTCGGCCGGCGCCGGCGCCGCCTTGATCAGCGCAATAATGTCGTCGATGTTGGCGAGCGCCACCGCGAGGCCTTCGAGCACGTGAGCGCGATCGCGCGCCTTGGCCAGATCGAAGATGGTGCGGCGCGTGACGACTTCGCGACGATGCCGGATGAAGGCCTCGAGCAGTTCCTTCAGCGACAGCAGCTTCGGCTGGCCGTCGAGCAGCGCGACCATGTTGATGCCGAACACCGTTTCCATCGGTGTCTGAGCGAACAGGTTGTTCAGCACGACTTCGGCATTCTCGCCGCGACGCAGTTCGATGACGATGCGCATGCCGTCCTTGTCGGACTCATCACGCAGGCCGTCATTGGCAATGCCATCGAGCTGCTTGTCACGGACGAGGTCCGCGATGCGCTCGATCAGCCGCGCCTTGTTCACCTGATACGGCAACTCGGTGACGACGATGGCCTGGCGATCTGCCTTGCCGACGTCCTCGAAATGGGTGCGCGCACGGATCGACAGCCGTCCGCGACCGGACTTGTACGCCGTGGCAATTTCCTGCGCGCCGTTGATGATGCCGGCCGTCGGGAAGTCCGGGCCCGGCACATGCTGCATCAGGCCAGCGAGTCCGATCTCCGGATCGTCGATGACGGCGAGACAGGCGTTGACCACTTCCGTGAGATTGTGCGGCGGGACGTTCGTGGCCATGCCGACCGCGATGCCCGACGATCCATTGACCAGCAGGTTCGGGATGCGCGACGGCATCACGACGGGCTCGGTCAGCGTTTCGTCGTAATTCGGCGCGAAGTCGACGGTTTCCTTGTCGATGTCCGCCAGCAGCTCCGACGCGATCTTCGACATGCGCACTTCGGTGTAACGCATGGCGGCCGGGGCGTCGCCGTCGACCGAACCGAAGTTGCCCTGACCGTCGACGAGCAGGTAACGCATCGAGAACGGCTGGGCCATGCGCACGATGGCGTCGTACACGGCCGAATCGCCGTGCGGGTGGTACTTGCCGATGACGTCGCCGACGACGCGGGCAGATTTCTTGTAGGCCTTGTTGTACTCGTTGCCGAGCTCGCGCATCGCGAACAGCACACGCCGATGCACGGGCTTGAGCCCGTCCCGGGCGTCCGGCAGCGCCCGCCCGACGATCACGCTCATGGCGTAGTCGAGATACGACTGACGCATCTCGTCTTCGAGGTTTACCTGCAGAATTTCGCGAGCAATTTCAGACATCAATACACACGGGTACGGGGCCGAAATGAAGCGGAAATTCTACCACAGAGGGCCATTCCGAACCCCGTTCTTCGCACCCCCGCGACAGGCCTCGCCCAGGTCACGGCCGGGGTCCCGGGCCGATATACTGGCGGGACTCACATGCAGCCAGTCGACCTACTCGTTCATGGTCGATGGGTCCTTCCCATCGAACCCGCCGGGGCCGTGCTCCAGGGCTATGGCGTCGCCGTGGACGGCGGCCGGATCGTCGCCATTTCGCCGAGCGCCGCGCTGCGCGAACGCTATGCCCCGACCACGGAAATCAACTGCGCCACGCACGTCTTGATGCCTGGCTTCGTCAACGCCCACACGCATGCCGCCATGTCGCTGCTGCAGGGCGCACCGCTGCGCGGCAGCGTGCAGCAATGGCTGCGCGAATCCATCTGGCCGCTGGAGAACCGCTGGGTCAGCGCGGAGTTCGTGCGGGTCGGTACGCAGCTCGCGATCGCGCAGATGCTGCGCGCCGGCATCACCACGTTTGCCGACATGTACCTGTTTCCCGAGGAAGTGGCACGGCTCGCGTCGGAACTGCGGCTGCGGATCGCCGTCGGGCTGCCCGTCGCGGAGGCCCGCACGGCCTGGGCCGAGAACGCCGACGAGTATCTCGACAAGGGCGCCGCACTCTGGGACGCGCATCGCTCGGATCCCTGGGCCAGCCTGTACTTCGCACCGCATGCGCCCTATTCCGTCAGCGACGCGACGCTCGGCCGCCTGCGCCGCATCTCCGACCAGCTCGATGCGCCGATCACGATGCACCTGCACGAAACCTCCGCGGAAGTGCGTGAATCGCTCGCCGCCCACGGCCACAGACCCCTGGCACGCCTCGCGCAACAGGGCCTGCTGCGACCGGGGTTCACCGCCATTCACATGAATGATCTCGATGCGGCGGACATCGATCTCTGCGCACGCTCCGGGCTCGCCGTCGTCCATTGCCCGCAGTCCAACCTGCGCCATGGCAGCGGCGTATCACCGGCCGCGGAACTGATGGGCCGCGGCGTTGCGGTCGCGCTCGGCACGGACGGCCCGGCGAGCTGCGGGACGCCCGATGTCCTGGCAGAAGCCCGACTCGCCAGCCTGCTGGCGGCCGGCCTCTCCGGCCAGCCGGAACGCATCGATGCGCACGCCGCACTCGGCCTCGCCACGCTCGGCGGCGCGCGTGCACTCGGCCTCGACGCACACACGGGCTCACTGGTCGCAGGCAAGTCCGCCGACTTCATCGCGATCGATCTCGCGCAGTCGATCAGCGCCGGCCCGCAGCGACTCGCGGATGCGCTGTTGCAGGACGCGACCCGCAGCGACGTCTCGGACGTCTGGGTGGCGGGCCGTCGTGTGGTCTTCGATCAGGAGCTGCAGATCATGGATCTGGCCGAGCTGCACGACCGCGCGCGGCAGTGGATCGCAAGACTCGGACTGGGAGCCGCAGCATGACCTCGACACCACGCGCCACTTCGACGGCAGCGCCGGCCGATGCGCAGGAAGTCGCGCATTTCGACGCCATCGCGCATCGCTTCTGGGATCCGCAGGGGGATTTCAAACCACTGCATGCACTGAATCCGCCGCGCACCGAATTCGTCGCCACCCGTGCGGGCGTGCGCGATGCCCGACTGCTCGATGTCGGCTGCGGCGGTGGGCTGCTGGCGGAGTCGCTGACACGTGCGGGCGCGAAGGTCACGGCGATCGATCTTGCTCCGTCGATGATCGAGGTCGCACGGCTGCACGCGCTCGAGGCGGGCCTTTCGATCGACTACCGCGTGATGTCGTCCGGCGATCTGCTTGCACAGTCGCCCGCCGCGTTCGACGTCGTCACCTGCATGGAGATGCTCGAACATGTTCCGGAGCCGGATCGCACGCTGGCCGAGCTCGCCTCGCTCGTGCGCCCCGGTGGCCATGTTTTCGTCTCGACGATCAACCGCACGGCGCGCGCATTCCTGATCGCGATCCTCGGTGCCGAGTACGTCGCTCGGATGCTGCCCCGCGGTACCCACGAATACGGTCGCCTGATCCGCCCGTCGGAACTGGCGCGTTGGGGCCGCGCGGCCGGTCTCGATCTGCGCGAGGTCGCGGGTCTCGAATACAACGCGATCAGCTCGCAGGCCAGTCTCTCCGCGGATCCCGGCGTCAATTACGTCGCGTGGTTCGCCCGGCCACCCTTTTCCGGCAACTGATGTCGCGGCGAATCCATTGCGTGCTGTTCGATCTCGACGGCACGCTGCTGGATACGGCACCCGACATGGGTGGCGCGCTGAACGAATTGCTGCTGACGCATGGGCAGCCCGCCCTGCCCGCTGCCACCATCCGGCCGCGCGTCTCGAACGGCGCGGCCGCACTGGTCAGGCTCGGTTTCGGCGAGCAGTTGCCGGAACCCGAATTCGAGCGGCTTCGCCTCGGTTTCCTGTCGTTGTACGCAGCGCGCCTCGATCGCGAAACGCAACTGTTCGATGGCGCCAAGGAACTGCTCGAGCGGCTGGAGTCGGACGGCATCCCCTGGGGCATCGTCACGAACAAGCCGGGCTGGCTGACGGATCCACTGCTGGATTCACTCGGGCTCGCCGCGCGCGCCGCGAGCGTCGTCAGCGGGGACACCCTGCCGACGCGCAAGCCACATCCGGATCCGCTGCATCACGCGGCCCGGCAGATCGGGGTGGCGAGCACGGATTGCGTGTACGTCGGCGATGCCGAGCGCGACATGGCCGCGGCCCATGCAGCCGGCATGCGCGCGGTGTTCGCACGCTATGGCTACATCGATGCCCACGTCACTGACCACTTCGGCGCCGAGCACGTCTGCACGAGTGTGCCAGCGCTGCATGAATGGCTCGAACAGCAGGGACTGGTCGCCCCACCCCGCTCGACCTCCCCGTGAGCGACGCCGCGACACTGTGGGTGATCGGCCTGCTCGGCCTCGCATTCGGCGCGCTGCTCGGCGTGCTGTTCGGCAAGCTGGCATCGAGCCGGCGCATCGCCGAGCTGCGGGTAGAGCTCGAGGGCATGCGCGCCCGCGTGGCGGCGGAATCGCAGCGTCAGGAAGCCCAGATCGAACTGCTCGGGCAGAGCGAACTCAAGCTGCGTGCCGCATTCGATGAGCTCGCCGGCCAGAGCCTGCGCAGCAACAGCGAACTGTTCCTGCAACTGGCCCGTGAAACCCTCGGTCGCGAGCGCGGCGAAGCACAGGCGGTCCTGCAGGCGCGCGAAACGGCGATCGCACAACTGCTCACACCGATACGAACCGCGCTCGAGAAAACGGAGAAGCAGGTCGAATCGCTCGAGCGCGAGCGCCGCGACGCATTCACCAGCCTGCGCACGCAGATCGAATCGGTGACGGCCGGCCAGGCGCAGCTGGAACGCGAAACCCGCAATCTCGTCACCGCACTGCGCCGCCCGGAAGTGCGCGGCCGCTGGGGCGAGTTGACCCTGCGACGCTGCGTGGAACTCGCTGGTCTTGCGAGCCATTGCGATTTCACCGAGCAGCAGCACATTGCCGGACCGGACGGTGCGCTGAGACCAGATCTGATCGTGCACATGCCGGACGATCGCGACATCGTCGTCGACGTCAAGACACCGCTCGACGCCTATCTCGAAGCGCTCGAAGCCGCGAGCGACGAATTGAAGGAACAGGCCCTGAAGCGCCATGGTGCGCAGGTCGAGGCGCGGGTGCGCGAGCTGGCCTCGAAAGCCTACTGGGCGCAGTTCCCGACCAGTCCCGATTTCGCGGTGCTGTTCCTGCCGGGCGATCAGTTCCTGTCGGCCGCGCTCGCACAGAATCCGGATCTGCTCGATTCGGCGATGCGTCAGAACGTGATCATCGCGACGCCGTCGACGCTGATCGCGCTGCTGAAAGCCGTGGCCTATGGCTGGCGGCAAGCCGACGTCGCGAAGAACGCCGTCGCGATCCGCGATCTCGGGCAGGAACTCCACAAACGCCTGGGCGTGTTTGCAGGACACCTCGCGAAGATCGGCAAGAGCCTCTCCGGTACCGTGGACACCTACAACAACGCGGTGGGTTCACTCGAGCGAAGCGTGATGCCGCAGGCACGGCGGTTCGCGGACCTCGGCGTCGGCGACAGCAGCACGCTCGCCGAAGCGGTCGAAGTCGACAGGCTTGCCCGCAATCCCACGCTGCCCCCGACTGAAACAGATCCACCGTGACGCCAGTCGATCCACCGCGTGCCGGCAGCACGCGCCATCTCGTCTGGCTGTATCACGATGCAACGCTGCGAGACGGCATCGCTGCGTTGTTTGCGCTGGAGCGCGAGATCGTCGCCAGCGCGCGCCCCGAACTGGATCATGCCGTGACGCATGCGCGCCTCGACTGGTGGCAACAGGAGGCGCAGCGACTTGCGGCTGGCCAGCCCGCCCATCCTCTCGCGGCCCGACTGCTCGCCGCGCTGCGGGCGCGCAGCGCACCCGCTCCGGACTTCGAACCGCTGGTTGAAATCTGCCGCTGGTCCGTGGCCGGCACGGCCTTCGAAGACCGCGCGGAACTCGAACAGTGTTTCGACGGCTGGGCCTCCACCGTGTTCGCAACCGCGATACGTCTCGCGGTTGCCGATGATGGCGCTACGACCCGGCAGTTTGTCGTCACCGCCGGCCGCGCGCTGCGCGAGATCAGCGCACTGACGCATCTTGCGAGTGATGCAATGCATGGCCGCGTGCATCTGCCCATGGCGGAGCTCGATGCGCTGGGCCTCGATCACCCGGCCGTGACCCGCCTTCCCTGGGACGAGCGGCTTGTGGTCGGCATCCGCGCGCGCCTCGAGGATTGCGCGCGGCAGTTGCAGATCGCAGCGGCCTCACTGCCGGCGGGCGATCGCGCCGCACTGCGCGGCCTGCTGGTCTGGTGCGCGCTCGGCCGGCGACGTGCCGAGCGGGCGGCAGCGGATCTGCCTTTTCAGTATGCTGCGCGCCGCACCGATGGCATCGCCGATGCCTGGCGCGCCTGGCGCGCCGCACGTGCCAGCCAGGTGTGATCGCACGCCCTCGCGATGAAGGATTCGCCGTGACCGCAGAGACCGCTACGTTCGACCCACGCGATATCAGCATTCCAGGCGATGCGCTCGCCGGCCGCGTGATCGCGATTACCGGACCCACGGCCGGCATCGGTCGCGCACTCGCCATCGCCTGCGCGCAGCATGGCGCCGAAGTGCTGCTGCTCGGTCGCAATGTCCGGAAGCTCGAAGTACTGCACGCCGAGATCTCTGCATTGCGCACCCACGGCACGGGTGCGCCCGTGGTGGAGCCGGTGATCAGCGTGCTCGATCTCGAGAAGGCGCTGGCGCAGGACTATGACGCGATCGCCGACGCCATCGCCCAGCGCTGGGGCCGACTCGATGGCCTGGTGCACAATGCCGGCCTGCTCGGCCAGCTCGCGCCGATCGAGCATTTCGATGTTCCGACCTGGGTCAAGGTCATGCACGTCAACGTCACGGCAGCGTTCGCGCTGACGCAGGTGTTGTTGCCGTCGCTGCGCGCGTCGGCCGATGCCTCAGTGCTGTTCACGTCGAGCGGCGTCGGCCGCAAGGGTCGCGCGTACTGGGGCGCCTACGCCGTGTCGAAATTCGCGATCGAAGGCCTGAGCCAGATACTCGCCGACGAACTGGATCGCGGCAGCGTGCGCGTCAATACGATCAACCCGGGTCGCGCCCGCACCGCGATGCGACGCCAGGCGTATCCCTCGGAACCGCTGGAATCACTGCCGGAGCCCGCCTCGCTGGTCGGGCCTTATCTCGCGCTGCTCAGCGCGGCGGCCCGCGGCGTGACCGGCCGGGCTTTCGACTGTCAGGCTTCGCCCGCGGCGTCGGTGCCGGCGGCCCGTTAGCGCGCTGCGGCTTCGCCGCCCGGACCGGTCTCGCAGCCGGTATCGCAGCCGGTATCCGCGCCACATCGGCCGCGCCGTCGGACTCGGCGTCCGGCTGCACATTTGACTCGACACCCGTCGCCAGCAGCGCGGCGAGTTCCTCGTCCGTCAGCACGCGGAAATGTCCGCGTCCGACCTCGCGCGTCAATTGCACGGCGCCGATGGACGTCCGCACGACGCGACTGACCGTGGCCCCCTGGCGTTCGACGAGCTGCCGCACCTGCTTGCCGCTCGCGCCCTGCATTTCGAATTCGTACCAGTGGTTCGCGGCGAGTTCTTCGCCTTCGCCCTCGCGGATGTCCAGCACGTTCAAAACGGTGCCGTCATCGAGCGCGCCACCCATCAGCGACTGCTGATTCATCTCATCGAGACGGCCGCGCACGCGCACGCTGAAACAGGATGCGAGCTCGTGAATGCGTCTTTGCAGTCTGGTTGCGAGCGCGCCGTCCGAGGTGACGATCTCGAGCCCGCCATCGATGCGCGGCATCGGACTGACCGCCACGAAGCGCCGTCCGGCACGCCGCGGCAAGCGCGGAACCATGCCGGTGACCAGATCATCGCCCGGTGAGCGATGCAGCAGATAGGTGCTGTCGGGTGCGCCTTTGCGGCGAGTGGGCGCGAGCCGGAAAGGTCGTCCGTCGATGCGGATCTCGTCGCGGCCGCTGACGCGCTGTCCGAGCACGGCGGCCTGGCCATTCACGCTGATGCGCCCGGCACGGATCCAGTCCTCGATCTGTCGCCGCGACGCTAGACCCGAGGCGGCCAGCACTTTCTGCAGGCGCTCGGCACCACCGGCCGCCGCAGTCGCAGGGCTCGGCGCCGGATTCTGCGGTCGCTTGGGCATGGGTGTGATGGCCCGCGGCGTCAGTCGTCGCGCGGTGGCGCGGCAACCAGACCGGGCGCGGCATCGCCCGCAGCCTGATGCGTGGGCGCATCGCCATCACCGTCGTCGTCGCCCGACGCGGCATCCTCAGCAGCCAGCTCATCGGCAGCTTCGTCGGCGGTCGCAACGGCCGCGCCATCTGTTTCGCCAGCCGCCGCGGGCTCGAGCATCGCCTCACCCTCCGGCTCCGGCACGAACACGCCCGACCCATCCGCGGCATCGAGCTGCGGCAGCGGCAGCTGCAGGTTCAGATCGGCCATCGCCTTCAGCTCGGCGAGCGGCGGCAGATCGTCCAGCGCCTTCAGGCCGAAGTAATCGAGGAAGTCGCGCGTCGTGCCGAGCAGCTCCGGATGGCCCGGCACATCGCGATGACCGACGACGCGCACCCAGTTGCGCTCCATCAGTGTCTTCAGGATGTTCGGATTCACGGCCACACCGCGCACGGACTCGATCTCTGCACGCGTGATCGGCTGGCGATAGGCAATCAGCGCCAGCGTCTCGAGCAGCGCACGCGAGTAACGCTGCGGACGCTCCGGCCACAGCCTTGCGACTTCGCCGGCATAAGCGGTACGGACCTGCACGCGCACGCCGCTGGCCGTTTCCTTGATCTCGATGCCGCGACCTTCGTAGTCGGCTTCGAGCTGCGCGAGCGCAGAACGCAGTGCATCGGTATCCGGACGGTCCGATTCCTCGAACAGCTGCGCAAGATCCGACAGCGGCAACGGCCGCGCTGCCGCGAGCAGCGCCGCCTCGATCACGTTACGAATGTAGTGCTCGCTCATGTTCCCTCATTGTCCTTCGACGCGACGTCGTCCGTCGGCACCGCATCGAATTCATCCAGTTCGTCATCATCGTCGTCGTCGACGAAATCCGCGTCCAGCGCGGCCTCGCCCGAATCGCTGAAACCGGCCTGATCGCTGATTTCCATTGGACTGATTTCCATTGGACTGATTTCCATCGCCGCCGGCGCGGCCACCGCGGCACGCTGGCCGGTCACCGAAGATGGCTCGCCTTCCGTGGTCGAGACGAGCCGCAGTTCGGTCCGTCCCTGCGCAGCGCGCACATGCAGTGCGCCGTAGACCTCCGTCTGGACGATGTCGAGCAGGCCTTCGCGCACCAGCTCGAGGATCGCGACGAACGTCACGGTGACACCCATCCGTCCCTCCTCGGGCCGGAACAGGCGAGTGAATTCTACGAAACTCGACTGCTCGAGTGTCGAAAGAATGTTCGTCATGCGCTCGCGCACGGACAGCTTCTCGCGCTGCACGTGGTGATGCGCGAACATCTGTGCGCGCGAGACCACATCACGGAACGCGACGATCATCTCCTGCAGCGCCACCTGCGGCAGCGTGCGGCTCGGGCGCTTGACGTCCAGGTCCGCACTCGCGCTCCAGGTGTCGCGCTCGAGGCGCGGCAGCCGGTCGATCGACTCCGCCGCGCGCTTGAATCGCTCGTACTCCTGCAGGCGACGCACGAGGTCGGCGCGCGGATCATTCTCTTCACCGACATCCGAATCCTTGGAACGCGGCAACAGCATGCGCGACTTGATCTCGGCCAGCGTGGCGGCCATGACCATGTACTCGCCGGCGAGCTCGAGCTGCAGTTCGCTCATCAGCTCGATGTAATCCATGTACTGCTTGGTGATGTCGGCCAGCGGGATGTCGAGGATGTTCAGGTTCTGGCGGCGGATCAGGTACAGCAGCAGATCGAGCGGCCCCTCGAAGGCCTCGAGAAAGACTTCGAGCGCCTGCGGCGGGATGTACAGATCGCGCGGCAGCTGCGTGACCGGCTCGCCGTGCACGACGGCGAACGGCATTTCAGTCTGCTCGGGCGTCGGCGTGACGGGCGCGACGGCCTCGGCCACGGGCTCGTTCGAGACGACGATCTTCAGATCCGGCTTGGGCATGTTCAATCCACTCGCAGATGCATGGCGCGACGGACATCGTCGAGCGTGGTGCGCGCGGCTTCGCGTGCCTTCTCGGCGCCTTCGGCGACGATGTTACGGACAATCTCCGGATTCTCCTCGAACTCCTGCGCCCGCTTGCGGTTGCCGCCGATCTCCTCGACGACCTTCTCGATCAGGGGCTTCTTGCACTCGAGGCAGCCGATGCCCGCGCTGCGACAGCCCTCGTCAGCCCATTTGCGGGTCGGCTCGTCCGAATAGATCTCGTGCAGCGTCCAGACCGGGCACTTCTGCGGATCGCCCGGATCGGTGCGGCGCTTGCGGGCCGGGTCCGTCTGCATCGTGCGCAGCTTCTGCGCGACGCTGTCCGTATCCTCGCGAAGTCCGATGGTGTTGCCGTAGGACTTCGACATCTTGCGGCCATCGAGGCCCAGCAGCTTCGGCGTCTGGGTCAGCAAGGCCTGCGGCTCCGGCAGGATCGAAACGCTTTCGCCTTCGAGATATCCCAGCAGCCGCTCGCGGTCCGCAACCGTGATGCGAGCATTGCCCGTCACGAGGCCGCGCGCGGTCTCGAGGGCCTCCGCGGCGCCGGTTTCCTGGTACTTGCGGCGCAGCTCCTTGTACATCGAGCTGTTGCGGCCGCCGAGCTGCTTGATCGCCTTCTCGGCCTTCTCTTCGAACCCCTGCTCGCGACCGAACAGATGATTGAAGCGGCGCGCGACCTCGCGGGTGATCTCGACATGCGCGACCTGATCCTCGCCCACGGGCACGTAGTCCGCGCGGTACAGCAGGATGTCCGCCGACTGCAGCAGCGGATAGCCGAGGAAGCCGTACGTGGCGAGGTCCTTTTCCTTTAGCGCTTCCTGCTGGTCCTTGTACGACGGGATGCGTTCGAGCCAGCTCAGCGGCGTCGTCATCGACAGCAGAAGATGCAACTCCGCATGCTCCGGCACGTGCGACTGCACGAACAGCGTCGCGACGCCGGGATTGAGTCCGGCGGCGAGCCAGTCGATCACCATGTCGTGCGTGTACTCCGGCAGGCGCGAGGTGTCCTCGTAGCCCGTGGTCAGCGCGTGCCAGTCGGCGACGAAGAAGAAGCAGTCGTGCTGGTACTGCAGTTCCACCCAGTTGCGCAGCGCGCCATGGAAATTGCCGAGGTGCAGCTGGCCCGTCGGCCGCATGCCCGACAGCACGCGGCGCGTGCGCGGCGCAGCACTCATCGGGCGCGCACCAGAACGGCAGATGAGAATTCAATCGAAGTAATAGTCATAACCTATTGTATTTATGGTTATTTCAAGCATTTGACTGCTCGCAACCCCCGCTGCAGCGGCGGCCGGCAGTATAGCCGACCGGCTCACCTAGAGGCCGAACGGCTCGATGCTGCCGCGGCCGACACGGGCGATCACCGGCGGCTGGCTTTCGAGGTCCACGACCGTCGTCGGCTCGATCCCGCAATGCCCACCATCGAGAATGGCATCGAGATCCCGACTGAGCCGGTCGCGGATTTCCTCGCCGTCATTCAGCGGCAGCTCATCGCCCGGCAGCATCAGCGTCGAGGTCATGATCGGCTCGCCCAGCTCCTGCAGCAGCAACTGCGGCACTGGGTGGTCCGGGATACGCAGACCGATGGTCCGGCGCTTCTCGTGCTGCAGGCGCCGCGGCGTCTCGCGCGTGGCCGGCAGCAGGAACGTGTACGGTCCGGGCGTGCAGGCCTTCAGCAACCGGAACTGCCAGGTCTCGACCCGGGCGTACTTGGCGATCTCGGTCAGGTCGCGGCAAACCAGTGTGAAATGGTGATGACGGTCGGCCTGACGAATGCGCCGGATCCTCTCCAGCGCGTCCTTGTCGCCGATATGGCAACCGAGCGCATAGCAGGAGTCCGTCGGATAGGCGATCACCCCGCCTCCCCGCACGATCTCCACCGCCTGACGAATCATCCGCAGCTGCGGGGTCACGGGATGCAGGGGCAGATACAGCGTCAACGCGGAGACCTCGACCGAGGGACAGATCCGCTATCATACGCGGCCTTTTTACCGCTCCGGTCCCGGCGAGCACCTACCGACACCCATGCAACTGCTGCTCGAATTTGCACCGCTGGTGGCGTTCTTCGTCGCCTACAAGCTGGGTGGCATCTACACCGCGACGGCGGTGCTGATGGTCGCCATGGTGGTGCTGCTCATCGTCAACCGACTGCGCACCGGCAAGGTCACGCCGCTGCTCGCGATCAGCACCGCGCTGGTCATCGTGTTCGGCGCGGTCACGCTCTGGCTGCGCGACGAACGCTTCATCCAGTGGAAGCCGACGGTGTTCTTCTGGGCGATCGGCCTGGCTTTTCTCGCCAGCCAGTGGATCGGTGCGAAACCCTTTGCACAGCGTCTGATGGAAGCGGCGATGGTCGACCTGCGCGTCCCGGACCGCGCCTGGCGTCAGGCGAACCTCGCCTGGGTCGTCTTCTATGCTGCGATGGGCGCGGCCAACCTGTTCGTCGCGCGCAGCTTCAGCGAGCAGATCTGGGTCAATTTCAAGGCCTTCGGCCTGACGGGCATCACGCTGGTCTTCGTGATCGCCCAGTCCCTGTGGCTGCAGCGTCATGCTACGCAACTCCCGGCCAGTGACGGAGAACCCAAACCATGACCGGAGCGCCCGACAGCACCGGCCGGGTGGCGCGGCTGACGGCCACGCTGCAGGCCGCGCTGCAACCGGAAAGCCTGGAGGTGCGGGACGACAGCGCCGCCCACGCCGGCCATGCCGGCGCGCGCGAGGGCGGGCACTTTCACGTCCGGATCGCGTCCAAGCAATTTGCCGGTCTCGCGCCCGTCGCCCGTCACCGGCTGGTCTACGATGCCGTCGCCGGCCTGATGGGCCGGGACATCCATGCGCTGTCCATCGAGGCGCGCCTGCCGTAGAGTTCGCCCCCCAGAGTTCGACGACGAAGCTGTTTAACTTTTCCTTCTAACTCACTGAGAGATAAGCATGAAGATTTCCAGACTCCTCTGCATCGCTGCCCTCGGCGGCCTCGCGGCCTGCCAGCAGGGCGGCGGCGGCGCCACGCCTGAGGCGGCCAAGGATCCGGGCGCGGAGCCGGCGGCCACGGTCAATGGCCAGACCATCAGCAAGGACTTGCTCGATTTCTACGTCAAGGCTGCGACCGGCAAGGCCGCGAGCGACCTGACTGCGGAGCAGCGGCAGGAGGCCCTCGACGCCCTCGTCCGCGTCCACGTCGTCGGCGAGCAGGCCGTCAAGGACAAGCTCGATGCGGACAAGGAAGTGGCGGCCCAGCTCGCCCTGGTGCGCCTCGAGGTGCTGCAGCGCGCGGCCCAGGCGAAGTACCTGAAGGACAAGGTCCCGACGGATGCCGAACTGCGCTCGGAGTACGAGACCCAGGTCGCGCAGATGCCGAAGACGGAATACCGGGCGCGCCACATTCTGGTACCGACGGAAGATGGGGCCAAGGCTGCCATCGCCGCGCTGAAGAAGGGCGCCCGCTTCGAAGACATCGCCAAGCGCGAGTCGATCGACGGCTCCAAGGAGCGCGGTGGCGATCTCGGCTGGTTCACGCCGCAGACGATGGTCAAGCCGTTCGCCGACGCCGTCATGGGCCTGCAGAAGGGCCAGACGACCGAGACGCCGGTGCAGACCCAGTTCGGCTGGCATGTGATTCGTCTCGAGGACTCGCGCGAAGTCCAGCCGCCGCCGTTCGACGGCGTGAAGGACCAGCTGAAGCAGGTCGTGCTCGCGAAGAAGTTCAAGGGCTATGCCGACGAGCTGCTGAAGACCGCGAAGGTCGAAAAGAAGCTCTGAGCCAGACAGGCTGCGCAATGACGGGGGCGGGATCGCAAGATCCCGCCCTTTTTCATTTGCGGGCCTTTATGTCGCGGGGGGCTCGCGTCGCTCGAGCATCGCGAGGAACGCCGCCTCGTCGAGCACCGTCACGCCGAGTTCCTCGGCCTTGCGCAGCTTGGAGCCGGCTTCACTGCCGGCGATCAGGAAATGCGTCTTCGCCGACACGCTGCCCGAGACCTTTGCGCCCAGTTCGCGCAGCCGGTCGCCGGCATCGTCACGCCCCATCGAAGCGAGCGTACCGGTGATGACGAACGTCAGACCCGCGAGTGGGGCGCCTGAACCCGCTGCGGCGACACCTGGCGCCTCGGCCGGCCAGTGCACGCCGGCAGCGCGCAATCGCTGCACGACCGCGAGGTTCGCGGCGTCCGCGAAGAACTCCACGACGCGTGCGGCCACGACCGGCCCAACGTCGGGCACCTGCTGGATGGCGGCGGCGTCCGCCGACATCAGCGCCTCGATCGAACCAAAATGCCGCGCGAGCGCAGCGGCCGTCGATTCACCGACATCGCGGATGCCGAGCGCGAACAGGAAACGCGCCAGCGTGGTCGCCTTGCTGCGCTCGATCGCCTTCACGATCTTGTCGGCGGACTTGCTGCCCATGCGGTCGAGACCTTCCAGCGTCGCGACATCGAGGCCATAAACGTCCGCCGGCGTGCCGATCAGGTTCGCGCTGACCAGCTGATCCACCAGCTTGTCGCCGAGGCCCTCGACGTCCATCGCGCGGCGACCCGCGAAATGCAGGATCCGTTCACGTCGCTGCGCCATGCAGCTGTAGCCGCCCGTGCAGCGCGCGATCGCCTGCTCCGCATCGCGGCGCACCGCCGAACCGCACACAGGACACGCGTCAGGCAGAACGACGACGCGTGCATCGGCGGGGCGCTTCGACGCCACGACGCGCGCGACCTCCGGAATCACGTCGCCGGCGCGACGCACGATCACGGTGTCGCCGATGCGCACGTCCTTGCGCTCGAGCTCATCCATGTTGTGCAGCGTGGCATTGCTGACCGTCACGCCACCGACGAAGACTGGCGCCAGGCGCGCGACCGGCGTCAGCGCACCGGTGCGCCCGACCTGGAACTCGACGTCGAGGATCGTGGTCTCCGCCTCCTCGGCAGGAAACTTGTGCGCCAGTGCCCACCGCGGCGCACGCGAAACGAAACCGAGTGCTTCCTGATCCGCGCGCCGATCGACTTTGTAGACCACGCCGTCGATCTGGTACGGCAGCGCGGCTCGTCGCCGGCCAATGTCCGCAAAATACCCCATGCAGCCTGCCGCACCGGTGACGCGAGTAGCCTCGGGACACGTTCGCAGGCCCCATTCGCGCAATGCGCCAGGCAGTTCCGATTGGCGCGCTGGAATGGATCCACCCTCGATGGTGCCGACGGCATAGAAGAACAGGTCCAGCGGCCGCTGCGCCGTGACGCGCGGGTCGAGTTGCCGGACCGCGCCGGCCGCAGCGTTGCGCGGATTGACGAAGGTCTTTTCGCCGCGCTCGAGCGCGCGGGCATTCATGCGATCGAAGCCGGCAACAGGCATGAACACTTCGCCGCGCACTTCCAGCAGCGCCGGCGGACGCCCGAGCAGCTGCAGGGGCACTGAGCGGATCGTGCGCACGTTCGCCGTCACATCCTCGCCCGTCACGCCGTCGCCGCGCGTTGCGGCGCGCACCAGCTTGCCGGCCTCGTAAATGACGCTGATCGCGAGACCATCGAGCTTGGGTTCCGCGGAGTAGTCGATCGGCTCTTCGCGCTCGAGACGCTCGCGGATGCGACGATCGAAGGCCAGCACCTCCTCCTCGGAGAAGCCGTTCTCGAGCGACAGCATCGGAATGCGATGGGTGACCTGCGCGAACGCCGACGCTGCACTGCTGCCGACTCGTTGCGTCGGCGAACTCGGCGTGACGAGTTCCGGATGCTCGCGCTCGAGGGATTCGAGTTCGCGCAGCAGGCGATCGAACTCGGCGTCCGTGATCTCCGGATCGTCGAGAACGTGGTAGCGATGATTGTGGTGTTCGATCGTCGAGCGCAGTTCGGCCGCTCGTACAGCCCACGCGGAACTCACACGCCCGCTCCGCTCTTCGGCTGCCAGGCCGCGAGCTCGCGGCGCAGCTCGACGACGCGCGCCTCGACCAGCGGCTGACCCAGGTGGTCGCGCACCTCGCCGCGCAGCCGCTGGGCGACCAGATCCGCGACGGTGAGCAGTCGATCGTAGGCCTCGTCCGCAGCCAATGGCCCTGGCAGCACTGCAAACAGGTTCAGGCCCGAGAACACCTCGGCGTCCATCGTCGCGAGCCTGAACGTGCCCGGCTTGGTCAGGTTCGCAGCGCTGACCACCACCCGTCCGTCACTGAGAGGCAGATGGAAGATGTCGAAATCGCCCAGTTCAAACCCTTCGCCGAGAAACGCCTGGCGGACGGCCCCACCGGTGAAGCGTTCACCCGTGCGCGGCACGACTCGCAGCGCGACGATGCGGCGCGCGTTGTCTGCCGGCCAGTCGAGTTTCAACGCCGGACGCGGTGCCGCATGCGGCGGGTGCGCAGCGCCAGGCGCGGACGAACCGTTACCGAGCGAGGGTTGCGTCTCGGCCAGCCAGCGCGCGGCACGTTCTGCGGCGTCGTCCGTGGACAAGCGGCGCGCATCGACATCGCCGAGCATCGGGTCCGCGCCAACCGCAAATCGCGGCAACGTCCCGAGTTCTGGGTCGACGTCATCGAGACCTTCGACGGAAGGATCGATGATCTCGACCAGTCTCGGCTTCAGCACCGGCTCACGGTTCGGCGGGTCGCGATGCGGCGGATCGCGATGCAGCGGATCGCGATTCGGAGCCTCGGCGTCCACACCATCGACAGATGGGCGATCCGCTGATGGCTGCGCGGCGCGCAGGTCGTCCACCGGCGGCTCGAACGGCCGCTCGCGAGCAGAGCGCTTGCGGCGCTCCCACAGCACGAGCCCCACGATGAACAGTACGCCAAGCCCGAGCAGCGACCAGCGCAACTCCGGCATGCGATCAGCTCGCTGCGAGGCGCAGGGCCTCGTCCACGTCCACGGCGACGAGGCGCGACACGCCCGGCTCGTTCATCGTCACACCGAGCAGCTGCGACGCCAGCTCCATCGTCGACTTGTTGTGGGTGATGAAGATGAACTGCACGCGCTGCGACATTTCGCGGACGATGTCGCAGAACCGCCCGACGTTGTTCTCGTCGAGTGGAGCGTCGACCTCGTCCAGCAGGCAGAACGGCGCGGGGTTCAGATCGAAGATCGAGAAGACGAGCGCCACCGCGGTCAGTGCCTTCTCGCCACCGGAGAGCTGGGAGATCGTGCTGTTGCGCTTGCCCGGCGGACGCGCCATCACGGCGACGCCGGCTTCCAGCGCGTCCTCGCCGACCAGCTCCAGATAGGCGTGGCCGCCACCGAACAGCCGCGGGAACTTCTCCTGCATGCCGGCGTTGATGCGGTTGAACGTGTCCTCGAATCGCGAGCGCGTTTCCTTCTCGATCTTGCGCATCGCCTGCTCGAGCGTGTCGAGTGCCGAGGTCAGGTCGTTGTACTGACGATCCAGATATTCCTTGCGCTCGGTGTTTTCCTTGAGCTCGTCGATGGCGGCCAGATTGACCTGACCGAGCTTCTCGATGTCCGTGCGCACGGACGCGAGCTGCTCTTCCCAGGCGGGTACGGCAGCATCCGCGGCCAGCGCCGCCAGCACATCGGCCAGCACGAACTGCGTGGCCGCGAACTGTTCGGCCAGCGATTCGCGACGCACGCGCGTCTCCTGGGCGGCGAGTCGGGCCTGCTCCATTTCCTCACGCGCGGTGGTCGCCCGCTGCTCGCAGGACAGGCGCTTCTCGTCCAGCGTGCGCAGCTCGCCGTCCGCCTCTTCCAGCGCGCGCCGCGACAGCTGCAACTCGCTTTCGACTTCGAGCCGGCGCGACAGAAAGCCGGACAGCACATTCTCGAGTTCGAGGATCGGTGCGTCGCCGGTCGCCAGCTCCTGCTCGAGGTCGGCGGCACGACTCTGCAGTTGCACCTGCTGCTCGGCCATGCGCTTGAGCCCGACCTGCATCGACTGCGCAGTGGAGCGTCGACCTTCGATGCGCACGAGCAGATCACGTGCGCCAAGCTGCGCGGCCTGCGCGGCAGCGCGGGCACTGGCCAGCGCCTCGCGACGCTCCTCGCGCTCGCCATCCAGCTCCGAGCGCTGCTCGTCCAGCGTCTGCAGCTGCGACAGTCCGCGCTCGAGTTCGAGCCTCGCCCGGGCAACGGCTTCTTCAGAGATGCCACGCTCCCGCGCGACGTCTGCGGACTCGAGCTCCAGGCGCTCGCGACGCAGGACGGATTCCTGCGAACGCGCGCGCGTCGCCTCGAGCTGTCCGAGGACATCCGCGTGGGCGCGATGCGCCTGCTGGATGCGCGACTGCGTCGCATCGCGCGCAGCCTCGGCCGCGGCGAGCTGCTGGCGCAGCTCGGCGATCCGCCCTTCGAAGCCCGCAACGCGATCATTCGCGGCGTTGAGGTCGGTGCGCAGCGATTTGAGTCTCTGCTCGCGCTCGATGACACCCGAGTGCGAATCCGTTCCGCGGTTGACGCGCAGCCAGTTGCGGCCCACCCATTCACCGCCGCGGGTCACGATCGATTCGTCGGCCCGCAGGCTGCGGCGCGACGCCAGCGCTTCGGCCAGCGTCTCCGCCAGCTTCACGCCCCCGAGCAATGCATGCGCAGCGGACGATCCGCGTACCTGCGCTGCCAGCGTACCTCCAGCCGCCATCTGCGAAGCGCCATCCGCTTCGATGATCGACAGCCTGGCGTTACCGATACCGCCGAGGGCACTGGCGATGTCATCGAGACCATCGACGCAGACGGCCTCGAGATAGTCGCCGAGCACGGTTTCGACGGCGCGCTCCCAGCCACCTTCGACCTGCAGCGCTTCGGCCAGGCGCGGCTTGCTGCCAAGCCCCGCACCGCGCAACCATTCCGTCGCCCGACCTTCCGCCGCGCCGAGCGCAGCCTTCTGCAGCGCCTCGATCGACAGCACCTCGGCCCGCGCGCGTTCGCGCGCGTTGCGGGCGCCCTCGAGCGCGCTCTCCTGCGATATCTGCTCGGCGCGCAGCGACTGCACGTCGCCCAGCGCCGCGGTCAGGGAGCGGCCGAATTCATCGGCCTCGCTGCGTGCCGCGGATTCACGGTCCGCCAGTTCGGCGAGCAGCGTGGAGGCTTCCTGCGCGAGCAGCGCATCTCGCTCGACGGCGAGACGGTCCGATTGAGTGGTGAGGCGACGCAGCTGGTTCTCGAGCTGCTCGATACGCGCGCGTTCCACCTGCGTGGTCTGGTGCGCCGATCCGAGAGAACGGTTGAATTCCTCCCAGCGCTGCTGCCAGTCAGCCAGTGCCGCCTCGGCTTCTTCCAGCTGCGCGACGCAGGCTTCCTCGCGACCACGCGCCTGCTCGAGGTCGGGCTCGAGCCGCGTCATCTCTTCATTGATCGACTGGCACTCTCGCTCATCGCGCGCGATGTGGACGGCGAGATCGGACAGGGTGGCACGCGCCTGCGCGAGGTCAGTCCGCTTGCGCTCGCGCGTCTCGCGCGTGAACTCGATCTGCTGCTCGGTGCGGGTAATGTCGGCACCGACGGCGAAATAGCGTCCCTGCACCTGCGAGACGATTTCGCTCTGCTCGGCATGGAAGCTGCGCTGCTTGTCGATCGCGGCTTCGGTCGAACGCAGATCGGCCAGGGCCGACTGCATTGCCAGATCCTTTTCGCGGACCGCGCTGTCCTGTACTTCCGCGCCGCTGTCGAGTTCGCGCAACCGAAGCGCGAGCAACTCGGCGGTGAACTTGCGCTCCTGCTCCTTCAGCGCCTGGTAGCGCCGGGCCGTGGAGGCCTGGCGCTGCAGGTGACGGATCTGTTTGTCGACTTCGTCGCGCACGTCCTGCAGGCGCTCGAGATTCTCGCGCGTGTCGGCGATGCGGCTCTCGGTTTCCTTGCGGCGCTCTTTATAGCGCGAGATGCCGGCGGCCTCTTCGACGAACGCGCGCATGTCCTCGGGCTTGGCCTCGATGATGCGCGAGATCGTGCCCTGCTCGATGATCGCGTAGCTGCGCGAGCCGAGACCGGTACCCAGGAACAGCTGCGTGATGTCCTTGCGACGGCAGCGGGCCCCGTTGATGAAATAGGCGGAGCTGCCATCGCGCGACACTTCGCGCTTCAGCGACACTTCCGCGTAGGCGGCATACGGACCTGAAATCTTGCCGTCGCTGTTGTCGAACAGCAGTTCGACCGACGCCTTGCCCACGGGCTTCCGTCCGCCGGAGCCGTTGAAGATGACGTCGGCCATCGAATCGCCGCGCAGATGCTTGGCGGACAGTTCGCCCATCACCCAGCGCACGGCGTCGATGACATTCGACTTGCCACAGCCGTTCGGACCGACGACGCCAGTCAGATTGCTCGGAAAGGAAACGCTTGTCGGGTCCACGAAAGACTTGAAACCCGCCAGCTTGATTTTCGTCAGCCGCATCTCGTTCAGTTACCTTCAGCCAGTGGCGCGGTAGTGTAGATTAATCCGCTGCGCAGCGGATGCGACTCGAACCGCGCGAACCAACGGAGCTTTGATCTCAAGATGCCATCGCAACCTCTGACCAGCGTTGAGACTTTTCCCAACCCGAAGCCGGATGCGGACTACACGATCCGCATGACCATCCCGGAATTCACGTGCCTGTGTCCGAAGACGGGACAACCGGACTTCGCCGTGCTCGAGCTCGAGTACGTGGCGGATCAGCGCTGCGTGGAACTGAAATCGTTGAAGCAGTACATCTGGTCATTCCGTGATCGCGGCGCATTCCATGAAGCCGTCACCAACGAGATCGCCGATCACCTGGCCAGCGCGACCGACCCGCGCTTCATGCGGCTGACGGCCAAGTTCAACGTTCGCGGCGGCATTTACACGACAGTCGTGGCAACCCGCGGTCAGAAGAGCTGGCAGCCACCGCCGACGGTGACGCTGCCCTGAACGGACGCGACCGGTCGCCGCCAAGCGACATTTCCCCTTTTTTCAATGGTTTGCCCTTTCTGGGCTGATGACCTGTACAGCGTCGGATGCGCCGGTATAATCCCGCGTCCCGCGCGGCGGACCGCCGCGGGGTCGTGTTTTCAGGAGGCGTTGAATGGCCACCAAGAAACCTGCCGGCAAACCGAAGGCTGCCAAGCCCGCGGCGAGCAAGACCACGGCAAGCAAGAACAAGAAGCCGGCTGCGGCTGCGCGAGCCGTGAAGGCCGCGCCGGCCAAGACATCGAAGGCTGCGCCGACGCGCAAGCCTGCGACGCCTGCGAAATCGTCGGCTGCCAAAGCGCCGGCGAAGGCTGTCGCGGTGAAACCCGCTCCCGGCAAGGCTGCGCCGGTTGCCAAGGCTGCTCCGCCTGCGAAAGCGGCACCCGTTGCCAAGTCCGTGCCGGCTGGAAAGCCGGCGCCGGTGAAAGCGCCGGCCGAGAAATCCCCCTCTTCCACCGTCAACGCTCCAACGAAGTCCATGGCATCAACGCGCGATATTCCCCCTGTGGCCAAGCCATCCTCGCCGCCGCGCCCTGCGCGCGCAGCCGTCACGGTGGTCGCCACGGCAGTGCCGCGCTCCGCCGCCAGCCTTTCGGCTGCACAGCAGGCGGACGGTGAAGAAGGCGAAGACGGCGCGAGCCTGCTGGCTGGCCCCCGCAACGTAAAACCGTACATCGCCAAGCGTGGCGAGCAGTACATGAACCGCGAGCAGCTGGATCACTTCCGGCTGATCCTGCAGAACTGGAAGCGGGATCTGATGGTCGAGGTCGATCGCACCGTCACGCACATGAAGGATGAGGCCGCGAATTTCCCGGATCCGAACGATCGGGCCACGCAGGAAGAAGAGTTCAGCCTCGAGCTGCGCACGCGGGACCGCGAACGCAAGCTGATCCGCAAGATCGACGAAGCGCTGAAGCGCATCGAAGACGGCAGCTACGGCTACTGCCTCGAGACCGGCGAGGAAATCGGTATCAAGCGCCTCGAAGCCCGCCCCGTCGCGACGCTCAGCATCGAAGCGCAGGAGCGACGCGAACGTCGCGAACGCCAGTACGGTGACCGGGACGATCGCTACCGCTGATCGCTCCCGCGCGCCGTCACCTTTGCGTGTCGGCCGCTTTGCGCCCTCGCCCACAGGCGAGCTGCATCTGGGCTCGCTCGTCGCCGCCGTCGGCAGCTTTCTGGAATCGCGTCGGCAATGCGGTGAGTGGCGACTGCGCATCGACGATCTCGATACGGCGCGCAATCTGCCCGACAGCGCGGATCGCATCCTGCGCACCCTGGAGACATTCGGATTCGAATGGCAGGGACCCGTGGTCTACCAGAGCGCAACCCTCGAAGCCTATCGGGACGCGCTCGCCGAACTCGCGCGCACGGAGCAGCTGTTTGCCTGCGCCTGCACGCGCCGCACGTTGTCGGGCTCGCCTGAGGCCGGCTGCCAGCAGCAGTGCCGCAGCAAGCGGTTGCCGGCGCGGGGACACGCCCTGCGTTTTGCGCTGCCGCCCTCGGGTCCGTCGATCGATTTCGACGATGGGCTGCAAGGCCCCCAGAGTTGTCCGCGCGCCGCTTACCCGGATGTCGTCGTGCATCGACGCGACGGAGTGATCGCGTACCAGCTCGCGGTCGTGGTCGACGATCACGCGGCCGGCGTCACGGACGTGGTCCGGGGCGCCGATCTGCTGGACAGCACGCCCTGGCAGATCGGGCTGCAGCTGGCCCTCGGGCTCCCCACCCCACGGTACGCGCATCTGCCGCTGCTGCTCGAGCCGGACGGTTCGAAACTCGCGAAATCGCGGCACTCGGTGCCGCTGGACCCTTCACGGGCACCGCACCTGCTGTTCCAGGCGCTGCAGCTGCTGCGGCAGGAACCGCCCCAGTCGCTGATCGGCGGCAGTTTGGCAGCACTGTGGGGATGGGCGGAGGATGCCTGGGAGCCGCGTCGACTCGAAAGCCTGAAGTCCGTCCGACTGCCGGAGTTGGGTAACCCGGGCCCGTTGTAATACTCTTGGACAGGACTGCCAAAGATCGGGCCGGACTCCTGAGGAGAAAGCGATGAGCGAACCCAGGGTCATCAAGAAGTATCCGAATCGCCGTCTGTACGACACGGCGGAAAGCCGCTACATCACGCTCGCGGAGATCCGCAAGCTCGTGATCGACCGCGTCGATTTCGTCGTGATCGACAAGAAATCCCAGGCCGACATCACCCGCGCGATCCTGCTGCAGGTCATTGCCGAGCAGGAGCAGACGGCAGATCCCGTCATGAGCCGGGATTTCCTCGCGCAGGTGATCCGATCCTACGGCGACGCGATGCAGGGTGTGGTCGGCAGCTATCTCGAGCAGAGCATGAAGATCTTCTCTTCGCAGCAGCGCGAGATACGCGAACGCGTCAAGCACGTGGTCGGCGTGGATCCTGTCGAGATCGTCACGCAGGTGGCGCAGAAGAACTTCCAGCGCTGGCGCAGCGTGCAGGACGACATCTACCGCACGCTGATGAACGTCGCGTCGCGGGCGAAGGGCGATGCGCCGCGTGACGATGCCCAGGAAGAAGAAAAACCGAAGGGCCCCTGAATCGGGACACCAGAAAAGACAAAGGCGCCCGACGTGATGCCGGGCGCCCGTTTCCTTTCAGAAACCTTGCGAGAGCGGCGGGCGTCAGCCCTGCTCCACATCCTTGATCGACAGACGCACGCGGCCCTGGCGATCGACTTCCAGCACCTTCACGCGCACGGCATCGCCTTCCTTGAGCTTGTCCGAGACCCGCTCGACGCGCTCGTTGGAGATCTGCGAGATGTGCACGAGGCCATCGCGACCCGGCAGGATCGTGACGAACGCGCCGAAGTCCATCAGGCGCGCGACGCGGCCTTCATAGACACGACCCACTTCGACGTCCGCCGTGATCAGTTCGATGCGCGCCTGGGCTTCGCGACCCGCCGCACCGCTCACCGACGCGATCTTGACCGTACCGTCGTTCTCGATGTCGATCGTCGCACCGGTCTCTTCGGTGATCTGGCGGATGACCGCACCACCCTTGCCGATGACGTCGCGGATCTTCTCCGGATCGATCTTCATCATGATGATGGTCGGCGCCCACTCGGACATCTTCGTGCGGCTCGTCGCCAGCACCTTGTTCATCTCGCCGAGGATGTGCAGTCGGCCGGCCTTCGCCTGCTCGAGCGCGACCTTCATGATCTCGGGCGTGATGCCCTCGACCTTGATGTCCATCTGCAGCGCCGTGACGCCTGAAGTGGTACCCGCCACCTTGAAATCCATGTCGCCGAGGTGATCTTCGTCGCCGAGGATGTCCGTCAGCACCGAGAACCGGCCACCGTCGAGCACCAGACCCATCGCGACGCCAGCCACCGGCGCCTTGATCGGCACGCCGGCATCCATCAGCGCGAGCGACGATCCGCAGACCGAGGCCATCGACGAGGAACCGTTCGACTCGAGAATCTCCGAGACGATGCGGATCACGTACGGGAACTTGGTCATGTCGGGCATCACGGCCGCGACACCGCGACGCGCGAGGTTGCCGTGGCCGATTTCGCGGCGCTTCGGCGAACCCATCATGCCGGTCTCACCGACCGAGAACGGAGGGAAGTTGTAGTGCAGCATGAACGGCTCGCGGCGTTCGCCCTCGAGCGCATCGATAATTTGCGCATCGCGGCCGGTGCCGAGCGTCGTGACGACCAGCGCCTGCGTTTCGCCACGCGTGAACAGCGCCGAACCGTGGGTACGCGGCAGCACGCCCACCTTGATGTTGATCGGACGCACTGTCTTCGCGTCACGGCCGTCGATGCGCGGCTCGCCGGCAAGGATGCGGTTGCGGACGATGCGGCTCTCGAGCTTGTACAGCTCGTTGTCGATCAGATCGGCGCTGAACGACGGAGCATCGCCCGAAGCGAGCTTCTCGATCGTGGCCTTCTTGACCTCTTTGACGCGATCCTGGCGTGACTGCTTCTCGATGATGCGGTACGCATCGCTGAGTCCGGATTCGGCGGCGGCGGCCACGGCCTTCTCGGCCTCGGCATTCGCGGCATCCGGCTTCCAGTCCCAGCGCGGCTTGCCCGCTTCCTTGACCATCGAATTGATCGCTTCGATCGCGACCTGCATCTGCTCGTGACCGAAGACCACCGAACCGAGCATGACTTCTTCGGACAGCTCCGAGGCTTCCGACTCGACCATCAAGACGGCGTCCTTGGTACCCGCGACGACCAGGTTCAGCTGCGAGGCCGCCGTGTCCTTCTGGCCGGGGTTGAGCAGGTACTTGCCATCCTTGTAGCCGACGCGCGCCGCGCCGATCGGACCCTTGAACGGCACGCCCGACAGCGACAGCGCCGCGGAGCAGCCGAGCAGCGCCGGGATGTCGGCGTCGATATCCGGATCGAGCGAGATCACCGTGGCGACGACCTGGATGTCGTTGTAGAAGCCGTCCGGGAACAGCGGACGCACCGGGCGATCGATCAGGCGCGAGGTCAGCGTTTCCTTCTCGGTGGGGCGGCCTTCGCGCTTGAAGAAGCCGCCCGGAATGCGACCGGCGGCGTAGGTCTTCTCGATGTAATTGACCGTCAACGGAAAGAAGTCACGGCCGGGAGTGGCGGTCTTCTTCGCAACGGCCGTACACAGCACGATGGTGTCGCCCATCGAGGCGATGACGGAACCGTCGGCCTGGCGGGCGACTTCGCCCGTCTCCAGGGTGACGGCATGCGGTCCAAATTGAAACGTTCGCTTGATAGAACTCACGCGGGAAACCTCGACTAATTCTCGATTCAATGGGGATGAAGCAAAAAGGCCGCGCTGTGTTGAGCGCGGCCCCTGCTGGATTCGATTTAGCGGCGAAGACCCAGCCGCTCGACCACTTCCTGGTACTTCTGCGGCGCGGTGGCCTTCAGATAGTCGAGGAGCTTGCGGCGCTGGTTGACCATCTTGACGAGGCCGCGCCGGGAAGAGTGATCGGACGTGTGCGCGCTGAAGTGCGTGCCCAATCCATTGATTCGCTCGGAAAGCAGCGCGATCTGCACTTCGGGTGACCCGGTGTCCTTGGGGTCACGGCGGAACTGCGCAACGATCCCGCTCTTTTTCTCAGTGTTGAGAGACATGTACGAAAAGTCCTTTCAGAATTCGACGATCTGATTTGATCGAACTGAATTCGATAATTACGGCCGTATTTGAGGGGCCGCATTCTACCCGCAGACCCTGCCTGCCTCAAGCACATTCGGGGGTTTGTTTGGGGGGACGGTCACAGCGCTAACCGCCCGTGGCGAATAGCCTTTTGGCGCGTACCAGGCCATCCCCCGCCGTCGCCCCGAGGCCTAGAAATCGGCCATCCGCCCCGTACAGTCGCAGCAGGCCAGCCGGCAGCGGCAAACCGCTGACCAGCTGCCCGTGCAGCATCCGGGTCTCGTTCGCGGCATCGAGGTGCGCAGCGGGCAGATGTCCGATCGGCTCGTCCGGCGGGACCAGCACCGGCATCGCCCCCGCCTCCCGCAGCGCCTGCAGACTGTCGAGCGTGTACATGCCCTCTGCCGGGAAGGGCTCGACCGCGACGCGACGCAGCGCCGAGACATGCCCTTCCGTACCGAGCGCGCGGGCGATGTCTTCGGCCAGCACCCGCACGTACAGGCCCTTGGCACAGCGCACCTCGCAGTCGAGGTCGGTGGCCCGAAGGTCGAGCAGCCGCAGCTCATGGATCTGGATCGGCCGCGCAGGACGCTCGACTTCCCGGCCCTGCCGCGCCAGCTTGTACAGCGCCTGGCCCTCGATCTTGATGGCCGAATACATCGGCGGAATCTGCGTCCCGGCCCCGATGAAGCCCTGCAGCACGGTTGCCACATGGCCCGGATCGAGGGGTGGAATCGGCGCACGCCGCACGACCTCACCCTCGAGATCCCCGGTGGCGGTGGCCGCACCGAGCGCAATCGTGAATCGGTAGTGCTTGGCGCCTTCGAGGATCTCGCCGGCGACCTTGGTCGCTTCGCCGAGGCAGATCGGCAGCATGCCGGTGGCGAGCGGATCGAGACTGCCGACATGCCCGGCACGGACTGCACCGGTCAGGCGTTTCACACGTTGGGTTGCACTGTGCGACGACAACCCAAGGGGCTTGTCGAGCAGCAGGATGCCGCAGGGACCAGGAAGACTAGGCACCGTGGCGTGCAGGCCCTACTGCGGGTCGACGTCGTCCGGCTTGCGAACCTCGTCGGCGCGCACCGCCGCGCTGATCAACGCCGACAGCTGGCTGCCGCGCTCGATCACCGTGTCGTACTCGAACTCGAGTCGTGGCGCATGCCGCAGCGACAGCCGTCGTCCAACCTCGCCGCGCAGGAAGCCCGACGCAGCGAGCAGGCCCTCGCGCACTTCGTCGGGCGAATGCCCGCCCACGAACGGCACGAAGAAGATGCGCGCGACGCTCATGTCCGGCGCCGCCTCGACCGCAGTGATCGTCACATTGCCGACGCGAGGATCGCGCACGCTGCGCGAGATCAGTTCCGCCAGCACGCGCTGCAGCTGCGATTCGACACGCTGCTGCCGCGCGCTCTTGGTCGTGCGCTTCGACTTCGATGGCGACATCAGTGGGTGATGCCTGCCCCATCACTGGATGGTGCGGGCAACCTCCACGCGCGAGTAGCACTCGATCTGGTCGCCGACGCGGACGTCCTGGTAGTTCTTCACGCCGATACCGCATTCGGTACCGCCGCGGACTTCGGCCGCCTCGTCCTTAAACCGACGCAGCGATTCGAGCGCACCCTCGAAAATCACGACGCTTTCGCGCAGCACGCGGATCGGGCTGTTGCGCTTGACCACGCCTTCCGTGACGAGGCAACCGGCCACGACACCGAACTTGCTCGAGCGGAACACTTCGCGAACCTGTGCCGTGCCGAGGATCGTTTCCTTGATCTCGGGCGCGAGCATGCCGCTCATGCGCTGTTTCACGTCATCGATGGCTTCATAGATGATCGAGAAGTAACGCACTTCGACGCCGAGTTCCTTGACGGCATCGCGTGCACCGCCGTCGGCGCGCACGTTGAAGCCGATGACCAGCGCCTTCGAGGCTCCTGCCAGCTGGATGTCGGAGGCCGTGATGCCGCCGACGCCGCTCGCGATGACCTTGACCTGCACTTCGTCCGTCGAGAGCTTGGTCAGCGAGTCGCGCAGCGCCTCGTTGCTGCCCTGCACGTCCGCCTTGATCAGCACCGGAATGACGCCGGCCTTGGCCTCGCCCATCGTCGAGAACACGTCGCCGACTGCGGCTGCCTGCTTCGCGAGCTTGACGTCGCGGAACTTGCCCTGCCGATACAGCGCGACTTCGCGTGCCTTGCGTTCGCTCTCGGCGCACAGCAGTTCGTCGCCGGCGTTCGGTGCGCCCGACAGGCCGAGCACGACCACGGGCATCGACGGCTTCGCTTCGGACACCGCCTTGCCGGTTTCGTCGAACATCGCACGGACGCGACCGAACTCCTGGCCCGCAATGATCGGATCGCCGAGCTTCAGCGTGCCCTTCTTGACGAGCACCGTGGCAACGGCGCCGCGACCCTTCTCGATCGAGGACTCGATGATCAGGCCCGACGCAAGCCCCGTCTCTGGCGCGCTCAGTTCGAGCACTTCGGCCTGCAGCAGGATCGCATCCAGCAGCTTGTCGATGCCGGCGCCGGTCTTGGCCGAGACCGGCACGAAGATCGTCTGGCCGCCCCACTCTTCCGAAATGACTTCGTACTTCGACAGCTCGGTGCGCACCCGTTCCGGGTCCGCATCGCTCTTGTCCATCTTGTTGACGGCCACGACAATCGGCACGTTAGCCGCGCGCGCATGCTGCACGGCTTCCACCGTCTGCGGCATCACGCCGTCATCCGCCGCCACGACGAGCACGACGACGTCGGTCGCCTTCGCACCGCGCGCACGCATCGACGTGAACGCCGCATGGCCCGGGGTGTCGAGGAAGGTCACGACGCCGCGCGGCGTCTCGACGTGGTACGCACCGATGTGCTGCGTGATGCCGCCCGCCTCACCCGCCGCGACCTTGGTCTTGCGGATGTAGTCGAGCAGCGAGGTCTTGCCGTGATCGACGTGGCCCATGACCGTCACGACCGGCGGACGCGGATGCAATTCGGCCGTGCCCGCTTCGGATCCCTGCAGATCCTCCTCGAGCTGGTTCTCCTTCAGAACCTTCGCCGTATGCCCCATTTCCTCGGCCACGAGCACCGCGGTGTCCTGGTCGATCGGCTGGTTGATCGTGGCCATCACGCCCATGCCGAACATCACCTTGATGACTTCGGTGGCCTTGACCGCCATCTTCTGCGCCAGTTCCTGCGGCGTGATCGTCTCGCCGATCACGACTTCGCGCTTGATCGGCGCCTGCGGAAGTTCGAACGCATGACGCGCCTCGAGACCCACGGGCACCTTGCGATCGCGCACGCGCTTCTTCTTCTTGAAGCGCGAGCTGACGTCGCCGGCGACATGCAGCTCCTGGCGGCCGTACTTCGTGCGGCCCTTGTCGGCATCCGCGGCGACGGGCTCCGCGGCACGAGCCCGCGGTTGCTCGACGGCGCGCGGCGCGATCACTTCAGCGGGTTCCTTGCGGCCGCGTTCCGCGTCCTCACGGGCCTGCTGTTCGGCAGTGCGACGTGATTCTTCCGCGGCACGCCGCGCCTGCACTTCTTCCTCGATGCGCCGGCGGTTCTCCGCCTCGACGCGCTCGGCATCGCGCCGTTCGGTCTCGAGCTTTTCGCGTTCGGCGCGAGCCTTGTCCTCGATCTCGCGCTTCTTCGCGTCGATCTCGTCCTGCTGGGCCTTGGCCTGCTGCTCGATTTCCTCACGCTTCACGTAGGTGCGCTTGACGCGCACTTCGACGTTGACCGTGCGGGCACGCCCGGCGCCGCTCGCGAGCTTCAGCTCGCTCTGCGTCTTGCGCTGCAGCGTGATCTTGCGCGGCGCGCTGGGCGTCGCGGTGGTTTCCTCGGCCTGGCCGTGGCTGCGACGCAGATGCGTCAGCAGCTCGAGCTTGGCCTCGTCACTGACCCAGTCTTCGGGTCCGGATACCTTGATCCCGGCCTGGTCGAGCTGCAGCAGCAGCTTGTCGACCGGGACCTTGAGGACTTCGGCAAATTGCGCAACGGTTACGTCGGCCATCAGCTGCGTCCCTCCGCGAACCAGGGTTCACGTGCTTTCATGATGAGCTTGCCGGCTTCTTCCGGCGTCAGGCCCTGGATGTCCATCAGATCGTCGACCGCCTGGTCGGCGAGATCGTCGCGGGTGCGCACACCGCGGCGTGCGAGCGCCAGCGCCAGATCCGGCTGCATGCCTTCGAGCAGCAGCAGATCGTCTGCCGGCAGCTGCGAATCGATGCTCTCCTCGCTCGCGATGGCCTGCGTGAGCAGCACGTCGCGCGCGCGGTTGCGCAGTTCCTTGATCATGTCTTCGTCGAACTCGCGGATGCCGCTGAGCTCGGACTGCGGCACGTAGGCGATTTCCTCGACGGTCGAGAAGCCTTCCTGCACCAGGATCGCCGCGACGTCTTCGTCGACGTCGAGCTGCTTCATGAAGTTCTCGACCAGCGTCTTCGCCTCGGTCTCGCTCTTCGCTTCGGCATCCGACTCCGTCATGACGTTCAGATCCCAGCCCGTGAGCTGGCTCGCGAGGCGGATGTTCTGGCCGCCGCGACCGATGGCCTGGGAGAGCTTCTCCTCGGACACCGCGATATCCATGCTGTGCGAGTCTTCGTCGACGACGATCGAGATCACCTCGGCCGGCGACATCGCATTGATGACGAACTGCGCCGGGTTGTCGTTGAACGGGATGATGTCGACGCGCTCGCCGGCGATCTCGTTCGAGACGGCCTGCACGCGCGAGCCGCGCATGCCGACGCAGGCACCGACCGGATCGATGCGCGGATCGTTGCTGCGCACGGCAATCTTGGCGCGGATGCCGGGATCGCGCGCAGCGCCCAGGATCTGGATCAGGCCCTGGCCCACTTCCGGCACTTCGAGCTTGAACAGTTCGATCAGGAATTCCGGCGCCGAGCGCGTCAGGAACAGCTGCGGGCCGCGCGGCTCCGAGCGCACTTCCTTCAGATACGCCTTGATGCGGTCCTGCGGCTTGACCATCTCGCGCGAGATCATGTCCGTGCGTGCGACGAAGGCTTCGGCGTTGCTGCCGAGATCCACATAGATGCCGTTACGGTCGACGCGCTTGACCACGCCGCTGACCAGCTGGCCGACACGATCCTTGTAGGCATCGACGACCTGCGCGCGCTCGGCTTCGCGCACCTTCTGCACGATGACCTGCTTCGCCTGCTGGGCCGCGATGCGACCGAAGCCGACCGACTCCATCGGTTCCTCGACGAAACCGCCGACCTCGGCCTTCGGGTCGACATCCAGGCCGTCCTCGAGGCGCAGTTCGCGCTCGGGCACTTCGAGTTCCTTGGAATCGTCGGCGAACACCTTCCAGCGACGGAAGGTTTCGTAGTCACCGGTCTTGCGGTTGATGTTGACGCGCACGTCCCATTCTTCGCCGTGCTTCTTGCGCGTGGCGGAGGCCAGCGCCGCTTCCAGCGCTTCGAAGATGATCTCCTTGTCGACGCCCTTCTCGTTCGAGACCGCGTCCACGACCATCAGGATTTCTTTGTTCGTCTTGTCCATCATTCCTCCGCTGGCCAACCCGTCATCCAGCGACGAGCCGCGCCTTGGCAATATCCTCGAACCGCACCGTCACCGGCAGCTGTTCCACTTCGAGCTCGATGCCCTGCGCATTCACTGCACTGAGCGTTCCCGTATATCGGCGTCTGCCGTCCCGCGCCGCGTTCAGTTCCACGCGCACGCGCGAACCGACGAAGCGCGCAAAGTGCTGCGGCACCCGCAGCACCCGATCGAATCCCGGCGACGACACTTCGAGCGAATACGCTCCGGGCACCGGATCGTCGACGTCGAGCAGCGCCGACACTTCCCGGCTCACCCGCTCGCAATCCTCGACGCTGACGTGCCCTTCGCTGCCCGGCAGCAGATCGATGTACACCCTCACCACGCCGCCGCCGCGCTCCGCCACCCACTCGATATCCACGAGGTCGTAGCCGAGCACCGCCAGCACAGGCTCAATGAGGGCGATCAGCCGATCACGCAATGCCGTCGCCGCAACCATCCACCACCAGCCAGAAAAAGGCGCCCGAAAGCGGCCGCCCAAAAAATTAAAGCCCCTCGGGGGGCTTTAAGAATCAAGCACTTACGATTCGATCCTGGTGTTGCCACCGTGGACCGGATCCCACCCGCCGTCCGAGGGCCTGCGCGGGGTGCGCAATAGTAAGCGAAGTCGCGGCCGATCACAAATCCAACCTCGAAATCGCTGAATAAAATCAGCGGGATGGAGACACCGCCGCCGCGCCGCTGGCAGTGGCCACCGGCGCCGGTGTCAGCCACCGGGCCAACCAGCCATGCAGCTCGGAATAGAACAACCGGCTGTTCTCGCCGTTCAGTACCCAGTGGTTTTCCGTCGGGAACACCACCAGCCGACTCGGCACCTGCATGCGCTGCAGCGCCGTCCAGTATTCCAGCGAGTTGTTCAGCGGCACACGGAAATCCTGCTCACCGATCGTGACCAGCGTCGGCGTCGTGAAACGCCCGACGTAGCGGATCGGATTCTGCTCGCGCCACACCGGCCCCTGCTCCCAGACCGGACCGCCATTGTTGATCTCGCGGCCGTACACGGTATCGCTCGTGCCCCACTGCGCCTCGAGATTCACGAGCCCCGCGTGACTGATCAGGCAGCGATAGCGCGTGGTCGACGCCTGCAGCCAGTTGGACAGGTGACCACCGTAGCTCGCGCCACCGGCACATTGGCGCGATGCGTCGACGAACGGCAACTCGCGGATGGCCGCGTCGGACGCTTCGTTCAGTTCGTTACCGGGCCCGCGCAGCGGATCACCCTGGATGGACTGCGCGAACGCTTCGCCGAAGCCCGTCGAGCCGCTGTAGTTCGTCAGCACCAGCACATAGCCCGGCGCCGCGAGCAGATGATAGTTCCAGCGCAGCACCCACTGGTCGCGATACATGGTGTGCGGCCCACCGTGGATCACGTTGAACAACGGATAGCGGCGATTCGGATCGAAGCCCGGCGGTACCACGATGAAACTGTGGATGCGCTTGCCACGCGAACTCGTGAACCACAGATCACGCACCGCCGGCAGATCGAGCGCGGCCGTGCGTGACGTCGCAAATCGCGTCAGCGCACGATGCTGTCCGGTGCGCAGGTCCAGCCGCACGACCTCCGGCGGATACTGTGCGCTCTCCCAGCTCGCGAGCGCCACGGGGTTGCGTGCACCGCGCGCGATCACGAGATTCGTGTAGACGCCGGTTGAATCCGGATCCAGCGGCGTCGCGTTGCCACCGCGCGCGGGCAGACGGAACACGCGCTCCCGCCCCTCCTGCTCAGCCTGGAAATACAGCTCGCGCGAATCGGCACTGATGGCGAACCTGCCCACTGCGAGATCGATCTGCGCCGTCAGCCAGCGCGGCGCCGACGCCGCAGGCCAGTCGAACGAAGCGAGCTGCGTGCGGTTGTAGACCTTGTCCGTGCGGCGCTCGACCAGCGAATACAGTGTGCGACCGTCGGGACTGAAAGCGGGCTCAGACCACTGATCGGCCCCGCTCGTCACCGCCACCGGCTCGCCACCGCCGAGCGCGACACGGAAGATCTGCGAACTCGTGAATGCGAAGGCGGCGCGGTCGCGATCCGTCGTCGCCACGAACACGATCGAACGTCCGTCGGGCGCCCAGACGGCATCGAGCGTCTGACCGGAGTCCGTCGTGCGACCTGAGAAGCCCCGCCCTGCAACGAGTCGGGTGCCGGCCAGCAGATCCGTCGGGGGCGTGGCGACCGCGCCCGCATCGGGCAGCGTCAGGACGAACGGATGCGGCTGCAGATCCTCGATCCACTTGTCCCAGTTGCGGATCGGGAAGCCCTCATAGATCCGGGCGTTCCAGGGGCGTGCCTTGCGCGCCGCAGCGATGCGGCGATTGGCGGCGTCATCGGTGGCACCGGGAAACACATCGCTGGTGAACAGCAGACGAGTGCCGTCCGGCGAGAACACTGGCGAACGCGCGCCATTCACTGCTGTCGTCAGGCGAATCGCGTCACCGCCGTCGAGGGGTAGAAGATAGATCTGGGCGGCCTCGTCGCCATCGCGCCGTGCGGTAAACGCAATGCTGCGACTGTCGGGGCTCCAGTTCGCCTCGGCTTCGCGGCCGTTCGTACCGGTGAGACGTCGCGGCTCGCTCGAACCATCGGTCGCGATCAGCCACAGGTCCGCGCGGTTCTTCTTGTCGTCATAGGCAGGCTCGAGCACCGCGACGACGGCCCAGCGACCATCCGGGCTGACCTGCGGCGCACCGACCCGCGGGACGGTCCAGAGGTCCTCGTGCGTGATGATCCGCGGAGCTGGCGGCGCGTCTGCCGCCGTCGCGACACTTGATGCCAGGGACGCGGCGCTCAGCGCGAGGATGCTCAGGATCTTCTGCATGGGATCTCCAGCGGCGGCAGCGTCTGATCAGCGACGCGAATCATGGCGTGAAATAGGGGCGTTCCGATGCGAACAGCAGGGTCCGCGCCGCATCGCGCCAGCCCTGGGGCGCCTGCGTGCCTCGCAGGATCAAGCCCATGGAATACGCCATGCCCCGCTGCTGCGGCGACCCGCCTGCCAGGGTTGCTTCGATCTGCGCCGGGTCGGCCCCTGACCGCAGTGCCTCGAACACCGGCTGCAGATAGCGCGCATCACGCGCACCGTGCTGTTCAATCAGTGCGGCATACGGCGCGAGGTCCTGCTGCATCCTCGCCGCGAGCGCGAGCATCGTCCAGACCGTGTCGGAGTCGAGCCCCTTGTCGAACGGCAGCACCAGCGCCGCGAAGACCATCTGCTCCGTCGCACCATCGGACGCCGCCGCAAGACGCTGGACGCGCGCGGCGATGGCACGTTCCTCATCCGTGCTCGCGCGATCGGCTTCGGCATTCGCTTCGGCGAGCTTGCCTCCCTCCATCAGCGAGTAGCTCCGCAATGGTCCCTCGGGCACCTCCTCACCGGATTCGAGCCGCACCAGCATGTCGAGGTACACGGATTCCTCCTGCAGTTTGCGAGTCCTGGACGCACCTCGATCGGACGTCAGGCGCAGGAGCCGGGCGATGTCGACGTCGAGCAGATCCCGCTGTGACGGCAGCTTGCGACTCGCTACTTCGAAACCCCGCTGCGCCTCCGCCCACCGCGCATCGCCGGCATCCGCGTAGGCCACCGACATGTCGATCCACGGATCACTCTTGAACCGAGTCGAGAGCTCCCTCATTCGGCGACCGCGCTCGACCTGATCGTCGATGCAGCGCGCCGCGAGATACTGCGCGGCTGAATCGTTCACGCGGGCGCGCGCATTGTCGGCATGGCGCTGGCAGACGGTGGCCCGCTGCGCCGATGACCCGGAATCCTGCTCGATGCGACCGTTCAGCACGTCGCGCGGCTCGTCACGGAGTCGCGCGGCCAGCAGGTCTTCGAATCCGGACTGCCCCGCCGCGCGATCCAGCCAGGACCGCACGTATGGCGACTGGGCCGAATCCCATCGCGCCCGAATCTGCACGATCGCAGCGCGCGCGGCATCGTCATCGACGACTTCCAGTACACGGGAAGGATGTTCTTCGGCCAACGCGGACAGCGCGGCTCGTGTGGCGCCGCCGTTCTTGGTGCTCACGCTCGTCGGCAGCTCGTCGAAAACGAAATCCGCCGTGGTGTTGGTCCAGCGCAGATTGCCCAGCGACTTCGGCGGACTCGCCTGCGCATTGCCGTAGGTCGCGGTCCAGGCCACCAGCGGCGCGGCGCCGGCGACGCTGTACACGTAATGCGAGAACTGCCCTTTGGTATCGACTTCGAAGCGCTCAATCTCGGTACCGGTCGCCGTCTTCGTGACGACCTGATAGTGCGCGTCCTGAGGCACCTCGATCGACTGATGGCGGAACGGTGCAATCGGCAGCGACTGCTCACCGAAAGTCACGACCACCGGCCGGCCCAGACCGTTGAAGATCGATACCGTCGACGTACCGACGCCCGCTCCGAAGAACAGCACGGCCCCCAGCAACGACGCGGCCACGGCGATGCGCGCAGCGGCCGGCACGACGCCGTCAGCCGTCTGGAACCGGTCCCACCAGCCGAGCTTCGTCTGCCGTTTGCGTTCGTTGCCGGGCAGCAATAAAGCATACTGACCCGGCACGGCTGAGGCCGGCGGTGCCGCGGCCGGCTTCATCTTTTCGGTGTAGAAGCGCGTGACCTGCGTTTCTGCCGCCAGCAACTGCTCGAGCGACGCGAGCCGCAATGCAGAGAGTGCGTTCGCCATCGCGCCGACCCAGCCATCGATGGCATTGAGCCAGTCACCGATGTTGCCGTCGTCGGCCGCCGGCAGCGTGAACTCGCCGAGCGACGCCGCCCAGGCTTCGACACCGAGACGTCGCAGCACCGTTCGATCCGGCAGCACCTGCGGCGCATGCGCATGCAGCGCCGCGAGTACCTGGTGCACCTCGTTCGCCACACCAACAAGGCGCTTCAATTCCTTGGAGCTGACTTTGCCGTCCGCCATCACCACGTTCAGCGTATTGGTCAGCAGGCCGCGCGCGTCGAGCAGGTTTGTCTCGCTGTGATCGGCGTAGTGCAGCAGCGCGAGCAGGCCACGCAGATAGGCTTCCCAGTCGTTACCGAGCGCTTTGGCGGCAGCCAGATGCGCAGTCCGGCAGCGCCGGTCGTGATCACGCAGCGATTGATCGGCGCGATCGATCTCGGCCTGAACGCCCTCGATGACATCCGGCAACTGCTTGCGCGTGATCTCATCGCCGCGGTGGCGGATCGTGCCCCCCGCGGCCGTCAGCAGGCCGGCACGCAGAGCCTCCAGCGTGCCGCGCTCTTCTTCGAGCTCACGCAGACGCTCGACTTCCTGTGCCAGCGATTCGGGGTACAACGCGCCGAGCTGTCGGGCCAGCGCCTCCGGCGGCGGCGGCGTGCTGTACAGTTCCTCGATGCGCTGGGCGCGGCGCACGCAGGAGCGACCCAGATACGCGCCGCGGTAGGCTCGATTCAGATAGGCCTTGTCGAACTGCTGATCGAGCGCCTGCAGCGAATCCCCGATCGGCACCGGCTTGAACTCGGCACCGCGCACCATGTGTTCGGAGACCCGCTCACGCAGCGTCACCGCACCATCGAACAGTTCCCAGGCACTGCGCTCGTCGATCGCGGCCGGGACATAGGTCTTCTTCGCATTCTCTTCACGATCGGCATTCGCCGGATGCGTCGACCACATCCGCGGCGGCGCCGCGAGCTCGGCGCGAAACACGCGGTGCACTTCGGGGCGCGTCGCCGGCATCGGCGGGACGGCGCCATATTCCGGATCGTCGAGCACGCCACGCATGCGCTCGATCACGCGGGACTGGATCGTGAACAGATCCCGCACTGCGCGGCCCTTGCCGAACTCCGTATTCGCGAAGTCGAGGGCCCGCTGCCAGGCTTCGTCCGCGGCATTGAGCCGATGCAGCGCGTGGATCAGTGCGTCGCTGCCGGTCAGCGACACGGCGACCAGATCCGCCTGGAACTCCATCTCGCGCGACAACGCACGCTGCGCGATCACCACGCCGCGGAACAGCAGGTCCACGAGCGAGCGGATGGACCAGACCACGAGCCTCAGCAGCCAGCCGATCCACGCGATGCGCAGATCGATCCCCGAGAGTTTGATCAGCAGCGTATCGAGCGCATCACGGCGGGCAACGATGTGGCCTGCGATCTGCTGGCCGATGTACACCCAGCGACCGACCGCCATCGTCCGCTGCGCGAAATGTCCGAACTCGTGAGCCAGCACCGCCTTCAGTTCGCCCAGCGGCAGCACGTTCACCAGCGCAAGGCCGATCTCGAGATTCTTGCGCGAGGCGAAGAAAAGGTTCGCGATCGAAAGATCGTAGAAGACCGCAGCGTTCACGCGCCCGGATGCGAACACCCGATGCGGCCGCGGCGCACCGGCCTCGTCGGCCAGGCGGTACAGAAATTCGAACAGCCGCGACTGATCAGTCGGCGTCAGCTCGACGTCTTCCTCACCTGCACCGTGATCGATGAAGAAGACCGCCTTCAGCATGAAGACCGCCAGGAACGCGGCGCAGACGCCCACACCGATGGCGATCAGCATGCCGTCGCCGCGCGCTTCGAAGGCTCCGTGCAGCAGCCGCCAGGCCGTCCAGCAGAACCACCCTGCGAGCGCAAAATACAGGACGACGAACAGGACCAGGCCCGCCGTGGCGAACCACGCGTGGCGCCGATAGCTTGCCGAAGGCAATGTCAGATCGGCCGGCACCGACGCCGGGCCGGCGGGATACAACGCGTTCATCAAGAAGCCCCCTGAAACTGCGCGAGGCGTAGCGAACTCCACCGCGACCGGCAGGATCCGCCGTAGTCGTTTCAGTGACGACCACGTGCGCATTCAGGGCATAACGCTATCAAATCGCGGTGAGACCAGCGAGTGAACTGACCGCGCGGCCGGCACACACGACGGCGATGTGCCGAGCGGGATACCCGAAAGCGAAAAGGCCCCGTCAGGGGCCTTCAATGGCTCGCGGAAATCACCGCGAAGTTGGTAGCGGGGGCACGCTATGGGACTTACCTACTCACGGTCCCAAGGCGATCCGCCGCGCCACTATCTAGCGCAAAAAAGCGCGTCCAACCAAGGAGATAGTAGCATGTCGAAGAAATCCCATCTGTCCGCCGTCCCGACTGACGGCCCACCACCTCCCACGCTGCTGGACCTGCAGCGGTTCGTGGAGGACTGCGCCAGCGAACTGGAGACCATCCGCTGTCGCGTCGCCATGATCCAGGCCGCGCTCAAGTACGACACCGGCTTCTGCGACGACGCCGCCAGGCTGCTGCAAGTGGATGTCGACAACGGCCTGCACGAGTACGTCGAGCGCGCCCGCAAGCTGTCCGGCTGTTGGCAGGCACCCGAAACGCCGACTGACGAGGCGCTGTCATGAACGACATCAGCACCGATACCAGCGCGCCGGCAGCGGCGGACGCTGAGTTTCTGGAACGGCAGCGGGCGCGAATATTCAACGCGCTGGGCGTCCTCGAACTGGTCGAGAAGGACGTGCTCGACGACTCCGTGCGCGGCGACAGGTGCTACGGGGCATTGAGCGCGGCCCGCGCGCAGCTGCAAGCCGCGCACGACGAAATCGACGGCTTGGTGTTCGACCACATGCGCGAGCCAGCGGACGAATAGCCGCCGTCATTCGCGACGCCTGGGCCGCCCGCTGATATGGGGCGGCCTTTTTATTTCGCGTCAGGATCATGCGGCCGATACCAGGCGAGCAGCGAATCGGCCTGCTGCCAGTCCATGCCCCGCTCACGCGCCCACGTCTGCATTCGCTCGATCGCCGTCGTAACGTGGTGCCAGGCATCGCGCGGCCTCACGTTGCGGACCAGCGTCCAGGCGTCGTTCCGGCGCCGTCGCTTCGACATCACCATGGTGTGCGGGCAGTAGCGCCACAGGTCCGACATCCAGTGATCCGGAAGTGAAGCGCGACATTCGGGACAGCAGCCGCAGTTCGTGTTCGTCATGGTCAGAACCGAATCGGCGGGTAGCCGTTGCGGTCCATCGAATCATAGAACCGGCGCAAACCCTCGCGGGTCACCTGCGAAGCGATCGCTACTATGTCGCCCCTAACGGCTTCGCGATCCGTTCGGCTGTCGACACTGATGTTGAACACGGGTGCATAGTTGACGATCGCCCCGCCGCCACGCTGCTGATCTGGTCGAGTGACCGTCACCGTCTCATTCGGCGAAGCCTTGAAGGCGACCAACTGCGAATCAGTGCCGCCCGAGCCGCCGACCTTGAACTGCCCGCCGTTGGCGAAACCGAACAGACCCCCGAGAATGTCGCCGAGAAATCCGCCCTTGTCCTCGCGCGAACCACCTTTGCCGAACGATCCAAGCAAGTCAGCGAGTTCCTTCGCGGCTTTGTTGGCGACGATCGAGCGCATGGCGTCGATGAAGGATTTCGCGAAGCCCTTTACGCCCCCGTCCATGTCGAGGAAGAACTGAGCGAACGCATCCTGAATGTTTCGCGCAGCCTGCTTGCCGAACTCGGAAAGCTCATCGGTCGCGACGCCCCACGACTTCTGCATGTCGTCGCCGATGCGTTGCATCTCGTCGTCCATGTCCTGACTCGCGCGCACCACATCGTCAGTGGCCTGCACGGTCTCGCGGCGCCAGTCCTCAAACGAGATGCGATCGAGTGTTTCGGGGTCGAGCTCGAATGCCTCCTTGACCTTGATCGCCTGCTTCTTCGCGTTCTCCGCTTCGGCTTGGAATCCCGGTGGCGCAGCGCCAGGGCGTTGAATGATTCCCTTGCGATCGCTGGAACGCGGCGGCGCTGTCAGATCACGCATCAGTGATGTTTGCGGCGCGACCAGTCCCAGACTCAGCATCCCGATCGTTTGCGCGGGCGCAGTCGCCAGCTTGTTCAGCACGTTCGTCAGTGAGGGCGCTACCTTTGCCGTCAGCGTCGTAGTGAACGCTTGCCAGCTTGCGTTGAGGCGGTCGACCGCATCACCAGCATCGTCAAGCGCCTTGATCTGTTGAGTGCTGAAGCTCTGGCCGAGACGCTCGGCTTCAGTGCGCAGTCTCTTGATTCCTTCAGCACCCTCGAGCAGAAGAGGGAGCAGATCGGCGCCGGCCTTGCCGAAAAGCTCGACGGCCGCGCGAGCGCGGTCGGCGGGATCGCGTAGCTGCGCGATGCGATCCGCCAGCAGCTCGAACTGCTTGTCGGGGGATAGGGACTTGATGTCCTCGATCGTGAGGCCCAGCGCCGCGAGCGCGGCGTTCTGTTCTTTGCTGCCGGACGCGGCCTTGCTGAGCGCGACCTGCATCTTCTGCAGTGCGCTGGACAGCGACTGCAGGTCAACGTCTGATTGCTTGGCTGCATACGCCAGTTCGCTGATTGCGCGGCCCGATACGCCTGCCTTCAGCGCTGCCTTGTTCAAATTCTCGCCGAGTTCAATCGACTGGCGCGCCATGTTGAGCAAGCCCGCGCCCACCAACCCACCGCCTAAAAACCTGAACGATGCCTGCATCGCCTGCGCGCCGCGCTGCGCGATGCCGACGGCCTTGCCCATGTCGGTCTGCAGGCGTGCGGTATTTGCCGCAAGCTCGATTACCAAACTTCCGAGTGATGCCATGTGCTTTGTCCTTCATGGTTGGAAGAGATGCCGGCGCGACCAGGGGAGTGCCTGAAGGCACCCAGCCCGCCGGCTGTCGGAGTTGGTTCTTGAACTGCGGCCACCGCCCGACTAACGCCGAAGGGCGGACCCGGATCTATTCCGGGTCCGCCCACCATGTGCCCGTTACGGACGGACGCCGGTCACCAGCGACAGCGTGCTCGGGTACTCGACCACGAAGTCAGCTCGAACGTGGGCGACGAAACCGATTTGGCCGTTCAGCGCGAACGGTTGATTGAGTTGCTGAATCGAGAAGGTCTCGCGCAGCACCCATAACGTGCGCCGGAAGTCACCGACGAAAATCTCGGTGCAGTCCGTGCTGCTGCCGACAGTCAGATTGACCGGCAGTTGCGATGTCGTGATCATCTGCGTGTTGCGCAGCAAATCCGGTCGCTGCAGTGGCTGGTTCGTGGTGTCCGCCAGCGAACCGAATCCGACCAGCGTCCGGGGCGCCATGATCGCTGCAGTGGGCAATCCACCGTTGGCGCTGAGGATCGCTTGCGCTGCTGACATCAAGTTCGCGTAACGCGTCGTAGCCAGGCTCGCGCCGTTCACGCCGTTCGTCACCGCCGAGATACCGACGATGTTGCGGATACCGCGCGGCTCCGGTGCCGTACCGCTACCAATCAGGCCAGCGCGATCGAGCTCTTTGGCGATGCTCTGGCCCATGATCTGCGCCAGCACCATGTCCATGTTCATCGCGTCGGCGAGCAGCTCGCGCGACACTTTGAAGCTCAGCGCCAGGCTGCGCGGCGTCGCCACGATTGAGCGGAAGGTCGGATCGCTCTCCGCAATCACGCCATTTTCCGCACGCCAGGCCGCGGTAGGCAGCGTGTCGATCGCTCCAAACGTGTAGGACCTCGCGGCGTCACCGGCGCCGTAATCGTCCATCGGAATCAGGCGCGTGCCGGCTTCCATCAGCGACGAATTCGCCACCAGCGCGCCGAGCACGGTGGGCATGAGAGCACTCGGCACCAGATACCCGCCCGCGCTGTCAGTGCCCACGGACAGTGCCTTTTGCGCCAGGGGCGACGACTTCTGGCCCGCGACCGCGCGCAGGAAGTCACCGAGCGTCGGCGAGGCATCGCCGAAGCCACCAGCGCCGGGCTGGAGGCGAGCGCGATACATCGCTTCGATGTCGTCGCCGCGACGAATCTCGAGCGCCGGCTTGCCCGTGCGAGTATCGATCAGCGCCGGGCCGTCATTCTTCGACGCGCTCGGAGTCGACACCAGCGCGCCGGGACGCGCCAGCTTCGTCTCGACTTTATCGAGGCGTTCGCGCTGCTCGCGCTTGAAGTCTTCGACGCCGGTCGCGATCTTGCCGATCGCATCGGCGACAGCGGCCAGGTCGGGCGCCTCGCGCCGCTCCAGGCGCGCCGCGTCGGGGCGGCTCATCTTCTCGCGGAAGGCCGCAAAGTGTCTGTTGGTCTGCATCTGAAATAACCTCACGATTTAAATTGAACTCGTGAGGCCGGCGCGGAAAACAAAAACGGCGCGCGGCCTCGCTTCCGGCACCGGGTCCGCTTTGCGCTCGATGCGAGCGTGCTGCTTACCGATCCGTTGCGGGCCTGCGCCGTTCGATGCGAACCACTCAGGACGAACACAAGCCTACTCGCGGTCCGACTGAGTCGCAACTGCGAACAGCGCCTGGAGGCGCTCGAACTGCTCACGCAAGTCCACCGACTCCGCCTGCGCCTGCCCGACCAGCGCCGCCCACCCGCCGCGCAGCAGTGCGTCGGTCTGACGCGATGACAAGCCCACCGAGCGTAGCGCCTGCTTCACCTTCCGCCGCTCGGGCAGTGCGCGCGCGTCAGTCATGATGCAACGCACCGCCGCAGCTCCAATGTCGCCATGGTATGCGCGGTGCCGTCCGGCTCGATCACCTCGCACTGAATCCACCCCACGCCGGCCAGGCTCAGCGTGACCGAGAGTCGAGCCATGCCGCCGGCCTTCAGCACGGTCTGCAGCTTGCGCACGGTCTCCGGGTCATCCTCGCGCGTCTGCCGCACTGCGTCGTTCAACACATCGGCGCCGGCGGCCATGAATCGCGCTGCGACGTCATGTTCTTCGTTCATTTGTCACCTCCCGATCGGCTTGCGCGCGGCCGTCTATCAAGTCCGGCAAGGTCACGCGCCGTCAGGTCGAGAAGGCCGCACCCGCCCCGGTAGTACCAGCGACGGCTTTCGAGGTCGAGCGCACGCCAGAGATCGCGCGCCAGCGCGCGTTCTGCGTCTGTCGGTTTGCCGTCGGGGAAAACCGGCGGCGGGCCCGGGCGCCAGCGCTCTGGTATCTCGCGGATCTTCTGCGGCATGGGTGATATCGCGACTGTCACTTGGTCCTCCCGTGTTTTGCTCGGATACGTTCGGCGCGATCGCGCCACGCCTGGTCATCTGCTTTCGCGTCCTGAATGCCTTCCTGCGCCCGAAGGTCGGCCGGCTTGGGACTTGGCTTGGTTGCGCGTCGCCTCGGCTGCTCGTAAGGCAGCACGGCACGCGCGGCGGCCACTCGCTGCTCGGGGCTGGCCTTTTCGATGCCGCACGCCACAGCCACCAGGAACGCATATGCGCTGTCGTAGCGGCCTTGCGCCTTCGGCTTTCGACCAGCGCCGGCGCGCTTGCCGCCGTGCTGGCCACCAGTGGTCAACTTGATTTCTCCCCAACGGGAAGCAAATTCCGCGCGTGCGAATGTGGTCGGTCTAGAACCGATCGGCCTCCAGAGATTTTCACCCCCCCTGGGGGGCCTATCCGACGCGGCGAACGCGACGAAACAGCACGAGCGCGGCTGAAGTTGTCGCGAAACTTACTGGGTATCGACTCACGTGCTCGCGGTGCCTGCAAATGCAGTGCGCGCGACAAGGCGACGAGTCCACAGCGGGGCAAACTGCGATCGCTCATGTGCGCCTCTCGATCCGGTCGAGTTCATCTACCAGGTCGCGAAGGGTTGCGCCGCAGCGACCAATGCCGATGAACGTGTCACCGTTCACCGTCGTCGGCTCGATACTGCGCAAGGCCGCCAAGGCTCGCCGTGCGTGGTCTCGTGCGTCGCTCAGGGCGAGCGCGTGATCAGGACGATGCAATGCCGCCAACGCATCAGTGGTGATCGGTCGTCCGACGGTGCGGGTCATTTGTTGGTCTCCGTGGCGTGGGTTGTTTTGACGCTGGCCGCTTCATCTGCGGTCAGGCCATAGGCGATCTGCAGTTTGTCGAGGTCGAGGTAGGGCGCAGCCAGTGCGGCCTTGCGCATCCGCTCCGGCAGCGGCTCCGCTTCCCTCGCAAAACCTCCGGCGCTTGCAAGGCGTCGGGTTGCCGGTGCCTTCGGGGCGTGCGCCTCCGCGTCTGCCTCGTGCTCTTGAGCGCATTCCGAAAGCGCGCGGGTGCTGCGCTTCAGCGCTGCACGTTCGATTAAGGGATTATTACTGGGAGAATTAAGATCTGAGATTACCGTTGCATCAGATGCACCACGTTCTGTCGTCAGGTGCACCACGTCATGCGTCAGGTGCACCACGTTCGAGTGATCAGATGCACCACGTAGACCATCAGTGCCGGTCACACGGGCGCTAGGTGGTGAAGCACGTTCACCACCTTTTGAGGTTCGAACCTGCATAGGTGGTGCATGCCGTGCACCACGTGTCCAAGTCGGATCAGCTTCCCATGGACGGTCGGGAATCGCGTCGTACACGGCTTGCGGCACCGTCGCAGCGTAGCCCGTGAGTCGCCAGCCCTGCCCCGTGACGCGAGCCGCGTACCGTGCGAGCCAGCCGTGACGCTCGGCGAGCTCGAGATGTTTCACGACGCTGCGGCGCGCGACCATCGCACGCTTGGCAATGGTTTTCTGTGACGGCCAGGCGTCCGAACCGTCCGCCTTCATGTGCAATGAAAGCGTCAGCAAGATCAGTCGCCCCGTCGAGCTTCGCGGGCCGCTTTCACCACACACGGATTGCTGATACGTGTAGCGATCGACCGGCCAGCCAGGCGAGGTGCCTCGCGGATCGTTGTCGGCTGCAGTCACCGCTTCACCCGCCTGCGCGGCGACCGCTCGCGCATCGATCTGACTGCCGGAAAAATGCACATCGCGCACCAGCGGCGGCCAGGTGGCGAGTTCGCGGGGAGCGGTTCCGCGCAGGCGCTACACCGCCAGACGTTGCGCGTCGTTGTTTTTGGCGTATCGTTCATCTCGTTCTCCAAGCCGGTGCCCTGCGTCAACAGGCCCGGCTTTTTTCTTGCCGGATGCACTCGCGTCATTCGCTCGTTGGATATCAGCGACCACGGCCGCGACGACGATGCCGAGAAGGCCGTCGAGGTCGCCGATGCTGTAGCGCGAGTCCGTCATGGGTTTATGCCGACTTGCGACCTTTCCGGCTGACCCGCTCCGCGTAGATCGCGCGGACCTTCCCCGCCTGCCCCGCCGCGAACAAGCGTGTGCCGTTGCTCGCGCGGATGTATTCGAGCAGGCCAAGTGCTGCATACAGTCGGATGCACGCAGGCGTAACTTCCGCTTCGCGCGCCAACTTGGTCGAGGTGTCCGTGTAGTCCATCGAGGTCTCCTGCCTTGCGTTGCGTGTCTATATGCGGTAACGTCTAATCATGAGTCAAACAGTTACCGCCCAGTCACGGCACAAGCGCCCGGTCTCGCCGCCTGAACCGTTACTTGGTGCGCTCGTCACGGACGATCAGGCCTTCGATGAGCATTTGGTACGGTCCGCGCTCGCCTACGTGAACGGCACACTTGGACTCGGATCGTCGGCGGCGGAACCGGATGAAGCGCTTGCATGGGTGCCGAAAGTCATGATTGAGCGCTATCGACTGACCAAGGGGATCGGCGCGAAGCCGCTTAGGCCATCCGCATGGCAGCAGTCCGATCGAATCAAGGCGCAGTTAGCGATCGCATTCATGGTCAACGGATTGACGCGCTGGCGCGCCGAGCGCACGACCGGCAAGCCCGCTCCGCGTAGATCGCGCGGACCTTCCCCGCCTGCCCCGCCGCGAACAAGCGTGTGCCGTTGCTCGCGCGGATGTATTCGAGCAGGCCAAGTGCTGCATACAGTCGGATGCACGCAGGCGTAACTTCCGCTTCGCGCGCCAACTTGGTCGAGGTGTCCGTGTAGTCCATCGAGGTCTCCTGCCTTGCGTTGCGTGTCTATATGCGGTAACGTCTAATCATGAGTCAAACAGTTACCGCCCAGTCACGGCACAAGCGCCCGGTCTCGCCGCCTGAACCGTTACTTGGTGCGCTCGTCACGGACGATCAGGCCTTCGATGAGCATTTGGTACGGTCCGCGCTCGCCTACGTGAACGGCACACTTGGACTCGGATCGTCGGCGGCGGAACCGGATGAAGCGCTTGCATGGGTGCCGAAAGTCATGATTGAGCGCTATCGACTGACCAAGGGGATCGGCGCGAAGCCGCTTAGGCCATCCGCATGGCAGCAGTCCGATCGAATCAAGGCGCAGTTAGCGATCGCATTCATGGTCAACGGATTGACGCGCTGGCGCGCCGAGCGCACGACCGGCAAGCCCGCTCCCGGCCATGCGTCCGCGTTTGATTGGGTCAATTCGATGCTTTTGGGTCTGCCAATGCTTTCCTTCTGGCAAGTAGGACAGTCGGGGCTGACGACTCACACGCTCCCGCAGTTGGACAGTGCCGAGCGTTGCGTCGCCTATGCGGTGGCGTGCGTCGCTGGCGATCGCTGGGGCATGGGCGATCGGCTCGACATCTGCGCATTCGTGCCGTCAGCAGATAGCCGGCCGCACCTATTCCTAGCCGACAACCTCAAGCAGAAGTTTTGCTGCCCGGCTCACGCGAATGCACAGCGCCAGCGCGAATTCAAGCAGGCCGTGAGGAAGCACAAGTGAAGGCCGCCACCTACGCCCGCTATTCGACCGACGCGCAGCGTCAGGAATCAATCGCCGATCAGCAGCGCGTGTGCGAATCACTCGCGCAGCGCCACGGGTTTCGGATCGTCGCAAGCTTTGCCGATGAGGCGATGAGCGGCGGCACAGCACAGCGTCCGCAGTATCAGGCGATGCTCGCGGCCGCACGGGCCGGCAAGTTCAACGTGATCGTGGCCGAAGATACGAGCCGCTTGTGGCGCAACCTCGCCGAGCAGGCTCCGCGACTTGCCGAGCTATCGGATATGGGCGTTGCCGTCGTCACTCACGATCTGGACACGCGCCAAGAGTCTGCCGGCATTCTCGGGGCGGTCGGCGGCGCGATGGCGGAGCAGTACCGCAAGGAGATTGGACGGCGCACGCGGCGCGGCCTCGAAGGTCTCGCGCGCAGTGCCAAACCAACGGGCGGCAAGTCCTACGGGTATGCGGCAGCGCGCGACGGCGCTACGGGTCAGGTTGAGATTGACGCCGCACAGGCTGCCATCGTGCGCCGGATCTTCACAAACTACGCGGCCGGCATGAGTCCGAAGGCGATCGCGGCGGCATTGAATCGCGAGGGCGTGCCCTCCCCCGGCGCCGAATGGGGCAAGTCGTCGCGACGCGCAACGTCATGGCGCTACACCGCGATCTACGGCCAGCCGTCGCGCGGTCTCGGCATCCTGAACAACGAGGCGTATTGCGGCCGGATCATCTGGAACCGCTTTCGCTGGATTCGCTCCGCCGCCGACAGCAGCAAGCGCAAGTGCCTGCCGAATCCGCGCAAGGATTGGATCGTCCGCCAGGACGAGCGGCTGCGCATCGTCAGCGATGACCTATGGCAGCGCGTGAAGGCTCGCCAGAAGTTGCAGACGGAAAGGATCGGCGACCGCATCCGTGCGGGCCTCCCGAAAGACAAGGCCGCCCGAATCGGTGCCGGTCACAAGTTCCTGTTCTCCGGCTTGCTGGAATGCGCTCATTGCGGCGGGTCGGTCGCGATGGTGAACCGGGACCGCTACCAGTGCAGCGCCTATGCCAACGGCCGCGCGTGCGAGAACAACGCGACATTCACGCGGACCGTGATCGAGCCGGGACTGATCGCAGGGATACAGAACGCCATGCGGCGGCCGGAGGTCGTCGAGGAAGCGCGGCGCCGGATCGTGGCGGCATTGCGCAAGGCGCCGAAGGCCGCAGCGATCGACACCACGGCACGCGCAGCGCAGCTACAGGCCGAAGTGCAGCGCATCGTCGACGCGATCGCGGATGGCGCCCTGCGCGCCTCCCCTGCGCTCGCGCAACGGCTGCTGGCTGCTGAGACTGAACTGGAGGCGATCAAGTCGCCCCAGGTTGCGGCGGCATCGCTCGATGTGGCGCAGATGGTGCCCGGCGTCGTGGATCGGTTCCTTGCGGCCGTCGACGATCTGCCGCAGCTGTTGCAGCGGACGGACCCGGACAGCTCGCGCGAGGAATTGCGCCGGCTGATCGGCCCGATCGAGGTCGAGGCAGACGAGCAGGAAATCCGCTTCAGAACGAAAAAAGGCGCCGTGGAGGGCGCCCTTTCAAGGATGGCCGGAGGGCCGTCGGTTTTTGTGGTAGCGGGGGCAGGATTTGAACCTGCGACCTTCGGGTTATGAGCCCGACGAGCTGCCAGACTGCTCCACCCCGCACCAGGAGGGCGCGTAGTCTACAGTTTCCGAAAATCGACGTGCAAGTATTTGCGGTCGCCCGGCTCAGCTCGCGCCGAGCACTCTGGCGCACAGCGCAAGCAGTGAGTTCGGCATCAGGCCGAGCGCGAGCACGGCCGCGGCGTTGAGGCCCAGCGCAAGCCGCACCCCCAGCTGCCCTCGCCCGGCCGGCAGATCCCCCGGCTCGTCGAAGTACATCAGTTTGACAATGCGCAGGTAGTAGAACGCACCGATCACGGAGACCGATGCCGCGAGGATGACCAGCGCCAGATGCTGGCTCGCCCACAGCGCCTGGAAGATCTGCAGTTTGGCCCAGAAGCCGACGAAGGGTGGCACGCCGGCGGTCGAGAACATCAGCATCATCATCGCGAGTGCGAGCAGCGGATCGCGCGCAAACAGACCTTTGTAGTGAACCAGCTCATCGGCTTCGAAGCCGTTGCGGCTCGCCAGCACCAGCACACCGAACGAGCCGAGGGTCATGACCACGTACGCGATCGTGTAATACAGCGCCGCCTCGTAGCCCTGCTCCGTACCAGCGACGAAACCCAGCAGGATGAAGCCGACGTTGCCGATGGCGGAGTACGCCAGCATGCGCTTGAGGTTGGTCTGCGCGATCGCGACGAGGTTGCCGATCACCAGCGACAGCGCGGCCACGATGGTCAGCATCTGGGTCCAGGTCTCGGAGATGTTGCCGAGACCTTCGGCCAGAAGCCGGAACGCCAGTGCGAACGAGCCGATCTTTGGTGCCGTGCTGATGAACAGCGTCACTGCGGACGGCGCACCGTGGTAGACGTCCGGCACCCACATATGGAATGGCACGGCGCCGAATTTGAACGAGACGCCGACGACGATGAACACCACGCCCAGGATCACGCCGAGACTCGGCGTTCCGGTCAGCGCCTGGGCGAGTTCCGGGAACTGCAGTGTGCCGGTGAGACCATAGACCATCGACATGCCGTACAGCAGGCAACCGGAGGCAATCGCGCCGAGCACGAAGTACTTCATCGCGGATTCGGCGGCGATACCGGAATCCCGATCGAAGGCGACCATGGCGTACAGCGACAGTGCCAGCAGTTCGATGCCGACGTACATCGTCAGCAGGCTGTTCGCGGACACCATCACGAAGATGCCGAGCAGCGCCGTCAGCACCAGCACGTAGTACTCGCCGCGCAGGATGCCGCGCGCGTCGAGGTACTCGCGCGAATAGAGCAGCGCGATGGCCGTGACCAGGAACCCGAACAGCTTCAGCAGCGTAGCCAGCGGGTCCGCGACATACAGTCCCGAGAACAGCTCCGTGTGGGTGGTGACCTGCGAGAAATTCAACGTCAGCGCAGCGCCAGCGACCAGCACCAGCAAGGTCAGCGTCGGCGTGATGCGCCGCCCTGCCGCGCCCGCGAACACGTCGACCAGCAGCACGAGGCAGATCGCCCCCGTCAGGTAGATCTCGGGCAGCGCCGGCGCGAGGCTCGCGAATGTCAGCACGGGAGTGTTCATAGCGGCAACTTGCTGGTCATGATCTGCTCGACGAGATGGGCCACGGTCGCACGCATGACGTCGAGCAGCGGCGCCGGCCACAGGCCAAGGGCGAGCACGCCGACCGCGAGACCGGCGAGAACGATGAACTCCCGTGAATTGAGGTCTTCGAGGCCGGCGACGCCGTCGTTGGCCACGGGACCGAAGATCACGCGCTTGACGAGCCACAGCGTGTACGCAGCGCCGAGAATCAGCGTCGTCGCGGCCAGCAGCGCGAACCAGAAGTTCGCCTTGAACGCCGCGATGATCACGAGGAACTCGCCGACGAATCCGGAAGTGCCGGGCAGGCCCGCATTGGCCATCGAGAACAGCACCATGAACGCGCCGAACTTCGGCATCGTGTTGATCACGCCACCGTAGGAACTGATCTCACGGCTGTGCAGGCGGTCGTACATCACCCCGACACAGAGGAACATCGCACCCGACACGAGGCCGTGCGAAATCATCTGCACCATCGCACCGTCGATGCCCATCGCAGCACCCTGCAGGCTGCCGGAGTTCTTCGCGATCTGGAATGTCAGGAAGCTGCCGAGCGTCACGAAGCCCATGTGCGCGATCGAGGAATACGCGATGAGTTTCTTCATGTCGCTTTGCGCGAGCGCGACGAAGCCGATGTAGACGACGGCCACGAGGGACAGCCCGATCATCAGCACGTCGAGCTCGCGTGCGGCATCCGGAGTGATAGGCAGGGAAAAGCGCAGGAAGCCGTAGCCACCCATCTTGAGCATCACGGCGGCCAGCACGACGGAGCCGCCGGTCGGCGCCTCGACGTGCGCGTCCGGCAACCAGGTGTGCACCGGGAACATCGGGATCTTCACGGCGAAGGCCGCGAAGAACGCCAGGAAGATCCAGAACTGCTCCTGCATCGTCAGCGGGAGCGCGTGGAAGCTCGCGATCTCGTAGCTGCCGGCCTTCAGGTACATGAAGACCAGCGCGACCAGCATGAACACCGAGCCGAGGAAGGTGTACAGGAAGAACTTGATCGTGGCGTAGACGCGCCGCGGCCCACCCCAGACGCCGATGATCAGGAACATCGGGATCAGCATCGCTTCCCAGAAAAAGTAGAACAGCAGCGCGTCGAGTGCCGCGAATACGCCGACCATCAGCCCCGCCATGATCAGGAACGCGGCGAAGTACTGCGAGGTACGCTGTTCGATCACGGTCCAGGCCGCAACGACGACCGGAATCGTGATCAGCGTAGTCAGCAGGATCAGCGGCATCGAGATGCCATCGATGCCGAGGTGGTAGGTCGAGTTCAGGAACGGGATCCAGACCAGCTGCTCCTGGAACTGGTAGTTCGCGGTCGACGTATCGAAGCCCGAATAGAGACCGAGAGACGCGATGAACGTGACCAGCGCGACGACCAGCGAAATCCACTTGCCGAGCGTCACATTGCGCTCGCCGAGTGCCAGCACCACGAGCCCGCCCGCGATCGGGAGCCAGATGAGCAGCGACAGAAGACCCATTCCAGACATCATGACGCCGCCCGCAGCAGGAACCAGCCGAGCAGCAGCGCGAGGCCGATCATCATCCAGAACGCGTACGAGTACAGGAAGCCGGTCTGCACGCGCCGCACGACGCCTGCGAGTGCGCCGACGAGGCCGGCAGAACCGTTGACCAGACCGCCATCGATGATGATCTGGTCACCACCGCGCCACAGCGTACGACCCAGCCAGCGGCTGCCCGCGGCGAGAACCTTCTCGTTGAATTGATCGAACCAGTACTTGTTGTCGAGCACCCACTTGAGGCCCGACAGCTTCTGCTCGAAAGCATCCGCGATCTGCGGCTTCTTCAGGAAGATCCACCAGGCCGTGACCACGCCGCCGAGCGCCAGCCAGAACGGCGGCGTCGAGAAGGCATGCAGGCCGAACGCGAACCAGCCGTGGAACTCGTGCGCAAGCTCGCCGACCACGTTGTTCTTCTCGAGCACCTGGATCGCATCGCCGAAGTAGCCGCCGAACAGCACCGGCTGCACCGTGAGCAGGCCAATCAGCATCGACGGAATGGCGAGCAGCACCAGCGGCAGCCACACGACCCACGGACTTTCATGAGGCGTGCCGCCGCCGTGACCGTGGTCGTCGTGGCCGTGGTCGTCGTGCACTTTGGAAGCGTCGTCATGGCCGTGCGCATCGTGCCCGTGGTCCGCGTGCGCCCCACCCTCGCTCGCCTGCCAGCGCGGCGTGCCGTGGAAGGTCATGAAGATCATGCGGAACGTATACAGCGCCGTGATGAACACGCCGATCAGCACACACCAGTAGGCGTAGGTCGCGCCCCAGCGATGCGACTCGTGCACGGACTCGATGATGTAGTCCTTCGAATAGAATCCCGAGAAAAACGGCGTGCCGATCAGCGCCAGCGCGCCGATCCAGCAGGTGATCGCGGTGATCTTCATGTGCTTGAACAGGCCGCCCATCTTGCGCATGTCCTGCTCGTGGTGCATTCCGATGATCACGGAGCCCGCCGCGAGGAACAGCAGCGCCTTGAAGAAGGCATGCGTCATCAGGTGGAAGATCGCGACACTGTAGGCCGAGACGCCGAGCGCCACGGTCATGTAGCCGAGCTGCGAGAGCGTCGAATACGCCACGACGCGCTTGATGTCGTTGTTGACCACGCCGAGGAAGCCCATGAACAGCGCCGTCGTCGCACCGATCACCAGCACGAAGGACATCGCCGCCTCGGACAGCTCGAACAGCGGCGACATGCGCGCCACCATGAAGATGCCGGCCGTGACCATCGTGGCTGCGTGGATCAGCGCCGAGATCGGCGTCGGGCCTTCCATCGAATCCGGCAGCCAGACGTGCAGCGGCACCTGCGCGGACTTGCCCATCGCGCCGATGAACAGGCAGATGCAGATCAGCGTCACCGCCGACACGGTCCAGGTCGAGGACAGCACGTAATGGGCGGCCGCGATCTTGGGTGCTGCGGCGAACACTTCCGCATAGTCCAGTGAACCGGTGTAGTAGACGACGCCGGCGATGCCGAGCACGAAGCCGAAGTCGCCCACGCGATTGACCAGGAAGGCCTTCAGGTTCGCGAAGATGGCCGAGGGCTTCGTGTACCAGAAGCCGATCAGCAGGTACGAGACGACGCCGACCGCTTCCCAGCCGAAGAACAGCTGCATGAAGTTGTTCGACATCACCAGCATCAGCATCGAGAACGTGAACAGCGAGATATAGCTGAAGAATCGCTGGTAGCCGGCGTCCTCGTGCATATAGCCGATCGTGTAGACGTGCACGCACAGCGACACGAAGGTCACCACGCACATCATCAACACGGACAGCTGGTCGATCAGGAATCCGACTTCCATGCGGATGCCGTCGGTCACCAGCCAGGTGTAGACCGTTTCGTTGTACACGCCGACCTGTCCGGTCAGCAGCTGCCAGGCCGTGTACGCCGACATCACAAAGGACGCGCCGACCGCTGCGATCGTGACGCTGTGGGCGCCGGCGCGACCGATCAGCTTGCCGAACAGGCCGGCGAGGATCGAGGCGGCCAGCGGCAACAGCGCGATGGCCAGCAACAGCTGCGGATTCATGGTCTGTGTCACTGCAGGCATCGTCCGTCTCAGCCTTTCATCGTGTTGAGGTCTTCGACGTTGATGCTGCGCCGCTCACGGAACAGGACCACGAGGATCGCCAGACCAATCGCCGACTCGGCCGCCGCCACCGTCAGCACGAAGAACACGAACACCTGCCCGTCGAGATCGTTGAGGTAACGCGAGAACGCGACGAAGTTGAAATTCACTGCAAGCAACATCAGCTCGATGCACATCAGCAGCAGAATGACGTTCTTGCGATTCAGGAAGATCCCGGCGATCGACAACGCGAACAGGATGCCGGACAGCGTCAGCAGGTGCTGCAGCGTGATCATGGCTTGCTCCCCTCGCCTGCGGCGGGCGGCGCATCGGGCACCTTGGGTGCTTCCGGCTTCACCGCGTCCATTTTGACGAGTCGGACACGATCCTGGCGACGGACAGCCACCTGCGCGGAGACGTCCTGAACCTTGAGGCCCGGACGCTTGCGCATCGTCAGCGCGATCGAGGCGACGATCGCGACCAGCAGCAGCACCGCCGCGAGCTCGAAGACGTAAACGTACTCCGTGTAGAGCACGGCGCCGAGCGCCTTGGTGTTGCTGTAGTCCGCCGGCAGCGGTGCCATGCCCTTGGTGGCATCCACACCCAGGCCCTTGAACCACACGACGCCGACGATCTGCGCGATGACGACGAAGGCCGTGATCCAGCCGAGCCAGGCGAACCGCGTGAAACCCCGGCGCAGTTCCTCGACGTTGATGTCGAGCATCATGACGACGAACAGGAACAGCACCATTACCGCGCCGACATAGACCAGCACCAGCACGATGGCCAGGAACTCGGCCTCGATCAGCAGCCAGATCGCGGCGCTCTGGAAGAAGCACAGCACGAGACACAGGGCCGAGTGCACCGGATTGCGCGCCGAAATGACTCCCAGCGCTGCCAGCAGCAGCACCGCAGAGAACGCGTAGAACAGGACTTCGACGAACAAGCCGTTTTCTCCCTTGTCTCTGCCGTTACCGGTACGGCGCGTCGGCAGCCTTGTCGGCTGCGATCATCGTTTCGTAGCGGTCGCCCACGGCGAGCAGCTTGTCCTTGCTCATGATGTTCTCGCCGCGATTTTCCATGTGGTATTCGTGAATGCGCGTCTCGACGATCGCGTCCACCGGGCAGGCTTCCTCACAGAAGCCGCAGTAGATGCACTTGAACAGGTCGATGTCGTAGCGCGTCGTGCGCCGCGTGCCATCGGCCGAGACGTCCGAATCGATCGTGATCGCGAGCGCCGGACAGACCGCCTCGCACAGCTTGCAGGCGATGCAGCGCTCTTCCCCATTCGCATAGCGACGCAGCGCGTGCAGGCCGCGGAAACGCGGCGACTGCGGAGTCTTCTCTTCCGGGTAGTTGATCGTGAACTTCTTGCGGAACAGCGTGCGAGCCGTGACCGAGAGGCCGGTCAGCAGTTCGGTCAGCAGGAAGGTCTTGATGGGATTGAACTGTGACATAGCGGATTCAGACCTCGAACGGACCGACCTTGAACCAGGCCATCACGCCTTCCACGGCGATCCACACGATCGTGACCGGGATCAGCACCTTCCAGCCGAGCCGCATGATCTGGTCGTAGCGGTAACGCGGGAACGTGGCGCGGAACCACAGGAAACAGAACAGGAAGAAGAACAGTTTGACGAACAGCCAGAAGAAGCTCGGCGCCATCAGGAAGTCGAGCGCCGATCCTTCGAGGAAGGTCCAGCCTTCGAACGGGCTGAGCCAACCGCCCATGAAGAACACGGCGGTCAGCGTAGAGATCAGGATCATGTTCGCGTATTCGGCGAGGAAGAACAGCGCGAACGCCATACCGGAGAACTCGACGTGGAAGCCGGCGACGATCTCGGACTCGCCCTCGGCCACGTCGAACGGCGCGCGGTTCGTCTCCGCCACGCCCGAAATGATGTAGACGATGAACAATGGGAACAGCCAGACGAAGTTCCAGTCGAGGAACCCGCCGCCCTGCGCACGCACGATGTCGCCGAGGTTCAGGCTGCCGGCCACCATCAGCACACCGACCAGCGCGAAGCCCATCGCGATTTCATAGGCCACGATCTGCGCGGCGGACCGCATCGCGCCGAGGAAGGCGTACTTCGAGTTGGAGGCCCAGCCGGCGATGATCACGCCGTAGACGCCGACCGACGTCAGCGAGAGCACGTACAGCAGGCCCGCGTCGATGTCTGCGATGACCAGATCCGGCGACAGCGGGATCACGGCCCAGAGCGCAAATGCCGGGATCAGCGTGATGGCCGGCGCGATGATGAACAGGACCTTGTTGGCCTGCGCCGGGATGACGATTTCCTTGACCAGCAGTTTGATGACGTCCGCGAACGGCTGAAAAATGCCGGGCAGGAAGCCGAAGATGCTGCCGACGCGGTTCGGGCCCTTGCGCAACTGCATCCAGCCGATGACTTTCCGCTCGAGCAGCGTCGTGAACGCCACGGAGAGAATCAGCGCGATGGTGACGATGAGGATCCACATCGTCGAGTTCAGCGCGAGCCGGGCATACTCCGGCAATCCCATCCAGAACGTTTCCATCGCGTTCACGATCCGTCACCCGTGCTGCCCGTGACCGCGCGACCGAAGATGCGCACGGCTTCCAGTCCCGCAACCGTGGCCTGCAGCGCCGGCGCGCGACGCACCAGTGCATCGCTGCCGTAGATCGCGAAATCCGCTATCTCGGCGGGCGGCAGGTCCGCGATCACGCGGTGCGACGTCTGTGCCGGACGCGCCGCCGCGCCGACGACCCGCTCCCGCAGTTCGGCGAGCACCGATTCGCTCGACTGATAGTCGAAGCCCTCGAGCGACAGCGCGTTGCCGAGCACGCGCAGCACCTTCCACGCCGGGCGCGATTCACCGACGGGCTGCGCCGCACCGGTGAAGCTCTGCCAGGTGCCGGCAAGATTGACGTACGTGCCGGAAGTTTCTGCGAACGTGCCGCAGGGCAGGATCACGGTGGCGAGTTCGCGAGTGAGCTCATCCGCAAACGGCGTGATCGCGACGACGCAGGCCGCCTTGGACAGCGTTGCACGGGCAGTACCGCCCGCCACCTCAGCCCAGGGTTCGACGCCGCCGACCAGCAGATACGCGGGCAGCGCCGTCTCGAGCATCTCGCGTGCATGCCGGCCCGCAGTCGCCGTGGCGCGCCCGCCGGCTTCGCGATGCGGGACTGCACCCGCGAGCCAGGCGCCGGCGGCATTGCCGCCCTCGGCGATCACGCCGAGGGTCGCGTTGCACACCCGCGCGAGCGTCATCGCGAGCGCGCGCAGATCGGCCCAGGCCGGGTGTCGAAGCGCGAGCGCACCGAGCCAGATCGCACGGCGTTCGCCGTTCTTCAGCGCGGCCGCCAGCGCGCGATGCGCGGGCGTCACGTTGGCCCGTGCCACCGCCTCGGAAATCTCCGGCGTCAGGACCACGTCGTCCGCCGCAGCGGCGAGCACGGCCGCGAGATCCGCGACCATCTGCGATGGGGCCGAGACCTGCGTCGCGGCGACCGGGAACAGATGTTCGAATGCCGCCGGGTTCAGCATCGCAACCTTCGCGCCGCGCCGCGCCGCCTTGCGCACGCGATGCGCGAGCATCGGGACTTCGGCGCGCAGGTGGCAGCCGATGACCAGCAGCCCTTCAAGCGAATCGACCTGATCGAACGGCAGCCCCAGCGAGGGCTGCAGCGGATCCGCCTCGCCATCGCGGAAATCGATTTGACGCAGGCGGTGGTCGATGTTGCCGGACCCGAGCGCACGCGTGAGGCGTGCGGCGAGATAAGCCTCTTCGATGGTCGCGGACGCACTGACCAGCGTGCCGACTTCGCGCGCGTGGCGCCGCAGGCCATCGGCCGCCGCAGCCAGCGCACGCTCCCAGTCCACGGTGTGCCAGTCGTTGCCGATCCGCACCATCGGCTTCAGCAGACGATCCGGCGAATACACGGCTTCGTAGCTGAAGCGGTCGCGATCGGCGATCCAGGTTTCGTTGATCGACTCGTTGGCTCGCGGCACGACGCGCATCAAACGACCGCGGCGCACGTGGCCGTGGAGATTCGTACCGATACCGTCATGCGGCGAGACCAGCGCATGCTGGGTCATCTCCCACGAGCGACCCTGATAGCGGAACGGTTTCGAGTTCAGTGCACCGACCGGGCACAGATCGATGATGTTGCCGGAAAGCTCATGGTCGACACTCTTCTCGACGAAGGTGCCGATCTCCATGTGCTCGCCGCGGCCCGTCGTGCCGAGTTCCTGGATACCGGCGACGTCCTGACCGAACCGCACGCAGCGCGTGCAGTGGATGCATCGCGTCATGTCGGTGGAGACGAGCGGGCCCAGGTTCTTGTCCTTGACCACGCGCTTGCGCTCGTGGAACCGCGACACGTCCCGACCGAAGCCCACCGCCAGATCCTGCAGCTCGCACTCGCCACCCTGGTCGCAGATCGGGCAGTCGAGCGGATGGTTGATCAGCAGGAACTCCATCGTCGCCTTCTGCGCTCCGATGGCATTCGCCGACTTGGTGAATATCTTCATGCCCTCGGCGACGGGCGTGGCGCAGGCCGGCAGGGGCTTGGGCGCCTTCTCCACTTCGACGAGGCACATGCGGCAGTTCGCCGCGATCGGCAGCTTCTCGTGATAGCAGAAGCGCGGCACGTAGGCGTGCTCGGCATCCGTCACGTGAATGATCATCGCGCCCTTGCGCGCCTTGACGGGCACGCCATCGACTTCGACATTGACGAAGTCGCTCGGTGGCGGGCTGGGCGGCGGAACGTTGGTCGGGTTGGCTGCCATAGTCATCCGCCGCTCAGGCGGCCTTCCTCTGCGAATCCGCGAGGCTGCGGCCGCCGTTCGTCACCATGTATTCGAATTCGTGGCGATAGTGTTTGACGAAGCTCTGCACCGGCCACGCCGCCGCATCACCGAGCGCGCAGATCGTGTGGCCTTCGATGCGGTTCGCCACATCGACCAGCATCTGGATGTCCTCGAGCCGGCCCTGCCCGGCCACCATCCGCTTCAGCATGCGGTTCAGCCAGCCCGTGCCCTCACGGCAGGGCGTGCACTGGCCGCAGGACTCGGACATGTAGAAGCGCGACAGCCGTTCCAGCGTACGCACCATGCAAGTCGAGTCGTTCATGACGATGACCGCGGCAGATCCGACCGATGAACCCACGGCACGCAACGCGTCGTAGTCCATGTTCACGCCCATCATGACGTCGCCGGGTACGACCTTGACCGACGAGCCGCCAGGAATGACGGCCTTCAGGCTTCCGCCCTTCACGCCACCCGCAATTTCGAGCAGATCCTTGAACGGAATGCCGAGCGGCAACTCGAAGTTGCCCGGTTTGTTCACATGGCCCGAGACCGAGAAGATCACCGTGCCGCCGGCATTCGTCGTGCCGAGCTTCGCGAACCACTCTGGACCCTTGCGCAGGATCGTCGGCACCGAGGCGTAGCTCTGCGTGTTGTTGATCGTGGTCGGCGCGCCGTACAGGCCGAAGTTCGCGGGGAACGGCGGCTTGAAGCGCGGCTTGCCCTGCTTGCCCTCGAGCGACTCGAGCAGCGCGGTCTCTTCGCCGCAGATGTACGCACCCGCACCCACGAACGTGTGCAGGTCGACGTCGATGCCCGAATCCTGGATGTTCTTGCCGAGCAGGCCAGCCTCGTAGGCTTCCTTCAGAGCCGCCTCGAAGCGTGGCACCGGTTCACCGAGGAACTCGCCGCGGATGTAGTTGTAGCCGACGTTCGCGCCCATCGCATACGCACCGATGGCCATGCCCTCGATCAGCGAATGCGGATTGAAGCGCAGGATGTCCCGATCGTGGCAGGTTCCAGGTTCGCTCTCGTCCGAGTTGCAGACGATGTACTTCTGGATCGGCGAATTGCGCGGCATGAAGCTCCACTTCGTGCCGGTCGGGAAGCCCGCGCCACCGCGCCCGCGCAGCCCGCTCGCCTTCACCTGTTCGATGATCTCCTCGCGCGGCGTCTTCTCGGCGAGGATCTTCTTCCAGACGTCATAGCCGCCGATCTTGCGATAGGTCTCGAGCGTCCACGAGCGCTCGTACTTGAGCGGCTCGAACACCACGAGGTTCATCTTGTCGTCCCAGGCGCCCATGCTTGTGCTGCTCACTTCAGGTCATCGAGGATCTTGTCGACCTTCTCGGGCGTCAGATACTCGTGGAAATGGTGATCGACCATCATCATCGGCGCGCCGGTGCAGGCGGCGAGACATTCTTCTTCCTTCTTCAGGAAGATGCGCAGGTCCGGCGTGCTCTCCCCCACCGCAATGCCGAGCCGCTTTTCGACATGCTCCAGCAACTGCTCGCCGCCGTTCAGCCAGCAGCTGATGTTCGTGCAGATGCTGACGTGATGCCGGCCGCACTTGTGCGTCTCGAACATCGAATAGAAGCTCGCCACCTCGTAGACCTGGATCGGCGGCAGCTTCAGATACTCGGCAATCGCGTCCATCAGGTCGGGTGTCAGGTAGCCATCGTTCTGCTCCTGCGCGAAACGCAGCGCGGAAATCACGGCGGAGCGCTGTTTGCCCTGCGGGAACTTCGCGATCCAGTGATCGATCTCACTGCGCGTATGCTCCGACAGCAGGTGAATCTTCGATTCGCTCACCGATCGATCTCCCCGAACACGATGTCCTGCGTGCCGATCACGGCGACCACGTCGGCGAGCATGTGGCCCTTGACCATCTCCTCGAGTGACGCGAGATGCGCGAAGCCCGGCGCGCGGCACTTCAGCCGATACGGCTTGTTCGCACCGTCCGACACCAGATAGATGCCGAACTCACCCTTCGGCGCCTCGATGGCGGCGTAGGTTTCGCCTTCCGGCACGCAGTAGCCTTCAGTCATGAACTTGAAGTGATGGATCAGCGACTCCATGTCGCCCTTCATCTCTTCGCGGCGCGGCGCGCGCACCTTGCGCTCGTCGACCATGATCGGACCCGGATTCGCCTTCAGCCACTCGGCGCACTGCGCGACGATCCGGTTCGATTGCCGCATCTCTTCCATGCGCACGAGATAGCGGTCGTAGCAGTCGCCATTGACGCCGACCGGGATGTCGAAATCCATGCGGTCATAGACTTCATACGGCTGCTTCTTGCGCAGGTCCCATTCGATTCCCGAACCACGCAGCATCGGACCACTGAAGCCGAGCTGCAGGGCGCGCTCCGGCGTGACGACACCGATGTTCACCGTACGCTGCTTCCAGATGCGGTTGTCGGTCAGCAGGGTCTCGTATTCATCCACCGCCGCCGGGAAGCGCTTCGTGAAGTCCTGGATGAACTCCAGCATGCCGGCCGACCGGGCTTCGTTGAGCCGGTCCGCATCCTTCTGCGAGCGCCACTTCGAGGACTGATAGCGCGGCATCTCGCGCGGCAGATCACGATGCACCCCGCCCGGGCGGTAGTACGCGGCATGCATGCGCGTGCCAGAGACTGCTTCATAGCAGTCCATGAGGTCCTCGCGTTCCTTGAACGCCAGCAGGAACACCGTCATCGCGCCGATGTCGAGACCATGCGCACCGAGCCACATCAGGTGATTCAGGATGCGGGTGATCTCATCGAACATCACGCGGATGTACTGCGCGCGGATCGGCGGCGTGATGCCGAGCAGCTTCTCGATGGCCAGCACGTAGGCGTGCTCGTTGCACATCATCGAGACGTAATCGAGCCGGTCCATGTAACCGATCGACTGATTGAATGGCTTCGACTCGGCCAGCTTCTCGGTGGCGCGATGCAGCAGCCCGATGTGCGGATCCGCTTTCTGGATCGTCTCGCCGTCCATCTCGAGCACGAGCCGCAGCACACCGTGCGCCGCAGGATGCTGCGGGCCGAAATTCATCGTGTAATTGCGGATCTCGCTCATTTCGCCGCCTTGTTGCCGCCGTCACGCAAGGACGGGTCATAGCGGTTGTCGTGGCGGATCACCTTCGGCACCAGCACGCGCGGCTCGATGCTGACCGGCTGATACACGACGCGCTTCTTCTCGGGGTCGTAGCGGACTTCGACGTTGCCGATCAGCGGGAAGTCCTTGCGGAACGGATGACCGATGAAGCCATAGTCCGTCAGCAGCCGACGCAGGTCCGGATGACCGCCGAACAGGATGCCGAACAGATCGAAAGCTTCGCGCTCGAACCAGTTGGCAGAGGCCCAGATGTCGCACACCGACGGCAGCGACGGATCCTCGTCGTCGGCGCAATAGACCTTCAACCGCAGGCGCTGGTTGCGCGCGATCGACAGCAGTTGGTAGGCCACCGCAAAGCGTCGTCCCGGTGCGAGCCCCGCCGCGGCAGCCGGCGCACGCCGATCGACGCCGCGCGAGAAGCCGGAGCCGGTGGCGCTCAGCGTCTTCCACTCGGACTGGCCGAATTCCAGGTAATCGACGCCGGACACGTCCATCAGCTGTTCGAAAGCGAGTTCGGGGGCATCGCGCAGCGTGCGGGCGACGTCGAGCAGTTGCTCGGCCGTGGTTTCGAAGCAGACTTCGTCCGGCAGGGAGTCGACGCGCGTGACGCGCCCTTCAAGCAGGGCCTGGACCTGCTGCGCGAGATGTTCGATCTTGTCGCTCAAGATTGCCGTCTGCTCCGTTCAGCGCGCCACGGTACTGGTGCGGTGGATCTTGCGCTGCAGCTGGATGATGCCGTACAGCAGGGCTTCGGCCGTCGGCGGGCAGCCGGGGACGTAGACATCCACCGGCACGATGCGGTCACAGCCGCGCACCACCGAATACGAATAGTGGTAGTAGCCGCCACCGTTCGCGCAGGAGCCCATCGAGATGACCCAGCGCGGCTCGGCCATCTGGTCGTAGACCTTGCGCAGCGCGGGCGCCATCTTGTTGACCAGAGTGCCCGCCACGATCATCACATCGGACTGCCGCGGGCTCGGACGGAACACGACACCGAAACGGTCGGTGTCGTAGCGCGAGGCACCCGCGTGCATCATCTCGACGGCGCAGCAGGCGAGTCCGAACGTCATCGGCCACAGGGATCCCGTGCGGGCCCAGTTGACGACTTCATCGACGGTCGTGGTCAGGAATCCGCGCTGGGCGAATCCTTCAGCGGAAGCGGCGTCCTCTAATCCCACTCGAGGGCCCCTTTCTTCCACTCATAGATGAAACCGACCACGAGGATCAGCAGGAAGATGCCCATGGCCCCGAGGCCGAACAGGCCGATCGTGCCCAGCGAAATGGCCCACGGGAACAGGAAGGCGATTTCGAGATCGAAGACGATGAAGAGGATCGCGACGAGGTAGTAGCGGACGTCGAACTTCGCGCGACTATCTTCGAAGGCTTCGAAGCCGCACTCATACGGGGAGAGCTTGTCGGCGTCGCCGGGAGCGGTCGAAAAGAATCGACCGAATACGCTGCCCAGCAACAGCAGCAGGGTCGCGAGGCCCGTCGCAACGCCCAGGAAAATCAGGGCCGGAAGATAATTTGTCAGCATCTCATCCGCTCGTGGGAAGCACCCTCGCCGAAGCGGCGCGCCGGTGCCATTAGCAAGCGGCGCGAATTGTAGCAGGCGAACGCAAAAGTTGATGCGCTGCACTGCAAGTATTAGAGCCTATTGACGTCGAGCGTCGAAATTTCCGGGTTGGTGCCGACGGGGAGACTCGAACTCCCACGCCTCGCGGCGCTAGCCCCTCAAGCTAGTGTGTCTACCAATTCCACCACGTCGGCAAAACCCTGAGAAACTGATCACGCGCTGCGGCATTACTTTGCCGCAGGCGCCTCGATCGGCTGTTCGTTGACGGCCGGATCCTGCGAGGTCGGCGCAGGCGCCACGGACGGCACCGACGTAGACGGCGCCGACGTTGCCGGAGCCGGAGCGGTTGTCGTCGTGCCGGCCTGCTCCAGCAGACCCGATGCCGCCGCCGCCGGTGCACGCGTGTTGATGTACGCGAGCGCGAGACTGTTGACCATGAATACGGCCGCCAGGATCGCCGTGGCGCGTGACAAACCGGTAGAGGCACCGCGCGCACCGAATACCGTCGCCGAGGCGCCGGCGCCGAATCCCGCGCCGGCATCGGCACCGCGGCCACGCTGCAGCAGCACGAGGGCGATCAGGCCCATCGAGGCAAACACCTGCACCACCGTCAAAACCGTTCTGAGCATGCCGCCTGTACCTACTTCACTGCCGGGAATTTCGCTGCTTTGATGATCGCGACGAATTCGTCTGCCTGCAGCGACGCGCCGCCGATCAGGCCGCCGTCCACATCGGGCTTCGCGAACAGCTCGGCCGCATTGGCCGATTTGACACTGCCGCCATACAGAATCCGCAACGAGCCGGCAATATTAGCATCCTTGGCCGCGATCCGGCCACGGATGAAGGCATGGACGTCCTGTGCCTGCTCCGGGCTGGCCGTCCGGCCCGTGCCGATGGCCCAGACCGGTTCGTAGGCGACGACGGCCTGCCCAAGCGCCTGCACACCACACAGATCGATGACCGCGTCGAGCTGCCGGCTGACGACCTCGAACGTGCTGCCGGCCTCGCGCTCGGCCAGCTGCTCGCCGACGCACAGCACCGGAACGAGGCCCTTCAGCTGGGCCGCGGCGAACTTGCGGGCGACCAGCAGATCCGATTCACCATAGATCGAGCGGCGTTCGGAATGCCCGACCAGCACGATGCTGCAGCCGACGTCGCGCAGCATGGCGGCCGACACTTCGCCGGTGTGGGCGCCCGACGCTTCCGCACAGACGTCCTGCGCACCGATACCGACGCTGGTGCCGCGCAGTGCCCGTACGACCTCGCCCAGATAGACGAAGGGCGGACAGACCACGACATCGGCCGCGAGGTCCGCCGGCAGATTGCTCGTCATGGCATCGATCAGCCGGTCGTTCTCGGCACGGCTGCCGTTCATTTTCCAGTTGCCGGCTACGATGGGGCGTCGCATGGGAATCGCTTGTTCCGATTGGGAATTTCAGCGGTAGGACCGGACCGCGGACCGAAAAGGCGCGCGATCATAACGACGCCGCCAGCAGCGCGCAATGCGCCGCTCAGGCGACGGCCCGGCGGACCACCTCGGCCAGCTCGTTCGCCGAGGCGCTCGCCAGGGCCTCGTCGCGGCATTCGACCATCACCCGAATCACGGGCTCGGTGCCGGAGGCGCGCAGGACCACCCGCCCCTCGCCGCCCAGCCGCGCCTGCACCCGCTCGACGGCCCCACTGATCGCGGGTACGGTGCCCGGATCAACCCGCCGCGCCACGCGCACGTTGATCATGACCTGCGGGAACCGTTGCATGCCGGCAGCCAGCTCGGCCAGTGGCCGACCGCTGCGTCGCACCACGGCCAGCACCTGAAGTGCCGCGATCATCGCGTCGCCGGTCGTGGTCTTGTCGAGCGTCAGGATGTGACCCGACGTCTCCCCGCCCAGCTCACCGCCATGCTCGCGCAACAGGCCGAGCACATAGCGATCGCCGACCTGGGCACGGCGGAACTCGATGCCCTTCGCGCGCAGGGCCACCTCGAGCCCGAGGTTGCTCATGACCGTACCGACCACGGGTCCACGCAGCACGCCATCCTCATGCCGGGCCATCGCCATGATGTACAGCAGCTGGTCGCCATCGAGCAGCCGCCCGAGGTGATCGACCATGACGAGCCGGTCGCCGTCGCCGTCCAGACCGATGCCGACCTGCGCCCGCACTCCCGGCACGGTCAGCTGCAGCAGATCCGGCGCCGTCGAGCCGCAGCCATCGTTGATGTTGCGGCCGTTCGGCGAGCACCCGACCGGAACGATTTCTGCACCGAGGTCCGCCAGGATGCGCGGCGCGACCTTGTAGCCCGCGCCGTTCGCGCAATCGATCACGATCTTCATGCCCGCGAGATTGACGCCTGCCGGCAGCGTCGAGGCACAGAACTCCTGGTAATGACTGCGCGATCGATCGACGCGCGAGGCGCGCCCGAGCGCGCGCGAATGCTGGGTGACCGGAGGGTTGTCGAGTTCCGCCTCGATCTTCTCCTCGAGTTCGTCCGACAGCTTGCCACCGCTGGCATCGAAGAACTTGATGCCATTGTCTTCGTAGAGATTGTGGGAAGCGCTGATCACGACTCCGAAATCACAGCCGAAGCGGCGCGTCAGGTATGCGATGCCCGGCGTCGGCAGCGGGCCGATCAACTGCACGTTGACACCGGCGGCCACGAATCCTGCCTCGAGCGCCGCCTCGAACATGTAGCCGGACAGCCGCGTGTCCTTGCCGATCAGGACGGTACCGCCGTTGGGCGCCAGCACACGCGCCGCCGCACTCGCGAGCCGCAGCGCGAAATCCACGGTCATCGGTGCCTCACCGACCTTGCCGCGAACACCATCCGTACCGAAGAACTTCCTGGCCAACTAGCTCACTCCCGCTGACTCGACAGCACTCAACGCTGCGGCGACTCGTACCGCGTCGATCGTTCCCTCGACGTCGTGGGCTCGCACGATACGCGCCCCGCGTTCCACTGCAAGGGCGGCCAGCACGATGCTGCCGGCGAATCGCTGATCCACCGCCCGGCCCGTCAGGGCGCCAATCATGGACTTGCGGGACAGCCCGACGAGAATGGGCGGTCCGAGTTCCCGCAGGGACGGCAGGGCAGCGAGCAGCGCCAGATTGTGCTCGAGTGTCTTGCCGAAGCCGAAGCCGGGATCGACGACCAGTCGGCGTCGATCGATGCCTGTCACGACGCATGCCTGGATACGCTCGGCGAGGAAGGCCTTCACTTCGGCGACGACGTCCACATAAGTGGGCTCTTGCTGCATCGAGCGAGGCGCGCCCTGCATGTGCATCAGGCACACCGCCGCGCCGCTGTCTGCCGCGGCCTGCAGCGCCCCGGGCTCGCGCAACGCGCGAACGTCATTGATGAGCCCCACGCCGCGTGCCGTGGCCGCCCGAATCACGTCGGGCTTGCTGGAGTCGATCGAGAGAATGGCCGGAAGGTCACGCAGCGCGTCGATCACGGGCAATACCCGCTGCAGCTCGTCTTCGACGGAAACGCCCGGAGCACCGGGCCGGGTGGACTCACCACCGATATCGATGATGGCTGCGCCGGCGGCCACCATGCGCCGCGCCTGCTCGACGGCCGCGTCGACCGCTGCGAAGCGGCCACCATCGGAGAAGGAATCCGGCGTGACGTTCAGCACGCCCATGACCACGGGCGCGCCGAGGTCCAGCGTGCGTTGACCGCAGACGAGTGTCAGCTTGCGCTGCCCTCGCCTGCCGGCGAACCGAGGTCTCCGCCCGCCTGAGGATTCGGGCGCGGTCGACCCGAGCGGTTCGACAGCGTGTCATCCCAGTCCGGCGGCGGTGTCGGCGGACGACCCGACATGATTTCCTTGATCTGCGATTCGTCGATCGTCTCGTACTTCACGAGCGCGTCGGCCATCGAGTGCAGCTTGTCGAGGTGCGTCTCGAGGATCGAACGGGCACGCTGATAGTTGCTCTCGATGACGCGTCGGACTTCCTGGTCGATCGCATGCGCCGTCTCGTCAGAGACCTGCTTCGTCTGGGTGACCGACCGGCCGAGGAACACCTCGCCCGACTCTTCCGAATACGTCAGCGGTCCAAGCCGATCCGACAGGCCCCACTTCGTGACCATGTTGCGCGCGAGGTCCGTCGCACGTTCGATGTCGTTCGAAGCGCCGGTGGTCACGGAGTCCGCCCCGAAGATGATCTCTTCGGCAATGCGGCCACCGAACAGCGTCGCGATCGAGCTTTCAATGCGGCGCTTGCTCAGGCTGTAACGGTCCTGCTCGGGCAGGAACTGCGTGACACCCAGGGCGCGGCCGCGGGGAATGATCGTCACCTTGTAGACAGGATCATGCTCCGGCACCGAGATACCGACGATCGCGTGACCGGCCTCGTGGTAAGCCGTCATCTTCTTTTCCTGCTCGGTCATGACCATCGAGCGCCGCTCGGCACCCATCATGATCTTGTCCTTGGCACGCTCGAACTCGTCCATCGACACCGTGCGCTTGTTGGCGCGCGCGGCGAACAGCGCCGCCTCGTTGACGAGGTTGGCGAGATCCGCGCCGGAGAAACCGGGCGTGCCGCGCGCGATGAGCGCGGGCTTGACGTCATCGCCGAGCGGAACCTTGCGCATGTGGACGCGCAGGATCTGCTCGCGACCGCGCACATCCGGCAGCGGCACGACGACCTGGCGATCGAAGCGACCCGGGCGCAGCAGCGCCGGGTCCAGAACGTCGGGACGGTTGGTGGCGGCGATGACGATGATGCCCTCGTTGCCCTCGAAACCATCCATCTCGACGAGCAGCTGGTTCAGCGTCTGTTCGCGTTCGTCGTGGCCACCGCCGAGCCCGGCGCCACGATGACGGCCAACCGCATCGATCTCGTCGATGAAGATGATGCAGGGCGCGTGCTTTTTCGCCTGTTCGAACATATCGCGGACGCGCGAGGCGCCGACACCGACGAACATCTCGACGAAATCAGAGCCCGAAATCGTGAAGAATGGCACCTTCGCTTCACCGGCGATGGCGCGCGCGAGCAGGGTCTTGCCGGTACCCGGCGAGCCGACCATCAGGACGCCCTTCGGAATCTTGCCACCGAGCTTCTGGAACTTGGACGGATCCTTGAGGAAGTCAACGATCTCGCCGACTTCCTGCTTGGCCTCGTCGACGCCCGCGACGTCCGCGAACGTCACGTTGACCTGGTCCTCGCCGAGCAGACGCGCGCGGCTCTTGCCGAAGGACATCGCCCCGCGCCCGCCGGACGACCCCTGCATCTGACGCAGCATCCAGACGAACACGAGGATCAGCAGCAACGCGGGCGCGAGCTGCAGCACGAGCTGTGCGAGGAAATTCGGTTCCTTCGGAGCGCGGCCCTCGAACTTCACGTTCGACTTCTGCAGCGCGCCGATCAGGGCGGTGTTCTCGGTCTCCGGGTTGTACACCTGGAAGTTCGTGCGGTCCTTGCGCTCGCCGATGATCAGCTTGCCCTGCAGGACCACACGCTCGACACGGCCATCACGCACGTTGTCGAGGAAGGTGGAGTACGCCACCTGTTCCGGTTCGCCCACTCGCGGCATGAACTGGCTGAACAGCACCAGCACGGCGACGGCGATCACGGCCCAGAGGACAAAATTCTTCATCAGGTCGTTCAAAGGCTTAACCTCTCGGTGCGCATTCCATGCGCGTTTTTGACCCTACACCAATCCGATCGAGCAGGCCAGCGAACCGACTGTGCTGTGCGGCCCATTCCCGCGAGCCGTGACCGACGGGAATCGGGAATCCCGGAAGGTCTTGATGAGGACGGCGATGCCCGGCTTCAAGGCCCATCGGGCGGCCCGAGAGACCTTTCGATACAATCCGCCGATGTCCACCACCCTGCCGACCCTGTCGGAAAAGCAGCGCAAGTTCCTCCGCGGACGCGCGCACGCCCTGAATCCCGTCGTGATGGTCGGCAATGCCGGCCTGACCGATGCCGTCGTGGCCGAAACGGCCCGCGCCCTGCTCGATCACGAATTGATCAAAGTGAAGGTCCGCGGGACCGATCGCGAAGCGCGGGATGCGCTGTTGGGCCAACTCGAATCACGCACCGGCAGCACTCTGGTGACGCGGATCGGACATGTCGCGGTGCTGTACCGTCGGCATCCGAAGCTGCCGCGTCTGGTCATCCCGGACGCCTGAGGAGGATCACTCGTAGCGGACAGCGACGATCTCGAAGCTCTTGGTGCCGCCCGGCGCGGCAACGTCCGCCACATCACCGACGCTCTTGCCGACCAGCGCGCGCGCGATCGGCGAGGTGACTGCGATGCGCCCGGCGCGGATGTCAGCCTCGTCCTCGCCGACGATGCGGTAGGTGACGGACTTGCCGGTGTCTTCGTCGGTGAGGTCCACCGTGGCACCGAACACCACCTTGCCGGTGTTGGTCAGCGTGGTCACGTCGATGACTTCAGCCGTAGACAGTTTGCTTTCGATCTCGCTGATGCGACCTTCGATGAATCCCTGCTGTTCGCGTGCTGCGTGATATTCGGCGTTCTCGGACAGGTCGCCATGACTGCGTGCTTCCGCGATCGCCTTGATGACGTTCGGGCGATCCTCGCTCTTGAGCTTCTTCAGCTCCGCGCGCAGCAGTTCCGCACCGCGCAGCGTCATCGGGTTGCGTTTCATGCGAGCACTCCCTTGTGCAGGTCCTGCAGTCGATTCACGCTCACTTCATCGATCTTGTCCATCGCATCGCAGGTCGCCAGCGCCGCGGCCAGCGTCGTGTAGTAAGTCACGCGCCGCTGCACGGCCTCGCGCCGGATCGAGTTCGACTCACGCACCGCCTGCTTGCCTTCCGTCGTGTTGACGATCAGCACGATCTCGTCGTTCTTGATCATGTCGACGATATGCGGGCGACCGTCGCGCACCTTGTTGGCGCGCCGGCATGGCACACCCGCGTCCGCGATCAATCGGGCCGTGCCCTCCGTCGCCACGAGATCGAAGCCGCGCTCGACGAGCCGTTTCGCGAGCTGCACGGCGCCCGGCTTGTCGCGCTCCTTGACGCTGATCAGGCACAGGCCCGACCGCGGCAGCACCACACCGGACGCCGACTGCGCCTTTGCATAGGCCTCGCCGAAGGTGCGGCCGGTGCCCATCACCTCGCCGGTCGACTTCATTTCGGGGCCGAGGATCGGATCCGATTCCGGGAACTTCACGAACGGGAACACGGCTTCCTTGACCGAGAAATACTCGGGCACCGGCGCAACCGTCAGACCCATGCTGGCGAGGCTCTGGCCAGACATCACGCGCGCGCCGATCTTGGCCAGCGCGAGGCCGGTCGCCTTGGACACGAACGGCGCCGTACGTGAGGCACGCGGATTGACTTCGAGAACGTAGATGAGCCCGTTCTGGATCGCGAACTGGATGTTCATCAGACCGATGACCTTCAGCGCGAGCGCAAGCTTGCGTGTCTGGTCGCGCAGCTGTTCCTGCACCTCGGCCGAGAGACTGTTCGGCGGCAGAGAGCAGCCGGAGTCACCGGAATGCACGCCCGCCTGCTCGACGTGCTCCATGATGCCGCCGACCAGCACATCCTTGCCGTCGCAGACCGCGTCGACGTCGACCTCGATCGCGTCATCGAGGAAGCGATCCAGCAGGACCGGGCTCGAGTTCGAGACCTTCACCGCATCGGTCATGTAGACCTTGAGGTCGTCCTCGTTGAAGACGACTTCCATCGCGCGGCCGCCGAGTACATAGGAAGGCCGCACGACCAGCGGGAAGCCCACGTCGCGCGCGAGTTGCAGCGCCTGTTCCTCGGTGCGGGCCGTCGCATTCGCGGGCTGACGCAGCGCAAGCTCCGTGACCAGTTTCTGGAAGCGTTCACGATCCTCGGCGATGTCGATGGATTCCGGCGACGTGCCGATGATCGGAGCCCCAGCCTCCTCGAGCGCCCGGCACAGCTTCAGCGGCGTCTGGCCGCCGTACTGCACGATGACGCCGAGCGGCTTTTCCTTGTCGATGACCTCGAGCACGTCCTCGAGCGTCAGCGGCTCGAAGTACAGGCGATCCGAGGTGTCGTAGTCCGTGGAGACCGTCTCCGGATTGCAGTTGACCATGATGGTCTCGAATCCGTCCTCGCGCAGCGCGAGCGCGGCGTGCACGCAGCAGTAGTCGAACTCGATGCCCTGGCCGATGCGGTTCGGACCGCCGCCCAGGATCATGATCTTGCGATTGCTGGTCGGATTGGCCTCGCATTCCTCCTCGTAGGTGGAATACAGATAGGCCGTCGAGGTGGCGAACTCCGCCGCACAGGTATCGACGCGCTTGTACACCGGCCGGATACCGTTCTTGTGGCGCCGCGCGCGCATCGCCTTCTCGGTGAGCCCGGTCAGGCGCGCGAGACGACTGTCGGAGAAGCCCTTGCGCTTCAGCTCGAGCATCTTGTCCTTGGAAAGACTCGCCAGGCCATCCGCCGCGAGCTTCTGCTCCTCGCGCACGATGTCCTCGATCTGCGCCAGGAACCACGGATCGATGTAGCAGAGCTCGTGGATACGATCGAGCGTCCAGCCGACGCGGAAGGCGTCGGCGACGAACAGCAGTCGATCGGGACCCGGGAAACGCAGCTCATGAGCGAGCTTCGCGCCGGATTCTTCGGTCAGCGCGCCGGTGATCTTTTCGTTCAGGCCGTCGAGGCCCGTCTCGAGGCCGCGCAACGCCTTCTGCAGCGATTCCTGGAAGGTGCGACCCATCGCCATCACCTCACCCACCGACTTCATCTGCGTCGTGAGTCGGGTGTTGGCACCCGGGAATTTCTCGAACGTGAAGCGCGGGATCTTCGTGACCACGTAATCGATCGAGGGCTCGAACGAAGCAGGCGTGGCGCCGCCGGTGATGTCGTTCTTCAGTTCATCGAGGGTGTAGCCCACCGCGAGCTTCGCGGCCACCTTCGCGATCGGGAAGCCGGTGGCCTTCGAGGCCAGCGCCGAGGAGCGCGACACGCGCGGATTCATCTCGATGACGAGCAGCCTGCCATCGACCGGGCTGATCGCGAACTGCACGTTCGAACCACCAGTGTCCACGCCGATCTTGCGCAGCACCGCGATCGACGCGTCGCGCATGCGCTGGTATTCCTTGTCGGTCAGCGTCTGCGCCGGCGCGACCGTGATCGAATCGCCCGTATGCACACCCATCGGATCGAGGTTCTCGATCGAGCAGATGATGATGCAGTTGTCGGCGCGATCGCGCACGACCTCCATCTCGAATTCCTTCCAGCCGATGACCGATTCCTCGATCAGCACTTCGGAATTCGGCGAGGCGTCGAGGCCGCGCGCGACGATGGCCTCGAACTCCTCGCGGTTGTACGCGATGCCGCCGCCGGAACCGCCGAGCGTAAACGACGGACGGATCACGCAGGGGAACACGCCCGAGGCCTGCAGCGCCAGTGCCTCGTCGAGGCTGCGGGCAATGCCGGACTTGGCGCACTCGAGGCCGATGTCGCGCATCGCATTGCGGAACAGCTCGCGATCCTCGGCCATGTCGATCGCATCGCGCGACGCGCCGATCAGTTCGACGCCGAACTTGTCGAGGATGCCTTCGCGCACCAGATCGAGCGCGGTGTTCAAAGCCGTCTGGCCGCCCATCGTGGGCAACAGCGCGCTCGGGCGCTCCTTCTCGATGATGCGCGCGACGGTGCGCCAGTTGACCGGCTCGATGTACGTGGCGTCCGCCATGTTCGGGTCGGTCATGATCGTGGCGGGATTCGAGTTGACCAGGATGACCCGGTAACCCTCTTCGCGCAGCGCCTTGCAGGCCTGGGCGCCGGAGTAATCGAATTCGCAGGCCTGGCCGATGACGATGGGGCCGGCGCCGATGATCAGGATGCTCTGGATGTCTGTACGTTTGGGCATGGTGTGTTCAGCGCGGATTGCCGAGCCGCTTGAGCTGGCCGGCCAGTCGTTTGATCATCAATGATGTGAATCGGTCGAACAGCGGCTTGACGTCGCGCGGTCCGGGACTCGCTTCCGGGTGACCCTGGAAGCTGAAGGCGTCGCGATCGAGTCGCTCGATGCCCTGCAGCGAGCCGTCGAACAGCGATCGATGCGTCGGGCGCAGCAGGGCGGGCAGCGTCGCTTCATCCACCGCAAAGCCATGGTTCTGCGAGGTGATCAGCACGCGGCCGGTGTCCAGATCCTGGACGGGGTGATTCGCGCCGTGGTGGCCGAACTTCATCTTGACCGTCTTCGCGCCGCTTGCGAGGCCGAGCAGCTGGTGCCCGAGGCAGATGCCGAAGATCGGGATGTCCGTTTCCAGGATCTTCTGGATCGCGCGGATCGCGTAGTCGCAGGGCTCCGGATCGCCGGGGCCGTTCGACAGGAACACGCCATCGGGCTTCAGGGCGAGCACTTCTTCGGCCGTCGTCTGTGCCGGCACGACCGTGACGCGGCAACCCTGGTCCGCGAGCAGTCGCAGGATGTTGCGCTTGATGCCGAAGTCGAACGCGACGACGTGCAGTCGCTGGTGGGCGCGGATAGGAGGACCATTGCGCTTGTCGAACAGCGATCCTTCATTCCATTGATAGCTGCTGCGGACGCTGACCACCTTCGCGAGGTCCATGCCCTTGAGGCCAGGGAAGGACTGCGCCGCGCGGACGGCGACCGCCGCCTCGGCCTTGTCGCCCGTCATGATGCAGCCCGCCTGCGCGCCTTTCTCACGCAGCAGGCGCGTCAGCTTCCGCGTGTCGATGCCCGCGATCGCGACGATCTTGCCGCGACGCAGGAACTCGTCGAGCGTTTCGGTCATGCGCCAGTTGCAGGCGCGCAGCGGCAGGTCACGGATGATCAGACCCGAGGCGTAGGCCAGGGCCGATTCCATGTCTTCGGGCGTCGTGCCCGTGTTGCCGATGTGGGGATACGTCAGTGTGACGATCTGCCGCGAGTAGGACGGGTCAGTGAGAATTTCCTGATAGCCCGTCAAGGCAGTATTGAAAACGACTTCGCCAGTGGTGTTGCCGGAGGCTCCAATTGACTTGCCGCGGAAGACTGTACCGTCCGCGAGTGCAAGTACCGCAGGTACGCTCACTCTTTACCATCCCCTGCCACCGTGCCATGCACCGGCGGCTCCAGTGAAACTGATCCGCTCCGGCAGCCGTGTGGTCGCGCAGCCGGACGCTGACCGCAGGAGTCGAGTTCGACTCGCGAGACCGCGCCGTTGGGCAACACACGCAAGGTTTAGATGAACAAAGCGGGAGGAGTTCTCGCGAACATCCTCCCGCCTTGCACGGACTAACCCGGCTATCGGATTAGAAGGAAAGTTTACGAGTCCCGAGTCCGGCCTGTCCATGCGAATTGCGGGTATCCGAGGCATTTCGCCGCAGATTTTCGTGTTAAGGAAAACCCTTAGAATTAGCCGATAGACCGTCCTAACATCATGTTTTAGAAAGGATTACGTCGCGCATCTGGTATCGCCCCGGCCCTCGCCCGGCCAGCCAGGCGGCCGCCTGCACCGCGCCGCGGGCGAAAACCGCGCGATCGGTCGCCTGGTGGGACAGGGTCACCCGCTCGGCCGATCCGGCAAACAGTACCGAGTGGTCGCCGACGATGTCCCCGCCGCGCAGCGTGGCGAAGCCGATCTCACCCGCGACCCGCGGGGCGACGCCCACACGCGAGTAGCGCGCGACGTCCGCGAGCTGCTGCTGGCGACCCTCGGCCGCGGCGCGTCCGAGTGCCAGGGCCGTCCCGGACGGCGCATCCTTCTTGTGACGGTGGTGCGCCTCGACGATCTCGATGTCGAAGTCCGCCGGCAACGCCTCGGCCGCAAGCCGCACGAGTTCCAGCAGCAGCGTGACGCCGAGACTGGTGTTGGCGGAAATCAGGACGGGAATCTTCTGCGCGGCACGCGCGGCGTGTGCCTCGATCGACTCGGGCAGTCCCGTCGTGCAGATCAGTGCCGCGACACCCGCGGCCGCGCAGGCATCGAGATGAGCCGCGGTGACCGAGGCATCGGAGAAATCGATGGCGACATCTGCACCCGCCAGCGCTGCGGCGAGATCCGATGTCACGGGAATGGCATTGCGACCCATCGCGGCGAGTTCGCCGCTGTCATGCCCGATGAACTCTGAATCTGCACGATCCACGGCGGCCGTGACTTCCAGCGCGGGGTGGGCTGCAGCGGCGCCGATCACGGCGCGACCCATTCGCCCGGAGGCGCCGAGAACGATTGTGCGAATCATCGACGGTCAATCTGCCATGAAAAACCGTCTGACGCCATCCAGGAAACCTTCAGCGCGAGGTGTGTGCTTGTTGCCATCACCCTTCAGCGACTCGTCGAACTTGCGCAGCAGCTCGCGCTGCTCCGCCGTGAGCTTGACCGGCGTCTCGACGACGACGCGGCAGAACAGATCGCCGCGCGGTCCACCGCGCACGGGCTTCACGCCCTTGTCGCGCAGTCGGAAAACACGGCCGGACTGCGTTTCCGTGGGGATCTTCAGCGATACCTCGCCATCGAGCGTCGGCACATCGACGCTGCCACCGAGCACCGCCGTCGCGTAGGACACCGGCACTTCACAGGACAGATGTTCGCCATCGCGTTCGAAGATCGGGTGCTCGCGCACCGAGATCTCGACGTGCAGATCGCCCGGCGGCCCGCCATTGCGACCCGCTTCGCCTTCGCCGCCGAGTCGGATGCGATCGCCGTTGTCGACGCCCGCCGGAATCTTCACCGACAGCTTCTTGTTCTTGCGAACGCGACCCTGGCCGAGGCACTTGTCGCAGGGATTCTTGACGATCTTGCCGGTGCCGCGACAGCGCGGGCAGGCCTGCTGCAGCTGGAAGAAGCCCTGCGACATGCGCACCGCGCCGCTGCCGTTGCAGGTGTCGCAGGTGACGGGTGTATGGCCCTTCGCGGCGCCGCTGCCGTGACAGGTTTCGCATTCCATCAGGCGCGCGATCTCGATCTCCACCGCGTGGCCGAACACGGCCTGGTGCAGATCGAGTTCGAGGCCGTAGCGCAGATCGGCGCCACGGAATACCTGCGAGCGACCGCCACCGCCGCCACGCCGACCACCACCGAAGATGTCGCCGAAGACCTCGCCGAAGATGTCGCCGAAGTCCGCGCCGCCGAAACCGCCCTGCCCGCCACCTCCGCCCTGCTTGGCGGCATCGATGCCGGCGTGACCGTGCTGATCGTAGATCGCGCGCTTCTGCGCATCCGTCAGCACTTCGTAGGCTTCTTTCGCTTCCTTGAATTTCTCTTCGGCTTCCTTGTCGTCCGGATTGCGATCCGGATGGAACTTCATGGCGAGGCGACGGTAGGCCTTCTTGAGGTCAGCCTCCGTCGCGGTCTTCGCTACACCGAGAACCTGGTAGTAATCATTCTTCGCCATGAGACCCCGGGGCGCCCTCAGGACGCCTTGCGATCCTTGTCCTTGACCTCCTCGAACTCGGCATCGACGACGTCATCGTCTTTGCGCGAGCCCGACTCGGCACCACCCGAAGCACCACCGCCCGCATCGCCGGGGCCGGCACCCTGCGGGTTCGCCTGCGCATAGGCCTGCTGCGCGATCGCTGCAGAGGCCTGCATCAGCGCCTCGAGCTTCTTCTCGATCTTGTCCTTGTCATCGTCCTTGAGCACGCCCTTGAGGTCCGACAGTGCGGACTCGACCTTGGCGCGTTCCTCGCCCGAGACCTTCTCGCCGAGATCCTTCAGCGACTTCTCGACCGAGTGCACCATGCCGTCGGCACGGTTGCGCGTCTCGACCAGTTCGCGGAACTTCTTGTCCTCTTCCGCATGCGCTTCGGCATCCGCCACCATGCGCTTGATCTCGTCTTCGTTGAGGCCTGAAGACGCCTTGATGACGATGCGTTGCTCCTTGCCCGTGGCCTTGTCCTTGGCCGAGACGTGCAGGATGCCGTTCGCGTCGATGTCGAACGTGACCTCGACCTGCGGCATGCCGCGCGGCGCCGGCGGCAGGTCGGTGAGATCGAACTTGCCGAGCGACTTGTTGTCGTGCGAGCGATCGCGCTCGCCCTGCAGCACGTGGATGGTCACGGCCGTCTGGTTGTCGTCGGCCGTCGAGAACACCTGCGAATGCTTGGTCGGGATCGTCGTGTTCTTCTCGATCAGCTTGGTCATCACGCCGCCCAGCGTCTCGATGCCGAGCGACAGCGGCGTGACGTCGAGCAGCAGCACGTCCTTCACTTCGCCCGCGAGCACGCCGCCCTGGATCGCGGCGCCAACGGCGACGGCTTCATCCGGGTTCACGTCCTTGCGCGGCTCCTTGCCGAAGAAGTCCTTGACGTACTTCTGCACGAGCGGCATGCGCGTCTGGCCGCCGACGAGGATGACCTCGTGCACTTCTGCGGCCGACAGGCCGGCATCTTTCAACGCAACACGGCAGGGCTCGATCGTGCGCTTGACCAGGTCCTCGACCAGCGACTCGAGCTTCGAGCGCGTGAGCTTCACGGCCAGATGCTTCGGGCCGGTCGCGTCCATCGTGATGTACGGCAGGTTGATGTCGGTCTGCTGGCTCGAGGACAGCTCGATCTTGGCCTTCTCGGCCGCTTCCTTGAGGCGCTGCATCGCGAGCGGGTCCTTGCGCACGTCGACGCCGGACTCCTTCAGGAACTCGTCTGCGAGGAAGTGGATGATCTTGAGGTCGAAGTCCTCGCCGCCGAGGAAGGTGTCGCCGTTGGTGGAGAGCACCTCGAACTGGCGCTCGCCGTCGACTTCGGCGATCTCGATCACCGAGACGTCGAACGTGCCGCCGCCCAGGTCATACACGGCGATCTTGCGGTCGCCGCCGGATTTGTCGAGGCCGTAGGCCAGCGCCGCCGCGGTCGGCTCGTTGATGATGCGCTTGACGTTGAGGCCCGCGATGCGGCCGGCGTCCTTGGTCGCCTGGCGCTGCGAATCGTTGAAGTACGCCGGCACGGTGATCACGGCCTCGGTGACTTCCTCGCCGAGATAGTCCTCGGCGGTCTTCTTCATCTTCATCAGCACGCGCGCGGAAATCTCCGGCGGCGCCATGTTCTTGCCGCGCACTTCCACCCAGGCGTCACCGTTGTCCGCCTTGGCGATCTTGTACGAGACCATGTTGATGTCTTTCTGCACGACGTCGTCGGTGAACTTGCGGCCGATCAGGCGCTTCACCGCGAACAGCGTGTTCTGCGGATTGGTGACGCTCTGGCGCTTCGCCGACTGGCCAACCAGGACTTCATCGTCCTTCGTGAATGCCACGATGGACGGCGTCGTGCGATCGCCCTCGCTGTTCTCGATCACGCGCGGCTTGCCGCCTTCCATGATGGCGACGCAGGAGTTCGTCGTGCCGAGGTCGATTCCGATGACTTTGCCCATGTGCTGACTCCGCTAGAGTTGTCGTGGCCCGAGGGCCTGCCTGCCGCCCGAATTGGGGCTGGCTGTGGATGAATTCAAGTTGTGATGTATCTCAGGACGGCGCTTTCGCGACGATGACCCGCGCCGGCCGCAGCAGCCGGCCGTTCAGCGAATAGCCCCGCTGCACCACCGCGACGACCGAGTTCGGCTCGGCCGTCTGGGAAGGCTGGGCCGCCATGGCCTCGTGCTGGTTCGCATCGAACGGCTCGCCGATCGGATTGATCTCGGTCACGCCCATCTTCTCGAAAGCCTTGACCAGAAGACGCTGCGTGGCGGCCTGCCCTTCGATCAGGCTGGCCGCATCGACCTTGGCCGCATTCTCGACCGCGAGGTCGAGGCTGTCGCGGACCGGAATCAGTTCCTGCGCTGCCTTCTCGAGGCCGAAGCGGTGAGCGCTTTCGACGTCACGCTGCGCGCGCTTGCGGATGTTCTCCAGTTCGGCGACCGAGCGCAGGTACTGGTCCCAGTGGTTCTTGGCGCGCTCTTCCGACTGGGCGAGTTGCACGCGCAGTTGCTCGAGTTCCACCAGGCCCGCGGCGGTTTCCGGCATCAGGGTCGTCGTGCCGCCGCCGAAATCTTCCGACCCGGGGCCGGGGCCCTGGCCCGCAGCCGGCTGCCCGGCGCTCTGGTTCTGGTCCGCTTGCGACATCATTAATCCTGAATAAACAAAAACTTACGCTGAATTCCTGACGCAAGACCGCCGGAAATGCAACGCGTGCGGGGCAGAGATGGGGATTCAGCGTCGGGAATTCAAGGCCGCGCCCAGCAGCTTCGCGGTGATATCCACGATCGGGATCACTCGCTCGTAGGCCATGCGGGTCGGACCGATCACGCCGATCACGCCGGCGACGCTGTTGTCCGCGCTGTACGGCGAGGTGACGATGCTGCAGTCGTCGAGCACCTGATACCCGGACTCCTGGCCGATGAAGATCTGCACGCCATCGGCATGCAGGGACTGGTCGAGCAGATGCAGGAAGTCCCGCTTCTCGTTGAAAGCCTCGAACAGGCGACGCAGCTTCTCGACGTTGGTGAGCTGGGCATTGCCCATCAGGTTCGTCTCGCCGGCGATCACGTACTCGAGCTGGCTGGGCTGATCGGGACCCAGCGCCTGCTGCGCGACGCTGATCGCGTCGATCATGATCGAGTTCAGCGTCTCCCTCGCCTCCTGCAGCTGCAGCAGGATCGCCTGACGCGCATCGGCCAGCGTGCGCCCGGCGAGCTGTTCATTCAGGTAATTCGCGGCGTGACGGAGTTCATCGGCGGAGCGGTAACGGTCCTGCTGGATGATGCGGTTCTGCACCTCGCGCCCGTTGAAAACCATGATCACGAGCACGCGATTCTCGGACAGCGGCAGGAACTCGATGTGCGTGATCGGCGTCTGCTGTGAGCGTGGCAGTGTCACGACCCCGGCGAGATGGGTCACACGTGACAGCATCTGCGAGGCCACGGCGACCAGCGACTTGGATCCATCCTGGGCGCTGTCGAACTGACGACGCATCTCCTGCACGGCCTCGGACTCGAGCGGCTGCACCCGTAACAGAGTGTCCACAAAGAAGCGGTAGCCTTTGTCGGTCGGGACACGTCCGGCAGACGTATGTGGCGAGGTGACGAATCCGTACTCCTCGAGATCCGCCATGACGTTGCGGACCGTGGCGGCGCTCAGCGCGAGTCCGGATTCGCGCGACAGACTGCGCGAGCCGACCGGCTGACCATCGCGGATGTAGCTGTCCACCAGCACGCGCAGCAGCTGCTGGGCCCGTTCGCTCAGGACATCGTCGTATTCGTGCGCCATGCGCGCCAACCGCCTGCCTTGCAGGAACTCCAGGGCATTTAGATAAACAGTGCGCCATAGTGGCGTCAAGACACGAATAATCAGATTGGCCCGGAGGGGCCTGCATGCTAAAAAGATCCCATCCCGATCCTGGAGCCGCATGAGTCCCGCCATCCGTCAGTGCGCGTTGATTTCGCGCTTTGCCGACACGCGCGTCGCCGAGAGCACACTCGCCGTGGCCGCCCACCTGCACAGCCGCGGCATCACGGTGCTGGCCCCCGTCGAAGACAACGAACTGGCCGATCAGCCGGGCGTGGTCTGCCTGCCGGAGGCCACGCTCGCCGCCGAGGCGGATCTGGTCGTCGCAGTGGGCGGTGACGGCACGCTGCTGTACGCGGCGGGACTCGTCGCCGAACAGGGCACCCCGCTGCTCGGCATCAATCGCGGTCGTCTCGGCTTCCTGACGGACGTCCTGCCCGAGGACATGATCGCCTCGATCGACGCGGCGCTCGCCGGCAACTGCACCATCGATCAGCGGCCGCTGCTCAGCGCCACGCTCGAAGGCGCCGCCGGCGGCACCGTTCGCGGCCTCGCCCTGAACGATGTCGTCATGCAGAAATGGCAGACGGGCCATCTGCTCGATTTCGAAACCTGGATCGACGATCGCTACGTCAACACCCACGGCGGCGACGGTCTCGTGATCGCCTCCGCGACCGGCTCCACGGCGTACGCCCTCTCCTGCGGCGGGCCCATCGTCGAGCCGCAACTGGACATCGTCGTCGTCACACCCATCTGCCCGCACACGCTGTCGGATCGCCCGATCGTCGTCTCCGGCCGCTCGACGATCGAAGTCCGCCTCACGAACCGGCCGGATACGCGTGCGGAAGTCACCTGCGACGGTCGGGCTCTGGGCCCTTTCGATCCGGGCGACACTCTGCGCGTCGGACCGTCCGCCCATCGCATCACGCTGCTGCACCCGGCCGGTTACGATTACTTCCGGCTGCTGCGCTCCAAATTGCACTGGGGTCGCCGCAGCTTCGATACGCCACGCTGATCACGGCCGGGAACGCCCTTCATGCTGCAACACCTGCACATCCGCAATCTCGCGATCGTCGATGCCGTCGAGATCGATTTCCGCGCGGGGCTCACCGTGCTGACCGGCGAAACCGGCGCCGGCAAATCGATCGTCGTGGATGCACTGCAGCTCGCCACCGGCGGGCGCGGTGGCGCGGAGATGGTGCGGCACGGTGCCGAACGCGCCGAGGTCGTCGCCACGTTCGAACTCACCGCCGCAGACCGCAAGCCGCAGTCGCCGCTCGCCGTGCTGCTCGAAGACCAGTCCATCGACGCCGCGGATGAACTGGTCATGCGGCGCCTGGTCACGGCGGATGGCAAGTCCCGCGGCTATCTGAATGGCCAGCAGGTGACGCTGCAGGTGCTGCGAGAGGTCGGATCGCTGCTGATCGACATCCACGGCCAGCACGAATTCCAGTCGCTGACGCGTCCCGCCGCGCAGCGCGAGCAGCTCGATGATTTCGCCGCGCACCAGGCGCTGGTGGCCGAAGTCGCAGCAGCGCATCGCGAGGCGCACCAGGCGCGTGAAAGACTCGAGTCGCTGGCCGCGTCGGCCGCAGATCGCGAAGCCCGCCTCGACATGCTGCGCTATCAGGTCGGCGAGATCGAAGCGCTCGCGCTCGGCGCCGACGAACTTCCCGCGCTGATCGCCGAACAGGCGCGGCATGCGAATCACGGCAAGCTGGCAGAAGCCGCTCGCGGTGCGCTCGATCTGCTCTACGAAGCGGAGGGCGCGAGCGCTCATGCCGCGGCGAGCCGCGCGCTCGGACTGCTGCGCTCGGTAGCCAGTGTCGATGAACGCCTGCGCGAACTCGCGCCGATCGTCGATGAAGCGGTGATACGCCTGACCGAGGCCGGCCGTGACCTGACCCGCTACCTCGATGACCTCGAGGTCGATCCGCAGCGTCAGGAGTTCGTCGAGCAGCGGCTGGCGAACATCGAACAGCTCGCGCGCAAGCACCGCGTGCCGCCCGCCGAGTTGCTCGCTCGCGGTGCAGAACTCGGGGCGGAACTCGCGGGCATCGAACACCTCGCGACGGATCTCGAGAGCCTCAAGGCAGCGCGCGAGGCCGCGCTCGCGCGCTGGCGCAAGCTCGCCGGCCAGCTTTCAGAGAGTCGTGCCGCCGCCGCCACGCGGCTCGAGAAAGCGATCTCGACGCGCATGCAGACGCTCGGCATGTCGGGCGGTCGCTTCAGCATCAGCCTGGCGCGCCTGCCGATCGAAGACGGCCGTTCCGCGGCCGCGGGTCTGGATCAGATCGAATATCTCGTCTCCGCGAATCCGGGCCAGCCTCCGCGGCCACTGGCCAAGGTTGCCTCCGGCGGCGAACTGTCGCGCCTGTCGCTTGCGGTGCAGGTTTCCACGGCCGCAACCGGACCGCGCTGCATGGTGTTCGACGAAGTGGATTCTGGCGTGGGCGGCGCGGTCGCCGAGATCGTCGGACGCGAACTCGCGGCACTCGGTCAGCGCGCCCAGGTACTGTGCGTCACCCACCTGCCTCAGGTCGCCGCCCAGGGAAGTCAGCAGTTGCGCGTCGCGAAGCTGACGGACGGCAAGACGACGCGGACCATGCTCAGCGTGCTCAGCGCAGAGGAAAGGGTCGAGGAACTCGCTCGCATGCTTGGCGGTGTGTCGGTCACCGAGAAGGCTCGTGACCATGCGCGGGAAATGCTGGCGGCGCGGGAGTCCGCACCGTCACCGCGGGCCACGGGTGGCAAACCCGCGCGTGCGCCGCGCAGCCGGCGCTAGGGCCTGTTAACGCTATGAACAGCGCGGCGACGGCGGTCCACGCGGCGCAGCGCAAGGCGGGACAAGCGAAGTGTACTGAATGTCCACGAGCGAGGACCAACGCCGCGATGCGCCGCGTGGGCGCCGTCCCTGCGGGTTGCTCGCACAGCGATTTCCCGCTGCGTTGGCAACGCCGCGCTGTTCATAGCGTTAACAGGCCCTAGCCGCCGTCCGCCTCGGGTTGCGCGGCCGCCGCGCCACGAAAGGCGCAATCCTGCTTGCGGCAATGCCCGTACATCACGAGCGCATGATGGCGGATCTCGAAGCCGAGTCGATCGGCCACGGCGTTCTGCCGCTCTTCGATGCCACCATCGACGAACTCTTCCACCCGTCCACAGTCCAAGCAGACGATGTGGTCATGGTGCGCACCCTGGTTGAGCTCGAACACGGCCATGCCGTCCTCGAAATGGTGACGCGTGACGAGCCCGGCCGTCTCGAATTGCGTCAGCACGCGATAGACGGTGGCCAGACCGATGTCTTCGCGCGAATCCAGCAGCCGCTTGTAGATGTCTTCCGCGGACATATGCCGGCGCGCACCGCCCTCGAGGATATCGAGGACTTTCAGCCGCGGCAGCGTGACCTTCAGGCCCGCCTTTCTGAGATCTTTACCTTCCAAGTGAGCGCTCGCATGTTCGGGTATGATTCGTGACCATTATGGTCCAAAGCCACTTCACGTCACCACTGCGGGAAGCCGCAGTCCGCGCCCTCTCTGTCCTCGCGCTGGCGGCCGTCGCCGCGTTCGGCAGTTCAGGCTGCGTGTATCGCATGGCCGTCCAGCAGGGCAACTACCTCGACGCCAACCAGGTCACTCAGCTGCAGAACGGCATGACCCGCTCGCAGGTACGCTTCCTGCTCGGCACACCGATGCTGCCGAACGCCTTCGATGACGATCGCTGGGATTATCTTTACTACCTGAAGCTCGGTCGCCGTGGCGAGGTGGAACAGCGACGTCTGACCGTCTATTTCGCCGATGACAAGGTCGCGCGGTTCGAGAACATCGGCGTGCCGACCACGCCGACGCCTGATCCTACTGCCGTCGCGCCTGCGCCCGCTGCCGCCGCCCCTGCTTCGGGTCCAGGCTGAGCGGACGATAGATCTCGATCCGATCGCCGTCACGCAGCGGCGTTTCACGCGGCCGTACCTCGCCCCAGACTCCGATCGTCGCCCCGGACCAGTCGATGTTCAGCGGCTGCTGCGTGATGCCGCTGCTGTGCGCGCGCCGAGCGCAATCGACTGCCTGCGCGAGCGTGGCGCCGCCAGGCATCTCCAGCTCCACCGACCATTCCCCGCCCGGGACGGCGTAGACCACCGAGCAACGCAGCGATCTCGCCGACGTCTGGCTCATTCAGAACGCCGCAGGATTGGGGAACACCGTCCGCGCGCGCGCAACGAAGGCATCCACCAGTGTGGCGGCCGTCTGTTCGAACACCGGCTCGAACACGGCCGCTGTCAGGCGATTCGCGAAACTGAAACGCAGTGACAGCGTTACTCGGCAGCCGCGCTCGCCGATCGGCGTGAGCTGCCACGTGCCCTCGAGCGAATCGAAAGGACCTCGCTCGAGCTTCATCTGGATCTCGCGGTCCGGCGTCAGCGTGTTGCGCGTCGTGAACTCGGTCCGCAGCGGTCCGCGGCTGATCGCGAGCGTCGCCACCACTTCGGAATCCGTGCGCGCGTCGACGCTGGCGCGAACGCACCAAGGCAGGAACGCCGGATACTGCTCGACATCGTTGATCAACGAGTAGAGTTCGGCGGCTGAATTGGCGACCAGCGCACTGCGGTGGACCTCGCGCATCTGGAACCTATCTCAAGATCCCACATGAGCCGCGTTGCAGTCGCTCGCTGCGTGCAGCGCGGCGCGCGTCGCAGCCCAGGGTGGTTCCCTGGGCAAGGCGCGCAACAAAGCTGTGCGCAGCGAGCGGCGCAACCCTGCGGGAAGCGCCCTGGCGGGCGGACCGCGGCGTCGCTCGTCGCTCATGTATCTCGATACACATCGCTCCTCGCTCCTGGCCGCCCGCCCGCGAGGGCGCTTCGCGGCCATGTGGGATTCTTGAGATAGGTTCCATCCATTGTCAGGGATCGCCGCGCGAGCGACAACCGCACGGTAGAATGCGCGATCAGGCCCACGACATGACTCAAGACAAGAAATCCGCCGCCAAACCCGACTCGCGCCCGATTGCTGAGAATCGCAAGGCGCGCTACGACTATTTCATCGAGCAACGCTACGAGGCCGGTCTCGTGCTGCAGGGCTGGGAAGTGAAGTCGCTGCGAGCCGGCAAGGCGCAGATCACCGAATCACACGTCTTCCTGCGGCACGGCGAAGCCTTCTGCATGGGCATCCACATCACGCCGCTGAAGACGAGCTCGACGCACGTCCAGCCGGAGCCGACGCGGACCCGCAAGCTGCTGTTGAACCAGCGCGAGATCGTGCACCTGATCGGCGTCGTCGAGCGCGAGGGCTACACCATCGTGCCGCTCGAACTCTACTGGGCGCGCGGCCGGGCCAAGCTCGCCATCGGCGTCGCCAAGGGCAAGAAGCAGCACGACAAGCGCGATGTCGAGAAAGACCGCGACTGGAAGCGCGACAAGGCTCGCGCCTTGCGGCGCGGCTAGGACGAGCGCCTTGCGGCGCGGCTAGATCTCGCGCCCGATTCGGGACCCAGCGCACGGCCCGGGGGTTGAATTTGCGCCACCGCGCCCCATTTCCTGTAAGGTGAGCAGACCTTAAGGGGGCGACCGGTTTCGACGTGGGTTGCGAACCTTCAAGGGCGTACCGAGGCGCATGGCCCTCGTTAATCACTGTGCAAACTTTAGTTGCCAACGACGACAACTACGCCTTAGCCGCCTAATACAGCGGTTGACCTCTGACCAGTTCGTGCCTATGCGACTGAATCAGGGGTAGCGTTCATAGGATCGCGATACAGCGTGCGACAGGCTGGATCGTTAAGAGTCACTGTCTGCTGGCTGAGCGTCTTCCCTGCCACTCGGGTAGCGCGAGGTGAGAAAACAAAGAGATGGCTACGTACGTAGATCTTGAAGTCTAGGACTTGCGGACGCGGGTTCAATTCCCGCCGCCTCCACCAACTGATGGTCCAGCAGTGTCTGGGCCGATATGAAAAACCCGCAGAAATGCGGGTTCTTCATTTTCAGCGTCACGGTGGATTGGGCAGATACCCGGCCGCGGCGCCACGCGCGGTGGGCCAGCAACCGGCATACGTGCCAGGCGGCGGGCTCGATCGCAACAGGACGTCATTGCAGAGCATCCGCCCGACGATGGCCTCATCAACGTACGGCCGATCGTCTTCCGTCCATCTCAGGCGATACAGGCCGATCTTGGCGGGAACGTCGAACAGCACCTGGCCGCGCCGGGAATCGCCGCGAATTCCCGCCTCGACGGCGCGCAGTGAGATCGGAGCTGCGTCTTTGGGCGAGACATCGATCCACCGTCTTGCTTCCGGGACATATCGCCAGACCGCTCGAAGCAGGAACGTGCGTGGCGCTCGATCCGCGTGATCAAGGCGACCCGCCCTGACGGCAACCCAGCAGCGCGGCACCGTGCGATCGCATTCCACCACCGCAACTGACTCAGGGGTCATCGCGCGAGACGCCGACGTTGACGCCAGCAGTGCCAGCACGACGAATAACCCTTGGCACAGCGCAGATGCGTTCATGACCTGAGTATCATCTCGATGAGGGCATTATTGTCGAGAGGCCACATGGGAATTCTCGCTCCGGGCCTGATGGTCGTCGCGGCCATCACCATCATCACGCTCCTGTCGATGCGGGCGCCGCAGCCCGGCGTCCAGACGCTGTTCCGTCGGCTGCTGCTCGGTATCGCAATCACGTCCAGCCTGTTGCTGCTGGGGTCGGGCGCCTCGTTCCTGTACCTGGCACAGCACAACGCGGATTCGCCGGCTGGAGCGATCCCGATGATCCTGGCGCTCCTCTGCGCGGTCGTCGCCGTGCCGGCCTGGATCGGCTTCGCGATTCAGGCGCGGCTGCGGCGAGCCTGAAGCATCGGAATCCTGCGCATGCCGATGAACCGCAATATCTCGCTCAGAAGGCGATGCTCGTTCAGCATCATGCTGCTGTGTATCTCCCTTGGCCGGACGGCGTCGGCGAATACGCCGGCAGATTTCCATCTCGAGTACGGCCGCGGTGCCTGCGAGGGTTCCTGCCCAGAGTATTCCGTAGATCTGGATTCGACCGGCCACGTGACCTGGCAAGGCATCAACGGCGTGTTTCGAATCGGACGCGATTCAAAGACCGTGCACCCGGACACCGTCGCCCAGATCGTCGCGTTGCTGCGGTCGCTGCAACTTGCCGGGGCAACCCGCACGATCCGGTGCATCGATTCGCCGCAATACTCGATATCGGTGAGGATGGATCGCGTCAACGCCTCGATCGTGTCCACGGCCTGCGGCGCGAGCCTGACGCCCGCCGAACTACGGGTGCATCAGACGATACGGTCACTGGACCGGCTGATCGGCGTCGAATCGTGGATCAGCCCACCGTCAAAACGGTGACCCATCAACGCGCGGCGTCAGGACGCTCGCGTGACCTGCGCGTTGCCGTGACGGGCGCGATGGTTGATCAGCGACGCAACGTCCCGCAGCATCGGCACGAAGCGCGCGATCGCCTCCTTCACCGGGACCGCGGACTCCGCAAAGCGTACGGTCAGTGCACCGGCGCGCTGGCAATCCACCTGCACAGGCACGGACAGTCCCACCATGTTGGTGTGACGTCCGAGCCAGTAGTAGTCCGCGAAGCCGCGATTGCGCGCGACGCCCAGGGTCTCTTCGAGTGCAGGCATCGTCCAGCGCTTCTGCGCAGCCCGTTCGCAGCCGTTGCGCATCGCGCGCTCCATGATCGGCGTGCGCTCCGCCGGATTGCGAGACGACAGCCAGGCAAGACCCGCGGCGCACTGCAGCAACGGAATCGTGTGACCCGGCAGAAGCTTGTCGACGGCCAGCGGGCTGACGTAGTCAGTCGATGCCTCGAGCTGCATCTTCGGCGCTTCGATGTCCGTCACAGGCGTCGAGAAATGCATCGGCCAGCCGATCTTCGGGCCAACCTGCGCAAACTGGTCACGCACCAATGCAGTCGCCTGCGCCAGCGGATCGAATCCGCTCGACAGACCGAGGACGCGGCGGTGTGCGTAGAAGCGACCGGTGGCTTCTTCGCGATAGATGAATCCGTTCTGTTCGAGGGTGCGCAGCGCCCGATGGGCGGTGGTGCGCGGCAGGCCACAACGCACGGCGATCTGAGCCAGGATCATGCCGGGACACTGGTTGACGGCCTCAATGATTCTCAGTCCCTTCAGCAGAGACTGGATTTCCAGCTCGGAGCTGCTCAAGCCGCGACTCACGCGCGTTTCGCCAGAATGAAGCTGTGTAGTGGACAAGTCTGCCTCCCCGTATTGACGCCGACTTCCGAAATACGACTCAAAACTAACACCATGACCGCCTGCCGGCCCGTGCGTCGGCGCGGCGAACTTCCACGGAATTCCAATATTGGAATATCACGTACATTCGGTGAGAGGGTGCAGTGCCGCAAACTACAGCCGGAACAACTCGTGGCAGTTATGCGACACGAGTTTCAGTTTGCGCTCTGCGCTCAGGTCAGTCCGCTTCTCCAGTTCCTGGCGAAACCAGATGGTGTCGGCGACGTCACCGGGATGTCCGTAGTCGCTGCCCAGCATCAGATTCGAATCGCCGGTGTACTGCATGATGTGCGGCAGATCCTCGTGCAGTTCGCAGGTCAGGTAGAAGTTGTGCTTGCGCAGTTTCTCCTGCACGAGTGCCATCAGGTCGGTGGGCTTCAGACGCACATGCAGCGCCGTCTGCACGGCCGAGAACACCCAGGTGCAGCCGGACTCGAAGAAACCGAAACGCAGCGTCGGAAACATGTCGGGCAGCCGGCTGTTCAGCAGCGTCGTGAACGCGAAATAGTTTGGGCTGTCCGAGTTGAAGCGGTTGAACTTGGCGCCATCACGCTGCGCGATCGATTCGATCGCGGGACAGCCGTGACCGATGTGCACACAGATCGGCCAGTCGAGTTCGGCGGCCATTGCGTACACCGGATCGAAGTCGGGATGATCGAGGAATTTGTCGCCCTCGATACCGCGGAACAGCACGCCGACCGCGCCGTTGTCGCGCGCCCAGCGCATGTCCTTGACGGTTTCCGTCGGGTTCTTCAGCGACGGAACGAATACCCAGCGCAGTCTCCCGCCGGACGCACGACAGCGCTCGGCGATCCACCGGTTGTAGGCACGCGTCAGCGCGAGTTCGGCATTCGCACGGGTGCAGCGGATGTTCAGGAAAAGACTCGAGAAGATGACCTGCACATCGACCTTCTGTCGGTCGAGGTCCGCGAGGCGACGCGGCACGTCGTCGAGCGTCATCGCACCGGCCGTGTATTCGCCCTTCGAATAGCTCGCGATCGCGTCGGCGTCATGCTTGCCGTACAGCGTATTGTCGATCACCCAGTACTCGGGCGTCTTGGGGCCGGAAAAGTGCGCCTGAATGGTTGCGCCGGTTTCCTTGCGCAGGATCGCCGGACGGAACTCCGCATCGGACTCGGCGAGGAAGTCCCACACCGACGCGGGTTCGATGACGTGGGTATCGACATCCAGGATCTTCATCGTCGTGCACCTCTCGGGAGATGGCGAATGCTACCGGCCCCGGATGGGCAGCACCGATCGGACATTCGGATGCGTGATCGCCTCGGCCTATCGCCACAGCGCACGTCGGAAGCAATGTCCGAAGCCCGGATGAATCCCTGTTGCTCCAGCCACACAGATGCCTGAATCTGCTCGCCGGGAAGTTGCCCGCGCGAGCGCAGAGGCTGCAGCAGTGTCCAGTGAAATGCGTTTCGACCGCCGCCAGCTCTGGTGGGCGGGACTCGGCCTGACCGGATCTGCGCTCGCCCTGCCCCGCGCTCGCGCTGCGCTGACCCCTGCACTCGATCTGCACGACCCGCGTACCGCACTGCGCAGCTATGTGAAGCTGCGCGGCTCGCTCGGCAACGAAACCGTGTTCCAGCCCTATGAAGGCGATATCTTTCGAGTATCGGATGGCGAAGTCTCCACCCCCCTGTGCGGATTCATCGGGCTGCAGAAATCGGTGTGGCGTCGCGCGGGCGACGACGTCTACGCGAACGAGGACTACGACGTCGGCTTCTATGTCGATTACCAGTCACGGCAGATCCTCGACAGCTGGCGCAATCCGCTCAGCGGCGAGACGGTCAAGGTCTATCACTATCGCGGCGGTCCGTCGGGCGCACGGCATTCGCTCGATACGGGAGCCGGAGATGTCTACGGCGGCAGCGCCGGTCGCTGGTCGATCATGGGCGAACAGCTCTGGCACACCGCCTCGAACTGGGGCGAGCGACCGAACCCGATGCAGCCGAGAGACTGGCCACGGGCCTCGTCCGGCGAACGGCTGCAGGGCTCGATGAGCCTCAGCTTTGCCGGTCGGCTGGCCGAGGTGGCGGATCCACACCGATTGCAGGTCCCGGCCCTGCAGATCTGGACCAACACGACCGCATGGATGCCATGGATGGAAATGGGCCAGCGACCCGGCTTCAATCTGTGGCGCTGGATCGGCGCGAAGGGCACGCCGCGCGAGCGGCTCGATCGCACGCTCGTGGAAGCCGTCGAGCGCGTGATGCCTGGCTACGTCACGCGCGACAGCGTCTGGAAGGTCCCGACCTCGGGACGTCAGGACTACGTGCGTCTCAAGCAGGGCCTCGAACTCACGCCATGACAGGACAACCTTTCAAACCCGTCGGCATCGCCGTGCTCGGCTGCGGCCGCATCTCTGCTTCGCATCTCGCGGCGATCGTCGCGCAACCCGAATCGGTCCGACTGGTTGCCACTGTCGACCGCGACCTCGCGCTCGCGCGCGCGACGGCCGCGCGACACGGCGCACCGCACGCCTTCGCCACACTGGCCGAGGCGCTGCGCATCGCGGACGTCGAGGCAATACTGATCTGCACCCCGAACGAACTGCACACGGCGCAGACCCTCGAAGCGCTCGCCGGCGGTCGCCACGTGCTGGTCGAGAAGCCCATGGCCGAGGACTCGGCCGCCGCGCGGCAGATGGAACAGATGGCGATCGCGCAGCAGCGCGTGCTGGCCATCGGCCACACCTTCCGCCACGGTCCTGCCGTGCGCTATCTGCAGGACCATCGCGAGGAATTCGGTGAGTTGCGCTCGCTGGAAGTTTCGCAGTGCGTGTTCTGGGACGGGCCGCAGGCACCATGGTGGGCGGAACGTACGATCGAGCAGAGTCTGATCCTCTCGATGTTCGCACCGCATGCGCTCGACTTCGTGCAGCTCGCCATGCAGGACGATCCCCTGCGCGTGCACGTCGAGGCGACTCGTCACCAGGGTGGCTGGCGCGGCGAAGACGAGGCGATGATCCTGATGGCCTTCCCGGGCCGGCGCATGGCCACCGTGCACGTCTCGTACAACCAGCGACGCATCGTCGACCGCAAGCTGCTGCTATTCGATCGCGGCGTGCTGCGCATCGAAGATGGCGATTGGCTGTACTGGAACGACGAACTTCGCGTCGGCGCTGCCGGTGGGCCCGGCGAGGAGCGGCGCCGCATGGGAGGACGTGACCTCTCGGGATTCTTCCGCACGCAGATCGCAGAATTCGCGCTCGCAGTTCGCGGCCGGCCCCATCGCAGCGTGCTGCAGGAGGATGGACGGCGACTGATCGAGACCATCGACCGGGTGCGCGCCGCGGCACTCGAGTCGAGTCGCGCAGCCATCGAATGAACGTGCAGGAAGACACGACCGGGGTCTGCCGACCATGAGTTCGTGGACGCGGCGGGATCTGCTGCGCGCAGGCCTCATTGCACCGCTCGCAATGGCGCTGCCGCTGCAGGCTGCGGAGCCGCCGGTCTGCGGCGGCTGGCGCGAGGCGCTGCTGATCGTGCCGGACGCGGCCCCCTGGATCGAAACACTGACGGTCGTCGGCGGCTGGGAAGTCGTCACGCGTGGTCGGCGTGATCGATCCCTGAACGCGTTGTGGAACCTGCCCACCGAGGCCAGCACACAGCAGACGCTGCTGCGGAACATCGGTACGCGCAGCGGCTACATCCGACTCATCGAAGTCAGCGGTGTGCCCCAGCAACGCATTCGCCCTCATGATCAGGCGTGGGAAACCGGCGGAATCAGCGCGCTCGACCTGCGCGTGCTCGACATGGACAGGACTCGACGTGAACTCGAGGTGCGCGGCTGGAACGCGCCGTCCGAACCGATCCGCTACACGACCTACGGCTTCGAAGTGATCCAGTGGGCGCCGCGCAGTCCCGATGGCATTCGTATCGCCTTCGTGCAGCGACTGTCACCGCCACTGCAGGGCTGGGACGAGTTGAAGCGCTGGTCGCGCGCCACCAACATCGCGATCCTGACGCGCGACATCGCTGCGTCGGAAGGGTTCTACACGACTGCACTCGGACTGACGCAGTACAGCCGCAGCAATACCGTCGGCGAAGGCGGGCAGAACGTGATGGGGCTGCCCTGGCGCTTCAATGAGAGCCTCACCACCGACATCCGCGGCTACAACGGCCTGCCCGCGGGCGATGGCGCCGTGGAGCTGATTGCGATGCCGCAGGCCGAGGGCGTCGATCATGGCGAACACTCGCATCCGCCGAACCTCGGACTGGCCGGCCTGCGTTTTGCGGTAACGGATGCCGCAGCGGTCGCGCGGCGCCTCGCGGCCGCCCTGCCCTCCGCATCCGTGACGCCGGTTCAGACGGTTGCGGTTGCGCCATACGGCCGCCAGGTCATGCTGGCTGCTCGTGCGCCGGACGGCGTGTGGCTCGAATTCATGTCAACGGAAAAGCGAATCCCATCATGAAAACAGAAATGTCACGCCGCGCGCTGCTGGCTGGATTCGGCGCACTGGCGTTGGCGTCGCGCGCGCAGGCATCGACCGAACGCAGCGTCATCACACTGCAACCCACGGCGACGCGCAGCAGTGCGGTCTCGGTCTGGCGCGCAAGAGGCCGCCGCCGCGGCACGATCCTGTTCTCGCACGGCGCCATGTCGTCGCCGCAGATGTACCCGGGACTGATCGGGCCGTGGAGCGACGCCGGCTATGACGTCTTCGCGCCGCTGCACGTGGACTCCCTCGAGCATCCGGAGACCGCAAAGTATCCGGGACTCGCGAGCTGGGCCACGCGGCTCGAGGACATGCGCGCCCTGTCGACGCATGTCGGGGCGAAATCCTGCATCGCGGCCGGCCACAGTTACGGCGGCCTCGTCGCACTGACGCTGGGCGGCGCCGCCGCGATTCCGCCGCCGGGCGTCACCGGATCGCTGCGCGACCCGAGTGTGCGAGCGGTCCTCGCGTTCTCTCCGCCAGCGCCGATCCCGGTACTGATCACGGCCGAGGGCTACGGCAAACTCGCCGTGCCGGCACTGATCCAGACGGGCGATCGCGATGTGCCACCCGGCTCCAGCGATGCGGACGGCTGGAAGCTGCACCTCGCGCCGTACGACGCAGCGGCAGGCGGTGGCTCGCGTTACGCGCTCGTGCTGTCCGGCGTGGATCATTATTTCGGCGGCGCGATCTGCAAGTTCGACCTGCCGGGGCCGCCGCAGACTGCGCAGCTCGACATCGCGGCCCGAGTCTCCACGCAGTTCCTCGATGCCTACGGCGCGGGACGCGCGAGCGCGCGGCGCGCGCTCGACCGACAGCTGAGCGAAGCAGGCCCGACCATCCTGATGCGAAAGTAGTCCTCATGCCCCGCGGGTCCCGGTCACTCACTGCCCTGGCGTGGCTCGCCGTCACGCTGCCGGCCTTTGCTGCGGGTGCGGACAAACTCACCTATCACGTCGACGCGAAGCGCGGCGGCTGGAACGCGCAGGAGTCCGTGCTGTCGCCGCGAAACGTCGGCGGCACGGCATTCGGTCCCCTGTGGTCGTCGCCCGCTCTCGACGCGTTCGGCGACATGCCGCCGCGTTTGTTTGCCACACCGTTGTACGTGTCGCGACTGGCACTGACGACCTCGGACCGGCGCGGGCAGGTTCATTCAGTCGTGTTCGCGGCCACGACGACAGGCTATGTCTACGCCGTCAGTGCTCGTCAGCGCAGCGGCGGCAGCGCGACGCCGGCCGGCACGATCCTGTGGCGTCACCGCCTGACCGAGCACCCCTGCACGCGCGGCAGTCATGGCGTCCTCAGCACGCCGGTCATCGATCGGGCCTCACGCCGCCTGTATGTGGCGTTCTGCGACGATCAGTCGCTGTGGCAGGCGACGGCGCTGGACCTCGGCAGCGGCGCCACGCTGCCCGGCTGGCCGGTGCGGCTCGACGATCGCGCGGTCAATGCGCCCGGCATCAACCGCAATGGTTCCAACCAGTTCCCGGCGAAGTTCGCGCATCTGCAGCGCTCGGCGCTGAACCTGAGTCCCGATCGCAAGCGCCTGTATGTCGCCTTCGGCGCGGAACCCACCAGCGGCTGGATGCTGTCCATCGACACCGTGCGACCTCGTGTCGCCTCGGCATTCTCGGCCACCGCGGTCACCGATGAAGGCGTCGGCGGCATGTGGGCATCAGGCGGCCCCGCGATCGACGAGCGCGGTCATCTGTACATGTCCACGGGCAGCAGCGTGTTGAACACACTGGCCGGCAAAGGCGTGGCCGGCGTATTTCCGGACAGCCCCGGCAACTGGGGCCAGTCCGTGATCGAACTGCGGGACTCGCCGTCGCGCGGCCTGGAACTCGCGGGCACGTACACACCGTTCGACTACTGCCAGACCGGTGCACGCGACATGGATCTGGGCTCGAGCAGTCCGGCGGTGATCGATCTGCCGCGCGGCTCGAGCCTGACTCCACGCCTGCTCGCGCTCGGCGGCGGCAAGCAGGGCAACGCCTATCTGCTCGATCGACGCCGCATGCCGGGCAGTCTCGTGCGTCGTCAGCCCTGCGGTGAGGACTCCAGTCGCGATGGCTCGCTGTTGTCGCCCGAGGCCCAGCCACAGTTCGGCCGACCCGGACCGTTGAACGTCTTCGGTCCCTATACGAGCACCTACGGCATGGGCGACCAGGCGCGCAGTCGAACCACGCTCGCGCACTTCCGTAATCCCGCCGGCACGGACTGGCTGTTCCTCACCGGCAGCGCCAAGGCTGCTGAGAATTCGCCGCTCAGCGTCGCGCCGGGACTCGTCCGCGTGGAAATCGTCAAACGTCGCAATGCGCCGGCGTATCTGCGACTCGATGGGATCAACCCCACGGTGGTGTTCCAGAACCCGGGCTCACCCGTGATCAGCAGTCGCGGCGCGACCGATGCAATCGTCTGGGTGCTCGACGCGAACAAGCCTCGCTCCAGCTCACTGTATGGGGCCGACGCGCCGCGGCCGATCCTGTATGCCTTCGACGCCGGCAGCCTGCGCCTGCTGTGGCAGAGCGCGCCCGGTGAACTTCAGACCAGCGGCAAGTACAACGAGCCGACCGTGGCGGACGGCATGGTGTTCGTCGGTACGGATCGCATCCAGGCCTTTGGACTCGGTGCGCAGCATCTGCCTGCGCGCAGCCCTGCCGCGGATCCGATTGCAGCCCCCGAAGTTCGTATCCCGGCGGACGGCGATGCGGATATCGCGGCCATCGCTGCGCTGTATTCACAACGCTGCGCCGGCTGCCACGAGTCAGGGGATCCCGCCATTCCCCAGCGTGCGCAGATCGCGACGCGATCGCAGGCGCTGATCATCGAAAAGCTGATGCAGGGATCGATGCAATCGCAGGCGCTCGGGCTGAGCGACGCACAGATCGCCGGGCTCGCACGCTATCTGGGCGTGCGCTGATCCTTCGCAGCCGGAAGATCCACCGCAACGCGAAAGCCGAGATGATTGTTGCGCATCGCGACAGGATCACCGATGCGCTGCGCCGTGCGCACACTCCAGCCATGCAGGCTCCAGGCGCCGCCGCGAACGTTGCGCAACTTGCAGTCATCCGCCAGCCAGGCGGAGCCATCTGCAGGTGCAGCTTCGTACGACTCGTGGTGGCAGTCCTGCACCCATTGAGCAACATTGCCCGTCATGTCGTACAGCCCGAACGCATTCGGCGCGAAGCTGCCGACCGGCATCGTGCCGCCTGAGCTGTCGTAATTCGCGCGGCTGTGATCGATGCGGTTGCCGAAGTAGTAATACTTGCGCGTACCGGCACGCGCCGCGTATTCCCATTCCGCTTCGCTCGGCAGACGGTAGCTGCGCCCCGTTCGCTCGCTGAGCCAGCGCAGATAGCTCTGGGTATCCGCCCAGTTCACATGAATGACGGGCCGCGTGCCGCGGCCCCAGCCTTCATCGGAGGGCCGATAGCCGTCGCAGCCACCGGCCGCCACGCAGGCATCCCATTGCGCGAACGTCACCGAATGGCGCGAGATCGCGAACGAGCGCGCGATGCGCACGCGGTGCTGAGGACTCTCCATGCGGTCAAACAGCGCCGGCACGCCGAGTTCGCGTCGTTCGCGCAGCGACGAACCCATCACGAAGCGGCCCGGCGGCAGCACGACCATCTCAGGACAGTCGACGCAGTCCTGCACGACAGGCAGCAAAGACTTTGCCGTGGCCGAATCCGCCAAGAGAACGGTGCACACGACACAAGCGAACGCGCACGTGCGCAACGCAGCGCGCAGCATCGACCCCGGCATCAGCGTCTTCCTGCCAGCGGCCACATGCTGCGCAGCACGGAATCACGGCGCGCGAAGTGGTGGTACAGCGCGGCAAGCACATGCAGCGCAAGCAGTGCTGCGCCGGCGTAGAGGAACCAGATGTGGAACTTCGCGTAGAAGCCGTAGCCCTGCGGTGCATTCCAGGGTTTCGCGTCGATCAGGCGCGGGATCAACGAATCGCTGCCGAAGAACCAGATCTGCGTCTTGCCGAAGGCCGCTGAATCCGCGAGCACGGACAACGACAGCCAGCCGCTGACAGGAAGCCCGATCAGCAGCGCATACAGCAGCCCCTGCGTCAGCCGCGAAGCGCCTTTCTGGATCGTGGAAAGATCCGCAGGCAGCGAGGGGCCTGGATGCGTGAACCGCCAGGCGAGACGCGCGATGACGACACCCAGCAGCAGAAAGCCGTTCGTGTGGTGAATCTGACCGAGCAGATGCGCGAGCGGCGTGACGTCCGCGTGCTTGATGCCGGGGCCGTACAGGCTCGCCATCAGATACCCAGCCGGCACTTCGATCAGCACCATGAAGAAAATCAGCCAGTGCAGCGATTTCGCCACGCTGTTCCAGGACTGCTGTTCAGTGATCATGTCTCGGCGATCCTCTGCAGAATTTCCAGGCACGCGCCGGCGCCTCCTGAGTTCCCGTGGTCAGCCATCCAGGAAGTCCGACAACACGTCCGCACGCTGCTGCAACGTCATCGAGCGCGGCCACAGGTGCTTGACGGCCTGCGGCACGAGCGCGGCCGCCTCATCCAGATAGATGTGCAGCGGATCGCGCTCCGATGCACTGATCAGCACCGGGCATCGCAGCTGCGGCAGTAGCGGGCGCAGATCCTGAACGAAAGCCGCGCGGTAGGCGATGTGGTACGTGCCAAGCGCCTTCAGCACGTCGGTGACCGCCAGATGCAACTGGTCGGTGGGCAGGACGTCGTTGGCGAGCCGCGTCGCGGGCTGACGATCAAAATACGGCCAATAAAGAGACTGATCGCGCACGAAGTTCCAGGCCCAGGGCAGATGCGTGCCGTACGCATCCGGCGTCATCGCGGGTGCGTAATTCGCGAGCAACCGCTGGCGCAGCGCATCGGGGAACATCGGAATGCCGTCCAGCACCACGCGACGCACACGTGTCGGGTGCGTGACGGCGAGCTGGCAGCCGATCTGCGCGCCGGTGTGCGTGCCGTAGAAATCGACGGTCGGGATGTCGAGCGCATCCATGATGCGCACTGCGCAATCGACGTAGTAGGCGATCTCGACGCGATTTTCGGCCGGCGGCGCGGAGTCGCCATTGCCGAGCATGTCTGGCGCGAACACGAACCGGCGCGCGCAAAGCAGCGGCATCAGGCCCTCGAATGCGCGTGACGATCCAGGACCGGCATGGGCGAGATAGATCGGCACGCCGTCGGACGCAGCAGATCGGCCCACGGACCGATAGTGCACGAGGCCTTCGGCCAATCTCAGGAAGGCGCGATCGATCAGCGGCACAGCACTCACGGACTGGCCCCGGCCACAGCGGCCACGCGATCGAAGAACTCCGCCGCGAAGCGAACGCTCTCGGGACCGCATTCGAGCGGCATCATGTGGCCGCAATCGGGAACGACCACGAGTTGCTTGTCCGGTGCCGCCAGCACCTCGAGACCACGCGCCCCCACCGTCTCGACCGGCAGCTCGTGATCATGCTGCGACCAGAGCAGAAGCGTCGGCATCGTGAGCTTCGCCAGATCCTGCGGCGTACGGTCGAACTCCGAGGCGAGGTTCGGCCCGCCTGGCCGGCGCGGCATGCGCTGCGCGCGATTGTTCAGATCTGCCCATTCCTGCGCGAGCTGTGACGTCACGCGTTCCGGATGGTGGAAATTGGCGAGCAGCACCTCCTCCCAGAACGCCGCGGGATGCCAGCCGCGGAACCAGGGATCGATGCGCAGCAGCCACTGCATGCGTGTCGAGAGGTGATCGCGATTCATCTCGAACTTGCCTACCGCGATGTTGGCAAGAACCACGCCGCGCACCCGCTGCGGATTCTCGGCGGCATAGGCTGCCCCGACCACCCCCGCACTCGAGGTTGCGACCAGGAAGAAATGCTCGATCCCGAGCTGCGTCGTCAATGCAGAAATGATCTGCATCTCGCGTGCGGTGTCGTAGCGTCCGTCCGGGTTCGGACCGGACAGCCCCATCGGCGGACGATCGAAGCGGATGACGCGATAGCGCGGGCTCAGCGCAGCAGCCCAGTCGTTCCACATCCGCAGACTGCCGAAGGAGCCATGCAGCAGCACGATTGCGGGCCCCTGCCCCTGATCGACGACGTGAATCGGCTCACCGTCGATGTCGATGAACTTCGAGTCCGGCAGCGCATACCGCGCACGCAGTTCGGTATCGTCCGGCGTGAGCCAGCCTGACCGGGCCGCCTGGATGAACGCGCCGGTCGCGACGGCCAGCAGACCGAGAGTCAGAATCACCCAGCCCAACAGCTTTTTCATCACGCTCGACCTTTCCCCTGTCACGGCCACAGTAGCGATCGCACCGCAGCGCGACAACCGGCAGGCGTCCGGGGGGTGGAGACCGGGTCAGATCGGCCGCGGCGTCGAACTCTTGATGCGGAACGGCGGCAGCGCCGCAACCCGCTGCAGATGCGGCGGCAGCGCTCCCTCGATCAGGTCGCCCTCGCCGGGCAGACACACGTACTCCGCTTCCCACGGCATCACCGCCTCATACCCACCGGCCGCACGCTCCGCAAGACGCGGCACGATGCGCGGCACGCGCCGCTGCGACTCGGCCCGCAGCATGGCCGCGAGGCTGCCGTGAGTCTCAAGACTCAGGCGCAGGTCCTCCAGCATGAAGTGCGTCGGCGGCGAGACCTCGAGCTCGCGAGCATGCGACAACGCCACCGCGTGAGCAGGATGTAGCCATCGGTAGTCGATGGACTCCGACAGATCCAGCACGACGGGCTGGTCCGGCGCCAGTGCGAGATAGAAGCGCGTGTCGAAGCGCCGCGGCGCGGCGGACGGCGTGACCCAGTGCGCCCAGAAGTGCAGCGTCTCGGGCGCAAGACTCAGCGCGCATTCCTCCTGCGTTTCGCGGATGGCTGCTGCACGAAATGCGAGATCCGGATCAGCGGAACCCGTGGGCTCATCGAAGCTCTCGACGCGGCCGCCCGGAAACGCCCACATGCCGCCCATGAACTTCAGCTGCGGATGACGCTGCACCAGCAGAACCTCGGGGCCCTCGTTCGTATCGCGCACCAGCACGGAGGTCGCCGCGGGAATCATGGCGCGCTCGGCATGCTGCGTGTCCACACCGCGTCCCACGCAGACCAGTCCGGCGCGCTGCCAGGTGGAAACAGCAGTTCGATGCGACTGTCACGACGCCAGCTGATGTCGCGCATCGACAGACTGCCACCGTGATGCTGGATCAGCAGCCAGCGATCTTCGGCCACGCGCAACACGGCCTTCAATCTCGCAGGACGCGCAGCGACTGCGACGCGAGTCAGTTCGCCCAGCAGACGCTGCTCGTCGAATCCGCAGCGCCGCGGGAACGTCCAGCGCGCTCCGGGGAATCCGAGATGCGTCGCCAGCTCCCGTTCACCGTCGGCCACGTTCACGACGGCCGCAGGCGATGCCGTCCGCGCCGCATCATGATCGTACGCGTGGGTCAGCCGGGCTCCACCCGCCCGCTCGACGCCGGCCTGCAGCGCCGCGAAGGGCAGCGCGCCCCGTTCGATCGTGCCGCTCCACGCGGGCGCCGAAGCCGCGCGTTCGACCAGCGTGGCAAACGCGCCCAGCTCGTGCGCATCGGCTGCATCGGACTTGGTCAGTGCGATCGCATCTGCAATGTCGAGATGATCTCGCAGCAGTTCGTCCGATCCGTCCAGCGCTGCAGCAACGCGCGCGGGATCGATCAATGCGACCACGCTTTCGAGCCGCAGCCTGCCACTCGCCTGATATGCGAGCAGCTCTTCGACGATGCCGGCGGGATGGCCGATGCCCGAAGGCTCGACCAGAATCCGTGCAGGCCGGACGTCATCGATCAGCTGGCGCAGATTGCGACGGAAGTCGTCTTCGCCAGCGCAGCAGAGGCAGCCGCCCGGCACCATGCGCACGTCATAGGCACCGCGCGCGGCCGTCGCGACCGTCAGCGCGTCGATGCCGGCGAGGCTGAACTCGTTCAGCAGCACGACCCAGTTTTCCTCCACCGGCTTGGTCGAGAGCAGGTGCGCGATCACGGTCGTCTTGCCGACGCCCAGCGGACCGGTGACGACGTGAACGGGAATCGGCGCCGGACTGTGCGTCTCAGGCGCCGCCATCATGACTCGACAGCGCGCCGTACAGCTCGGGCCGGCGATCGCGGAACACACCCCAGCTGCGTCGCTGGGTCTCCAGCTCCGCGAGGTCGAACGTGGCGACCAGCACGTCGTCGCCCTCTTCCGCAGCCTCGGCAATCTTCGCGCCGAGGCCATCGGTGATGAACGACGAGCCGTAGAAGCGGATGAACAGTCCGTCGGGATCCTGCAGCGACCGCTCGACACCCCAGCGATTCGAAGCGATCAGCGGCATGAGATTCGCGGCGGCGTGCCCCTGCTGGGTACGCTGCCAGTGATCGCGCGAATTGACCGGCGGAGCCGGCGGCGGCTCGGACCCGATCGCGGTCGGATACAGCAGCAGCTCGGCGCCCTGCAGCGCCATCGAGCGGGCGCATTCCGGGAACCACTGGTCCCAGCAGATGCCGACGCCGAGGCGTGCGTAGCGCGTCTGCCAGACCTTGAAGCCGGTATCGCCCGGACTGAAGTACTGCTTTTCCTGGTACCCCGGCCCATTGGGAATATGCGACTTGCGGTAAACGCCAGGCACGCTGCCGTCCGCATCAACTATCGCGATGCTGTTGAAGAAAGACTGGTTGGCGCGCTCGAAGAAACTGATCGGCAGCACGACGCCGAGTTCACGCGCAATCGCGCGAAAGTGGCGCAAGGCGCGATTCTCGTCGACGGTGGTCGCGAGACGCAGGTGGCGGTTGTCCTGCTCGATGCAGAAATACGGCGTCTCGAACAGCTCCTGCAGCAGGATGACCTGTGCTCCCTGACCCGCCGCCCGGCGCACCAGCGCTTCGGCGCGCGCGATGTTCGCATCGACGTTCCAGTCGCAGGCGAACTGCGTGGCCGCGACCGTGACCTGGCGCGGCGTGGAGGTGAGATGGGCTGGCTGCATGACGCGAGGGCTCCGGAATGCGGGGACGTTACCTTCCCGGCAGTGTAGAGCCTGCCCCCGGTCAATGCAGCCGCGGCGGCGACTCCGCGGCGTCGACCACCGGGAACAGCACCTGATCGAGCGCCTGCACGTAGGTATCGACCTCGGCCGGACCCGGCACGAGCACGTGACCATTCAGCAGCAGGTTCGGCACGTTCTGCACACCGAGCGCACGCAGACGCAACTCTTCAGCCACGACGGTATCGCTGACCAGATCCGTGCTGCCCGCCGCAGAGCCCGCGGTCAGGCGCGTGAAATCTTCCAGCGCGGCCGGACTGAGGCCCTGCGCAGCGCCGATCGACGCCAGCTCCTGCAGATCTCCGATGTCACGTCCCTGCTCGAAGTAGGCGCGGAACAGCGCGTCGATCACCGCTGCCTGTCGGCCTTCGCTGGACGCCAGCAGCACGAGTCGATGCGCGTGCAGGGTGTCAGGGACAAGCGTGATCCGCGCGAAGTCGAAGCGGATGCCGAGTCCTTCCCCGGCCTCCTCCAGGCTGCGCTCCGCGAGCTCGACGGTGATGCCGGCAGGCAAGCGCTGCGCGAGATGCTCACGCCATGGTGACACGGGAGGCGACACGGCGGCCGGAACGCGTGGCAGACGAAAGCCGTGCCAGCGGATGACCGGCGGAGACGCGAGCCCTTGCACCGCGAGCAAGGCCCGGGCGATGCGTCGGGTACCGAGGAAGGACCACGGACAGGTGAAATCGGCGACCAGATCCAGGACCAGACCGGGCGGACGCGGCGGGAGCACAGTCAGTGAAGTAGCCATGCTCCATCACTGGAGGTCATCTGCCGGAATTCAAGTCCGTGCAGCGGCTTCGCTGCGACCGGACGGCACTCAGGCCCGCAGCTGCCGCCCCGCGTTGACCTCGGCGGCAATGCGGATCGCCGTCTCGAGGGCGCGCAGACCATCCTCGCCACTGACCACCGGTCGCCGGCCGCTGCGCACGCACTGCAGGAACGACTCGATCTCGGCCTTCAGCGCATCGCCCTGATCGAAGCTCTGCTCCTCGATCGTCACGGGCAGCTGGCCTTCCGCGGGCGAGTCTGCGCGCTTGCGGATCACGGTCAGGATTTTCTGCTGCAGGTCGATCGAGAGATACGCGTCGTCGCGGAACACGCGCATCTTGCGTTCGGTCTTGAGGCTCACGCGACTCGCGGTCGTGTTGGCGACGCAGCCATTGGCAAAGCGGATACGCGCGTTGGCGATGTCGATCTCGCCGGAAAACACCGACGTCCCGATCGCATCGATCGCTTCGATGTCGCTGCCGACGATGGATTGCACGATATCGATGTCATGGATCATCAGATCGAGCACGACGTCGACATCCGTACCGCGCTGCTTGTACGGCGCGAGACGCTGGCATTCGATGAACCGCGGTTTGGTGAGCCAGGGCTCCGCTGCGAGGATCGCAGCATTGAATCGTTCGAGATGCCCGACCTGCAACACGCGTCCCGCCACCTTCGCAACGGCAATCAGCTGGCGCGCCTGCTCGACCGTCTCGGTCACCGGCTTCTCGACGAGTACATGGGTGCCCGCGGCCAGGAAGTCACTGGCGATCTGGAAATGCGCCGGCGTCGTCGTGACGATGCTGACCGCATCGACCTTGCCCAGCAGCGCGCGATGATCAGCGACCGCCTCGCAGCCCAGCTCGCGCGCCACCGCCTCGCGCGCCTCGGGTCGCCCATCGACGACAGCGATCAGCTGCGAATCCGGCAGCTGGGCGTATTTCTGGGCGTGGAAGCGGCCGAGGTAGCCGACCCCGATGACAGCGGTTCGCAGGCGATTCATGGCTGTTATTATGCGCGACGATCAGGATCAGCGGGGATCTGGCAACGGTGCCGAACGGAATCGATTCTATTCGCAGCTTCTATCAGTCCGGCGGGCGACTGCGTCGCGAAGCCGTGCTCGCGGGCTTCGCGCTGCTGTTCGGCCTGCTCATCATGCCGCTGCTGATCTGGCTCACCGGCCGAGTGTCACTCGGCAGCTACGCGCATGGCGGCGTGTTTGCGATCCTGAAAGACTTCGCCGGCGGACTGGCCGCCGGAGAACTCGCGTTCTGGATCGTGCTGCTTGGCCCCTATGGATTGCTGCTGATCATCCGCACCACCCGCGCACTGGCCCGATAGCCACCGCAGAGCGTGTTGACGCCCTAGTTCATCACCGCCCGCACGCGATCGCGCGCCGCGCGGAACTCATTCTGCGGATACCAGTTCGGGAAGCTCTTCTCGTTCGCGAGTCTTGATCCGACGGCGTGCAGCAGTTCCAGGTCCTGGACGGCCCCACGCCAGTCCATGCCGGCGCGGTATTCGTCGCTCGGCTTGTGATAGCGCTGCATGTCGAATTCGTTGCGCTGCTTCTGCCCCCATTCGGCACCGCGCTCGCGATCATCGATGCCGGCCTTGATGTACAGCGCGGGCACTCCGGCTTTGGCGAAATTGAAGTGGTCCGAGCGATAGAAAAAGCCCTTTTCAGGCGTCGACTCCGGCACGGGCACGCGACCCTGACGTTTTGCAGCGGTGGCGAGATAGGTCTCGAGCTCGGAGGCGCCGAAACCGAAGACCGATACATCGCGCGTCGGACCTCCATCGTAGAACGCATCCATGTTCAGCACCGCGACCGTCTGCGCCAACGGGAACACAGGCTGCGCGGTGTAATACGCAGAGCCGAGCAAACCCGACTCCTCGAGCGTCACCGCGAGGAACACGACGCTGCGCTCGGGTGGTCGGCCGCGCTTGAAGGCAGCCGCGAGTTCGAGCAGCGCGGCGACGCCGGTCGCGTTGTCCACGGCACCGTTGAAGATGGTGTCGCCGCTGCGACCGAGCGTTCGACCCAGATGATCCCAGTGCGCCATGTAGACGACGTACTCGCCGGGCCGCTTCGTGCCGGGAATCACGCCGACGACATTGGACGATTCGGCACGCCGGACGACGTTGCGCACGGCGCCTGACCCCGTCAGCCCGAGCTCGAAGCCGCGGAAGCCCGGCTGCGCGGCCCGACGCTTCAGCACGTCGAGATCCTGACCCGCCGCTGCGAGCAGCCGCTGGGTTGCGTCGCGCGTGATCCAGCCCTCGATCGCGACACGCCCGCGGTTGCCGTCGGGCGTGACCGTGTCGAGCTGCGGACCGGACCAGCTGTTGACCACGGTCTCCCAGGGATAGGCCGCCGGTGCCGTCTCGTGCACGATCAGCGCCGCGACGGCGCCCTGTCTCGCGGCTTCTTCGTATTTGTAGGTCCAGCGGCCGTAATAGGTCATCGCACGGCCATTGAATCGGGACTTGTCGTCACCGTCCCAGCCCGGATCGTTGACCAGGATGACGGCCACCTTGCCGCGCATGTCGAGCCCGGCGTAGTCATTCCAGCCGTATTCGGGCGCGACCACACCGTGTCCGACGAATACCAGCGGGCTGGCGGCGAAACTCGATTCCGCCTGCACGCGCTTGGTCCAGACAATCGCGTCGGGACCGATCGCCAGTGACTGCCCGGCGAGCGTCAGCGACGCGTCAGGGGCCGCGGTGATTTCGACGAATGGGACGGGCTGCAGGTAGCTTTCGCCGTTACCGGGCTTCAGGCCGAGCCGTTTGAACTCTGCGCTGAGGTAATCGAGCGTGACACGCTCGCCTCGCTGGCCGGGTTTTCGCCCCTCGAACTCATCGGAGGCCAGCCGTGCGAGCTGCGCCTCGAACGCGCTGGCATCGATGACCGACGCAGGCGCGCTGCGCCCGGCGTCGGCCGCACAGGCGGAGAGCAACAGGGGAACGCATCCGAGCAACGCGAGTCGAACTCTCAACATGTGGACATTACCTGTGATTCGATCAGACGGCCCGACGCGGCCAGTAGAGGAAAATCGTCACGCCCATCACGACAACAAGCCCCGCGTGGGCGCTGTAGCGCCAGGCGCGATCGCGCAGTTCGCCATAGAAGCTGGCGACTGCCGCGACGGCGGCCAGCGTCATGGCCGCCAGCATCCGCAGCAGCGGCGCGAATTCGGCGTCGATCCGGTCCGCGTGCTCCGGCAGCAGCGCGAACACCACCAGCGTCATCGCGAGCCCGACCGCGATCGAAACTGTCGACCCCATCACGATTCCGAGCAGTACGGCGAGCGGACGCAAATGGCGACTCCAGCAGGATGGGCGCATATTGGCCCGGGATGGGCAGACGGTGGCACGGAAGCTGCGGTTCTACTTGATGCCGCCGCCCGACCCCTCTAGCCTTGAGACCGATTCTACTCAACGACAGGCCATGATGCTGAACGCACGACGCTCCTCTCCCGCCTGGCTGGTTCCGCTCGCCGTAGCCGTCACGCTGCTGGCCATCGGCAGTTCCTCGCGGGCACCCGCCAGCACGGAAGCCCTGCCTCCCGGTGCAATCGCCCCGACGGATCGGCAGCGGATGATCGCGCGTCAGGTCGGCACGATCCTCGAAGAGGAGCACTTCCGTCGCGCGGCGCTGGACGACGGCATGTCCGCGCAGATCTTCACGCGCTATCTCGACTTCCTCGATGGCCAGCGTGGCTATTTCCTGACGAGCGACGTCGCGGAGTTCCAGCGCAGCCGACTGCTGCTCGATGACATGCTGCGCACCGGCGAGCTCGAGCCGGCCTATGCGATCTTCGCGCGCTTCCAGCAACGCAATCGCGAACGCATCAAGTTCGCGCTGGGGCAGCTCGCGAAGGAGCCGGACTGGACGGTCAACGAGACGTTCGAATTCGATCGCGAGCACGCACCCTGGGCCACCAGCACCGCGGAGCTCGACGAACTCTGGCGCAAGCGGGTCAAGAACGACGCGCTGTCGCTGATCCTGGCCGGCAAGAACTGGACAGAAGCCTCGGACATCCTGCGCAAACGCTACGAGCGCGTGCTGAAGCGCGTCGACCAGATCACGCCGGACGACGTGTTCGAGAACCTGATGAATGCGTACGCGCGCACCTTCGATCCACACTCGAGCTATTTCTCGCCGCGCAATTCCGAGGAATACCGCATCCAGATGAGCCTCAACTACGAGGGCATCGGCGCGTCACTGCAGCTGATCGACGACTACGTCACCGTCATGAACGTGATCGAAGGTGGCCCTGCCGCCGTCGCCGGCGCGCTCGGCGTGAATGACCGCATCGTCGCCGTGGGCCAGGGCGGCACGGGGCCGATGACGGACGTGATCGGCTGGCGCATCGATGACGTCGTGCAGCTGATCCGCGGCAAGGGCGGCACGGCCGTGCGCCTGTCCATCCTGCCCGCGGGTGCCGCGCCCGGCACGCCGGAGAAGGCGCTGAGCTTCACGCGCGGCAAGGTCACGCTGGAAGCGCAGGCCGCCCGCAAGGAACTGAAGACGCTGAAACGCGGCGAGCGCGAGCTGCGCATCGGCGTCATCAACGTGCCGGGTTTCTACTCGGATTACGAAGGCCAGCGCGCCGGCAATCCTGATTTTCGCAGCACCACACGCGATACCCGCAAATTGATTCTCGAACTGCAGAAGGAAGGTCTCGATGGCCTCGTTCTCGATCTGCGTGGCAATGGCGGCGGCTTCCTGCCCGAAGCACAGTCGCTGACGGGCCTGTTCATCGATCGCGGACCGGTCGTGCAGGTGAAGTTCGCGAACGGCGAAAAGGAAGTGCTCGACGACATCGAAGCCGGCGCCGTTTACGACGGTCCGCTCGCAGTGCTGGTCGACCGGTTCAGCGCCTCCGCATCGGAGATCTTCGCCGGCGCGATCCAGGACTACCGCCGCGGCGTCGTGCTCGGTCAACGCACATTCGGCAAGGGCACGGTGCAGAACCTCGTGCCGCTGTCGAAGTGGTCGTCGCGCCCCGTCAACGGCCAGCTGACCGTGACCATCGGCAAGTTCTATCGCGTGACGGGTGAAAGCACGCAGCACCGCGGGGTCGAGCCGGACGTGCAGCTCGCCTCGCCGATCAGCCTCGAGGAAGTCGGCGAGAGTTCTCTCGACGACGCCCTGCCCTGGGATCGCATCGCGGGCGTGCCATTCCGCGGCTCCGGTCGTGCCGAGGATTCGGTCGCGCAACTCGCGCTCGAAGAAGGCGCTCGTGCGCAGCGTGATCCGAACTACCGCTGGCTCGTCTCCGATATCGCTGCCAATGAACAACTGCGCAAGCAGACGAGCGTGTCGCTCAACCTGCAGGTCCGCAAAGCGGAGCGTGCCCGACTGGACGCAGAACGGCTCGCCCGCGAGAACGCACGCCGCGCCTCGCTCGGCCAGCCCGCCCTGAAGACGGCCGAGGACCTCGACAAGGACGAAGGTCCGGACGTCGTTCTGGACCAGGCCGCCGAGGTCATGGCCGACATGGTGACGGGGGTTCGCAAGCTGCCCGTCAAGTCGCCCCCGGTGCCGGTCAGGGCCGACAACCGCGCTGTCCCGGCTCGTCCCTGAGCAAAAATTCACTGTTTTAGTTGACTACAACAGTAAACTGACAATAGGATCTCTTCCCATCAGCCGGGCCTGCAGTCCGGCGTCCGAATGGGGAGAGATCCGATGTCCAAGCCTTCCAAGCTGCTGTTTCCCGGCCTGATTGCCCTGTGCGGGCTGCTGGCCGGCAGCCTGACCGCCTGCTCCACGTCTGATGCGGTGGACGCCCCCAAGGCCGACGCCAGCACTGCGGCCCCGGCGGCCATTCCCGTCGAGGTGGTCCGGGCCAGTCGCGGCGAGATGGTCGCCCGCTACGGCGGCACGGCCACGCTGGAGGCCGAGGCGGACGCCGAGGTGGTCGCGCGGGTCGGTGGCGAGGTGACCCGGCTGCTGGTCGAGGAAGGCTCCCGCGTGCGCGCCGGTCAGGTCCTGGCCGTACTGGATGGCCGTCAGCTGCGCCTGCAGACGGCCCAGGCCCGCGCGCAACTCGCCAAGATCGAGCGCGATTACCGCCGCCAGGTCGAACTGCACGAGAAGGGTCTGGTCGCGGCCGGTGCTTTCGAGGGACTCAAGTACGACCTCGACCAGCAGCGCGCGACCCATGATCTCGCCGCGCTGCAACTCTCGTACACCGAGATCCGCGCACCGTTCGACGGCGTCGTCGCCGAGCGACGTGTACGCCTCGGCCAGAACCTCGCGGCCGGCGCCGTGGCGTTCCGGGTCACCAATCCCACTCCGCTGCGCGCGCAGGTGTTCGTCCCGGAGCGCGAACTGGCCCGGCTGAAGCCCGGCCAGACGGCCAGCGTCATGATCGACGCGCTCGGCGGCCGCACGTTTCCGGCGCGTGTGACACTGGTTGCGCCGACGATCGACACGCGCACGGCAACCTTCAAGGTCACGCTGCAGGTCACTGATCCGAAGGGCGAACTGAAGCCCGGCATGTTCGCGCGCGTCGGCGTCGTGTTCGCGCGCAAGAGCGATGCGCTGGTGATCCCGCGAGCCGCGCTGGTCGACACCGAGTCACAGCCGACCGTGTTCATCGTCGAGAACGGCAAAGCGAGCGCGCGCCGCATCGCCACCGGCCTGACGGAATCCGGCCGGGTGGAAGTGCTCTCGGGACTGCGCGGCGACGAGCAGGTGGTGGTCGTCGGACAGAACGGGCTGAAGTCGGGACACGCGGTGCGCATCGTCGCACTCGAACCCGTTGCCGCGACGCGCGGCTGAGCGCCGGGAGCCAGCCATGACACTCGCTGAATTCGCGATCCGCCGCCGTGTGACGATCGCGATGGCAACGCTCGCCGTCACGCTGTTCGGCTTCGTCTCGCTGTCGCGTCTGAAGGTCAACCTGCTGCCGGACCTGAGCTATCCGACACTGACGATCCGCACGGAACTGCCGGGCGCCGCACCGCTCGAGGTCGAGAACCTGATCTCGCGGCCGATCGAGGAAGCCGCCGGCATCGTGCGCAACGTGCGCTCGGTGCGATCCGTGTCGCGCTCAGGCCAGTCGGATGTCGTGCTCGAGTTCAGCTGGGGCACGGACATGGATTTTGCCGGCATCGAAGTGCGCGAGCGCCTCGATCTCCTGCAGCTGCCGACAGAGGCCCAACGTCCCCTGCTGCTGCGCTTCGACCCGGCGTCCGAACCGATCCTGCGCCTTGCGCTGGTGGACAAGGCGGGCGCTGCCGGCGCAGGCGGCACGGCCAGCGTCGATCGATTGAAAGACCTGCGCCGCTTCGCCGATACGCGCCTGAAACCGGATCTCGAAGCGATCGAAGGCTCGGCGGCGATCAAGGTCAGCGGCGGCTACGAAGACGAAGTGCACGTGCTGGTCGACCAGCAGCGGCTCGCACAACTGCGGCTCGGCGTCCAGCAGGTCGCGCAGCGACTCGGCGCCGAGAACGTGAACCTCTCCGGTGGAAGGCTCGAACAGGGCACTCAGCGCTTCCTGGTGCGCACGGTCAATGAGTTCAAGTCGCTGGACGACATGGCCGACGCGGTCCTCGCCATCGTCGATGGCAAGCCGGTCTATCTTCGCGACGTCGCACAGGTGGAGCGCGGCTATCGCGAGCGCACGGCGATCACGCGACTGGACGGCCACGAAAGCATCGAACTCGCCGTCTACAAGGAGGGCGACGCGAACACCGTGCAGCTGGCGTCGGACGTGCAGCAGAGACTGGACGCGCTGCGCGATACGCTGCCGGTCGATGCGGAACTGCGCACCGTCTACGACCAGTCGACGTTCATTGCGAACTCGGTCGATGAAGTCCGCGACGCGGCGATCTGGGGCGGCCTGCTGTCCGTGTTCGTGCTGTACCTGTTCCTGCGCGACGCGCGCGCCACACTGGTGGCCGGCATCGTCATTCCCGTCACCGTGATCGGCATCTTCGTGCTGATGTATGGCTTCAATCTGACGTTGAACGTCATGTCGCTCGGCGGCATCGCGCTGTCGATCGGCATGTTGATCGACAACTCCGTCGTGATCCTCGAAGCGATCACCCGCAAGCGCGAACAGGGACTGCCCGCCGCAGCCGCGGCACGCGAGGGCACGGCCGAGGTTGCGATAGCCGTCACCGCCTCGACGCTGACCACCATCGCGGTTTTCTTCCCGCTCGTGTTCGTCTCGGGCCTCGCGGGGCAGCTGTTCCGCGATCAGGCGCTGACCGTGACCTTTGCACAGCTGCTGTCCCTGATCGCCTCGCTGACGCTGGTGCCGATGCTGGTGGCGTGGCGGGGTGACGCCGCCGATACACTGCTGCCCACAGCGGGCCACGATTTCGCCGCAACCTGGTCTGCGCGCCGCGGCGCGCTCGGTACAGCCTTCGCGCGCAGCCGCGATGCGCTGCGCTTCGCCACGGCCCGCGCACCGGCGACGGCTACGGCCGGCCGTCTGCGTCGCTGGCTGCTCGGACCGCTCGGCAGCCTGACGGTGGTCATCGTGCGCAGCCTGCGTGCGGCAGCGGGCGTGATCTCCGCCGTCCTTGGGCTGCTGTTCGCCCCGTTCGTGCACCTGACGCAGGCGTTGTTCGCGCGCGCGGAAGCTGGATACATGCCAATGCTCGAGGCCGCTCTGCGGCGGCGCGCCGTGGTGATCGGATCGGCCGTGATCGCACTGGGTCTGACGACCTGGATCGCGCTCGGCCTGCGCACCGAGCTGATCCCGCAGCTCTCGCAGGGAGAATTCACCGTCAAGCTGCGCCTGCCGGCCGGATCACCGCTCGAGAGCACGGACCATACCATGCGTGACGCGCAGGCGATCGCGGGTCGAATCCCCGCGATCGCACGCAGTTACTCGGTCGCAGGCACCGGCAATCGTCTCGATGCCAACCCGGTGGATTCCGGCGAGAACACCGGCGAAATGTCCGTGGTCATGAGCCCGGGCACCGACCCGGAGGCCGAAGCGGCCGCGATGCAGTCGTTGCGCGCCGGCCTGGATGCGCTGCCCGGTGTGCAGTACGAAATCGCGAGGCCCAGCCTGTTCACGATCGCGACGCCGCTCGAAGTCGTGCTGGCCGGCTATGACCTCGCGAGACTGCAGGCGGCCGCTGGCACGCTGCGGGATCGCATGGCGGCAACCGGCGCCTTCACCGATCTGCGCTCGAGCATCGAGTCCGGACATCCCGAAATCCAGATCGTGTTCGACCAGGAACGCGCGTCCCAGCTCGGGCTGACGGTGCGCGACATCGCCGATCGTGTCGTCTCGTCCGTGCGCGGCGACGTTGCGACGCGGTATCGCTGGCAGGATCGCAAGATCGATGTGCTGGTGCGCAGCCTGGACGCACGCGATGCGTCGCTCGAAGAGGTGCGCAACCTCGTCGTCAATCCCGGTGCCGACCGACCGGTGACGCTGAGCGCCGTGGCCGATGTGGTACTCGCCACGGGCCCCGCCGAGATTCGCCGCGCCAGTCAGGAACGGGTCGCCGTGCTGTCGGCAACTCCGATCGATGGAGATCTTGGCGCAGCTTCACGCATCGCGCGCGCGCTGCTGGCAGACACCGCGCTGCCCGCCGGAATCACCGCCAGCATCACCGGCCAGAGCGAGGACATGCAGCAGAGCTTCAACTCGCTGCTGCTGGCCTTCGGTCTCGCAGTGTTCCTCGTGTATCTCGTGATGGCCTCGCAGTTCGAATCGCTGCTGCATCCGCTCGTCATCCTGCTGACGATTCCGATGGGCCTGATCGGCGCCGTCTGGGCACTGTGGCTGACCGGCACGACGATCAATGCCGTGGCCTTCATCGGTTTGATCCTGCTGGCGGGCATCGTCGTCAATAACGCGATCGTGCTGGTCGACGCGATCAACCGTGAGCGCGACAACGGCCTCGAGCGTCATGCGGCGATCATCGCGGCAGGACGAACGCGCCTGCGTCCGATCCTGATCACCAGCATCAGCACGATCCTCGGCCTGCTGCCGATGGCGCTCGGCGTCGGCGAAGGTGCGGAAATCCGCCGGCCGATGGCGATCACGGTGATGGGCGGCATGCTGGTCGCGACCTTCATGACGCTGGTCGTGATCCCGGCGCTGTACACGCTGCTGGACCGACGGCGCGATACCGCCCGCGCGCAGCATCCCGCTGTCGTGGTCGGAGCCGGCGCATGAATCACACCGCCATCTCGCTGCGTCGTCCGGTTTCGACCGTCATGGTGTTCGCGGCCCTGGCGATGATCGGCGCCGTCGCCGCGCGCCTGCTGCCGCTCGAACAGTTTCCCAACATCACGTTGCCGTTCATGGCCGTGCAGATCCCCTACCCCGGCTCTACACCCGGCGAGGTCGAGGAACTGCTGACGCGACCGGTCGAAGATGCGCTCGCCACGCTGCCCAGCGTCAAGCGGATCACGTCGACGTCGAACGGCGACGCCGCGCAGCTGAACATCGAACTCGACTGGGGCAGCGACGTGCGTGCGGCGAGCTTCGAGGTCCGCAGCAAGCTCGACTCGATCCGGCATCAGCTGCCCGCCGCCGCGAATCGCATCGTGATGTTCACGGCATCGGCGGCCGATCAGCCCGTCCTGACCGTGCGACTCTCCGCCACCCAGGACCTGTCGACCCAGTACGACGTCCTGGAGCGGATCCTGAAGAAGCCGATCGAACGACTGGATGGCGTCGCGCGCGTGGACCTCGCCGGCGTCGAACCGCGCGAAGTGCGCATCCTGCTCGACGCGGGCCGGATCGCCGCGCATGGCGTCGACGTCCGCGCGATGGTGCGCCTGCTCGAGCGCAGCAACTTCTCCGTCAGCGCAGGGCAGATCAGCGACCAGGGTCAACGTCTGCTGGTGCGCCCACTCGGCGAGTTCCGCACGCTGGACCAGCTGCGCGATCTCGTGATCGAAGGAGACCTGCGTCTGCGCGACGTGGCGACCGTCGAACTGATCAGTCCCGAGCTGACGACCCGACGGCGCCTCGACGGGCGTCCCGCCGTGGGCTTTGACGTCTTCAAGTCGTCACAGGCGAACGTCGTCGACGTGGCCGATCGGGTACTCGAAGTCATCGAATCCGCCCGTTCGATGCCGCAGATGCAGGGCATCACGATCTTCGTGATCGAGAACCAGGCGACCAGCATCCGCAAGTCGCTGGCCGATGTCGGCGAGGCGGGCCTGCTCGGCGCGCTGTTTGCCATCATCGTGCTGTACACCTTCCTGCGTCACTGGCCGACCACGCTCGCCGTCAGTCTCGCCGTGCCGATCTCGCTGCTGGTCACGCTGGCGGCGATGTACTTCATGGAGCTGAGCCTGAACGTGATGTCGATGATGGGCATGATGCTCGCCGTCGGCATGCTGGTCGACAACGCCGTGGTCGTCACCGAAAGCGTCTTCAAGCATCGCCAGCGAATGCCTGACCAACCGCTCGAAGCGACGCTCGCCGGGGTGCGCGAAGTCGGCGTCGCAACCCTCGCGGGCACCGCAACGTCCGTGGTCGTGTTCCTGCCGATCCTGTTCGGCGATCTGAACGAGATGACGATCTTCCTGGTGCATGTCGCGATCCCGATCGTCGTGGCGATGATCGCGTCGCTGATCGTCGCCCAGACCCTGATACCGATGCTGACCTCGCGCTTCACGCCACCCCCGACGACCCACAGCCGCTGGATCACGCGACTGCAGGACCGGTACGAGGCCGCGCTCGGCTGGCTTCTCGAACGCCGGCGCCGCGCAGCGTGGATGCTCGGCGGGCTGCTCGCGATGACCGTTGCCCTGCTGGTACTGTCATCGCAGTTCGAAGGCCGGCTGCTCAAGATCGACATGTTCCCGCAGGACGCGGGCCGTCAGCTCGTGCTCGATTACCGCATCGATGGCAGCCATCCGATCGACCGGGTCGAGGCCGCGGTGCGCAGCGTCGAGCGCTACCTCGAATCGCGGCGCGACGAATTCGACATCGAAACGCTGTATTCCCGATTCGATGCCCAGTCCGCCAATACCGTGTTGATACTGAACGGAGGCGACGGTCAGCGACTGAGTGCCGCCGAGGTGATCTCGAAGGCCAGCCGCGACATGCCCGAGATCGTCATCGGCAAGCCGAGCTTCGCATTCGAGGAGTCGAGCCTCGGCGGCGGCCTGCAGCTGCAGATCTCCGGGGAATCGACGGAACGGCTGGCCGAAATCGCCACGGATCTCGAGCGCGAACTGCGTCGCATCCCCGGACTCGAGACGGTGCGCTCGCTGGCGCGCGACGGAGATTCCGAGGTGCAGATCGTGGTGGATCGGGCGCGTGCCGCGTCACTCGGGATCGACCCGCAGCAGGTCGCGATGTCGGTGGCGGCCGCCCTGCGCGGCGATCGCCTGCGGGAATTCCGCGGCAGCGATCGGGAACTGACGATGCGACTCGCCTTCCGGGCCAATGATCGGCAGACGCTCGAAGATCTGCTCGCACTGCCCGTTTACCTGCCGGATGGCCAGCGCGTCACACTCGGCTCGATTGCAACGCTGCAGCTGCAGCGCGCACCCCGCGCCATCGAACGCGTCGACCGGCTGACCTCGGTGATGCTCAGCGGCACGCTGGCCCCGGATGCGACGATGCCGGCGGTGCGCGAACGGATCGAACAGCGACTCGCAGACTATCGCCTGCCGCCCGGCTACAGCTGGAAATTCGGGCGTGGCGCCGAGCAGCAGGACGATACCGCGATGATGATGCAGCTGAACCTGCTGCTGGCGCTCGCGATGATCTACCTCGTCATGGCCGCGCTGTTCGAATCCGCGATGTTGCCGCTGTCGATCATCAGCTCGATCGCGCTCGCGATCATCGGCGTGCTCTGGACCCTGTTCATCACGCGCACGACACTGACCTTCATGGCGCTGATCGGCATCCAGATCCTGATGGGTGTCGTCGTCAACATCGGCATCGTGCTGGTCGCGCACATCAACGACCTGCGCCAGGGCGGCCTCGATCGGCGTGCTGCGATCCTGCAGGCCGGCCGGGACCGGCTGCGACCGATCCTGATGACGACGCTGACGACCGTGCTTGGCCTCGCGCCGCTGGCTCTCGGCGAATCACAGCTGGCCGTCGGAACGGGAGGACCGAGCTACGCGCCGATGGCGCGGGCGATCATGGGTGGCCTGGCGTTCGGCGCAGTGACCTCGCTGTTCTTCGTGCCGGCGCTCTACGTGTGGCTCGACGACGCAGCGGCGGCGACGCGGCGCCTGATGGCACGCACACGCGCCGGCAGCGAGGAGATCAGCGCAACAGGACCTTGAAGATGTCCCAGACGTCGTCACCCAGCACATTGAGCGGACGACTGGCTGGAGGCGGAGACGGAGCAATCGTGCCACGGGGCCGCGGCGCGGGAGCCTCGACGGGCAGCACCACCGACTCGGGCGTCGGCACGGCATCGTCGTCGCCGCGGTACTTCGCGACGCCGTGCAGCTTTTCAGCTCGCGCCTTGATGTCCTGCGCAAGATTCGCTCGATCCGCGAGCAGACCCGTTGCACGCGCGATGTCGGCCATCAGCGCTTCACATTCGCTACGGTCGCCATACTCATCACTGGGCTCACGGCGCAGCACCGCGGCCCGTGCCTGAGACAGCAGCGCCGTCTTCGACAGACGCAGCATCAGCAGATCGGCATAGGCGATCACCGCGATATTGACGGCGCGCCGCGCCTCGACGGACAAGCCCGGAAACTCGATCTCGCCCTCGCTGAGCACACGTTCGACGTCATGCCTTGCCTCGGCGAGCGCAGCGTCGGCCGCCGCCTGTTCCGCGCTCGCCGTGGCGAGTTCGCGCTGCAGTCGCCGGCGCTTGAAGTGGTGCCAGGGACGATTCAGTGATGCGAGCGTACGGCCGAGCGCGGCGGTTCGCTGCGTGCCCTCGGCTGCCGCGGCCTCCGCACCGCGCAGACGCGTTTCCACTTCCTGGCGGCGCGCAAACTGGCGGCGATTGACCTCGGCGACGAACGCACGGCGCTCGCGCTCGACGTGCTGACGCTCGAGATCATTGCCGAATCCGCGCAGCAGTTCCGAGCCCTGCGCCCACAGGCCGCGGAGCTGGAAAAAAACCAGGGTCGGATAGCCGGTCTCAGGTGAACCGAGCCGCCCTTCCAGATGCTCGAGCATTTCGCGCATGCGCGCGGTGGCGCCTTCCTGCTGCTTCAGCCGATCCTTCAGCCGATGGATCTCATCCTGCAGTTCCGAGTAGGCCTTCTTCAGCTCCGCGCGATTGCGGAACAGCTGCAGCACGCGCTGCTGCTCGTCCGTTTCCTTGTCCTGGGAGGGGAGCAGCGCCTGGCGCGCCAGCTCGATGGGGTTGAGAACTTTCATGGATCGACAGGCCCGATTGCTGCGCTCAGCGCGCCGCGAACCGGTGCCCGCGATCAGCGCAATATTCAAGCCACTTATTTAGCATCACGTTGCGCGCCCAACGCTGATCGAGTTCACGATCCAGCAGCCGGGGAAGCAGCGACGATCCTGCCGCGAAGCCGATGCATTCCGCGACCCGGGCATCGTGATAGACGCGCACGAGCATGTCCGGCACGCGCTGGGCCGGGATCGGTGCCTGCCCGGCGATCGGGCTCGGACCGGCTTCGAGGCGATACGTCAGATTCAGGGCCGTGGTGTACGGCGTTCTCTCGGTCACGGTGAGAACCAGGTCACAGTCTCCATGCACGCTCGAGACATGGGTGCCCTGCAACGCCGCGAGATCGCCTGCGAGCCAGCCGAGCCGCACGTGGTTGCTCTCGTACAGCCCCATCAGCGCGACGAAGCTGCGCGGGCGCGCGCGCCAGCCCGACAGGGCGCGAGAATCGTCGAGTGTCGTCGTGACGTCCATGTGCTCCGACTATATCGCGTCCTGCACGGCGGGCAAGCATGCCCGGCCACACGACGCGAACGCGGTTCGCGGACGCTCGGTCACGTGTGTACGCGTCTCTCGATGCCCGAGGCCTGCAGGATCCGGCTTGCGATCTCCTCTATTGAACACTCGGTGGTGTTGATGTAAGGGATCGAGAATTTCTGGAACATGGCTTCCGCGGCCCGGATCTCGTACTGCACCTGCTGCGCCGAGGAATACCGGCTGTCGGGCCGGCGTTCGTTGCGGATCTGTTGCAGTCGCTCCGGACGGATCGTCAGCCCGTACAGCTTCGCGCGATGCGGCACCAGCGTCTGCGGCAGGCGCGGATGCTCCAGATCCTCGTCGGTCAGCGGGTAATTCGCCGCGAAAATCCCGTATTGCAGCGCCATGTACAGACAGGTCGGTGTCTTGCCGGAGCGCGACACGCCGACGAGGATCACGTCCGCGCCGGCGTAGTCGCGCGTCGAACCGTCGTCGTTGGCGAGCGCGAAGTTCGTCGCGTTGATGCGCGCGGTGTAGCCGGACTGGTCGCCCATCCCGTGTGCACGACCCGCACGGTGCGTCGATCGCACCTGCAGCTCGCGTTCGATCGGACCGACGAATGCGTCGAAGAAATCCAGGAACAGCGCGTTGCTCTGCTTCACAACTTCGCGCACATCCTCCTGCACCAGCGTGCCGAACACGATGGGCTTGAGACCTGCTTCCGCTGCGGCGAGATTGATGCGGCGAACCGCGTCATGCGCCTTGTCAACCGTGGACACAAATGGCAAAGTGATCTGCCTGAATTCCTCGTCTTCGAACTGCGTCAACAGGCTGTGGCCCATGGTTTCGGCTGTCACACCCGTCTGGTCCGATACGAAGAAAACCGTTCGCCTGCTCACGCTGCCTCGCTCCCCGTCGGATCTGTCTGCCGCACTCACTTGAACTCCACGCGGATGATGATTCCACTCGGCGCGCTTTCAGTGTTTCACCCTGCCGGCACCGCGGCAAGTATGGCGGAAATCCAGCGCGCCCCCGCGCCCGCCCCAGGAGTCTGATCAACCATGTCCAAGTCCACCGCGGGCGTCGCCGCCTACGTCATCCCATTCGAACAGCTCACGATCCACGACGTCGAGAGAGTCGGCGGCAAGAACGCCTCGATCGGCGAAATGATCGGCCAGCTCGCGCGACTGGGCGTCAAGGTCCCGGGGGGCTTCGCCACGACCGCGGACGCCTACCGCGAGTTCCTGCGTCAGGGCGGCCTCGACGAAAAGATCCGCAGCGTGCTCGCCTCGCTGGACGTCGATGACGTCACGGCACTCGCAGTCACCGGCGCGAACATCCGCAAGTGGATCCTCGAGACGCCCTTCCCGCCCGCGCTCGAGAAGGCGGTGCTCGAATCCTTCCGACGCATGGCCGGCGGTCGCGATATCGCGGTCGCCGTGCGCTCCTCCGCGACGGCTGAGGACCTGCCGGAGGCGTCTTTCGCGGGCCAGCAGGAAACCTTCCTGAACGTGCGCGGCGAAGCGCACATCCTCAGCACGATGCACGAAGTGTTCGCGTCGCTGTTCAACGATCGCGCCATCGCCTATCGGGTCCATCAGGGCTTCGATCACTCGGTTGTCGCGCTGTCCGCCGGTGTGCAGCACATGGTGCGCTCCGATCTCGGATCGAGCGGCGTGATGTTCACGCTGGACACGGACTCGGGTTTCCGCGACGTCGTGTTCATCACCGCCTCGTACGGCCTCGGCGAGACGGTCGTGCAGGGTGCCGTGAATCCGGACGAGTTCTACCTCTACAAGCCGGCGCTGCGTGCCGCGCGCTCCTCGATCCTGCGCCGCAACCTCGGCAGCAAGGCGATCAAGATGGTCTACGCGGAACCGGGCAGCGGCGAACGCGTGCGCACCGTCGAAGTCGCCGCTGCGGATCGCGCGCGCTTCTGCGTCTCGGACGAAGACCTCGTCACGCTCGCGCAGCAGGCGCTGGTCATCGAACAGCACTACGGCCAGCCGATGGACATCGAGTGGGGCAAGGACGGCACCACGGGCGAGATCATGATCCTGCAGGCAAGGCCCGAGACCGTGCAGAGCCGTGCGGGCCGCAGCATCCAGCGCTATACGTTGCGTCAGCGTTCGAAGGTGCTCGCCACCGGACGCAGCATCGGACAGCGCATCGGTGCCGGGCCCGTGCGCGTGATCCGCAGCGTCGCCGAAATGGCGCGCGTGCAGGCGGGCGACGTGCTGGTCGCCGACATGACGGACCCGGATTGGGAGCCCGTGATGAAGCGCGCTTCGGCCATCGTCACGAACCGCGGCGGACGCACCTGCCACGCCGCCATCATCGCGCGTGAACTCGGCATCCCGGCCGTGGTCGGTTGCAGCGACGCGACCGAATCCATCCGGGAAGGCCAGGAGGTGACGGTCTCCTGCGCCGAAGGCGACACTGGCTACGTCTACGAAGGCGCGCTGGATTTCGACCGCAAGCAGATCGAGCTCGATTCGCTGCCGCCGGCACCCGTCAAGATCATGATGAACGTCGGCAACCCGGATCGCGCCTTCGACTTCGCCGGCATTCCGAATGCCGGTGTCGGACTCGCACGCCTCGAATTCATCATCAACCGCATGATCGGCGTGCATCCGCGCGCACTGCTCGATTTCGACCGTCTCGACGCCGCCCTGAAGGACCAGATCCGCGCGCAGATGGCGGGCTACGGGTCGCCCGTGTCGTTCTACGTGGACAAGCTCGCCGAGGGCATTTCGCAGATTGCTGCGGCGTTCGCGCCGGAACCGGTGATCGTGCGCCTTTCGGACTTCAAGTCGAACGAGTACGCCAACCTGATCGGTGGCCGACTCTACGAACCGTCTGAAGAAAATCCGATGCTGGGATTCCGCGGAGCCGCGCGTTACGTGGATCCGAGCTTCCGCCCCTGCTTCGAACTGGAATGCCAGGCACTGCGGCGCGTGCGCAACGAAATGGGACTGCGCAATGTCTGGATCATGGTGCCGTTCGTGCGTACGGTCGCGGAGGCGCGCGATGTCACGGAACTGCTCGCCGCCAACGGCCTGGCGCGCGGCCGCGACGACCTCAAGATCATCATGATGTGCGAGCTGCCGACCAACGCCGTGCTCGCCGACAAATATCTCGAGTATTTCGACGGCATGTCGATCGGTTCCAACGACATGACGCAGCTGACGCTCGGTCTGGATCGAGACTCGGCGATCGTCGCGCGACTGTTCGACGAGCGTGACGATGCGGTCAAGGCGATGCTGGCGATGGCCATCGCCGCCTGCCGCCGTGCGGGAAAGTACGTCGGCATCTGCGGCCAGGGCCCGTCCGATCACCCGGAACTCGCGAACTGGCTCGTCGAGCAGGGCATCGAGAGCATCTCGCTGAACCCGGACACGGTCGTCGAGACCTGGCTCTATCTCGCCGGCGAAGCCGCCAAGCTGAAACTGAAGAAAGCCTGAGGCGGGAACGACTGCCGGCGCGGCTCAGGCGCCCGGCAGCCGGAATTGCGGCGCGACGAACTGCTCGCGGTAGTGCCGCAGTTCGCTGACCGAATCGCGGATGTCATCGAGCGCGAGATGCGCGCCAGACTTCTTCACGCCATCGAGGACCGCCGGCGCCCAGCGCCGCGCGAGTTCCTTGACCGTGCTGACATCCAGATTGCGGTAGTGGAAGAAGCGTTCGAGCTGCGGCATGTGCCGCGCCAGGAAGCGGCGGTCCTGGCAGATGCTGTTGCCGCACATCGGCGAACTGCCGGGCACCACCTGTTGCGCGAGAAAATCCAGCGTCTGGCGTTCCGCTTCCGCCGTCGAGATCTTCGAGGCACGCACCCGGGCCAGCAGACCCGACCCGCCATGCTGCTTCTTGTTCCAGTCATCCATCAGCGCGAGCACCGACTCGGGCTGATGAATCGCGATCATCGGACCTTCCTCGACGATGTTCAGGTCGCGATCGGTCAGCAGTGTGGCGATTTCGATGATCGAGTCGGACTCCGGTGCGAGTCCGGTCATCTCGAGGTCGATCCAGATCAGCAGGTCGCGGCTCGGTGTCATGCGCTCGAGTATAAGGCGTGCCGCCGGGCTCTGGCAGAGCCCCTGCCCGTCTGTTCTACTGCTTCGCATGGATGACTCCTTCGAAGCTCAGGTGATCGCGGCGTTCGGGCGGCACGCGCTCGTGCGCGGCAGCGACGGTGAACTGCGCGACGCGAGGCCGGCAGGCCGCAAGCTCGAGTATGTCTGCGGCGACCGCGTGACCTGCCGCGTCGACGCGGCACACGACGAGATCCACATGGTGACGGTGCTGCCGCGAAGCACGGCGCTGCTGCGCTCGACGGTACGTGGCGGTGGCGAACTCGTCGTGTCGAACCTGACGCTGCTGATCGCGGTCGTGGCACCGGCGCCCGCGCCGGATCTGTTCATCGTCGATCGGTACCTGGCCGCGGCGGCCTCCGGTGGCATGCAGGCCGCGATCGTGATCAACAAGGTCGACCTGCCCGGCAGCGACGAACTGAGCGCCGCGCTCGAACCCTATCGACGCGCCGGCTATCAGGTCTACGAGTGCAGCGCGCAGCGGCCCGACTCGCTCGCGCCGCTGGCCGCGCGGCTGCGCTCCGCCACCTCAGCCCTGGTCGGCCAGTCCGGCGTCGGCAAGTCTTCGCTCGCGGCGCAACTCGTGCCTGGCTCGGACATCGCTGTCGGCGGACTTGCGCGGGATGACGAGGGCCGGCACACGACCACGGCCTCGCGACTCTATGATCTGCCAGGCGGCGGTGCACTGATCGATTCGCCCGGCGTGCGCGACTTCGCGCCCGCCATCAGCGCGCTCGACCCGGCGAGCCTTGGATTCCTCGAGGTCGAACGGCTCGCGCCAGGCTGCCGTTTCCAGGACTGCAGGCACATGCGCGAACCCGGTTGCGCGGTCATCAAGGCCATGGAAAGCGGCGAACTGGACGCGCGCCGCTACGAAAGCTATCGCCGGCTGCGGCGCCTGTTCGAAGATCTGACGGTCGCACGCGGTCCCGGCCGGCGCCCCTAGGCAAGCGCGCGCGCCCGCGCGCCGCTCAACCGACGGCCTGACGTCCTGACAGCGCCCGCGCCAGCGTGCCGGCGTCGATGTACTCGAGCTCGCCGCCGATCGGCACACCGTGTGCGATGCGCGAGGCGCGAATGCTCCGCTGCTGCGCGAGCTCGCTGAGAAAATGCGCGGTTGCCTCGCCCTCCACCGTGGGATTGGTGGCGAGAATCATCTCGCGGACTTCGCCCTCTTCGAGCAGCGCTTCGAGCTCGCGGATGCCGAGCTGCTCGGGCCCGATGCCGTCGAGCGGCGAGAGATGCCCGAGCAGCACGAAATAACGGCCGCGATACCCGCCCGACTGCTCGATCGCGAGCACGTCGGCCGGGGACTCCACGATGCACAGCAGGCTGGCGTCACGACTGACCGAACTGCAGATCGAGCACAGTTCGCTCTCGGTCAGCATCCGGCAGCGCGTGCAGCCCCGGACGGACTGCAGCGAATCCTCGATCGCGACTGCGAGGCTGCGGGCCGCCCCGCGCCCGTGCTGCAGCAAATGAAACGCCATTCGCTGGGCGGTCTTCGGACCGACGCCCGGCAGCGTGCGCAGGGAATCGATCAGTCGCGCGAGTGACGGCGAATGCTTCACGCGTCAGAACGGCAGCTTCATGCCCGGCGGCAGGTTCATGCCCGCCATCACGCCGGACATCTTCTCCTGCGTGCGCTGCTCGATCTTGTGCACGGCATCGTTGATGGCGGCCGCGACCAGATCCTCGAGCATCTCGCGATCTTCGCCGATCACGGCCGGCTCGATCTGCACGCGCTTGACTTCGTGCTTGCCGGTCATCGTGCACTTGACCATGCCGCCGCCAGCCTCGCCGACGACTTCCATCGTCGCCAGCTCTTCCTGCGCCTTCTGCATGTTGCGCTGCATGGCCTGCGCCTGCTTCATCATGTTGCCGAAATTGCTCAACGCACTGTCCTCACTGTCGGGATCGATACCTGGATCTGTTCGGGTAGCTCAATTCGGGCGGCCGCGATTCGGACGGACGCTGTCCTGCTGCAACACGGCGCCGAAACGGTCCTGCAGCGCGCGCACCGTCGGATCGGCCGTCAACGACTCGCGCGCCTGCTCGAGTTCGAGCGCCGCGCTGCGTTCATCGGCCATCGCGGGCGTGTCGATCTGCGCGCTCGCCACTTCGAGTTCGAGCTTGATGGTCTCGCCGAAAAATCGTGTCAGAGCGGTGGCCAGCTTGTCCTCGATCGCCGGCGTGCGCAGATGACGATTGCGCACATCGAGTGCGAGTCGCACCACGGCACCATCGCGACCGAGCCAGGCGCAATGCGAAGCCAGCTGCCGCGCAGCGCCACCGAGCTCCAGTCGGCTCAACATCTCGTTCCAGCTCGCCTCGCCCGATATGTCACCGCGCGCGACGTGCGTTGTGGTGGCCTCGCGCGCCGCGGTAGCGGCCGCCGACGGTGCAACACTGCTCGCCGCCGCGCTCGACGCGGTGCTCGACGGACGGGAACGCGCGACGGCTTCGCCGCCGGCGCCTTGCGCCGCACTGCCACCCGCCGGCCGGAACGCCAGCATGCGCAGCAGCGTCATCTCGAATCCGGTCACCGGATCCGGTGCATGCGGCAGATCGCGACGGCCGAGGATCGCCGTCTGATAGAACAGCTGCGTGTCCTCGGGCGCGAGTTGCGCGGCGAAGCCGGCCAGCAGCTCGGACGGATGAACTTCGTCGCCGGCCGCATCCGGTACCACCTGGAACAGCGCGATGCGCGCGAGCAGTGCGGCCAGCGCGTCGAGCATCTGCGCGTAATCCGGTGCCCACTCCTCCAGCGAGCGTGCGAACGCGAGCAGCCCCGGCGCATCGCCGGCGGCCAGCCGTCGCACCAGCTCCACGACATGCGCACGATCGATCGTGCCGAGCATCGATCGCGCCTCGGGCTCGGTCGCTCGTCCGCCGCCGAACGCGATCAGCTGGTCCAGCAGCGACAGTGCGTCGCGCAGGCTGCCATCCGCAGCCTCTGCGACGAGCCGCACGCCCGCCGCATCGAACTCGATCTTCTCTTCGGTCAGCACATGGCGCAGCCGCTCGCCGATCAGCGCCACCGGCAACCGCTTCAGGTTGAACTGCAGGCAGCGCGACAGCACGGTGATCGGCAGCTTCTGCGGATCCGTCGTGGCCAGCAGGAACTTGACGTGCGGCGGCGGCTCTTCGAGCGTCTTCAACAACGCGTTGAAGGAATGCGTCGACAGCATGTGCACTTCGTCGATCAGGTAGACCTTGTAACGCCCGCGGGTCGGGGCGTACTGGACGTTGTCGAGCAGTTCACGCGTGTCGTCGATCTTGGTACGGGACGCCGCGTCGACTTCGATCAGATCGATGAACCGACCCTCGTCGACCTCACGACAGGCGCTGCAGACGCCACAGGGCCTGGCACTGACGCCCTGCTCGCAGTTCAGACACTTGGCGAGGATGCGCGCGATGGTCGTCTTGCCGACGCCTCGAGTACCGGTGAACAGGAACGCGTGATGGACCCGCTGGGTGTCGAGCGCGTTGACGAGCGCCCGCAGCACGTGTTCCTGGCCCACGAGTTCGTCGAAGCGGCGGGGCCGCCACTTGCGCGCGAGTGCGGTGTAGCTCATGCAGTCACTTTAATCGACAACCGGCCTCGAAGACGGGGACGGCAGAGGGAGGCGGCCCGCACCAGCCTGAACTCCGGCACCCGACCTGACCGTTACCGTTGCTCCCTTCCGGGCCTGGCGGGGTTCACGGAGAATCGTTGCGGAGGAGCCGATGCGGGACGCCATAGAAACCTGAAGGGGCCCCATCGGGGCGGTTCTGGCGGAGAGGGTGGGATTCGAACCCACGAACACCTTGCGATGTTACTTGACTTCCAATCAAGCGCCTTAGACCACTCGGCCACCTCTCCGATCAATGACTTACATCATCTATCTAAACTGAACCTCACCCCTGCGCAGCGCCGGGAGCGATGATATCAGGCTGCCGGCTTGGCTGCCTTCGGGATGGCATAGCGCGGCGGTGCATCGAGACAGCCCTCGCTCGCGGCTCGTGGACGTTCCGGCTCGGCCAGCGGCGGGATCGGCAGCGCAGCACGGGTATCCGGCGCCTGCAGACCCGGCGGGATCTTCAGCGGCTCGCTGTTCTGCGCGCCCGCGTAGTCCTCGGCCTTGACGCAGGTGGCCTTGAACAGGCGGCTGCAGCCCGTCACCGACAACGCCAGGACCACGACGGCGACGGCCGTCAGCGCACGCCGGGGCGGCAGCGAAAATGAAGCGTGGTGCAACTCGAACTCTCCCAGGTCTTGATTCACGATTCGACGAAACCCCGTCAGCCGGAAACCGCGCGGGCCACGGGCCCTTCCGCCTGCTCCAGCGCCTCGATCAGCCGGCCATGGAACCGCGCCGACAGCGGCGTCAACGGCAGACGAATCCCGCCCTGAATCAGACCCATGCGCTGCAGCAGCCATTTGGCCGGGATCGGGTTGGCTTCGACGAACAGGTTCTCGTGCAGGCCCGCCAGCCGCGCATCCAGCGCCGCGGACTTCGCGACGTCTCCGCTGCGGGCCACGGACATCATCTCAGACATCTGCCGCGGCACAATGTTCGCGGTCACGGAAATCACGCCAGAGGCCCCGGCCAGCACCGCGCCACGCGCCGTCGCATCATCGCCACTGAGCAGCACGAAGCCCGGTGCGCAGGCGTTGCGAAGCTCGACGAACCGCTGCACGTCGGCGACGGCTTCCTTGATGCCGACGATGCGTGGCACGGTCGACAGACGCGCCACGGTCGGCGGCAACATGTCCACGGCCGTCCGGCCGGGCACGTTGTACAGCAGGATCGGTACAGGGCTCGCCGCCGCGACCGCCGAGAAGTGCTGGAACAGACCTTCCTGCGTCGGTTTGTTGTAGGCCGGCGTGACGACCAGAAGTCCCTCGGGACGCAGTTCACCGAGCCATTTCGCCCGCTCGACGGTGCCGGCCGTGCTGCTCGTGCCGGCGCCGGCGATCACCGCCGCGCGGCCCGCCAGGCGACGCTGCGCCCGGATGACCAGTTCGCGTAGTTCCGGGTCTGTCAGCGTGGCCGACTCTCCCGTGGTGCCACCGACCACGACACCGGAAGTGCCGCCGTCGGCATGGAAGTCCAACAGGCGGTCCCACGCGGCATAGTCGATCGCCCCACTCGGCGTCATCGGCGTGACGATCGCCACCAGGCTGCCAGCGAACATGGGAACTTTCCTCGGAAAAGATCGCGGATGTTACGGGCCGGGGCACCGCAGGCGCAACCCGCGCCGACGGTCGCCATCGGCAGCCCCAGCCGATACACTGCCCTCCGCAAACCCGCACCATCGAAAGTCAGCCATCTTGAACACACCCTCGGGCATGAAGCAGCACGTCGCGGTCTCCGCGATCGGCAACGACCGCACCGGCATCGTCCACGAGCTCACCCGGATCATCAGCGACTGCGGCGGCAACATCAGCGAGAGCCGCATGGCGAGCCTCGGCTCGGAATTCGCGATGGTGCTGCTGGTGTCCGGCAACTGGCATTCGCTCGCCAAGCTCGAAACCGAGCTGAACAAACTGGCGGACCTCGGCGGGCTCACGGTCTCGATCAAGCGCACGGAGCCTCGGCCGCCGCGCACGGACCTGCTGCCCTATTCGATCGACGCCGTCTGCCTCGACCAGACCGGCATCGTCGCTGCGCTCTCCGGCTTCTGCTCGAGCCGCGGCATCGACATCGCCGACGTCTCCACACGCACCTACCCGGCCGCCCACACCGGCGCGCAGATGTTCTCGGTCCAGATGATCGTCAACGTGCCGAGTCGCCTGCATCTCGCGCACCTGCGCGAAGAGTTCATGGAGTTCTGCGACTCCCTGAACCTCGATGCGATCATGGAACCGGTCAAATCCTGAACTGAGGTTTTCGAATGGCCAGCGTCACCGTCGGCAAGAAAGTGCCGGATTTCACTTCGACCACCACGGACGGAAAGCCGTGGCGATTGAAGGACGCGCGTGGCAAGAAGCTCGTGCTGTTTTTCTACCCGAAGGACATGACCTCGGGCTGCACCATCGAAGCACAGGACTTCCGCGACCTGCAGGCCGCGTTTCGCAAGTCGGGGACGCAGGTGGTCGGCATCTCGCGTGACAGCTGCAAGTCGCATGTGAAGTTCCGCGACAAGGAATCCCTGAACTACGAACTGCTGTCCGACGAGGACGAGTCGGTGTGCGGACTGTTCGATGTCATCCGTGAGAAGAACATGTACGGCAAGAAGGTCATGGGTGTCGTGCGCAGCACCTTCCTGATCGATGCCGAGGGCGTGCTCGTGCAGGAGTGGCGCAAGGTGAAAGTGGATGGTCACGCGGAGGCAGTACTTGAAGCAGCGAAAGAGCTCTGATCCAAAGTCCCCCGGCGCGCGTCCCCGCGCGTCCCGCAACAGCTCCCGCCCGGCCGCACGACACCGTCGCCTCTTCGTGCTCGACACCAACGTGCTGATGCACGATCCGACCGCGATCTTCCGCTTCGAGGAACACGACATCCATCTGCCGATGGTCGTCCTCGAGGAACTCGACGCCAACAAGAAAGGCATCTCCGAGTCCGCCCGCAACGCCCGCCAGGTCAGTCGCTTCCTCGACGACCTGATGCGCGACGCCTCCAAAGACATGATCGACCGCGGTATCCCGCTGCCGGCCCACAAGAACGGCAACCAGGGCAAGCAGCCGAGCAGTGGACGTCTGTTCTTCCAGACCCAGCAATTGAGCTCGGTGCTGCCCGACAGCCTGCCCGGCCACGGCAACGACAATGCGATCCTCGCGCAGAGCCTCGGACTGCAGGCACTGCATCCCGACACGCGCGTGGTGCTGGTGTCGAAGGACATCAACCTGCGGATCAAGGCAGCCGTCGTCGGCGTGCACGCCGAGGACTACTACAGCGACAAGACGATCGAAGACGCCGATGTGCTCTATACGGGGCATCAGCCGCTGGCAGATGATTTCTGGGAGAAGCACGGACGCAACCTTCGCTCGTGGAAGGAAGGTACGCGCACGTTCTACGAGATCACCGGCCAGCAGGTCGGGCACTGGACGGTCAACCAGTTCGTGTACGAACCGCGCGCCGGCGGCATGGAAGCGATGGTGCGGCGGATCGAAGGCAATACCGCGACGCTCGAACTGGTGCGCGATTTCCGCGGCGAGCGCAACAGTGTCTGGGGCATCGCCGCGCGCAACCGCGAGCAGAATTTCGCGCTGAACCTGCTGATGGATCCGGAGATCGACTTCGTGTCCGTGCTCGGTCCGGCCGGTACCGGCAAGACCCTGCTGACGCTCGCGGCCGGCCTGATGCAGACGCTGGAGAACAATCGCTACGCCGAGATCATCATGACGCGCGTGACGATTCCGCTCGGCGAGGACATCGGCTTTCTGCCCGGCACCGAAGAGGAAAAGATGGAGCCCTGGATGGGCGCGCTGATGGACAACCTCGAAGTGCTGACCCAAAGCTCCGATGGCGGCAGCTGGGGTCGCGCGGCCACCAACGACCTGCTGCGCAATCGCATCAAGATCCGATCGCTGAACTTCATGCGCGGCCGGACGTTCCTGAACCGTTTCGTGATCCTGGATGAAGCGCAGAACCTGACGCCGAAGCAGATGAAGGCGCTGGTGACGCGGGCCGGCCCGGGAACGAAGATCGTCTGCCTCGGCAACATCGCACAGATCGATACGCCCTATCTCTCGGAGACGACCTGCGGCCTGACCTACGTCGTGAACCGCTTCCAGGGATGGGCGCATTCCGGCCACATCACGCTGGTACGCGGTGAGCGCTCGCGCCTGGCGGAGCACGCGTCGGACATTCTCTGATGTCTGCCCACGACAAGGGCGTGGCGGAACTCCGCGGAGGTGGTGCGGTCCTATCTTGCGGGCGCACCACCGCGGTGTCTACCCGGAGGAATGCAATGCGCGCCCTGCTGTTGAGTCTGCTGACCGCCAGCGCCCTGCTGACCGCTGCGGCGTCCGCGCAGACCCTGCCTGCCGGCGCCGCCGAAGCGCCTTCGCGCGGTCTGCCTGGCCGCGCCTCGACGGCCAATGAACTGCCCGACATCGGTACGCCGGCCGATGCCACGCTGAATCGCAGCGACGAATACCAGATCGGTCGCATGATCGTGCGCGGCCTGCGCGACCAGGGCCAGGTGCTCGAGGATCCGGAGATCAGCGACTGGATCCAGAACCTCGGCTCGCGGATCGCAGCGCAGGCGCAGGACGGTGGCCAGCGCTTCCAGTTCTTCGTCGTGCGCGATCCGGGCATCAACGCCTTCGCACTGCCCGGCGGCTTCGTCGGCGTGAACCAGGGATTGATCACCGCGACGGCAAACGAATCGCAGCTGGCGAGCGTGCTGGCGCATGAGATCGCGCACGTCACGCAGCGCCACATCGCGCGCTCGATCCGCGCGCAGGGTCGCCAGAGCCTCGCGTCGGCGGCGGCGATCCTGGCCGCCATCCTGATCGGTGCGGCCGCCGGCGGCGGATCCGATGCCGTACAGGCCGGTATCGCCATCGCGCAAGGCACCGCTGCGCAGCAGAGCATCAACTTCACGCGCTCGAACGAGTACGAAGCCGATCGTGTCGGCATCGGTTTTCTCGCCGCCGCCGGATTCGATCCGCACGGCATGCCGGATTTCTTCGAGACACTGAGCCGACGCATGGGGCTGTCGGGTTCGCAGGTGCCGGAGTTCCTGCGCACGCATCCGGTGAATTCGAACCGCATCGCGGAGTCCCGCGATCGCGCGGCACAGTTTCCGCGCCCCAAACTCGCACCGTCACCCACCTATGCCTTCGCGCGCGAGCGGGTGCGGGTGATCGGTGCGCCGCCGGACTCGGACCTGCGGCCGTATTACGCTGGCCTGCGCGATCAACGACCCCTGACGGCTGCCGAGCAATACGGCGAAGCGCTGGCGATGCTCGGTGCCGGCCAGTCCAAGGCGTCGGCCGGCGCCCTGATCGAACTCGCCGGGCAGACGCCGGCCAGCCCGATGCTGCAGGCGTCTCTTGGACAGGCGCTGTTCGCGGCCGGGCGACAGCAGGACGCGATCGACAGCCTGACGCAGGCACTCGCGATCGCCCCGCGCAACGTACCGCTGTCCATCCGCTATGCCGAGCTGCTGATGAACACGGGGCGCGCGAAGGAAGCCCACGAGGTGCTGCTGGACGTGTTCAACAATGTCACGCCATCGCCGGACCAGATCCGCTTCACCGCGCTCGCGGCGAGCGCAGCCGGCGACACCGGCGATGCCTACTACTACATGAGCGAATACCACATCGCCGCGGGCGACCTGCCGCTGGCGATGCGCCAGCTCGAGCTCGCCCTGGCCGCGCCGAACCTGACCTCCGTGCAGCGTGCTCGCTTTGCCGCGCGCCTGAAGGAGATCCGCGATTTCCTGGCCGAGCAGCCACGGCGCCGGCCGCGCGACCGTTCCGAGGGCAATGACCCGGTCGAACCGCTCGCGCTGATTTCGCACCCCTGAACCAGTCCGATTAAACTATCCCGATGAAACCGATTCTGCTCGCACCGTTCGCCGTCCTCGCGCTGTCCCTGACGGCCTGCGCGTCGCTCCCAAATTCGAAGCCGGACCCGCGCGATCCGCTCGAACGCCTGAACCGCACGACCTTCGCATTCAACGATGCGCTCGATCGCAACTTCGCGCGTCCCGTGGCACGCGGCTACCGCCGCATCACGCCGGACCCGATCGAGACCGGCATCTCGAACTTCTTCGCGAATCTCGAATACCCGACGGTCCTCGTCAACAGTGCGCTGCAGGGCAAGTTCCGCGACGCCGCGAGCGATACGGGACGACTGCTGGTCAACACGACCTTCGGCCTCGGCGGCCTGTTCGATCCGGCCACCCACATGGGCCTCGAGCGACACGACGAGGACTTCGGCCAGACCCTCGGCAAGTGGGGCGTCCCACCGGGCGCCTACATCGTCATACCGGTGCTCGGCCCCTACTCGGTCCGCGACGGCATCGGCAGTCTCGCTGATGAATTCACCGAACCGCGTCAGTACCTCGAAGATGACGGCACGCGCTGGACGCTCTGGGCCGGCAAGCAGCTCGACAAGCGGGCACGCCTGCTGGATGCCGATGCGGTGCTGGAACGCGCCGGCGACAAATACGTCCTGGTACGCAGCGCGTATCTGCAGAGACGCGAGTATCGGGTGCGGGATGGCGACGTCCCGGAAGACACGAGCCTGGAAGACGAGTTCGACTCAGAAGAGCCGGAATCGAGCGAAGCGCCGGCGGTCAGCCCGCAGGCTCCAGCAACTCCTCCAGCTCGCTGATTCGCGCGATGTCGATCAGCGAGCGCGGCACGGCGCGCAGCTCGATGCGACGTTCGGCACGTCGGCCCCAGGCGAGCCATTCCACGAGCACGGCGAGCCCCGCGCTGTCAGCAGCGGTGACGCCGCCGCAGTCGATCACCAGGCCCGACCCTTCACAGCCCTGCAGCTGACGCAGACCATCCGGCAGCGCCTTCGCGGCGGTCGCGAACGTCATCGCTCCGCTGACGAGCAGCGTACTGGCGCCGTCGCGCGCGATGTGCAGCGGCGCAATGCTGTGAGCCGCTGCGTTCAACTGGCCTTGCCCGCGCTCTGCGTCTCGAGGCGCTGGATCACGGCGTCGATGCCCTTCTGGTCGATCTCGGCACCGAAGTCCTCGCGGAAGCTCTTCACGTAACTGATGCCCTCGATCACGACGTCCCAGGCCTTCCAGCCATCCGGCGTGCGGCGCAGCGAATAGTTCACCGGCACCTGCTCGCCGCTGCTGCGCTTCACCGTCGTTCGCACCGACGCCGACGTCGCGGCCGGGTCACCCTTGTACGGCAGCACCTTGATGCGATCACCCGTGAAGTCCACGAGCGCGTCGCCGTAGTTGTGCAGCAGGGACTTGTAGAACGCATCGACGAAGCGCTTGCGCTGCTCCGGCGATGCCGTCTGCCAGTGCTTGCCGAGTACGAGCTTGGCCGCATGACTGACGTCGAAATGCGGCAGCAGCACTTCATCCACCAGCGAGTAGAGCTTCTTCGGATCCTTGCGGAACTCGGCGCGACGCGCAGCGATCTCCTGCACCATGATGTTGGCGGCAGATTCGATCAGCTGGCTCGGGCCACTGGCATCCACGGCCGCACGCACCGGCGTCGCGGTGGCAGTCGCCGCGACCGCGACGGTGCCGAATGGAAGCGCCGCCGCACCCAGCAGCACAGCCACCGCCATCCAGGTCGGGCGCTTGCGTGAGAAAATGTTCGATCGGTTCATGTCAGACCTTCCATTGCATTGAATCAACGCTCGCGAAAATCGTCGCGGGTCCCGGCTCACTTGGGTGCGTCACCCGAATCACCGGCTGCCTCATTCCCGGATCCGCCGCCGCGGCTGGCAAAGCTCGCGAAGAACTTGTTGATCAGGTTCTCCAGCACGATGGCAGACTGGGTGAACTCGATCGTACTGCCATCCTTCAGGTAGACGTCCGATCCGCCCGGGCTGATGCCCACATACTTGCCGCCGAGCAAGCCAGCTGTCTGGATGCCCGCATCGCTATCTTCCGGGATGCTGCTGAACTGCGACTGAATGCGCAGCTTGACCACCGCCTTGAAGTCCGTCGGATCGAATTCCACGGCTTCGACCCGACCGATGTTGACGCCCGCCATGCTGACCGGCGAACCGGTCTTCAGGTCGCCGACGTTGTCGAAGCGCGCGGTCACGAGGAACCCCTCGGGCTTGCCGAGTTTGAGCCCGCTGCCGGGCAGCTGCGTGGACAGGAAGAACAGCGCCGCGAATCCGAGCAGCACGAACAGTCCGGTTCCGATTTCGAGGGCACGATTGGGTCGCATCAGCAGTTCTCCGCAACGCGTTACAAAAAACGCGCGGTCAGGATGTAGTCGAGCAGCAGTGTCAGCACGGAGGAATTGACGACCGTGCGCGTCGTCGCGAGGCCGACGCCTTCGGCGGTCGGCTCGGCGTGATAACCCTGGTACACCGCGATCAGGCTGCAGGCCGCGCCGAAGACGATGCTCTTGACGACGCCTTCGGTGACATCGTCCAGCTCCACCGCGCCCTGCATCTGCGACCAGAACGCGCCGTTGTCCACACCCATCAGCTGCACGCCGATCAGCTGCGCGCCGAACAGGCCGACGACGTTGAATACGGCGACCAGAAGCGGCAGCGCGATCAGGCCGCCGAGGAAGCGCGGCGCGACGACGAAGCGCATCGGGTCGACCGCCATCATGCGCATCGCCGTCAGCTGGTCCGTCGCCTTCATCAGGCCGATCTCGGACGTCAACGCCGTACCGGCGCGTCCCGCGAACAGCAGTGCACCGACGACGGGCCCGAGCTCCTTCAGCAACCCCAGTGCCGCGGCGACGCCGAGCGCCTCCTCGGAGCCGAATCGCTGCAGCAGATCGAAACCCTGCAGGCCGAGCACCATGCCGACGAACAGGCCGCACAGCATGATGATGATCAGCGAGCGCGCACCGGCGTTGTAGATCTGATGGACGATCAGCCGCGGCCGCAGCATCGAGCCCGGAATCTGCGCGATCGTGCGGCCGAGAAAAATCGCGACCGCGCCGATGCTGCGCAGGCCGGAGACGATCAGCCCGTCACGCTCGTTCGCGCTGCTCATGCTGCACTCCGCGGCATCATCGCGCGGGCCCGCCCAGAAGCTGGCCGAAATAATCCGGTGCCGGATAATGGAACGGCACGGGTCCATCGGCGATGCCCTCCATGAACTGGCGCACCACCTCGAGATTGCTGGCGCGCAGTTCCTCGGGCGTGCCGGACGCGACGACCTTGCCCTCGGACAACAGATAGCTGTCGTGCGCCACACGGGAAAGTTCTTCGACGTCGTGCGACACGACGATGCTGGTGATGCCGAGCGACTCGTTCATCTGCTTGATCAGTCGCAGGATCACGCCCATGGAGATCGGATCGAGACCGACGAACGGTTCGTCATAGATCAGCAGCTCCGGATCCATGACGATCGCGCGCGCCAACGCCACGCGGCGCGCCATACCGCCCGAGAGCTCCGAGGGCATCAACTGCGCGGCGCCGCGCAGACCGACCGCATGCAGCTTGGTCAGCACCAGCTGGCGGATCAGTGGCTCGGGCAGACCGGAGTGCTCGCGCAACGGGAAGGCGACGTTCTCGAACACGGAGATGTCCGTCAGCAATGCGCCGTTCTGGAACAGCATGCCCATTCGCCGGCGCAGGCCGAACAGCTCACGCTGCGGCAGACCGGCGAGCGTGCGGCCGAACACCTGTACGGAGCCGCGCGAGGGCTCGATCTGGCCGGTGATCAGCCGCAGCAGCGTGGTCTTGCCGGTGCCGCTCGGACCCATGATCGCCGTGATGCGGCCGCGGCGCGCCTGGATGCCGAGGCCGTTGAAGATGGCCCGACGCCCCACGACATAATCCACGTCGCGGACGTCGACCACCACTTCGGCGTCGCTCGGTACGGCGCCCGCGGGAGCTGCTTGTGGGGAACTCACGCGGGGCAGTTCGACCGGCTGCTCAGGCAGCCTGGGTTTCGTTTTCCGGAGCGTACTTGCCGAGGGCCGCGAGGCCGTTCAGCCGGGCACGACGCCCGAACTCCTTCTGACCGGCCGCGAAACCCGCGGGCTGGCCGCCCCAGGCCTTCAGCGCCGAATCCTGCAGCGCGCGGCCGTAGCTGAAAGTCAGCGCCCAGGGCAGCGGCTGCTTGTTCATCAGCGACAGGTGCAGCGTGGCTTCGGTCGTGCTCTGGCCACCAGAGAGGAATGCGATGCCCGGCACCGCGGCCGGCACCCAGCGCTTCAGCGTGCGCACGGTGGCATCGGCCACCTGCTGCGGACCGGCACGGTTGGCGTTCTTCTTGCCCGAAATGACCATGTTCGGCTTCAGCACGATGCCGGGCAGATGCACGCGGTGCAGCGCCAGCTGGTGGAATACTTCGGCCAGAACGGAATCCGTGACGTCTTCGCATCGTTCGATCGAGTGGTCGCCGTCCATGAGGACTTCAGGTTCGACGATCGGAACGATGTTTTGTTCCTGACACAGGGCGGCATAACGCGCCAGGGCATGGGCATTCGCCTCGATGCCGAATCGGGTCGGGAATCCGGCGCCGATGTCGATCACACCACGCCACTTGGCGAACCGCGCGCCGAGCTTGTGATACTCGACCAGCCGCTCGCGCAGGCCATCGAGCCCCTCGGTGATGGTTTCGTTCGGGAAACCGGCCAGCGGCTTGGCGCCGGCATCGACCTTGATACCCGGGATGATGCCGAGCTTCGTCAGGTATTCGGGGAACGGCACGCCTGCGGCCGTCTTCTGGCGCAGGGTTTCGTCGTAGAAAATCACGCCGCTGATCGAGGCCGCAGCATTCGGCGTCGTGAACAGCATTTCGCGGTAGGTACGGCGGTGCTCTTCGGTGGAGTCCAGCTTGATCGAATCGAAGCGCTTCTTGATGGTCCCGGTGCTCTCGTCGGCCGCCAGGATGCCCTTGCCTGCCGCGACCATGCCGCGGGCAATCTGTTCCAGTTCGCTGCGATTCATCTCTGCCAACCTCCGGCCTCGTTTGAGCCGCACATGATAACAAACCGGCTCAGGCCCACCCGCAACCGTGGCAAATACGCCCTATTAGGACTAAAATAGTCCTAGTTGCATTGGAACTGACCCCCATGCTGCGCATCAGCCGCCTCACCGACTACGCCACCGTGATCCTCGCCTCGCTGGCCCAGCAGCCCGAGCGCCAGCAGACCGCGTCCGCACTGGCCGAATCCACTCGGATTGGCGCGGCGACCGTCAGCAAGGTGCTGAAGCAACTGCAGCGCGCGGGTCTCGTCGCCTCCACCCGCGGCCTGCGTGGCGGCTATCAGCTCGCACGACCCGCCGAGGACATCAGCGCTGCCGCGATTCTCGATGCCCTCGAAGGGCCGGTCATGCTGACGGACTGCGCCGCAGGCCAGGGCCGTTGCGATATCGAATCCACCTGCCATGTCGGCAGCACCTGGCAACGCGTCAACGCGGCGATCCGGCGCTCGCTGGTCGAAGTGAGCCTGGCCCAGCTCGCCGGACTCGGTGCGCCGGCGCCGGTGCGCCTTCCTGCCCTCGAACGTGAACTGAAGATCGCCACGATACCGCGGACTCGATCGCTGCAGAGACCGACCCATGACTGACACCGCAGAACTCGAGACACTCGTCGGGCGCAGCTACCAGCATGGCTTCGTCACCGACATCGAATCGGACAGCCTGCCGCCCGGCCTGGACGAAAGCACCGTGCGTGCGATTTCGCTGAAGAAGCGCGAACCGCAGTTCCTGCTCGACTGGCGACTGAAAGCGTTCCGTCACTGGCAGACCATGACGCCACCGCACTGGGCGCACGTGCACTACCCACCGATCGATTTCCAGGAGATCTCGTACTACTCCGCGCCGAAGGCACCGGCCAATGCGCCGAAGAGCCTCGACGAAGTCGATCCGAAGCTGCTGGCCACCTATGCAAAGCTCGGCGTGCCGCTGCACGAGCGCGCGCGGCTTGCGGGCGTCGCGGTGGATGCCGTGTTCGACAGCGTCTCCGTCGCCACGACGTTCAAGGACCGGCTCGAGAAAGCCGGCGTGATCTTCTGCTCGTTCTCGGACGCCGTGCAGAAGCACCCGGAACTGATCGAGCGCTATCTCGGCACTGTCGTTCCGCCCTCGGACAACTACTACGCCTGCCTGAATTCGGCGGTGTATTCGGATGGATCGTTCGTCTACATCCCCGAGGGCGTGCGCTGCCCGATGGAACTCTCCACGTACTTCCGCATCAACGCGGCGAAGACCGGCCAGTTCGAACGAACACTGATCGTGGCCGCGCCCGGCAGCCACGTCAGCTATCTCGAAGGCTGCACCGCGCCGATGCGCGACGAGAACCAGCTGCACGCGGCCGTGGTCGAGCTGGTCGCGGAAGATGACGCGCAGATCAAGTACTCGACGGTGCAGAACTGGTACCCCGGCGACGAGAACGGCGTCGGCGGCATCTACAACTTCGTCACCAAGCGCGGCGAATGCCGCGGCCGCAACTCGAAGATTTCGTGGACGCAGGTGGAGACCGGCTCTGCGATCACCTGGAAGTACCCGAGCTGCGTACTGAAGGGCGAGAACTCGATCGGCGAGTTCTATTCCGTCGCGACGGTGAACAACTACCAGCAGGCAGACACCGGCACGAAGATGATCCATGTCGGCGCGAACACGCGCAGCACGATCGTGTCGAAGGGCATCTCCGCCGGCAAGGGCAGCAACAGCTATCGCGGGCTGGTGAAGATCCTGCCGAGCGCGCATGGCGCGCGAAACTTCACGCAGTGCGACTCGCTGCTGATGGGCAGCCAGTGCGCCGCGCACACGTTCCCGTATGTCGAGGTCAAGAACGGCTCGGCCACGGTGGAGCACGAAGCCTCAACGTCGCGGATCAGCGAGGACCAGCTTTTCTATTGCCTGCAGCGCGGCATTTCGCAGGAAGACGCGGTCAACATGATCGTCAGCGGCTTCTGCAAGAGCGTGTTCAAGGAATTGCCGATGGAATTCGCAGTCGAGGCGCAGGCACTGCTCGCAGTGAGTCTCGAAGGCGCAGTCGGTTGAAAGATGAGCGTTGAGGGAAGAAGTCATGCTGAAGGTCGATAATCTGCACGTCTCCGTCGCCGGCAAGGCGGTATTGAAGGGCCTCACGCTCGAGGTCAACGCGGGCGAAGTGCACGCCATCATGGGCCCCAACGGGTCCGGCAAGAGCACGCTGTCGTACGTGCTCGCGGGGCGCCCGGGCTATGAAGTCACGGCCGGCACCGTTCGTTACGAAGGCCAGGATCTGCTGACACTCGCCCCTGAAGAACGCGCCCGAGCCGGCGTGTTCCTCGGCTTCCAGTATCCGGTCGAGATTCCGGGCGTTAACAACGTCTATCTGCTGAAGGCGGCCGTCAATGCGGCGCGCAAGCACCGCGGCCTGCCCGAAGTGGACGCCTTCGAGTTCCTGACGCTGGTCAAGGACAAGATGAAGCTGATGCAGATGGACGAGGCGTTCCTGTCGCGCGGCGTCAATGAGGGGTTCTCCGGCGGCGAGAAGAAGCGCAACGAGATCCTGCAGATGCTGGTGCTGGAGCCGAAGCTCGCGCTGCTCGATGAAACCGACTCGGGCCTCGACATCGACGCTCTCAAAGTCGTCGCGCGCGGGGTGAACACGCTGCGATCGCCGGACCGCGCCGTCGTGCTGGTCACGCATTACCAGCGCCTGCTCGATCACATCGTGCCGGACCGCGTCCACGTACTGGCGAAGGGTCGCATCATCCGCAGTGGCGATCGCAGCCTCGCGCTCGAACTCGAGAAGCGTGGCTACGACTGGCTCACGCAGGATGCGGCCTAGAGCCTGCGCACCATGAACGCCACCGCCCTGCCCGCCTCGCTGCCGACCTCGCGCGACGAGAACTGGAAGTACGCCAACCTGCGCGCCGTCGAGAAGGCGTCGGCGCAAGCGGCCGCGGCTCCAACGGACGCAGACGTCGCGCGGGCGCGCGAGGTGCTTCCGCCTGCGCTCGATGGCGTCGCGCGCCTCGTGTTCGTCAATGGCGCGCCGGTCGCGGCGCTGAGCGACGCAGCCGGTCTGCAGCATGCGGCCGTACAGCTTCGCGCGAGCGACGTGGCAACACCTGCGACGTCGTCTCCTCTGCCTCCGAAGGCCGTTGCCGATTTCCGTTTCGGCGCCGTCAATGCAGTCTCGGCGACCCATGTCGTCAGCCTGGCGCCGGGCCCAGGTGCGACCCTCGACCTCGAACTGCTGTTCATCACGACCCTGAACGCGGCCGATGGCACCGCCTATCCGCGCCTGCTGATGGATGCTGCGCCGAACAGCCGTGTGAACCTGGTCGAGCGGCACCTCAGTGCGGCGGGCGTCACAGGCCTGACCAACGCCGCCGCGCGAGTCGTGATCGGAGAGGGTGCCCACGTCGTCTGGACGCGAGTGCAGCAACACGCGCCGACGGCGCAGTTCATCGAGTCGCTGCACGTGACGCTGGCCGCATCGTCCGGGCTTGCGCTGCAGAACATCGCGATCGGCGCACAGTTCGCGCGCACGACGGCGCGGATCGAGCTCGCGGGCGCGGGCGCGCAGTTGGCCCTGCACGGCCTCGCGCTGGCAGACGCGACACGGGTGATCGACGGCTACGTCCACGTCGAGCATCTGGCGCCACATACGCGCACCACGGAGATCTTCCGTGGCATCACGGGTGGTCGCGGTCGTGCCGCGTTCAACGGCCACATCACCGTTAATGCCGCGGCCCCTCATTCCGAATCGGAACAGTCGCTGCGTGGCCTGCTCGCCGGCGCGCTGTGCGAACTGGACCTGCGGCCACAACTCGAAATCTACACCGATGCCGTCAAAGCCAGCCATGGCGCGACCAGCGGCAAGCTGGATGACAACATGATGTTCTATCTGCTCTCCCGCGGCATCGATCCGGACACGGCCCAAGGCCTGCTGAAATGGGCGTTCCTCGAAGACGTGGTCTCGCGGATCGCCCGACGCGACCTGCGCAGCCAGATCGAAGGGCAGATCGCAGTGCGTCTCGGCGACGTTCCCGTCGCGGCGGAGCTGCTGTGAACGCCCGTCCGGTCAGCGCCCTGGCATCTGCGGCAGTCCCGACGGATGCGTACGACGTCGAAGCCGTGCGCCGCGACTTTCCGATCCTCGCCGAGCGCGTGCACGGCAAGCGGCTCGCGTTCCTCGACAGTGCGGCGTCGTCGCAGCGGCCGACGGCCGTCATCGACGCCGTGTCGCAGTACGAGCGCACGACCCACGCCAACGTCCATCGCGGCGTGTACCTGTTCAGCCAACAGGCCACCGCAGCGTTCGAGGCCGCGCGCGTGCGCGTGCAGCGCTTCCTGAACGCGGCGAAGTCCTGCGAAGTGATCTTCACGCGCGGCACGACGGAATCGATCAACCTCGTGGCCCAGTCCTGGGGACGCCAGAATCTCAAGCCCGGCGACGAGATCCTGATCACCTGGCTCGAGCACCACGCCAACATCGTGCCGTGGCAGATGCTGTGCGAAGCGACCGGCGCCGTACTGAAGGTCGTGCCGATCGACGAACGCGGCATGCTTCGCATCGACCTGTTCCATGAAATGCTGTCGCCGCGCACGAAGCTCGTCGCGTTCGCGCATGTCTCCAATGCGCTCGGCACGATCCTGCCCGCCGCGGATCTCGTTCGCGCGGCCAAGGCCGTCGGTGCGCGCGTGCTGATCGACGGCGCGCAGGCCGTGCCGCACGAGCGCGTCGATGTGCAGGCGCTGGGCTGCGACTTCTACGCTTTCTCCGCTCACAAGCTCTACGGCCCCACCGGCGTCGGCGTGCTGTGGGGCCGCGAAGACGTGCTGCGCGAGATGCCGCCTTGGCAAGGGGGCGGCGACATGATCCTGAAGGTCAGCTTCAGCGGCACGACCTACAACGAACTTCCATGGAAGTTCGAGGCCGGCACGCCGAACATCTCGGGCGTCATCGGGCTCGGTGCCGCCATCGACTATCTCGAAGGCCTGGGCCTCGATCGCGTGCGGGCGCACGAGCAATCGCTGCTGCACTACGCCACGCACGCGCTCGCCGCGGTGCCGGGTCTGCGCATCATCGGCACCGCCGATCACAAGGCGAGCGTGATCTCGTTCACGCTGGACGGCGTGCATCCGCATGATCTCGGCACGATCCTCGATACGGAAGGCGTCGCCGTGCGCACGGGGCATCACTGCGCCATGCCGGTGATGGACTTCTTCGACCTGCCGGCGACGGCCCGTGCGTCCTTTGGCTGCTACACGAACCGGGCTGACATCGATGCCCTGGTAGCCGCACTCGGCGCTGCACGCGAGGTATTCGGCTGATGGATCTCAAGGACCTCTACCGCGACGTGATCCTCGATCACAACAAGCGACCCCGCAATTTCGGCAAGCTCGAGCCCTGCGACACGTCGGCCGAAGGCCACAACCCGTTGTGCGGGGATCGACTGACGCTGACGCTGAAGCTCGACGCCGGTCGCATCGACGACATCCGTTTCGAGGGCAAAGGCTGCGCGATCTCGACGGCATCGGCGTCGATGATGACCGAAGCGGTGAAGGGCCTCGATCGTGCGTCTGTCACGCACCTGCACGAGGCCGTGCATCGTGCATTGACCGAACATGATCATGAACCCGCTGCGGAACTCGGCAAGCTCGCCGCGCTGACCGGCGTGCGCGACTACCCCGCCCGCGTCAAATGCGCGAGCCTGTGCTGGCACACGCTCGCCGCGGCCCTTGCGCGCAGCGACGCGCAGGATGCGGAATCGGCGAAGGCGGCCGCCGCCGCGGCCTCGATGACTCCAGTTTCGACGGAATGAAGGCGAGCGATGCGTACCCAGGAGAATGAACCGTTCGTGATTTCACGGGATACGAAGGCTGTCATCGTGCCCGCTGGAGTCGAGGTCAAACTGAAGGCCGGGCAGTCCGGCTTCATCACCCAGGCGCTCGGTGGCAGCTTCACGCTGTACATCGAAGGCAACCTGTTCCGGCTCGCCGGCGAGGATGCGGATGCGATCGGCAAGGAGGTCATCGTCCCGCCGACGTTGCCGCCCAACGCCACCGAAGACGATGTGCGAAAGCTCGCCTGGTCGCAGATGCGCAACTGCTACGACCCGGAGATCCCGGTGAACATCGTGGACCTCGGCCTGGTCTATGAATGCAACGTCACGCCGAACGAGGACGGTACACGCACCATCAGCGTCAAGATGACGCTGACTGCACCCGGCTGCGGCATGGGTGAAGTGCTGGTCGCGGACGTCAAGGACAAGGTCGAAGTGATTCCGACAGTGCGATCCGCCGACGTGGAACTCGTGTTCGATCCGCCCTGGAGCCAGTCGATGATGTCGGAAGCCGCGCGTCTTCAGACCGGCATGATGTGACCAGGCCCTCCTAGCTCATGACGCGCTCCCACTGGATCGACGTCGGCGCAGCGGAGGCCCTGCAGTCCGCGCCGCACCTGTCTGCCGAGGTCGATGGCTGCGCGATCACGATCGTACGCGTCGCAGGCACCCTGTACGCCTTCGAAGACCGCTGCACGCATGATGGCGAGCCACTCACGGACGCCGAGCTCGATCCGCTCGATCCCGCAGGTCCTGTCGTGATCTGCCCGCGTCATGGCGCCCGCTTCTGCCTGCGCGATGGCGCCGCGCTGACGCCGCCAGCGTACGAGCCCGTGCGGGTGTTCCCGGTGCGGGAAGATGCAGGCCGCATCCTGGTCGACGCGGCATGACTGAACCTGCGCTGCTGCAGCGCCGGCTGACGCTCGTGCGTCACGGCCAGGCGGAATGGAAGGACGGCGGCGGCACGGACTACGAGCGCGTGCTGCAGCGCCGCGGCATCGCCGAAGCGACCGGCGCCGCACGCCGCTGCCGCGAGCAGGGCTGGATACCCGATCTGATCCTCGCCAGCAGCGCGCAGCGTACCCAGCAGACCGCGCAATGCTTCATGCGCGAGCTCGACCTCGCTCCACGTCGGCTGCAGTGCCTTGAATCGATGTACCTCGCCAACGCCGCCGACCTGCTGGCCGCCGCGCGCGGTGCGGGCCCGCGTATCGAACACCTGATGATGGTGGGCCACAATCCAGGCCTCACGGAGTTCGCGCAGTTGCTCGCCCCGGCTGCCGGGCTCGGCATCTTCGAGACGGGCGCCCTCTGCACGATGCGACTGGACATCGCAGACTGGACCGCGCTCGACGCGGGCTTCGCCCGCGATCTGCACTACGAAGCGCCGCGACGACTGTTCGATTTCCTGAACTGACCGCCGCGGCGCCCGTCCCGCTCAGGGTGCGAAGTCGTCGAGCAGGATCACACCGAGCGGCGTACCGCCTCCGACGGCGTCGCGAGCTGCGATCGTGTAGACGCCAGCGTTTGCGACCTGGATCCGCGCCGGACCGATGGCGGCAGTGCGAGTGCCGGTAGGCGTGACGACCACGTCATAGGGTCCTGCGGCCAGGCTCACATAGCCGGTGTTTGCCTTGAACGCCACGTTGCTGAACGCCGGCGTCGCCGTCGCGAGTGCCGCACCGGGCGCCAGTACGTAGATATCGACGGCACCCGCCGTGGGCGATGCATGCAGGATGCGCACCTTGGCCTGCGTCGCGACTCGGCGGCGATCGTCGCGCAGGACCAGCGGCTCGATCGTCGCGAGCCGTCCCACGGCGAACACGGAGTACTGCGCACCACGTGCCAGCGTCGCGTTGGCATTGATGACGATCGCTCCGGGATTGCCGGCCGGAGTGACTTTCAGGTTGTACGCGGCGGGCGGAACGTCGACGAAACCCGTGAAGTTCGGAAACGAGAGAGTTGGCACCAACGCCTGGGCAAAATTGTCATTGGCAAAAACACTGACCGCAGGCGCATCCGGCGATGCGTGAATGACTCGCACCCTGGCCGGCGCTGATCGGTCGAGCAACTCCAGCACCGCACCACCCGGTGTCGTGGCGAGCAGGGAAATCGGCGCGCTGCCCGCCGTCGTGTTTGGTACCGCCACGATCAGCAGATCAGTGCCCGCGTCGAGGCGCACCGTCCCGGAATCGAACACGACGGTGCCCGGCGCGCCGGCCGGCGTCACGCGGATCTGGTAATCGCCCGCGGTCACATTCGCCGGGCCGAAGGATTCCTTGAACGAGAACGTACCAGCCGGCGCGCTCGCGGCGAGGCTGGCGTTGGGAGCTGTGACGTACACGGCCACACGTGGTGCGTCCGGTGCCGCGTGCACCACCTGGAGCCGCGCAGCGCCTGCGGATACCGCGGTCGTGTCGCGAGTGATCACCAGCGGCTCGATCGCAGAGACGCGATTCACCGCGAGCACCGCATAGCGTCGCCCGGCCTCCAGCGTGAGGTTCGCCGGCCCGATCACGGTCGGACGTGCGGTGCCCGGCAGTATCCCGCGGACCGCCAGCGACACGCTGCCCGCCACGACCGGCTGATTCGGCACCACGCCTTTGAAGTCGATGTTGCGTCCGAGCGATGATCCGTTCAGATCGATATCGACGGCAGGTGCATCCGCAGACGCGTGGATCACGCTGAGGTCTGCGGTCTTGGCCAATGGATCCTCGTTGTCGGATCCGCAGGCGGACACAGCCATCGCGAAGCTCAGGGCCATGCAGGCCCGCATGAATCGTTTCATCCGTGAATCTCCAGTTGAGTGGGACAGGTTCGAGCAGTTATTCGGCCCGGCCTGCCAACTGGATTCATTCAGGTGATTCGCGCGATCACCACGACGCGACGACGATCCGACACCACGACGCCGCCGGGCTGCTCGATCGTGATCGCGAACGCCAGCGGCGTCGCGACCGCGAGGCGGGCCTGGATCGGCACGACCAGTTCGTCCTCGCCGTCCGAATCGAACACACCGCCATCCACCGGATAGTGCTGATCGCGCTGGCCATCGAAGATCCACAACTGGTACTGCTCCTGGGATGGATCGTTGCGTCGCAGTCCCGTGAAGCGCATGAAGCCCTGCTGCGTGCGTGCGTCCCAGATCACGTCGCCCTGCACGCCGATCCCGGTCGAATCGCCGGCCGCGGCCCAGTTGCGTCGCAACAGGAAGCGCTGGTTGCGAAGCAGCGCGAGGCGTTGCTCGGATGCCGACGAGACCGCGGATTGCGCATCGGCATCCTCCGCCTGGCCCGACCGGATCGTCGGCACCTCGCGGCGTCCGGCCATGCGTGCGACTTCCGAGGCAGGCAGCGGCGCTGCGTCCAGCCCTGTGCCGTCCGGCTGTGCCGACTCCTGCGCCTGCAGGCTTTGCGGATCGTCGCGGTACGCCGCCTTGTCGAGACTCAGCAGCGCGATGATGGCAACGAAGCTCGCGGCGGCGGCAACCCAGCCTGCCCACGAGAACCAGGAAGGGAGGGACGCCGAAGTCCTCGAGCGCTCGACGGCGATCGAGGCCTGTCGCTGCGGCGCGAAGAACCGATCAGCATCGGTCGCAACGCGCGCCGCCAGTTCGCGCGGCATCGGCTCCACGGGCGGCAACGACGACAGATGTATCGCGGCGGCAGCACGCTCCATACTGTCGTCGAGCCGTTGCGCATCGGGTCCGACCAGAATCTCGAGTTCGCGCAGTTCGTCGCGCGACAGGCCACCCGTCGCGCGTTCGACGGCCAGTTCGAGCAGGCGCGCCCGCTGAATGTCATTCAAGCGATTCATTCCCGCCACTCCCCATCGCCGACCAGCGCCTGACGAACCTTGATGAGTCCGCGTCGCACCAGTGTCTTGACGGTGCCGAGCGGAATCCCGACCCGCCGCGCGATCTCGCCATGAGACATGCCCTGCACGATCGACAGATCCATGACCCGTTGCTGCTCCGCGGGCAATTGCTCCAGAGCCGCGCGCGCGATCCCCGCCTCGACATGGTGATCGGCGCGGGCGTCAAACGACACGTCGGCGAGCAGGTCCCCGGAATCGGCGATCTCGTGAGCACGTCGCTGCCGCAGGGCCCGCAGGCGATCGATCAGACGACGGCGGGCGATCATCATGACGAACAGCTGTTCACTGCCGCGGGTCGGGTCGAATCGGCCGGCGCTGCGCCACAGGTCCAGGAAAATCTCCTGGGTGGCGTCCTCCGCATCGGCATGCGTCGGAGACAGACGCCGTGCCAGAGACCACACCAGCGCTCCATAACGAGCCATGCAGCGTTGCACGGCCGCCTAGTCGCCGCGCGCGACCGCCGGAAGGATGGCAGCCGGCGCGGCCGCAGACGGCCCCGCGGGACCTGATGGGGTTCCGGGCAGTCGGAATCGGGGGGACGGTGTCATCTCGTCGTCGTGTGTCACAGCTTCCCTGCATTTCGTGCCGACACGGGATTTGGATTCAACCCCGTCCAGGGGTTCGGCCGCGACGTCGCCGATCAGGGCCGCGCCGCGACCTCGCGATACACATCGGCCAGCGCGGAGGCCGCGGCCGCCAGCCGACCCGCCCAATCCTGCGCAGCGCGCGCATCGATGCCATCCGTCACATACTTTGCGCAGGCAAAGGACACTCCCTCGGCGAGGCACACCCGCGCGAGCGCAAACGCTTCCATTTCGGCGACCTCGCCCGCCAGCGGATGATCCTCCGTCAGGAACGAATCGCCGCTGGAACAGAGCGCTGCGGGAAGATGCGGGAGGCGCCGGTCCACGACCAGTTCGGCGGGTGTCGGATCGAACGGCGTCGCCCCCGCCGCGAACCCGAGCGCCGTGGCATCCATGTCACGCTGGATGAAGCGATGGCAGGCCACCAGGGAGCCGGTCGCGAACACTCGACTGCCGGCCGTGCCCAGGTTCAGCACGAGCGGCAGCGCGTGCCCCTGCGCGCGGGACTCGACCAGGCGGCGCGTCAGGGCATAGGTCGCATTGACCTTGCCGACCCCGGTGTAGAGCACATCCGCCCCGGCCCGTTCCAGCCGTCCAGCGCTCTCGTCCGCCAGCGCCACGACAACCAGTACTTTCTGCGGGGACGTCACGGCTGTTCCACGTCGAGCGACAGCAGGCTGGCATTGCCACCGACGGCCGACGTATTGGTCGTCACGGTCTGCTCGGTGGCGAAGCGCTCGAGATAGTGAGGACCGCCGGCCTTCGGTCCGGTGCCGGAGAGTCCGCAGCCTCCGAAAGGCTGTACGCCGACGACTGCGCCGATCATGTTTCGATTGATGTAGACGTTGCCGACGCGCGCGCGCCGCGCGATGCGCTGGGCCAGCCCGTCGACACGTGTATGGATACCGAGCGTGAGTCCGTAGCCGAGTGCATTGATCGAATCGATCAGCGTATCGATATCCTGACCGCGAAAACGCAGCAGGTGCACGACAGGCCCGAATACCTCACGCTGCAGCACGTCGAGGCTGTCGATCTCCACCGCGAGCGGCGCAAAGTAGAGCCCCGCCTCGGCCGTGGCAGGCAGCAGAGCCCGCGCCTGCCAGCGCGCATTGCGCGTGATCTTCGCAGCATGGGCCTGCAGCATCGACAGCGCGTCCGCATCGATGACCGGACCGATATCCGTCTCGAGCAGCGCCGGATCACCGACACGCAGCTGGGCCATCGCACCCTCGAGCAGTTGCATCACCCGCGGCGCGATCTCCTCCTGCACCAGCAGCAGGCGCAGCGCGGAGCAGCGCTGTCCCGCGCTGTTGAAAGCGGAGGCGATCACATCCTGCACGACCTGCTCCGCCAGCGCGGAGCTGTCCACGATCATCGCATTCAGGCCACCGGTCTCGGCGATCAGCGTGGCGATCGGACCGTCCCGTGCCGCGAGATTCCGCGCGATCAATCGCGCGGTTTCGGTGGAGCCCGTGAACACGACTCCCGCCACCCGCGCATCACGCACCAATGCCGCGCCGATCGTCGACCCGCGTCCAGGCAGCAGCTGCAGCACGTCGCGCGGAACACCTGCGGCGTGCAGTACCTCCACGGCCAGCGCCGCGGTGAGTGGCGTCTGCTCGGCAGGTTTGGCCAGCACGGTGTTGCCCGTCACCAGCGCGGCGGCGACCTGGCCGATGAAGATCGCGAGCGGAAAATTCCAGGGACTGATGCAGACGAACACGCCTCGGCCGCGAAGCCGCAACAGATTGCGCTCGCCCGTGGGCCCGGGAAGCGCCTGTTCGGCGCCCCAGTCGCCGCTGGCTTGCGCCGCGTAGTAGCGCAGGAAATCGACGGCTTCGCGCACTTCACCGATCGCATCCGGCAGCGTCTTGCCGGCCTCGCGAACGCAGCGGGCGACGAACTCGGCGCGTCGCGCTTCGAGCAGATCGGCCGCTGCCAGAAGGAGCTGTGCCCGCGCGACAGCCCCCAGCTCATCCCAGCCAGGCTGCGCGGCGACCGCCGCCGTCACCGCCCGCGGGACGTCGTCGACCACGGCATCGACCACAGCGCCGACCACGTCTGCAGTGCACGCGGGATTGCGCAGCGACACGGGCGCGGGCGTCGACGGTGCTCGATCCACGACCATCGGGGCCGCATGCCATGTCTGCCGTGTGGCCTCCGACGCACCGGCCGCGAGCGCTTCGACCTCGCGCAGGTCCGCCAGATTCACACCCTGCGAGTTCGCACGCGGCCGCAGCAGATCGGCCGGCAGCGGAATGCGCGGATGTCGCACTTCCGCAAGCTGGTCGACCTCGAGCACAGGGTCCGCCACGACACGCTCCGCCGGCTGACGCTCATCGACGATGCGGTTGACGAACGACGTATTCGCGCCATTCTCGAGCAGACGTCGCACCAGATACGGCAGCAGCTCTTCATGCGATCCCACCGGCGCGTAGACGCGACAGGGCAGCGCGCTGCCGCCCTCCCCGGCTGGCTCGACGACCTGCGCATAGAGCTCCTCGCCCATGCCATGCAGGCGCTGGAACTCGAAGCCACCGTCGGCGCCGAAGACCTCGGCCACGTACGCGAGCGTCTGTGCATTGTGCGTGGCGAACTGCGGATAGATCACGTCGCGGCACTGCGCGAGCTGCCGGGCGCAGGCGAGGTAAGACACATCCGTCGCGGCCTTGCGCGTGAACACGGGATAGCCCACCAGGCCGCGCTCCTGTGCGCGCTTGATCTCGGTATCCCAGTACGCGCCCTTGACGAGTCGCAGCGCGATGCGCCGACCGAGCGCACGACAGCGCCGCGTCAGCCAGTCGATCACGGCCGGTGCGCGCTTCTGGTAGGCCTGCACCGCCAGGCCGACGCCGTCGTAGCCCTCGGTGACCGGGTCCGTCAGCACGCGCTCGACGAGGCGCAGCGACAGCTCCAGTCGTTCCGCCTCTTCTGCATCGACCGTCAGTGCGATGCCCGCGCGGCGTGCGGCGCCGACGAGATCGATCAACTTCGGCGCCAGATCCGCGACGACACACTCCGCGTTGGCGAATTCATAGCGCGGATGCAGCGCCGAGAGCTTCACCGACACGCTGTGCCGCGCGATGAGTGGCTCGTTCTTCGAGACCGCCGCGCCGATCGCGACGATCGCGGCGTGGTACTTCTCAAGATAGCTCGCCGCATCCGCCGCGGTCATCGCGGCCTCGCCCAGCATGTCGAACGAATGGCGATAGCGTTGCTGATCGGAGCCGGCGGCGCGTTCTAGTGCCTCGCCGATCGTGCGGCCCATCACGAACTGGTGTCCCATGATGCGCATCGCCTGCCGCAGCGCCGCGCGCACGACGGGCTCACCGAGTCGGCCGACGAGTCGCTCATACCAGCGATGGCCATCGGCCGCGTCGAGGCCGACGATTCTGCCGGTCAGCATCAGTCCCCACGTCGAGGCATTCACGAACAACGATTCGCTGTCGCCCAGGTGCCGTGCCCAGGCGCCTTCCGGAATCTTGTCCGCGATCAGACGATCCGCGGTGCCGGCATCGGGAATCCTCAGCAAGGCTTCGGCGAGGCACATCAGGATCACGCCCTCGCGCGACGCGAGGTGGTACTGCTGCAGGAAGGCCTCCACGCCACTCGCCGCGACCCGCCGGGCGCGCACGGACTCGACCAGCGCCGCGGTGCGCTGCTGCACGCGTTCGCGCCGTTCGGGCGGCAGCCGAGCGAGGTCCGCCAGAGAACGGACGATCTGCTCCTCGTCGCCGAGGTAGAGCGCGTTGATCTCGGCGCCGAGCGCGCCACGTGCGGCCGGATCCGAATCGGGACGAAAGGCAAACGACGTCGAACCGGCCAGTGTCATGCAGTCTCCCCTCCGGTCGCGCCGCACAGGACGGCGCAGGCCTGCATTCTACGGGGGGCTGCCCTTGATTTCGCATCGGCCGCCACCATCTGGGTAACCACAAGCCAGTGCCTTTCCGAGGAACACACGCCATGAGCGGTGCCCAGCCCGTCACTTCCGCCGCCTTTTCCGCCGATGTACTCGAAACGTCGAACACCACGCCCGTGCTGGTGGATTTCTGGGCACCGTGGTGCGGGCCCTGTCGTACGCTGGGCCCGGTGCTGGATCAGATCGCGGCCGAGTTCGACGGCCGCGTGAAGGTCGTCAAGCTGAACACAGACGAAGAGCAGGACATCGCCGGCCGCTACCAGATCCGCAGCATTCCGGCCGTCAAGTTGTTCCACGGCGGGCGCGTGGTCGCAGAATTCGTCGGTGCGCAGCCACTCGGCGCCGTTCGCAGTTTCCTGGCCCAGCATCTGCCGCGCGAATCCGCCCCGGCGCTGGAACTGGCCCGCGCTGCCATCTCTCGGCGCGCATACCCCGAAGCCATCGAGCAGCTGCAGGCACTGTCGACGGCCGAGCCGGACAACACGGATGCGGTGATCGAACTCGCCAGGGCGCTGGCGCTGTCTGGCGATCCACAGGCCGCCCGGTCTGCCCTCGGTCGCCTTCCGCCGGCCTTGCAGTCGGAGGCCGCCGTGAAAGCGGCCTACGCGCTCGCGCACTTCGCCGAACTGCGCGCCGCGCCGGACGAAACCGACGCGATCCAGACCGCACGGGTCCACGCCGCGCGCTCACTGCTGGCGATGGATCTGGAACGCGGGATCGATGCGCTGATCGCCGCGATGCAACGCAATCGCCGCTTCGCGCAGGGCCAGGGACGGGAAGATGTCCTCAGAGCCATCGACCTCGCACCGGTCGATCATCCGCGCGTCGCCCAGGCGCGCCGCCAGCTGGCCGCGCTGCTGCATTGAAGCCGCGTCAGGCTGCGGCTTCGCGCTTCAGGCGCTCCGCTTCCGCCTCGCCGAGATAGGACTTGATCGCGCGACGCGCGACGTACAGCAGCGGAATCAGCGCGATGGCCGCCAGCATCTTGTAGATGTAGTTGACGGTGCCGACCGCGAGGAACTGTGACACTGGCCACTTCTGCGGCCCGAGCACGAACGCGATATACAGCACGACGAAACTGTCCAGCAGTTGCGAGACCGCAGTGGAGCCGGTGGCGCGCAGCCAGATGCGGCCCTCGCCTGTCAGGTTGCGGATGCGATGGAACACCGTGACGTCGACCAGCTGCCCGATCAGGAACGCCACGATCGAGCCGCCGATGGTCCAGAGGCCCTGGCCGAAGATCAGCGCATAGGCACGCTGGATGTCATCGACACCGAGGCCGCGGTTGGCATCGACCCAGAAGCCCGCCGGCGCGAGCGCGATCGAAACATAGGCCGCCACGAAGGCGTAGCTGATGAAGCCCACGGCGATCCAGGAAATCAGCCGCACGCCGCGCAGGCCGAAGTACTCGTTGATGATATCCGTCATGATGAACACGAACGGCCAGAGCAGCACGCCGGCCGTGAAATTCAGGTTGCCGGACACACCGAGCAGGCTCCACTCGAACGGCGCGATGCCGATCGTGTTCTCGAGCGAGAAGATCTTCACGCCGACGAACTCGGCGATCAGCGCGTTGGTCAGGAAGAAGCCCGCCAGGACGATGAACAGGCGGGTGGACTTGGAATCGGTGTTCAGCATGGGCCGCAGGTCTCGCTATTCGCACCGGACGGCGGGCGCCACCGGCGCGCCAGTATAATTCGCCCTATCGTCCGATCGGAGCATTCCCGTGGATCCAGCCTTCCTTCAGCGGCTCGAGGCCTCGCTGGCCGAGTTGCACAGCGCCGGGCTGTACAAATCCGAGCGCGTGATCCAGGGCCCGCAGGGCGCCCAGGTTCGCACGGCGTCCGGCAGCGTCATCAATCTCTGCGCCAACAACTACCTCGGCCTCGCCAACCACCCTTCGGTACGCGAGGCGGCGCATCGCGCAATCGACCGCTATGGCTTCGGCATGGCCTCCGTACGGTTCATCTGCGGCACGCAGACACCGCATCGCGAGCTGGAGCAGCGACTGGCCGGTTTTCTCGGCATGGAAGACGTGATCCTCTATTCCTCCTGCTTCGATGCGAACGGCGGGCTGTTCGAAACGCTGCTCGATGAGCAGGATGCCGTGATCTCGGATGCGCTGAATCACGCCAGCATCATCGACGGCATCCGGCTGTGCAAGGCACAGCGGCTGCGCTACGCCAACAACGATCTGGCCGAACTGGAGCAACGTCTGAAGGAATCCGCCGGCGCGCGTACCCGCCTGATTGCCACCGACGGCGTGTTCTCGATGGACGGCACGATCGCGAACCTGGCCGGCATCTGCGATCTCGCGGACCGGTACGACGCGCTCGTGATGGTCGACGATTCCCATGCCACGGGATTCATGGGTGCGGGCGGCCGCGGCACGCCGGAACACTGCGGGGTCATGGGTCGCATCGACATCCTGACCGGTACGCTCGGCAAGGCGCTCGGCGGCGGCAGCGGTGGCTACACCGCGGCGAAGCGCAGCGTGGTCGACTGGCTGCGGCAGCGTTCCCGCCCCTATCTGTTCTCCAACAGTCTGCCACCCGTGATCGCGGCCACCAGCCTGCGCGTGCTGGACCTGATCGAGCACGATCCCGCGCTGCGCGCGAAGGTGCACGACAACGCGCGGCATTTCCGCGCGGGAATGACGAACGCCGGCTTCAACCTTGCGCCGGGCGAGCACCCGATCATCCCGGTCATGCTCGGCGATGCGGCGCTGGCGCAACGCATGGCCGCGAAGCTGCTCGACGAAGGTGTCTATGTCATCGGCTTCTCGTATCCCGTCGTGCCGATGGGCAAGGCGCGCATCCGCACGCAGATGTCCTCAGCCCTGAGCACGGCGGATCTCGATCATGCAATCGCTGCATTTGCGCGCGTGGGCCACGAACTGGGAGTCCTGTCATGAAGGCACTGATCAAGCAGCACGCGGAACGTGGCATCTGGATGGGCGACCTGCCGGAGCCGGCCATCGGCCCGAACGACGTACTGATCAGGATCGACAAGACGGCGATCTGCGGCACGGATACGCACATCTTCCTGTGGGATGCCTGGGCACGCCGCACGATCAAGGTGCCGATGGCCGTCGGCCACGAGTACTGCGGTCGCATCGTCGACATGGGCAGCGAGGTGCGAGGCTTCAGCGTCGGCGATCGTGTCTCCGGCGAAGGCCACATCACCTGCGGTCACTGCCGCAACTGCCGCGCGGGACGACGTCACCTCTGCCGCAACACCGTGGGCGTCGGCGTGGATCGGCAAGGCTGCTTCGCCGAGCTGCTGTCCTTGCCGGCGATCAATGCGTTCAAGCTGTCGGATGCGATCAGCGATGACGTCGCCTCGATCCTCGATCCGTTCGGCAACGCGACACACACCGCCCTCGCCTTCAACATGGTCGGCGAGGACGTGTTGATCACGGGTGCCGGCCCGATCGGCATCATGGCCGTCGCGATTGCGCGCTTCGTCGGTGCGCGACATGTCGTGATCACGGACGTGAACGACTATCGCCTGCAACTCGCGGCAAAGATGGGAGCGACGCGCGCAGTGAATGTGACGCGCGATTCACTCGACCAGACGATGCAGTCGCTCGGCATGCAGGAGGGCTTCGACGTCGGCCTGGAAATGTCCGGCAATCCGGCCGCGCTTCGCGACATGGTGCGCACGATGAATCACGGCGGCAACGTCGCACTGCTCGGCATCCCGCCGGACGAGACCGCCATCGACTGGAACCAGGTGATCTTCAAGGGCCTGACGATCCAGGGGATCTACGGTCGGGAGATGTTCGAGACCTGGTACAAGATGTCGAGCCTGATCCAGAGCGGACTCGACGTCACGCCGGTGATCACGCATCACTTCGGCATCCGGGATTATCTGCAAGGCTTCGAGACCATGGCCTCAGGCCAGTCGGGCAAGGTGATCCTCGACTGGTCCGCGCTGTAACGGCGCGGGGTCTGGCCGCGCGGGGTCAGGAAGCCCGGCGCAGTGCCTTGACGGTCAGCTGACGTGCCGGGGCGCGCACGCTCCAGCCGAACCCGCCGCTGCCGGTGGTCAACGAATCACTGGTGCCACCGAGCGCAGCGGCCCGATAGCGCATCAGGCGATCCGCGAACTCGAGCTCGGCCTGCGGTACCGTGCGTGCTTCGCCACTGACACAGAGCACGAACTCGTCGTCTTCGCGCCTCAGGCACAACGCAAGCCGGCGGGCACCCGCCGCCCCGGCCGCAAAATCCACGGCGGACTGCGCGAGTCGCAGCACGTGGTAGGCCTCGTTGCCGACCAGTCCGCTCACTTCAGGATCGACATCGAGTTGCAGCTCGAGATCGTGATGCGCCCGGGCACGGCGCGACAGATCCTTCAACGCGCTCGACAGTCCGGACCTCTCGATCAGGAACGGCGACAGTCGCTGCGCGAGATCCACACAGCGCCCGACCGCAGACTGCAGCAGGGACTCCACGCTGCTCAGGCACTGGCTGGCGTCATGTCCCGCGGCAATATCGGCTCGCGCCGCATTCAGCAGCATCGACGCGCCGGCCAGATCCTGGCCGAGACCTTCATGCAGTGCCGTGCCGATTCGCGACTGTTCCTCGAGCGACGCCTGCAGCACCGCCTTCTCCGTGGCGCGCGCAGCGGAGACATCACGGTGCACGGCGATCCACAGCGGCGCCTCGTCACCGACCACGCAGGTGATGCCGGTTTCGATTTCGAGCAACGTGCCATCCGCGCTCTGCCCGCACCAGTGGCCCGTATGGAATCCCGTCTGCGCGGACTGGATCAGCATCTGAGATTGCAGCTCACGCTGCAGCGGCTGAGCGGGGTCCGCGAAATTCGCCCACGGAAGGCCCGCGCTGCTGCCACGCGCGCTGCCGAACATCTGGTCGAACGCGGCATTGCACCAGACGATGCGGCCACCGACATCGACGACGGCGACGGCCTCCTGCACCGTCTGCAGGATCAGTGCACACAGGGCGAGGCGTGACTCGAGCTGCTTGCGCGCGGAGACGTCGACGAGGAATCCGACGGCCCGCTCGGCGCCACCGAGTTCATCGAAGATGCATTGCCCGCGACACTCGACCCAGACGTGGTGTCCGGCCGAATGACGCAGGCGGAATTCGGACACGACCGTAGCGCCTGTGGGAACCAGCAGCGACCGCTCGATCTGCGCGAGCAGTGGATCCCGATCATCGGGATGGATCAGAGCCACCCACTGATCGACGCGCAGCAGGTCCTGCGGCGTGTGGCCGAAGATGTCGCCACCGGGCAGCCCGGCGAAGCGGATCTGTCCCGTCGTCAGGTGCCACTCGAATGCCATGCCCAGCCTGTCCATGGCCGGAGATCTTAGGGGCGCCAGATTATGTCCCGGGCGGACTGCGTCACAGTTTTGCAGCTGTCGGCGGCCAGCGACTGCCGCCCACCCTGCCGGGGCCGCCCTACTGGGCGTCGCAGAAGCAGTAGGCGTACAGGTGATTCGGCGTGTTCATGCGCGCCCAGCGGGCGAGCTCGCGCTCGAGCGGGTCTGCCGCGCGGCCCAGGCGCGCAACACTGCCCAGCGCGCTCGTGTCGTGCCCCAGCGCATGACCCAGCAGCCGACCCACGTACTTCGCTTCCAGGGACATCGCGAGCTGCTCCGCCCAGGACGGCTCGGACTCGAGATAGTCCAGCGTGTACGCGTCCTTGGCGAGCTTGGCACGCTTGGCGGCCGCGGCCACCGCGTCATCGAAGGAACCCAGCGAATCGACCAGCCCGATGCGCTTTGCGTCGGCGCCGGACCAGACGCGTCCCTGGGCAATCGCATCGATCTGCTCGCGGGTCTTGCGCCGGCCTTCCGTCACGCGTCCGAGAAACTCTTCATAGCCGCGCTCGATCGTCGACTGCAGCAACTGGGCCGCGACCGGACCGACCGGCCGATCCAGTCGGAACTCGCCCGACAGCGGCGTCGTGCCGACGCCATCGACGCTGACGCCGATCTTGTCGAGCGTGCGATTGATCGTGGGGAACAGTGCGAAGATGCCGATCGATCCCGTGATCGTCGCCGGGTTCGCCCAGATTTCGTCGGCCGGCGCCGCGATGTAATAACCGCCGGACGCGGCCAGATCTCCCATCGAGACCACGATCGGGCGACCCGTGGCCTTGAACGCCTTCAGCTCGCGATAGATCTGCTCGGAGGCAAGTACGCTGCCGCCGGGACTGTCGATGCGCAGCACGAGCGCCTTGATCTCGTCGTCGAGCCGCGCGTCGCGGATCAGCGCGGCCGTGCTGGTACCGCCGATCACGCCCGGCGGCTGGTCGCCATCGAGGATCTCACCGGACGCGACGATCACGCCGATGCGCGCCTTCGCGTCCGCGTGAAGCTGCTCTTCAGCGCGTTCGACGCGCAGGTAATCGGTCAGAGAAATCTCGTTGAACGATCCCGTCGCCTCGTCTTCACCGACGAGTTCCACCACGCGCGCTTCGATGTCGATCGAGGACTTGATGCCGGTGATCAGCTTCGCAGCGAGCGCGACCTTGGGTGCATCGCCTTTGGCGGCGCTGACCGTTGATCCGATGCTGCCGACGTAATCCGCAATGGCGGTCGGCGCGAGACCACGGGCCTTCGTGACGACAGACTGATAGTTACTCCACAGCGCGCCGAGGTACGCGACGCTTTCCTCACGGTCTTCGGCCGACATGTCCTGACGGACATAGGGCTCAACGGCACTCTTGAAGGCTCCGACGCGATAGACGTTCATGTCCACGCCGAGCTTGTCGAGCGCGGCCTTGTAGTACATGCGATAGCGGTCGTAGCCCTCGAGCAGCACGAAGCCGAGCGGATCGACGTAGATCTCGTCGGCGTGCGCGGCGACGAAGTACTGCGCCTGCTGGAATGCGACGCTGTGCGCGACGACCTTCTTGCCCGACTTGCGGAATTCCTGGATCGCGCTGCCGAGTTCCTGCAGCGTCGGCTGACCGCCGCCCGTCATGCCGTTCAGATCGAGGACGAGTGCCTGGACCTTGTCGTCCTTGGCCGCCGCACGGATCGCGTCGACCAGATCGTGCAACAAGGTTTCGCTCGGGCCCTCGCCCTGCGCTTCGGCGATCGCGCGATCGAGCGGATCGCCGGACAACTGCTCGACGATGTCGCCCTCGGGGGCGATCACCAGGGCCGCCTTGGAAGGCAGGCTCGGAATGCTGGTGCGCAGGGCTCCGAAGATGAAGCCGAAGATCACCAGCAGCAAGATCAGGTGGAGGACCCGACGCAGTCCGTCGAGTCCCCGCCAGATGAAGCCGAGCAGACGGCCCACGTGGTGTTAGAGCTTCTCTTCGATGCGCGCGGCCTTGCCGGACAGATCGCGCAGGTAATACAGCTTCGCGCGACGGACGCTGCCGCGGCGCTTGACCGAGACATCCGCGATCGACGGGCTGTGCGACTGGAACGTGCGCTCGACACCCTCGCCGTGCGAAATCTTGCGCACCGTGAACGAGGAGTTGAAGCCGCGATTGCTCTTCGCGATCACGATGCCTTCGAAGGCCTGCACGCGCTCGCGATCGCCTTCGACGACCTTCACGCTGACGACGACCGTGTCGCCGGGGTTGAATTCGGGCAGCTGGCGCGTCGCGCGGCTGTTTTCGATCTCAGCAATCAGATTAGCCATTTTTCTCCACCTCTCGCTCCGCGAGAAACTCCTGCAACAGCGCGCTGGATTCTGCATCCAGCCCGCCACGATTGTCCGCCTTTCTCAAGTCAGCCAGCCTCAACTCGTCCAGCAGGTCCGGGCGGCGCAGCTGCGTCCGTCCCAGCGCCTGCTTCAGTCGCCATCGCGCGATCTGCGCATGATGGCCGCCCTGCAGCACTTCGGGCACTTCGCGCCCTTCCCACACCACCGGCCGCGTGTAGTGCGGCCAGTCCAGCAATCCGCGCGAGAAGGATTCCTCCTCGCTCGAGCGCTCATCGCCCAACACACCGGGCCGCAACCTCGCGACGGCGTCGATCACGGCCAGCGCCGCGAACTCGCCACCCGACAGCACGAAATCGCCGAGCGACAGCTCGCGATCGATACGTGCCTCGATGACCCGCTCGTCGAGTCCTTCATAGCGACCCGCGACGAGCACGAAACCCGGCAGTTCCGCGAGTCCGCGCGCCTGCCGCTGATCGAATCGTACACCCTGCGCCGAGAGGTAGATCCGCGGAACCGCTTCGGCCCCTCGTCCTGCCGTCTCGACCCGCGTCCTGACCCGACCAGTCGCCGCGTCGATCGCAGCGCTCCAGGGCACCGGCGTCCCGACCATCCCCGGACCACCGCCATAGGGCCGATCGTCCACCGTGCGATGCGGGTCCGTGGCATGGGCCCGCGGGTCCTCCGTGCCGACCTCGATCAGGCCGCGCTCCAGCGCCCTCCCGACGACTCCGAAAGCCAGCGCCCCGCGGATCATCTCCGGGAACAGCGTGACGACTTCGATGTGCATCAGCCGTCCTGCATCAGAGATCGTCCGGCCAGTCCACCCGGATCCGCCGCGCCGCGAGATCCACCTTCAGCAGGTGCTCGGGTGATGCCGGCACCCAGTGCTCGCGCTCGCCCCGCACCACCATCACTGCATTCCCCGCTGCCTCGACGAAATGGTCGACGACACCGAGTTCCACATCCTGTTCGTTCGACACCGCGCAGCCGATCAGGTCTGCCTGGTAGTACTCGCGTTCTGCGGTCGGTGGCAAACGGGCCCGATCGATTTCGATCACCCACCCCACCCACTGCGCCGCGCTCTCCCGGGAGTCCAGACCTTCGATCTGCACGACCAGATGATCGCCCTGTCGCCGCCCCTGCAGCACGCGCACCGAGCGCTCTGCTCGCGGAGGGCTGGTCAGCTGCCACTCGGTGAAATCGAGGAGCTGTTCACGCGGGTCGCACCAGGACTCGACGTGCAACCAGCCGCTGACACCGAACGGACGCCCGATGCGCCCGATCTCGACTCGGTTCAGGCCGCCGCCTGCTTGCGATAGCCGGTGACGAGATTGCGCACGCGGTCAGACTGCTGCGCACCCTTGCCGATCCAGTAGTCGATGCGTGCGAGGTCGAGCTTGAGTCGCTCGGCACCACCGCGGGCGACCGGATTGAAAAAGCCCACGTTCTCGAGGCTGAGGCCGCCCTGTCGCTTCCGGCTATCCGTCACCACGACGTGATAGAAGGGCGAATTGGTCGCACCGCGCCGCGTCAGTCGAATCGTCACCATACTGTTCTGCCGCTCTCTAGCTGAATGGGTCACGCACCCCGTTTGGACAAGGGTGCCGAAAAAGAGGGCGGAGTCTACAGAAATCAGGGACTTGTTGGAAGCGCTGCAACGCCCCTATTTGGCCGTCCCAGGACACTGGGTCGGCATGCTCCAGGCACCCGGGGCCGGGCCGCCTGACGGCTCCCGCCCAGCAGCCTTCCCGCCTGGCCCGGGCCTGCCGTCCTGCCGGGAAAGCCGGCCCTCAGCGGCCCGGAAAACCTGGTGGCATGCCGCCACCCTTGAAGGCGCCCATCAGGCGCTTCAGCTTGCCGCCCTTCATGCTCTTCATCATTTTCTGCATCTCGACGAACTGCTTCATCAGCCGGTTGACGTCCTGGACCTGAACCCCCGCCCCGGCCGCGATCCGGCGCCGCCGGGAGCCATCGATGACGTCCGGCTTGCGGCGCTCGCGCACCGTCATGGAGTTGATGATCGCGACCTGCCGGCGGACCTGCTGGTCACCCACATCCGTATTGCCAGCCCCGCGGGTCATCTGCGCCGGCAGCTTGTCCACGAGCGCCCCGAGGCCGCCCATCTTCTGCAACTGCTCGAGCTGGGAGCGCAGGTCCTCGAGATTGAAGCTGCCACCGCTGGTGACCTTGCGCGCGAGCTTCTCGGCCTCGGCCATGTCGACCTGGCCCTGCACCTGCTCGACCAGTGCGACCACGTCGCCCATGCCGAGGATGCGGCCGGCCATGCGCTCGGGATCGAACGGCTGCAGCGCATCGGTCTTTTCACCCACGCCCAGGAAGACGATGGGCTTGCCGGTAACCTGCCGCACAGACAGCGCCGCGCCACCGCGCGCATCGCCATCGGCCTTGGTCAGGATCACGCCGGTCAGTTCGAGCGCCGCGCTGAAGGCCTTCGCCGAGTTCAGCGCGTCCTGGCCGGCCATCGCATCGACGACAAACAGCTTCTCGTGCGAAGCCACCTGCGCCTCGATCGCCCGCACCTCTTCCATCAGTTCGGCGTCGACGTGCAGACGGCCTGCGGTGTCGACGATCAGCACGTCGTAAACGCCGGAGCGCGCGCGGGCCAGCGCCTCGGCGGCAATCTTCGGCGGGCTCGTGCCGGGTTCGGACTCGAAGAAATCCGCCTTCACCTGTTCGGCCAGACGCTTCAGCTGCAGGATCGCCGCGGGCCTGCGCACATCCGTGCTGACCAGCAGCACGCGCTTGCGCTGCGATTCGATCAGCCAGCGCGCGAGCTTTGCCGCGGTGGTGGTCTTGCCGGCACCCTGCAGACCGGCGAGCAGCACGACATACGGAGGCTGGGCGCGCAGTTCGAAGCCCGCGCGCGCGCCGCCCATCAACTCGACCAGCTCGCGATGGATGATGCTGACGAAGACCTGCCCCGGCGAAAGGCTCGTCATGACCTCGGACCCGAGCGCCTTCTGCTTCACCGTATCGATGAAGGTCTTCACGACCGGCAGCGCGACGTCCGCCTCGAGCAGCGCCATGCGCACTTCGCGCAGTGTCTCGCTGATGTTGTCTTCGGTGATGCGGCCCTTGCCGCGCAGCGTCTGGACCGTGCGGCTGAGCCGCTGACTGAGGTTCTCTAGCATGGCGTCATTATAGCGGGCGTCCCGCGCCCGACGGGTTAGGGCCTGTCAACAGGCCCTAGTCATCGAGCGCTTCGGACAGGCGCGATACGCCGCGCACCTCGAGCCCGTCGATCGGGCGCCGCGGCACGTTCTCGCGCGGCACCAGCGCGCGCTTGAACCCCTGCTTCGCGGCCTCGCGCAGCCGCTCCTCGCCGAAGGCCACCGGCCGTACTTCGCCGGTCAGACCCACTTCACCGAACGCCACCAGCTCGCGCGGCAACGCGCGATCACGCAGGCTCGAGACCAGCGACAGCAACAACGGCAGATCCGCCGCCGTCTCGGAAATGTCGAGTCCGCCGACCACATTGACGAACACGTCATGGTCCTGGGCCGAGATGCCGCCGTGCCGGTGCAGGACCGCGAGCAGCATGGAGACCCGTTGCGTATCGAGACCCTGAGCCACACGGCGCGGATTGCCGAAGCGCATCGGATCGGCCAGCGCCTGGATCTCGACCAGCAGCGGCCGGTTGCCATCGCGCGTGACCATCACGATGCTGCCCGGCGCGATCGTGTCCGGCCGCGCGAGGAAGATCGCGCTGGGATTCGCGACCTCGCGCAATCCGCCCTCGGTCATCGCGAAGAACGCGAGCTCGTTGACTGCGCCGAAGCGGTTCTTCGTCGCCCGCACGATGCGAAAGCGCGAGCCTGCGTCGCTTTCGAAATACATGACGGTATCGACGAGATGTTCGAGCACACGCGGACCCGCGATCGCGCCCTCTTTGGTCACATGGCCGACGATGAACACGGCGGTACCCGTGGTCTTGGCGAAGCGCACGAGGTCTGCCGCGCATTCCCGCAGCTGCGACACGCCGCCGGCACTGGTGGCGACATTCGCGGACTGCACGGTCTGGATCGAATCGACGACCAGCAGCGCCGCAGGCGGCTCGCGCGCCGCATCTTCGATCGTGGCCAGATCCGTCTCGGCGAGCACGCGCAGCGGCGCGCCGCCCAGCCCCAGCCGTTTCGCGCGCAGGCCGACCTGCTGTGACGATTCTTCGCCCGTCGCGTAGAGCACGGCGGCGGAGCGCGACAGCTGCGCCGCCACCTGCAGCAGCAGCGTGGACTTGCCGATCCCCGGATCGCCGCCGAGCAGCGTGACACTGCCGCGGACGATGCCGCCACCGAGAACGCGATCGAGTTCACCGAGTCCGCTCGACAGACGCGGCGGCAGACCCTCGGCATCGAGCGCGCCGGCTTCTGCGCCGCGGCCACGCGTGCGCGCCGCACTACGCGGCGCGGCGGCGCTGCGCACCGCCGACTCGAGCGTGTTCCACTCGGCGCACTGCGGGCACTGGCCCTGCCACTTCGGCGACTCCCCGCCGCAGGCACTGCACACGAAAACCGTTGAACTGCGGGCCATGCTCGGCTCCGAAAAAAGGCGCGCGGATGCTAGCATGCGGTCCGGCGCTGGCTGGCCCTGCAAATGTCGCAATGCAGGGTCAAATTGTGACTGCAGGCTCAGACTTCCTGAGCGGCAGTGTTAGCGTAGACAACAGGCACCGCTGGACTCCAAGGCGGGCCGACAGGGTCGGAATCTTGACAATAAAGTGGCATTGCATCCGGGCTATTCGGAGCCTGTCGCGTACCCGTGCGGGTACCGGCCGGGCGCCGCTGCCGCCCCGCGCCTGTGATGCGGTTCACAGTTCTGTGCGGCGTTCTGCAGGGCGACCCGAGTGACCCTGAAGACCAAGTTGCGGTTCGTCGGCGAGACCGACACCGGTCGGGTCCGCGAACACAACGAGGACACGATCGCCCTCGATGCCGACATCGGGCTGCTGGTGCTGGCCGACGGCATGGGCGGCTACAACGCCGGCGAAGTCGCGAGCGGCATCGCCGTGAAGACCATCGTCAACCTGGTGCGCGAGGCCGTCGAGCGCGAGGACCTCGCCGCGATCGATGCTTCGACCGGCCTGACCCGTCGCAGCATCGTGCTGCGCGACGCGATCCAGCGCGCCAACAAGATCATCTTCCAGACCGCTAAAACACAGCCCCAATGCGAAGGCATGGGCACGACCGTGGTCGGCGCGTTGTTCTACGACAACCACGTCACCGTGGCGCATGTCGGGGATTCCCGCATCTATCGCGTGCGCAGCGGTCGCCTCGAGCAGATCACGCTCGATCACTCCCTGCTGCAGGAACTGGTGGACCGTGGCTTCTATTCACCCGAAGAAGCGCAGCGGGCCGCCAACAAGAACTACGTCACCCGGGCGCTCGGGGTCGAACCCAGCGTCGAGGTCGAGATCGCGGAGCACGAGGTCCTGAAAGGCGACCATTACATGCTCTGCTCCGACGGTTTGTCCGACATGGTCGAGGATTCGGACATTCACTTAACGATCAACACTTTCGGTGATAATCTAGGGACGGTCGCTAAACAATTGATACAACTGGCCAACGACAACGGGGGCCGGGACAATATCTCTGTGCTGTTATCGCAGGTGTTGGAATCCTTCCCTGCGAAGCGTGGTCTCGTCGACAAGGTGCTGCGTTGGTTCAGCTAGTCGGATGCTTGGGGCAGGTGCATGGCTAGACTCATTTTGAGCCTCGATGGCCAGACGATGGCCGAATACAACATGAACAAGGAGCGGTACACGATTGGCCGCCTCCCGGATAACGATATTCGTATCGACAATCCGGCAGTCAGCGGGCACCACTCGCTGATCATCAACATCCTCAACGATTCATTCCTCGAGGATCTGAACAGCACCAATGGTACCTACGTGAACGGCAAGCTCATCAAGAAGCATGCCCTGCAGCACGCGGACATCATCACCGTCGGTCATCACCAGCTGCGTTTCGTCGAGGACGACGAAGCCCAGGACGAATTCCAGAAGACCATGGTCATCCAGCCCTCGGCGCGCCCGGTTGAATCCGTGCGCCGGGCCGAAGCCAAGGTCGATTCCGTCAGCAGCGGCCCGCCCGCCACGGACCCGCGCCGCGCGATCGCCGATGCACAGCTGGCCATCAAACCGGGCCGACTGCAGGTGCTGTCCGGCCAGTTCGCGGGCCGTGAAGTCGAGATCACCAAGGCGCTCACCACGCTCGGCCGCCCGGGCCTGCAGGTGGCCGCCATCACGCGTCGCGGCGATGGTTTCTACATCGTCCACGTCGAGAGTGCGAAGGAAGGCGACTTCCCGCTGGTCAACGGTTCACCGATCGGCGCCCAGGCCCACCGCCTGCGCGACAACGATGTGATCCAGCTCGCTGGCGTGAAGATGGGGTTCTTCCAGAGCTGAGCGCACCCAGCAGTTCGCTGCGTCCGCGCTTCTAGCTCAGCTCCAGCGGCACCCGCTGGCTGACGCCGCACAGCAGTTCGTAGGGCAGCGTGCCGGCTTCGGCCGCCACCTGCTCCACGGGCAGCGCCCTGCCCCATAGCAGCGCCGAACTTCCCACCAGCACACCGGGCTGGTCAGTCACGTCGACGGCGATCATGTCCATCGAGACCCGGCCCGCGAGCCGCGCGAGCTGGCCGGCTACCCAGACCGGTGCGCCACTCGCGAGATGTCGCGGCACACCATCGCCATACCCTGCCGCGAGGATCGCGATGACTGAATCACGCTCGGCCCGCCAGGCACCGCCGTAGCCCACGGTCTCGCCGCGCGGCACGCGCCGCAGCGCGATGACTGTGGTTTCGAGCGACATGACCGGCTGAAGTCCCAATTCCGCACCCGTCCGGTCCGGAAACGGGGAGACGCCGTAGAGCGCAAGCCCCGGCCGCACGAAGTCGCCGCGCGCCTCGGCCCAGCCGAGCGTGCCCGCGGAATTGCCGATGCTGGTGACGAAACGCCCACGATCCGCGCGATCCTCACGCCGCCGCCCGGGCAGCGGCACGTGCAGCGGCAGCAGCGCCTGGAAGCGCGCGACCTGCTCGCGCGTCATCGCGCAATCCGTTTCATCGGCGCGGGCCAGATGGGTCATCACGCGGATCTCGATCGCCGGCACGGCCAGCAGGCGCAACCGCTCATAGGCGCGCGGAAACTCTTCGGGCCGGAAGCCGAGGCGGTTCATGCCCGTATCGATCTTGATCCACAGCGTGAAGCGATGCGCGCCCGAGTAGCCCTCGAGCAGCGTCAACTGCAGCGGATCATGGACGACGAGCTCGAAGCCCTGCCGCGCCGCCTCGGCGAGCTGCTCGGCGCTGAACACGCCTTCGAGCAGCACGATCGGCTGGGTCACGCCCGCGCTGCGCAGCTGCAGGCCTTCCTCGAGTCGCGCGACCGCGAACGAATCCGCGTCGGACAAGGCCAGCGCCGTCGGCACGAGGCCATGGCCATAGGCGTTCGCCTTGACCACCGCCATCACGCGAGAATCGGGTGCCGCACGACGGATCACGCCGAGGTTGTGGCGCAGGGCTGCGGAATCGACGCGGGCGCGGATGATGCGGGTCATGCGAGGGCCTTCGTAATGGCCCTATCGAAGCACGCCTTCGGCGTAGGACTCCGGGGCGTAGTTCACGAAGCGCGAGTACTGGCCCTGGAAGCTCAGCACGAAAGTCCCGGTCTCGCCGTTACGATGCTTGGCCAGATCGATCTCGGCCATGCCCTTCTTCGGCGTGTTCTTGTCGTAGACCTCTTCGCGGTAGATCAACAGGATCATGTCCGCGTCCTGCTCGATGGCGCCCGATTCGCGCAGGTCCGACATCACCGGCTTCTTGTCCGTGCGCTGCTCGACGCCGCGATTCAGCTGCGAGAGTGCGATGACCGGCACCGCCAGTTCCTTCGCGAGCGCCTTCAGGCCGCGAGAGATCGCGGAGATTTCCGTCGCGCGGTTTTCCTTGTTGCCCGGCACCTGCATCAGCTGCAGGTAGTCGACCACGACGAGGTTCAGCCCATGCTCGCGCTTCACGCGCCGCGCGCGGGCGCGCAGCTCGGTGGGATTCAGCGCGGGTGTTTCATCGATGAAGATGCGCGCTTCGGAGAGCTGCCCGGCCGCGCCCGTGATGCGCGGCCAGTCTTCATCGGAAATCTGCCCGCTGCGGATGTGACCGAGCGCGACACGGCCCACGCTCGACAGCATGCGCGTCATCAGCTGCTCGGACGGCATTTCCATCGAGAAGATCACGACCGAGCCTTTCACGTCGCTCTTCAGCGCCGCGTACTCGGCCATGTTCACGGCCAGCGTGGTCTTGCCCATCGAAGGACGTCCCGCCACGATCACGAGATCGCCCGGCCGCAATCCGCCGGTCTTCTTGTCGAATTCGTCGAAGCCCGTCGGCAGGCCGCGCAGTCCGCCCGGATTCGCGTGCCATTCGTCGATCTGGTCGATCAGCATCGGCATCAGCGTCTGGATCGACACTGCGCCTTCGAGACGGCCACGCACGCCCATCTCGGCGATTTCGAACACATGGCCTTCGGCCCGATCGACGAGCTCCGCCGCAGACTCGCCCTCGTTGCGGAACACGCTGGACGTGATCTCGGTGCCGACATGCGCAAGCCGCCGCAGCAGCGAGCGCTCGCGGACGATTTCGGCGTAGGAACGGACGTTGGCCGCGCTCGGCGTATCGCGCGCGAGCGTGCCGAGGTACGCGAGGCCGCCGGCATCGGCGAGCCGCGCGCTGCGCTCCAGCTGCTCGCTGACCGTGACGACGTCGCTGGGTTTGCCGGCCCCGGCCAGCTGGCCGATGGCCTCGAAGATCAGTGCGTGGTCGGGACGGTAGAAGTCTTCGGCGCGGATGATGTCCGCGACGTTGTCCCAGGCACTGGCATCAAGAAGAAGTCCGCCGAGGACGGATTGCTCCGCCTCGACGGAATGCGGTGGCGTACGAAGTTCGTCGCTGCGGCTCACTCTTCCGCGACGATGCTCACCGGCAGCTGCACGTCCACATCCGTATGCAGATGCAGGACGACCGCGTGATCGCCGACCATGCGGATCGGGCCGCCGGGCAGACGCACTTCGCTGCGCGTGACCTTGTGACCCTGGGCCGTGCAGGCTTCGGCGATGTCGGTGGTGCCGATCGAACCGAACAGCTTGCCTTCGTTGCCGGCCTTGGCCGAGATGACCAGCTTGAATTCCTTCAGGGATTCAGCGCGGGCTTCGGCGGACTTCAGCGCATCGTTCGCGGCCTTCTCGAGCTCGCTCCGGCGGGCCTCGAAAATGGCGACGTTGGCCGGCGTCGCCAGCGTGGCCTTGCCTTCCGGCAGGAGATAGTTGCGGCCGTAACCGGACTTCACCTTGACGCGATCGCCAATGGTGCCGAGGTTCGCGACCTTGCTGAGCAGAATGACTTCCATGATTTAACTCCTGCAGCCGATCAATGCTGATCGGTGTACGGCAGCAGCGCCAGGAAGCGCGCGCGGCGCACGGCCTGCGCGAGCTGGCGCTGATAGAACGAACGCGTGCCGGTGATGCGGCTCGGCACGATCTTGCCCGTCTCGGTCACGTAACCCTTCAGCGTGGAAAGGTCCTTGTAATCGATCTGCTTGACCTTGTCGGCCGTGAAACGGCAGAACTTCTTGCGTCGCGTGAAGCGACCCTGCTTGCCACCACTGCGCTGTTCGTTCACGCGTTGTCTCCCATCGAATCGTCATCACCGAAGTCCGGGCGCTCGCGACGTTCGCGACGCTCGCCGCTCGCCTCTTCCTCGGCCTCGCGGGCCATCGGCGAAGGCTCGGTCACGGCTTCGTCCATCTTGACGACGAGGTGACGCAGCACGGCATCGCTGAAACGGAACGCGCCGGTGAGTTCTGCGAGGGTCTTCTGGTCCGTCTCGATGTTCAGCAGCACGTAGTGCGCCTTGTGAACCTTGGAGATGGGATAGGCCAGCTGGCGACGGCCCCAGTCTTCGAAGCGATGCACCTGACCGCCACCCTGGGCAATCATGCCCTTGTAGCGCTCGACCATCGCGGGAACCTGCTCGCTCTGATCCGGATGGACCAGGAATACGATCTCGTAATGCCTCATGTGTGCTCCTTGTGAGTGAAAGCCACCCGACGAGGCGCTGTCGGTGTGGCAAGGGTCCCTTTTGAAGGGGCGCGAAGGATAGCGGAAGGCCTGCCAGGGTGCAACCGGCGAATCTGCAGTCAGTCTTCCAAATCAGCGGCTTAGGCGAGGCTCGGGCCCGGATCAGGCCTGGCCGCGCTGGCGCAGGGCCTCGTACAGCAGCATGCCCGTGGCGACCGAGACGTTCAGGCTCTCGACCGCCCCCAGCTGCGGCAGCCGCACCAGGTGATCGCAGCCCTGACGGGTCAATTGGCGCAGGCCCGTCCCCTCCGCGCCCATCACCAGCGCGATCGGACCCTTCAGGTCGACCTCGCGCGCCATCTTTTCGCCCGCCGCGTCGGCGCCGACGATCCACAGCCCCGCCGCCTGCAGCAGCTTCAGCGACCGGGCAAGGTTCGTGACCTGCACCACCGGCGTGGTCTCGGCCGCGCCCGCCGCCACCTTGCGCACCGTCGCATTGACCTGCGCCGCGCGATCACGCGGCACGACCACCGCCACCGCGCCGCAGGCATCGGCCGTGCGCAGGCAGGCACCGAGGTTGTGCGGATCCTGGACCCCGTCTAGGACCAGCACGAGCGGATCCTTCGCGGCCGCCAATGCGGCGACGAGGTCGTCCTCGCCCCAGGTCTTCATCGGTTCGATCTCGGCGACGACGCCCTGGTGCACCGCGCCCGCGAGCTCCCGCTCGAATATCTTCGGATCAACGCGCTGCACGACGCAGCCCGCGCGCTGCGCGAGCTCCAGCATCTGCACGACTTTCGGATCCGCGCGACCGGCCACCACGCGCAGCTTCTTCACTCGCGCCGGATCACGCTCGAGCAGGCCGCGGACCGCGTGCAGGCCATAAATCGTCTGGGTCGTCACTGTCTGTTCCTGCTCAGCCGAGTTCGAGATCGATCAGCCCCTCGACGGGGTTCGCATTGACGACGATCACGCGCAGCTTCGTGCCAGGCGCGAGGCGGCGCTTCGATTTCAGCCCGACCCACGCATGGCCGTGCGATTCCATCCGGTATTCGTCGTCGCGCAGGTTGTCGAGATGCAGCAGGCCGTCCACGCCGACCTCGAGGATCTGCACGAAACAGCCGAACTCGACGACCGTCGTGACGACCGCATCGAAAGTCTGGCCGAGGCGTTCGCGCAGATAGCTGCACTTCAGGAAGTTGTCGACGTAGCGGTCCGCTTCATCCGAACGCTTCTCGAGTCGAGACAGCTCCTGGCCCAGCGCAGACAGGTGCACCGTCTCGTAGCGTGCGCCGCTCGTGTCGACCGCCGACAACCGCGCCTTCAGCGTGCGGTGCACGACGAGATCCGGGTAGCGACGGATCGGCGAGGTGAAGTGCGAATACTCGGTGAGCGCGAGCCCGAAGTGGCCGATGTTGGTTGGCTGGTACAGCGCCTGCGGCATCGCGCGCACCACCAGCGATTCGACGAAGCCACGCTCCGCGCGCTTGCCGAGTTTCTCCGTGATCGCGCGCAGATCGCGCGGCTTCGGCTCTTCCGGCAGGTCCGCCGCGATGCCGAGCGTGGCCAGCACCGTCGTCAGCAGATCGATCTTGCGGGCCTCAGGCTGACCGTGCACGCGGAACAGCGTCGGCACGCGCTGCTCGCGCAGCTCCGCCGCCACCGCCACGTTCGCCATGATCATGCATTCCTCGATCAGGCGATGCGCGTCGTTGCGCGGATAGCTCTTGATCGCGCGCACACCCTGCGCCTCGTTGAATTCGAAGATCGCCTCGGTGCTGTCGAAATCCAGCGCACCGCGACGGCGCCGAGACTTTGCCAGCGCGTGATACACACCGAGCAGCGGCTCGAGCCGTGCCGCAAGCGGCCCCAGTGCCGCGATCGCCGCCGTCTTGCGCTCGAACAACACCTCGTGCGCCTGGCCGTACGTCAGGCGTGCATGACTGCGCATCACCGCCGGATAGAACTTCGCCGCGCGCAGTTGGCCGCTGCCCGAGATCGTCATGTCTGCCGCGAAACACAGGCGATCGACATTCGGCTGCAGCGAACACAGCTTGTCCGACAACGCGTTGGGCAGCATCGGCAGCACACGGCCCGGGAAATACACCGAGGTGCCGCGCTGCGCGGCTTCCGTATCGAGTGCCGAGCCCGGACGCACGTAGTGACTGACGTCCGCAATCGCGACGATCAGCCGATAACCCGCCGCCGTCTCTTCGGCGAACACCGCGTCATCGAAATCCTTCGCGTCCGGACCGTCGATCGTGACCAGCGGCAATTCGCGCAGGTCCACACGACGCGCCGCTTCCTGCGCATCCACCGTATTGCCCCAGGCTTCGGCTTCACGCAGCACCTCCGGCGGAAACGTGGTCGGCAGCGAGTACTTGGCGATCGCCGTCTCCATGCCCATCTCGAGTGGCTTCAGTGGGTCGAGCCGGCGCTCGATCGTCGCCTGGCCACTGTGCTGCGCCGTCGGATGGCGTGTGATCCGCGCGATGACCCAGTCACCCGCCTTCGCGCCACCGAGCCCGTCGATCGGAATCTGGCAACGCAGACCGAGGCGGCGATCGACCGCATGCACCCACGCCGTGCGGCCCGAAATCTCGACCGTCCCCAGGAACGCCGACACCCCGCGCGCGAGGACCTCGAGCACTTCGCCGGCGAAACGACCATCGGCCGACTGCGTCACCGCAACCCGCACGCGATCGCCCGGCATCAGGCCCGTCATCTCGCGCGGTGGCAGAAAGGCGCTGTCGTCGCTCGCATCGAAACGCACGAAGCCGAAGCCCGAGCGATGGGCACTGACAATGCCCTCCCGCTGGCCGACCGGGGTGGAACGCGGCCGGGCACCGCCCGATCGCCCCCCGCCCAGGTGGCGCGGCTTGGCGATGGCGCGCGAGGCGCCACCCGGCGAGGCGGCGCCCTGACCGCGGTGACGTGATTTATTTTCGGAAGATCTTCGACGCTTCAATTGACAGCCTTTGCACCCGTGCGTAGATTGCGCGGCCCTGAACACGCACTCGTTTGCCCGGGTGGCGGAATTGGTAGACGCACTAGCTTCAGGTGCTAGCGGTTAACACCGTGGAGGTTCGAGTCCTCTCCCGGGCACCATTTCCCTTGTTTTTCAAGGGGTTAGAAAGAATTTTGAAGGTGATTTCTAAGTCCCTTCAAAGCACATGAACCGAATCATTTGGATCGGTTCTCGCGTCGCATGCTAACGGATTGGACGCGGCGCTGCGAACTTGCCACGTCTTGTCGGCACTGAGCTACTTCCACGTTGTCGATGTTGAGTACAGGCGCGTACCGATACTTGTTAGCGACCCACGGCGCACGTTGGACTGCACCGACGGAAGCAGCCTGTCTATCCATCGCCGCAGGTAGCGGCGCATCGGTCATAGCTTTGGGATCCGCTAACGTTACGTCGTCGCATCACCCGTTCCGAGCAGCTTGCGAACCGGCGTCGAAGGCTGGCCAAAATCCTTGGCAGACGGGCGGCACGATCGCTTCGCTGCATCCGATGAGCTGGCTCGCAACTCCGGACGAGATCGCGACGACCGTCGCCTTCCTTGCCAACGACGACGCCAGGTTCATGGCCGGTTCGGAGTTCGTCATGGAAGGGGGCAATGCCGGTCGTCAGGAGAACTCCGCACAGGTCGCGCTGTCGCGGCCTGTGCGGAACTCCGCTCGAAAAATGCTGGCGAGGGGCGTGTCAGCCTCCGGACAGCAGCGCGTAGAACCCGGCGTCGAGCGATGTGCGCCATGTGGGCGATGGAATGTCGGCGAGACATCGGTCATCGACTCGCGTGGCCGAGCCCTTGCGTTGGAAGGCCTGCACCAGGGACAGCGCGCACTCCGGCACCTGCTTCGTCGTCACGTGACCGGTACCGCGGAACTCCGCAATCTGGCTCCGCGGCCATGAAGCGGCGGCCAGTCTGCCTGCGACAGGCGGAGTCTGCAGATCGAACTCGCCGTTCAGGACCAGCACCGGGACGTTGATCAGGACCGGCTCGTTCTCCCGCGCGGGCGCTCGTCCCGACGGCCAGACGTCGCAGATGTCCGCATTGTTGACCGAGGCCGCCGCAATCGCGGCGACCACCGGATTGCTGTCAGACGCGAGTGCGTCGATAGCGGCGCGATCGCTGAAGCTGTTCTCTTCGTTGCAGTGCACTGAATAGAACATCGCATCGCTGAACGTGGATGGTGCGATCGGACTGTCGCCGGACTGACCCGACGCCAGCAACGCCGACAGGAAACCCAGATCGCGGCGTGCGATCGCGTCGACGACCGCCGGCACATACTCGATCAGCTCGCGACGGGTCTGGAAGTTTGACAGCACGTTGACGAGCTCGACACCACGTAGCGCCTGCCCTTCCACGACCACCGGAGTTGCGTTGAACTCGGTGAGCGCTGCGAGGAACCGCTCGCGCAGCGCGGGGAACGCCGTGGAGCAGGCCGTATCGCCCGCGCACTGCATCAACAGATCATCCAGCACTGCCGCGAAGCGCGGCGCGTCGTCCTCATTGTTGGTCTCGGGCGGAAACACACCATCGAGCGAGAGACTCGCAACCGAGGCTGGCCGCTCGCGCGCCATCGTGAGCGCTAGCCGCGTGCCGTACGAGAATCCGAGCAGGTTCCACCGCGTCGCACCGAGATTCTCGCGTAAGGTCTCCATGTCGGCGGCCGACGCCAGACTGTTGTACGCGCCGAGATCGACGCCCGCCGACGTCAGTGCCGCGACGCATGCCTGCGCTGCCTCGACCCCCTGTAACGGTCCAGGACAAACGAGCGCCGGCCGCGAAGCGCCGACGCCTCGCTGCTCGACGAACACGACGTTCTGCCCCGAGACGATCGGCAGTGCGACATCGCGATCCGACAGGAGCAGCGGGACATCCGGAAACAGTGGGTCGCCCGGACCTCCGCCCAGCACGAGCAGTGGATCAAGCGTCGCGGCAATTGTTGGATGCCGCGCAATGACGACCGCCAGCTCGATCGGCCGACTCGCCGCATTGCCTCGAGACTCGCTGACCGCCAGCATGCCGCAGTCGACCGTCACCGCGGAGGCCGCGATCTCGGGTGTGCAGCGCGCGCGGCGGAAGTCTGCGCCGTACGGCGTCGCTCGTGTCGACACTCCGAGGGCAGATACCAGCTCGCGCACGAACTGCGGCTGGCCCAACTCGAGTCCCGGATGATCGTTGTTGACTTGGGTCACGACCACAGTGGTCTTCAGAGTCGGACAGTAGGCGGCGACAGCCAGCGTCAGGCCCTCGTGTCCGAAGCACTCCGCGTTGCCGAGGTAGAACGGCATCAGGCCAAGCGCATAAGCCGCATCGCCGAAGCCTCCGCCTGACACTGCTTGCGTCATCTCGAGCAACAGCGGCTTCGACACGACGCGCCCTTCGAACAGCGCCCGATAGAAGCGGCCGATGTCGGTGACGGTACTCACAAGGCCGCCGCCGCCCCACAGGTCGAACGATGGATCGAAGTCGAACGTATCGACACCGAGGATGCGCTGATGCAGACGGGCTGCCACGTTCGGGGGGGCAGGCTCGAGAGTTTCGAGCCAGGTTCGCCTGAGACCGAGACGCTCGTAGTCCAATGTGGCTCGCAGCGCTGCGGCGAGGTTGCGGCCCGTCGCCCGCTCGAGGATCTCGCCGAGTAGGATGTAGTTCGTGTCGGAGTAGGCGTAGACGGTCTCGGCGGCCGCGGGCGGCGTGATCGTCAAGGCGAGTTGCAGCTGTTCAAGTCGGCTCCAGCGGCGTCGCGGATTTGCACCGACCGCCTCGAAGTACTCCGGGGTTGCGGCATAGTCGAACAGTCCGCTGCGATGACCCAGCAGCTGACGAACAGTGATTGCGGCGGGGTCCGCTCCACCCGCCACCAGTGCTGCCAGGGTCTCGGCGGACAGCAGTGTGGAGACCGGCGCATCGAGCTCGAATCGACGCTGCTCGACCAGTTTAAGGGTTGCGGCCGCGACGAAGGTCTTGGTGATCGACGCGATCCGGAACGGCGTGTTCACCGTCGCAAGCCGGGCATCGCTGCTACCAGCCAGACCGCGCGCCGCGCTCCACGTGACGCTGCGTGACTGGTCATCGACGTAGGCGACAGCGCCAATGGCACCGTCCTGACGGGCTTCGCGATCGAGAAAGCGATCGAGTGCGGCGTCGAGTTTCCGGAGCGTTTGCGGGTCCCCGCGCCGTTCACCTTCCATGTTGCAACCGGTCAGAGCGGCGAGTGCGAGCAAGCCGTACGCCACGGCTCGAATCAGGGAATGCATGACATATCTCCTCAGGCGAACAGGCGGCGCGTAGGCCGCGACAGGAGATGAGGCTAGCGATCGGAGCTTTGGGAAAGCTTTGTGGCGGGGCGCCGGCGCTAAGCCAATCCAAGGAATACTCCGCTACCGTGATCGCATGAGAACCATGCTGAAGCTCTGGTTGATCGTGCTGCTTCTCGCTGGAGGCTCGCACCCCGAGTCCACGACGAACGCCCATCCAGACGAAGCCAACGGACCGCTGCGTCAGCACAAGCCCTGATAGGCTTGACCTGACGCGTCATGGAGAACCGGTACAGATGCGCGTGCTTCTGGTCGAAGATGATCTACAGCTCGGTGCGGCGCTGGCCCGTGCGCTCGAACAGGCCGGCTTCGAGTCCGTCTGGGTCCGGCGCCTCGCCGAAGCGCGCGAGCAGCTGCGTGCGGGCCCGGCCGCCGTCGTGCTCGACGTGAACCTGCCCGACGGCGAAGGATTCTCGCTGCTCAGCGAGGTACGACGAAGCGGCGATCGCGTACCGGTGCTCGTGATGACGGCGCGCGACGCCTTGCACGATCGGCTACGCGGACTGAACGATGGCGCCGATGACTACGTCATCAAACCCTTTGTCGTTGCGGAGCTGATCGCGCGGGTACGGGCGATCGTGCGGCGCTCCGCGGGTTTTGCAGACGATGGCTGGCGGCTTGGCGATCTGCATATCGATATTGCGCGGCAGGAAGTCAGTGTAGGCGCTACGTCGGTTGTCCTCACGCCGACTGAGTACCGGCTGCTCGTCGAGCTCGCGCGCGATTCGGGGCGCGTGCTGCCGCGCAGCGTGCTGATCGAACGGCTCTGGGGTCTGTCCGAGGAGGGTTCGGAGGCGGCGCTGGAGTTCCAGATCCACGGGTTGCGGCGCAAGATCGGTGCGGACCGTATCCGCACGGCGCGCGGCACCGGCTACGCACTGGAGTCGGAATGAAAGTGCATTTGCCGAGCTCATTGCTCGCGCGGCTTGCAGTGGTGCAGCTGGGCCTACTGAGTCTCGTGTGGAGCGGGATCGTCGGTCTGTCCCTTTACCAGACATATCAGAGCGGTGCCGGTGCGATCGACGCGGATCTGCGTCTGATTGCGCAGGCCCTCGCCCGCCTCACGCGCCCCGGCGCCAGCCCGGCCGAAGCGGCGCGTCTTGCACAGGAGATCCGCGACATCAACGCCGAAGCCTCGGCACCGGACATCGGAACCGGCGAATTTGCGTTTCAGATCTGGACCGCAGATGGGCGTCTCCTCGCGCGCTCCCGCGAGATCCCGGCGATGCGAGAACTGCGGCCGGGCGCTCTTCCTATTGGCCGAAGCGCGCGCGAACCGGGCTGGATCGCACTCGGCGAGTGGAGCCGGGATCGGCGCGTCTATGCCGTCTCGGCGCAGAGCGTGGAGTTCTACTCCCGCGTACAACGGGACCTGATCGTCGCTCTGGCGACGCCTTACCTTTTCATGATCGTCACCCTGTTCGCGATTCTGTGGCTCACGCTGCGCTACGTGCTCAAGCCACTTCGCACGCTGGCCGCGGGAATCAACGCGCGTCGACCCGATGAACTGTCGCCCTTCGACGCTTCGTCGGCATTCACCGAGCTTCAACCATTGATCGGCGCACTGAACGAAAAGCTTCAGCGCATCGAGTCGATGCGGGCATCGGAGCGACAGTTCTTCACGGACGCAGCGCATGAGCTGAGGACGCCGTTGTCCGTCATCGGCGCGCAGGCCCACGTCCTTGCGCATGAATCGCGGCCCGAGTCCCGTCTCGCCGCTTTGGCGACGATCGAGGGTGGCATCGACCGAGCGGCCCGCGTTGTCGGGCGTCTGCTCCTGCTCGGCAGACTCGAAGCAGCACCGGAACGCGTCAGTCGTCAGATGCAGGACCTGGCGGCGGTGGCGGCTGCGGTGGTGGGTGCGCACCGAGCGCGCGCCAGGTCGCAGGGTCAGGCCCTGCTGCTCGCGGGCGCGACTTCATTGCTCTGCGATTTCGACATCGAATCCATCAGCGTCGCCATCGAGAACCTGGTCGACAACGCCATTCGCTATACACCCCCGGGTTCGACGATCCTCGTGGAAGTCGAGCGGGATGCTTCCCACTGCGTCGTGCGGGTTTGCGACGATGGACCTGGCGTCGCCGCCGAGGACCGCCAGAGGATTTTCGACCGCTTCCAGCGACTCGGCAGCGAGATCAGCGAAGGCAGTGGTCTCGGACTCGCGATCGTGCGACGTATCTGCGAGTTGCATGGCGGAAGCGTGAATGTCACGGATCCGGCCCAGGGGCTCGGCGCGGTTTTCGAATTGCGTTTGCCTGCCGATCACGGGTAGCCGGAGGCGAGCTGCTGTTGCGCGAGCGGAGTGCTGTCTGTGAACACGGGTAGAGGTTGGATCAGACTCATTGCCCAACCGGCATCGACTTCTGATCACGGGGCACGATATGTCGCTCGATGAGAGTCGGGTCCGTGTCGCATCGTCGCCAGGTCAACATCGAATGCCTGAAGCTGGTCAATGTCGGACGGCGGTTCGCACACCGCGCCGTCATCCGCAAGATGCCGCACAACGAAGCGGAGACCGTTGCCGGGCCACGGTGACGGTCGGCCAAGCCCGCACCCCAACCCGAAGTACCAGCGACTCGCCCGAGCATCGCTACTTTTCGACTGCAATCTCCATAGCACCGCGGCCAGTCCCGGTGGTTTGAATTGGCCGATCCCGGCGGCGTTGCCGCGACCCCGACCGAGGTAGCCCAGCGGGGCGTGCCCGCTCTGCCGATCATGCGTCGCGATGACACAGGACTTGCACCCGCAACCGCTCGCGGCGCCGCAATCGGTTGCGACCAGATCACGAATCACTCGCGCCGGCCTGGCGCCACGAATGCTCGGCATTTCAACGCGCTAGCGGCACGCCGATCTTTGGCACGCGCCTTGCTCTATCCGGCTGCGTGGGATTTCACCTCAGCATTCTGGAGAACACGACGATGAGCAAGAAGACGGCAATGATCGCGGCAGCTTTCGGTAGCCTGGTGGCACTGTCCGCGGTGTCGACGAGCTTCGCGGCCGATGAGATGGCGACCGAGAAGTGCTATGGCATCGCGAAAGCGGGCAAGAACGACTGCGCGGGCGCGAAGCACTCCTGTGCCGGCCAGAGCACGAAGGACAAGGCCGCCAATGAGTGGATCAAGCTGCCGAAGGGCACGTGCGAGCGGATCGTCGGTGCCAGCCTGACCGCGAAGACCAAGTAGTGGGATGTTGACGCGTTCACACCTCGAACGCGGGCCGGCGAGGCCGATTCCGGCACACGCCGGAATCGGCCTGCGCTCCCTCCACCACCACGAGTTGCGCGAGCGACTGCCGTCGGTCGGCTGGCTGGAGGCGCACAGCGAAAACTATTTCGGGGATGGCGGCGTTGCGCTCGACGCACTGCTGGCGCTGCGCGAGCACTATCCGATCTCCCTGCATGGCGTCGGTTTGTCGTTGGGTTCAACCGATCCACTGGATCTGGCCCATCTGGGGAAACTGGAACGACTCGTGCGCCGCGTGCAGCCGGCGTTGGTCTCGGAGCACGTCAGCTGGAGCTCCGCGGGCGGTCGTCACGTCAATGACCTGCTGCCGATCCCCTACACAGACGAGGCGCTGCGTCACCTGAGCGGTCGCGTCGCACAGGTGCAGGATCGCCTGCGCCGCCCGCTGCTGCTGGAAAATCCTTCGAGCTATCTGCGCTACGTATGCTCGGATCTCGACGAGGCGGAGTTCCTCGCGGCGCTGGCGGCTGAGACCGGTTGCGCGCTGCTGCTCGACATCAACAACGTATATGTCAGTGCCATGAACCACGGCTTCGACGCCGACGCGTATCTGCAGAAAATTCCGCGCGACGCGGTGCATGAAATACACCTGGCCGGACACAGCGTCGAGACTTTGCAGGGAATCCCGGTGCGCATCGATACCCACGGATCGGAAGTCTGCGATGAAGTCTGGTCGCTGTATCGGCGGGCTCTGTTGCGCTTTGGCGCACTGCCTACTCTGATCGAGTGGGACACCGATATCCCGCCGCTCGATATCCTGCTTGCCGAGGCTGCGAAAGCCAACAGGCTGATGGAGGACGACCGTGCCCGCGCTGCGTGAACTTCAGCAGGCGATCGTCGCAGCGGTGCTGGAAGACGCTTCCCCCGGGACGCTCGGGCTGCTGGTCGGTACACCATCACAGGCACAGGTGGGACTCCTCATCTACCGCAACAACGCAAGCGCCGGCTTCGCGCGCGCACTCGCACTGCAGTTCCCGGTGATCGAACGGCTGGTGGGTGACGATTACTTCCGGCAGTTGGCACGCAGCTATCAGCAGCAGCATCCCTCGACGTCGGGCGACCTCGGACAGATCGGCACGGACTTCGCGCTTTTCCTGCGCCGGACATTTGCTGACACCGAGTATGCGTATCTGCCAGACGTGGCAGAACTCGAATGGCACCGCGAGACGCTCTCGACCGCCGAACCCGCGCCGGCGCTCCCGATCCAGGCGTTGACCGAAATTTCCCCTGAACACTACGAGCGCGTGCAACTGCGCCTGCAGGCCGCCTCCCGCCTGTCCAGTTCGCCCTATCCGATACTGCAGATCTGGCGTGTCAACCAGCAGGACGGCGCCACCGACACGCTGATCGATCTGAACGCCGGTGCCGAACACGTGCTGGCACGCCAGACATCGGATGGCCTGCAGCTACTGCCGCTGGATGCAGGTCAGTTCGCCCTGCTGGCCGCGCTGGCGCGAGGCGACACGCTGGGCGTCGCGCTGCAGACGGCGCTCGATGTCGATGCGCGATTCGATCTCGGCCAGGCCCTCGCACTCGCATTTATGCACGGCGTCTTCACACATCTTGATCTGCACCCATAGACGGAGTCGAAATCATGAATCTCCTGGTCTCCCTCGGCTCGCTCCATCAGATGCTGGCACGGTTGCTGGATCTTCTGCAGTCGCCGTTCCTGCTGGTCACCCGAATCTATGTCGCTTGGCAATTCTGGAAGTCGGGCTGGCTGAAGCTGAGTTCCTGGGAATCGACGCTGGATCTGTTTCGCACCGAGTATCACGTTCCGGTGCTGCCGCCGGAACTGGCCGCCTATGCCGGTACGTTCGGCGAACTGTTCTTTCCGGCGCTGCTGATCGTCGGATTGTTCTCTCGAGTTGCCGCCCTGGGCGCCTTCGCCGTGAACGCGATGGCCGTGATCTCCTACTCGTCCTTCCTGTTCGCAGAGGGATCGGAAGCGGCCCTGGCGCAGCACGTTCTGTGGGGCTTCATGCTCGCGCTGCTCGCCGTGGTCGGGCCGGGTCGCATTGCGGTCGACACACTGATCGAGAAGCGGGTCGCCGCGCGATGCCGACCGCAGGGCGTGCCGACAGCGGCAGTTTCGACGACGGCGCGCTAGAGGCCCGATAGCGGCATTGGCAGACCTAACCCGATCCCCGGGTGATTCCGAGTTTCTTCATCCGATGACGCAGCGTCGCAGCCGCCATGCCCAGCAGTTTGGCGGCACCGCGGTCCCCTTCCACGACCCAATTCGTGGAAGTCAGGGTGGCGATGATGTGCTCGCGCTGAATGCTGTTCAGATCGGTGCCCGAGCCGCCCCCACGGACGTCGTCCGAGGGGTGCGCGGCATCGCTCACTGCGCTGGCGAGCGCTTCGACACTCGTCGTCACCGCAACCGGAATGCCGATCACTTCCGGCTCGACCGTCAGCACGGGACCGGAAGCGAGAATGAGCGCCCGTTCGATGATGTTTTCGAGCTCGCGAATGTTGCCCGGCCATGAATAGCTGACGAGCCGCTGCAGGGTGTCAGGGTCGACGGACTCGATGTGCCTGCCGATCCGCGGCGCATGCTTTTCCACGAAGAAATGCGCCAGTCGCGGAATATCGTCGCGACGCTCACGCAGCGGCGGAAGATTGATCGGAAAGACATTCAATCGATAGTAGAGATCGGCCCTGAACCTGCCGTCGCGAATCTCCCGGGGCAGATCACGATTGGTGGCGGCGATCACGCGGACATCGGTACGGATCGTCTGCGCTCCGCCGACGCGCTCGAACTCGCGCTCCTGCAGCACTCGCAGCATCTTGACCTGCACGTCGAGCGGCATCTCGCCGATCTCATCGAGGAAGATCGTCCCCTGGTGCGCAAGCTCGAACCGGCCGAGACGGCGCTGGATTGCACCGCTGAATGCGCCTCGCTCGTGACCAAACAGCTCACTTTCGACGAGACCCGCCGGCAGCGCCGCACAATTGATCTTGATGAAGGGCTTGTCCGCCCGATGACTGGCCGAGTGGATGGCGCGCGCGATCAGCTCCTTGCCCGTGCCGGATTCGCCGCCGATCAGCACCGATGAATCGGTTCCCGCCACTCGGCGAACCTTCGACAGCACCTCGAGTAGGCCTCGATTCGCACCGATGATTTCACCGAAGTTATGGACTGACTTGAGCTCTTCCTGCAGGTAACTGTTCTGCGCTTTCAGGCGCGCCTGCTCCTGCTCCATCAGAATGCGTTCGGTGATGTCGACGAACATCGTGCGCGTGAATGTTCCGCTCGGATCCGGCCGCGACCACCACTGGATCCACACGGTCTGGCCGTTGTCCTTGCGATTCAGTTCCAGCACGACGCCACTCGTATCGATGCCTTTTCCAACCGATTCGAAGGCCTCCCGCAGCCGGCGCTGCGCCTCAGGCGTGTTCGGCGCAAGACTCGCGCCGCGCGTGCTGGACACTTCGTCCTCGCGCAGGCCGAGTATCGCGCGCGCCGTCCGATTGGCGCGGATGAATTGCGAGTCCAGGCCCTCGTGCACGTAGGCCACGGGCGCCTCGTCGAACAGATCGCGAAATCGCTCCTCGCTCTCGCGTTGCTGCTTTTCGGCGCGCAGTCGACTCAGTTCCGCGCCGGCTCGCGCCGCGAAGATCTTGAAGATGAAGAGGCTGCGAGGCTCGGCCGGCATCGGCGATTCGTCGAGCACGCAAAGATGCCCGAGCACCATGCCATCCAACGCCGTCAGGGGCACACCGAGGTAGCTCTCGATGCCCGGCTCGTTCTCCGGATACGTCAGCTGCAGACCGGAAGAATAGTGGCAGAAACCGCCGTGAATGACTTCTTCGCAGGGGGTGCCCGGGAGGTCGTATTCGATGTTGTCGACGATGGCACCGTTCGACCAGAACGCGATCGTTCGAATGCGCTGCGGCGGAATGAACTCCGACAGGAATGCATGATGGACGCCCAGTGCCTCAGCCAGATTCCGAACGAGTTCCCTGAAGAAATCGTCACCGACGGCATTGGCAGTACCCTCGACGATCGAACGCAACGCGGCGAGTTCATCGGGCGCTGGGATGGCTCGCGCAGTCTTATCGGGTGGCGGCAACACGTGCTCCTTTCAGATGCGATGGCTACGCGCGACGGCGGAGTCGGGGATCTGCGCATCGCGGTGACGGACCTGTCTCACAACTGAACGGACCGGCGACACCGGCGATTTGTTTCGGTCACTGCCCAGGCCTCACCGCCGCAACCGGCGGCGCTCTGCGCCGCAACGCGCGGCGGCCACGGCGGTGTCATCGCCATGTCTTACGCCGCAGCCGCAAGCGCCAGGCCTGCCCTATTGTCTGAAATGACTCGAAGTTCCCGGCACTTACGCATCGACACCGCGCCGATCCGTGCCGTTGGCACGGCCGTTGCTTTGTACCTCCCGTCCGCGGCACTCACGCCGCCGTCCATTCAACCACGGGAATCGAATCACATGAGCAATCCAAATCTCGCGCTGCGCGCCGCCATCACCACCGCACTGGCGATCGCCGGAACGATCAACGTCGTCCCCGCAGCCGCCGCCGACGAAGGCATGGAGCAGTGCGCCGGAGTCATCAAGGCCGGCAAGAACGACTGCGCCACCAAGATGAATGCCTGCCATGGCCATGTCACGACGGATGCGTCGCCGGAGGCGTGGATCTACCTGCCCAAGGGTACCTGCGAGCGCATCGTCGGCGCCCGCGTGGTGAAGGTCGTCGATCCGACCCCGAAGAAATAGCACGAGGCCTGATCCGGTCTGACGATGACCGTCGTCAGACCGCGACCCCTGGAGATCGATGATGAAGACAGCAAAACGAACCTGGGCCCTGGTGCTGGCTGCCGGAGACGGCACGCGCCTTGCTTCATTGACGACGGACTCCCGGGGTCACGCGATCCCCAAGCAGTTCTGCTCGCTGAACGGCGGCACCTCGTTGCTGCAGGACGCGCTGACCCGCGGCCGCAGCGTCGCGCCGCGCGAACGCCTCTGCGCCATCGTGTCGGCGAGTCACGAGCACTACTGGAGCCGCTCGATGACGGCGTTGCCGCGAGAGAACATATTCGTGCAGCCGCGCAATTGCGGAACCGCGAACGGCATCCTGCTGGCCGTGCTGCGCATTCTCGAGCGTGACCCGCTCGCGGACATCGTATTCCTGCCGTCCGATCATTTCGTGCGCGACGAAAGCGGGCTCGCCGACGCGTTGCGCGCTTCGATCGTGCAACTGGCGCGCAGCCATGATGCACTGGTCATGATCGGCATCACGCCGGACGAAGCGGACCCGGAACTGGGCTATATCGTCCCGCACGGGACCGGGAGCGATGGCGCCCAGGGCGTGCGCAAGTTCGTCGAGAAGCCCGCTGCCGAAAACGCCGCCGAACTGATTCGCGCCGGCGCTCTGTGGAACAGCTTCATTTTCGCCGCGCGCGGCACCGCGCTGCTCGCGATGCTCCGCGAGCAGATGCCCACCATCGCCCAAGACATGGCCACGGCCATCGCGCTCGACAGTCGGCGCGACACTGGAGCACAAGCGGGCGCACTGCAGAAACTCTACGACACGCTGCCGTCGGTCGACTTCTCGCGGGCGATCGTGCAGCAATCCTGCGGCCGGCTGAAGGTCGTAACCGCACCGGCCTGTGGCTGGAGCGATCTCGGCACACCGGCCAGAGTCGTCCAGGCGCTGCGGCGCCTCGATGCGCCGCAACCGGCTCGCCGCCGCACGCCCGCGCACGGCTACGGATTCATCAATCTGGCCATGCAGCACGCCCAGCTGTCGCTCGCCAGCTAAACAGGAAAGCCATGAAACTCGCCACACTGCTGCTCGCCTGCACGATTCTCGCCATTCCGGTCAACGCGATCGCGGGTGAAACCGCTGCGCAACCCACCCTGACGCTGGAGGGCGCCCATCGCGTCGTGACCGCCGCCGCCGCCTACGCGCGGTCCAACAAGGCGCCGGGCGGTGCGATCGCGGTCGTCGACGCCAGTGGCTACCTCGTTCTGCTCGAACGGCTCGACGGCAGTTTCCCGGCCGGCGCGGAGATCTCGATCGGCAAGGCGCGAACCGCGGTGGCGTTCCGCCGCCCGACGCGCGCGCTCGAAGAGACGATCAACAAGGGCCGCGACGCGATGATTCCCGTGGCCGCAATTACTGCGTTCACGCCGCTTCAGGGTGGCGTGCCGATCGTGATCGACAATCAGGTGATCGGAGGCATCGGCGTCAGCGGTGCCGCGAGCGCGCAGCAGGACGAAGAGATTGCGCTGGCCGGCGCGGCGTCCATGGGGCCCGAGGCCGCGCGCGCGCGCGTGCAGGTGTTCGACTCCGCGGATGTCAATCAAGCCTACGCCCGGGGCGCGACAGGCGACACGCTGATCGCGCACGACGTGTTTCGCGTCAATGCGAGCCGACGCGATGCGGCGGGTGTGCCGGAAGTGCATGCGCACGAGACCGACATCTTCTACATCGTGGCTGGCAGCGCGACCGTCGTGATCGGCGGCGAGCTCGTCGGGGCCAGCGAAACCACGCCGGGCGAAATCCGTGCCGCGTCGCTGCGCGGCGGCGAGTCGCGACGCATCGCCCAGGGCGATGTGCTGACCATACCGCACGGCGTGCCGCACTGGTTCAAGTCGGTCACGACGCCGTTCCGCTACTTCGTCGTCAAAGCCGTCACGTCGCCATGACGGAAGAGATCACCACCATGAATTTCCCTTCACGTACATGGGCGATGGGCGCGGCGGTACTGATGCTCGCGGAGTTCGTCAGCCCCGCGATCGCATCGGCACAGCCGAGCCCGGCCACGCTGGCGAGCGTTGATCTGACGTCTGACGCGGGCGTTGCGATGGTGCAAGGCGCCTGGCGCTACCAGGATGCAAAACTCGTCGACGTCGAGTTCCGCGCAGCCGATGCCAACGGCCAGCCGACCGGCGCGCCCGTGCGCACGCAGGATATCCAGCCGCACGCTGGACGAGCCGACTTCGACGACAGTCGCTGGCCGATCGTCGCGCCGGGATCACTGTCGGCGCGACGCGGCAACGGCCGGGTTTCGTTCAACTGGTACCGGATCACGGTGACGATCCCCGAGCGGATCGGCAGCGTCAATCCCAGCGGTTCGACCGTCTGGTTCGAAGCGCGGCTCGATGACTACGCCGAAGTCTGGGTGGATGGCGAGATCGGCCGTGCCGCTGGCCAGACTGGCGGATCCGTCGTCGCGGGCTGGAATGCGCCGAATCGCCTGATCATCGGCCGCCACGTCAAACCTGGCCAGAAAATCCAGCTCGCGATATTCGGCATGAATGGGCCGATCTCCGACGCGCCGACCAACTACATCTACGTCCGCGACGCGCGCCTGGATTTCGTCGCCGGCCCTGCCGGCCCCACGGCCGTGGCACCCCATGAAGTGAACGTGCTGGTCGAACGCAACGATCCACGCATCGACCGCATCGTGTCGCCGAATCCGAAACTGTTCAAGCTGGCCGAGGGGTTCGCATTCACAGAAGGTCCGGTCTGGGTGCGCGACGGCGGGTACCTGCTGTTCAGCGACCCTAACGAAAACAGGATCTACCGCTATTCCGACCGAGACGGACTGTCGGTGTTTCGCGAGCGCAGCGGTTACGACGGCGCAGACATCGGCGACTACCATCAGCCCGGATCCAATGGCCTGACGCTCGATCGCGAGGGCCGTCTGACGATCAACGAACATGGACGCCGCCGCGTCACGCGTCTGGAAGCCGATGGTCGTCTGACCGTGCTCGCTGAGCGCTACAACGGCAAGCGCCTGAACAGTCCGAACGATCTCGTCTATCACAGCGATGGATCGCTGTACTTCACCGATCCGCCTTTCGGCCTGCCGGCAGTCTATGAGGATCGCCGCAAGGAGCTGCCGTTCAGCGGCGTGTACCGCGCGAAAGGCGGCACGCTGCAGCTGCTGAGTCGCGATTTCAAGGGACCCAACGGCATCGCGTTCTCGCCCGATGAACGTTACCTCTACGTCGGCAACTGGGACCCGGCGGCGAAGCGCGTCAAGCGATACGTGCTGCGCGCCGATGGTCGTCTGGACGCCGGCGAGGTCTTCATCGACCTGACGCAGCAGATTCCAGGCGACGAAGCGCTCGATGGCATCAAGGTCGACCAGGACGGCAACGTCTATCTGTCGGCCCCGGGTGGCGTGTGGGTCTTCGACGCCAGCGGCAAGCACCTCGGCACGATTCGCGCACCCCGGTCGGTTCACAACTTCGCCTGGGGCGGCCCGGACGGCAAGGACCTGTACCTCTGCGCCGGCGACAGCCTGTATCGCATCCCGCTGCTGGTGCCGGGAGTGCGCCCATGAGCTTTCCGACGCTCGACGATGCCAACGCCGCACGCGGCGACGACGCGACGCCCGGCAAATCGCCGCCGCATGCCGATACATGCCCGAGCTGCGGGCACAGCGCGGCGCCGGCTCCGCCACCACAATCCAGTGCACCGCCTTCGGCACCGCCCACTCACTGCGGACATTGCGGGAGCCACCTGTGGATCGGCTGACGACGTCGCGCGCGGCGTTCACTGCGCCGGATCAGGCGCTGGCGCAGGAATGGCTGCTGACCAACGGTCTGGGCGGCTTCGCCTGTGGCACCGTCGCGCAGGCCAATACGCGCCGCTACCACGGACTGCTGGTCGCAGCGCTGCGCCCACCCGTACAGCGCGTGCTGATGCTCGCCAAGCTCGATGCGCTGGCCGTCTATCGCGGGCGCAGTTACGCACTCGGCTGCAATGAATTTGCCGACGGCACGCTCACGCCCCAGGGCTTCGCACAACTGGCGTCCTTCCATCTGGAAGGACGGATGCCCGTGTGGACTTTTGCAATTGGCGATGCGCTGCTGGAGCAGCGGATCTGGATGGCCTATGGCAGCAACACGACCTATGTGCGCTACAGGCTGCGCCACGCAACTGCGTCGATGGAACTCCAGCTCGTGCCGCTCTGTACCTATCGGGACTACCACTCGCATACGCACGGCAGCTGGTCACTCGATGTGCAGGCACACGAGCGCGGCTGCACGGTGCGAGCATTCGAGGATGCGCTGGCGTATCGGCTCGACATCGATCGCGGCCGGTTCCGGGCGGATGGCGACTGGTACTGGCGGTTTCAGCACCGCGCCGAATCCGAACGCGGCCTCGATGCCGAGGAGCATCTGTTTCGTCCCGGCCACTTCGAGGCGATGCTGGAGCCCGGCGAAACCCTGCACTGCAGCGCTAGCTGCGCGCCCGATCCCGAGCTCGCGGGTCCACTCGCGCTCTACGCGTACCTCGCGCGCAATGATGCGCGCACTCGCGCCGCGCCGGCCGGAGCACCGCCGTGGATCCGCCAGCTGCTGCTGGCAGCAGACGATTTTCTGGTGGCCCGGATCGATGCGTCCGGTTCCGCGCCCGGCACGACCGTGATCGCCGGCTATCCCTGGTTCAGCGACTGGGGTCGCGACACGATGATCGCCCTGCCGGGCCTCACGGTACCCGCGGCCCGGCTCGATGACGCGGCGGCGGTGCTGCGCACATTTGCGCAGCATCTGGACCAGGGCATGCTGCCCAATCGCTTTCCGGATCAAGGTGAAGCGGCCGAGTACAACACCGTGGATGCAACGCTGTGGTACTTCCATGCGATCGACGCGCACCTGAAGGCGGGCGGCGATCAGGTTCTGCTGGCGGAGCTGTACCCGGCGCTGCAGGACATCATCACCCGCCACCGCCTCGGCACGCGTCACGGCATCGGCGTCGACTCGCAGGATGGACTGCTGCATGCCGGCGAGCCCGGCGTGCAGTTGACGTGGATGGACGCCAAGGTCGGCGACTGGGTCGTGACGCCCCGGACCGGCAAGGCGGTCGAGATCAATGCGTTGTGGCACTTCGCGATGTGCGCGATGGCGCGCTGGGCCACGGCGCTCGGTGACGCCGCCGGTGCGCGCGGCTATCGCGAGTCGGCTGCGAAGATTCGTGACAGCTTCCGCAGCCGGTTCTGGAGCGAAGAGCTTGGTCATCTGCATGACGTCATCGACATACCCGGCGGTGGCGTCGATTCGAGCCTGCGCCCCAACCAGATCTTTGCCGTGTCGCTGGGCGAGGATCTACTCGCGCCGGTCGAGGCCCGCGCAGTGGTACGGCGCTGCGCGGAGTCGCTGCTGACGCCGGTCGGTCTGCGCAGCCTCGCGCCCGACGACCCCGCCTATGCCGCGCAGTATGGCGGCGGCCCCGCCGAGCGTGATGCCCGCTACCACCAGGGCACGGTCTGGAGCTGGCTGCTCGGGCCCTTCGCCCTGGCCCACTGGCGGGTGCACGGCGATGCCGTGCACGCGCTGGCGCTGCTTGAAGCCAGTGCACCGCATCTGGCGGAGGCCTGCCTCGGTCAGGTCAGCGAGATCTTCGACGCCGACGCCCCCCACGCACCGCGCGGCTGCTTCGCCCAGGCCTGGGGCGTCGCCGAGACCCTGCGTGCCTGGCACCTGTTGTCGGCGGCCAGCACTTCACACACCCGGAGCGATCGACATGCCAGTCAAACCTGACGACGCGAGTTGGAAGAAATGGGGCCCCTATCTCGCGGAGCGCCAGTGGGGCACGGTGCGCGAGGACTACAGCGCTCACGGCACGGCCTGGGACTACTTCCCGCACGATCATGCACGCAGTCGCGCCTATCGTTGGGGCGAAGACGGCATCGCCGGATTCTCCGACGACCAGCAGCGACTGTGCCTGGGACTGGCGCTGTGGAACACGCAGGACCCGATCCTGAAGGAACGCATGTTCGGTCTCACGAACGGCGAAGGAAACCACGGCGAGGACGTGAAGGAGCTCTACTACTACCTCGATGCCACGCCGACGCACAGCTACCTGAAGATGCTCTACAAGTATCCGCAGGCGGCCTACCCTTACGCCCACCTGCTGGCGGAGAATCGCCGCCGCGGCATCGGCGAGCCCGAATATGAACTGATCGATACCGGCATCTTCGACGACCATCGCTATTTCGACGTCGTCGTCGAATACGCGCAGGCGGAACCGGGTGAGATCCTGATGCGCATCACGGCGCACAATCGCGGCCCGGATGCCGCACCGCTGCACCTGCTGCCGCAACTGTGGTTTCGCAATACCTGGAGCTGGAAACCCGGCAGCCCCAAACCCTCCCTGCAGATGGCCCAGCACATGGCCGTGCAGGCCGAACACCCGGACCTGGGTCTCTACTATCTCCACAGCGACGGCGAGCCGGTGACGACGTTGTTCTGCGACAACGAGTCGAATGCACCGCTGCTCTGGGGCGATCACTCGCGCGGCGGATTCTTCAAGGACGGCATACACCGGCACGTCGTCGACGGTTTGCAGGACGCCGTCAATCCTGACCGAATCGGCACGAAAGCCGCGGTCTGGTATCGCAGCGAAGTGCCGGCGCAAGGCTCGATACAGATCCGGCTGCGCCTGTCGCAGCGCGCCACGCCGGCGCCGTTCACGACCTTCGATCGCAGCTTCGCGCAGCGCATCCGCGAGGCCGACGAGTTTTACGCCGGCATTCAGCGCGGCATGCCCGACGCCGACGCGCGCGCCGTACAGCGTCAGGCTTTCGCCGGCATGATCTGGAGCAAGCAGTTCTTCTACTACGACGTCGCCGAATGGATCAAGGGCGATCCCCAGCAGCCGCCACCGCCCGAGTCGCGCAAGCACGGCCGCAACCGCGATTGGGCGAACCTCAACAACGCGGACATCATCTCGATGCCGGACACCTGGGAGTATCCGTGGTACGCCGCCTGGGATCTGGCGTTCCATTGCCTGCCGCTTGCGCACCTCGATCCGCAGTTCGCGAAGGATCAACTCGTGCTGCTGACGCGCGAGTGGTACATGCACCCCAACGGCCAGCTGCCCGCCTACGAATGGGCCCTCGGTGACGTGAATCCTCCGGTACATGCCTGGGCCACCTGGCGCGTGTTCCAGATCGATCGCAAGCACAACGGCGGCAAGCCGGACCTCGAGTTCCTCGAGCGCGTGTTCCACAAACTGATGCTCAACTTTACCTGGTGGGTCAACCGCAAGGACGCGGATGGTCACAACGTCTTCCAGGGTGGATTCCTCGGGCTCGACAACATCGGCGTTTTCGATCGCAGTTCACAGCTGCCGACCGGTGGGCACATGGACCAGGCCGATGGCACCAGCTGGATGGCGATGTACTCGCTCAACCTGATGCGGATCGCGCTCGAGCTTGCGCAACACAACCATGTGTACGAGGACATCGCGACCAAATTCCTCGAGCACTTCCTGCACATCGCCGAAGCGATGAGCAACATCGGCGAGAAAGGCATCGGCCTGTGGGACGACGAAGACAAGTTCTTCTACGACGTCCTGCATCTGCCGGATGGAACCATGCAGCCGATGCGCGTGCGCTCGATGGTCGGACTGATTCCGCTGTTCGCCGTGGAAACACTCGACCCTGATCTGCTGGCGAAGGTTCCGGAGTTCACCCGCCGCCTCGAGTGGTTCCTCGAGTATCGTCCGGATCTCGCTGCTCTGGTGTCGCACTGGAAGGAACCGGGCCGCGGCCATCGCCGCCTTTTGTCGCTGCTGCGCGGCCACCGCATGAAGCGTCTGCTGCGGCGCATGCTGGATGAAACCGAGTTCCTGTCCGACTACGGCGTGCGGGCATTGTCTCGCGTCCACGAGAACCAGCCGTACGTCTATCGCCATGACGGCATGGACCTGTCGGTTGGTTATCGCCCGGCCGAATCGGATACGGGGCTGTTCGGCGGCAATTCGAACTGGCGCGGCCCGATCTGGTTCCCCGTCAACTTCCTGCTGATCGAATCGCTGCAGAAGTTCCATCACTACTACGGTGACGACTTCAAGGTCGAATGCCCGACGGGCTCCGGCCAGATGGCCACGCTCGAGGAAGTCGCGAACGAACTGGCGGCGCGACTCGGGCGCATCTTCCTGAAGGATGCGGACGGCAAGCGCCCGGTTTTTGCGCACCATCCGCAGATGCAGACCGATCCGCATTTCCGCGACCACCTGCATTTCTATGAGTACTTCCATGGCGACAGCGGCCGCGGCGTGGGGGCGTCACACCAGACCGGCTGGACCGGTCTGATCGCAAAGCTGCTGATGCCGCGCTACATGCGCAAACGCCAGCCGGATTCCGCCAACAACCAACCGAAGAGCGCCTGACCATGGACACACCCACACGCCTCGACCACCTGCCGATACCGGTCATGCCGAAGCTGCCGGCGCAGCCACTGTTGCTGGGCCAGAAAGCGATGGTGACCGGTGCGAGTTCCGGCATCGGGCGCGCCATTGCGCTCGCCCTGGGCGAAGCCGGGGCCGATGTCGTCGTCAACTACGCCTCGGGTGCCGACAAGGCGAAGGCGCTGGTGGCTGAGATCCAGGCCAAAGGCTCGCGCGCCATCGCGGTACGCGCCGATGTGTCCGATGAGGCGCAGGTGCTGGCGATGTTCGCCGAGATGCAGAGCACTTTCGGCACCATCGACATCCTGGTCAACAACGCCGGCCTGCAGCAGGACGCACCGTTCCACGAGCTGACGCTCGCGCAGTGGAATCGGGTGATGGGCGTCAACCTCACGGGGCAGTTCCTGTGCTCACGCGAGGCCGTGAAGGAGTTTCGTCGCCGCGGCGTCGTGCCCGATGTGTCCTGCTCTGCCGGCAAGATCCTGTGCATCAGCTCGGTTCACGAAGTCATTCCCTGGGCCGGCCATGTCAATTACGCAGCCTCGAAAGGCGGCGTGATGCTGATGATGAAGAGCATCGCGCAGGAAGTGGCGCCCTACCGCATCCGGGTCAATTCGATCTGTCCAGGCGCCATACGGACGCCGATCAACATGGAAGCCTGGGACACGCCCGCTGCATACAAGGATCTGATGAAGCTGATCCCCTACAAGCGCATCGGCGAAGCAGATGAGATTGGCCGCGCGGCGGTGTGGCTCGCCTCCGACTATTCGGACTATGTGCACGGCATCAGCCTGTTCGTCGACGGCGGCATGACGCTGTATCCGGGCTTCGAGACCGGAGGCTGATCGCATGAACGCGAGGGAAGCGGTGCGCGCCCACTGGCCGGAGTATCTGATCGAAGCCTGGGCATTGGGCATGTTCATGATCTCGGCTGCCGTCGTCGCTACCTTGCTGGAATCTCCGACGTCTGCATTTCGTCAAGTCATACCGGATGCTCAGCTGCGACTGACGCTCGGCGGTATTGCGATGGGATTGACGGCCATCGCCCTGATCTATTCGCCCTGGGGCAAGCGATCCGGTGCGCACATGAATCCTTCCGTGACGCTGGCGTTCCTGCGGATTGGCAAGATCAAACCCTGGGACGCGGTCTTCTACATCGGCGCGCAGTTTCTCGGCGGGACGCTCGGGGTGCTGGTCGGACTCGCAATGTTGGGCGAGGCCTTCGCCAGTCCGCCGGTCAGCTATGCCATCACGTTGCCGGGCGCGGCCGGTGTGACGGTCGCGTTCGTCGCGGAGTTCGCCATCTCGGCGCTGATGATGGCTGCGGTGCTGACCGCATCGGCGTCGCCACGCCTGGCACCGTTCACCGGGCTAATCGCCGGACTCCTGGTTGCTCTCTACATCGCGGTCGAAGCCCCCCTGTCGGGCATGAGCATGAATCCCGCGCGCAGTTTTGCCTCCGCCGCGCCCGCCATGAATTTCCAGCACCTGTGGATCTACCTGACCGCACCGGTGCTCGGCATGGTCGGTGCCGCGCAATGGACCGCGACACGCGCCAATCGCACGGCGCTGCCCTGCGCCAAGTTGATCCACAGCAATGACGTGCGCTGCATCCACTGTGGCCATGAACCCGGCGGAGCAGCTCGGTGACCGATCGGCACTACGACGTCATCATCGTCGGCTCAGGCGCGGGCGGCGCCGCGGCTGCGTACCAGCTGGTGCGCGCGGGTCTGCGCGTCGCGCTGCTCGAGAAGGGCCCGCGGCTGCCGAAGGACGGCAGCACGCTCGACGTCCGACGTGTGATCCAGCAGGGCGAGTTCCTCAGCCGCGAGCGCTGGCAGACCGGCGCGGGCCGCGAGTTTGCGCCCGAGGAGCACTTCAACCTGGGCGGCAAGACCAAATGGTATGGCGCCGCGCTGCTGCGTTTTGGCGAGCACGAATTCTCGGCCGACGCGGCGCACGATTGTCTCGGCTGGCCGATTCGATATGCCGAGCTTGAACCGTACTACACCGCGGCCGAACAGCTTCTGGCGGTGCGGGAATTTGCGATCGAACCTGATCTGCAGCGCATCGTCGAGCGGATGCTGCGCGGCGCCTCCCGATGGTCCGCCCAGCCGATGCCGATGGGACTCTCGGCCGCGATCACCCACGACGTTGGCGAAGCGCGCCACTTCGACGGCTTCGCCTCCGTGCGCGCACTGAAGAGCGACGCAGAACAATCGTTCCTCTCTCGCGTCATGGGCGATCCACGGCTGCTGATGCTGACGGACACGGAGGTCGTGGCCTTGACCGGCGATCCGCAGCATCCGCAACGCATCCTCGGCGTCCGAACGCAACAGGGACATACGCTCACCGGCCGCTGCGTCGTTCTGGCCGCCGGTGCACTGCACTCACCGCGACTGCTCGAACGGTACCTGCAGGACGCGGGACTCGGCACCACGCTGCCGTCGGCGCGCGTGGTCGGCCGGAATCTCAAACTGCATCTGCTGACTGCGATGCTGGCGATTTCTGCGTCGAGAAAGACCGACCTGCTGCGCAAGACCACCGTACTGCTGAACAGTCAGTTCCCTCACTCCAGTGTTCAGCCTCTGGGGTTCGATGCAGAACTGCTCGCGACCCTGATCCCGCGAGCGGTGCCGCGCATCCTGGCCGAGCAGATCGCGCAGCGCGCGTATGGCTTCTTCCTGCAGACCGAGGACGGCTCGGACGATCGAAACCGGGTCGTGGCGGAGCAGCCTCAACAACTTCCGCAGCTCGACTACGATGCCGCGCGCCTGCCGGCCTCGCTGCGCGAGCACGTTGGCTTCACGCGAGCGCTGCAGCGTTCGCTGCTGCGTGCGGGTCACATCAGCTTCACACAGAGAATCGGACTGGCCGGCACGGCTCACGTCTGCGGTTCGCTGGTGGCTGGCAGCGATCCTGCCAAGTCCGTCGTCGGCGCTGATGGCGGCGTCCACGGCATGTCCGGCCTGTATGTTGCCGATGGCAGCGTCCTGCCCCGTTCGAGTCGCGTGAACCCTTCGCTGACCATTTTTGCGTGGGGCTTGCGACTCGGCGATCACCTGATCGCTCGAGCGCAGAACGAGACCGCGGCCGGCGTCGCATTGACCTGAGGAGGCACCATGAAGATCCATTTCCGACTGTTGACGATGCTGTGTCTGGTGTTGGCCGTCCCGTGCACCGCCCCGCCTGCCGTCGCCCAGGCGGTGACAGCGGTCGACTCGGTGGGGATCACTGTCTCGGACATGGATCGCGCCGTGGCGTTCTACCAGAACGTGCTCGACTTTCGCAAAACCGCGGATCGCGAGGTCGCCGGCGATCGCTACGAGCATCTGTTCGGGCTGTTCGGGATGCGCCTGCGCGTGGTGCGCATGCAGCTCGGGGACGAGTCGATCGAACTGATGCAGTTCCTGGCGCCGCGCGGCCGGCCGGTGCCGCAGGACTCCGCCAGCAACGATCGCTGGTTCCAGCATGTCGCGATCATCGTCAGTGACATGGACACGGCTTACGCGAAATTGCGGCGGCACAATGTCGCCCATGCATCGAGCGGGCCGCAGCGGCTGCCCGACTGGAATCCGAATGCCGGCGGCATCAAGGCATTTTATTTTCGCGATCCGGACGACAACACGCTGGAGATCCTGCAGTTCCCGCCCGGCAAGGGCGCTGCGAAGTGGCAGCAGATCGGAGGACGACTGTTTCTCGGCATCGATCACACGGCAATCGTCGTCGCCGACACCGACGAGAGCCTCAAGTTCTATCGAGACAGGCTCGGGCTGCGAGTCGCGGGCACGAGCGACAACCACGGTACGGAACAGGAGCACCTGAACGGCGTTTTCGGTGCACACCTGCGCATCACGGCGCTGCGCGCCGCGACAGGTCCCGGCGTCGAACTGCTCGAGTACCTCAGTCCCCGCAACGGTCGGCCGATACCGATCGACACGCGTGCCAGCGACCGCTGGTACTGGCAGATCAACATGCGGTCAGCACCCGATGCCCCGCGCAGCCGGTACCTCGTCGAGCTGCCCGATGCGCTGCTGGGGTTCCGGTCCGGCGAGGTGGTCCACGACCCGGACGGTCATGCCAGCCTGCTGAAAGCGACCGTCGAGTGACGGCGGCCGTAAAGCGACGCGCAGCGGGTACCAGCGGACGTGCGACGCTGCGCGTGCACTACCCGCTGCGATCAGGACGTATCGTCGTTCGCGCGGAGCCGAACTGGACGCAGGACATTCCGCCCGTTGCCGTCGCCGCGGACGGCAGCTGGCATGATTTCGTCATGCCCCCGCGCGAAGCGTTTCGCTACTTCAAGCCGGTGCGGATCGATGCCGACGAACGATGGTCCATGGGCGCCAATCAACTGTGGATCGCCGCAGGCAAGGCCCGGCAGGACGTCTATCCCTATTTCGATGCCGATCAGCGCTGCAGCGAATGTGAACTGCTGCACCTTCAGGACGAGAACGGCCGGGGCCACCAGTTTCGTGTCTTCTATCCACCCGGATACCACGAGAACACGCTGCGAAGCTATCCCGTGCTGTACATGCAGGACGGGCAGAACCTCTTCTTCCGGGATGAAGCATTTGGCGGGCAGCACTGGCGCATCGCGGAAACGCTGCAGCGTCTCGAGGTGATGAATTCGATCGAGCAGGTGATCGTCGTCGGTGTCTATCCGAAGGATCGGCTCGTGGACTACACCGCGCCGGGATACGAAGCGTATGGACGCTTCCTCGCCGAATCGCTGAAACCGTACATCGACGCTCACTACCGCACGCGCCGCGAGGCGCACAGCACGGCCGTCATGGGCTCCTCGCTCGGTGGCGTCGTGTCGCTGTTTCTCGCCTGGCAGTACCCCGACGTTTTCGGCGCGGCAGCCTGCCTGTCGAGCACCTTCGGCTGGCGCGACGATCTCGCGGCCCGCGTGGCGAGCGAGCCGAAGCGTCCGGTGAAGATATACCTCGATTCCGGCTGGCCGAACGACAACTTCGAAGCAACGCGGCACATGCGTTCGCTGCTTCTGAGCCGCGGCTTCCAGGCCGGTACGGATATCCACCATTTTGCATTTCCCGACGCCGCGCATGACGAGCATCACTGGGCCATGCGCGCCCATCTGCCACTGCAGCTCTTCTTCTCGCCGGAGCACACCGCATGCACAAACATCTAGTCATCGTCGGCGGAGGTTTCGCCGGATCGAAGACCGCACAGCTGCTGGAACACACCTTGCCGCCCGACTGGGCCCTGACCCTGGTCAGCCAGGACAACTTCATCACCTTCAATCCACTGCTGCCGGAGGTCGTCGGCGCGTCGATCCTTCCCGGCCACGTGATCGCGCCGCATCGCCAGATGGTCCACTGCAGCCATACCTGCATGGCAGTGGTCACCGATATCGACGTCGAGAATCGCGAGATCCACTACCTCGGCGAAGGCTCCGGTGTCCTGCGTTACGATCAGCTGGTGCTCGCCTGTGGCACCAACGCGAATCTGGACATCGTCAAGGGCATGTCCAGCTACGCCCTGCCGCTGAAGACCCTGGGCGATGCCTTGTTCCTGCGAAATCGGATCATCGCTCGCCTCGAACAGGCGGATCTGCAACCGGATCCCCTGCTGCGCCGGTGGCTGACGACATTCGTGGTGGTCGGCGGTGGATTCAGCGGTGTCGAAACCGCCGGCGAGCTGGTCGACTTCCTGCACGCCAGCCTTCGGTACTACAAGCAGATCAATCGCGAGGACCTGCGCATCGTACTGCTGCACAGCAACGAGCGCCTGTTGCCGGAATTGTCTTCATCGCTGGGCGCATTCACGCTGCGCAAGATGCAGCAGCACGGCGTCGAGGTGCACCTGAACGCCCGTGCCGTGCGTGTCACCGATCAGGCGGTCCATCTGGGCGACGGCGAGATCATCGAGGGGGGCACGGTGATCTGCACCATCGGTACCCAGCCCAATCCCCTGCTGGAACAGATTCCCGCGCCGAAGCTTCGAGGCCGGCTCGCGGTCGATGCGGACCTTGCGGTCAGCGGTTGCGACGGTGTGTGGGCTGCCGGCGATTGCGCAGCGGCTGTCAACGCCGAGGACGGTCAGGTCTCTCCCCCCACCGCACAGTTCGCCGAAGCGCAGGCTCGCACGCTCGCCGACAACATCAATCGCCGGCTGCGCGGCCAGGCTACCGTGCCATTCTCCTACCGGCCGAAAGGGCAGCTTTCGTCGATCGGCCACAACAAGGCGGTCGCCGAGGTTTTCGGCCTGAAGATCTCCGGATTCATCGCCTGGCTGATGTGGCGCGGCCTGTATCTGCTTCGCGTGCCGACACTTTCGCGCAAGTCCAGGTTATTTCTGGAGTGGAACTGGGCGATGTTCTTTCCGCCCGACATCTCACATCTGGGTTACCGCAGAACGCAGCGCCGCGCGGCAGTCGCCACGCCGGTCGTCGCCTTGGCGACCGATCGTTCCCGAGACGGGTAATGCCGGGAGCGCGCCGCGTCCAGCGGAAGAGATCGTGGGTAACAAAACGGGTAACTCAGCCAAACCGAAAGATTTAGTTCTTTAGAATCAACAGCTTAGAGGGAGAATTCGAGTCCTCTCCCGGGCACCAGGTATGATTTTACCTGATATTTCAATAACCTACGAACGAGATTCGAGTCCCTGTTTTCGTGGCTTTTCCCCGACGATCGCCGGCGTTTGACACCGCTTGGCACACGCTGAGACGCGCTGGCCCAAAACCCCGCTGTTGCGTTCTGGCCCTAGCGGACACGTTTTGTGGGTAACTTTGCGGGTAACAAAAGAAGGTCGGAGTCCCTGTTACCCAGCGCCAAAGGTTCGGTTCCCTCAAGCAGACTCTCGGCCTCTGAGTGGCGTTGCATTGCTTCGAAGTTCGTCGGCATCCACATGGAAAATGAGGGGCCGCTGTCAAACTAGAGCGCACGTACATCGCGTTTGACCGTGATGCCTCCCTATCATCACGAAATCAATTCCTTCAAGCACGCCGATGTCCTCGATAGGATTGGCAGTCACACCGACCAGGTCGGCATAGGCTCCTGGCGTAATGGCCCGAAGCGAGCCACTTCTTCCCAGCAGCTCGGCCGCATTCCCCGTCGCGGCGACGATCGCGTCCATCGGCGACAGGCCGGCCTTGACCATCAACTTGAACTCGTGGGCGTTCGTGCGTGTACGGTAAGAGTGTCCGCGTCAGTCCCGAACGCCACTCGCACCCCCGCGCGGGCCTGCCTGCACACCGGCCACGAATGATTTGGCGGGCCGCTCCGTCTAACCCCTGTGGGAGAGCGAACAACAGGGGTCAACTTGGATCTGGCGATCGCGCGACGGATCGTCGCCGGCGACGAGGGCGCGTTTCGCGAGCTGTTTGACCGATTCTTCCCCCGTTTGTACCGCTTCGTCCTGGCTCGGGTTGGAGGGGACGGCGACGTCGCTGATGAAATCGTTCAGGCGAGCTTCTGTCGGGCGTTCGAACGCCTCGACAGCTATCGCGGCGAGTCATCGCTGTACACCTGGTTCTGTCAGATCTGTCGTAACGCCGTCGTCGACCACTGGCGGTCTGGCGACCATCGGGCTGCGGCCCCCCAGCTGCTGGAGGATCACCCCGATGTGCGCGTCGTTCTGGAAGCGCTCGAGGCCCCTGCGCTGGAGCGCCCCGACGCGATGGTCTGGCGGCACGACCTGAGCAGACTGATTCAGGCGACGGTCGATTCGCTGCCGGGGAACTACGGGGAGATTCTGGAATGGAAGTATGTTGATGGTCTCAGTGTTGCCGACATTGCGGAGCGCCTGACGTTGACCGTGAAGGCTGCGGAGTCACAACTGCAACGCGCGCGGACCGCGTTTCGCACAGCCATACTTTCCCTCGCCGGGTCCTCCGACGCGTTGACGGGAGGCTTGGTGTGATGATGAAGAACGATGACCCAACAGACACGATCGCTCGCTTGCTGCGTGCTGCCGGACGCAGGGCCGGACCACCGTCAGACAGTCACGCCAGGGTTCTCGCCGCGTCGCACGCAGTCTGGTCGGCGGGCGTGCGTGCCCGACGGCGCCGTCGCTGGATCAGCGTCGTCGCTGCCGCGGCTTGCGTCGCGGTGATTGGCGTTGGCATCCGGCTCTCTCAGCCGGAAGCGGTTCCGAGCGCTCCGATTGCACGACTGGACCGCGCGATCGGTATGGTGCAGGCGCGTCTCAACCGCCGCGATCACTGGGCGCCGTTGATCGACGAAGCGTGGCTGCTGTCTCCGGGCAGTAGCCTTCGCACTGCAGCCGGCAGCCGCGCAGGCCTTCTGTTGGCCGACGGCAGTTCGCTGCGCGTCGGGGAGGCAACAGAGATCGAGTTCCTGTCAGCGCGAACCGTGCGCCTGACTCGTGGGCGCATCTACATCGATACCGGCGCTCAGGCCGACAAGCGCTCCGCGCCGTTCGCAGTCGCAACGACCGTCGGAACGGTCTTCGATGTCGGTACGCAGTTCGAGGTGCAATACGCTGACGCGGCGCTGCGCGTACGCGTGCGCGAAGGCAGGATCGTCGTCCGCCAGTCTGCCGGGGGCGCCGAGGCATCTGCCGGCGAAGAGCTCGCGACCCGGGACGGCGTACAGTACGTCCGCTCGACGCTAGCGCTCTTCGGACAGGCTTGGGAGTGGACAGAGTCGGTTGCACCATCTGTCAGCGCGGAGCGCCTGACCATCGGAATAGTCCTCGACTGGGTACAACGCGAAACCGGAAGGCCGATCCGTTTTGCGCCTGCGCTTCGGGCGCGGGATGTCACGAGCACTGAACTGAACGGCAATCTGCAGCACCTCGCGCCGCTGGAAGCGTTGCGCGTGAGCCTCACCGCCATCGCACTGGACTACACGGTGCTTCCGGATGGCAGCATACTCGTCAGGGTTGGGCCTGCCGGCGAGTAAGGTATCCGAATGTGGAATAGGGCGAACTGTCCATCACGACGACGCCGGACGATCTGGGCCGTCGCGTTGGGGCTGGTGTTTGCCATGCATCAGCCGTGGCCCGCGTTCGCGGCTCGCGGCAATTTCCGTGGCCAGAGTCTCGAGGCGTGCCTGAACATCCTGCGGCAGCAGGGCCTGAACATCGTATACAGCTCCACGACCGTGACTGGCGACATGATCGTGTTGCGCGAACCTGTCGCCAGCGAGCCGCGGACCGTGCTCGATGAGTTGCTCTCTCCGCATGGATTGCGAGTCGAGGAGGGTTCGCACAACACACTGATCGTGGTGCGTGACCACCTTTCGGCGGAACGGCGCGGCCGCATCGTCGGAGTCCTGCGACGAATGCCGATCGGCGCACCCGGCGTGGGACTCGTCGTCAGTATTGAACCGTCTGGCCGTCGCACCCTGACAGACGAACATGGCCGCTTCGAGTTTCGCGCGGTGCCGGTGGGTCGCTATGCGCTGCAGTTGTCGCATCCGGAGCTCACTCTCCGCACGGGCCCGGTCGCAGATGTTCGTCCGGGTGAAATCGCTCGATTGCACGTCGAGGCATTCGAGATTTCGGCGCCAGATCTTGCCGAGGTCATCGTCACGGCCAGCCGCTACTCGATCGGCCGATCCCTCTCGCCGTCCAGCGTTGCCGTCGCCGGCGTGGATCTGCAGCGCCTGCCCAACTTCGGCGATGATCCCATGCGGGCACTGGCCCGGCTCCCGGGTCTTCGCGGCAGCGATTTTTCAGCGCAGCTCAATGCCCGCGGCGGCGACACGGATGAGATGTTGATTCGGTTCGACGGGCTGACCTTGCAGAACCCGTTCCACCTCAAGGACTTCCTGAGCCCGTTCAGCGTGCTGAATCTGAGCGTCATCGGCAACGTCGATGTGCACACCGGCGGATTTCCGGTGGAATTCGGGGATCGTCTCAGCGGCGTGATCGACATCGACGCAGCGGCAGTACCGGATGGCGGAATTCGTGAGTTGTCGCTGTCGCTATTCAACGCATCGATGCTCGTTGCCGGACCGTTCGCGCGAAAATCAACTGAAAGTCCGCAGTCGCGGCCGCGCTCGTGGGTGGTTGCCGCCCGACGAAGCAACCTGGATCTCGTCACTCAGGCTCTGGATTCGCGGCTCGGCCGCCCGGCCTACCAGGATCTCTATGCACGACTTCAACAGGGCGCAGGCATTTTCGATCTGACTCTCAGCGCGTTGGTCGTCGATGACGATATCCAGCTGAGCGACGGCGACGCGGAAGAGAGGGCCTCCGCTCGTTCCCGCGATACCTACATGTGGGCTCGCGCAAGGATGACGCCGACAGAGTCGATCGTCGGCGATACCGTACTCTCGTTCTCCCATCTTCGCAGCGAACGGCGCGGCAGCGCCGATCAGCCCGGCGTCGGACGCGGCAGCGTCGATGACCTGCGCCGCTCTCACGTCGCGACGCTGAGAACGGACTGGTCCTGGAAGCTCGAGGGCGATTCGCTGTGGCGATGGGGCGCCGAGTGGGCATTGGCAAGGGCGAAGTACGATTATCGCAACGAAATGGAGTTCGATGTGCTGGTGAACGCGCCTGGCATCGTCCCCGATAGCGCTCGAGCTCGGCGCACGACGCTGGCGCCCCGCCTCGACTATCTAGGCGCCTATGCCTCGCTCCGCCTCTCCGGGCCGGGTACCTCTCTGGTGGAAGGTGGTATGCGATTCGATCACGAGAGTGCAAGTCGCGGCGGGTCCCAACGCCTCAGTCCCCGGATTGCCATGCTGTATCCGATCGGAGACCAGCTGCAGCTGCGCGGGAGCTGGAGTCGCTTCGTCCAGTCGCAGGGAATCGACCAGCTCTCCGTCGCGGACGGCGTAACCGAATTCGCTGCTCCGCAGCGTGCAGAGCACAGAATCGTCAGCATCGAGTACCGGCATCCCACCGGGCTTGATCTGCGGCTCGAAGCGTATGAAAAGCGCTATCGAAGCCTGCGACCGAGATTCGAGAATCTGCTGAACAACTTCGTGTTGCTGCCTGAGTTGAAGCCTGATCGGATCGCCATCGCGCCGGACGGGGCCGTGGCGCGTGGTATCGAAATGTCCGTGCGGCGGCGTGAAGGCCGTCCGATCGATTGGTGGCTCACTTACGGCCGCAGTTCCGTCCGGGATGATTTTGGCGCTGGCCTCTCGGTGCCGCGCAGATGGGACCTGCGACACCAGTTGAGCGCGGGCCTGGCCTGGGAGGGCAGTCGATGGGACGTGTCGGTCGTCGGTGCCTATCATTCCGGCTTTCCGACGACAGAGTTTCAGTTGCGGTCCGGCCAGGCCGATGACGAAACGCCGATCATCGAGATCGGCCCGATCAACGCCCTGCGCCTCAAGAACTATCGCAGCATCGATGTTCATGTCGCACGCAAGGTCCGGTTCGCCCCGGACAACCAGCTCACCGTTTTTCTGGATGTCACGAACGTTCTCGGGGCGCGCAATCAATGTTGTGTCGAGTACCAGATCGATGACGAAGCGGCAGCTCCGACGCTCGATCTGAACCGCCTCGCCGCCAGGCCACTCGTTCCTTCGCTTGGAGTGACCTGGCGGTTCTGACGTCCGGTTCTGTCGGTCAGGGTGCGGGAAGGGACAGGCACCTCGGGTCGGTGTTGCATGCGGTGAGCTGCACGACTTCACCCGACAGCGGCTTCGTTGAGGCGAAGATGCCGATGCCTGGCGCGTAGTACTTGCGTTCGAACACGCCCGGTTCGATTGCCGTGAATGCCTTCAGTACGACGCAATTGCGTGCGGCACACAGCAGCTGCGCGAGGGTCTTCGGCACGAGCTGATCCAGTTCCGCATTGCTGCCGTAGCTGTAGGTCGTGGACAGCACTTGGGACACGTCCTCGGCATTGCCGATCGAGAATTCCTCGCGATACACTTTTCCGACCTGTGGATTGCCGAGAAAAAGAATGCCCGGCTTGTCGCCGTCTCGTCCCGCCTTGAACGAGCCGTCGCGACTGACGAGCTCGGGATTGCGCGGCTGGTCGTCGGGGAACGTTTCGTAGTCCTTGACCTCTTCGCCGCAGTACCACACGTCACCATTGCGGGCCTGCGCCAACCAATCGTCGGTTGCCTCACGAAGTGCGCCATTGACGGTGACCACGTCACGCAGGACGACGCAGCGGACGTCGTCGATAAGCTTGGTCGCGTTCAGCACTTCCACCTTGATAACTTCGCCGCCGCCCCGCAGCTCCCACTTGTTGCCCACGCGCAGCGGCAGGAACGCGTTGGTCGTCGTTGGATTCTGGAAGTTCGTTTCATGCTGCAGCTCGTCGAACTCCGGATCGTAGCGTCGCTCGCCGACGGATCCACAGATCCCACGGCGTGCGTCGAGCTGCTCGCGACAGCTCTGAAGGCCTTCGGTCCGCGATTCGGTCGCCGATTCGTAGCACTCACGCCGATCTTCGGCCTCCGCGAGATTCATGCAGATCGCTGCGGACTTCCAGTAATCGTCCGTTGCTTCGAACTGGCAGGCTCTGTGAGTGGTCACCGCGGTGTTACTGCAGTACATGCCGCCGTCGGAGTCATTCGCGGCGACCGCTGCGTGCGGGGCGCACATCAGCAGTACGGGCGTCAGCAGGGAGAGAACAGCCGCGGCGCTGACGTGGCGGACAGTCGAGATTGATGTCATGGGGAGGTCTCCGTGTAGTGCGATCAAAGGGGCTCCCACTTGAGACGAATCAGGCGGCGGAATCCTTCGCAGGTGCCGTTGTAGAGCTCGGACGCCTGGTACGGCGAGCTGCTGGCAGGAGGCGGGACCGGGTCGAGCGGTAGTCGATGCACTTCCACTCGATCGATCGATGTCAGCCGGCGCAGAGGGTTGACCAGCGTTCGGCGTCCAGTGCTGACCATGCGGAGACGCGACAAGCTCCTGACGCGCATCGGGAAGTGCCTTTTCCGCTCTGATCGGCTTTGACACCGGTTCGGCCAGACATCCGGTCAGTATTCGGCGCCTGTTCAAACCCTAGGGCAATGCATACCACGTCGACCGCCCGCCACCGTGGCGCGCGAGCAGCCCCCGCTCGACCAGACTGCGAAATGTGGACTTGAGGGTGTTGGGACTCGCACCGTGCGCTCGGACCATGTCTCGCGTTGTGACGCGGCCATGTGCCCGTGCGTAGCCCAGAATATCGGCGGCAAGCGATGTGAGCGCCACGGCCGCCCGCTCCCGCTCCACCTTCTCGGCGAGATTGCGCTTCTGCCGCTGCAGCGCGCGCAAAAAATAGAGCAGCCATGGCTGCCAATCCGGCGTAACAGTGTCCAGCGTGCCCTGAGTTTGGCGCAGCGCGAGATAGTAGGCGTCCTTGCTGCTTTCGATCACGCTCTCGAGCGAGCTGTAAGGCACGTACACGTAGCCCGCCTGCAGCAGCAGCAACGTCGTCAGTATCCGGCTCAGACGCCCGTTGCCATCCTGGAATGGATGAATCGCGAGAAACACTACGACGAACACTGCCACGATCAACAGCGGATGCAGGCGCGCATTGGCCCGCGCCTCGTCGATCCAGGCGAAGAGTTCCGCCATACGGCGCGGCGTATCGAAGGGTGTCGCCGTCTCAAACACCACACCGATCATCTTGCCGGTTTCATCAAAGGCACCGACATCATTTCGCAGCGTCTTGTACTCGCCCCGGTGGCGTTCGTCCTTGCTGCTGTGGCGAAGCAGATCGCGGTGTAACTGCCTGACGTGATTCTCGCTCAGGCGAATATCAGCCCAGGACTGGAAGACCGTCTCCATGACCTCCGCATAGCCCGCCACTTCCTGCTCGTCACGAGTCGCGAACGCCTGGATATTCAGCTTCCCGAGAAGGCGCTCCACCTCGCGGTCTGACAGCGTGCTGCCTTCGATGCGGGTGGATGAACCAACGCTCTCGATGGTGGCGATACGCCGCAGGGCGAGCAGTCGGTCGGGAGCGAGGGTGCCGAGCGCGCGCCACGCGCCTTTGAACTCATCCAGCTCAGACAGGATTGCCAGGAGCTGAGGACTAATCTGAATCGACTCGACGTGGATCATGCCGGTTTGTATACCGGTTTAGACCGGAATAGACAACCGATTGAGTACCGGATTAGACCGGAATCAGAGGGAACATGGGATGGGTAACAAAACGGGTAACTCAGCTAAACCGAAAGATTCAGTTCTTTCAAATCAATAGCTTAGAGGGAGAATTCGAGTCCTCTCCCGGGCACCAGTAAAAACAAACACTTACGAAATTTATCTCGATTAGATTCTAACTCGAATTCGCTCTTTCTGGCAGCGACTTTCAGACGCCCTAATATGGTGTCGCGACAGCGCCGATCAAGGTCGACGGGGCGAAGGATAGCGGGTTTCAGGTTCCAGCACGCGACGGCGAGGCGGGCGGCATCGTTCCAGTTCCGCGTCTCTCGTCCGACTGCGCACAGACCGCCGGCACCCTCGAGTCTCATACTTCGCGGCTATGACGCTTCCGTTCACAGTCGAGCAGTTCTACGGAATCTTCCGTGACTACAACACTGCCGTCTGGCCGGCACAGTGGCTCCTCGTCGCCGCGGGCTTGGCGGCAGTGGCGGCGGTGCTGAGGCCGAGACCGTGGTCGGGCGTTGCAGTGTCCGCCATCCTTGGATTGCTTTGGACTTGGATGGCCGTGGCCTATCACCTGGCCTTCTTCACACGCATCAGTTCCGTGGCGTATGCGTTTGCCGCGCTCTCGATGCTTGGCGGTGCAACCTTCGTGTGGCAGGGAGTGATTCGACGCCGCCTCACCTTCCGATGGGCGCCTGGACCGAAGACGATCGCTGGCGTCCTGCTGATTGTCTTCACCGTGGTGGTGTATCCGATCTGGTCGGCATACGCCGGCCATCCGTATCCGGCGACACCTACCTTTGGTCTGCCGTGCCCGACGACGATCTTCACCATCGGCGTGCTCTGCTTCGCAACGCCGCCATCGCCGCGAAGCCCGTTGATCGTTCCCGTACTGTGGTGCCTCGTCGGCGCCCAGGCCGCATTCCTCCTGGACGTACAACCTGATTTCGGTCTGATCACTGCCGCCTTGGTCGGCATGAGCCTTGTGGCCACCGCCGCGCGCCCGGCCACCACAACGCCAATGGCCGGCGCGAGCCGCGACGCAACTGTGGTGCGAAGCGTCTTCAAGTGCTGATGCGCTCTCGCCCACCTGCCGCGCAAAACGCCGCGATCGAGACACCGTTGCTGGCGGCCCTCGTTACCATCATGCGCCGACGCCGTTCCGTGCGCGCCTACTTGCCGGAGCGTATTCCGGACGCAGTCCTGGACGACTGCTTTGACCTGGCGATCCTGGCGCCCACATCGCATAACCTCGAATGCTGGCAGATGATCGAGGTGCGGGACGCGGTCCGGCTGGCGGCATTGAGGCACCTGTGTCTGGATCAGCCAGCGGCGGCGGCGGCACCGCATCTGATCGTCGCCGTCGCACGCCCTGATCGTTGGCGGCTCGGTCGCGCGAAGATGCTTGAGCGCATTCGACAGGAGCAAGCCGATTCCGCATTGCCCGTGGCGCTGCGGGAGTTCCTGCCGCTCTTCGAGCGCAAGTACCGGCTGCAGATTCCGTTCCTCTTCGAAGACGGGCCCCTTCACATCCTTGCGCCCATCAAGCGCGTGCTGATGTGGGGCCGTGCCTGGTTCAAGCCGACGATGCGGGGACCTTTTGGCCGTCACGAGCAGGCGCTTTGGGCCGTCAAGACCGCTGCGCTGGCTTGCGAGAACTTCATGCTTGCGCTGACGGCGCACGGTTTCGATTCCTGCCCGATGGAAGGATTCGACGAGCCGCGTGTCAAACGACTGTTGGGTCTGCCGCAGGCGGCAGAGATCGTCATGGTCATCGCAGCGGGCCGGAGCGCACCGGGCGGTGTCATTCCGCAGATCCGCTTTGGCCGGGAGCACTACATCCAGCGCGCCTGAGCCCGCTACGAGTGCCTGCGAATGACGTCGATCCGAGTACGCCAGCGCACAGATCAATGCCGCGCTCGCACCCAAGCTGGCCGCCCACTCTCAGGTGCCCGGCATGCCCAAGCGAATTCTGATCATCCAAGCCCACCCGGATGGGAGTCGCCCGCACCTGGCCCACGCTCTTGCGGCGGCCTATGTGAAAGGCGCCGAGCGCGCCGGACACACCGTGCGACAGGTTGTTCTCGCTGCGCTGGACTTCCCGCTGCTGCGCAGCCAGCAAGAATGGGAAGAAGGGAGCCTTCCGGCCAGCCTGAAGCCCGCGCAGGATGACATCGGCTGGGCCGAGCACATCGTCTTCTTTTTTCCGCTCTGGCTGGGCGACATGCCGGCTTTGCTCAAGGGCTTCCTCGAACAGGTGGCGCGGCCCGGGTTCGCGATCATCCGCGAGAAAGGCGGCAATCCCTGGGGAAACAAGGGTCTGATTGGGCGCTCCGCGCGCGTGGTCGTGACCATGGGCATGCCTGCATTGGTGTACCGCTGGTACTTTCGCGCCCACACCGTCAAATCACTGGAACGCAACATTCTCGGCTTCGTCGGCATTGCACCGGTACACGCCACACTGATTGGACGGACGGGTGACATGAAACCCGATGACGCCGCTGCGTGGCTTGCCAAGCTTGAGCAACTTGGGGTGGGCGCAGAGTGAGGAGGGCCGCCTTTCCCATCGGTCTCGTTGCCGCCCTTCTGGGGTCGCTGTGGCTGCTCCAGGGACTTGGCGTCGTGCATCTGCGGCCAATGCTTTGCTTTGCGGATTGCGAACCTGTCCAAGGGCCCTCGGCGACATGGGCCGTCGTCGGTGCGCTTGTGTTGATGGCTGGTGCGGCGGTTGTGTGGTGGTCCTCGAAGCGACGCGCCGGTTAGCACTTCGATGAATCGGCCACTGCGCTGGACAGCCGCTGGTGCGATCCTGGCCGCCCTTGTCGCCTCGTGGATAGCGTGGCGCTTTGACCGCGACCTCGATGACGCACGTGCACGCGCGGCTCAAGGCGGAGTGCTGGTTCAGACGCAATGCGGCCCAATCGAGTACCAGGAGGCAGGCACCGGCATGCCGCTGCTGGCTGTGCATGGCAGCGGTGGTGGTCACGATCAGGGCATCGCCTTCGCCGCCAGGTTGGCAAGCCGCGGCATCCGCGTGATCGCGATGTCGCGCTTCGGCTACCTGCGCACGCCGATGCCGGCCGACGCGTCCGCGAGCGCGCAGGCCGACGCGCACGTGTGTCTTCTCGATGCCTTGGGCCTCAGCCGAGCCGCCGTCATGGGAGGATCGGCCGGTGCACCGTCCGCGCTGCAGATGGCGATCCGCCACCCGCACCGGGTCAGCGCGTTGATCCTGCTGGTACCCCTCGCCTACAAGCCGCCCTCGCAGGCGGATTCCGCGCCGCCCATGCCGGCGTGGGTCGAGGCGGCCATGATGCGGCTGATCGGTTCGGACTTCCTGTTCTGGGTGGCGATACACGTCGCGCGCGATGAGGTGATCGGCCTCGTGCTCGCCACGCCGCCCGAGTTGTTGACGACGGCGAGCACGCAGGAGCGCGCGCGGGTGAACGCGATGCTCGACCGCATCCTGCCGGTGTCGGCCCGCGCGGCGGGTTTGCGCAGCGACTCGACGGTGGGCAAGCACCTGACGCCGGCGCCGCTCGAGTGGGATTCCCCTGCCTCTGCTGACACCGAGGTTAGGTACGATGATGATCTCGGAGGTGTCAGATGGGAAGGCGTGTATTTACGCCGGAGTTCAAGCACGAGGCAGTCAAGCTGGTGCGGGAACGAGGCATGACGGTGACGCAGGCGTCGAAGGACCTGGGCCTTCACGTCAACGTGTTGCGCAAGTGGGTGAAGGACGCGAAGGAGAACGGCGGAGCCGCGTTTCCGGGTCGAGGCAAGCAGAGACCGGACGATGCGGAGCTGTCACGGCTTCGGCGTGAGCTGGCCAAGACGAAGGCGGAGCGCGACATCCTAAAAAAAGCCATCGCCTACTTCGCGAAGGAGCCTCGGTGAGGTTCGAGTTCATCGCGAAGCACCGAGGGGCATGGCGGACGAGTGAGTTGTGCGAGGCTCTCGGTGTCTCGCGTGGTGGGTTCTATGACTGGCTGAAGCGGCCTGAGAGCCAGCGCAGTCGCGACAACCGACATCTCACGGTACAGGTTCGGGCGAGCTTCGAGGAGAGCGATCGGACGTACGGCAGCCCGCGCGTCTGGCGTGATCTTCGCGCCCTGGGTTATCGCTGCGGCGTGCACCGCGTTGCACGGCTCATGCTTGCTGCGGGCCTGCAGGCCCGCAGCAAGCGGCGCCGACTGCCGTTCGATCATGGTGTGCGCCCCGAGCACGCGATCGCGCCCAACCTGCTCGATAGGCAGTTCGAAGCGACAGCACCGAACCAACGTTGGGTCGCGGACTTCACGTACATCTGGACGCACGAGGGCTGGCTGTACTTCGCGGTGGTGCTCGATCTGTTCTCGCGACGCATCGTCGGATGGTCGATGAGCAGCCAGATGACATCTCAGCTCGTGACCGATGCACTGATGATGGCGCTGTGGCGACGTGGTCGACCCCAGGAGCTGATGCATCACTCGGACCAGGGCAGTCAGTATACGAGCGAAGCGTTCCAGCGACTGCTGTCCGAACATGGCATCACCTGCAGCATGAGCCGCTCGGGCAATGTGTGGGATAACTCGGCGATGGAGAGCTTCTTCTCGAGCCTGAAGACTGAGCGAGTGCATCGCAAGACCTACAGCACTCGGGACGAAGCCAAAGCAGACGTGTTCGACTACGTGGAGAGGTTCTACAATCTGCGGCGTCGGCACTCGACACTTGGATATCTGAGTCCTGCGGAATACGAAAAGACCGCAGACTCAGCTTAGGACGGTGTCAGTGGAAGCGGGGGAATCCCACGAGTCCATCCACGTGCCGACGCTCATCATCAGCGCTCGTGATGATCGCTACGGCACCTATGCCACCGCGAAATACACCGCAAGCCGAATTCCGACGGCGAAGTTCGTTGGCTTCGATCAGGGCGGGCACACCTGGGTTGGGCACGACGATGAAGTGATGGCTGAGATCGAGAAGCTGCTCGTACCGCCGAGCCACCCGTGACGCGCACGTCTGCCTTCAAGTCTTCGGAAGGCGAAGCGGCGTACTCCGCTGCGTACGCCGCGGCGATGAAGATGTGGCCTGTTCCGTACGACGAGGTAGACATCTCCAATCGGTTTGGTCTGACGCAGTTTGTCGCCAGCGGCCCCATGAACGCGCCGCCGCTGGTGCTGTTGCATGGCTACTGGGCGACGCTGACGATGTGGACACCGAACATCTCTGCGTTCAGCGAGAACCACCGCGTTTATGCCATCGATGTCATGGGTCAACCCGGCAAGAGCGTCCCCGACGAACCGATTCGCAACGCGGCCGACTACGTTGCGTGGCTGACGGCCGTTCTGGATGCACTGCACGTGGACAGGATCTCCTTGGCCGGCATGTCGTATGGGGGGTGGCTGGCGCTCGACTATGCGGCCGCAGCGCCGCAACGCGTGCAGGCACTCGTACTTCTTTCGCCAGCAGCGAGCCTGCTGCCACTCGTGAAACAGTTCGCGCTGCGCGGGATGGTGATGTTGGTGCTGCCGACTCGCTTCACCGTTGGCGCGTTCATGCACTGGCTGGGATTCAAGGACGGTTCCGATGACCGCACGGGTCGCGAAACGAAAGCGATCGACCTCACGTACCTGGGCCTGAAGCACTTTCGATTTTCGCGTGAGACCGTGAGGATCGCACCAAAGGTGTATTCGGACTCGGACTTGCGGGCGATGCAGGTCCCAACCCTGCTGCTCATGGGTGACCGCGAAGTGATCTATGACTCGACAAAGGCCTTGTCGCGGGCGCAACGGCTGATTCCCGATCTGGAGGGCGAGCTCGTGTCAGGTTGCAGTCATGACATGACGATCAGGCAACATCGCCGGGTGGATGCGCGCGTCGTCGAATTTCTGACCCGGCGCGAACCCTCTGCTTCAAGCCACCCGGCGATAGTGAATCTCCCCGACCGCCGACTCGGTGTATCCCACGCCAATTCGCGAGTCATTGATGCTGGGGAGCGTACAGAATGCCTCGCTGCGCGACTGGGCGGCGCAACCGATCAAGGAGGGATCAACACCACCAGTTTGCGGAATGATCGAGCTTAGTCTCGCAATGGCCGCGAGTTCGCTTCGATCCACGCGGCCAACTCCTCCTCCGTGAGTTCGCCCGCCGCCAGCGCTTGTATGGTCACAACGGCGTCCGGCTCCGAAGCCGAGAGCTCGCTTCCATTCATCTGCAGAAACACGTCCATGATCGACAACGCGACTCGCTTGTTGCCATCTGCAAAGCAGTGGCCCTTCGCGAGCGCGAACCCGTATGCGGCTGCCAGTCGCGCCACTGACGGCTTCGGCTGGGTGTAGTGATGGAGCTGCTGGGGTCGAGCCAAAGCTGCTTCGAGGCTGTCAGGACGCGGGGGCCCGATAAGCCCGCCGTGCTCCTGCAGCAAAGCCTGATGAATCGCGACGACCGCGTTGGACGGGACCCAGACTGGCGACACAGATCGCCCTGCGACTACTTCGCCAGCTCTTTGAGCGCGTTGCGGTACTTGCGACGCGTATGTTCGAACGCCTTCATGGCGTCCTCGAAGTGCGGATCGTACGGCGTGATGCGCACGCCGCCATTCGCATCGACGACCGCGTGCAGCGTGTCGCCCTCCTTCACGTGCATCAGGTCAGACAGCTCCTTCGGCACGATCAATCCGAGTGAGTTTCCGATCTTGCGAACTTTGAGTTGGGAGGTCATGGCGGACTGCACGTTATCCTGTCGAGGCAGGCAGTTTAACTCACGTTATAACGCGACGCAATAGCCGGAGCGGCGGTGCCGGCTGGCCCGCCTTCGCAGCGTGCCGCAGATATGGGTAACAAAACGGGTAACTCAGCTAAACCGAAAGATTTATTTCTTCCAAATCAATAGTTTGGAGGGAGAATTCGAGTCCTCTCCCGGGCACCATCTGAATTTTATCAGATTTTTCAATAACTTACGAGGCAGATTCGAGTCCCTGTTTTCGTAGCTTTTCGCCGACGATCGCCGGCGTTTGACACCGCTTGGCACCCGCTGAGACGCGGTGCGCCAATTCGGCCTTGTCGCATTCTGGCCCTAGCGGACACGTTTTGTGGGTAACTTTGCGGGCAACAAAAAAGTTCGGAGTCCCTGTTACCCAGCGCCAAAGGTTCGGTTCCCTCGAGCGAAACTCTGCTCTAGCAAACGGTCGATCACCTGATCCGCCGCACGCCTGTCGGCACACCCTACGGTTGATTCCTGGCGGCGATTCGATTGCGGAGTAGCGCCGCAGTTCGCAACACGGCGATGCCGGCAATTTGTGCATCGCGACTGTGGACGAGTTGCCCCGCGCGCTGCCCCTGGATCGGATTACAGCGGTTCTTCTGCGACGCCGCGCTCGGACCAGCCGATTCCGGGACTACCCTGCCAATCAAGCCGCACACCCTCGTCGAACATGGTCGACTGACGTCGGCCGAGCGCGGTTCCCGGCATCGGGTCAAATGGATTGACGAAGCTCATCGGCAGAGACGTCAGTACTTCGGTCACGCGGATTTCCATTTCGCCGAGCGGACTGTGGATGATGACCAGATGAAGCTTGCGGGCGTCCGCCGCCCCGTCGATGTAGTCGGTGTGGATCAGCTTTGCCTGATGACAGACTCCGTCCTGAATGATCGCCGCATTGCCCATGCCCGCCGCGTCGTGGCCGTGCAGGCGCATGCCGTAGACGAAGAACGAGCGGCCGCCCGGAAAACTGCCATTCACCCAGCTGTGCTGGCGATACCCGGACGGGTCGCGCACGCCGCGACTGTGATCCCGGACCGCATAGAAGTTGTGCAGCGCGAGCTGTTCGTGATCGGTACGGATCGTCGCCGACGCTGATCCGATCTGTTCGATGTGCAGGCCGCCGGCCATGCTGGAGGCTTCGGCCGAGTCTCCCTTCATGTTCCAGATCGGTGTCGTCCCGACGAAGTCGAGTGCGAGCTGGCAACGTCCGGACGGCGCAGGCGTCATTCCGAACTCGAGCAGCTTTTCGCTGGTGCTGCGCCAGATCGGGCCGTCGTAGGACAGTCGCATGCGCTTGCCAGGCTCGACGATCTGGAAATGTGAACAGCCAGCCCCGGGTCCCTGTTCGTTGGCGTTTCGTCCATAGTTCCGAGCGAAGAGGATCTCGCCGTTCGGCAGCGTGATGACGATATTCTCGCGCCAGAGCGTCGGATCCGCATACCAGCGCCCGACGCTGTAGAAGACGGACACGTTGCACGACGGATCGACGCCGGCGAGTGCGAAATTCTCACTCCACAGCCGCGTCGGCGGAATCTCGCGAATCGGGTACTCGTCGATCACAGCGTGCGTCTCGCCATGAAGGGTCCGCCGACGATGCTGGCGGGCTGCGTGTAGTCGCCTGGGTAGAACCCGTTGTTCACCAACCCGCGGACCATGACGTCCGGCGCACGCGTACCCTGATGGAAGTTCATCGACGTCTCGAGCATGCCGGATCCGACTCTGCCGCCACTCTCGACCCGGCACAGGGTGTTGAGGTTCGGCATGTTGTGGAAGAAGTTCATCAGTCCGGGCGCGACCGCCGTCAGCTCGCAATCGAATGCGCTGCCGTCGGCAAGGTCCATATGTATGTGCCCGCCACGCGTCGATGCCGAATCCACTTCGGTGTACGCAATGATGTTGAAGTCCTTCGCGAACACGACTTCAGTACCATCGCGAACAATCCAGCCGAATCCCTCGATCGAATTGTTCACACCGTTATGGATCATCCAGGCGTTGAACACGAGGTCGGGACCAAAGACGCCGGCCGCATAGCGATGCGACAGCATCGTGAACAGGTTGCGGTGGCCCCATCCATGGTCACGTTCGGCGAGGCCGTTCACCGCAAACGTTTCGCCCTGCATCGTGATCGAACCGGTGATGCTTCCGCCCACGTCGATGTGGTGCGGTGCGATGTCTTCTGACGTTCGGCCCGATCCCGGGAAACCCTTGAAGCTTGCGTGATAGTCCTTGAATGCGAGCCGGGCCGACACGCCAGCGACGGGGTCGTCGATGGTCCAGGTATGCAGACCCTCTACGTACTCGCTGCGGCAGACGTCGTCGCCGCCGCCCCAACCCTTCGCCAGCTTGTCGGTCTCGCGCAGGGGCAGATAGACCACATGCTTGTACACGCCCTTCGGTGTGATGAGGTTGGTCCACGCAGCCACTTTCGGCCCGCCTTCGATGTTGTATTCATGACCAATCCGGTGCACGCCGCCGACACGACGTTCGAGGTCCCACCAGTGCAGCCAGGTGCTGTCCTGCCATTTGCCTTCTTTGCCTGGCGTCTGGCGTATGCAGTGCGATTCGTCATACCAGATGACGCTGTCCCGACCGATCACCTTCATGTGCGTCTCCATCGATTTGGCCCGGGTGGGGTCAAAAGTCGCGCGCAATATGCCGCACGCAGGCTTTTCATACGGTAGCTTACAACATTGCTGCGTGAGCAGTTATGCTAGTGCCTGGGGCGGTTTCTGGAGTTTTCGTCATGCAGCAACAGATCAGTCCGCGAGACGTGAACCTGACCACGCTGGCCGGCATGGGCGACGCCCTCCTTGGTGAGCTGAACCAGCTGCGCGCACTCGAGCCCATCTATTGGAGCGACACCTCGCATTGCTGGGTCGTCACCGGGCACCGCGAAGTCATGGAGGGCTTCAGCGGAACACTGCCACTCTCGAGCCACAGCCTTCCGGAGGCGCTGTATCGCATCCTGCCGAAGGAGCAACTCGACCCGCGCATCCCGAACACCGTACACATCATGCCGCGGATCTCGACCAACCTCGACGGGGAAGTACACGCGAATCTTCGCAAGCTGCTGGTCAAGGCCGTCAACCGCAAGTTGATCGAGGATCTGCGGCCCTATGTCCGGGAACGCGTCGCCATGCTGCTGGATCGAGCGGCGGCGAAAGGCGAACTCGAGTTTCACGAAGACATCGCGCGCATGCTGCCCGGCGCGGTCATCCTCAAACTACTCGGCATGTCGCCGGACTATCTTCCCCGGCTGAAGGGCTGGGCAGACGGCGTCACACGCGCTCTCACCTCTTTCGATCCGAAGGTTGAATGGCTCGATGAACTCGAGATCGTCATCAGTGACATGCTCTCGATGTTTCGTGCGCAGATCGAACAACGCCGTCAGGCCCCGCAGGCCGATCTGATCACGCAATTGCTGACGGTCGTCGAAGGAGAGTCGAGGCTCTCGATGGACGACATGCTCGCCACCTTGATCCAGGTCATCGTCGCAGGCCACGACACCACGACAAACTCGCTGACGCTAGGCGTCAAGGCGCTCGCAGGCGACGCCGCTGCATGGCGTTACTGGAGGGATCATCCGGAGCGCAGCGTCGACTGTTCCGTGGAACTGATGCGATTCATGGCGATGTCGGCGGCTCTGCCCCGATTCGTCGCGCGGGATTTCGAGTGGCACGGCCGGCAGCTGCGCCAGGGCGACTTCATCATGCTGATGATCGCTGGCGGCAATCGGGATCCGCAGGTTTTTCCCAACCCCGAATCGATCGATTTCTCACGACCCAACGATGCATCGCTGACCTTCGGGCCGGGCCTGCACCATTGCATCGGTCATCTGCTCGCCAAGTTGCAACTCAGCGAGTTTTTCAGCGCACTCGTGCAGAGATTCGATGGTATCGAGATCGTCGAGGCACCGAAGCCGACGCCGGGCCTGGTGTTTCGCAGCGTCACGGGACTCAAAGTCCGATTCGTTCCCCGAGCCACGGCCTGACAGCGCAACGTCACTTGCGGTGATGGCTCTCAGCTCAGTTGCAGCGGCATGCCGGGATCACCCTTGGCCATCGCGCGCTGATAGGCCGGTCGCGCGCCTATTCGGGCCAGATACGCCCGAACGTTTGGGAATGCGGAAATATCGCGCGGCGAAAACAGTCGCATCGTCGTCAACGGAAACAGCATCATGATGTCCGCGGCCGTGAACTCCTCCCCTGCCAGCCACGTGGCCTCGCCGCACCGCTGTTCGAGCAGCGCGTACGCGCGATGTCCACGCGCTCCGAGTGCCTGCATCGTCGGATGATCGCTCGGGAGAGCCAGCATTTGCTGGATGATCCCGATCATCTCTGCCGGCATCATCGTCCCGTTGGCGAAATGCAGCCAGAACAGATACTGCGCGAAATCGCGATGACTCGGTCCGAGTGCGAGCCGCCCACCGCCATGCCTGGCGATAATGTATTCGACGATCGCGCCGGATTCCCCGAGTACGAGATCGCCGTCCGTGATCACGGGCGCGATACCCATCGGATGCAGCTTTCGGTATTCAGGCGGCGCGAGGCGCGTCACCGGATCACGGTCGTACTTTTGCAGCTGATACGGGATGCCAAGTTCCTCGCACAGCCAGACAATCCGCTCGGACTGGGACACCCCAAGATGATGGACAGTCAGCATGATCGCGCCTCTTTGAGCGGTACGCTACACTAATCGTACACTAGCACACCGGAGTTCGGAACCATGGGTCGCTTGAACAACAAGGTCGCCATCGTCACGGGAGCGGGCAGCGGCATCGGCCGCGCCATTGCGGAACGCTTTCATGCCGAGGGGGCTCGGGTGGTGCTGGCGGACATCTCCGGCGCCGAACGTGCTCTGGCCGCAACACTCGGCGACCGCGCGCTGCCCGTCCACGCGGACGTGACGGCTTCAGGCGATGTGCAGGCCTTGGTGCGTATCACAGAGCAGCAATTCGGCGGGCTGGACATCCTCTGCAACAACGCAGGAATCGATGGCGAAATGCATCTGCTCGCGGATATCGAAGAAACGGGCTATGAACGTGTGATGGCGATCAACCTGCGCGGCGTATTCCTCGGCATGAAGTACGCCCTGCCCTTGCTGCAGAAGCGCGGCGGCGGAAGCATCATCAACATTGCCTCCACGGCAGGCATCACCGCGACGCCGGGCCTCAGCGTCTACGGCGCGAGCAAGGCTGCGGTCATGCAACTGAGTCGTTCGGCGGCCGTCGAGTATGCGTCGCATCGCATTCGAGTCAACGCAGTGTGCCCCGCGATGATCGAAACGCCGATGGTCGCGCATCTCATGAAGACGAATCCTGACGACGCCGCACGGGTGCTCGCCGTCACGCCGATGGGTCGAGTCGGCCAACCCAGCGAGGTGGCGGACGCCGCCCTGTTCCTCGCCAGCGACGAGTCGTCATACGTCACCGGGGTGTCCCTGCCCGTGGATGGGGCATACACGGCGATCTGAACGCCGAGCATGAACGCCATCGGGCGTTTGGCTATGCTCAGGACTCGAATACTTCCAGACCATACGCAGGCTCACGGATATGGCAAAGCTGACCTCTGAAATCACAACCACGGGGCGCGCCCATGTACTCCACAGCGCTGGAGAGTCGCTGCGCCGCGTCGAACGCACCGTTCCAGCGCCGGGCCGAGGCCAGGCGCTCGTACGAGTTCAGGCCACGGCGCTGAATTTCCATGACCTCGTGAACCTGATGGGCGGCATAGCGAATGTCGCCTGGCCGCGCGTGCCCTTCTCGGACAATTGCGGCGAAATCGTAGCCATCGGACCGGATTCCGGAAGCTGGAGGGCGGGCGACCGTGTGATCGCCAACTTCTTCCCGGATTGGATCGACGGTCAGCCTCGGCAGAAGTATTGCGATGTCGTCTACGGCGACCAGATCGACGGCTTCCTGCAGGATTACGCGATCGTTGAAACCCGCTCGCTCGTACGCGCGCCATCCAACCTCGATGCGGCCGAGGCAGCGACGCTTGCCTGCGCGGCCTTGACGGCATGGCGCAGCGTGGTGGTCGAAGCGGCAGTCGGACCCGGTGATGTCGTCGTCATACAGGGCACCGGCGGGGTTTCGCTGTTTGCGCTGCAGTTTGCCAAGCTGATGGGCGCCGAAGTGATTCTGACGTCGTCGTCGGATGAGAAGCTCGATCTCGGTCGCAGGCTGGGTGCCGATCACCTGCACAACTATCGCGCTGACCCGGACTGGGACAAGAAGGTGTTGGATGTGACGTCCGGTCGCGGCGCCGATCTGATCGTCGAGATCGGCGGCGCAGACACGCTGCTGCGATCCATCAATGCCGCCACCTTGAACGGGCACGTCTCGGTCATCGGCATCCGTTCCGGGTTTGGACTGACCGCCGCGCTCGCCGTGGAACCGGTGCTGATCAAAAACCTGACGCTGCGTGGCATCACGGTCGGCAATGTTCGCCAGTTGGAGGACATGTGCCGCGCCATCGAACGCCACGGCATTCGGCCGGTCATCGATCGCCAGTTCTCATTCGATGACGTCGGTGCAGCGCTTGACCTGATGCAGCGTCAGGGCCATGTCGGCAAGATCGTCGTGAATGTTTCGAACACTTGAGCTTAGCCACCTCTCACGTGGGGAGACCAGATTGAAAGACGCCTATACCTATCGACTCGGACTCTGGTGCACGCCAGTGGCCATCTTCGTGCTTTTTGCCGGCATGTGGCTCCTGGCGGGCTTCATTCCACCGCCGTCACCGGCACTCAGTCCGGCGGAGACAGCCGCGCTGTACGCCGCCAATCCTGTCGGCATCAAGTTGACCGGGATGCTGCTGATCTTCACGCCGTCGCTGCTGTGCCCGATCACGGCGATCATCAGCGTGCTGATGTGGCGCAGCGAGGGGCGCAACGCGCCCCTGGCACTCACTCAACTCATCACCGGCGTGATGACACTCGCCCCTTTCATCCTGACGGGGCTCTGCTGGGCCGTCGCTGCGTTCCGCCCGGAACGCGACCCTGAGGCGATCGTACTGATCAATGACCTTGGGTGGGTCGCCCTCGAAATGGTCACGCCGCCAGCGATCATTCAATTGATCGCGATCGGACTGTGCATCCTGAATGATCGGAGCGCCCAGCCGGTGTTCCCGAGGTGGGTTGCGTTCTTCAGCTTCTGGATCTGCCTGCTGTTCTTGCCGGGCCTGCTCGTCACGATGTTCCTGTCGGGTCCATTCGCATGGAACGGCCTGCTGTCGTTCTGGGTGGCTGCCTCCGCCTACGGCGGATGGCTGCTGACCATGTTCGTCATGTGCCTGAAGGCCGTCGCGCGCATCGAGACAGACTGACGGCGATAGACAAAAAAGGGCGCTGATGGTTTCCCATCAGCGCCCGTCGGCAGTCCGCGATCGCGTATCAGTTCAGAACTTGAATCCGAACTCGATACCGTACGTGCGCGGCGGAGCGAGCGCGTACTGATCGTTCAGGCCTGCCTGGCCCACCACGAACGAGTCGTACTCCTCATCGAACAGATTCTTGGCAAACACGCGAACTGTGTACCGATCGTCCGGCGCAGCCCAGTACACGCTCGCGTTCGCAACGGTGTACGAGTCTTCCCAAAGCCGGTTATCGATCTCCCAGGGGAACTTGTCGGTCCAGGCGATATTGCCATCCACACCGATGAGCCCGTTGCTGATTGCGTGCGAATAACGGAAGCCCGCATTCATCTGGAACTCCGGAGCACGCATCAACTGGTTTCCGACGACATTGCAGCCCGGATCCGCCACCGTCGTACCTGCCGAGTTGCGTGCCGTGCAGGGCGGGACTACGGAGGGATCGAAGTCAGTGAACTCGGTGTTCAGGTACTCGAGTCCAAACGTCAGGGACAAGCCTTCGCTGACACGCGCCTCACCTTCGAGCTCCAGGCCCTTGATCGTTGCCGACGCCACGTTCAACAGGCGCTGGCCGGTCGCATTCGACACCGCGATCTGCAGGTCCTGGTAGTCCGTATAGAAGACGGCCGCATTCAGGCGCAGCCGATTGTCCAGCAATTGGTTCTTCCAGCCCAGCTCGATCGAATCGACGATCTCCGGCTTGACCGAGAGGCGATCTACGCTGACCGTGTTGTAGCTGCCGCTGCGATAACCCCGGTTGTACGAACCATACAGCAGCGAATCGTCGTTGACGTCGTGCTCGACCACGAGGCGCCACGTAGGCTTCTTGAATGTATCCTCGGCTGTCGGGGTCGGAACGAATGTGTACAGCGTCGGATTGACGCCGGTCAGGGCACCGAGACCCGTGAAGAATTCCGTGCCACCGACGAGCTGCTTCTTGTCCTGCGTGTAGCGCAGACCAACCGTCAGGCGGGTCGCGTCGGAGAAGCTATAGGTTCCCTCCGCGAACAGCGCCGCCGACTGGGTCTCGATCTGATGCGCAGGGCCGAATGCGCCGGGAGCACCCGCCAAAGCCGGATCAAATGCGCCGAGCAATCCGAAGAAAGCGGCACCGGACAGCAGCAGACCACCTGGACGGATGTAGCCGTGGCTGTCGTCCATGTAGAAGCCGCCGACGATCCACCGGAACGAACTGTCGCTGTTCGAGAGCAACTGGAACTCCTGCGTCAGCGTGCGGACCTCGAATCGATTGCTGACATTGACGAGCGGAGCCGGCGTGCCGTCGTTGTCGAAGCTGCCGAGACCGTCGATGCCGCGGTATGCCGAAATGCTGACAAAATCGAAGTTCGCGAAGCTGTGTTCAACCTTGGCCATCGCGCCCCAAGACTTGACCTCATGGAACACCGGGTGGTTGATCTGTGAATCGCCACGGTTCGCTGGTGATGTGAAGACGCCGAGAGGCCCGAAGTTCGACACCGACCCCTCGAGCAGCGCGCGATTGTCGCCGAGGCCACTGCGACGATTGGCAAAGTCGGCCGAGAACGTCAATTTCGTCGCATCGCTCGCCTGGAAGATCCATTTGGTGCGCGCGCCATAGTCGCGCTGCCCTTCGAGCGTGGCCCCGCCCGTGAAGGCATTGTCGGTGTAGGACTCGTCCTGGTCAGCGTAGTAGGCGGAGATGTCCGCCGACACGCGTTCGGAGATTCCCCCGCCGGCGTAGATCTTCGCGTCGATCGCATTGAAGTTGCCGTAGCTGGCGCTTCCCCGGATTACGGATTCTTGCCCGGGATCCTTGGTGATCACGTGAATCAGACCGCCCGTCGCATTGCGTCCGAACAGAGTGCCCTGGGGCCCCTTCAGGACCTCGACGCGGTCGATGCTATTGAAGGACATGTGCGCGCCCCAGACGCTGGAGAGGTACACGCCGTCTACATACACCGCAACCGCCGTCTCCTGGCCGCCTGACACGTCCAGCGAACCGATGCCGCGAATGTAGGGGACGAATGCGGCAGAGCGATTCGCGATCTGCAGGCCCGGCGTCGTGAACGCAAGATCCCGCACGCCTTCGACTCGAGCCGCCTCGAGCGACTCCGCGGAAATCGCCGTAATACTGATCGGCACGCTCTGCGCGCTTTCTTCGCGGCGGTTGGCAGTCACGGTGACTTCTTCGAGTTCCTGCGACATCGCGGGTACTGCGGCGACCCATATGGTGCCGGCCACAAGACCCGCCTGGATGAATTGTCTCTTCACAGCTCGCCCCCTCGCTGATTTCAGTTTAATAAACCTAGTCCCGGCCAAGGTTCGATTGCCTCGGTCGCTGGCTGATAGTAAGTCAGCTTTATATAACATGCCATACCTCGGTGGCGCGTTGCGACGGAGCCACAGATCGTCGGGTATGGCGAGACTCACGTCACCGGCGTGCGATGGGCGTCGACGGCAATCTGCAGGGCCCTCGCCTGGTACTGCATCAGGCGGACGAAATAGTGCGCGGAGACGATGGCCGCCACGGCATCGTCACGCTCGCCCTTGAGATAGAGGTGCTTCAGCGTGCCGTTCATCAGCCCATGTTTGAGGTAGGTCCAGATGCAGTAGTACGCTACCGCCCGCTCATCGCAGGCTGCCGGGTCCCCGCCGGCGGCAACGTACTCCTTAACGAACTCCGGCCACGGCATTGTGTCCGGCAGCAGCATCATGCGGCACTGCGCGAGGTCTTCGGCCGGATCCGCCTCATGTGACAGTTCCCAGTCCAGCAGCGCCGCGACGTGACCGTTCCGGACCATGAAGTTGTGATATCCGATATCGCCGTGCGTGAGGCAACGGGGCCGATTCGGCGGCAGCGGATGACTCAGCAGCCACGCGTACGACAGATCCATCGACAGGCTGTAAGGCGCCGCCGGCAGCGCTGCCCACTGTTCGCGATGCGCCCGCACCTCCGGCGTGAAGTCGACACTGTGACCTTGCTTCGCCGCAGTCCCGGCGTGGAGTCTCGCGAGCACCCCGGCGACCTCGCGGCCGAAATCCGGCCCCACGACCCGCTTCGCCAGGCGTCGCTCTTCCGGAAAGTAGGTGCCGGCCCCCTCGGCATCCTCGACCTCCGTCATGATCATGAACGCTCCGCCGAGCGGCTCCGGATCAGATTCCAATAACAGTGGTTTCGGCACAGGCAGCCCGAGCGCGTGGGTGCGCTGAATGATCGGGAATTCGTCGACGACCGTCGTGCCCGTGATGCTGAGAGCAAGATCCCTGCGCAGTACCAGACGGGAAGGCAGATCCGAGTTCGGCCGCAGCGTGAAAAGCACGGACTGCTTGACGTGGCCTCCTGGAGCAATCACGAATCGGGTGATCGGGTCCGTGGGCAACGACGGGAAACGCTGCAGCAGATAGCCGGACAGCTTCTCTCGCAGTGCTGCGGCCGGGTCAATCGCGGCAGTCGCCGTCACGGCAGGCGTGGCGGCCACTGACGACGGTACATGCGGTTCCCCCGCCTCGGCAAAATCTCCGAAAGCCGCCACGGCTTTGGCGCACCACTGTTCGGCAGCGCTGTCACCATTGGCGAGCTTCGCCGTGAACTGCTCGAACCCGCCATTCCGACCGATGCCGCTCTGCACCGCAGCGACTTGCGCCGCCAATCGATCCCAGGGACCCGACGCGGTGGCTGCTGGCGCGGCGACTTCTGGCGTCCTGATACCGAGCGTGTGGAGCTCGTTGGCCAACGACTGCCAGGTCCCCATACGCAATGATGCCGACTCGTCGCCGGTCGCCAGCGTCGTTGTCAGACGGTCCAGCAGCATGATCACCGTCGAGGCCGCGGCGGCCAGGTGAGGCGCCTTGAGCTCCGGGCGCAAATCATTGGCGATGACGTTGCGGGCCGTGCGCAAATAGGCAGCGATCTCTTTCGGATTCATACCGGCGATTCCTTCGGTTAGCGTGTCGGCCGGCCCGTGCATCGTGCATCCGGCAGCACGGTCATCGAGGACGGAGTCGCGGCGCGCAGCGAGGCGCTCAGATGCTCCCCATGTGCGACCCCGAGATATCCCACCAGCGCGAACGTTGCGACAATGGCGATTCCAGCCGCATCAACCGCAACGCGGGGCCCGGGTGGACGTCGGCTTCGCAGCGGTTCGGCTGCACCGAGGCGCCACGCGGAGGGACTCTGCCTCGCCTCCTCGCGGTCCATGCGAATCCCCAGCCAGGACGCGACTCGGTGCCGCAACGCGAGACACTGCGCGATGATCAACGCCGCGAGAATGCAGCAGCCCATGATCTATCCCCTTCGCTCGGTCGTCATCGCGGTACGACTCGCAGTTCGAGCCGATCGCGGAGATACACCTGAATTCGCATCTCGCCAGCGGCATCCGCGATGAATGCCTGGGGCGCTGCGCCAATTCCATGCACGTCGTAGTGCCCATGGGGCCTCAGGCGCGTCAGCTGCAGCGTCTGCGGACCCGAGTCTCCACCGGGTCGCAGCACGAGGTGCAGATCGTCTCCATCGCTGGTCGCCCGCGCGACCAGTACCGCCGGATAGTCGACCGCCGCAAGCAGCGGGCCGCGCAATGCCGCTTCACCGGGTCCGTCCAGAAACAATCTGCGCATGTCATGCGTTCGCATCAGACGACCCATCAACGCCGTCGCATTGATCAGGTTCGACATCGATTCGAAGTGCACGACACCGTGCTGCTCGCGACGCCCAAAATCGCGAGCCAGCTTCTTCAGAATCGCTTCCGCAACCTGCTGATCCCCCTGCTCCCGCGCAAGGATCAGAAAATGCGCGTACAAGCCGCCCTCGCCCTTGCGGTAGTTCCCGGTGTCGATCTGGTCGTACTTCTCCGCCAGGATCTCGATCTCACCCGCTGGTGAGAATCGCACGCATTCCTGTCGAAGGATCGCCCAGACGCGGCGCGACAGATCCGGAAAGAACGCGCTGGCCATCCAGCCCCAGAGCGCAAAAACGAAATTGCAGGTGTAGACGGGGATGCGCAGCCCGAACGGCGTCATGCGCCCCGCGTGCACGGAACCATCGCGGCACATCATCTCCCGTAGGTGGGCCTCGCGCAGCCGAACGATCAACGCATCGCGGGTCAAACTCCCTTCGAGTCGATCACTGACCAGAAACGCAAAGTTGCCCCACAGATTGCAGGCGCTGTACGTCAGCTTGGGCTCGCAGGGATAGAGCGGCCCGTAGACGGCGCGCTGATGATTTGAACGGCCGGCCTCGAGCATGGTCCGCAAACTGTGGCGATAGCTCCCGCCTCCCTTGGAGCGAAACGTCAGTGAACCATCGTGGAGATAGCGATGGTCGCCGGTATTCGCCGTATACAACGCCAGATTCGCGCTCGAGAACCCGCCGAACATGATGTTGTCTCGCGCAATCGGATCCGCATTCAGGCTGAAGTTTCCAAACAGGCTCTCCCAACGCCAGAAGCTCCAGACTTTCGGCTGGGTCAGTTTGTCGATCAGGTTGCGCTGAGCCTGGGACAGATAGCCATGGAAATTCGGGGTGTAATGACACTGTGCGAGCTGCAACGCCCAGAGCAGGTGATTGATCTGGTAGCGCAATGCAGACGTCTGAAACTGTTCGATGACATCGAACCCCTCGAACGACTCCACCGGCTGCAGACCACGGTCGAGTGCATAGCGCAACTGCGCGAGATCCTCCGGGTCGAGCTCCCTCTCCGCCGAGGCTGCAACCGCCTGTCGATCGAGGTCGCGCAAGGCGGCCGGGAGATAGGCATTTCGCACCGCACGTCGCGCGAGCTCAGTTCGGCGCATCTGCCGATGCTTTTGTACGATCGCGATCAGCGCAGCGATCGCGATTCCTGACACAAGAACCACGGCCGATGGATCTGGCGGCGACTCTGCGAACGCGGCCGCGAGGCCGGCGCTGCCGAGCCATACGATGAGCGGTGCAAAAAGATTTCCCATCAGTAACCACGCGACCATGGCCGCGAGGCTGAGTGCAACCACGAGCACGAACATCAGGTACCAGAATCCACCGAGCCCCGCGAATCCGCCGCCCGGCAACACGAGCCCGAGACCGCCCACCTGCCACGCAGCCCCAAGATTCAGCCAGGTCGGCAGCAGTCCGACGGCGGCAATCGCCGCGTATATCAGCGAGGCACGCCAGATCAGGCGCCGGCTCGTGGTCGCGGACCCGCAATAGTCCTCGATTTGGTCAGCGTCGGATGAGGACAGCGCGGTTGTATTCACGCCAGCGCTCAGAGTGGTTTCGGCATGTCGGCGCTGTCGAAATGATCGCGCCAGGCAACGATCTTCCCGTCCCTGATCTCCATGAAGCTCGCGGCTGCGAACGTCGCAAGAAGTCGACCCTTCGCGTCCTTCATGTAGTCGATACGCTCCGCGGCGACCCAGTTGCCCTGGGAAACGACCTGCTTGACGACTACATCGAAGGTCTCGTAGCCCATCACTTTGCGACCCTCCTGCAGAAACGCGACGGTCGCGCGACCACCCACGAGATCCGGCAGCCGGGTCTGCTGAAACAGGCAGTCATCACTCATGGTTTCGCTGAGCGAATCGCACAGCGACTGAAAGCTCAACCCCCATCGCGCGAAAAGATCGCGCACAAGTTTTTCGTTCGTTGGCAACTCGACAGTGTTCATATCCGTTCTCCGAAACGTGACTTCACAGCCCATCGATCTCGCGACTGATTTGGGCGAGGCGTGAATTTTGCGCATGCGCGGTTTCGTACTCGTCGGTATAGACTTCCTGCGTCAGGGACACTTCCGTCAATGACAACGCAAGCTGCATCAGCGTGGCGGCCTCCGCCGGCATGGCGTGAAGCGGAAAGCCGTCGAGGTGTTTGGCGACCTCGCCCAGGCGCGGCATCATCACCGAGTAGAACGCCTTGCGTTCTGCCGGAGCGCTCGCGATACGTCGCTGGTGCCGAGCGGCCATGGTCGCAAGCGCCCACGCCTCCACGAACTGCTCCAGCTCTTCGAATCCTGCGGGAAGTTTGCGCCGAGTCATGCGGCGTCTCCTGCGACACGGACGTGGCGATCCACTTCAGCGATGAAATGTCTGCACAAGACCTCGTTCGCTTGAAACTGGAACGCCTTCTTGGCGCCCGAGAGCATCCCCTGCTGCTGGGTTGAAAGAATCGAGATGTCCTCGACGGCGGTATCCCGATAGGCAGCAACACTGAACTCCTGACTGATGCGCTGCGAGGCATTCTTCGCCGGAGGGAACCACGCATGAGTAATCCATCGCGTGAGCCCGGCAGACATCGGCTGCACTTCATGGGTGATGAAGAACGACGGCGTTGCATCGACGAAATAGTTCGGGAATAGCCCGTGTACGTCCATCTGCCAGTTGGGATGGCGCTCGGTCTGCTTTTTGGCGGAATCCGCGACACCTTGCGAGATGACGCCACCGTTCATCACCGCGAAGGTCTCCATCGGCGACAGCTTGTGCTGCAGGTTGCCCCAGATGGCCATCATCCGGTGCGGGCCATGTATCTCGAAGCCGAGCGGATGGCCAAGCGGATTGCCAGGGCCGGTCGATCGGTCGACGACGCTGTTCGCATGCGCAAAACTGAGATGGTAGGTCTCCTGGAAGGCATCGATCACGCATTTCCAGTTCACGGGAATATCGCACTGGATGCGATAGGCCGTGGTCCATTCATGAAACGCGTGCTGCGCAAGCTTTTCCTCGATACCGCCCAGAAACGTTTTGAGCGTCTGTCTCGGGCTCGGATCGAGGTTGATGAATATGAATCCGTTCGACGTATCGATGGCAACCGGCGTGAGGCCGCACTTTGATCGGTCCAAGCCGACGAACTTTGCTTCATCGGGAACGCTACGCAGTTCGCCCTTGTTGTTGTATCCCCAGCCGTGGTACCGGCAGGCAAATCGCTGGGCATTGCCGTGAGGTTCGTAGACGACTTTCGCCGCCCGATGGGAGCAGACATTGTGAAAAGCCCGCAGTCGGCCGTCATCGGCCCGCGTGATCAGTATCGACGCTTTGCAGGGGAGGATTTCCTTGACGAGGAAATCTCCCGGATTGGGTAGATCGATGTCACGACCGGCATGCAACCAGACCTTGCCGAAAAGGTTCTTCGCCTCGAGTTCAAAGTAGGCATCGGACCAGTACGGCTCGGTCGAAACCGGGCCCGTGCCGATCCGCGCAATCTCTTCGTCCGTCATCGCGGCCATCTGTATCCCCTCGATGCAATCGCCCTATTTCAATTCGGAATCGCGCCCGCTGCCGAATCCCTTACCGAAGTCGTACATGCCCGCCGTCACACCTCCGTCGATCGTGATGACGGCTCCCGTGATCGCCGCGGCCTCATCGGAGGCGAGGTACTGGCAGAGCGCTGCGACTTCGGACACCTTCGTGGCACGGCCGATCGGCGCAAACATCCGCCCCATGTCCTCAACCGAAATGCTGTTCGCCAGAGCTTCGCTCAGGGCTTCCGTGTCGGTCATGCCAAACGCCACGGCATTGACTCGCACCCCAGCCGGGCCGAAATCGAGCGCTGCAGCGCGGGACGCTGCCTCCAACGCCGCTTTGGAAGCAGCATAGGGAGAATGCAGCGCATTCGGACGCTGGGCCGAGATCGAGGAAATGTTGATTACCACACCGCGACCGCGCTTCAGCATGCCCGGCACGAATTCCTGCATGAGTGTGACGGGTGCAATCACGTTGAGAGCGAACTCAAGATCCCAGTACGCGTCGTCCTTCACCAGCAAAGACTGATACTTCGCACTCGTCAAGGCGGCATTGTTGACCAGGATATCGATCTCGCCACATCGGCCTGCCAGTTCACGCGCCGATGCTCGCGTCGAGAGATCCCCGACTTGAACCTCCGCCGTGCCGCCGGCTGCTTCGATCTCGCGCTGCACTTTTTGCAGGCCCAACTCGTTGCGCGCCGTCACCACCACCGACGCACCAGCTGCCGCCATCGCTTTCGCGATACCGAATCCCGCACCGCGGCTTGCGCCGGTCACCAGCGCCCGTTTGCCTTTCAGACTGAACATGCCGCGACTCCTTTTGATCTCCGCTCTCGCTTATTTGCTTCCGGCGGCGAACAGCGTGCCCGTTCGCGCCACGCGTTCGCGCAGCGCCGTACCGACTTCCCCATTGCAGCGCACGCGCGCGGGGGCTTCACACATCTGGACGCCGTCCGGGCGGTAAAGTGCGGTACCGATGAATTCCTCCATCGGCGAGAAGTACGTGATCGCATGGGAATGCAGCAACTCGATGTCGAGCACTTCCCGCCCGGCCTTGGTCTGCAAGACAATCCGGCAGTTGCGCGCGGCCTCCGACAGCGGATCGGCACAGAGGCTCTGAGGCGCGGCATCACGCTGATTGACGTGCGGATGCTCGATGATTTCCGCCATCTCCAACGGTGACCCATCGCCGCGGAAGATGTACGCGGTCTTGTATTCCATGCCCTCGAAACGCACAACCTGGGTCTGGATCACCTTGCCGCTGGGGAACAGCGCATGGAACCAGATATCGCCGATCACCGGACCGTAGTCGCGCGGACCGGATGAGTGATCGCGGACACCCATGCCCTTCAGCGGGATGTACTTGCCGCGGTATTTGAAGTGGCCGCTCATATGACAGATCTGCTCCGAGTGGAAGGTACTCGACGTACGCCCCTCACCGAGATCCTCGGTCCGGCCGAACAGCGGCCCAGCAGCATCGAAGAACATGTGAAACGCAACGGGCTCCGCGGGTCCGTCTCGCAGGACTTCGCGTGTCAACTCGCTGCGCGTGGTGCTGAACGCCGCGCCATCGAAATCGACGACCCACTTTCGCAGCGGCTCGATGCAGCTGATCTTGATCGGCCCTGCACCGGGTCCGCGACGATCGCCGTCGCGCCCATGGTACTTGACAGCAAACATCTCCTCGCCGCCCGGCAAGTACATCTGGACAACTGCACGCCAGATGCTGGGGTCCGCCGGGAGTCGTCCGATGTGCACGTTCATGCCAATCGCGGCATCGGGATCGTAGCCATAGAAGAAGAAATGCTCGGTCCAGTTGTCCATGGCCACCGGCACATGCGGCAATTCGGTGATCGGGTCATGCTTGAAAGGGTTCAACAAGTGGTCTGGAATCACGGGGCGGCTCCTGAAATGGATGAGGGGGCTACTCGCGCCATGCAGGCGCCGAGCGTGTCGAGGGTGGCGTAGTACTCGTTGAAAGCCACTGTGCCGAAGATGAAGTTGCGGTGTTCGCCGCGAATGTAAGCGCCGTAGATCGCTGCGGCCATGCTGGTGCGCCAGACGTCGCGCCAGACATCGAAGTACATCAGCGCCGAATCGGTGACCAGTCGTCCGCCCGCCGATTCATACGCCCCGATGAATTCCTTCCAGGGCATGACAGCTTCCACGTCGGGGCGGATGTAGGACAGATCCTCTGCCGCGTGGCCCGCGTGGGCGAGCTCCCAGTCGAGCACGGCGCTGACTCGCCCTTCATGGATCAGAATGTTTCGCAGGTTGCAATCGCCATGCACCAGCGCGACGTGATCGTCCAACAGGCTCGCGTGGCCGCGCAGCCAGGCAAACGCCGACTCCAGAATCATCGAGCCATCCACGCGCTCCCGAACCCAGCGCGAGTAGAACCGGTCGATCAATGCTTGCATCGCACCTTTGACGCCGCCGCCTTGATCGCGATAAGGCGCGCTGAGTGCTTTCGCATTCAACTGATGCATACGAGCCAGAATGCCAGCAATCTCAAGCAACACCGATCGTCCTGCTCCGGCCAGCTCAGCAGCCGTGTGGGGTCGCCCCGGCAGGCGCTCCATGACAACACTGGGACCGCCGAGCACAGATGGGTCGTGCTCGGCGAGCAACACCCGGGCCACCGGCAATCCAGAAGCGTGCAATTGGTTCAGCAGTTCGAACTCGTTCGTGAGGACAGCACGAGTCGGGTTGTAGTGCGACGCACGGCGAAGCACCATCGGTCCCGACCAGTCAGGCAGATCACGCAGTTCGAAGAAGTAGATCTCCTGCGCATTGATGCCGGGGAGCTGACGCAGGTCGCTGGCTTCGACTCGCGGATGCTGCGGAAATCGCACCCGCAACAACGATGTGAGTGCGGCCACCTCTGGGGCGCCGCGGGGCGGCATCTCGCGGGACTCGCCATCTCTGATTGCGCGCGTGGCGGCCAGCGCGGCCTGATACTCGGCCCGCACTTCGCGTTCGATCGCGGTGGCGTCCGCGCAGAGCGCCGCCGCGTCGGCGGTCGTCGAAATTGGGCTGTCGAGGCTAGCAGAGGCTATGCAAGCCGATATCGCCTCGACATGCCGCTCGTAGAACTGGATGTCCTCCTCCCCCGGATCTCCCGGAGGTAGGCGCAGCGAGAGCGCGACCGGAACGCTGTCCGGCACACGGATCCTCGCCGACTCCAAGAGGCGTTTCCCGTCGTGCAGCAGGGCCCGTTGCCGAGTCTGCAACGCGCGGACGATTCGTGGTGCATGAACCTGCCGCAGTTCGAGCTGTACCAATCCCTCGCCCGCACGCAGCATCAGTATGGGCGCGAGCCCCGCCGTCAGCGCGTCTCCGAACAGATCCGCCCGCAAGAGCTCGCGTCGGATCGCCGGCAGAAAGACCAGAGGATCGGGTTGCATGATGCGTGACCGAACCGGCTAAGTCCCAAAACGGACGATGGGTTTGATCGTCGCGCCGGACGCCTGATCCGCCATCGCAGCGTTGATCGCATCGAAATCGTAGTACCGAACGAGTTTTTCGAGCGGGAAGCGGCCAGCCAGATGCAATTCGACGAGTCGCGGAATGAAATCTTCGGGGACGGCATCGCCCTCGGTGACACCGCGGACCTTGAGCCCTTTGCCCGTAAAATCCAGCAGCCCAAACGATGCCGTTGCGGTCAGCCCATAGAACGCAATCAGAGCAAGCTCACCGCGAACCGCAAGCGAAGCGTAGCCCTGCTGCGCGACCTCGGCCTTGCCCGAGGTATCGACCGCGTAGTTGACGCCGCCTCCAGTGATGTCGACGATCTCCGCCGCGAGATCCTTGTGGTTGATCGGATCGATCACATGGGTGGCACCGACCGATATTGCGATCTTTCGCCGACCGGCATTCGGCTCGACGACGATCACCTGACGGCATTCCTCGACGATGGCTGCCATCGCGGCACTCAAACCAACGCCGCCCGCACCAAATACGACGAGCGACGAACCCGGCTTGGGGCGCAACGCATTCATGACAGCGCCCGCGCCAGTCTGCACGCCACATCCCAGCGGCCCTAGAAGGTGCAGCGGCGCATCCGGTCGCACCTTGACGACGTTGCGGACGTTGGCCACCGAATACTCGGCAAACGAGGACTGCCCGAAGAAGTGGCCGCCAACCGGCCGACCCCCCTGAGTTAGTGCGGAACTGCCGTCGCTGCGCAGCCCCGAGATGTTGATCATGCCGAAGTCGCGGCAGTACGCAGGCTCGGCATGTCGGCAGGTCGGGCAAATGCCGCAGGCGAGATACGTGAGCACCACGCTGTCACCGACGGCGACGTTCTTCACGCCGGCGCCGACACGCTCGACCTTGCCGGCCCCCTCGTGACCGAGAATCACAGGACGCGGAATCGGGAACAAGCCATCGCGTACGGCCACATCACTGTGACAAACACCAGTTCCCACGAGTCGAACCAGCACTTCATCCGTGCGAAGTTCGCCGAGCTGAACCGGTTCCACCGCAAATTGGGTGGTGTTGTCTCGAAAGATGGCGGCCTTGAACTGCATAGAAGAATCCCCTGAGAGTACTAACGGCCCTGCCAGCTGGGCGGGCGTTTCTCGAAAAACGCCCTGATGCCTTCCTGGATGTCGGCACTGCGCATGACGCTCTGTTTCGGTTCGCCGTCTTCGGCCGCGAGAATCTCGGCCAGCGTTTCGCCGTGGAGCGTCATGTCGGCGACCTGCTTTGACGCTTCGCTGGCGAGCGGCGCGCCAAGCAGGATTTCGCGAGCGAGCTCGAGCGCCACTGGCAGTGCCTGGCCCTGCGGCACGACGCGATTGATCAGGCCATGCCTGTGCGCATCGGCCGCGGACAGGCGACGCCCCGTCAGAATCAGCTCGAGCGCCAGCGCATGAGGCAGCTTTCGGCACAAGCGCGGGATACCGCCGCCGAACGCGCCGGCGCCGACCAGTACCTCGGGAAGCGAGAACTGCGCCGTCTCGACCGCAACAGCGAGATCGCAGGCCAGCATGACTTCGAAGCCGCCGCCGAATGCAAGCCCGTTGACGGCCGCGATGACCGGCTTGCGACGCTGCAAGCGATGCGTGAGTCCGCCACCGCCGGACGGCGGCAGCGTGCCGTCGTAACCGGCCTGATAGCCCGCGAGATCACTTCCGGCGCAGAACGCTCTATCTCCGGCACCTGTCAGGATGCCCACGCGCAAGGTCGGATCACGGTCGAACGCGTTCCAGATCTCCTCCATCTGTTGATGCGACTCGGGGGGGAAAGCGTTGTGCTTCTCCGGCCGGTTCATCGTGACGATGAGGATCCGATCCTCTCGGGTGACTGAGCAGAACTGCAGCAAGCGTCGCCCCCTGATTCGTCCCGGAAACCCCGCGACATGCACCCGCGGGTGAGATATTGTCGCTAGATTACTACTAGCCAGCGTATTAAATCGACCGTCGGATTGCAATGCTGGCGAAGTAGCCCCCCAAGCGCGGCGGTTCCTCGAGAGAATTAACCCATGAATCTGCCGAATTCAAAGGATGAGATCGACACCAACTGGCTGACCTCAGCGCTTGCAATCCGGTTTCCTGGCACCGTCGTCACACACGCGACTGTCGGGACCGTCATGCACGGCACGGCCACGAAAGTTCGTCTGCTGCTCGACTACAACGATGCGGGCCATGCCCACGGACTGCCGCCGACGATGTGGTTCAAGGGTGGTCTAGAAGTACACAGCATCGGGGAGCAGATGAAGCGGGTGTATGCGACCGAGGCCGAGTTCTACTCTGATCTCGCGCCGACACTGCAGATGACCCTTCCCAAGTGTTACTTCTCCTGGATCGATCCGCAGACCGGTGTGTCGGCGATCCTGTTGGAGGACATGCTGGCGCGGAATGCGCGTTTTGGCCACGCGACGCGTCCCGCCTCGCCGGCACTCGCGCGCAGCGTGCTCCGGGAGTTCGCCAACTTGCATGGCTCGCACTGGAACGATACGTCGCTCCTGTCCAAGCCACTGCTAGCGGGCGGTGGCGCGATGCTCGCCGATTTCTTGACGGCATACTCGTTCACGCCGGCCAATTGGACACGTTGCCTCGCATTGCCGCGCGGCCGCACCGTAACTGGGGAGCTCGCCGATCTTGATCGGATGAACGCGCTGGTTCAGCGCATGCTCGCGGATGACCGGGCGCGCGGGTGCAGCCTCGTCCATGGCGACGCCCACCACGGCAACGTCTGCATACTCCCAGGTGAATGCGCGAGTTTTCTCGATTGGCAGACAATCATGACCGGGTTCTGGGCCCACGACATTTCGTATTATTTGACTGCGGCGATGACCATCGAAGACCGCCGCGCGCATGAGCGAGATCTGATCGCAGGCTACGTCCGAGATCTCGCCAAGGCAGGCGGGTCACTCGATGAAGAAACGGCGTGGTGGGAATACCGTCGCCACGCGCTCTATACGTTCTGCTGGTTCCCGTGCAATCCCGAATGGTCGCCCGAAATCGTCACGCAGACCAACACGGAACGAGCCGTCGCAGCGATGCTCGACTTGGACACACTGGGTTGCTGGAAAACCTGAACTTCGCTCAGCGAGTTCTTTCGAGTTCAAGCAAGTTGACGCGAACGGCCGCGAGAACCTCAGTCAAGCACTCGACGTCGCGCGAGTCGCGCTCTCGAATCAATTCAGTCGCGACGTAAACGTCCGCGTCCGCCATGCACTGGATCAAGCGTTTACCTTTCGAAGTAATCCGAACGCACTTGCCCGATCGCGGTTTCGTGGCCTTCGCCATCACTATCAATCCCTTGCTGGCGAGTACACGAACGTGCACGCCCATCGACACTCTCGACATACCAAACAACTTGGCAAGAGAAGTCTGGCTGAATCCATTGCCGGCCGTTAGCGAAAGCTGCGACATCAGCTGCCACTGCGCAGCCGTAATGCCCACTGGCATGCACCCTCGCATGGCCCGCGCCCAAAGTAGTCGTGAAACGTGCCTCGTCAGCCGATCGAGTGGGTCGACAATCGACCCGGCATCCTCGGCAGGCTCCACATGATCAGGGCCAATAACGGGCGATGGCACGGTGCCGCCCCTCAAAGACGCTGGATCTCGAGTGCCTTTCGGAGCCACTAGACCGTCCTTCGTTCCCTGTGCAGTGTCGCCGGTCTTTCTGCCTCCTGGCGGGAGACCGTTGCCCGGGGCGAGAGAATAGGCGCAAGGCTTCAATCAGCGCTAGCACCCTCGCCTACCTGCGGTCAGAGAGGCCGGCACGACGTCCGCGGCGGATCTCGACGGGCGCCGAATTCGCAAAGCATGAGCAAGCCCGTGGCACATACTTCCTTCGCGTCGACGACGCCGCAATCGAACGCGGCACAGTCATGAATGCCAGAATGGAGTAGCCGGGCTTCAAGCGCGGTGCAACGATGTGCGCGCGAATTCGATCGCGCGGCGCAGTGCTTCGTTCGGCTCAAACGCAGGCTCGACCGCCGTTGCAACCGCGGAAAAAAACCTGGTCAGAAAGACTGATGCGCCGCTCTCGCTCGATCACTGCCCACGCTATCTCCTTCGCCGCCGTGCGCACGAACTCCGCCATTGTCATGCCTATCAGGGCTGCCGAATCGGAAATAAAAGGACAGACCCCGCCACTTCACCCTGCGCATGCGGGAGTGGCTTGCCCTGCTCGAGCGTCAACATCTCGGCGATCTCGTTGCCGCGAGCCTCAACACCATCGGCGATTTTCATCAGCAGTGCACGACGCGCTTCAATGCTCGTCTGACTCCATGCAGGGAAGGCTGCTTTGGCGGCAGCGACGGCAGCATTTAATTGCGCCAGATCAGCACGCGGGCACTGCGAAACTACCTGCTCCGTAGCTGGATTGATCACGGGCCACGTCGCCGAACCCTCGACCGCCCGGCCGCCGATGAAAATGTGTACAGACTTCATAACAGCGACACTTCGCCGGAGAACGTCCTCGGAGTTACTCCATCGTACGTAATATTGCAGTCAATACGCAATCGTACCATTTCTCTGTATGTGGTCTAGATTCGGCCGGATTGCAGCGAATTCCACACTGATCGACCGCTGTCATCCGCATGACCCAATAACGCGATACGATTTCCCGCATTGTTGCGATTCGTCCGGGGCACTTGTAATGAACACCAGATCCACTTTTGCCCTGTTGCTCGTTTTGGTGTGCGCGCACGGCAGTCTTGGTCTGGCCGGTTCGCTGGCCGACGTCGCCATCGAGCGACCTGCACCGACCCGCGTCGTGGTTCGCTGGGCCGGTGCGGATTCCGTGGACGTGTATCTCGCGAGCACGGCCGACGCGTCGCTCGCAAAAGCCGCCCTGGTGTCCGAATCGGATCGAGATGGACACCACGAGCTGACCATTGCACCGGGACAGCGCCCCTATCTGTTGCTGCGCGACCGCAGCAACGGCGCGATCACCCGTGTCGCGGAACGCGTGCTGCCGCTTGAGCAGGGATCAAATTTTCGTGACCTCGGTGGCTACCGGTCCGCAGACGGCAAGCTCGTGCGCTGGGGCCTGATCTACCGCGCGGGCGCGACGCCGCTGCTGTCGGATTCGGATCGCGGACAGATCAATGAACTCGGCCTGCGGCGTATGATAGACCTGCGGTCGAGTGAAGAGCGCGCGCTGGCTCCGACGAGCATCGAGCACGTGGAGTACGTCGCCGTCGGCTATTCGATGGCGTCGATGCCGGGCAGTTCGCTGAGAGAGAATGGCACCCCGGATGCGGCCGCCGTTTATCGCGGGTTCCCAGCAATGTTCGCGCCGCATGCGCGAATCGTCTTCACGTCGCTGCTCTTAAATGAAGGTCCGATTCTCTTCAACTGCTCGGCGGGTCAGGATCGTACGGGATTCATGTCTGCCCTGGTCCTCACCGCACTTGGCGTGCCGCGGGACCTCATCTACCAGGACTATCACCTGTCGACACGCTTCCGGAATCCAGAGTTCGAGATGCCACCGATCGATGTCATTGCGCAGGCCGGCAATCCGGTCGCCATGCTGTTCGCAAAATCCCAAAACGGTGGCAGCTATTCGAAAGCTCAGCCGCTGTACAACGCAGATGGCAAGCCTCTGCTCGCGTTATCTTTCGAGGAAATCGACGCGCGCTGGGGTTCCGTGGATGGCTATCTCGCCAGTGAGATCGGCCTGTCGGCGGCGGACATCAGGCGCTTGCGGTCACTCTATCTGGACTAGCGCCGTCATCCCGGCATTGGGTTAGAGTTCGCACGCGGATCCGCCGGAGAACCTCCGATGTCGCGAACACTGTTGCGATGAATGATGCCGCTGTCGCGGGTTGCGCTGGCGGCCTGCAGTTCACCGGAGGCTGCGGCGCCCGATGCGTTCATGGCGTCCGCCGCCGCAGTGAGTACGACCGCACAGCACGCCGGGTTACCGCCCGCCGGCGCCTTCGGTACGAGAGCGTGCCCTCGAGCCTAGGAAACATGTGCGAAATCAAAGGGCGGCGTGACTGACATCGAACCTGGACCAAAAAAAACGGGCCGGTCATTGCCTGCCGCATGCCAATGCGACACCACCCACGCCGCGCCAAGCGCAAGCACGAGTGGGTAACAAAACGGGTAACTCAGCTAAATCGAAAGATTTATCTCTTTCGAATCAATAGCTTGGAGGGAGAATTCGAGCCCTCTCTCGGGCACAAGAATCCTTTATTTTTCAAGGATTTATAAATTATTTCGAAGGTGATTTCTAGGTCCCCTCGAAGCACCGCAGTCTGGTGTTCTGCAAACTCAAGCCGCCGATGCTAGCGGATCGCGCGCTCCTCCGCGAACGGCAACTTTACGAACCGTTCGGTTGGGACGGAAGGCGGCTCTTTTGGTGCACCGCCCGTCCCGCGCACCAGCGACGTGGTCCTGACGATCCAAGGACTCGGCGCGAGCTTGCTCTTTTTGCGCGTCACGCCTAGAGCGCATACACGCCTTGATTCAGCGCGCACGCACGCGACAACATGCGACTCGACTTCGTTGCCGTGGAATCACCGTGCGCGCTCGCGAGATTCGCAATGGGTCTGCGAAGACACAAGGCGTGCGGAGTGACCAAAGTCGCACGGGGATGCTGCTGGCCGTCTATTTCTCGGCAAGGGCTGGCTTGGGCCTCAGCTGATTGAACGGTACATCCTTATCCGGTCGCGTCTCCGCCGGCAGGCCGAGCACGCGTTCCGCGATGATGTTCTTGCCAATCTCCTCGGTGCCGCCCCCCATGCGATACCCGGGCGCCAGGAAGAAACCCTGCTGGATGTCGTAGAGGTCCGAATCAGCGTCGCGATCTACGACGACACCACCGACACCCGCCAGATCCATGCCCAATTCGCCCATGGATTGCAGCAACCGCGTCAGCGTCATCTTGCCGAGCGTGGCCTCGGCGCCGGGATTCTGGCCGCGCGAAAGAGCTGTTAGCGTCCTATGCCCGATGTGATCGATACCGGTGACCGCCGCGTAGTAAGACGCCAGCCGTTCGCGCAATGCGCCGTCCTCGATCAGCATCCGTCCGTCCACGCCGGGCGTCCGACGCGCGAAGCGCAGCAGCGGCACCACCAAATTGCGGCCGACAGCAGCGTCGGCCGTCAGGGCGAGTCGTTCGTTCGACAGCGTCGTCATCGCGACTTTCCAGCCACCATCGATCTCACCGAGACGCTGATGATCAGGGATACGCACATCGGTTAGGAAAACTTCGTTGAATTCGCTGCGCCCGCCGAGCTGCTTGAGCGGTCGCACGACCACGCCGGGGGCATGCATATCGACTAGGAAATAGGTCAGGCCTGCGTGCTTGGGCTTCGCCGGATTCGTGCGCGTCAGCAGCAGCCCCCAGTCCGCGTAGAACGCGCCCGAGGTCCACACCTTCTGACCGTTGACGACCCAATCGTCGCCGTCGCGGACCGCGGTCGTGCGGATGGCCGCAAGATCGGAGCCCGCGCCCGGCTCCGAAAACAGCTGACACCAGATGACTTCGCCACGGATCGTCGGGTGGCCCAGCATCGCCAGATGCTCGGGACTGCCGTGTTTCATCACGGTCGGCAGGGCCATGCCACACCCCAGCGTCATGATCTCGGCGAGCGCCATGGGATGCCGTGCGGTCTCCTGTTGAAAGATGACCTGCTCGATCAGCGGACCCGGTCGACCACCGATTTCGGCAGGCAGACCGAAGCCCGCGAATCCGGCGTCCGCGCAGGCGGCCTGCCAGCGCTTTGCGATGCGCATGAACTCTGCGTCGCTGACGCTAGGAGGCGGCACGTACTCGTCGCCGTGGGCCATCAGCCAGCTGCGAACCTCGGTGCGATATGCGGCTTCCTCGGTCGTGTCATGAAAATCCATCGAACCCGCTCCCGTCACCGTCAAGCCTTTTCACTTAGCTGACTGACCAGCCGATCCTGCCATTCACGCAACCCGCCGAGCTGCAGCGACAGATGCTGGCCGCGGCGATAGAACAGATGCGCGTCGTGCTCCCAGGCCACGCCGATGCCGCCATGCACCTGGATCAGTTCGCGCGCTGCGCGCTCGAGCGCTTCGCCGGCGGATACGCGTGCCGTCGCCGCGGCAAGCGGCAGCGCCTGCGCATCGCTCTGCAGCGCATAGGCCGCGTAGTACGCATTCGCGCGCGCCAGCTGATTGGCGATCCAGACGTCCGCGAGCTTGTGCTTGATGGCCTGATACGAGCCGATTACCCGACCGAATGCGGACCGTTGCCGAACGTAGTCAAGGCTCAGAGCCAGGGCCGCGTCGGCGACGCCGATCTGTTCGAAGCTGACCAGCACCGCCGCTCGATCTAGCAGCAGTCGAACGTCAGCCCAGCCCTCAGCGCCGAGCGGCTCTGCCGCGACGCCATCGAAACGCAGCATCGCTGGCGCATGCGAGGGGTCTACACCCGTCTGCGCCGTGCGTGATACGCCGCCGGCGTCTGCCGGCACGAGAAAGTGTCGCAGCTCGCCCCCCTCCCAAGCGACGACGATGAAGAGATCGGCGATCATTCCATCGCTGACGGCCGTCTTGGTGCCGATCAGGCGACCGCCTTCGCAGCGACAGTCGATACCCGAAGGGCGCAACGGTCCGGCGGATTCTGCAATTGCGAGCGCGCCCACCGCCTCGCCGCGCCCCAGCCGTGGCAGCCATTCATGCTGCTGTGCCTCGCTGCCGAACTGAAGCAAGGCCTCGGCCGCGAGCCCGAGCGTAGAGGCGAAAGGCAGCGCCGCCATCGAGCGGCCGATCTCTTCGGCGACGAGGCACAGCATCTCGTGGCCGAGGTCCTGCCCGCCGAAGCGTTCCGGCAAGGCCACCGACAACCAGCCGAGTTCACCCATTTCGCGCCACAGAGGCGCAGCGAATGCCGTGCGCGCTTCGAGCGCGTCGCGCGCGGTCTTCAGACCCGGGTGCCGCTCCAGATGGCGGCGCAGCGCGGACTGCAGCGCTTTCTGCTCGTCGGAGAAGTCGAGGTTCACAGCGTGCGCGCAATCGTCAGGCACTGGATCTCGGAGGTGCCGAGATAGAGGCGATGCACTCGTGCGAATGCATACATCTTGGAGATCGGATACTCGTCCGAAAAGCCCGCGCCGCCATGCAGCTGCAGCAGCTCGTCCATCACGCGACCTTCGAGCTCGGAGATCCACAGCTTGGCCACCGAGGCTTCCATCGAACCGACCTTGCCGACTGCATTCCGCGCCAGCAGTTCGCCGACGAAGATCCGGGCAACTGTCGGCTCGGTCTTGATCGACGCAAGTTTCGATTGCGTGTTCTGAAAATCGAAGACGCGCTGGAAGAAGCCTCGCGCGGTTGCGAGGTAGTCGTCGTGCAACGTTCGCTCATGATTGCGGGGCCGTCGCAGTTTCAGGCCCGCGCCGTTCGCTACGCCACACTGGATAGTGACCGAGCGTACTGATCAACACGGCGGCAACGACAGCCATGGCGCTGAAGATCAGCAGAACCGGCCGATATCCTGCGCTCTCCGGAATCATCAGCATCAGCAGCGGCCCACATGCCCCGGTGATAGCCATAACGCCGAAGATCCAGCCAAATACCTCGGCATAGCTGCGCAGGCCAAAGTACCGTGACGCAAAATACGCGAGAATGTCGCCTTCAACACCGATGGAGATACCGACCATCGCTACCGCATAGGGCGCCAGCGCAGCCTCGTGACTCCAAAGCGCGAGATAGCCGAACACGGGAATCATGAACAACACGAAGCCTACGCGCGGTCCGGAAAAGCGGTCCAGCATCACGCCGGACAGAAACCGTCCGATGATGATACCGACGCCGAGCAACGCTGCCGTGCGCGCGGCCTCGGTAGGCACCAGGCCGATCTCGCCCAGCATTGGCATCATGTATATCACGGCAACCTGCAACGCCGGCGAAAGGAACGCCGCGGCGCCGAGCAACGTCCAGAATCGTCTGGTCCGCGCAACTTCAGCCATTGTCATCCCATGGTCCTCGCGGACTCCTTCGGCCGGCGTCTCCACCCGTTCGCGCAACCAGCGCCACATTACGGGTAGCGGAAGCAGGACGATAAGCGCACAGGCCAGGTATCCACCGCGCCAGCCAAAGTCACCGATGACGCGCGCGAGCAGAAGCGGCAGCAGGAAGGCCGTCACACCCGCACCCGCCATCGTGATGGCGAGCGCAAGGCCACGCGATCGCTCGAACCAGGTCGTGACAACGCGCGTGTAGGCCACGGACGTCGTCGCCGCGCCAGCGAGCGACAGGAACACGAAGCCCACGTAGAACTGCAGCAAGGAATCACCGATCAGTGTCAACGCGGCGATCGCGAGCGAGAGCATGATCGCTGACGGTAACGCCAGCCGGCGCGCGCCGTATCGATCAGCAAATCGTCCCATCACGGGGCCGGTTATGAATAGCACGATGGTCAGTATCGTTGCGGCGACCCCGATCTCGGAGCGACTCCAACCAAATTCCGCATTCATGGGGACCATGAACGAGGACAGCGAATAATACGGGACCGTCGCAAGACCGCAGGCGAGCCCCATGGTCGCCGCGATTAGCGCTTTCCAGCCGCTCCAAAACTCGCTCATCGTACGCTCCATCACTGTTGCGCGAGAATATTGGCCAAGCTGGAGGCAGCCAAGCACTGCAGATCCCGGATTAGCGTCGGCGATGCCTAAACTGAACGTGCGCGGTCGTACGCCATCGTGATGTTCGAAAAGATCGTGCCGGAATCTTCGGTGTCGATGTCGTGGGCGTCGCCGATGACATAGGTTTCGATACCGCGCGCGTTCGAATGCTCGGCAATAGAACGGTCGGAGCGCCGCTCGCCTGCCAGCACGATCGTGTCGATCGGGGGCAAATCCTCCACACCCTGTCGCGTAGTGAGACGCACGGTGCCATCTGTCTCGACTTTGATGTCAGTGACGCCCTTGAAGCGCTGGACGCCCTTATCGACGGTCCGGCCGATGAGGTAGTAGCGGTCGTTTGCTGCGAGTTTCTTCGCAAAGCCGTTGTCGGCCTCAACAACGTAAACTTTGCGTCCGCCTTCTGACAGATAGTCGGCGGCCTGCATGCCGATCTGATCGCCACCGACGACGAGGATATTCCTGCCGGGCTGCGAACGCTCCTCGAGCACGTCGTCGATCATCATCACGTCGATGTTGTCCGACGAATAAAGACTGTCCACGAGCGCCTGCGGCACCTGCGGCACGCTGCCGCTCGCAACGAACACAATGTCGGGCTTGAGCGCATCGAGCAGCGCAGCATCCACGGTCGTGTTGAGCCTGACGTCGATCGCGTACTTCTTCATCTGATGCTCGTACCAGGGCAGCACGTCTGCGATCTCGCTGCGGCCGGGAATGCGGCCGGCGAGCACGATCTGGCCACCGAGCCAGCTACGCCGCTCACACAACGTGACATGGTGTCCGGCGAAGGCGGTCTGTCGTGCCGCCTCAAGGCCGGACAGTCCGCCGCCGACGACCAGCACCTTCTTCGGATTCGCCTTCTTCTCGCCCTCGATGTCGATGCAGACGGCTTCGCGCGCCATGCGGGGGTTCACGACGCAGCTCGCATTGGCGTGCTGACCTTTCTTCAGCGCTCGGATCTCATGATCCGCGCAGCCGCGACAGTCCGCGAGGCAAGGCCGGATGTCGGCGAGATCACCGCGCCGCGCCTTCGCGACGATCTGCGAGTCCGCGATCATCGCGCGGCCCATGCAGATGATGTCGACGACGCCACGGGAAACGAAGTCGTTGGCCATCGTGACGTCCTTGATGCGGCCGATGGCCGCCACCGGAATCTTCACGCGCCGCTTCACTTCCGCGCCGAGATGCGAGAACACCCCCTGCTTCTCGTACAGCGGCGGAATCGTCAGCTTCTGCCCACCCATCACGCCCGCGGTGACGGACAGATAGTCCGCCCCTTCACGCTCGAGCGTCACACCGAGCTCCGCGGCTTCCGCGATCTGGAATCCGCCCTCGGCGAGGTAGTCGTCACCGTTGAATTTCACACCGACACCGGTACTTGGGCCGACGGCCTTCTTAACGGCACGCAGCACTTCGATCAGGAAGCGCGCGCGATTCTCGAGCGAACCGCCATACTGATCCGTGCGCTTGTTGAAGTGCGGCGTCAGGAACTCGCTCAGCAGGTAGCCATGACCGCCGTGGATCTCGACGAAATCGAACCCCGCGTTCTTGCAGCGCACCGCCGCCTCGGCGAAGCAGCGTGTCACCCACTCAATGTCCTCGAGCGACATCGCCTTGATGGTCGGCATCGGCGCGGACCGATCCAGGAATGGTGGCACCAGGCCCGGCACGCCGGACGGCGAAAATGAAATTCGCCGCGACCCCTGCACGCCGCCATCCCAGAGCTGAATGCCAAATTTGACGCCGTGGCGTTGCACGGCCTTCACGACCTGGGAGAGTTCCGCCATGCCGTGATCGTGGAACAGGCACACGGTGCGCTTGTAGACCTCACCCTCGGTCGGCGGCAACACGGCCGACGCGCCGATCGCCATCAACGCCGGTTGCGCTCGGGCACGCTCCTCGAAGTAGGCGATCATGTCGGCCGTCGGCCGGTTCTCAAGATCGAGGATCTGGCCGGCGGACATGCCAGGCAGCATCACGCGGTTCGCGATCGTCATCGGCCCGACGCGAAGCGGTTGAAACAATGCGGCGAGCTGGGTCATTGGGGTTCCACTGGTCTGTGTTTGATTGGCGGCGCAGGATAGATGCCATATCGTACGCTTACGAACCTAGTATCCAGCCGCCAACAAGGGGTCGTCAAGAAGCTCACGCTGCCGATGGCAACCACGAATATCGGCGCAGGGAGCCCTGGAGCAGACGTATCAGCGCCTCCGATTCACTGCAGGCCGCCTGCCCAAGCGGAACCGTTCGTGCGGTCCGTGTCCTATTTCGCCTGGCCGATCTGCTTCTCGAGCTCCGGCACGATCTGGAAAAGATCGCCCACGAGGCCGATGTCTGCGATCTCGAAAATTGGCGCCTCGGCATCCTTGTTGATCGCCACGATCGTGCGCGCATCCTTGATGCCGGTCAGATGCTGGATCGCCCCGGATATCCCGAAGGCCAGATACAGCTCCGGGGCGATGATCTTGCCCGTCTGTCCGACCTGCATGTCGTTCGCAGCGTAGCCCGCGTCGACCGCGGCGCGGGACGCTCCGACGGCGGCACCGAGCTTGTCGGCGAGACTGTACAGAATATTGAAGTTCTCCGCACTCGCGAGCGCTCTACCTCCGGAGACGACGCGAGATGCGGTCTGCAGATCGGGGCGGTCGCTTTTGGCGGCTGACAGCGACACGAAGCGCGTATGGGTCGGCATCGGCGCATCGGCCGCAGCCATGACGATTGGCGCGCTGCCACCGGCCACGGCCGCTTCGAATGAAGCGGTTCGTACGGTTGCGACGAGCTTCGAACCCGCGGGGATCTCTACACTGACGATTGCATTGCCGGCGTACATCGGCCGCCGAAAGCGCGTCGCGCTCTCAACCGCCATCACGTCCGACAGTTGGGGTGCATCGAGCAGCGCCGCGATCCGTGGCATCAGATCCTTGCCAAAGGTCGTCGACGGCCCGAACACGTATTGATAGTTGGCCGCGAGCAGGACCGCCTGCGGCGCGAGCGTCGCCGCCAGCATCTGCGCATGAGCCGGGTGATCGATGCGCAGTACCTGCGCGACACCTGCGATAGCGGCCGCCTGCGTTGCGATGGAAGCGCCGTCGGCGGCGAACACCACGACGCTGATCTCGGCGTCAGGAATACCACGAGCGCAGGTTACGCATTTCGCGGTGCTGAGATTCAGGCGCGCGCCGTCATGTTCGGCGATGATGAGGATCTTCTGGCTCATGTCATGCTTCCTTCGGGCGACTTGCGCACACTCAAACGAAACCGCGCTGGCGCAGTGCGACGACGAGTTCCTCGACGTCCTTGACCATGACGCCCTTCTGCCGCTGAGCCGGCGGCTCGAACTTCACGAGCTTGACCCGCTCGGCGAAGTCGACCCCCAGCGAACCGATCTCGATCGTCTCCAGCGGCTTCTTCTTCGCCTTCATGATGTCCGGCAGCTTGACGTAGCGCGGCTCGTTGAGACGCAGGTCAGTGGTGATGACCGCGGGGAGGTCGACCTCGAGCGTCTCGAGTCCGGCATCGACCTCGCGCGTGACGCGGGCGACGGCGCCATCGATCTCGACCTTTGACGCAAACGTCGCCTGCGCGCGTCCCCACAGCGCAGCGAGCATTTGCCCTGTTTGACTGGCGTCATCGTCGATCGCCTGCTTGCCCAGAATGGCCAGCAGCGGCTGCTCCTTTTCGACCAGCTTCAGCAACAACTTCGCCGCCGCGAGTGGCTCGATTGGCGCATCGGTTTGAACATGCACGGCGCGGTCGGCCCCCATCGCAAGTGCCGTGCGCAGTTGCTGCTGGCATTCGGCAGGCCCAATCGTCGCGACGACGACTTCGTCGGCGAGCCCCTTCTCCTTGATCCGCAACGCCTCTTCCAGGGCGATCTCGTCGAACGGATTGATACTCATTTTGACGCCGTCCGTTACGACGCCGGTGCCGTCCGGCTTGATTCGCGCGCGAACGTTGTAATCCATGACGCGCTTGATCGCCACCAAGATTCTCTTCATCGCAAGCATGCCTCCGTTACCGCAGCCGGAATTCGTCCGTCAAGAATTCCATCGCAGCGCAGTTGAACTTTCATTGTTTTGGAAGGAACGGCAGGACCTCGCGCTCCAGCGTACGGAGCATCGACCACGCGAGCCGGGGTTCTATCGCGGACAACAGCGGCTGGAAGTGAAGTTCGCCTGACGGGCCCAGCGACTGCGCCAGTTCCAGCGCTTCATCAGGCGTCACGATACTGTACGGTGGCGCCCGTCCCGGTACACGCGCCCAAGGATTGACCAGGCCGCCACCCGCCTTCTCGTTCTGGATATCGTAGCTCTGCACCTGCTGGTCGAAATGCGGTTGCAGTTGGCGCGACACCACGTCCCTGTCGGCATTCGTCACCCACAGGAACAGAGGACCGCGTGGAATGAACGGGCCTGGATCGGGCTTGCCGAATTTCGCGCAGGAAGCGCGATACTTCTCCCAGGTCTGCGGCATCAACGTGTGGAAGCCGTCTGCGAGGCGCGCCGCACGATCCGTCGCAGCCTCTGTCATGCCACCGAGATGAATCGGCATCGGCTGCTGCACCGGACGCGGCAGCACACGGATCGTCCGCCCCCGATACTCCACCGGCTCTCCGGTCCACGCGCGGCGCAGGAAAGGGATCAATTCATCGAGCAGCTTGCCGCGACGGGTGTAATCGACGCCGAAAGCCTCGTAGTCGATGCGCAGCACCCCGAGACCCATTCCCAGTTCAAGGCGGCCACCAAGGCACAGATCTGCGACGGCAACCTCTTCCGCCAGGCGCAATGGATCGTACAGCGGTGCGATGACGATCCCGGTACGCACCCGAAGGCGCCGGGTCCGAGCGCCAACGCCGGCGGCAAACATCAATGGACAACTGATGTAGCCGTCTTCGTTCTGGTGGTGCTCCGGCACACCGATCCGCTGGAAACCGTGCTCGTCCGCCCATGCGCACATGTCGAAGGCCGCCGCATAGATCTCGGCGCCCGAAGTCTGAAACTCGCGGGGATGCCGCAGATCGAAGTTCATCACGAGCTCTGTCACATCGGTGTCCCTCGAGGGTGTTTCTCGTGCTCGAACCGCACCGACTGAATGGGGCGTGCCGAATCTATTTTGGTAAGCTTGTGTATGGTATTCATGCGGCCCACCTGAAGTCAACCGACGCGACGAACTACCCGAGGCAAGGCATCGCGCACGACCGATACGTGGGACACCCTATGCCCGCGATCCGGGCGCGGCAGGCTTGAGCCAGGAGGCGAGATCTCGCGATGTCTCGGCCGCGTAGGCTGGATGCAGGCACTCAGCCAGGATGTCGGCGCGATCCGCCTCGGGATTCCAGCCGAGTTCGAGCCTGGCAACGGGCGAGCGAATGCGGCTGCAGGACGCGAACACCGTAGTGCCGCTGAATCTGTCCCAGACGTCTTGGGCTTCTTCCACCGTCAGGCTGCGCGTGCCGACACCGAGCCCGCGGGCAATCGTCTCGGCCATCGAACGGAAGTTCGCCTCACCCGAGACGCAGTGATACAGGGCGCCCGCCGTTCCGCGGCGCAGCGCGGCGTCGAACAGCGCGACGAGATCGTCGACATGCACACTCGAGTACGCGTTGAGTCCGCGCCCGACATGGCAGACCGCGCCGGTGACCCGGGCCGAATGGTACAGATCCGAAATGACTTTGCAGCCGCCGTGACCGAACACCAGCGGCGGCCGGACCACGATGGAACGAATTCTGGACTGCGCCGCTGTTCGAACGATCAGCTCCGTTTCGGCTCGGATGGCCAGCAGCCGGCGCGGAATGAAGCTGTCCGTTTCAGCAAAGCTGCGCTCGCTCCACTCTCCTGCGGTGAACTCGGAAAGCACGCTCGCGCCACCGGTAAAGATCAACGTCTTGCCACTGTGCCGAAGCGACTTCAGCAGGGACCCGACCACGCGCTTTTCGTCGTCGAGCCCCAACTGCGCCAGCCACAATACCGCATCGTGCGACGCGAGCACCCGCTGAACCGAGCTCTCATCGTCCAGTGCCGCCACGATTGCCTGCGCCCCCAGCGCCGCGACTTTTTGACCGGCAGCCTCGCTGCGGACGAAGCCCGTCACCTCGTGAGCGGCAGCCAGCAAACCTGCCACGGCGCGCTGGCCGATATATCCGCTTGCCCCGAAGATCAGTACACGCATGAATCCTGCCATCCGCTCAATCGCATCCGTTCATTTCGCCATGAGAGCTGCCTGGACCGACTCTCTCAGAAGATCCGGGTCAGCAGTTCCTCGTCCGGCACGTCTTCCATCACATCCCAATGCTCGACGGCCCTGCCGTCGGCATTCAGGCGAAAAACATCAAAAGTATTGATGCGATTCACGAGCGGATGCTTCGGGAAGGAATCGTACAACCGGTGACAAAGGATGAAGTCGCCATCGACCAGCGTGCGCTTCGGCTGCATGATCATCTTCTGCCCGCTCTGTTTCATCTTTCGCAGGATGCTGACCAGACCCTCGAGGCCATCGCCCCCCTTCGGGCTATGCTGACGATACTCGGGCGTGCGACTCTCGTAGAAGCAGTCGAGTTCCTGTCCGTCAAACCCGCGGCGATCGAGCTCCAGAAAACGAGCCGCAAACCTTTTCCCATGATCGACACTCCGATCCACCTGCGGCCCGTCGAAAGTGCCGTTGGCGTTCTTCCGATTCTTTTCGTCGATGACCTGAGCACCCCAGTGCTCCGCGATGCGGCCGTCCGAAATCCGGAATAGCTCGCCGCGCGCTACATCGACGCCGTCGCCGAGCTTCTCCTCGGCCAGAAGGAAGACGAGATCTCCCTCACTCAGCGTCTTGTGCACGATGACCCGATGGCGCGGATACGCGTCCAGCCGCCCCTCCACGAAGCGACGAAGCCCGTCGAGCGAGAACTCAGCCGTGAACTGGTGCTCGATATAGCCCGGGGCAAGCCATTCAGATACTGCACGAGCGAGCTGCTTCGACCACAGCGCAGCGTAGTAACGGTGTACGAGCATTTCGTTATCGAGGCCCATCAACCGATAATACGTATACGCACCAATCTCGTCGAGCCAGACTTTTTCCCGACAGGATCCGCTCGCGTCATCGGACACTGCGCATCGGTTCGAACACCCCCAGGGTGCCAGGCGAGGCCGTGGCCGCGACGCCCGGAAGGCGATTGATGGGTTAATAGATCAATCGTTCTAAATATTGCCCACGGGGTCTTCAGAATCTCCCGGCAAGAGGCTATCGTAGACATTCCGGTCACCTGAACCCTCATGAGTGTCAGTTTGACAATCGCCCAGTCCCGCCGCAGAGTGGCCGCCATTGACTCTCATACCATCTCCGCCCAATGCCGCCACGCTCACCCACCTGCAGCGTCTCGAAGCGGAATCCATCCACATCCTTCGGGAAGTGGTTGCGGAGACCGAGAAGCCGGCAATGCTGTACTCCGTGGGCAAGGATTCGGCGGTCATGCTGCACCTCGCGCGCAAGGCCTTCTTTCCCGCTCCTCCGCCCTTCCCGCTGCTGCACGTCGACACGACCTGGAAGTTCCGGGCGATGTACGAGCTTCGGGATCGCATGGCCGAGTACAGCGGCATGCAGCTGCTGGTGTATCGCAACCCCGAAGCTGTCGAACTCAACATCAATCCTTTCGACCATGGCTCCGCGGTGCATACGGATGCCTGGAAGACTGAGGGCCTGAAGAAGGCTCTCGATCTCTATGGCTTCGATGCCGCGTTCGGCGGCGCCCGGCGCGACGAGGAGAAGAGCCGCGCGAAGGAGCGGATCTTCTCGTTCCGCTCGGCAGCCCATCGGTGGGATCCGAAGAACCAGCGCCCGGAACTCTGGCGCCTGTACAACGCACGCAAGGCGCGCGGCGAAAGCGTGCGGGTGTTCCCGATCTCCAACTGGACCGAGCTGGACATCTGGCAGTACATCCATCTCGAGAACATTCCAATCGTGCCGCTGTACTTCGCTGCGCTGCGGCCCACGGTCGAACGCGATGGGTTGTTGATCATGGTCGATGATGATCGGTTTCCGCTGCGGTCAGGCGAGAAGCCCGTGGAACGCTCGATCCGCTTTCGCACGCTCGGCTGCTATCCGCTGACGGGCGCCGTGGTAAGCACGGCCACGACCCTGCCGGATGTCATCCGTGAAATGCTGCTCACCACGACCTCCGAGCGTCAGGGCCGCGCCATCGACCACGATCAGGCGGCTTCGATGGAGAAAAAGAAGCAGGAGGGGTACTTTTGATGAACACCCCGACGCCATGCGATGAGCCCCAGTACAAGGCCTCGGATCTGATCGCCGAGGACATCCACGCCTATCTGTTGCAGCACCAGCACAAGTCACTGCTGCGCTTCATCACCTGCGGCAGCGTCGATGACGGCAAGTCCACGCTCATCGGCCGCCTGCTCTACGACAGCAAGATGATTTTCGAGGACCAGCTCGCCGCGCTCGAGGCGGACTCGAAGCGCGTCGGCACCCAGGGCCAGGACATCGATTTTGCGCTGCTTGTGGACGGTCTCGCCGCCGAACGCGAACAGGGCATCACGATCGACGTCGCCTACCGGTTCTTCGCCACGGACCGGCGCAAGTTCATCGTGGCGGACACGCCGGGGCACGAGCAGTACACGCGCAACATGGTCACCGGTGCGTCCACCGCCGATCTCGCGGTGATCCTGATCGACGCGCGCAAGGGCGTGCTGACGCAGACCCGCCGTCACAGCTACCTCGCCCACCTGCTCGGCATCCGCCGCCTCGTGCTCGCCGTCAACAAGATGGATCTCGTCGACTACAGCGAGTCCCGCTTCAACGAGATCCTCGGCGACTATCGTGAGTTCGCCGCCTCGATCGGCATCACCGAGTTCCATCCGATCCCGATCTCGGGTCTCAAGGGTGACAACATCACGACGAAGAGCGTGGCGACGCCGTGGTACCGCGGACCTGCCCTGCTCGAGTACCTGGAAACCGTGCCGCTCGACGACGCGCGGCTCGTCAATGATCCCTTCCGGATGGCGGTGCAGTGGGTGAACCGGCCGAACCTGGACTTTCGCGGCTTCGCCGGATTGATCGCCAGCGGCACCGTCCGACCCGGTGACTCGATCCGGATCCTGCCCTCCGGCAAGACGTCGACGGTCGCGCGTATCGTCACGCTCGATGGCGACCTGCCACAGGCCGTCGCCGGACAATCCGTCACGCTGACCTTCGCCGACGAAATCGACTGCTCGCGCGGCGATGTGATCGCGGCGGCCGCGAATCCGGTGGAAGTCGCGGATCAGTTCGAGGCCACCGTTGTCTGGATGGCCGACAGCCCGATGCTGCCGGGCCGCCCGTACTGGCTGAAGTGCGGCACCTCGACCGTCACCGCCACGATCACCAGCGAGAAGTACCAGATCAGCGTCAACACGATGGAGCACCTCGCCGGCAAGACGCTCGGCCTGAATGCCATCGGCGTCTGTGACCTCTCGCTCGATCGGCCGCTGCCGTTCACGCCCTACGCCGACAACCATGATCTCGGCGGCCTCATCCTGATCGATCGCATGACGAATGCGACGGTGGGCGCAGGCATGCTGCATTTCGCGCTGCGCCGCTCGCACAACATCCACTGGCAGTCGATCGACATCACGCCGGCGGCGCATGCCGAGCAAAAAAGCCAGCAGCCGAAGCTGCTGTGGTTCACAGGCCTCTCCGGCGCGGGCAAATCCACGATCGCGAACCTGGTCGAGATGCAGCTGTTCGCGCTTGGCCGGCACAGCTTCCTGCTGGACGGCGACAACATCCGTCACGGCCTGAACCGCGACCTGGGCTTCACGGATGCGGATCGTGTCGAGAACATCCGCCGCGTCGGCGAAGTCGGCAAGCTGATGACGGACGCCGGCTTGATCGTGCTGACGGCCTTCATCAGCCCGTTCCGTGCCGAGCGCGACATGGTGCGCGCGATGCTACCGCCCGGGCAGTTCATCGAGATCCACATCGATACGCCGCTGGAAGTCACGGAATCACGCGATGTGAAGGGTCTGTACAAGAAGGCGCGTGCCGGCCAGTTGAAGAACTTCACCGGTATCGACTCCCCCTACGAGCCGCCGACCTCGCCGGAGATCCGCATCGACACGACGACGCTCAGCCCAGAGCAGGCGGCAACCTTGATCGTTGACTATCTGACCAACCACCCGACTTGAAGCAACGGTGCCTGGTATCCCGATCGGCGCTAGCCGAGCCGTGGCACGCCAGCCAGATCGCAGAAGTAGTGAAACAGTGTCATCGTGTCTCGACCGGCCGGACCAGACTCGGCGGCACGTACGCCGAGCGCAGACACCGCGCTGGCCATAGGCGTTTCGGCCTGCAGGCGCTTCGCCTCGGCGAGGAAGAACTTCACGTCCTTGACGCCGATCTCCACGGCCCCCGTACCGGCGAACTTCCGCGGAATGATGTAGTTCGGGAAGATCTTCTGCGTGTGGAAGTTCGCGCCGCTGCCCTGATTGATGATGGCAACGAGCGTTTCGAGATCGATGCCGGCCTTCATGCCGACTGCGACCGCTTCGAAAGACGCGTATAGCGCAGCGTAGCTGACGGCGTTGCTGACGACCTTGCCGACCTGGCCCATGCCGGCTTTTTCGCCGAGGTAGAACACGCGGCCGGCGCAGGCGTCGAGCATCGGCTTGACGCGATCGAACGCCAGTTGCGGCCCCGCCGCGAGCACGCCCATCGTGCCCGTCTCGGCGGAGATCACGCCGCCGATCACCGGGCAGTCGAGCAACGTGATCCCGGCGGCGGCAAGGCCGTCCGCGAGCTCCGTCGCCATCGCCCCACCCAATGTCGAGGTCTCGACGTAGACCTTCACTCTGCGCCCGCCGCTGACGCCGTCGGCACCGAGCGCCACGTTCCTGCACACGTCCGCCGTCGGCAGGCAGGCAAATACGATTTCGACCGAATCGCAGATCTCGCGCACGGACCCCGCCACCTCAGCGCCCTTCTTCTGCAGTGCAGCGAGCACCTCGGCATTGCGGTCATAGGCCAGCACCGGAACGCCGTGCTGCATCATCCGGGCCGCGATGGCGCCGCCCATGGCGCCGACGCCGATGAATCCGATCCGTTCCATGCTCTGCTCCCGGTGGTCGTAGGTGGTTTGCTAGCGTATGATGATCCGTCCACGCCCGCGAGAGTGCAAGCCCCATGTCTGATTCGGATCTGACCGGCAAGGTCGTACTGATCATCGGCGCGAGCCGCGGTATCGGCGCCGCCACCGCGAGCGCGTTCGCCCGCGTGGGTGCAAAGCTCGTCCTCGCATCGAGGGACCTGCCCGCGATGCAGGCGCTCGCGGCCACCTTCCCTGCGGGAACCGAAGCCCGCCTCGTCCCGGCCGACCTGACGAAGGCAGAGGACATGGAGCGCGCCGTGGCCACGGCACTCGAGCAGTTCGGCCGCCTGGATGTCGCGTTCAACAATGGCGGCATCTCGCAGAAGCGCGCCCCGCTCGCCGAGGTCGCGGACGAGACGTTCGATCTCGCGATGCAGACCAACGTACGCGGCGTATTCGTCGCGATGAAGCACCAGATCCGCGCGATGCTGAAAAGCGGTGGCGGCAGCATCATCAATACGGGATCGATCACGAGCCTCGTCGCCATGCCGCAGATGGGTGCGTACTGCACGAGCAAGCACGCGCTGGCCGGCCTGACCAAGTCCGCCGCGATCGACTACGCGGACCAGAACATTCGCGTGAACATGCTCGCCCCCGGCCCGGTGGACACCTACATGACGCAACAGGGCGCCCTCGCCACCCCGGAAGGGCGCCGCATGGTCGCGAATGTCACGCCGATGAAGCGCATCGCGTCGCCTGCGGAGATGGCCGAGGTCGTCCTGTGGCTGGCCTCCGCGAAATCGTCCTACGTCACCGGCGTGATCCTGCCGGCCGACGGTGGCTACGTCCTTCCCTGAACACTCCGATACGATCGACCGAGGCACTGCCCATCATGCTGAATGCACTGGATGAAACGCTGCACCACCAGTGCGCGGAAACGTTCGAACACGTTGCACCGAGCGATCACCGCTTCTACGATCGGCAGCTGATGGGAGCATTTGCACCTGACGGGCGCGCGGGGTTCCTGTCCGGTATCACGGTGTTCAAGAACATGAACGTGATCGAGGGCTATGTGCTCGCGCAGTCGCACTCGAAGAAACAGTACAACGTGCGCTTCTCGATGCCATTGCGTCCGATGCCGCCCGCGATGGACGCCCGCATCGGCCCGATGCAGCTCGAGGTCGTGAAGCCGTTCGAGGAACTGCGGCTCGTCCTTGCGAAGGGCGCGTACCCGATCGCCATGGACGTGACGTTCCACGGCACCGTTCCCGCGAGACTCGAAAATCATCACTACGGTCGGCTCGACGGCCGCATCCATAGCGACTACCGCCGTTATCACCAGATCGGCCAGGTCACCGGCTGGATCGAGATCGAAGGCGAACGTTTCGACGCCGCGCCATGGTTTTCCTGGCGCGATCACAGCTGGGGCGTGCGGCCGGTGGTAGGCGGTTTCGAGCCGTTCACCGGCACCAAGACTGCCGGCGGCGTCGCCTCCTCCGCCCGCACCGGCGGCAAGGGGCTGTTCCTGATCTACTTCGGGTTCTCGAACGGTCGGCAGGCCGGCGGTGTGCAGATCATCGAGGATGGCGAGGGCAAGCGCCTGTACACGGACGGGGAAGTTCGCAACGTCGATCCGGCAGGAGCAGCGGCATCCGCGATCAGCGAACCGATCCACATCGTGCAGGCGCGCCATGACGTGCGCTTCATGCCCGGCACGCGCCTGTTCGAGACGGCGACGCTGGAGCTGGATCTCGCCAACGGCGAAACCTGGCGTCTGCGCGCGCAGCCAATCGGCCGTCCCTGGGCGTTCTGCGGCGGTGGCACCGACGGTGGCTTCTTCGATGGTCTCGGTCAGGGTGTGTACCGCAGTCGGGAACTGCTGACGGAAGTGGACGTGTACGACGTGTCGCATCCGGAAAACGTCGTATTTCCCGACGGCAGTATTCGACTGCCCAAGCATCGCGAGCAACTGTCGCGCTGCGACATCAACGGGATCCCGGGCTTCGCCTATGCACCGATGTTCGTGATCGGCGACCAACCGCGTTTCGGGCTGCCCAATCGCTGAATCTGTCGATTGCGTCGACAGCTACGCTGCCGCGGCCATATAATAACCTATACACACAATATCTATAGGTCAGTTAAATGCCCACAAAGCCTGCCCGCTCCCGGGACGCGCGTCAGCAGGAAATCGGCCCGCTGCTGAGCGACGCGGTACGCCTGCTGCGCAAGGACTTCTACCAGCGCGCCAAGGGACTGAACCTGACGCCGGCCCTCGCACGCCTGATGTTCTACGTGAACCGCGAGGCAGGGTCATCGCAGGTCGAACTCGCCGCGAAGCTCGAGATCACACCGGTCACCCTCGGCCGAATGATCGATCGGCTCGTGAAGTTCCGTTATGTGCGACGCGAACCGGACTTGGTCGACCGGCGCGTGTTCCGCGTTTTCGTCGATCAGGCCGGCGAACCGCTGCTCGGCCGCATGGCGGAACTCTCGCGCGAGACCGAACAACGCGCGACGCGCGGACTCTCCAAACGTGACCGCGCGGAACTCGTGCGCCAACTTGCCTTGATCTGCGACAACCTCTCCGCGCGGATCGTCTGACGTGTCGAACGACGAAGCCTCAGATGCCACCGCAATCCCGGTCGATGTCACTCCGGATTCCGGAAGATCGGCGCTGACGCGCAGAATCTTCGTCTGGGTTCTGCCGGCCATCGTGGTGGGCGTCGCCGTCTGGCTGTACGGCAGCGCAGGTCGCTTCGTCTCGACGGACGACGCCTATCTGCAGCAGGATCGGGTCGACGTCGCCGCCCAGGTCTCGGGCGATGTGATCACGGTCATGGTCACCGAAAACGCGAAGGTGACCGCGGGCCAGCCGCTGATCCAGCTGGATGACTCGAACCTCAAGCTCGCCGTCATTGCTGCGGAATCCAGGTACCTCGGTGCCCGCACGGAGATCCGCTCGCTGCAGGCGGCCTGGCACGAGAAGCGCGGCGAAGTCGCCGTCGCGCGCAGCGCGGCAGAATTCTCGCGGCGCGAGCTCGCACGCCAGACTGAACTGGCGGAGCGCAAGCTCGTGTCCGCTGCGGCCCTGGATGCGGCCCAGCGTGCCAGTGCGTTGTCCGAAGGAACGATCAACGTGCTGGAACTGCAGTTGGCGCAGACCGTCGCACGGCTGGGTGGCAAGCCGGAAACGCCGATCGAGCAGGCCCCTCTGGTGCAGGCCGCCGCTGCGGAGTTCGAACGCGCAAAGCTCGATCTGTCACGCACGCTGATCAAGGCACCGCAGGCCGGCATCGTCAGCCATCTTCCCAAAGTCGGCGGCCGGCTCGATGCCGGGCGGGCCGCCTGCGCGATCGTCGTCGACACCGGCATCTGGGTCGAAGCGAACTTCAAGGAAACCGACCTCGAATGGGTGCGCCCCGGTCAGACGGTCGAGATCGACGTCGACACCTTCCCCAATCACCAATGGATCGGCAAGGTCGAGAGCATTTCTCAGGCCACGGGTGCTGCGTTCTCGATCCTGCCAGCGCAGAACGCCTCCGGGAACTGGGTCAAGGTCGTGCAGCGTATCCCGGTGCGCATCCTGCTGACCCCCGGCAAGGACGATCCGCCGCTGCGCAATGGCATGAGTACCGTCGTCTCGATCGATACCGGCCCGCACACCCGCTTCGATCGCTGGTTTGGCCGCGGTCGCTGAACCTGCGGGCCCCGTGACCGCCGGCGCCACTGCGCCGCGATCCGGCGTGCTGCTCGGCATCTCGACCGTGCTGGCCACGCTGCTCTATTCGATCGACTCGACGATCGTCTCGGTCGCACTGCCGCATATCCAGGGCAGCCTGCAGGCCACCCAGGATCAGGCTGCCTGGATCGCCACGGCCTACATCGTCATGGCCGCCATCTCGACGCCGCTCGCCGGCTGGCTCGGCTCACGCTACGGTCTGCGTCGCGTCATGCTGGTGTCCATCGTCGGCTTCACGTTCTTCTCGATCCTCTGCGGCATCGCGACGTCGATGCCACAGATGGTGACGTTTCGCGCTCTGCAAGGCGCATTCGGCGCCGCGTTGATCCCATTGTCCCAGGTCACGTTGATGCAGGAGTTTCCGCGGGATCGTTACGCGAAGATCATGGCGATCTGGGCGACGGCATCGATGGTCGGTCCCGTGATTGGCCCGACACTGGGCGGCTGGCTGACGGATACGCTGTCCTGGCGCTGGGCGTTCTACATCAATCTGCCGATCGGTGTGCTCGCCTGGTTCGGCTTCACGTTTGCGATGCCGAAGCGTCGGCCCGAGGACGCCCGCCCCTTCGATCTGACCGGCTTCATCCTGCTGTCGGCTGCGCTCGGCCTGCTGCAGCTGATGCTCGACCGCGGCCAGACCAATGACTGGTTCTCGTCCACGGAGATCCTCGCCGAAGCATTCTTCGCCGCCGTGTTCCTGTACATGTTCATCGCGCACGCGCTGACGTCGCGTCATCCGTTCGTCGAGCCGGCGCTGTTTCGCGACCGCAACTTCGTGGTCTGCCTGCTGACCCAGGCGACGATGGGCGCGTTCGTGATGTCGCCCAGCGTGCTGCTGCCGAGCTTCCTGCAGCAGCTGCAGGGCTACACGCCCACGCAAGCGGGCGTACTGATGGCCGCGCGCGGCGCCGCGTCGATCCTGGCGATGTTCGCGATCGGCCGTCTGATGACCCGCATCGATCCACGCGTCTCGATGATCGCCGGAGCTGCGATGGTCGCGGGCACGCTCGCGTGGATGGCGAACTTCAGCCTCTACGCACCCGCGGAGTACTTCATCATCAGCGGGATGCTGCTGGGCTTCGGCATGCCGCTGACGTTCATCCCGACCCAGATCATCGCATTCGCAACATTGCCGGAGCGGCATCGAAACGAGGCAGGCGTCCTGCTGCGGCTCGGCGTCAGTCTGGGTGGTTCGGCCGGCATTTCGCTGGCGGTCGCGCAGCTGGCGAGATCCGCGCAGACAAACTCGGCCTACCTGACTGAGCACTTCACCCCGTACAGCACCGACCTGTGGCGACTCGGTGGCGTTGCGGCCGGCGCGAACACCGACACGGTCGCGCTGCTGGGAGAAATCAACCGCCAGGCCCTGGCGATCGCCTACAACAACGTGTTCTACCTGCTCGGGTTCACGGCACTGCTATGCGTGCCGTTGATCCTGCTGCTGCGACGTGGGCGAACGACGCCGACGGTGGACCCGGCCGCCGACGCGGACATGAGTCACTGACGGTCGAACGTGAAGGGCAACAGCTTGAACGGCCCAAATCCGTCCTGGGTGGTCGCGTTCAGCGCCAGCAGTACGGGTCCACTGCCCGCTCTCGGGTTCGACGACATCTCGGCATCGCAATAGCCCTTGAGCCCATGGCCCTCGGCGTCGCAGATCGTCTCGACCATGACGACATTGCCGCGCTGGAACACGACACCGGCCCGCGACTTGAACTTCACGTGGACGATCTCGTTGCCAGGCAGGGTCAGCGTCAACTCGCCGCCGCGATGCGTCAGACCATCCGGTTCGATGTGGGCGACCACATCCACCGAGGTCGCGTGAATCATCTGCCCGCCACGATGCACGTACCCGACACGGGTCAGTCGTCCGGTCGGCGCCTGCGCGGTGATCGCGGCGAACGACAGCTCACCCCCGAGCGTGCCGGTGAACCAGCGATGGTTCGGCATGCCGTGACTCCAGTCGCGCGCGCCCCAGCTGTGGTCGCGATAGCCGAAGCCGCGGATGGCCACGCGTCGCCCCTCGTAGGTCACCTCACCCGTGACACGACCCGCCACCTCGAAGTGATTCGGGAAGCGCTTGGCCGCCACCTCGTCCGCCTTCGGAAACGGATCGACGATCGGAAACAGGTTCTCGCAGGCCACGTGCGCGCGCAGCGGACCGTCCTCGATGTCCCAGTACGCGGTGCCGCGCTCGAAGCGGAAACGGAGCGCCGGCGCGGCGCTGAAGCCACCCTCGTATCGATCCGATGCCTGCAGCGGCACCTCGCCGCAGCGCCGGTACTGCCAGCCACTGCGATCGAACAGGAAGCTCCAGATCGCCGCCCGACCGCCCTGATTGTTGGCCTCGTGGCCGAGCCGGTGGAAGCCACCGATGCCCTGCTCGCGGTCGTACCAGTGCAGCAGCACGCTTTCCTGCCACAGCAGGCTGTCGCCCGTCGGATGCAGCCCTTCGTCAGCGTCGGTGAAGACCGGATGTACGTCGGTGGTCATGGTGCCTCGATGAAGACTGCGCCGTCGACGATGCGCACGGGATAGGTCTTGAGCGCCGCGGTGCAGGGCGGGCCCAGCACTTCACCGGTGCGGATGTCGAATTTGCCGTTGTGCCAGGTGCACTGGATCACGTGGCCTTCGAGCGAGCCCTCCTCACCGAGGGAGGCCTGCAGATGCGTGCACGAGTCGGCGGTGACGTAGAACTCGCCGTCGACGTGGTAGACGGCGACGGCTCCCAGTCCCGGCACGCGCACCTGGCAGTGCGAGTCGGGATCCACATCGCTGACGGCACAGACTCGAATCATGGCTCACCCCTCTGAGGCGCGCAGGTCTCGCTGCTTCGACAACTCCATGCGAGCGATCATGTCCCGGTGCACTTCGTCCGCACCCTCACCGATCCGTACCGTGCGCTGATAGGCGTACATCTCGGCGAGCGGCTTGTCGTGCGAGACGCCGAGACCGCCGTGGAACTGGATCGCCCGATCCAGCACGGCGAGCGCCATCGCCGGTGCCAGCACCTTGCACTGCGCCACTTCGGAGCGAACGGCCTTCATGCCGTATTTCTCGATCATCCAGGTCACGCGCATCACGAATGCGCGGAACTGGTCGATTTCCATGCGCGAACGCGCGACGGCGTCGGCGAATACCTGGCGCTCGACCAGCTTCTGCCCGGAGATCACGCGTTCATCGCCCCACTTGCACATCTCGGACAGGCCGCGCTCCGCAGCGCCGAGAGATCCCATCGACAGGGCGATCCGCCCCACGCCGATGCCGCCCTGCATCAGGGTGAAGCCCTCGCCCTCGCGCCCGAGCAGGTTCGAGACCGGCACGCGCACGTTGTCGAATCTCAGTCGCGCGTGGCCGTACGGAGCGTGGTCGTAGCCGAAGATCGTGTCGTGGCCTTCGACCGTCAGCCCCTTCGCATGGCGCGGCACGATGATGATCGAATGACGCGCATGACGCGGCGCATCCGGATTGGTGCGGGCCAGCACCAGCGTGACCTCGCACTCATCCTGCATGCTGCCGGTAGCCCAGGACTTGCGGCCGTTCATCACGTACTCGTCGCCTTCGCGGCGAGCTTCGAACTTGAGCTCCGTCGGATCCGAACCCGGCACGTCCGGCTCGGTGATGGTGATCGCGCCGCGGATGGCGCCGCCGAGCAGCCGCGGCAGGTAGTGCTCGCGAGCCTCCGGCGTCGCGTGCTGCAGGATCAGCTGGGAATACCAGATCGTCCCCGTGTAGCAGTTGAACGTTTCCGTGCCGATCGGACTCGTGCTCATGATCTCGGCCAGCGGCGCGTATTCGAGCAGCGTGAGTCCGTGGCCGCCCACGTCCTTCGGCAACGGAAAGATCCAGAGCCCCTCGGCCTTCGCCCGGGCCCGCAGTTCGCGCAGGATCGGCTGCCAGGTCCAGCGATTCGCGGAGCGGTGCTCCTGTTCGTAATAGACGGATTCAGCCGGATAGACGTAGGCCCGCATGAACTCGCGCAGCCGCTTTGCGAGCGCCTGAATTTCCGGCGAAGCATCGAATTCCATGGCGCATCTCTCCGGTCGAAACGGCGATTTTAGTATATCGGGTTATCGTCATATAGCACACCAACTGCCGGATAGTGGCGACAAGAATACGGTCGATTCTTTACAATAAAGAATGGTAATATTACGAATAGCTCAGTTAACGGATTCAAGCGAGGCAGACACATCGTGGCGAAAGAAGAGTACCCGTTCCGGATTGGATTTCTGATTCATGACGTATCGCGTCTGCGCCGTACCGTCGTGGACAAGGCCCTGCGCCCGATGGGCGTCACGCGCTCGCAGTGGTGGGTGCTGGCCAATCTCTCCCGCCACGGCGGTGAAGGCACGATGCAGACCGAACTCGCCAAGGTCATGGACGTCGGCAAGGTGACGCTCGGTGGTCTGATCGACCGCCTCGAGACGGCAGGCCTCGTCAAGCGTCAGGCGGATCCGGAAGATCGTCGCGCCAAGCGCGTCGTCATGACGCCCAAAGGCACGAAGCTCCTCGCGGACATCCAGGAGGTCGCCTTCGTGGTCAACGGCAAGATCATGAATGGCATCGCGAAGAACGACATCGCGCGCGCGGAAACAGTGCTGTACAAGATGAAGCAGCAGCTGATCTCCATGGACGCCGTGCCGGGCGGCGCCAACTCAGACGATTCAGACTCGAAGGACTGACGTCAGCCGCTGAATGGCCCCCTGCCCAGCTGCTCGCGAATGGGCGTGAACAGCTGCGGCTTCGGCCCCGGCGCGAGCGACATCGCGCCATCCATCACGAAGATCGACCCGGTCACCATGGCGGCAAACGGCGAGCACAGATAGGTCGCCGCCCAGCCGAGCTCATGCGGCTTGCCGAGGCGCTGCGCGGGCGTGTTCTCGCCGCCGCTGAAGCCGACGTTCGCCTCGAACACGTCGGGCGGCAGATCCTCGTGCGGAAAGAAGCCGGGCACCAGCGTATTGACGCGGATGCCGTACGGCGCCCACTCGACCGCCAGCGAATACGTCAGGTTGTGCACGCCGGCCTTGGCTGCAGCCACATGTGCAAGCCCGGGCCCGCCGAGATGATAGGTCGGCGAACCGATGTTCAGGATGGCGCCGGAGCGCCCGGCGCGGATCGCGCGCCGTCCGAACTCCCGTGAGCAGTTGAACGTGCCCTCGAGGTCGATCTGCAGCACCGTGCGGAAGCCGTTGGGCGACAGATCCTCGGCCGGTACCGGAAAGTTTCCGGCCGCGTTGTTCAGGAACACATCGACCGGCCCGACAGCCGCCTCGATACCGTCGAACGCCGCAGCCACGGCGAGAGGATCACGCACGTCGAGCGGGAGATGCATCGCCTTGCCGCCGATCGCTTCGATGGCCTTCACGCCTTTGAGGCGATGTTCCTCCTGGCGGCTGAGGATCGCGATGGTTGCGCCGAGCCGCGCAAACTCCAGGCCGAAGGCCTTGCCGAGTCCGGTGCCCCCGCCCGTGATGGCGACGACTTTGCCGGCATAGGTGCCGGCGGGAAGCATCGCGGTGCCTTCGGCAACCGGTGGGGGCAATGGCATGGATCAGCTCCTGTTCTCTTTTGAATCCCAGCCTGGCCGCTGCCCGATGGCCTGCATCTGACGCACGAATCCGCCGATGTCGGCATAGTCCCGCCAATGCGCGATCAGCCCACCGCGGAACTCGAACACGCCCATGACGGGCACACTCACCAGCTGGTCGTCAAAATGAAAATTGTCGGTGCGTTCCGTCAGCACAGAACGGCCGTCCGCCGTCGTTGCGATGCTGTGAACGATCCATTCCATGCGGCTGACGCGCAGCAGGTTCGGAGTGATGAAAGTGCGAACGGCCTCGTGACCGATCATCGCGGGCAGCGGCAGATTCTGGTAGACGACGTCCGTCGTCAACGCACCGATGATCGCGTCGATGTCGCGCCGGTTCCAGTGGTCGATGAAACTGCGCGACAGTGCGACCACGTCGGGGGGACCGCCGCCGATCATGTGGCCGGCTCCGGCGCGCTCATCATCTGATCCCACCGCAGCCAGTAGGCGCGCATCTGCAGCTCGTTGTCGAAATGTTCGTCCATCCCGCGCAGCGTGTCCTCGCCGGCATGGAATCCTTTCGAGATGTCGTTCCACTCGACATCGGACAGTTCGAAGCCCTTCTGGCAGAGCTCCAGCATCTCGACGTCGTCTGGCGTGGCGAAGCCGCCGGGGCCGAGGAACGACAGCGCACCCTCATTGCGGATGCGCCGCAGCGTCGGGCCCTCGTCCATCGGACCGAGCGACCACGCGCGGATGATCATGCGGTTGTGGGCCATCGGCGTGACGGTGCGCAGCAGCACGGTCTGCTGGTCGTTGATGATCGAGTTCGGGAAGATCACCATGTTGCGGTTCGTGACAGAAATGCTTCGCGCCTTCTCTGCCCCGAGGCGCGCTTCGAGTTCCTGCTTCTTCTTCTCGATCTCGACCCTCGCCTCCTCTCCCCATACCGGCAACCACTGCGCCACGGGCCTTCCCGTCGGGATCTCCATCTCGAAGCAGGCGTGGCCGTTGCCAAGCGCGCGGGCACCGCCGTGGATGTTCATCTCGCTGACGGGGACGCCGCGCATCATCGTGCGCATGTAGTCGACGAACGTGGAGTGAGTCAGGTTGAGGTGATAGCCGTCATAACTGTTCTCGCAGATCAGCTTGTAGTTCGCCTTGATCTCGTACTCGTGACAGCCCCGCACCACCTCCAGGCCGGTCGCGGATTGCAGCGCGATGTTGTCGAGCATCGGGCCGGCGTCCGCCAGGTATTCGTCCAGGGAGCAGGCATCCTTGTCGAAGTTGGCGAACCAGAATCCCGCACGACTCTCGAGGCGCGGCACGCGCTGCAGGCTATAGAACCCGTCGTCGTTGAAGGACTCGCCGTAGCCGTAGGTGGCGTGCTGATCGGCCAGTTCGCCCGAACTGCGATATGCCCAGCCATGGTAGGGACACACGAATCGCTTTCGATTGCCCTTGGGCTCCCGGCACACCGCAGCGCCACGGTGCCGGCAGGTATTGAAGAACGCGTTGATCCGGCCATCGACGTCGCGATTGAAGATGACTTCGCGATCGATGATGGAGCGGACGACGAAATCGCCCTTGTTGCGGATCTCGGATTCGTGCGCCAGCACAACCCATGACTTGCGCAACACGCGGCGCTTTTCTTCCTCGAACACTTCCGGACTCGAATAGGCCGAACGATGCACCAGGAACCGGCCACGCTGCGGGTCCAGCTTGAGGAAGCGGGACGGATGCTCGGGCTTCTGCTTGATGACAGCGACCATGGTGTCTCCTGGATCCAGCGTCAGATCGGCGGTGTGGATTGAAACGGTTCGATCATCGGCAGCTCGCGTGCGAGCTGCCGGGAAAGGCAATCGATGAGCCTGTCGTGGATGAGCGTCGTGCCCGCGGCGCCACGGATCGCATCGCGCGCCGCGACCACCGACTCCGCGGCTGCAAGCAACGCGTCGACGCGACGCTCCAGCAGACCAGAATCATCGCGTGGATCAGCAGGAACAGCGAGTGCTGCGGCCAGATCCGACAGCAACGACGCCAACGACACGTCGTGCGCGAGCACCTCCAGATCCGCGTGCGTCCGCGACAACACCGCAGTGAGCTCGGTCTCCTGTTGACGCAGCAGCGCAGGCTCATGCTCGACTCGCAGCGCGACATGACGCAACAACTGCATCGCACTGCGCAAGGTGCTCGCGGCCCACTTGTCGGAGACGGTGGGCATCACCTGCCGTTCCAGCGCGTCGGCGACGCTGCGCAGGAGCTCCTGGCTACTGGGACGCATGCATCAACCTCCCGCCACCTTGCGGTCGTGATACGGACTGGGCTGTCCGCGCGTGATGAAAGCCGCGGCCGCATGGACGTCCATCCGCACGATGCTGCCCAGCAACTGTTCATAAAGGCGAACCTTGCCGTAACCGAGCGTCGCTCGTGCGAGCCGGCGATACCGCCCGTCCAGGAATCCATTCAGGCCATTGTTCAGCGCGAGCATCGATTTGAACGCATTCCAGACGATGTAGTAATCGATGTTTTCGGCCGGCAGACTGAAACCAGCCTCCTGCTCGTAGTGGGCGATGACCTCGGCGCGATCATGCAGCTTCAGCATGCCCTGCGACAGCGCGAGGTCCTGGCAGGGATCGCCGATGTTGGCGAGCTCCCAGTCGCACAACGCAACGATCCGGTCCTCGCGCCAGATTTCCTCGCCGATGCCATTCTGGCCCTTGCACAGACTCAGATGCGCGACCCGCTTCGGGAGATGATCCGCGAACCAGTGCAGGGCTTCCGCGACGAGCGGAAACGGCGCGGTGCGGATCTGCTCCCAGATACGCCACCAAGTCATCAATTCATGACGCGGGGCATCCTCGGCCGACGCCGGCACGGACATGAATTGACCGAATCCGTGGCTCTGCCAATCGAGGCGGTGCAATCGCGCCAGTTGGCCGGCGTGCTCGAACGCCACGCGCTTGCGGCGTTCCGCTGCGGCCGGTGTCGGGTCCGCGAGGCCCGCGAGCAGCGTCGTCCCCTCCACCATCTCGCGCACGAACAACGGGCGACCGTCGGTTGGCTCCGGCGCCGCGTCGAACCACAGCACTTGGGCCACGGGAATCGGAGTCCGGGCCAGCTGGGCGTAAACGCGATACTCGAACTCGAGCGGCACCGGCGGAAACGGACCGCCGGGCGTATCGGCACGCACGACGATACCCTGCTGCGGTGCGTCGGTACCGCCGCCGGCGCCGCGCTGCAGCGTGACGAACCAGGTCTCGCGCGACAGGCCTGGAAATGCCTGCGACAACGCGACGATCCGGACCGGTTCCCGGAACCGGTCTGAAAGATAGCGTTCGAGCCGCTGCGGATCCACGGTACGCCCCCTGCCTGACCAGACATCCGACCAGATGGTATGCTAGCAATATATCAGCCGCACGTTCTTTCTGTGCGCGCCGCCCACGGGAGTCTCAGGCATGTCACTCGACCATTACGTCACCCTCGGCCGCTCGGGCCTGCGCGTCAGCCCGCTCTGCCTCGGCGCCATGACCTTCGGCGAGGAATTCGGCTTCGGCTCGAACGTCGAGACTTCCGAGCACATCCTCGCCCGTTACATGGACCTCGGCGGCAATTTCGTCGACACCGCCAACATCTACAACCTCGGCCATTCCGAACAGATCATCGGCGACTGGCTCGCGAAGAATCCCGGCAAGCGCCACCAGCTGATCCTCGCGACGAAGTTCAGCGCGAACCTGCACCAGGGCAATCCGAACACGGGCGGCGCCAACCGCAACGGCATCATGCTCGCCTGCGATGAATCGCTGCGGCGCCTGCGCACGGACTACATCGACCTCTACTGGCAGCACTGGCTGGACCGCTTCACGCCGGTCGAGGAAACCATGCGCGCGCTCGAAGACCTGGTGCGCGCCGGCAAGGTGCGCTACATCGGCTTTTCGGATACACCGGCGTGGCGCGTCGCGCAGGCCCAGATGACGGCCCTGACGCGTGGCTGGGCGCCGCTGATCGCGCTACAGATCGAATACTCGCTGCTGGAACGCACCGTCGAGGGAGAACTGCTGCCGATGGCCCGCGAGTTCGGCCTCGGCGTCACGCCCTGGTCGCCGCTGCGTTCGGGCTTCCTGACCGGCAAGTACACGCGCGACAATCAGACACTGGAGTCCGCGGGCCGCGCGACCTTCATCAAGCGCAATTTCCATGAGGCTGCGTTCCGCGTCGTCGATGCGCTGCTGGCCACGGCGAAGGACGTCGGCACGACCCCGGCACGCTGCGCGCTCGCCTGGGTGCTCGGCAAACCCGGCGTCGCTTCCCCGATCATCGGGGCCCGCACGCTGGCGCAGCTCGAGGACAATCTCGCCTCACTGGACGTGAAACTGAGCGCCGAGCAGGTGGCAACGCTCGATGCCGCCTCGACACCGGTGCTGAACTTCCCCGCCGAGATGATCCGCAGCGCCGCGACCCAGTCCTTCGCCGGCCTGACGATCAACGGCGAAAGCTTCGTCGCACACGGCTGGACGAAGATCCCGCCACGCAAGTAAGACCCGGGCGGATCGCGGTGCGCTCGGGCGCGCTGCTGCGCCCTAGTAGAGCGCGCCGCTCGCTCGCAATGCGGCGATCCGCTCGGCGCCCACGCCCCAGCGTTCGAGTGCCGGATCCCCGTCCGGCCCGGGCAGTCCGGGCGGCCAGTCGATCTCGCCTGGCGTACGGCTGAACTTCGGCACTGGACCCGGCTGCAGAATTCCGCCCGCCGTCGAAAAGCTGCCGCGCGCCACCGCATGCGGATGCTGCGCTGCCTCATGCGGCAGCAGCACGGGCGCCACGCAGGCATCTGTACCCGCAAAAACCGCGCTCCATTCATCGCGCGTCTTCTGCAGGAAGATCGCAGCGAAACGCTGCTTCATCGCCGGCCAGGCCTTTCGATCCATCTGCTTCGGCAGTGTTTCACCGTCGAGCCCGAGGCCACGCAGCAAGGCCGCATAGAACGGCGGCTCGATCGCACCCACCGCGACGTACTGGCCATCCTTCGTCGGATAGACATCGTAGAAATGCGAACCGCCGTCGGACATGTTCGTGCCGGGCCGATGCGTGTCGTGCAGCTTCATGCCCGCCATCGTGAAAAGGCTGACGCCGAGCGTTGCTGCGCCTTCGAACATCGCTGCATCCACGACCTGGCCACGACCGGAGCCGCGCGCTTCGAACAGTGCACAGGCGATGCCGAACGCCAGCAGCAAACCGCCGCCGCCCATGTCACCGGCAATGTTGCCCGGCGGCAGCGGTCGTTCGCCTTCGCGCGCAAACGTGCTGAGCATGCCGGACAACGCGATGTAATCGATGTCGTGACCGACCGCGCTGGCAAGCGGGCCCGTCTGCCCCCAGCCCGTCATGCGACCGAAAACCAGTTTCGGATTGCGGGCGAGACAGACGTCAGGACCGAGCCCCAGGCGCTCCATCACACCCGGCCGGAATCCTTCGATGAGGGCGTCGGCCTTCGATACCAGGTCGAGCACGGTGGCCACGCCGTCCGGATGCTTCAGATCGAGGGCAATTGCCGACCGCCCGCGATTGGAAATGTCCTTGGTGGGATCCATCCCCATCATCTTCATCGCGGCGATGCCTTCCTTGCGCTCGATGCGGATGATGTCCGCGCCAAGATCGGCCAGCAGCATCGCGGCGAATGGGCCCGGGCCCAGTCCGGCGATCTCGACGATGCGAACGCCTTTCAGCGGACCCGCGCTCATTTGGGCTTGTTGAACACGGCCGCACGCTTCTCAACGAACGCACTCACCCCTTCGATGAAATCGTCCGTGGCCGAGCAGGCCGAGAAGGACTCGGCTTCGAGATCGAGCTGCTGGGCGAGCGTATTGCCGAGCGATCGGTCCATCAGCAGCTTGGCGCGGCGCACGCTTTCGGACGGCGCCGCGACGATCTTGGCAACGAGCTTGTCGACGAAGGCATCGAGCTCCGCATCCGGCACGACGTGCGTCGCGAGGCCGATTGCCAGTGCTTCGGCAGCGTCGACCTTGTCGCCGAGGATCGCGAGCGCCTTGGCCCGGCGCACGCCGATCGCACGCGGCAGGTGGTAGGAGGACGAACCGTCCGGGCTCGCGCCGATCTTGACGTGCGCGAGGATGAAGATCGAATTGGCGGAACAGACGGCGAAGTCACCGCCCGCCACCCAGCCCAATGCTGCACCTGCAACAGCGCCGCGCACCTTGACGACGACGGGTTGCGGCATCCGCTCCATCTGCAGGAACAGCGAGCTGGCCGCATTGACGCGCTGGTGGAAATCCACGCGCCGAACCTCCGGCGGTTCCGTCAGCGACTTGCTGAAGCCCATGACGTCGCCGCCCGCCTGGAAATGTTCCCCGGCGCCGGTCACGACGATGCAGCGGACTGCAGCGTCATGCTCGATTGTGGCGAGGAAGTCCCGCATGGCCATCAGCATCGGTTGTGTGACCGCATTTCGGGCTGCGGGCCGGTTGAACGTAATGGTGGCGACAGGGCCGTCGATCCGGGTGAGAAGATCCTGTGTCATCGCGTGCTGAACCTCTTCTGGGAGCCTGCATGGAGCGCTTGGTTTAGGGCGCGTCGTTTAGGTAGTATGCACCCTAACCATTTGTCAGCAACAGTGCCCGCCGGGGGCCCAGAGTCATGACCGAACCCAAAGGCCGTATCCGCGTTTGTGCCGTCGCCGATGTCGAATCCGGCGCGATGATCAACGCCGAGATCGAGGGACTGCCCAAGCTCGTCATCTACCGCGTGGGCGAAGAGTTCTATTGCACTCAGGACGTCTGCACGCATGGCGCGGCTTCGTTGTGCGATGAGGGTGACCTCGACGGCTACATCATCGAGTGCACCTGGCACGACGGCAAGTTCGACATCCGCACAGGCGCCGCCTGCGCCCTACCCTGCAGCGAACCGCTGAGGGTTTTTCCAGTCAGCGTGGACGGCGACGACGTCTACATCGAGGTCGCATGAGCACGCTCGGGTTCGAACAGCGCGAGGTCTTCAGCGAGGACCACAACCAGTTTCGTGAAACGGTCCGCCGATTCTTCCGAACGGAGATCGAACCGCACTTCCGCGATTGGGAGAAGCAGGGAATTTTTCCAGCCGACGCGTTCCGCACGGCCGGCGCTGCCGGGATCCTGCAGGCCGGCATCCCTGCCGAGTACGGCGGCGGCGGCGGTGACTTCCTGCACCACGTGATCCTGCACGAGGAAATGGGCTACTCCGTTGCCGGCGCCAGCATGGGCGGCGGCTTCGGCATCGACGGCTCGAGCTACCTGATCCTGGCCGGCGGCACCGAGGCGCAGAAGCGAGAGTGGCTGCCCAGCTACGCCAGCGGTGAGACGATCGCCGAAGCCTGCTTCACGGAGCCGCAGTCCGGCAGCGACGTCGCCGGCTTCAAGACGCATGCCCGTCGCGAGGGCGACGACTACATCCTGAACGGGCACAAGATCTGGATCACGAACGGCAATCTCTGCACGATGGTGCCCGTGGTCTGCAAGACGGGGCCGTCCGAAGACGGCCCGGGCGGCATGAGTATCCTGCTCGTCGACGTCGACACGCCGGGCGTGTCCCGCAGCACGCCGATCGAAACTCTGCATCGGGGTTGCGCCAATGAGACCGAGTACTTCTTCGACAACGTGCGCGTGAGCCGGGATCGCCTGCTGGGCGAGCGCGAAGGCGGCGGTTTCAAGCAGGTCATGGGCGTGCTGAACGACATGCGCGTCGCGGAAGGTGCGCGCTACCTCGCCGCGGCTGAACTCGCGTTCTCGCTGACGCTCGATTACGTCCGCAATCGCAAGGCCTTCGGCCAGCGCATCATCGATTTCCAGAACAGCCAGTTCCGGCTCGCTGAAATGAAGACCGAACTGGCCGTCGGTCGCGCCTTCATCGATGCGACGCTGCTGAAGGTGAAACGCGGCCAGCTGACGGGCGTGGATGCCTCAATGGCGAAGATGTGGTTGTCGGAACTGGAATTCCGCGTGGCGGACCAGTGCCTGCAGCTGCACGGCGGCATGGGCTACGCCCACGATTCGCCGATCTCGCAGATCTGGACCCACGCGCGCGTGCACCGCATTCTGCTCGGCACCTCCGAGATCCACCGCGTGCTGATCGGCAAGTCGCTGGGCTGAACCTCAGCTGCGTCGCGGGTGAAAACGGACCTGCATGCCGGACACGCCGCGGAACACCAGGTTCGGCACGAACTCGGGTTCCTTCAGCAGCTCGAGGCGGTCGAAACGCTGGGTGAGCGCTGCGAAGAACTCCGCCAGCTGCAACTTCGCCAGCATGTGACCAATGCAATGATGCAGGCCCGGCGCGAACGTCAGGGATGCATCGTTGACGCGATCCAGATCGAGCCGATCCGGCTCTGCGAACACTTTCGGATCCCGGTTGCCGCCCGCGATCATCAGGAACACCAGATCGTTCTGGCGGATCTTGTGGCCGTGCCAGTCGAAGTCCTGGCCGGCGAGCCGCGGCTGCGCCGTCGACATCGCGGAATAGCGCATCAGCTCGAGCACAGCCTCGACACTGCGTTGCGGATGGGCGCGCAGCTGCGCCCAGGCCGCCGGATCACGCGCGAGCACGCGGGCGCCGAGCGTCATCGAGTTGCTGGTCGTGTCGTGGCCCGCGATGATCGTCAGCACCAGCGCGCCGAGCACTTCGTCGAGAGTCAGCGTGTCGCCGCCGTCCATCGCCGTCACGAGCGCCGAAATCAGATCGCTGCCAGGCTTTGCGCGGCGGTCCTCGATCTCGCGGGTGAACACGTCGACCATTTCCGTGACGACGACTTCGAGCGCGTCGAGCCATTCCGGCTTGGGATCGAGTGAGGTCAGCGCCCGCGTCACGCCATCGGTCCAGCCTTTCAGGCGATCGATGTAGGATTCGTCCATGCCCAGCAGGCGCAGGATCACCGCACCCGGCAGCTGCCGCGCGACGTTTTCATTGAACTCGAGATCCCTGCGCGCCGTGGCATTGTCCAGAATCGTCGCCACCCGCTGCTGCACGTAGGGACGCAGATCCTCGACGATCTTCCGGCTGAACGCTTTGACGAACAGTTTGCGCAGCCGCGCATGCTCGGGGCCATCCAGATTGGGCAGGATCTTCGGCATGCAGCGCAGCGTGTTGGGATAACGCCTTGCCAGCTCCGCTGGCGGCAGTACTCGACCGAGCACCGCTTCCATCTTGCCGTTCAGCAAGGGCAGTGATCCGCTGAAGCCCTCGGTCACTTCCGCATGCCCCGTCACCACCCAGCAGTGCGACATCTCGCTCCAGTGGATCGGGTCCTGCGCGCGCAGCGCATTGAGCTGCGGCATCAGGCCGTCACCGAGCGGCGCCAGCGTGGCCAGATTGACGTCGATGCCTGTCGATGCATGCATGTTGATCCCCTCGAATCGAACTTCAGCTCCGCGTTCGCTCGGGTTGCGCGCCTAGGCGAGCAGATCCTTGGCAATCGCGACCTTCTGCAACTCGGACGTACCGGCGTAGATGCGCTGGATGCGCGCCGCCGTGTACATGTTCGAGATCGGCGTATCGACCATCAGGCCGGCGCCGCCGAACAGCTGCAGACACTTGTCCATGACCCGGCCTTCCATCTCCGTCATCCAGAGCTTCAGCGACGCCCCGGACTGAAAGCTGAACTTGCCCTCTCGCGTCTGCACGAGCGAGAGGTCGAGCATGGCCGTGCCGACGTCGATGTCCGTCTTGATTTCGGCGAGCACGAACTGCGTGTTCTGGAAGTCTGCGACGCGCTGGCCGAACACCTTGCGCTGCTTGACGTAGTCCAGTGTCAGGCGCAGCGCGAGCTCTGCCGCACCGAGAGAACGGCCGGCGATCTGCAGACGATCTTCGAGAAAGGTCCCCATCAGCACTTTCATCGCCCCGCCCTCGCTGCCCATCAGGTTCTCGAGCGGCACCCGCACGTTCTGGAACGAGAAGGCACCCGTGTCGCCGGCGGACCAGCCAATCAGCGGGATCTTGTGACGGGACACCCCCGGCGTGTCGGCGGGCACGAGGATGATGCTCATGCCCGCGCCGCGCTTGGTCGGATCGGTCTTCGCAACGACATAGAGCACATCCGCGCTGGTGCCGTTTGAGATGAAATACTTCTCGCCGTTGATGACCCACTGATTGCCATCCCTGACCGCCGTGGTCTTGATGGCCGTGGCGTCGCTGCCGGCATCGGGTTCGGTCAAGGGCATCGCCTGGGACACTTCGCCGGTCAGGATCTTCGGCAGGTACTTCGCCTTCTGCGCGGGTGTACCCGCCGCCAGCAGAATCGCCGTCGCGACGTCCGACATGATCGAGCTACCGGTCAGCGCAGACCCTACCGATCGGCCGAGTTCCTCGGCGATGATCACGTTGAACGTAAATTCACCGCCAGGACCGCCGTACTGCTCCGGAATCAGCGAGCCGAGAATGCCGGCGTCGCCCGCCTTGCGCCAGAAGGCCTTGTCGAGCCCGCCCTTCGCGGCATAGGCCTTGTAGTGCGGCTCGAGTTCCTTGTCGAGAAAAGACCGCACGGTGCGGCGGAACTGATCATGTTCTTCGCTGTAGCCAAAACGTTCCATGGTGCCCCCTCAGGCTGTTTTCGCGAGCTTCACGTTGTCGAACGACGCGAGCAGCTTTGCGAGTTCTGTCTTGTATTCCTGCAGGTTGCGGTCCTTGACGTGACCGTAACCCTTGATCATCTCGGGCAGCGCGGCGATCTTCGCCACGAGCGACGCATTGTCCGCATTCAGCACCGGCAGGACGCTATCGATGGTCTGGCGATAGTCCTCGATCAGCTGCCGCTCGAGCCGACGCTCCGGGTTGTAGCCGAACACGTCGAGCTTCGTGCCACGCAGCCCCTTGAGCTTCGCGAGCAGCTTGAAGCCGGACATCATCCAGGGACCGAAAGCGACCTTCCTGGATTGCCCCGTGGCCTTGTCGCGCGGATTCATGATCGGCGGCGCGAGGTGGAAGTTCAGCTTGTAGTCACCATCGAACTGCTGCCGCAGGCGCTTCAGGAAATCGCCGTTCGTGTACAGCCGCGCGACCTCGTACTCGTCCTTGTAGCTCATCAGTTTGGACAGATACCAGGCCACGGCCTCGGTGACCGCCGTCGACCCGGGCAGGCGCGACTGCTCCGCCGCCTTCACCTTCTCGACGAAGCCCTTGTACTGCTGCGCGTAGGACTCGTCCTGATACTTCGTCAGGTGCGTCATGCGCCTTGCGACCACGTCGTCGAGCGACTTCGCGATCGGCTCCTCGACGACGATTTCGCCGGCCGCCTTGGCCACCAGCTCCTCGAACCGCTTCGGGTCATGGGCCGCGAGACGTCCCCAGTTCAGCGCATGCAGGTTCTGTTCGATCGCGACGCCGTTCAGGCGGATCGCCTGTTCGATTGCATCGAGCCCGATCGGCATCAGTCCCTTCTGGATCGCATAGCCGAGCATCAGCACGTTGGTGGCGATGCTGTCGCCGATCATGCGCACAGCCGCCGTCGTTGCCGCGAAATCCGACACCCGCGCCTTCGTCACGCACTGGCGCAGGATGTTCATCAGCTTTTCCTGGCTGAGGTCGATCGCATTGTTCTGCTGGAACTGCGCGGTCGGCACCACGTCGCTGTTGACGACGATGTGCGCGACATCGCTCTTGACCAGGTCCAGCGTCGCCTTGCTGGTCGAAACGACCAGATCGCAGCCGATCAGCAGGTTCGCCGACTGCTCCCACAGCCGCGTCGCGAACAACTTGTCCTTGGTGGCACCGAAACGCAGGTGGGTGACGACCGAGCCACCCTTCTGCGCCATGCCGGTGATGTCCATGACGCTGCAGGCCTTGCCGTCGACATGCGCGGCCATGCCTAGGATGCTGCCGACCGTCAGCACGCCGGTACCACCGATGCCGGTGATCAGCACGTTGTAGGACTCGCCGAGATCGGCCAGCGCCGGCTTCGGCATTGCACCGAAGATCGCGGCGAGCTGGTCGACGGGGCTCGCCGCCTCGCCCTTGCGCAGCGCGCCACCGTGCACGGTCACGAACGACGGACAGAAGCCCTCGACGCAGCTGTAATCCTTGTTGCAGTTCGATTGGTCGATCTTGCGCTTGCGGCCGAACTCGGTGTCGAGCGGCTGCACGCTGACGCAGTTCGACTTCTTGTTGCAGTCGCCACAGCCCTCGCAGACTTCCTGGTTGATGAAGACGCGCTTCGGCGGATTCGGGAACTGGTTGCGCTTGCGGCGGCGGCGCTTCTCGGCCGCACAGGTCTGGTCGAAGATCAGCGCCGACACGCCCTTCACCTGCTGCAGCTCGCGCTGCACGAGCTCGAGTTCCTTGCGGTGCCGGACCGTCGTGCCCTTGGGCCACTGCACCGTCGCCGGATACTTGTCCGGTTCGTCGGTGACGATGACGATCGGACGGACACCCTCCCAGTACAACTGGTTCGCCATGTCCTCGACCGAGAGCATGCCGTCGATCGGCTGGCCGCCCGTCATCGCGACGGCGTCGTTGTACAGCATCTTGTAGGTCAGGTTGACTTTGGCAGCCACGGCCTGCCGGACCGCGAGGATGCCGGAGTGGAAATACGTCCCGTCGCCGAGATTCTGGAATGCATGCGGCACATCGACGAAAGACTGCAGGCCGACCCACAGGGTGCCCTCGGCACCCATCTGTGCGGCCCACTCGGTCTTGCGATCCGGCATCAGCATCGGCACGAGCCCGTAACAACCGACGCCCGTGAACGCCATGCTGCCATCGATCGTCTTGGTCGACGAATTATGCGGGCAGCCGGAACAGAAATAGGCGGTGCGGATCAGGTTGGTCGTGGGCAGCTGCACGACGTTCGCGCGACGGTTGCGGATTGCGGCGATGCGCTCCTTCAGCGGCCCATCAGCAAGTCCCAGCGCCTCGATGCGGCGCGCGATGATGTCGACCGCCATGTTCACCGACAGCTCGCCATGTGCGGGCTTCAGCGTGTTGCCAAGCTCATCCGTCTTGCCGGTGATTCGCGGCCGATCGGATGCCGGATCGTGGTAGAACGCATGCGTCAGCTGCTCTTCGATGACAGGTCGCTTCTCCTCGACCACCAGCACTTCCTGGTGAGCGCGGCTGAACTTGCGTGCCGAATCCGTATCGAGCGGCCAGACCATGCCGACCTTGTACAGGCGGATACCGAGAGCGCGCGCCCGGGCTTCATCGATGCCGAGCTCGCGCAGTGCCTCGCGCACGTCGAGGTAGGCCTTGCCGGTGCTGACGATGCCGAGGCCACGACGCTCGCCGTCGAAGATCACGCGATCGAGGCCGTTGGCGCGGGCAAAGGCACGGGCCGCCGGCAGCTTGAAGTCGACGACGCGTCGTTCCATCGGCAACGGGTAGTAGTCGCCCTGCCGGCTGTTGAGCCCACCGGGCGGCATTTCGAAATCGGTCGGCAGTGCGATCTTCACGCGGTTGATGTCGACATCGACTGTCTTCGTCAGCTCGATAGTGTCGGTGACCGCCTTGAACCCAACCCACAGCCCCGAGTAGCGCGACAGCGCCCAGCCGTACAGACCGTAGTCGAGATACTCCTGAGTGTCGGCCGGCGACAGGATCGGCAGCATGCCGGCGATGAAGACGTGGTCAGATTCGGCCGCCGTGATCGAGGACTTGCCGCCGATGTCGTCCGCGCCGACGACGAGTACGCCGCCGTGCTTGTCCGAACCATCGAAATTGCCGACCTTCAGCGCCTCGCAGGCGCGTTCCACGCCGAGGTGCTTGCCGTACCAGAGCGCGAAGATGCCGTCGCAGTTCTTCTTCGGATAACGGTCGAGCCACTGCGTGCCCTTGATGGCGGCGGCAGCGAGCTCCTCGTTGACGCCGGGAATGAACTTGATGTGGTTTTCCGCGAGATGCTTCTTGGCCGCCCACAGGGAGAAGTCATAGGTACCGATCGGTGACCCGCGATAACCGGTGATGAAGCCTGAGGTATTCAGCCCGGCAGCCAGGTCCCGCTGACGCTGCATCATCGGCAGCCGCACCAGCGCCTGGATCGACGACATGTAGACGTCGCCGCTGTTCAGCGTGTACTTGTCGTCTAGCGCTACGGATCGCTTGCTCAATTCGATTCTCCAGATTCTTCAGGCGCCGAGCATCTGCTCGGCGTTGCGATGGGCGATCAGCTCGCGATCGGACGGCGACAGATTCGCCGCGGCGAGCAGATCAGGAATGCTGGGCTGGCCGAAATCGACCGGACCATCGGTGCCGCCGATCAACTGACTGGCGCCGAGCTTCTTCACGAGATAAGCGAGGTAATCGGGACCGAACACGACCGTGTCGAACCAGAAGCGGCGCAGATACTCTTCCGGCGGCATATCGACCGCAGCCTTCATCGGTGCGAAGGCTTTCCAGACCGAGTTCATTCGATCGATGACTGAGCCGATGGTTCCGCCGCCATGGCTGAAAACCAGTTTCAGCTTCGGGAAGCGCTTCAGGATGTCCGTCATGATGAACGAGGCGATCACGACGCCGTTCTCCTGCGGCACGCCAACCACGGCCGGCATCAGCGGCGGTCCCAGCATCAGTTCGACGCCGCCCGGCTTGATTCCGTGCACGAACACGAAGATGCCGAGGGACTCGGCCGCCTCGAAGAACGGGTAGAACTCCGGCCCGGCGATCGACTTGCCGTTCACGTGGTTGCCGACATGGACGCCCTTCAGGCCGAGCGCCTTCAGACGCTCGAGCTGGCGCACGGCTCGTGGAATGTCCTGCAGGGCGACGCTGCCCATGCCGGCGAAACGCGTAGGAGCCGCCTGCACCATCTGCGCGACGAACCCGTTCATGAAGTCGGTGATCGCCTCCGCGGCATCGGACTGCAGCCAGTAGGACAGCAGTTCCGGCAACGGCGAAATCACCTGAAGGGCGATCCCCTCCTCGTCGAGCCGCTGGATCCGCTGCTGCGGATTCCAGTAGAAGCTCTCGAACACGCGGAACTGTTTGCCAGCGATCATCATCCGGGAGTTCAGATCGTCGATCTTCTCCATGATCGGCCAGGCGGGCTCGGCGATGCCCGACGGGCGCGCGGGATACTGTCCCGGCACGATGTGGGAGTGGAAATCGATCACTTTCAACATGGCAGACCCGTCCGGGGCAGTGGCCGCCGCGCCGGACGCAGCGGCCAGGAACCTAAGCAATTTTCATGATCGGCGGGTCGCTGGTGACCACGTTGCCGGAGCCACCGAATCCCGGCTTCGGGACGGCACTCCAGACGTCGTAGTCCTCCGGTGCCGCCGACATGAGCCGCGGTTCTCGATAGCCCGTTTCGGGGAACTGCTCCATGCCGAGCGTGTACTCCCAGACGAGGCCATCCGGATCGAAGATGTACAGGTGGATGCTGCCGGAGGTCGGGTGACGACCGATGCCGAACGCCCGCTTCACGCCATGCGCCTCGATGCGGTTGAACAGCTTGCCGATGTCGTCGATGGTCTCGACCATGAACGCGACATGGTTGAACTGCTTCTTGCCGTCACGCGCCGGAAGGTAGGCGAAGGAGTGGTGATTCGGATTCGGGAACGCGCGCATCAGCACGCCGAGGTAGTTGCCGAGGATGTCCGAGCACATGAAGCCCATGTTCGCTTCGGCGAACTCCGTCGCCTCGCGCACGTTCGGCACATTGATACCGAAATGCCCCAGCGACTTGAAGTTCGTGACGCAGGCCGGGCGAGCCCGCGCCATCGTCAGCATTTTGGAGTAGTACTCGAAGCAGATCCCCGTCGTCGGTTCACGCACGCGAAACGCCGGCCAGACGCCGAGCCCGAGGATGTCCTTCTCTTCCTGCGCGAGCTTCACCGGCTTGAGACCGAGCGCCTCGAAATGCGTGAACGCCTTGTTCACATCGTCGGGCGTCTCGAGTTCCCAGCCACCGCGCACGAAACCCGGCTCCTTGGCGGGATACAGCACGACATCGTGATGCTCCGCACCACAGCTCAGGAACTGTTCGCCGTTCGGTCCGGCGCCATTGCTGTGCAGGGCGAAGGTGTGCGTGGCGAATTCCGTCGTGCGTGCGACGTCCGTGACGTTCAGCGCGACATAGCCGATTTTTCGATAACGGAAATTGACGGGCATGGTTTGGTCCCTCAAAGAATGATGGTCAATCGACCTTGATCCGCCAGCGTGTTCAGATCGAGCACACAGCGTTTGCGGCGGATCCGGATCTTCCCCTCGATCACCGTCAGCACGTAGTGGGCTTCGCCCATGTACTGCACGGTGTTGTCGCCCTTGGTGCGGTAGACGACGAAATTTGCGCGCACGGCAAGATCGCTGCCGGTGCTGGCACCCAGACGAATGTTGCTCGTCAGGTGGCGGGTCTTGGAGTGCGGATACTCGGCGTGGGCCGTTTTCTTCATGAGGCGCTTGGCGCGACTCACGATGCGGAACTTCGGGTCCGACAGCACGAACAGCGACGTCCCGGGATCGGCCTTCAGCGGATCCGGCGAATCCAGCGAGGCGATATCGTAGTGCGCATCGTCGGTGTAAAGGTCCGCCCATTCGGGCAGGCGCCAGTCATCGAGCAGCTCCGCCTCGTGATACAGGAAATCCTCGACCGCGGCGCGTGACAGCAGTGCATCCGTCATCGTGATGCTCCTAGCGTCCGGCGGCTGCAGCAGCCGGCGCGGCAGACGTCGCGGCAGTCGTCGCGGCAGACGGACTGTCAAAGGCCGGCAGGCCCTGCATCATCCGGTCCCATTGCGCCCAGTACGCGCGCATCTGGGCCTCGTCGTCGGGCAATGCGGCTTCCCGCCGCGGATCATCGTCCGTGGCAAAACCCTTGGACAGCTCGTTCCACTCGACCGGTGCATGGTCGAGACCGCGCTGACACAGCTCGAGCATCTCGACGTCGTCCGCAGAGCCGAAACCGGCGGGGCCCAGGAAGCTGACGAAATTGTCGAGGCGCAGTGCGCGCATTCGGGGCGACTCGTTGACGGGCGCGAACGCCCAGGCGTTGATGCGCATGCTGTTCGCGCTCATCGGCTCGATGACGCGTACGGTGAAGCCGACGTTGTCGTTGATGACGAGGTTCGGGAAGATCACCATGTTCTTCTGTACGTCAGCGATCAGGCCCGCGCGCTCCTTGCCATGCGCCTGCTCGAGTCGTTCACGGGTCGCGTCGATTTCCTGCTTGATGTCAGGGCCCCAGGCCGGAATCCACTGGGCCACCGGCCGGCCGGAGGCCACCCAGGACTCGAGTCCGCCGTGACCATGGCCCAGGCCCATGCCGCGACCCTGCTTCGCATACTGCGTGACCAGGAAATTCACGGCGCTCTCCTTGCCGGACAGCTTGCTCTGCTCGTCGAGGAACTCGAGATAGCTGATGTGCGTCGGCAGCAGGTGGTAGCCGTCGTAGCTGTTCTCGCACATGAACTTGTAGTTCGCGTTGATCGCGTACGCATGCTCCCCCGGCATGATCGTGACGCCGCCGTCTTCCCCCTGGTCGCACATCAGATCGATGAAGCCCTTGGCGTCGGCGAGGTAGTCGGAGAGGCTGATCGCGTTCGCGTCGTAATTGACGAAATAGAAGCCGCGGTAATTCTCGAGCCGCGGCACGCGGCGAAGGTTCAGCGCGCCGTCCGCGTTGATATCCGCCTGGAAGCCGCGCTGCGCGTTCATCGACAGCAACTTGCCTTCCGTGTTGAACACCCAGCCGTGATACGGACAGGCGAAGGACTTGGTGTTGCCGGACTTGTCGCGGCAGACACGGGCGCCGCGATGGGTACAGCTGTTGAAGAAGGCACCGATCACGCCGTCACGGGAGCGGACGAAGATCAGATCCCGGCCGATGACCGTGCGGGCGAGGAAGTCGCCCTTGTTCGGCAGCTCCGTCTCGTGCCCCAGGTACAGCCAGCACTTCGCGAAAATGCGCTCTTTCTCGGCTTCGAAGACTTCCTGGCTGCGGTACGCGTCCCGATGAACCCTAAACCGCCCCTTGGCCGGATCGATATGGACCAGTTTCATGCGGACGCCCCTCGGTAAAAGTACGACTTGCCTTGCCGGATTGTATATCCTTCGATATATACGTCAACGCTCAATTAGCATGCGATCTAATTGGACGCCGGGTTGGAACCATTGGATATCATGGAACGCATGGGACCGCTGTCGGGGTATCGGATCATCGAAATTGCCGGCATCGGCCCGGGCCCCTTCTGCGCTATGATGCTGGCAGACATGGGCGCGGAAATCATCCGCATCGATCGATCGGTCGGCCGCACCCGCTCCATCGAGGTGGACGACACGCTGGATCTCAGCGCCCGCGGCCGCCGCTCGATTGCCCTCGACCTGAAGAAGGCGGAAGCCATCTCGGTCGTGCTGCGGCTGTGCGCGCAGGCCGATGGCCTGATCGAAGGGTTCCGGCCGGGGGTCATGGAACGCCTCGGACTCGGACCGGAGGCCTGCCTGGCCGCCAACCCCTCTCTTATATATGGGCGCATGACGGGCTGGGGTCAGGACGGCCCCCTGGCCCAGACCGCGGGACACGACATCAACTACCTCGCCCTGTCCGGCAACCTGCACATGTTCGGCCGCCGGGAAGAGCGACCGAGCGCGCCCTTGAACGTGGTGGCGGACATGGGCGGCGGCGGACTGATGCTGGCCCTCGGCATGCTGGCCGCCCTGCTCGAACGGCATCGATCCGGCCAGGGCCAGGTTGTCGACGCTGCGATGTTCGAAGGCGCGGCCGTGCTGGCCACGTCCGTCTGGGCACAACGCGCGATGGGCTGGTGGCGCGACGAGCGAGGCGCGAACCTCCTGGATTCCGGTGCACACTTTTATGAGGTGTATGAGACGAGCGACGGCAGACACATGGCAGTCGGCGCCATCGAGCCGCAGTTCTACGCGCTGGTGCTGAAAGGCCTGGGTCTCGACGCCACCTCACTGCCAGCCCAGATGGACCGCAACTCCTGGCCTGCGATGAAGCAGCGCTTCGCGAACGCGTTCCGCAGCCGCACTCGCGCCGACTGGCAGGCGGTGTTCAACGGCACGGACGCCTGTGTCTCGCCTGTGCTGACGCCGCTCGAGGCGGCCGAGCATCCTCATGCGCAGGCGCGCGGTTCGTTCCGGAAGATGCGTGGCCAGCCGCACCCAGGTCCCGCACCGCGATTTTCGCGCAGCACCGGCAGCGTCGCGAACGAACCGCCGCGTCTCGGCCAGCACAGCGATGCCCTGCTGCAGACATTTGGATTCTCGATCGCAGAAGTGCAGGCGCTGCATGACTGTGGCGCCGTCAGGCAGTGGGACGATGGCAACACCGTCGGTTAAAGAACGCCTGCTGCGCATCGCGACGCAGCGATTCGCCTCAGTTGGCTTCGAGGCCACGACGATGCGTTCGGTGGCGAGTCGGGCCGGCGTCACTCTGCCGACGCTGTATCACTATTTCCGCGACAAGCAGAATCTGTACCTGGAAGCCTGCCTCGCCACCTTCGGGCCCCGCTCCGCGCAGGCGCTGGCCACCTACGCGAGTTCCCGCGCCGTCGAAGAACGCAAAGTGCTCGCGTTCTTCGTCGATCTCGCCTCGGAGCTGCTCGAGAACGAGAACTTCTTCAAGCTGATGCACCGCGAGATCATCGATCAGGATCGCGAAGGCATTCGTCGTCTCGCAGAACGCTGCTGGAATCCGGCCTTCAACACGCTCTGCCTCGCATTCCGCGAACTGCTTCCAGAAGGCACGGACCCCGTACCGGTCGTATTCACCAGCTTTGCGCTGATGTTCGGCTTGGTCGAGTTCCGGCGCACGGCGCCGTTCCTGCACGAATCGCTCGGCGAACACTACCGGCCGCGTGAGCTCGCGACCCTCGTGCTGCAGACGACGGTACCGTCGATCCCATGGCGCGCATTGACCGCGCCGACCCAGGCCAGCATAGCGACGACAAAATCCACAGAGAAGGCGCATGGCCCATCCTGAAACGATCGTGGTCGTGGGCGCAGGCCTCGGCGGTGTCTCGGCAGCGGGCGCGCTGCGCGATGCCGGATTCAGCGGTCGCATCGTGCTGGTCGGCGACGAAGCCGAAGTTCCTTACGACCGCCCGCCGCTGTCCAAGAGCGTCCTGGTCAGCAACGAGCTCGAATCGCTGTTGGGATTCGATCTCGCGGCCGAAACGCCGATCGACATCCCGCGCAGCATCGCGTTGCGCCCGGCCGACTGGTTCGACACACAGCGGATCGAATGCCGCTTCGGGCGTCGCGCCACGCGCATCGACACTGCGGCCCACATGCTGGAACTCGACGCAGGCGAGACGCTGCACTACGACCGGTTGATCCTCGCGCCCGGCGCGCGAGTCCGCCGCCTTCCTGCGATCGAGGCCGGCGCTGCGCCGCATGCTTACCTGCGAACGCTGCGAGATGCCGTCGCGCTGCGCGCGCGTCTCACGCCCGGCGCGCGCGTGGTACTGCTCGGCGGCGGCGTCATCGGCATGGAAGTGGCCGCCAGCGCCCGCACCCTCGGCTGCGACGTCACGGTGCTGGAACTCGCGCCGCGCATCATGGCGCGGGCCCTGACCGAGACGATGTCCGCGCATGTCGCGGCCTACCATGAATCCAAAGGTGTGCGATTGAGGCTCGGGAGCGAGGTCACGGGTCCCGCGCCGGACGGCCGAAGCGGTCTGTCGCTGCGTGACGGCAGCGTCGTCCCCGCGGATCTGATCATCATAGGTATCGGCGTCGTGCCCAATGTCGAACTCGCGCAGCAGTCCGGCCTGCGTTGCCAGGATGGCATCGTCGTCGATGAATACGCCGCGACCAGCGCGTCCGACGTTTTCGCAGCGGGCGACGCCGTGCAGTACCCGGATTCGTTCTTCGGTCGCACCCTGCGCGGCGAGAACTGGATGCACGCGCAGAACCAGGCCGCCGTCGCGGCGCGCAATGCGCTCGGCGCCCGCGAAGCCTATCGCCAGACACCCTTCATGTGGTCAGACCAGTTCGACCTGAAGATCCAGGTCACTGGCCGCTACGACACCTCCCGGCACGTACTGCGAGGCGATCCTGCGAAGAACAAGTTCCTGTACCTGCATCTCGACGGCCAGCGCGTAGTCGGCGCGAGCGGCATCAACGAATCCCGCGACATCAAGTTCGCGCAGCGGTTGATCGAAGCCGGCGTTACGGTCGACCCGGCACAGCTTGCGGATCCCGCGTTCAATCTGAAGAAAGCCGCCGGCTGACGGCCGGTGCAAGCAGAGGTCTACTGTGTTCGACGTACTCCGTGACATCCGTGTGCTCGACTTCGGCAAGTTCGTGGCAGCGCCCTCCTCCACCTGGCTGCTGTCGAACATGGGCGCGGATGTCGTGAAGGTCGAGCCGCTCGGCGGGTCGCCGGACCGTGAGCCGTTTCGCATCAGCGAGGATCTGGATGGCGCCGGGTTCCTGCAGCTGCACAGCAACAAGCGCAGCATCTGCCTCGACCACACGGCGCCCGGCGGCGACGAGGTGCTCCGCCGGCTGATCGAGAAGACGGACGTCATCGTGCTCGGTGCGCCCGCGTCGACGCTGGCACGGCAGGGACTCGACTACGAACGGCTGTCGAGGATCAATCCGAAGCTGATCTACCTGAACGTCTCGGCCTTCACCAGCAAGGGCCCGCGCGCGAACGACATCGGCTTCGACGGCATCGGTCAGGTGATGTCCGGTTCCACCTACATGTCCGGCTTCGGCGATGTCCCGACGCGCTCGTTCTGCTCCTTCATCGATGTCTCCACCGGCATCTACGCCGCGTTCGCGATCGCCTGCGCGCTGATGGATCGCCAGAAGACCGGCAAAGGTCACAACCTCGAAACCTCGCTGATGACCAGCGGCTACGCGATCATGAGCTGGCTGCTGGTCGAGCAGTCGCTGACGCAGCGCAACCGCAGCCGCACCGGCAATCGCGCGCAGTCTTCGGGACCCAGCGACGTGTTTCGCACGAAGGATGGCTGGGTCGTCGTGCAGGTGCTCGGCGATGGCATGTTCAGGAAGATCGCGACGCTCGTCGGCCACCCCGAATGGATCACGGATCCGCGCTTTGCGACCGACAACGATCGCGCCGACCATGGCGAGGCCCTTAGTGAAGGGGTCGGCGCCTGGTGCGCTCAGTACACCTGCGACGAAGCGCTGGCCCTGCTGCGTGCGAACCGTCTGCCCGGCGCGCGAGTGAACTCCCTGCAGCAGGCGCTGGAGGAGCCACAGGTCGCTGCGCTCGGACTGATGCAGTCGGTGCCGCATCCTGGCCGGCCCGATCTGCAGCTGATGAAGGCGCCGATCGTCGCCGACGGCGAGTTTGCGTCGATTCGCGCGCGTCCACCGCTGGCGGGCGAGCATACTGAAGTCGTGCTCGGCGAGATCGGCTTCGGCGCCAGCGAGATCGCCACACTGCGTGCGGCCCGAGTCATCTGAGTGACTCGCGCGCGCCTGGTACCGCTCGAAGGCGGCCGCAACTTCCGCGATCTCGGCGGCTACGAGACTGCCGCCGGTGCGCGCGTGCGCTGGGGACGCCTGTACCGGTCAGGCGTTCTCAGCTACCTGTCAGATACGGATCACGCGCAGCTCGCCACGCTGGACATCCGCGTGATCTGCGATCTGCGCACGGCGCGCGAACGTGCCCGCGAACCTACGGACTGGCGCCAGCCACAGACTGAGCAGCTGAGCTGGGACTACGATCCGTCGCACACGAGCCTGCGAACCTATCTGGCACAGGCCACGGACTACGACGCTGAAACGACGCGCCAGTCGATGCTGCAGCTGTATCGCCGGCTGCCCTCGCTGTTCACGCAACAGTATCGCGAGCTGTTCGCACGCCTCGCCCGGGCGGAGACACCGGTCGTGTTCCACTGCTCTGCTGGCAAGGATCGTACGGGCCTCGCCGCGGCCCTGATCCTGACGAGCCTCGGCGTGCCGCGAAGCACGGTCGTCGAGGACTACGTCCTGACCGATCAACTCGTGGACCTCGAGCACGCGCTGTTCCGGCACCCGCGCGGCAGCATCGGCGTCGGCGATGAGTTCTCCGCCCTCTCCAGCGTGGATCCGGCTGCGCGTGCGCCGCTGCTGCGGGCGATGCCGGAGTACCTCGAGGCTGCGTTCGGCCAGATCGCGCAGGATCACGGTTCGGTCGAAGGGTTCCTGCACGCGGAGCTCGGCGTGACGCCGGGCGTCACAGCCTCACTGCGACAGCATCTGCTCGAGTCCTGAGGCCCGTCTCCACTAACGCGCACGTCGCGTCGAAGGATCGACCTCCACGCGCGACGGATACTCGCCGTAGCGTTGCAGCAAGTGTCGATCGCAGACGACCCCCGGGCCCGGTGCGTCCGCGTACTGCGCGTCCCAGGGCAGCAGCGCCAGCAGTGAATCGCCCTGCCGCATCATCTTGATCATCACCTGCGCGACGGCCGGCTGCGGCGTCATCTCGAGCATGCGCTGCAGGCCGCCACAGCGCTGGAACTCGCGGGCCATCTCGCGCAGCGTGTATAGCGTCGGTGCCGATGTGATCGGTGGATCCACCCGCGGCGCGCTGTCCGGATCCCGCAGCGGCAGCCACTCGGCCTGCTGCGACTCCGCTGCATGCACGGCCGCATGCTGATCGTCCGGGACGGCGACGGCGAAGAATCGGGTGTCGAAGCGCTTCTGATAGAAGGCCGGCGTGATCCAGTTCGACCAGTACACGAGACGATCGAGCTCGAGCCGCAGGTCATGGTGTTCAAGCATTGCCGCAAATTGACCCGCCGAGTCACCACCCGGCGCCCGCTGATTTTGCAACGCATACAAAAGCTCGGCGGAACATTCGCGGCCGTCACTGTGTCTCGCAAGCAACACGCCGGACTCCTCGAAGGTTTCGCGGCAGGCCGCGACACACATACGCAGCGCCGCCGCACGATCGAGTCCCGCTCCCGTCTGCATCAGCAGATCGACGGTGCGCTCTGCAGGCGGCAGGCAGCGGCTCGCGTCGAGCGCCAGTCCGTCAGCGGGATCGATCGCGCCACCGGGAAACACCCACTCGCCGCCAGCAAACGCCATCGAAGCGCGGCGCTGCAACAGCAGCGACTGGAGCCCTGCTCCGCTCTGGCGCAGCAGAATGACGGTCGCCGCATCGCGAGCGATCGCGACGGCGGGGGTGCTGCGACCGGGCACTGCATCGTTCAGGGACATCCCGGGCCTCCCGGACATCGTTCCGCGCACTCGCCCGCGTGGCGATCAGACGGACCCGGCGCGCCGAGCGCCGGCCGGATCATTCGAATGCAACAATACTCTATCGAACGATCTATTTCGGCGATCGCTTCGGACCCCGTCGCAGCACTCGACCCCATCCGTACGGTCTGCGCGTGATTCATGCTCGAAAAGCATGTTTGGAATTCACCCGGGAATTCTGTACAGTCGGCATACGGTAATCATGCACACGGACTTTGTCTGTCGTAAAGCGGCCGTTCGTCCATTCAGAATTCACGTGGGGGGAGTTGTGATGACTGATCATTCCAGGTTCAAGAAACAGATCGTCAGTGCGGCGGGGGCGGTTGCGACCATCCTGTCACTCGGGGGTCCTGCCTTCGCGCAGGGCACTGCCGCGGATGATCAGGACGGCGGCATCGAAACCGTCATCGTGACGGCGAACAAGAAGTCCGAAGACGCTCAGAAGGTTCCGATCGCGATCGCGGCGATCACCGCGGAAGACGCCGAGAAGCTCGGCGTGGTCAACGGCCAGACGCTCGCGCAGGTCATCCCGGGTCTGCAACTGAATCGCCAGACCAACGGCACCACGCCGTTCGTGCGCGGCGTCGGCACGCCCTCCTCCCAGGCCGGCACCGAACCCGGCGTCGCGATGTACGTCGATGATGTCTACTACGGCTCGAGCGCAGTCGCGTTGACGAATTACAACAGCATCTCGCGCATCGAAGTGCTGAAGGGTCCGCAGGGCACGCTGTTCGGCCGCAATGCCACAGGCGGCGTGATCCAGGTGTTCACGAAGGACCCGAGCGACGAGAAGTCGGTGGACGTTTCGCTGGGCTACGCGAACTACGAGACGCCGTCCGGCTCCATCTACGCCACGGGCAAGCTCAGCGACAACGTCGCAGCGAACATCGCAGTCTACGCAGAGGACTCGAGCGGCGGCTGGGGTGAGAACTTCACCACTGGCAACCCGAGCTATACGAGCCACAACTACGGCGCCCGCGCCAAGCTGCGCTGGAATGTCGGCGAAGCCACGACCGTGCTGTTCAACGTCGACTACGACGACTTCGCCAACCAGCAGGCCGTGTATTTCCGTCCTGCGCCGGGCACGCTCAGCAATGCGGGCGCCACATCGACGCCGCCGCCGGGCATCTACGACACCTTCGAGAACCTCGACCCGCGAGCCGATGCGAAGCAGTACGGCGGCAGCGTCAAGGTGACGCATGACTTCAGCAACGACATGCGACTGGTCAGTATCTCTGCCTATCGCAACGTGGAAGCGACACAGGAGTTCGCGCAGGACGGCAATATCACCGCCCGCCTGAACCCGCTGCTGGTCTACACGGCTGATACCTACACGCAGGAGTTCCAGGTCCTCTCGAATCCGGATGCGGACTGGTCCTGGGTGGCCGGCGCCTTTTTCCTGAAGGATGAAGTGACGGTCGATCCCTTCCTGTTCAGCGGTACCCTCGCGGGTGGCGGCCTGAACCGCAAGGGCGCGTTCTCGACCCAGGAAACCGAGTCCTACTCGGCCTTCTTCCAGACGACCATCCCGCTCGGCGACAAGGCCCATGTCACGGCCGGCATCCGCTACACCAATGACGAGCGTTCGCTGACGGGCGGCCGCGAGAACATCGACGCCACGGGCAACTCGCTGCGCACGCTGGCAGTTAACTCCGGCATCAGCGACTCCTGGTCGAACGTCACGGGCCGCCTGGCCGTGGACTACCAGTTCACCGACGACATCATGGGATACGTGGGCTACAACAAGGGCTTCAAGAGCGGTCTGTTCAATACCATCATCGCGCCCTCCTTCGCTCCGGGCACCCCGGCAGCGCCGACGATCGATCCCCCGGTCGACCCGGAAGAGATCGATGCGATCACCCTCGGTGTCAAGACGCAGTGGTTCAACGACACCCTGCGCCTGAACGCAGAAGCCTTCCACTACGACTACAAGGGTCTGCAGCTGCAGCAGGTAATCCTGATCCCGGGTGGGGGCACGGCCACGCGCATCACGAATGCCGCTGCGGCGACGATCAAGGGCTTCGAGCTGGATATGGTCTGGCAGCCGACGGATCAGTTCTCTATGAACGCCGGCATCCAGCTGCTCGAAGGTCGCTATGACGACTTCCCGAACGGCCAGTTCTTCGTCTATCGCGCCGTACCGGGAGGCAACTGCGCGTTCACGGCGGGCGCGATCATCACCGCGACGACGATCGGTGGTTGCGCGGGTGGTGTCGTGCCGCCGAATTACACCGGCTCGCGCACTGTCGGCCAGCCAACCGGCAACTGGAACCTGAAGGGCAATCACACGATCCAGACGCCGCCGTTCTCGTACACACTGAACGGCACGTACTCGATTCCGATGACCTCGGGCGCCTCGGTCGACATCACCGCGGGCCTGTCCTACACCGGCAACTACTATGCCGATGCGGACAACGGCCTGGGCCAGATCGCACCGAGCCAGCAGGACAACAACAAGCAGCTCGGCTACGAAATCGTCAACGCGGCAGCCACCTGGTATTCCGCGGATGACAAGTACAGCGTCAAGCTCTGGGGCAAGAACCTCGGCGACACGCGTTACTGGTCGTTCGCGAACGAAACCGGCACGGTCACGAAGAGCATCCCTGCGCCGCCGCGCACGTATGGCCTGACGTTCACCGCACGGTTCTGATCACGACATCGATGAAGGGGGCGGATGCTCGGCATCCGCCCCTTTTTTTATTTCCCCGCGCCAGCGATCGCCTGAAAGGCGCGCGACGAACGCCGTGCAAGCGATCAGGAAGGTCGCAGACGCTCGTCGCAGGCGTCGTGGAACCAGCTGACGCCCTGCTCGTAACGCCCCTGCAGGACCGTCCCGTCGGGCTCCGCAGCGCAGGAACGCTGGATCGACTCGATCACCGGCAGATCCTCACGGATGACGCTTTCGTTGTAGTCGAGTGCCCGCTCCCAGTAGCCCGCCTCGACCGGCACCGAGTGCTCTGCGGGCAGCAGCTCGTTGTGGAACACGCAGCGATCGACGCCCTGCGGGAAGACCTGCGTGATGATCAGGTGATCGTGGGGAATGGTCAGCACCGTGTTCGGAAACAGGAAGTAGTTCGGCAGGATGCTGTGGCGCGCATCTGCACCGTTGGCGAGTTTCTCGGCCAGCTTGCGGCGCGGCATGAACCAGCGCTGGTGCGGCCGGCAGTCATCCCAGATCGTTGCGAGTGACGCGAACTGACGCCCGGCACTGCCGGCGTGCAGGAAGCCGAAGTGATAGGTCTCGAGCGAGCCCTCCATCTGCACCTTCCAGTTGCAGCCGAGCGCCGTGTCCCGTGCATGGAAATACCGATGGCGCGAGACGCCGAGCCGATCGAGATCGGCCGCGATGGGTCCGAGGAACTGATCGAGGTCGATCGCTGGCCCGTCGGCGATGCGCACGAACACGAGACCGTGCTGTTCGGCGACGGCGACGCGACGCAGGCCCAGCTGCGAGGGATCGACTCCCGCGAAACCGGCGCCGTCAGCGATGTGCTGCAGCGCTCCGTCGATGCCGTAGGTCCAGTGGTGGTACGGACAGAGGAAGCTGCTGCGGTGGCCGCAGGCCGCAGCCTCGACGGCCGCAGCGCGATGGCGGCAGATGTTGATGAAGGCCCCCACACCACCGTCGGTCTGCCGCACCAGCAGCAGCGGCACGCCGAGGCGATCATGGGTGACGAAGTCTCCCGGTGTGGACAGTCTGGACGAATGGCAGACGAGAATGGGGGTGGCATGGAACAGCCGCGACATTTCCTGCGCGAAGCGCTCGGGGTCGAGATAGTCGCGCACGGCTCGCGACCGAACCAGCAGGCCGAATTCCCGCAGACCCTCCCGCTCATTGCGCAGCAGTCGATCGACGATGCCGTCCGGCAGATTCATGCAGCCACCTCAGCGCAGACTGTGGAGTTCAGAAATAGAGCGCCACGTAATCAGCGACCAGCGCCGGCTTCGTTATGCCCTCGATCTCGATCACGCATTTCAGCGTCACCCGAGTGCCGCCCTCACCATGCGGCGCGACCGCCTGCAGCGTCTGGTGGAGGCGCACGCGCTGCCCGGGACGCACCGGGTGCGTGAACCGCAGGCGGTCGAATCCGTAGCTGTAGCCACCGCTGTAGCCACTGACCTGTGCGAGCCCCTCGCCCAGCAGCGGCAGCAGGCACGCGATCAGCAGGCCATGCGCGATCGTGCCGCCGCGTTCGCGCTGCGCCCGGTCGATGTCGACGTGCATCCATTGGTGGTCACCCGTGACCCGCGCGAACTCGTTGATGTGTTCCTGGGTGATCTCGAACCACGGCGACACGCCCAAGTCCTCGCCCACCCGGGCACTGAGTTCAGACAGCGGGATCTGGCGTGACATCGGGGCGCTCCTGCTGCTGGCGGGTGACTATTCGGGCAGCCACGAGAAAACTGCCGAACGCGAGCAGCGGGATGCTCATCGAGGCCATCAGCGCATAACGCAGACTCTCGGTGCCGTAGGTCGGTGCCCAGTAATCGCTCAGCACACCGACGAGATAGGAACAGATGGCGCCCCCGATCATCGCGTTGATGAAGGACGCGATGCCGGCCGCCGTGCCCCGCGCCCGCGAGTCGCACAGGGTCTGCCAGGCACCACTGTAGGCCGGCGAGTACACGACACTCAGCGCGGTGCCGAGAAACGTGGCGACCAGCGCCGCGACCAGCGAATCGAGCCAGAAGATCAGCAGGTAGATCGGAATCAGCACGATCATCGACCAGGCTGACAGCCAAATCAGGTCCGTCAGCGAACGGGCGGCGATGCGGTTGCCCACCCATCCACCGAACAGCATGCCGGCCAGCATGCCGGCAGCGAGCACCGGACCGAAGAACAGGCCGATCTGCTGCAAGCTGAGGCCGTGGCTGCGAATGAAGAAGTTCGGCAGCCACTGGATCAACCCGATGTTCACGAACGTACCGATGGCCCCGCCGAGCAATACCCAGCGCAATGCGCGATTGCCGATGACCAGGCGCAACGACGATGGTCCGCCCGATGCCGCAGCTGAGCCGACCGCAGCGCCCTGCGACGTCGGAGCAGAAGCCGCGTTCTCACGGGGTGGATCCTTGGCGAGCCAGGCCACCGCGGCAGCGAGAATCAGCCCGGGCGGGCCTGCCACCAGGAACGCCGCTCGCCATCCGTACTCGCCCGCCACCCAGGTGCCGAGCAGGAAGCAGGCCAGGATTCCCACGAGGCCGCCGGAGTAGAAGATCGCCGTCGCCATCGGCCTCTTTGCCAGTGGATAGATGTCACCGATCAGCGAATTCGCCACCGGCACGAGGCCGGATTCGCCGATGCCGACGCCGGCGCGGGCGATGGCGAGCTGCACGAAGGACTGAGCTGCGCCACAGAGCATCGTCAGGAAAGTCCAGGCCGTCAGCGACCAGACGATGATCTTCTTGCGGCTGAAGCGATCACCGAGCCAGCCCATCGGGATGCCGCAGGCACCATAGATGATCACGAACGCCGCGCCATTCAGCAGCGAGAGCTGCTTGTCCGACAGCGCAAACTCATGCTTGACCATCTCGCCGACGACGGTCATCAGCAGCCGATCGAAATACGCGAGAAAATAGCCCAGCGACAGCAGCGTCAGCAGCAACGTCGACTTCGTGCGCACGCCCGCCGCGTCGGCCGACGACGACATCAGCCGCGCACGTACTGACGGGCGATCATGTGCTTCTGCAGCTCGTTCGAGCCGACGAAGATGCGCGTGACACGCGCGGCCGTGTACATGCGTGCGATCGGATGATCATCCATCCAGCCCGTGCCGCCCCACATCTGCACGCAGGTATCGAGCACCCTGCCCTCCATGTCCGTGATCCACAGCTTCACCATCGAGCCGTCGCGGTCGGTGAAGGTGCCCGAACGATACTTGCGGATCATTTCGTGCATCAGCGTGCGCCCGACCATGATGTCCGTTTCCATCTCGGCGAGCTTGAACTGCGTGTTCTGGAAGTCCACGAGCCGCTGCTTGAACAGCTTGCGGTTCTTCGTGTGCTCCAGCGTCATCGCGAACGCAGTCTCGGCGGCGGTCTGCGAGCGCGCCGCGACCTGCAACCGGTCCAGTGCGATGGTCTTCTGGAACATCTTCATCGCGCCGCCCTCGACCCCCAGCACATTGCTGACGGGCACGCGCACGTTGTCGAAGAACAGCTCTCCGGTATCGCCGCCGCGATAGCCCATGGTCTTCATCGCGCGCTGCGTGAAGCCGGGCGTTCCACCCGGCACCATGATCGCGCTCATGCCGCGTGCACCGGCCGTCGGATCCGTCTTCGCGATCACGTAGACCAGATTCGACTTGGCGCCATTCGACATGAAGCACTTCGAACCATTGATCACATAGTGATCGCCGTCGCGGATCGCGGTCGTGCGGATCGAGACCGCGTCGGAACCTGATTCCGGCTCCGTCAGCGCCATCGACTGGATCACCTCGCCGGAAAGGATTCCCGGGAACCACTGCTTCTTCTGCGCCTCGGTGCCGTAGTCGACGAGGAAGCCGGTCATGATGTCCGTCGTGATGCAGGAGCCGACGGTCGCGCCGGCAGGCAGGCGACCCAGTTCCTCGGAGACCACCAGGACTGCGAGCGGATCTGCGCCCGGGCCGCCGTACTCCTCCGGGATTTCGACGCCGAGCAGCCCGGCATCACCCGCCTTGCGCCAGAACTCCAGCGTCAGCCCCGTATCGTCGAACTTGCGATAGTGCGGCTCGAGTTCCTTGCGGAAGAACGCCTGAACGGAGCTGCGGAACATCTCGAGTTCCTCCCCGTACGGTGAGTCCTGCGGGGCGATCTGTGCATTCATGGTCTGCTCCTGATGGATTTGAAACTTGATTCGTGACGATCGTGGCACTCAGCGCGCCGTCGCGCCGCCATCGACGATCAGCTCGGCACCGGTGATGAAGCTCGCCTCATCCGATGCCAGAAACAGGATCGCCTCGGCGATTTCACGCGGCTCCGCCATGCGACCGATGGGCACGTCCGACGTGAGTTTGCGCAGCACCTCGTCAGGTGCCGTGCCCTCGCGCTCGGCAATCGCGACGGTTTGCCGACGGACGGCGTCGGTCAGCGTGGCGCCCGGGGCCACCACGTTGACACGGATGTCCCGCCCCGTCGCCGCGAAGTGCAGCGCAGCGGAGCGCGACAGCGCCCGGACCGCGCCTTTGGCGGCACTGTACGGCAGCGATGCCGGAAGACCGACGAACGCGCCGATGCTCGAGACATTCACGACGGCGCCGCGTCCACGAATGGCCTCGCCGGCAAGCTTCGTGCCGAGAAACACGCCGTCCGACGTCACGCGCTGGTTGTCGTGCCAGAATTGCAGCGTGGTCTGCTCGAGCGTCAGCGGCGTACGCAGTGCGGCGTTGTTGACGATGATGTCGATCGCACCGAAGCGCGCCAGCGTCTGGGCGATCGCCGATCGCCAGCTCGCCTCATCGCCGGCATCGAACTGCACGAAGAGTACGCGCTCGCCGCCGCCGGAGTCGGCGGCACTCTGCTGACCTGCCGAGACATCCACGTCGGCCACGACGACCCGCGCACCTTCCTCGATGAATCGGGCGACCGTCGCCCGCCCGATGCCATTGCCACCGCCGGTGACGATCGCGACCTTGCCTGAAAGTCGTCCGCTCATTGCATCTTCGCCGCGATGGCGGGCTGCACGCCCTGCGTGCCGACGCCCGTCCAGGCGATCGGGTCGCTGGCGATCGTCGCCGCATCGCGGACCGTGCGCCCTGTTGGCCAGCGATTGGCGAGGATCCGGCGCGCCGTGAAATCGTTCGATTCATTGGACGCGAGGAACACGATCGGCGCAGCCATCACGCTCTCGTGAATCAGAACGTCGCGTGGCAATCCGAGCACGTCCGTCATCCGTGTGCCGGTTCCGCCACCCGGAACGAGCACGTTGGCCGTGACGCCCGTGCCGGCGAGATCGCGGGCCATCACCGCCGTCTCCGCCTCGAGCGCCGCCTTCGAGCCGCCGTACAGCGCCTGCTTCAGCATCGTATCGAGACTGGTCGTGTTGCAGACGATGCGGCCCCAGCCGCTCTCGATCATCGCTGGCGCGAGGCGCGCGGCGAGGATCAGCGCCTGCACGGCGTTGACTGCGAAGAACCGCTCGATGATCCCTCGCTCCGCCTCCCAGAACCGGTACGGGCGCTGCATCACGTCCGTGCGCACGGCACTGATGCTCATGCCAGCGTTGTTGACCAGGATGTCGATCCGACCGAAGACGCGCGGTGCGACCTCGGCAAGCCGCTCCGCACCTCCAGCAATGGCCAGATCCTCGACCAGCAGCGCAACGCGATCCGAGCCGGCACCGCTCTCCGCCGCGACCGCCTCGAGCGACGCGCGATCCGTCGACGACAGCACGACCCGATGGCCGGCGCCCAGCAGGGCCAGCGCCATCACGCGACCCAGACCGCGTCCGCCGCCCGTGATCAGCGCCACGCGACTCATCTTGCCCGCTCGACGAAACCGCGGACGCGCTGCACGAAATCGTCGGCCGTCACGCAGGCCGCGACATCGCGCGCTTCCTGCTGGAAGTGTTCCCCCAGGCTTTCGTTCCAGGCCTGGTTGAACGTGGCTTTGGTCAGGGCCATGGCCGTCCGCGGCGTTCGTGCCAGCCGGGCGATCAACGCGTCGGTACGAGCATCCAGTTCCGCCTCCGGAACGACCCAGTTCAACAAGCCGTAGTCGAGTGCCGTCGCGGCGTCGATGGTGTCGCCGAGCATGCCGAGCTGCTTCGCGCGCTTGAGCCCAAGACTGCGGACCATGTTGTAGGAGACGCCGGAATCCGGGATCGCGCCGAGCTTGATCTGCGCAGCAAACATCTTGGCGCCATCGGAGGCGATCGCGAGATCTGCGGCCGCCACCAATGCCATGCCGCCCCCTGCCGCCATGCCGCGCACGCTGGCCACCACCGGCTGCGGGATACGCTCCAGGGTCATGAACAGCATGTTGGTCATCTCTGCCGAATGCACCCAGTGCTGCGCACGACGGGCCGGGTCGAAGTCGAGCGTCGAGGCGAATTCCTTGACGTCGGCGCCGGCACAGAAACTCCCGCCTGCACCGCTGATCAGCACGCAGCGCACCGCGGCATCGTGCTCGATCCCCTGCACGATCTCGAGCATCCGCTCCCACATCGCCACGGTCATCGCATTCATCGCCGCCGGGCGATTCAGCGTGATGCGCGCGACACCCTCGACGAGACTCAGTTCGACATCAGCCATGTTCTGTTCCTTGATATGCAGGTCATGGGCCGACGACCCGGTCTGGCTCCAGCTCGATCGAGAGCGGCACCGATTCGAGCGTGCGCAGCATGTTGACCGCCTGCCAGCGTGGCTCGCCGGCCAGTTCGACGCGACGCACGCGACGGACGAATTCGCCGAGCAGGCATTCGGCTTCTAGGCGTGCGATGCGCTGGCCGAGGCAGTTGTGGGCGCCACCGCCAAACGCCAGCGTATTGCGCGCTCCGCGCAGCAGATCGAATCGATCGGCGTCGGGCCAGACGCGGGGATCGCGATTCGCGGCACCGATGCACATCTGCACCTTCATGTCCGGCACCAGTGCGATGCCATCGATCTCGGCCGCATCCGTCGTCGTGCGGTAAACAGAGGACGTCGGACTCTCCAGACGCAGTCCCTCTTCGAATGCCGCGACGACTCGCGACGGATCGCTCTTCAGCAACGCGAACTGGTCCGGGTTCGTCGCCAGGTACAGCAGCGTCGTCGCAAGGCCGCTGACCGTCGTATCCAGTCCGCCGCGCACCAGCGTCCGCATCAGCGGCCCCGCCGTGCCAGCAGGCATGTCACCCGCGGCCTCCGCTGCGAACACTCTTTCGCCGAAGCCACCCGGGATCAGGGCTTCGCGCGTCTGGCTGTGCCGATACCAGTCCATGATGGATTCGAGCGCGGCCTGGGACTGTTCGAACAGCCGATTCTTCGGTCCGGCTGCGTTCGCACTGTGATGACCCACGATGACGAAGTTCCCTGGGTTCGCTTCGATGCCGAGCGCAGCGGAGAACACCGTGTTCACATAGGGTCGCGCGAGCCCGGTCATGCCATCGACGACGTCGCCGCCGAACGTGGCTTCGCACAGGCGCGCCGCCTCGACCATGAAGCCATCCCGCCAGCCGCGGATCACGCTCGGCGCGAGGATTCGGTTCATCGCCGCCCGGACGATCGTATGGTCGGGCGGATCCACTTCGACGATCGGGCTGCGCTCGCGCCAGGCACCCGGACGGCGCAGATGCGCGAGACCGACGCCCGCAGACGAACTGAACTGCGTCGAGTCCTGGATCACTTTCGCCACCGACGCGTGACGCGCGACGGCATAGGTCTCGTAGCGTGTCAGCCACACGACCGGACCCGCATCGCGCATGTCGTGCTGCCAGGCATACGGATCGCGCAGCACCGCTTCGTCGAATGGATCGGCGTCGAGCTGCGGCACGCGCGCGTCCAGAGTATCTGCGGCTGCCACGTCTACCACCGACGCCGACGCTGATACTGCGAGATCCGCCGCGCACGCTCAAGACCGCGTTGCGTGGCATCGACTGCTGGCGTGTCTGCCGGAAGGTGATCCCGAAGCGCAGCACGCTTGATCCGACTGACGTTTGGCTCCGGAAACGAACTGGCCTTGTGCCAGCGCCAGAACATCCCGCCACGACGCCAGCCGGCCGTGTCGAGCCAGTTGGGCACACCAGGATCCTCGGCGGAAACCACGAACCGTGCGCGACCATCGGAACCGACCACGGCCTGGGTGCCGTTGAACGCGGAACTGTGGAAGGTGAAATCGATGGCACTGTAGAACGGATCCACGAGCTGCACGGACCAGTAATTCACGGACTCCGGCATCTGCGCCTCGAGTACCAGCACCTCGTCGTCGTCGAATTCGAACAGGCTCTGGAAGTACATCTGCGCCGCAATGCCGCCGTTGCCTGCGAAGCGATCTGCGAGGAAGCGATTGGTGTAGCCGTCGTCCCGCAGCTTGCGGACGAGCTGCAACAGAAACTCGTTCAGTCGCCCGACGAAGCTGATCAGCAACGCCATCCGGGCGCCGATCTCCGCCGCCGAGACACTGGAATCCGCGGGCGACCGATCGAGCCGCTCGATCGACCACGCGCCGTCATGCTGCTCCGGCGTTTCCGTGACATGTCTGGCGGTGAGACCCGTGGCCTCGGGCGGGATGGTGAACCAAGGCCCGCGATAGCCCGAGGGGCGTTCGGCACACAACAGAAGACTGAAGCGCCGATCCGCGCCGGTCTCGATCGCCTGCACGTCGATCTCGCCGAGTGTCGCGCCGTGGATCTGGCCGGTGTTGGCGCCACCCTTGCGAAACATCAGCGACGCGATGGATTCCGTACCCTGGTTACCCGAGATCCGGTAGGTCCCCTTCGCATCGATCGGTGCGAAGCCGTAGATCGTGTCGTGGTTCGGTGCACCCCAGGGAAACAACGGTCCGGTGTGCGGCACCCAGTCCGGATGCTCGACCTGGGTACCGAACACCTGCGCGTAGCCCTGCGACAGCAGCATCAGCACCTGGCGATGATAGGCCGCGCGCAGCGCTGGATCGGGATACCCGAGCTCTCGCGCAAACGCGTCGGCCGACTCCAGCAGCGCGGCAATGTCGCCAAACCCGGCGGGGTTCTGGATCGCTTGCTCTATTATTGTCATGCCTGAGTACTTGGCGTATCGTTTGCTTGCTATCTTTAAATACTCACTGCCGGAACCATTGTCAACCAATGCAGCCGATCCCGAGCGCGAAGGAATTGCTGGCCGCCGCGAGGGCGAAAACCGGCCTTGCTGACGCCGGCGACCCACGCTTCACGACAGCGCTGGGCGAACTGGTGCAGTCGGTGAACGCGGAGTCGGATCTGACCCCGGAAGGCCGCGATGCCGCGATCGAGCGCTGGCAGCGGCTGCTCGTGAACCGGCTCCGGATCGAATCGGATCTGACTCGGCACCCCGAGATCGGCCGAACCGGGCTGCTGCCGCCCCTGATCATCGGCGGACTGCCGCGCGTGGGTTCGACCAAGCTCCATCAACTGCTCGCAAAAACTGGTGACTTCCAGTCACTGCTGTTCTGGCAGGGCTACAACCCGGCCCGGCCGCAAACCGCCACCGACAACGACGCGGATCCGCGCATCGCCGATGCCGTGCGCTTCCTCGACTGGCGCACCCGCCGCAATCCCTTGTCGAACGCCGCGCATTTCCTCGCTGCCGCCGAGCCCGAGGAAGACACCTACCTGCTGGAGTTCACGCTGCACAGCTACTGGCCGGTGTCGTACTTCGAGGTGAAGGGATTCCTGGCCTGGCTTGCGAAGCAGGATCGCGATCATGCATATGCCTACCTCGCCACGCTGCTGAAGTATCTGCAGTGGCAGTTCCACAGCGCGTCGCCGCGCCCTTGGGTTTTGAAATCGCCACCCAACCTCGGTTATGAGGCTGAGATGGCCCGTCACCTGCCGGGTGCCCGTTTCGTCATGCTGCACCGCGACCCGATCGAGTCGATCCCGTCGACCGTGGCCATCGTTCGCGAACTGCGCAGGCTGTACGGCAGCGGCGCCGGGGATCTGCGCGAGGTGGGTGCGTGGGCGATGGCTGAGTACTCCAGTGCCCTCGCCCGCAACATGCAGTGGCGCGCAACGCTTCCGGCGCAGTCCGTGCTCGACCTCCGCTACGCTGACATCCGCGATGACTACGAGACCTCAGTGTCACGGGTCTATGATTTCTGCGGAATGGAGCTCTCTGCGACGGCCATCCAGCGCATGCAGGCCTGGGCTGGCGACAACGAACAGCACAAGCATGGCGTTCATCAGTACACGCTGGACGAAGCCGGCCTGTCCGAAGCAGCGATCCGCCGTCAGTTTGCGCCGTACATCAGCGCATTCGAGCGCTATTTCTAAGGCTTGCGCGAATCCTGCTCGCGCCGGACGCGCCGCCAGTCGACTTCGGGCAGCAGCAGGGTCAGCACGAACTCCGCCATCTGTTCAGGAACCCGTGAAATGCCCGACTTGCTCGTGATCGAATCCGCAAAGGGACGCAGCGTCAGATGACCATGGACCATCGCGTACACAGACAGCGTCATCGCCGTCGGATCGCGCTTCGGCACGATACTGCGCATGGCGGCCCGCGCGGCGCGGAACTGCTCCGGTACGGTCGCCTGGGCGAGCGAGCGAACGACGTCCGGGTCACCCTCGATCCAGTGCCTCGCCACCAGCTTGAACAGCGGACCGGGTTCCGACAGCACCCGACACAGCTCGGTGGTGAAGGACAGCAACCGTTGCTGCGGCGTCGCGCCGCGAGCCACCGCGGCTTCCAGCCGGCCCGAGGACTTGCCGAACTCCTTCAGATGCGCTGCGACGTAGAGGCTGCGCTTGTCGCCGAAGTGGTGATAGAGACTGGACAGCGTCACGCCCGATCGCTGTGCGATCTCGCGAATACTGACCGCGCGATACCCCTTGCGCGCGAACAGGTCCGTAGCGACGTCGAGCATGCGTGCCTGGACAGGCTCGCCCGCCGCGGCATGGCGGGACGGCCGGCCGGGACCCCGGCGAGCCGGCACCGCCACTGCAAGGCCTGGGGACTTGGATCGATCGGAAACCGTACGACGCGGGGACTTGGCCAAACTCTTGCACCTGCTGTCACGGCCGACTGAGCGCTCGCGCTGACGGCTCTTGATCTGACCTGATTATACATTTCGACAAGGACGCGAAGACCATGGAATCGATGTACGGAGAGGAACTGGAGCTGTTCCGGCGCACAGTTCGGTCCTTCTTTCAGAAGGAACTCGAACCACGCGTGAAGGAGTTCGAACAGCACGGTACGGATCGCGCCTTCTGGCGCGCCGCCGGCTCGGCCGGCCTGCTGGGCGTGTTCGTGCCCGAGGAATACGGCGGCCCGGGCGCTGATCCCCTCGCCATCATGGTGGTGTCGGAGGAACTGGGGCGCTGCCCGGCCGGCGCTACCGTCGGCTCATGCCTCAATGCCGACATGACCACGCACTTCATGGTGAACTTCGGCACGGAGGCACAGAAGCGCCAGTGGCTGCCCGGCGTGGTCAGCGGTGACGTCATCCAGGCGACGGCCCTGACGGAGTCACATTCCGGCAGCGATGCCGCATCGATCCGCACGTCGGCCGTGCGCGACGGCGATCACTACGTGATCAACGGCTCGAAGTGTTTCATTTCGAATGGCACGAAGGCGGATCTGCTCTATGTCATCGCAAAAACCGACCCGCAGGCACGCAGCAGCGGTACGAGCATCTTCCTGGTGCCCGCCGACACGCCGGGCCTGACCCGCCGCCTGCAGCGCACGATGGGATTCGCCGGCGGCGACACGGCCGAGCTGTTCTTCGAGAACCTGCGCGTACCGGCACAGAATCTGCTGGGCAAGGAAGGCGCAGGCCTGAAGATGTTCCAGCCGGTGATTTCGCTCGACCGGATGCAGATCTGCGCCCGCTCGCTCGGCGCCGCGGAAGCCGCTTTCGAGATGACGCTCGAGTACGTACGCAACCGGAAGATCTTCGGCCAGCGCTTGATCGATTTCCAGAATACGCAGTTCAAGATGGCGGAGATGGAAACCGAGATCGCCGTCAGTCGCGCTTTCATGGCGGAACTCGTGCGCAAGTATCGCGCAGGTACCTGCACGGACACCGATACCTCAATGCTGAAGCTGTGGCTGCCGGAGGTCGAAGGTCGCGTGCTCGATACCTGCCTGCAATTCTGGGGTGGCAATGGCTGGATGGACGACATGCCCATTTCCCGCATGTTTACCGCCGCTCGCGTGCAGCGAATCTACGCCGGCGCCACGGAGCTGCAGAAGTCTCTGGTCGCCCGCCGTTACCTTGCGCCGTGACGGGCCGCATCATCGTGGTGACTGGCTCGGCGTCAGGGATCGGCGCCGCCAGCGCGCGCCTGCTGCGTGATCGTGGGCACCAGGTCATCGGCGTCGATCTGCACGATGCCGAGATCTGCGCGGACCTCGGCACGGCCGAGGGTCGCGCGGCGGCGATCGAAGGCATTCTGACGCTGGCCAACGGCGCGATCGATGGACTCGTCAACTGCGCGGGCGTGTCGTCGGCCATCCAGGACGAGCGTCGAGTACTCGCCATCAACTATTTTGGCAGCGCCGCGTTGCTGCAGGGACTTCGCGCCGCGCTGGCGCGGACCGCCACGCCGGCGGCAGTGGTCGTTTCTTCCTATGCGATGGTGCTGCCCACGCCACTTCCGACAGCCATCGACGCCTGCCTCGCGATGGACGTGCCCGCTGCACTCGATCTCGTCGGCCAGGATCCGCGCGTCGGATCGATCTGGCCTGCGTACGCGACGTCGAAGAGCGCGCTCTCCCATCTGGTGCGGCGCCTGGCACCCTCTGCGGACTGGAGCGGCCAGGGCATTGCTCTGAACGCCGTCGTTCCCGCCGTGACACGCACACCGATGATCGCGCGCCACCTTGCGACTGCACAGGGAACCGAGGCGCTGCTGGCGGCCGCCCCTTCTCCGATGGGACGCATCGCGGAGCCGGAGGATGTCGCGGAACTGATCTGCTTCCTGGTCAGCGGCCTCGCCCGCCAGATCGCCGGCCAGGTGATCTTCGTGGATGGAGGGTTGGACGCACTGCGGCGACCGCTCGCCGCGCTTCAGCCGGCACTTGATTAGCCGCGGAATTTGATTAATTGGATCAAGCGATCTATTGTGCCAACGCGTTGACTCGAGGGGGACAGAGCATGGCCGAGCAGAGCCGAGGCACCGGGCGACTGACGGGCAAGGTGGCGTTCATCACCGGCGCCACCAGCGGCATCGGCGCCGTCATGGCGCGACGCTTCGCCGAACAGGGTGCCGCCGTCGTGCTCGCCGCGCGGCGTGAAAACAAGGGCGAAGCCATCGCCGCCGAGATCCGCAGCCAGGGCGGCCGCGCCGCGTTCCACCGCATGGATCAGGCCCGTGAAGAGGATGTCCGCGCCAGCATCGACTTCGCCGCGCAGACGTTCGGCAAGCTGGACGTGCTGGTCAACAATGCGGGCCCAGTGGATCTGCTGCAGAGCGGCACCGATCGTCGCGTCCATGAACTCGCGACGGAAGGCTGGGACAAGATCGTGCGCGTGACGATGACGGGACCCTTCTGGTGCTGCAAGTACGCGATCCCGCACATGCTGGCGGCGGGTGGCGGCTCGATCGTCAACATCTCCTCGATCGCCGCCGTCACGGGACTGCCGATGGTGCCCGCCTACAGCGCGGCCAAGGGCGGCCTCTCGGCACTGACGCGCTCGATCGCCTTCGACTACGGCGCCGACAATATTCGCGCCAACGGCATCATCACAGGCCTGATCGTGCACGAAGGCTCGCAGGGCCAGGTCGACACACCGGAAAAATATCGTGCTTACCGCTCACGACATCTGACCCGTCTCGGCGTCCCCGACGACATCAGCAACGCGGCGATCTACCTCGCCTCGGACGAATCCGGCTTCGTGACGGGCTCGCACATCGATGTCGAAGGCGGAGTGCTGGTGAAATCACGACCGGATGCGATCCTGATCGCAGGAACCGACAAAAAATGACGACCTACCCCGCCGCCGGCCCATCGAAGGCCAGGCTCGATGCCGAGGAACTGATCGCCGCCAGCCAGAAGGCCACCGGCCTCACGGACTTCGGCGAAACGGATCCGCGCGAGTCCCTCAACCAGCTCACGACGTCGCTGAACGAAGAGGCCTGCCTGACGGAGGCCGGCATCGCCGGCAAACGCGGCAGCCTGATTCGCGTGCTGTCCAACCGGCTGCTGCTGCACGATGCATTCGTCCGCCATCCGCGGATCGCGGACGAGAAGATCGTGAAACCGATCGTCATCCTCGGTCTGCCCCGCTCCGGCACCACCAAGCTGCACCGGATGATCGCCGCGGATCCGCAGATGCAGAAGCTGCCGCTGTGGAAGCTGCTCTACCCGGTGCGCGCCTTGACGCCGGGGCCCGGCACGGACGTGGAGAACCGCATCGCGGCGGCAGACGCCTTCGTCAACGCGATCCGCACGAACAACCCGGAGCAGTACGCCGGGCATCCGATGCTGGCGCTCGAACCGGACGAGGAGTATTTCGCGATGGAACTCAGCTTCCTCGCGCACATCAACACCTCGTCGTTCTACACGCCCTCCTACGAGCGGTGGCTGGATGCACAGCCCTTCGACAACTGGTACATCTGGCTGAAGAAATACCTGCAGTACATGCAGTACGTCGACGGCGGCGCCGGTCGGCCGTGGGTGCTGAAGGCACCCCATCACCTCGGCTATCTCTCTCTGCTGTTCAAATACTTTCCGGATACGACCATCGCGCATTGCCACCGGCCGCCCGTCACGACGGTCGCATCCTTCTGCGCGCTGATCGGCGCGGCACGCCGGAATACCAGCTATCGCTACTCGCCCGAGGAAACGGGCCAGTACATCCTGCGCATCTACCGAAAGCGCATGGAACAGTATCTGGCTGATCGCGCTCGACTCGAAGCCAGCCACCCGTTCGTCGATGCGCGCTATGAGCGAATCGTGTCGGACGCCTCGGCGCTGATCGGGGAATGCTATGCCGCGGCGGGGATTCCGCTGCCGGACGCGAGTCTGCAGCCGATGCGCGACTGGGAACTCGGCAATGCCCAGCACAAGCACGGCAAGCACCAGTACAGCCTGACGGAGTATGGCCTCACCGAAGGCGACGTCACGGCCGCTTTCGCGCCCTACACAGCCCGCTTCCCGAAATTCCTGAGCTGAGCAAGGAAACGTCACGATGAACGACCCCAGCGTGCTTCCCGGCGGACGTGCCGCCACAGCCCAATGGCAGCGGATGCTCGACGCGTTGCAGGATGCCGGTAATGCGGTATTCGAGTGGCCGCTCGCCCAGTCACCGATCTCTCAGGTACAGGCCGTGCGTCACATGACGCGCCTGCTCGGCGGCATGTTCACGACGGCCATCGAACTGGACGACCCCGACTACCCGAAGCTCGAACGGCTGTTCGACGCCACGAATCCTTACGGCAACTCGAATCCGGACTGCATCTACTTCCATTCCACTGTGTCGCCGCGGCATGACTACCGCATCTGGGGCAAGCGCGGCACGGCGAAGATCGTCGAAGTCCAGATCATGGACGGCCACTTCGTCGCTGGCCCCAACCACAAGGGCCTGCTGACGCTGCCAAACCTGCAGGCCGACGCCAACGGCGATCTCGAAATCATCCTCAGTGCGAAGCCCCATCCGGGCAACTGGGTCCGTCTCGACCCGGGCGCGAGCTGGCTGTATCTGCGCCAGTACTACTACGACTGGGAGAACGAACGCCCGGCAGACCTCGTCATCGAACGCATCGGGGCGCAGTACCCGTCACCGGTCATCTCCGAAGCGGAACTCAACCGGCGCGTCGATCGCCTGATCGGCTGGATCCCGACGTGGTACCGGCACTTCATGAAGCGGGTCGAGGGGTACTACGAATCACCGGCGGACAGCTGCAAGTTCGTGCTGTCGTCCGCGGGCATGGACGGCCTGTACTACGGCAAGGGTCACTTCACGTTCGCCGCCGATGAAGCGGTGATCCTAGAGTTCAAGCCGCCGGCCTGCCAGTACTGGTCCTTCCAGATCATGAACAATTTCTGGGAGACGCAGGACTTCGACGTCCGCCAGGTCTCGCTGAATGGTCATCAGGGGTCGCTCGATGCGGACGGCGTCTTCCGCGCGGTGATCTCGATCGATGATCCGGGGGTGCCGAACTGGCTGGATCCGGTCGGCCATCGCAACGGCACGATCTGCGGACGCGTGCTGCATCCGAGCACGCCGCCGGTCACCACGCTGAAAGTGGTCAAGCTGGCGGACCTGCGAAAGCACCTGCACGACTCCACGCCGACGGTGTCAGCGGCGGCACGCAGCGAATCACTGCGCCGGCGCATGCTGGCCGTACGCAGGCGCTTCAGAGAATGATGCCGAGTCCACCCTGCCCGCGCAGCACCTCGATGTCGAGCATCACGGTCTTGCGGCGAATGCGGAAGCCGCCCCCTGCGCGGAGCAGCCGATAGCGGTATTGGCCCACGTATTGAGTGAGGTCCGACCGGCGGATCCGGTGTACGCAGAAATTGGCGGACACCTCGATATCGTCGCCCTGCTCCTCGAGCACACGCACGTTGCTGATCATGTGTCGCAGCCTCGATCGCGGATTCTCGCAATAGGCGGTCTTGCCGCTCATGCGCTCGATGCGCGCGGCCAGCATCGCGCGATCATCGGCGATCACGAACAGCGTCGTGTCCGGATTCATGGTCTCGCCGCCGTCGGTGGCAAGCGGCGGCACGAGGTACTGGGCGTCGTCCGTCAGCAGGGCTTCCCAGTGAGCCAGCTTCCAGCCATCCAGCAGCTCGGCCTCCTCGAACAGGAATCGTTCGACCGCATCCTTCAGACTGACAGGTTGCATCAGGCTTCCTCGAGCGACTCGGCGCCGCGCAGCACGCGATCCCACTGCGTCCACCACGCCCGCTGTTGCCCTTCGTCGGCGTGATCGCCTGTGGCAGTCAGCGGATCGTGGACGACACCCGGCACCATGCCTTTCGAATAGTCGTGCCACGTCGGCGGTGACATGCGGTTGCCGATCGCGATGCGGTCGAAGATCTCGTAATCGTCCGGATGCGCGAAGCCCCCCGGCCCGACGAAGGTCAGGTGATTCTGCAGCCGGATCCTGCGAACCAGCGGATCTTCCCCGACCGGCGCGAGATTCCAGATATGCGCGCGGGTGGTCGTCGGCGTTTCGGGCCAGGCGGTCCGGATCGAGACGGACATGACATCGTTCAGGATGGTGTTCGGAAAGATCAGCATATTGCGTGTGCGCGTCGTCATGCGCGTACCGCGCTCGCTGCCCCATTTTTCGATCAGACGCGCTTTGGTCGCATCGATGATGGGTTTGGTCTCCGCACCGAAAGCCGGCACCCAGTCGGCGACCGGCCGACCCGGCCGCACGCCCACCTCGAATGCCGCGTGCCCGTTGCCGAGGCCGGCGGAGTGACCGATGTAGTTGGCGGCCTGTTGCTGCGGTGTCTCGCCACTGCGCTGCATCGCGAACTTGAAGTAGCTCGAATGCAGCGAGATGCCGTGGTAGGAGTCGATCTGGTTCTCCGAGATCAGCTTCCAGTTGCAGCTGACGCGGAACTCCTGGTCGCCGGGCGTCACTTCCACGCCTCCTTCAGCCTGGTCGACGATCAGATCGATCCACTCGTGCGTGCCGGCCAGATACTTCTCGAGGCAGACAGCCTTCGGATTCATGTTCAGGAACCAGAAGCCACGGTATTGCTCGAGCCGCGGTACCTGCCGGAGATTGAATGCGCCGCCGTCGTTGTACGCCGCGTGGTACCCGGTGCGGGCATTCTGGCTGACCAGCGACCCGTCCGAGCTGAACGTCCAGCCGTGATACGGACAGGTGAACGCCTTCGCCCGCCCGCATTTTTCCGTCGCCAGCAGGGTCCCGCGATGGGTACACAGGTTGTGGAAGGCGCGCACCACGCCATCGCGATCCCGATTGAACAGCAGCGAGAGCTCCCCCACGTTCCGGGTCAGGTAGTCGCCCGGCTCTCGAATCTCGGAATCATGGCCGACGTACAGCCAGGTCCGCCCGAAGATGTAGCGTCGTTCGCGCTCGAACACCTCGGGATCCATGAAGGCGCGCTTGTCGACCTGGAAGCGGCCCCGCGCAACGTCCATGTGAACCATTGAATCATTCATAGCAGCAATGACACCTTGCCCTGCGGAACGAGCCCATCGAGGTCGAGCACGACCCGCTTGCGCCGGATCAGGAAATCCTGGCCGTTACGGTCCAGCAGCCAGAGGTGCACGCCCATATAGGTGGCGGTGATACCGCGCTTGGTACGGAACGTGACGAAATTGGACGTCGCCGACACCTGCGACGCATCGTGTTCCAGAATCCTCAGGTTGCTGTACAGATGCCGAGTGCGGGAATACGGATACTCCGCATGGGCCTGGGGTTTGCCCAGGCGGATCACCCGTTGCTCGAGGCGCTCGCGGTCATCCGCGACCAGGAAGAGGGATTCCGCCGACGACAGCTCGGCGGCCTCGGGATCTCCGGTGGGCGCCACTTCGTAGCGGGTCTCGGCCGCGAACAACGCGAGCCAGTCCTTCAACTTCCATGCGTCGAGCAGCGCCGCTTCGCGAAAGATGAAATCCTCGACGGACAGTCGCAACATCAGTGTCTCATTCATCGTCATCTCCATCGGCCGCTACTGCGGCCAGAACACCTTTTCATCCCCGAACCAGATCACGGATCTCGCGAGATCGATGAACCTCGCCTCATCCTGCAGGATGGCGGCCGCCACCTCTTGCGGGGTTTCACCGGCCGCCGCAGCCATGTCTTCGAAGCTGTCCCACCAGGCTTCGGCGACGCCGTCGAACGATCCCATGATACAGCCGCGACTTTGCTGGAACAGACCCCCGATCTCGTGATCACGCCGGTGGTTCTGGGCATAGCGACGCATCCGCAACTGCGGAGCCGTCGAGACGGCCATGCGCGAATGGATGCGCGCCCAGTAGTCGGCGAACTCCGCGAACGTCAGCTGCGGCGCACGATGAATCATGAACAGGCACTTGATCACGGCTCGTTCCCTCCCTCATCCGGGCGCATCAATTGAGCAGCATCCCGCCATCGACGTTCAGCGTCTGGCCGACGACATAGGAACTCTCGCTGCAGGCGAGAAACACCGCCGCGCCGGCGTATTCGTCCGGCGTCGACATCCTGCCGGCCGGCGTCGCGGCGACCTGCCCCGCCTCGGCCGAGCCGGCCGCCGCGCCGAGGGCCGCGGTGAATTCACGCTCCACCTGCTCCCACATCGGCGTGCGCACGGCACCCGGGGCGATGACGTTGACGCGGATGCCATGCGCGATCAGTTCCTGCGCGGCCGCCTGCGTCAGACTGATCACGGCTGCCTTGCTCGCGGAATACAGTGCGGCACCCGGTGACGCGTCGTCCGGTGCCGGACGAGATGCTGACAATCGCACCGCCCCGCTGCTGCTCGATCATCCGACGCGCGACCGCCTGCGTCATGAACAGCGTCCCGCGCACGTTCACGTCGAAGATGCGCTGGTACTCGGACGCCGTGAAATCAGTGAAGCGCTGCATGCCAAAGACGCTGGCGCAGTTGACCAGCACGTCGACCCCGCCCGCGTCGGAGACCACGGTGGCGACGCAGGCCTCGATCGATTCGAGCGACCGCACATCGAGCGCAACGCCTATCTCGCCACCGGGCAATCCTGCCGCCGCTGCCAGGCAATGTACCGGATCCAGGTCTGCGATGCAGACACGCGCACCCTCGGCAGCCATGCCACGCGCGATCGCGAGCCCGATGCCGCTGGCCCCGCCCGTGACGATCGCCGTCTTTCCTTGCAGTCTTGCGGTCATGCGCGGACCCGTCAGCTGAACGCGGCGATTGCCGGTAGTGGATTGAAGTACTCACGATACTCACTGAGTTGCCCGCCACGGAGGCGGATCATCAAGCAGTACTCGTTTCCGTAGGCGCGACCATTGCGCAGCATCGCCTCGGAACGGGCCGTCACGAACACGAGATCAGGATCGGCCGCGGGATGCACCTGCACATCGCGCCAGGCGAACTGGTCGATGCCGGCGAAGAATGCGCGGATGATCTCGAGGCAGGCGTCACGCCCGCGACATTCCGTCGGGATACCCGGCGGCGAAAACGGGAAGCGCATCGCAACATCCTCGGCGACGAGTGCCTGCCATGCGTCGAAGTCGCGGTTGGCCAGAACCTGCAACCACCTTTCGGCGACGCGCGCGGCGTCAGTTTTCATTCCGGTAGTCCTCTTGCCGCAAGGTGCCCTTCGCGGATCGCATCCTGCAAGGTTCGGGGCGAGGCGGCGTCCCCGACGAGCTGCGCACTGATACCCAACGCGCGCAGCTGGTCGTAGAGCGCCCGCGCCGGCGCACGATGCGTGACGAGCACGACGAGATCCGCGGCCACGATCTCCACCGCCTCGCCGCGCAGCGGCACGATCTCGCACTGCTTCGGCGTGATCTGCGCGAGGCGATGGCCTACCCGCACACTGAAGCGCCCGCGATACAGGTACTTCAGCGCGACGTCATGACGGAACGTGCCGTTCATCTTCGGCGCGAAGGCCGGCAGGCTGGTCACGAAGACGACCGTCGCGCCGCCCTCCACCAGATGCTCCGCCGCAGCGACGGCCTCGTAATGTCCGACGTCATCGAACACGACGGCGGTTCGGCCCTGCAAGGGCTCGGCGCTCCGCTGCAACAGCTCGCTCGCGTCGCAGACTTGCGGCAGATCGCAACCGGCGGGCCTCCGCCCGGGGTCCGATGCCTGCACGCCGCTGCCGCGCGACGTCGCCCCGGTCGCGACGATGACGTGATCCGGGGACTCGGCGACGACATCGTCGGCCTCGACGAAACTGCCGGTTCGCACGGCGACGCCGAGTCGGTAGACCTCCCGTTCCAGCCAGTCCGTGATGTCCGCAATGCCCTGCAGGCGCGGGGCGCGCTTCGCCGCACACAGCGCGCCACCCAATCGCGGGCCCGCCTCGGCGAGCACCACACTGTGGCCACGCAAGGCCGCGACTCGCGCGGCTTCGAGGCCAGCGGGTCCTCCGCCGATCACCATTACTCGCCGCGAATGCGCAGCTCTCGTGAGTTGCGACTCATCGAGCTGCTGCTCGTTGCCCGCGGCGGGATTGACGGCACACCCGAGCCGCCCGACCTGCAGCAGCCCACCGACGCAGCCCTGGTTGCAGGCGATGCATGGACGAATCTCGTCGACACGGCCCTCGCGCGTCTTCCGCACGATGTCCGGATCCGCAATCTGCGCGCGCACCATCGACACCAGATCCGCGTCCCCGGCGCGCAGCACAGTCTCGATCTCCTCGAGAGTGCGGAACCGCCCGGTGATCATCCGCGGAATCTTCACGGCTTCGAGCAGCGCTCGGTTCGGTTCGATCTCGTAACCGGCGGCGTCTGCGAGTGTCGCCGTCATGCGATCCATCGCGTAGTAATCGCCATGCGACAGATCCAGGAATGAAATGCTGCGGAGGTCTTCGAGCCGGCGCGCAAGCTGCGCGAGATCGAGCGACGACAGGTTGCCGCTCGCTGTGCTCGTGCTGAGGCGAATGCCGACGGGATAGTCGGGGCCGACCGCCGCGCGCACGGCCGTCAGCACTTCGATCGCGAAGCGCATGCGGTTCTCGAGGCTGCCGCCGTACTCGTCGTCTCGCGTATTGGTCAGCGGCGACAGGAACTGCTGAATCAGGTAGCCGTGGCCGCCGTGGACCTCGACCCCATCGAGGCCCGCATCGCGGCAGCGGCGCGCCGCCGTCGCGAACGCCGCAACGACTTCGGCAATCTCGGCACGCCCCATCGGCAAGCCGACGAGCCCGGTGAAAGGACTCGGTACGTCGGACGCGGCCCAGGGCAGACGACCCCCGAATCCGGGGATATGGTGCCCGCCATGCCAGAGCTGCTGGAATACCCGCATGCCATGCGGACGCACCGCGCGCATCAGATTCTCATAGCCGCGGCAGACCGCATCGTCGATGCGATAGCTGAGCATCGAACTATCGTGAACGCTGGCTGCTTCGAGGATCGACAGGCCGACGCCGCCTCGGGCGCGCGCGAGGTGATACGCGATGAATTGTTCGTCGACACCCGTGGGAAACACGCTGGTGGTATTCGCGGCGCGCGCGACACGGTTGGGGATCTCAACGGACCCGATGCGGATCGGCTGCCAGACGCGCTGCAGTGCGCCCGTACTCATTGAATGCTCCGCGCAGCCATGTGGCCCTCGCGGATCGCCGCCTGCAAGTCACGGGGCGCAAGCGCATCTCCCACTCGAACGACCGTCGCAACGCGGCCTACCAGTTCGTCGTGCAGCGCATGCAGCGGTGATCGCGGCTGCACCAGGACGACGAGGTTCGCGGCCACGGTTTCGATACGCTCACCCTGCAGCGGGCGCAGATCGCATTCACCCGGCCGCACGGCGAACAGGTGCTGGCGCGTCAGCAAGCTGAAATTACCGCGATACAGGCGCTCGAGCGCCGGCTCGGCACGCGTCCAGCTCTCCACCGTCGGGGCAAAGCTCGCGCAGCGCGTCGCAAAGGTGACGGTCACGCCCTTTGCGATCAGATGATCGGCAGCGGCCACCGCTTCGTATCCGCCGACGTCGTCGAACACCAGCGCGGGCCCCGACACGATTCGACGCCTGTCGGTCAGCAGGTCGGCTGCCGTGATCACATGCGGCTGATCGACGCCGCCGGCCGGTCGACCCGGCGCCGCGATCTGCACGCCATCCAGCCTCGCCACGGAACCCGTCGCGACGATCACCACGTCCGGTTGCTCGGCCAGCACATCAGCCGCCTCGACAAAGCTGCTCGTCCGCACCTCCACGCCGAGCCGGCGGATCTCGCTCTCGAGCCAGACCAGGATGTCGCCAAAGGTATGCATCGTCGGCGCGAGCTTCGCAATCGCGGACATTCCGCCCAGGGAGGCGCTTGCCTCGACCAGCAGCACGCGATGCCCTGCGAGCGCTGCGATTCGAGCGGCCTCCATGCCGGCCGGCCCACCTCCGACGACGACCACGCGACGCGGCGCGGAAGAACGCGTGATCAGATCTTCAGAGAGCGTTCGTTCGAACCCGACGGCCACGTTGACGGCACAGCCCATACGAGCGGCGGGACCGAGCAGGCCGCCGACGCAGCCCTGATTGCAGGCGATGCAAGGCCGGATCTGCTCGATGCGGCCTTCGCGCGTCTTGCGCACGATGTGCGGGTCCGCGATGTGCGCACGCTGCAAGCCGACGAGATCACCGAGGCCGTCACGCAGCAGCTGCTCAGCCTCTTCGAGCGTTCGCACGCGCGCGGCGGTCAGGATCCGCGGAATCCGCTGCACACCCGACACGACCGTCGAACTCGACGGCAGCATGCAACCGGTCGGACGCTCCATCGCCGGCAGCATGGACGGGAGTGCGTGGTAGCTGCCCTGCGAGCCATTGATGAAATCAATCAAACCCTCGCCTTCGAGGCGGCCCGCGATATCGGCGCAGTCCGCGGCAGTCAAGCCACCAGGCGCCAGCTGATCGCTGAGACGAATGCCTATCGGAAATCCCTGCTCGACGCGACTTCGCACCGCGCGCAGGACCTCGCGGGTGAAGCGCAGACGGTTGTCGAGACTGCCGCCGTAATCGTCGTCGCGCCGATTGGTCAGCGGCGACATGAACTGGTGCAGCAGGTAGCCATGGCCGCAGTGGATCTCGACTCCATCCAGTCCGGCTACGCAGGAACGGTGCGCCGCGGCGGCGAAGGCTTCGACGATCTCGGCAATCTGCCCGACCGTCATCGCCACCGAGACGGCACCGGTCAAAGGATGCGGCGTGGCCGATGCCGACCATCCGGGGCTCCCGTCGATCGGCGGGTACATGAATCCGCCATGCTCGAGCTGATGGAACATCTTCATGCCGTGTGGCCGAATCGCATCCATCAACGCACGACATCCGTCGATGATGCTGTCATCCCAGGACAGCGGGCCGCCGCAGATGCTGGATGGATGAACGGAGGTGAACTCGATGTAGCTCAGACCGACACCGCCCTCCGCGCGGGCGACGTGATAGGCGATCAGGTGTTCATTGATGCCGGGATGGGACATCGAGGTGCCATGGGCGGTGCGGACCACGCGATTGGGGATCGTCACGCGCCCGATCTGTATCGGCTCGAAGATCCGCTGCAATGCGCTCATCGCCCACCCCCGGTCGATACCGTTATTATACTTACCGTCTGCCCCCATATCGTATAGTCATATGACCATGAGCGCGACCGCCTCCGGCCTGCCCGAGACCCCGCCCCTGGTCGTATCCGGCCCGGCAGACACCGCCTGGAGTGACAGCGCCGATGTGCTGGTGGTCGGCCTCGGCGGAGCCGGCGTCGTCGCGGCGCTGCAGGCCATCGAGGACGGCGCAAGCGTGCTGGCCATCGACCGGTTCGCCGGCGGCGGCGCCACGGCGTACAGCGGCGGCGTGATCTACGCCGGCGGCACGCGCTACCAGCGCGAATCCGGCTTCGACGATACGCCGGAGGAGATGTTCAAGTACCTGACGGCCGAAGGCAGCGCCGTTCAGCCGGACACCCTGATGCGCTATTGCCGCGGCAGCGCCGGTGATCTCGAATGGCTGGAAACCCACGGCGTGCCGCATGGCGCCAATGCGTTCACTGGCAAGACCAACTTCCCGCCGGACGGTCACTGGATCTACTACTCCGGCAACGAAAAGCTGGCCGCTTTCTCGTCGATCGCAAAACCGGCACCGCGCGGCCACCGCACGTTGACCTCCGGGTTCGGCGGCAAGCTGCATTTCTCGAAGTTGCGCGAGTCGGCTGTCGCACGCGGCGTCCGGCTGCTGCCGCATGCGCCGGTGACTCGGCTCGTCGTCGACTGCGACGGGCGCATCCTCGGCGTGGAGGTCAACGCCCTGCCCGATGCGCTGCATGAACGCCACGAGAAGCTGTACCGCAACGTGAATCCCTGGCGGCCGTTCAACGGCCAGACGGCCGAGGATGCGATCGCCGAATGCGCGGCGCTCGAGCGTAACTCGACGGATCGGCGCCTGATCCGCGCGCGTCGCGGTGTCGTGCTCGCGAGCGGCGGATTCATCTACAACCTGGCCGCGCTGCGCGCCGTGCATGCTGCGTTGGCCGACAACTACCCCAACCTGCTTCGCCTCGGTTCGATGGGCGACGACGGCAGCGGTCTCGCGCTCGGACTCTCGGTCGGCGGCGTCACCGCACTGATGGATCGCATCTGCGTGGCGCGCACGATTGCGCCGCCGAATGTCTTTCCGGAAGGCATCATCGTCAACAGCGCCGGCCAGCGCTTCATCAACGAAGACGCCTATGCGTTCATCGTTGGCGAGAAAGTGGCCGAGCAGCCCGGCAGCGGCCGCGCCTGGCTGATCCTGGAGAGCCGCGATTTCTGGACGGCGCTGAAGCAGTCCTTCTTCCCGGGCAGCGGCCTGTTCCTGATGTGGGGCGCGCCGGCCTTGATCAACATCTTCCTAGGTGGCACGCGCCGCGCCGCGACACTCGACGGACTCGCAGCCAAATGCGGCGTGGACGCAATGGGCCTGCGCCGCTCGCTCGACGCGTACAATGCCGCTGCCCGCGGGACGAAGCAGGATCCGCTCGGCAAGTATCCTGAACTGCTGAAGCCGATCGAGGCAGGCCCGTTCTATGCGGTCAACATGTCGCTCGGCAATAAATTCGGTCCTGCGCAAACCTTCACCCTCGGCGGCCTGAAAGTCGACGAGACCGATGGCACGATCACGCGCGCCGATGGTTCGCGCGTCGAAGGCCTGTATGCCGCGGGTCGCGTGGCCGTGGGACTGTGCTCGCAGGGCTACATGAGCGGACTGTCGATCGCCGACACCGTGTTCTCGGGACGCCGAGCGGGCCAGGCGGCCGCGCGGCGCCGCGCGGGCCCCTGATCTGCGATGTCACGCCGCTCAGGCGGCGCGCGCCTGCCGGCGCGGCTTCATCCGCACGTTCAGATGGTAGAGCCCGCGGAACGCGATCTGCGACATGAAGTCGAGCCGCGGATCGAGCAGCTCCGCGCCTTCGAAGCGCTCGACGAGTTCGCCGAAGAAGGTCGTCACCTGCATCTTCGCCAGCATGTGTCCGATGCAGTGATGCAGCCCGGGCGCGAACACCATCGAGCGATCGTTGTTGCGGTCGGGATCCACCTTCAGTGGATCGCTGAAGACGCGCGGATCGCGATTCGCCGTCGCAAAGAACAAGAACACGAAATCGCCCTGGCGGATCTGCTTGCCATGCCAGACATAGTGTTCGGCGGCGACGCGGATCTGCGCCGTCGACATCGCCACGACCCGCATCAATTCCAGGCAGCTCTCGAGCATCTTCTCCGGATGCCGGTACATGTGCTCCCACAGCTCGGGATTCTTCGCCAGCGCAGCGAGGCCGAGCGTCAGCGTCGCGCTGGTCGTGTCGTGACCCGCCACGAGCGCGAGCTGGAGCGCACCCAGCATTTCGTCCTCGGACAATGAATCGCCGTCTTCAGTCGCCGAAAGCAGCGCCGCGATCAGATCGTCTTTCGGCGGCTTGCCACGCCGGCTCTCGATCTCGGTCATGAACAGCTCGGTCATCTCGGCCATCGCGCGCTCGGCGAGCTTCTTCGCCTCGAAGCTCGCGAACGGCACGCCGATGCCTTCCTGGAACCAATTGGCCCAGTCTTTCAGGCGCTCGAGGTTCTCCTGCGGCAGGCCAAAGAGCTTCAGAATCACGCTGCCGGGCAGCTGACGCGTGATCTGCTCGTTGAACTCGATCTCCGGCTGCCGCTCGAGCTTGTCCATCAATTCGCCGACCCGTTGCACGACGAACGGCCGAACGCCTTCGACGACCTTGCGACTGAACGCCTTGACCAGCAACTTGCGCAGTCGCGTGTGTTCCGGCGGATCCATGTCCACCGGCCAGTTCGGAATGAAGCGCCGCAGCATCGGCAGCTGCTCGAGCTGCTCCGGCGGCATCGGTCCGAACATGATGCGCTCGATGCGGCGCAGCGACAGCGGGAAGCGGCCCTGCAGTGCATCGTCCACGTCAGCATGTCGCGTGACCATCCAGCCGTGCGACGCATCGCTCCAGTGGACGGGCTCGAGCTCTCGCAGCGTATCGAGCTGAACGAGCAATTCGTCGCCGAGCTTGCCGGCCATCGAAAGATCGACGTCGAATTTCTGAGTCTGCGATTCGGACATGCGAACTCCTGGGCCTTGGGTGCCGCGCGATCAGCGCAGCGAACGCGCGATGTTCTGCTTCTGGATCTCGGACGTGCCGCCGTAGATCGTCTCGACGCGCGCCCAGGTGTAGATGCGCGAAATCGCGCTGTCTTCCATGTAGCCGTAGCCGCCGTGCAGCTGCAGACAGGTATCCGCAATCCGGTATTCCATCTCGCTGAACCAGAGCTTGGCGGTCGTCGCGGTGAGTGAATCCAGCGAGCCGTCGAGGAGCGTGCGCAACAGGCTGTCGCGGAATGCCGCGCCGACGACGAGTTCCGTTTTCATCTCGGCGAGCTTGAACTGGGTGTTCTGGAATTCGAACACCGACTGACCGAAGACCTTGCGATTCTTGACGTACTCGAGCGTCAGGTTGAACGCGAGTTCGGCAACGGCCTGCGCGCGGGTCGCGATGATCGTGCGATCGAGCATGAACGTGCCCTTCAGCACGGTCCTCAGCGCCTCGCCCTCATTGCCGAGCATGCAGTCAGCCGGAACGCGCACGTCCTCGAAGAAGCCCTCACCGACGCCCGACGCGCGCATGCCGATGGTATCCATGCGTCGCAGCTTGACGCCCGGTGTTTTCGCATCGACGAGGAAGGCCGTCATCGCGCCGCGACCCTTCTTCAGGTCATCGTCGGTCTTCGCTACGAAATAAACGAGGTTGGCCTTCGAGCCACTGCTCATGTAGCACTTGTTGCCGCTCAGCACCCAGTGATCGCCATCGCGACGTGCGCGCGCCTGGATGCCGCTGACATCGCTGCCGCTGCCGGGCTCGGTCAGGCCGAGACACTGGATCACTTCGCCCGCGAGGATGCCGGGGCACCAGCGCAGCTTCTGCTCGTGAGTGCCATGGGCGACGAGGATGTTCGTCATCAGGTCGGTCGTGATCGCCGCGCCGACGCTGGCGCCGCCGACGAACTTGCCGAGCTCCTCGTTCAGGATGATGTTGTAGAGGAAGTCGCCGCCCGGTCCGCCATACTCCGGCGGTATCGTGAGCCCCAGCAGGCCGGCTGCGCCGGCCTTGCGCCACAATTCGGCCGGCGTGCCTGAACCGTCCTTCTCCCAGCGCTTGTAGTGCGGCTCCACTTCCTTTTCGTAGAAGCGATGGCAGGTCTCGCGGAAGATCTCGTGCTCTTCGCTGTAGATGGCGCTCTGGCGGGCAGCGGGCTTGAGCTGGGCGTTCATGGCGGGTGCTCCGATCGGGGCGTGGGACGGGTTTCCGTGCGCCAGTATACGATATGGCTCAGAACGAGTTGGCACGCATCGGCCGGAAGGCCTTGCGCAGTTCTTCGACGAACAGGGCAGGCTGCTCCAGCGACGCAAAATGCCCGCCCTTGGGCAGGGTGTTCCAGTAGGTCAAGGCGGTGTAGCGCTGTTCGACCCATTCGCGCGGGGGCCGGGCCAGTTCCCGGGCGAACAGGCTGACCGCCGTCGGCAGCACAACCGGCGGCAGGCCGGCGCCGAGCGCCGTCCCGAAACTCTCCCAGTACAGGCGCGCCGACGAGGCACCGGAGCCGGACAGCCAGTACAGCATCACGTTGTCGAGCAGTTCGTCGCGCGAAACGACGTTCTCCGGATGCCCGTCGCAGTCCGTCCAGCCATGGAATTTCTCGACGATCCACGCGCACTGCGCCACGGGCGAATCCGCGAGTCCGTAGCCAAGCGTTTGCGGTTTCGTGCTCTGCTGCGTCGAGTATCCGGTCTCATGGGCCGCATGGCGCTTGCGGACGGCGAACGCGGCCTTGTCCGCCGGCGTCGGATTCGCGATCGCTTCCGCGGGCGGCGAAACGATCGGGAAATTCAGGTGAATGCCGCGGCAATGCCCGTGGTTCTGGACCGCGATCTGCGTCGTCACCGCGGCACCCCAGTCACCGCCCTGGGCGAGATAGGCGGGATAACCGAGCCGGACCATCAGTTCATCCCACAGAGTCGCAATGCGCTCGATCCCGACGCCGGGCGCGGTCGCCTTGTCCGAGAATCCATAGCCCGGCAAGGACGGGCAGACGACGTGAAACGCATCGGCGGGATCTCCGCCGTGCAGTTCCGGCGCCGTCAACGGACCGATCACGTTAAGGAACTCGACCACCGAGCCGGGCCAGCCATGCGTCAGCACCAGCGGCACGGCCTCGGGATGGGCGGAACGCTGGTGGTAGAAGTGGATACCGAGATCCGCAACCTTCATGCGGAACTGCGGCACGGCATTCATGCGCGCCTCGCGTGCGCGCCAGTCGTAACGGTTCAGCCAGTAGTCGACGAGTTCGCGCATGTACGCGAGAGGAATGCCCTGCGACCAGTCGCTGACCGTCTCGCGATCCGGCCAGCGCGTATTGCGCAGCCGCGCGTGCAGATCCGCCAGCTGCGAGTCCGATACCTGAATGCGGAACGGTTCCATCGGCGTCACAGCTTCCAGCCGCCATCGACCGACAGCGCTTCGCCGGTCACGTAGCTGGCCTGCCGCGAGGACAGGAACACCACGGCGTTCGCGACGTCCGCCGGATCACCCATCGCACCCATCGGGATCGACGCGACGATCGCCTGCTTGGCCTTGTCCGTGACCTGCCCGCCGATGCCGTCGGCAAACTTGCCGCCATCGAGCCAGCCGGAGCGCACGGAGTTGGCGCGCACGCCATAGCGGCCGTACTCGCGCGCCGTCACCTGCAGCATGCTCTCGATCGCCGCCTTCGGTGCCGAGGACAGCACGCTCATCGGCACGTGACGCGCGTACTGCGTGGTCGTGACCGCCGTGATGCTGCCGCCCTTCTGCTCCTTCAGGATCGGCAATACGTGGCGAACCAGGTTGAAGCAGGCGTGGGTGTCCTGCTGGAAGGTCCTGATCCAGTCCGCCTCGGGCATGCTGCCGACGAAGTTGATCGGCGTCACCGGCCCTGAGGCATACACGACACTGTGCAGACGGCCGAAGCTCTTGTGGATCTGCGCGACGCGCTGTGCCACCGCGGAAGAATCCTCGAGCGAGAGCTGCAACGCTTCGATGCGGCGACCGGCTCCCGCGAGTTCCGCGATCAGCGCGTCCGCGGCCGACTGATTGCGGTTGTAGGTGAATACGACGTCGGAGCCCGCGCGCACGAACGCACGCACCACGGCCGCCCCGATGCCACCGCTGCCGCCCGTCACGAACGCAACACCATCGCCGAACGTGAAGCCCGAGCCATGCATCTCCGCGGTGGCCATGTCAGGTATCACTCCGCAAGACGATCTTGCCGCGCGTGTGATTCAGCTTGATCAGATCATGCGCCTTGCCCGCCTCCGCGAGCGGGAACACGGCGGCGACGGTAGTGCGCACCTTGCCCGCTGCGATCAGCGCCGAGATCTTCGCGAGCGCGGCGCCATCCGGCTTCACTTGGAAGCCGACCGCACGACATCCTGCGGCCGTGGCCTGCTGCACGACGGCCTCCGAAGGCGGCGCGACACCGACCAGAATACCGCCTGCCTTCAACAGCTCGAGTGAACGCACTGCGGTATCGCCGCCGATAGAATCGAGCACGAGATCGAACTTGCCGGCATTGGCCGCAAAATAATCCGTGTGATAGTCGACCGCCTGCGAAGCGCCGAGCTCGCGCACGAACGGCGCGTTTCCCGCGGAGCAGGTCCCCGCCACGTCCGCGCCCGCCTCCTTCGCAAACTGCACCGCGAAACTGCCGACACCGCCGGCCGCCGCGTGGACCAGCACGCGCTGGCCCGCCTTCAGCCCGCCGTGATCGAACAGCGCCTGCCATGCCGTCAGCGCCGCGAGCGGCACGGAGGCTCCCTGCAGCGCATCGATGTTGGTCGGCATCGGCGCGACGGCCTGCGCCTTCGCGGCCACATACTCGGCATAACCGCCGAGCAGTCCGATCATCGCGAACACCGGTTGTCCGACCTTGAAACCGGTGACTGCAGACCCGAGCTGCTCGACGACCCCGGCGATGTCCCCGCCCGGTGTCGCGGGCAACGGAATATTGATCCGCTTGCGCACGTGGCCCTCGCGGATCTTCCAGTCGACGGGATTCACGCCCATCGCCTGTACGCGCACCAGGATCTCGTCGTCCTTCGGCACCGGGCGATCGATCTCTTCGAGCTTCATGACTTCGGGACCGCCGTAGTCGTGGAATCGGATTGCTTTCATGTCATTGCCTCATCAGGTTCAGGTTCAGTTCGTCTTGGCTGGCCAGTAACGCTGGCGCAGCGCCTTCTTCAGCAGCTTGCCAGTGGGTTCGCGCGGCAGGTCCGCGGCGAAGTCGATCGTCTTCGGGCATTTGATGGAGGACAGCCGGCTGCGGCAGTGGTCGATCAGTTCGCGCTCGAGCGCCGCATCCGCCTGCAGCGGATCCGCTGCCACGACGACCGCCTTGACCTCCTCGCCGAAGTCCTCGTTCGGCACGCCGAACACCGCGACATCGGCCACCTTGGGATGTGCGGTCAGCACCGCCTCCGCTTCCTGGGGATAGATGTTGACGCCGCCAGAGATGATGACGAAGTCGCGCCGATCGGTCAGGTACAGATAGCCTTCCGCGTCGAGATACCCGACATCGCCCATCGTCGCCCAGCCACGGTCATTGTGCGCCCGCGCGGTCTTCTCCGGATCGTTGTGATAACGCAGGACACTGGCCGTCTCGAAATAGATCAGCCCGACCTGCCCCGCCGGCAGTTCCGCGCCGGACTCGTCGACGACATGCGGAATGCCGCGGGCGGGGCGCCCTACTGAACCGCGGTGCTGCAGCCATTCTTCGGGCCCGATCACGCACATGCCGATGCTCTCGGAGCCGCTGTAGTACTCGTGGATGACCGGCCCCCACCACTCGAGCATCCGCTCCTTGATCTCGACCGGACAGGGTGCGGCCGAATGAATCGCGATGCGCTGCGATGACAGGTCATATCGGGCTCGCGCGTACTCCGGCAGTTTGAGCATTCGCGTGAACATCGTCGGCACCAATTGCGAGTGCGTCACCCGATGTCGTTCGATGCACTCGAGCGCCCGCTCCGCGTCGAACTTCTCCATCACGATGACAGTGCCGCCCGCCGCCTGCACTGCGAGACAGAACTTCAACGGCGCCGCGTGGTACAGCGGCGCGGGCGACAGATACACGGTGTTCGCATCGAAGCCGTACAACTCGAGCAGTTTGGCCGGCAGCGGCGCCAGTCGATCGATTGGCAGACCCGGCAGCGCGGGCTTGATGCCCTTTGGCCAGCCAGTCGTGCCCGAGGAATACATCATCGGCACGCCCTGGCCTCGATCTTCGATCGGTTCGGCCGGCAGTGCGGCGATCGCTTCTTCGTAACGGTCGAACCCGGGATGCGAGGTCAGCGTCGCCGGGTCGGCGCCGATCACGAAGCTACGGCACGCGCCCTTCCACCGAGTCGGCAGATCCGCGACCGTGGCATGCATCACCGCCGACACGAACAGCAGTTTCGCGTTGCAGTCCGCCACGATGTAGGCGATCTCGTCCGCCTTCAGCCGTGAACTGATCGGCGTGAAATACAGGCCCGCATCGTGCGCCGCCCAGCACAGCTCGAAATAGCGCGGATGATTCTCCATGCAGATCGCGATGCTGTCGCCCGGCCCGAGGCCCAGCGAATGCAGCAGTCGCGACGCGCGCTGACTGCGTGCGACGAGCTCGCCGAATCCCAGGCGCTCGCCGGATCCCGCCATGATCACGGCGGGCTTCGCGGCATTCGCCGCCGCAACGAGGCGCGGATGCCGGCGCGCGTCCATCGCGCCGTCAGCGGTCACGATAGACGGGCTTGCGCTTTTCCTTGAATGCAGCGACGGCTTCGAGAATGTCTTCGGATCCGCCTGACGTGAACTCGTACGCCATCGACAGATCGAAGGCCTCGCGGGCCCGCGCCTTCATCAGCGCGTTCAGCGACTTCTTCGTGCCACGCACGGCGATCGGTGGCAGCGCCGCAATCTTCTCGGCGACTTTGCGGGCCGCGGGACGGCATTCGTCAGCCGTCTCGACGAGATCCGTGACGAGCCCGAAGCGGTAGGCATCTTCGGCCGGCATCAGATCGCCGGTCAGCAGATAGCGGCGCGCACGATGCATGCCGAGCGAGGCTGGCCAGAACAGCACGCCGCCATCGCCGGCGACCAGGCCGACCTTCACATGCGGATCCGCGATGCGGGCCGTCTTGCTGGCGACGATGATGTCACCGCCGAGCGCGACAGACGCACCGAGCCCCATGGCATCGCCGTGCAGCGCCACGACAATGGGCACCGGGATGTCGATGATCGCGTGGATGATCCGCTGGCCCGTGTCGCACATGCGATTGCGCTTGGCCGTATCGGCCTGCAGCGTCAGCACCTCGTTCAGATCGCCACCGGCCGAGAAGGCCTTGCCCTCGGCCGCGAACAGCACCGCACGCACGTTCGTCTCGCCGCGGATCTGCAGCAGCACTTCGAGCAGATCGGAGTGCATTTCATCGTCGATCGCGTTCAGAGCCTCCGGCCTGTTCAGCGTCAGCAGGGCGAGGTGTCCGTCGATTTCGTAGCGCAGGCTCTTGTAGTTCGTCATATGGATTCCAGTCGTTGACAGGCGGCAGAATTGTTTTGCATGCTTACCAAATTGGTCATGGCTTTGCAAGGCGCGACCCCGTGCAGCCCGTGTCGCGACGGCGAGTCTGGAGGACCCAGTGTCGGAAGAACTTCCTGCGAAATCAGAGGCTGCGGGCAACATGAACTCGTTGCTGATGCGCGCGATCGCCACCGAGCTCGCGCAGCGCATCATCCCGGAGCTGAAGTCGGCGGATGCGATCGAGCGGGCGAACTTTGCGCGGCTGGTCCTGCTGAACATGGCCGCCGACATCGACCAGTTGCCCTCGCTGGCCGCGAAGGCATTGCCGGCCCTCGCACCGCTCGCCGGCCGCCCGGCCGATCCCGACGCCGCGTCCGAGCGGGACGTCGCCGCGCTGCGCGATCTGGCCGCGGGAACGATCCGTCGCATCGCCGACGCACCGACCGATGCGGGATCACTCGCCCGGCTCGAGGCACTCGGCCGGTGGGATGCGCAGTGGGTCCTCGACTACGACGCCATCTGCAGCACACAGAACAAGCCCGCTGGCGCGACGGCAACGCCGGACGCCGGGGCATCGGTCGAAGCGGTCAACGTTGGGTCGGTAACGCAGTATCTGCGACGCCGCTTTCCGCAGGATGCGGCGATCCGCGCCTCGGAGGTCACATCGATCCCCGGCGGCCGCTCGAAGAAAACCTTCTTCGTCAACGTCGATGGCAGCTCTGCCCTGCCGAGGCAGCTCGTGATCCGCCAGGATTACGCGCTGAAGTACGCCGGCACGAAGGTGGCCGACGAATATCCGCCGCTGGTGACGTTGTCGGGACTCGGCCTGCCGGTCCCGAAGCCGCTGCATCTGGAGCGCGAGCCATCCGAGCTCGGACCGCCGTTCATGTTCGTCAATCGCCTGTCGGGCAAACCGCCCGGCTCGTATTTCGGCATGACGACGACCTGCCCCGGCGCCTTCCGCGAGCTCGCGGCGTTTCTCGCGCGGCTGCATCAGGTCGAGCCGCAGACGCTCGGCTTCGCACCGAAACCGGCGGGTACCGACAACCTGCTGACCCTGCTCGCGCAGTACCGCTCGAAATGGCGCGACAACGCGACGCGCTCCTCGCCCGTCGTCGATTTCGCCTACGCCTGGGCCGAGAGACAGTGTGCGCGCGATGCCGGCACGACGACGTTCGTGCACGGCGACGCGGGACCCTACAACTTTCTGGTTGAGAACGATCGCCTGACCGCCATCCTCGACTGGGAGTTCGCGCATGTCGGTGATCCGGCGGAGGACCTCGGTGTCGCGCGGATCTACTGCGAAGGCAGCCTGCCCTGGGCCGAGTTCCTGTCAATCTACACGGCGGCCGGCGGGCGGCCCGTCAGCGAGAGCCGCATCCAGCTCGGCATGCTGATCCAGTTCCTCAAGGGCACGACTCTGGTCGCAGCCTCGGGGCGCAACTTCAAGGAAGGCGGCACCCGCGAATTCATCAAGGGTGCGAATGCATTCACCGGGCTGCGCCTGATCGAGCTGCGGATCGCGCAACTGCTGCAACGCTTCGGCGCGGTCTGACATGGAGAACTCGCGACACCACGCGGCACTGCCGATCGTTCTCGCCCTCGTCAGCTTCATGAACTATACGGACCGCATGGTGCTGCCGGCGGTCGCCCAAGCCATCAAGCTCGAGTTCGGGCTCTCCGATACCCAGCTCGGTCTTCTCAACGGCTTCGCGTTCGTCGCGCTGTACGGCGTGACGAGCCTGCCGCTCGCGCGTCTCGCCGATCGCACTTCGCGCAGCCTGGTGCTGGCCGGCGCGCTGGCGTTCTGGAGTCTCGCGACGGCGGCCTGCGGCCTGGTGAAGAATTTCTGGCAGCTCGCCGTCGCGCGTGCCTGCGTCGGCATCGGCGAATCCGCCTGCCAGCCCGTCGGCTATGCACTGGTCAGCGAGCACTTCCCGCCGGAACGACGCAACGCCGCGATGGGCTGGTTCCTGCTCGGCAACAATCTCGGCATCGTCGCGGGCTTCGCCATCGGCGGCTGGATCGGTGCGGAGTACGGCTGGCGCACGGCCTTCATCGCCGTGGCGATCCCGGGGCTGCTGATCGCATTCGTGTTGTCACGATTCCGCTCGCCGGCCAGCGCGGTCGCACTGGCCGCCGAACCGCAACCGCCGTTCTTCGCCACGTTCCTGATGCTGCTGAAGAACCGCACCTACGGCTATCTCGTGCTGCTCGGCGGCGTCTTCAGCATGACGATCTTCGGGCCGATCGCGTTCCTGCCGGCGTTCTTCGTGCGCAGCCACGGCCTGCCGATGGGAATCGTCGGAGCGTATTCGGGCGTCGCGATCGGCCTTGGCATGGCCGTCGGCGTCATGGTGGGTGGCGCACTCGCGGATCGCCTCGCGCGGGGCGGCGCGGAACGCCCGCAATGGCTCTGCGCCGGCGCGATCCTGGTCTCGGGTCTCGCGTTCGCCGCGGCCTTGACGCTGCCGAATCCCTGGTGGGCATTCGGTGCGGTTTTCCTGGGCTCGGCCACGGGATCGATCGCCTCGCCGATCATCGCGGCCGCCGTGCAGAACGAATCGCCGCCGGCACTGCGCGCGACCGCCGCTGCGCTCGGCACGCTGGCGGTCAGTCTCGCGGGCATCGGACTCGCGCCGCTGCTGATCGGCGTGTTGAGCGATGCACTGACGCCAACCTATGGACAGCATGCGCTGCGGCATGCATTGCTGATCGGCCTGAGCGCCTGCGTGGTGACGGCCGCACTGCACCTGAAGGTGGGCCGCCTGCTGCAGGCGACCGGCTCCGCAGGTCGCGCTCCCGTCAGGGCCTGACGATCTTCTTGCCGCGGTTCTCGCCGCGGTAAAGGCCTTCGAGCGCGGCCGGCGCCTGATCGAGCCCGTCGACGATGTCTTCGCGATAGACCAGCGACCCATCGCTGACCCAGGCCGCGAGCTGCGCGACGACCTCCGGATAGCGCGCGACATGGTCGAAGATGATGAAGCCCTGCTGCACCAGTCGCTTGACGAGGATTTCCCGATCCCGGCGCGGCCCAGTCGGTGGCGGATCCCAGGACGCGATCGCCGCCGTGCCACACTGGACGATGCGCGCACGCGGATTCAGCAACGGCCAGACCGCATCGGCGATGTCGCCCGAGGTGTTGTCGAAGAAAACGTCGATGCCGCGCGGACACAGCGCCTGCAGTCGTTCCCGCTGCAGGCCGTTTCGGTAGTTGAGCGCGGCGTGATACCCGAACTCCCCGACGCAGCGCGACACTTTGTCGTTGGCACCTGTCAGACCAACGACCTGGCAGCCCTGCCGCCGCGCGATCTGCCCGACGATGCTGCCGACCGCGCCCGCCGCGGTGGAGACGAGCACGGTCTCGCCCGGTTTGGGTCGACCGAGATCGATCAGTGCGAGGTAGGCCGTGATGCCGGTGATTCCATAGAGGCCGACCGCCGTACTGAGCGGCCCGTGTTCCGGATTCACTTTCATCAGCAGTTGCGCTTCGGTCGCGACGCAGTAGTCCTGCCAGCCGAACCAGCCGTAGTAGTGATCACCGACAGCGACCTTTGGATGGCGCGACGCCTCGACGACACCGACCGCCAGTGCACGCATGACCCCGCCGATCGGCACCGGGTCAGAGTAGTTCGCGCTGGCGTTGACCCAGCCGCGCTGCGCCGGATCCACCGACAGAAAGCGGTTATGGATCAGGAACTGGCCGTCCGACAGTGGCTCCACCGGCAGATCGTCACGCCGGAAATGCGCCGGTGTCGGAATGCCGACGGGCCGCTCGGCCAGGACCAGGCGGCGATTGGTCAGGACGGTCGTCATCGTGCAATCTCCATCGATTCTTCAGACGATCCTGCGCTCGCGCAGCATCGCGATGTCGCCGGTCGCATACCCGAGCTCAGCGAGGATTTCGTCGGTGTGCTCGCCGATCGTCGGCGGCCGGTGGCGGATCGTCGCTGGCGTCGCGCTCAGTTCCACGCCCGGCGTCACCAGCGTGGCAGGCTTCGGCAGGCCGGGATAATCGATCTCCTGCAGATAGCCGCCGGCGCGCACATGCGGATCCTCGAGCACCTGTTGTGGTGACAGCACGGGCGCGCCCGGGATCTTCTCGGCCGACAGGATCCCGAGTGCTTCGGCGCTGGTCAGGTTGGCTGCCCAGCGCGCCGTGCGTTCACTGAGCACCGCGCCATGTTCAGCCCGCGATTCATCCGTGGCGAAGCGCGGATCGGTAAGCCAGAAATCCTCGCCCATCAATTTCGCCCAGCGCCGGTAGAGCGGCTGGCCGACACACTGCAACATGATCCAGCCATCGCGCGTCTTCACGACATCGGCCGGGCAGCTCGACTGGCTGCGATTGCCGCTCGCGACACGATTGCGCCCAGTGAGAGCCTGCTCGGTAAGAATGAAGCTCGAGATGTTCAGCGCCGAGCGCAGCAGATTCGTACCGACCACCTGCCCCTGCCCCGTCGCGCGGCGATGCATGATCGCAGCCAATGCGCCGTAGGCGCTCAGCATCGCCGTGGAGCAATCCACCCAGGATGCAAAGCTCTTCATCGGTTGATCGCCAAAGCCGGACAGATGGTTCATGCCGGACATCGCCTGGCCGATGCCATCGAGACCGACGCGGTCCGCATAAGGACCGCGGTCGCCGAACGCACTGACGTGCACGAGAATGATGTCCGGGCGAATCGCGGTCAGCGAAGTGTAGTCGATGCCCATCTGCTGCAGGCCTTCGCGCGGCAGATTCGCGACGACGACATCCGCCGTCGCGATCAGTCGCTTCAGCACCTCGCGCGCGCCGTCCGCCATCGGATCCAGCGTCAGGCTGCGCTTGTTGCGGTTCCATTGCAGGAAGCACGCGCCGTTCTCGCCGCCCGGCGTCGTCAGGTACTGGAAGCGGTCGTCGCCGCCTTCACGTCTCTCGACCCGGATCACGTCGGCACCCAGATCGGCGAGCATCGCCGAACACATCGGCCCGGCGATGAACCGGCCCATGTCGACGACCCGGACGCCGGCCAGTACGGATGGCGTCATGTCATTCATTCAGACTCCGGAAGTCGCGGCCTTCCGCGACGAGTTGCTCGATCAGCTTCGCCGGCTGCCAGTACAGCGGTCCCAGCTCGCGCTGGTAGCGTCGCAGGGTTTCGAGCACGACGGGCAGCCCGATCTCGTCGGCATACTGCATCGGGCCACCCCGCACGCGCGGGAAGCCATAGCCGCTGGTCCACACGACATCGATGTCCGAAGGGCGCTGCGCCATGCCTTCTTCGAGGATCCGCGCGCTTTCGTTGATCAAAGGATAGATGCAACGCGCGACGATCTCGTCGTCGCTGATCGGCCGACGCGTGACGCCGAGCCGTTTCGCCTCCGCTTCGATCAGCGCATCGACCTCCGGATCCGGGATTGCCTCGTGCGACCCCGGCACGTACTTGTAGTAGCCAGCGGAGGTTTTCTGCCCGAACCGGCCGGCTTCGACGAGCTTGTCCGGGATCACGCCGAAGCGCTCGTCCATCGGCAGTCGCCCTTCCGCTCGGCGTCGGCGCCGTCCGGCCGCACTGACGTCGAGGCCGGCCATGTCGCCCATGGTGTGCGGTCCCATCGACATGCCGAAGCCCACCAGCGCGCGGTCCACCTGCGTCGGCGACGCGCCTTCCAGCAGCACGAACTCCGACTCGCGCCGATAGCCGATCAGCATGCGGTTGCCGATGAAGCCGTCGCAGTTGCCGGCGATCACGCCGGTCTTGCGCATCGTCTTGATCAACGACATCGAAGACACGAGCACGTCCTGCGCGGTGGCCTTGCCGCGCACGACTTCGACGAGCTTCATCACGTGCGCCGGACTGAAGAAGTGCAGCCCGAGCACATCCTGCGGGCGCGCCGTCGCCGACGCGATCGCATCGATGTCGAGCGCCGAGGTGTTCGTGGCCAGGATCGCGCCGGGACGGCAGATCCGATCGAGGTCCGCGAAGATCCGCTTCTTCAGCGCCATGTCCTCGAACACGGCTTCGATCACGAGGTCGACGGCGGCAAACGCTTCGAGCCCCACTCGCCCGCTGATCCGTCCGAAGTGGGCTGCGCGCTGCTCGGCCGTCAGCCGCCCCTTGCTGACAGACGTCGCGTACACCGAGTCGATCTGCGCGAGCGAGCGCTCGAGCGCCGCGGCGTCGGTCTCAACCAGCGTCACTGCGATGCCGGAGTTGGCGAGCGCCATGACGATACCGCGTCCCATCGTACCGCCACCGAGCACACCCGCCTGGCGGATCGGCCGCGGCACGATCGAGGCATCGACCCCGGCAAGCTTCGCCGAGCGTCGCTCGGCAAAGAACAGATGCTGCAGGGCGCGCGACTGCGGCGATGCGCGGCACTCACCGAACAGACGGGCCTCCGCCAGCATGCCGTCGGCGAAGGGTTGCTGCAGCGCCGCCCGCACGGCTTCGATGGCTTTCAGCGGAGCGAGTTCACCGCGGCGGCTGCGCATTGCCGATTTCTCGGCCGACACGAACGCCTCGTCCATGCTGCTCGCCGCGCCGCTGGCGCTGTGCGTCACGGGCATTTCGCGCACGCGACGTGGCCGCGCGTGCGCAGCGACGAGTTCGCGCGCATAGGCGAGCGCGCCCGCGAGCAGATCCGGTCCCTCGATGATGCGGTCGACCAGTCCGATCTCGAGCGCGCGCGACGCAGTGACGGTGTCACCGGTCGTGATCAGTGCCAGCGCACGCTCCACCCCGAGCAGCCGCGGCAAACGCTGCGTGCCGCCTGCGCCGGGGATCACACCCAGGTTCACTTCGGGCAGGCCGAGTCGCGTGCCCGGCAGTGCACATCGATAGTGACATCCCAATGCATACTCGAGCCCACCGCCGAGCGTATTGCCCTGCAGCGCCGCGACGACCGGCTTCGGCAGGCTCTCCAGCGACTCGATGATGTGCGAGGTCGGCCTGCCCGTCAGCGCGGTACCGAGCTTGCGGATATCCGCGCCGGCCATGAACGTCGAACCCGCGCAGTGCAACACGACCGCGCTGACGCCGTCGTCCGCCGCAAACTGTTGTACGGCCAGATCGATGCCCTCCCGCACCGAGGGTGCGATCGCGTTGACGGGCGGGTTGTCGATCAGAATGACGCCGACGCCCTGGTGAATCTCGCTGCTGACGGTCTCGCTGAGTCGGGTCACTGTGCTGCCTTTCAAAGGTTTCCCCCAGACTAGACAAGCGGTCTCTCGGTTTGCAAGCACACCATTTTTGTGGCGTCGGAATCAATCGTGAGCTTGCCGTTCGTTCGCAAGCGTGCTAAATAAAATTTGGCAAGGGCCGCAGCGCCAGTTCTCCCTACTTCCACGCCAGCGCATCGCAAGGAACCCCCATGGGCCAGGACAGTTTCGTCGACGAGGAACTACTGGGCCGGATCAAGTCGTGGCGAAACTACTTCGCGGCCAAGGTCGGCTTTCGCAATCATTGGTATGCCGCAGCCTTCGCCCACGAAATCCCCGAAGGTCAGACACTGGCACGCAAGATTCTCGGTGAGGACATCCTGTTCCGCCGCATCCAGGGACGCGTGCATGCGATGAAGGATCGCTGCATCCACCGCGGCGTGCGGCTGTCGGAGAAAGTGGAGTGCCATACGGCCGGCACCATCAGTTGCTGGTATCACGGCTTCACGTTCCGCTGGGAAGACGGCGTGCTGTGCAACATCATCGGCGCACCGAACAGCCAACTGATCGGCAAGCGCAAGATCAAGATCTATCCGGTAGAGGAAGCGCTCGGGCTCGTTTTCGTGTTCGTCGGCGACGCTGACGCCGAGGTTCCGCCGCTGCGGCTCGACGTCCCCCCGACCTTCCTCGACGAAGGTCGTTCGCTGGAGGGTGAATGCCGGATCGTCGAAGCAAACTGGCGCACCGGCCCGGAAGGCGGCCTCGACGAGATCCATCGTTACCTGCACCGGGATTCGACGCTGCTGTTGCACACGCAGGCGACGATGCCGCTCGGCCACACCGGTGTGAAGAACCACTGCGAAGTGGTCGAGACACCCGACGGCCCGAAAGGCGTGATCGATCAGTTCAACCCCAGCGCGATGTACTTCGAGGCCGACATCGAAGACCAGAAGGGCATCGTCAAGGGCATCCGCTTTGCCGACGCCGGCGGCCCGCCGCGCGAGCGGCGTGCGATTTCCGCCTCGGTCTGGCTGCCGGGCGTGCTGCGCGTGCAGGGATTTCCAGGACCGGGACTCACTTTCTTCGAGTTCTACACGCCAATCAATGAAACGCAGCATCTCTGCTTCCTGACGTTCACGAAGATCTGCGCGACGGACGCCGAACGGCAGCAGTTCAAGTCGGACTTCGCGTTGCGCTGGAAGCGCTATGCCATCGACACCTTCCTCAGCCAGGACATCATGGCTCGCGAATCCTCGCAGCATTTCTACAAGCATGATCGCGCCTGGATCGAGGAAGTGCTCGTCGAAGAGGACTTCATGCTGATGGAATGGCGCAAGCTCGCCTCGCGGCATGCGCGCGGCCTGCAGAAACCCTCAAACATCGACTAGGCCACCTGCCATGAACGACACTCGACGAGGTTCATTGTCAGGAAAGGTTGCACTGATCATCGGCGCGTCCACCCGAGCGGGAATCGGCGAAGCGACGGCCCAGCGCTTCGCGCGCGACGGCGCCAAGGTCGTGCTCAGCGCGCGGCGGCAACCCGAAGCGGATGCCATCGCGAAGCCACTCGGTGGCGAAGCGATCGCCTGCGATCTCACCGACGATACCCAGGTGGAAGCGCTGATGAAGGCCGTGGTTGCACGCCACGGGCACCTCGACATCGTCGTGATCGTGGCCGGTGCGCACGGCAGCCAGCCCGTGGATCAGCTGACGCGGGACACGCTGCTGCGCTGCTTCGAATTGAACGTGATCGGCCCGGCCAGCGCGATCAAACATGCCGCGCGCGTGATGGAGCGTGGGTCGATCATCTATGTGTCGTCGGCGGCCGCCGAAATGAACACGATCGGTGTCGCAGCCTACGGCAGCACCAAGGCGGCCGGCGAACGCCTGGTCGAAGTCGCGGCACTGGAGTACGCACCGCGCGGCATCCGCATCAACACCGTGGCGCCCGGCATGCTGGAGACTTCGATGTCCGCTGCGGCATTGCAGCGTCCAGGCTTCCGTCGCGCGTTCGAACGTGAAACGCCGCTCGGTGCACTGGCCAGTGTCGAACAGGTGGCCGCCGCTGCCGCGTGGCTTGCCAGCGACGATTGCTACACGACCGGAGACCTCGTTCGGGTCGCCGGCGGCGTGCACCTGCGCCGCCATCCGATGCCTGAAGACTTCAAACCAGACTGAGGGGCCCCGCATGAGTGTCTACATGATCGTGTACCTGGAAAGCATCAACGACCAGAACGAACTGAACGAGTACCGCCGCATCGGCGTACCGGCGTTGCTTGCATCGAAGGCGAAGATCCTCGTGCGCAACGGCAAGTTCGAAATGCTCGAAGGTGCCTCGCCCGAGAGCGTCGTGATGCTGGAATTCCCGACCTGGGAAGATGCCAAGGAATGGTACGACTCCCCCACCTATCAGGAAGCGCTGCAGCACCGCTTCAAGGGCGCGAAGTGCCGCGCGGTATTGGTCCAGGGTGTCTGAGCACCATCGACAGACCGTCCTGACCCTGCATCGCGAGGTGCTCGCGACGGGCAATACCACCGCGCTCGACTCCCTGATCGCTGCGGACTATCGGCCGCAGATGCCGGCGCTGCAGAACGTCGCCGTGCTGTCACCCGGCCGCGACGCGCTGCGCGCGCGACTTGGCCGCGTGGGAGCCATCCCGAATGAGGTGGCGCGACTGATCGTCGATGGCGATACCGCCTGGGCCCATGTCCGCTATGGCGGCGATCGCCCGATGGCCGGCGTCGACATCTACGGCTTCGATGCCGAGGGCAGAATCGCCGAGCACTGGAACCTGCGCCAGCCGCTACGCGGTGATCCTGCCCACCATGCGGCGCATTTCGAATCGGTGCACCCCGAGCCGTTCGTGCAGATGCTGCCGCGCGGCTGGCTGAAGGAACGCGTGCACTCGACGCTGACGCGGATGTGGAAACATGCGGCCGCGGAACTCGTGCCCGAGTACTACGATCCGGGCTACGTGCAGCACAACCCGGACATGCCCGGCGGCTATCAGCGCATCCTCGAAATCGTCCAGCACGACATCCGCCTGTACATCGAGAAGACCGGCGCGCCCTTCCCGATCGAGATCCACCGACTCGGCGCCGAAGGCGACCTGGTGTTCGTTCACATCACCATCTTCATGGCCGGCATCAACCGCAACGATGGCGATCGCTCGACGAATGTGGACATCTTCCGCGTCAACCCGCAGGGCCGCATGTGCGAACACTGGGACGTGCTGCAGATGCAGAGCGAATCACGGCCCGACGATTCGACGGTGTTCTGATAACGCAAAGTCGTGATGTCGAACGCGCTCGCGCAGCCCGGGCAGAACTTCCCTACGCCTTCGGCGGCATCGTGTAGTTCAGCGCGCCACGCCCGCCGTCCACCTGCAGCGTCCCACCGGTCATGAAGGTCGAGTCGTCGCTGGCCAGAAACAGTGCTGCGCCAGCCATCTCATCGGGATTGCTGAATCGCCCGAGCGGCGTGCGCGCCAGGATCGGCGCGACATACTGTGGATTGGCGTCGGCCATGGCAGTCCAGGTGGGTCCCGGCGCGAGCGCATTGACTCGAATACCGTGCGGCGCGAGCGAAATCGCCATCTCGCGCGTCAGACCTTCAAGCCCGGCCTTGCTGGCGCAATAGGCCGTCTGACCCGGATTGGCCAGTCGCGCGCTGACGGAACTGACGTTGATGATCGAGCCCCCGTGGCCACGTTGCCGCATCGCCCGCGCCGCGCCCTGTCCCACCAGGAACGCAGACGTCAGGTTGATCGCGAGCGTGCGCTCGAAATCCGCGCGGGACAGTTCGAAGAAATCCATGACCGGCGCCACGCCTGCACAGTTCACGCACACATGCAGATCGCCGGCGGCGGCAATCGCAGCCGGCACCACACCCTCCGCCTGACCCGCGACGGCGAGATCGCAGGCGATGAAGTGCGCGCGGACGCCCGCACCCGTCAACTCGGCGGCCAGCGCCGCGCCTTTCTCGGCGAGTACGTCGACGATGACGACGACCGCACCTTCGGCCGCGAAGCGTCGGCAAATGCCGGCGCCGATGCCTTGCGCACCGCCTGTCACGATCGCCACACGGCCTTGCAAACGCATCGCAGCACTCCCGGGTCAGGACTTGTTCGTACGTTCAGATACTATACGTCTGCCGGAAATGGCGTGTGGCAGAGGCGGTCGGCAATGAAATACCAGCGGCTCGGCAATCTGGGCCTGTTCGTCTCGAGACTCGGGCTCGGCACGGCCACGTTCGGCGGCGCAGATCATCCTGTGTATCGCACGGTCGGTGGCCTGTCGCAGGCGGAAGCGGACCGCCTCGTCGGCATCGCGCTCGATGCCGGCGTCAACCTGTTCGACAGTGCAGATGTGTACGCGGCCGGCGAGAGCGAGATGCGGCTCGGCAAGGCGCTCGGCGCGCGTCGCAAGGAGGTGCTGATCTCGACCAAGGTCGGCAACCGCTTCGGTCCCGGCCCGAATCAGGTCGGCGCGAGCCGCGTCAATTTGATGGATGCGATAGAGGGGTCACTGCGGCGCCTGGGCACGGATCGCATCGACCTGCTGCAGCTGCACACCTGGGATCCCTATTCACCGCTGGAAGACGTGCTGCGCACGCTCGATGACGTCGTCCACGCGGGCAAGGTGCGCTATCTCGGCTGCTCGAACTTCTTCGCATGGCAGATCATGAAGGCGCAGTCGATCGCCGCCCAGCATGGCTTCGCGCGCTTCGCGGCGGTCCAGGCCTATTACTCGCTGGCGAGCCGCGACATCGAGCGCGAGATCATTCCGGCGATGCAGGATCAGGGACTCGGACTGCTGACCTGGTGCCCGCTCGCCGCCGGCCTGCTGACGGGAAAATTCACGCGCTCCAGCGCACCGAAGGATTCGTCGCGCAGACTGACCATGGCGTTCCCGCCGGTGGACATGGAACACGCCTACAACGTCGTCGATGCGCTGGCCGCCGTGGCCCAGCGGCGCGGCGCCACCGTCGCGCAGGTGGCGCTCGCCTGGCAGTTCCATCAGCCTGTCGTGACGTCGGCCATCGTCGGCGCGCGCAAGCCGGAGCAGCTGATCGAGAACCTGAAATCCGTCGATCTCGATCTCGGCGCCGAAGACCTCGCGGAGCTCGATCGTGTGAGTGCACTGCGCACAGAATATCCGCGCTGGTACCAGGACATTCCGCTGGGCCGCCTGCCCGGCGAGAGTTCCGGGATCGGGCGCAATCGCCAGAGCTGAGCCGGCGCAGCACACCGCGACCGTGGGTCAGCGGCCGCGGAACACCGGCGGGCGCTTCTGCGCGAACGCCTCGATGCCTTCGCGATAGTCCTCCGACGCACGCACGCCCTCGAACTCCCGTTCCTGCAGCGTCCATGACTCGGCCTCAGTCGCCGATTCCCGCAGTGCCAGTACGCGCTTGGTCGCCGCGATCGACAGCGGCGCATGGCTCGCGATGCGCGTGGCCAGCGCCGTCGCCACGCTGATCGCGGCGCCCGGGTCTGCGAGACGGTTGATCAGACCCAGTGCGAATAGTCTTTCAGAGGGCAAGGCATCGCAGGTCAGCGCGATCTCCGCGGCGATCGCCGGTGGCAGACGGCGCGGCAAACGGATCAGGCCACCGGCGGAGGCAATCAGGCCGCGACTCGCCTCCGGCAGCGCGAAACTGCTCGCGCGGGAGCTGACGATCAGATCGCAGGCCAGCGCGAGTTCGAATCCGCCACCGAATGCCGGACCCTCGACGGCGGCGATCATCGGCTTGATCGAGGGCTTCTCCACGAGGCCAAACCAGCCGCGTCTTTCGGTGCGCGGCCGTTCGCCCCGGGCCGCAGCTCGCAGATCGACGCCGGCGCAGAAGAACTGCGGCCCGCCGGTCAACACCGCAGCACGCAGCGCGGCATCGGAATCGAGCCGATCCACCTGCGCCTCGAGCGCCTGCGCCATCGGCAGGTCGAAGGCGTTGCGCACGTCGGGCCGGTTCAGCGTCAGGATCAGGACGCCGTCGCGAACCTCGGCGTGGATTGGTGGCGCGCTCATCGCCCGGTGAACGTCGGCGCGCGCTTCTCGAGAAACGCGTTGATGCCTTCGACCAGATCGGACGTCATCGCCGCCTTGCCATAGGACTCCGCCTCGAGCCTGCCCTGCGCTTCGAGTGAATTGCCGAGGGATGAGTCAACGAGGTTCTTGATCAGTCCGTAGGCCGTGGTCGGCCCGGCGCAGAGACGTGCGAGCAGCTTGTTCGTCTCCGCTTCGAGCTCGGCCGCCGGCGCGACGAAATTGACCAGGCCGTACTCCTGCGCCTTCGCGGCACTGAAGCGCTCGCCGAGCAGTGCGAGTTCCAGCGTCTTGCGGGTACCGATCAGCCGCGGCAGGAAGTAGGTCGTCAGGCCATCGTTGCTGCCGGCGTGGTTGATGTGTGCCACGAAGAAGAACGCGCTGTCCGCCGCGACGACCAGATCACAGGCTGCGACCAGGCCAACGGCCGCGCCCGCAATGCCGCCCTGCACGCTCGCGACGATCGGCTTCGCCATGCGGCGCATGACGCGCACCATGACGTTGTATTCGTGGATCGGTTCCTCGGCGAGTGCCGCACGCCGTTCCGACGGCTGGCTGACGAAGGCCTTGACGATCTCCAGGTCTCCACCCGCCATGAAGTGCTTGCCGTTGCCGCGAATCAACACACAGCGGATGGCCGGATCGTGTTCGACATCGCGCAGGAACTGGGTAATCGGAATCAGCCAGCGGATGTCCATCGCATTGGCCTTGTCCGGCCGGTTGAACGTGATCGTGGCGACAGCGCCCTGTTTCTCGAGCAGCAGTTCCTGGGACATGGGCATCTCTCCGTTGTTTTCGCCAAGCCTAGCGGCTCGCCAGACGATGCGCTAGCGCACTTTCACAAAGCGTCCTACACTTTCCCGCATGAACGCACAGGCTGTCGATGTGAATCTGGCCGCCCTGCCCCCGCTCGGCGATGGCCTGCTCGGCGAGTTGAATCGCCTGCGGGATTTCGCGCCGCTGCACTGGAGCGACACCTCCCGTTGCTGGATTGTCAGCGGTCATGCCGTCGTCAGCGAGGGGCTGTCCGGCAACCTGCCGCTGTCCAGCCATCACATCCCTGCGTCGCTGTACCGCGTCGTGCCGCCCGAGAAATTCGAGACCCGGCTGCCGAACACGCTGCGCTATATGTCGCGGATCCTGCCGAACCTCGATGGCACGGACCATGCGCGCATCCGCAAGCTGCTGGTCAAGGCCGTCAGCCGCAAGATCGTCGAAGACACGCGACCCTACGTGCGCGAACGCGTCGCGCTGCTGCTGGATCAGGCCGCCGCCCGCCGCGACGTCGAGTTCAACGAGACGATCGCACGGCAGCAGACCGGCGCCGTCATCCTGCGGCTGCTCGGACTGTCCGAGTCCTACCTTCCGCGACTGAAAGGCTGGACGGACGCCGTCACGCTGGCGCTGACCTCGTTCAACCCCGATCCCGCCTGGCTGGATGCACTCGAACTCGTCGTGATCGACATGAACGACGTGTTCCGGCGCGAGATCGAGGCATGCCGGGCAGCGCCACGTGCGGATCTGACCACCTCGCTGGTCAACGCCGTCGACGGCGGCGATCGTCTCAGCATGGATGAACTGCTGGCCGCGATGAGCCTGATCGTCGTCGCCGGTCATGACACGACGCTGAACTCGATGTCGCTCGGCATACGCGCACTCGCCCAGCATCCCGAGGCCTGGGCGCAGTGGCGCGCGAATCCGGACCGCAGCCAGGACTACGCGGTGGAACTGATGCGCTATGTCGCGATGGCGACCGCGCTGCCGCGTATCGTCAGCGAAGACTTCGAGTGGCATGGCCGGACGCTGCATCGACACGATCTCGTCATGCTGATGATGGCAGGCGGCAATCGTGATGCCTCCGTGTTCACGTCGCCGGATACGCTGGATCTCGATCGCCAGAACGACGCCTCGCTGACCTTCGGCCCCGGCCTGCATCACTGCATCGGTCATCTGCTTGCGAAGATGCAGATGGCCGAATTCTTCAGCGCGCTGACGCAGCGCTTCGATGGCGTGGAACTGCTGGAGCAGCCGCAGTTCCTCAACAACCTCGTATTCCGTGGCGTGCGCAGCCTGAACCTGCGCTTTCACCCGCGGCAGACCTGAACGCGGAGCGCGCTCAGCCCTCGAACGCGCCGCCGTGGATCGCGAGGGTCTGACCCGTCAGCGTGCGGGATTCGTCGGAGGCCAGGAACACGGCCGCCCACGCGACCTCATCCGGCTCGATCAGGCCGAGCTTCTGGCGCGAGACGATTGCCTTCGCGCCGGGTACTGTCTCGAGAAGACCACGGATGCGCGAGGTCGCGACAGCCGCCGGGGCGATCGCGTTGACGCGGATGCGGTCCGGCGCGTACTCGCGCGCCATCGACGCGGTCATCGCGACGACGCCGCCCTTCGCGGACGTATACGCATCCCGACCGACCGTGGGATTCACCGCGACCATCGAGGCCATGTTGATGACCGAGCCGCCCCCTGCACGAATCAGATGCGGCAAGCCATGCTTGCAGCAGTTCCAGGTGCCGTAGAGATCGAGCTTCAGCGCACGCCAGAATTCGTCGTCGGGCGCTTCCGTCACACGACCATCCCGCGCCGTGGATCCACCGGCATTGTTCAGCAGGATGTCGAGGCGACCGAACTTCGCGGCTGCGGCATCGATCGACTGCTGCACCTGCTGCGAGTCGGTCACGTCGGTGCGCAGGAAGATCGCCTCGCCGCCGCTGGCACGAATGCGCGCGGCAATGGCTTCGCCCTCCGGCTCGCGCCGGCCGGCGACCGCCACCTTCGCTCCCTCGCGCGCGAAGATCTCCGCGCAGGCTTCGCCGATGCCCGAGGTCGCGCCCGCAAGGAATGCCACCTTGCCCAGAAGTCGGTCCGTCATGTCAGTCCCTTCCGGTCGTCAAAACGATTCGGCCGGTGGCCGTTCGATTCGCCAGCATCTGCAGTGCCTTGCCGGCGTCAGCCAACGGCAGCACCTGCGTGATCTGCGGACGCAATCGGCCCGCCAGAAACCAGTCGAACATCCGCTGCATCGCAGCCGGATTGCGTCCCGGCAACCGCACGTCATCGGCTGACGGCTGGATGCCCATGATGTCCGCGTTCTTGAACAGCGCCGGGCCGAGCGCGACTTTCGCCATGCCGGCCGCGAAGCCGATCGAGAGATAGCGCCCCTCCCAGCCGAGTGCGCGCAGCGCAGGCTCGGCATAGCTGCCGCCGACACCGTCCAGGATCACATGGAACCCCGCGCCGGGTCGGACGGTGCTGATCGCGCCGATCATCGGTACGGGCGGATGCTCGGCCACGGCCAGCAGCTGCGAGGCGAAGGCCTTCTGTGCAGCGAGATCGAGCGGTCCGGCCGGATAACACAGCAGGGTGTCGGCGCCGCGCGCCTTCGCGAGTGCGAGCTTCGCGTCCGACGAGGCCGCCGCCACGACATTCGCACCCAGCGCCTTGCCGATATCGACGGCGGCAAGACCCACACCGCCGCCCGCGCCGAGTATCAGCAGGTTCTCGCCGGCCTTGAGTCGGCCCCGATCCTCGAGCGCATAGCGCGCCGAGAATGCGGCGATATAGAACGCGGCGGCACTGCGCATGTCCATCGCATCGGGAATCGCCGCCAGTTCATCCTGGTCGAAGATCACCTGTTCGGCGAACGCGCCGCTGGTCTTGATGCCGAGTACCCGCTGGCCCGGACGAGCTTTGCTCACGCCTGGTCCGCATTCACGCACGATGCCGGCCCCCTCGACGCCGGGGATCATCGGCAGCTCGCGCTTCAGCTGCGAACGCCCCTCGATCGCGAGCAGATCCGTGAAATTCACGCCGATCGCATGCATCTCGACGCGGACTTCGCCCGGCCCCGGTACCGGCTGCGGAACCTCTGCGTAGACGAGGGATTCCGGCGGCCCGAACTGCTGACAGAGGATTGCCTTCATGCGTCCACCGATTGCGACAACCCAGGGACATTACCGCCCTGCCGCTCCGTATGTCTACATACGATGTGTCACAGCACGATCCCGGTGTGCTAGCGTCGCCACCATGAACAGCGGGTGCCGCAACGCACCCTCGGGAGCCACGACATGAACCAGGATGTCCTTTTCGACAAGCGCGATGGCATCGCCACCATCACGCTGAACCGCGCCGCAGCGCGCAACGCGATGACGCTGGAGATGGCCGCAGCGCTGACGTCTGCCGTGCAGCAATTGCGCGATGATCGGGACGTCCGCGTCGTCGTGTTGAATGCGGCCGGCACGGATTTCACCGTCGGCGCGGATCTGAAGAGCATGGCGACGTCCCTGAACCCCCTGCCGGAGGAGCGCGGCCGGGAGGTGTCGCAGCTGGCCCGCGAGACTTCGGTGCCACTGTTCACCGGTCTGCATCACCTGACGCAGCCGATCGTCGCGAGCGTGCGCGGCCATGCGATCGGCGTCGGAGCGCAGCTGCTGCTGTCCGCGGATCTGGTCGTCGCCTCCGAATCGATGAAGCTGCTGATCCCGCAGGCGCGGCTCGCGCATTCGGTCGATCATGGTGAGTCATACTTCCTGCCGCGCAAGCTGAGCCTCGCCCGCACGATGCAGCTGCTGCTGCTCGCGGAAACCCTGACGGCCGCGCAGGCGGAGCGCTTCGGCCTGGTCAACTGGGTGGTGCCGGACGTGGATCTCGAAGCCAAGACGGCGGAGGTCGTGCAACGACTCGCCGGCGTCGCACCGGTCGCGGTCGCGCAGATCAGGTCTTTGCTGCGCCAGTCGCTCGGCAACACGCTGGAGCAGCAGTTCGAGGCCGAGATGAATGCGCTGGCCACCTGCGCCGCGACCGAGGATTTCCCGGAGGCGATCAATGCCTTCGTTCAGAAGCGTGCCCCGGTGTTCCGCGGGCGCTGAGGGCTTACGCTCTGACCTTCGTCGTCATGATGGTGGCGAGACTGCGCGCGAGATCTGCCTGCAGGCGCGCGAAGGTGCTGAGCCCGATCGTCACCGGATCGATCTCGTCGGCCTCGCCCTGCATCAGGGAATGCAGCACCGTGCCGCAGACCACGGCATTGCGCAGCGGCCGCCAGATCTCGAAATAGCGCAGCCGGAAGTCGCTCGCGGGCTTGCCACCGGCCGCCTGGTATTCGGCCATGAAGTCGGCCCAGGGCATGCAGCGCTCCACGGCCGGCCGGCAGGATGCGAGATCCTCTGCCGGATCTCCGAAGTGCGAGAACTCCCAGTCGAGCAGGCAGCCGTTGCCGGAATCTTCGAGCAGCAGATTGTGGAAGCCGGTATCGGCATGCACGACCGTCGCCTCACCCAGGCCATCATGCAGGCTGCGGAACAGCCACATGAAGGCCGTCTCGATCACCAGCGACGGGAAGGGTTTCTTCGAATTCCAGTAGTCGAGGTAATGCGTCAGCAGCTCCTGCGTATGGGGGACCGCGGAACCACGTCGCGCGGGATCGCTGATCAGTGCAGCGCCAGCGCCATGCACACGGCCGAGCACGCGCGCGAGCGCACGGCCGGTGGCGGGCTCCTTGCGAAAGGCGCCTTCCATCAGATCGCCAGCCGAAGCGCCGGGCATGCGACGAAAAACGATGAAGGGATGACCGACGAGATCCGGTGCGGCCTCGAGCCACAACGGCGCCGGCACCGGCAGATCGCGCGCGGCGACATCCCGGATGATCGGAAATTCATCGATGACCGAGGTCCCGACGCCGCGACCCGTATCGAGCCGCAGCACGATCTCGCTCGGCAGCGGATCCGCATTCTCGAGTTCCACCAGAACCGTTCGCTTGGAGCGACCGCCCGGAATCTCGTTGACCTTGCGCACGACGATGCCGGGCGCACCGCGCGGATGCGCGCGCAGGTAGCGCTGCAGACTCTCGACCGTCAGCTGCCGATCCTCGCCGCGCCCGACCACCGGCGCAGTCTTCGTCGCCGCCGTCTCGAAGTCCGTACGCAAGGCCGCTTCGAGCTGCACGACGTCCAGCAGCAGCGCATCGATGTCTGCCGCCGCGCTTGCCGAGACAGCACTGGCCGCAGTCGCGCGTACCTGCGACAGCGCCCCCATCGTGGCCTCGAGCCTGCCGGCGACGCCCGGGATACCGATGAACGTCGGATTACCCTCGCCGCTCGCCGCGTCTCCCACGACGACACCGACCCTCGCTGCCAGCGCCTCGGCCCGATCCAGCAGTGCCTGATAGCGCGGCGCGTATGTGGCGCGCAGCCCGGGTAACGCTTCGTAAGAAGCGATCAGACGTCCCAGCGCTGCATCGGCGCGCTTCGCCCGATCCTTCGCGAGTGCCGACGACAGCTCCGGCGCGAAGCTGTGACGCATCGTGCTCCAGAGTATTCGCAGCGCATGCAGTTCGACGAGGCGGTCACTCATTGCGAATTCTCGGTACTTGCGGCGACTACTTGACGATCTGACACTCGCGCAGATCCTGGATCTGCGCACTGGTGAAGCCAAGCTCCGTCAGCACGGCATCGGTATGTTCACCTGCGAGCGGCGGTGACAGCGGCGCAGACCGCGTGATGTCGGCCAGCCGCATCAGCGGACCGATCTGCCGCACCGAGCCGAACTGCGGATGCTCGGAGCAGTACACGGTGCCCAGCCGCTCGAGCTCAGCGTCACCGAGGGCCATGGTCTCGCCATCGGTGCAGCACAGCTCCGCCCAGACGCCGGCCGCGTTCAACTGTTCGACGAGTGACTGCGCGGACTGCGCCTTGACGGCCTCGGCGATCATCGCAGCGGCATCGTCGCCCCAGGCCTCGCGCGGCGCCGTGAGCCGCGCGCCGAGCTTCAGCGTCTCGACGAGTCGTCGCGCCATCGCCTCATCGCGCGCGACGATCGCAAGCCAGCCATCGGCGGCTTCATAGAACTGTTCGGCCGGGTGAAAACCCGTCATGGTCTTGTTGACCGGTTCCGCGCCGACGAACTCACCGTTCGCTTTCTGCACGAGGCCGGACATCAGATACAGGCCGGCATTCAGCAGTCCCGCGCCGATTTCAGAGCCCTCGCCGCTGCGCGCCCGCTGATAAAGGCGCTGCAGCACGGCGACGGCGCCGATCAGACCGCCCGCGAAGTCAACCATGGACGTGCGGTTCCAGATTGGCTTGTTGCCCACACCACCGGCACGCCAGTCATGGCCGCATAGCGCCTGGAAGCACATGTCGAAGCCGGCCGCCTGTGCGCGCGGGCCCGTCGTGCCATACGCCGCACTCTCCAGCACGATCAGTTCCGGCTTCAGTTTCTGCAGCGTCTTGGCGTCGATACCGAGTCGCGCGGAGACACCCGGGCGGAAGTTGTTGGTCACCACATCCGCGGCGACACAGAGCTGCTGTGCGATCTTCAAGCCCTCCGGCGTCTTGAGATCGATCGTGACGACGCGCTTACCGCGATTCACCGAGGCATAGGAACGGAAGATGCTGCGATTCGGATCGCCGGTCAGCGCCTCGACCTTGACGACGTCGGCGCCGAGATCCGCGAGCACCGCCGACGAATAAGGACCCGCGACGAACGCGCCGAAGTCCACGACCTTGATGCCGGTGAGCGGCGCCTTCGCCGCATTTGGCAGCGGCTTGCGCGGCGCCGGCGAAGGCGTTGCGCTGATCGGATGTCCGACGTGACGCACGCCATCCGGCTCACGCTCGATGATGCCGTTGTGCTGCACCTGCGGATCATCCCAGCAGCCGCCCGGCGCCATGACCGCCTCGGCCGGCAGTCCTGCGGCCGCGATCGCCGCCAGCAACTCACCGCTGTGCCGCTTCTCGACGTGCTTCTGCAGCAGGTCGATGTCGCCAAAGAAGTTCTTCGGATCGCCGCCCGGCTTCGGCATGCCGCTGTCGTTCGGCTGCACGGTGGGATCGTCGATGCCGAGGATCTTGTACAGCAGGTACTTCGAACCGGTGGAACCCAGCACCACCTGCACCCACACGCCGTCCTGGCATTTGAAAATCAACGGCCAGGGATCCTTCGGCATGACGAAATTCGACGCCGGCGTCGCGCGCGTGGCCTTGCACCAAAGCAGCAACGTCCAGCTCATCGCGCCTTCGTACAGAGACGTCGCCACGACCTGCCCACGGCCGGTCGATTCGCGCTGCGTCAGCGCCGCGAAGACGGCGCAGAGACCGTTCAAGGCCGCGCCGTAATTCGACGGCTCGAAAGCCATCAGCAGTGGCCGCTTGCTGTAATGCTCGAACGACAGTCCGGAACGCGCCTGCACCAGAACATCGGTGGCCGGACGCCCTGCGTGGCGTGTGCCAGACGGATAGCCCTCGATATCGAGGATCACGAGCTTCTGAAATTTCTTTTGCAGTGCGGCAGCGTCGGTGCGACGAGCGACGCCCGGATAGTCCTCACCGCCGAGAAGGCAGACGTCCGCCTCCGCCAGCAACTCGCCGAGCCGCTGCTCCGAGCGCGCCGCGTCGGCCGCACGGCTCGAGCCGCGATGCCAGACTTCGTAGGCGGGATAGACCGAATAGAACGGATCGCCCGCTGCAGGCTCCACCCGCGTGATCTGCGCACCGCCCTCGCGCAGGAACTTCGTGACCAGCGCTGCGGCCATGCCAAGCCCCAGATCGACGACCTTGAGGCCATGCAGCCCGGTATCCATTTGCGTCATACGTTCCCCCCGTCCCTGGCCGCCGGTGCGACCGACCGCGTTCTCCAAGTATGCTAGCTTACTGGTTGGCGGGGCGTAAATAAAAACCGGACCCAGGAGACGAAGGATGGGCACGACGTTCGACGAGTGGCGCGCGAAATCCCCGTTCTACGACGAGAGTCATGAGGCGATTGCCGCCTCAGTTCGGCGCTTCATCCAGCAGGAAGCCGCGCCGCACATCGACGCCTGGGAATCCGCCGGCGAAGTGCCGCGCGAGTTTCACCGCAAGGCGGGTGCCGCCGGACTGCTCGGGCTCGGCCTGCCGGAGGAATTCGGCGGCAGCGCCGACGGCATCGACGTCTTCCATCACTTCACACAGACGGAGGAAATCGCCGCACCCGGTGCCGGTGGCCTGTACTCCGCGCTGATGACGCACATGGTAGCGTTGCCGCCGATTCTCGCTCTCGGCTCGCCCGAACTGAAACGGCGCATCGCGCCCGCCGTGATCTCCGGCGAGAAGATCATGGCGCTCGGCGTCACCGAACCCAGCGGCGGATCCGACGTCGCGCGCCTGAAGACCCGCGCCGAACGCCGCGGCGACCGGTACATCGTCAATGGCTCGAAGATCTTCATCAGCTCCGGCATGCGCGCGGACTGGTTCACCGTGGCCGTACGCACAGGCGGACCCGGGATGAGCGGACTGTCGCTGCTGCTGATCGAGAGTGATCGCAAGGGCTTCACGCGCACGAAACTCGACAAGATGGGCTGGCATTGCGGCGATACGGCTGCGCTGTATTTCGATGACGTCGAAGTGCCGGTCGAGAACCTGATCGGACCCGAGAACGAAGGTTTCGTTCGGATTCTCGAGAACTTCAACAGTGAGCGTCTGGTCGCTGCCCAGCAGTGCATGGCGTTCGCGCGGGTGTGTCTCGAGGATGCCGTCACCTGGGCGAAGGAGCGCGAGACCTTCGGCAAGAAGCTCGGCCAGCACTCGGTGATCCGCAGCAAGCTCGCCGACATGGCGCGGCTGATCGATTCGACGCAGGCGATGACGGACCTCTGCGCCTGGCGCTTCGTCAATGGCTGTGCCCGGCCAGCGGATTTCGCACTGCTGAAGGTGCAGGCCACGCAGGCCTTCGAGCGCGTCGCACGCGAGGCCGCACAGGTGCTCGGTGGCGCGTCCTACATCAAGGGCAACCGCATCGAGCGGATTTACCGCGAAGTGCGCGTGATGGCGATCGGTGGTGGGTCGGAAGAGATCCTGCTGGATCTCGCGGGCCGACAGCTCGGGTACGGTTGAATCCCCATGAACAAATTCGCGCAACGACTCTGCGCCCACGCGGGCATTCTGTTCGCCGTGCTGATGGGCATCGGCATTTTCGGCATCGCGGGCTGGCTGCCCCCGATCGATCCAGCCACGAGCGCGGCCGACATCAGCGAAATGTTCCAGCGGGACCAGACGCGGATCCGCATCGGCATCACCGTGCTCGCGCTCGCCTGCGTATTCTGGTGGCCGTTCTCGTCGGCGATCGCCACGCAGATCCGGCGCATCGAGGGACACAGCCATGTGCTCGCCTCGACGCAGCTCGCGACGTCCACCGGCACCGTCTTCGCGGTGATAATTCCCTGCTACGTCTGGCTGGCCTTGTCCTATCGCCCTGACCTGACCGCGCCGGACACGATGCAGTTGTTGAACGACTTCGCCTGGCTGTCCTTCGTCGGCATGTATCCCCCAGCACTGATCCAGAATCTCGCGATCGGCACGGCCGTGCTGTCGGATGGGCGCGCCGAGCCGATCTATCCGCGCTGGGTCGGCTTCGCGAACTACTGGCTGGCCGTGTGCTATCTGGTCGGCGCGCTGCTGCCCTTCTTCAAGCGCGGACCGTTCGCCTGGAACGGCTTGTTCGGCTTCTGGCTGGCCGCGGTGTCTTTCTTCGGCTGGACCGTGATGATGTGGTGGGTGACGCTGCGCGCGATCCGCGAGCAGCGCGACGACAGCTGATCGCGAAGCGACAATCAGTTCTTTTGCAGCGCAGTACGTTTGCGCACCGATGACGCGCTCACGCAACACTACGCAGGCATGTTGCGACCAAGCGAATGATACGCTACCTTTCAATTTCATCGGCGGGTCCGGCAGCTTGAGGGGGAATGTATGAGCCGATCGTTCGCGCTGGCCACCAGTGCCGTACTCGTTTTCGCGATGGGATCTGCCGCTGCTCAGGGCCAATCCGGCGGCGCAGCGGACAGCGGTCTCGAGGAAGTCGTCGTCACCGCCGAGCGTCGCACCGAGAACCTGCAGAAGGTGCCCGTGACCGTCACGGCCGTCTCGGAAGAACAACTCGCCGACTCGGGCGTGACCAACATCCAGCAGCTGCAGAGCCTCGTGCCGTCGCTCTCGGTCGTCGACCCCACCGGCTACAACATGGCCTTCATCCGCGGCATCGGCAGTTCGACGCTGGGCGGCGGCACATTCTCCAGCGTCGCGATCTACATCGACGGCGTCTACATCGCGCGCACCACCAACGCGATGTTCGAGCTCGACTCGGTCGCCGGACTCGAAGTGCTCGCAGGTCCTCAGGGTTCCCTGTACGGCCGCAATGCCACCGCGGGCGCCATCGTGATCAATTCGCGCAAGCCCGAACCGGGTGCCGAGTTCAGCGGCAACGTCAGCGCCAGCATCGGCAACTACAACACGCGGGACATCAGCGCATCGATCTCGAGCGGCCTCGGTGAGCGCACGGCATTCTCGTTGTCTGCCGCCAAGCATGACCGCGACGGTTTCGTGAAGAATCTGAACCCGGCCGGTAGCCTCAACACGGACGACCTCGACGATCGGGAAGCGATGAGCGCGAGCGCCGTCTTCGTGTTCAATCCCTCGGACACCCAGTCCTGGTTCCTGCGTGCGGCCTACTCGAAGTCCGATGACCACTCGGGTGGCGGCTACGAGGCCGTCGGCCAGAACGTGCCGGGCCCGATCCCGGGCTTCAGTGACAACCGCAGCGTGTTCTTCGCCGCGATCTTCGGCGGCTTCTGTCCGGATCCCACGAGTCCTACGGCCTGCGCGTTTGGCGCCGCCACCACGCAGCAGATCGCGGCGGAGGCAGCCACCAGCGCCGTGTTCTCGAACCGCATCCACGAGACCTATGACAACCAGCGTTCGGGATTCACGAATGGCGTTCTGACCGGGCAGCATACGCCGGGCTCCAGTCTCTATATCGAAAACACGCTGGTCGTGCTGAATGGCACCTTCGACTTCGACCGCTTCACGCTGAAGTCCCTGACCGGCTATACGGACAGCGACTATCACGGTTCGGTACAGGTCGGGCTCGAACGTCCGGGCTCGGTCCAGTCGGCGACGCTCGGCGCCATTCTCGGCGCGGGCGGGCCGGTGCCGCTGAACGCCACCGGTGGCCTCGGCTTCTCGTCGATCAACCCCAGCGAAGTGATCTCGCAGGGCTTCCAGTTCATCTCGAACGAAAGCGCGAAGATCCGCTGGATCGGCGGCATCGACTACTCGCGTGAGAAGGGGCAGGTCGTGCAATCGGGCGATGGCTTTGGCGCGTCGTCGATCGGCACGGACGACGAATTCATCGTGACCTCGAAAGCCGCCTACGCGCAGGCCACCTTCCCGTTCGGAACGAACTGGAGTGCCACGGTCGGCGGCCGCATCACCGATGAGTCCTACGACCTCGTCGATTTCACCGGCCAGGTGCCGCGCGAAGTGCTGGACGGAAACAAGTTCACGTACACCGCGCGCGTGCAGTACCAGGCCGATGAATGGCTGGCCTACGGCGGCGTTTCGACCGGCTTCAAGTCCGGCACACTGAATGCTGCGACCACCGGTGCCGGCAGCGCCGAGCCGGAAGAGGTCACCACGATCGAAGTTGGCTTCAAGCGTGACTTCGCCGATCGCTACCGCCTGAATGCGTCGCTGTACTTCAGCGAGTATGAGAACGTGCAGCTGAACATCATCGACCAGTTCACCGGCGGCAACATCCTCGACAACGGCCCGAAGGCCGAGGTCAAGGGTGTGGACCTGCAGGCGATCGCGAAGGTGACCGACAACTTCCAGCTCTCGCTCGGGGCCACGATCCTGAACGCGGAGTTCACGGAGAACAGCGTCAACCTGCCGACGATCAAGGGCAACAGCCTGCCGGGCGCATCGGACCTCGCGATCTCGCTGGTCGGCGACTACAGCTACCCGCTCGCCAATGGCGGCTCGATCGACTTCACCGGCACCGTCGTGCACAACGGTGGCAAGTACTACGACCATCTGAACCTGGTCGGCAGCGGCGGTGCCACGGACGATGGCTACAGCCTCCTGAACCTGAACATCGGCTACAAGGCGCCGGATGATCGCTGGAGCATCTCGCTGTGGGGCAACAACGTGCTCGATGAAGAGTATTACCGCACCGGCATCATCGCGTTCGGTACTTTCGGTCGCGCTGCGATTGCAGGCAACCCGGCCAACTACGGCGCGACGGTCAAGTTCAACTTCTGATCAACTGCCCTGACTGACAAAGCCCCGATACAGTTCGCCGGGTCGGGGCTTTTCTTTGCGCCACACATGACCCGGGGATACACCGCATGGCCGCCTATCTCGTATTCGTGATGAGGGACATCAAGGATCGCACGGAACTGGAAGCGTACTGGTCCAAGGCGGGACCCACGATGAAGGGCGTGCCGATCAAGCCACTCGCCGCGTATTCGACGCTGAAGGTCCTGGAAGGCGCAGACACCGTAAATGGCGTTGTGCTCGCGGAATTCCCTAGCATGGAGGCGGCCCAGGCCTGGTACGACAGTCCCGCCTACCAGGCCGTACGACAGCACCGTCTCGACGGCGCCGACTTCCTGACGCTGCTGATCGACGGCAGCCTCGCGCTGCCGTCCCCGAAACGCTGACCCGCCGGTGCGCGCGGCGGCCAGGCCGTCCTAGCCCGCCTGCCTCGAAGCCGCGACCGACACCGGCGCGTCGTCGGAGACGACGACGTTGCCCGAGCCACCGAACCCCGGCTTCGGCACGGCACCCCAGAGGTCGTAGTCCTCGGGCGCGGCCGACATGAACCGTGCTTCGCGCGCACCCACTTCGGGAAACTGCTCCATCCCGAGCGTGTACTCCCAGACGAGATTGTCCGGATCGAACGCGTACAGGTGAATGCTGCCGGAAGTCGGATGCCGACCGATGCCGAAGGCACGACGTTCGCCATGTGCTTCGAGCCGATTGAAAAGCTTGCCGATGTCGTCGATCGAGTCGACCATGAAAGCGACGTGGTTCAGCTGTCGTTTGGCATCCTTCGCCGGCAGATACGCCAGCGAGTGATGGTTCGGGTTTGGCGCCGCCCGGAGCAGCGTGCCGAGGTAGTCCCCGAGCACGTCCGAGACGAGGATGCCCATGTTCGCGACGGCGTATTCCGTCGCCTCGCGTACGTTCGGCACATTGATGCCGACATGACCCAGCATCTTGAAATTCGTGACCTGCGTCGCGCGGGTGCGGGAGCGGATCATCATCTTCGCGTAGTACTCGAAGCAGATCTGGTTGGTCGGCTCGCGAACTCGAAACGCCGGCCAGACACCGAGGCCGAGGATGTCTTTCTCTTCCTGGGCGAGTGCTAACGGGCGCAGACCGAGCGCCGTGAAATGCGCCTGCGCCAGCTCGACGTCCTCCGGTGTCTCCAGTTCCCAGGCGGCGCGGACGAATCCGGCCTCACGGTTCTGGAACATCACGACGTCGTGATGTTCGCGGCCGCAGGCCAGGAACTGCTCGCCCGAGGGTCCCGTTCCGACGTCCTCGAGTCCGAGCGTGCGCGTGGCGAATTCGGTGGTGCGCGCCACATCCGTGACGTTCAGCGCGACATAGCCGAGTTTTCGATGACGAAATGGCAGTGACATGTGCGTAGCTCCTGGCGGCGTCTACAGCATGATGGTCAGGCGGCCCTGATCGTTCAGCGTGTCGAGATCCAGCACACAGCGCTTGTGCTTGATGCGGAACCCCTCGCCGACGGGCTCGAGCAGATAGTGGGCTTCGCCCATGTAGCGCGACGTACGACCGCTCTTGGTCCGGTAGGTCACGAAGTTCGCCTTCGTGCGCAGGTTGTTGCCGTCCTGCGAGACGCGCACGTTGCTGATCATGTGCCGGGTCTTCGAGTGGGGGAACTCGCAGTGCGCCGATTTCTTCATCAGACGATTGGCGCGCAGGTTCATGCGCTCCTTGTCATCCGCGACGATGAAGATCGAACTCGACGGATCCGCGCCGAGCGGATCGATCGAACTCAGCGAGGCGATCTCGTACTTGGCGTCGTCCGAATAGAGCTGGGTCCACTCGGGCAGCCGCCAGTTGTCGAGCAGATCGGCTTCGTGGAACAGGAAGTCCTCGACGTCGAGGCGTCGCTGGGAAGCTTTGTAGGCCATGTTGGTCGTCCCCTCATTCACTGCGTTCAAAGGTGTCGATTCCGCGCATCACGCGGTCCCACTGCGCCCAGTACGCCTGCATCTGGCATTCGTCGTCCGGCGCACCCTGCTGCAGGCGCAGGTCTTCGACACTCGTATCCATGCCCTTGGACAGCTCGGTCCACTCCGTCGGCGAGTGTTCGATGCCCTCCTGGCACAGTTCGAGCATCTCGATGTCGTCGGCCGAGCCAAAGCCGGCCGGGCCGAGGAAGTTCGAGAAGTTGTCGAGCCGGATGTCGAGCAGTTCGGCCGATTCACCGAGATGCCCGAGCCCCCACGCCCGCACGTGGATCTCGCCCGGCGACACCGGTTCGATGTTGCGGATCGTGAGTCCCACGTTGTCATTGAAGACGAGGTTCGGGAAGATCACGAGGTTCTTCTGCATCTCGCACAGGTAGGCCGCACGTTCGGCGCCGTATTTGGCCTCGAGCCTGGCGCGGTTGCCCTCGATGTGCGCCTTGACCTTCGGCCCCCAGCGCTCGTTGTGGAACGCCACCGGTCGCCCCGTCGGCACCCAGGAACTGAGCACCGCGTGGCCGTGCCCCAGGCCCTTCACGCCGCCGCGCGAGCGGAACACGCCCGGCGTTTCGGCCACGATGGCTGCATCCGACGTGCCCTTGGCACGGTCGGCGAGGTATTCGAGATAACTGATATGGGTCGGAATGACGTGGTAGCCGTCGTAGCTGTTCTCGACCAGATACTTGTAGTTCGAGCGGATCGAGTACGCATGCTCGCCACCGATCACGTACAGGCCCGCATCGCCGAGCTCAGCCTGGTCGCAGTAGGAGTCGATGACTTCTTTCGCGCCTGCCAGATAGTCCGACAGCGAAATCGCCTTCGGATTGAAGTTGACGAAGTAGAAGCCGCGGTAGTTCTCGAGCCGCGCCGGCTTCGGCAGATCCAGTCGTCCGTCGCTGTTCAGATCCTTGCGGTAGCCTTCGTTCGAGAATGTCGAGACCAGCTTGCCGACGGTATCGAAGGCCCAGCCATGGTAGGGGCAGGTGAACACCTTGGCATTGCCCTTCGGTTCGCGGCAGACCGTCGCGCCTCGGTGGGTGCAGGCGTTGACCAGCGCCTGGATTTCACCCTTTTTGTCACGGACGAAAATCAGGTTGCGGCCACCGACCGTGCGCAGCACGTAGTCGCCGGGGTTCGGGATCTCGGTGCGATGGCCCACGTACAGCCAGCACTTGCCGAAGATCAGCTGCTTCTCGCGTTCGAAGACTTCCGGACTCTTGTAGGCCGACCGGTGAACGCGAAAACGTCCGTTCTCACGATCGACGTTGACGAGTTCGGGGCCCGACCCCGGATCGCCCGCCCTGGATTGAATTGGCTTCTTCACCGGCGTCACGACAGCCATGCCCCACCTCACCTGTTGGTTGTTCGACGATCGCTATATCAAGCGTTATAGCGATTGTCTGCAGGGGGGCCTGCCGGTGCAATTTCGGCTAGTACCTAGAACCTATCTCAGAATCCCACATGGCCGCGAAGCACCCTCGCGGGCGGGCGGCCAGGAGCGAGGAGCGATGTGTATCGAGATACATGAGCGACGAGCGACGCCGCTGCCCGCCCGCCAGGGCGCTTCCCGCAGGGTTGCGCCGCTCGCTGCGCGCAGCATTGTTGCGCTCCTTGCCCAGGGAACCACCCTGGGCTGCGACGCGCGCCGCGACGCGCGCCGCGATGCGCGCAGGGAGCGACTGCAACGCGGCTCATGTGGGATTCTGAGATAGGTTCTAGTCTTACGGTATGCCTGCCTCAGGCGCGGGGGTGCAGGCGCAGATTCAGCGTATCGAGGCCACGGAAGCCCATCGTCGGCCCGAAGTTCAGCTGCGTGTCGAGCAGCTCGAGATCGAAGCGCCGCACCAGCTCCGGGAAGAACTCACCCAGCTGCATCTTGGCGAGCAGGTGTCCGATGCAGTGATGCGGACCGGGTGCGAACATGACGTTCAGGTCGTTGGAGCGCGAGAAATCCATCTGCGACGGATTCGGGAACACAGCGGGATCGCGGTTCGCCACGCCCTGCCAGAGGATCACGATCTGGCCCTTCTTGAAGTCGTGCCCGCGCCAACTGAAATCCTTGCCGACGCAGCGCCCCATTGCCGTGGACATCGAGACCACGCGCGACAGCTCCAGCACGATGTTGCCGGCGTTCTCGGGATGCTGGCGAATGTACTCGCAGGCCTCGGGATGCTGCGCGAGCGCGGCCGTACCGAGGGACATCGTGTTGGTGGTCGTATCGTGGCCGGCGATCAAGACGATGTCGCAGGTCGCGAACATCTCGTCTTCGGAGAGCTTGTCGCCCGCCTCGTTCGCCGTGACCAGCGCCGAAAGGAAATCGTCGGTCGGCTGCTGGCGGCGCCTCGCGAACTCGGGACGGAACACGTCGCGCAGATCCTGCAGCACCTGCTCCACTTCGAGCAGCGTATCCATCGGCACATTGACGTTGCCGATCTGATTCAGCACCTGTGCCCAGTGATGCAGTCGGGGCATGAGTTCGTCGGACAATCCGAGCTGGCGCAGGATGGTGCGCGCCGGAACGCGGCGTGCCACCTCGGAGACGAACTCGATGTCGCGCTTCGCGCCGGCCGCATCGAGCGCCTCCTGGATGAATCGCCGTGCATGCGGCCGCACTCCTTCGACGATGGGCTTGCCGAAGGCGCGCACCAGCAGCTTGCGCAGCCGCGGATGTTCCGGATTGTCCATGTTCAGCAGCCAGTTGCTCGTCGCGTTCATGATCAACGGCAGCTTGCGATGCAGATCCTCGGGCGGGACCTGTGCGACGGCCGCACCCGGCAGACGGTGATTCGAGAATCTCTCGGCGTCGCCGAAGGCCTCCATCACTTCCGCATGGCCCGTGATCATCCAGACCTGATTGGTCTCGCTCCACAGGATCGGATCGACGCGGCGCATTGCATCGACCCGCTCGAGCAGTTCGTTGCCGAGTTCGGAAATGCGATTCAGTGGAAAATCGAGTTCACGCGGGACGGCATTCATGGCGTTTCTCCAGAAGTGAAGTTCGGAGGCAGGCGGGTCAGCCCAGAAGATGCGCCGGCGGCGCGAAAGCGTCCTGCAGCGTCGCCGACAAGCCGCCGTCGACGACCAGCAGATGTCCAGTGATCGCACGCGCGGCATCGCTGGCGAGGAAGACGGCGGGGCCTGCGCAATCCTCGGGCTGGGTCCAGCCCTTCAGCGGCGCGAGTTGCCCGTAGTAGTCGTGCAGCGGCTTGTTGTCGCCGAGCACGGACGTGACCATATAGGTCTCGACCGGACCCGGACAGATGGCGTTGACCCGCACGCCTTTTGGACCCCACTCGCAGGCGAGCGTCCGCGTGATGCTGTTCAACGCCGCCTTCGAGGCAGCGTACGCGCCGCCATAGGGGACACCATTGGTCCCGCGAATGCTCGAAATGACGATTACACTGCCCGAGCCGCGCTGCAGCATGTGCGGTGCAGCCGCCTTGAGGAGCGTCAGCGGACCGTCGAGGTTGACGGACTGCACCTCGCGCCAGGTCTCGGCGCTGATGGCCGCAAGAGGCGCCATGGGGCCCGGCGAGGCGGCGTTGCTGACGACGATATCCACGGCACCAAAGCCTGCGAGCGTCCTGGCCACCAGCGCTTCGACCTGCGCCGTCACCCCCATGTCCGTCGGGATCACGAGCGCGCGACGCCCCATCGCGACGATCTGGTCACGCACGCCGTTGAGCTGCTCGACCGTTCGCGCGGCCAGCGCGACATCAGCGCCTTCGCGCGCGAACGCCAGTGCGATGGCTGCGCCGATGCCGCGTCCGGCGCCGGTGACGATCGCGCACTTGCCTTTCAGGGATTCGCCCATGGAAACTCCTTGGCATGACCACACACATCAAAACCGCTCGCGACGCCCACGTGCTGACGATCACGCTGAACCGCCCCGCCGTGCTGAACAGCCTGAACGCCGCCGCCTGTTTCGAACTCGACGGCGCCTGGACGGAATTCGCCCAGGATCCGGATCTGTGGGTTGCAATCATCACCGGCGAGGGGCGCGCGTTCTGCGCCGGCCACGATCTCGCCGACGCACCCGATGAGTCGATGCCGGAGTCGGGCTGGGCCGGCATCGCGGAACGCCCAGCGATCACGAAGCCGATCATTGCGGCCGTCAATGGCCACGCCTACGGCGGCGGTTTCGAGATCGCGCTCGCCGCGGACATCGTCATCATCGACGAACACGCGAAGCTCGCGCTCAGCGAGCCGCGAGTCGGCGCCGTCGCGCTCGGCGGCGGTGCACAGCGATTGATGCGCAAGGCTCCTGCAGCGATCGCCATGGGCATGCTGCTGACCGGCCGCAGCATTGATGCCACGACTGCGCATCGCTGGGGACTCGTCAATGAGATCGCAGCAGCCGGCACGACGGTCGAAGTTGCCCGCCGCTGGGCGGCGGACATCCTCACCTGTTCGCCGCTCGCGGTGCAGGCGACGAAACGACTTGCGATCGAGGCTCTCGAGGGCGACCTGCCGGCGCTGATCCGCCAGCGCAATCGCGAAATCGTCGGCGAGATCTTCGACTGGGAAGACACCCGCGAAGGCATCGCAGCCTTCAACGAGAAGCGGGCCCCGGTCTGGCGCGGACGGTGATCTGAAGCACTTCATGTCCGTGATGGATCGTGCTGGTGCGTCGCGGTATCGCTCAGGGATCCATCGTCGTGCCGTACTCGATGCCGGCATTCTTGCGTGAGCGTTCGACGATGTCGCGGATGACGGGCGCGAGCGTGCTCGGATCCTTAACCGCATCCGCTTTCGCGCCATGCTGCCAACCCTCAGCCACGGTGTATCCATAGCCCCAGGCCTCGAACACGCGACCGGAAATTCCCTTCGACTCCGCGCTCGACAGCCAGGTCACCAGCGCCGCAATCCAGACCGGGTCGCGGCGTTCGATCTGCTCCGGTGTCCATTGCGCGAGGCCTTCGGTCAGGCGTGTATTGGCGCGCGGCGAAACCGCATTAACCGTCACACCGAGACGCTGGAACTCGCGCGCGGCGACGATGGTGAGGCCCGCGATGCCTGCCTTGGCGGCAGCGTAGTTCGATTGCCCGACATTGCCGAAAATACCGGAGTGGGAGGTCGTGTTGATCACGCGCGCATCGACGGCGTGACCCGCCTTGCCCTGCAGCCGCCAGTAGTTACCGGCATGGTGCATCGGCAGGAAGCTGCCGCGCAGGTGCACTCGGATGACGGTGTCCCAGTCTTCTTCGCTGGTGTTGATCAGCAGCTTGTCGCGCAGGATGCCGGCGTTGTTGATCAGCACGTCGAGGCGGCCGAAGGTATCGACGGCCTGCTGGATCATCGCCGCAGCACTCTTGCCATCCGCGACGTCTGCCGTGTTGAGCACAGCCTCACCGCCTCCAGCGCGAATCTCGTTGACGACCTGCTCGCCCGCCGAGGCATCGCCACCGCGGCCATCCGGTGCAGAGCCCAGATCGTTGACGACGATCTTCGCCCCATGCTGCGCCATCATCAGCGCGTATGCCCGACCGACGCCGCGGCCCGCGCCGGTAATGATCGCCACCCGACCTTCACACAGTTTCATGAATGCTCGCCTCTCACCCGGTAGAGCTGAAATAGTACGCTAGACATATTAGCGCATGCGAACGATAATGTTACTGCCCTCAAACATCGGGTTTTCAGCCGAGGTCTGTCATGTCCCAGGACACCGTCAAAGCTGCCGTTTTCCGTCCCGATGTCGCCGCGGCCACGATCGAAACCCTGAAGCTCGGCGCGCTGCGGGACGACGAAGTCCTGGTCAAGCTGGTCGCCACGGGCATCTGCCACACCGACATCACCTGCCGCGATGGCTTCATGCCGCTGCCGCGCCCGATCGTGCTCGGTCATGAGGGTGCCGGCATCGTCGAGCGCGTCGGCGCCGGCGTGCAAAGCGTCAAGGCCGGCGATCGCGTCGTCATGAGCTTCCTGCCCTGCGGCAAATGCCCGAACTGCGTCGCCGGCGTGCCGGCCTACTGCTTCCAGTTCGGCCCCGGCAATATGTCTGGTCGTCGGCTGGACGGCTCCACCGCACTCTCCTGCTCGCACGGCGACGTCTCCGGGCATTTCTTCGGCCAGTCGTCGTTCGCCACCCACAGCGTCGCGAACGAACGCAATGTCGTGAAGGTGCGCGATGACGCCCCGCTGGAACTGCTCGGCCCGCTGGGCTGCGGCGTGCAGACGGGCGCGGGCTCGGTCATGAACGTGCTGCAGGCCAAGGCCGGCGAGTCGATCGCGATCTTCGGCGCAGGCGGTGTGGGTCTCAGCGGGGTCATGGCCGCCGTGGTGCTCGGCTGCAAGCCGATCATCGTCATCGAACCCCGCGCCGAGCGGCGCAAACTGGCGCTGGAAGTCGGCGCGCACCACGTCATCGACCCGACCGCGGGCGGCAATGTCGTCGAGCAATTGATGGCGCTGACCGGCGGCGTGGGACTCGCTCACGCCTTCGATACCAGCGGCATCCCGGACGTGATGGGCCAGGCACTCGCCGCCCTGGGCCCGCGCGGCAAGGTCGCCCTGATCTCGCTGAACAAGCTCGATGCCGTGCTCCCGCTGCCGCTGATCGGCGCGATCGGTCGCGGCATCATGATCCGCGGTGTCAACATGGGCGACAGCGTGCCGCACGTGTTCATTCCGCAACTGATCGAGCTGATCATGGCGGGCAAGTTCCCGCTGCAGAAGCTGGTCAAGTTCTACAGATTCGAGGACATCAACCAGGCGCTCGAAGATCAGGACCGCGGCATCGCGGTGAAGCCGATCCTGCGCATGGCCTGAGCGCCTCGCGGCGAGCGTTACAGCGCGCGCAGCAGCGTTGCGATGCGGGTCAGCGACTTGTGGATCAGCAGCGCACCGGAGAGGCCGAACTTCACGTCATCGAAGCGCCCTTCGTTGAAGCCGCTGTCCGTCTGCAGCGTCATCACGCCGAGCCGCGTCTGACCGAGCAGGATGAAATAGTCCAGCATTCGCGGATCGAAGCGAAAGCCGCCGGCTTCCTCGTACAGACGCTGGAATTCCTGCCAGCCGCAGATGCCCTCGGCACCGTAGTGGAACCAGCCGAGATCGGCTGCCGGATTGCCGACGTGCACGAATTCCCAGTCGACGATCGCTGCGACACGATTGCCGTCGATCAGCAGGTTGTTGAAGTTGTAGTCGCCGTGGACGATGCCGCAGTCGCCGTCCGCCCAGTGCAGGTGGGCGTACAGCCAGTTGAACGCCGCTTCCATCAGCGGAATCGGCCGGTCGAGCGCTGACCAGTGCGCGAAGGATTTGTCCAGATCCTGGCGAACCTGCTCGCGCGCCGACAGACCGGCGCCGCTGACGTTGGGCAGCGTCGACACGGGCGTACGATGGACCTGCGCGAGGCATCGTGCCACGTCCGCGGCGATGACATGATTGCGGTGCGGAATCTGGAAATTGTTGCCGATCGGCGCGCCCGTCACTTTCTCAAAAATGATGAAAGGGCCGTCCAGCACCTGACCCGTTGGCTCGAGCGCATACGGTCTGGGCAGCCGGATGCCCGCGCGATGCAGTGCCTCCAGCGGAGTGAACTCGTCGGCGACGGTCGTCTCGAGAAAATTGAACGGGCGATCGATGCGCAGGGCGAGTTCGGCCGGCAGCACTCGGCTGTTGCGCAACGTCACCAGCATGGTCTTCTTGGAGAAGCCGCGTGAGGCGAGCTGGCTGTCGACGACTTCGACCGCCGGATTCTCGCCGAGCGATTCGACCAGATAGCGGCGGAACGCCGCCGAATCGAATACTTCGACCTGTGGCTCGGCCGCCGCGCCCTCGCCGCGACGGATCTCCTCGACCACGGCCCGCTCGCGAGCGATGGCAAATGCGCCCTCCAGTTCGGTCACTGTCTTCAAAGACACGGGGGAACTCGCGGTCGCCGTGCCTGCGAGTCGTGCCTCGCGCAAGGCCTGCTGGATCCGCGCGAGCGCAGCCTCCAGCGTTGGCACCGTGTCGGCGCCGAGCGAAGCAAGCGTCTCGGAATAGACCCCGAGCAGCGAGGCCTCGAACGCCGGTAGTTCACGGGCCTCGACGATCAACCGCGCGAGAACGGTGTTGACGATGTCCAGGCGAGCCGCGACGGAGGGCGACACGTCGGCCTTCAACTGTACGCAGGCCTTGCGGATCACCAATAGCGAATGCAGCCAGGCATCACTCACGGATAGGCGTCCTTCACGGTGGGATGCCGGCCGATCTCGACCAGCCCGATGCCCTGTTCGCCCGTCTCCAGCAACGCCAACGGACTGAAGGTCTCGAGAATCTCGTAGGTCGGTGCACCGTTCGCGGCTTTCTCCGAATGCAGCGGCACATCAGCGTAACGTGCAGCGATATCCGCCTCGATGGTGAAGTGGCGACCACTGACATCGCGCACCGCGAATCGGGTCTTCGCGGGCCATCCGTCGACGCTACCCTGGTGAGTGACGTCGATGGCACGCAGCGCCTGTTCACCGTCGCCATCGCTGACATAGCCCTCTTTGGCCCAGAAACCCGGGCGCACGGTCGTCTCGAGCACCTTGATCCCGAACGCGCGCTCCGGAAAATTCAGTCCGGTCCAGACATGCCGGCGCGGAATGTTGTCCGTGCGCATGCTCCAGGAGTGGTCGCGATATCCCAGGCCGTCGACGGCGTGCGTCTGCGCGCGGCCACCCGTCTTGACGGTGACGCTGCCACGCGTCCGCATCGATTGCTGCTGATGGTTGTACGGCAGGTTCAGACCCAGCGTCATCACTTCCTGGAACGAAGGCATGTCCGGCGCCGCAGACTTGCAGGCGACGAAGTCGAAGGTCGGACGTCGCGCTTCGAACTCGATGTGGGCCGCGAAATCTTCACCGTCGAAATCCAGCATGAAGCGCCGATGCGGCTCGAGGAATCGCAGCGACAGTCGGCCATCGGTCAGGATCGACGAGCCCGGGAAATCCGCCGGCAGCGGCACTTCCGCCGAATGGCGCAGCGGCTGGCCGCGCACGCTGAGGTTCAGCGAGAAACGGGACCGGTTGAACAGCGGCTCGTTGTTCAGGTGCGAGACGCCGTAGATCTCGTTGGCACGGTCCATGATGATGAAGAAGTAGTTTTCCTTGTACCGCAGGAACGCGAACGGCGGTACCGGATGCGGGCGATCATCATGCAGCGTGGTCATGTCGAGATCCTCGTGACGATAGGTCGCCGGCTGCTGGTATGCTTGCGCACTAGTTGCGGGATTGTCAACCGGAGACCGGCCAATGCCGAATGTCGTTGTCGTCGTGGGGGCTACGGGGGACGTGGGCCGCGGCATCGTCCGGACGCTGTTGCAGCGCGGACATCGCGTCGTCGCCGTGGCGCGCGATCCGGGCCGCCTGGCGCGACTCGCGGCGTCACACGCGGCGACCCCACTCCTGCACACCATCGCGGGATCCGTCGGCAGTGATTCAGAGGCCGCGCAACTGGTCGATGCGATCCGCGCCGTCGCGCCGAGTATCGACGCCGCCATCATCTCGGTGAATTCGCCGCGGCAGCCGGCCAGCCTGCTGACGCACAGCGACCAGTCCCTCGCATCGTTGATCAACGGTGACCTGCTGACGCACTTCTGCGCGGTGCGGGCTTTGGCAGAGGCCCTGCAACCCGGAGGCACGCTGCTCGGCATCGGCGGCGGCTCCTGCGACTTCGTGCTGCACGAAGGTATTCCGCAGTCGATGGCCCAGGCGGCGTTGAGGATGCTCTATCGCGGTCTTGCGCACGAGTACCGTGACAGACCGCTGCGAATCCGCGAACTGATCGTGGCGTCGATCGTCAACAGCGACAGCACACGCACTTTCGCGGATCCGCTTTGGGTCACCGATGCCGAGATCGGGCAGCGCGTCGTCGAGATCATCGAACGACCAGCGGACTACATGGATCCGATTCTTCGACTCGCCCGCCGGGATGCATCGGGCCAGCCGGTGTTTTCATCCGAGGGGCCTTCGCGCATACAGGGCTTTCGATGATGGCTTCCGCACGCAACGCAATCATTGTCGGCGCCGGACTCGCGGGCCTCACCGCCGCGCACCGCCTGTCTGTGGCGGGATGGAAGACGCAGGTACTGGAATCAAGCGATCAGATCGGCGGTCGCGCGAGATCCGTGTCCCGTCAGGGCTACCTGTTCGACACGGGCGCCGTCGGCATTGGAACTTGCTACAGCGCGTTCATGTCTTTGCTTGACGAACTCGGCCTGGCTGATTGCATCGCGCGCAGCAGCACGATATCAGGCACGTTCCGCGACGGTCGGCTTCACGAAATTGATTCGAGCCACGCGATACGCGGAGCACTGCGATCGCGCCTGTTCTCGTGGCGCAGCAAGCTCCGGCTGCTGAATCTCGTCCGCGATGTGTATGCTGTTCGCCATCGCGTTCGACTCGAAGATGTCAGTGCAGCCGCCGATCTCGACGACGAGTCCGCGTCGGACTACGCATTGAGGCGACTCGATCGCGAACTCCACGACTGCCTGATCGCTCCGATGATCCGGGCGCTCAACCTGACTCGGCCAGAGCGTGTTTCCAGACTTGAGATCTTCAACGCCCTGCTCGGTCTATTCGATACACAATTCATCGGGCTGCTGGGTGGCATCGGTGTTCTGCCGGCGCGCCTGGCAGAGCACACGGAGGTTGAACTCGGCGTGACGGTATCCCGTGTTGATCAGGTCGGCGCCGGTGTCCGCGTTCGGTGCCGGACTGCCGCGGGCATCGTAGAGGAACGATCTGCCGACGCCTGCGTGATCGCGACGCTGCTGCCACAAGCGCTGCAGCTTCATGCGCCGCTCGAACGGACACTCGGCCCGCTTGCTGGCCTCATGACCTACAACCGCGGGCTCTGCGTGCACCTTGGCTATGCCGCCCCGACTATCAGCCGTGCGCTCGCGGCCTTCATGCCGATCTGCGAGCAGTCGGACGTGGCGCTGCTCTGGCTCGAACACAACAAGGCGCCGGACCGGGCGCCGCCGGGCCATTCTCTCATTACGGTGTTCCACGACGATATGGCGATCTCAGATCACCTGCAGCGGCCCGATGATGTGCTCGTCGCAGACTGCCGGTCGGTCGTAGAGCGCCGGTTCCCGGAGCTTGCCGCGAGACTCGACATGACCCATGTCACACGGTGGCCCCTGGGACTCGGAAATCCTGCGCCGGGCGTCTACCGCCGCATGCAGCAAGCGCGGCGCGAAATCGACCCTGCGAGCCCGATTCAACTGGCGGGTGACTATTTTTCCGCCGCCGGAACGAACGCAGCGATTGTCAGTGGTCGCGAAGCCGCCGCGAATCTGCTGCGCGGCGCTGTCCGATCAGCACAACCCTCCGGCTGAATACGACGTCAGCCCTGCGATGAAACGCACGACGTAGGGATTGTATTTCGCCACCGCAACGGCGGCCTCGGGCGGCAGTTCGCCGAGAAACTCCGTGACCATCGTCGATTCATGCAGCAGCTTCTCGTGCGCCTCGTGGCAATTGCGCATGTGCGCGAACATCGCGGCCGCATCGTCGTAAGTATCGAGCGCGACGCAGCTGCCGCTCGCGTCGTCGTAATACCAGTCGTAGCGCGCAGTGCCCGGGTCCCTCTCCTTGACGATCTCGAGCACGGCTGCTGCGTCGCGACGGAAGTCCGCGATACGCCCCGCTTGAATCGCGAAGGTCGTGTAGATCTCGATGTGCGGCTTCGGCACGATCGCCCCGACTTGTCGATACTGCGTCGCGCCTGGCGCGGCGCGGATGCCGCTGTCGAATTCGACGATCGACGGCGACAAGTGCGCCCAGTGGCGCAAGGCCTCTGCGGACGGCCGCCCCAGAAACCGAACTTCAAACACAGCCAGAGACTCGAGCGCGTCGAAGAACGCGGAGGCTGCGAGGCGATGGGCGATCAGCGCGCCGTCATCGCGGTACGCCAGCATGCCGATCATTTCATGCTTCGCATCCTGGACGAACCAGTCGCAGCGCAGAACGCCAGACTGCTCACCGGACCGGATGGTTCGCGCGGCCTCGATGATCGAGCGGATGATGTCGAGCGAACGCGGCTGCGCGTCCGGCTGCAGACGCAGCTTGCAGTAGATCTCGATCGGATACATGTCGGCCCCCCCGCCTGATTCAGCAGGATTGTACCTGCCGCAGGCGGAGACCCCGCATGCATCATGCCGCTGACGGTCCGGCGCCCGTCCTAACGGGCGTGCTTGCCGAGCAGCGGCAGGTTCGCGTCGTGGCTCCGTTCCAGCTGCAGCAGGTTCGTGCGCATCAGGCTCAGGTTCTCGGCGAGCTTCGCCCGCGCCACCGGCGAGAGGCCGCGCATGACGATGTCGTCGATGATCGGCCGCACGACGTTCATCGTGCTGACGGCGCGCTTGCCCTTCGGCGTCAGTGCGAGTCGCTTGACGCGCCGATCTTCGCTGTCGAGCTCACGGCGCACGAATCCCTTCGCTTCGAGACGGTCCACGAGGCCGCCCAGCGTCACCTTGCCGATCTCCAGGGCCTTGGCCAGGTCGCTCTGAGTGAGACCCTGGGTCTCCCGACGCGCAAGACAGGCCAGTACCGACCATTGGGACCGCGTGAGGCCCGCGGGCTGCATTTCATTGTCGAGCAGCTTGCGGCGCAGCCGCGCCACGTCGTGGATCAGGCGGCCCATCGGGATCGCTTCGGATTCGTGGGTTTGCGGGCGGGGAGAATTCATGGCCATGCGTGTGTCCTCGAGATCAGGCTGGCAGCCAAGTGGGCTGCTTTTCGCTTGGATCTGCAGGATCCGTGCCACAGCACGAACAGCGGCAGGGAGGCCCGTCGGCCCGAAACGCCGCAACTCGTGAGTTCGTACGCCACGCAATGGTGCGCGAGGCGTACGACCTGCACCATCGATGACTCGCAGCAGTCAGCCGCCGCGCAGGAAAAGCCCGATCATCCCGACCGCCAGCACCACCACCCAGCACTCGGCCACGAGCCGCGGCACGAGCGGCGCGCCGCGCAGTTCCATGAAGTCCAGCAGGACGTAACGCGCCTTCAGCATCGCGACGCCGATGATCGCGCCACCCGCCAGCCGGCGATCAGGCAGGCCGACACCGTGCCCGATCTCCCATGACACGGCGGTCGCCGCCACCAGCAGCAACCAGATCAGCGTCAGACGACTCGCCAGCAATTGACGCATCGATCACCTCACGAGATACAGCAGCGCGAACAGTACGATCCACAGCACGTCGACGACATGCCAGAAACTCGCACTGCTCTCGAGGTTGCGGACTGCGACCGCATCGCGACGGCCCCTGCCCGCGAGACGATACATATAGATCAGCACGCCCGTGCCGATCAGCACATGCAGCAGATGGATGCCGGTCAGCATGTAGTAGTAGATGAAGAAATCATTGCTGTTCAGCGTCAGCCCGGCGCGGATCTTCTCGCCATACTCGAATACCTTCACGACCCCGAAACCGGCACCGCAGGCGATCGCAAGCAGCAGGCAGGCGCGCGCAACGCCCTGCTGCGACCGACGGACGGCATGAACGGCCGACGCGACGAACCAGGAACTTGTCAGCATCAGCACCGTGTTGATCGTGCCGAAGGTCAGACTCAGCTGCTGCTGCGACGATGAAAACAGCGCGACGTCATCTCCGCGGTAGTAGAGGTAGGTGAGAAAGAACAGCGAAAAGATCGCGAGGTCTCCTGCGATGAAGACCCAGATGCCGGCTTCGCCGGGAAGCCGCCGGGCTGCCAGCGCCGCCTCGACGTTCGGCAGTGTTGCTCTCAAGGTACCCACTAGAGCACGCCTCGCCCGGTCAGACCGCCCTGCGGCGCCTGCGCTTCGAATCCGTAGGGCGCGTAACGGCCATTCAGGAACACCTCGACTTCGGCAAGGCCATTCACTCGGCGCCCGGCCGGATCGGTGATCTCGAGCCGCGCGACGTGTTCGACGCCGTAGACCTTGCGCGGCGTGGTCTGCCCGTAGAGCGTGTGGGTGGTCGGCTGTCGCGAGAAATCGAACTCGTCCCATTCCATGTAGGGATCTGCGGCACCGTGATAGGTGGCGATCGTGCCGCCGTCCTTCCAGCTGCCGAGGTGGTAGCCGCACTGGATGACCGGCGCGGCGGGCCAGGCGACATCGAAGGCCATCTTCCACGTGCCGCCCGCCGCATCCGTCAGATGCAGTACGCCGGCCTCCAGCGAACGCGTGCCCGGCGCGAACTTCAGTTCGTGACGACAGGTGGCGAGCGGCAGACGCGGAGCATCGAAGCCGCGGTCGATGCCGCCCTCGAACGGAATACCGAAGGCATCGTTGGTGACGACCTGATTCCCGTCCTCGTCCTCGTGCAGGTGCAGATGGCCGGAGTACTCGCCCGCTTCGAAGAACATCGAGAAGCGCAGCGCGCGCACCGGCCCCTTCTGTTCTGCGGGCGGCAACCAGCGCGGATCGGGAACCAGCGGCGGCCGCGCTTCGTAGATTCCCCAGGAATGGTCGCGGCAGGCGCCCCAGGCACCGGGCGACACTTCGAATCGCTTCCCGTCGACCTCGATCCATCCGCGCGCGGTTCCGGTCTGGTTGTAGCGCGTCTGATCGGTCGTGCGGCGCCCGCGTACCGTGGCGAGATGATGATCGGACAGATGCGGTGGCCCGGAACCGAGCCAGTGCAGATCGAACGTGAGTCCCGCATCGTTCCGGTCGAGTGACAGACGGATGTCGCGGTAGGGCTCGATCACGTCGTAGCGCAGCGGACCGACGGCCGTATAGAACTGCTTGCGCCAGGTTCGCGACATGCGCAGCGTGCGCTGCACGCCACGGATGTTGACGCCGACGTGCACGCCGACCACATCCGCATTCGGATTGATGCGCATGCCGGTGATCAGAATCACCTGCGGATCGACGCTGTACACGGCGTAGTAATAGCCCTCGTCCCAGGCGTAGTCCGTCGACGGCACGTAGCTGACCGGATAAGGCGCCTGATGCACCGGATACTCGTCGTACGGCGTCAGCGGGTAGTCGTAACGGTTGCCGGACATCGGGTTCACCTCGGGATTGACAGACGTGCACTCGCAGATACTATGCATGCTTACCGATTTTGTGTTCTGTGCGCAAGCTGTCGAGGAACGACGATGCTCAGGATCTATGGCTGGAAGAAATCACGCGCCGTGCGCTGCATGTGGGCGATGGAAGAGCTGGGGCTCGACTATGAGCAGGTCCCGCTGAACCCGCATGCGGGCGAGACGCGCACACCCGAGTACCTCGCACTGAACCCGGCCGGCAAGATCCCGACACTGGTGCATGACGGCTTCGTGCTGAGCGAGACGGTGGCGATCAACTGGTATCTCGCCAGCAGCTTCCCCGGCGCGCTGCTGCCGTCGGACCGCCAGGCGCAGGCGCGTATCCAGCAATGGACGTCGTGGGCCCTGTCAGATCTCGAGCCGCACATCGTCTCCATCATGCGCGAAGGCCGTCGCCCCGCGGAGCAGATCGATGCCTCGCGGATCGAGGCAGCGCACGCGGAGATCCACAAGCTTCTGGCAGCGGCGCTCGAGCCCGCGCTGGCGCGCAGCGAATGGCTGCTGCCGTCAGGCTTCACGCTTGCCGATCTGAACGCTGCGGCCGTGGCGAGCAGCATGCCGGTGTTCAACGTGGATCTGGCGCGGCACACGCATGTGGATGCCTGGCTGAAGCGCTGCCTCGCAAGGCCGGCCTTCCAGCGCGCGCAACAGCGAGCCTGATCAGGCCAGCTTGATCCCGGCGCGCGCCAGGGTCTTTTCGGCCTGGCGCAGATGCGGGATGTCGACCATCCGCCCATCGAGCTGCAGCGCGGCTACACCGGCGTTGTCGCGGAACAGCGCGATCAGGCGGGTCGCGTACTCGATCTCCTGCGAACTCGGCACGAAGCATTCGTTGATGGTTGCAACCTGGTCCGGGTGAATCGCGACCTTGCCGGTGAAACCGTCCCGACGTCCCTCGGCACAGGACGCACGCAGGCCAGCCTCGTCACGGAAATCCACGAACAGCGTGTCGATCGCCGCGACCTTCGCGGCGCCGGCGGCAAACAGGCACAGCGAACGAGCGAGCTGATACGGCTGGGTCCAGCGGCCATCCGCTTCCTTGTTGCCGGTGCCGCCGATGGAGGCGCTGAGATCCTCGGCGCCCCAGGTGATGCCGTAGAGCCTTGGGCCGCAGCGCGTGAATCCGCCCAGCGAGAACATCGCCTCGGGCGTCTCGGTGGCGACGGGCAGGATGTGGATATGGCCGGGCGTCAGCGCGTAGGCCTTCTCGAGCGCGTCGAGGGAATGCCCGAGCCGGATCACATCATCGGCCGAACGCGTCTTCGGCTGCATGATGCCGTCGGGGCCCGCCGCCACCACCGTGGCGAGATCGTCCAGCGATTCGGGCGTGTCCAGCGGATTGATACGCACCCACAACTGGGTCTTCGAGCGATCGCGATGCGCGGACAGATACTCGCGCACGCGGATGCGGGCAGCCGCCTTCTGCGCGGGCGCCACGGCGTCTTCGAGATCGAGAATCAGGATATCGGCGCCAGCACCCTCACCCTTCGCGAGCTTGCGCTCGCTGTCACCGGGGACGAACAGCAGCGAGCGCGCGCTCATGCCGACGCGGCCGGCTTGCGCAGCATCAGCGCCGAGCGCTTGCAGATCGCGACCAGGTCGCCCTTCTGATTGAACGCGCGATGCTGGAACACGACGATGCCGTTCTGCGGGCGCGATTTGCTCTCGCGCACCTCGACGACCTCGCTCTCCACACGCACCGTGTCGCCGTGGAACAGTGGCTTCGGGAAACGTACTTCGTCCCAGCCCAGATTCGCAACCGTCGTGCCGAGCGTCGTGTCGCCGACGGAAATGCCGACCATCAGACCGAGCGTGAACGCGCTGTTGACGATGCGCTGACCGAACTCGGTGTGCTCGCGGCAGTACTCCTCGTCGAGATGCAGCGCCGCCGGGTTGTGCGTCAGCGCCGTGAAGAAGACGTTGTCCGACTCGGTGACGGTGCGCCGGATTGCATGCTTGAACAGCTTGCCTACCGGAAGTTCCTCGAAATACAGTCCTGCCACGTGTTGCCCCTCAGTTGCTCAGTCCCAGAATGGAAATCGAGCTGAGGCAGTTGTACGGGACCCCGCCCAGATTGTGGCTGAGCCCGTAGACCGGGTTCTTCAGCTGCCGGGCGCCGGCGCGGCCAAGCAGTTGCAGGTAGTTCTCGTAGGCCATCCGCAGACCCGAGGCCCCGATCGGGTGGCCAAAGCACTTCAGGCCGCCATCGATCTGGCAGGGCACGCCGCCATCGGCGTCATAGAACCCGTCCATGACGTCCTTGACCGCCCCACCATCGGTCGAGATGAACAGGTCTTCCATCGTCACGAGCTCGGTGATGGAGAAGCAGTCATGCACCTCCATCATGCTGATCTCCTTGCGCGGATCGCGGATGCCCGCTTCCTCGTAGGCCTTCTTCGCGGCGATGCGAGTGTTCAGCACGTTGCTGCCATCCCAGTCGGACGTGCTAACTTCCCGGCCCGCACTCAGCGACAGCTGCAGCGCCTTGATCGTGACGTGGTCCTTCTTGCCGAGCGCGCGCGCGATGTCCGGCGTCGTGACGATCGCGCAGGCCGCGCCATCCGACACGCCGCAGCAATCGAACAGGCCGAGCGGATCCGCGATCATCGGCGCATTCAGGATCGTGTCGAGATCGACTTCCTTCTGCAGATGCGCCTTCGGATTCTTCGCGCCGTTCTGGTGGCTCTTCCATGAAATGCGGCCGATCGCGCGCTTCAGGTCCGCCTTCGAGACGCCGTATTTCGCACGATAGCCTGCGGCGAGCTGGGCGAATCCGCCCGGCGCCGAGGCATACGGCATGATCAGATCATTCAGCGTGCCCTTGGTCTGTACCGGCAGGCCGCCATAACCCGTGTCCTTCAGCTTCTCCGCACCGATCGCGAGCGCGAAGTCCACCGCGCCCGCCGCGACGGCATAGGCAGCACCACGCAGCGCTTCCGTGCCGGTCGCGCACATGTTCTCGACGCGCGTCACCGGAATGCCGCCGAGGCGCAGCGCGGTGCTGGCTGGCAGCGCCGAGTTGCCGACGTTGACACGATCGAGCGCCGAGCCGTACCAGGCGGCGCCGATCTGTTCCTTGCCGATGCCGGCATCGGCAAGCGCTTCCTGGAACGCCTCGTTCAGCAGATGCTCGGTGCCGCAGTCCCAGCGCTCGCCGAACTTCGAGCAGCCCATGCCGATGATCGCGACCTTGTCCTTGATACCAGTAGCCATGAGCGAGTCCTTAGAGTGCGGATCAGCCGAGAGGGGCCGCTTTCCAGAAGTAACGGTTGTAGTGGCGCATCGAGTCCTTTTCCTTGACCCGGTACACGAAGCGCAGCGGCGAGCCGACGTCGAAGTTGGCCGGATCGACGTCCACCATTTCCATGATATGGCGCGCGCCATTGTCGAACTGCACGAGCCCCACATAGAGCGGCGGCGCCGGATAGAACATCAGCCAGTCCGCGGTGTACGTCGCGACCTTGGCGGGCTCATCGGCCAGCGGCGCGGGCTGCATGGGCGCCGTCGAACTGCACCGCACGCAGGCCGGCATGACCGGGAACTGGATCGCGCCGCAGCCGACGCACTTGCCGCCGATGAACGAAATGACCTGGTCGCGCGAGCGATACAGCTGCGTCAGTGCTGTCTTGGCATCCGTTTCCGAGCGCATGCCCCAGTCGAGCTGCAGCTCGCCACCGAAAGACAGCAGCTTGTTGTAGCTCTTTTCGGTGACGCCGCGCGCGATCGCCTGGCTGACGCTGTTCGCGGACTTGAATCCGGTGATCGCGTCCGTGACCTCGAACAGCATCGCGTCACAGCCCGCACCGAAGCCGGCGAGCAGGATTTTCTGCCCGGGCTTGGCGGTCTCCAGCGCGAGCCCCAGCATCATCAGCGGGTGGGCAGCGCCGGTGTCACCACAGCGGGCCGCGAGATTGTCGACGACGGCCTCGGGCTTGATCTTCAGCTTCTTGGCGACGGCTGCAGAGATGCCGGAGATCGTGGCCGGCAGGACGAAGAAGTCGATGGCCGCGGCGGTGCTGCCCGTCGCCTTGAACAGGCGGCCGACGGCCTCTGGAACGATCTTCAGATACCCTTCGTCGCGAACCCAGCGCTCTTCCCACTGATAGTCATACTGCTCGCCTTCGGCGCGGAAGTGATCGACGAACTGGCTGGCGCTCGAGGCTCCGCCAAGATACTTCGCGATCACGTCGCCGGCACCGATGCGCAGCGCGAAGCTGCCGGCGCCGTACTGCATCTCCTGCAGGCTGCCCGGCTTGCCGTGACGGCCATCGGCCGCCACCACGATCGCATCACCGCCGTGCGCCGACTCCAGCGCGCGCAGAAGCGCGGAGGTGCCTGCGCGCAGCGAGCCCGATGTATCCAGCGTGGAAAGGTCCGTGCCGAGACCGGACGCCGCCGCCACCATGCTGGCGTTCTGCAGGTCCGAGAATACCGGCGTGGTCGAGGCAAACGTCAGCGCGCGCACAGCGCCGGACTGGCTCGAACGCAGGCAGGCACGCACTGCATCCACGCTCATCGTGATGGAGTCCTCGTCCCAGCTGCAGAACGAACGCTCACCCTTGCCGATACCCTTCAGGCCCGGCAATGCCCACGCATGCGCCGCCGCGATCGAGGCGCGATCCATACGAAGCCGCGGGATGTAAGCGGCGTAGGATTTGATTCCGATATCAGACATTCTGTGGGGCTCCGTCAATAGGATTTCGGCATTCCCAGTTCCTTCTCGGCGAGGAACGAGAGAATGAGCTGCTCGCTGATCGGGGCGATCCGCTGCAGGATGGATTCGCGGAACAGGCGTTCGACCTGGTATTCCTTCGCATAGCCCATGCCGCCATGCGTCAGCACGGCCTGCGTTGCGGCCTTGAATGCGATGCGTCCGCCCATCAGCTTGGCCGCGTTGGCATACGAGCCGCAGGACTGCTCGCTGTCGTAGAGCGTCGCAGCTTTCATGGTCATCAGCCACGCCGCTTCGATGTCGCACCACACTTCGGCGAGCGGATGCTGGATCGACTGGTTCTGACCGATCGGCCTTCCGAACACCACACGCTCGCGTGCATAGGCCGCAGCGCGACGCAGCGAGTCCTGCGCGATGCCGATGGCGCCTGCCGCGACGATGATGCGCTCCGGATTCAGGCTGTGGAGCAGGTAGTTGAAGCCCTTGCCTTCCTCGCCGATCCGGTCTTCGTCGGGAATGAAGAAATCGTTGATGAAGATGGCATTGGAATCGACGGCCGCGCGACCCATCTTCGGGATGCGGCGCACCTCGATCTTCTTGCGGTCGAGCTTGGTGAAGAAGATCGTCATGCCGTCCGTCGGACGCTTGCAGTCCTCGTACGCCGTGGTGCGCGTCAGCAACAGGATGTTGTGCGCCTGCTGCGCCGTCGACGTCCAGATCTTCGCGCCGTTTACAAGGTAGCCACCGTCGACCTTCTTGGCGAACGTATTGATCTGCGTGGTGTTCAGGCCGGCATCCGGTTCGGTCACGCCGAAGCAGGTCTTCTCCGCGCCTGAGATCAGAGGCAGCAGCATGCGCCGCTTCTGTTCCGGCGTGCCGAGCACGACGATCGGATGCGGCGCGAACAGGTTGATCTGCAGCGTCGACATCGCCGCCGCACCACCACCGCTCTGCGCGACGGTGTTCATCATCACGGCCGCTTCGGTCACGCCGAGGTTCGAGCCACCGAGCTCTTCCGGCATCGTGATGCCAAGCCAGCCGTCTGCGGCCATTGCGGCATGGAACTCGTGCGGAAACTCCGCCTCGTTGTCCTTGCGGCTCCAGTACTCGTCGGTGAATTTCAAGCAGATCTTGCGGACCGCGTCCGCGATGGCCTTCTGGTCTTCGGTCAGATCGAAGTTCACGACTGGGCTCCGAAGATCTTGCGGCTGATGATCTCGCGCATCACCTCAGCCGATCCGCCAGCGATGCGCCGGATGCGGGTGTCGATGTAGGCGTGCGCGATCGGGTACTCCAGCATGTAACCGTAACCACCGAAGAACTGCAGGCATTCATCGACGACCTTGCACTGCAGCTCGCAGGCGACGATCTTGGCCATCGCCGCGTCGGTGCCGTCGAGGTTGTTGTCGAGCGAGAGTTCGATGCAGCGGTCGACGAACACGCGCGCGCTCTGCACCTGGGCGGTCAGTTCCGCGATCTTGAAGCGCGTGTTCTGAAAATCGGAAATTGTCTTGCCGAAGGCCTTGCGCTCTTTCGTATACGCGACCGTCCAGTCGATCACCGCCTCACACACGGCCATCGCATTGACGGAGATGATCAGACGCTCATGGGCGAGCTTGTGCATCGCCATCTTGAAGCCTGCGCCCTCGTCGCCGATGCGATTGGAGACCGGCACCCGGCAGTTGTTGAAGAACAACTCCGACGTGTCCTGGGCCTTCAGGCCGAACTTCTCGAGGCGACGCCCTCGCTCGAAGCCGGGCCGGTCGCACTCGACGATGATCAGGCTGACGCCCTTCGCCCCCGCTTCCGGATTCGTCTTGCAGGCCAGGACAACGATGTCGCACAGCTGGCCGTTGGAGATGTAGGTCTTCTGGCCGTTGATGACATAGTGATCGCCATCTCGTTCGGCACGCGTGCGCATGGCCTTCAGGTCACTGCCGCCGCCCGGCTCCGTCAGACCGAGCGCGCCGATCACCTCGCCGCTGACCATCTTCGGCAGCCACTGCTTCCTCTGTTCTTCACTGCCGAACGAGAGGATGTAACTGGCGACCATGTCGGAATGAACCGTGAACCCGGGGCCCGTGGCACCGGCCCGTCCCATTTCCTCGGCAATCACGACGTTGTACAGGAAGCCGGCACCCGGCCCGCCGTAGGCTTCGGGTACGTTCGGACACAGCAGCCCGGCCTCGCCCGCCTTGCGCCACAGTTCGCGCGGCACGACCCCGACTTTCTCCCATTCATTGTGAAACGGCGTGATCTCGGCGGCGATGAAACGGCGCGCGGAATCGCGGAACATCTGGTGGTCGTCGTTGAACAGGGTTCTGGGGATCATGGCGGACCTGAAAGACTGTCGCGGGTGCATATAGTACGCTATCGTACCGCTACGGCGCAATTGCCGTACTCCCGGCAAATTCGGCCCCACCTCGCGAAGTGGGCAGGCTGGCCGGTAAGTTAGAATTGTCACACAACGTCTGTTTGAGGTTGAACCATGCGATCGAAGGTGTACGCCGATGCCACCAGCGCCCTGGATGGGCTGCTCGCCGATGGCATGTCCATCATGGCCGGCGGTTTCGGCCTCTCCGGTATTCCGGAGAACCTGATCGCCGCCCTGCACGCCTCCGGCGTCACGGGTCTCACCGTGATCGGCAACAACGTCGGCTGCGACGACCACGGCATGTGGGCGGTGCTCGCCAACGGCCAGATCCGCAAAGTGATCGCCTCGTACGTCGGCGAGAACCAGATCCTCGAGCAGCTGTTCATGTCGGGTGGCATCGAAATCGAATTCAATCCGCAGGGCACGCTGGCCGAGCGCATTCGCGCGGGCGGCGCCGGAATTCCCGCGTTCTACACCCGCACGGGCTTCGGCACGGCCGTCGCGGAGGGCAAGGAAACGCGGCAGTTCGATGGCGAGAACTACGTGATGGAGCGCGGCCTGACCGCTGATCTCTCGCTGGTCAAGGCCTGGAAGGGCGATACCGAGGGCAACCTGATCTACCGCAAGACCGCGCGCAACTTCAATCCGATGATCGCGACGGCCGGCAGGGTCACCGTCGCCGAGGTCGAGATCCTCGTCCAGCCCGGCGAACTCGATCCGAACAACATCCACACGCCCGGCATATTCGTCGACCGGATCCTGCAGGGCCGCAACTACGTCAAGCACATCGAACGCCGCACGACGCGCCCGCGGCCCGCCGCGGCCGGTACGTCAGGAGTGAAAGCATAATGGCCTGGAATCGCACGCAGATGGCCGCGCGCGCCGCGCGCGAACTGAAGGACGGGTACTACGTGAACCTCGGCGTCGGCATCCCGACCGAAGTCGCGAACCTGATTCCGCCCGGCATGCAGGTCACGCTGCAGAGCGAGAACGGCATGCTCGGCATGGGTCCCTTTCCTTACCAAGGCGAGGAGGACGCGGACCTGATCAACGCCGGCAAGCAGACGATCACCGAACTGCCGCAGACCAGTTATTTCTCATCCGCGGACAGCTTCGCGATGATCCGCGGCGGCCACATCAATCTGTCGATCCTCGGCGGCATGCAGGTGGCCGAGAACGGCGACCTCGCCAACTGGATGGTGCCCGGCAAGATGGTCAAGGGCATGGGTGGCGCGATGGATCTGGTCGCCGGCGTCGCGCGCGTCGTAGTCGTGATGGATCACACCGAAAAGACCGGTGCCCCGAAGTTCAAGCACCGTTGCACGCTGCCGCTGACCGGCGCGCGCGCCGTGGATCTGCTGATCACCGATCTCGGCGTGTTCGACATCGACCGCAAGGGTGGCAAGGTGACGCTGATCGAACTCGCGCCGGGCGTGACGCTCGAGGACATCAAAGCGAAGACCGAAGCGGACTACACGGTCGCCCTGAAGTCCGCCTGACGTCGGTATTTGCGCCGCTCAGCCGATGCGGGCGAATCCGCTCGTCAGCACGAGCTGCTGGCGCGCCGGTACCGTCGCATTGAAGTAAACGCCGTCGGCCGTGCGCGAGCCTTCGATGCGGATCGTCTCGCCTGGATACACTGGCGAGCTGAAGCGCACGCCGAGCGAACGCAGACGGGTCGGATCATGCCCGCACACGGTGCGGACCAGCATGTAACCGACGGCGCCGTAGGTGCACAGGCCATGCAGGATCGGACGTGTGAATCCTGCCTTCGCTGCGGCCGCCGGATCGACATGGATCGGATTGCGATCGCCATTCAGGCGGTACAACAGCGCCGAATCGATCTTGGTCGCGATCTCATCCGTGAAGTCGACCTTGCCCGGCTCGCCGCTCGGCAGTGCGGGCGGCGGCGTGCCGAAGCTGCCGGCGCCGCCATCGGCGCGCAGGAACAGCGTCGAGGACACGGTGCACAGCAGCTCGCCGTTCGCCGCGTTGCGCAGCTCCTTCTCGAAATAAGCCAGCGCACCCTTCTCGGCGCCCTTGTCCACGACGGCGACGACGCGGTAGCTGGCATCGAGCTCACCCTGCGGCGGCAGCGGCGCATGCACGGTCAGGTTCTGTTCACCGTGCAGCAGCTTCAGATAATTGACCTCGAACTGCGGCTCGGCCACCCACATGCCAGGATGCGCCAGCACCGCGGCCATCGTGGGCAGCGATGCGAGATTCTTCTCATAGGCCAGGCGAAGCTGGTTCGCATCGAGCGGATCACCGCCGACACCCACGCTCAGCGCATAGAGAATGGTGTCACGGTCCGTATACGCCACCCGCTGCAGCGGGAAGCGATGATCGCGCAGCGCGTTCAGTTTCATGATCGTGCCGCCTTCAGATCGGATCCCAGGTAAAGACTTCGTTCGAACGGTCCAGCGGGAAATAACTTCCCTTGAATGCCGTCAGCACGCGCTCGACGACCGTCTCGGGACTCCAGCCGTCGGAGGTATGCGCCGTCCGCACCGGACGCGGCTGACTGAACAGATAGATCTCGTTGTTGCGCACGCCGAAGATCTGTCCGTTCGTCTGCTTCCCACCCTCGCCGGCCAGCGCGACGACCAGCGGTGCGATCTTCTCGGGCCGCAGTCGGCGGTTCACTTCGAGGCGCCGCTTGTTCTCCGGCGTGTCCGGGATCGTGGCGACCATGCGGGTCCACGCAAACGGCGCGATCGCGTTCGACGTCACACCGAACTTCTGCATGTCGAGGGCGATGCACTTCGAGAGGCCGGCAACGCCGAGCTTGGTCGCGCCATAGTTGACCTGACCGAGATTGCCGATCAGGCCGCTGGTCGAGGTCATGTGGATGTAGCAGCCGCTGTTCTGCGCCTTGAAGTGCGGCGCTGCGGCCCGCGAGACATAGAACACGCCACGCAGGTTCACGTCGTCGACGCTGTCGAACTCTTCGCGCGTCATCTTGTGGAACATGGTGTCGCGCAGGATGCCGGCGTTGTTCACGACCACGTCGATCTTGCCGTAGGCATCGAGCGCATCCTGGATGATGCCGTGGGCGTCATCCCAGTCCGCCACGTTGCGCACACTGGCGATCGCCTGGCCACCGGCGGCGACGATCTCGTCGGTCATGCGCTTCGCGACGGTCGGGTCACGACCTTCGCCGGCGGACGTCACGCCCGCATCGTTGATGACAACTTTCGCGCCATACTTGGCGGCAAGTCGCGCGATATCCGCGCCGACCCCATTGCCCGCGCCCGTGACGATCACTACCTTGCCCTGCAACACGATGTCGTCTCCCCGAATTTAGTTCTGCTATCGTAATGTATGTAAGTGTACGAGGAAAGGCCGAAGCGGGCCGCAGGAGCGCAGATGACCCATGAAAGTGCAGCCATGTACCGTGCGCCGGCCGCCGTCGTGCTGCTGGCGGTGCTGCTCGCGCCCGCGCAGATCCTGGCCGCAACGACGCCTGCCTTCAAGGATGGCGAACTGCTGTCGCGCGAGCCCTGCCCCGCTTCGAGCGGCAACTACGCTGATTATCGCGCGCGACAGCTCGCCACCTTCGAGCAGGAAGCCGACGCTGCGCGCGCGCAAGGCCTCGCCATCCGCAGCACCGCGGATGCCGCGGCCGCGCTGATTTCCGAGCGTGAATATGTCGAGCGCCGCGGTGGCGAGGGTGTGATCTGCGAACGCCTGACCTACGGCAGCGATGGACTGCGGGTCGTCGCCTATCTGTTCCGCCCCGTCGCGACGACGCCAGGCAAGCGCCATCCGTTGTTGATCTTCAATCGGGGCGGCGCGCTTGAGGATTCGAAGCTGCGCCCGAATACGCAGTTCGGCTTCGACCGCTTCGTGCGGGAGGGGTACGTGGTGCTGGGCTCGCAGTACCGCGGCAACGACGGCGGTGAAGGTCGCGAGGAGATCGGCGGCGCCGATCTGCGCGACGTTGCAGCCCTGCTGACCCTCGGCCGTACCCTGCCCAATGTCGACACGGCGAACGTCTACGCGCTCGGCTATTCGCGCGGCGGCATGATGACACTGCTCGCGCTGCGGGCCGGCCTCGCGTTCAATGCCGTCGCCGTCGTCGGCGCCCCGACGGATCTGGCCTCTTTCGCACGCGCCGGTGATGCGCGGCGGCTCGAGCCGTTCCGCGCCCTGGTGCCGAACTTCGACGCCGACCCGGACATGGCGCTGCGCAACCGTTCGGCGCTGTACTGGCCCGAAGCCGTCTCGGCACCGCTGCTGATGCTGCAGGGCGGCGCGGATCCGCTCGTCTCGGCGACGGTACATACGCTGCCGTTCGCGGCACGGATGCAGGAACTGAAGCGACCTTTCGAACTCGTGCTGTACGACGGCGATACGCACGGACTGATGATCAATGGCAAGGACCGCGACGAGCGGATCCTGGCGTGGTTCGCCCGTTTCAGGAAGACGCCGGCGCCTGCTTCGCCAGATACTCGGCCTTGAGCAGACGGGTGTAGATCTTGCCCGTGTCGTGCCGCGGCAGTTCGGCACGGAAGTCGATGCGGCGCGGCGCCTTGTACTGCGCGAGTTTCGTCCGCACCAGCGCGATCAGTTCGCGTTCGAGCGCAGGCCCCGCTGCCGTCACGTCACGCGGCAGCACGACCGCCTGGATCACCTCGCCCATCTCCATGTCCGGCAGGCCGAACACCGCGACGTCGAGCACCTGCGGGTGCGTGATCAACACGTTCTCGATCTCCTGCGGGAAGACGTTCACGCCGCCCGTGATGATCAGGTTGTGCTTGCGGTCGGTCAGATACAGATAGCCTTCGGCATCCAGATAGCCGATGTCACCGAGCGTGCTGCGTCCCTGCGCGTCGTAGGCGTCGCGCGTGCGCTGCGGATTGCCGTGGTATTCAAAGCTCGGTCCACCGGCGAAATAGATGAGGCCAGTCTCGCCGGTCGGCAGTTCACGCCCGGCATCGTCCAGGATATGGATCGAGCCGACGAACGCGCGCCCCACCGAGCCCGGATGCGCGAGCCATTCGGCCGAACTAATCATCGTCATGCCGTTGCCTTCGGTGCCGCCGTAGCTCTCTTCGAGGATCGGCCCGATCCAGTCGATGAACTCGCGCTTCACTTCCGGCGCGATCGGGCCGGCCCCGTGGATGATGCGCTGGATCCAGGACAGATCGAACACATCGCGCTCGGCGCGCGGCAGCTTCAGGATTCGCACCAGCATCGTGGGAACCCAGTGCGCATCGGTCACGCGATATTTCTGGCACAGGGCCAGCGCGTGCGCCGCATCGAATTTCTCCATGACGATCAGCGTCGCACCGACATGCTGCATCGTCATCGCGAAGCGTAGCGGACCGGAGTGGTACAGCGGCGCAGGCATCAGGTAGGTCGTTCCCGTCCCCCAGCCGAAGCGCTGTTCGTATACCTGAAACATCGCGCTGGGCTTGTCGATGCCCGTATCCGGAAGCTTCTGTTTGACGCCTTTGGGCCGGCCCGTGGAGCCGGACGAATAGACCATGTCCGAGCCGCGCGATTCATCCGGCAAGGGCTCGTTCGGGCAACTGGCCAGCGCGCGCTCGTACGACTCCGGATCCGCCGCCTCTGCACCGATGACGAAGCAGCGTAAATCAGGCAGGCGCGCCCGCAGTTGCGCTGCGAGTTCCGCATGCGCCGCAGAGACGAACAGCAGTCGGGCGCCGCAGTCGTCGAGGACGAAGGCGATCTCCTCGATCTGGAACCGCCAGCTGATCGGCGTGAAGTACAGCCCGCAGTTGTGTGCAGCCCAGGTGATTTCGAGGAACCGCGGATGATTCTCCATCAGGATCGCGACATGCGCGCCGCGCGCGAGACCCTGCCTGCGCATCAGCTGCGCGCAGCGATTGGCGCGTTCGTTCAGCATGCCGTAGGTGATGACCTCGCCGCTGCCGCCCTGGATGATCGCGGCACGATCCGGTATCAGGCTCGCCCAGTGGCGCGGATGCTTGGTGAGGATGGCTGGCATACAGTAATCTTAGCACTACTAATCAATCTCACCGGCGCCACGCCGGCCCGCCGGAATCGCCATGAATCAAATCTCCAATCACCCAGCGAAGTCCGTAACCGAGGCCGTGCTGTCGAGAATGTCCGCGCGCGCCTTCACCGATCGGTCGGTCGATCCTGCGCTGCTGCGGCGCATTCTCGAGACCGCGCGGCAGAGCCCGTCGGGTGGCAACGTCCAGCCCTGGTATATCGTCGTGCTCGGCGGCGCGGAACTCGCCGGATTCAAGGCGCTGATGCGTGATCGCCTGCAGGATCCACGCAGCCCGGGCGATGGCCCGGAGTATCCGATCTATCCGAAGGATCTCGGCGAACCGTATCGCTCGCGCCGTTTCAAATGCGGCGAAGACATGCACGGCACGATGGGGATCGCGCGCGAAGACAAAGATTCGCGCTACCGCTTCATCGCCGGCAATTTCCAGTTCTGGAACGCGCCCGTCGGCCTGTTCTTCTGCGTGGACCGGAACATGGGTGGACCGCAGTGGTCCGATCTCGGCATGCTGATCCAGACCATCATGCTGCTGGCGCGCGAGGCCGGGCTGCACAGCTGTGCCCAGGAGGCCTGGACGAACTGGCACAAGACCGTGGGCGATTTCCTGAAACTCCCGCCGGAGCGCATGCTGTTCTGCGGCCTCGCACTCGGCTATCGGGATGAGTCCCATCCGGTGAACCGCCTGCGCACCGACCGCGCGACGCTCGCCGAGTTCGTGCAGTTCCGCGGGATCTGAGCGCCGCCACGCATCAGGCAGCGCTGCGGATCTCCGCGAGGATCTCGCGCGGCAGGCCTGGCGTGCCTGAGGTATAGCCGCAGATCAGGTCGAGCAGCCCGTCGAATCGCCGCGTCAGTTCGCGCGCGCATTGCTTCGCGTTGCCGACCACGCAGAACGCTTCGAGCATCTCGTCGCTGACGAGCTTGCCCATCTGCTGCCATTCGCCCAGCTTCGACAGTCGCAGCATTTCTGGCTGAATGCCGCCCCAGTCGTGCAGGTCGAGCACGGCGCGGTAGGCCGGCGTCGAGGCATAGAACCCGATGGTGCCCTTGACGGCACGAATCGACTTGCCGAGTTCGGTGTCGGTTTCACCGACGGCGATGAACGGCATCCCGACGAGCCGGAATGCCTGCCGCGTACGGCCGTGCTGCTCGAGGATCGTCGCGATCGTCGGCACCGTCACCTCGCGCAGGTAGCGCTCGGTGGTGAAGCTGTGGCACAGCAGCCCGTCGGCCACCTCGGCGGCCACCTTGGTCATCTCGGGGCCGACAGCCGCGAGCATCACCTTCGGGCGGCCGCAATCGCGATCCTCCGGCAGGAACATCGGCGACGTCAGCGTGTGGGAATAGAACTCGCCCTCGAACTGCAGCGGCTTGCCGTCGTACCAGCAGTCCCAGATCGCGTGCAACGCGCGGATGAATTCCTTCATGCGCGGCGCCGGATGCGACCAGGGCATCGCGAATCGCCGCGTGATGTGTGGCTTGATCTGCGACCCGAGGCCCAGCGTGAACCGCCCCTTCGACAACGCGTTGACGTCGTGAGCCGCATGCGCGGCCAGCATCGGCGTACGGGCGAAGGCGACGGCGATGTAGGTCATCAGGTCTACCCGCGCGGTCCGTGCCGCCGCCAGCGCAGCCATGATGAACGGATCGTGCTTGGCTTCATTGGTGAAAAGCGCATCGTAGCCAAGCGATTCGAGCTGTTGCGACTCGTGCTCTGCCTGACTAAGAGTCTGCAGCATGGTGCTGATCTTCATCGCACGCTCCCAAGAGGCCGGTGGCTTTCGGTTCATTTTTCAGTAAGCAAACCAAATCGTCTTGCCGCTTGCTCGCACACTCAGTCACGTGTGTGGGCACGAGTAGCGACCGCGCAATCTGTGTCAAACATATCGATTGTCGCATGACTATGTGCTGGCGTATCATTATGGTATCACGGACGACACCCGAGGACTCTCAATGCCCTACACCTACACTCCGTCCCTGTTCAGCAATGAACATGAAATCTTCCGAGATTCCTACCGGCGCTTCCTGGCGGCCGAGGCTGATGCCCACGTCGACGAATGGCTTGAACTTGGCGCGATTCCCAAGTCGTTCTGGAAGAAGGCGGGCGAACAGGGCTTTCTCGCTGTGGGCGTACCGGAGGAATACGGTGGTCCTGGCGGAGACTTCCTGCACCGAGTCGTCATCGCGGAAGAACTCGGCTACTCGATCGCAGGCGCCAGCATCGCGCCCTCGGTCATCGGCGATGGGATTGCCGAGATTCTGTATAAGAACGCCGCTCCACACCTGCTGCGTCGGTGGCTGCCACGCATGGCCACCGGCGAGATCCGCTTCGGCTTTGCGCTGACAGAGCCCGGCGCAGGCAGTGATCTCGGCGGCATCCGCACGAGCGCCATACGCGAGGGGGATGAGTGGGTGATCACCGGCGCCAAGACCTATATCGGCAACGCAGCCGAGGCTGACGCCTTCATCGTCGCGTGCAAGACACAGCCGGACAAGGGCATCAAGGGCATTTCAATGATCATTGTTGAGGCAGACCGGCCCGGCTTCCACCGTGGTCGCCGTCTGCACAAGATGGGATCACACCTCTCGGCGACCGGTGAGTTCGCGATGGAGCAGATCCGTGTGCCGCTCGACAACCTCGTCGGGGAGGACGGCGGCGGCATGAAGGTAGTCATGACCGGCCTGAACATGGACCGCGTAACCTGGCCCTCGATTGCTCATGCCGCTTCGCAGCGAGCGTTCGAGGAAACCGTCAACTTCACCAGAAATCGCAAGGCCTTCGGTCAACCGATCATCGATTTCCAGAATTCGCGATTCAGGCTCGCCGAAATGAAGACTGAACTCGCCGTCGGTCGCGCGTTTCTCGATGACATCATCCGTGACTACCTGCTCAAGGGAGAGCTAGACACTACACGTTGTGCAATGGCCAAGATGTGGCTGCCTGAAATGGAAGCCCGCATCATTGACCAGTGCGTCCAACTGCACGGCGGTGCCGGCTACATGGACGAGTACCCGGTGTCTCGGCTGTACACGGCCGCGCGCCTGCACCGCATTTTCGCAGGCTCCGCTGAAATCATGCGTTTGATGGTTGGACGTACGATCTGAACCGTCGACCAAAGCAAGGGCGCTGTGAGCGCGCCCTTCTCGCGAAAGTCGCGCGCGTGAGACGGGTGTCGTAGCCAGCTGCGTACGACCCCGCGTCATCCGCCTGGGATCAGTTTGCCGCGTAGACAAGGTGGCGCTGGGTAAATTCTTCGAGCCCCTCGAGGCCCAACTCAAGGCCGATGCCGGATTGCTTGGCGCCACCGGTCGCGATCAACGGACTGATATTCATGTGGCAATTGACCCAAACGATGCCAGAATTAACCTGCCTCGCGACCTCAAGCGCACGCTTGGTGTCAGTAGCCCAGACCGTTCCACCGAGGCCGTAGTCGGTGTCGTTTGCGCGGCGGATCGCGTCATTCACGTCAGTGTAGGCCATCACGGGCAAGACGGGACCGAACTGCTCTTCGCGTACGACCCGTGAATCATCCGCCACGTCGCGGACGATTGTTGGACGGATGAAGTAGCCGGGCCCCTCTACGTCACCGCCAGACAACACTTTGCCGCGGACCGACGCATCCGCTATCAGCGACTTCACGCGGTCGTATTGCATCTTGTTCTGGATGGGGCCGAATTGAGTGCCTGGCGCCATGCCGTCGCCGACAACAGCGGCATCTGCGAGTCTCGCCAGCTCTGCGCAAATTGCTTCATACATCGACGCGGGCACGTACGCGCGTTTGATCGCGAGGCACACCTGCCCAGAATTCACCATGGCGCCTTCGAAAAGCTGCTTCGCGGCCAGCTTCGGATCAACGTCATCCAAAACAATCGCGGCATCGTTTCCGCCCAGCTCCAGCGTCACCCGCTTCAACGAACTTGCCGCACTCGCCATGACCTTCTTGCCAGTTGAAGTTGAGCCGGTGAACGACACCTTTGCCACATCCGGATGTGCAGTCAACTCTGCGCCGAGATCATTGTTGTCGACGATGATGTTGAACACGCCTGCTGGCAGATACTCGTTGAACACGTCGGCCATGTGCAGGGACGAAAGCGGCGTGGTCGGCGCAGGCTTCGCGACGATCGTGTTGCCCGCCAGCAGCGCCGGAATCGCTTTCACAGTGATCAGGGAGATCGGAAAGTTCCACGGCGTGATGGCCGCGACGACCCCGAGCGGCGTGCGGTGCTCGATGAACTTCCCAGCCGCGTCCTCGGCCAGTACTTTTTCATGGAGCTCGATCGAAGCGAGCGATCGAATGAAAAAGACCGAACCCGCCACTTCACCCTGCGCATGCGGGAGCGGCTTGCCCTGCTCGAGCGTCAGCATCTCGGCGATCTCGTTGCCGCGAGCCTCAACACCATCGGCGATTTTCATCAGCAGTGCACGACGCAGTTCAATGCTCGTCTGACTCCATTCAGGGAATGCTGCTTTGGCGGCAGCGACGGCAGCATTCAATTGCGCCAGATCAGCACGCGGGCACTGCGCAATTACCTGCTCTGTCGCTGGATTGATCACGGGTAATGTCGTCGAACCGTCGACGGCCCGGCCGCCGATGAACATGTGTACAGACTTCATATAGCGACACCTCGACGGAGAACGTACTCGGAGTTCCTCCATCGTACGTAATATTGCAGTCAATATGCAATCGTACGATTTCCTGGGAAGGGGGCGTAGACTCTGCCGACATCCCCGTCCGAGCGGCGGCGCAACTGCAGGACAAAAGTCATCCATCCGCGTCTGCGCCGGCGGGCGCGAACTCTCGGATCTGGCCGTGACAACCGGCTCGACGGCAGGACGGGGTATTGACACCTCTTCTAACGATTCACGGCTGATTCACCGAACGAACTACTGTCGCAGTAACTTTTTCTGGGGGCACGCTCCTCCTTCGCCAGCAGCGTGAAGCTATAGCCTACATAGGCAGGAATGGATCTACAGAGTTCGATCGATCGTGACGCCATCGCGAAATGCATCGACATTTTCTAGATTAGACGTATCAACTGAGTCAACTACACGGCGTAGGGCATGCGACATTGGAGGTTGCTCGATTGAAGTAATGATGTATCCACGGCATATTCGGACGTCCGACGGAAACAGCGTAGAACTAGTTTATCACCGCGTAGGGAGGTGCTGAATGGGCCGCAGCGGAATGACCACGCATGACGACGTCGCCTGGATAACGCTCGAAAACTCGCAGCGCTGCAATGCAATGGACACGGAGATGTTTCTTGATCTAAGTCGACATCTGGCGCAGTTGCAGCTGCGGAATTCCGGCGCGCGGGCGATCGTGATCACCGGCATGGGGTCAACTTTTTCGAGTGGTGTGGACCTCACAGCTATTCGAGCCTCGTCGCGCGGAGTGTTTGAAGACTCCAAGATCGCGAGGCGATCCTACGTAGAGACTCTCATCGATCGAATGGTCAGTCATCGATTGCCCATTGTGGCAGCCGTGAACGGCCCCGCAATAGGTACCGGCATGACGCTGGCGCTCGCGTGCGACCTGATTGTAATGAACGAAACAGCCTACTTTGAGGCGAGCTTTTTGAAGCGAGGGCTGGTACCGGATGGCGGCATCACCTACCTCCTTCCGAGACGAATCGGGGCTGCGCGAGCTACCTCGATACTCATGCTTGGTGAGAGGTTGGGAGCTTCAGACGCATTGGCATGCGGACTAGCGTGTCGTGTCGTAGCATCGAGCGCGTTTCACACCGTCGTTCTCGATGTCGCGCGACAGCTTGCAGCGGCGCCGACCCTCTGCCTGGAGCGTACTCGGCGACTGCTTGGACAAACGTTCGATAACGATCTCCGAAGTCAGATGGAGAGGGAACGGAATGCCCAAAGCGAAGTACTCTCAAGCAATGATGCGCTAGAAGGGATTGCTGCGTTTCTCGAGAAACGTACGCCGAGGTTCCGCGGTATTTAGTGCCGTGGCACTATTCGAGCCGCGCTTGTGCAGTCGGATTCCTCCGTCTATTCACACACCGGAATGATGTTGCGAACAAGCGCCGAACGCTCACGCCCTGCGGGCGATCGGAGAGCATGCTGATCAACAGCTCGTCGCGCGTACCGGCATCCAACAGTTGCAACTTTTGACAGCCAATTCGGCCACTGACGGCTTCGGCTGCGTGAAGTGACGGGGCTGCTGCGGTCGAGCCAACGCTGCTTCCAGGCTATCGGAACGCGGGGACCCTACAAATCCGCCGTGCTCCTGCAGCAGCGTCTGGCGAGTCGCGACGACCGCGTGCAGCGTATCGCCCTCTTTCGCGCGCAGCAGGTCAGAAAGCGCGTTCTTCGCGATCAATCTGAGTATGTTGCCGATCTTGCGAACATGCGTTTCGGCGACCATGACGGAAGGCGTGTTGGTGTGTGAGGCGGATCGTTCAAGTCGGCTTCAACGCGCTGCAACAGCCGATGCCGCAACGACCGCGAGCCAGGGCTCGCAGGGAGCCGCGGACGTGGGTAACAAAACGGGTAACTCAGCTGAACCGAAAGATTTATCTCTTTCAGATCAATGCGTTAGAGAGAGAATTCGAGTCCTCTCCCGGGCACCAGGTATGATTTTACCTGATATTTCAATAACCTACGAACGAGATTCGAGTCCCTTTTTTCGTGGCTTTTCGCCGACGTTCGCAGGCGTTCGGCACCGCTTGGCACATGCTGAGACGCGCTGAAGCGGTGCCGAGTTGTTGCTTCCTCGCCCTAGCAACCACGAAAACCGGGTACGTTTCCGGGTATCGAAAAGGTTCGAAGTCCCACTTACCCGGCCTGCCCTATTACCGTGGTAATCTGAGCCGATGAAAGCGACCTACTCCAAGCTCACGTCTCAGGGCCAGATCTCTATTCCCGCGGAAGTGCGGCGCAAGCTTGGCCTGCGCCCGGGTTCCACGATCAGGTGGGAAGAGCGAGGCGATCAGTTCGTGGTGGATCGGGCATCCCGGTATTCCTCGTCGGATATTCATCGCGCCCTCTTCCGAACGTCGCCCGAGGCGCATTCGCTCGAGGAGATCGAGCGCGGCATCGCCGAGCACGTGCGGCGCAGACATGCGGGCCGTTGATACCAACGTTCTCGTCAGGCTGATCACGCGCGACGACGAGGCACAGACCCTCGCCGCAGAACGCTTCGTCACCCAGGGAGCCTGGGTGTCCGTGCTCGTTCTGGCCGAGGCGACCTGGGTGCTCGCAACCGTCTATTCACTCAAACGCAAGCAGATCGCGGTCGCCATCGAGATGCTCCTCGCACACGAGCAACTCGTGTTGCAGGACGCAGATGTCGTAGGCGCTGCGCTCAGCGATTTTCGTCGTGCTTCGACGGTTGGCTTCTCCGATTGTCTGGTGCTGGCCTTGGCGCGTGCGGCGGGTCACTTGCCGCTGGGAACCTTCGATAGGAAGCTCGGCAGGCTCGAAGGGGCCGTTTCGCCGGCAAATGCAGAGGACTAGACGCGCGGCATACGTGTTCGACGACGTTAACAGGCTCTACAAAATGGGGCGTCGGCACTCGGCACTTGGGTGTTTGAGTCGTATGGAATACGAAAGGCACGCAGACTCACCTTAGGAATGTGTCGGTGGAAGCGGGGGAATCCCAGCGGACTTCCACCGTACGCGTGTGGTGGACTATCGCTACGTGCTCGAAAACACGATGCAGCCATTCGCCCCGGGCGATGTGTTCCTGGGTTGCACATTCCTCAACGATCCGATCGATGATCACGCCGGCCTCGGTCGGATCCTGCAGTACGACGCCAACCTAAAACCCAAAGGAGCGCTGTGGACCACGGGCCATCGCCACCTGGTCATGGGGCTGACGTTCTCTCCCGATCGTGTGCTGTGGGGGTTTGACATCCACACGCAGACGGTCATCCGTGTGGACCGATATGGACGGCAGATGCCTCCGCACCGATTTGCCCATCGCGCGTTCGGTGCCGCCGCTTTCGCGCGCGACGGCAGCATCTACTTTGGCGAGACGCTCAAGGGTTCCAAGCCCTACTGGGGCTCGCATATGGAGTATGTGCCGGGCACGGATCAGATCGGCTTCGGTCGTGTCGTGAAATTCGATCGCGACTGGAAACCGGTCGAAGAGTATCCGACCGAGAATGGCACGGAACTGTCGGGCTTCAAGGGCGTCACGCACCTCGCGCTGCACCCCTCCGAGCAGTACGTGGCGTACACCACCGAAACCAGCAAGCGTCTGATGCGCTACGACATCGTCAGGCGCCGCCAGATGCCGGATCTCGCCCGCATCGAAGGCGAGGATCTGTTCGATCGCCGCTGGTACATCGCGCTCGCCTATGCGGCGGATGGCCGACTTCTGGTCACACGTGGCGACTTCGTCGAGGTTTACGACGAAAGCGGTCGCGTCCTGCAGACCATCAGCCTGGCTGAATTCGGCTACGGCTTTGCCCAGATCTGCGTCTGCGCCGACCAGAAGCATGCGCTGGCATCCAACATCTTCACGGGAATCGCCTGCAAGTTCGAAATCGCGAGCGGCAAAGTCGTTGCGCATGTGCAGACAGATCATGTCTCGCCGCGCCGGTCGCTTGCCGGCATCGCCGAGTACGCAGGCTGATGTTCATCAATTTCTGGTACGTCGCAGAACGCGCGGCAGTGCTGGGAGCCAAACCGCTGCGCGTGCGACTGCTCGGACAGAATCTCGTGCTGTTTCGCGACTCTGCTGGTCAGGCGCACTGCCTCTCGAACGTCTGCGTGCACCGCTGCGGTTCGCTGGCGCAGGGCTGGGTCAGCGGGGATCGCGTCGTCTGCCCGTATCACGGCTGGGAATTCAACGGCGCGGGCCAGTGCGAACGGATTCCATCTTTGGGCCCGGATCAGCCCGCTCCACCCGCACGCGCGCGGGTCGACTCCTATCCGACGATCGAACGCTACGGACTGATTTTCGTATTTCTGGGCGATCTGCCGGAAGCAGAGCGGGTGCCCATCATGCCCATTCCCGAATGGGATGACCCGAAGTGGCGCTGCACGATCAGTGACTTCCAGATCAAGGCGAACTACCGACGGCTCGTCGAAAACGCGCTCGATTTTGCTCACGCCGAGTACGTGCACTTCGTGGGTCGACGCGGCGCCGATCCGGCGCATCGGGTTCCGGACTACGTCGTGCGCGACACGGAATGGGGTGCAGGCGCGGAGGTCGCTTTTCCGCGGCAAGCAAAGGGCTTGTGGCGATTCTTCAGCAACGCGACCGACACAACCCGCGCCGGCAGCGAGTTCCACGGCCCGGCGCAGTTCGTTACCCGCATACGCATCGACGCCCGAATGTGGGCCTGGCAATACGTCTTCGAATCTCCGGTCGATGAGTTGAACACCCGCAGCTTTCTGGTGAATGCGCGAAATTTCTTCACCAACCGCCTGTTCGATGGCATCAATGAGCGACGCAACGCGCGCATCGTCGGCGAGGACCAGGCAATCGTCGAACAACTCGAGCCACCCTTGCCTGCCGACGGACCGACTGGCGACTTTTCCGTCAAGGCCGACATGATTCAGATGACCTACCGTCAGCGCCTGCTGCAATGGCAACAACGCGGGTGGCGCATCGATCTATCCAGGTTGGGCGCCCGCGAAACGGCATCCAGGCTCTTTCTCATTCCCAGTCCCGCGCGGCGCGTATCTCGCAGTTGGGTTTTCGACACCCTGCCCATCACGAGCAAAGAAGCCTGAAATGAAGAGCTTGCCGAATTCCATCCTCGAGACCGAGCGGGACGAACTGCGCGCCGGACTTCGGAGTCACCCGCTTTTCTCGGCCATTCGCGAGCCGGCGGATCTTCGGAAATTCATGCAGGTGCATGTGTTCGCAGTCTGGGATTTCATGTCGCTGGCGAAGCGGCTGCAGCGCGATCTGACCGCGCTCTCGTTGCCGTGGCTGCCTCCCAGGAACCCAGAGGCAGCGAGACTCATCAACGAGATCATCCTCGCCGAGGAAAGCGATATCGGTCCGAACGGCGAGGCCGCCAGCCATCTGGACCTCTATCTTGGCGCGATGGAGGAAGTGGGTGCCGATACCGCGCCGTTCCGTCAGTTCATTGATGCACAACGGCGCGGGGTGGATTGGAACCAGGCGTTGGAGGCACCCGGAATACCTGCTGTCGCCCGCGACTTCGTACGCGGCACGCTGAACACCGCCACCACCGGTTCGACACTGCAGACCATGGCGAGCTTCTTCTACGGTCGCGAGAGCGTCATTCCTGACATGTTCCAGGGGCTGCTGGATCGCTGGGGCCTGACCGACCAATCAGCGCCCATGTTTGTCTATTATCTGCGCAGACACATCCAACTGGATGGCGAAGCGCATGGACCCGCTGCTGAGAGATTGCTCGCCGGAATCGCGGCGGGCCAGTCCGAGGCGCTTCTGAGCGCACGCACGGCAGCGCGCGAGGCACTTTCTGCTCGCCACCAGCTGTGGGACGGCACGCTGCGGGCGCTACAACTCAGTGATGGCAGCGCGTGCGCTGCGACGCGCTCTGCAGAGTACGCATGATTGTCGCCGGCGTGTAGCCGCTCACGCGATCCGCCGGACATCAACGCAAACATCGCGACCTCAGTTTCGGCCGCGCAACTGACGCAACTGCCGGCGCTCGCGTTTGTTCGGGCGCGTGTCAGGAGTGGCCGAGAGGCCTGCGGCAATGCTCATGCGCGCTGAATGTTCTTCCCGTCGAGCGACGCTCGCGGCAGATTCCTCGTAGCAACCCGCCGCTTCGCTGGCGGGACCGCGACGCACGAGGATGGCCTTCACCAGGCACTCGAACACGACACCGCCGCGACTCATGCTGACGGTGTCACCCGGTTTGACGACATGCGCGGGCTTGATGCGAGCGCTGTTGAGGTGAACCTTGCCGCCCGTGACCGCGTCCGCCGCCGCAGATCGCGTCTTGAAGAGTCGAACCGAGAACAACCAGCGATCGATTCGCAGCGAGATCACACCGGTATCACCGTCGTGTACTTCAACTGCGAGAGCGCAAAGCTCGACGATGCCGTCGCCACGCTGGCATGTCCGAGCAGGTCCTTCATCAGGAATCGCTCGTACTCCGTCACGTCGCTGACGACGATCCGCAGCAGATAGTCCCACTCCCCGGACATGGAGTAGCACTCCATGACCTCTTCGTGCGCCTCCATGAACTGCTCGAAGCCACGTCGATGTTCCGGCGCATGCGACTTGAGCCGCACCTGGCACATCACGTTGACGCCTCGGTCGACCTTGCGCGCGTCGACGAGTCTGACGACGGGGCCGAGGACGCCCGACGCTTCCAGCGCCTTCACGCGACGCCAGCAGGACGCTGACGAGACGCCAATCCTCTGTGCGAGCTCCGCGGAACTGATCGATCCGTCCTGTTGCAGTTGCCGGAGGAGTTTGCGGTCAGTCGCGTCGATTTGAGAGCTTTGTTTCATTTATCCGCATCCTGTGCAACGCAGGTCTCAATTCTGCGCGCGATTCCGCGATATTGAAACCAGACCTTCCGCGTCCCGACGTAAAGTGGTCCGCATGCCCAGCCCGGAAGCCATCCTGCGAAATCCCGCGCCCGACGGCGCGGCTCCGGACTGGACCATTCCTCAACGCTGGGCGAGTTACACGCCGGTCGAGCACGCGACCTGGAATCTCCTGCTCGAGCGACAGCTCCGACAACTCCCGGAACTCGTCGCTCCCGCCTTCCTGCGAGGCCTGCACGCGCTCGACCTCAGCGCCGGTGGCATTCCGGATTTCGAACGTTTGTCGGACCGTCTGCAGCAGTTGACAGGATGGTCGGTGGTCGCGGTCCCCGGGCTCGTGCCCCAGGAGATCTTCTTCGATCACCTCGCGAACCGACGCTTCGTCGCGGGCCGATTCATCAGGACACCCGCCCAACTCGACTATCTGCAGGAGCCCGACGTCTTTCACGACGTGTTCGGGCACGTGCCCCTGCTCGCGGATCCGATCTACGCCGACTACATGCAGGCCTATGGTCGAGGCGGACTGCGCGCGATGCAATTCGGTGCGCTCGAGGAACTCGCGCGACTGTACTGGTACACCGTCGAGTTTGGCCTCGTTCGCGATGGAGACAGGCTGAGGATCTTCGGTGCTGGCATCGTCTCTTCCGGCGGCGAGAGTGACTATGCCCTGCACGATCCGACGCCGCTGCGCATCGGCTTCGATCTGCGTCGCGTGATGCGCACGCAGTACGCGATCGATTCCTTCCAGAAGAACTACTTCGTCATCGACAGCTTCGACGACCTGCTGCGTCAGACGGTCGAAGCGGACTTCGCGCCGATTTACCAGGAACTGTCCCGTCTCCCGGCGATCCAGACGGGCGTCGTCACGACGGGCGACCGGCTCCTGGCGCCCAACCCCAGCACGGCGCCGCAGCACCGCGCCTGATCGCGGGTGCCGGCGACGGCACGCCGTTGAAAGTAGACCCACGTCGAAATCAGGCGATTGCCGCTGGAATCCTTCCGGCGCATCTCATAACCTATGCTTACTATGTCCATGGGTCATCAATCTGGCGTTCGCCCGCGGCGCAGCTCTGCGCGAACGGACCCCTCGCTCGGCTTCCTGCTGGCAGACCTCATTCGACTCTTCCGTGCCGACTTCCGTCGACGCGCCGTGGGACTGGGACTGACCCCGGCGCTGTCGCGGCTTCTTTTTTACGTCAACCAGCGCCCCGGCTGCAGCCAGGCCGAGCTCGCGTCGTTCCTCGACGTCACTTCCGTCACCGTGGGGCGAATGATCGACCGACTGGAACGCTCGGGATTTGTCCGCCGTCGTGCCGATGCGCGCGACCGACGGGCGTTTCGAATTCATCTCGATCAGGCTGCGCGGCCGCTGGTCGCGCGGATGAACGCGATTCTCGAACAGACTACCGTGCACGCCACGCGAGGCATCCCGCGGCGGGAATACGCCGGGCTGATACGCGGGCTGCAGATGCTGCGCGCAAACCTCGAATCGACAGGCAACTGAACATGGACAGCGCCGCCACTCCGCCACCGGAAACAACCCTCGAGCCACGCTCGGCACCGAACATCTGGCGCCGTCGCCTGCTGCTGTGGACGGTTCCGGTCGTGGTCATTCTGGTCGCGCTGTGGTTCTACGGAACCACCGGACGTTTCGTGTCGACCGACAACGCCTATGTGAAGCAGGATCGAGTGGATGTCGCACCACATGTCGCAGGCGATGTGGTGCGTGTATTCGTCGAGGAGAACGCGCATGTCGTTGCCGGCCAGCCGATCGTGGCACTGGATGACACGCTGGCGCGTATCGCGCTGGCCGCAGCGCAATCCCGACTCGAGACGGCGCGCGCCGAAGTCGGCTCGCTGCAGGCGGCATTCCGCGAGAAGCAGGGCGAACTTGCCGTCGCGCGTCGTGCAGCAGAGCTGTCGGTCCGCGAGATGAAGCGCCAGCAGCAACTGGCCGATCGACAGCTGATTCCCGCCTCCCAGCTCGATACCGCCCAACGCTCGACCGACATCGCGGTCGGCACGGCCGGCGTGCTGCAGCTTCAGATTGAACAGACTGCGGCGAAGCTGGGCGGCAATGCGGGACTGGCAGTGGATCGCTACCCGTCCGTGCGCTCCGCAGCCGCGGATCTCGATCGGGCCCGCCTGGAACTCGAGCGCACGGTGCTTCGCGCGCCGCAAGCGGGCATCGTCAGTCACCTGCCCAAGGTCGGAAGTCGCGCTGAGATCGGACGGCCTGCCTTTGCAGTCGTCACGGATGGCGTCGTCTGGGTCGAAGCGAACTTCAAGGAAACCGACCTGGAATTCGTGCGCGATGGACAAAGCGTGCGGATCGACGTGGATACCTACGGATCGCACCACTGGATCGGTCGCGTCGAGAGCATCGCTCAGGCGACCGGAGCAGAATTCTCGCTGCTGCCCGCACAGAACGCGTCGGGAAACTGGGTCAAGGTCGTGCAGCGCATTCCGGTCCGCATCGTCCTGACACCGGGCAAGGACGACCCGCCGTTGCGCAACGGCATGAGTGCCGAGGTTCGCATCGATACTGGACCGCACACGCGGTTCGACCGCTGGTTCGGCGTCGCGCGTCGCTGAGAACCCAGTGCCCGACCAGGACACCGGTGCCGTCCCGTCACTGTCACCCGCGCGGTGGCTGCTGACCCTGTCCGCGGTCCTCTCGACGATGCTCTATACGGTGGACTCGACGATCGTCAACGTCGCGCTGCCGCACATGCAGGGATCGCTGGAATCGACCCAGGACCAGACGGCCTGGATCATCACGTCGTACATCACCGTCAGCGCGATCATGACGCCGCTCGCGGGGTGGCTCGGCACGCGGTTCGGCCTGCGACCCGTCCTGCTGAGCAGTGTCGCGGGATTCACGATCGGCTCGATGCTCTGCGGCATCGCCACGGACCTCGACCAGATCGTCCTGTTCCGGATACTGCAGGGTGCGTCGGGCGCTGCGCTGGTGCCGCTATCGCAGGTTCTGCTGCTGCAGGAGTTTCCGCGCGCCCAGCACGGACGGGTCACGGCACTCTGGGGCATGGGTGTACTGGTCGGCCCGATCCTCGGCCCGACGCTGGGCGGCTGGCTCACGGATGAGTTGTCTTGGCGCTGGGCGTTCTACATCAACGTCCCGATCGGGCTGATCGCCTATCTCGGGCTCGCAGCCACGATACCCAAGGTGGCCGGCGATATGCGTCGGCCGTTCGACGTCACGGGATTCTTGCTGCTGTCGCTTGCGCTGGGACTGTTCCAGGTGATGCTCGACCGCGGTCAGACCAGTGATTGGTTCTCGTCGACCGAAATCGTCGCCGAGGCGTTCTTCGCAGCCCTGTTCTTCTACATGTTCGTCGTCCACTCGATGACGCACGATCGCCCGTTCGTCGACATGAAACTGTTTCGTGACCGCAACTTCGTCATCTCGCTCGCGATGATGTTCGTCATCGGCATCTCCATCATCAGCCCGACGGTACTGCTGCCGAGTTTCCTGCAGCAACTGCAGGGCTACAGCCCGACCCAGGCCGGAGTTCTGGTGGCAGCGCGCGGCGTATCAGCCGTGATGGCGATGCTGATCGCCGGACGGCTGCTCGGCCTGGTCGACACGCGCATCATCATGGGGACCGGCGTCTCGATCGCCGCCCTGTCACTGGTCATGATGGGCCGATTCACCCCGGACACTCCGGCGTACCTGGTGGCCGCAGCTGGATTCCTGCAGGGCTTTGGCGCACCCTTCACGTTCATACCGCTGACCGTCATTGCCTTCGGCACACTGCCCGACAGTCAGCGCACGGAGGCAGGTGCGTTGCTGAACCTGATCCGCAACATCGGCGCCTCGGTGGGCATCTCCACCGTCGTTGCCCTGCTCGCCAGATCGACCCAGACCAACCAGAGCTATCTCAGCGAACTCTTCACGCCCTTCTCCACCGAACGCTGGCAGGCCATCGGGTCTGCGCCAGGCGACAATCTCGCGACCGGCGCACTGCTCGGTGAGATCGGGCGACAAAGTGCTGCCACCGCTTACTCGAACGATTTCTATCTGCTCGCCGCAGCGACGATCGCTGCCCTTCCGCTGATTCTGCTGCTCAGGACCGAGAGACTCCCCGTGAATCGAGGGCGCGCACAGACCGTCGTGGCCGATTGAGTCGCTGCAGTCGCGCGACGCGAGCGACTCCTCGTCGCGCTCGGACTGGTGCGCTGTCGTTTAAGATAGAACGGGCCAACCATCAACGATGGACCAACGCCATGCTCACACTCGGTACCGCGCTGCGGCGCTCGGCGCTCTCGATCATGCTCATCGGAATGAGTCTTGGCTCCCTGCACCTTGCAGAGGCAGCCAACCCCACGGATTCCTCGCCACTTGTGTACGCCGCAGCATCCATGACGGATGTGCTGCAACAAATCGGTGCGGACTACACCCGCGACCGCCACGGGACAGTTCGATTCTCGTTCGGCAGTTCCGCAACGCTTGCGCGTCAGATCGAATCGGGCGCGCCGGCAGATCTGTTCATCGCCGCGGACCAGGACTGGATGAACTATCTCGCCGAGCGAAAGCTGATCGACGCCGCCAGTCGTTCGGATCTGCTCGGTAATACGCTGGTGCTGATTGCGCCGGCGGCGTCCACCGCAAGTGTCACGCTGCAGCGCAACGGCTCGCTGGAGGCGGCGCTGGGCAGGGCTGGAAGACTGGCGATCGCGGATCCCGCGAGCGTGCCGGCCGGCAAGTATGCAAAGGCCGCGCTGGTCCATTTCGGCCAGTGGAACACGCTTCAGCCGCGCATCGTCTCGGCGGACAATGTGCGTGCGGCGCTGATGTTCGTGGCGCGTGGCGAGGCGCCGCTGGGGGTCGTCTATGAAACGGACGCTTGGGCCGAGCCACGTGTGCGGATCGTCGCGAGATTTCCTGCGTCGTCCCACGCACCGATCATCTATCCGATCGCGAGGACTACGCGAGCCGCGCCGGCCGCACGGTCGTTTGCAGGTTACCTTCGGTCGCCCGCCGCACGGACTCGGTTCGAGGCGGCCGGATTCAGGGTTCTGGGCGGGACCAGATAAGGGGATTCGAGCCGCCATGCTGAAAATCCCGCCAGTGATCCTGCTGAGCCTGTCCGTCGCGCTCGGACTGTACCTCGGCTACCAGTTCCTGCAGCGTCGCCGCAATCGCCCGGCGCTGATCGCCTTCCACATCCTGCCGGGTCTCGGCGCGCTGGAACTGATCGCGATGCTGCTGCACGGCGCACCGAAAGGTGCCGTGATGTCGAGCACCGGACTTGGCAAGTCCGCGGCGCTGCTGTTGATCTTCGCGATCATCGTCGGCTTGCTGACGCCGATGATCGCGCGTGATCGCCCTCGCCCAGTAACGACGGTCTCCCTGACGATCCACGCGCTGCTCGCGGGCGCGGGATTCGTGCTGCTCTGCGCCTGGGTGGCAGCAGCCTAGCGCGTCACGTCGAGCCGCGGCGCGTCACGGCGAACCGTGACGCACCACGACCGGACGTCAGGACTTCTTCGCCTTCAGGGCCTGCACTGCTTCGAGCGCGGCCTTGACGTTCTCGGCCGGCGACAGGCCACCGATGGTCGTCGCCACCTTCGAGCCCGGCACCACGACGAAGGTCACGCGCTCGCTGAAGTTGTGACCGATCTGCTGGCCACGTGAGTCGAGCATCGTCACGGCCTGTTTGCCACCGAAGGAATCGATGATCGTGACGCCATACGACTTCGCGATCTCGCCGCTCGCATCCGAGGCGACCGCGAGCTTGCCGGCGCAGTAATCCGGATCGGCAGAGAACTGATGCAGTCGATCGATGCTGTCGAGCGACACGCCGATCACGGTCGCGCCAGCCGCCTTGAAATCATCCATCTGCTGCGCAAACGTGTGCGCCTGCACATTGCAGCCCTGCGTGTAGGCCGACGGATAGAAATAAACGACGACCGGACCGCTCTTCAGCGCTTCCTGCAACGAGAACGTGAACTCCTTGCCCGCCAGCGAAGCCTTCGCCTTGAAGTCGGGGGCGGGATCACCGGACTGGACGGCGGCCTGCAAGGTGAGCGGCAGCAGCGCGACGACGGTGGCGGTCAACAGATTCTTGAAGGTCATGGGAGTCCTTTCGTTGGCGACGGAAGCGGAATCCCGAGAATAGTACATCGTGCCGCGCGCCTCATCAGCTTCGCCGCTCAAGGGCCCATCGGCCCATAGACCTGCCGACCGGAGCGGAAAACGCGCGCCACCGCCGAGAAATTGGCGACGTCCTCGGCCGGGTCCGCGGACAGCAGCACGATATCGGCCGTCATGCCGGGCGCGAGGCGCCCTCGCCGACGACTCTCGCCGAATCGGCGGGCCGGCGTCGTGGTCATGGAGGCGAGGATCTCGCGCCAATCCATGAATCGGGCCATCAGCCGCCACTCGCCGCGAGGATCGAACTCCGGCGAGAACCCGGAATCCGTACCGAACAGCAGATCGCCGCCGGCCTCGTGCAGCGACTGCGCCTGCCGAACGGCCCGATCGAGCGGGGTCGATGGATCGGGGAACAATTCGAACAGGCGCAGCGTCGGCACGAGACCGATCCCGCGGGCCGCAAGATCCGCCGCAAAGGCCCTTGACCACTCGCCCGCGAGAGGCGCGGCATGCGCGAGCACATCGACACCGCTGCTGACCGCCACATCGAGTCCCGCGCCGTTCGTCGGATGCGCAAACACGGGCAGACCGCGCGCATGCGCGGCCTTCACGATGGCCTGCGCATCTTCCGGACGCATCGCCAACACGCTGTCGGCACCTCCGAGAATCGCCCCGCTGAAGATCTTGATCGCGCGGACGCCCTGCTCCGCCTGCGCATCCACGCGCGCGGACGCCTGCCCGGCGTCGACAATCTCGGCATTCGGCAACCCGAGAGCTTCGTAGATCGGCCGGGCGTAGATGGGGGTCCCACCGGGCGGATAGAACGGCGATCCAGCAGTGAGCAGTCGTGACGCCGCGAGCCGCTGTGAATCGATCCGCTTCGCGATCGCGGACGCCAGCGAGGTCTCCGAAGCCAGATCCAGCACCGTGGTGAATCCGAACGTCAGGTAATTGCGGGCGAAGTAGTCGGTGATCACACCGTCCGCGGCGCCGGTGCGCGCGAGCAGTTCGGGCGTCACGATGTGCGCGTGGGAGTTCCAGTAGCCGGGAACGGCGATCAGCCCGGTGCCATCGATGATCGAATAGCCGCGGGGCACGCGCGTGCCCGCACGGACGGACCGGATCCGCTCGCCGTCGATCAGGATCGTGCCACGCTCCACCACGGCAGCCCGCGCGTCCGCGACGATTCGCACGTGGGTGATGGCCAGGCGGGATTGGGGTTTGTCGGCAGCGAATACGGCTGACGCCAGACCGAATGCGAGCAAGGCCAGCAGAGCGACGGGGCCGCGCAGCAGGAACTTCGACGACGGGTAGAGGTGCATGCGCCGATGATGACCAAGACATCCTGCGTCACGCAACTGCTGCACGACACACATGGACGAAACCTTGCGATCAGGTAGGCTTGCAGCGAAGACGAAGGCGCCACGGAGTTACCGCCACATGATCACGACCCATCGGATTCATCGCCGCCTGCCTGCGGCGCTGGCCCTGCTGATGCTCGTCGCGGCTGCGAATCTGCACGCCGCCGAGGCGCGCGCGCCTTTCGGCTACGCGGACGTGTTCAATCTCGAATGGGTCACGGACCCACAGATCTCGCCGGATGGTCGCTGGATCGTGTACGTGCGCAGAGCCATGGACGTGCGCAACGACCAGGTGACGAAATCACTGTGGCTGATTTCGAGTGACGGCGCGATGCATCGACCGTTGTCGAATGCGTCGAACGCGGGATCCTCGCCGCGCTGGTCGCCGGACGGCAGAAGGATCGCCTGGATCGCTGCGGAGGGTGACGGCGGTGCCCAGATTTTCGTGCACTGGCTGGATTCCGGTGCAAGCGGTGCGATCACTCGCCTGCCCGAGGCACCGCACAACCTCGCGTGGTCGCCGGATGGTCGCTGGCTCGCGTTCACGATGCCGGTGCCGGCCGAGCGCAAGCCGTTCGACATCGAGCTGCCGAAAGCCCCGGAGGGTGCGAGCTGGGCCGAACCGCCGAAGGTCATCGACCGTATGGTGTACCGCGCCGATGGCGAGGGCTTTCTCCCGGACACCTTCGGCCAGGTCTTCGTGATCGCTGCGAGCGGAGGCGCCGCACGCCAGCTGACGAGCGGTGATTTCGATCACTCGGGCAGCACGCCCGCCTTTGCGGCCGATTCGCGCAGCCTGTTGATCTCGGCGAACCGGCGCGCCGATGCCGATTTCGAACCGAACGACTCCGAGGTCTACAGGATCGAGCTGCAGAGCGGCGAGATCTCCGCACTGACGGATCGGCGCGGCCCGGACACGGACCCGATCACGTCTGCCGATGGCCGCTACATCGCATGGCTCGGGTTTGACGATCGATACCAGGGCTATCAGGTCACTCAACTGTATGTGCGGGACCTGCGATCGGGCACGACGCGGTCGTTGACACCCTCGCTGGATCGCGACGTCGAGAATCCGCAGTTTTCTGCCGATTCCCGCAGCATCTGGTTCCAGTACGACGATCGCGGCCATACGCGCATCGCCCGGATGGGACTCGACGGTCGGCTGCAGACATTTGCCGATGATCTCGGTGGCACGGATGTCACACGCCCCTATTCCGGTGGTTCATTCAGCGTGGCCCGCGACGGCCGCTTTGCATACACGCGCCGCAGCACACAGGCGCCCGCGGAACTCGCGACCGGCACTGCCGGGAATGGCCCCGCCGCCGCGCGCATCGTGCAGCTGACCTCGCTGAACACGGTCGGCACCGGCGCGCGCGACCTGTCGGAGGTCGAACTGCTGGAGTTTTCTTCGAAGGCGGACGGGCTGCCGCTGCAGGGCTGGGTACTGAAACCGCCGGGTTTCGATCCGGCGAAGAAATACCCCCTGATCCTGGAGATCCACGGCGGACCCTTCACGAACTATCAGGGTCAGTTCGCCGCCGAGACCCATCTCTACGCTGCGAACGGCTATGTCGTGCTGTTCATGAACCCGCGCGGCAGCACGTCATACGGCGAAGCATTCGGCCAGAAGATCCACCACAATTATCCCAGCCAGGACTTCGACGACCTGATGACTGGCGTCGACGAAGTGCTGAAACGCGGTTACGTGGATGCCTCTCAGCTGTACGTCACCGGCGGCAGTGGCGGCGGCGTGCTCACATCCTGGATCGTCGGGCACACGGACCGGTTCCGCGCAGCCGTCGTGGTCAAGCCCGTCATCAACTGGACGAGTTTCGTGCTGACGGCTGACGCGACGAACTTCTTCTATCGCTACTGGTTCGAAGCGCCGCCCTGGGAGGCACAGGCGAGTTACTGGAAGCGCTCACCGCTGGCCTATGTCGGCAATGTGAAGACACCGACCATGGTCATCAGTGGCGAGCTCGACTACCGCACGCCGATCGGCGAGGCCGAGCAGTTCTATCAGGCGCTGAAACTGCGCAAGGTCGACACGGCCCTGGTGCGCGTGCCCGGTGCCTCGCACGACATCTCGGCGCGGCCGAGCCTGCTGAACGCCAAGGTGGCCTACGTGCTGGGCTGGTTCGAGAAACACCGGAACTAGCTTACGAGGCGCCGCAGGAACGCAGCTTTCCCGCTCGACAGCATGGTGCGCGCGCGGCGCAGGTTCTGGTCGGCGAGATCCCGGGATCCACTGATGCGCTGCGCCTGCGACAACCAGTACAGCGCCTCGCCGTGGAAAGGACTGCCGGGATTCGCGGACTCCCAGGAATGCACGAGCGTCTGCAACGACAGCACCGCAGCCGGAGCCTGACCGGACGCCATCTGGATTCGGGCCCGCCCGATCAGGCAGCCGGCCACGCGAACCGACGGCTTGATCTGGGCCCGAAGAAACAGCTCTTCACAGCGCTGCAGCGGTTCGCGTGCGAGATCCATCTGGCCGAGATCCAGGTACGCGTTGCCGATTTCCGTCTCGATTCCCGACTGCAGCGCGAAGCGCTGGGCCGCATACCGTGCATCGGCGCGCGTCGCATCAAGCAGTTCGAGCCCGCCGCGTACATCCCCGAGCTGGCGCAGCGTGAATGCTCGCGCCAGCCGGACCGGAAACCGCTGGTCGTCGGTCGTCGCCGCAGCGAGCGCTTCAGCCTCGGCCAGCATCGGCAGCGCCTCGGCAGCCCGCCCATCGAGCACCATCAGCCTTGCACGGCGCAGCAGGGTGTCGACCCGACTCGACGGTGACTCTGGCGGCAGGTTCTGGATGACCTGGTCGAGGTACGCTTCCTGGGCCAGTGCTTCGTCGATGCGATGACTGAGTGCCAGCGCCGCTGCCAGCGCTTCGCCGAAGCCGAGCCGGTCGTCCGTGTCCGTCGGGTTCTGCTGCCGCTCGAGTTCGGCCGCCTCGCGAATCAGTGCCAGTGCTTCGGCCGCATCGCCGACTCGCATCAGCGCGTTGCCGAGCTGCAATTTTGCATTGCGCACGCGCTGCGTGACAGCACCATCCAGGTTGAGCTGATCCGACACGACGCGCCGCAGAATCGGCACCGCATCACCCGGCCGATCGTTCTGGCGCAGCGCATCGGCATACCAGCGCTCGACGGCGATCAGCGTGTTGTGCGGCCGCTGCGCGCCGAACGCGCGCGTCGCGCGCTGCAGCGCGTCGGTGGCGTGACGGAGCTGCGGGGCGCGATCGCCGAAACGGCCCTCTGTGTTCGACAGCAGACCGAGCGCCACGATGGTCGCTTCATGATCGACCCCGAGGTACTTCTCGGCCGTGTCGATCGCGAGCCGGAGTGCCGCGTAGGACTCGTCGCGCCGGCTCAGCTTGGCGAGAGCGAACGACTTGTAACGCAGCGCCGTCACGGCCCGAAGCGCGTTGACGTTGAAGTTGCGGATGATTCGCGGCAACACCTGCTCGAGCATTGCGAGCGCGCTTTCGGGATCGGCCAGCATGATGCCGGAGACCAGCGACAGCTTCGCATCGAGCGTGACCGGGGCGTCCGGTCCGAGCGTCGCCTCCGCGCGCTGCACGGCTGTCCGCAGGATCGGCACGGTTTCATTCGTGTAGCCGAGCGCGTCATAGCTGTCGGCGATGATCAGTCCGAGCTCCGCTGCCACCGCCGGATCGTCGGCGAGTTCACGATCGAGGCGCGAGGCGGCCACCGCGAGCAGATCGGTCGCGGTGACGGTTCCGCCCACCCCGGTCTTCGGCACTGCCTGCGTGAAGATCGAGATCACGAACTCCTTGACGCGTTCCGCGCGCGCCGCCTGCTGGCGCGCCTCGTTCGCCTGCCACAGCGACACGGCGGCGCCAACGCCGAGCGCAATCAGCACGGCGACCCCGGTGCCGACGCCGTAGCGGTATCGTCGCGCGAACTTGCGCAGGCGATACACTCCGCTCGGTCCCTGCGCCAGCACGGGCTCGCCGGCCAGATGCCGTTCGATGTCATCGGCGAGCGCCTGCGCGCTGGCGTAGCGCCGGGCCGGATGTGCGTGCGTGGCACGAGCGATGATCGCGTCGATATCGCCGCGCAATTGCTTCGCGAGGCCCGGTGCGAGCGTACGCACCGAGCTGACCAGCGGAATCTCGGCCTTGACGATTGCGTCCTCGAGCGCCGCGCCGCCCTGCCGCTTGAGCCGGTACGGGCGCTCGCCTGTCAGCAGTTCGAACAGCAGGACGCCGAGGGAATAGATGTCGGACGCGACCGTGATCCGCTCGCCACGGATCTGCTCCGGCGACGCGTAGTCGGGTGACAGCGCCGTGCCGACCTGCTGGGTGAGATGCTGTTCATCGTCGCGTCCCAGCAGTTTCGCGGCACCGAAATCCAGCAGTCGCGCTGATCCGGCATCCGTCACCAGGATGTTCTGCGGCTTGATGTCGCGGTGCACGATCAGGTTTGCGTGTGCGAATGCTACGGCCTCGACCACCTGCAGGAACAGCTGCAGCCGCTCGTGCAGCGTGCAGGATCTGGACGCGATGTAATCGGTGATGACGACGCCGTCGACATACTCCATCGCGATGTAAGGGCGGCCGCCGGTCACGACACCGGCGTCGTACAGCCGGGCGATGTGCGGATGTTCCAGGGTCGCCAGCGCGTCCCGTTCCTGCGTCAGACGCTCCGCGACGCCGCGCGCCCAGCCCAAGCGCGGCAGCTTCAAGGCCACCTGGCGCCGCACGCTGCCGTCGATCCGCTCCGCGAGCCACACGCGACCCATCCCACCGGTCCCCAGCTCGCGGATCAACCGGTAGGGGCCGATCTCGGCGCCGGGCGTCTCCAGCGCCGCGTCGTGATCGACCGGCGCAAGGACGCTGGCCTGCAGCGATTGCCGCATGAATCCGTCGCTGGACTGGCCAGTACGCGCCAGCATCCGGCGCAACTCAGGCAGCAGCGCGCGATCCGCGTCCGTCCGCGAATCGAGCCATGACTCGCGCGCCTCCGGCGCGAGCGCAAGCGCTTCCGTCAACAGCGCATTGATGCGCCGCCAGTGCTCGGGATCGCCGCGGGTTGTCGTGGTCACCTCGGGAGCCTCACCGTCGCCTCACCGCCTCCGTGCAGCCGTCAATGTGGGCATCACAGCAGGGTCCACGCAGTCCGACGCCGATTCCGGACACGGCTCGAACTCGGCGTCGGATCAACGGCCCAGCATGCCCGCGAGCAGCAGCCGAGCGCGTTCCCAGTCCCGCCGCACGGTGCGGTCGGTGATACCCAGCGCCTGGCCGATTTCCATCTCCGACAAACCCGCGAAGTAACGCATTTCCACGACCTGGACGAGCCGCGGCTCGACCTGAGCGAGGGTTTCGAGTGCATCGTGGATATCGAGCACTTCATCTTCGGAGCTGCCGAGCTCGTTCGCCACCACGGTGTTCAGCGTGATGACGGACACATCTCCGCCGCGACGCAGCGCGCGGCGCCGTCGCAGGTGGTCAACGACGATCGAACGCATCGTCGTCGCGGCGTACGCCAGGAAATGCTCTCGATCGTTCAGCTCGGCGTGGCCGGCCTTCTGCAGGCGCAGAAACGACTCGTGCAGCAGCGCGTGGGTATCGAGCACCGTGTTGCGACCGCCTGAGGCGAGTCGCGAACGCGCCAGGCGCCGCAACTCGTCGTACAGAAGAGGAAAGAATTTCTCCGCCTCGCCGCTCATCTTCGAAGCATCACATGTCCGGTGTCTGGGCGCCACTGCGTGGATGGGAGTACGGAGCTGCACCGACGCGATGCAGCAGACACCCACAGACACCGGAGGTACCCCATGTTCATCGTCGAAGAAAGATCGTTTGGAGCCGTTCTCGCGGCGCTCGCTCTCGCAATGCTGATCGGCATCGGGGCGCAGATGTTTGTACCGACACCCGCGGCGCAGAGCATTCCGACACCCGCCGCGCAGCAGCGCGATCGCGGGCCGTCGGAGCGCCTTGCAACGCAGGGATCCGCACCCGACTTGCATCGGGTCGTCGCGCTGACGCTGTGGCGCGGCTGAGACGAATCACGTTCAACACCCCACAAACCTCTCACTACAGGAATCCACGCCATGTTCACGAATTCCCGATTCGCCGCGACCGCCGCCTGCCTGATGGCGATCGTTGCGCTGCTGCCGCCGACACCTGCACGCGCCGAACCGCTGCGCCTCAGCGCCATCATGACCAATCCAGATGGCGTCCGCTTTCAGGTAATGCGCTTCGGCGATCTGAATCTCGCCAGCGCCGCAGGCAGCGAGCGTCTTTACCAACGCATCAACCGCTCCGCTGAGCTCGTCTGCCAGTCCACGCCCGTCACGCGCCCGGTGTTCCGCGCCGCCATCGAGACCTGCCGGCGCAACGCCGTCGCTCGCGCAGTGGCTGCGATCGGCAGCGAAGCGCTGACCGCACACCATCGCGCGCATCAACTGCGGCGCTCGCCGCGCGGTTGAGCGCACCAACACTCAGGAGTCGCAATCATGTTCAGCAAGGTTCTCAACTTCGGCTTCGGCATCGCCGCGTATGGCGCATTCTTCGCATCGCTGCTGTACTTCATGGGATGGATCGCCGGTATCGGAGTGCCGGTGACGCTCGATGCACCCGCAACCGTCACGACCTGGCAGGCCATCGGGATCGACGTCGGTCTGCTGGCCCTGTTCGGCCTGCAGCACAGCGTCATGGCCCGGCCCGCATTCAAGGAATGGTGGACCCGGTTCGTGCCGACGACGATCGAGCGTAGCGTCTACGTGCTCTTCTCGAGCGTCGCACTGCTCGCATTGATGCTCTTCTGGCAACCGCTCGGGGGAGTGATCTGGTCAGTGCAGAGCGAGGCCGCACGCGTTGCGGTCTATGCGGTGTTCGCGCTGGGCTGGGCGATCCTGTTCCTGGCCACGTTCCTGATCAATCACTTCGACCTGTTCGGGCTGCGCCAGGTCTGGCTGCAGCTGGTGGATCGGCCGTACACGCCGCTGAAGTTCGGCACGCCGTTCCTGTATCGCGTCGTGCGTCATCCGCTGTATGTCGGCTGGCTGCTGATCTTCTGGGCGACGCCGACGATGACTGCCGCGCATCTGCTGCTCGCGGCAGGACTCTCGGCCTACATCCTGATCGCCATCCCGATCGAAGAACGGGATCTGCTGAAACTGCACCGCGAGTACGCAACGTATCGCGAGCAGGTACCGATGCTGCTGCCGCGATGGCGCGGTCGCAGTCCTCGGGTCAGTCGAGTCGCCTGAACTTCACGCCGCCTTCCGGTCCGGCCTCCACGATCGCTCTGATGTGGTGGCGGACCCGGAAGCGCTGGCGCCAGGATTCGAACTCGCCGGCCTCGATGCGGTCTTCGCGGAACAGCGAATAGCCGCGCAGATCACCGGGCTCTGCGCCGGGCAGCGCATTGGCGGCGCCCGCGCCGACCCGATCCGATACGAGACCAAAGTTCGACCGGTAGCGCTTGTTCGGCACCGGCGAAAAGATGTACATCCGATAGGTATCGATGCCCGTGACGGGATTCGTCGTCACACGCACGCCGGTATCGGAACTCTGGACGTCGATTCGGGTATTGGGATCCGATGCGAGCTGCACGCGGCCGGTCGAATCGACGAGATCACCTTCGAACACGGTCACCGTCTCGATGCCGTCGTCCTTCGGCAGCTGGCCTCGTCCGGCCTGCTGCGCGAGCTTGCCGGGCGGATAGAACTTGTACTCGGTCTCGCGGTAACGACGGCCGATGAGCTCGACGTACACGAGACTGCTGTAGGAGCGGACGTTGTAGTTCAGCGCGCCGTCGAAATAGGTGTTTTCGGCGCGCCACCAGCCGGCCATGCCACGCCAGTACGGGAAATCCGCCAGACCCGATTCTGCGTGCGCCGACGGTGCCACGGCGCCCGCGAGCACCAGAAAAAAACAGCCCTGCAAGATCCGCCGGAAAACCATCTGACCAAGATACGCAAGGGCATGGCTCGCGTCGAGTCTTCGGGCCTGCGTCGCCGCGGGTCACGCGGGTGGATCTGGCGGGATCGGCAGTCCAGAATTGCGGCATGACGCCCGTACCTGAAGCCTCAAGTCCAACGACATTCGTGGCAGCGGGCGCATTTGGCGCGTGGCTGGTGCAGATGCAGGCTGCCCTGCGGGGCACGGCAGGTTCGGCGGTTCCCTGCGGAGACTGCACGGGCTGCTGCACTTCGGGCTATTCCCTGCAACTGCGGCCGGACGACGCGGGCGCGCTCGCGGCGATCCCGGCAGAGCTGCTGCAGGACTCTGCCGGATTCGGCGCCGGCCAGAAAACACTTGCGGCACGGCCCGACGGAACCTGCTCGATGCTCGTCTCGGGGCGCTGCTCGATCTATGCAGTGCGACCGCAAACCTGCCTCGACTACGACTGCCGAATCTTCGCCGCAGCGGGCATTGAAGCCGGCGGCGCGGACAAGTCCGTGATCAATCAGCGTGTGCGCGCCTGGCGATTCGACTATCCGGCCGAGTCAGATCGTCGTGCACATGAAGCGGTACGTGCGGCCGCTCAGTTTCTGCGCGGTGGCAGTGCGACCCGCCGGGGCATTCGGCTGCCGGCAACGCCGATGGGGATCGCGGTGCTCGCGATCAAGGTCCACCCGGTGTTTCTGCAATCCGCCCACGAAGCCCTCGATGAAGCCGAACTCACGCGCGCCGTCTTCGAGGCCGCTCGAGCGTTCGACGCGCCGGTGCCCGCATGAAACGTCTGTCTCAGGGCGAGACGGTGGCGGCTTTTCGAACGGCGATCAGGACTTCGTTGCGCCTCAGCATCGGCAGCGCGAACGGCGAGTTGTAGCGCGCGATCTGCGACTCCCCGATGGAAATCAATCCGCGCCGGGCAATTGCCTCCCGTAGGGACGCTTCGTGGACTCGGAAGTTCGCTTCGGTCCACCGCCCCGAATACCGCCACACCGCCACCTCCCCGGCAGGAACCTGGCGAATCTTCACGCGCGGGTCGGAAGGCTGCGGCACGGTCGCGAATGTGTACTGCGAGGGCACGATGAAGCCCACCCGATACTGCTGCCCCTCGGCAACCTGCTGCACGGGCGCCGTCATCGAAATCTTCTCACCGGGCGACTGGGTCACGGGCGCCGTCATCGCCAGCTTTCGCTGCGGCACGTTGGCGCCGCTGATGTAGCGGAACAGCCTGCCGAACGCGACGTTGCCGGCCTCCATGAAGTCGGCATCCACCGTGGTCTCGGCGATCAGGTAGGCAGAATACTGCCGCAGCTCGAAGGCGCCTTCGTGCTCGACGACCCGGTACGCCGGCTCCTCAATCGCCATGGCGGGAACTGCGCTCAGCGAGAGCAGAATGCCGAGGGATAGTGCACGAATCACAGACGACGAAACCTCCAACGGATGCTCCACCGCCACCGTTCGCATCGACGGTGCGGGTCGCAACGCTATCACGCGCGGCCCGCCGAGACGACCATGGCCCATCAGCCAGCGCGGCGCCTGCGACGGATGGTCGCCGGTACGCCGACCGCGATGCAGTCGGCCGGCACATCCGTGATGACCACGGCATTGGCGCCGATGCACACGCCGTCGCCGATGCGGATGCGTCCGAGCACCTTCGCGCCGGCGCCGATGTCGACGCCATTGCCGATGGCCGGCCCGCACGGGTCATCGGTGCGGGCAAGCCCCACCGTGACACCCTGGCGGATGCGGCAGTCATCGCCGAAGCTGGCATATCCGCTGACGATGATTCCGCCGAAGTGATCGATGACGAAATTCCGCCCGATCGACGCTTCGCAGGGGAGCGCGATCCCGGTCACGACCTGAACCAGCTTGAACATGACGTGGTAGAGCGCGGACAGGGGCTTGCGGATCAGGGCCGACTTGAATCGATAGCGCCAGCGTCCGAAGCGATAGACGACGAGGGCCCAGAATCCCTGCGCGCCCCAGCTGCGGCCATGTGCTGCAAAATCGCCGCGCACGTTCACGAACCAGATTGCCCTGCGCCGGGCTTCTGGACTCGAATCGAGCAGGTTGGTCGAGCTGTCGAAAGGGATCATGTCGGCAAAGATGCCCGTCGGCGCAACATGGGCCAAGACGGCGCGACCGGATGCGTGTGTAGTCCGACGCCTACCGGCGCAGACCGCGCCGCCGAGGGGCGCGCAAAACGAGGTATTCGGTCAATTGCCCCGGATTTTGCCGGGATACGCTCTAAGAACGGTTCGGCATGAGGTTATCGTATCCGGACCGTGACCCGATCCCGATCACGTGGCAGTGTGCCGTTCGCCCAATGACGCTGGCAGAGAGACCCAGGCCTTGACCCCGAACCCATCATCCCCGACTTCCTCGATGCTCACTCATTTGCAGCGTCTCGAGGCGGAATCCATCCACATCCTGCGGGAGGTGGTTGCGGAGACCGAGAAGCCGGTGATGCTGTACTCCATCGGCAAGGATTCGGCGGTCATGCTGCACCTCGCGCGCAAGGCGTTCTACCCTGCCCCTCCACCCTTCCCATTGCTGCATATCGATACGACCTGGAAATTCCGGGCCATGTACGAAATGCGCGACCGCACGCCCGAATACAGCGGCATGCAGCTGCTGGTGTACCGCAATCCCGACGCCCTCGAACGCAACATCAACCCGTTCGACCACGGCTCTGCGCTGCACACGGATATCTGGAAAACCGAGGGCCTGAAGAAGGCGCTGGACCTGTATGGCTTCGATGCCGCGTTCGGCGGCGCAAGACGCGACGAGGAGAAGAGTCGGGCCAAGGAGCGCATCTTCTCGTTCCGCTCGGCAGCACACCGCTGGGACCCGAAGAACCAGCGACCGGAACTCTGGCGCCTGTACAACGCACGCAAGGCGCGCGGCGAAAGCGTGCGGGTGTTCCCGATCTCCAACTGGACCGAGCTCGACATCTGGCAGTACATCCACCTCGAGAACATCCCGATCGTGCCGTTGTACTTCGCCGCGCCACGCCCCACCGTCGAACGGGATGGATTGATCCTGATGGTCGATGACGATCGCTTCCCGTTGCGGCCCGGTGAAACGCCTGTCGAACGCTCGATACGCTTCAGAACGCTCGGCTGTTATCCGCTGACGGGCGCCGTGGAGAGCACCGCCACGACACTCCCGGACGTCATCCGTGAAATGCTGCTGACGACCACCTCCGAACGTCAGGGGCGCGCCATCGACCATGACCAGGCGGCCTCGATGGAAAAGAAGAAGCAGGAGGGGTACTTCTGATGAACGCCCCGACGCCGCGCGAGGAGCCGCAGTACAAGGCATCGGATCTGATCGCCGCGGACATCAACGCCTATCTGCTGCAGCACCAGCATAAATCGCTGCTGCGCTTCATCACCTGCGGCAGCGTGGACGACGGCAAGTCGACGCTGATCGGGCGCCTGCTGTACGACAGCAAGATGATCTTCGAGGATCAGCTCGCGGCGCTGGAGGCGGACTCAAGGCGGGTCGGGACGCAGGGCCAGGACATCGATTTTGCGTTGCTCGTGGACGGACTCGCCGCCGAACGCGAGCAGGGAATCACGATCGATGTCGCTTACCGGTTCTTCGCCACGGACCGACGCAAGTTCATCGTTGCTGACACGCCGGGCCACGAGCAGTACACGCGCAACATGGTGACGGGCGCATCCACGGCAGACCTCGCCGTCATCCTGATCGATGCGCGCAAGGGCGTGCTGACGCAGACCCGTCGCCACAGCTACCTCGCCCATCTGATCGGCATCCGCCGTCTCGTGCTGGCCATCAACAAGATGGACCTCGTCAATTACAGCGAGGCGCGCTTCAACGAGATCCTGGAAGAGTATCGCCGGTTCGCGGCCTCCCTCGGCATCGCTGAGTTCCAGTCAATCCCGATCTCGGGCCTCAAGGGCGACAACATCACGGCGAAGAGCGCAGCGATGCCGTGGTACCTGGGACCGGCACTGCTCGAGTATCTCGAAACCGTCCCACTCGACGAAGCGCGCCTGGTCAACGACCCGTTCCGGATGGCGGTGCAGTGGGTCAATCGACCGAACCTGGATTTCCGCGGCTTCGCCGGGCTGATTGCGAGCGGCACCGTACGACCCGGCGACGCGATCAGGGTTCTGCCCTCCGGCAGGACGTCTACCGTCGCGCGTATCGTCACCCTCGATGGCGACCTGCCGCAGGCCGTTGCCGGGCAATCCGTGACGCTGACGTTCACGGATGAAATCGACTGCTCCCGCGGCGATGTGATCACGGCGGCCGCGAATCCGGTGGAAGTCGCCGACCAGTTCGAAGCGACGATCGTCTGGATGGCCGACAGCCCGATGCTTCCGGGGCGGCCGTACTGGCTGAAGTCCGGCACGTCGACGGTGACGGCGACCATCACCAGCGAAAAGTACCAGGTCAGCGTCAACACGATGGAGCACCTGGCCGGCAAGACGCTGGGCCTGAATGCCATTGGCGTCTGCGACATCTCGCTCGATCGGCCGCTGCCGTTCACGCCCTACTCGGACAACCACGATCTGGGCGGCTTCATCCTGATCGACCGCATGACCCATGCGACCGTTGGCGCCGGCATGCTGCATTTCGCGTTGCGACGCTCGCACAACATCCACTGGCAGTCGATCGACATCACGCCGACAGCCCACGCCGGGCAAAAAGGCCAGCAGCCGAAGCTGTTGTGGTTTACCGGCATCTCCGGCGCGGGCAAATCGACGATCGCGAACCTCGTCGAGAAGCAGCTCTACTCGATGGGGCGGCACAGCTTCCTGCTCGACGGCGACAACATCCGCCACGGCCTGAACCGCGACCTCGGCTTCACGGATGCGGATCGCGTCGAGAACATCCGGCGCGTCGGTGAAGTCGGCAAGCTGATGACGGATGCAGGACTGATCGTACTGACGGCATTCATCAGCCCGTTCCGCGCCGAACGCGACATGGTCCGGGCGATGCTGCCGCCGGGACAGTTCATCGAAATCCACATCGATACGCCCCTCGCCGTCACGGAATCACGCGACGTGAAGGGCTTGTACAAGAAGGCGCGCGCCGGCCAGCTGAAGAACTTCACCGGCATCGACTCCCCGTACGAGCCGCCAACCTCGCCGGAGATTCGGGTCGACACGACGAAGCTCAGCCCCGAACAGGCGGCTGACCTGATCGTCGCGTATCTGACGAACCATCCCGACTGAGCCCACCCGGCAGTTCTGCGCTCGTGCGCGCCGCCACTAGAACTCGCGCGGGAACTGCTCGATGAATTCCCGATGCGCTGCGAGGATGGCGTCGTCGGCTGCCGAGGCCGCGATCTGCGCGTCACGGTAGCCGGAGCGAATGGCAGTGACAGTCACCTCTCGCCCAATGACGCGAAATTCCAGTCGCCAGTCGCGGACAGCGAGCAGCATGCCGTCCTCCGCTTTGCGAATCCTCCGATACGGATGCGGTGCAGGCCCCAGTGACAGGGTCGCGTCGGCACGCGCGCGCAGCGGAAGACCGGTGCGGGCTTCGATCCATTCGGCCGCCGTGGCAGGGAGGGGCTCCCAATGAATCGTCCAGGCGTGGATGGGATCAGCCGGCGCATCGCCGCGCGTAGTCTCCGCCGCGTCTTCGAGCCAGCCGCTGCGCGCCTGCGGGATCGCGTCGGTATACGCGACGTAGGGCTTGATATCGAGCACCGGCGTGCCGTCGAGCATGTCCACGTCCAGGACATGCAGCGTCAGGCCGTCGATGCGCTCGAGCCGTACCGCCGACAGGCCGAGCGGATTCGGCCGATGCGGGGAGCGGGTCGAAAAAACGCCCTTGCGACCGGAGCGACTGCGCGGCGGCAGCACCTTCGGCCGCCAGGACGGATTCTGGTGAAACCAGAAAATCACCCACAGGTATTCCCAGCCGGCGAGATCCTCGAGCGCATGTTCAAAATGCCGCCCCGGCAGCAGTTCGATCCGCCCCGGCACACCGGCCGCGGCGCGCGGCTGCCGTGGAGCGTCGACCCGGGTCTGGTGTGCCGTGCGGACGAAGCCGATGGGCGCCAGCGTCAGCTGCACAGGATCCGTCGATTCGGCCATCATGCGGGACAGGCTAGCAGAGCGCGGACACGGCGGAACCATGAGTGACTTCTACGCAGGCTTGATCCATTACCTCGGCCCCGAGGGCGTCAACGGACGGGAATGGTTCGAAATGGTGCCGCATGCAGGCGGCCGAACGCTGCGGGCATTCTGCGAGATGGACAATATCGGCCTGACTCGTGACGTCTCGATGGCGCTGGATGCGCATTCGCGGCCCGTCGATGGCTTCGTGCGCATCATCCAGGATGGCCGCGTACGCGGCACCACGCTGTTCCTGAGCGCTGCGAACGCAATCGAATGCGAAGGCGTTACTTCGGAACTCGGTCGCGTCTCGCAGCGCAAGCCGCTGCCAGAACCTCTGCAGTACCTCGGTCTGCACCCGCTCGTCGGCGACGCGCTGGTGACGATCAGTCGTGGCACGGATCGGCCCGGCGAGTTCCGCACCGTTCATGGCTTGACCAACTCGCATTCGCCGAACGGCGAACTCGGCCTGCTCGCGATGCCCTCAGCGATCGAGGTGGCCTACCTCGGCGACGAAAACATCGATGTGCCGGCGGGTCGGTTCGCCGCACAGCACTTCGCGCTGCGCTGGCGACCGGAATGGCCGCCTGCGGACCTGTGGGTCCACGGACCCCTGGCCGTGTTCCTGCGCCTGACCTGGTCCATGATCGACGCGCGTTACGAACTCGTACAGCTGCGCCGCGAACGCTGAGTCGCCCGCCACCGCGCTCAGCCCTGCGCCGCCTCGAATCCCCCGGACGCCACCATCTGCTGCCAGACGCGCTGCTCCATCCGGAACAGCTCCATCGGATCCTGCTGCGGGGCGTCGAGCCAGCCATCCGCGGGCCACAGCTTCGCGGCGGCGTAGTCCGGCGCATGCAGCTGCGGCTGCAGTTGCGCGAGAAAATTCTTCATCGGCAGCGCGCGTTCGCGCCGCAGGGCCTCGATGTCGAGGGTGGCTGTGACGGTCGTGGCGGCATCGGTATCCGCCGTGGCCAGCACCCTCCCCTGGTAGTCGACGATCTCGGACCGCAGCCGCGCGTCCGGCATCGGACCGAGGCCACCCGTCAGCGGACCGGCATTGGCAAGAACGACATAGCAGAGATTTTCGAACGCACGGACGCGCCGCACGCTGGGCATGCCGGTGTCACGATCTGCGGGCATCAGTGCCTGGGCCGTCGGGTTCAGGATGACCTCGGCACCCCGCAACGCCAGCGAACGGGTCATCTCCGGCCAGTTCACATCGCCGGCAATCGCCATGCCGAGCCGCCCGATCTCCGTCCGGACGACGGGGAACAGTGCCTCGTGCCCGAACAGCCCGAGATACTTCGTCAGCACGTCACCTGGACGGGTCTTGGTCGAGAACGCATAGAGCTTGCGATAGCGCAGCAGGACGTCGCCGGAAGGACCGACGATGAATCCCGTCAGGAAGTAGCGGCCCGGAAACGCGTCGAGCACCTCGCACAACGTGCCCGATATCCAGATGCCGAGTTCGCGCGCGAGCTCGCCGAAGCGCTCCGTTTCCGGACCGGGGATACGCGTGGCTGCATTGACCCAGTCGGCCGACGTGCGCCCCATCGAAAAGCCGTGCAACGAGAACTGCGGCAGCACGAACAGGCGGCTGCCGGTCCGCCGCCAGGTGTCGCGAATCACTGCGCTGGCATTGTCCTGGTTGGCGATGACGCGATGCGGCAGGAAGGTACCCGAGGCGTCGAAACAGCACTCGATCGAGGTCTGGCAGGCGGTTGCTTGGAAGATCATGGCGTGAATTGTTCCCGGCCTTTACGATTGACGTCCACTGTCACTTGCTTATCACCGATCGGCACCTTCAATCACCAGGACTGTGAGCACGATGGATCTCGTCCAGCTGAAACGATTCCTGGTCGCAGCGGAAGCCGGCACGCTGCGCCAGGCGGCGCTGCGGCTGCACCTCAGCCAGCCTGCGCTGACGCAGAGCATCAAGGCACTCGAACATTCTCTCGGCGAAGCGGTATTCGTGCGCGGTACACGCGGAGTCGTGCTGACGCCCTTCGGTGAAGCGTTGCGGCCACGCGCACGGCTGATCCTGAACGAGCGGGCGCGAATCGGCCATGACCTCGAACGCCTGCGCACCGGCCAACCTTCGACGATCACGATCGGCGTCGGCCCTTACTTCACGCGGCATCTCTTGCCACTGGCGATGTCTCGCACGCTCGAGAAGATTCCGGACCTGCAGATCCAGCTCATCGAAGGCCACACGATGGATCTCGTCAAGCAGATCCAGGATGGCAGCCTCGACTTCGCGTTCTGCGTCCACAATCCGCTGATCGCGGCAGATGCCGCGCTGCGCTTCGAGGAAACCTACACGGAGATCTACGCGGTGATGGCACGCGCCGGTCATCCGCTGTTTCGGCGCCGGCGTGCCACCGAACGCGATCTCGCGGCCTGCTCCTGGATCGTTTACGACTCGCATGCCACGGCCGGCTACCTCGCCCGATTCTTCACGGATCGCGGCCTGCCGGCGCCGCGTTGGTCGATCAGCACGCTGTCGCTGTCGGCGATGATCGGAGCCCTGAACAGTTCGGACCTGCTGGCGCTGGTGCCCCGCGACTACGCGCTGCCCGAAATCTCTGCGCGCCGGCTGAAGCGCGTGACCGGGCACGCACTCGATGTCGACGGTCGCGGCGGCCTGCTGATGCGCCGCGATGCGGCGTTCAGCGCAGCCGCGCAGGAACTCATGACGCAGATCCGCTCGGCCTGCGCGGGCGCGACGCTCCCGCGGTCGGCACGAAAGCGTCGGGCTGCGCCGCGTCACTGACCGGCAATGACTCGCTGCAGGAACTGATCGGTCGCCGCGGCCACTTCGTCAGGCGCCTCGAGCGGTGGATAGTGGGAGACATCGGCGAGCACCATGGTTTCCGTCGTGGTCGCGGTCAGCCGCTGAGCCATGGTCGTGGCGGTTGCGGGCGGCAGTACGTGGTCCATCGCGCCCCATATCAGCTTGACCGGCGCCTTGACGCGCGCGAGATAGCCCACGACTTCGTCGTCCTTGCGCATGATGCCCGTCATGGTGTTCGGCTGACGCGAATCGCTGCGTCGTCCGAAATCGTAGTACTGCGTGACGACAGCCTCCGTCACGCGATCCTGGCGATGGAACGTGGAGCGCAGGAAGTCCTCGGTGCAGGTACGCGACCATGGACGCGAGTACTTCAGGCAGGTCGTCAGTGAAAGCCGTGTGAAGAACGGCGCGCGACGCATCGCCCCCGCGTTGTCCACCGGGGCCGACGGCGGCACGTTCGTCAGGATCAGCGCACTGACCTCATCCGGATACGCAGCGGCATGACGGTACGCGAGGATGCCGCCGCTCGAGGTCGCCAGCACCGCGACGCGCGGCACATCGATCGCCACGAGGAATGCATGCACGAACTGCTCGGGATTGAGGGCGAAGCCGTCCGGCGCCGGCCCCGACAGACCCGCGGGCGGTTGATCGAACCGGATCACGCGATATCGATCCTTCAGCTGCGCTGCGACGTCGTCGAAGGTATGCAGGTTTCCGAAGGAGCCATGCAGCATCAGGATCGTCGGCCCCTGCCCTTCGTCCATGTAGTGCACCGGCATGCCGCCGACATCGACGAACTTCGACTGTGGCGTCGCATACAGCGCCTTCAGTTCCGGCACCGAGATCGTCGGTGCGGGGCGACGTTGGGCGAAGAACAGGCCCGCCAAGGCGCTGGCCAGCACCACGACCGCCGCGATCACGTAGATACCGCGCCTGCGAGGTGGCGCGGAGTTGTCAGGCTTTGGCAGCGTATTGCTCATCGAGTGCCCTCTCATCGAGACGGTAACCGAACATCACCAGCACGGCGAGCAGCATCGACACCGCCGGCACGATCGTGAAACTGATGTAGATCGCCAGAACCGCATTCGGGGACTGCGTCGCCGCGCCGCCCGCGGCGGACGCCACGTACCCCATGGCGCTCAGGAACAAACCGATGCCGGAGATGCCGGCCGCCGCCGAGAGCTTGTCGATCAGACTGGTCAGCCCTGCGAACGCGCCTTCGCGCCGCAGGCCAGTCTGGATGTAGTCGAGGCGGATCGCGTCGGACAGCATCGAGTACGCGAACAGGATCATGCCACCGGACGCGATGCCGGTCAGCAGTGCTCGCAGCACGAGCAGCAGATAGGGTTCGGCCGGCGTCGCGAGCAGCCACGACAGATGCAACACGCCGAAGCCGATCAGCGCGGCGATATAGCAGAACTTCTTGCCGCGCGATTTTGCCAGCCACAGCCATGCGGCCATGGAGCCGACCATGCCGATCGTCGCCAGCACGTAATAGGTGCCGAGCCAGCCATCGGTTCGCAGCAGGACGTACTTGGTGAAATAGGCATTGCCGAGCGACGTCACCGCCGTGCCGATCAGTACGAACACATGCGCGATCGCGAGCGTACGGAAAGGTCGGTTGGCCCACGCAAGCCGGAACTGCGCGGCGAGGCCGGGACGGCTGCCGCGCGTCTCCGCGCCGGGTTCGGTCCGCGGTGTCTGGCGCAGCACGGCGACGGCTGCGATGCCCGAGACGACCAGAATGCCCGCGACGACCCAGGACATCCGCGCATGGCCTTCGCGCGTCGCGCCCCACTGCACCAGAAGCCATGCCGGCAGCGTCGAGCCGAGCAGTACGCCAATCGAATTGCCGAACACCCGGAACGACATCAGCGTGGAGCGCTCGTGGTAGTCGTCCGTCACTTCGACGAGCATCGCCATGCCCGGCACGGTCAGCGCGGTGTAGGCCGTCGCGTGCAGCACCAGCGCGACGACGAGAAAACCCAGTACCATCGCCTGGGATTCGAACGCGGGCACGTTGAACACCATCACGATCGCGACCGGCATGGCGAGCCCGCCCGCGAGCAGATACGGCAGGCGCCGCCCCCAGCTCGTTCGCGTGCGGTCACTCAGCGCGCCGAGTGCCGGATCGAGAATGCCGTCATAGATCTTCACGAACGCGAACAACGCACCGGCGATCGCCGCCGAAATCGCGAGATTGTCGGTCAGATAACGAAATGCCAGCAGCGTGATCAGGTTCATGCCGGCCGAATGAGACAGTGGCACGAGCACGAAGCCGAAACGGACGAGCCAGGTGATGCGCCCCCGCTCGGCAGCGGGTGACGTGGCAGTCGCAGACTGATTGATCGAAATTCTCCCGAAAACCCGGCGACGCGATGGAACCGCCACGAAGTGTCGTGGGCGGGCCAGACCTGCCGCAAGGCTTCAGCGGCTCAGCATCGGGCGATCACCGCTGAGCGACTATTCGCGCAGATCCGCCTTGGACCCGCGGCAACTCGATGACAGACTCTGGTCGTCATGTCCCTTGCACGCATGAACCAGGACAAGCCGCGCAATCGTTGCGCGCATGCGCGCGTCAGAAATAAAGGGTGGACGCTGACGGGTTGCATGATGATGGTATCTGCGCATATCATAAATTTCGGTCATCAATCTGACCGAATCCCGATTCCAGATCTCGATCACCGGCAGGATCAACATCTTGGTCAAGCACGAGCGTCCATTCCGGTTGGGGTTTCTCGTTCATGATGTGTCGCGGTTGCGTCGCACGATCGTCGACAAGGCACTGCGTCCGTCGGGCATCACTCGTTCTCAGTGGTGGGTGCTGTCGAACATGGTCGCCGCCGGCAACGAAGGCGTCATGCAGACCGAACTCGCCAAGAACCTCGATATCGGAAAAGTGACGCTCGGCGGCCTGATCGACCGCCTCGAACTCGGCGGACTCGTCAGACGGCAGGGCGACCCGGAAGACCGGCGCGCCAAGCGCGTGATCGTCACCCCAAAGGGCGCGCGCCTTCTCGCCGACATCCAGTCGATTGCCGAACAGGTCGACGAGGAGATCATGGCCGGAATCGCCAAGGGCGACGTCGCCCGCGCGGAAGCAGTCCTGGTGAAGATGAAACAGCAACTGATTGCGATGGACGCCGTTCCCAACAGCGCCGCAGGTCGGGGCCAGAACGGTCAAGCCTGACGATGCCGCGCGCGGTAGCCCCGCGCCATCCAGTCGGCAGCGGACGTCGATCCGCGCGGGCAATCCGACTCAGTCGTACTTGAGCGCAGCGCGCGCCAGCGTCTTTTCGGCCTGGCGCAGATGAGGTATGTCTACCATCTTGCCATCGAGCTGCAGAGCAGCAATGCCCGCATTGTCGCGGAACAGCGCGATCACTCGCATCGCCCGTTCGACTTCCTCCGCGCTGGGCACGAAGCATTCATTGATCGCTGCGACCTGACCGGGATGAATCGCAAGCTTCCCGGTGAAGCCGTCACGCCGGCCTTCGACGCAGGCTGCCCGCAGCCCCGCGTCGTCACGGAAATCCACGAACAGCGTATCGATCGCCGCGACCCTGGCAGCACCCGAAGCGAAAAGACACAGCGATCGCGCGACTTGATACGGCGGGGTCCAGCGACCCTCGGCATCCTTGTTGTCCGTGGCGCCGAGTGCGGCGCTGAGATCCTCTGCGCCCCAGGTGAGCCCGTACAGCCGCTGGCCGCACCGCGCAAACTCGCCCATGGCGAACATCGACTCAGGCGTCTCAGTGGCGACGGGCAATATCTGCACGTGACCGGACGTCAGCGCGTAGGCCTTCTCGAGCACGTCGAGGTAGAGCCCGAGCCGGATCACGTCTTCCGCTGAACGCGTTTTCGGCTGCACGATGCCGTCCGGTCCCGCAGCAACTACCGTGACCAGATCATCGAGCGCATCGGCCGTGTCCAGCGGATTGATACGCACCCACAGCTGGGTCCTCGAGCGATCGCGATGTGCCGACAGGTACTCGCGCACGCGGATCCGGGCTGCCGCCTTCTGCGCGGGCGCCACAGCATCCTCGAGATCGAGGATCACGATATCTGCGCCCGCTCCCTCGCATTTCGCGAGCTTGCGATCGCTGTCGCCGGGCACGAACAGCAGCGAGCGAGCGCTCATGTCGAGGCCGCCGGCCTGCGCAGCATCAGCGCCGAGCGTTTGCAGATCGCGACCAACTCACCCTTCTGGTTGAAGGCGCGATGCTGGAATACCACGATGCCGTTCTGCGGACGCGACTTGCTCTCCCGCACTTCGATGACCTCGCTCTCGACGTGCACCGTGTCGCCATGGAACAGCGGCTTTGGAAATCGCACTTCGTCCCAGCCGAGGTTTGCAACCGTCGTCCCGAGCGTCGTGTCGCCGACGGAAATACCCACCATCAGGCCGAGCGTGAAGGCGCTGTTGACGATGCGCTGACCGAACTCCGTGTGTTCGCGACAGTATTCTTCGTCCAGATGCAGCGCGGCCGGATTATGTGTCAAAGCACTGAAGAACACGTTGTCGGATTCCGTTACCGTGCGCCGAATCGCGTGCTTGAACATCCGACCCACCGGAAGCTCCTCGAAATAAAGCCCTGCCACGCTTAACCCCTCCGTGCCCGCTGAGATTCCACGGGACTCCGCCGCCGTCGTTGGCGGAGCCGCGTCCCGACATGCCGATCCAATGGGCCTGTATCGTGTGGGCTAGAATAGCAACTCGCGGTCTTCACGAGGTTGAACCATGCGATCGAAGGTCTATGCGGACGCCAGCAGTGCCCTGGACGGGCTGCTCTCGGACGGCATGTCCATCATGGCCGGCGGATTTGGCCTCTCCGGTATTCCGGAGAATCTGATCACCGCCCTGCACGCGTCCGGAGTCAAGGGACTGACCGTGATCGGCAACAACGTCGGCTGCGACAACCACGGCATGTGGATGGTCCTGGCGAACGGCCAGATCCGCAAGGTCATCGCCTCGTATGTCGGCGAGAACCGGGTTCTCGAACAGCTGTACATGTCTGGCGGCATCGAGATCGAATTCAATCCACAGGGCACGCTGGCCGAACGCATTCGTGCGGGTGGCGCGGGTATTCCGGCCTTCTACACGCGGACGGGCTTCGGCACGGCGGTCGCCGAGGGCAAAGAGACGCGGCAGTTCGATGGCGAGGACTACGTGATGGAGCGGGGCCTCACCGCCGATCTTTCGCTGGTCAAGGCCTGGAAGGGTGACACCGAAGGCAACCTCGTCTATCGCAAGACCGCCCGGAACTTCAATCCGATGATCGCGACGGCTGGCAGGATCACCGTCGCCGAAGTCGAGATCCTCGTGCAGCCGGGCGAACTGGATTCGAACAACATCCACACGCCCGGCATTTTTGTCGACCGGATCCTGCAAGGCCGGAACTACGTGAAGCACATCGAACGACGCACGACCCGCCCGCGCACCGACGCAGCGACCGCCGAAGGAGCGCAAGCCTGATGCCCTGGAACCGCACACAGATGGCGGCGCGCGCCGCGCTGGAACTCGAGGATGGCTTCTACGTGAACCTCGGCATCGGCACCCCGACCGAAGTTGCCAACCTGATTCCTCCCGGCATGAAGGTGACCCTGCAGAGCGAGAACGGCATGCTCGGCATGGGCCCGTTCCCGTTCGAAGGCGACGAAGACGCGGACCTGATCAACGCTGGCAAACAGACGATCACGGAACTGCCGCACACCAGCTATTTTTCGTCCGCCGACAGCTTCGCGATGATCCGCGGCGGGCACATCAATCTCTCGATTCTCGGTGGCCTGCAGGTCGCCGAGAACGGTGATCTCGCCAACTGGATGGTGCCCGGCAAGATGGTCAAGGGCATGGGTGGCGCAATGGACCTCGTCGCAGGCGTTGCACGCGTCGTCGTGGTGATGGAACACACGGAAAAGAGTGGCGCGTCGAAGTTCAAGCACCGCTGCACACTGCCGCTGACCGGTGCACGCGCCGTCGATCTGCTGATCACGGATCTTGGCGTTTTCGACATCGATCGGAAAGCCGGCAAGGTCGCGCTGATCGAACTCGCTCCCGGCGTGACGCTCGACGAAATCAGGGCAAAGACCGAAGCCAGCTACACGGTAGCGCTGAAGTCAGGCTGATCCGTCCGGACCTTTGCATCCCACACATGCATTCACTGACAAGACCGGGACGTTCATGAATCCAGATCACCTCGAGCGTGCGATGTCCGTCACAGACGCCGTGCTGTCCCGAATGTCCGCACGCGCATTCACGGATCAGCCCGTCGACGCCGCCCTGCTGAGGCGCCTGCTCGACACTGCAAGGCGCAGTCCGTCGGGTGGCAACGTGCAGCCGTGGCACATCATTGTTCTGGGCGGTCAGGAGATCGCGCAGCTGAAGGCCCTGATGCGCGAGCGCCTCACAGATCCTCGCAATCCCGGTGACGGGCCCGAGTATCCGATCTACCCGAAGGACCTGGGCGAGCCGTACCGGTCGCGCCGATTCAAGTGCGGCGAAGACATGCACGGGACGATGGGCATCGCACGCGACAACAAAGACGCGCGGTATCGATTCATCGCCGGCAATTTCCAGTTCTGGCATGCACCGATCGCGATGTTTTTCTGCGTCGATCGAAACATGGGACCTCCACAATGGTCCGATCTCGGCATGCTGATCCAGACCATCATGCTGCTGGCCCGCGAGACTGGATTGCACAGTTGCGCACAGGAAGCGTGGACGAACTGGCACAAGACAGTCGGAGATTTTCTGCATCTTCCGGCCGAACGGATGCTGTTCTGTGGGCTCGCCCTCGGCTATCGAGACGAATCCCATCCGGTGAACCGCCTCAAGACGGAGCGTGCCAAGCTGGAAGAGTTTGTTCAGTTCCGCGGCGTGTAGCGAGCAGTACGGGTCAATGAACTTCAGCGCGCGGTGCACCTCTGCTGCCCTGTTCGCGCTCACAATCCTTTTGCATGCCGGGCCCGCCATCTCTGGAACGTCGGCCAGCACGACGCCGGCCACAGCGAGCGAACCGACGATCGCATCGCTGCTCGATCTTCTCACCGCCGGTGGCCGGTCGGCAATCGAAGTGACCGCGGCAGGATCGGCCGCCGCCGCGGCTCCCGCCAGTGCGGCCGATCCGGAGCTGTATTCGCTCGCGCTCAGCGTCGAATGCCGCGGCTATTATCGCCAGTCGAATCTGCCGGCCGCGCAGCGCAGCTGCGACGCGGCCCTTGCAGCCGCCACCAGCCCGCTCGCCCGATTCGCGGCCACCCGGATGCAGGCGACCCTGATCGCCGAGCGCGGCCGACCGACGGACGCGATCCCGGTGTTTCTCGAGTCGCTGGCGGAAGCCGAGCGCAGCGGCAACACATTCGCCGTCGCAGCGGCACTCGGCAACCTCGGTGCCATCGCGCAGTTCTCGGGCGCGAATGCCGAGGCCGTCGACTATTACGATCGGGCGCTCGCCCTCGCTTCACGGATCGGCGCCACCGGGCTGGAGGCGACGCTGGGCAGCAATCTGGGATATCTGCTGGTCGAAGCCGGCAAGGCAGACCTGGCCCGCGAGACCTTCGACCGCGCATTGCAGGCCGCGCTCAAAGTGCAGGCGCATCAGGTCGAGTTCACGAGTCGAAACGGCCTCGCTCATGCGCTGCTCGCCGCCGGCCATCCCAAGGAAGCTGCGGCAGCCTTCCGTCGCCTGATGTCTGCGCCGGCCGCAGAAGCCGATCCGTATCAGTTGTCTGAGGCGAAGCTGTTCCTCGCCCGCGCGGAGCTCGCCGCCGGCCATCCGATCGAAGCGGAGTCGGCTGCGCGGGCCGCAATCGAGGGCCTCGAGCAACGCAGTCCGCTGCGCACCTATCCCGCCTACGCCGTGCTGATCGATGCGCTGGTGGCCAACGGCAAGCAGGCTGAAGCTGAGGCGCTGTCGAGCCGGTTGATGAACGTCGTACCCGAGACCTCACGTGGGCGTTTCGAACTGCTGAAATCCCGCGCACGCCTTCTGTCGGGCGCACAGCGTCACCGGGAGGCCTACGAGGTGCTGCTCGAAGCCGATCGGGTCCGGGAGGCACAGTCGATCGCGCGCGCCGAAGACCGTCTCGCCTTCATGCGTGCACGCAACGAAGCGCTCGCGCGCGAGAGCGAGCTGTTGGGGCTGCGTGAGCAACAGACCCTGGTGGCGGCTCGCGCAGAGCGCGATCGGCTGGTACGGAACTTCTCACTCGCCGTCGCTGCGCTCGTCCTATTCGGCGCGTTCATGTTCTGGTCCAGCGTGCGCGCCCGGCGCCGGCTCGAGGCGCAGGTGGCGCGGCGGCAGCACATCGACGCGCTCGGCAAATTGACCGGCGGCGTCGCGCACGACTTCAACAATCTGATGACGATCGTGCAGCAGGCCATGGATCTGCTGCGGCGCAAGCCAGTGCTGCAGCAAACTCCCGAGATCATGACGCTGGTCGACGAGGCGGACGACGCCGCTCGGCTGGGCGGCCAGATCACCCAGCAGCTGCTCGCCTTCGCGCGGCAGAAGCCGATGAAGCCCGAGATCGTGCCGCTGCCGGAATTCCTCGACCGACAGCGCGCATTGTTCGAGCGCAGCCTCGGCGCATCAATAACGCTGACCACGACCATGGCCACGGACGTGGGCGCGATCCGCGTCGATCCGAGCCAGCTGACCACCGCACTGATCAACCTGCTGGTCAATGCGCGAGACGCGATGGACGGACGCGGTGCCGTGCAGCTCGACGTCGTCGCGATCGACAACTCCGGTCGCAGTCGTGACCGGCGCTGGCCGGACCTGCCGGTCGGGCGCTACCTGGCGCTGTCGGTGAAGGACACGGGCCACGGCATGACCGCGGAGACTGCGAGACAGGCCGTGACCCCCTTCTTCACGACGAAGGCCGACACCGGCGGATCGGGGCTCGGCCTCAGCACCGTGGATGGCTTCGTCAATCAATCCGGCGGGGCACTGCACGTGCAATCCACTCCAGGCCAGGGCACCACGATCACCCTGGTGTTTCCGCAGGTCACCGACCCCGTATCCGGTCGACCTCCGGGTTCAGCTCCCTGAGGATTCTGGGCGCAGCACCCGACCCATCGCTTCAACCAGTTGCTCGAGGCCGAACGGTTTGCTGAGCACGGCAAAGCGGATGTTTTCGGTATGGGTGAAGCCGGTCACCAGCAGGATGGCGATTCCGGGATAGTGGGTCGAAACCCACTCGGCGAGCGCGACTCCATCCGTGGGCCCCGGCATGCGGATATCGGACAACATCAGTTGCACGATGCTGCCCGCCTGCAGCAGGCGCATCGCCTCAATGGCGTCCCCCGCTGCGACCACCGTACAACCGAGGGACTCGAGTGTCCGCGCGATCATCCCGCGCAGCCGCACATTGTCCTCGACGAGCAGCACGGCGAGACCGTCGAAGCGCGTGTCGTCGGAGAAAGGCGCGTCGGGCGCCGCCAATTCAGAGTGTCCTGGTCAAGCGCATGTCGCGGACGGTTCTATACCAACCAGACCAGCGCCGCAAGCGAGCGCCGGCCCGAATGCACTGCGGATAACCGAGGGGTCACGGCAAACCAGGGGCCCGGTAATCTGGCGGAAGTCACGATGGGGGCGACTCATGGACACGACAGTGCGGACGAATCCGGTTCCAGACATCGAGCGCCTGTTCGAGCCGACCCACGACGAACGCGCAAGACAGTCTTTTGTCAGCATGTTGCGCAAACATGCCATCGTCGACATGCGCCACGCCGTCAAGCGCGACTATGACGCACGCGTGGCACCGAAACTCGCCATGGGCAGCGACCACCGCCCGGACTGGCGTGGTATCGAAGCGGCGATGGCGACCGAGGGTTCGCACCGCTTCTACAGCAGCATCCGCTACAACGCGCAGGAAATGTGCTGGCTCTCGGTGCAGCCGGCGGTCGAACGCGCCCTGCCGCGCATGATCGATGTCGCCAGGCGTTTGTCCGCCGACAATCCCTCCGGGGGCAGCCTGCGCCTGAACCCGGCATTGCCGCTGCCGCGTTACCTGACCATGCTGGATGTGCACCTCGCACCCGGCTGGGTCCACGCGGAGCATACGGCCGACGACGTTGCGCAGGGCGCGGTGGTCGCCTTCGGTGCGAAAGTGTTCTCGGGCCAGCATCCCTACCGGAAACGTCCCGGTATCGTCGCGGAATCGATTGCCGAATGGCTCAAGCGCACGCGTCCGGATTTCAAACCGCGCCGCATGCTGGACATGGCCACGACCACCGGCAAGAACCTGCTGCCATACAAGACGGCCTTCCCGGACTGCGAGGCCCACGGCATCGATCTCGGCGCACCGGTGCTGCGCTACGGCCATGCGCTGGCCGAACATGAAGGTATCGCCGTCCATTTCAGCCAGCAGAATGCCGAGCACACGGATTTTCCCGACGGACATTTCGATCTGATCGTCTCGAGCTTCTTCCTGCACGAAATTCCCGTGAAGGCGACCCAGCGTGTGCTGAAGGAATGCTGGCGACTGCTCGCGCCGGGCGGCATGATGGTGCATCTGGAACTGCCCGATGAAGCCTCCGTCGATGCCTACGAAAACTTCTTCTGGAACTGGGACACGGTGAACAACTTCGAACCGTTCTACACGCATTATCGTGCCCATGAGCCGGTCGCGCTGTGTGCTGCCGCGGGCTTCGACGCGAAACACAGCTTCAAGCTGTTGATCCCGGACATCGGCACCTTCGGCGAGGAACGCTACGCACGCTTCCTGCGCGGCGAGATCGGCGCACCGCCGCATGGCAGTGGTGGCTGGTTCGTGTTCGGCGCCAGCAAGGCCGGCCCGTCTGCATGAAGCGACGCGAGTTCGTCGGCGCCGCGGCGACGCTCGCAACCCTCGGCCCCTGGCGGTTGGTCGAGGCCAGACAAGCGGAATCTGAGCGCCGCCATGATCTGATCGTCGTCGGCGCCGGCACCGCAGGCATTCCGGCCGCCCTGTTCGCCGCACGTCGAGGTGCGCGTGTATTGATGCTCGAAGTGGCCGGCGACATCGGCGGCACCCTGCATCTGTCGACGGGCCAGATGAGTGCGGCCGGCACGAAGCTGCAGGCGCGCAAGGGCATTCGCGATTCCGCCGATCTGCATTTCGCCGACGTGATGCGCATCAGTCATGGCACGGCCGACCGCGACCTCGTGCGATTGGCCGTCGACGAAGCCGCCGGCACCTTCGACTGGCTGATGGAGAGTGGCTTCGAGCCACTGCCCGAACATCCCGTGCTCGGCCTCGGGCATGAGCCCTACTCCGAACGACGCTACTGTTGGGGCAAGGACGGCGGTCGTTCGATCCTGGCCGTTCTGCGCCGCCAATTGCAGCCGGAACTGGATGCCGGGCGAGTCGAACTGCGCCTCAATACGCCCGTGACGGCGCTGCTCACCGATGCGGCCGGCGCGGTGATCGGCGTGCGCGTGAAGTCGGCAGATCTGGAACAACGGTTTTTCGGTACCAGCGTGCTGCTGGCCACCGGCGGCTACGCGTCGAATTCAGAGATGTTCGAGCGCCTGTCCGGCTTTCGCGATTACGCCGATACGGCCTACCCGAGTTGCCTGGGCGATGGCATCGAGCTCGGCATCTCGGTGGGCGGTTTCGTGCGCGGCCGCGAGAACTACCTGAGCAACTTCGGCTCGATCCTGACCGACGACGGATTCCCGGGGCGGTTCCTCGCGCGATTCGTCGTGATCCCGCAGCAGCGTCAGCCGTGGGAGCTGTTCGTCAACGCGCGCGGTGAACGCTTCATCCGCGAGGATGAGCCGAGTTTCGACCGCCGCGAGCAGTCACTTCTGACGCAGCCGGACCTGCGCTACTGGATCGTGTTCGACGAGGCGATTCTGGCCGAGGCGCCGCCCGGCATCGGGGGCTGGAGTCGCGAACAGATCCGCGAGGCCTTCGATCTGCACGCCTGGTTCGTGCGCGCCGAGGATCTGCCAACGCTCGCGCAGCGCGCGGGCATCGATCCGGCCGGACTGCAGGCGACCATCGCGCAGTACAACAGCGCCATCGAACGCGGCCTGCCGGACCCGCTCGGCCGCACGCACCGACCGCGCCGCATCGAGCGAGGGCCGTTCTACGCCATTCGCCATCAGGGACATTCGACCACGTCCACCGTGGGACTCACGGTCGATCGTCGCCTGCGTGTGCTGCGCGCACCGGGCCGACCGGTGCCGAACCTGTACGCTGCGGGTGAACTGCTCGGCGCCGGCCAGACGCAGGGGCGCTCGTTCGTCGGCGGCATGATGGTCACGCCGGCGCTGAGTTTCGGTCGCTGGCTCGGCCAGCGACTGCCCGTCACTTCCACCTGAGGAAATCCCGTTGACCACGATCCAGCGCGTACTCGCGGCCGCCGTGCTCTGTACGGCCCTCGCAGCTCCCCTCGCTCGCGCGCAGTCCGCAGAATCTCCCGGACACGACCGTGCCGACTCGCGCCGCATCACGCTCGGCGATGTCGCCGGCGACGCGATCACCACCGAACGCGGCTACTCGCCGAGCCCGCTCGGCCAGGTGCACTGGCAGCAGGTGCAGCCCCGGGCCGGCGCGACCGCCGGCACGCCGGTCTACGTGCTGCTGCATCAGGTGCCGTGGTTTCATGTGTACTACACGCGCGCGCAGGCTGAACTGGCCGCGCGCGGCATCCGCTCGATCGCGATCGATCTGCCGGGGTATGGGATGTCCGCACGTCCGGCCTCGCCGCCTTCGATCGCGGACTACGCCAGGGCGATCGACGCGACGCTGCAGGATCTGCACATTCGCAAGGCCGTGATCGTGGGACACCACACCGGAGTGACGGTCGGGGCGGAACTCGCGCTCGAGCATCCGAAGCGCGTGACCTGCCTCGTCATGCACGGCGTGCCGCTGTACACCCCTGAACAGGCGGCCGCGCGGCTCGCCGCGCCGCATTGGGACCAGGCCTATCGCGACGACGGCGCACATCTGAATGACCGCTGGATGTACCTCTCCGGCCGCGCCGCGGGCAGCCATGACGCGCTGCACTGGTCGGTGATGTCGATCTATCTCGCGGGCGATCACGAGTGGTACGGGCATCACGCCGTGTTCAGGTACGACATGCAGCGCACGCTGCAGGCGCTGCGCGTTCCAGTCGCCGTGATCAGCAACGACCGGGATCTGCTGCACTTCACGTTCGCGCGCGTGCGCGAACTGCGGCCGGACTTCAGCTTTCGTGAACTGACTTCAGCGAGCTCGAACATGGCATTCGATGAACCAGCACCGTGGGTAGAGGCTGTCGTGTCGGCCGCCGGCGCATGCCACGCAAAGCATTGACGTTCCCCGCGACGATCCGGGTCAACTGATCAGGCCAGGCCGATACGCAGCAGTGCGTATCGCGGCGGCGCTACGGACAGCGTACCGTCATTGCACGACCTGCCCCTTCCCGGGAGTCCTGCGACATGAATCCAGCCTGGCAAGAATTGTTCACGACCGACGTCGGGCTGATGAGCCTCGGCGTGCTGGTCTCTATCGGCGTCATCGCGGTGGTGCTGTACGTCATCGTCCGACGCAAGATGAACGAATCGCCCTGATCGATCGTCTGCACGCTCGATCGCCTTCAGGCCGCGTTTGCGCTCTGCTGCTCGGGCGCTGAATTGCGGATCAGCCAGTCGAACGCACCGAGCGCGGCCTTGGAGCCCTCGCCCATCGCGACGACGATCTGCTTGTAGGGGACGATCGTCGCATCGCCGGCCGCAAAGACACCCGCCAACGATGTCTGACCACGCGCATCGACTTCGATCTCGCCGCGCGAACTGAGCGCAATCGTGCCCTTGAGCCAGTCCGTGTTCGGCAACAGGCCGATCTGCACGAATACGCCCTCGAGCTCGACGCGGTGAATCTCCTGCGAACCACGGTCGCGATAGCTGAGCGCCGTCACGCGACCGTCCGCGCCGTGCACTTCCGTGGTCTGCGCCGAGACGATCACGCGCACGTTTGGCAGGCTGCGCAGCTTGCGCTGCAGCACTTCATCGGCCCGCAGCCGGCCATCGAATTCGACCAGCGTCACATGGCCGACGATGCCCGCGAGATCGATCGCGGCCTCGACGCCGGAGTTGCCGCCGCCGATCACGGCGACGCGCTTGCCCTTGAACAGGGGACCATCACAGTGCGGGCAGTACGCCACGCCGCGGCCGCGATACTCGCGCTCGCCCGGCACGTTCAGTTCGCGCCAGCGCGCACCGGTGGCCAGCACGATCGAGCGGCTGCGCAACTCGGCACCGTTCGCGAGCTTCAGGCCGACGCGCCCAGTCGCATCGGCGGGCAGCAACGCCTCGGCGCGCTGCAGGTTCATCACATCCACTTCATAGCCGCGGACATGCTTCTCGAGTCCGGCCGCCAGGTGCGGGCCGTCGGTCTCGGGAACTGAAATGAAATTCTCGACCGCCAGGGTGTCCAGCAACTGGCCGCCAAAGCGCTCCGCAACGACACCCGTGCGGATGCCCTTGCGCGCCGCGTAGACGGCCGCCGCTGCGCCCGCGGGCCCACCGCCGACGACCAGTACTTCGTACGGTGCCTTGGCAGTGAGCGCACTGGCCTGCCGTGCGATCGAATCGACGTCGAGACGCGCGAGGATTTCCTCGATCGTCATGCGGCCCTGCCCGAAGGGCTGGCCATTCAGGAATACCGAGGGCACGGCCATGATCTGTCGCGATTCCACTTCGGACTGGAACAACGCGCCATCGATCATCGTCGTGCGGATGCCCGGGTTCAGCACCGCGAGCAGATTCAATGCCTGAACCACCTCGGGGCAGTTCTGGCAGGTCAGCGAAATGAAGACTTCGAATTGCAGATCGCCGGACAGCGCGCGAATCTGCTCGACGACCGCCGGCTCCACCTTCGGCGGATGGCCGCCGGTCTGCAGCAGCGCGAGGATCAGCGACGTGAACTCGTGCCCCGTCGGCACGCCTGCGAACTCGACGCGGGTCGACTCACCAGGCCGGCCAACCGTGAAGGACGGCCGACGCGCAGCGGGTGCTGCGGCCGGCACGACCGTGATCAGGGAAGAGATCGACGCGATCTCGGCCAGCATGGAGTGCATCTCGCGACCGGCTTCGCTGTCGTCGCCGGAGACCGTGATGTCCACTCGCTGCGTCAGGCGCTCGAACAGGCCTGTGAGCTGCTGCTTCAGATTCGCGTCGATCATGATGGCTTCCTCAGATCTTGCCGACGAGGTCCAGCGACGGCGCCAGCGTCTTCTGACCCGGCGTCCACTTGGCCGGGCAGACTTCGCCCGGGTGCGAGGCGACGTACTGCGCGGCCTGCACCTTGCGCAGCAGTTCCTTCGCATCGCGGCCGATGCCGAGATCGTGGATCTCGACGATCTTGATCTGGCCTTCCGGATTGACGACGAACGTGCCGCGCAGCGCGAGGCCTTCTTCCTCGATCAACACGCCGAAGTTGCGGCTGATGGCATGGGTCGGGTCACCGAGCATCGGATACTGGATCTTCTTGATCGTGTCCGAAGCGTCGTGCCAGGCCTTGTGGGTGAAGTGCGTGTCGGTCGAGACGCTGTACACCTCGACGCCGAGCTTCTTGAACTCGCCATACACGTCAGCGACGTCGCCCAGTTCCGTCGGGCAGACGAACGTGAAGTCAGCGGGGTAGAAGAAGAAGATCGACCACTTGCCCTTGAGATCGGCATCCGTCACCGGCACGAACTTGCCGTTGTGGAATGCAGTGGTCTTGAAAGGCTTGACGGTCGTATTGATCAGCGAGGACATCGGGACATCTCCATGTAGCGGGTAAAGCAATCCTTGAGGACGCACTCTACCCGCGCCATGGAGACGCGACCAATCGATTGTTTCTTACTGATCGATAGACGATTTCTATCGGAGAACCGGACCTAGCGGACCTCGATCGACCGTGTCAGCACGAAGCCCGCCGCGGTGCCGGCCGCGATCTCCAGGTCCCCGCCGGTGCGCTTGGCGATCGCGGCGCCCGCGGCGCCGCCGAGCAGCCCGCCGATGACCTTGCCCTTGTCGCCGTCGTCCACCTGGTTGCCGATCACGGCGCCGATCAGCGCCCCACCGGCGATCTTGGCCGCATCCCTGCCTGCCTCGCGCTTGCCGGCCTGGGTGAAGTCACCCTCGATGGCCACGTTGCCGCCACCCGCCAGCGCCAGCTGGTCGAAGCGGATCCCGAGCTTCGGCGTGCCGCCGATCTCCTGGCTGCCCGAGTAGACATAGGTCACGCTGCCTCGAACGGCAGCACCCGCCGGGGCTACGGTGCGCCCATCGACGACCAATGGCGCGGTCAGCTTCGCACGCACCGGATCGCCGACCTTGGCGGTCTTCGTGGACAGCGACTCGGTGAATTCAACGGACAGCTGCGTGCCAGCCGGCACGGTCACGGGCTTGATGACCTTGGCGGGGGCCGGGGCCGGCGCTGACGATGCGCTCGCGCTGGCCGGGCGCGGATTCGCCGCCGGTCTCGGCGCGGGTGCGCTGCGCGGCGGCGCCGCCGCGGCGACCGGAGCGGCAGCGGCCGCAGCCACCTTGGCCGCTTCGCTGGCTTCCAGCTCGGTACGCGCGGCATCCGCGGCCAGGCGCGCTTCTTCGATCTCGCGCTCCTTCTGCGCCAGATCCGCCTCGCGCTGCTCGAGTTCCGCACGCTTGGCCGCGAGTGCCGCGTCGGAATCGACGGCGGTGGCATCCCCTGTGCCCGTCGGCGACGGCGAACCGCCGCAGGCGGCGAGCGAGGCGGCCATGGCCGCGACGGTCAGGACGGCGAAAGAACGAAATCGTGTGTGCTGCATGAGATGTCTCCGGGACAGGACGAAGCCAGGCGGAACGCTAACGCGTTCCCACCTACTTCGACAGCGCGATTTGATGATAGTTGCCGGACTGTCGCCGGGCGGCGACGAATGGTCAGGCAGAACTCAGCCGAAAGGGTGCCGCAGTACGATCGTCTGGTCTCGATCCGGGCCCGTCGAGATCACGTCGATCGGCACGCCGGCGATCTGCTCGATCCGCGCGAGGTAGCGACGCGCGTTCTCGGGCAGCTTCGCATGCTCGGTCACGCCGCCCGTCGGTTCCTTCCAGCCCGGCAGCTCCTCGTACACGGCTTCGACGTCACCGAACTCATCCGACAGCAGCGGCGGCTCACCGCCCTGCGCGCCGGCGATGCGATAGCCGACACAGATGCGGATCGTGTCGAGCCCATCGAGCACGTCGAGCTTGGTGATGCACAGACCCGAGACGCTGGAATGCACGATCGAGCGGCGCAGCGCGACGGCATCGAACCAGCCACAGCGGCGGCGACGTCCCGTGACGGCACCGAACTCGTGTCCGACGCGCTGCAGATACTCGCCCGTCTCGTCGAAAAGCTCAGTGGGGAAAGGACCTGCACCGACGCGAGTCGTATAGGCCTTCACGATGCCGAGCACGTAATCGAAATTGCGCGGGCCGATACCGGTACCTGTACCGGCATAGCCGGCCGTCGTATTCGATGACGTGACGAACGGATAGGTACCGAGGTCCACATCGAGCATCGCGCCCTGCGCGCCTTCGAACATGACGTTCGCGCCGGCCTGGCGCAACTTGTGGAGGGTCAGCGTCACGTCCGACACCAGCGGCTTGATCCGCTCCGCCATGACGAGGTGCTCGTCGAGCGTCTTCTGGAAATCGATGGACGGCAGCTTGAAGTACTGCTGCAGCACGAAGTTGTGGAAGTCGAGGATCTCGCCGAGCTTCGCGGCGAAGCGCTCGCGCTGGAACAGATCCGCGACGCGCAGCGCACGACGCGCGACTTTGTCTTCGTACGCCGGACCGATACCGCGACCCGTGGTACCGATCGCGTTCGCACCGCGCGCCTGCTCGCGCGCCTTGTCCAGCGCGACATGCGACGGCAGGATCAGCGGACAGTTCGGGGCGATCCGCAGCCGCTCGAACACGGGCACGCCCTTGTCGATCAGCATCTGCGACTCACGCAGCAGCGCTTCCAGCGACAGCACGACGCCGTTGCCGATCAGGCAGGTGACGTTCGGCCGCAGGATGCCGGACGGAATCAGCGACAGCACCGTCTTCTCGCCACCGATGACGAGCGTGTGGCCAGCGTTGTGACCGCCCTGGAACCGTGCGACCGCGGACGCCTGCTCGGTCAGCAGGTCGACGATCTTGCCCTTGCCCTCGTCACCCCACTGGGTGCCGATGATGACGACGAACTTGCCCATAGAATTCTTCAGCCCGCTCCGGCGCTACGCACGACATACAACAACAGCAGACCCACGCCGATACTGCCGAGCCCGGCCAGGCGCAGCTGGTTCTCCGGCACCGTCAGCAGCAGCGCGAGCGCGCGCTTCATGCCGGCGGGGTTCAGGAAGGGCGCGATGCCCTCGAACACCAGGTAGAGGGCAAAGGCTGCGAGGAAATCCGACCAGGCCAGCACTCCCGCGCGACTACTTGGCCGCGCCGGAACGCAGATAGCGGAAGAAATCGCTGTCCGGCGAGACGACCATCACGTCGCCTTCCTTGCCGAGCGAATTCCGGTACGCCTGCATGCTGCGGTAGAACGCGTAGAACTCCGGGTCGCGACCATACGCCTTTGCGTAGATATCGGCGGAGCGTGAATCGCCTTCACCGCGGATGCGCAGGGCATCGCGCGAGGCGGCCGACACGATCTCGAGGCGCTTGCGATCCGCCTCGGCGCGGATCCGCAGCGCTTCCTTCTCGCCCTCGCCACGCAGCTGGCGCGCGAGACGTTCGAAGCTCTGCTGCATCGACGCATAGACGCGGGCCGCGACGTCCTCGGGCAGATCGATGCGCTGCACGCGCACGTCCACGAGCTGCACGCCGAGGTCGTCGACCAGCTTGCTGGCTCGATCGAACATGTCGCCGGTGAAGGCAGCGCGCTCCGCCGACACGATCTGCTGCAGCGTGCGCTGGGCCACGGCGTTCTTGATGCCGTCCTTGACGATGTCGGACAGTCGCTGTGCCGCCGCCGCTTCATCCGTACCGAACGAGCGGAAGAACTTGGCCGGATCCGCGATGCGGTACTTGATGTAGAAGTCGACGATCAGGCCGCGATTCTCGTTGGTGAGGAAGGTCTCACCGGGAAAGCTCTGCGACAGGACGCGGCGCTCGAACTTCACGACGCTGTCGATCGGCGTCTTGAAATGCAGGCCGGGACCATACGGCTCGCCGATGATCTGCTTGAACTGGGTCCGGATGGCGACCTGCGATTCGCTGACGGTGAACACGCAGAAGCTGGCCAGCAGCAGCAGACCGACGATGGCGATGAAAACGGGTGTCAGGCGCTGCATCAGCGTTCTCCTCGCGCGCGCGGATCACTGGTGGCCGAGGACTCCGGCTCCACCGGCACCGGCCGCGTCGCGGTGACGGTGGCTTCCGTCGAATCGCGCGGCGTGCGCTCGATCAGCTTGTCGAGCGGCAGGTACAGCATCTGGCCGTTGCCGTTCTTGGTATCCACGACGACCTTGCGACTCTTGCCGAGCACGGATTCGACGGTCTCGATGTACAGGCGCTCGCGCGTCACGCGCGGCGCGTTCGCATAGGCGGACTGCAACTGGGTGAAGCGCGAGGCTTCACCATCCGCGATCGCGACGACCTGGGCCTTGTAGCCCTCGGCCTCCTGGATCTGCCGCGACGCCTGGCCTTCCGCCACCGGCAGGATGCCGCTGGCATAGGCCTCGGCTTCCTTGACGAAGCGTTCCTTGTCGGCGAGCGCCTTGTTGGCATCGCGTTGCGCCGGCACGACGGCCTCGGGCACCTGGATGTCCGTCAGGTTGACCGTGGACACCGTGATGCCGCCGTTGTACTGATCCATCGTGCGCTGGATCAGATCGCGCGTGCGCGTGGTGATCTGCTGCCGGTTGCCGACGATGATCGAATCGAGATCGCTGCGACCGACGACTTCGCGGATCGCGCTCTCCGCCACTTCACGCAGCGTCTGCTCGGGCTCGCGGATCTGGAACAGGAACTTCACCGGATCGCGCAGCTGGTACTGGATGACCAGCGACATCTCGATCAGGTTGATGTCGGCCGTCAGCACGCGGGACTTGTATTCGAGGCTGCGGACTTCGGAGACGTTGACCTTGGTCACGCGCTCGAGCGGCCACCAGTGCCAGCCGAGTCCGGGATCACGCACGTCGACCTGCTTGCCGAAGCGCTGGATGACGCCGCGCTCGGCGGCGCCGATCTGGAAAGAAGACATGTACACCCAGCCGAGCACGAGCAGGCCGCCGATCAGCACGGCCAGCGATCCGCCGCCCGCGCCATCGGGCGAGCCGCCGCCGCCGGCCGGACCGCCACCGCCCTGCCCGCCTTTCAGCAGGTTCTCGAGCTTGCGCTGGAAATTCTTGAACGCTTCGTCGACGTTCTGGCCATCCTGGCCGGGGCGCTTGCCCCATGGGTTCTTGTTACCGCCCGGTTCGTTCCATGCCATAGCTGTATCGCGCCAAGTGTGAGGGGTGTGCTGCGCTGGAAGGAAAGGTGTACATCACCCGGCGCGCAACGGGACATCGAATTGTAGGTAGCTATCCGGAGGGGCACAAGCTTGCGGCCCGTCACCGGCACTCAGGATCTCGACGCCCGGCGTGCGCGCCAGGACCAGCAGTTCGGTGTCCGGCAGCGTGACGCCCAGTTCGATCGAACCGTCGTCGCCGTAGGACTCGTCGCGCACGGTGCCGGCCTGATGCAGCCGGGCACGCAGCGCGCCCGCCGATGCCGGAATCCGGATGCGCGCCGTGCGCGCGAAACGCGCCAGGCGCTCGGCGATCGCGGAACGAAGGTCCTCCAGACCGAGCGCCTTCTGTGCAGAAACCCACACCTGCACGATCCGGCCCTCGGCATCGCGCTCGACGTGCGGCGCAGACTCGAGCCGGTCGATCTTGTTGTAGACGCGGATCTGCGGAATCCCGCTCGCGCCGACTTCGTCGAGTACCCGGTTCACTTCCTCGATGTGCTCGTCGCGGCGCGGATCGCTGGCGTCGATCACATGCAGCAGCAGCGTCGCCTCGCGCGCTTCCGTCAGCGTGGACTGGAAGGCCGCGACGAGCTCGTGGGGCAGCTCGCGGATGAAGCCAACCGTGTCGGCGATGACCACCGGCGTGCCGCCCGGCAACTGCACGCGCCGCACCAGCGGGTCGAGCGTGGCGAACAGCTGGTCTGCGATGTAGGTGTCCGCGCCGCTCAAGGCGCGGAACAACGTCGACTTGCCCGCGTTCGTGTAGCCCACGAGTGCGACGGATGGAATCGGGATCTCGACGCGGCGCGCGCGTCCGGTCTCGCGCTGCTGTTTCAGTTTCTCGAGCCGCTTCGTCAGCACGCGCACGCGCTCGCCGAGCAGACGGCGGTCCGTCTCGAGCTGCGTTTCGCCGGGGCCGCGATTGCCGATGCCGCCACCGCGCTGACGTTCCAGATGGGTCCAGCCGCGAACGAGGCGGCTGGCGATGTGCTTCAACTGCGCGAGCTCGACCTCGAGCTTGCCCTCGTGGCTGCGGGCGCGTTGCGCGAAGATGTCGAGGATCAGCGCATTGCGATCGAGCACGCGCAGACCGATCAGCTTTTCGAGGTTACGTTCCTGGCTGGGTGAGAGCGCGTGATCGACCAGCACGACTTCAGCACAGTGCTCGACCGCGGCCAGCCGGACCTCCTCGGCCTTGCCGCTGCCGACGAACAGTCGCGGATCGGGCCGTTCGCGCCGGCCCGTGATCGTGCCCACGACGGTGGCGCCAGCGGACTCCGCCAGCTGCGCGAACTCTTCGAGATCCTCGCGCTCCACGGGCCCGTCGAATCCGACGCGCACCAGCAGCGCGCGCTCGCCGGAACGGGGCCGTTCAAACATGCCGGATCAGCGCGGACTTACTCAGGCGCCGCCTCCGCCGCCACGTCGTCCTCGCCCGCATTCGGGACGCGGACATTGCGGGCCGGAACGACGGTCGAGATCGCGTGCTTGTAGACCATCTGGTTCACGCTGTTCTTCAGCAGGACGACGAACTGATCGAATGAATCGATCTGCCCCTGCAGCTTGATGCCGTTGACCAGATAGATCGAGACGGGTACCCGCTCCTTGCGAAGCTGGTTCAGGAACGGGTCCTGGAGCGACTGGCCTTTGGCCATCGAAATCTCCTTGTTCTTGTTGAATTGTTCTTTTGCACCGCTCTCGCCTTCCTTGGCCCGCGATGTCAGCAAGCGTCGACTCGTGAGAGTCTTGACAACTGTCATGTTAGCACGACGGTCCATATTCCACTCATCTGGGGGCGCGCCGCATCAATTCAAGTCCGGCTGCCCTCAGGGTGGGCCGGATTCTGTCGCCGCGCGGACACAGGCAACCCAGTCATTGACCGCCCCCGCAGTAAAGGGTTCGACGATCTGCCAGCTGTCATCGCCGCGTAACCATGTGTACTGCCGCCGAACGAGCTGCAGCGTCGCGGTCAACGCGGCGGCCCGTGCCTGGTCGAGGGGAACCCCGCCCCGCAGGTGCTGCCACAGCTGGCGATAACCGACCGAACGCAGCGCCGGCTCCTCGCCCTGCAGGTCCGAACGGGCAGACAGGGCGCGAACCTCCTCCAGGAAACCCTGCTGCATCATCGACTCGAAGCGCTGGGCCACCCGCTGCTTCAGCGCGTCCCGGTCGGCCGGCAGCAGGGCCCAGCGCAGGAAGCGGATGCCACCGGGCGCGACGGTGTCCCGCTGCCAGTCCGAGATCGGCCGGCCGCTCGCCTCGAACACCTCGAGCGCGCGCTGGATGCGCTGCGCGTCGTTGGGATGGATGCGGGAGGCCGCCAGCGGATCGACGCGTGTCAGTTCTGCGTGCATCGCAGGCCAGCCCTGTGCCGCGGCGCGGGCGTCGAGCGCGGCGCGGATCTGCGGATGCGCCCGCGGCAGCGCCGCCATGCCATGCAGCAGCGAGCGCAGGTACAGCATCGTGCCGCCGACCAGCAGCGGCCATCGACCCCGGGCGATGATCTGCGGTATCAACGCCAGCGCGTCCTCGACGAAATCGCCGGCGTTGTAGACCTCAGCCGGGTCCCGCACGTCGATCAGGTGATGCGGCAGTCGGGCGCGAATGTCGGCCGACGGTTTCGCAGAACCGATGTCGAGCCCGCGATACACCTGGGCCGAATCCACGCTGATGATCTCGACCGGCAAATGCTCGGCCAGCCGCAGCGCGAGTTCGCTCTTGCCGCTGGCCGTGGGGCCGGTCAGCACCAGGGCCGTCGGCAGGATCGGCATCGTCATCGACCGCGCAGGAACAACTGGTCGAGTTCGGTCAGGCTCATCGCGGTCCAGGTCGGCCGACCGTGATTGCACTGATCGACGCGCTCCGTGACTTCCATCTGCCGCAACAGCGCATTCATCTCCGGAATCGTCAGCCGGCGGTTCGCGTGGATCGCGCTGCGACAGGCCACGGTGGCGAGCAGGCGATGACTGGCGCCCTCGATGTGGTGCGCCCCACCCGCTTCGAGCAGATCGCGGACGACCTGACGGATCAGTTCGGTCAGATCTTCGCGCGCCAGCAATGCCGGCACGCGCCGCGCGATCAGGGAGGTCGGCGACAGGCGCTCGATCTCGAAGCCGGCGCGCTCGAATTCGGCGTGCGACTCGAGCACGACGTCCACTTCGTGCGTCGCGAGCTCCACGGTGACGGGCGTCAGCAGTTGCTGCGAGGGCGCATGCTCGCCCTCTGCAGCTTTCAGCTTCTCGTACAGGATGCGCTCGTGCGCCGCGTGCGCATCGACCAGGATCAGGCCACGCTCGTTCTGCGCCAGGATGTAGATGCCGTGCAGCTGCGCGATCGCCTGGCCGAGCGGCTCGTCGGCGTCGCGCTGCAGCGCATCGGCAATCGCCCAGGAGCCCGTCGGCGTATTGCGCGGTCCGGAATGACCGGTCGGGGGCGACGTAAAATTCCAGCGGGGCGCCGCGGCATCCGCCATCTCGAGCGGCAGCCGCCCGGTCATTGGCGGTGCATCAGACGGCGTCGGCGTCCCGAGCGTGCCCGATGAGTCGAGCCGCATCATCGGCACCGCTGCCAGCGACTGGGTGCGCCCTCCGGCCAGCGCCTGCTCGACCGAGCGCGAGACGAAGCCATGCACCTGCCGGTTGTCGCGGAAGCGGACTTCGAGCTTCTGCGGGTGCGCATTCACGTCGACGAGTTCCGGATCGAGCGCGAGATACAGCACATAGCTCGGGTGACGGCCGTGGTACAGCACGTCGCGATACGCGAGGCGCACGGCGTTCGCGAGCAACCGATCGCGCACGGCGCGGCCGTTGACGAAGAAGAACTGCCGGTCCGGCTGCGCGCGCGCCGACGTCGGTGCACCGACCCAGCCGCGCAGCGCCACGGGCCCTGACTGGACGTCGATCGGCAAGGCTTCCGCGACGAACGCCTGATCGAGCAGCGACGCGAGTCGTGCCGCATCGCCACGCGCATCCGCTGAGCGCGGCAGATCGAGCAGCACGCGCGGACCATGGCGCAGGCGGAAGGCCACGTCCATGCGCGCGAGCGCGAGCCGCTCCACCAGTCCGACGATATGCGACAGCTCCGTGGCCACCGAGCGCACGAACTTGCGACGCGCCGGCACGTTGAAGAACAGGTCGCGCACTTCGATGCTGGTGCCCGGCGGATGCGCAGCAGGCTTCACCGCCTGCACCGAGCCACCATCGATGACGATTTCCGCTGCAGCGTCCGCATCAGCCGTGCGCGAGACGATCCGCATGCGCGACACCGAGCCGATCGAGGGCAGTGCCTCGCCACGGAAGCCCAGCGTCGCGATTGCCTCCAGATCGTCCAGCGTCGCGATCTTGCTGGTCGCATGTCGCTGCACGGCGAGCGCGAGTTCCGACGCCGGGATTCCGCCACCGTCGTCGCGGATACGGATCAGACCGCTGCCGCCCTGCTCGACGTCGATCTCGATGCGGCTGGCGCCGGCGTCGAGGCTGTTCTCGACCAGTTCCTTGATGACGGAGGCCGGGCGTTCGATGACCTCGCCGGCCGCGATCTGGTCGATCAGTTCACTGGGAAGGAGTCGGATGGTCATGGGATACGCCCGCGGGCGGGCGCAGTGTAGCGTGCCGCGGGGCCGGCGCAGCGGCTGGCCTCGCCGGACGGGACTACGGCAGGTTCTGCGCCGTCGGTGGGGCGGCCGTGCGCTTCAGCGCAGCGAACCTCGAGCCTTCAGGCGGGTATTCCTGAAAATAGCCGTGGACGCCGCGGAAGATCGCCTCGGCCAGCTGCTCGCGGTAACCGTCATCGCGCAGCCGGCGCTCGTCGGCCGGGTTCGAGATGAATGCGGTCTCGACCAGCATCGACGGAATGTCCGGCGACTTCAGCACGACGAATCCGGCTTGCTGCACGCGTGGCTTGCGCACGTCGTTGACGGTGTTCAGCTTGCGCAGCACGCGTTCGGCCGCTTCCATGCTGGCCGTGATGCTGGCGGACTGGCTGAGGTCCAGCAGCACCGTCGCGAGCGTGTTGTCCTTGTCGTCGAGAGAGATGCCGCCCTTGAGGTCGGCGGCGTTCTCGCGCTCCGCGAGCCAGCGCGCCTGCTCGTCGCTGGCGCCCTTGTTCGACAGCACGTAGACCGAAGAGCCGGACACACTGGCATTGCCGACGGAATCGGCGTGAATCGACACGAACAGATCGGCCTTGGCGCCGCGAGCCTTCTGGATGCGCTGGCGCAGCGGCAGGAAGTAATCTCCATCGCGCGTCAGCACGGCCCGCATGCCGGGCTCCTGGTTGATGCGCGCCGCGAGCGCGCGCGCGATGTGCAGCACGACGTCCTTTTCCCGCGTACCACCGCGGCCGAGCGCGCCCGGGTCCACGCCGCCGTGACCGGCATCGATCGCGATGATCACCTCGCGACCGCTTTCCGGCGGGGCATGTGCGACGCGCACGGGGCGTACGACCTCCGGCGTCGTGACCGTTGCAGGGCCTGCGGATGTGGAGACGTTCGTCGACGAACTCGCGTCCGGCGCTTTCGTCGATGCCGACCCGCTGCCGCCCTGGCCGACGGACAGTACGAGCTGGTGACGACCACCCTTGCCCGACGCCGCCACGAGCCGGGCCGGCGCGGCGCCTTTGAGCTCGATGACGACGCGCAGGCCTCCGGACGGCCTCGGTCCCGTGCGGACGTCCGCGATCGAACCCTTGCCGTCGGGGAGCTTAAGCCCCGCTGCAGCACGCGTGTTGCGCAGGTCGATGACGGCGCGGCGCGGCGAATCGAGCAGGAAGAACTTGTGCGTCGTGGTCTGCGAGAGCTCGAGGGTCAGGCGGCTCTGATCCGCCGTCGTCGCGACGCTGAGCGCCTCGAGCCGGCTGGGCGCGCCGGCGCTGGCCGGCAGCGGTGCGCACCCGATCGCCACGAGCAGCGCAGCAACCCGAAGGATTGGGAAGCGAAAAGTCATGCCTTTCAGAGACTTCGGAAGTTCATTTGCGACGTAATCTACGTGGCGGCGGGCTTCCGATCAAGCCGCGCGAGCCAATCTTCCCCGAGCGGCGATCCGGCCCGTGCGGCGATCTCGTGGCCCTCCGCCGTGATCGCCAGCCGCAACTCCAGGTCCGCCGGCGGCAGTTCGGTCTCGGCCTGCTCCGGCCATTCGATCAGCCAGAGGTCGCCCGGGTGGTCGAAATCGGCCAGCCCGAGTCCTGCGAGATCGCGCGGCGAGTTCAGGCGATACAGATCGATGTGCAGCAGGTTCAGGTCGCCGACCGGGTAGTGCTCGAGCAGCGAGAACGTCGGGCTGCGGACGCTGCCGGTGATGCCGAGCGCGCGCAGCAACCCCCGGACCAGCGTCGTCTTGCCGCTGCCGAGCGGACCGCGCAGGAACAGGATCACGGCGCGGTCCGGGGCCGAGCGAAAGGCGCGCGCAAATTCTGCGCCGAGCGATTCAGTGGCGGCAGGATCCACGCAGCACCACGTCTGCGCGGATTCCCTGGGCGACCGTGTCACCGCAGGTTGACCCAGGTGCGCAGTTCGCGTGCCACGTCGCTCGCCAGCAGGCCGCGCTCACCCTGCCGTGCCTCGGCATCGCCCGCCATGGCGTGCACCAGCACGCCGACGCGCGCCGCCGTCCAGGGATCCTCGATCTGCGCCAGCAGTCCCGCGATCGCGCCGGTCAGCACGTCGCCCATGCCGGGGGCCGCCATGCCCGGATTGCCACGTTCGCAGATGCCGGGCGGCTGACCCGACGTGCCGATCAGAGTGCCCGCGCCTTTCAGCACGCAGACGCCGCCATACCGCTGCACCAGGCGATGCAGCGCGCCAAGGCGATCGCCCTGCACGTCGGCGTTGCTGACACCGCCGCCGAGCAATCGTGCGGCTTCACCGGGATGCGGCGTGAGGATCCAGTTGCGGCGCGCCGGCACTGACTGTTCGGCAATCAGGTTCAAGGCGTCCGCATCCACCACCAGCGGACCTGGCCAGTCGAGCGCCACTGCCAGCATGCGCCGCGCCCAGTCGGAACGACCGAGACCAGGCCCGATCGCGATGACATCCGCGCGTTCCAGCAGCGCATGCAGCTTCGCGGCATCGTCGACGCCGTGGACCATCAACTCAGGCCGTCCGCTCGCGATGGCCAGCGCGGAATCCGGCGACGCTGCCACGGTCACGAGACCCGCACCGACGCGCAACGCCGCTTCACCGGCCAGCCGCACCGCGCCACTCATGCCCGAGGCCCCGCCGATCAGCAGGACCTGACCGAAACTGCCCTTGTGGGCGTTGCGCGCGCGACGCGGCAAGGCTTCGCGGATCTCGCATTCGAGAATGCGCGTGAGCTTCGGCGCGAACGCCGGCGTGCCTGGCGGCGCGACTTCGAGATCATCGAAGAACAGCGTGCCCGTGTACTCCGGGCCGTCGCCGAGGAACAGACCGGCCTTCAGTCCAACGAACGTGATGGTGCTGTCTGCGCGCACCACCTCGCCGAGGGGCAGGCCCGTATCGCTCGACAGGCCCGAAGGCATATCGAGTGCGAACACCGGTCGGCCCGCGGCGTTGATCGCGCGCAGCACCGGTTCGATCGATTCGCGCACGGGGCCTTTCAGTCCGGTGCCCAGCACGGCGTCGACGATGACCTCGCCGCTGGCGAGCCCAGCCTCGTGGAACGGCTGCACGCCGGACTCGCCCGCCCGGGTCATGAAATCCTCGCAGGCGCGCAGCGCATCGCCGCGCAACTCGGCCGGGGGCACCGCGGCGAGCACCCGCACCGTGAGACCCGCCGCCTGCGCGAAGCGCGCCATCACATAGCCATCGCCACCGTTGTTGCCGCCGCCGCAGACGATGACGATCTCGTGCGCCATCGGCCAGCGCGTGCGCAGGATGCGCAGCGCCGATTCACCGGCGCGCTTCATCAGGGTGTAGCCGGGAATCCCGAGCCGCTCGATGGCGTGATCGTCGAGGTCGCGGACCTGCTGGGTGGTGTAGATCGCGGTGGGCAACGCCATCGCTTCATTATACTGACGACGTGCGCACCGACGAGCTTCCCCTCGATCTCAAGGCCCGGATCGTGCAGCTCGCCCTCGATCAGGGTTTTGCTGCCCTGGGCGTCAGCGGCATCGATCTCGGCGCGGACGAGGACCACCTGCTCGACTGGCTCGCAGCAGGCCTGCACGGCGACATGGCGTACATGCAACGTCACGGCACCCGCCGCAGTCGACCCGCGGATCTGGTTCCCGGCACGGTCCGGGTGCTCTCGGCACGGCTCGACTACTGGCCCGGCGACGCCGCGCCCGCGGACACCGTGCTCGCGGATCCGACGCTCGCGTATGTGTCGCGCTATGCGTTGGGCCGCGACTATCACAAGGTCATGCGCCGGATGCTGCAGCAGCTGGCCGACGCGGTCGCGGCCCAGATCGGACCCTTCGGCTATCGCGTCTTCGTCGACAGCGCGCCGGTGCTCGAGAAAGCCCTTGCGCGCAATGCCGGGCTCGGCTGGATCGGCAAACACACCAACCTGATCGCGCGCGATGCGGGTTCGTATTTCTTCCTGGGCGAGATCTATACGGATCTGCCGCTACCGATCGACGAACCGGCCAGCGCGCATTGCGGCAGTTGCGAGGCCTGCATGCCGGCCTGCCCCACCGGCGCCATCATCGCGCCGCACCGGCTCGACGCGCGCCGCTGCATTTCATATCTGACGATCGAACTTCGCGGCAGCATTCCGGAGCCGCTGCGCGCTGCCATCGGCAACAGGATTTATGGCTGCGATGACTGTCAGCTGGTGTGTCCGTGGAACAAGTTCGCGCGGCGTGCCGAGCATCCAGACTTCGGCGTGCGCAACGGCCTCGACAGCAGTTCGCTGACTGCGCTGTTCATGTGGAGCGAAGAAGAGTTCCACGCACGGCTCGCCGGCTCGGCCATCCATCGGATTGGCTACGAATGCTGGCTGCGCAACCTCGCCGTGGCACTCGGCAATGCGCCATCGAGCGACGAGGTGCGCCACGCGTTGCAGGCGCGGGTCTCGCATTCCTCAGCGCTGGTGCGCGAACACGTGGACTGGGCGATCGCGCGCCATGATGCGGCGGCGTGCCGCTCGCTGCCTCAGCGCGACTGATCGCCGCCGGAATCCGGCACATCGGAGTCGAGCGTGGCTTTGATCAGCTCCGCCATGCTCCCCTGCCCCGCAACGCGCGCGCCTCGCGCCTTCGCGCCGACCTCGCGGATCCAGATACCGCGCACTCGACGCGGGTGACGTCGGGCGATTTCCGCATAGATCTCCGGGTCGGCCTCGGCATCATCGCCCAGCAGCGTGAACTGCAGCTGTGGCAGACGCGTGAAGATCTCCTCGATCCGTGCGAGCTTGTACGCGCGCTGGTCACGCAGGTTCTCGCTGGTCGAATCGTTCGTGATGCGCTTCGTGATCAGCACGCCCGGCGGAAATCCCTGATGCTGCAGGAACGCCTGCACCGAACTGTGCATCTGGCGCGGCGTGCCGGAGAGATAGAACACACAGCAGCCCGCCGCCGCGGCGTCGGCCACGAGCCGGTTCAACAGCTGCGGCATCCGCTCGACCGGCTGGCGCTGCAAGGGATTCCGCAGCAGCGAATTCTTCAGCAGGCTGCGCTTGCGGGTCACGCCCGTGACCAGCAGTGTGTCGTCGATGTCGGAGATCACGCCGTCGGTTGCGCTCGCGGCCACCCCCAGCACGGCACCCTCACCGCGATGACCGCGGGCCTCGACGACTACCGGCAGCCAGCCCGCGGCATGAGCATCGGAATCCGGCAGTTCGATCCGGTAGTAGCCTTCGGCATCGGTGACGCCCTGCCCGACGGCCGCGCCCAGCGTTGCGGTGACTGTCACATCCGCCACTTCACGATTGATCAGCAGCTGCAGATTGCGCTTCAGGTTGCGGCGCTTGCCGTCCTGAGCATCGATCGGCGCCCGCTCTTCGTGGCGAATCACACGCCCCTCGATGATCAGCTGCGCACCGGGCGCCATCACGGCGGGATACACGATGATCTCGATCGGCGCATGCACGGTTGCTTCGAACTCGGCTGGAACGTTCACGTCGGCCTCTGTCGCGCGCGCCGGCACGACGCACAGCAGCACGACGACAATCCGTCCGCCCCACCCTGCCGCAGGTGTGCGACGCCCACTCATCGTCCGCCGACAGCGCTGGCCAGCGAGTTGCGCACGACCTCGAGCACGCGTTGCGCCGCATCCACGTGCCCGACCGCGAGCGCGCTCGCTCGCATGGCCGCAAGACGTCGCGGCTCGTCGAACAACGCGCGCAGCTTGAAGACCAGCGACGCTGCGTCGACTGCTTTGACCGCCGCACCGGATTCGAGCAGAAAATCCGCGTTGCGCTCTTCCTGACCCGGAATCGGAGACACGACGATCATCGGCAGGCCGAGGGCGAGGCATTCCGAGCTCGTGAGCCCACCCGGCTTCGTGATCGCGACGTCGGCCGCCGCCATCAGTCGCTCGATCGTGGTCGTGAACCCCATGGGCAGCAGCCGACCCGGGTGTCGACCGGCAATTTCCTGCAATTGCGCGAGCAGTTCCGCAATGCGGCCTGCGAGTGCGATCAACTGGCAATCGATGTCGCTCGCCAGAATCCGCTCGACCAGCGATCGCAGGTCGCCAACGCCGGCGCCGCCGGACATCATCAGCGCGACACGCCGGTTTGCCGGGATCCCAAGCTCTTCGCGCGCCACGGCCTGCGCCGGCGCCGCACCGAAGGCTGGCGCAATCGGAATGCCGGTCACGTGCACCTGATCCGCTGCGATCCCGCGCGCGATGATCCGCGCCTCGACCTCGGTCGTCGCGACGCAGTAGGCCTGCATGTGCTCGTGGATCCACAGCCCGTGCACGTCGAAATCCGTGACCTGCACGATCACCGGCGGCGTGGGACGTCCCTTGCGGATGCGACGACTCAGCAACTCCGACGGAAGGAAATGCGTGCAGACGATCGCATCGGGCCGACGCTTCCCGATCTCCGCCATCACGCGACGCGTGTTCAGGCGCTCGATGCCACGCCGGATCGCATCGGTTTTCGAATCGCGCGGGCGCCGGTCCGTGCGCGCGTAAAGATGAGCCCATAGCAGCGGGGCGCGCTCGATCAGATGGATGTAGGACTCGGCGTAGGCCTTGCGAAACGTGGACGGCACGAGTTCCATCACATCGAGGTGTTCGGCGTCGAACTCGGCGCCAGCCGCGGCCGCCGCGCACAGCGCCTGGGCGGCGCGCACGTGACCCGCCCCCGCCGATACGCTGAGCACCAGGACCTTGCGCCGGCGACGTTCAGCCATCAGCGGGCGCCCGCCTGACCCAGTTCCACTCGACGCCCGGGAAGCCCTCGACGAACGCGACTTCGATCGCGCGCCGTGTGATGCGCCAGTCTGTCGCCTCGCGCCGCAGTCGATCCCGATAGCGCAGGCAGACGATCTCCCGCTCACCGGTGAAACGCTCGTGCCAGGCGGTGACATAGGTCAGCGCGGACGCTTCGTCGCCGTCGAGGTCGATGCGACTCTGGCCGAGCTGATGATGCGTGCGCCGGAACACGCGCTGTCCCGTCGCGATCCGCGCCACCAGCGCGTCGCGCCCGGCGATCTCGCCGCCGCGGCCCGGACCGTAGTCGGCGACGGCATCCTCTGTGAAACACTTCGCCACACCGGCGATGTCGTACTCGTCGAGGCGCTCGCAGTACAACGCCAGCGTATCGAGAATTCGCTCGCGTTCGTTCATGCAGACGCCGCCCCGCTGCGCGGATTCAGAGCGTGACCCGGATATTGTCGATTAGCCGCGCGCGGCCGAGTCGCGCGGCGGACAGCACGACCAGTTCGCGCTCGTCGTCCGTCGGCTCGAGCAGATCCTGCGCGCGGCGGATCGCGAAATAGTCGACGTTGAATCCCGCAGTGGCCAGCACCGCCGCACAGTCCAGTTCGATGCCGGATCGTGCGCGCACGCCGTCGGACGCCAGCCGCGCCGTCGCGGCCTGCAGCTGACGATGGATCAGCGGCGCGGTGGCGCGCTGCGCATCGTCGAGATACTGGTTGCGCGAGCTCATCGCCAGCCCGTCTGCTTCACGCACGGTCGGCGCGCCGATCACTTCGATCGGCATGCACAGATCCGTCGCCATGCGGCGGATCACCGCAAGCTGCTGGAAATCCTTCTCCCCGAACACGGCGATGTCCGGCTGCACGATGCTGAACAGCTTCGCGACGATGGTCGCGACGCCCTCGAAATGTCCCGGGCGGAAAGCACCGCAGAGGATGTCCGACAGCACCGGCACGATGACTCGCGTCGCTTCGCCGTGGCCGTTCGGGTAGATCTCGGCGACTTCCGGGATGAACATCAGATCGCAGCCAGCCTCGCGCAGCATCTCGGCATCGCGGGTCGGCGTACGCGGATAGTGGTTGAAGTCCTCGTTCGGCCCGAACTGCATCGGATTGACGAAGATGCTCGCGATGAAGCGATCGCCGTGCTGGCGTGCGAGTTCGATCAGGCTGACGTGGCCGGCGTGCAGATTGCCCATGGTCGGAACGAACGCGACGCGCAGACCGGCGCGCTGCCAGTCGCGAACCTGCGCGCGCACGGCGCTGATGTGCTCGAGGATCTGCATGGAAAGTCCGTGACCGGCGTCAGGTGAAGCAGTGTTCGGGCGCCGGGTAGCTGCCGTCCTTGACGGCACGCACGTAGCGCTTGAGGCCTTCGAGGTTGCTGCCGGCGCCTTCCATGCAGTTCATCACGAAGCGCGGCTTGCGGCCCGTCGTGATGTCCAGCACGTCATACAGCACGAGGATCTGGCCGTTCGTGCCGGGGCCAGCACCGATGCCGATCACCGGCACCTGCAACTCGTTCGTGATACGCGTGCCGAGTTCACTCGGGATGCATTCGAGCAGGATCACGTCCGCGCCGGCGGACTCGAGCGCCTTGGCATCCGCGACCATGCGGTCCGCCACCTCGGACTCACGCCCCTGCACGCGAAAGCCGCCAGTCTTGTGGACGGACTGCGGCTTCAGCCCCAGGTGAGCGCAGACCGCGATGTCGTGATTGGCCAGGAACTCGACGATCTCGATCTGGCCCGCGCCCGTCTCGAGCTTGACCATCGCGGCACCGCCTTCCTGCATCAGCCGCACGGAATTGGCGAGCGCCTCGCTCTTCGACGGAAAGCTCGCGAACGGCAGGTCCGCCATCAGCAGCGGCCGCTGCAGGCCGCGCGACACGGCGCGACAGTGATAGACGATGTCGTTCATCGTGACCGGCACCGTCGTCTGGTGTCCCTGGATCACCATGCCGAGCGAATCGCCGACCAGCACGACATCCGCATCGGCCTCATCCACCAGAACCGCGAAGCTCGCGTCGTAGCAGGTGAGGCAGGCGATCTTTTCACCGGATGCGCGCATCTTGTGCAGCGTGGCGAGCGAGACCGGCGGCCGTGCCGAACCACGCATCTGCAACTGGGTATACATCTTCGTTCCCCTCAGGATCCGGCTACAACGCCCGATGGCGCAGCGGATTGTAGTAGAGACGACCGCGCTTCATGCGCTGCATCGCCGTGAACAGTTCCTCGAAATCCGCATCGTTGCCGACCGGGTCGATCGAGGCGGCGTTGACGATCAGCAGTGGCGCCGCATCGTAATCATGGAAGAAGCGCGCGTAGGCTTCGTTCAATTTCTCGAGATAGGCGCGTTCGATGCGCTGCTCGTAGGGTATCCGTCGGCGCGCGATGCGCTCCAGCAGCACGTCGACCGGCGCCTGCAGGAACACGACCAGATCGGGTTCGGGCGATTCCACGGCCATGCGCGAATGCACCTGCTCGTACAACGCGAACTCGGCATCCTCCAGGGTGATGCGCGCGAAAAGCCGGTCCTTCTCGAACAGGTAGTCCGCCACCCGCACGGGCGCGAACAGGTCGCCCTGCTTCAGCGACGCAAGCTGCTGCGCGCGCTGGAAAAGGAAATGCAGCTGCGCCGGAAAGGCACCCACCTTCGGATTCGAATAGAACCGATCGAGGAAGGGATTCTGCTCCGCCTGCTCGAGCACGAGCTCCGCCGACAGCCTTTCGCCCAAACGACGGGCAAGACTGGTCTTGCCGACCCCGATCGGGCCTTCGATGACGATATAGCGGTGCTCGGGGCTCGCCGCAGTCATGCGCTGTCCTCGTTGCGTGGGCCAAGGCGGCGGATGCCGGTCGAAGGCACCCGTTCCTGCAGATCCCGCACGGTCCCGAGCCCGGGCACGACGAGATCCGGTGCGATCTCAGCCAGAGGATACAGAACGAAATTGCGTTGCGGGATGCCGGGGTGCGGCAGTGTCAAATCCGGCGTCTGGCGCCGCTCGCCGCCGACGACCAGCAGGTCGAGATCGATGCGCCGCGGCCCCCACCGCTCCCCGGAACGCACCCGCCCCTGGGTCGCCTCGATCGCACGCAGTTCGGCAAGCAGGTCCTCCGGCGACAACCGGCTCAGCAGTCCAGCCGCGGCGTTGACGAAGTCCGGTTGCTCCACGGGCCCGAACGGCGCAGTCGCGTACAGCGATGATCGACAGACCAGCCGGGACTCGCGGACCCTCGCCAGGGCAGACAGCGCGCGCTCCACCTGCGCGGCCGGATCGTCGAGGTTGCTGCCCACACCGACGTAGGCCGGTCGCCAGTGACTGCCTTGCATCGCCGGCAGCGCGATCCGTCAGCCGGCCGGACGCGGTCCGCCGCCGCGTCGACCGCGACGACGCGAGCGCGGTTTGCGCGCGCCGCCGCCGGCGCCAGCTTCGCGCGGGCGTTGGGTCGACGTCGCCTCGGCGAGCTGCTCGCGCTGTTGCGGTTCCGCCTTCTGCAGCGCATCCCACCACTCGACGATCTGCGGGTTGGCCATGCCGCATTCGGCACGCAGTTGCAGCAGATCGAACGCGGCGCGGAATTTCGGATGCTCGAGCAGGCGCAACGCGCGACGACCACGCGGCGACTCGAGCCGCGGCTGCATCGCATACATGTCGCGCACGCCGAGCGTGAAGCGGCGCGGCACGGCGACGCGCGACACCAGCTGACGCACGGCGGTGTCCACGGCATCGAGGATCGTGTCGATGTCGTTCCAGCGTTCGCGCGGCTGCGATTCGATCGCGAGCGCGATCGGCCCATACAGCATGATCGCGAACAGGAAGGTCGGCGTGACCGAGCGCTCGTCGCGCACCCGCTGATCCGTGTTCTCGAGACCCTTGCGCAGCAGCGTCTCGATGGCCGTGCCGGGATAGCGATCGAGGAATTCCGCCACGTTCGGCAGCAGCGCCGGCAGCAGGCCGCGAGCCCGCAGCACTTCGAGACTGCGCAGACCGTGACCACCGAGGAACAGCTTCAGCGTTTCGTCGAACAGCCGTGCCGATGGCACACCGGCCAGCAGTTCCGCGTGCTGCAGCATCGGCTCCGCCGTGGCCGATTCGATGCTGAAGCCGAGCTTTGCCTCGAAGCGGGCCGCGCGCAGCATGCGCACCGGATCCTCGCGATAGCGTGTCTCCGGATCGCCGATCAGCTTGAGGCGACGTGCGGCGACGTCCTCGACACCGCCGGTGTAATCCCAGATAGAGAAATCGGCGATGTTGTAATAGAGCGCGTTCGCCGTGAAATCGCGGCGCCAGACATCGTCGTCGATCGTGCCGTAGACGTTGTCACGCAGGATTCGGCCTTCGGCATCGACGACCCGTTCCGTGGGGCCACCCGGCTGCCAGTCGCGACCATTGTCACGACCACCCTCGCGAGCGTATTCGCGCGGGCGGCGCTCGTTCGGGTCGGCGCGGTTGCCATTGATGTCGCCGTGTTCGTCGAAGGCATCGGCGTCTTCGGCGACGACATCGCCGCCGTCGCTATCGATCAGTTCTTCATCGTCGTCGGCGTCCGCGTCCGGCGGCGGATCCTCACCCGGCGGGGGCGCTGCGGAGGCGCGGAATGTCGCCACCTCGATCGTCTCGCGACCGAAGAACACGTGCGCGAGCCGGAAGCGGCGGCCAACCAGGCGGCAGTTGCGGAACAGACGCTTGACCTGCTCCGGCAGCGCGTCCGTCGCAACGTCGAAATCCTTCGGCGTGATGCCGAGCAGCAGGTCGCGGACGCAGCCGCCGACCAGGAATGCCTGGAAGCCGGCGTCCTTGAGCCGATACAGGACTCGCAGGGCATCCGGGGAGATGTGCTGGCGGGAAATATTGTGCCCGTCGCGCGGAATGATCCGTGCGAGGGGGGGTGAGGCCTCGATCGAGGCGTCCGGGGAGTTCAAAGCGTTGGGATTCCTGAAAACTTGAGCAATGGGGACACTGCCCTATAATACCCTGCTGGCTTGCCGGGCACCTGCCTGGCCGTCGCTCCCTTCGTCTAGAGGCCTAGGACATGGCCCTCTCAAGGCCGTAACACGGGTTCGAATCCCGTAGGGAGCGCCAAACCCAGGCGCCAGAGCATCAATCGTCCTGCAGCGCCTGCCCCGGAAACAGCGCGTCGCTGAATCCGAACTGGCGCAGATCGCGGATGCGCGTCGGATACAGCACGCCGTCGAGGTGATCGACCTCGTGCTGCACAACGCGCGCATGGAAGCCATCGACCTCGCGATCGATCCGCTGGCCGCGGGCGTCGAGGCCCTGATACCGGATTCGCGCGATGCGCGGGACGAGTCCACGCATGCCGGGCACGGACAGGCAACCTTCCCAGCCCTCCTCCATCGCGTCCGTGAGCGGCGTGATCGCCGGATTGATCAGCACCGTGTCCGGTACGGGGGCCGCGTCGGGATACCGCGGATTCTGCTGCAGACCGAAGATCACCACGCGCCATGGAACGCCGATCTGCGGCGCAGCAAGACCTGCGCCGGAATTCGCGCGCATCGTGTCGTACATGTCGACGAGCAGTGCGTCGATCTCGCGCGACGGCAGAGTCTCGACGAGCTGCGAAACCTGCAGCAATCGGGGATCACCCATCCGGAGCAGTTCGCGGATCGCCATGGGACTCAGCGCGCGGGCGCCGGCTTCTGTTCGAGGGCGTAGCGCTCGATCGACGACAGCGAGGGATCGACCCACTTGTCCGGCGCGTTCAGGTACAGCGGGTAGTTCTTTTCGATGTACGCCATCACCTTCGGCGGCATCACATCGGCCAGGTTGTCTCCACCGCCCTGGTACGTGAAGTACTGGCAGTTGCCCGGCGCCTGGCCCATCAGCATCCACGGCAGCCACGGCGTGATGCGCGCCCAGGTACCGTGGAACGGCAGCTTCGTGACCTTCGGGTTCTGCAGATCGGCGAGTTCGACGAAGTAGGTGAAGAACTCCGACACGCGCGCCATGTCTCCCGCCGACTCGCGCGGCCACTTGTCCGGCTGCAGCGCGTTCTTGTAGAACAGGTGGATGTGTCGTTCCAGCTTCGCGAACTTGCCCTGCTGCTTCCACGGCAGGATCAGCGGAATCTTCGGCGGCGCAGCCTTGGCGTTCAGGCCGCCATAGTTCGGTGGCGCCTCGAATTCCTCCCGGATGATCTGGTTGAACGGATCGTTGGCGACGTGCACGACGCGGACGGTCTCGTTCGTGTACGGGTTCAGCCACTGCTCGAGCGGCTCCTGCGTCTTGAGGTCGTAGTAGATACCGACTTCGCGCGGCACCTTGCGATACCCGACGCCGCTCTCGTGCGGCAGCAGTCGCGCCATGCCGAAGCCCGCGAACCCGAACAGGTCGCGCACGGCCTCGCCGGGTCGCACACCGCAGACGTAGCCGTTGTACCAGCCCGCCTTCTGCTGGCCGAGATCGAGGTCCCCGACCAGGCGCGCGAGCGTGATCATGTTGCCGCGCGGTGTACTCAGGTCCACATACGGCCCCTTCAGGCTTGGCGCGACAGCAGAGGCCGCGTCTGCGCCCGCTGCATTCGCGAGCGCCGGAACCGCGGCACCGGCCGCCAGCGTCGTCAGCCCACCGAACAGAATTTCACGTCGATCGAGTTGCATTGACATCTCCTTGTCAGCAGCACAACAACATCAGAAAGAAAACAGCGACGCCTCCGGCGCGTTGCGCAGTATCCAGTACAGCACGCCCGACAGCAGCGCGAGGATCAGCAGCGCGAGCCACGCGCGCGAACTGTTGATCGCCTGATCCGGCGGAACCTGCGACGGGGGCTTGCGTCCCGTGATCATCGGCAGGATCAGGTTCTCGCGCTTGAAGAACAGGTAAACGAACGCCGCCGCGACGTGCAGTGCGATGGCGGCCAGCAACAGATCGAACAGCTGCCCGTGAATCGAGGTGAGCCGGTCGCTCAACGCGTTGCTGACATACCCGAACAATGGTCCGGTGTTCATGATCTGGTCGTTCGCGAACAGCCCGGTGACCGCCTGGGTCGCGAGCATCAGCAGCAGCGCCACGACCATCAGCGCGCCGAGCGGATTGTGGCCGGCGTAGTGCGCGCCACCCCGCAGGTACTGGAGAATCGCGCGCGGTCCACGCAGGAAACTCGTGAAGCGTGCGTGGCGCGTACCGACGAAACCCCAGAGCAGTCGGGTCGTCACGATCAGCAGCACGGCGTAGCCGCACCAGACGTGGTAGCGGAACCAGTCTCCCTCGAGTTCCTGGGTCAGCCAGGAACCGCAGACGGCCAGCACGAGCGACCAGTGCATGACGCGGACCGGCAGGTCCCACACGCGCGCGCCACGCGGCGCCTGGGCCCCGACGGCTACGGTCGGCGCGACGGCATCGGTCGATGTCGACGGCACGGGCCCCTCACTCATGGCGCTGGTTGTACTCGATGAAGTAATCGTCCGGATCCCACAGGCTCAGCGACGTCATGCGCAGCATCTGGCCGCTCGCACCGCGAACTTCGAAATCATGCGGCGGCGCATGAATGCGCGCTCCAAAAGCCAGCGCACGCTGATGGGTCGCCAGCGCGTCCGACCCCTGCATGACGAACACGATATCGCCGATGCCGAGACGTTCACGTCGCGTGGTCGGCTCCGGCAGGCGCGGCTCGGTGAACTCCAGCAGGCCGATCATGCCGACGACCGGGTCCTGGCTCTGCATGATGACGAGGTGCGTGCGGTCGCCGCGCGCACCGGCGGCGAGCCCGACCCCGGACAGCACGACTTCATCGTCGTACCAGACCGAGAGCCCGAGCACGTCGCGATAGAACGCAATCGAGCGCTGCAGGTTGCGGACGATCAGCGTGGTGCGTTTGACGAGCGTCGTCATGACGCGCCTCCATCGCCGGCATCTGGCGCAAAGCTTCCCTCGCGCACCGGGAAGCGCGGCCCGAGGGCCGAGGCCGGCGCGGCGACGGTCACGAACGGCTCGGCATCCGGCGCATCTAGAAAGGCGCGCGCCAGCGCGGCGGTATCACCGGTGTGCTGGTCGAGGAAGCCATGCCCCCAGCCGGGCACCTCGAGAATCCGCCCCCGCGCCGCGAGCCCTTCGGCGCGTCGCGTCTGCACATCGAGATCGTCGCCGGTGTTCAGGATCAGGACGGGCTGAGTCACCCGCGCGAGGTTGTCGGCGAGTTCGTACTCGAAGGCGGCACGGTGGCCCCACCATTCGATCCGCCCCCCCATCAGCGCGTCACGAAAGACATCCGCGACGTCCTCGAGCGTCACGCCCGGGCGCTGGTGGTAATGAACGAAGCCCTTCCAGCGCTGAATGAGGTGCTGGCCGTCGCGGTCCGGAGCGCGATGCGCGTAATAGCGGTTGAACTGCGCACGCTCTTCGGGCGGAAAGATCGGCGCCGAGACCATGATGATGCGCCGCACGCGCTCGGGTGCCTGCCGCGCGATCGCCACCGAGGTCATCGAGCCCGTGTGATAGCCCATCAGGTCGACGGGCCCTTCGATGCCGAGCGCCTCGATGCCGCTCAGGATGTCGAGCGCGTAGTCTTCGATGCGCGGCGGCGCGGCCGCAGGATCCGACATGCCGAACCCCGGCGTATCGAAGGCGATGGCACGACGATCCTCGCCGATCGCCCCGAGGAAGGCCTCGAAGACGCGGCCCGTCATCGGGCTCATGTGGATGCAGATCAGCGGTGGTCGAGCCGACGCGACGGGGCCGGCCATTCGCAGGTGCATCTGCCCCTGGCGACCGTCCACATAGCTGCGTCGTACGCGTACCGTCATGTCGCTCCGATGATACCGTGTGGGCCTTGAAAAGCTTCAACCCCGGACAGCAGAATCGCGCGCCATGATCGAGACCCAGCACCTGACCCGACGCTACGGCGCTCTGACCGCCGTCGAGGATCTGACGTTCCGCGTCGAGCCGGGCGAGGTGCTCGGCTTCCTCGGGCCGAACGGCGCGGGCAAGTCCACGACGATGCGGATGCTTGCCGGGTTCATTGCGCCATCCTCCGGCAGTGCCCGCGTCTGCGGCCATGATCTCGAGAGCGCGACGCTCGCGGCGAAGCGCTGCATCGGATATCTGCCCGAAGGCGTTCCCAGCTATGGCGAGATGTCAGTCAGCGGTTTCCTCGCCTTCATCGCCGACCTGCGCGGCCTGTCCGGCAATCCGCGTCGGCTGCGTCTCGAGCACGTGACCGAGCGACTGCAGCTCGGCGGCGTGCTCGAGCAGTCGATCGAGACGCTCTCGAAAGGCTTCCGGCGGCGGGTCGGCCTGGCGCAGGCCATCCTGCACGATCCGCCGGTGCTGCTGCTCGACGAACCCACGGACGGACTGGACCCGAACCAGAAGCACGAAGTGCGCAGCCTGATCAACGAAATGGCGCGCGACAAGCTGATCGTCGTTTCGACGCACATCCTCGAGGAAGTCAGCGCGGTGTGCAGTCGCGCGATCATCATCGCGCATGGACGCCTGGTCGCCGACGACACCCCGACCGGTCTCGCGGCACGCTCTCGGTATCACAACGCGGTGTCGTTCCGGCTCGACTCGCTGGCCGCGATCGAGTCGGCGCGTGATGCGATCGCGCAGTTGCCGGAAGTCGCTGCGGTGGAAATCGCTGCGCGCGAGCAGCGGCTCACGGCGCTGCCGCAGTCGACCGCGGCGGGCTTGCAGGGTGAGGCAGGACTCGTACTGATGCGCGCCATCACGAACTGGGCGCAGGCGCAGGGACTGGTCCTGCGCGATCTGGCCGTCGAATCCGGTCGGCTCGACGACGTTTTCCGCAGCATCACCGCCTGACACCGGAGTCCACGCTTGCGCAGCATCGGCATCATCTTCCGGCGTGAACTCGCGAGTTATTTCGCGACGCCGCTCGCGTACATCTTCATCGTCATCTTCCTGGTGCTCGCCGCAGCCTTCACGTTCTATCTCGGCGGCTTCTTCGAGCGTGGCCAGGCGGACCTCGCGCCGTTCTTCAATTTCCATCCCTGGCTGTACCTGTTCCTGATCCCGGCCCTGTCGATGCGGCTGTGGGCCGAGGAGCGCAAGAGCGGCAGCATCGAACTGCTGATGACGCAGCCGATCACGCTGTGGCAGGCGGTGATGGGCAAGTTCCTCGCGGCCTGGGCATTCGCGGCGATCGCGCTCGTACTGACCTTCCCGATCTGGATCACGGTGAACTGGCTCGGCTCGCCGGACAACGGCGCGATCGTCACCGGCTATGTCGGCAGCCTCTTGATGGCCGGCGGATTCCTGGCGATCGGCTCCTGCCTCTCGGCGCTGACGCGCAACCAGGTCATCGCATTCATCACGACCGTCGTCGCCTGCTTCGCATTCCTGCTCGCCGGATTCCCGCTGGTGCTCGATGCGTTTCGCGGCTGGGCCGCGCCGGCGGTCGTCGACGCCGTCGCGTCGCTGTCCTTCCTCACTCACTTCGAATCGCTGAGCAAGGGCGTGATCGATCTGCGCGATGTGCTGTATTTCGCCATGACCATCGCACTGTTCCTGGTCAGCACGGCGATCGTGCTCGATGTGAGGAAATCGCAGTGAGCGGCGCGGGACGCAACCGCTCGGCACTCGGGGGCGGCGCGATCGCTGCACTCGCACTGCTGTTCGTCGGCCTGACCGTCGTCTCGGGGTTCGCGCTGCGTGGCTTCAGGCTGGACCTGACGCAGAACCGCCTGTACACGATCGCACCTGGCACGCTGAACATCGTCAAGGGTCTCGGTGAACCCGTGACGCTGAATCTGTTCCTCTCGGCCGAGAGCATCAGTGAACTGCCACAGGTCAGTGTGTATGCGACGCGCGTGCGCGAATTCCTGGATGAGCTCGTCGCGCGCTCCGGCGGCAAGCTGCGCCTGAACGTCATCGATCCGCAGCCCTTCTCCGAAGACGAGGATCGCGCATCGGAGCTCGGCATCCGCGCCGTCCCGCTCGGCGGCGCAGGTCGACAGTTGTATTTCGGAATCGCCGGCAGCAACTCGACCGACGGCAAGGCGGTCATCGATTTTCTCGATCCGGCGAAGGAACAGTTCCTCGAATACGACGTCGCGAAACTGATCCAGCAGCTCGGCACTGCGCGCAAGCCGGTGATCGGCTGGCTGTCGACGCTGCCGATGGAAGGCGGCGTGGATCCTTCCACGGGCCAGCCTGGCGAGCCCTGGCTCGTGTTGTCGCAGGCGCAGCAGCTGTTCGACGTACGCATGCTGGGCGACGATCTCGCGGCACTGAACAAGGACATCGACGTGCTCGTCGTCGTGCACCCGAAGGGCCTGAAGGCCGCGGCGCAGTTCGCGATCGACCAGTACGCGCTCGCGGGTGGCCGCGTGCTGATGTTCGTCGATCCGCTGGCCGAGTCGGACACGTCTGCCGCCGAACCCGGCAATCCGCTCGCGGCACTGGGCGCGAGTCGCGCGTCGGATCCGGGACCGTTGCTGGCGGCCTGGGGTGTCGATTTCGATCCGGCCGTCGCGGTCGGCGACCTCGACTACGGCATCACGGTCAGCATGCAGCCGGGCGATCCGCCGACGCGTCACATCGGGATTCTCGGTCTCGACGCGCGCGCGTTCTCCACCGACGACGTGACGACGGCGATCCTCTCCAGCCTCAACGTCGCCTCGAGCGGTTTCCTCGCGCCGCGCAAGGGCGCCACGACGCGCTTCGAGCCGCTGCTGCAGACCAGCACACAGTCAGGTCCGTTGCCCGTCGCGCGCTTCGAGATGCTGATGGACCCGGCCACGCTGCGGGACGGCTTCAAGCCGCTCGGGCGTCACCTGGCCCTCGCGGCGCGAATCAGTGGCCCATCGAAGTCGGCCTTCCCGGACGGCCCACCGGCGGGCGCCGCGACGGTCGCAGGCGCGCCTGCGCTGAAACAGTCTGCCAAACCCCTGAACGTCATCGTCGTGGCGGACACAGACATGCTCGCGGATTTCCTGTGGGTGCGGCAGCAGAATTTCTTCGGTCAGCGCGTCGCGCAGGCCTGGGCCAACAATGGCGACTTCGTCTGGAATGCGCTCGAGAATCTCGCTGGCAGCAGCGATCTGATCAGCGTGCGCGGACGCGCGAGTTTCCGTCGTCCGTTCGAGCGCGTCGAGGCACTGCGGCGCAGCGCCGACGACCGCTTCCGCGCCAAGGAAGTCGAACTCGAGCAGGAACTCGAAGCAACGGACCAGAAGCTCACCGCACTGCAATCCAAATCGGCCGACGACGCAGGCCTGATCCTCACGCCCGAGCAGGAACTCGAACTGCAGCGCTTCCAGGGCGAGAAGTTGCGCATCCGGCGTGAACTGCGCGACGTGCGCCTCGGCCTCGACCAGGAGATCGAAGCCCTCGGCAATCGACTCAAGGTCCTGAACATCGTCATCGTTCCGGTCGTGCTCGCTTCGCTCGCGTTGGCCATGGCTTTCTGGCGCCGTCGGCGTCATGCCGCGATCGTCAGTCTGCAGCGTGACCGCAGCGCGCCCGACAGCCCATGAGCCCGGCACGCCTGTTCGGCATCGCGCTCGCTGCGCTGCTTGCGATCAGCGGCGCGTGGTGGCTGTCGACCCAGCGCCACCTGGCGCGCGCCGTCGAATCCGGATCGCGCGTGCTGCCGGGCCTCGAAGCCAGCCTCAACGAGGTCACCTCGATCCGCATCGCGCGCGGTGATGGCACGCGCGCGACGCTGAAGCGCGAATCGAACGGCTGGCAGGTCGCCGAACGCAACCACGCGGCGAACTCCGGGCAGGTGCGCAAGCTGCTGCTGGACCTGGCTGCCCTGGAGGTCGTCGAACAGAAGACCGCCGATCCGAAGCGCTACGCCGTGCTCGGCGTGGACGACGTGAACGGCCCCGCTGCCAAAGGCACGCTGATCACGCTGCAGGGGAAGGTGTCCTCGTCCCTGGTCGTCGGCAAGGTCGAGGGCGCGCGCCAGGTGTTCGTGCGACGCAGCGGCGAGGCCGGCAGCCTGCTCGCCACGCCGCAGATCGTGGTCGATGCGGATCCGCGTCGCTGGCTCGACACCCTGCTGATCGACGTCAAGGCGAACCGCGTGCGCCGCGTCGCCATCACGGCGCGTGACGAACCGACCTGGATTGCCGAGCGCGGCGCCGGGAATCAGGGCGCGCTGGCGCTGACCGCCGTGCCACGCGGCCGGGAGGTCGCTGACCCGGCCGGTGTCGATGCACTCGCCGGTGCGCTGGCGGACCTCCGGTTCGAGGATGTCGAAGCCGCCGGAGCTTCGATTCCGGCCTCATTGCCCACGGGCCAGAGCAGTCGCTTCGATACGGTCGATGGACTGACTCTGGACATCACCGAGCGCGAGTCCGGTGCGCGGCGCCTGATCACCGTGACCGCCACCGGCAGCACGGAAAGCTCGCGCGCCGAGGCGGACACGATCAACGCGCGAACGCGCGGGCTGGAATTCGAGATCGCGGGCTACAAGGCGAGCGTGCTGTTCCGGCGCCTCGAGGAATTGCTGAAATCCGGCTGAGCCAGGCCACGCGGGCTGCGCGCGTTCAGCGCACGCGCGCGATCAGAACAGCCGTCAGCATGCCCATCAGTGTCGCCGGCACCCAGGCGAGCAGCACCGGATTCACATCGAACACCACGGCACCGTTCTCGAGTGCGCTCTGCAGCGTGAAGAACGCGATGCCGAGCAACAGACCGATCATCGTGCGCGCACCCGAGCCGGCCGCGCGCAGCGAGCCGAACACGAACGGCACGGCGAGCAGCACGCCGAACACGACGGCGAACGCGCGCGCGATGCGCGTCCAGAACGCGAACACCGGTTCGCGGTTGTCGAGTCCGTTCGAATCCAGGTGGCGGATCAGGCGATACAGCGCGGCCGTGTCGAGCTGACTCGGATCGTTGACGGCGAGACCGAGGAACTCCGGATCGATCTTCGAATCGAGCAGTTTCATCGAGGCACGACGCGCCACGACCGCATCTCCCTCGAACGTCGATTCGTTGTATCGGTACAGTTCCCAGGCGCCGCTCGCGTTGGCGCGCGCCGAGCCCGCGCGACCGACCGAGATCAACTGCTGGTCCGGCGTGACGCGAAACACCACCATGCCGCCGAATTCGTTGTCGCTGGTCTGCTGCTCGACGTTGACGATCAGATTGCCGTCGCGCACCCAGGCCCCATCACCGCCGACGAAACTGACGTTCGAGAATTTGCCGAAGGCCTTCTGCTGCTTCGCCATCTGCGCGAGCGGCGGCGCGAGGGTGCCGCCGACGACGGCGCCCGCCACGGCCAGGATCAGGCCGGCGATCAGCGCGGCTCCCGCGATGCGCCAGACCGACAGGCCTGCGGCGCGCATGACCGTCAGTTCGCTGCCGCGGGCCAGCAGGCCGAGACCGGTCAGCGCGCCGATCAGTCCGCCGATCGGCAGGAATTCCCAGGCTTTCTGCGGCAGGTTCAGCAGCACGAACCAGAGCGCATCGCCGGTGCTGTAGCTGCCGACGCCGATGTCGTCCTGCTGGGAGAGGAAGATGAACAGCGCGCCGAGGGTCAGCAACACGCCCATCACCAGGGCGACCGAGCCGAAAATGGCCCGCAGGATGTAACGATCGAGAATCGTGAACATGTCGGACGTCGGGGACCTGCGCGGGATCGGACAATCGCGGATGGGTTACACTACCAAGAAAACCAGAGCCGCGCGCCGGCCCATCGATGCGCAGGCGGAGCCAAGAATCATGCAGCTGGATGTGTTTTCGAAGGGGCTCGCCGCCCTCAAGGTGGACTGCGTCGTCGTCGGCGTCTTCGAAGGACATGAACTGTCCGACAGCGCGCGCGATCTGGACAAGGCATCCCGCGGCGCACTGGGCCGCCTCGTTGCCCGCGGCGACATCTCCGGCCGGCTCGGCGAGTCGCTGCTGCTGCCGGATCTGCACGGCGTCCAGGCACCGCGCGTGCTGCTGGTCGGCCAGGGCAAGCCAGACGTCACCCGCTCGGCCTGGCGCAAGGCCTTTACCGCGGCCATCACGGCGCTCGCCAAGACCCAGGTCAAGACCGCCGCGCTCGCCCTCGCCCGCCCGGGCCGTCGCGATCTCGATGATCTGCTGTTCGGCCGTGCCGGCACCGAGCTCGTCGCCGCCGCGCTGTACCGCATCAACGACCTCAAGACCGGTCGCAAGCCGGCCGCGCCACTGCTCGAGCGCGTGCTGCTCGGCCCGGTCAAGAATACGTCGGTCGCCGCGGTCCGCCGTGGCATCGCGCAGGGCCATGGCCTCGCCGTCGGACTTCGCACGATGCGTGATCTGGCCAACCTGCCCTCGAACGTCTGCACCCCGACCTATCTCGCCGACAGTGCGACGGCGCTCGCCAAGCGCTATGCCTCACTGAAGGTCGACATCCTCGACGAAACCGCGATCCGTCGCGAAAAGATGGGTTGCTTCCTCGCCGTCTCCCAGGGCAGCGAGCAGCCGCCCAGGTTCATCGTCATGCAGCACCGCGGTGGTCGCGCGCGGCAGGCGCCCGTCGTGCTGGTCGGCAAGGGTGTCACCTTCGACACCGGCGGCATTTCGCTGAAAGACCCGGCTGCGATGGACGAGATGAAGTACGACATGTCGGGTGCGGCCGCGGTCATCGCCGCGCTGGCCGTGGCCGCGGAGTTGAAGCTGAAGCTGAACGTCGTCGGGCTCGTTCCGGCCTGCGAGAACATGCCGAGTGGCCGGGCCATCAAACCCGGCGACATCGTCACGAGCGCCGCCGGCCACACCGTCGAGATCCTGAATACGGACGCCGAAGGCCGACTGATCCTGGCTGACGCGCTGCATTACGCGCGGCGCTTCAAGCCGGCGGCGCTGATCGATGTCGCCACCCTGACCGGCGCCTGCGTCGTCGCGCTCGGCGCGCACCACACCGGCGTGTTCGCGACCGACACCGCGCTCGCACGCGAACTGGTGGACTGCGGACTGCGCGCGGACGATCGGGCCTGGCAGATGCCTTTGACCGAGGAATACGGCGAGCAGCTGAAGAGCAATTTCGCCGATTTCGCGAACGTCGCCGGCCGGGACGGCGGCGCCATCACGGCCAGCGCCTTCCTTGCCAAGTTCACCGGCGGCATGCATTGGGCGCACCTCGACATCGCCGGCAGCTCCTGGGTCTCGGGCAGCCAGAAGAGCAGCACCGGGCGCCCGATGGCCCTGCTGACCGAGTTTCTGGTCCGCCGCGCAAGCAGTCGCTGACGCTCACGCATCGCTGGATATAATCCGGATTCATGGAAAAAGCCTATTCGCCGCCGGAAATCGAGCGGCGCCTCTACGCGTGGTGGGAATCCTCTGGCCTGTTCGCGCCCCGTTCGGCGGCCGGACAGCCGGGGTACTGCATCGTCGTGCCCCCGCCCAATGTCACCGGCACGCTGCACATGGGGCACGCGTTCCAGGACACGATCATGGATACGCTGACGCGTTTCCATCGCATGCAGGGTCAGCCGACGCTCTGGCAACCCGGCACCGATCACGCCGGTATCGCGACCCAGATGGTGGTCGAGCGGCAGCTCAACGCCGAGGGCAGGAAGCGCACTGACCTGAGCCGCGACGAATTCCTCGCACGCGTCTGGCAGTGGAAGGCGCAGTCCGGCGGCGCGATCAACCAGCAGTTCCGGCGCCTCGGCGCCTCGCTCGACTGGTCGCGCGACTGCTTCACGATGGATGACCGGCTCACGGAATCCGTGATCGAGGCCTTCGTGCAACTGCACGATGAAGGCCTGATCTATCGCGGCAAGCGACTGGTGAACTGGGATCCGGTGCTGCTGACGGCGGTGTCGGATCTCGAGGTGCTGAGCGCCGAGGAAGAAGGCTCGCTCTGGCATCTGCGCTATCCGCTCGCGGATGGCAGCGGCCATCTCGTCGTCGCGACGACGCGTCCGGAAACCATGCTCGGTGACTCGGCGGTCGCCGTGAATCCTGACGACGAACGATACCGGCACCTGATCGGCAAGCAGATCCGCCTGCCGATCGCCGATCGGCTGATTCCGATCATCGCGGATTCGTACGTAGACCCGGAATTCGGCACGGGCTGCGTCAAGATCACGCCCGCACATGATTTCAACGACTACGACGTCGGCCAGCGCCACGCGCTGCCGCAGATCAACATCTTCACGCCGCAGGCGCGCATCAACGAGAACGCTCCGGCCGCGCTGCAGGGCCTGGATCGCTTCGAGGCACGCAAGCGGGTCGTCGCCAAATTCGAGCGGCTCGGGCTGCTCGAGAAGATCGATCCACACAAACTGATGGTGCCGCGCGGCGATCGCTCCGGCGCCGTGATCGAGCCCTATCTCACCGATCAGTGGTACGTGAAGATCGCGCCGCTCGCCGAACCTGCGATCCGTGCCGTCGAGACCGGCGAGATCCGCTTCGTACCCGAGAACTGGTCGCGCACCTATTTCGAGTGGATGCGCAACATCAAGGACTGGTGCATCAGTCGCCAGCTGTGGTGGGGCCATCGCATTCCCGCGTGGTACGACGAGGCCGGCAGGATCTACGTCGGCCGCAACGAGGCGGAGGTCCGCGCGAAGCACGGACTCGCCGCGAGTGTCGCGCTGCGCCAGGACGAGGACGTGCTCGACACCTGGTTCTCGTCGGGACTGTGGCCGTTCTCGACGCTCGGCTGGCCGGGCAAGACGGCAGAGCTCGAGCGCTTCTACCCGACCAGCGTGCTGGTCACCGGATTCGACATCATCTTCTTCTGGGTCGCCCGGATGATCATGATGGGCATCAAGTTCACCGGGAAAGTGCCGTTCCGCGAAGTCTACGTGCATGGCCTCGTGCGCGACTCGGAAGGCCAGAAGATGTCGAAGTCCAAGGGCAACGTCATCGACCCGCTGGACGTTGTCGACGGCATCGAGCTCGAGGCGCTGGTGAAGAAGCGCACGACCGGCCTGATGCAGCCGCATCTCGCGCCGTCGATCGAGAAAGCCACGCGCAAGGCCTACCCGGAGGGCATCGCCGCGTTTGGTACCGACGCGCTGCGTTTCAGCTTCGCGTCGCTCGCGACGCAGAGCGCGGACATCCGCTTCGATCTGCAGCGCGTCGCCGGCTACCGCAATTTCTGCAACAAGCTGTGGAACGCCTCGCGCTTCGTGCTGATGATGGTCGAGGGTACGGAAGAGCAGCCGGCGGACCCGCTGCTGATGACGGGCCCCGTCGAACTGAGTGTCGCGGATCGCTGGATCGTTTCGCGGCTCGGCCAGACGCTGACCGACGTCGACGCCGCGTTCCGCGAGTACCGCTTCGACTTCGCGGCTACCGCGCTGTACGAATTCACGTGGTATGCGTTCTGCGACTGGTATCTCGAGCTGACCAAGCCCGTGCTGCAGTCGTCCGAGAGCTCGGAAGCCGCACGCCGCGGCGCGCGCCGCACGCTGGTGACGACACTCGAGGCCTTGCTGCGCGCACTCCATCCGATCATGCCGTTCATCACGGAAGAGATCTGGCAGCGGGTCGCGCCGATCGCCGGCGCGCGTTCGATGCCGACTGCCGACGGTCGGGACTCGATCGTCGTCGCGCACTGGCCGCAGAGCGCCGCGTATCCGCGCGATGCGGTCGCGGAACGCGATGTGGCCTGGATCCAGAAGGTGGTGCTCGGCATCCGTCAAATCCGCGGCGAGATGGACATCAGCCCGGCGCGCAAGCTGCCTGTGCTGCTCGAGAACGCCTCCGCGGCGGATCTGGACTGCGCACGCGAACACCGCGCGTTTCTCGAACGCCTCGCCGGACTCGAATCGGTCCGCGTGCTCGCTGCGGGTGACGCGGCGCCACCCTCCGCGACGGCGCTGGTCGGCGAAATGAAAGTCCTCGTGCCGATGGCGGGTCTGATCGACCCGAAGGCCGAACTCGACCGGCTCGCCAAGCGCAGCGCAAAAACCCAGGCCGAGATCACCAAGGCACGAGCCAAGCTCGGTAACGAAAAGTTCGTCAGCAACGCGCCGCCCGAGGTCGTCGCCCAGGAGCAGGCGCGCGTCGCCAGTTTCGAGCGCGAACTGCAGGGCCTGGAAGAACAGGCCGCGCGCGTGCGTCAGCTGCTGGCGGAGCGCTGAGCATGGCGGAAGCACTGACGCAGTCGATGAACCAGGCGCTGGCCACGCTCGACGGCGTGATCCTCGGCAAGTCCCGCGCCCTGCGCCTGTGCGTCGCCTGCCTGCTGGCCCGCGGCCATCTGCTGATCGAGGACGTGCCGGGCGTCGGCAAGACGACGCTGGCCCATGCGCTCGCGCAGGTGTTCGGGCTCGGCTGGAATCGCGTGCAGTTCACCAGCGACCTGCTGCCGGCGGACATCATCGGCGTCTCGATCTTCGATCGCAGTGCGCAGCAGTTCGAGTTCCGCAAGGGACCAGTGTTCACCCAGCTGCTGCTGGCCGACGAAGTCAATCGCGCAAGTCCACGCACGCAGAGCGCGCTGCTCGAAGCGATGGAAGAACGCCAGGTCAGTGCGGACGGCCAGACCTACGTGCTGCCGGAACCTTTCTTCGTCGTCGCCACGCAGAACCCGACCGAGCAGCTCGGCACCTTCGCACTGCCGGAATCGCAGCTCGATCGTTTCCTGATGCGGGTCGAACTCGGCTACCCCGACGCAGCGCACGAGCGCGAACTGCTGCGCACCGGCGAACGGCGTGAAATGCTCGCGCGCATTCCGGCGGCACTCGATTCGGTGCGTGTCTGCGAACTGCAGCAGCGCGTCAAGCGCGTGCACGTCGCGGATGTCCTGCTCGATTACCTGCAGAAGCTGATCCAGCGCAGTCGCGAACGACCCGACGTCAAGCTCGGACTGTCGCCGCGCGCAGGACAGGGTCTGCTGCGCGCCTCGCAGGCCTGGGCACTGCTGCAGGGACGCGATGCCGTCCTGCCCGAGGACGTGCAGGCCGTGTTCCCCGCGATCGCGGGACACCGTCTCGTCGCCGAGGAAATCGCGACCGCGCGCTCGAGCCGCGAACTCGCGCTGGACCTGCTGCGCAGCCAGGCCGTCCCGGAGTAGAGCGTGTTCGCGGAACGCCGTGCGCGATGGCGGGCCCGCATGGCAGAACGCGCCGCCGCATGGAGTCGGCGCCGTCAGGGCGTCGATCACTTTCCAGTGACGATCACGCGGCGTCGCCTGTACATCCTGCCGACCCGCGCCGGGCTCGCGTTCTGCGCGCTGCTGCTGGTGATGGGCATCGCCGGCCTCAACTACGCGAACAGTCTCGCGCTTCTCATTGCGTTCGTGCTGGGCGGATTCGTGCTCGTCGCGATGAACCTGTGCCACCGCAACCTGCAGGGACTGCGGGTCGAAGGCCTCGTTGCGCACCCGACCTTCGAAGGTGATATCGCGCGGCTCGAGATCGCGCTCGGCAACGACCTGCGCGATGCCAGACTCGGCCTCGACGCGGCGGTCGAATCTGCGTCCGCATCGGTCGGCGAACTGCTGGCCGGAACGACCGGTCGGCTCGAACTGACGCTGCCCACACGACGTCGCGGTCGACAGTCGCTGCCGCGCATCCGCCTGTCGACGACGTTTCCATTCGGCCTGTTCCGCGCCTGGACCTGGCTGCATGTCGACGAGACGCTGACCGTGTATCCCGTGCCGCGCGGCGCGCTGCCGATGCCCGTCGGCGCCAGCGATCGCAGCGATGGCCGCAGCACGCGCCAGGCCGGCAATGACGAATGGGCGGGTCTGCGCAGCTTTCGCGACGGCGATTCACCGCGGCAGGTGGCGTGGAAGGTGTACGCGCGCGGCCTGCCGCTGCTGGTGAAGGAGTACACCGGCGGAAGTTCTCAGGTACTGGATTTCGACTTCGCCGCCGTGCCGGGTGCCTCGACCGAGAGCCGACTGCAGCAACTGACGCGCTGGATCGTCGACGCCGAGGCCCGTGGCCAGCGCTACGCACTGACGCTACCCGCGCTGCGCGTCGGTGAAGCGAATGGCCCCTTGCACCGCCACCGCTGCCTCGAGGCGCTGGCGTTGTTCGGACTGCCGCCCGAGTCGTCCCATGCTTGAGCGCCTCGCGCGGGCCGATCGGCCACTGATGTGGGTACTCGCGGTCTATCTCGGCGCCGTCGCGCTGCACGTGGACCGCCTGCCGATCTGGTGCACGGCGGCCATCGTGCTGATCTCCGTGTGGCGCGCGATGGCCGCGATGTCGGCGATCGCGATGCCCCGCAACCTGATCCGCGTTGCGCTCGGTACCGCGCTGCTGGTGGCGGTCGCGGTGCAGTTCAGCACGATTTCCGGTCTCGCCGCCGGCACCGCCCTGCTCGCCGCGATGGGCGCGGTGAAACTGCTCGAGACAAAGACGCGCCGCGACCACTACATCGTGCTCGGCGTCAGCCTGTTCCTGATGATCGCAGCCTGCCTGGACCGCCAGAATCTGCTGCGCGTGCCGCTCTACGTCGCGATCACCTGGCTCGCCTGCGCGGCGTTGTGCATCGTCGCTGCGCCGCAGCTGGCCATCTCCGCGAGGACCGCACTGTTGCAGGCCGGTCGCGCGCTCGGCTACGCGCTGCCGGTCGCACTGCTGCTGTTCGTGTTTTTCCCTCGCTTCCAGGGTCAGATCTGGTCGCTGCCAGGCGGTGGCCAGGCTGTCACGGGGCTCTCGAACGAGATGAGTCCGGGCGCGATCAGTCAGTTGTCGGAATCCGACGAGCCGGCATTCCGCGTCAGCTTCCTCGGCCAGCGACCACCGTCGACGATGCTCTACTGGCGCGGCCCGGTACTGCACGAGTTCGACGGCTACACCTGGCGTCGGCAGCCGCGACAGCTCGCGCGGGGTGCGAGCCTGCAGTTTCGCGGCCCGGTCTATCGCTATCGCGTGACTCTCGAGCCGAATCAGCGCAACTGGTGGTTCGCGCTCGACCTGCCCAGCGGGCCCGTTCCCGCCGGAACCAGATTCACCTTCGACTACCAGTTGATGTCGGTCCAACCGGTGACGCAGACCACGACCTACGAGCTCAGCTCACAGACTGACTATCGCAGCACCGATGATCTCTCGTTCCTGTCGCGGCGCATGGGACTGCAATTGCCGGACGGTCGCAACCCGCGCAGCGTCGTGTGGGCCCGACGGCAGCGCGCCGCCGCGGCGAGCGAACAGGACTATGTGCTGCGCGTCCTGAACCTGTTCCGCGATGGCGGCTTCGTTTACAGCCTCACGCCGCCGCGACTCGACCTGGATTCCGTCGACGATTTCCTGTTCAACACGCGCAGCGGCTTCTGCGGCCACTACGCGTCGGCGTTTGTCACGCTGATGCGCGCGGCGGGTATTCCGGCGCGCGTGGTGACCGGCTATCACGGCGGTGAATGGAATCCGATCGGCGAGTACCTGATCGTGCGTCAGGCCGACGCGCACGCCTGGGCGGAGATCTGGGTGCCCGGCAAGGGCTGGACCCGCGTCGACCCGACCGGCGTCGTCGCGCCGGACCGGCTGCAGCGCGCCGCACTCGACCGGATCGGCGCCGGGGAGTTCGCTGCCGACGCGCTGGTCGCGGAACTCGGCTGGTGGCCGCGCGCCGTCCTGACCTGGGACGCCGCGAATACGTGGTGGAAGACGCGCGTGCTCGATTTCGACCTGCGCAGCCAGCTCAACCTGATGAAGAGCCTCGGCTTCGAAGCGCCGGGTCTGCGCGAACTGGGCTGGATGCTGGCGGGCGCGCTGGCGCTGTGGCTGGCGGTCGTGGGGCTGCGCTTCAGTCGCAGCCCGGCGCCGGCGCCCGTCGATCCGCTGGCGCGCAGCTATCGTCGCCTGTGTCGTCGTCTCGCCGCCGCAGGTGCAGCGCGTGCCGCACACGAAGGGCCGATGGACTACTCGCATCGGCTGTCACGCGAGCAGCCGCAGATCGCAGCGGTGGTCACGCCGCTGCTGGTGGATTACGCGACGCTGCGTTTCGGCGCGCCGCCCGCCGAGCCTGCGGTGCGCGAATTCACGCGCGCGGTGCGACGCGTCCGTCTGCCGCGTGCGGCCTGAGGCCGGCGCCATGTCGGCATCGCTCGCGGCGGCCGCCGCCATTGCAGCAGGCCTGATCGCCTTGGGGTGGCTGCGCCGCCGACGCACCGCCCGGACACAGGCCCTGGCCGAGCCACTGGACGTCGCGACCCGGGCCGAGCTGACGACGCACTCGTCGCTGTATCGCCGCATGCCCGCCGAGCTGCGCCTCGAGCTCGAACCCTCGATGCGGGCCTTTCTCGATCGTGTCGAGTTCATCGGTTGCGGCGGGCTCGACATCACCGGGCCGATGCGACTGATCGTCGCGTTGCACGCCGCGCTGCTGACCCGCCGTATCGGCATCGGCGCGTTTGGCCGGCTGTACAGCGTGCTGATCTATCCAGACGAATTCGTCGTCGAACAACGTATCGAGGATGAGGACACCGGCCTCGTGACCGAAGGCAGGGAAGTGCTGTCCGGCCAGACCATCCACACGGATCGCGTGATCATCTCCTGGCGCGACGTGCTCGAGGCCGAGGATGCCGATGGCCCGTACAACGTCATCGCCCACGAGCTCGCACACTATCTGGATCACGCCTGGGGCGGCGCGCTGTCGTCGCCCGAGTCACAGAGCGACTGGCACGACACGCTCGCCCGCGAACATGACGCGCTCGCCGAAGCCGTCGATCGCGGCGAGGACACGTTGATCGATCCGTACGGCGCGGAGGACTCCGCCGAGTTCTTCTGTGTGGCGACCGAAACGCTGCTGGAAGCGCCGCGCGAACTCGAGCAGCGCCATCCGGCGCTGTATGCGCAGCTCAGCCGCTTCTACGGCCTGGATCCCGCGCGCTGGGTGGATCCTTCACCAGCAGGAGCACCAGACCCCCGGCGATGAACAGCACGACCAGCGAGGCGATCGAGGCGCGCGAACTGCCCGTCGTCAGCGCGACCACCGCCACCAGCAGCGGTCCAATCACGGTCGCGAACTTGCCCATCATGTTGTAGAAGCCGAAGAACTCGCCGTTCTTGCCCGGCGGCACGAGTCTGCCGAACAACGAACGCGACAGACTCTGCACACCGCCCTGCACCAGGCCGATCACGACGGCGAGCCCGAAGAACTCGACGACACTGTCGAGGAAGAACGCGTACACCGTGGCCACGCTGTACACCGCGATGCCGATCAGGATGCCGCGCTTCGCGCCGATGCGATCACCGAGCCAGCCGAAGAACAGCGCCGCCGGGAACGCGACGAACTGCGTCAGCAGCAGCGCCGCGAGCAGGCTCGCGGTCGGCAGACCGAGCGCGACGCCATAATCCACGGCCATCTTGATGATCGTGTTGACCGCATCGATGTACAGCCAGTACGCCACCAGGAACAGGCCGATTTCGCGGTAGCGCGAAATCTCTCGCAGCGTGCCGAGCAGTTCGCGCAGGCCGCTGCGCGCGGCCGCACCGAGAGACAGTCGCACCGCCGGCTGGGACTCCTGCACGTTCAGCGCGAGCGGCAGCAGGAACACGAACCACCACACCGCCACGCTGATGAACGACCAACGCACCGCCTCACCGGCATCCGCGAGGCCAAACCACTCTGGCTTGACCGTCATCAGCACGTTGAACGCGAACAGCAGGCCCCCGCCGAGATAGCCCAGCGAATAACCGTAGGCGGACACGCGATCGAGCTCGGACTCCGATGCCACTTCCAGCAGCAGCGCATCGTAGAAGACATTGCTCGCCGCGAAGCCGATCGAACCGACCACGAACAGCACGAATGCGGACACCCAGTCCCCGCGTTCGACGAAGAACAGCAGCGCCGTGCCGACGATGCCGAGCAGGCTCCACGCGATCAGGAAGCGCTTGCGTCGCCCACCGCGGTCCGCCATCGCACCGAGCACCGGCGCGAGCAGCGCGACGATGAAGCCGGCGATGCCATTGGCGAGCCCGAGACGCGAGGTGCTGACCGTCGGATCGACGCCGAGGCTCCAGTAGCGCTGGAAGAAGGCCGGAAAGAAGCCCGCCATCACGGTCGTGGCGAAGGCCGAGTTCGCCCAGTCGTACAGCGCCCAGGACAGGATCGGCTTGCGGCGGAACAGACTCGTCATGGTGTCGCCCCGCTGTGCATGTCGTTCGCCCGACGTCTCAGCGCGCCGCAGCCGCCGGCGCCGATTCGCCGGCGTAGCTCTCGCGCGTTTCGCGGAACACCAGCCCCGGCCAGCGCTCCAGCGTCAGGTGCAGGTTCACGCGTGACGGCGCGAGATAGACGAGCGATCCACTGTGATCAAGCGCGAGATTGTCGTAGGCCTTGGCGCGGAATTCCTCGAGCTTGCGCTCGTCGCCGCCCGAGTACACCCAGCGCGCCGTATGCACGCCGATCGGCTCGAACACGCACTGCACGCTGTATTCGTCCTGCAGCCGGAACGCGACGACCTCGAACTGCAGCTGACCGACCGCGCCGAGGATCTGGTCGTTGTTGCGCAACGGCTTGAACAACTGCGTCGCGCCCTCCTCGCACAGCTGCGCGAGACCCTTCGCGAGCGCCTTCATCTTCAACGGATCCTTCAGCACCGCGCGGCGGAACATCTCGGGCGCGAAGTTCGGCACGCCGGTGAACACCAGTGGCTCGCCTTCGGTGAAGGAATCGCCGATGTTGATCGTGCCGTGGTTGTGCAGTCCGATGATGTCGCCGGCATAGGCCTCATCGGCGGTGCTGCGATCCGCCGCCATGAAGGTCAGCGCGTCCGCGATGCGCACGTCCTTCTCGAGGCGCACGTGCCGCATGCGCATGCCGCGCGTGTACTTGCCTGAGCACAGCCGCATGAACGCGATGCGATCGCGGTGCCCCGGATCCATGTTGGCCTGGATCTTGAACACGAAGCCGGTCAGCTTCTGCTCCGCGGGCTCGACTTCGCGCTGCAGCGTGCCGCGCGGCAGCGGACCCGGCGCGTGGGTCGTGAAGCTGCGCAGCAGCTCCTCGACGCCGAAATTGCTGATCGCCGAGCCGAAGAACACCGGCGTCTGCCGGCCGGCGCGATACGCGGCCAGATCGAACGGCTGAGTGGCCCCGCGCACGAGTTCGATCTCGTCGTCGAATGCGGCGGCACGATCGCCGAGCAGCTCACGGCCTTCCTCGCTGTGCAGCCCTTCGATGACGACGTTCTCGCCGACGCGGCCCTTCTCGCCGGCCGTGTAGACGTAGATGCGGTCTTCCGTCAGGTGATAGATGCCGATCAGGTCCCGCCCCATGCCGATCGGCCAGGTGACCGGGGCCGTCGAGATGCGCAGCACCTTCTCGATTTCGTCGAGCAGGTCGATCGGTGAGCGGCCTTCGCGATCGAGCTTGTTGATGAAGGTCATGATCGGCGTGTCCCGCAGCCGGCACACATCCATCAGCTTGATCGTGCGTTCCTCGACGCCCTTCGCGCAGTCGATCACCATCAGCGCCGAATCCACGGCGGTCAGCGTGCGGTATGTGTCTTCCGAGAAGTCCTCGTGGCCCGGCGTGTCGAGCAGGTTCACGATGCAGTCGTTGTACGGGAACTGCATGACGGACGACGTCACGGAAATGCCGCGCTGCTGTTCGAGCCGCATCCAGTCCGAGGTCGCGTGCCGCGTGGCCTTGCGGCCCTTGACGGTACCGGCCATCTGGATCGCGCCGCCGAACAGCAGCAGCTTCTCGGTCAGCGTGGTCTTGCCGGCGTCCGGATGCGAAATGATGGCAAACGTACGGCGGCGAGCGATTTCCTGCTCGGGAGAACTCATGGCTGTGCTGTCGGGTCCGGAAATAGGCGTGCGCGCCGGCGGGCGCGGATTCTACCTTGATTCGCCCGCGTTGGATTCCCGGGCGAGCCGGCGCCGCAGCACCGCCGCGTCCTCGCGACCACCCACGGCCTGGTAATAGCCGCGCCGGATGCCGACGTGCTCGAAACCCATCGACTGGTACAGGCGGATCGCGGCGGTATTGCTCGGGCGCACCTCGAGGAAGGCGTCCATCATGCCGGCTGCGCGGCCGCGCTCCAGCAGATGTTCCATCAGCCTGCGCCCGACGCCGCGACACCGATAGGCCTCGCGGACGCAGATGTTCAGGATGTGCGCCTCGCCGGCGCCGACGGACAGCACGGCATGGCCGATGATCTCGTGGTCCAGTTCGACGACGCGACAGACATAGCCGACGCGCAGGCAGTCGCGGAAGATGCCTTCGCTCCACGGGAAGGTGTACGAGGCCTTCTCGGACGCGACGACCGCCGCGACATCGGCTTCACCCATCGGGCGAATCGATATCTCGGGAATCGGCTTGATGAAATCAGGTGCGGTGGCCATCCGGGCGATTCGCGGTGAGTTGGTCGAAGGTCTGCCGCGCGAACTTCAAGTCCTCCCAGGCCTTGCGTTTCTCGGCCGGAGTGCGCAGCAGATAGGCTGGATGATACGTGACGATCAACGGTGTCTGCAGCGCCCCGAATGCATGCACGCGGCCACGCAGCCGACCGAGCGGCGTCTCGGTCTGCAGCAACGTCTGCGCCGCGATACGCCCGACGCACAGGATCAGCGTCGGGCGGATCAGTTGTATCTGGCGGTTGAGGTAAGGCAGGCACTGCGCGACCTCCTCGGGCCGCGGATCGCGATTGCCGGGCGGGCGGCACTTCAGGATGTTCGCGATGAACACCGACGAGCGCGGCAGATCGATCGCGAGCAGCATCTTGTCGAGCAGCTGGCCCGCCGGGCCGACGAAGGGCTCACCCGCGAGGTCCTCCTGCTCGCCCGGCGCCTCACCGATGACCATCCACCGCGCCGCGGTATCACCAACGCCGAACACCGTCTGCGTACGCCCGTCACACAGGCCGCATTGCCGGCAGGCCGCGACTTCGGTACGCAACCCCTGCCACGAATCCTCCGCCCGGATTGGCGCAGCCTGGGGAACGGGCGGCGCCACGCCGACCAGCGGCAAGCGCACACGCGGAACCCAGGCATCGAGCCCCAGGGCCTCGAGGTACTGCGACCGGCTCATCGACTCAGGGCTGGTCTGTGCCGCCGCGGGACGCGCGCCGCAGCCGGCGCCCGAGCCACAGCGCCGGCGCCGACAGCGCGAACGTCGCAAACATCGACAGCAGCATCGTGGCGGGCTCGGCGGCGATCAGGCCGAGGAACACCGGCACGATGATGAAGTACGCGAACTTGATGCGCCGGTCCCAGTCGACCTGCTTCATGCTTGGATACGGGAAATTCGACACCATCAGCGCGCCCGCCGCGGCCGTGATCGAGAACGTCAGGATCAGACCGGCAAGCCCGGGCTCGCGCCATTCGCTCGAGAACCAGACGAAAGCCGCGACGACGGCCGCCGCCGACGGGCTCGGCAGGCCTTCGAAGAAACGCTTGTCTGCGGTCGCCGAACGCGCGTTGAACCGCGCGAGGCGCAGTGCGGCGCAGACCGCGTAAAAGAACGCGGCAATCCAGCCAAAACGCCCCCAGGCATTGCCGTACTCGGCGATGCGCGCGACGCCCCACTGGTAGGCCACCAGTGCCGGCGCGAGACCGAAGGACACCATGTCCGCAAGGCTGTCGTATTCCTTGCCGAACGTGCTCTCGGTTCCCATCATCCGGGCAACGCGCCCGTCGAGGCCGTCGAAGATCATCGCGAGGAAAATCGCGCCGCCGGCGCGGTCGTAGTTGCCGTTGATGGCGGACACGATCGCGAAAAAGCCGCAGGCCAGGCAGGCCGTGGTCAGCAGGTTCGGCAGCAGGTAGACACCGCGGCCACGGTTCGCGCTCTGCAGCTCGGGCGTGGGCAACGGGGGGGTCGAGGGTTCCAAGGTCATGCGGGCCTGTTGGGAGCGATGGGCAGTCATCATAGGCGGGGGTGCCGGCAGCGACAACGTGCGCCCTGATACCATGCACGGTTTAGGGCCCATTCAGGGCCGAAGTGAAGCCGATGCGCTGGTCGCAATATCCAATCAATACCGTCAAGGAGACCCCCGCCGAAGCGGAGGTCATCAGTCACCAGTTGATGCTGCGGGCCGGGCTGATCCGGCGCCTCGCCGCCGGTATCTATACCTGGACACCGCTCGGCCTGCGTTCGCTGCGCAAGGTCGAGAACATCGTGCGCGAGGAAATGGACCGCGCCGGCGCGTTCGAGCTGCTGATGCCGGCGGTGCAGCCCGCCGAGTTGTGGCAGGAATCAGGCCGCTGGGAGCAGTACGGCCCCGAACTGCAGCGCCTCAAGGATCGCCATCAACGCGACTTCGTGATCGGCCCGACGCACGAGGAAGTCATCACGGATCTCGCCCGGCGCGAGCTGAAGAGCTACCGCCAGCTGCCGGTGAACTTCTACCAGATCCAGGTGAAATTCCGCGACGAGATCCGCCCGCGCTTCGGCGTGATGCGCGGCCGCGAATTCATCATGAAGGATGCGTATTCGTTCCACGCGGATGCGGCATCGCTGCAGCAGGGCTATGACCTGATGCGCGACGCGTACTCGCGCATGTTCACGCGCATGGGACTGCAGTTCCGCGCCGTGCAGGCGGATACCGGCTCGATCGGTGGCAATGCGTCGGAAGAGTTCCAGGTGCTCGCGGACTCCGGCGAGGATGCGATCGCGGTCTCCGACGGCGATGGCTTCGCGGCGAACCTCGAACTCGCGCCCGCACTGCCACCCACCGCGCCCCGCGCTGCACCGACGCAGGCGATGACGAAAGTCGCGACGCCCGGCAAGCGCACGATCGCGGATGTCGCAGCCTTTTTGAAGGTGGCGCCCGAGCAGACACTGAAGCTGCTGCTGGTCGAAGGCAGCGATGGCGGCCTCGTCGGTCTGGCGCTGCGCGGCGATCACGAACTGAACGCGATCAAGGCACAGAAGCTGCCCGGCGTCGCGAACCCTCTCAAGATGGCGTCACCGGAAGCCGTACTCGCGGCCACCGGCTGCGAGCCGGGTTATCTCGGCCCCGTCGGCCTGAAGTGCCCCCTGATCGCGGACCATGCCGCGCTCGCGCTCGCGGACTTCGTCTGTGGCGCGAACGAAAAGGACATGCACCTGACCGGCGTGAACTGGCAGCGTGACCTGCCCGCCCCCACCGCCGCGGACCTGCGCAATGTCGTCGCCGGCGATCCGAGCCCCTCGGGCACGGGTCGGCTCAAGATCATGCGCGGCATCGAGGTCGGCCATATCTTCCAACTCGGCCGCAAGTACAGCGAGTCGATGAAGGCGACCGTGCTCGACGAATCCGGCAAGGCCATCCTGATGTACATGGGCTGCTATGGCATCGGCATCACGCGCATCGTCGCCGCGGCCATCGAGCAGAACCATGACGCAGCCGGCATCTGCTGGCCCGAACCTCTGGCACCGTTCACCGTCGCGCTGGTGCCGCTGAACGCGTCGAAGTCCGAGCGCGTCCGCGAAACGGCCGAGCGCCTGTACCGCGAACTCGGTGCCGCCGGCATCGAGGTGCTGCTGGATGATCGCGATGCGCGGCCCGGCGTGAAGTTCGCCGACGTCGAGCTGCTCGGCATTCCGCACCGCATCGTCATCGGCGAACGTGGCCTCGAAGCCGGCAAGCTTGAGTACCGTCATCGCCGTGCCGCCGCCAACGAGGATGTCCCTGCCGATGGAGTTCTGGAATTCCTGCGCGCGCGGCTTGCGCGCTGATGCCGTCGCGCTGATCGCGGCACTGTGCTGCCTTGGCGCGAGCAGCACGGTCCGCGCCGATCAGCAGCGCGATCCGGAACTGCGTGCGACGCTGGAGCGCGCGATCCAGGAAGCCGAGTGCTTCACGGACGCGCACGACTCCGCCGTCTGGTACAAGCTGATGGAGCCGCGCCTGCGCAAGGTCGTCAAGGATCGCGACGAACGGCTCGAGATCCTGAAGCACGTGTACTGCGAAGCGAACCGTCGCGGCGAAGTGCGGCTGCCGCCAGGACTCGTGATGGCATTGATCGACGTCGAGAGCCGCTTCAATCGCTACGCCGTGTCGTCGGCCGGTGCGGTGGGCCTGATGCAGGTCATGCCGTTCTGGCCCGAACAACTCGGCATGCGGCGCTATCAGCTGACGACGATCCCGGACAACATCCGCATGGGCGCGGCGATCCTGCGGTTCTATCTCAAGCGCGAGAAGAATCACGTCCCGAAAGCGCTGGCCCGCTACAACGGCAGCGTCGGGCGTCGCTGGTATTCCGACATGGTGATCAATCGCTGGACGCGCTGGAACGGAGCCGATGACCTCGGCCTCGAACCCGGCGACGTGCGGCTGAGGTACAGCAGTGACTGAAATCCTGGTGCTCTATTACTCGCGGCACGGCGCCACCGCAGAACTCGCGCGACAGGTCTGCCGCGGCATCGAGATGGTGCAGGGCGCGAGCTCGCGACTGCGCACCGTTGCGCCGCTCAGTGCGGAAAACGAGCGGCCGGTGAAAGCCGTGCCGGACAGCGGCGCGCCCTATGCGACGCTGGACGACCTGCGCAGCACACAGGGACTGGTCATGGGCAGCCCCACGCGCTTCGGCAACATGGCGGCGCCGCTGAAACATTTCCTCGACGGCAGCTCGAGCCTGTGGCTGTCCGGGGATCTGGTCGGCAAGCCGGCGGGCGTGTTCACGTCGACGCAGACCCAGCATGGCGGCCAGGAATCCACGCTGCTGTCGATGATGCTGCCGCTGCTGCATCACGGCATGTATCTGGTCGGAGTTCCGTTTACGGAACGCGCGCTGACGGAAACGCAGACCGGTGGCTCGCCGTATGGCGCGTCACATGTCGGTGGCGCCTCGGGCAGCACCACACCGAGCGAACACGAGACCATCATCGCGCGGACACTCGGCCGACGCGTGGCCACGCTCGCGGTCGCGCTCGCGAAAGACGCGAGCCGCTGAGTTCAGCGATCGCCGAGCACTTCGCGGATGAACGGGATCGTCAGGCGCCGCTGCGCGCTGAGTGCGGCATCGTCGAGGGTATCGAGCAGTTCGCACAGCGTGCGCATGTCGCGCGGCAACCGGCGCTGCAGGTAGCGCAGGGTCTCCTCCGGCAACTCGAACCCGCGTTGCGCCGCGCGCCCGCGCAGCGCCTCGCCCTGGTGATCCTCATCGAGTTCGCGTACCTCGAACACCTGGCTCGCCGAGAATCGTGAGCCGATATCGGCCAGCGCCCAGGACTGGCGGGCCGGTGGCGTATCGGCCGTCACGATCAGCGCCGCACCACGCTCCTCGACATCCCGATACAGCCGGAACAGGGCCTGCTCCGTGCCACGCTGCCCGAGCGAGCGCGGCAGATCGTCGATGCAGACCGCATCGAAGCCGCGCCAGCCGTCGAAGAAGTCCTCCGCAAGGGGTGCAAGCGTCGTGAGCGGCAGGTAGGCCGCGCGGCGCTCGCGCGGTACCGCCGCGCAGACCGCCTGCAGCAGATGGCTGCGCCCGACGCCGGGTGCACCCCACAGCCAGCAGATGCCCGCACGTCCTGCCGCCAGCGCGCGCAGGGTCGCGAGCAGTTGGCCATTGTCGCCGACGACGAAACTGTCGAAGGTCGCGCGTTCGCGCAGCCGGACTCCGAGCGGCAGCTGCTGCATGGCCGGCGCGCTCAGCGCGAGTCCGCCGGGAGCCACCACGCGCGCCGCACGAACAGCGCCAGGTAGTCGGCGCCGGAGGCGAGCGTCGTGACGAAGGCGGCGAGCGCGAGCACATCGAGAATTTCGCGCGGTGGCAACGCGAACGCCGCCGCGGCAATCGCGAGGATCAGGTAGGTGATCTGCATGCCGGTGTTGATCTTCGAGATGATCGTCGGACGGCCGTGGAGCGGGCCGAACCACAACCGGTAGATCAGCGCCCCCACGCCGATCATCACGTCGCGCGCGATCGAGGCCGCGGCCAGCCACCAGGGCACGATGCCGAGCCAGGCCGCCGCGACGAACATGCTGACCAGCAGCAGCTTGTCCGCGAGCGGATCGAGGAATTTGCCGAGCTCGGACGTCCACTGGTAGCGCTTGGCGAGAAATCCGTCGACGCCGTCCGAGATCGCGGCGATGCCGAACAGCAGCAGCGTCAGGCCATACCGGCCGTCATGCAGCGCAAGCAGCGTCGGCCAGATCAGCAGGATGCGGGCCACGCAGATCAGGTTGGGGATGTGTCGCACGGGAGAGCGGGCCCTAGGGCAGCAGCTGGTAGGCAATGCGGCCTGCACGTCCCTCGGCAGGCTGCAGTCGCGCACTGGTCGCGAGCGCGCCGGTCAGACCCTCGGCCCCGCCGCGCGCCTGTACGCGAAACACGACGCTGGCCGTGCCGGCCTCGACCAGCTGCACGCTGCGCACGCCCGGCACCGCAGCCAGCAGCCGACCGGCCTCGGCGTAGCGTTTCAGGCTGGCCACGCCATCGACCTGAACGAAGGCCTCCGCTTCGGGCTGCTGCAACAGTTCCTGAGCCTCGGCCGCGAGCCGATCGGCAGCGAGATGTACGGCGTCTGCGAGCGTCCCACTCGAACTCTCAGCGCCGCGACTCGAGATCAGGCGCCAGTTCAACGCGCGCTCAACCGTGGCCGACGAGGTGGGCGTACCCGACGCCGCGACGGGCTCGCCCAGCAGCAGCACATCGGCGCCTTCGCGCCGCGCCAGCGCGAGGGCCGCATCGGCCGCGAGCTGCGGCTCGAGGCCGGCCACGGTGCCGTCCGCACCCACCTGCACGGGCAGGCCGCGCAGCGCCGCCGTGGACTCGATCGCGCGCCGGATGGCGTCACGCTCCGCGGGGTCCGGCGGCGGCACCACCGCCACCAGCACCACAGCGCGTTGCCTCGGCCAGAGCTTGCCCCCGGCCGCGGTCACGGCGCGATCGATCGCGCCGCCATCGAGCACGACCAGCAGACCCTCGGGGCCGGGCCGGAACGACTGCACATAGCGCTGGGCATCCGTCAGGAGCTTCGCGTAAGCCGGATCCTGGGCGGCATCGCGACGACCCGTGGTGCGGACCAGCGCGACGCGCATCGCCTCGGGGAACGCAGTGGCGCGATCGGTACTGGTCGTCGCGACATCGAATGGCCGGACGGGGCGCGCACCCTCGGCCAGAGGTACGACCGCCGCCAGCAGCAGCGCGCTGCCGAGGACCGCGGGCCAGAGTCGACGGGCGGCGTTCGGGGCGTTGCGATTCATGGGTACTGGGAGGTCGAGGTGCGTGGGCCGGCGGCGAAGCGCCGACCCCAGTACAATACCACAGGCCTTTTTCCACCCCTCGGGGCCTCAGACATCCATGCACAGCGGCAAGACTCCAGGCATTACCTATCGCGACGCGGGAGTCGACATCGACGCCGGCGACGAACTCGTCGATCGAATCAAGCCGCTCGTGCGGCGCGCACAGCGGCCCGAGGTGCTGGCAGGCATCGGCGGCTTCGGCGCGCTGGTGGAAATCCCGCCCGGCCGCTGGAAACGCCCGGTGCTGGTATCCGGGACCGACGGCGTCGGCACCAAGCTGCGGCTCGCCATCGATACCGGCCGGCACGACCGGATCGGCATCGATCTCGTGGCGATGTGCGTCAACGACGTCGCCGTGTGCGGCGCCGAGCCACTGTTTTTCCTCGACTACTACGCGACCGGCAAGCTGGTCGTGAACGTGGCCGAGAGCGTGATCGCCGGCATCGTCGAGGGCTGCGTCCAGGCCGGCTGCGCACTGGTCGGCGGCGAGACCGCCGAAATGCCTGGCATGTACCACGGCGACGACTACGACCTCGCCGGCTTCTGCGTCGGCGTCGTCGAAAAGGAAGCCATCCTCGACGGCAAGCGGATGCGCGCGGGCGATGTCGTGCTCGGCCTGCCGTCGAGCGGCGCGCACTCGAATGGCTATTCGCTGATCCGCAAGCTCGTGGCGGTGGCCGGGGCCGATCAGCGCACGCAGCTCGATGGCCAGCCGTTGTTCGATGCCCTGCTCGCGCCCACGCGCATCTACGTCAAGCCGATGCTCGCCCTCGCCGCGCGGCTGCCGGTCAGCGGCTTCGCCCACATCACGGGCGGCGGACTGACCGACAACATTCCGCGCGTCGTGCCCGACGGCCTCGAGGTCGTGCTGGAACGTGCGAGCTGGCCGCGCAGCGCATTGTTCGACTGGCTGCAGAAGACCGCCGGCGTCGACGATGCCGAGATGCATCGCACTTTCAATTGCGGCATCGGCATGGTCGCCATCGTGCCGAAGCAGGATGCGCAGACGGCGCTCGACACCTTGAGCGCCGCGGGCGCGCCCGCACTCGTGATCGGCGAAGTCCGCCAGGGCGATCGCGGCACCCTCATCCAGTGATGCCCGGCTGATGGCGCGATGGCGAATCGCGGTGCTGCTGTCCGGACGTGGCAGCAACATGCTCGCGATCGACGACGCCTGCCGCGCGGGCCGGCTCGACGCCGACATCGTCTGGGTCGGCAGCGATCGCGCCGACGCGGCCGGGCTCGCGGCAGCGACGTCGCGTGGACTGCCCGCCACGGCATTGCCGTTGCCACAGTTCGCCGATCGCGCCGCACAGGAAGCGGCCGTGCAGTCGGCGCTACTCGACGCGGCACCGGACTGCATCGCCCTCGCCGGCTACATGCGCATCCTGTCGGCGCCGTTCGTCGAGCGATTCCTCGGACGCATGCTGAACATCCATCCGTCACTGCTGCCGAAGTACAAGGGGCTGCACACGCATCGGCGTGCGCTGGAGGCCGGCGATGCGTGGCACGGCGCCAGCGTGCACTTCGTCACGCCCGAGCTCGACGGCGGGCCAGTGATCCTGCAGGGCCGCGTACCCGTCCGGGCCGGTGACGACGAAAACCGGCTTTCAGCCCGCGTTCAGACCTGCGAGCACATGATCTACCCTAGAGTGTTGCAGTGGATGGCGGCCGGTCGGCTCGTTTACCGTAACGGACCCGAGCTCGACGGCCGCTCGCTCGATACGCCCCTGGTGGAGGATTGCCTTGAGGACTCTGCAGTCGATGGCTAGCCATGTGGTCTGGCGCCGCGCCGCCCGCGCAGTGCTGCTGCTGTTCGTCGTCTCGGCCGCGCTGATCTCGTCGATGGCGGAGGCCCAGCCGGCTGCGACGCTGCAGCCCTTCAAGACCTCGTTCTCGGTGGAATGGAAAGGCATCAGCGCCGGCACGGCCTGGCTCGAGCTGACGCAATCCGGGCCGAACCAGTATCACTATGTCTCGCGCAACAACGCGCGCGGCATCTTCCGGCTGGCGTTTCCCGACGAAATCACACAGACCAGCGACTTCATTTTCGAGAATGGCGCCGTCCGTCCGTTGCGCTACCGCGCCGACGATGGTTCGTCCGACAAGAGCCGCGACATCAGCCTCGATTTCGACTGGGCACGGAATCGCGTGCGCGGTACCGCGGAGAAGAAACCGGTGGATCTCGAAGCGCCGGCCGGCCTGCAGGACGGCATGTCCGTGCAGATCGCGCTGATGGTGGATCTGGCGGCCGGCCGCAATCCGTCGATCTACTGGATGATCGACAAGAACAAGCTGAAGGACTACGAATACCGCAACGAGGGCAAGGCGCGGATCCGCACGACGCTCGGCGAGCTGGACACCGTGATCTGGAGCAGCCGCCGTCCGAATTCGGATCGCATCACGCGGGTCTGGTACGCACCGTCGCTCGGCTATTCGCCCGTCAAGGCGGAGCGACTGAAGGCCGGCAAGGTCGAGATCGCGATGACGCTCAAGTCTTTGGCAAGGTGACGCCGACCTGCCCCTGGTATTTGCCGCCACGGTCGCGGTAGGACGTGGAACAGACTTCGTCGCTCTCGAAGAACAGCATCTGCGCAACGCCTTCCTGTGCGTAGATCTTCGCCGGCAGCGGCGTGGTGTTCGAGAATTCCAGCGTCACGTGTCCTTCCCATTCCGGCTCGAGCGGCGTCACGTTGACGATGATGCCGCAGCGTGCGTACGTGGATTTGCCGAGACAGATCACGAGCACGCTGCGCGGAATGCGGAAGTACTCGACCGTTCGCGCCAGCGCGAATGAATTCGGCGGGATGATGCAGACGTCCGCCTTCACGTCGACGAAGCTCTTCTCGTCGAAGTTCTTCGGATCCACGATCGTCGAATTGATGTTCGTGAAGATCTTGAACTCGTTCGAGCAACGCACGTCGTAGCCGTAGCTCGAGGTGCCGTACGACACGATCTTGTTGCCGTTGACCGCGCGCACCTGCTCGGGTGCGAACGGCTCGATCATCGCCTGCCCGTCGGCGCGGCCCTGCGACATTCGACGGATCCAGTGATCGGACTTGATGCTCATGATTCCTCGACGACGATCTTGGGGAACAGGGTGCTGCGGTCCTTGCCGCGGCGTGCGAGCTCGCCGGCCGTGCGGCGCGCCATGCGATGGTAGGCCAGCGCGCGATCGGAGTCAGGCTCGGCGATGACGCTTGGCCGGCCGCTGTCGATTTCTTCGCGGATGCGTCCGTCGAGCGGCAGCTCGGCGAGCAGTTGCACGTCGTACTGCGCGGCCATGCGGGCGCCACCACCGGCGCCGAAAATGTGCTCTTCGTGGCCGCAGTTCGAGCAGCGATGGGTGCTCATGTTCTCGACGATGCCGAGCACCGGCACGTTGACCTTCTCGAACATCTTGAGGCCTTTGCGGGCATCGGCGAGCGAGATGTCCTGTGGCGTCGTGACGATGACCGCGCCGGCCACCGGCACGCGCTGCGACAGCGTCAGCTGGATGTCACCCGTGCCCGGCGGCATGTCCACGACCAGATAGTCGAGGTCGCCCCAGTCGGTTTCGGACAGCAGCTGGTTCAGCGCCGACGTAACCATCGGACCGCGCCAGACCATGGGCTGTTCGGCATCGACCAGGAAGCCCACGGACATGGCCACGACACCATGGGCGCGCAGCGGCTGGATCCGCTTGCCGTCCACCGACCCCGGCCGCTGGCCGGCGAGTCCCAGCATGATCGGCACGCTCGGCCCGTAGATGTCGGCATCCAGCAGACCGACCCGGGCCCCCTGCGCAGCCCAGGCCAGCGCAAGATTGACGGCCACCGTGGACTTGCCCACCCCGCCCTTGCCGGACGCGACCGCAATCACGTTGCTGATGCCGGTCAGCGCGGTCAGACCTCGCTGGATCGCGTGCGTCGCGATGCTCGATTCCAGTGCAACCGTCAGCGGCGCGGTGATGCCGCGCGCGCTCAGGTGAGCCTTCAGCGCTGCGCCAAGCTCACCGGCATAGCCCCCGACCGGGAAGCCGAAACGCAGCCTCGCCCGGAATCCGGCTGCCTCAGGTTCGATCCCGAGGACGGCCTTGGCCTCCCCCAGGCTGCGACGCAGGTTGGGGTCGAAGTAGTCGTCGAGGGCTGCCGCGACGGCAGCCAGTCCTGAATCGGCCATGGGCGTCTGCCAACGTCGCTGGAGGGGGCGCGGATTCTATCTCAAAGCGGAACTGTGACGCCCGCCGCAGGCCCTTGGCGGGGGCGGCTGTGGCATAATCTTGGCATCGCTTGTGCATGGCCGCCTATGCATGTTTTCAGGGGTCTACGGGATCAGTTCTGATGGGATTCTTTTCGAACCTACGGGCTGATCGAATCATCACTGAGGTACGCGAGAGCGCTGACAAATCCAGCCCGGCGACCCAGAAAGCGATCGCACGTCTCGCCGACATCGGCGACGACGCCATCTACCCGATCCTCGCCGTGCTTCCCGATGCCGACAAGCACGGCACCGCCGCCTTCGTCGATGCCCTGTCACGCATCGTCAACCAGAAGAATTTCCCCAAGTTCATCCAGGCGATGATCGAAGGCAGCCCCAAGGTCGTGGCCGGGCTGAAGTGGGCGCTCGGGTCGAGTCGCGCGTATCCGCCCAACCTTCTGCTGGAAGCCATCGCGCAGAATGACGTCCCGAAATCCGCGGTGCTCGATGTGATCGCCGCGCAGAAGGATCGCTTCAGTGCCCGCGAACTGCTGAACGCGGCGTACAACCAGCAACCCAACGAGAAGGTCGCGCTGTTCCGCGTGGTTGCCGAAGTCGTCACCGCCAACGACGTGCCGGAACTGGTCGGCCGTCTGCAGAGCAAGGACCAGATCGCCCGCATCCACATCATCAACATGCTGAGCCGCTTCAACATGCCCCAGGTGCGCGAGGCACTGCAGGGGCAACTGAAGGACCCGAGCAAGCTCGTGCGCGCGGCGACTCTGGCCGCACTCGCCAAGATGGATGGTCCGATCGATGTCAGCCAGGTCATGCCCCTGCTGCGCGACATCGAACTCGACGTGCAGTCCAAGGCCATCGATCTCGTGATCAAGGCGCGCGACCCGGACACGATCAAGCACCTGCTCGAGATCCTCAAGGATCCGGAGGAATCCGCACGACGCGCGGCGGTCGAGGTGCTGAACGAAATCGGCGATGCGAAGTCGGTGAAGTTCCTGCTCGAAGCGATCTCCGACAGCGACTGGTGGGTGCGCAGCCGCGCGGCCGACGCGCTCGGCAAGATCGGCGGGCCGAAGGTCGTGGATGCCGTGCTCTCGCTGGTGCGCGACAAGGACGAGGACATCCGTCGAGCCGCCATCGAGATCCTGAACCAGACCAAGGACGAACGCGCCGTCGACGAACTGCTCGAAGCCACCCGCGACCGGGACTGGTGGGTCAGCGAGCGCGCAGTCGATGCACTCGCCGCGATCGGCAGCGCGCGCGCCGTGCCGCGCCTCGTCGAGATGCTGCAGACCGGCGTGCCCAAGTCGACGCCGATCGTCGTGCGCGCGCTGGGCAAACTCGGCGACGTGAAGACCATCGAGCCCATCCTGCAGGCGATGCAATCGCGGCAGGACAAGGAACTGCAGGTCGAGGCCGTGCATGCGCTCGCACGCCTCGCCGACGACCAGCGTTTCGAGCACATCCGCGTACAGATCGAAGCCCAGACCACCGCGGCGGACAGCACGGTCGCGCGTGCGGCCGGCAGTGCCCTCGAGGAACTGCACAAGAAGTTCGCGACCGGCGGCTCGACCACCGCCGCAGGAACACGCAGCGGATCGCGCACGGTCGAGATGCCGCCGGAAGCGGCGGATCGCACGCCGCGTCCGAAGCCCATCGAACCTGCACGCACGATGATGCGGCCGGAAGAGGACGTTGCGAAACAGGTACGCGCTGCCGAGAACAGCACGGCACCGCGGCTCGACATCGCGACGCTGCAACCCGGCGAACTGATCGAAGGCCGCTACAAGTACATCCAGAAGATCGGCAAGGGTGCGTTCGGCACCGTGCTGCTGATGGAAGACACGGTCGTCGACGATCGCCTGATCCTGAAGTTCCTGAATTCGAACGTGTCGCAGGACGAGGAGATGATGAAGCGGTTCGTGCACGAGCTGCGCTACTCGCGCAAGATCACGCACCAGAACGTCATCCGAATCTACGACTTCCTGTTCATCCAGGGCGCGTACGCGATCTCGATGGAGTATTTTCCGTCGCACACGCTCGGCGCGGAGATCGTCGGCGAGAAGCCGATGCCGCTGCAGCGTGCGCTCGGCTTCGGCATCGACATGTGCAACGGCATGACCGTCGCGCACCAGGTCGGCATCGTGCACCGCGACCTCAAGCCTGCCAACGTCCTGATCAACGACGAGGGCCTGCTGAAGGTCGTGGACTTCGGCGTGGCCGCCGCGCAGCGCGAGGGCGATACCCAGCTGACCAAGACCGGTTATGTGATCGGCTCGCCGAAATACATGGCCCCGGAGCAGATTCTCGGCAAGAAGGTCGACCAGCGCGCAGATATCTATGCCACCGGCGTGATCCTGTACGAGATGCTGACGGGCGTGCCGCCCTACTCGCGCGGCGATCACATGGCCGTGATGTACCAGCACGTGCAGGGCAAGGCCCGCATCGCCCAGGAAGTGAATCCGGCGCTGCCCCCTGGCCTGTCGGACGTCATCATGAAGGCGATGGCCGTGGACAAGAACGCGCGCTTCCAGACGATGGAAGAGCTGAAGCAGGCCCTCGAGAAGTTTCGCTAGAACGATTTTGGATCACCGGGAGCGCAGCCTTTGGCACGCATCGACGCCTTCCTGAAACTCGGCATGCAGCAGGGCTGCTCCGATGTCCATCTGGCCGTTGGCGTACCGCCGATGCTGCGCATGAACGGCGACCTGCTCCCGATCAAGTTCCGTGACCTGCGCGACACCGAGCTCGAGAGCTATCTGCTCGAGATCCTAAGCAAGAAGCAGGAAGAGCATTTCATGGGTGGCCATGATCTGGACTTCTCGTATGTGAGCGCCGACAAGGGACGCTTTCGCGTCAACCTGTTCCGCAAGGAAACCGGCATCGGCGCGACGTTCCGCGCGATTCCGACCGAGATCCCGTCGCTGGAGAAGCTCAACCTGCCGCCGATCGTGCGCAAGCTCTGTGACTACCACCAGGGCATGATCCTCGTCACGGGCTCGACCGGCACCGGCAAGTCCACGACGCTCGCAGCGATGATCGATCTGCTGAATTCCACGCGAAAGCTGAACATCATCAGCCTCGAGGACCCGATCGAGTTCGTGCACCAGAGCAAGCAGAGCCAGGTGATCCAGCGCGAGCTCGGCACGCACATCCCGACGTTCGCCGAGGGCGTGCGGGCCGCGATGCGCGAAGACCCAGACGTGATCCTCGTCGGCGAGCTCCGAGACGCCGAGACCATCTCGATGGCGATGACCGCCGCCGAGACCGGACACCTCGTGCTCGGCACGCTGCACACCACCAGCGCGACCAAGACCATCGACCGCGTCATCGACGCGCTGCCGATCGAGCAGCGCGAACAGACCAAGAGCTTCCTGTCCTCGAGCCTGCTCGCCGTGCTGACCCAGGTGCTGGTCAAGAATGCCGACGGGCGCGGCCGTCGCGCCATGCTCGAAGTCATGGTGATGACGCGCGCGATTTCCAAACTGATCCAGACAGACCAGACCTTCCAGATCCCGAGCCAGCTGCAGACCAATCGCGATCTCGGCTCGCAGCTGATGGACCAGGCGCTGCTGAATGCACTCGCCGCACGCGAGGTGGACGTCGACGACGCCGTCGCCTACGCGAGCGAGAAGCGCCTTTTCCAGAAGTACATCACCGACACGAGCCTGTTGCCGAAGCTCGAGTCCGCTGCAACCTGAGTCCGAATCCATGGCGCGCATCGACGAATTCCTGATGATGGTGCTGGAGCAGCGCGGCTCCGACCTGCACTTCATGTCCGGCGATCCGCCGAGGATCCGTCGCTATGGCGAACTGCAGCCGCTGCGCCCCGACGCGCTCGAGGCGGACTTCGTGCGCGACGTGCTGTACGAGATCATGCCGAAGACCGCGGTGAAGCGGCTCGAGGAACACGACGGCGCCGACTTCGCCTACACCATGGGCGAGATGGGTCGTTTCCGCGTGAACATCCTGCGTCAGCTGAACGGGCTGGGCGCCGTGATGCGATCCATTCCGTCGAAGGCGATGACGATGGACGAGCTGAAGCTGCCGGATTCGATCCGCATGCTGGCCCGCGCCGCGAGCGGACTGATCCTCGTCACCGGCAAGACCGGGTCCGGCAAGTCCACGACGCTCGCTGCGATCATCGACGAGATCAACCAGCGGGTGAAGGGACACATCCTGACGATCGAAGATCCGATCGAGTTCATCCACCAGCGCAAAAGCTGCCTGATCAGCCAGCGCGAAGTCGGCGTCCACAGCCCGAGCTTCGCGCATGCGCTGCACTCTGCCCTGCGCGAGGATCCGGACGTGATCCTCGTCGGCGAGTTGCGCGACTTCGAGACCATGAGCATCGCCGTGACCGCCGCCGAGATGGGCATCCTCGTGATGGGCACGCTGCACACGAACGGCGCCGCGCCGACCGTCGACCGTATCGTCAACGTCTTCCCGGCGGACAAGCAGTCGCATGTGCGCACCATGCTCTCCACCTCGCTGCGCGGCGTCGTGTCGCAGCAGCTGCTCGCCAAGGCCGATGGCAAGGGCCGCGTCGCCGCGCTCGAGATCCTGATCAACACACCTGCCGTCGCCAACCTGATCCGCCAGGGCAAGCTCGACCAGCTCGAGACGACGATGCAGTCCGGCGCTTCCTTCGGCATGCGCACGATGGACAACGCCATCTCCGCGCTGCTCGACCAGAAGCTGATCACCGGCAAAGAGGCCTACAAGAAAGGCATCAACAAGGCGAAGTTCGAGCCGGTGAAAGACCAGGCTTGAGCCGGTTGCCGCGTGGTCGCGCGGCAGGACGTGCTCGCAAGCTGGGCAGATTTTCGAGCCCGCTCGCGGACGCAAAGACACACATCCATGTGGCTCGTGCCGCGCCATCCATGGCGCGGACGCCGCTCGCAGACTCGAAAATCTGCCCAGCCCACGATTCGACGTCCCGCCATGCGGACCGCCCGGAAATCGGATCGGAGTCGGCGCTGAGAGCCAAGGCGCCCGCCGTCAGCATTGCCACCTCAGCTGAAAGCTCGGACGCAGCAGCACGACCTCGCGAACGATCGAATGCGGACCGGTGACGACATGTCGGGTGGCACGGACGTGCCACGCGGCGGAACGGACGTGAGCGATCAGCCCATGGGAGGGGCGTCCGCGCCATGGATGGCGCGGCACGAGCCACATGGACGTGTGCCTTTGCGTCCCCGACCGTGGGCTGAATCGCACGCGTCCGTTGACGTCATGTCACGGTCCTTTGCCGCCCGCCGGGTCGACCGGTCCGTGTGCGATAATTCCGCGATGCAACGCAAGATCCTCGTCACCAGCGCCCTCCCCTACGCCAACGGCCCGCTGCACTTCGGCCACATCATCGAGGCGGTCCAGACGGACGTCTGGGTGCGCTTCCAGAAGATGCAGGGGCACGACTGTCTCTACGTCTGTGCGGAGGACACGCACGGCACGCCGATCATGATCAAGGCGCAGTCAGAGGGCGTGACGCCGGAGCAGCTGATCGCGCGGATCGCCGCGGAGCATCGTGCGGATTACGAGGGATTCCTGATCGGACACGACCAGTTCCATTCGACGCACACGCCGGAGAACCAGTACTTCGTCAACACGATGTACGAGACGCTGCGCGATGCGGGTCGCATCACGCGCCGTTCGGTCAACCAGGCCTACGACGAGAAGGCCGGCATGTTCCTGCCCGATCGTTACGTGCGCGGCACCTGCCCGGTCTGCAGCACGGCGGACCAGTACGGCGACAGCTGCGAGAACTGCGGCGCGACCTACACGCCACTGGATCTGAAGGACCCGGTATCGACGGTCACGGGAACGAAGCCGGTCTGGCGCGAATCCGAACATCTGTTCTTCGCGCTCGGTCAGTTCGAACCGATGCTGCGCGAATGGGTCGCGAGCGGTTCGCTGCAGGCGTCGGTGCTCGCGAAACTGTCCGAATGGTTCGAATCCGGCCTGCAGGACTGGGACATCTCGCGTGATGCGCCGTACTTCGGTTTCGAAGTGCCGGACGCGCCGGGCAAGTATTTCTATGTCTGGTTCGATGCGCCGATCGGCTACCTCGGCAGCTTCCGTGCTTACTGCAACCGCACCGGCCTCGACTTCGACAGCTACATGAAGCCGGACAGCAAGGCCGAGCTGTATCACTTCATCGGCAAGGACATCAGCTACTTCCACACGCTGTTCTGGCCCGCGGTGCTGCACGGCTCGGGCTATCGCAAGCCCTCGGCTGTGTTCGTGCATGGCTTCCTGACGGTGAACGGCCAGAAGATGTCGAAATCGCGCGGCACCTTCATCACGGCGCGCCGCTATCTGGAGCGCCTGCCGCCAGAGCCGCTGCGCTATTACTTTGCCGCCAAGCTCAGCGACGCGGTCGACGACATCGATCTGTCGCTCGAGGATTTCACGGCGCGGGTGAATTCGGACATCGTCGGCAAGCTGGTCAATATCGCCAGCCGCTGCGCAGGATTCATCGAACGCGGCGGCGGCAAGCTCGCGGCATCACTGCCCGAGCCTGGTCTCTTCAACGATTTCGCAGCCGCGGGCACGCGCATCGCGGCGCTCTACGCCGGTCGTGATTACTCGGCGGCGATGCGCGAGATCATGTTGCTGGCGGATCGCGCCAACCAGTATGTGGACCAGCACAAGCCCTGGGCCCTTGCGAAGGATCCAGCGCGGGCTGCGGAAGTGCAGGCCGTCTGCACGCAGGGCATCAACCTGTTCCGCACGCTGATGATCTATCTGGCGCCGGTGCTGCCGGCAATGGCGGCCAGGGCGGCCACCTTCCTCGGCGCCCCGCTCGATCGCTGGGACGCGGCGGCCGCGCCGCTGCTCGGCACGCCGCTCGGCAAATATGAGCCACTCGCGGTGCGTCTCGATCCGAAGGTCGTCGCCTCGCTGGTCGAAGACAAGCCCGCGACGCCCGCGGCTACACCGCCAGCAGCCGTCAAAGTTGCCGTGAAGGCCGCTGCACCCAAAGCCGAAGCCGCCGTGGCGACGGCGGCAGCCGCGGCATCCGGCAACATCAAGATCGACGATTTCGCGAAGCTCGATCTGCGCGTCGCTCGCGTGGTGGCGGCGGCGAATGTCGAAGGCTCGGACAAGCTGTTGCAGCTGACGCTGGATCTAGGCGTGGAACAGCGCAACGTGTTCTCCGGGATCCGCAGCGCCTATCGCGCCGAAGACCTCGTTGGCCGGCTGGTCGTGATGATCGCGAACCTCGAGCCGCGCAAGATGCGCTTCGGCGTCTCGCAGGGCATGGTGCTGTGTGCCGGCGATGGCAACGACATCTTCCTGCTCGCCACCGACACCGGCGCACAGCCCGGCATGAAGATTTCCTGACCGGGCCACGATGACCGTTGCCTGCGATTCACCGCTGGCGGAGCGCATCGATGCGCTGCTGCCGCAGACGCAGTGCACGCGCTGCGGTTACCAGGGCTGCCGGCCCTATGCCGAAGCCGTCGCGACGGGTACGGCAAACATCAATCAGTGCCCACCCGGTGGCGCATCCACGATCTCAGCGCTGGCGGCGCTGCTGCAGCGCCCACCGTTGCCGCTCGATCCGGCCTTCGGCGTGGAAGCCGATGCGCGCGTTGCGATGATCGATGAGGCGCGCTGCATCGGCTGCGCGCGCTGCCTGCCGCCCTGCCCGGTCGATGCGATCATCGGCGCGAAGCGACAGATGCACACCGTGCTCGATTCGCACTGCACGGGATGCGAACTGTGCATCGCGCCCTGCCCGGTCGACTGCATCGTCATGGTTCCGCGTCCGCCGCAATACGCGGCGCCCACGCCTGCGATCAACCGCGTGCGCTACGCCCACCGCAACTCCAGACTGCAGCAGCGTTCCGCGGAACGGGCCATGCTGATCGCCGCGCGCAAAAGCGCTGGCAGCAGTCCGGCCTGATCCGGTGCGTTCACGCTCATGAATCCGGTCAAACGTCGTGAGATCTACCAGCGCTGGCAGCGCTCCGAGCCGTCGCCAAAGACGGAGCTCGAGTACCGCACGCCGTTCGAACTACTGATCGCCGTGATCCTCTCTGCGCAGGCGACGGACAAGAGCGTCAACGCGGCAACCCGCAAGCTGTATCCGGAAGCGTCGACACCAGAGGCCATCTTTGCACTCGGCGTGGACGGACTCTCGGCCTACATCCGCACGATCGGCTTGTACAACGCGAAGGCGAAGAACGTCATCGAGACCTGTCGCCTGCTGATCGAACGGCACGGCGGCAAAGTACCGCGCGATCGGGAATCTCTCGAAGCGCTGCCGGGTGTCGGACGGAAGACCGCCAACGTGATCCTGAACACCGCTTTCGGCGAGCCGACGATCGCCGTGGACACGCACATATTCCGCGTCGCGAATCGCACGGGCCTCGCGCCGGGCAAGACGGTGCAGGCCGTGGAACAGGCGCTGCTGAAATTCACGCCCGACGAGTTCAAGCTCAACGCCCATCACTGGCTGATCCTGCACGGGCGCTATATCTGCAAGGCGCGTACGCCGGAGTGCTACCGCTGCCTGATCGCGGACGTCTGCGAGTACCGCCCGAAGACCGCTTCGCGAAACGACAAGGCGAAGCGCTGATGTCACTGTTCGCCGGACAGTCCCGCGACGCGCTCCGGCGCAGCTACGTCGACGCGTGGCGCAAGCATCGCGACGGCGCGCTGCTGACACCGCTCGAGAGCCAGCTCGCTCGGGCCGTCGCCGAGCACCCCGAGTATCACGCCTGGTTCGAGAGCGACACCGCGCTCGGCGCGGACTTCACGCCCGAAGCAGGCCAGACCAATCCCTTCCTGCATCTCGGCATGCACCTGGCGCTGCGCGACCAGGTCGCGACGGATCGGCCCGCCGGCGTGCAGGCACTGCATGCCACACTCGCCGCGCATCAGGGCGGTGCGCATGAAGCAGAACATCTGATGATGGAGGCGCTCGGCGAAGCGCTGTGGCAGGCGCAGCGCAGCGGTCGTGCGCCCGATGAACAACAGTATCTGGACAGATTGCGGCAACTCGCCGCGAGGAGAAGATGATGATTCAGCGAATTCAGATTGGGCCACGGATGTCACAGGGCGTCGTGCACGGCAACACGGTCTATCTTGCCGGGCAGGTCGCGGCGGAACCCAATGGTGCCGATGTAGCGGCGCAGACGAAGCAGATCCTCGCGGCGATCGACCAGCTGCTGGCCACGGCCGGGTCGGACAAGACGAAGATCCTGAGCGCCACGATCTACCTCGCCGACATCAGCACGTTCGCACAGATGAATTCGGTCTGGGACACCTGGGTACCTGCGGGCCACACACCTGCGCGTGCCACGGTCGAGGCGAAACTTGCGACGCCCGCCTACACGGTCGAGATCCAGGTCATCGCGGCGAAGTAGCCCGCGACGGGCTCAGCCCTCGTTGCCGCAATCGATCAGGCGGCCGCCTGCGCAAGCAACTCGCCTGAGCAGGCGGCGAGCGCATCGACCAATTCGCGCTGCATCGCATCGGTGTGACGCGGCGAAGCCGTGATTCGCAGGCGTTCGGTGCCGCGCGGCACGGTCGGGAAGTTGATCGGCTGCAGATAGATACCGAAATCCTGCAGCAACCGGGCCGCCAGTCGCTCACAGCGCCCGGCGTCTCCGACCATCAGCGGCAGGATCTGGCTCGTCGTCGGCAGCACCGGCAGAGCGCGCGCGGTAAGTGCCGCACGCAGGCTCGCCACACGTTGGTGCAGGGCGGCCCGCTCGACGCCGCTATGCCGCAGGTGACGCACGCTCGCAAGCGCGCTGGCGGCGACAGACGGCGGCAGCGCCGTCGTGAAGATGAAGCCCGGGGCGTGACTTCGGACGAAGTCGATCAACGGCGCGCGGGCCGTGATGAAACCGCCGACTACGCCGAATCCCTTGCCGAGCCCGCCCTGCAACACATCGACCTGATCGAGCAAGCCATGCGCCTCGACGAGGCCGCCACCCTCAGCGCCATGCACACCGACAGCATGGGTCTCATCGACGAAGGTCAGCGCACCGTGACGCCGTGCGACCGCGAGCAGATCGGCGAGCGGCGCGATGTCACCGTCCATCGAATACAGCGACTCGATCGCGACGATGCTCGGCCCGCTCTTCGGCAGCTTCGTCAGCTCGCGCTCGAGTGCCGCGGCGTCATTGTGGGCGAACACACGCACCTCGGCGCGGCTGCGGCGCATGCCCTCGATCATCGAGGCGTGATTGCTGGCATCGGACAGAATCACGCATCCCGGCAGCTGCGAACCCAGCGTGGCGAGCGTCGTGTCGTTCGCGACATAGCCGGACGAAAACACCAGCGCGCCGTCACGTCGATGCAGGCTGGCGAGCTCCGCCTCGAGCGCGACGATCGGCTCATGCGTGCCGGAAATGTTGCGGGTGCCACCGGCGCCGGCGCCATCGCGTTCGAGTGCAGCACGACCGGCTTCGAGCACGACGGGATGCTGGCTCATGCCGAGATAGTCGTTGCTGCACCACACCGTCACGTCGCGACCGCCGGCGGGTGCCGTGGCGTCGTTCCACCGAACCCGCGGAAACGCGCCGGGAATCCGCTCGAAGCTGCGGAAGCGACGATAGCGCCGTTCGCGCTGCAGGCGTTTCGTCGAATCCTCGAAGAAGCCGGTGTAGTCGTACATCTGGTGTGTCCGTCCCGGTCAGTGGGCCGCGAGGCCGACGCGACGCGCATCGCGCGCGCCGTAGGTGATGATGAAACTCGCGCCGGCCCGGCGCAGCACGTACCAGGTCTCGAGCAGTGCGGCATCGAAGTCTGCCAGCCCTTCGCGCGCCAGCAGCGCCAGCGACGCGTACTCGCCGCTGACCTGATAGGCGCCGACAGGACGACCGGTCGCCTCGACGATCGGTGCGATCAGGTCGATCGAACTCATGCCGGGCTTCACCATCAGCAGGTCGGCGCCCTCTTCGGCGCAGCGCAGGCTCGCCGCCACGGCGTCGCGGCGGGAACGCACATCGAGCTGATAGCCGCGCCGGTCACCGAACTGCGGCGCGGACTGCGCGGCCTGGCGGAACGGTCCGTAGAAGTTGCTGGCGAACTTGCTGCTGTAGCTCATGATGGGTGTGAGATCGAATCCGGCCGCATCGAGTTCGGCACGCAGCGATGCCACCCGGCCATCGTTCATGTCGCTCGGACTGATGCCATCCGCGCCGGCCTGCGAGTAGGCTCGCGCAAGGCGATTCAGTTCGACGAGCGTGGCAGGCAGATCCTGGCGGTTCCCGGCATCGAACAGCGAGCAGTGGCCGGTATGCGTGTGGCTGCACAGGCAGGTATCGACCCAGATCAGCGCATCGCGACCTGCTCGCCGACGCATTTCGCCGATGGCTGCGGCAGCAAACGACGCGTCAAAATTCCGCTCGGCCTTCTTGCGCGGCACTGGAAACAGCAGGAAGTGACGCACGCCCGCCTCGAGATCGCGATCGACCTGCGCGCCCAGTTGCGACAACGACAGCGTGGCGTTGCCCGGCAACGCGTCCAGGGGCTTGGCATCGGCAGCGTCTTCGACCGCGAACAGGGGCTGGATCAACTGCGCCTGGCTGAAGCCGATCTCGGCCACCAGATCGCGCAGCGCTGCGCTCGTCCTGGTCCGCTGCAGTCGCTTCATGCCAGCAACTCCTCGCGGAACTGGCTGGCATTCAGGAACGGCTGAACACGATCCGCCCCGAGCAGTTCGCGCGCGATGCGCAACGAGTTGCCCGGCCCGCAGCCGTGCCAGGCCCGCTCGAGGCCGGGAAACTGCGTGAGGTAGGCGCGCAGCTGTGAGCCGCTGTTCCAGAAAAAATGCGTACGCGCATGCACGGGCGCCAGCGGCGAACTGCGCCGGATGCGGTACGTCGGCAACAGGGTTGCATGCGAGGATTCGAATCCTTCGGCATGCGACAGTTTCAGCCACTGCGAAACCTGCGGGAACCACTCGCGGATCGAGATGGCACCGGTCTCGCCCAGCGATTCGTCACTGCCGGTGACCCAGATGCCGCGGGCCGCGAGTTTGCGCCAGGTGGCGAGGCCCGCCGTCCAGACGACTGCGTCGTTCAGCGGAAGATCCGGCGGCAGTGCTTCAGCGCGCGCGACCAGCAAACCGGTGCGGTCCGACAGTGCCGGCAGTCGCGACGCCAGCGGCAGACGCTCGACCTCGGCCTGGCCCTCTTCGTCGCCCGTCCACACGGCCGATGCGCCGTGCGGTCGCGGCAGGCCCGCCCCGCGACGATGCAGCGCGACGGAATTCTCGATCTGGTCGCCACGACTGCCGCGCACGAATTCGATGTCCGCCTCGGCGAATCGCAGCCGCGTCACGCCGACAGGCTCGACGTCACCGCACATGCCCGCCGCGAGCGAGCGTTCACGTTGCACGAGCTCGAACGTATCCGCGTCGTTGATGACGGCCAAGGCAGCCTGCAATGGCACCGCATCGCGTCTTGTCTCGAGGGCCAGCGCACCCTGCCCCGGCGCCGCCGGACTCGAGGCGAGCGGCAGCACGATCGCGCGGCAGGCCGACAGCGCGAGCCGAACGCGCTCGCGCGTCTCCGCGAGGCTGGCATCGGCGGGATCCGCATGCTCCGTGCTCAGCAGTCGATCGATCGCCGCCTTGGCGATGACCAGCGCGTCGCCATCGCCACGCAGCAGCTTGGTCAGGCGAGTGCCGATGTCACCGCGCACCGGCACGAAACGCACGTTTTCGATGCGCACCGGCAGCGCCCAGTGCAGGAAGGATTCGAGGCTGCGCCGACGTCGCTCCGACGAACTGAGGATCGTCAGCGTCGGCAGTACGTCACCCACGAGACTCGAGCGCCGGATCAGCAGCACGTCGCGCGCATCCGCTCGCGGGAGGCTCGCCACGACCTCCGTACCGTGCCGATCGGCAAGTGGCAGATCCTTCCAGGAATGCACGGCGAGATCGATCGCGCCGGCATCGAGCAGCTGGCCGAGGTCGGCCGTGAAGCCGCCACGCGCCGTGACTTTCGCGGCGCTGGGTTCTGCGGAACGGTCGCCGCTCGACTCGATGAATCGGTACTCGACGGCGCGCACGGCGCCGGCGCGCAGCAGAGCCTCGCCCGTAGCCTTTGCCTGGACCCGCGCCAGCGGACTGCGGCGCGCACCGATGACGACCCGCTGCAGGCTCACGCCACGCGCTCCACGGGCAATGGCACCGGATCCGTGCCGCGCGTGGCATCCGCGCCGAACCAGTGCAGCGTCTCGGCCAGCGCCGCGACGGCCCCGATGATGACCACCGTCGGCGACTGCAGTGCGTGCTCGCGGGAGAGCTGATCGAGCTGATCGAGCCGCCCGGTGACGACGCGCTGCGAGCGGCGCGAGGCGTTCTCGATCAGCGCGACCGGCGTCGCAGCATCGCGACCATGGCGGATCAACTGCTCGCTCAGTTCGGCCAGTTGTGCGAGACCCATGTAACAGGCCAGCGTGTCACGACTGCTCGCCCAGTGACGGTAGTCGATCGAGGCCGCTCCGTCGCGACGCTGCGCAGCGACGAGGCGCAAGCCATCCGCATGATCGCGATGCGTCAACGGAATGCCTGCATAGGCAGCCGCCGCGAGCGCCGCGGAAATTCCCGGGATCACTTCGTAGTCGATGCCCCGCGCCCGCAGCGCTTCGAGTTCCTCGCCACCGCGTCCGAAGATGAACGGGTCGCCGCCCTTCAGGCGCACGACGGAACGGCCCGCGAGCGCATGTTCGATCATCAGCGCGTGGATCTGTTCCTGCGCGACGCTCGGACGCCGCGCCTGCTTGCCGACTTCGATCAGCAGCGCATCGCGGCGCGCCAGCGCGAGCACCTCGGCCGAGACGAGTCGATCGTGCAGCACGACGTCTGCGCGCTGCAGCGCGCGGTAGCCGTGCAGCGTCAACAGTCCCGCATCGCCAGGCCCCGCGCCGACCAGACTGACACGCCCTGCTGTGGGCGCCGTGCCGACCGGATCCGCATGACGCTGCAGCGTGTCGGCCAGCGTCTGATCCGCTTCTTCCGGACGCTCCCGACGCACGGCGTCCTGCACGGGCCCCTGCAACACCTGCTCATAGAACGCGCGCCGCGCCTCGGGCGAGGCGATACGCTGACGAATCCGCCCGCGCCAGGCCGCCAGCAGCTGGGCCAGACGGCCGACCGAGGCATCGAGCGCCAGCTCGATTTTCGCGCGCACCGCTCGCGCCAGCATCGGCGCCGTGCCGCCGCTCGAGACCGCGATGACCAGCGGTGAGCGATCGACGATGGCGGGCACGATGCAGCTCGAATGCTCTGCGTCGTCCACCACGTTGACCCAGATCCCCTGCAATTCCGCGGCCGCGGCGACCGCCGCGTTGACCGCCGGATCGTCCGTCGCGGCGACCACGAATCGCTGACCCGCGAGTTGCGCCGCCTCGAAGCGCCCCGGCAGATGACGGATCGCCCCATCGCGCGCCAGGCCGGCCAGGGCCGTTGTCAGCTCCGGCGCAACGATTGTCACTCGGGCACCCGTCTCGCGCAGCAGCCGCACCTTGCGCTCCGCCACCGCGCCCCCGCCGCAGACGAGCGCCGGCCGGCCGTTCATGTCGAAGAACAGCGGCAGATAGCGCAGGGACGGCGAATCGTGGCTCATGCCGGCAAGGTTAAACAGTGCTGCAGTGCGCCGTTGGCCGGGCTGGTGCTGTGCTTATGACTTTCCGGCATGAGGGGGGCACCGCAAGTTTGCGACCCTGTGCGCCCTGAATCGCCCCAAGGCCCCGAGGTTGAAGCTCCACCAACTGCGCTATCTCGTCGCGATCGTGCAGAACGGCATGAACGTGACCACAGCGGCCCACAAGCTGCATACGTCCCAGCCCGGCGTCAGCAAGCAGATCCGCCTGCTGGAAGACGAACTGGGGGCGCCGCTGTTCCTGCGCGAATCACGTGAACTGACCGGCCTGACGGAAGTCGGGCAGCAGGTGTTCAACCGCTCGCTGACCGTGCTGCGCGAGATCCAGAGCATCCGCGGCGTCACGGCGGACCTGAGCCGCTCGCAGCGCGGCACGCTGTCGCTCGCCACGACGCATACCCAGGCACGCTACGTCTTGCCGCCGGTGATCCAGCGATTCCGCGCGAGCTATCCGGACGTCGAGCTGCATCTGCACCAGGGTACGTCCGAGCAGATCGCCGAGCTCGCCTCGCTCGATCGCATCGACCTGGCCATTGCCACCGGCGGCGAAGCGGCCTTCAATGAATTCGTGCTGCTGCCCTGCTATCGCTGGCACCGCAAGATCATCGTGCCTCGCGACCACCCGCTCGCGAACATCCAGCGACCGACGCTGAAGCAGCTCGCGGCGCACCCGATCGTGACGTATGTGTTCAGCTTCAATGGCCCGTCCTCATTGCAGGAGTTGTTCGCGGCGGCCGGGCTCGAGCCCAAGGTGAGCCTGACGGCCCGCGACGCGGACGTGATAAAGACCTATGTCCGTCTCGGCCTCGGTGTCGGCATCGTCGCGAGCATGGCGATCGATCCGGTCGCCGACGCGGATCTCGTGGCGATCGAGGGCTCGCACCTGTTTCCATCGCACACGACCTGGCTCGGCTTCCGCCAGGGCGCCCTGCTGCGCGGCTACACCTACAAGTTCATCGCCGAGCTCGCGCCTCACCTGACGCGCGAAGTCATCGATGCCGCGATGGGTGAGCCTGACCGCGCGGCGCGCGCCGAGCTGCTGCATGCGCTGCCGCTGCCGGCGTTGTGAGCACACCGTGCAATCCGGTTATGACGTCATGAGCATCTGCGAAGACCCAGGCAGTATTTCATCGTCGTGTGCGTCGGCACTAGGCTGTCGAACATCGCGCTGATGCGCTTGTTCAAATACAGAAACCATGCGAACACGTCTCGTTCCACTCATTTCCGCCGCCCTGCTGTCGCTGCCCGCAATGGCGCAGGAGGCACCCACGACGGACAGCGCTCCGCCGACAGCCCAATCTTCGGTGGAGCTGCTGCTGCAGCGTCTCGAGGAACAGGAGCAGCGCATCCGCATCCTCGAGCGCAAACTCGAACTCGCGGCCGAAGCGCAGACCGCCGCCACGGCGAGCACGCCGGTCGTGGCGGCGAGCCCGCGCGGCTTCAGCTTCCGCTCACCGGATTCGGCCAACTCGATCCGCCTGCGTGGCGTGATCCACACGGACAGCCGCTACTTCTTCGATGACGCAGCACCGGATGGTGCGAACGGCTGGCTGCTACGCCGCGTGCGTCCGACGCTCGAAGGTACCGTCGGCGGCCTGTTCGACTTCCGCTTCACGCCGGACTTCGCGGGCGGCCGCACGGTGATCCAGGACGCCTACGTCACCCACAAGTTCAAGCCGGAATTCGTCGTCCAGGTCGGCAAGTTCAAGACGCCCTTCGGCCTCGAGCGGCTGCAGTCCGCGTCCGACATCCGCTTCCTCGAACGCTCGCTCGCCAACAACCTCGTCCCGAACCGCGACCTCGGTCTGCAGATCGGCGGCGACGTACTCGGCGGCCGGCTGAGCTATACGGTGGCCTGGCTCAATGGCGTCAACGACGGCCAGAGCAGCGAGAACAATCCCACGGCGGACACCGAGACCAACAACGACAAGGACATCGCGCTGCGAATCGCGTCCACGCCGTTCCGCGATTCGGACAGTTTCGCGCTGCAGAACCTGACCATCGCCCTCGCCGGCACCTACGCGGATAGCGTCGGGGCCGCGGGCCGCACGCTGCTGCCCGGCCAGTACCGCTCGCCGGGACAGCAGTCGATCTTCGCCTACCGCACCGTCGCCGCGTCGCCGACGATCGCGGATGGCGAGCGCATCCGCTGGTCGCCGCAGTTCCACTGGGCGTTCCGCAACTACAGCCTGCTCGGTGAATACGTTGCCGTCTCGCAGGGAGTCTCGCGCACGATCGGTACCGCTCGCCGCGCGGCGACGCTGAACCACAACGGCTGGCAGCTGCAGGGCGGCTGGTTCGTGACCGGCGAGGACCAGAGTTTCCGCAGTCCGACGATCAAGAGCCCCTATGCGAAGGGCGCCGGTGGCTGGGGCGCCGTGGAGCTGACGGCCCGCGTCAGCGAACTGTCACTGGATGATGAGACCTTCACCGGTGCAGCGGCCTCATTCGCGGACCCGGCTGCGGCCGTCCGCAATGCTTCCGCGTGGGCCGTCGGCGTGAACTGGTACCTTACGCCGAACGTGAAATGGGCCGTGAACTACGAACGCACCGAATACGAAGGCGGTGCCGCCGCGGGCGCGGATCGCCCGGATGAAGAAGTGCTGCTGAGCCGCTTCCAGATCGCATTCTAGGAACTGACATGAACATTCGAATCACTCGCAGACAGTCCGTCGCCCTGGCCCTTGCGGCGGTGATCACGAGCTTCGCCGGCACGACCACGGCCGAAGCAGCGACCGTGACGCTGCTGAACGTCTCGTACGACCCGACCCGCGAACTCTACGAAGACGTCAACAAGGTCTTCGCGGCACGCTGGAAGGCACAGACCGGCGACACGTTGGAAATCCGCCAGAGTCACGGCGGATCGGGGCGCCAGGCGCGCTCGATCATCGACGGGCTCGAGGCCGACGTCGCGACGCTGGCCCTCGCCTTCGACATCGACGCGCTGAACAAGCAGGCACGACTGATCCCGGCGAACTGGCAGACGCGGCTGGCGGACAACAGCTCACCGTACACCTCGACGATTGTCTTTCTGGTGCGCAAGGGCAATCCGAAGAAGATCAAGGACTGGGGCGACCTCGCGCGCCCGGGCATCAGCGTGATCACGCCGAACCCGAAGACCTCCGGCGGTGCCCGCTGGAATTACCTGGCGGCCTGGGCGTGGGCGCTGAAGCAGCCGGGCGGCACCGACGCGACGGCCGAAGCGCTGCTGAAGAAGATATTCAAGAACGTGCCGGTCCTCGATTCCGGCGCGCGTGCGTCGACGGTCACGTTCGTCGAGCGTGGCATCGGCGATGTGCTGCTCGCCTGGGAGAACGAGGCCTACCTCGCGGTCCAGGAGCTGGGTCCCAACAAGTTCGACATCGTGCTGCCCTCGCTGAGCATCCTGGCCGAGCCGCCCGTCACGGTCGTGGACAAGGTCGTCAACAAGCGCGGCACCCGCAAGGTGGCGGAGGCCTACCTGAAGTTCCTGTACACACCGGAGGGCCAGGAAATCGTCGCGAAGCACTTCTACCGCCCGCGCAACCCGCAGGTGGCCGCAAAGTATGCGAAGCTTTTTCCGAAACTCGAACTGGTGACGGTCGATGGGGTGTTCGGCGGCTGGGCCAAGGCACAGGCCACGCACTTCGCCGACGGAGGATCGTTTGACCGCATCTACGGCAGATAACCTGGCGTTCCCGGCCGGCGCGCCCTCGCGCCGGCCACGCCGCATCATTCCAGGTTTCGGGCTGTCGCTCGGGTACACGCTCGTCTATCTGTCGCTGATCGTGCTGATCCCGCTGTCCGCCACGTTCCTGAAGTCCGCGCAGCTGGGCTGGAGCGGCTTCTGGAGCGTCCTCGCGGAACCGCGCGTGGTCGCCTCGCTGGAGCTCTCGTTCGGCGCGGCCTTTCTCGCCGCGTTGATCAATCTGGTCTTTGGCCTGATCGTCGCCTGGGTGCTCGTGCGTTACGAATTCCCGCTGCGACGTCTGGTCGATGGGCTCGTCGATCTGCCGTTCGCGCTGCCGACGGCCGTCGCTGGCATCGCGCTGACGGCGCTGTACGCGCCGAACGGCTGGATCGGCCGCTGGCTGGAGCCGCTCGGGATCAAGGTCGCGTTCACGCCTCTCGGCATCGTCATCGCGCTCGCCTTCATCGGCCTGCCGTTCGTCGTGCGCACCGTGCAGCCGATTCTCGAGGACCTCGATCGCGAGGTCGAACAGGCCGCGCGCACGCTGGGCGCCTCCCCGACCCAGACCTTCCTGCGCGTGATCCTGCCGGCACTGTGGCCCGCGCTGCTGACCGGCTTCGCGCTCGCGTTCGCGCGCGGCATCGGCGAATACGGCTCGGTGATCTTCATCGCGGGCAACATGCCGATGATCTCGGAGATCGCGCCGCTGCTGATCGTCACGAAGCTGGAACAATATGAATACTCGCAGGCCACGGCGATTGCCGTGGCGATGCTGGTGATTTCCTTCGTGCTGATGCTCGGCATCAATGCGCTGCAGGGCTGGGCTCAGCAGCGTCACCGGGGCCGGCCATGACCGGGTTCCGCTCATGAACGCCGTCGTCCTGCCGGACACCCTGGCGGCCACCCGCGCCGACGAGCCCGCTCCACTCGACCGCAACGATGCACAGACGCGCGGCGGTGCAGGACGCCGCAAGCCCGAAGGGAGCGCGGGTCGACTGATCCTGCTGTCGATCGCGCTGCTGTACTGCGGCCTGTTCCTGCTGCTGCCGCTGGTGTCCGTGTTCTGGCAGGCGTTGGCCAAGGGCTTTGGCGCATTCGGCGCCGCGATCCTCGAGCCCAGCGCGCTGGCCTCGATCACCCTGACGCTGACGGTCGCGATCGTCGCCGTGCCGCTGAATCTCGCGTTCGGCGTGGCGGCCGCCTGGTTGATCGCGAAGCACGATTTCCGCGGCAAGAACGCGTTGATCACGCTGATCGACCTGCCGTTCGCCGTGTCACCGGTGATTGCCGGCCTGATCTACGTGCTGATGTTCGGCGCCCAGGGCTGGTTCGGCCCGACGCTCGCCGACCACGACATCCGCATCATCTTCGCGCTGCCGGGCATCCTGCTGGCGACGATCTTCGTGACGTTCCCGTTCGTCGCGCGCGAGCTGATTCCGATCATGCAGGCGCAAGGCCGCGACCAGGAAGAGACGGCGCTGTCACTCGGCGCCTCGGGCTGGCAGACGTTCTGGCGCGTGACGCTGCCGAACGTTCGCTGGGGTCTGCTATACGGCGTGCTGCTGTGCAACGCCCGCGCGATGGGCGAGTTCGGAGCGGTATCGGTCGTTTCGGGTCACATCCGCGGCCTCACCAACACGATGCCGCTGCACGTCGAGATCCTCTACAACGAATACAACTACGTCGCGGCCTTCGCGGTCGCGTCACTGCTGGCGCTGCTCGCGCTGGTCACGCTCGTCGCCAAGAGCATCCTCGAATGGCGCGCTCCGGAGTTACGCAAATGAGCATCAATGTCCGCGGGATCCGCAAACGCTTCGGTGAGTTCGTCGCGCTCGACGGCATCGATCTCGACGTGCCGTCGGGCAAGCTGATCGCGCTGCTCGGCCCGTCGGGCTGCGGCAAGACCAGCCTGCTGCGCGTCATCGCGGGACTCGAATCGCCGGATGCCGGTACCGTGTATTTCCACGGCGTTGATGCCACGGACAGACCAGTGCAGGAGCGTCGCGTCGGATTCGTGTTCCAGCACTACGCGCTGTTCCAGCACATGACCGTGTTCGAGAACGTCGCCTTCGGCCTCAAGGTCCGCAAGCGGCGTGACCGTCCCGCGCCGGACGTCATCCGGCGCAAGGTCGAAGAACTGCTGACCCTCGTGCAGCTCGACTGGGCCAGCAGCCGGTATCCCTCGCAGCTGTCGGGTGGCCAGCGACAGCGCGTCGCCCTCGCGCGCGCACTCGCTGTCGAACCGGAAGTGCTGCTGCTCGACGAACCCTTCGGCGCACTCGATACGCAGGTCCGCCAGGAACTGCGCCGCTGGCTGCGCCGACTGCACGATGCGCTGCACTTCACCAGCCTGTTCGTCACGCACGATCAGCATGAAGCGCTGGAAGTCGCCGACGAAATCGTCGTCATGAACCGGGGACGCATCGAGCAGCGCGGCACGCCGCAGCAGGTCTACGATGCGCCCGTCTCGGAGTTCACGCACCGCTTCCTCGGCACCGCGAACACCTGGCCGGTCGCTGCGGCCGGCGGCGGGGCAGATACCGACGCGCTGCATCTCGTGCGCCCCCACGACATCGACCTCGCCCGCGATGGCGACGGCCTGCCGGGCACCGTGATCGGCGTGCGCAGCCTGGGCCCGCTGGTGCATCTCGATGTGCGGATCGCACCCGAATCTGCCGCGGCCGAGCCGCTGCTGGTCGAAATCACCCGCGACGAGCATTTCCGCCTGGGCTTCAGCGTCGGCGAGTCCGTCAGGCTGCGTGCGCGGCGGCTGATCACCTACCGGAACGACGCTGCGGCATGACGCCATAACTGAAAGTTCTATCGACCGTTCGAGGTCCGCGGGTGCCCTCATGCACTTCGTAAGACCCGCGGTTATCTGTTCATAACAAACTGCACTTTCCGTACACGGTAGCGTGCTCGCTACAGTCACGGTATGTCGCAGCCGCTGCCTGTCCTGCCCCCTGATACGCCGAGCCGATTCGTCCGGGAGCAGCTGCTGCCGCTGGTCGCAGGGCTCGAACAGGCCGATCTGAACTGGCTCGCGGGATACGCCGCAGGCCTGGCCCAGGGCCGCAGCGGCGCGAGCGCGGTCGTCACCACGGCAACGGCCCCGCAGGCCCTTCTCGCTGCCACCCCGGCCTCGCTGACCGTGCTGGTCGCCTCGCAGACCGGCAACAGCAAGCGCCAGGGCGAGCGCCTGCTGGCCGCCGCGACGGCCGCCGGACTGAACGCGCGGCTGGTACGCGCCGCCGACTACACGCTGAAGGAACTGGCCCGCGAGCGACTGCTGTTCGTCGTGATCAGCACGCAGGGCGACGGCGATCCGCCGGATGAGGCGCGCGCCCTGTTCGATCAGCTGCTGAGCAAGCGCGCACCGAAGCTGCCGCAGCTGCATTTCGGCGTGCTTGCGCTTGGCGATTCGAGCTACCCGAAATACTGCGCGGCCGGCCAGATCTTCGACGAACGGCTCGCGGCCCTCGGCGCCCAGCGCCTGCACGCCCGCGCCGACTGCGACCTCGACATCGAAACCCTGGCCACGCCCTGGATCTCGGCGGCGATCGAACGCGCGCGGGAGCAGTTCGCAGACCTGCGCATCGCCACGGTCACGCCGCTGCGCACCCCTTCAATCGTTGCCGCTGCGGTAGCGACGCAGGAACCCACGGTCACGCGCGAGTCGCCGTACGCGGCCGAGGTGCTCGCGGTGCAGCGCCTGACGGGCCGCGGATCGGAGCGCGAGGTGTATCACCTCGAGCTGGCGCTGGGTGATTCCGGTCTTCGCTACGAGCCCGGTGATGCGCTCGGCATCCAGCCGCGCAATCCGCCCGAATCCGTGCAGGCCGTGCTCGAGGCGACGCGCCTCGATGGCGACCAGACGGTCAGCCGCGATGGCGTCACGCTGCCGCTCGGCGAATGGCTGGCGAGCCGGCTCGAGATCACGCAGGTGAGCCGGCCGGCGCTGCTCGCCCTGCAGGAGCGCCATGCATCGGCGGCTCTGCAGGAACTGCTCGCTCCCGCTGCGCGTGAGGCGCTGCGCAACCGCATGCTGCAGTCGCAGGTGGCCGACTTCCTGCGCGACTTCCCGGCAGACTGGGATGCGCCGTCGCTGCTCGCCGCGCTGCGGCCGCTCGCGCCGCGGCTCTACTCGATCTCCTCGAGCCGTTCGAGCGTCGGCGAGGAAGTGCACACGACCGTCGCACTGGTCGGCGGCGCTGCTGCGGGCAATCCACGCTGGGGTTCGGCCTCGCGTTTCGTCGCGACCCACGCCGTCGATGGCACGATGCCGGTGTTCATCGAGGCGAACGAACGGTTCCGTCTGCCGCGCGACACGTCGCGCGACATCATCATGGTCGGACCGGGCACCGGCGTGGCGCCGTTCCGCGCCTTCGTACAGGAACGCGCCGAGACGGGTGCGACGGGCCGCAACTGGCTGCTGTTCGGCGCGCGCAGTTTCGACAACGATTTCCTGTATCAGCTCGAATGGCAGGCGGCGCTGAAGCAGAAGACGCTGCATCGCCTCGACCTCGCGTTCTCGCGCGATCAGGCGCAGAAGATCTACGTGCAGCACCGTCTGCTCGAGGCCGGTCGCGATGTGTGGGACTGGCTGCAGTCCGGTGCCCACTTCTACGTCTGCGGCGACGCTACGCGCATGGCGCCCGACGTGAATTCAGCACTGCTGCAGATCGGCCAGCAGCACGGCGGACTCTCCGACGAAGCCGCCGGCGAATGGCTCGCGGATCTCACCGCCCAGGGCCGCTATCTGCGGGACGTGTACTGAGATGCCCGACACGACCCCTCCTCTGTCGCCGGTCGAAGGCATCAAGACGCGCAGCCGCCATCTGCGCGGCACACTCGTCCAGAGCCTGGCGGACCCGATCACCGGCGCACTCGCCGATCCGGATACGCAACTGATCAAGTTCCACGGCAGCTACCAGCAGGACGACCGCGACATCCGCGAAGAGCGTCGGCTGCAGAAGCTGGAACCGGCCTACAGCTTCATGGTGCGCACGCGTCTGCCGGCCGGCGTCGCGACGCCTGCACAGTGGCTCGCGCTGACGGATCTCGCGCGTCGCTACGGCAATCATTCATTGCGCCTGACGACGCGCCAGGCGTTCCAGATCCACGGCATCCTGAAGCGCAACCTCAAGGCGAACATCGCGGCGATGAACGCGGCGCTGGTCGATTCGATCGCGGCCTGCGGCGACGTCAACCGCAACGTGATGGCCAGCGCCAATCCGCTCGAGTCGGCGCTGCATGCCGAAGCGCATCGCTATGCCGCGCAGCTCTCCGAACACCTGCTGCCGAACACCCGCGCCTATCACGAGATCTGGCTCGATCGCGAGAAGGTCGCCGGCACGCCGGACGTCGAGCCGATCTATGGCGACACCTATCTGCCGCGCAAGTTCAAGGCAGGCATCGTCGTTCCGCCCGAGAACGACATCGACATCTTCTCCCAGGATCTCGGCTTCATCGCGATCACCGAGAAGGACCCGAGTGGCACGGCGCGCATCGTCGGCTTCAATCTGGTCGTCGGCGGTGGCATGGGCACAACCCATGGCGAGCCCGAGACCTACGCGCGCCTCGCGGATCAGCTCGGCTACTTCGAGGCGGCCCATCTGTGCGCGATCGGCGAAGCCGTACTGACCACACAGCGCGACTTCGGTGACCGCACCAACCGCAAGCACGCGCGGTTGAAGTACACGATCGCGGATCGCGGCGTCGACTGGTTCCGCGGCGAAGTCGAACGCCGTTCCGGCGTCAAGCTCGAGGCGCCGCGTCCCTTCGTGTTCACGAGCCGCGGCGATCGCTTCGGCTGGACGGTCGGCACCGGCGGACGCTCGCATCTGACGCTGCGCATCGAGAGCGGGCGCATCGTCGACCACGCAGCCGTCCCGGGCCAGCCGGCCGCGCCGCGCTGGCTCAGTGGTCTCGAAGCGATCGCCCGCATCCACACCGGCCATTTCCGCCTGTCGCCGAACCAGAATCTGGTCATTGCGGATGTCGACGCCAGCGCACGACCGCAGATCGAAGCACTCGTACGCGATTACGGACTCGACATCCACGCCACGGCGCGCGCCGTGCGTCGTGATGCGCTCGCCTGTGTCGCGCTGCCCACCTGCAGCCTCGCGATGGCCGAAGCGGAACGCTATCTGCCGTCGTTCCTCGATGCGCTGGACGGCCCGCTGCGCCGCCACGGCCTCGAGAACGAGCCGCTGTCGGTGCGCATCACCGGCTGCCCGAACGGCTGCGCACGTCCGTTCCTCGCGGAGATCGCCCTCGTCGGCAAGGCTCCCGAACGCTACAACCTCTATCTCGGTGGTGATGGCCTCGGCCAGCGCCTCAATCGCCTGTACCGCGAAAACATCACCGAGCCGGAAATCATCGCGGCGCTCGACCCGCTGCTCGCCCGCTACGCCGCCGAGAGATCGGCCGGCGAACGCTTCGGCGACTGGGTCTGGCGCCATCAACTGGTGAAAGCCCCATGAGCACCCTGTCCCGAGAAGCCGTCACCGCGCTGGCGGAACAGTTCGCCCCGCTGCCCGCCGCCGCACGCGTTGCACGTGCGCTGGATCTGCTGCCCGGCCCGCACGTGCTGTCCTCGGCGTTCGGCGCCCAATCAGCCGTGATGCTGCACCTCGTGACGCAGCAGGCGCCGCAGATTCCCGTCATCGTCGTCGACACCGGCTACCTGTTCCCTGAAACCTATCAGTTCATCGAAACGCTGACCGCAAAGCTGAAGCTGAACCTGCATGTGTATTCCGCGCCGCTGTCGCCGGCGCGCCAGGAGGCGCTGAGCGGTCGCCTGTGGGAACAGGGCATCGAAGGACTCGATCGCTACAACGCTGTGCGCAAGCTCGAGCCGATGCAGCGCGGCCTGCGCGAACTCGGCGCACGGACCTGGTTCACCGGCCTGCGTCGTGCCCAGTCCAGCACGCGCGCGCACATCGGTGCCGTCGCACTGCAGGATTCATTCGTGAAGGTCCATCCGCTGTTCGACTGGACGGATCGTGACATCGGCGTGTACATGAAGCGCCACGGCCTGCCGTATCACCCGCTGTGGGACCAGGGCTATGTGTCGATCGGTGACTGGCACACCACGCGGCCGCTGCACGAAGCCGGTTCCGCCGAGGCCACGCGTTTCCATGGCCTGAAGCGCGAGTGCGGCCTGCACACCAGCCTCGCGGTCTGAGGCTGCGGGCTAGCCCTTGCGCGGCACGTAAAGGTCCGTCAGCGTCCCTTCGAAGGCTTCGGCGGACAGCGCCACGGTTTCAGACAGCGTCGGATGCGGATGGATCGTGAGCCCGATGTCCGCGGCATCCGCGCCCATCTCGATCGCCAGCGCGATCTCGGCCACCAGCTCGCCCGCATTGGATCCGACGAGTCCGCCGCCAAGCACGCGCCGCGTCTCGGGATCGAACAGCAGCTTGGTGAAGCCCTCGTCACGCCCCTGCGCCAGTGAACGGCCGCTGGCCATCCACGGGAACATGCCCTTCTTGTACGGCACCCCACGCGCCTGCGCATCGGTCTCCGTGAGTCCGACCCAGGCGATTTCCGGATCCGTATACGCGACCGACGGAATCACACGGGCATCGAAGAAGGCCTTGTGCCCGGCCACGACCTCGGCCGCGACCTTGCCCTCATGCGTGGCCTTGTGCGCCAGCATCGGCTGTCCCACGACGTCGCCGATCGCGAAGATGTGCGGCACGTTGGTCCGCAGCTGCTTGTCCGCTGCGATGAAGCCGCGTGCGTCGACGGTGACGCCAGCGGCCTCGGCGTTGATGCGCCGGCCATTCGGGACTCGACCGACGGCGACCAGCACCTTGTCGTAGACCTCGTTCGCGGGCGCACCAGCGCCCTCGAAGCTGACGCGCAGGCCGCCCGCGACGACTTCGCAGCCCGTGACCTTCATGCCCGTCATGATGCGTTCGTAGCGAGACTTGATGCGCTTTTCGAGCGGGCGCACGAGATCCGGATCGCAGCCCGGCATCAGCTGCGGCGTGAGTTCCACGACGCTGACCTTGCTGCCCAGCGCGTCGTACACGCAGGCCATTTCGAGACCGATGATGCCGCCGCCGACGACCAGCAGCCGCTTCGGCAGCGAGTCGAGTTCGAGCGCGCCGGTCGAATCGATCACACGCGGATCGTCCGGCATGAAAGGCAGGCGCACCGGCTCGGATCCCGCCGCGATAATGCAGTGTTCGAAGCCGATGATCTCGGTGCCGTTCGCACCGGTCACTTCAACGGTGTGGGTCCCGACGAATCGCCCGGTACCTTGCACGACTTCGACGCGGCGCTGCTTCGCCAGCATCTTCAGGCCGCCGGTGAGCTTCCGCACGATGCTGTTCTTCCAGTCGCGCAGCTTCGGCAGATCGATCTGTGGCTTGCCGAAGACGATGCCGTGATCGGCCATCGACTCGGCTTCCTCGATGACCTTCGCCGCGTGCAGCAACGCCTTGGATGGAATGCAGCCGACGTTCAGGCAGACACCGCCGAGCTGCGGCCAGCGGTCCACCAGCGTGACGCGCACGCCGAGATCTGCAGCGCGAAATGCGGCCGCATAGCCGCCCGGACCCGCACCCAGAACGAGCAATTGCGTACGCCGACCCGGCGTGGGACCCGCAGACAGCGCTGACGTCGCGGCGGGCGCACCAGCCGGCTCGGATGAACTCGCCGCCGGCGGTGCCGCCGCCGCAGGCGCGGGGGCCGTCGCGGCCGCCGGCACCGCCGTGGCCGTCGTCGAAGCCGCGGCGGCCGTGAGCGTCGCGCGCGCGATGACCGTGCCCTTTGAGACTTTGTCGCCCTTGCGGACCAGCACCTCGACCAGCGTACCGGCCACGCCCGCCGGCACATCGAGAGACGCCTTGTCGGTCTCGAGCGTGATCAGCGGCGTCTCGGCGGTCAGGGCATCGCCAGGCTTGGCAAGCACATCGATGACCAGCACATCGTTGAAGCCCCCGAGATCCGGGACTTCGATGTCGCTGGAACTCACGGTACCGCCTCCAGCAGCGAGCGGGGATCGGCGAGTCGCGTGCACAACTCATTGGTGAACCGTACGGCCGCGGCACCGTCGATCACGCGGTGGTCGTACGAGAGGGACAGCGGCAGCAGCAGCCGCGGCACGAACGCGCCGTCGCGATACACGGGCTTCATCGAGGAGCGCGAGACACCGAGGATCGCCACTTCGGGTGCATTGATGATCGGCGTGAAGGCCGTGCCGCCGATGCCACCGAGGCTCGAGATCGTGAAGCAGCCGCCCTGCATTTCGGCGCCGGACAGCTTGCCGGCACGCGCCTTTTCGGACAGCTCGGCGAGCGCGCGCGCGATCTCGTAGACATCCTTGCGGTCCGCATCGCGGATCACGGGGACGAGCAGGCCGTTCGGCGTGTCCGCCGCGAAACCGATGTGGCAGTACTTCTTGAAGATCAGATTCTGGCCAGACTCGTCGAGCGAGGCGTTGAACTGCGGATGCGCCGCGAGCGCCAGCGCGCAGGCACGCACGACGAAGGCCAGCGGCGTGAGCTTGACGCCCTCGCTGGACGCACGCTGCTTGAGCTTGCCGCGCGCCTCCTCGAGATCCGTGATGTCGGCATCGTCGAACTGCGTGACGTGCGGGATGTTGACCCAGGCCGCATGCAGGCGCGGGCCCGAGATGCGCTGCACGCGGTTCAGCGGCTTCGACTCGACCGGGCCGAAAGCGGCGAAGTCGACCGTGGGGACTCGCGGCAGCGAGGCACCACCGGCGCCAGCCGGTGCGGCTGCACCACCGCTCAGCACGCGCTTGACGTAGGCCTTCACATCCTCATGCAGGATGCGGCCCTTCATGCCCGTGCCCGTCACGCGCGAAAGGTCAACGCCCAGTTCGCGTGCGAGCTGGCGCACCGAAGGGCCCGCATGGGCGCGCGAGAAGCCGGGCTCGCTGATCGGTGCGAGGTCCGTTCGCCCGCCTGGAATGGCGTTGGACGGTGTCGCCACCATCGCAGCGACCGGGGCTGCAGCGGCCGGCGGTGCGACATCGCTCGGCGGCGCGCGCAGCACGCGCACGGGCATCGTGGCGTCCGCGTTCTCGGGCGGGGCAGCCGCAAGCGGCGCGGCGGCAGCCACCGGCGCACTGGCCGCGAGCACGGCGACGAGGTCACCACTCTTGACCTTGCCGCCCTTCGCGAGGTGCAGCGCTTCGATGCGACCGGCTGCACTCGACGGCACATCCATCGTCGCCTTCTCGGTCTCGAGCGTGACGAGCGGTGTATCGACTTCGACCACGTCGCCAACCTTCACGAGGACGTCGATCACGGCGACGTCCTTGAAGTCACCGAGATCGGGAACGCGAATCTCGACTTTGTCTGTCATGGCGCGTCTCGACTCAGGTGTTCAGCGGATTCGGCTTCGCGGGATCGATGCCGAGCGCCGCCATCGCCTTCGCGACGGTGGCGAGATCCACCTTGCCGTCGTCCGCCAGCGCCTTCAGCGTCGCCAGCACGATGAAGCGGCGATCCACTTCGAAGTGATGGCGCAACTCGGCGCGCGCGTCAGAACGGCCGTAACCATCGGTGCCGAGCACGGTGTAGCGATTGGTCGGGCCGGCGCCGCCGGGCACCCACTGGCGGATCTGGTCGGGCACGATGCGCATGTAATCGGTGGCCGCGATGAACGGGCCTTCGCGGTCCTTCAGGCAATGCGCCACATACGGGACACGCGGCGGCTTCTCCGGGTTCAGCATGTTCCAGCGCTCGCAGTCGAGCGCCTCGCGACGCAGTTCGGAGAAGCTGGTCACCGAGAACACATCCGCCGGAATGCCGTAGTCCTTCTCGAGCATCTCCTTCGCAGCCTGCACTTCGCGCAGGATCGTGCCGGAGCCGAGCAGCGTCGCGCGCACCTTGCCGCGACCGCCCTGATCGAGCAGATACATGCCGGCGAGAATGCCCTGCTCCACGCCGCGCGGCATGGCCGGCATCGCGTAGTTCTCGTTCATCACCGTGATGTAGTAGAAAATGCTCTCGCCTTCGGCATACATGCGCTTCAGGCCATCGTGGATGATGACGGCGAGCTCATAGGCGAAGGTGGGATCGTAGGCGCGGCAATTCGGCACGGCTGTCGCGAGCATCTGGCTGTGGCCGTCCTGGTGCTGCAGGCCCTCGCCGGCCAGCGTCGTTCGACCGGCCGTCGCACCCATCAGGAAGCCGCGAGTCTGCAGATCGCCTGCAGCCCAGATGAAATCACCGACGCGCTGGAAGCCGAACATCGAGTAGAAGATGTAGAACGGCACCATGTTGATGTTGTGGTTCGCGTAGGCCGTGCCGGCCGCGATCCACGAACACAGCGCGCCTGCTTCGTTGATGCCCTCTTCGAGGATCTGGCCTTTCTTGTCCTCGCGATAGGACATCAGCTGGTCCGCATCCTGCGGCGTGTACAGCTGGCCGACCGAGGAATAGATGCCGATCTGGCGGAACAGGCCTTCCATGCCGAAGGTACGCGCTTCGTCGGGCACGATCGGCACGATGTTCTTGCCGAGGTTCTTGTCCTTCAGCAGCGTCGTGATGATGCGCACGAAGGCCATCGTCGTGGAGATCTCGCGGCCGTCCGTCCCATCGAGCATCGCCTGGAACGTCGCGAGGGCCGGGACGATCAACGGTTCTGCATCGCGACGCCGCCGCGGCAGATAGCCACCGAGCGAGGCGCGACGTTCGCGCAGATACTTGAGTTCGTCGCTGTCTTCGGCCGGCTTGTAGAACGCGAGGCGTTCGATGTCGCTGTCCGAGACGGGGATGTTGAAGCGGTCGCGGAACACGCGCAGGTCTTCGTCGCTGAGCTTCTTCTGCTGGTGCGTGACCATCTGGCCTTCGGCACTCTTGCCGAGACCAAAGCCCTTGACGGTCTTCGCGAGAATGACCGTCGGTTGCCCCTTGGTCTGCGAGGCCGCCCAGTAGGCCGCGTACACCTTGCGCGGATCGTGGCCGCCGCGATTGAGGCGCCAGATCTCCTCGTCGGACATGTTGGCGACCATCGCCTTCAGTTCCGGAAACTTGCCGAAGAAGTTCTCGCGCGTGTACGCGCCGCCCTTCGCCTTGAAGTTCTGGTATTCGCCGTCGACGCATTCTTCCATCACGCGACGCAGCAGGCCGCGATCGTCCTTGGCCAGCAGCGGATCCCAGCGCCCACCCCATAGAACCTTGAGCACGTTCCAGCCTGCACCGAGGAAAGCCGCTTCGAGTTCCTGGATGATCTTGCCGTTGCCGCGCACCGGACCGTCGAGACGCTGCAGATTGCAGTTGATGACGAACACGAGATTGTCGAGCTTCTCGCGCACCGGCATCGTCAGCGCGCCCATCGACTCCGGCTCGTCCATCTCGCCATCGCCGAGGAAGGCCCAGACCTTGCGGTCCGACGGCTTCACGAGACCGCGGTTCTCGAGGTAGCGCTGGAAGCGGGCCTGGAAGATCGCCTGCATCGGGCCGAGGCCCATCGAGACGGTCGGGAATTCCCAGAAATCCGGCATCAGCCAGGGATGCGGATACGACGACAGTCCGTTGCCGCCGACTTCCTTGCGGAAGTGACGCAGCTGCTCCTCCGTCAGGCGACCCTCGAGGAAGGCACGCGCGTAGATGCCCGGCGACGCATGACCCTGGATGAAGATCATGTCGCCCGGATGCTTGTCCGAGCGGGCACGCCAGAAATGATTGAATCCGACTTCATACAGCGTCGCTGCGGACGCATAGCTCGACAGATGACCACCGTACTCCGACGAAATGCGGTTGGCCTGCACGACCATCGCCATCGCGTTCCAGCGGATCAGCGCCTCGATGCGCCGTTCGTATTCCCGGTTGCCGGGGTAATCCCGCTGCTGACCGGTAGAGATGCTGTTGAGGTAGGCCGTGTTCGGCTTGAACGGCAGATACGCACCGGAGCGCCGCGTGTAGTCGATCAGTTTCTCGAGCAGGAAATGCGCCCGCTCGGGGCCCTGCGCCTTCAGCACCGAATCGATGGATTCGAGCCACTCGCGGGTTTCGATCGGATCGAGATCATCCGACTTGGAGACGTCTGCCATCGTGATTCCAGCTGCGATCTACTATTCCATATTCTAACCCGCCAGAGCCCCACGGGGCGCTGTGATAGCATCGCGACTTCCACGCCGACCGCATTCCAGTACGCCATTCATGCCGTGGCGCACACCTCCCGGCAAACCCTGGCCGCACCACTCGATGACAACGCTCACCCTGCCCACCCCTGACGACTGGCACCTGCACCTGCGCGATGGCGCAGCGCTGAAATCCGTACTCACGCACACCGCCCGGCAGTTCGCCCGCGCGATCGTGATGCCGAATCTCAAGCCGCCGGTGACCACGACGGAACTCGCACGGGCCTACCGCGAGCGCATCCTCGCGGCGCGTCCCGCGGGCTCCGCATTCGAACCACTGATGACGCTGTATCTGACCGACCGCACGCCTGCGGCAGAGGTTGCGTCAGCCAGAGCCAGTGGCATCGTGCACGGCTTCAAGCTCTATCCGGCCGGTGCGACGACGCACTCCGATGCAGGCGTCACCGATATCGCCCGCATCGTGGACACTCTCGCCGCGATGGCGGAGCACGGCATGCCGCTGCAGGTGCATGGCGAAGTGACGCACGAGGACGTCGACGTGTTCGATCGCGAGGCGCGCTTCATCGATGGCGTGCTCGCACCGCTGGTCACGCGCCTGCCGACGCTGCGCATCGTGTTCGAACACATCACGACGCAGGCGGCCGTGCAGTTCGTGCGATCGCAACCGAACGTCGCCGCGACGATCACGCCGCAGCACCTCTTGCACAACCGCAATGCGATCTTTCAGGGCGGCATCCGGCCGCACTACTACTGCCTGCCGATCCTGAAGACCGAACCGGACCGGCGCGCCCTGCTCGAGGCCGCGATCAGCGGTGACCCGCGCTTCTTTCTCGGCACCGACAGCGCACCGCACGCACGCCACACGAAAGAGAACGCCTGCGGCTGTGCCGGAATGTATTCGGCGCACGCGGCGCTCGAACTCTATGCCGAAGCCTTCGAGGAGGCTGGCGCGCTGCCGCGTCTCGCGGACTTCGCGAGCCGATTCGGCGCGGATTTCTACCGCCTGCCACACAACGCAGGCAGCGTGACGCTCGCGAAGGAAACCTGGACCGTGCCATCGAGCTACGCGTTCGGCTCGGAGTCGGTCGCGGATGCGACCATCGTCCCGATGCGCGCCGGCGAAACGCTTCGCTGGCGGCTGGTTCAGGCCGTGGGCGCGGCTGCTGCGGGAACCTCATGACCGACTTCGTTCCGTCGATGGCGCGACGCTTTCGCGGATTCCTGCCGATCGTCGTCGATGTCGAGACCGGTGGCTTCCACTCGGCGACCGATGCGTTGCTGGAAATCGCCGCCGTGATCATCGAGATCGGTCCGGATGGCCTGCTGCGCCGCGGCGAAACCCACAGCTACCACGTGAAGCCGTTCGAGGGCGCGCGGATCGATCCCGCCTCGTTGGCCGTGAACGGCATCGATCCGTTTCATCCGCTGCGCCCGGCGCTGCCGGAACACGACGCCCTGACGCGCATCTTTCGCGCCGTGCGCGATGCGATGACCGCTGCGAAGTGCAAACGCGCGATCCTGGTCGGTCACAACGCGAGCTTCGACCTCGGCTTCCTGAACGCGGCGGTCGCGCGCGCCGGCATCAAGCGCAACCCGTTCCATCCGTTCTCGTCGTTCGACACCGTCTCGCTCGCTGGCGCGGCACTCGGCCAGACCGTGCTTGCCAAGGCGGCAAAGATCGCGGGGCTCGATTTCGATTCAGGGTCGGCGCACTCGGCGGCCTACGACGCCGAACGCACGGCAGAACTGTTCTGCCACGTCTGCAATGCACTGCAGGGGCATTACGTCGAAGCGGAACTGCGGGCGCAGGCGCTGGGCTGGTCAGACAATGGCTCAGAAGAGCGCCCCAGCGCCGCACCGGATGCGAATACGGCGGTACCCGAGGGCGGCCTCTAGGGGACCTCTGGGGGGGCTTACCCGATTCAGGCCTTGGCCGTCGCGCCGGCTTCGTCGATCAGCTTCTGCAGCTCGCCGCTGTGCGCCATCTCGAGCACGATGTCGCAGCCACCGACCAGCTCGCCACCCACGTACAGCTGCGGATAGGTCGGCCAGTTCGAAAAGCGCTTCAGCGCCTCGCGCAGCTCCGGATCCTCGAAGATGTTGACCGCGCTGAACCGCGCGCCGGATGCGCGCAGCGCACCGACGGTCTGAGCGGAAAAACCGCACTGCGGGAAATCGGGCGTGCCCTTCATGAACAGCACGACCGGTGCCGATGACAAATGGGACTTGATGCGTTCGATGACATCCATTTCGCTAGACCTCGGAAAAGAAAACAACCCGCGTCACGCCAGCAGACGCTAGCGCCGACGCACCGTCAGTTCATTGCGCACGCTGCGTACGCCGCGGGATTCACGCGCGAGCCGCTCGGCGATCGTGCGCTGGCTCGCCGCAGCCACCTTGCCTTCGAGGATCACGACGTTTTCATAGGTGCTGACGTTGATGTCCAGCGCCTTGACCTCGGGATCCGCAATCAACTTGGCCTTCACCGTCGCGGTGATCGCGGCATCGTCGGCGATCTGCGCGGCGCTGCGCTCGTCCTTGCCGATGTAATACCCGCCGGCCGCAGCGCCACCGATCACGGCCGCCGCGCAGCCGCCGAGCAGCGTGCAGGTGACGACGGCCATCAGCATGGCGGCTGGACGAGAGATCCGACGGGGCGCCCGGAATGCCACTCTCACACCCTCGCCGCGCGACGCGATTCGATCGCGCCGAGCACGTCCCAGCGTTCTGCCGAGCTCATGCGCAGCCAGCCTGAAATCTCGGCCAGGCTGCGCAGACAGCCCCGGCACAGGCCCTGCTCGTCGAGCGTGCAGATGCTGACGCAGGGCGACATCGGGCCACCCGCGTTCTGGGTGGCCTCGCTCGAACCGGCAGGCCGGTGGCTCGAATCCATGAGCGATCCCTGGGTGATCAAGGCGTGTGGCTGAAATGCTGAAAAGAACAGGCGTCGGAGCATTGTGTCACCGTGGTGCGGTGCCGGCTCAAGCGTTGAATTATGGGGGGTCCTCGCCTATTCTTCAAACCCGCTCGCGCAAGGCGAGCCCGTTCGACAGAACGCACCCGCACAGAACAATGAATTCGGAGAGTCAGCGATGAAGAATCCCCTGGACAGCGTCGGTACCACAGTCATCCTCGGCGTGGTCTTCGCCATCATCGTCATGGTCCTGCCGGCCACGCCGGGCGGCGAGTTCAACAACCTGTCGCTGGGTCGCTGGGGCCACATCGTGTCGGGCATCTTCTGGATCGGCCTGCTGTACTACTTCAACGTCGCACAGATCCCGGCGCTGGCCGCCGCCAATGCGGACAAGGGCGGCCCGGGCGGCGCCGGTATCGTCAAGTACGTCGCGCCGCGCGCGCTGCTGTGGTTCCGCTGGGCCGCGGTGGCCACCTGGATCACGGGCGGCTGGATTCTCGGCGCGCGCTTCATGGACGCCTTCCTGCTGCGTGAAGGCAGCGTCGTGATCGGCATCGGCGCCTGGCTCGGCACGATCATGCTGTTCAATGTCTGGGTCCTGATCTGGCCGAACCAGAAGAAGGTCATCGGCGTCGTTCCGGCCACGGACGAGGAAAAGGCCAAGGCGCGTCGCACGGCGACGTTGACCTCGCGCGTCAATTTCCTGCTGTCGTTCCCGATGCTGCTGTGCATGGGCGGCTCGTCCCACGGCCTGCCGTTCTGACCGGCGCCTCCCTGAGTCCAGACGCAGTCCGCGCCCTGCCCACCGATCTCGGTGCGCAGGTGCGCGCGGCCCTCGCCGAGGACATCGGCGGCGGCGATGTGACGGCGGCGCTCGTGCCGCCCGATCAGCAGGTCGAAGGCACCGTCCGCTGCCGTGAAGCGGCCGTCCTGTGCGGCACGGCCTGGGCCGCTGAAACCTTCCGCCATCTCGATCCGCGCGTATCGCTGCAGTGGCTCGCCCAGGATGGGGACATTCTGGTCGCTGACCAGGAATTCCTGCGGATCTCGGGCCCGGCCCGCGCGGTACTGACCGGCGAACGCACTGCCCTGAATTTCCTGCAGACGCTGTCCGCCACCGCCACCGCCGCGAAGCAGTACGTCGACGCGGTCGCGGGCACAGGCTGCCAGATCCTCGATACCCGCAAGACGCTGCCGGGCCTGCGCAGCGCGCAGAAATACGCCACGCGATGCGGCGGTGCGCGCAATCACCGCATGGGCCTGTACGACATGGTTCTGATCAAGGAGAACCACATCGTCGCGGCAGGCTCGATCGCCGCGGCCGTCGGCACCGCGCGCCGCACCGCTGCCGGCATCCCGGTGGAAGTCGAAGTGGAGAACCTCGCCGAATTCGAGTTGGCAATCGCTGCGGACGTCGACGTGATCATGCTCGATGAGTTGTCACTCGCGGACATGCGCGAAGCGGTCCGGCGCAATCGCGCACGCAACGCCTCGCTCGACGCTGCGCCTCACGCAGCGACGGCGCGCCGCACGAGGCTCGAAGCTTCAGGCGGCGTATCGCTGGAGACGGTGCGGGCGATTGCGGAAACCGGCGTCGACTTCATCTCGATCGGCGGCATCACGAAGCACGTGCGCGCCGTCGATCTGTCGATGCGCCTCAGGTTCCGGAGTTGACGGCCTTCAGCACGCGCTGAGGCTGGGCGATGCCGTAGCCCTGGGCGTAGTCCACGCCGAGGCTGGTCAGCATCTGGATGATCTCGGCATTCTCGGCGAATTCGGCGATGGTCAGCTTGCCGGTCAGGTGGCCGATCTCGTTGATCGAACGCACCATCTCGCGATCGATCGGATCGTGCAGGATCTCGCGCACGAAGCTGCCGTCGATCTTCAGGAAGTCGACGGGGAAGTGCTTCAGGTAACCGAAGGACGAGAGTCCCGTCCCGAAGTCATCCAGCGAGAACTTGCAGCCGAGTTCCTTCAGCGCCTTGATGAAGCGGTTCGCCTGCGAGAAATTCGCGACGGCCGCGGTCTCGGTGATCTCGAAGCAGATCTTGGTCGGATCGATGCCGCTCTTCTGGAACTGCTCGATCACGAACGGCAGGAACTTGTCGTCGCCGAGGCTCTGGCCCGAGAGATTGATCGCGCACAGCGTCAGCCGCTCGCGCTCGTCCGCTTCGGAGACCAGCCAGCGCAGCGCATTCTCGATGACCCAACGATCGATGTTCGGTGTGATGCCGTAGCGTTCGGCCGCCGAGATGAAATTGTCCGGCGAGACCATGCGCCCGTTCTCGTCGCGCATGCGCAGCAGCAGCTCGTAGTGCGCGCCCGGCTCCGGCCGCTGCAGCGGCTGGATGGTCATGCGATACAGCTCGAAGCGACCTTCTTCCAGCGCGGCATTGATGCGCGCGGCCCACTGCATCTCGCGCCGGCGGCGCATCAGCTCGATGTCGTTCTCGGCGAAACTGTGCACGCGATTGCGGCCCGCTTCCTTCGCGGCCTGGCAGGCGCTGTCCGCGGCAGAAAGTATCGAGGCGACGTCCTCGTTGTCCGCCGTGATCGGCACGACGCCGATGCTGGCGCCGAGACGGAATGCGCGGTCTTCCCACGTGAAGCGGAAATTGCGGACCGCCTCGCGCAGCGTCTCTGCGGTGCGCATCGCATCGTCGAGCGAGCAGCTCTCGAGCAGGATGCCGAATTCGTCGCCACCGAGCCGGGACAGCGTGTCGCGCCAGCGCACCTTCGCTTTCAGCAGCGCGCCAACCTGGCCGAGCAGCGCATCGCCCGCGCCGTGACCGCAGCTGTCGTTGATGATCTTGAACTGGTCGAGGTCCAGGTAGCACAGCGCGTACGACGCCTCGCGCGCCTTCGCGCTCTTCAGCGCGCGCTCGAGGCGATTCTCGAATTCACGGCGGTTCACGAGTCCGGTCAGCAGATCGTGGCTCGCGTGGTACGACAGGCGGCGATTCAGCTCGCGGCTCTCGCTGACGTCGTGGAACACCAGCACGCCGCCCGAGACCTGGCCCGCGCCATCGCGGATCGGCGCCGCGGTGCTTTCCACATACAGCTCGTTGCCGTCCTTGCGGATCAGCAGCATCGGCCGCACGGACTTGATCGGGCGCACGCGGCGCACGGACTGCACCAGCGGATTCTCCAGTGGCTCGCAGGTTTCCTCGTGGAAGGCGCGGAAAATCTCATCGACCGGGCGACCCATGGCGTCTTCGAGGCGCCAGCCCGTGAGTTCTTCGGCCACCGGGTTGATGTAGTCGATGATCGACTGCGCGTCGGTGGTGATGACGCCGTCGCCGATCGACTGCAGCGTGATCTGTGCGCTTTCCTTCTCGCGGAACAGCGCGTCTTCGTACAGTTTGCGCTCCGTGATGTCGAGTTCGACGCCGACCAGCCGGACCAGGCGACCATGCGGATCGAGCAGTGCCTTGGCGCGGCTCTGCACCCAGCGCCACTCGCCGCTGCGATGCCGCATGCGGTGCTGGCTCTCGAACAGCGGCGTCTTGCCGATGACGTGCTCGCGGATGCCCGCCTGGACGCGACCGATGTCCTCGGGGTGCACCAGACTGCGCCAGTCCGGCGTCGACGCGCCCATTTCGGTGTCGGCATAGCCGAGCATCACCTTCCAGCGCGGCGAGAAATGCATCTGGTTCTGTTCGACGTCGAAGTCCCACAGACCATCGTTGGCCGTATCGCGCATCAGCGCGTCGCGCTGTTCGAGGCGCTGCAACGAAGACTCGAGTTGCAGGCGCCCGAGGCCGGACGCGAGACTCGCGCCCAGCAGCTTCAGCAGCAGTTGCAGGTTCACGTCCCAGGCCGGGCGCGGCAGCGAATGCGCGATGCCGAGCAGCGCCGCCGGTTTGCCACGCACCTGCACGGCCACCACCAGCAGCGCGCCGATCTTCAGCTCGGCGAAACGACGGGCCTCAACGGCCTGTTCGCGCCGCGGTGCGCTGGTGTCACGGATATCGGAGAGTCGCAGCGGCTCGAGCCGGCCGCGCAACCACGGAAATTCGGCGAGGCTCTGGCCGGACAGCGCTTCCACCTGACAGGGTGCGAAGGTCGAGCGCGCGAAGCTGAGGTCGTCGATCGACCAGCCGTCCGCGCCAGCTTTCTGCTCGCCGAGCATCGCGATGAAGGTGGCGTCGCAGCCGGCGGCATCCCGCAGCAGTTCGAGATTCTCGCGCAGCGTCGTCTCGAGCTGGGGGCGCGTCAGGTTCTGGAAATCGACCGCAATCTTCGTGCAGGTGATGTCGAGCCCCAGCGGCGCGCGCTTGTCGCGGGCGACCCAGGTCTGCGGCGACAGGATCTCCGACGCCGTGAACTCTGCCGGGGAATCGGGGTTCATGAGCGACACTGTGGCCCGCTCCCGGCATGGAAGAACAGCGACTGGGTCCGGCTGCGACAGATCATTGCGATCGATTCTGTCATATCAGTCGAGAAAAACAAGCTAACTACTTGTTTGATCAACCAATCGGCGTTTCCTCAGCCGATCGGATGGGCTGGATAGCGAATCGCCCGCCCTGCATCGCCCCGGGCGGCGCAGTTCGCCGCCGCCCGCCCCTCGACCAGAAACCACTGATCGCTGCTGGCCTCGCCGACCGGCGTGCGGCGCGCATCGACAAAACACGGCGCCAGCGCCGGCTCAGGCAGCAGCAGCACCCGCCCGGGCGCCCCGTTCAACCAGGCCGCCGCGTCGTAGTTCTCCTGCGGGCCCTCGCGCCAGCGCCGATGCCCGAAGTTCCAGGTCTCGCGGTCCATGTACAGCAGGAACTGTTCCTTGTAGGCCACCAGCGCCAGCGGCTGCGCCGGCGGGGCCAGCTGCAGCGCGCGCGCCATGAACGCGGAAGTGGATCGCTCGGCGTTCATGGCCGGCGCGATCAGCACGCCCCAGCAGACCGCGAGGCTGGCAAGCACGGCGGGCCAGGCCAGCAGCGGACGACGAAAGGCACACAGCAGCCAGGCGGCGCTCCCCAGGACGGCGAAGGCCACGACCGGCATCGGCGTGGCGATGCCGCCTTCGGCCAGCATCGCGAGTACCTTCGGGTGCCCGCCGAGGGCCAGCGCCGCGAACACATCACCGGCCACGACCAGCAGCGCGGACAGCGCGAGACTCAGCCGGCCGACACCGACTCGCCCGTAGAGCTCGACCAGATGCGGTGCGGCCGCGAGCGCCAGTGCCGGGAGGGCTGGCATCACGTAGACGCCTCGCTTGCCCGGACTGATCGAAAAGAACAGCAGCACCAGCAGCACCCAGCACAACGGCAGGAACACGGCGGCTCGGCGCTCGGCCCAGTCCCGGCGCCAGCGCGGCACCAGCCAGAACAGCAGCGTCGAGAACGGCAGCCAGAGCGCAGGAATCACTTCGAGGATGAAGTAGTACCAGGGCTTCACGTGGTGCCAGGACGTCGCGTACCGCTCCACCGTCTGCTGCAGCAGGATCTCGTCGCGATAGGCCACCAGCTCCGGTGATCCGGACGTTCCGACCACGACCAGCATCGGCACGAGCCAGACGGACACCGCCAGCAGGAAGCCGAGACCCGGCAGGGCCCAGCGCGCACCGCCCGGCTCGCGCATCAGCCCCGGCCACTCTGCGCGACGCATCACCGCGAACACCACGAGCAGCAGCAACGGCAGGAAACCCACGCCCTTCGTGATCACGCCGAGGCCAGCCGCCACGCCGCCGAGGAAACACAGCCCCCAGGCGGGACCCAGCAGCAGATGCCGGCCCAGTGCCCACAGCGACAGCGTGCAGAGCGCGAGCAGCGTCGGGTCGATCTGCGCGCCGCGCATCGTCTGCACGAACTGCAGCGTGCAGGACAGTGTCAGCGCCGCGGCGAGTCCGGCAGTGCGACCATGCAGGCGCCGCGCGAGATCGTAGACCAGTACGCAGGTGGCGAAGGCCGCGAGCAGCGACGGCAGCAGGAATGACGCGCGCACCGATCCGACGATCGAATACGACAACGCCAGCAACCAGAAGAACAGCGGCGGCTTGTCCTGGTACAAATCCCCGCCGACGCGAGGAATCAGCCAGTTGCCGCTCGCGACCATGTCCCGCGCAAGGCTCGCGAATCGCGGCTCATCGGCGGGCCAGGGATCGCGCAGGCCGTAGCCGGCACCGATCAGCAGCGCAACGAACAACGCGATCCAGCCGAGATCGCTCCAGCGGAATTGCCGATCGACGGGCAGGCCCTGCGCATTCAAATGGCGTCAGGCCTCGGCCTTCTGCCTGCCGGTGCGCAGCAGGTACAGATTGCGCAGGTAGACGATGAGACCCATGCCCTGCCCGACCATGAACACGGGATCACGCTTGTGGATCGCATAGGCGAACAGCACGGCGCCGCCGGCGAGACTGAAGTACCAGAACGCAGTGGGGATGATGCTGCGCCGCGCGCGCTCACTGACCAGCCACTGCACGATGAAGCGCGCCGAGAACAGTGTCTGGCCGATGAAGCCGATCACGATCCAGACCATGGGATCATTTACCGTCATCGCGGAACTCCTTGGACACTAGGGCGCGGCATCGTCGTGATTCACGCCGGGGTCTTCCGTCACCTGCAGGCCAGCCTTGAAGCGGCGCCGCAACCACATCACGCCGGCGATGTCGACGATGCCGACCCACAGCCGATCGAACAGACCATACTTCGACTGGCCACGCTCGCGTGAGCGATGCCGTACGGGCACGGAGATCACTGCGGCCCCCGCGCGCTGGAACAGCGCAGGCAGGAAGCGATGCATGTGATCGAAATACGGCAGCGACAGAAAAGTCTGCCGATGCAGCAGCTTGATGCCGCAACCCGTGTCTGGCGTGCCGTCGCCGAGCAGGCGGCCCCGCACGCCGTTGGCCACTCGCGACTGCAGCCGGCGCATCGCCGTGTCGCGTCGCGTGACGCGGTTTCCCATGATCAGCCGCACGGCCGGATGCGACGCGCGAGCGGCCATCAGAGCCGGAAGATCCGCGGGATCGTTCTGGCCGTCGCCATCCAGCGTCGCGATCCACTCGGCTCGCGCCGCGCGAATGCCCGTGGCGATCGCCGCGCTCTGACCGCAACGGAACGAATGCCGCAGTAGACGCAGCTGCGGCACACCCTCGGCGCGCGTGCGGCGCGCGACCTCGACCGTCGCATCGGTGCTGCCGTCGTCCACGTAGATGATTTCGTGAGCGACCGGACCGAGCGCCTGCACGATCTCGCGCACGAGCGGCGCGACGTTGTCGGCCTCGTTGCACACGGGCACGACGACCGAAATGGCAGGCGGAACGGCGGCGCGGGACACGCTCGTCATGCGGCCTTCGGGGCCAGGATCGGTCATTCTGTGGGCGACTTCCGCGTCGTTCGGGGATTAACACGCAATTGTCCGCGATCGTCCCCGCAGGCACAAGAACGCACCGGCCCAAGAACGCCGCGTTCCTGCGATAATCACGTGATATGCCTGCGCCGAACGTCGTCGAGTCCCTGCCGCCCGAATCAGACCCGCCCTTCAGCATCGGCGAAGCGGATGACAGCCTGCCGCGGATGTGCGCGCTGTTCGAGCAGTTTGGCGACACCTATCGCGTGTACTCCCCGATGCGCAAGGCCAGTGTCTGGGTGATCAACCATCCCGACGACGTCAAGCGCGTGCTGGTCTCGAACCACCGCAACTACACCAAGGGCCTCGGCTTCGATCGGATCCGCATCCTGCTCGGCAATGGCCTGATCGCGAGCGAAGGCGATTTCTGGCGCCGGCAGCGTTATCTGATGCAGCCGAGCTTCCATCGCCGCGTGCTGACCCGGTTCGCGGAGGTCATCGCCGCGGCCAACGATCGGCGCCTCTTGCGTTGGCAGGCGCTGGCGGATGCCGGCGAACTGATCAACGTCACGGATGAGACCAGCGAGATGACGCTGGAGGTCGTGCTCGAGAGCATCTTTGGCACGGACATCGCACGCATCACTGCGGAACTTGGCCACAACCCTTTCGCCATCGTCACGCAGGAGCCCGCACGCGACCTGAAATTCGCGTACCGCTTCCGCTCTCTCGGCAAGGTGATCGCATCGATGCTCGCGCATCGTCGCGCGAACCCGGCCGAGCACTTCGACTATCTCGCGATGCTGCAGGATGCGCGCGACAAGGACACCGGCGATTCGATGAGCGATCGCGAACTGATCGACGAAGTGCTGACGCTGATCGTCGCCGGTCACGAGACCACCGCGAGTACGCTGAACTCCACCTGGTACCTGCTCGCCCGGCATCCGGAGGCCGAAGCGAAGCTGCACCGCGAGCTCGATGCCGCGCCAGAATGGGCGGCGCCGTCACTCAGCGAGATCGAGTCGCTCAACTACACCCACAACGTGTGCGACGAATCCCTGCGCATGTATCCACCGGCCTGGCTGGTCTCGCGCCGCTCGATCGAACCGGACGTACTCGGCGGATATGAACTGCCTGCCGGTACGGACGTGCTGTTCTCGCCCTACGTGCTGCACCGGCACCCACAGTTCTGGCAGTCGCCGGGAGCTTTCCGTCCGGAGCGATTCGATGCGGAACATGAACAGGAGCGGCCACGCTTCGCCTACATGCCGTTCGCCGCCGGACCGCGTCACTGCATCGGCGAAGCGCTCGCGATGTACGAAATGCTGGTCCATCTGTACAAGTTCGCGCGCCGCTATCAGCTGCGCCTGACCACGCAGGGCGAGATCGATTTCGAGGCGCAGGTGAACCTGCGCACCCTTCACCCCCTGATGATGCGGCTCGAGCCGCGCAGCCCACAGGCACGCACCCAGACATGAGCTCACCTTCCACGCTTCCCGAACTGCTCGCCGCGAGCAGCCGCAGCACGCGAGCGATCACCTATCTCGAGGGCGAGAACCAGCGTCGCGTCGTGCCGTATTCAGATCTGCAGCAGCGCGCGTTGGGCCTGCTGCACCATCTGCAGTCGATGGGCGCGAAACGCGGCGATCATCTCGTCCTGTTCCTGCAGAACAACGAGGCCTTCCTCGACGCGTTCTGGGCCGCCATCCTCGGCGGCATCATCCCGGTCCCGGTGGCGGTCGGCATCAGCGACGAACATCGTCGCAAGCTGCTGCGCATCGTCTCGCTGCTCGATCGCCCCTTCCTGTTCTCGGAGCACAAGACCTTCGAGCGCATCGCACAGTTCGCCGCGACGGGCGGCGACCAGGCCGGCATCGATGCACTGCGCGCCCGCACGCTGCGCGTCGAGGACCTGACGGACCTCTCGCGTCCTGGCACGCCTGCGAACGTCGGCGCGGACGACGTCGCATTCATCCAGTTCTCCTCCGGCTCGACCAGCGAACCGAAGGGCGTCGTGCTGACGCATGCCAACCTGATCGCGAACTGGCAGGGCTCCGCCTCCGCCGCGCGTTTCAGCAGTGATGACGTGACGCTGTCCTGGATGCCGCTGACGCACGACATGGGTCTGATCGGCATGCACATCTTCATGGTCGGCTCGCAGATGCAGGTGCATCAGATGCCGACGGAGCTGTTCGTGCGACGGCCGCTGCTGTGGCTGCAGTTCGCGTCCAAGGTGAAGGCTTCGATCCTCTGCTCGCCGAACTTCGGCTATCGCCATTACCTGAAAGTCCTCGGCGACCGCCGGCCCGACGGGCTCGATCTGTCCGCCGTGCGCATCATCTTCAATGGCGCCGAGCCGATCAGCGTCGACCTGGCCGATGAATTCCTGGCGCGTCTCGCGCCGCAGCGTCTGACGCGCACCGCGATGTATCCCGTCTACGGCCTCGCGGAAGCCTCTGTCGCGGTCAGTTTTCCCGAGCCCGGCGCGCCGCTGCGCTCGGTGCTGCTCGATCGTCGTCAGCTCGGCGTGGGCCGCACGCCGACGGTGCTGCCGGCCGGCAGCAGCGATGCGGTCGCGCTGATGTCGGTCGGCCGTGCGATTCCGCATTGCGAACTGCGCATCGCGGACGATGCGGACACCGCGCTGCCGGACGGCAGCGTCGGCCACATCCAGATCCGCGGTGGCAACGTCACGCGTGGCTATTTCCAGAACTCCGAGGCCAATGCCACGCTTTACAGCACCGATAGCTGGCTGCGCACCGGCGATCTCGGCGTGAAGCTCGACGAACAGCTGTATGTCACAGGCCGCGCGAAGGAAATCATCTTCGTCAACGGCCAGAACTATTATCCGCACGATCTCGAGGACATCGCGATCCGCGCCGGCGGACTGGAACTCGGCAAGGTCGTGATCAGCGGCGTACGCCGCGCGGGCGCCGCCACCGATGAACTCGTCGTGTTCGTGCTGCACCGGACCGAAGTGCCGGAATTCCTGCCGATCGCGATCGAGGTCGCGCGCGTGCTGAACGAACACACGGGACTCGAAATCGCCGAAGTCGTGCCGGTCAAGCGCATCCCGAAGACCACCAGCGGCAAGACCCAGCGCCATCTGCTCGAACAGGAATTCCTCGATGGCGAATTCGCAGCGCCGCTCGCAGAACTCGCCGCCTTGCGCGAAACGCTGCGCGCCTCGAGTGGCGCGGATGGCGGCACGAATGAGATCGAACGACGCATCAAGACGATCTGCGACACCGCGCTCGCCCGCGATGTCGGCGTGCACGACAACCTGTTCGAACTCGGTGCGAGCTCGCTGAAGCTGATCGAGATCCACGAACAGCTCGATGCGATCTGGCCGAGCCAGGTGGACCTGACGGAGTTGTTCGATTTCCCGACCATCGCGCAGCTCGCCGCGCACCTGCAGGGAAAACTGGCGTCGGTCTAGGCCCGAAGGTGTTTCCTAGCCGCCGTACAGCGGCTTCTTCAGGCGCCAGCGCTTGTGCGACCACGGCCAGTCCGCCGGTGCGCTGCGGATCTGCGTCTCGACCAACGCGGCATAGCGTTCGGTGAATTCGCCAGGCGCCAGCGATTCCGCGGCCGTGGAGAGCGGCACGAACTCCATCTCGTAGCGGCCGCGCGCGATCCGTCGCATGCGGATGAACATGGATGCGTAGCGCAGCGTGCGCGCGACTTCCTCGCCGCCGACGAAGAACGCCGAGTCGCGATTCAGGAAGCGCAGCCAGTGCTTCTTTTCGCTGGTCACCGGCTCCTGGTCGCCGATCATCGCGATCGCGCGCAGGACCTTGCCACGCCGCAGCATGTCGGCGAACAGTTCCTGCGCAGGCACCATGCGCGCGCCGAAGCGCGTGCGCAGGATCTTCATTTCGCGCTCGACCCAGGGATCCACGAGCGGCTTGTAGGCCGCATCGAGCGGGTACCCGAGTTCCAGCGACAACGCGAGCAGCATCCACTCCCAGTTGCACTGATGCGCTCCCATCAGCAGCACCGGTCGCCCCTGCTGCAGCAGGTCCGTCAGCACCGGCAGATTGCGGATCGTCACGCGCTCGCGGACCTGCTCCGCGCTCATGCTCGCGCCCTTCACCAGCTCGACGAGCACGTCGGCGTAGCCCGCGTAGTAGCGGTGCATCAGCTCACGGGTGGCGGCGGCGTCGAGATCCGGGAATGCGATCCGCAGGTTCTCGCGCACCACGGCGTCACGGTAATGGACCACGCGGAAGGCGAGGAAGGTCAGGAAGGACGCCAGCCCGTACAGCACGGGCATCGGCAGGGCCGACAGGGCCCGGATCCACCAGGCGGAGCGCGGTTCGACGGTGGATGTCATGCCGGGCGGTGAAAAATGGTGCCGGAGAGAGGAGTCGAACCTCCGACCCGCGCATTACGAATGCGCTGCTCTACCAACTGAGCTACCCCGGCACTGGGGGCCGCGATTCTATGAGAACCCACGTACCCGACGCAAACAAACTAGCGCCGACTGGGTCGCAGTCGGATGACGAGGTCGATCCCGGCCACTTCCATGCCCGGCGGTGGGCTGGGCAGGTGCTGGAAGGCCACCTCGGCGACCGCCACATCGGTCAGGGCCCCGGTTTCGAGATCCTGGAAGTGGTAATGCGGCTGGACGTTCGAATCGAACCAGCTGCGCGTACCGTCCAGCAGCAGTTCGCGAATCAGGCCGCGCTCGGCGAACAGCTTGAGATTGTTGTACAGCGTCGCCTTGGAGACCCGCGCTCCGCGCGCGCGCAGCGCGGCCAGCAGCTGCTCCGCCGTCAGATGCTGGTCGACCGCGAGCAGGACTTCGGCGATCCGCAGTCGCTGCTGCGTCGGCTGGATGCCATGCGCGAGCAGGCGATCCGCAGGGGGCGGCCTGGCGCCCGGCGACAGACTCTGGATGGGCTGCAACATCTGCGGATTATTAGGGATACCGGGTTCGCTCGCCAGCTTGCCTGCCTGAATCACCTGACGGCAGGGAGCGCTGAATTGCCCTGTTCGGGCCAGATTCAGCCACTCGTCGCGGGACGGGGGCAGCGGGACACTGCCGGCCATGCAAACGCCCCAGCCCCCGATCCCACCGCGGCCCGTCGCCGGACCGGTTCTCCGGATCGCTGCCGGCATCAGCCTCACGGAACTGCTGGTGACCCTGGCCATCGTCGCCATCCTCGCGGCCATGTCGACGCCGGGTTTCGAGCGCAGCCGCGCCGAAGCCGCGAGCCTGACCAGCGCCCATTCGCTGCTGCGGGCGCTGCACCTCGCCCGCTCGCAGGCGCTGCTGCGGGCCGAGCCGGCGGTGGTCTGCCTCTCGTCAGACCTCGAGCGCTGCGCTGCGCGGACGGCCGCGCCGGGCATTCGCGGCTGGATCGTGTTCCTGAACCTGCGCACCGAGCGCGCGCCACAGCGGGACGCCGGTGAGCCGCTGCTCGGCCGCTTCGAACTGCCCGAGCGCCTCGGCGTCACGGGCAGCCGGGTCGCCGTCACGTACTGGCCCGTCAGCCGTGCCGGCACGACCTCGACCTTCACGCTGTGCCATGCCACGCACCTCGCGCGCACCCGGGCCGTCATCGTCAGCCAGACGGGCCGGCCGCGGCTGCGGGAGTCCGCCCCCGGTGCCCCGCCATGCTGACGTCGCACTGCCCGGCTCGCCCGACCGACTCCTCCGTCCATCCGTCGATGCGCGCCGATCGTCGGAATTCGCGCCGCAGTCGCTGGACGCCCCCTATAGTTCCGCGTATCGGGGATGGAGGGTTTCAGAATGGCGCAAGGACCCTGTCGCGTGGGCGCACGCGGCTTCACGCTGATGGAGCTGATGATCGTGCTGGCGGTCGCCGGCGTGATCCTCGCGATCGGCGCACCGAACTTCCGCGACTTCCGCATGAACAACGCACTGACCGGTGCGGCGAACGACTATCTCGCCTCGCTGCAGCTGGCGCGCACCGAAGCCGTCAAACGTCAGGGCATCGTGTCGGTGTGCCGTTCGGCGAACCCCGGGGCCGATGCGGCCGGTTGCGATGGCGACGATTTCAGCGGCTGGATCGTGTTCGACGATCCGGACGGAGACTGCGACCGTTCGGACGGGGAACGGCTCATCCGCGGAGACGGACCCCAGAACGCCTCGCTGCAGGCCCCGGCCAACGGCGTCTGCGCATCATTCAATCGCGCCGGATTCTCGCGCGAGCTGCCGGTGGGCATGCTCGCAGACCGGCTGGTGTTCTGCGATGAGCGGGGCACGGCGCTGCAGGCCGGCACCAACCAGTCGATTGCGCGCGGCATCATCGTCGATCGCACGGGTCGCGCACAGATCACGCGCGACCAGGACATCATCGAGAGCTGGGGGCTGGCATGCGGAGGCGGTTGAACCCTTGCAGTGCGCCGCGGCGACTGCGCGGCATCTCCATGGTCGAGGCGCTCGTCGCGCTGGTCGTGCTGTCGGTCGGGATGCTCGGCATCGCGGCCCTGTTCGTCGAAAGCGTACGCAACAGTCGCACCGCCATGCTGCGGACCCAGGCCATCAATCTGGTCAGCGACATGGCTGATCGCATCCGCGCCAACGCCAGTGCCGGAGATGCCTATGATCTCGCCGCCTATGGCGGCGCGCCCGCTCCGCACGACTGCGCGCCGACGGAAGGCCTCGCCGGCGGCAATTGCACGCTCGAACAGCTGGCCGAGGACGATCTCGCGCGCTGGGTCGCCGCCGTCAACGCCACGCTGCCGTCCGGCGGCACACCGCCCACTGCGACGGTGGAACACCAGGCCGCTGCGGGCGGCGGCCCGGAGCAATACGTCATCAGCGTCGGCTGGCTCGAACCGGGTGACGAACTCACCGCCGAGGGCGAGCCGCCCAATACCTACCGCAGCAACGTGCTGATCATGCCCAGGACACCGCCAACATGATCGCTTCCCGTCGCCCTATCGCTGGCCTCAGCCTGGTTGAACTGCTGGTCGCCCTCGCAATCGGCTCCGTGCTGATCGTCGGCGCCGTCACCGTGTACTCGAACAGTCGCAGCACGTACGCGGTCAATGAATCGATCGCCCGCCTGCAGGAGCGTGGCCGGTATGTGATGTCGGTGGTGGAACCGGACATCGAACTCGCCGGCTATTACGGCTTCACCAATCTGCCCGACACGCTGCGTCTGGTGAATGGCGCCGCGCCTTCCGCTGTTCTCGCGACGGCGCCGCAGTTGCGCCAACGACCGATTCCTGCGGCAGCTCCGGTGGCCGCGCCCGGCCTGCCGGGATCGGCGCAGAGCTGCGGCACGAATTTCGCCGTCGACGTGCTGACGCCCGTCCAGGGATCCAACGATGAGTTCGAGCTCGGTCCGGATCGCACCGGCGCCTGCGACGCCTACGGCAGCGGCGCCGTTGAAGACACCGACACACTGACATTGCGTCGTGCTTCCGCAGAACCTGCCGACGATCCCGAGGCGGGACGCCTGCAGATCTACGCGTCGCGACTGCGCAGCCGCACCGCCCAGCAACTGTTCGCGGATGGTGTCGCGCCCGGCGCCGTCGACGCCAACAACGACATCTACGATCTGATCGTCCGTGCCTATTACGTCTCCGGCGACTCCGTCGAGAACCCGGGCCTGCCGGCGCTGCGCGTCAAATCACTGACCAGCGTCGCCGGCAATCCCGCCTTCGTCGACAACGAAGTCATGCCGGGCGTCGAAGACCTGCAGGTGCAGTTCGGCATCGACAGCGGCGACTACGACAACGATGGCGCGATCGATGCCGGGGCCGACGTGAACAACGATGGCATTCCGGAATCGGACGGCCGGGCGACGCGCTACGTCGATCCCGATTTTCCAGACCTCGATCGCCTGCAGGTGGTATCGGTGCGGATCTGGGTGCGCGTGCGCAGCGAACAGCCGGATCCCGGTTTCGTCGACAACCGCACTTACCGCTACGCCAACCGCGAATACACGCCGGCCGGCGCGGATCGGAATTTCCGCCGCCTTCTGCTGTCCCGCACGATCGCCCTGCGCAACGCCCGCACGCTGTGAATTCAACCATGCACAAGAACGCTGCTCGCTTCACCACGCCCTCACGCCCTGGCCGCGAGGGCGGTGCGGCGCTGGTCATCGCACTGATCATGCTGGTGATCCTGACCATCCTCGCCTTCACCGGCATCAATACGGCCACGACCGAACTCGCCCTTGCCGGCAATGAGCAGTCACGTCGCAATGCCGCAGACGCCGCAGCCGCCGGCATCGAACAATCGATCTCGCAGATCGCGCTGGTCGGCACGACGCCCGGCTCTCGAGCCGAGGTCGAACCGACCGTGCTCGGCGCGGAACCCAACGAGTACAGCGCGGAGACGCGCTACATCGGCGATGAAACCGGCCTGCCGCAATCGAGTGCGGACAAATTCGTCGGCCTGCATTTCGAAATCGAAAGCACCGGCACGTCAGCCCGCAACGGCCGGGACGTGCAGACGCAGGGCGTGATGGTGATCGCCAGCACCGGCGGCGCCGGCAATACCGCGCTCGGCCAACTCGGCGACGGTCTCGCCGGAGAGGACCTCGAATGAAACACGCGATGCAGGCCTGGATGATCACACTGCTGTTCGGCGCGGCCCTGTCGATCGGCAACGTGTACGCAGCAACGCAATCGCTGCGCGCCGTCGAACTCGCCGTGGAAACCTCGACCCGCGACATCACGCTGCCGGCCAGCGAAGCCGGCAGCATCAGCGTGACACCCTGCTCCGGCTGCAAGCCGCTGGTGCTGTTCACGGGTGCGCGCACCCGGTATTTCCTCGACGGTCAGGAACTGCCAGCCGCAGACCTGCGTCGTGCGCTCGCGGGACGCACCGATGCGAGCCTCGTGCTGCTGTACGGCCGGGGCACGAGCCAGATCACGCGCGTGATCGCCGCGATACCGGATATCGCACCGCGCCGCATCGAGAGGACGAGCCGATGAAGCCGATGCTGCCGCGCAACGTCGCCCCCCGCCGCCTGGCCGCGGTGCTCACGGGCACCCTCGCCACGCTGGCATCCCTGTCGCCGGCCTTGGCCGACGACAGCGAGATCTTCGTCAATCAGGGCGCGGTCAGCGGCGTGCGACCGAACGTGCTCTTCATCGTGGACACCTCGGGCAGCATGAACGGCCTCGTGCGGCTGTCACGGCCACCGTTCGATCCGGCCCAGACCTACGGTGGGACCTGCGACCGGGATCTCGTCTACTTCCAGCGGGATTCGCGCAGCGGCACCCCCTCCTGCGACCCGGACAGATCGGCCAGCATTCCGCTCGGCGTGAATCGATGCCGTGCGCTGGCCAGTGCGCTCGCGGGTACCGCCGGACGCTGGACGGGCCGCGCGCTGCAGTGGATCGAGCGCGACCGTCGCTGGCGTGATCTTCGCGACGACACCGATACCGCACCGCTCGAATGCGAGGCGGACGCTGGCCTTCATGGCGAGACCGACGCGACTGCGGGACGCTGGGCCCGCAACGGTGATGCCGCCAACCCCTGGACCTCCATCGCGGCACAGCAGATCAGCTGGGACTCGACCAACGTCTATTCGTTCTTCAGCGGCAACTACCTGAACTGGCTGTATGCGGCCGACGTTCCGACCGACCTCTCCAGGCTCGAAACGGTCAAGGCGGTCGGTACGGCGCTCGCTTACTCGATCGACAACGTCAATCTCGGTCTGATGCGCTTCAGCACGGCGCAGAGTCCCAGTGGCGACCAGGCAGAAGGCGGACTCGTCGCTCACGAAGTCACCAGCATCGCCGACTCACGCGCGTCGATCGCAGCGCGCCTGCAGGATTTCCAGGCGCAGGGCTTCACGCCACTCTCCGAGACCCTGTACGAAGCCGGACAGTACCTGGCAGGGCGCGATGTGGAGTACGGGCTGAACTCGACCGTCGAGGGCGGCGCGTCATTCCCGAGCGTGCCGGAATCCCGGGTGCCTGCAAATCAGGCGCGCTACCAGTCGCCGATCCAGTATCAGTGCCAGAAGAACTTCGTCGTGCTGCTGACGGACGGCGAGCCGACCCAGGACAACTCCGCCGACGACCGCATCACGACGCTGCCGCAGTTCGGCGATGTGGTCGGCAACGACTGCGACGGCACCGGCAGCGGCCGCTGTCTCGACGACATGGCCGAGTACCTCAATGAGGCCGATCTCAGTACTTCGCTGCCGGGCCGGCAAAGCGCCACCACCTACACGATCGGCTTCGGACCGGACGTGGCCGGCTCGACCTTCCTCGAAGACGTCGCCCGTCGCGGCGGTGGGCGCGCCTACACGGCCACGAATGTCGAGAACCTGACCACGGTCCTGCAGGAGATCTTCCAGCAGGTGCTGCAGGGAGGAAACACTTTCACGTCGCCTGCCGTCTCGATCAACGCGTTCAACCGTACCCAGACCAACAATGAGCTGTTCGTCTCGCTGTTCAAGCCGGAAGAGCGCCTGCGCTGGACCGGCAACGTCAAGAAGTACGGCATTCGCGACGGCACGATCGTCGACGTGTCCGGCACGGATGCGGTGGATGCCGAGACCGGCTTCTTCCGTTCGAGCGCGCGCAGTTTCTGGACACCGGGTACGGATCCGGACGGTAACCGCGTCGAGGCCGGTGGCGCTGCGAGCCGTCTGCCGTCTCCCGCAACGCGGAATGTCTACACCTATATCGAGTCCGGGGGACGACGGCTGCTATCGGAACCGGTCAACGCGTTCGACGTCACGAACGCGGCCCTCGATGATACGTTGATGAACACGACGTCGCCGGACGTCAGTCGCATCGACCTCATCAACTGGGCGCGCGGCGTCGATGTGCTGGATGCCGACGGCGATGGCAATCGCACGGAGATCAGCAGGCTGATGGGCGATCCGCTGCATGCGCGCCCCGCCCTGGTCTCCTACGGTGGCGAGACCGACAATCCCGACGCGAACGACAACGTCATCTTCGTGCCGACGAACGACGGCTTCCTCCATGCGATCGACGCCGACACCGGCGTCGAGCTGTGGTCCTTCATCCCACCGGACATGCTGGGCCGACTGGTCGAGCTGTACCGCAATCCCGTCGCGGCGGAGCGCAGCTACGGCCTCGACGGCGACGTTCGGGTCCTGAAGTTCGACGCCAACCAGGATGGGATCGTCACCCCGAGCGCGGGTGATCGTGTCTGGTTGTTCTTCGGCATGCGCCGCGGCGGCCGCAACTATTACGCACTGGACGTCACGCAGCGGAACAGCCCGCGCTGGCGCTGGAGCATCGGTCCGGCTGAACTACCCGGCATCGGCGAGACCTGGTCGACGCCTTCGATCGCGCGCGTGCGCGTCGGCGGCGGCGCGACACAGAACGGCGAAAATCTTGTGCTGATTTTCGGCGGCGGCTACGACGACGCCCAGGAGAACTATCAGTACACGACGGACACGTCGGGTCACCGCATCTACATGGTCGATGCGGCAACCGGCCAGCGGCTCTGGTACGCCGGCGGTCCAAACGGAAACGGCACGCCGAACCTCGAACTCGACGAGATGACGCACTCGATCCCAGGCCGGGTGGTCACGATCGATACCGACGGTGACCAGTACGCCGATCGAATGTACGCCGCCGACATGGGCGGTCGCGTCTGGCGGTTCGACATCTGGAATGGGGAAGCGCCCAACGCGCTCGTGACAGGCGGCGTCCTCGCCGCTCTCGGTGCCGGCAGCACCGGCCAGACGACCATCGAGAACAACCGGCGCTTCTACTACGCGCCGGACGTCGCGCTGATCCAGCGTCGCGGCGCAGACCCGTACTACAACCTCGCGATCGGCTCGGGCTATCGGGGACATCCGCTGCACACGGAAACGCGCGATCGCTTCTACTCGATCCGCGATCGCAATCCGTTCGGCCGCCTGACGCAAACGCAGTACAACGACGCGACTCCGGTCCTGGACAGCAATCTGGTCAACATCACGCCCGCGCCCGATCAGGCGACCGTGCCGAGCGATGCGCGCGGATGGAAGCTCGAACTCGACCTCAACGGCGGCTGGAACGGCGAGAAGGTGCTGGCGGAAGGCGTGACCATCGACGGCACGATCCTGTTCACGAGCTACCAGCCTGTGCCCGCTTCGAACGTCGATCCCTGCCTGCCCGCGAACGGCATCAATCGCGCCTATGCGCTGCGGGTCGATACCGGGCGGGCTGCGATCGACTTCAACGACAGCGGCGCCGTTGACTCCGCGGATCTTTCGCAGCTGCTGCAACAGTCCGGCATCGCCGGCGAAATCAGCTTCGTGCTCGAGAATGTCGGTCGCGACGCCGAAGGTGCGGACCCGCTCGGTCGGCGCAGCTTCTGTGTGGTCGGCACCGAGATACTCGGCCGTTGCGTAGTGCCCGGCAGCGTGGTGCGCAACTACTGGCGTCGTGTGGCGGAGGACGGCGGCGGCTGATGCGTGGGCCTCGAGGCTTCACCCTGATCGAGGCGATGACCGTCGTGGTGGTGCTCGCCATACTGGCGGCCATCGCAGTGCCGAGCTATCGCAGCTACCTGCTGCGTGCGCAGCGGACGGAAGCCACGACGGCACTGCTGAGGGCCGCGGCTGCGCAGGAGAAATTCTTCCTGCAGAACAACCGCTACACGACGGACCTGGTCTCCGCATCCCCAAATGGTCTTGGCCAGTCGGCCGTGACGGAGCGCGGCTTCTACGACATCAGCGTTGCGCTGACCGAGCCCGATGCAAGCGGCTTCCGGGTCACCGCACGGCCGCGACCGGGCGGCGGGCAACGGGACGACAGTCTCTGCACGCAATTCTCGCTGGATCACAACGGCCTGCGTGGCGCGCGCAATGCCGCGGATGAAGACGTCACGGCGAGTTGCTGGCGGTAGACGCAGCGCCCGCGACGTGCTCGAGCACCGGCCCACCCGAATCGACGCGCCATCAGACCGTCGGGGGCTCCACGGCCGGCCCGGACTCGCTGCGACGGCGCAGTGCGCGCGGCATCGCGAATACCACATGCTCCTCCCGGCCAGCGAGCTCCGCGGGAGCTTCAGCACCCCATTCGCGTAACCGGCGCATCACGCCGAGCACGAGGCTCTCGGGTGCCGAAGCACCTGCCGTGAGTCCGACACAGCGCTTTCCCTCGAACCACTCGCGCCGCAGCCCATCCGCGTCGTCGACCAGATAGGCCGGCACGGCGTAGCGCTCGCCGAGTTCGACGAGCCGGTTCGAGTTGGAACTGGTCACGGACCCCACGACGATCAGCACGTCGCACTGCGCCAGCAGTTCCTTGACCGCATCCTGGCGGTTCTGGGTCGCGTAGCAGATGTCTTCCTTGCGCGGCGTCTTCAGCGAAGGGAATCGCTCGCGCAGCACGGCGACGATCTCGGCCGTGTCATCGACCGACAGCGTCGTCTGTGTGACGAAAGCGAGGTTCTGCGGATCGCGAACGTCGAGCGCGCGCGCATCCTCCGGAGTCTCGATCAGATGGATGCTGCCGCCGTGGCGCTGATCGAAGCGTCCCATCGTGCCCTCGACTTCCGGATGACCGTCATGGCCAATCAGGATCACGTCGCGCGCCTCGCGTGCGTAGCGCTGGACCTCCATGTGGACCTTGGTCACCAGCGGACAGGTGGCATCGAACACCGTCAGCGCCCGCTCCTTCGCTTCCACCTCGATGGCCGCCGATACGCCATGGGCGGAGAAGATCACCGTGGCGCCCGCGGGCACTTCGGAGAGCTCTTCGACGAACACGGCACCCCGGGCGCGCAGACCTTCGACGACATGCTTGTTGTGCACCACTTCGTGCCGCACGTAGATCGGCGCGCCGAACAGTTCGATGGCGCGCTCGACGATGTCGATCGCGCGATCGACGCCAGCACAGAAGCCGCGCGGATTCGCGAGCAGCAGCTTCACTGCGCTGCCCTCTCACGTCGCCACTCGAGGAAGGCATCGAGCAGCAGCAGGCCTGCGCCGATCGTGATCGCAGAGTCCGCGACGTTGAACGCCGGAAAATCGGCGCCGCGCCAGTGCGCAAGGATGAAGTCCACGACGAAGCCATGCTGCAGCCGGTCGACGACGTTGCCGATGGCGCCGCCCATGATCAGCGCGAGCCCGGCAGCCAGCGCCGGTTGCGCACGGCTCGACAGCCGTCGCAGCCAGACGATGATGCCGATGCTGACGACGGCAGCGAGCCCCGTGAAGAACCAGCGCTGCCAGCCGCCGGCGTCCGCAAGAAAGCTGAATGCAGCGCCCGGGTTGTGCAGCCGCGTGATGTTCAGCACGGGCAGCACCTGCACCGATTCGTAGAGCTCGAAGCGCTGCTCGATCCAGCCCTTGGTCCACTGATCCACGAGGATCACGACGGCGGCCAGTGGTAGCCAGCGCCAGCCGGATTGCGAGGCCGCGACGTCCGTGTCGGGCGTGCTCATGCGAACGTCCGCGTTTCGCCGTCGACGCCGAGATTCACGACACAGCGCCCGCACAGCTCAGGGTGCTCGGCGTGACTGCCGACGTCCACGCGCAGATGCCAGCAGCGCACGCATTTCTGTGCTTCGCTGCGCCGCACTCGAATCTGCACGGCCGCACCGAGAGAAGCGCCAGGTACCACGTCCGTTGTGGGCCCCGACGCGTCAGCGCTCGCGGCCGCGGACGCCCGATGCACTCGCGCTTCGGACGTGATCAGCAGGAATCGAAGCTCATCGCCAAATACCGCGAGCTTCGCGAAATGCGCGTCGTCGCAGTACAGGTCCACCTCAGCCTCGAGCGGCGCACCGATCGTGCCGGCTTCGCGCAGTCGCTCGAGCTCACGCGCGACGTCGGCGCGCAACTGCATGACGAGATTCCAGTCGAGGTCGCCGGCCGCTGCCTGGGGGATCTGATGCCAGACGGTGTGGAACACGGACGCGGCGCGCTCGCCGGGCAGGAACTTCCAGATCTCCTCGGCGGTGAACGACAGGATCGGCGCGAGCCAGCGCACCATGGCCTCAGCGATGTGATACATCGCCGTCTGCGCCGATCGACGCGCGATGCTGCCCTTCGGCGTCGTGTACAGCCGATCCTTCAGCACATCGAGATAGAACGAGCCCAGATCGACGATGCAGAAGTTGTGCACGCTCTGGTAGATCTGGTGGAACTGATACGCGCGATACGCCTCGACCACCTCAGCCTGCAGCGCGCCCGCGCGCTGCAACGCCCAGCGATCGAGCGCGACCATCTGGTCGACCGGCACCGCATCGCGCGCCGGATCGAACTCCGCGAGGTTGCCGAGCAGGAAGCGCACGGTGTTGCGGATGCGGCGATACGAATCCGACATCCGCTTCAGGATCTCGTCCGAGACGCTGATCTCGTTGGCGTAGTCCGTCGAGCCGACCCACAGGCGCAGCACGTCCGCGCCGAGGCTCTGCATGACCTTCTGCGGCGCGATGACGTTGCCGAGGGACTTCGACATCTTGCGTCCCTTCTCGTCGACCGTGAAGCCGTGCGTCAGCACGCCCTTGTACGGCGCGCGCGCGTACAGCGCCTCGGACATCAGCAGCGACGAATGGAACCAGCCGCGATGCTGGTCCGAGCCTTCGAGGTAGAGATCGACCGGCGCCGCGATCTCCGGCCGCGCCGTGCCGACGCACTCGAACGACAGGCCCGAGTCTGCCCAGACGTCCATGACGTCCGGCACCTTGTCGTAACTGTCCACTTCTGCACCGATCAGCTCGCGCGGATCGAGCGCGAACCAGGCTTCGATGCCGCCTGCAGCCACGCGATCCGCGACCTGGTCGATGATCTCGAGCGTGCGCGGGTGCAGCTCACCGTTGACCCGATGCACGAACAGCGGAATCGGCACGCCCCAGGTGCGCTGGCGCGAGATGCACCAGTCGGGACGGTTCTCGATCATGCCGGTGATGCGCTGCTCGCCCCAGGACGGCGTCCACTGCACGTTCTTGATGTCGCGCAGCGCACCGGCACGCAGGCCGCGCTGGTCCATGCTGATGAACCACTGCGGCGTCGCGCGGAAGATCACCGGCGTCTTGTGCCGCCAGCAATGCGGATAACTGTGACGGAAGTTCTCGTGATGCAGCAGACGGCCCTGCGCCTGCAGCGTCTCGACGATCTTCGGATTCGCTTCGTCGACCTTCAGACCCGCGAACAGCGGCGTGCCTTCGAGGAAACGTCCGTCGCCGCCCACGGGATTCTTCACCGGCAGCTGGTAAAGCTGGCCGACGACGAAGTCCTCCTGACCATGCGCCGGCGCGGTGTGCACCGCACCCGTGCCCGCCTCGAGCGTCACATGCTCGCCGAGGATCGCGGGCACCTGCTTCGGCAGGAACGGATGTTCGAGCGCAAGGCGATCCAGCACGGCGCCTTCGAACGACGCTGCGACGCCGAGCGCCTGCGCGTGATAGCGCGACGCACAGGCTTCGCGCAGATCCGCGGCGAGCACGAGCCATTCGCGCACCGGCGCAGCGCCTTCGGCAGCAGCGCCATTTGCAGCGGGCCGCTCCACGTCGACCAGCGAATAGACGAAGTCCTTGTTCAACGCGACGGCCTCATTCGCCGGCAGCGTCCAGGGCGTCGTGGTCCAGATCACCAGCGACACGGGCCGGCCACCGAGCGTCGCCACTTCGATGCCGGTGCGGCGCGCGAAATCCGCCACATCGACGACGCGGAATGCGACGTCGATCGCGGTCGAGGTCTTGTCCTCGTATTCCACCTCCGCCTCGGCCAGTGCCGAGCGGCAATCGAGACACCAGTGCACGGGCTTCGCGCCCTTGTACAGATGGCCGTTGCGCACGATCTGCCCGAACGCGCGGATCTGCTGCGCTTCGTAGGCCGGATCCATCGTGAGGTAAGGCCGTTCCCAATCGCCAAGCACGCCGAGACGCTTGAAATCCGTGCGCTGCTGATCGACCTGCTCCTGCGCGAACTTGCGGCAGGCCGCGCGGAAAGCGTTGACGTCGATCTTCTGCCCCGGCCGACCGACTTTCTTCTCCACGGCGAGTTCGATCGGCAGGCCGTGGCAATCCCAGCCCGGGATGTAAGGCGCATCGAAGCCATCGAGCGAGCGCGCCTTGACGATGATGTCCTTCAGGATCTTGTTGACCGAGTGGCCGATATGGATCGCGCCATTCGCGTACGGCGGACCGTCATGCAGCACGAAGCGCGGCCGACCCTTCGCAATGCGCCGCAGTTCAGCGTACGTACCTTCCGCCTCCCAGCGCGCGAGTTGTGCAGGCTCACGCTGCGCGAGATCCGCCTTCATCGGGAAGCCGGTCTGCGGCAGGTTGATCGTGTTCTTGTAGTCAGCCACTCGGGATCCTTCGGTAATCAATTCAGCGCCGCGCGCGCAGCGGCGGCATCCACGTGCATCTGCTCGACCAGCGCGTCGAGACTCTCGAACTTGCGTTCGTCGCGCAGCTTCGCGACGAACTCGACTTCAATCTCCTGACCGTACAGGTCCGCCGCGAAATCGAACAGATGCGTCTCGAGCCAGGGCTCGACGCCATCGACTGTCGGCCGTGTGCCGAGACTCGCGACCCCCGGCAGCCCTGGCAGGCCGGCACCGTGCACACGTACCGCAAAGATGCCACCGAGCGGCGCCCGCCGCCGACGCAAGCGCAGGTTCGCGGTGGGAAACCCCAGCGTCCGTCCGAGCTGCGCGCCCCGTGCGACGCGACCGCGCATCGAGTATGGCCGCCCCAGCAACGCCGCCGCGGCAACAAAATCATCGCGGCCCAGCGCCTGGCGCACGGCCGTGCTGCTCGCGCGCTCGCCGCCAATCAGCACCGGCGGCACGATGCGCACCTCGAAGCCGAGCCGGCGTCCGGCCGCTTCGAGCGACGCCGCGTCCGACTCGCCATGCCGGCCGAAGCGGAAGTCATATCCGACGACCACGCCGCTGAAATGCAGCGCATCGCGCAGCCACTGCAGGAACTCCTCACCGCTTCTCGCACGCAACTCCGGCGTGAAGCGCAACAGCACCAGCAGATCGAGCCCGCTGCGCTCGAGCAGCCGCCAGCGCTCGCGGAAACTCGTCAGCCGGCACGGCGGCGACTGCGGATGCAGCACCTCGCGCGGCATCGGCTCGAAGCTGACCATGATCGCCGGCCGCGAACCGCGCGCCGCGGCCGCGAGCGTCGCGTCGACCAGCGCGCGGTGGCCGACGTGCAGACCATCGAACGTACCGATCGTGACCACGCCGCCACGGTGCCGTTCCCGCAATCTACCGAGGCCGCGGACCAGATCCATGCCTGTTCTGCTGAAGCAATTGAAAACTCTGGAATTATAGGCGATCGGGCTCGGACTTCCCACGCGCGCCGCGCAGGTTGCCGGGCCGCACGCCGAGCACGAACAGCACGGCGAAATAGCTGGCGGCGCCACCCGCGACGCACAGCGCCAGACGGCCGGCCCGCTCGAGCGGCGAGGCCGCCAGCCAGATCGACATGTCCCCGGCCAGCCACCAGAGCAGCACGGCCATCGTGGCCGACGCCGCACCAATCTGGCCTAGCAGCTTCCACCAGCCCGGCGACGGTCGATACACGCCATCCCGGCGCAGGCCGCGCCACAGCAGTGTCGTGTTGACCGCCGCGGAAATGCAGGTGGAGGTCGCCAGCAGCACATGCGGCGCCGGGAAGCCGAGCAGATGCGCGGGATAGACGACGCCGACGTTCAGACCCATGTTGACGCCGAGCGCGATGAGGCCCACGCGGACCGGCGTCTTCGTGTCCTGGCGCGCGAAGTAACCGGGTGCCAGCACCTTGACCAGACTGAAGCCCAGCAGGCCCCAGGAATAGGCCATCAGCGCCCAGGTGGACATCTCGATGTCGCGCGGCGTGAATCGGCCATAGCCGAACATCGTGGCGGTCAGCGGCCCCGCGATCACCAGCAGCGCCACGGCCGCCGGCGTCACCATCAGGATCACGAGACGCAGCGCCCAGTCGAGCGTTTCGGAGAATCGCTCCATCGACTGTTTCGCATGGTGCGCCGACAGCCCCGGCAGGATCACCGTCGCGAGCGCGATGCTGAACACGCCGAGCGGAAATTCCATCAGCCGGTCCGCGTAGTACAGCCACGCGATGCTGCCCGTGACGAGGAACGAAGCAATGATCGTATCGAGCAGCAGGCTCACCTGCGCCATCGACGAGCCGATGATGCCGGGAATCATCAGCTTCGCGATCTTGCGCACGCCTTCGGCCGCGGGGCGCCAGCGTGGCCAGGACAACAGGCCCAGGCGCGCCACCGCCGGCAACTGGAACACCAGCTGCAGCGCGCCGGCGACGAACACACCGATCGCGAGCGCGAGGCCCGGGTTCGCGCTGTTCACCGCGACGACCGTCGCAAAGACAATCATCGTCACGTTCATGATGACCTGCGTGAACGCCGGCACCGCGAAGCGTCCGTAGCTGTTCAGCACACCGCTGAACAGCGCCGTCAGCGAGATGAAGAACAGGTACGGGAACGTGAAGCGCAGCATCTCGACCGCGAGTTCGTACTTGCCGCCGACGCGCGAGAAGCCCGGCGCGAACAGGAAGATCAGGACCGGCGCGGCGATCACCCCGATCGCCGTGATGATCAGCAGCACGACGCCGAAGGTACCGCTGACGCCGCTGACCAGGTCGCGGACCTCGTCCTGGGATTTCGTCACCTTGTACTCGGAGATCACCGGCACGAAGGACTGGGAAAAGGCCCCTTCGGCGAACAGGCGGCGCAGGAAGTTCGGGATCTTGTAGGCCACCAGGAAGGCGTCCATGACCGTCCCGGCGCCGAAGGCCTGCGAATAGACCATATCGCGCCACAGGCCGGTGATCCGGGAGATCAGGGTCGTCAGACCGACGACGGAGGTGCTCTTGAAGATGGCTCGGCTCATGGGGCGCCCGCACTATACCGGAGCCGGGACCGCCGCCCGTTGACAACCCGGGGCCGGCTCAGCACACTACGCGCCCTTCGCGTCCGACCGCCTGACATCAGGGGCCGAAGACGCTGATTCAACGGAGATTCTGTGGCCAATTCGAAGTCCGCCGAGAAGGCAGCCCGCCAGGCCGTCAAGCACCGCGAGCGCAACGTCGCGCTGCGTTCCAATGCGCGTTCCGCGATCCGCGGCGTGCTGACCGCCGTCGCCTCGGGCAACAAGGCCGATGCCACTGCCAGCTACAAGAAGGCGGTCGCCGTGGTCGATTCGCTGGTCAACAAGCGCCTGGTCCATCGCAACAAGGCGTCGCGGCACAAGAGCCGCCTGGCCGCCAAGATCAAGGCCCTGAAGTAATAGACGGTCAGGGCTGAAGCCCTCGCCTGAGTCAGAGCCCGACCCGGTCAGGCTCCGTTCGAACGACGCCCCGCCTTGCCGCGGGGCGTTTTCGTTTGGGACCCCGGATTGGCTTTCGAGCCGGATGGCTTGGTGGCAGGGGCCTTCGCGTCGAACGGCAGGCCCGGGGCCCAGGCCTCGCTGGCCAGCGCGCCCGCGCCAGGCTTGATGCGTCGGGCCGGTGCCCCGCGGCGCTTCTTGGGTCGGCCGGAACGACTCTTCGGGTCCGCCGCTGCGGCCGCCACGGCCGAGCGCGCCTGGTCGCTGGACTCCACGGCCAGCAGCAACCCAAGCCTCTGCGAACCACTCGCCACGTCGCGCCAGTCCGACCCTTCCGGCCAGGGGTCGAGCGCGCCGACCAGCGCCCAGAGCGCATTTAGGGACTGGGTCACGCCCGCGCGGCGCAGCGCGAGGAAGGCCGCGAGCCCGCCGCGACGGCGCAGGCCATCGGCATCGTGGATGCCGATCTCGGCCAGCATGGTTTCGGAGCGCGGACCGAGGTTGCGCAGATCGCGGATTCTGAGGCGAAGCTTGCCGGCGGCGATGCGCCGGCGGACCTTCGAGTTACGCACCGCTCGCGTCTCGCGCTTCCGCAGCGCGCTTCTCGATGAAAGTCATGACGGCCTCGGCGAGATCCTTCGTGCCGGCGCCCGTGACGCCGGAGATCAGGAACCACGGGCCCTTGTAACGCAGGCGACGGACGATGTCCTTCGCGCGCGCTTCGGCTTCGTCATCCGGCATCAGGTCGCGCTTCGTGAGGATGAGCCAGCGCGGTTTCGCCGCCAGCGTCTTGTCGAACTTCTTCAGCTCCGCAACGATCGCGCGGGCGTCCTTGACCGGATCTGTATCCGGATCCGGCGGCGCGATGTCGACGAGGTGCAGCAACACCGCCGTGCGCTGCAGATGCCGCAGGAAACGGATGCCGAGGCCCGCACCTTCCGCGGCGCCTTCGATCAGGCCGGGGATGTCCGCCATCACGAAGCTGCGATGTTCACCGCAGTACACCACGCCGAGATTCGGATGCAGCGTGGTGAACGGATAGTCCGCGACCTTCGGACGCGCCGAAGAAATAGCGCGGATCAGCGTGGACTTGCCGGCATTCGGGAAGCCGAGCAGGCCGACATCCGCGATGACCTTCATTTCGAGTTCGAGCAGACGCTTCTCGCCGGGCAGACCCGGTCCGAACTGGCGCGGCGCACGATTCGTGCTGGTCTTGAAGCGCGTGTTGCCCCAGCCACCCTTGCCGCCATGCGCGACCAGCAGCGTGTCGCCGACCTTCGTCAGGTCGCCGAGCTGCTCTTCGGTTTCGGCGTCGCGCACGATCGTGCCGATCGGCACGGAGATGTAGAGATCCTCGCCGCTGCGGCCCGTGCAGCCGTTGCTGCTGCCACCCTCGCCCGACTTCGCCTTGTACAGGCGCTCGATGCGGAAGTCCGCGAGCGTGTTGATGCCCTCGGCCGCGCGCAGATAGACGCTGCCGCCATGGCCACCGTCGCCACCGTCCGGGCCGCCGAAAGGCACGAATTTCTCGCGCCGGAAGCTGGTCGAGCCGCGGCCGCCGTTGCCGGCCTGCACGCGGAGTTTTGCTTCATCGACGAATTTCATGGGACGAACTTCATGACTGACTTCCCGGTACCGCGATCCACTTGCCGCAAACCGCTTTCCGCAAAAACAAAACCCCGGCAGTGGGCCGGGGTTTGTGCGGCAGAGCCTGCGAAGCGGAGGCTTACTTGGCCTGCGCGTCCGCCGCCAGCACTTCGACGAACATGCGCTGCTCGGCGCCACGACGCTTGAAGTGCACGCGGCCGTCCTTCTTCGCGAACAGCGTGTGATCTGTGCCGATGCCGACATTCGCACCCGGGCGGTACTGCGTGCCGCGCTGACGGATGATGATGTTGCCCGCCACCACAGCTTCGCCACCGAAGGCCTTCACGCCGAGGCGCTTGCTGTGTGAGTCGCGGCCGTTACGAGTACTGCCGCCTGCCTTTTTATGTGCCATGTTGCTTAACCCTCAGCCTGCGCTGATGTCAGTGACTTTGATTTCAGTGAATTCCTGGCGATGGTTGCCCATGCGCAGGTAATGCTTGCGGCGACGGAACTTCACGATCGACTTCTTCTCGCCCTGACCATGACGCTCGACCGTGGCGTGCACTGCAGCACCGCCCAGCATCGGCGCACCGATCTTGACCGAGTCGCCCGAACCGACCATCAGCACCTGGTCGAACTTGACCGAGGCGCCGGCTTCGGCCGCGAGCTTCTCAATGCGCAGCACGCTGCCCTTCTCGACCCGATACTGCTTGCCGCCCGTGGCGATGACCGCGTACATGTTCCGCTCCGACTCAAAGGGCGCGAATTGTAAGGTTCGGCGGCGGCGAGGTCAAACCTGAATTGCCCTTTTCCGATCAGATACTTGGCTCGATCCGGGCCCCCGCAATAGGGATTAGACCCGGTTTGGTGCCAGGCGCCGAGTCCGTTACCATGCCGGCGGGCCGCAACAGGTCCGGTGGCGACACTTTAAATGAAGCTGGAAGACATCAAAGCCCCCGTCCGGGCAGACCTCGACTCCGTCGACGCGGTGATCCGCGTGCGGCTGAAGAGCGCCGTCGGCCTCGTGGACCAGGTCGCCGACTACATCATCGGCGGCGGCGGCAAGCGCCTGCGGCCGCTGATTGTCGTGCTCGCCGCCCGCGCCTGCGGCTACCAGGGCAGCGGCCACATCGACGCTGCGGCCTTCATCGAATTCATCCACACCGCCACCCTGCTGCATGACGACGTCGTCGACGGCTCCGCCAAGCGCCGCGGCCGCGACACCGCCAACGAGGTGTATGGCAACCAGGCCAGCGTGCTCGTCGGCGATTTCGTCTATTCCCGCGCGTTCCAGATGATGGCCGCGATGGGATCGCAGCGCGTCATGGAGATCATGGCCGACGCGACCAACGTGATTGCCGAAGGCGAAGTGCTGCAGCTGATGAATGCGCGCGATCCCGAGACCACGCAGCAGCGGTATCTCGAAGTGATCTACCGCAAGACCGCCAAGCTGTTCGAATCCGGCACCGAAGTGGCCGCCGTGCTCGCCGGCGCCTCGCCCAGCCTGCAGCAGACACTGGCCGCTTATGGCAAACACCTCGGCACCGCGTACCAGCTCGTCGACGACGTGCTCGACTACCGCGCCGATGCCACCGAACTCGGCAAGAACCTCGGCGACGACCTCGCCGAAGGCAAGCCGACCCTGCCGCTGATCCACGCGCTGCAGGCCACCGAGGACGAAGCCACCCGCCGCATGATCAGCGACGCGATCCGCCATGGCGGCCTCGAGCAGATGCAGCAGATCATGACGACAATTGAATCGACGGGGGCGCTTGAGTACACTCGCCGCCTCGCGCAGGACGAGGCCGATCACGCGTTGAGTGCCCTGCGGGCCCTCCCCGAAACGCCGTACAAGAAAAGCCTCGCCGCACTCGCGCGGTTCGCCGTGGAAAGAACGTACTGATCCAGTAGGTTCCTGACATCGGGATGTAGCTCAGCCTGGTAGAGCACTACGTTCGGGACGTAGGAGTCGGAGGTTCAAATCCTCTCATCCCGACCAATCAAATCAATGGCTTGTGCGGACTTCTGGTGTGTGTCCATTCACGAGTGGCACGCAAAGTGGAACGCAAACTCCGTTGCTGGGTTTTCGCCGCGAAAGAATTGACCCAATTCCGCGCTGAAAACGAACATCTTGATGCGAGCAGGTGCCCGTTCACGCATGCGTGTTTCTCTCACCGATCGTGAGATGCCTGTTCCTTACGTCTGAAACGTAGGAGTCGCTCGGACTCCGATTCCCGGCCCCACGCGCTCGGCAGCGCGAGAACTTTCCTGATTGGACGCTGCAGTATTCCCAATTGGACGGTGCTGTCCGACGAGTTGGGCGACGCGATCGAGGGGCGTGGATTCAGCAAACGGCTTTCCGCGGCGAGACGACTCCGCAGTCGCAATCGCCTACGAAACCTGCCCTACCGGAAAACTCAACCGCGCCAGAGAAAGCGGCGGGACTCGTAGATAGTCGGATCAGCGCCGCGCCGCTTCCGCAACGCGTTTGAGACTGTCGACCCAGAGCGTGATCTGTTCCGTTGGTGCGGCAGCGGATAGCCCCGTCATGCGCAGCGCCATCGGTGGTAGGTCTGGTGATGCCGGCAGCAGCACGACGATCGAAGCGAGGTCGTAGCGTTCTCCCGGTCTCAGATCGGGACAGAATAGTTCGCCGAGCTCCGAAGTCAGCTGCCGGACGGCGCGTTCGTGTCGGGGCAGTCTGTCGGACTGTTCGAACGCAGACAGTGCGTCCTGATGTCGGCGCTGGAGTTCCGGTTCTGCGGCGAGGACGGAATAGCCGCGCTCGCGCACGGACTCGAGCAGTGCCCGGTAGCGATCGCGGCGTTCCTCGCTGTCGTCGGGTGCGCGCTTCAACCATCCTTCGACGTCAGTCGATGTCGCGTTCACCATGAACACGGCCCCGAGGGGCGGGATGATCGGTTGTCGGTGTCCGAGCGGAATCGGCTCGGGGACGGGCGCCCCATTCGCTGCGAGCACTTGAACGGCATCTCCGCGAATCTTCGCGAGCACGCTGCAGTTCACACCGAGTCGCGCGCTGATCTCCTCGATCCGGGATCGGATCGTTTCGGCCATCTGCGCCGCCTGAATCAGTTCGGGATCGGGCGTTGCGACGAAGGAGCCCGGCGAGAATCGACCGTAACCACCCTGGAAGAACAGCAGCGGCAACGTTGATCGCTGGACACCAAGATCGTGCACGCGCCCGAGCACGACGAAATGATCTCCGCCTTCCCGGACATCCTCGAACGTGCATTCGATCCAACAGACCGAACCATCGAGTATCGGAGAACCGCGGGGCGCGGCCCGCCAGGCAACGCCGTCGAACTTGCCGAAACCCACGGTGGCAATCCGGCGGCACAGCGATTCCTGGTCGGCGGCAAGCACGTTCACGCAGAAGGTTCGCGCGCCGCGCAGTCGCGAGAAGCTCGCCGAGTTCTTCGCTGGAAAGAACGCGATCAGCGGTGGATCCAGCGAAACCGAGGAAAAGGTCCCGACGACCATCCCATCGGGCTGGCCCCTCTCATCCACAATCATGACGACCGCGACGCCGGTGGGGTAGTGACCCAGCGTTTCGCGAAACTGGGGGGCCTCAATTTTTCCGGACATGGTCTCCCCCTCTGTCGCGGTTCATCGCGGCGAATTCGCGCTGGACGAACTGCTCCCAGGTCGTCGGCGATCGACCGAGCAACCACGTCAGTACGTTCGGGTTGCCGACGAAGTCGTGCCGACTGTAGTGGTGGCAGATCGCCCGCAAAAGTCGGGACTGATGCGGGAATGCATCGAGACTGTCGACGCCGAGCGCCGCCTTGAGAAACACCTCCGCATCGATCTGCTCGGCATTCACCGGCCGACCGATGACGCCGGCAATGATGCGCGCAAGATCGTGCGCTGTGTAGCGACCCGGCGAGACCAACTCGTAGGTGGCACCGGCGTGCACCTCGCTGTTCAGGAGGACTGAGGCCGCGACGTCGGCGACGTCTCGGACGTCGACCATCGATTGACGGCGGTCGAGTGCCCAGGACAGCGCGAAGACCCCTCTTTCGAAGGCGGGCAGCAGCCTGTGGCGCAGCATGTAGTTGGCGGGCTGGAGGATCGTGAACTCGAGTCCCGATGCCACGAGATGCTCCTCGAGGTCGCGCTTGATCTCGTGCTGGATCAGATCCGTGATGATGGCGTGCAGCACCGAGCTGAACACGAATTGCCTGACGCCCGCCTCTCGCGCGGCGTCGATCGCCGCAAAGCCCATCTGCCGCTCATGCGGATGCAGCGCCGGACCGACGTAATACACCTGCTCCACTCCGCTCAAGCACCGGGACAGCACGCCCGGATCGCTCAGGTCGCCGACCACGACATCGGAAACGCCGGCGGCGCGCAGCGACTGGGCAGAGCTTTCGGACCGAACACAGGCGCGCAACGTCGCGCCCGTCGCCACGAGCTGCGGGATCAGATGCTTGCCCTGGTTACCGTTGGCGGCGGTCACGAGAATCAAGGGCTAGGCCTCCCGGATGCGCACCCTGTTCGCCGGCCGCGCGTCACTTCGCCGGCGGCGGCGTCACGACGATCATCGCTGCGGGCACGGCCGTGGCATTGATCACGGCACGGGCCTCGTTCGGCGGCACGAAAATGCTGTCGCCCTGGTGCAGATGGTGGCGTACACCATCAGCCTGCTCGATCGTGATGACGCCCAGCGTGACGACGTAGATCTTGCCGATCGGCGCCGCTTCCAACGGCAGCGCGACACCCGGCGGGAACTCCGAATGCCCCACCCAGACGAAATCAGCGGAACTTGCCGTTCCGCCCTGCAGTCGCCGCGCCGTCACGCCCTCGTGATTCGGTGCGGAATAGAACGGCGCATTGGCAAACTTGACGACATCCATGAAGACTCCTCGGAAGCGGGCGGAACGTGGGCAGGCGGACGATGGGCGGCGGCGTCAGCGAAGAGAGAGTCTTGCGACTTCCTCGAACAACGCGTCAAAACCGTGCAGCGCAAATTCGATGACCGCGGGATCCTGGAAACGCCCGTCGACGATCTTCGCCGCTACCGATCCGACAACGATCTCGGGCGTCAGCACGGGTCGCGCGAGCGCGGCGACCACCGTTTCACGGATCTGATACTGCGCACGAGCTCCGCCGGTGACGGCCGGAGAGGACGTCGCGATCAACACCGGCTTGTGCTTCAGTGGCGATTGATTGTGCGGCCGCGAGGCCCAGTCCAGCGCATTCTTCAGGACACCGGGAATGCCGTGGTTGTATTCCGGCGAAACGATCACGAGGCCATCAGCCGCGGCCACGTGGTCACGAAACGCCTGCAGCGCCTCCGGCAGCACGTCGCCATAGAGATCCTGATTGAAGTGCGGCAACGCGCCGATATCGGCGAAGACGTAGCTCGCTCGAGACGCCGTCGCGTCCGCGAGCGCGTGCAGGATCGCTGTCGAGAACGACTGCTCGCGCAAGCTCCCGGAGATGCCGAGCAGGCGAAACCGACGCGCCGCTGGATCGGCTGATGTCGAGGCAGACATCAAGCCCCTACTGCCGGCCGTCGAGCGATCGTGTTGGTCAGCGTCCCGATACGCTCAATCTCGATCTCGATCACATCACTGGGTCGCATGAAGACCGGCGGCTTGCGAGCGTAGCCGACACCCGATGGAGTTCCCGTCGCGATGACATCGCCGGTCTCGAGTGTCATCGCCTCGGACAACGTGGCGATCAGGGTCTCGACGTCGAAGATCATGTCGGCGGTGTTGCTGTCCTGCATGACCTGCCCATTGAGCCGTGCCACCAGCCGCAATCCGGATGCGCCCAACGGCAGTTCGTCCGCGGTGACGAGGTCCGGGCCAAATCCGCCCGTGCCATCGAAATTCTTGCCCATCGTCCACTGGGTCGACTTGCGCTGGTAGTCGCGTACGGAACCATCGTTGAAGCAGCTGTATCCGGCCACGTGCCCGAGGGCGTTCGCCTTGCTGACCCGGGTCGCGGTGCGGCCGATGACGACAGCGAGTTCGGCCTCGAAATCGAGTTTGTCCGAACACTCGGGATAGAGGATCGCACCGCCGGGCGTGGTGAGCGATGTGCCGCCGCGCATGAACACGGCAGGGTAGTCCGGAATCGGGTTGCCACCCTCGATGGCATGGGCGCGATAGTTCAGACCAATGCAGATGATCTTGCCCGGTCGCGGTATCGGCGCAAGCAACTCCACCTCGGCGAGCGCCACCTCGTCGGTCGCGCGTGACGCAGCACCCTGCAGCGCGAGGTCGACGGCCGAGGTGGCACCTGGATGCACGCGGATCGTGCTGCCGGTGCGAACACCATGCTGAACGATGCCGTTGCGGCGAAATGTCACGATACGCATGGCTCAGGCTCCCCGGCGAATTGACGATTTGGATGGGGTGAAGAGGTCCTTGTACCGGCTGCGCAGCTCGGCCTTCTGGACCTTGCCCATCGCATTGCGCGGCAGTTCATCGACGATGATCGACGCCTTGGGACGCTTGAACGCTGCGAGCTGGACGTTGACGACGGCCGAGATGTCACCAGCAGCGAGCGTCGATCCTGCATTGCGCGCGACCACGGCGACCACGCCCTCGCCGAAATCCGGATGCGGCACACCGATGACGGCGCTCTCGGCGACGCCTTCGATCGCATCGATCGTCATTTCGACTTCCTTCGGATAGACGTTGTACCCGCCGGAAATGATCAAGTCCTTCGCCCGGCCTACGATACGAATGAAGCCCGATGCATCGACGGTCGCGATGTCCCCGCTGACGAAATAACCATCCGCGGTGTGATCCTGCGCGGTCTTCTCGGGATTGCGCCAGTAACCGGCGAACAGATTCGGCCCCTTGATCTCGAGAACGCCCGGCTCGCCGAGCGCTGCAGTCCTGCCGCCCTCGGTGACGATGCGCACCGACACCCCCGGCAACGCAGGCCCGACACTGCCGGCGATGCGCGGCCCCTCATACGGGTTCGACGTCACCATCAATGCTTCCGTCATCCCGTAGCGCTCGAGGATCACGTGGCCGGTCCGCTCGGCGAACTCGGTGAAGGTTGCGTCAAGCAGCGGAGCCGAGCCGCTGATGAACAGCCGCAGCGTCGCGCACAGCTCGCGATCGAAGCCGGGTTCGGCGAGCAGGCGCGTGTAGAACGTCGGCACACCCATGAATACGGTCGCGGCGCGCAGATCGCGCAACACCGCAGCGGAATCGAAGCGCTCGTGGAACTGAATCGGCGAGGCGTGCAGCAAGGCGCAATGCAGCGCCACGAACAGGCCATGCGCATGGAAGATCGGCAATGCGTGCAGCAGCACGTCGTCGTCGCGCCAGGCCCAGGCCTGCCCGAGCACGATCACATTGGACGCGAGGTTGCCGTGCGTGAGCACGGCCCCCTTGGATCTTCCGGTCGTACCCGAGGTGTACAGGATCGCGGCCGGGTCCGCCGCAGTCCGAGGCACGCCATCCAGCTTCTCGGCGATGCGCGACCATGGCGTCGCCGTGAGATCGTTCCCGATCAGTGCGCGCGCGCCCACGAAAGGAACGGCCGCGCCCGGGAGTCCCGCACTCGCGACGAGCAGTCGCGGTTCGGCATCCGAGAGGAAATACCCGAGTTCAGATCGCTGATAGGCCGTATTCAGCGGAATGAACACCGCACCCGCGCGCAGGCAAGCGAGATAGAGAATCGTCGAGACCGGTGACTTGTGCGCCTGCACGACGACGCGGTCGCCCGGCGCAACACCGAGCGATCGCAGCCAGCTCGCCGCGCGGCCGGTCTCATCGAGCATGCCGCCGTAGGTTAACAGCGGCTTGCCGTCGACGATCAGGAATGCTCGATCCGCATGGGCCCGCGCCGCCTCTTCGAACAATCCGAAGACACTGCCGTTGTTCGTCAGCAAGTCCGCATGACTCATGGAAGGCAGTTTGCGCATGGGGTTAGACCAATCCTTCGCTAAAACTGAATTGCGATACGACTGGCCAACACCGGCGTCACGACATCGCGGACGAAGGCCTTGTGCGTCGGGTGCACCTGATAGGCGTCCCAGCCGGCCTTGTCCGCGAAAGTCGCAACCATGGCGTAGTCGCCATTGCCTTCGCGGAATGCGAGGTCCGGCCCGTGCTGGATCGACACGAGATGCGCGAGTTCGCCGGCCATCTGCGACAGCGCCTGGCCGAAAGATTCGACCTGGCCCGGTGTCACACCCGATTTCCACGAAAAGATCACGATGTGCGTGACCATCTGATCTTCAACCCGTCTTCGCCGTGCGTGCCGGTTCGCGACCACTCGTTCCAAGCAGGGTGCGCGCAGACTTCAAGAGCGCGTCGACGTCCGCGAGCGATGAACTGCCGAACACATAGAAGTCCGGTCGCACCAGCACGGCTTCCGCGCCGAGGCGATCGAACCAGGCACCGTAGACGCCATCGAGATCCTTCGTGTCACCGGACGGGCCGAAGTCGGCACGCACCGCACGCATCTGCTGCAGCACGTCCTGCGCGTCACCGTCGACGACGAGCGGATCCGTGTGGCCGCGCGCCAGCAACTGCCAGCCCTTGCCGACGACGTCATCGAATAGTCCTTCGCGGCCCTTGAACCGGACGCGACCCTGCACGGAGAGGTAACCAGAGTTCCGGTCATCGATCCGGTAGGCACCGGCGTAACCAAGACGTGGTTCCGGCGGCGGCTTCAGACCGAGCGCCGGATCCTTCATTGCGGCTTTCATCTGCGCGTCCCGAGTGGCCACAGCCGTCGGATCCACCATGCAGATCAGTCGCCCGATCTCGACGGCCTGCCGGATGATCTCGACGACATGTTCACGACGTTCCGGTCCGTAGGACTCGAGCAGTTCTTCGGGGGCGCCCTCGCCGACCACCGCAGCGAGGCGCCAGCTCAGCGCCAGGGCATCGCGCATGCCTGCGCAGAGACCCTGCCCCAGAAACGGTGGCATCAGATGCGCCGCGTCGCCTGCAAGCAGGACGCGACCCTTCTTCCACTGGTCCGCCCAGGAACCGCGGAAGGTGTAGACCGCGTGGCGCTCGAGCGTCGCGTTGTCCGGCACGATGTTCCAGGGCGCGAGTAGCTTCCAGGCTGTCTCAGCGGTATTCAGTTCGTCGACCGTCTCGCCAGGCAATCGCATGAACTCCCAGCGTCTGCGGCCCGGGCCACTGCCGACCAGCGTGGTCGGTCGCGCCGGATTGCAGTACTGAATCACGTAGGGCTTCCAGACGCGCTCCTGATGAGGCAGCACATCGACGACCAGCCAGTCGTAGCCGAAGCCCAGATCGATATGCTTGATCGACAGCAGATCGCGAACCGTACTGCGCGCGCCGTCGGCACCGATGACGTAGCGCGCCTTGGCATGGCAGCGCGATTCAGGCTTCTCGGTTTCGGAAAACTCCAGGGTCACCGAATCCGAGCCCTGTTCGAGTGACACGAGCTGGCGACCGTGATGGATCCGCACGTTCGGCGCCTTCTCGAGACGCCGCAGCATCATCAGCTCGAAATCCGGCTGATAGAACATGTTCATCTGCGCCCAGCCGGACGCGCCCGGCCGATTCCAGTCGATCTTCAGCAGTGTCTCGAACTGGCTGTCGAGGAACTCGTAGGTCTTGTCAGGCCCGATCACAGGATCCAGCAGGGGCTCGAGATCCTTCGTGAAACCCGCACCCTGCAGCTGTCGAATGATCTCGTGGTCCACGCCGCAGGCGCGCGGCAGCGGATAGAACGTCGGCCATCGCTCGTAGATATCGACCGTCAGCCCGCGTTCCTGCAGCAGCAACGCGGCAAAAATCCCGACGGGGCCTGCGCCGACGATGACGACGTCCTTCATCACTTGGCCTGGAATGCCTTGATGGCCTTCAGGAACTCGATCCGGCCTTCCGCGCAGTGCTGACTCAACACATTGGTTTTCATGTCCGGCTGGTGTTCCCGCTTGGGTTCCGGAACGAACGGATTCCCCGTCCACCCCTGAAGGCGGCACACGCGACGCTTGATGCGCCAGCCCTTCGACGTACGGACCAGTTGGTCGTCATACCAGCCCGTGCCGAGCCAGTTCGGACCCCCTTCGGCGGCTTCGCGAACGAGCAGCCAATTGCCGTAGCTGAACGCATTGGCCTTGTCGCCATCGACGTGCACCAGGTGCCCCATCATCGTGTGCTGGTGACTGTCGAGCGTGTTGTGAAACATCTCGAACGAGCGCTTGAACTCGTCCAGCCCGCGCCAGCCGGCACCGGCCGGACCAAACACGGCTTCGACGTCTTCGGTGAAGATCAGATCGAATAGATCCCACTCGCGCGCATCGAGTGCGAATCCGTAGAGGTTCATGATGTTGATGATTTCAACTTTGTCGTTGTCGGCCATGGCTTACTCCTGCAAGACCGGCAATTGCAGATACGACGCGCGCGTCCCACCGGTATGGATGATGTGTTGCCCCTGGTTTGCAGGCGTGTAGTTCGCGACCATCGGCATCATCGGACCCAGCGTATTGCGGGCACCGATCACCAGTCGCAGCTGCTCGCCGGGCATGAATCGCATACCCAGGGGCAATAGATCGATCTCGAGTTCGACTACTTCCCCCGGCGAGAGCTTCTCGATCCGATCGAAGCTGTGCGCCGGAACCTGGTCCGTCGAGTAGCGTGCATCGAGACGCCGCGTCGACGCACGCAGGCGTCCGTTGGAGCCTTTGTAGCGAAGCACCGACGCTCCGCATTCGGTCAGATCCTGCATTCGCGGGCCCTGGTTCGGCACCGTGAACTGTTGCAGCGCGCTGCCTTGGGCATCGAGCTTCTGCACCAGCACGAACAGATCCATGTCGTCCGCTCCCGCCACCTCCACCCACAGATGCGCCTTCGGATAACCGACGAGCACGGTTTCAGCCTTGAAGCGCGTAACGAAGGAGACGAGTGCCGGATCAGCAACGGAATCGTAGGCGGCGGTCATGGGCTGCGCCGGCGCCTGCGGAGTCAACGCGCGAGTCATGCCATCGAGATAGAACTTGGTATGCGTGGCGTTGGCCGGTGGAAATGCCGTCGCAGGCAGGTTCGTGCGATCGCCGCCGTGGAAGTCGTGCACGGAATACAACACTTGCGGAGTCGCATCCCAGCCGTTGTCCACGTCCTTCAGGTAGCGTTCGAAGAACTGGTGCAGCCGGTCGAGGTTCGCCTCTTCGTAGTAGTCGGGCCACTCCTGGTTGTTGTGGATGCGCAGCCACTTCTGTTTCGAAGCCATGCGCCGCCAGGCTCTGAACGTGCCCGCCGTGTGCAGCGTGTTGGAATAGCTCGCCACGACATAGGCCGGCACCTCGATCTTCTCGAATCGAGGGGTCTTGTCTTCCCACAGCGCGTTCATCAGCGGGAACCGTTGCGCTTCGAGCGATACATCCTCGCGGCGATGCTTGCCCAGATAGCTGCGGCGCAATCTCTCGGCGAAGCCCAGATCCGGCATTCCGCCGCGCAACGCAAGATCACGGTAGACATCGCTGAAGCCTTCACAGGGATTGATCGCCGCCAGATGCGGCGGTTGCTCTGCCGCGGCGAACCACTGGGCGATCGCGAGGTAGGACGTACCGCTCATCCCAACCTTTCCGCTGCACCAGGCCTGCCCGGCGAGCCGTTCGATCAGGTCGAAGCAGTCCCGCCCCTCCTGGGTGCCGAACATCGCGCTGTCGCCCTCGGAATGGGAGACGCCGCGCGGATCCGGATTGCAGACCGCATAGCCCCGCGCGCACCAGAATGCCGGATCCGGCCCTTCGAATTTCGCGAGGCCAGAGAACTTGCCGTTGTCCATGCCGAGCATGCCGTAAAGAGCGAGCACCTCCGGTGACCGTCCCTGGCTCTTGCCGTACGGACTCCACGCCACGATCACCGGCACGCGTCCGCTGCCAGCGGGCCGGAAGATATCGGTGTAGATCGTGACGCCGTCGCGCATCACGACGGGCACGTCCCTCTCGAACACGATGTCCACCGGCAGGGCACGGAACATCGGCGCCACCTGCGAACCAGCAGGCAGCACCGTCGCACCAGGCTGGTATTCGCTGAACGCACCTCGGGCCGGTCCCGCTTCGAAAGGATTCGTCGGCACGAAGATCCGGCCGTCATCGAGCGTGATGTTATCCATGGTTGCCTGCCTCGCTGCGAAGCGTCAGAAGCTGTACTTCAGCGACGCACCGATCGTCCGCGGTTCGCCCGGCACTTCCTGCGGGTAGTTCACCGCGTCGAAGCCCAGTACGGCGACGATGTGTTCGCGGTTGCCGAGATTGCGGACGAATGCGCTGAGTTCCCAGTTGCTCCAGGAATAGCTGGCATTCAGATTGGTGAGCGCATAACCCGGCGTACGGTACAGGGCAAGCACCTGCGGAGCCGTGGTCGTCGGCGCGAGGCCCTGGTAGTCGTTGGTGTAGCTCGAGCTGTAGCTCTCCTCGGCCGTCAGCTGGAATTCACCCGGTCCGATATCGCGGGTATAGGTGACCGAAGCGTTCATCGAGTGACGCGGCGAACGCACCAGCGGCGCACCCGTGAAGTCGACCTGCAGTGCCGGCGGCGGCAGCAACGTGAACTTCGTGATCTTCGAGCTCACGCTCGTGTACTGCAGCCCGACGCGCCAGTTACTGGACAGCACCGCGACCATGTCGAGATCGAAGCCGCGGCCATAGCCCTTGCCGGCATTGGTGATGAATCCCGTCAGCGCACCGTTGATGAACGTGTTCTGCGTGATCTGGATGTCCTTGTACTCGTTGTCGAACACCGAGACGTTGAGACGCAGGCGTCGATTGAACATCTGGGACTTCAGACCGATCTCGAACGCATCGACGTTTTGCGGCTCGTAGTTGATCCGCGCCGCGCCGCCACTATTGAGACCGCCCGGCGAATTGCCGCGCGAGTAGCTGCCGTAGACCGTCATCTCAGGCGCGATCTTGTAGCTGAGGTTGGCGCTGCCCGTCGTGGCGTCGAACTTTCCTTCGCGGAACGTGATCGGCGTCGTCGGAATCAGGATGCCCGTGCGTGTCCGGAAGAAGCTGCCGGCGGTTCCTTCAAACTCGTCACGGCCATGGCGCAGACCCACCGTGAGGTTCAGCGCATCGGTCAGGTCGTAACCGACCTGCGCGAAGACTGCGTCGGCTTTCGTCTCGGTGTAGACCGGCTGAAACAGCGCGTTGAAGTTTCGAACGTCGTAGAGAAATGCGCCAGGTCCGAAACTCGCAAACGGCGAGTTGATGTCGACGGACTTGCCGCCGCCCTGGTCCGCGATGCCGCTCAGGTAATACAGGCCCATGAGATAGCTCAAACGCCCGACCGTGTTCGAGAGGCGGAACTCCTGCGACCAGCGGTTCTCGTCGAATGGCGTATTGCCGTTCGCGATCGCAAGGCGCGTCAGATCCAGCGACGTGCGGATCTTCTGGCTGCTGTGCTGGTAGTTCGTCAGCGACGCGAGTTCACCCCAGGAAGTCTGGAAGCGCATGTCGAGCGTGGCGTCCTCGCCGCGCGTCTTGCCGGACTGCGGATTGACGTAAATGGCATCCCACACGGAGTTCCCGAACACCAGGGCGGCACCGACCGCCGGATTCAGCGGATTGCCGAAGATCACGCCGTTGCCCGCCGGCGCGCGCGTTCGGCCGCTATGCACGAGGCCGAGCGGGATGTTGTCGCGCATGATCGTGCCCGTGAGACGGGCCGTGAATACATCGCTTGGCTGCCACAGAACGCGCAGACGCCCGACGTCACGGTCGTAGCCACCACCACGATTGCCGGTCACGGAATCGTAGGTGTAGCCCTCGCGCTTCTCGCGAAGGCCGAATACGCGGACGGAAAGTGTGTCGGTGAGCGGCACCGACACGGCACCCTTCACGGACCAGAGATCCTCGCCGCCGACCGAACTGCCGCCCATTCCAGCTTCGACGTATCCGGAGAACTCTTCGCCCGGATCGTTCGAAACGATATTGATCGCGCCGGTATATGACGCGCGGCCGTACAGCGTGCTCTGCGGACCCTTGGCCACCTCGATGCGGCCCGTGTCGACACGGCTGATCAGCGACACAAGCGGCGGCGACACGAACACACCGTCCTGGAAGATGCCGACCGTGGAGGTCGTCGCGATGCCCGCCTGGGATCGATTGCCGAAACCACGGATACCGACGACGGGGATGGGACCGTAGAGCTTGAATGTCACGCCGGACACCATCGACTGGATGTCCGCCAATGAGCGCATCGACTCCACCTGATCGCCGGTGACGGCCGCCACGCTCGCCGGAATGTCCTGAAGGCGTTCGCTGACACGGCGTGCAGTGACGACGATGTCCTCGATCTGATCATCGGCAGCCGGTGCGGCGGGAGCATCCGAAGCTTGGGCGGACTGGTCGTCCGCAGCAGCCGCAGCGGTACCCGAGACGACCAGCATCAGAGCCATGGCAAGCCAGGAAGAGCCGGCGGACCGGCGAAGCGTGGCACAGCGATCCTGGCGCGCCGAAGCGCCCAAATCAGTCCGAGAATTGGACATATCCCCCTCCTACGTTAAAACGTTACGCCCCTGGATGAAGCCAGAAAGCGGTCTCGAAGTTGTTGATTCAATTGATTTCAGCTTCAACACTGAGCGAGGCGAACTGCATCGACGGCAGCGCGGCGCGACCTGGACGGGTCGCCAGAACCTCTTCCCCCAATCTCGTACCCCCCCCCGCTTGGTGCGCCCCGGTGCCGCTCTTTTGCCGCGGGAATTACGGAGCCACCACTGAAAATGAGAGATATCGCATAATGAGAGCCTCGTCAATATCCGGCGCGGCCTGCGGTGAAATAAATTTGGAACTGCATTACAAAATCCCGGCTGGGGGGCTGAAACACGCTTCCCACGGTCATTGCGGATATCTCCCGCGGCCCGTCGTGCTATTGATCCCCGGCCCCTCAGCAACAAGACTTGCGGTATGACACCCGGTAAATCTGGCCAATCGCCACGAGCCTCGAAGCGCGCGCGCACCCGCGCTCGACTGACCGATGCAGCCCTGCGACTCATGGCTGCGAGCGGCATCAACGGAACCTCGGTCAGCGAAATCGCCGCGGAGGCAGAGCTCGCGAACGGCACGTTCTATTTGTACTTTCGCGACAAGTCCGAGATCGTCGCCGCCGTCTGCCAAGCCGTGACACTGGCCATGCACAACGAAATGAACAGCGTGCGCCTGTCCCTGGACGATGGCGCTGCGCGCGTGGCCTTTGGAACGCAGCAGTTCATCGAGATCGCGGCCGCGGAGCCCAAATGGGGCCGATTGCTGATGTCGGCGTTTTCGGAGTTCGCCGCGATCAAGGATGACGTGTCGCGCTACATGCGCCTCGACGTTGCTCTGGGGATCGAGCAGGGGTGCTTCACCGAACCACTCGACGAGTTCGTCATCGACACGCTGCTGGCCATCCTGCGTGCCGGCATCAGTTCGCGGCTCGATGGCGCCGGACGCATCGTCAGCGCGCGGGCGGCCGAGTATCACCTGCGCATCCTCGGCATGACTGCCGCCGAGGCGCGCCGGGTGCGCCTCGCAACCGACAAGATCGCCGCGCGCCGCAGCGACTGACGGACGCATGACTCAGGCCGTCGCGCGATGCTTCAACGGACTCGCGAGCCAGAGCAGCACGAAGGCCGCGATTGGCAGGACCGGCAGCAATTGCAGCCCAAGCACGTATGAGCCGGTGCGATCGAAGACGGATGCCATAGCCAGGGGGCCGAAGATGGCGCCGACGAGCGTGATGCCAAAGCACATGCCGAACACCCGCGCGTAGGCGGCCCGCCCGAAACGACGGGCCAGCACGTAGCCCATCACGTCGATCTCTGCGCCCTGCACCGCTCCAAGCAGGAAACTCGCCGGCAGCGCCAAACCCAGGCCGCTCAGCAGCAGCACAAAGCCGACGACCTGCCCAAGCAGGAAGACGCCCGCAACGCGGCGGACGGTGAAGCGATCCAGCATGATTCCCGTGAACAAGCGGCCGAACAGCGAGCCGGCGGACCCGAGCGCAACAACCGACGCAATTTGCGCCGGCCTCGCTCCCTGGTCCGATAGAAATGCAGGCAGATGGAAATTGCAGCCGACCACCGCGAAGATCACGCAGGTGAACGACGCGGTGTACAGCCAGAAATCCCGGCTCCGCAATGCGTCGGCGAGGGACGCTCCGGCCGTCGGGACATCGGGTTGGTCCGGTGTGCGCTCGCCCTCGTTCGCCGCGGTGTTGTCGCGCACGAGAAACAAGACATTCGCGATCCCGATCGCGAGCGCCGCCACACCCACGGTCAGGAAGGCTGCTCGCCAGCCCTGCAGCTCGATGGTCCTCGTGATGACATACGACGAAGCCGCGACACCGACAGCAAGGCCGGTCGACGTGATCGCGAGTGCGAATCCCAGTCGCTGGTCGAACCAGCGCTGCGCGAGACTCATGAATGCCGGGTAGCTGGCGAGGTTGCCCGTCGCGACGGCAACCACCAGGATCGCGACGAATGAACTGTAGGACTCGGCCAGTGACAACGCCGCGTAGCTGCCGCAACCGAGAATCGTGCCGATCGCGATGATCGGGCGAACACCGAAGCGATCCACCAGATAGCCAGCGACCGGCATGATCATCGCGTTGCACAGCGCTGCTATTGCAATGACGCCGGAGAACTCAGTGCGTGACCAGCCGAACTCGGCCGTCATGGACTTCAGAAACAGTCCCATCGGCTGCATCAGAATGGCGGGCATCGCCAGACTCATGCCGACGAAGCAGCCGAACAGCACGAGCCAGCGTCTCAAGCCATTTCCCCCCGGAACCTGTCGAGACGATGGCGGATCAACTACCGCCGATCAAGAACGCGAGCGAACCTCATCTGCCAATCCTTCATCGGCTGGAACTCCGGCTCGCCCTGAATTCGTTGGCGAGTCGCCTGCAGGATCTGATCGTCTGTTGCGTCGATATCGAAGGTACCGGCATTGGGTTGCGCGACATGGAACGGCGAATCCACGTAGCACTCTACTCCGTTGCCTTCCGGATCGTGGAAATAGAGCGACCACGCATTGCCGTGATCGATCTGCAGGATGTCCGTGATACCCGCCGCATGCAGATTCGCACGGATGATGCGCAGGTCAGCGAGCGTCGGCGTACGAAATGCGAGGTGATCGATCATCACGAAATCCGACGGAGGGGTCATCGCGCCTCCTACCATCGCGATCTGATGATGCGCTGTTGCGTCCTGGCTCAGGAACGCGATCTCCTGCCCCTGGTCGCCGACACCACCGCGATTGGTGACTTCGAAGCCGAGCACGTCGCAATAGAAGCGACACAAGGCGTCGAGATCGCGCGCGGCCAGTGTGCTGTGGCCGACGACGAGCCGGGGCCGGATCCTGCCATTCGACGCGGCAGAAGTCGGGTTCTGATTGGCGGTCTGCATGGTTGGCATCCTCGCAATGTAAGTCCGCGCTAGGCTGCTTTCACCGGCACCGGCGAAAACCGGTCCAGCGTGGTGATGCCCGCGAAGTTGTGTGGCTGCAGCCCGGCCATGAGCCGCCCGAAGTTCTCGGACAGCGCTTCGAGGTTGAGAGCACCGTGCAACGTGATGACGCGCGCATCGCGCCAGGCCCGCTGGATCGGCTCGAAGCTCATGATCGCGGTCGAGCCGGAATTCCGCTGCAGCAATTCGATCGCCTCGGCGCACCACTTGACCGCATACGCGGTTTCCGCGAGCACACGCGCGCAGAACATCTGCATGTATTGCGGGTCTGCGGGCGTTCCCGCGGCGGCCAGCGCACCCAGACGGTCCGTCTCTTCCGCGTTGGCGCGGGCCATCAAGATCGCAGACTGGATCTTGGAGTGCACCTCGGCCAGCATCAGATGCGTCAGTGGCGCTTCGAGCTGGTTATTGTACGTCGTGCCGCGGATCGGGCGACCCGCCGACCGCTCAAGGAAGCGCTCCAGCACGCCCTGCGCAAGGCCGATGGACATGCCGCTCATCAGACTGAAGGCCCAGCCGAGCGCAGGCGCCTTCCACAGCGATCCCTTCAGCCCACTGTCGATCGAGGCACTCGTGATGTCGCGGAAGTCGGTGCAGCGATAGTCCGGGACGAACAGCTCGTTCGTCTCGAGCACGATGGAGACGCTGCCCGTTGCGCACATCCCCGCCACATTCCAGTCGTCAAGGAACTTCAGTTGACCACGCGGGACCTGAACGCCCAGCAGGTACTTGCCATTGGCATCGTCAGCGATGCAGCCAAGATTGGTGTACGGCGCCCAGAGCGCGTCACTGCCGAAAGTCCACGGCCCGCCGGAGATGATCCAACCGCCCTCCGTTCGCTTGGCGCGTCCTTTCGAAGCCGGAAAGTGGCTCGAGCCCGCCACGCGAGGCCCCACCCACGGCGAGCCGAATACTTCCTCGATGACGCGCGGACCGCAACCGGCGGGAAGCCAATTGGTCGAGGCACCGACCCAGACGCTCCACCCGCAGGAGCCGTCCCACTTCGAAACCTCCGAAATGACGTCGAGCTGCTGCCTGACAGTCAACTCGTAGCCGCCGAACTCCGAGGGGCTGCCAATGTTGAACACACCCGCCGCGTCGAGATCCGCGATCGTGTCGTCGGAGTGGCGACCGGCTCGCTCGGCGTCAGGCGCCCGCTTGCGAAGCGTCGGTCCCAGCGCGCGGACCTTGTCGAGAATCAGGGCAAGTTGTTCCGACTTGTCGAGGACGGCAGTCATTGGTTTGATCTCCAGGGGATGATCGGGAGCTGGATGTAACAGGGGTGATCGGGACCGGTATGCACGGAGTTCTTCGCGCCGGCGTGATAGCTTTCGTCGTACGCACGTGTCGGCGCACCGGATGGTGCATAGGGCTGAATGTCGATGCGCAGTCGGCAGCCCTTGCGGATCAAGGCACTGCTCGGATTGAGTCCGAGCTCGATCGGAACGACCTCGCCAGCGCGTAGCGGTGCGTGGTCTTTTTCGGCGTGCGTGTGGACCGGCCAATACTCGGTGGTCCGACGCGCATCGATCTTGCGACGCGACACCTTCAGCAATCCATGCCCCACCGGAGCAGCGAAAAGCGGGTGCGCCGGATGGATCGCAGCGTCGTAGCGAATCTCGCGGCCGTTTTCATCGAGGACGCGCAGCGACACGAACACGTCCATGTCGTGGTTCGTCGAGGACACCCAGAGAGCTGCCTTCATGTAGCCAATCAGCGCCATGTCTTCAGGCATCGGATCACTGACGAACGAAATGCCGGTCTGCCAGCGAGGCGTGCCGCCGATCGGACCCATCGGCGAGAGCATTGGTTGACCAAGATCGAGAAACGCGTCGTAACTCGCACTGGCTTCGATCGACGGTGATTCCTGCGTGATGCGGCGCAGATCGGTACGGCGGCCATCGCCTTGCCAGTCGGACAGGGTCGCATCGAGGAACCAGCGCCGATAGATCGTGCGCGCGATCGGCCATTCGTCCTCTTCTACCAGGCGATACGCGCCGTCCCCCGTGCGCAGCTGAATGCGAATCGGTGCGGCATCCATGACGCCGTTGTCGACACCCTTCAGCCAGTAGTCAAACCAACGACGGTGCTCGGCAACCGTCACACCGTCGTAGCAGTTCGGAAACCAGGCGTCGATGAAGTCGAATTTCTTTGCTTTCGCGCCGGTGGAGTGAATGAACGTTTCGCTGCTGCCGAGCTGGTGGATCACGGCACCGGTCTGCGGCCCCACGATCCACACCGGCGCCGTCGCTTTCTCGAGCTCGGGCCGCATGAAGATCGAGCCCCGCGGACCATAGGCGGCGGGGTCGTTGAAAGGTGTGGCGAGAACCCTTGCCATCCAATCCGTCTCGCGGCGTTCACCACAAAAATTGCCACCGGACCACAGCTTCCACCACCAGTTCCAGAAGCCCTCGCCGAAGATACCGCCGCCGTAAAGTGCTTCGTTGTAGATGTCGGCATCGGTGCCCTGTGCGATCATCGCCTTCAGATGCGGCGGCTGCAGGCTCGCAACGTTGTGCTGCGCCATCGCGAGATACGACATGCCCCAGAGACCGACATTGCCGTTCGACCAGGACTGCACGCCCGCCCATTCGATTGCGTCGTAGTAGTCCTCGGCCTCCTGAACGCTGAACGGCGCCTGGACACCGGGACTCTTGCATACGCCGCGCGCGTCCACCCGAATGCAAACGTAGCCTTCCGGCACCCACGCGGACGTATCGACGCTCTCGTGGTTCTCATACTGCAGTCCGTCAGGGTTGCCCGAGAAATAGCGATCCTCGAGTTCTTCCTTGGCGATAGCTTCAGCATCGTTGCAGATGCACTCGTGATAGAAGCTCTTGCCATAGAACCCCTTGGCCATGACGACGGGATACCGGCCCTCGTCGGCCGGTCTGAACACATCGGCACAGACGTAGGACCCGTCGCGCAACGGGATTCGAACGTCGGTCGTCTTGATGATCCCGCGAATGTTGCGACGCAGCTCGTTACGCGCGGCTGCGGGATGCCGCAGCGTTCGCGGGGTGTTTGCAGTGAATACGCCGGACGCGGCATTGAGCTTCGCGAACAGCGCCACCACCGCAGGATCCGCCTCAAATGCGGCTTCAGGCAGGCTGAAATTGATGAACCCCGGTCCGACGATTTCGTTGACGGAGCGCGCGATCGTCACGCCCGTTTCGACTTCACCGTCCTGGTCCAGCGCCTGGATGAAGCGCGCGAGATTCGTGACGCCGGGATCATGAAGTTTGTCGATCTTGCCCGCTGCTCGATGGACGAGCTGCGCAAGATTCACGCGCGCTGCGCCTCGCACGGTACCGAGGGCGAGCCCGCCAACCAGAAAGGCCACCGTCTCGTCCGCGCGGTAAGAGAACTCGCCGCGTTCATTCGTGAATCCGCTCTGGGTGGGAGAGCGATATCTCAGGCCGCAGATCGGCCCGGAAAAGATGCCGGTCAGGACATCGTCCGGGGCAACCGTGGATGCTACGACGCCTCCGGATTCGGCAAAGCTGGCCATAACACCCCCTCAGAGCATTTTGTAATTGCGTTACAATTACATTCCGCCGGACATTGCCCCGCGATTCTCGGCTTGTCAAGGGTATTTCAGGGCCTCGCGCTGCAGGACGGCCCGGGCGGCGTCAGTGACGTAATTGACCGAGCGCGGCGGCAACCAGCGCGGCGACAAGGTCCTCATCGGACATCTTCTTGCCGATCGGCGAAATGCCGCCGAATATGACCCATTGCTGCAGCGCCGCAGTGGTGATCTGCAGGATCGCCGCGGCGGCGGCAGCAGCCCGAGGTTCTGAGAGTGCCGCCGAGCGTGAGCGCAGCAGCAGAGCCAGTTGCGCGTTCCAGGGCTGGAACGAGGTGGAAATTCCCCGATAAATATCCGAGTCATCGAGCAGCAGTGACGTCTTGATGACACTCCGCTGCCGCTTATGCCACGCGAACATCCCTCGCGCAATGCGTTCGATCGCGGCGTCGAGACTTTCCCCCTGATTTGAGGTCGGATCGAACAGCGCCTGGAAATATCGTCGCGCCCGATCACGGACACGGGCGTGCACCGCGAGTAGGATGGAACGCTTGCCGTCGAATCGTGCGTAGATGGATCCAGCGCCCGTCGAGGACGCCTTCACAATATCGTTGATCGTGATCGTCTCGTACGCGTCCTTACGCAGCAACTTCTCGAACGCGTCGAGGATACGGACCATCGTGGCCTGACTTCGATCTTGCCGCGGTTGTCGGATTCTTTCATTCATCTGGCAGGCCCCTTCGCAACGCCCGCTGATCTTACCGACTCGTCTGGCCAATCTGGCCAGACTCGAGAGCAACCCGGCCAAGGTTCGCGTCGGCGAAGCTATGCTTGCGCGAAACCCGAGCGGCCGACTCACCGCCATCCTGGCTCGGCAGGCGTCGACCGGTCGAGCAGAACGACCTGCGCCTGCTATCCTGCGTCGATGCCGAGCAGTTGCCACCAGTCTCGCGACGCATGCAGCACCCGCACGATCGACACCCCGTCGCGACGCGGCAGGTAAAAAATCAGCAGATCGTCGAACTCGCGTACCCGCCACTTTCGAAGCCCAGCGAGCTCGGCACGGCGCAACGCCAACGGCGCACCCATCGCCGGTTGCGCGGCGAGATCTTCAAAGCTCGCCTGCGCATGGCGCAGAAACCGATCTGCCACGTCGTCGCCGGCGAGTTCCGCCCAATACACGAAGTGCGTGACGAGGTCGCGCCGGGCCGCCGACCGCAGGAGGACGCGCGTCATCCGCGCGAGATCTTTCTCGCCTTGACCTGTGCCACCGCCTGCTTCCGAATGGCTTTCCAGTCGGCCGCAGTCAGTTCGGATTCTTCGCCCTGCAGTCCTTCCAACAGGAGCGTCTCGAGGCGCTCCTCTGCCCTGCGCTTCTCGTCAGCGCGGATCAGCTCGCGGACGTATTCACTGGCGCTGCTGTACCGGCCAGCTGCGACCTGCCCGTCCACGAATTGTTTCAGCGGCTCAGGTAGCGAGATATTCATGCTTTCCATGGCACCTCCAGAATTCGCGCATCCTATCCGAAATGGCATAGAATGGCAGTTATTGCCATGCCATCAATCGGCTAAATGTGTCGCACCACCCGATTTTCGGCGGCGCCGGAACGGCGCAAAGGTGGCACGCAAGTGGCACGCAACCCTTGGTAAGTCTTTGATCCGCCGTGGTCAGCAGCGCCACTTACTGCTCATCTAAATCCATGATTTGCTTGCATTTCTCGCATATTCGGGACGTAGGAGTCGCTCGAACACGGACTGCTCGATCAGCGCGATCGGAAGCGCGCGAACTTTCCTGATTGGACGCTCACATTCTCCTAATTGGACGATGGAATCGCGATCTAGATGCCAAGAGTCGCATTGCTCCGTTGGCTCACTCGCGTCTCACTCGCGTTGTCGCGTCCAATATCAAAATCGTTCTCAAACTCGATGTCAGTAGCTGCAGGGGAATCCCAAGCACAGCGTCTCGACTCATCGGACACCGGTGGAGTTATCAGACTGTCGTATAACACCGTCTGCCTGCATGTGCCGCCGGCCGTCTCTCGGCAAGCACCCTCCGGAGAAGCCAGTTTCCCGGGCGCAGGGATGATCTATTCAGATCTCCGCGACTAGTACGTTCCCATGAAATCCCGCTTGCCGAGCGGCAGTCCGTTGTGGCGCAGAATTGCGTAGGCCGTGGTGACATGAAACAGGAACTGCGGCACGCCATAGTTCGCGAGATACGTCTGTCCGGTGAGCTTCTTTTCTTTCGGCGTACCCGGACGCAGGACGATCTCGGCGGTTTCGCGACCTGCGAACTGCGAAGGACTGACGCTATCCAGAAACACGAGCGTCTGAGTCAACAGCGCGTCCAGATCTGCAAAGCTCGCCTCCTTGCCGTCATACGCAGGAACCTCGACGCCTGCGAGCCGCGCAGAAACTCCACGCGCGAAATCGGCGGCGATCTGCACCTGCTTGATCAGCGGGAACATGTCCGGATACAGCCTTGCCTGCAACAGAGCGGGGGGATCAATCGAATGCTGGGTCGCATGGGCTTGTGCCTGCGCCAGAATGGCCTGGAGGGCCGTGAGCAACTGCTTGAACACGGGCACAGAATGCAGATACAGCGGGGGCGTCATGGTCGATCCTTACGAGCGCGTGGAACGCTATAGTATGCGGATGATGTGACGCCCACCCGGCCAATCGTGACGGGGCTCGGCGCGCCGCCCGCACCTCGCGCTTGGTCAGCGCCGCCGCCGACGTCATGCACCCGCCCGAGCTGCCGACCTCGTGAACCTCTTGGCCGATCGCATACAGCGCAAGGATGCGGCGGCACCGCTTGGTACGTTGCAATACAGACGGTGAAGCATGCGCCTCGCAGACTGCCCTCCCCTTCTCCACCGAATGAATGGACAGTCATGAAAACCGACGCGCAGCTCAAGCAGGACATCATCGCCGAACTCTCTTGGGAGCCTTCCGTCAACGCGGCCCAGATTGGTGTTGAAGTCAAGGATGGAACCGTCACCCTCGCGGGCCACGTCGACAGTTACACGGAGAAGCTGCAGGCGGAACGCGCTGCGCAGCGGGTCTCGGGCGTCAAGGGTCTCGCGGTTGAAATGGACGTGCACCTCCCGAGCATCAGCAAGCGGACGGATGGCGATATCGCGAGCTCCGTTGCCAGCATTCTCGAATGGACGTCGTACGTGCCGAAAGACTCGATCAAGGTGAAGGCCGAGAACGCCTGGATCACCCTTTCGGGAAACGTCGAGTGGGACTATCAGCGGGAAGCGGCGAAGAATGCGGTGCGCCATCTCTTCGGCGTGGTGGGCGTCAGCGACGAGATCATGCTGAGTCCGCGGGCATCCGCGAGTGCCGTGAAGTCGGAAATCGAGGCTGCCTTGAAGCGGCGGGCCCAGACCGATTCACAACAGATCTTCGTGGAAGTCCGTGGCGGCGATGTCACCCTGTCAGGATCCACGCACAGCTGGGCCGAGCGTGAAATCGCAGCGAGCTCTGCGTGGGCAGCGCCTGGCGTCAGCAAGGTCGTCGACAACATCACGATCAGCTACTGAAACCCCGGAGGGCCGGCACTGTCGGCCCTCCATCCCGTTCGCGAGCGCCCCATGGATATCACGACGCATCCCGCACGCATCACCACTCCGATCTCGTATCTCGAGCACGGCGGGCGGCAGCGATTCATTCCGATCGGCCCCTGCATGCTCGAGACCCACGGTGGCGAGGCGGTAGACATAGTCTGGGGCGCGCATGGACAGCGCTCGACGGAGATGCCTCGCGAAGACGTCAAGGCCGCTCGCGATCTGGGACACCTCGTGCTACTGGACTGACGCGCTGGATCTCGCGAACGGCGCGAACCAGCTCCGCGGCCAGATCCTCCAGAGCCGCTGCGGTGGACGTGACCACGGCGTCTGCGTCCGGCATCGCATTGGTATTCGCAGCATCTCCGCCCGACTCCCATCGTCCCGTACGCAGCACCTTGTCGGTCCCCGGCTCGACGATGCTCCAGGTCGCTCGGAGTACGCAGCGGCCGTCGCGCCAGAGGTCCAGCGCGTCGACATCGATCAGGATCTGCAGCGCGCGCTTGTCCACGGGCCGAGTGGGCAGGATCGCGTCGTCGGGCATCTGCGCAGTCAACATCGCGGCCAACGCACGAGTGATCCCGGTCGACAGTCGCTCGGCCCAGCGTGCGCCGGGCAATGCCTTCACCTGATGTCGGTCATCGCGCACGAGAATGCTGTCGACATCAAGATAATCGGGAACCGTGACGTGCCGGAGTTGAATGAAAATCGGTGTCGAATCAACCTGCGTGGCCGATGCAGCGGCAACCTGCTGTGGCGGAGTCAGCAGGAACAGGCGCGCGGGCGCTGACGCAGAGCAACCGACCAGGCCGAGCATCAGCAACCAGGAAATTCCCGTGCGTGAGCAGTTCATGGGTTCGACCGTCGGAGCAAGGTGCCGGCGGGGTTGCTCTGCAGGTCCTGCGTGAACGCACGCAACGTACTCGATGCGGCGGCCAGGTCCCGCAGCGATGCCTCCAGGTCCTCGCGCATCGGCGAACGCGGAGCCGCGAGATCGTTCAGGGAAGTCGCGAGCTGTTCTGTCTTCATGGTCGCGCGGCGGGCATCGGCCAGCAGCCGCTGCAGCTCGTCGCCATTCGCCGTGAGTTGCGCCTGCCCCGTGGCCGTGAGCTGATCGAACCGGTCCAGCGACCGGGTCGCGCGCAGCTCCAGTGCTGCAACCGATGCGGTGGTCCCCCGCAACGTGTTCTTCAGTTCGTCAGACACCGGGCCGATCACGCCTTTCAGTTCATCCAGATCCGCTTTCAGACTGACGAGTGCCGCGCGGGTCTTTTCGGCGATGTCCGGCAGGTTCATCTCGCGCACCTGATCCTTGAAGGTCTGCAGCTCCGAGGGAATCGTAGGAATCTGCAGCTCATCGCCGGCTGTCGGTACTGCCACCGCGGGCAGATCCGGATAGAAGTCCAGATCGACATTGAGTTCACCCGTCACCAGGCTTTGGGAAATCAACTGCGCCCGCAGCCCTGCCTTCAGCGCCACGTTCAGGTCATCCCGATCATCGCCGGTCGAACTGTCGATCCAGGACAGCTGATCCGGTTCGAGTTCGAGGTGCACCTGAACGATCGGCGCGAGCGCGACCGGGCCGGTGTGAACGTCGATCGATCCGACCTTGCCAATCGCTACGCCGCGGAATGTGACCGGTGAACCGGCCGTGAGCCCGGCGACGGAATCCTTGAAGATCACGACCACGTGGACCGTCGACCTGAACCAGCGGGTGCCGCCCAGCACCAAGGCCGCCACGATGCCGATCAGCAGCGCGCCGAGGACGAAGGCGCCGACGACGGCAGGCTTAGCGGCGGACATCGGCGCCCCCGAACTCTGCCACGGCAACCGGCTGTTGCGCTTCGCCGCCCATGAATGCGCGCACGATCGGCACGGTGCTGTGATCACGCAGCTGCGCTGGCGAGCCGTGCGCCACGGGTGCGTGGGTGTCGCCATCCAGGAAGATGCCGTCGTCACATATCGCGAGCAGACTCGGCAGGTAGTGGCTCACGACCACGACCGTGACGCCGAAGCCATCCCGCAGCTGGAGGATCAGCTCGTCGAAACGTCGCGCGGAGATCGGATCGAGGCCACCGGACGGCTCGTCGAGGAACAGGATCTCGGGCTCCAGCGCCAGCGCACGCGCAAGGCCGACGCGCTTCTGCATGCCGCCGCTCAGGTCCGAGGGCAGACTGTGGCGACCGCTGTCGAGGCCCACGAGCGAGAGCTTCAGCTGCACGAGGGCATCGATGGACGCCGCGCTGCGCCGTGTAAACATCTGCAGCGGCAACGCCACGTTCTCGGACGCGGTCAGCGAACTCCACAGGGCACTGCCCTGGAAGAGTACGCCGAAGCGCCGGTTGAGCGGATTGCGATGGGCTTCATCGAGCGCCCAGTAGTCCTGCTCGCCAAAATGGATCGTGCCTGACGTCGGCCGCAACAGGCCCGTCAGTGCGCGCAGCAGCGTGCTCTTGCCGCACCCGGAAGGCCCCATCACTGCAAACACGGAACCCTGCGCCACCTCGAACGACACGCCCTGCTGAACCGGCTCCTTGCCGTAGCCGACGCTGAGATCACGGACCCGAAGCTTGGGTGAATCGATGGCGTCGTTCATGAGATCAGATCTCCCATGCGTTGGCGCAGGCTGCGAAGACGGCGTCGAGCACGATGACACCGGCAATCCCGGCGACGGCCGCCCGGGTGGCCGCGGTACTGACGCCATCGGTACTCCGGCCGGCTTCGAGACCGATGCGGCAGGCGACCAGTCCCACCCACGCGCCAAATGCGACGCTCTTGAACAATCCGAAGACGATCTCCGCGTTGGTCAGTGTGCTGCGCATCTCGGTGAAGAAGCTCGTCGGACTCAGGTCGAGGACCACCACGGCAATTCCCAAGCCGCCCCCGATGCCGATGACACTGCCGTACAGATACAGCAGCGGCATCATCACCGTCAGCGCCAGAACGCGGGGCAGGATCAGGTAGTCAGTGATCGGAATGCCAAACGTTCGCAGCGCGTCGGTCTGCCCGCTGCCTTCCATCGTCGCAAGCTCAGCGGCATAGGCGCTGCCGGTGCGCCCGGACATCACGATCGCCGTCATCAGTGGCGCCATCTCGCGCACCATGCCGACACCGACCAGATCCGCCACGTAGATCGACGCGCCGAATCGTCGCAACTGCACGACGCCGACGAACGCGAGGATCCCGCCGACCATCAGATTGACCAGTGCGACCATCGGCAGCGCACCGACGCCCGCGTCACTCAGGAATCGGAGCAGATCCGTCTTGCGCATCATGGCGCGCCCGCGAACCCACAGCGCAGCGCCGAGGACCTGTTCGCCGATCAGGACTGCCATCGCGTTCCCTCCGGCCAAACGCGCGAGCACGACGATGCCGACTCGCTCCGTCATGGAATGGGCCGGACCCGGCGTGGTCGAGGATGGCGACTCTGCCGTCAGCAGTCTGAGCAGCTTCGACGCCGACGCCGGCAGACCTGCTTCGTTCACCTGGATGGACCGTTGCTGCGCGGTGCTCCGGAGCGAAGCGATGAACAACAACAACGAACTGTTCCAGCGGGACAATCCGCTGCTGTCGAACGACAACGCGTGCAGCCCGGCGCGATCGAGGATCGATTGCGCGCGCGGCAATTCGGCCGTCGCGTCGACGTCGGTCCAGTCGCCACTGAGGACCACGATGCTCTGCTCCCCCTCCTCACGTACGAGCCAGCTCGATGTGGCCGCTGCGTCGGTCATGCGGGCTCCGGCGGGCCGAGCAGCCGCCGGGGTGTCGGTAACGGGCTCTCCTGCAGTATCCGGATGTCGGTCACGCTGAGTCCAATCGGAATCCCGTGGCTTCGCAGCGCGTCCGCCACCCGCTGGATCAGCGCGGATCGAACCGCCGGACCGCGCGCGAACTCGTGGACGCGATACGCAAGCTCATAGGTGATCAGCGACTTCTTGAACTCCAGCGCATACGCCCTGGCGTCCAGCGGATGCAGTTGGTCGGGCGAAGCATTGCCGGCCGTCTCCAGGATCCGGAGTGCCACCGACGGCGACACCGTGTGATCGATCCTGATCTGGATTGCACAGCGATGCTTGAGGGCGAGTCGGGAATGGTTCGTGACGGTGGATTTCGCCAGCACACTGTTTGGAATCACGATCAGCTCGCCGAGCCAGGTGCGCAGGCGGGTGCTGCGCCAGTTGATCTCGATGATCTCGCCCTCGAGGTCCGGCTGTACCGCGATCCAGTCTCCGGCGCCGAACGGGCGATCGATGTTGATGGCGAGACCCGAGAGTACGTCGCCGAGCGTGCTCTGAAGCGCGAATCCCAGGACGATCGCAACCACGCCCGACGTCGCCAGCACGGTCGACATCGACTGCTGGAACACGGTTTCCATGATCCCGCCAAACGCGACGAGATAGATGACGCCCGACGCGAGATCGGCGAACAGACGGCGCGCATGCGGCTCATCGTCACGCGGAAACAGTGTGCGGCTGAGGATCAGGCTCAGCAGACCGTTCACCAGCCACGCACCCAGCAGCCACCACGCGATACCAAAGAGCTCGGTCGGCAGTCGGGGACCCCGCGACGCGCTGCCGAACAGAAACTGACCCAATGCGTTGCCGGGCCTCGGCAGCAATGACGTGATGAGCAGCAGGACACCGCTCCCGCTCACCAGCGATCGATAGGGCCGCAGACGTGTCGAGAAATGTGCCAGCAGCAACAGCGCTGCGGCAGCACACCACAGGACGATCTCGAGCCATCCCAGAACCACATCGGCCTCCCGGCGGGCAGTAAGACCCACGACGAGACCATGGAACCGATCCGAGCGTCTGTATGGCGACGCACCGACCTCGCGACGCGGCGCGGTCAGATTGGCGCCAGCATGGAACTCGACGCAATGGACAGACAGAGACTGAATGCGACGCCGGACGCGACGCGGAACCTGCACGCGATCGGGCAACGCTTGTGGCTGGACAACATCTCGCGCGGCATGCTGGTCGACGGCACACTCCGCCACTACATCGAATCTTTGTCGGTGACCGGCCTGACCTCGAACCCTGCGATCTTCGACCATGCGATCCGGAAATCGGGTCTCTATGACGCCGAGATTGCAGCAAAGGCCCACACCAGCCCGTCGAGTGAAGCGCTGTTCTACGAACTCGCACTGCAGGACCTGACCGCGGCGGCCGACCTGTTCAGGCCCGCATACGACTCGACCGAGGGCCTCGACGGCTGGGTCTCACTCGAGGTTTCGCCGTTGCTGGCCGACGACACGACTCGAAGTGTGCAGTCCGCAGTGACGCTGCATGAACTCGCCCGCCGCCCCAATCTCTTCATCAAGCTGCCCGGTACCGTCGCGGGCATGGCCGCCATCGAAGAGTGCATCTTTCGAGGCATTCCGGTGAACGTCACGCTGCTGTTCTCGCTCGAGCAGCACCTCGCGGCCGCGGACGCCTACCTGCGCGGTATCGAGCGGCGAATCGTCGGGGGCAAGGATCCACGGATTGCATCGGTGGCCTCGATCTTCGTCAGTCGCTGGGACGTCGCGGCCAACCCATCGCTTCCCACGACACTGCACAATCATCTCGGCATTGCGGTGGCGCAACAGATCTACGGCTGCCATCGAGAGCTGCTGGCCTCCGCGCGGTGGCTGAAGCTCCAGGCGGCCGGGGCGCGGCCCCAGCGCCTCGTGTGGGCCAGCACGGGTACCAAGGATGCCGCCGCATCCGACACACTCTATGTGCAGGCGCTCGCCGCGCCCGACACCATCAATACGATGCCGGAGCCGACGCTGCTGGCCTTCGCGGCGCACGGAAAGATACTGAATCTCATGCCGACCGACGACCGCGCTGCCCGCGACGTGCTCGCGGCGATCACTGCGGAGGGTGTCGACCTCGTCGAGATGGCTGCTCGGCTTCAGCGCGAGGGTGCCGCCGCGTTTTCCAGGTCCTGGCACGACATGCTCGCCTGCATTGCGACACGGAGCGGCAACCTGCAGCGTGTCGATTCATTCAGCACCGGGTGATCGCTCAGATGGCGTGGGCTTCCGTCGGTGTCCACCCGCGCGCATCGATGGGGCGACCGACGGCGTGCCGTTCGGCGATGCCGAGAGCGGTCGGCCACGCAGTCGCGTCGTATCCGTCGTCGCAGATGCGACGTTCGTCGGGCGGCATCGGTTGATCGGTGAGCAGCGCGATCAACGCCGCGTTGGTCAGTTGGATCGCGTCGAACGGCGTGCAATGCCGCGAACCACGAACCAGCACGAGCTCCGCGTTCAGCGCCTCAGCCAGCGCGCGCTGCTCGGCCAAGGGCGTGAAATCATGTTCCCCGGCCACCAGGATCGTTCGACTCTGAAGCGATCCCAGTCTGTCGGTCGCATCCCAGCGTTCGAGCGCAGACGCGAGACCGAGATACGTCGCAGCCGGAACGGCGCCCACGACCGCGATGGCGCGTTCGCGCATGGCTCTCTGCCAGTGTTCTGGAAAGGATCGCCCGGCGACGATCCGGGCCATGCGCTTCATGCCCAGCACGCGCGCCAATGCGATCGGAATGCGCGCCTCGCACCACTTCCGCCAATCGTCGATGCGATAGGTGGCGAGACTGTTGATCAAGGCGAGCCGCGGCACCGCTGCCGGACGCTGCAGCGCCATCTCGAGACCCACGGCGCCGCCGAGAGAGAATCCGACGATGCTGCTTCTGGGCACCCCGAGACCATCCAGCAGCGACCACATGGAGTGGGCAAGATCTTCGATGCCATAGCCACGGGGAAGCGGAGCGCTGAGCCCGCAGCCGGGCAGGTCCGGCACGATCAGGCGAAATCTCGACTCGAGTACGGCCGTCTGAAATCCCCAGTCCGCGCCGCTCGACCCGAGGCCATGCAGCAACAGCAGCGGCTCGCCGGACCCATGCGTCATGCAGTGAACGCGCAGTGTCACGCAGCGGCCAGATCGGGAGCCGTTCCCAGAATGGATCGCGCTCTCGCGGCGTCCTCGGCGGCTCCATGCACTATCAGAACGTACTTGTCGGCCTTGATCGCGGTCTCGTACCTCATGACCGTCGTGCTGGACGCGCCGACGGACGTCAACGCCGCACCGAGCGCGGATGCGCCACCCACCACGATGGCGCCCTCCATCGCTGCCACGAACGCCGCGACCACCGGCCCCGCCATCGCGATCACGCCAAAGCCCGGCAGAAAGAACACGGCGGGCGCGAACAGCAGACCCCAGATGCCACCCCAGAATGCGCCCGATGCCCCCCAGGCTTTGACCCGATCACCCACGGTGTAGAAACCGATCGGATGTTCGTCGCTGTGGTAGCCCTTGCCGATCAGCGACAACTTCTTCAGGTCGAATCCGGCCTTGCCGAGTGTGCGAACGGCAGTGTCAGCTTCCGAGCGAGTGGTGAATACGTAGAGAGCAGGATCGATGACGTCCATGGCAATTCCCTGTGTGGATTGGTGAAACACCGCTGACATGGCGTCATGCCCGGCACGATGGTGAGCGGACGTCCAGGTCGTCGACTCCGCGATCACGGGACGCACAATGCGCGTCATCGACAACTTTCTCCGTTCGATGACGAACGGATGCACGATTGCCGGGTAAGGGGTGGCACACAGCCCGCGCCAAGTACCTGATCCGCAGCAGTCGCCACTGCGACTTACTGCTCAACGAGATCCATGGTCTATTGGCATCGCTCGCCCCGGGAACGGGTGCAGGCCGTCGCAGAACGGTGTGCCGACGCTCAATTTTCGCCGCCCTCGGCCGATCTACTCGAATCGGAGCGACGCCAGTTCTCCGGTGCCCCATCGGCGTACGGCGGGCAGGTCCGGGAACGCCGCGTAGACAGCCAGCAAGATGTTGAAAAAAGTCGCCACGTCAGAGGTCCGGATCGGGATGTACATCCATTCGGTGGATGGATCATGGCTCGGCCATTCGTTATGGAAAACGCGCTTCGTCATCAACGACGAAGAGGCGTTGCAGCGCGTGCGTGACTGCGGCGCCGCGCATTTATTGATCGACGTCGAACAGGGCGTGGATATCGACGCGGCTCCCCAGGCGGCCGCATCGAACTCCTCCGCGACTGCGGCGGCGCCTGCTCCCGCGGCCAAACCCCCGACGTCGGTCACCGACGAACTGCAGGCGGCCGCCAGCATCCTGAAGCGATCGAAAGAGACGGTGACCTCGCTGTTCTCTTCAGCGCGCATGGGGAACGCGGTGGATACGCGCGAGTGCAGCGCGCTCGTCGATCAGGTCGTGGCATCCGTGGGGCGGCACTCCGACGCACTGGTCAGCCTGTGCCGTCTGAAGACCGCCGATGAGTACACGTACATGCACTCGGTGGCGGTCTGTGCATTGATGGTATCGGTGGGGCGGCAACTCGGGCTCGATGAGGCCGCCTGCCACAGCGCGGGCATGGCGGGCCTGCTGCACGACATCGGCAAGTCGGTGATGCCACAGGAAGTGCTGAACAAGCCCGGCAAACTCACGGACGCCGAGTTCGCCATCATGAAGTCGCACGCGGCCCGCGGACATGAAATTCTGATAGCGGGTGGCATCGACAGCGCCGATACCCTCGACGTCTGTCGCCACCATCACGAGCGCATCGACGGCAAGGGCTATCCCGATGGATTGTCGGGCGATCAGATCTCGCTGGTCGCGCGCATGGGCGCCGTGTGCGATGTCTACGATGCCATCACGTCCAATCGCCCCTACAAGGCCGGCTGGGATCCGGCCGAATCGGTGGCGCGCATGGTGGCGTGGGAGGGGCATTTCGACACGATCGTGCTGCAGACGTTCATCAAGACGCTCGGCATCTATCCGGTCGGTTCGCTGGTACGCATGGAGTCCGGCAAGCTCGGTGTGGTCGTCGAACAGAACCGGCACAAGCTCACCTCGCCCAAGGTCAAGCTGTTCTTTTCGACGAAGACGAACCTGCCGTTTGCGCCGGTGCTCGTGGATCTCGCGGACCGACAGTCACGCGACCGGATCACGTCGCGTGAACCCCGGGAAAAATGGAGTTTCCCCTACCTCGACGAGCTGTGGACCGGCTGAGTGCCACGACCTCAACGACGTGGTCGCTGAAACGCACGATGGCGATCTGACCATCGAGCGGCGACCTACAAGGAATTCACCGACACGGTAGCCAGTCATTCAAGGATGACAGCAAGCGCACCTCACGCTGCCGTATACCCGCCATCGATAGGGAAAACCGCACCCGTGACCCACTTCGCCTCATCCGATGCGAGATACACGGCCATGCCGGCAACGTCGTCTTCTGTCCCGAGCCGCCCGAGCGGATAACGCGCGGCATTGGCCTGCAGCGCCTGCTCGAGCGACTGTCCGGCGCCGAGCGCAACGCCGCCGCGCTCGAGGTAGGTGCGCGTGACGAGCGGCGTCACGACGGTGCCCGGGCAGATGGCGTTGAAGCGGATGTTCTTCGCGGCGTACTCGACGGCGGCCTGGCGCGTGAGACCGATGACGCCGGCCTTGGCCGCGGCGTACGGCATGATGCCGCTGAAGCCGACGAGCCCACCGATCGACGCCTGGTTGATGACGGCACCACCGCCCTGCGCTTCCATCTGCGGCAGTACGGCCTTGTTGCTGAGCCACACGCCGGTGAGGTTGACGCCGAGCACGCGATCCCAGGTCTCGCGTTTCGTGGAGGTGATGGAGCCGACGCCCGCGATGCCGGCATTCGCAAACAGGATGTCGATGCGGCCATGCTCGCTGACGGCGAGCGCCGCCATGCGCTGGCAGTCAGACTCCTGCGTGACGTCCATCGCGATCGCCGTCGCGCGACCGCCCGCCGCGATGATCTCGCCGGCGATGCGATTCGCGCCATCGCCATCGATGTCTGCGCAGATGACCGCCGCGCCCTCCCGCGCGAACCGCAGCGCACTGGCGCGCCCGAGTCCCGAGCCCGCGCCGGTGATGATGGCCACTTTGTCTTCGAGTCGTCCGTTCATGCGACCTTTGCACGCTGCGGCATGTGTGATTCGATTCGGGCTACTTGGCCGGCGCGATCGCCTGCGTGCGCACGTCTTCGTACCCTCGCCGGAATCCAATGATCGGCGACGCCGGCGGCTTGCCGCCGATGGAATTGATCCGATAACCCATCGGTCGGTCCGCATCATCGGTCCACAGGTCAAATTCCATCACGAACACGCCACCGCCCGGCGTCGGGATCCGCTCGATCATTTCGTAGTCGCGCAGCGTCACCCGTGAACCATCGAGGCGTGTCACGGGGAACTCTCGGCGCAGGTTCAAGGCAGCCCGCTGATTGTCGGGACTCGTGAACGGACGCGGCAGATCCTGCGCGGCCCACTGGAACGATTGCGCGCCGCCCTTGGCGTGGTCGTAGTGCCGTGTCATCACGAACATCGGACTGCCGCTGGGCGCCATGTCCATGAAGCATCCCTGCGGACACGGCACGGTCTTGTCGATCGTCGTCCTGCTGCCGCGCACGCGAATCTCGACGCCGCCGGCCACCGTCCGCATCTGCACCTGCACCGGCTCGTCGCCGTAGATGCCCTGCCCGGATGCTGCGATGGCAGCCCACTTCGCGTCGTAGTCATAGCGCGCCTGCACGCGGACGGAGCCATCGCCCATCGTGGTGGCCGACAGCAAGGTCACGCCGCCATCGGCGCGCTGCAGGAATTCGAAGGTTTCTTCGCGCGCGGTCGACGCACCACCCGAGACGACGAAACTGCCGGCATCGAGCATTCGCACGCCCCTCACGCCGGACAGGGTCACGCCGTCCTCAGCCACTGCGAGCGGCGCCACGACGAGAACGACCGCGAAGCAGCCGAGAATCCGCCTTGTTCGTGCCACGTGACCGCTCCCTGTGCGCGAGCCCAAAGTGTCGAACGATCATACGCTCCGTTGTGTTCGGCAGCGTACATCGGCGCAGCGTCATCTGGCGTAGCCTGCACCCACAGACGGAGTGACATGCATGGACCCCGACGCAGCCGGTGATGCATGCAGTTCATTGGAGCCGTTCGAGGCTGACGATCCAACTGACGAATTGCTGGGCGATCGATTCTCCGGAGACGCGGGTGAGCCGTGGCCGACGGGCACTCGCCTGCGGGATCGCTATGAATTGCTCGAGGTGATCGGTTCTGGCGGAACGGGCATCGTGTATGGCGCGCTGGACCACGGCACGACGCCCGCAATCGACCCCGGCATGCCCGTCGCGATCAAGCTGATCCATCCTCGATCGAGAGACCACGCCGCCGCAACGGTCCGGCTCAAACTGGAGTTCCGTCGATTGGCGTCGCTCGTCCATCCCGGCATCGTGCGGGCGCTGGACATCGATTGCGATGGGGAGCACTGGTTCATCGTGATGGAGCGGCTGCAGGGTGAATCGCTGCAGCAGACGCTGAAGCGGCATCGCGCCACCGGCATCGAACGAGCACCCGCCATCGCCGATGCCTGCATCGCGGCGCTCGCCCACGCGCATGGACGCGGAATCGTCCACGGCGACGTGAAGCCGGCCAACATCTTCCTGTGCAGCGACGGCACGGTACGCGTGCTGGATTTCTCCGCGCAGATCGCAACAGAGTCTGGCCTGCTGCGCCCGATAGCGACCCGGGCCTACGCCAGTCCGCAGGTCCTGGCCGGACTGCCTGCCGTCGCAGCCGACGACATCTTCAGTCTCGCCTGCGTGATCTACGAAATGACGACGGGCCGGCATCCCTTCGCGCGCTGCGCGTCGACCGCTGCGCGCAACGCGGGGCTGCACGCGTCGATGCCCGCCGGCATGAGCGAGCCGAACTGGCAGACGCTGCGGCGCGCGCTCGCGTGGGAGAGCGCTGCGCGCCCACCGGACATCCGTCGATTGCCAGGCACGGCGCCGTCGCGTGCGTCAATCGCAGCGCCGGCCTTCGTGCCGCCCGTTCCTGCGCGCCGGTCACGCGCCCCGGCACTCTGGCTGCTCGGCCTGGCATCTGCCACCGCCGCAGCGGCCTGGGTCTCGCTGAATCAGCCGGACTCACTGGAACGCCGGTCGCCGTTCGCGACGCCGCTGGTCGCGGCGCCGGTCGCTGCCACAGCCGTGCCGGACTCGGACCGTGCGAAAGCAAGTCCGACCACCGTCGATGCTGGCGAAGTCACCCGCAGGGCGAGCGAAGCAGATTCTCGGACAGCCAGGGCTGCCGTGGGATTCGACGACCGTACCCTGCGTATCAGCGAACGCACGCACATGGCCGCGCTGACACTGCGACGCCTGGATAGCAGCCGACGGCGCGTCGACATCACCTGGAAGATCCGGCCCGGCGCCGCGAGCCAGGGTCGCGATTTCGACTTTCCCCGCACGGGACTCGCGACGTTGGCCAGAGACCAGTCGCGCCGCACGCTCTACATTCCGATCGTCGATGATTCAGATCGGGAAGCCACGGAATCATTCACGGTCCAGCTGGAAGCCACCGCCAGCGGCACCGCAACGATGCAATCGGATCGTGTGACGGTCGTGATCGTCGACGACGACTGACGGACCGTGGCGAGTGTGCTGCTCAGTGCGCGGCGTCGCCGAGCAAGGTGGCGGCAGCCGTAAGCCGTGGCAGGAACTTGTCGCGGCCCGCATCCACGGACACCGCGCTCTCGGCGAAGCGGATCGAAATCGCGCCCTGCACTTCGCCATCGACGCGCACCGGCACCGAAAGCCCGACCATCACGGTGCGGCGCTGCGGCCGTCGGAAGATCGCGAAGCCACGTTTCTGCACATCGATCAACGCGCCCTCGACCTGAAGGCGGCTCCACACCACGTCGCCCTTCTCCTGCAAGGCAGCGTCGACGAGCTTCACCTGCTCGCCGCGCGGCTGTGAGCCGAGCCAGGCGATGCCGGCGGCACATTGCAGCAGAGGAATGCGCTGACCCGGCAGCAGCTTCTCGACTGCGAGTGGGCTGACGTGATCGGTCGAGGCGCGAATTTCCATCCGCATGTCGTTCTGCGTGGAAAAATGCATGGGCCAGGTGATCGACTCGGCGAGTTGCTCGAGCAGCTGGCGGGCCTGCTCGGTCAGATGCGCCGTGCGATCGAACCCGGCGGCGAGATTCGTGACGCGATGTGTCGGGAAATACTGTTGCGTGCGCTCATCACGCCGCGCGAACCCGTTCAGCGTCAGCGTCTGCAGGAAGCGGTGCGTGCTCGTGCGCGGCAGCCGACAGCGTGCGGCGATTTCCGAGACACAGAGCCCGGGACGTTCGTTGATCACCTCGAGTACGCGAAGACCGCGTACGAGCGACTGGACACCGGGTCCTCGAGCCATGGCGAGTTCTCTTCGTTGGGGTTGAAGTCGGGTGGATCGGATACCTGACGACTTTCCATTACCCGGCGCTCGGGGGCCAGCGCAATCGACATGGGATGCGAAGAATTATTCCATTATTGGAATCCCGTGGTTTCGACGTCTGCAGGGTACACTGCATCCTTCAGCGGCCCCGAGTCCCGGGGCGCACACCAGGGATACGGTTCTGATGGGCAAATGGACTCGTCGTGCAGTGCTGACCACCGGCACCGTCGTCGGCGGCGGCATGCTGCTGGGCGCAGGATTTTTCGCGCTGGCCCCGAACCGCCTCGGCCGGCGACCGACGCTGCCCGACGGCCTGCCCCAGCTCGCGGTGTGGCTGAAGATCACCCCGGCCAACGACATCATCGTGCTCGTGCCGCATGCGGATCTCGGCCAGGGATCGCAGACCGCACTCGCCATGATGCTGGCCGAGGAACTCGAAGCGGACTGGAGCCGCGTGCGCGTCGAACAGGCACCGGCCACGAGCGACTACGCAAACGGTCACATGCTGCGCGGCTTCCTCTCGGGCATGCTCACCGTGCCGCAGCCGCTCGTGCGCGGCGTCGAATACGCCGCCTATCGCATGACGAAGCGGATGAGTTTCCAGATCACGGGCGGCAGCCTCAGCGTGCGCAGTACGGGCCAGTACGGCATGCGCGTGGCCGGCGCTTCCGCGCAGGCGATGCTGCGCCAGGCCGCGGCGAGTCGCTGGAACGTGCCGCTGAGCGACTGCATCGCGAAGCTCTCGCGCGTGACACATGCGGCGAGCGGTCGTTCGGCGACTTTCGGCGAGCTCGCCGCTGACGCAGCGCTGCTGGATCTGCCCTCGAATCCGCCGCTGAAGAATCCCGCGGATTTCACGATCATCGGCACGTCGCGCCAGCGCCTGGACATGCCGGCCAAGGTCGATGGCAGTGCGACCTACGCGGTCGACGTGCGCGTGCCCGGCATGCTGTACGCGGCTGCGATCGCCGCACCGGTCTTCGGCGGCAAGCTCGAATCCGTGGACGCCGAGACCGCCCGTGCGATGCCGGGCGTGCGGCAGGTCGTGCAGCTCGAGGATGCCGTGGCCGTGGTCGCGGACAGCTGGTGGCAGGCGCGCAATGCCGTGCATGCACTGACACCGAAGTTCACGGATGCTGGCCAGGGCGACGTCAGCAGCGATACATGGTTTGCGAATCAGGCGCGCTCGCTCGAGACGCTGCAGGGCGAGGATGATCTCGATCTCGGCGATGCCGGCAAGGCACTGGCGGGCGCGCGCACGCGGATCACCGCGAACTACCGCCTGCCCTATCTGCATCACGCGACGATGGAGCCGATGAGTGCGACCGTTCGCGTCGCGGAAGGCCGCTGTGACGTGTGGACGGGCGTACAGGATCCACTGCATACGCGCAGTGTCGTCGCGAAGCTCACGGGCCTTGCGGATGAAAAGGTCACGGTGCACAACCAGCCGATCGGCGGCGGCTTCGGCCGCAGGCTCCCGCACGATGCGGACTACGTCGAACAGGCCGCGCGCATCGCCATGGCCGCGGCCCCCGCACCCGTCAAACTGATCTGGAGCCGTGAAGAAGACACGCGCCACGGCTACTACCGCCCAGCCGCCAGCTCGAACTTCGAGGGCGGCGTCGATTCAAAGGGACGCGCCTTCGCCTGGCGAAATGTCTACACCGGCATGAAAGAAGGTCGTGCGGCCCATCCGCTGTACTCGATCCCGAACGTCGACATCCGCCATGTCCCGATGCAGAGCCACGTGCATGAAGGACCCTGGCGCTCGGTCACGTTCTCGCAGCAGGGGTTCTTCGTCGAGTCATTCGTCGATGAACTCGCGAATGCTGCGAAGCGCGATCCGCTGCGCTTCCGGCTCGAGAGTCTCGCGGCGAAGCCACGGCACTACGCCGTGCTCGAACGTGCGGGACAGTTCTCGAACTGGACGACGCCCTTGACCGTCTCCGCGGCGGAAGCCGCTGCCGGCCTGCGCCGCGGCCGGGGCGTCTCGCTGCAGGAGTGCTTCGGCACGATCGTGGCGGAAGTCTGCGAGGTGGCCGTCGAAGCGAGCGGCGCCATCCATGTCGAGCGCGTGTTCGCGGTCGTCGACTGCGGCATCGTCGTGAATCCCGACAATGCACGCGCGCAGATCGAGGGCGGCGTGCTGTTCGGACTCTCCGCCGCACTGGGTGAACGCATCACGATCGATCAAGGTCGGGTGGCGCAGAGCAATTTCCACGACTATCCGTTGCTGCGCCTGCCGGATGCGCCGCGAGTCGAGGTGGAGTTCATCGCCTCGACCGAACCGCCGGGCGGCCTCGGCGAGCCGGGGACCGCGGCCATTGCCGCGGCGCTGGTCAATGCGATCCACGCTGCGTCGGGCAAGCGAATCCGCGAACTGCCCATCACGCCCGCCTGATCGCAGGCGAGGTGCTGGCGGCGCGCTCGCCGCAGGACGCGCTCAGCCGTGGCTGGAGGTGTCGTCCAGCGGTTCGGTGCGAACGCGATCGGTGCCGAGCGGATCGGATCCGGTAGGCCGCTCGATCAGGCGTCGCACGGTGCCATGCTCGCCGAGGATCAGTTCCGCGATCTGCTGCCGCACGGCCTGATCGGCCTGCGTCGGCCGCGTCTGGCGGCGCAGGTAATCCATCCAGGTCGGGCTCTCGAAGCGCTCCACCCAGTGATGCGGCTCATCGATGTCCTGACAGACAGACCAGCGGCGCGCGCCGTCGCGGCGCCGGATGCGGCCGAGTTCGTTGACCACTTCGACGAAGGCCGCGGCATTCTCGTGCGGCACGTGATATTCGATCGTGACCACGATCGGGCCCGACGACGGATCGATCTCCATCTGCGGCGGGCGCACGGCGGCAGTGGCCTGCGGGTCGAGTGAGCCGACGTGCTTGATGCTGACGGGAATCCAGCGCGCGACGATCAGCGTGATCAGCACCGTGGCCGCCGCGATGCTGACGGACTCGCGCACGCCGAGCAGACTCGCGAACTCGCCCCAGCACCAGCTGCCGAGCGCCATGCCGCCGAAGGCAATCGTCTGGTAGATCGCGAGTGTGCGGCCCGTGACCCAGCGTGGCGACGACAGCTGGATCGAGATGTTGAAGGTCGCAAGACCCATGGTCCACACGGAGCCTGCGAGCACATGCGCGAGCAGCGTGAGCGGCAGCCAGCGGCTCTGCGCGATCGTGATCAGCGCAATGAACGCCAGCACGGTCAGGATCCGGAACAGACGATCGGTCGAGAAGCGCGTGCGCAGGGTCGCGCTCGACAGCGCCGCACACATGGCGCCGATACCAAAACCCGCCAGCAGCAGGCCATAGGTTCGCGCCCCGCCGCCGAGCAGATCGCGCGCCACGATCGGCATCAGCGCTGGCACCACCGCGAGCGGCGTCGTGTACAGCAGGCAGCGCGCGAGCGTCGAGAGCAGATGCGGCGACAGCACGACGTAACGCAGACCGGCCGTGATCGCGGAGACGAGCGGTTCCGGCGGCAGCGGATTGCGCGCCGTGACGGGACGCCAGCGCAGCAGCGAGATCAACATGCCGACGTACGAGAGCGCGTTGACGAGGAATGCCGCGGCCGCACCGACGGCCGCGACCAGCACGCCGCCGATCGCGGGGCCGACGCTGCGCGCGAGATTGAAGCCGACGGCATTGGCCATCACGGCCGACGGAATCAGCGCGCGCGGCACCTGCTCACCGATCGACGCCTGCCAGGCCGGCGCGAACGCCGCCGAGCCGCAGCCGATCAGGAAGGTCAGCGCCAGCAGCAGCAGCGGCGAGATTTCGCCGAGAAAAACAATGGTCGCCAGCGTCGCGGACGCCGTGAACATCAGCAGCTGCGCCGCGATCATGATGCTGCGCCGGTCGTGTGTATCCGCAAACGCACCGGCGACGAGCGAGAAGCAGAAGAACGGCAAGGCACCGGCCGCCTGCACCAGCGCCACCTGATTCGCTGCCGGCGAGATCGTGGCCATCAGCCAGGACGCGCCGACCGTCTGGATCAGGCTGCCGAGCGACGAGACGAGCGAGGCCCACCAGAACGAGGCGAACGCGCGGTGCGAGAACGGCGCGAGCGTCGCGCTGCGCCACTGCTCGAATGCAGAGGGACGTATGTCCGCCCCGGACGTCACGCTACCAGACCAGATCGTCTGGAACGACGAAGTCCTTGTAGGGATCATCCGGCGCCGCGGGCGGCGATTCGTTCGTGCCCGCCTCGAGCGGGATCAGCGCGGCCGGATCGCGCTCCGCGATCCGTGCAGCCGCCGCGGCGGGTAGCTGCAGATAGTTGCCATCGACGCGCACGATGACGACCGCGCCGCTGAGGATCTGCGTGCGGCGATCCGCGTCGACGGCAACGCGACGGATCTTGCCACCATCGATGAAATTGAACGTCTGCTCGCTGTCGATGCGCGGCAGCATGTCCGCCGTGGCCCACTGGCGGATCTGCACCCGCAGCGCCTTCGCCTCGGCCTTGGCTTGCCGCTTGCGGTTCAGTTCACGGTCGCGCTCCGCCTTTTCCAGCTGCGCGCGCTGCGCGTAGGCCGCGTCCAGCGACGGCGCCGCCGGCTTGTGGCGTGACTGCTGGTGCCGCTGCTGATGCTTCTGGGCATGCTCCTGCTCGCGGGCCTGCTTGGCCTGCTGCTTGCTGGCGAAGCCCGCGGCCAGCAACTGGTCGCGCAAAGACATGCTCATGCACTCACTCCGTGGATCTCTCGGCTCGCCTCCAATGATACCGAGCACGGCCCTCCGCTGCCCGAACAATGCAGCCCGTCGAGCGGGCCGACACCGAGCAGGCGGTACACTGGAAAGATGGTATCCGGGCCACTGCTGACGCTTGCCGAACACAGAACGCTGACCGGCGGCATCGCCGCCGGCGCAGCGAGCGTCGAGCTTTCGCTCGATCTCGGGCGATCGACGGTCGCGGTGACGCTGCAGGGCCACACCTGGCGCTGGCGTGACCAGGTATTCCCCGTTCCCGAAGCCTGCCGGGATCGCACGGTGTACCACTGGACCGGCAGCGCGTTCGAACCGGTGGCGCGCTTCACGTCCTCGTTGATCAAGCTCGTGCCCACGGAATGGGGGCCCCCGACGTTTGAAATCGATGGCATCAAGATGCTGCCGACGTCGAAGCTGTCGCCCTGGGAAGACGCGCGCAACAAGGTGGCGCTGGTCGAGCCGCGCGGCAAACGCATCCTCGACACCTGCGGGGGCCTCGGCTACTTCGCGGCCTGCGCGATCGAGGGCGGCGCCACGGAAGTCCAGTCGTTCGAAAAGAATGCCGACGTGATCTGGCTGCGGACGCTGAACCCCTGGTCACCGCCCGCGGCCCCGCCACTGACACTGGTCCACGCTGACATCGCGGCCCAGATCGATTCGCTGCCTGCGGATCACTTCGACGCCGCGCTGCACGATCCACCCCGCTTCGGCATCGCCGGCGAGTTGTATTCACAGCGCTTCTACGACTCGCTCGCGCGTGTCCTGCGGCGCGGTGCGCCGCTGTTTCACTACACCGGCGCGCCCAACAGCCAGAGTCGCGGACGGGATCTGCCAGGCGAAGTGGCCGCACGACTGACGCGATCCGGCTTCGTCGTTCGTCGCCACGGCGACGGCCTGCTCGGCATCAATCGCCGCCGCTGAGCGAGCCCGGAACCCGCCCAGGCGGGGGCCCGGCTGGCCTCCGGAGCGCAGAACCGTGACGCGCTTCAACATATTCAGCGCTTCCGGTTTCGGGGTTGCGACTCCGGCCCGAGCCGCGGCGATGCGATGCCGACATGATGGCTCCTTACTCATGTCGACCGACACGGACAACGCACGCCGATCGAGTCTCGCCGCCTGGCTGGCCGGCGGCGCGCTGGCCGTCGTGATCGTGCTGCTCGGCGGCAATCGCATGATCCAGCAGCGCGCCGAAGAATCGGCCGCCAAAATCGTCCAGATCCACGCCGAGGCGGATCCGATCGTGCGCGGCAGCGCGGATCTCGGCGCCGCGGTCCAGGACATCGCCAATGTCGTGACCAGTGCACTGCAGGCGACGGCGGCCGCCGAGAATGTCGCGCCCGCTCGTGTTCTCGCCGACCTCGGTGCAGCGGAACAGAACCTGATCGCCGCACGCGCCGCACTGACGAAAGTGCAGGTCTCCGCGCCGCTCGCCGCGCTGCTCGATGCGCTGCCGGCCGAGGGCGCGGCGCTGCTGCGCGAGGACTTCGAACGCCGTGCAGCCGTGACCGCCTATTCCCGCGCGGTGTCACGACTCCGCGAACGCGTCAGCAGTGCCGGTGGCGACGGCATCTGGGTCGGTGACCAGAATGTCGCGCGCCGCTCGCTGATGGAACTGGCCGCGGCCGTCAACGATCTGCAGTCGGCGGCGATGGCGGGCGGCTCGGCAGCCATCGATCTGCCAGCGAGCGCACTGCCGCGTGCCGAACAGCAACTGCGCGCCGCGCTGCGCACGCATTCGGCAGAACTGCTGCGCTCACCCGGCGCCGCGTGGATGGAACTGATGCGGGACGACCTCGCGCGCGCCGAGCGCGCCCGCAAGTCCGCGCAGCAGCGACGGGCGGAAGTGCAGGACGCCACCGGCGCGTTCCTCAGTCGTATCTCGGAAGCCGCGACGCGCGTCCGCTCCGAACTCGCCGAACCCGCGCGCCGTCAGATCGCCGCGGGTGCAACGCGAGCTCAGGAAATCGCACGCGATGCGAACGAGGCCGTCGCCAAGGTCAGCATCGGCGTGCTGTCGGTCGTGCTGCTCGTGTTTGCGATCACGGGCTATGGCGTGGTGACGCCGATCCGTCGCCTGCGCGAAGGCACGCGGCGGCTCGCCGAAGGCGGTCTCGCCACGCGCGTCGCACGCGGTGGCCCCGGCGAACTCGACGAACTGGCGCAGTCTTTCAATGCCATGGCGGACGCACTCGGCAAGGCCGAGGCACAGCTGCGCGCCGAGCATTCGAAACTCGAGGAGCGCGTGGTCGAGCGGACCGCGCAGATGCGCCATCTGGCGATGCACGACCCGCTGACGGGACTGCCGAATCGCCGTCAGCTGTTCGAGGAGCTGAACGCAGCGATCGATGTCGCGAACGGTACGGATACGCTCGTCGCGCTGCTCGTGATCGATCTCGACGACTTCAAGACCAGCAACGACAGCCTCGGCCACGCCTTCGGCGATCGCGTGCTGAAAGCCGTCGCGGCACATCTGCGCGAGGAATTCGGCGACGAGGCGCTGATCGCCCGGCTCGGTGGCGATGAATTCACGATCTCCAAGGCGCACGTGCAGTCCGCCGCGGAAGTCGATGCGATGGCGGCGCGCGTCGTCGCGAAGTTCCAGCAACCGATCCAGGTCGGCGATCGGGAACTGCTGATCAGCGCCAGCGTCGGCTCGGCGCTCGCTCCCGAACACGGCGCTGACACGGAGGCCCTGCTGCAGTCGGCCGACGCCGCGCTGTTCCGCGCCAAGGCGCTGGGCCGCAACCGCCACCACGCCTACAGTCCGAGCCTGCTGGCCGCGAGCGATCGCAAGTTCCGCACCGAACAGGCACTGCGCCGTGCCGTCGCCGACGATTCGCTGCTGCTGCATTTCCAGCCGGAGGTGTCGCTGTCGCGCGGCCGCGTGACCGTGGCCGAAGCACTGATGCGCTGGCGCCGCCCCGACGGCACCATCGCCACGGCCGGTGAGTTCATCGGCTTCGCGGCCGAGATGGACCTGCTGACGGAGCTGAACATCTGGGCCCTGGACGCCGCACTCGCGACGCTCGCGAAGCAGCGCGACGCCCGCTGGCCGGACATGCGGGTGGCGGTGAACGTGTCGTCACGCCAGTTCATGCTCGCGGACTTCATCGGGCGGGTCGAATCGGCGTTGCGGCGCCATGATCTGACCCCGGACTGTCTCGAACTCGAGCTCACGGAAGACGTACTGCAGACCGGGCGCGGCACGATCGACGCATTGCAGACGCTGCGCTCGATGGGCATCACGATCGCGCTGGACGACTTCGGTGCCGGCTTCTCTTCACTGGCCTCGATCGAACGACTGCCGTTGAGTCGGGTGAAGTTCGATCGCAGCCTGATCGCGGCCGTCGACGAGAACGAACGCTCGGCCGCCATCGTCACCAGCATGGTCCGGCTGTGCCATGACCTCGGCCTCGCCGTCACGGCCGAAGGCGTCGAGCGGCCGGCGCAGCTCGCGATGCTCGCCGGATTTGGCGGCGTGGACGTGCAGGGCTATCTGATCGCGCGGCCGCAGCCGATCGAAGATCTCGTGGCGCAACTCCCGACGCTCGGCGAGCGTGTCCGTGGCGAACTCGCCAAGGGGCAGCCGCCGCTGATCCGCGCCGACGGCAGCGAAGAGGAACAGATCACCCGGATTCGCGGCGCGCTGGAGCGCCAGCTCCGACGCTGAAGTCGCAACCCCGTTTTGCGGGAATCCGCGATAAGCTCCGCTGTGTCATGCCCGACGCACGGAGAACGCCATGAATCGCAGAGACAGCCTCGGAATCCTCGGCAGCGCACTGGTTGCTGGCGCAGCCATCGCACCCAGCGACACCGAGGCGCGCAAGGCGACCCCGCAGCTCAACCTCAATCCCGCGGATCCGGCCGATCTCGCGATGATCCATCGCAAGCTCGCCTGGTCACTGGACGAGTCCGTCGGCTTCTGGTGGCTCAAGGGTATTCGCTATGCGGCGCTGCCGCCCACCTACACGCCGTTCTGGAACATGCTGATCGGCACGATCTTCACCGTGCGCGATGTCGATGCCGAGACCTATGCGGTCACAACGGTCACGACCACGTTCTACACCGACCTCGCCACCGGCGAACTGCTCGAGACCTTCAAGAATCCGATTACCGGCAAGCAGGTGAAGGTCAATTACGCACCGACGAAGGCGAACACGCGTCACTTCAACCGCAGTGGTGAAGTCGAGCGCACCTCCATGCCGGGCATGACCACGACCAGCAGTTCCGCCCCCGGCCCGGCCTGGATCGAGGGCGACGACGTCTGGGTACGCTCGGACATGTCGTTCCGCGCGGTGCCGACCGACCTGACGCGCAAGGCCTTCCAGGTCGAGGATCTGTCCACGTACTTCGGCAGCCTGCGCGATGTCGCGGATCCGAAGAAAAAGGCGATTCCGACCGGCCAGGTGTTCTCGGACCTGCTGAATTTTCCGGGCTGGCTCGAGATGGCCGATCGCAATGGCCACTACTTCAGCCGCTGCTTCGGACGCAAAGTGTTCAGTGCCGCCGAGATGCCGCAGGACTGGCAGAAGCTGATGGCCGCGCGGCACCCGGACATCCTGCGCGATCCGAAAGCGGCACTCGGCGTATGAGCCGACCCGTACGAATCTCACGTCGGCATTTTTCGGCGGGCGTCGTCGCAGCGGCGGCCTTGCCGCTCGCGGCACGTGCTGCGCCGCGTGCAGGGTCCCAGGCCGAGGTCGACGTGCTGGTCATCGGCGCGGGCCTTTCCGGCCTGCAGTCCGCGCTGCTGCTTGAGGACCAGGGTGCGACGGTGCAGGTCATCGAAGCGCAGCGCCGCATCGGCGGGCGCGTCTACACCCTGTTCGACCGACCAGGCTTCCCGGAGGTGGGCGGCAACGGGTTCGCGTCCGGCTACGGACGCGTGCTCGATCGGGTCCGTTCGCTGAACCTGCCGCTGTTCGACTACGCACCGCGGCGGGCCAAGCATCCGCAACTCGAACTGTTCCTCGGCGGCCAGGCGCTGACGCGCGAGCAATGGACGAAGTCCCCGCTGAATCCGCTGCCTGAAGCCGCGCGCTCGCGCATGCCGTGGGAGTTCGGGGGCGGATTCGTCGCGTTCAACAACCCGCTGAAGGCGGCGCAGGACTGGATCGCGGACTCGAGCGCACCGCTCGATGTCTCGATGCGCGACTGGCTGTCGAGCCGTGGCGTCGACGATCGCAGCATCGAACTGTGCTGGTCCACCAACCCGTATTTCGGTTCCTCCGCGCACGACGTCTCGGCGCTGCAATGCCTGTTCAACGACGCGTGGATCAAGACGATCTCGCTCGGCTCGCAGGCCATGCTGTCGGTGCAGGGCGGCAACCAGCAGTTGCCGCAAGGCATGGCGAAGTCACTGAAACGCGAAGTGCATCTCGGCCGCGAAGTGCGACAGATCGAAGATGACGGCCGCGGCGTCACCGTCACCTGCGCCGATGGCACTCGGTATCGCGCAGGTCGCGTGGTCTGCTCCGTGCCGTTCTCCGTGCTGCGCCACATCCATGTGAACCCGGGCTTCACGGGCAGGCAGGTCGAGGCCGTCAGCACACTCGGCTACATGGTCAACACGCTCGTATTCTTCGTGCCCCGCAAGAAGTACTGGGAAGCCGATGGCCTGAGCCCGACGATGTGGACCGATGGCCTCGCAGGTTCGGTGATGGGTCAACGCTTCGGCAAGGATCCGGACGAAATCACCGCCATCGTCGCCAATCCACGCGGCATCGCTGCGACCTGGCTCGATCGCCTGCCGCCGGCCGAAGCGATCCAGCTCGTCCGGGCGGAGATCGAACGGCTACGGCCCGCGGCGAAAGGCGCGCTGGCAGACGGATTCATCCACTCCTGGGCGCGCGACCCGCATGCCGGCGGCGACTGGGCGGTGTTTGGCCCGGGCCAGGTACACCGTTTCGCGCGGGAGATGGCAACCCCACATGGCCGCATTCATTTCTGCGGCGAACACACGGCGCAGGCGAATCGCGGCATGGAAGGCGCGATGGAATCGGCCGAGCGTGCTGCGCTCGAAGTACTGCAGGCCTGACACGGAATCGCGACGCTCTTGCCCACCGCCCCGCACCGGCTCAGTCGCCGTGAACTGCTGCAACTCGGCTCCGCCCTCGCCGTGGTCGGATATCGCGTCGCCGCGCCCGTCGCGCAAGCGCAATCACGAGCACCCACGACAGACGCGGCACCACCCCCTTCCGCCTTCGTCACGCGCGGCGCGGATGGGACATTCCGGCTGATCCTGCCCACCGTCGAAATGGGCCAGGGTGTCGCGACGGTGCTCGGCGCCGTCGTCGCGCGGGAACTCGGTCTCGCAGATCCGCAAGAGCTGATCGTCATCGCCGCGCCGCGCGCGCCCGAGTACCGCACCAAGGGCGCCGGCGCACAGACGACGGCGGCCAGCTCCTCGATGTACCACTGGTACGCGCCGCTGCGCAGTGCTGCTCGCGCCTTGCGCGAGTCGCTCGGCCGTGCAGCTCCGCCGGATTCAGCGTTGCGGCTCGCTTCGATCGGCCCGACTTTCAACCGTCATTCTGCCGAAATCGTGTCGGGCACTCACGGTTACGGCATCGACGTCATCCGCGAGGGCATGCTGCATGCTGCGGTGACGCTCGATCCGCGCGGTGTCCGCGCACCGCGGTCCGCGAAGGTCGACGCGGCGCGCGCGATCCGCGGCGTCGTCGACATCGTGCCGATCCCCGGAGGGCTCGCGGTCCTGGCCGACAGTCACTGGACCGCGCAGCGTGGTGCTGCAGCGCTTCAGGCCGAGTGGGATCCGCTGCCGACGCCACGGGACGTTCATGCCGCGCTGTTCGAACGGCTCGAGCAGGAGGCTGGCTTCGTCGCCGTCGAGCGCCCCGTTGCGACGAATGCGGCCGCGACGCCGACCGCATCGACGCGAAGTGAATCGACACCTCTGCGTACGTTGTCCGCGCGCTATGCAGTCCCCTATCTCGCCCACGCCGCGCTCGAACCGCTGGCCTGCACCGCGGACTGGCAGGCCGGGCGCTGCCACGTCTGGCTCGGCACGCAATCGCCGGACTTCATCGCGCGCGACATCGCGGCCGGCACGGGCGTCCAGCCGAACGACATCGAAGTGCACAACCTGCCGCTTGGGGGCAGCTTCGGTCGTCGCGTCATCGGCAACGAGGTTGCGGTACAGGCCGCGCTGCTCGCGCGCCACGCAGCGCGGCCGGTCAAGCTGATCTGGAGCCGCGAGCAGGATCTCCACCATGACCGCTTCCGCCCGGCGTTCGTGGCATCGCTGACGGCGCAGGTGGACGGGCGCGGACGGCCGGTGTCGTTGCGCGCAAAGGTCTGCGGTGCCGACTGGCTCGCCGAGACGGGCAACTCGCGACCGCGCATCCAGGCGCTGACCAACACACAGGGCCTCAGCGATCTGTCCTACGAGATCCCGCAGCTCGACGTGCGTTTCGTCGAGGCCCGCAGCCCGCTGCCGATCGGCCCCTGGCGCTCGATCGGCCACGGCTTCAGCGTGTTCTTCCTCGAGACCTTCATCGATGAACTCGCCGTCGCCGCCGCGCGCGATCCACTCGACTACCGCAGTGGCCTGCTGCCGGCGGGCTCTGCAGGCCATTCGGTGCTGGAGGCCGTGCGACGCAGCGCCGGCTGGTCACGGCGCGGCCGCGAGCGCCAGGTCGGCTGGGGCATCTCGCTGCAGTTCGGCTGGAACACCTGGATCGCCGTGATCACCCGCGTGCAGCGACGAGACGGCGGGATCACGGTCACCGACATCTGGGCCGCCGTGGACTGCGGCGTCGCGATCAATCCGCTCGGCGTCACCAAACAGATCGAGGGGGGCCTGAACTTCGGTCTGTCCGCGGCCCTGTTCGAACGCGTCACCGCCGGCAGCGCGGGCGGCGAACAGTCGAACTTCCATGACTACCGGCTGCTTCGCCAGAACGAAGCGCCGGCACTGCACGTCGAACTGATGAACACCGGGCGTGAGCTGATCGGCGGCATCGGAGAATGCGCCACCTCGGCCGTCATGCCGAGCGTGGCCAATGCCGTGTCCGATCTCACCGGCCGGCGTGTAAGGGAAATCCCCCTCCTCGAGGCCTGAGGACCGCCTGACCACAGGTTGGGCCGACTTCGACGCCAAGTTCCCGAGGGCACCGGGCGCGCCTACATTGGGCAGACAGATTCGCAGCGGAACCCAACCATGGCCAGCCAGACCAGCGGCTTCAAGAAGTATTACCAGGCACCCCTGCCCGCCATCATCGCGGTACTGATCGTGTTCGGCTGGCAGGGCCTCGGCCACACCGTGATGTACCTGATGGAACATCGCTGGTTCCCGGACCGCGTGCTGCTGGTCGCCTCGCTGCTCGGCTTTGTCGGCGCGTGGATGATCTATTACGGCCGCGACAAGTCCGAGAACAAGGCCACTCTGCTCGGGTTCGCCGGCGGCAGTCTTGTCTGGCTGTCATGGATCGAATTCAGCTTCGTGTGGGTCGCCGACGCACTCGGCGTGCAGGATGCGGACTGGGGCGCGAAGCCGACGAAGTCCGAGTACCGGGTCATGCTGTCGTCCACCGGCGTGCTGATGGCGTCATTGCTGTTTTTCTTCTTCAACAAGGAAACGCGCTGCAACGCCTTCATGTGGCTGCACCGCGCGTTCCGCATGAACGTCGGCGAGAAGAATCCGGCGGCTTCGCGCAACGTCTCCAGCATCGTGGCGATGGAGACGATCTACGTCACCTGGTTCTGCTACATCTGGCTACTGATCGTCTACAACCCGGAGCTGTTCGGTACGGACCACTGGGTCACGTTCGCGTCCTGCGGGTTCTTCGCGATCTGGGCGGCTTATCTCGTGCAGCGGCTCTGGTGGTTCCAGCGCATGGCCCCGGCGCTGCGCTACGGCATCCCGACGGCCATCATCGGCTGGAACGTCGTCGAGATCCTCGAGAAGTGGGGCCACATCGAAGAGATCTGGGTCCAGCCGCAGAAATATGCGCTGCAGATCGGCATCGCCACGGCTGCACTGATCGTCGTTATCGTGCTGGCGATCGTCAGTCCGCCCCGTCGCATCGTCGACCGCAGCGCGCCGGCGAGTTGACCGCGCGTTCCGGCGTCAGGTCGCGGATTCGGTGAACACCGCGCGATAGGTCTCGCGCAGCGTGGCCTTCTGCACCTTCGCCATCGCATTGCGCGGCAGCGAGGTCACGACGAACACGCGCTTCGGCTGCTTGAACCGCGCGAGCTGGCCTCGCAGCGCGTCGATCAACGCCTGCTCGTCGAGCGTCGCGCCCGCCATGGGCACGACGACGGCCACGACACTCTCACCGAAATCCGGATGCGGCACGCCGATCACGGCGGACTCGTCGACGCCTGGCAACGCGTCGATAACCAGTTCGATTTCGCGCGGATAGACATTGAACCCGCCGCTGATGATCAGGTCGCGTGCGCGCCCGACGATCGCCACGCGTCCCTCGGCATCCATCGTCGCCAGATCCCCGGTGATGAAGTAGCCGTCCGCGCGGAAGTCCGTCGTCGTGCGGTCCGGCAGTCGCCAGTAACCCCGGATCACGCCGGGGCCACGGATCTCGAGCACGCCAGGCTCGCCTCGCGGCAGTTCGGCGCCCGCCTCGTCGGCCACGCGCGCCTCCACGCCAGGCAACAGAAAGCCGACCGTGCCCGCCTGCCGCTCACCCTGCAGCGGGTTCGACGCGATGATGCCGGCCTCACTCATGCCGTAGCGCTCGAGGATGCGCTGCCCCGTGCGCTGTTCGAACTCCGTGAACGTGGCCGGCAGCAGCGGCGCGGAGCCGCTGATGAACAGGCGCACGCGCTGCGCGTGCTCGCGCGTGAAACGTCGATCCGCCAGCAACCGGGTATAGAACGTCGGCACGCCCATGAAAACGGTTGCACCCGGCAGCTGCGCCAGCACGGCGCCGGCGTCGAACTTCGGCAGCAGGATGGTGCGGGCGCCGGTCAGCAGCGCACAGTGCATCGCGACGAAGATGCCGTGCACGTGATACACGGGCAGCGCGTGCAGCAGCACGTCATCGGACTCGAAGCGCCAGCACTCGATCAGCGCATCGGCATTCGATTCGAGATTGCCGTGCGACAGCATGGCGCCCTTGGAACGCCCCGTCGTGCCCGAGGTGTAGATGATCGAGGCGAGATCGTCGGGCCGACAGGATTCGATGGGCTCGTCGTCCCCGCCGGTGGCCAGCGCGGCCAGCCGCTGCATCCAGCTGCCGCCGCCGTCAGCCGCCAGCGTCTCGAGGCTCGCGACGCCACAGCGCGCGGCGAGAGGCGCGAGGGTTGAACGCTGCGCAGGATCGCAGACCAGCAGTCGCGGCTCGGCATCGCGAAGGAAGTGTTCGAGTTCGGCGGCCGTGTACGCCGTGTTCAGCGGGATGAACACCGCGCCGATGCGCAGGCAGCCAAGGTATAGCAGCAGCGCCTCGGCCGATTTCTCGACCTGCAGCAGCACCCGATCGCCACGCGTGACGCCGAGCGCGCGCAGCGCCGCAGCTTGTGCGCTCGTCGCGACGCCGATCTCGCGCCAGAGCCAGTCGCGACCGCCGGGGATGGACCAGGCGCAGCGATCTGCACCCGCGCGCACGATGGCATCGATGCGCCGATACAGGTTGCCGCCCATGGCCCGAGGAATGTCAGCCGGCGATCAGGGAATCGCGTCGACGTTCGGTACCAGCGTCGGCGTGGAGGTTCCAGTGGTGGCCAGCGTCGAGTTGCCGAGCTGCTCGCCGCTGTTGTCGCCCCACGAGAAGATGCTGCCGTCACTGCGCAGGCCGAGCGCGAACGTGCGGCCGCCGCTGCTCGCACCGATCATGCCGGTGAGACCCGTGGCCGCGGTGAACGACGTGCGCGCGGTCGTGGTGGCATCGCCGAGCGAGCCGGCATCGTTGGCGCCCGAACCGCGGATCGCCCCGTCGCTACCGACGAGCAACAGCATGCGGTCGACCGGCGCGGCATCGACGACGCCCGCGAGCACGCCGAGCGGAACCGACAGGTCGGTCGTCAATGCGCCGGCGGTGCCGAGCTGGGCGTCGCTGTTCTCGCCCCAGGCGATCGCCGTGCGCGCATTCGTGATGGCGACGGACAGGTCGCCACCGGCACGGATCACGGCGACATTGCGCAGTGGCGTCGCCACGGGCGTGCGGCGCAGCTTGAAATCGCCAAGGCCGAGCTGGCCGGCCGCATTCGCGCCCCAGGCGAGCACGGTGCCGTTGGCGAGCAGCGCCAGCGCGTGTTCGTTGCCGGCCGCGACCGCGCGCGCGGTCGTGACGCCGGCGACCTGAACGGGCAGCAGCGACAGGCTGGTCGTGCGCACGCCGTTGCCGAGCTGGCCCGACGCGTTCAGGCCCCAGGCGCAGATCGTGCCGTCATCGAGCACGGCCAGCGAGAAGTCGCGGCCCGCGGCAATCGCGACCGCAGGACGCGGCAGCGTCACCAGCGTCGGCAGTGCGCGCAGCGTCTGATCGCCGACGCCGAGCTGACCGCTGCCGTTGCGGCCCCAGGCGTAGACGGCGCCGTTCGACAGCAGTGCGAGCGCATGATTGCCGCCAGCCGCGATCGCCGTTGCCGTCAGGCCCGCCGGCAGCGTCACCGTGCCCGGTGTGTCGCTCGCAGCCGCCGTCGTGCCATCGCCGCGCTGGCCTTCGCCGTTGTAACCCCAGGAGGTGATCGCGCCCGTGGAACGACGCACCAGCGCGAAGCTCTCCGCGCTCGTGATGGTCTTCGCGGCGGCGACCTCGGCCGGCAATGCGGGCGGCGGCGTCAGCGCGGCCGCGACGACGGTCAGCGTCGCGGTGCCACTCGTGGCCGTGCCGCGCGGATTGGTGACGACGACGTTGAAGGTCGCGCCGGTATCGGCGAGCGAGGCCGACGGGAGGGTGTACAGCGCCGAGGTGGCGCCAGCAATGTCCACGCCGCCGCGACGCCACTGGTACGTGAGGCCACTGCCCGTCGCGCTGACGCCGAACGTGGCGGGATCGCCGACGGCGACCGTCTGGCTGACAGGTGACGTGACCACCGCCGCGACGGACGTGACTGACAATGTTGCAGGAGCACTGGTGACGAAGCCCGCGCCGTTGCCGACATCGACGGTGTAGACGGCACCATCGTCGCCCGCCACCGTGGCCGGCGTCGTGTAGGAAGCGCCGGTCGCACCGGAGACCGCGATATCGTCCTTGCGCCACTGGTAGGCCAGGGACTCGCCCGTCGCCGTCACCGTGAACGTCGCCGTCGCGCCGACCGCCACGGTCTGACTGGTCGGCGAGGTCGTGATCGTCGGCGCCGGCAGCACCGTCAACACCGCCTCGCTGCTCGTCGTGGAGCCGACCGGACTGGTGATCACGATCGAGAAGCGCGCGCCGTTGTCGGCCGCGGTCAGCGCGGGTGTCGTATAGCTGGGCCCCGTCGCGCCGGCAATGTTCACGCCGTTGCGGCGCCACTGATAGCTCAGCGGCGTCGTACCCTCGACGCCGACGTCGAACAGCGCGGTCTGCGTCAGGAAGCTCGAGCGATCGCGCGGTTGCTGGAAGATCTTCGGCGCGATGTCGCCCCCGCCGCCCAGGCAGCTCGACAGCAGCACGCTGCACAGGCCGAGCACCGACAGCCGGCCGACGGCGCGGAGGCGCACCGGCGCCGTGACAGATCCAGCAAACCGTCGAAGGCCAGACATGGCCGCGCCCATCGTGCTCATCGGGAATTCCTCTCGCGATCAATTGTGCCGTCGGACCCGATTGCGCAATGTGGGCGCAGGGTCGCGGCGGGGTTTGTCCGGCGTACCGCCAACCTTGGCGGTCAACCCGTTGTTAGTGCCGCGAAGGATAGCAAAGTTCACCCGCCCCCGACCGGATGCCCGGTCCGTGGCCGGAAAGCCACGGACCGGGGTCGGGTGTCGGGTCTGGCCACCGGAGGCGTTCTGACCCTAGACGGCGGCGAGTGCCTGCTCGAGGTCGGCGATCAGATCGTCCGCGTTTTCGATGCCCACCGAAATGCGGATCATCGCGTCATCGACACCCAGCCGGTCGCGCGTCGCCTTCGGCACGCCCGAATGCGTCGTCGACGCCGGATGCGAGATCAGCGTCTCCGTGCCGCCCAGACTGACGGCGAGCTTCATGACCTGCAGGGCGTCGAGCAGACGGAATGCCTCGGCCTCGCCGCCACGCACCGAGAATGCGAACGTCGAGCCGGCGCTGCTGCACTGGCGCTTGAAGGCCGCGTGCCCGGGATGATCGGGCCCGAGAGCACCGAGATAGTTGACGCGTGCGATCTTCGGATGACTGGCGAGGAACGCCGCCACGCGCGCGGCGTTGTCCGCCGAGGCACGCATGCGCAGCGCCATCGTCTCCATCGAGCGCATCAGCATCCAGGCCGAGTGCGGATCGAGCTGCGTGCCGAGCGCACTGCGCAGCTGCCGGATCGGCTTCAGCGCTGCCGCGCTGCCGGCCACGCCGCCCGCGACGAGATCGGAATGCCCGCCGACATACTTCGTCAGCGAATAGAGCGACAAATCCGCACCATGTTCCAGCGGCCGCTGGAACACGGGCCCGAGGAAGGTGTTGTCGACGGCCAACGGGGGTCGTGCGCCACCCTGCTCCCGACCCAGCCACTCCGACGCCTCGCGCCACAGCGCCAGGTCCACGAGGCCGTTGGTCGGATTCGCGGGCGTCTCCGTCAGCAGCAATCCGACTCGCCCACCGTGACTGCGGGCCAGCTCGAGCGCCGCCTTCGCGCCCGCCATGGTCGCCGCGCGATCACAGGCCTCGCTGACACCGACCGAGCGGATGCCGTATTGCGGCATCGTACGATCGATCAGCGTCTCGGTGCCGCCGTACAGCGGCTGACTCGTCAGCACCACGTCGCCGGGACGCAGCGTGGCCCACAGTGTCGTCGAGATTGCCGCCATGCCACTCGAGAACACGCAGGCGGTTTCCGCGCCTTCCCACAATGCAAGCCGGTCCTCCAGCACTTCGAGGTTCGGATTGTTGAAGCGGGAATAGACGAGACCCGTGGCCTTGCCCGGCGGCGGCTCGCGTCGCCCCGACGTGTAGTCGAAAAAGTCCTTGCCATCCTGCGCGCTCTTGAACACGAACGTGGACGTGAGGAAGATCGGCGGCTTCAGCGATCCTTCCGACAAGGCCGGATCGAAGCCATAGCCCATCATCTGCGTCTCGGGCGAGAGCGTGCGCTGGCCGATGCGGCGCTTGTGGTAGCTGTCGTAACTCATGGGGCACCCAATAAGGCGATTGTTGGGCGCCATTATGCGTCAGCCGCAGTGCATACTCGGATCTGGATCAGGAGCCTTGAATGACTGACGATTCCCGCTTCGAATCACTGGAAATCCGCATCGCGCATCTGGAGCGCAGCCTGCAGCAGCTCAGCGATGCGATGTACCTGCAGCAGCGGGAACTCGAACGGGTCATCGAACGCAACCGGCAGCTGCTCGCCGAACTGGACTCGAGCGGCGCGCCGGACAGCGATGCGGCCACGCGCATCGAGCGACCGCCGCACTACTGAAACGCGGCGGATGATTCGCGCGCTACTGACGCGCGCTGGACTGCTCCGCGACGACGCGGTTGCGACCCTGATGCTTGGCCTTGTACAGCGCGAGATCGGCGCTGCGAAGCAGGTTTTCCCAGCCGGTCGGTGCATCGGCCTGGGTGGCGGCCACACCGAAACTCGCCGTGACGTTCCAGCGGTCGCCGCCGATCGAGAATTCTTCAGCCTCGATGTTGCCGCGGATGCGATCCGCGATCCGCTTCGCGTCGGCCAGCGCGCAGCCCGGACACAGCACGACGAACTCCTCGCCGCCGAAACGGCCGACCGTGTCCTCGATGCGGACCGCACGTCGCAGCACGCGCGCCATGCGTTCGAGCACGATGTCGCCGGCATCATGACCGCGCACGTCATTGACCTTCTTGAAGTGATCGATGTCGACGAAGATCACCGAAAAATCGCGGCGCTGGCGCGCGGCAGCGGCCCAGTCCTGCTTGAAGCGTTCGAGCAGATGGCGACGGTTCGGCAGTCTCGTCAGCGAATCCGTGAGCGCCACGGAAGCGATCTGCCGGTTCACGGCCTCGAGCCGTGTGTTGGCTTCGCGCAGCCGCTCCGCTTCACGCTCGAGCTGGTGCTGCAGCGCGACGATGCGACGCGCCCCGCGCAGCCGCGCCTCGAACTCGCGGCGCACGATCGGCTTGGTGATGTAGTCGTCCGCACCCGCATCGAACGCCTCGACCAGCTTCCCCTGGTCATCGCTGGCGGTCAGCACGATGATGTAGGTCATCGCGCCGGCCGGCGTGCTGCGCACTGCGCGACACAGGCCGATGCCGTCCAGTCCCGGCATCAGCAGATCCGTCACCAGGATGTCGGCGCGACGCGCGCCGAGCATCGCGAGCGCCTCGACCCCATCGACGGCGGCTTCGACTTCGAAGCCCATGCCGAGCAGCAGCCGCGTCAGGGTCAGCCGCTGCGAATCCACGTCCTCCGCGATCAGCACCCGCAAGCGCGTATTCGCGACGACTGCAGCATCGTCGACGGCCTGCGCAACCTGCGCCGCCTGCGCCGCCTCGACCTCGACCGTCGTCGGCGCCGCCTGCAACACAAGCAGATCGGCGACGGCAATGTCGCGCGTCTCGACGTTCAGGTCCGCACCCCACTCGCGCCAGGCGGCCAGGATGTCGGCGAGCAGTGGTTCGACCTGATCCCGCGCGAGGCCCAGGCCCTCGAATCCCGCTGCGAAGGTCTCCGCCGGTGATGGACCGGCCGCGGCCGTATCCACGCAGGCCTCGCCCATGATCGACGACAGCTGCAACAGATCAGCCAGGCGCTGCGCGCGTTCCGGGCGGGCCTCGGACGTCGTGCCGCGTTCGACGACCGCATCGATCAGCGGCTTCGGCAGATGCCAGTCCGCGAGCAGCAGTGCCGTGATCTCGCGATTGGCGAGACCGAAGGCTTCGCGTTCGCGCGCCGCGCGATCGGCCGGCGTGCGGATGCTCGCATCCACCAGCAGTGCCGAATACTCGAGCGGATACGCCGTCGCGAGCGCCAGCGCGCCGACGTCGTGCATCAACCCCAGCGTGAAGCATTCATCGGCCGGGATCGTGCGCACCTCGCGTCCGAGACGTTCCGCAGCGACGGCGGTGGCGAGCGAGCGGGACCAGAAGCGTTCGTAGTCGAAGTTTTCGCAGACCCCGGTGCCACAGCGGTCGATCAGCGAGAAGCCCATCGCGAGCTGACGCACGCTGCGAAAGCCGATGCGCACGACGGCATCGGCGATCGACACGACGGAACGCGAGCCGGAAGCCGCGGAGTTGGCGACCTTCAGCACGCGTCCGGCCAGCGACGGATCGCCCTGCAGAGCGCGTGACAGTTCGCCCGCCGTGACATCGTCACGACTGGCGAGATCGATCAGTCGCATCGCCACGCCACCCGGCGACGGCAGCTTGCCGCTCTTGCGCAGGTCGTCGAACACGTCGTGCGGCGTCGTCATGCGCGGGCTCCGGCCTGGATCGGATCGCGTTCGAACACGGTCGGCCCGACACGCATCAGTTCCTCGATCTGCGCGGCCATCAGGCCCAGCATCGCCGCCGCATCCTCGAGTCGGCCCGCGGCCGCGAGACGTTCGATCTGCGCCGCCGTCACGCGCAGCTGCGCGGCACCGGCGTTGGCGGCTGCGCCCTTCAGCGCGTGGGCGGCGGTCGCCGCCGCCGCGGCGTGCTGCTGATGGATCGCCAGCTCGAGTGTCGCCGTCATCGGCGGACATTCACTGATGAATGCATTCAGCACCTCGACCGCGAGTTCCGGATCGTCGAGCGAACGCTCCAGCAGTCCAGCACGATCGATCACGGGCTCCGTACTGGATGCCGCAATCTGCATCACGCTCGCGGTCAGCGTGCCGGCGCTCGCGGGGCGAGCGCCGATCCACTTCTGCAGCGTGAAGGCCAGCTGTCGGCCATCGACCGGCTTCGTCAGAAAATCCGTAAACCCGGCGGCGAGGCAGCTCTCGCGCACTTCCGCAAACGCATTCGCCGTCAGCGCGACGACCGGGACGTCGTGATCGAGCACGGCGGATTCGGCAGAGCGGATGCAGCGCGTTGCTTCGAGGCCATCCATCACCGGCATCTGGATATCCATCAGGACGAGATCGAAACGCTGACGTGCCAGCAACTGCACCGCCTCGAGCCCGTCGCCGACCACGACGGCGCGATAGCCGAGGCGCGTCAGCAAACCGACGGCGACCTGCTGATTCACGCGGTTGTCCTCCACGACCAGGACGTCGGCCGGACGGCTGACAGGAAGCGGGGGGTGCATGGGCGGGGCAAGCTCCGGCAGGTGGGGCGGCACGTGCCGCTGCCCCTCTGTAACGGCGCGGACGCGGCCACGTTTAGGCCCGCTGCTGCCCGATTCACGTGCGCCTCAAGCAAACGTGCCCAGGGTCGATAACAACCTTGTCCAGTCAGAGTTTCCCTGAGCAACGCCGAAATATGTCGAACTTTCCTGACCGGGCTTCAACCCAGGTGACCGCACAACCCCTGGGTCTGTGGCGCCGCAGCGCGCTACTGCTGATCCTGCTGGGCAGCGCAACGCTGCTGTCCAGCCTCGCGATCAACTATTACTTCGCGACGCTGTACGAGCGTGCGAGCGCAGCCAATACGCGCTCGGGGGAACTGCAGGCGCGTCTCTCGGATCTGCTCGCGCTGGTCGGTGACGTCGCAGCGCCCTGCAACGATGCGCTCGAGTCCGGCGACGCGACGCGCGCCGCCCCGCAGCTCGATGCCGCCGCCGAAAGCTGGCGCCGCGCGCTGCAGGGCATTCGCGACGACGCACCGCAGCTGCTGGCAGCGCAAGACCTCACTCGCATCGAGCCCGCGCTGGTCACGGCGGAGAGCGCGTTCCGCCGCATGTATGCCGATGCGCGCCAGATGCTCTCCTATGTGCGCACCGGCCAGCAGGACAATGCGATGTCGCAGATGGCCGCGCTGACGCGACAGGCGCAGACGCTGACCGTCGCGATCGCCCGGGTGGAATCGCTGGCGCGGACGATGCAGACGTCCGAGCACCGCGCCCAGGCCGAGCATGCCCAGCAACTGCGACTGGCCATGTTCACGATCGCCGCCTGTGCGGCCCTGATCTCGCTGCTGCTGCTGCTGTATGGACGGCGCGTTTCACAGGCCTGGCGCGACACGCGCGCCGCCCACGATCACATCGCGAACGAAAGCCGGTTGCATGCCGAGCGATTCGAGCTCGCCGCGCGGGGCACCCACGACGGCATCTGGGACTGGAGCCGCGCGAGCCAGCAGATGTACTTCTCGGATCGGCTGCACGAACTGCTGGGCCTCGCGCCTGGAACGCTGCGTGAGCGCGAGCAGTTCATCGCGCTGATCCATGACGATGACCGTCCCGCGGCGCTCGCGGTGCTCGACGATCACCTGGCCGGCCGAGGCCCACTGAGCGTCGAATATCGGCTGCGCCACGCCGACGGCGGCTTCCGCTGGTTCCTGTTCCGCGGCCAGGCCTCGTGGGACGCGACGGGCCAGCCGGAGCGGCTGTCCGGCTCGCTGACGGACATCACCGCGCGCAAGATCGACGAACTGCGCATTGCGCAGAGCGCCGAGACGCTCTCGGCCGAACGCGCACGCCTCGCGGCCTTCGTCGAACACGCACCGGCCGCGATCGCGATGTTCGATTCGCAGCTGCGCTTCGTCTGCGCGAGCCGTCGCTGGAGCGAGGACTTCCTCGGTCGTCGCGGCGACGTCGCCGGCCTGCCGCTGTTCGAAGCGCTGTCGAATCCGCCGCGCGGCTGGCGCACCGCGTTCTCGCAGGTGCTCGCGGGCGAGGTCGTGCGTGTCGAAGATGAGATCTGGCGACCACACGCAGACCTTGCGCCGCGGCATCTGCGCTGGGAGGCCCGCCCCTGGCAGGACGTCAGCAGCGGCCAGCCGGGCGTGATGCTGTCCGTGCTCGACATCACCGCCGACCATGCGCGCGAGGAAGAACTTGCACTGATGCGTGATGCCGCTGAATCGGCCAATCGCGCGAAGAGCGAATTCCTCGCGACGATGAGTCACGAGATCCGCACGCCGATGAATGGCGTCCTCGGATTCACGCAGCTGCTGCTCGATACTCCGCTCGACGTGGAGCAACGCGAATTCGTCAGCACGATCGACTCCTCCGGTCAGGCGCTGCTCGCACTGCTCAACGACATCCTCGACTACAGCAAGATCGAAGCCGGCAAACTCAGCGTCGAATCGCTCGACTTCGAACTCGAGCCGATCATCGAGGAAGTCGCGAGCCTGCTCGGGCCGCAGATCTTCGCCAAAGGCATCGATCTGCTGGTGGACTACGATGCGGAGGCGCCGCGCCGGCTGTGCGGCGACCCGGCACGCACGCGGCAGGTGCTGTTGAACCTGCTCGGCAACTCACTGAAGTTCACCGAGCGCGGCCACATCCTGCTGGAAGTCGGCGCCGACGGCGCCGGACTGCTGCGCGTCAGCGTCAGCGACACCGGCATCGGCATGACGGAGGAAGTCCAGTCGCGACTGTTTGGCAAGTTCGTGCAGGCCGATTCGACCACGACACGGCGCTTCGGTGGCACCGGGCTGGGCCTTGCGATCTGTCGTCAGCTGGTCGAGATGATGGGCGGCGAGATCGGCGTGCGCAGCGTTGCCGGCACCGGCTCGACGTTCTGGTTCACGCTGCCGGTCTCGACCAGCATCGAACCGGCGAACGACACGCCGACCGCGATCACGCAGCTGGCAGAGCTGCGTGGTCTGAAGCTGTTGATCGTCGACGACACCGAACCCAATCGTCGCATCATCGCCGCGCATGCGAATCGCTGGGGCATGCCATTCGAGACCGCCGTGGATGGGCGCGAGGCGTTCGATCGCCTCGATGCGGCCCACCATGGCGGCCAGCCGTTCGACGTCGCCGTGGTCGACTACCTGATGCCGGAAATGGACGGCGAAGAACTGTGCCTGCAGATCCGGCGCGAGGCCCGCTTCCGCGATCTCGCGCTCGTCATGCTGACGTCGAGCGCCCAGCGCGGCGAGGCGCAGCGCATGCTGCAGGCGGGATTCGACGTCTATCTCACCAAGCCGCTGCTGCGCGCGTCGCGTCTGCTCGATGCGATCGCCGACAGTCGTGCCCGGCGCCTCAATGGCATCGCTGACCGGTTGCTGAGCCAGGCGCACGAGTCGCCCAGCGCGGCGGCGTCGATTCCGGAAGTCGCGGTCGGCCACGAGCACGCGACCGTCGTCACGGCGAACACGGACGGAGACCCGGACGCCACGGTGCTGGTCGTGGAGGACAACAGCGTCAATCGCATGCTCGCGGTTCGGGTGTTGCGCAAGCTCGGCTACGATGCCGAGGTGGCGCATGACGGCGTCGAGGCGGTCGCGGCGGTAGAGCGGCGCTCCTACGCGCTGATCCTGATGGACTGCCACATGCCGAACATGGACGGATTCGAGGCGACGGATGCGATCCGCAGGCTCGAACAATCGCGCGGACGACGCACGCCGATCGTCGCGTTGACGGCCGGCGCCATGCACGAAGAGCGGGACCGCTGTCTCGCCGCGGGCATGGACGGCTTCCTGTCGAAGCCGTTCGTGCCGACCGAACTGGTCGCGGCGCTCGAGCGCTGGAGCGTGCCACACAGCTCTCCGGCCGCGCCATCGGCCGCGACGCGGATGGCGTCAGGAACTGCAGGACAGGGCTGAACACCCCGGTCTGTCGCGCGCCCACTCCGGTCGGCGCGCGGCGTACCGTTCGCATCCGGGCTGCGATTCGTACGGCCTGCGCAGCACCGCCAGCAATGCCTCGAGTTCGCCGAGATCGCCCTGCTCGGCGGCATCGATCGCCGTCTGCGCGAGCCAGTTGCGCGGCACATAGAGCGGGTTGGCGCTCCGCATCACCGACGCGCGCCGCGCGGCCGGCTGTGAATCCGCGCGCACGCGCGCGGCGTAACGCCGCAACCAGGAGATCCAGTCCGCGCGCTGCGCATCCGTGAGCCGCTCCGCTGCGTAGAACGCGGGCAGCACGGGACGCAGCAGATCCGCGGCGCCGGCATCCTCCTGCAGCGGCACCTCGGCCAGCGCGCGAAACAGCAGCGTCATATCCGTCTCGGCCGCATCGATCACCGAGAACAGATCACCGAGCAGCGCATCGTCGCCATCGCGGTCGAGCGCGAGGATGCCGAGCTTGTCGGCGTACATGCGCCGGTAGTGATCCTGGAAACTGCGGCGGTACTCCTCGAGCCCGGCCTCAAGCGGGGACTGCCCGGGCACCAGCGGCAGCAATGCGCCGGCGAAGCGCGCGAGATTCCACTGCGCGATCTGCGGTTGCGCGCCAAAGCAGTAGCGGCGGCCCTCGGCATCCGTCGTGTTCGGTGTCCACATCGGATCAAAGGGTTCGAGCCAGCCATACGGGCCGTAGTCGATCGTCAGGCCGAGGATCGACATGTTGTCCGTGTTCATCACGCCATGCACGAAGCCCACGCGCATCCAGTGCGCGATCATCTCGCCCGTGCGCCGACACACCTCGGCAAACCACGCCGCCACCCGCTGCTCGCGCGAGGGATGCGCAGCCGCGATGTCCGGAAAGAACCGCTCGATCGCAAAATCGGCAAGCTGCCCGAGCAGCGCGGGCTCGTCGCGCGCCGCCAGGATCTCGAAATTGCCGAAGCGCAGGAAGGACGGCGAGGCTCTGCAGACGATCGCGCCCGGTTCCGTGCGCGGCCGACCGTCGTAGAACATGTCGCGCACGACGCCCTCGCCGCTCGCCACCAGCGACAGCGCGCGCGTGGTCGGCGCCCCGAGATGGAACATCGCTTCGCTGCACAGGAACTCGCGCAGCGACGATCGCAGCACCGCCCGGCCATCCGCATGGCGCGAATACGGCGTGCGGCCCGCACCTTTGAGCTGCAGTTCCCAGGCGCGCCCCGCCGGATCGGTCAGCTCGCCGAGCGTGATCGCGCGGCCATCACCGAGCTGACCTGCCCAATGGCCGAACTGATGACCGCCGTAGCGCGCCGCATAGGGTCGCATGCCCGGCGCGAGACCGTTGCCGGCCAGGATCTGCACGGTCGCGTCATCGAGCGCGTCGGGCCGGCGCAGACCGAGCGTCGTCGCGAGTTCATCCGACCAGGCGAGCAGACGCGGTGCCGCGACAGGCGTGGGCTGCACGAACGAAAACGCCGCCTGGCTCACGGCCCGGATTCGATTCTCGGTCGAAGGATCTGCCGGCAGCGAGCGCACGAACGCATCGCCAAAATCCACAGCCTCGAGCGGCACGGCCTCCCGCTGCGGCCTTGCGGCGTCCATTGCCATCGGTCGCACTCCTAGCGGAAAACGGGGCCCAGTATACTGGAGCCCATGAAACACCCGCTGCGGATGGCCATCGTGCTGGCCCTGCTTTTTCCCGGCGCTGCGCCCGCCGAGGTGAGCGCACCCCTGATCCGGACCGAGGCTGGCTGGACGCGCGCCATGCCGCCCGGGGCGACGGTCTCGGCCGGCTATCTGCTCATCCGCAATGCCGGGCCGAAGGCGGATCGCCTGCTCTCGGCGAGCAGTCCGGCCGCAAAGTCCGTCGAACTGCACGAGACGACCATGACGGATGGCGACATGCAGATGCGCGAGGTCAAGCGACTCGACCTCGCACCCGGTGTGGTCGTGAGCCTGTCGCCCGGTGGTATGCACCTGATGCTGATCGGCCTCGTGAAACCGCTGAAGGTCGGCGAGGTGATTCCGTTGACGCTGCGGTTCGAGCGCGCGGGAACCGTGACTGCGAATCTGCGCGTGCGACCGGTCGGTGCGACCGGACCCTGAAGTCAGTCGCCCAGGAAACCGATCACGGTGCGCGCCCAGTTCTGCGGTTGCTCGTCGATGATGTCGTGTGAGCCACCGTCGAGTGCCGCGTAGGCGAAGTCTGGGCGTATCGCGCGCGCGCGGCCCGTGGCCTCGAACAGATCCTCGCCGGTGTTGGTCATCAGCAGCGTCGGCACGTGCACTGACCGCAGCAGCGCGGACAGGTCCGCGTTGATGATCAACGGAAAGGCCTTCCAGTTCGTATCGCCGCTGACGAGACCCTCGACGGTGTAGCGGTGCATCAGGTCGAGGTCCGACCAGCCGGGCGTGGAACGCAGCCGGTTCTCCCAGGCACGCAACAGATGCGAGCCGTCGACCTCGGGCTGCTTCGGGCCGAAATAGAACGTCGCGAAGTGCGCGCGTTCGGCGTCCGTCAGCAGCGGAAAGCCGTTCAGTACCAGTCGCGCGACGCGTGACGGCTGTGCCGCCGCGAACATGGCCCCGATCACGGCCCCCGTGTGATGCCCGACGATCGACGCGCTCGACCAGCCGAACCTCTCGAGCGATGCGGGGACGCAGCTCATGTAGTCCTCGAGGCTCGGCTGCTCCGGCGGCGGATCGGACATGCCAAAACCCGGCATGTCGAGCGCGAGCGCGTGGAAGCCCGCGTCCGCCAGGGCCGGCATGACGGCGTCGAACTGCGTGCCCGACAGCGGCGACTGGTGCAGCAGCAGCAGCGGCCGACCCTGGCCGAGACTGCGGTAGTGGATCTGTCCGGTCGGTGCGTTCAGGTAGCCGCGTTCGATCTTCATGAGGAGGCCTTCCATGCAGGGGATAGAATCGTGACCGTGACGATCCGGAATCGCCAGTGGTTACTCGCAGCACGTCCGACAGGCGCCGTGCGTGAGTCGGATTTCGAACTGGTCGAACGACCGCTCGCCATCGGCGATCTGATGCATGGTCGCGGCGTGGGCGAAGTCGTCGCGTCCCGCAACCCGGACTATGCCGTGGGCGACCTCGTGCACGGCAAGCTCGGCTGGCGCGAGTACGCCGTCGCCGACGGCTCGCCGTATTACCTGATGTACAAGGTCCACCAGCGCGTGGCGCCTCCCTCGACGGCGCTCGGCGTGCTGGGCCTGACGGGATTCACGTCGTATCTCGGACTGGTCGACATCGGGCGGGTGCGCGCCGGCGACACGGTGCTGGTGTCGGGCGCGGCCGGTGGCGTGGGCTCGAACGTCGGGCAGATCGCGCGCAATCTCGGTGCCCGCGCCGTCGGACTCGCTGGCACCGACGAGAAATGCCGTCTGCTGGTCGAGCGGCTCGGCTACGACGCCGCGATCAACTACCGCAGCGAAGTGCTCGATGCACGATTGCGCGACTGCTGCCCCGACGGGATCGACGTCGTCTTCGACAATGTCGGCGGCGAGATCCTCGACACCGCCCTGCTGCATCTGCGGCGTCACGCACGCATCGTGCTGTGCGGCGCCATTTCCCAGTACGTCGACGGCGTCGAACATCCGCGCCCGCTGTACAACGGCCTGCAGATCTTCAAGAAGATGGCGCGGATGGAGGCGTTCTTCATCTACGAGATGGCAGCGGACTTCGAGCGCGCCGAACGGCAGCTCGCCGAGTGGATCGCGGCGGGCCGGCTCTTTTACCAGGAGGATATCCTCGACGGCATCGAACAGATGCCACGGGCGCTGATCCGCCTGTATGCCGGCCAGAACATCGGCAAACAGCTGGTGCGGATCGCCGGATCTGACCGTCCGCAGTTGCCACCGCTATACTCCGCGGCATGAAGCTGCAGCAGCTACGGTATCTGACGGCCATCGTCGAAGCGGGCCTGAACATTTCGGCGGCCGCCGAGAAGCTGCATACCTCGCAGCCCGGCGTCTCGCGGCAGATCAAGCTGCTCGAAGATGAGCTCGGCTTCGAATTGTTCCTCCGCCAGGGGCGCGCGCTGACGCGCCTGACGCAACAGGGCCAACGCGTCGTCGAACGCGCGCAGCGCATCGTGCGCGAAGCCCAGGCCATCAAGGGCATGTCGCTGGACCTGCGTGACGACCAGCGCGGCACCCTCTCGATCGCGACGACGCACACCCAGGCGCGCTACGTGCTGCCGCCCGCCATCGCGAAGTTCCGCGCCAAGTATCCGAAGGTGCGCCTGCATCTGCACCAGGGCACGTCCGAGCAGATCGCCGAGATGATGAATACGGAGCACGTCGATCTGGCCGTGGCAACCGGCTCCGAGGAAATCTTCTCGCACTGCGTGCTGCTGCCCTGCTACGAGTGGCATCGCCGTCTCGTCGTGCCACACGATCATCCGCTGACGCGCCTGCGCCACGTCACGATCGAGAAACTCGCCGCCCACCCGATCGTCACCTACGTGTTCAGCCTCACCGGCCCGTCATCGCTGCGCAACGCGTTCGAGAACGCGGGCCTCGAGCCGGACATCGCCCTGACTGCGCGCGACGCCGATGTCATCAAGACCTATGTCCGGCTTGGCATGGGGGTCGGTATCGTCGCGGCGATGGCGATCGATCCCAAGGAAGACGCCGATCTCGTCTCGATCGACGCCCAGCACCTGTTCCCGCGGCACCTGACCTGGGTCGGGTTCCGGCGTGGCGCCTTCCTGCGCCGCTACGCCTACGACTTCATGCACATGCTGGCGCCCCACCTCGACCGCGCCAAGGTCAATCGGGCGGCCGCGGCGATCGACCCGACGGGCGTCGCCGAGGTGTTCGCCGAGGCCCGGCTGCCGCTGTTCGCCTGACGCCGCGCGATTGCCGCCTTGCCCGCTGAGCGGTTGCCTGGATTCAGTAGAATCCCCGGGCTTATTCAACCTGAGGCCGCCGAAATGGAAGTCGACATCATCCTCGAACCGGATCTGACCCCCCGTCAGGTCGCCGAGCTTGGCGTGGAAGCCGAAAAGTATGGAATCCGCGCGCTGTGGACCTCCAACTTCTTCGCCCACTGGGATGCGTTCCTGTCGGCCGCGACGCTGGCTGAAAAGACCACGCGCCTGCTGATGGGTCCGCTCGCCGTCAGCCCGTTCGAAATGCACCCGCTGAAAATCGCGAACTCGCTGCTGTCGCTGAACGAGATTTGCGGCGGCCGCGCCGTGATTGCCGTGGGCGCAGGCGAAGGCAACGTCGATGCGATGAACCTGCCGAAGCCGCCGAAGATCGTGCGCGCGGTGCGCGAATCGATCGAAATCGTGCGCGGCGCCGCGCTCGGCCACATCGCCAAGGGCTACAAGGGCGAGGACTTCCAGATCAACCTGCCCTGCTCGTACCCCTGGGCGAAATCCCGCCCGCCGCAGGTCTACGGCACGGCCTACCGCGAGCAGATGATGCGCATGTTCGGCCGCGCCGCCGATGGCGTGTTCATCGGCTGCACCCCGCCGGAAGTGATGGCCGAAGCGATGACGCACGTGCGCGAAGGCATGGCGCAGCGCGCGCCGGAGATGGGCCCGCTGCGCACCAACACGTTCTGGGCCTGGCACCTGAAGCGCGATCGCAAGGAAGGCTACCGTGAGTCGCGCCGCGAGCTCGCCTGGCGTGCGCGCAAGCTCGACCCCCTGCTGCTGGCCCATGTGCTGAATCCCGAGGAAGTGCAGCTGGTGCGCGATCACTACGACGACTGCGTCGCGGCGTGGTTCGACCGCTCGGGCCACATCAAGAACATGCCGGAATCGATTCCGAACCGGCTGTGCGAGTACTTCACCTCGACGGGTGGCCTCGAAGACCTGGACCGCGAAATCGAGCGCTTCCGGATGTTCGGCCGCGCGGGCCTGACGGAAGTCGCGCTGCGGCTGCATGATGATCCGATGGACGGCCTGCGCATCATCGGTGAACATGTCGTCCCCAAGCTGAAATCCTGACGCACCGAGACACCATGTCCGACAAACCCGCCGCAGCGCCCGCTGCGGAAAAAGCCCCACCATTGCCACTGCCGAAGACCGTGGCCGTGCTCGGCGGCACCGGTGATCTCGGCGGTGGTGTCGCGCACTTCCTCGCTCGCCAGAACGTCACCGTGATCATCGGCTCGCGTGATGCCGCGCGTGCACAGACCGCCGCGGCTGCGCTGGCCGCGGAGATTCCGGAGTCGAAAGTCAGCGGCGCCGCACTGGCCGAGGCCGCGCAGGCCGCGGACCTCGTCGTGCTGGCTGTGCCGTATGCGGCCCATGCGGACACGCTCGATGCCGTGCGGCCCGCCTGTCAGGGCAAGATCCTGATCGATACCACCGTGCCGCTGCGTCCGCCCAAGGTCATGCGCGTGCAGTTGCCCGCGGCCGGCAGCGCCGCCGTGGAAACCCAGCAGCGGCTCGGCGAAGGCGTCCGGGTCGTCTCCGCGCTGCAGAACATCTCTGCGCATTACCTCGCCGAAGGCGTGACGCCGGACTGCGATGTGCTGGTCACTGGTGATGACGAGCCGGCACGTCAGCTGGTCATCGATCTTCTGACCCGCGGCGGGCTGCGCGCCTGGCACGCGGGTCCGCTCGCGAATTCCGCTGCGGCCGAAGCGCTGACGTCCATCCTGATCGGCATGAATCGTCGCTACAAATTCAAGGGCGCCGGCATTCGCATCACGGATGGCCACGCGGGCTAGCCTGAGCGGACCACAGCCGTGACCTGGACGGCGCCCGCACGCCTCGAGCTGATCGCCCTGCAGACGCTGCCGCTGGTCAGCGCCGGCGACGACGTCGGGCAATTGATCCTCGCGGCCATGCAGCGCGAATCTCTGAGGCTCGTCGCCGGCGACGTCATCGTCGTGGCGCAGAAGATCATCTCCAAGGCCGAAGGTCGCCTGGTCGAACTCTCGACGGTGACGCCGTCGCGCCGCGCGCGGGCCCTGGCGCAGCGCAACGGCAAGGACCCGCGAGTCATCGAACTGATCCTGCGCGAATCGCGCACCGTGCTGCGCGTCGGCAAGGAAGTGCTGATCGTCGAGCACCGCTCGGGCTTCATCCTCGCCAACGCCGGCATCGACCAGTCGAACGTCAACGCCGACGGCGGCAATGGCTCGGCGCTGCTGCTGCCGGTCGATGCGGACGCGTCGGCGGCGAAGCTGCGGAACACGCTCCGCGCCGCCACGGGCGTCGACTGCGGCCTGATGATCATCGACAGCATCGGCCGCGCCTGGCGCCTCGGCACCGTCGGCCAGACGCTCGGCGCCGCGGGCGTACCGATGGTCGTCGATGCGCGCGGCCGCGCCGATCTGTTCGGCCGCAAGCTGCGCGCCACCGATATCGGCGTCGGCGATGAGATCGCCGCGGCGGCGTCGCTGCTGATGGGCCAGGCGAACGAGCGACGGCCTGTCGTGATCGTGCGGGGTCTCGCGGCGACACCCGACGAAGCACAACTCGGCCGGGACCTGCAGCGCGACCGGCGCGAAGACCTGTTCAGATGAACGCGGCGGAGTTGCAGGCGTCTGCGTTCGGCGGCGACGTACTGGCGCTGTCAGGCGGCGTCGGCGGCGCGAAGCTGGCGCGTGGTCTCGCGCGGGTGCTGCCGGCCGGCACGCTGACCGTGATCTGCAACAGCGGCGACGACTTCCGCCACCTGGGATTGCAGATCTGCCCCGATCTGGATTCGGTGACCTATGGCATCGCGGGCCTGGCCGATGCCGCCCGGGGCTGGGGCCGCGCCGGCGAAAGCTGGCAGTTCATGGAGAGCCTCAAGGCCCTCGGCGGGCCGGACTGGTTCAACCTCGGTGATCGCGATCTGGCGCTGCACGTCTGGCGCACCGAACAGTTGCAGCAGGGTCGCGCACTGAGTGAAGTGACCGCCGACGTGTGCCGGCAGTTCGGCGTCAGCCAGTGGATCCTGCCGATGAGCGACGCACCGGTCCGGACGCTGTTGGAGACGGATCAGGGCACGCTCGAGTTCCAGGACTATTTCGTGCGTCGCCGCGCCGCGCCGCGGGTCAGCGCGCTGCATTATGTCGGCGCCCCCGACGCGCCCCTGCCGGCCGGCATCGCCGCCCGCATCGCCCGCGGCTGGGTCCCCGGCTGCGTCGTGGTCTGCCCATCCAACCCCTATCTGAGCATCGACCCGATTCTGGCCATGCCGGCCTGGCGGGACTGGTTGTCCGGCCTCTCCTGCCCTATCGTGGCCGTCAGCCCGATCGTGGGCGGACAGGCCCTGAAGGGATGCGCCGGCAAGATGCTGCAGGAATTCGGACATGAGGTCTCGGCACTGAGCGTGGCGCGGCATTACGCCACGCTGATCGACGGCCTCGTGATCGACGAACAGGACCGCACCCTGCTGTCCGCGATCGAAGCGATATCGCCGGCTGCGATCTGCGCGCCGACCGTCATGCACGATGACCCGACACGCGACGCGCTGGCCCGCCAGGTGCTGCAGTTCGCGGCGAATCTGCGGGCATGACGCGGGTTGTCGCCATGATCCCGGTCAAGTCCTTCGCCCGCGCCAAGACCCGACTCGCCGGAACGCTGACGGCTCCGGTGCGCGCGCAGCTGGCACGCAGCATGGCCAGCGAAGTGATCGCCGCGGCGCTTCAGGCGCGTTGCATCGACTCGGTGTTCGCGCTCGCGTCGGACGCTCGCACGGCCGCCTGGGCGACACAGCAGGGCGCTACGCCCATCGCTGACGGGCCGCGCACGAGTTTCAGCCAGCTGATCGCGCGGACCATCGATGCCCTGGCCGATCGTGGCGCCGGCATCGTCCTGTATCTCGCCAGCGATCTGCCGGACCTCGACGACACGGACATCGAGCAGCTTCTCGACGCGCATCGTGGTGGCATCACGGTCGCGGCCGCTGCGCGCGATGACGGCACCAATGCATTCGTCTGCGATACGCCGCGAGCGATCTCGTTTGCATTCGGCCCGGGCAGCGCGGCACGACATTTCTCGCGCGCGCGACGTGCGGGAGTGCGCGCGACACGCGTGAACCTGCCGGCATTCTCGCGTGACATCGACATGGCAGCGGATCTCGTGGCGCTGCGAGGCTGGTCATGAGCGAACCGCTGCGGGATCTCGAGGCGGCGCTGGACATCGCGGCCACGCTGGAACTCGACGCATTGTGCGCCGAAGCCGCGGCGCGCCGCGATGCCTGCCGACCGAACGCGATCTCGTATTCGCGCAAAGTCTTCATCCCGCTGACGCGACTGTGTCGTGACGTGTGCCATTACTGCACCTTCGCGACCACGCCTTCCGATCTGCCGGCCGCCTATCTCGACGCGGACCAGGTTCTCGCCATCGCCCGGGCCGGCGCGAGCGCCGGCTGCCACGAGGCGCTGTTCACGCTGGGCGACCGACCCGAGGCACGCTACGCCGCCGCCGCGCGCTGGCTCGACCAGCATGGCTTCGATTCCACCGTGGCCTACCTCGAACATGTCGCGGCGCTGGTGCGCGATCAGACCGGCCTCTTGCCGCACATCAATGCGGGCGTACTCAGCGAAGCGGAGTATCGGCGGCTGCGGCCCGTCGCGGCGTCGATGGGCCTGATGCTCGAATCCTCGTCGGAGCGGCTGTGCGAACGCGGCGGCCCGCATTTCGGCTCGCCCGACAAACATCCCGCCGTGCGCCTCGAATCGATCGCTGCCGCGGGCCGTGCCGGCGTGCCGATGACCAGCGGCATCCTGATCGGTATCGGCGAGACGCGGCGCGAACGCCTGGAGAGCCTGTTCGCGCTGCGCGCGCTGCATCGCGAGCACGGCCATCTGCAGGAAGTCATCGTGCAGAACTTCATGCCGAAGGCAGACACGCCGATGCGCGCCGCCGCGCCGGCCGCGCTGGACGAACTGCGCTGGACGGTCGCGATGGCGCGATTGATCCTCGACGACGACATCAGCCTGCAGGTGCCGCCGAACCTGAATCCGGACGCGCTGACCGAACTGATCGACACCGGTCTCGACGACTGGGGCGGCGTCTCGCCGGTCACACCGGATCACGTCAATCCGGAAGCGCCCTGGCCGGAAGTGGCGGCGCTCGACGCCGCGACGCGCAGCACAGGCCGTGCGCTGGTGCCACGTCTGACGATCTACCCGCACTTCGCGCTGCAGCCCGAACGCTGGCTCGATCCTTCGATGCGTCCACATGTGCTGCATCAGTCCGACGCGACCGGATTCGCGCGCGACGACCGCTGGCACGCGGGCTCCACTCAGCCACTGCCCACGCCGGAGCGGGTCGTGGCGCGCAGCGCGCGGCCCGATGTGACATTCGCGACGCTGTTGCGGCGCGCGTCAGGCGGTGAGCGTCTCGCGGAATCGGACATCGTCCGGTTGTTCGCGGCGCGCGGCGATGAGCTGCCCGAGCTGTTCGCCGCGGCAGACGAACTGCGTCGCGCGACGCATGGCGACACGGTGACCTTCGTCGTCAACCGCAACATCAACTACACCAACATCTGCCAGTACCGCTGCGGCTTCTGCGCGTTCTCGAAGGGCAAGGCCACCGAACAGCTGCGCGGCAAAGCCTATGTGCTCGATCTCGACGAAGTCGCAGCCCGCGCCGCGGAAGCCTGGGAACGCGGCGCGACCGAAGTCTGCATGCAGGGCGGCATCCATCCTCAGTTCACCGGCCAGACCTATCTCGATCTGGTCCGCGCCGTGCGCGAGGCGGTGCCGCAGATGCATGTGCATGCATTCTCGCCGCTCGAGGTCTCGCACGGCGCCGAGACCCTGGGCCTTGGCCTGCATGACTTTCTCGAGAAGCTGCAGCGCGCCGGACTCGGCAGCCTGCCGGGCACGGCCGCGGAAATCCTCGACGATCCGATCCGCGACCTGATCTGCCCCGACAAGCTGCGCACGAACGAGTGGCTGGAAGTCATCGAAGCCGCTCACACCGTGGGCCTGCGCACCACGTCGACGATCATGTTCGGCTCCGTCGAGACGCCGCTCTCCTGGGCCCGGCATCTGCTCGCACTGCGGGATCTGCAGGCGCGCACGGGCGGGATCACCGAATTCGTGCCACTGCCGTTCGTGCACATGGAAGCGCCGCTGTATCGCCGCGGCCGAGCACGTCAGGGCCCCACCTTCCGCGAAGCCGCGCTGATGCATGCGGTCGCGCGCCTGACGCTGCATCCGCCGATCACCAGCGTGCAGGCCTCCTGGGTCAAGCTCGGCCCCGACGGCGCGGCGCGCCTGCTGCAGGCCGGCGTCAACGACCTCGGCGGCGTGCTGATGAACGAATCGATCTCGCGTGCGGCCGGTGCGGCGCATGGCCAGGAACTGGATGCGGCCGCGATGCAGGCGCTGATCCGCGCCGCAGGCCGTGAGCCGCGTCAGCGCACCACGCTCTACGCCGACGTGCCGCCAGCGGTCAGCGAGGCAGCGTCGGCCCGGCGCGATGCCGCGACAACGCGCGTCGCCTGACGACGCGCCACCGCGCGAGCGCCGCCTGCACGGCTAGCGCGGTTGCGGCACCGGCGCCGCAACGCCGCGTCGCTGGCGATCGGCCTCGAGACCCCGCAGCAGCAGGTTCGGCAGCACGGTGTTGTCCCACTCGCCGCCTGCCGACTTCGGCGGCGGATCGCCGACGCGCAGCACGATCAATCGCGCCGAGGGCACGATGTAGATCACCTGGTTCGCGTTGCCGTCGAACAGGAACAGGTCCTGTGCAAGATACGGCTCCGAATGCAACACACGGCGTGCCGGCGGATCGCGCTCCGGATTCGCGAATCCGCGTCGCTCGATGTACTGACCGGACACGTACACGCCGAGGCCATAGTGGGGATTCTGCGGCGTGCCCGTGGTCATCGCCTTCACATAGCCTTCCGGCAGCAGGCGTTTGCCACGCCACACGCCATCGTCCATCAGCAGCATCGCGAGCCGCAGCCAGTTTTCGGGCGGCAGCATCATGCAGCAGCCGGCATGCGCGACGCCGCCCGGACGATTCACCCACACGTCGCCACCGGCCGCGCCGAGCGGCTGCAGGACCTCGCGATCGACGAACTCGCCGTAGCGGACGCCGGTCGCACGCTCGATCACCAGCGAGACGATTTCCGACGTCGCGTTGTTGTACTCGTAGCGCGTCCCCGGCTCATCGACGACCGGGTAGTCGTACAGGATCACCTGCTCGTGCTTCGGATGCAGATAGGCGCGGTTGAGGATGTCTTCCGCCGTGGTCGCCGCGGCCTGCGGCAGAAACCCGGAGCGCATGTCGAGCAGGTGCCGCACCAGGATCCTGGAGCGCCGCGGATCACCGCGCCATTCCGTCAGGAAGTCCGCGACCGGCTGATCGAGCGAACGGATCTTGCCGAGACGGATCGCGCGGCCCACGGCCACCGCCGTCATCGGCTTCGCGAGCGAGCGCGACGGGAAAGTCTTGTCGGCGCGCATGTCGCCGAAATAGGCAGCCTCCTCGATCAGCCCATCGTGCCAGACCAGCAGCGCACTGGATCGATTGCGTGATGCGTAGTCCCGTGCAGCCACCAGCGCGACGGGATCGATGCGTCGCTGCGCCGCCGTCGCCATCGGCAGCGGCCGGTAGCGCCGCGCGCCACGTAGCGGTTCGAGCGGCTCGTACACCTCGAGGCCGAGTCCGGATTTGAACGCGGCAGTCAGTTGCTCGAAGCGCGCAAGGTACACCGCTTCATCGGCCGCGGTGTATCTCGTGGCGCCCGACTGAGCGACGGGCGTCAGGGTTTCCGGACTCGCGGCCATGCAATCCAGCGGTCCCCACAGCATGCCGCAGGCCACGGCAGTCATCACGAGGCGATTCATCTGCATCTCAACTCACCTGTCCGAAAATGAAACGACTGCCCACGTAGGGCCGGATGACCTTCTGCGGCATCCGGCGCACCGCCTCGGCGATGAACACCTCGCCGCTGCAGTGCATCGGGATCACATAGTCGGGGTTGATCTCCACCAGCGCGTCGACCGTCCGTACGGCTTCCTCGTCCGTACGCGGCCAGACCAGATGAAAGCCTCCGACGACGGCATGGACCCGTTCGACGCCGGACACCTCACGGGCGCGCCGCACCGCATTGAGGATTCCGCGATGGCTGCAGGACGATTGCACCACGAGCCCACGATCCTTCACCACGTAGCAGGTGGCCAGCTCATGACGCAAATCGTCCGGGACTCGGGTCAGCGCTCGCTTGTCCGCAGACAGCAGCTCACGCCGGCAACCCTCACCCGGCAGCATGATCGTCGGATTGATCGTTCGCTCGAAACTGCGCAGATCGATCTCGCCGGTCGTGAACGCATGGTCGGCGACGATCGCCGGCTCCGGCGCAAGCATCACCCTGATGCCCGCGGCGGCGAGCTGCTCGCGCGGCACGCGACCGAAGGATTGCGCAGAACCTGCCAGCAGCGTCTGCCGCGCACAGAAAATCTCTTCACCACCGACCCAGAGCGGCAAACCTGGCTTGAGATCGGCGCCCGCGTCGAGCAGCGCGCCCATGCCGCCGAAATGGTCGAAATGGCCGTGGCTCAGAACCAGCGCATCCATGCTCGACAGGCGGACGTGCTGCAGCGCCAGATTGTTGCGCAGCACTTCCGGCGTATAGCCGAAATCGATCATGACCCGGCGCGTCTCCGTTCCGATGCTGGATTCGGCCAGCAGTGACAGACCGAACTCCGCGGCGGCCGTGTAACGGGGCTGCGACTCATCGAGCGGGCGTGGCGGCACCCGCTCGACGATCAGATCAGGGCGACGAACCGGCTGGGCGAATCCGAAAGTCGCTGCATCGACGAGCACGTGCAGCGTCAGTCGGTCCACTGCACGGATCTGCAGCGTCGTGGAACTCCGGGCTGCGGGAATGACAGCCCCCAGCGCCAGCGCGCCGGCGCCCTGCAGCAAGCCACGTCGAATCAGGTCTGTCATGGACGCAGTCTAGGGCCAACCGGGGGAGATCCACTATGATTCCCGCATGCGCATCGCGAAACCCATGCTGCTCGTGACTACGCCGATCGGCGTCGGCTGGGGCATTCTGGAGGCTGCCCGTTTCCACTGGTGGCTGGCGGTGCTGATGACACTGCTCGTCGCGGTGATCGCCGCGTTCTTCTGGATGACGGTCGCACGCGTCCGGCGTGACGCGGCCAACGAGCTCAGCGGCAGGATATCACCGAACGCGGTGCAGCCTGCAGTTGCGCCGCCACCCCGACCGCCTCGACACTGACGGCAAGCTCGGGTCGCACCAGCAGGAAGTCGCAGTCCAGTCGTTCGATCAGACTCTCGGTCAGCGTTCCGACCACGCCCGCGCCGTCGCTCGGCCGATGGCTCAGCGCACCCAGCACCAGCACGTCGATTTCGTGTTGGCGCGCGAACACGGGCAGCGCCCGTTCCGGATCGCCGCGCACGATCTCGATGTGCGTGGTGGGCAGACCCGCCCCCGCAGCCAGCGAATTCAGTCGCTCGACCGCCGCCGCCTCGCCCGATGTCTCGGCGTGCACGATCTCGAGATCGCCGCCGCAGCCGCTCGCCATGTACGCCGCCGCGGCCAGCACTCGATGTGCAGCGGGCTCGGTGTCTGCCAGGTCAAGGGCGGCCGCGATTCGCGGCACCGGACGCCAGGAGCGGCCGCGGGTCAGCATCAGGGGCGCAGGACAGGTCCGCAGCAGTTGCCAGTCGGTCGAGGTCAGTGCCGAATGCCGCTGCGTGCTGCGCGCCTCGACGCAACGGATCACGAGATCGGGCTCGATCTCGAGCACCTTGCGCAATACGCCGGCATGCAGCGGCGTCTCGCACGCCACACTGGTACGGATTTCGAGATCCGCCGCCGCGATGGAACTGCGCATCGCCTCGAGGAACCTTCGACTGTCCGCGAGGCACTGCGAGACCGCATCGCCGACGCCGCGACGATCATACGAGTGCTCGGCCATGTAGGCATGCTCGGCGTCGCAGGCGAACAGTTCGATGGCCGCACCGAAATGCCGGGCAATCACGCAGGCCTTCTGCAGCGCGCTCGCCACTTCGCCCGAGCGCTCGGCAATGACCAGGATCGACTTGATGCGATTCATCGCGCTTCCCTAGCGCGCCTCTCGTGCGCAGGTCGCGCAACGATCGGCGTGGGGCACGGCCTCGAGGCGACTGGCTTCGATGGTGCCGCCACAGCGGGCACACTTGAAGTAGTCACCCGCATCGATCCGACGCAGCGCGCGATCGATGCCGGCGAGTTCCGATCTCGCCGCGTCGCTGACGCCCTGGAGAACCTCGTCGTTCTCGCGCTGCACGGCCTGCTCACTGAAATCGGCGGACAATGGCTCGTGCTCGCGGCGCAGGTCCGCAGCGACGAGCGAGGCGCGTGTCGCAAGTTCATCCCGCCGAGCCAGCAGCCGACTGCGGATGGGTTCGATCTGCACGGTTTTCCCCAATCTGAAAATCTGTATGCGGATTCTGGCCATGACCGCAGCGCGCGCACATGCGCGACTACGCCTAATGCGCTGCGGAAAGTACCTATGCCCTGCGTGCTAGGATCACCCCATCAACGGGCCTGGGAGGATCTGCACACCGTGGCATTCGCAGGCGTACCAGAGATGCAGGCACTGCTCGACGCAACCGTCGACGCGGTCCTGATCATCGATGCGCGGGGCGAGATCGAGGTCTTCAACCGCTCCGCCGAACGACTGTTCGGCCATACCGCGTCGGACGTGATCGGGCGCAATGTCAGCATGCTGATGACGGAGCGCGACCGCGGCTCCCACGACGGCTACATGCAGCGCTACATGGGCACGGGCGTGCCGCACATCATCGGCATCGGGCGCGAGGTGGACGCCCGCCGCAAGGATGGCTCGGTGTTTCCCGTGTTCCTGTCCGTCGGCCGCATCGAGGGCATGGACCCACCCCGTTTCGTCGGCTTCCTGCACGACATCACGCTGCGCCGCGAAACGATGGCGGCGATCCGTCGCGAGCGTGACCGCGCGAACATGTACCTCGACGTCGCGCAGGTCATCCTGCTCGCGCTGGCCACGGATGGTCGCGTGCAGTTGATCAATCGCAAGGGCTGTGAAGTGCTCGGCCGCCGCGAGATCGATCTGCTCGGCCGCGACTGGATCGAAGCCGTGGTGGTCGAGTCCAGCCGCGATCACGTACGCAGCCAGCTGCGCGGGCTGGCGGACGGTGAGGCCGGCGGCGAGATCTACTGCGAGTACGACGTGCACTGCGCGGGGGATCAACGCAGGCTCATTGCATGGCGCTGCGTCGCGCTGCGCGACAGCGACGGCCGGCTCACGGGATTCCTGTCATCGGGCGAGGACATCACCGAGCGCCGCGCCATCGAAGCCTCGGCCGCGCGCGCCACGGAACTGCTGAATGAAGCGCAGGAAATCGCGCGGGTCGGCAATTTCGAACTGCACATCCCCAGCGCCGGCGACGACTTCTGGTCGCCCCAGCTGTACCGGCTGTTCCAGATCGACCCGGCCTCGGGACGGATGAGCGTCGGACGCATCGTCGCCGCCGTGCATCCGGACGACCGCGAACGCTGTGAACGCGAATGGCAGGAGGCGGCGACGGAACCCGGCAGCTTCAGCACGGAGTACCGGATCATCACGCCGGACGGGCAGACGCGTCACGTACGCAGCACCTACCACATGACGCCGGCCCAGGGCGGACGTGTCCGGATCGTGGGCACGCTGCTGGACGTCACTGACGCCAAGCGCGCCGAAGAAGAGGCTGCGGTCGCCCAGCAGCGCATGACGCATGTCGCCAGACTCGCGACGATGGGTGAGATGGCCGCGGGTATCGCGCATGAACTGAACCAGCCGCTGTCCGCGATTGCCAACTACGCGAACGCCGCCACACGCATCCTTCCTGCAGCCGCGACGGTGGCGGAGGCGCTGCCGGGTCAGGTCGAGAGCGTGGAGGATGTGCGCGCGGCGCTGACGCAGATCGCCGCGCAGGCGCTGCGGGCCGGCGAAGTGATCCGTCGGCTGCGCAGCCTCGTGCAGCGCCGCGACACGCGTCGCGAACCGGCAGACATCAACCAGCTGGTCGAAGAAGTCATCAGCTTTTCGCAGAGCGATGCCCGCCTCAACAACGTGCGGCTGCGTGCCGAGCTCGGCACGTCGCTGCCGACGCTGATGATCGACGGCATCCAGATCCAGCAGGTCCTGCTCAACCTGATCCGCAACAGCATCGAGGCTTTGCAGGGCCAGCCGACGGCCGAGCGCGAGGTGCTGATCACGACCGCGCAGCGCGCGCCGAACGACGTGATCATCAGCGTCGCGGACACGGGTCCCGGCGTCAGCCCGGATTTCGTCTCACAGGTGTTCGACCCCTTCTGTACGACCAAGGAATCGGGCACCGGCCTCGGCCTCGCGATCAGCCGATCGATCGCCGAAGCGCACCGTGGCCGACTATCCTATGAGCCGAATGCGCCGCGCGGCGCCCGCTTCAACCTGCGGCTGCCCTGTTCGCAGCCGGGCGAATGACCAAAAGACTTCGAATTGCGTGAGGAAACCTGAATGAACCAGCGCTCTGCCACCGTTTTCATCGTCGACGACGACGACGCTGTCCGCAGCTCGCTCCGGCTCCTGCTGAAATCCGTCGGACTGCAGGCGACTGCCTTTCCCTCGGCGCGCGATTATCTCGCCGCCTGGGACCCGGATCAGCCGGGTTGCCTCGTCCTCGATGTCCGCATGCCGGGCATGAGCGGACTCGAGCTGCAGGAAGAACTGAATCGCCGCGGTGCCATCGTGCCGGTCATCTTCATCACCGGCCACGGCGACATCCCGATGGCGGTCGAAGCGATGCAGCACGGCGCTTTCGATTTCCTGCAGAAGCCGTTCCGGGATCAGGACCTGATCGACCGCATCCAGAAGGCGACGGAACGGGACGCCGCGAACCGCGCGCAATTGCGCGAGAAGGAACAGATCCGCATCCGCTTCGAGTCGCTGACGCCGCGCGAACGCGAGGTGCTGACGCTGGTGACCGCAGGCAAGGCCAACAAAGTCATGGCTGGGGATCTCGGCGTCAGTCAACGAACGGTCGAGATCCACCGCGCACGCGTGATGGAAAAGATGCACGCGGCCTCGCTGGCACAACTCGTACGGATGGTCATGGATCTCCAGCAACACTAGGAAGAATGCCCATGCAACCCCGGATCCGTCGCATCGTGCTGGCCGTTCGAGACCTCGATTCGCTCGCCGCCGCGACACTCGCCAAGGCAGGATCGCTGGCGCGCGGATTCGGTGCAGAGCTGCAGCTTCTGCACGTCTGGTCCCGCCACCCGGGCAGCACGGCAAGCGTCAATGCCGCCATCCGGCAGCACCTGCAGCGCGCGGCCGCGAGCCGCGAACTGCAGGGTGTCGATGTCAGCGTCGCCGCGGAACGTGACTACCCGCCTTACGAAGGCATCGTGCGCCACGCGCAGAAAGTTCGCGCCGATCTCGTGATCGCCGAGCTGCATCGGTATGGTCGCGTCAGCCGTGCATTGCTGACGCATACGGACTGGGAATTGATCCGCGTCTGCCCGGTGCCGCTGCTGCTCGTGCATACCGATGCGCCGTGGCGACGACCCGCGCTGATCGCCTCGATCGATCCGATGCACGAGCGTGACAAGCCCGGCCAGCTCGACGCGGACATTCTCCGGACCGGCCAGGCGGTCGCCGAGGCGCTGCAGGGTTCGCTGCATGCGTTCCACGCACATGTGCCGCTCGCGGTCCAGATACCGAGCTCCGTGCTCGCACCGTTGCCGGATTTCATTCCAGCCGAAATGGAACAGAAGTACTCGGATTCGACCGAGCGCGCGTTCGAACGGCTTTGCAAGGCAGCGCATCTGCCGCCGCGACGTCGGCACCTGATGGCCGGCGGCACCGTGCCGCGACTGCGCGAACTCGTCAAGGAGTTCGACAGTGCGATCGTCGTGATGGGTGCCGTCTCGCGCTCCGGCCTGGGCGGCGTTTATTTCGGCAATACCGCCGAACAGGTCTTCGCCCAGCTCGAGGCGGACATGCTGGTGATCAAGCCGCGAGGATTCCGCTCGCCGGTACCGATGACGCGGCCGCGCAGCGTGAAGCTGATCGGTCCCGTCCTGTACTAGCGGCGGTTCGCGCTCAGGGAGCGAGCGGCAGCATCCGCGAGAGGTAGTCCGCCACGCCGCGGATCTCGGCGTCCGTCAGCCCGCGAAGCGCAACCCGATGGGTCGCGTTCATGCTCGGCCGGCGGCCCGCTGCCGCGTCCCGCAGCTGTCGCTCCAGATAACCGGCGTGCTGCCCCGCCAGCGCGGGCAACGCGCCGTCGACGCTCGCGCGCCCCAATGCCCCGTGACAGCTCTGGCAGCCGCGCAGGAACGCGCGGGAGCCAACAGCGAGCTCGGTGCCATCGCCGATGCCAGCCGGCGCCGTGCGCTTCAGGTTCGCGACCCAGCCAGCCACGTCGGCGATCTGCTGTGCCGAGGCGAGATGCATTCGGTCGGCGAAATGTTCCATTCGGATGTCGTTGCGCTGCTCGCTGCGGAAGTTGACGAGCTGACGCATCAGCACGGCCGCCGGCTGTCCCGCGATTGCCGGGACCGTGCCGTCCGCCACACCGCTGCCGTCGTCGCCGTGACAGGCCGCACAGGTGCGGTACAGCTCTTCGCCGCGCACCGGATCCGGCGTCGCCGCGCGGGCGGCAGCCAGTTCCGACTCCGCGACGGCCGGCTGAGCTACCGCGGCGAGCGCGACGACCATCGACAGCCAGGCGGCGTTGCGAGCTTTCATGCGTTTCTCCACCACGAATCGTTGTACGGAGAGTAGGCACGCCCGGCCGCAACCTGATCGTGAGTTGTACTTACGCAGCGGTTCCGCTGCGTGATTTACGTATTCCTGCACTGCGTCATCGCTTTGAACATGCGTGGCGACTTGCAAGGGAGCGATTCATGACGGCTTACCAATTTGGACAGGCAGCGGCGATTCCAGGCGGGCAGGTGCTCACCGACGATTCGGCCGCCCACTCAGCGAGTACCGCACGCGTCGAATTCAATGACGGCGTGGTCCGCAATTTCGCATTGATGACGGTGGTCTGGGGCATCGTTGGCATGCTCGTCGGGGTGATCATCGCCTCGCAGCTGCTGTTTCCAGCGCTGAACTTCGACCTCCCCTGGCTGACGTACAGCCGCCTGCGCCCGCTGCACACCAACGCGGTCATCTTCGCGTTCGGTGGCTCCGGCATCTTCGCGTGCTCGTACTACATCGTGCAGCGCACCTGCCACACGAAGCTGTTCGCACCCGCGCTCGCCACGTTCACGTTCTGGGGCTGGCAACTGATCATCCTGCTGGCCGCGATCTCGCTGCCGATGGGCTGGACCACCGGCAAGGAATACGCGGAACTGGAATGGCCGATCGACATCCTGATCGCGGTGGTCTGGGTCGCGTACGCGATCGTGTTCTACGGCACGCTGGCCACGCGCAAGGTGAGCCACATCTATGTCGCGAACTGGTTCTTCGCCGCCTTCATCCTGACGATCGCCGTGCTGCACATCGTCAACAGCGCCGAGATCCCGGTGTCGCTGACCAAGAGCTACTCGGCCTATGCGGGCGTGGTCGACGCGATGGTGCAGTGGTGGTACGGCCACAACGCCGTCGGCTTCTTCCTGACGGCGGCCTTCCTCGGGATGATGTACTACTTCGTGCCGAAGCAGGCCGGCCGCCCGATCTACTCCTACCGCCTGTCGATCGTCCACTTCTGGACGCTGATCTCGATCTACATGTGGGCGGGCCCGCATCACCTGCACTACACGACGCTGCCGGACTGGGCGCAGACGCTCGGCATGGTGTTCTCGCTGATGCTGCTCGCGCCGTCCTGGGGCGGCATGATCAACGGCATCATGACGCTCTCGGGCGCGTGGCATAAGCTGCGCACCGATCCGATCCTGAAATTCATGATCGTCTCGCTGTCGTTCTACGGCATGTCGACCTTCGAAGGTCCGATGATGTCGATCAAGACGGTGAACGCCCTCTCCCACTACACCGACTGGACCATCGGCCACGTGCACTCCGGCGCGCTCGGCTGGGTCGCGATGATCACCGTGGGCTGCCTGTACGCGCTGATCCCGCGACTCTATGGCCGCACCAGCATGTGGAGCACGCGACTGATCGACTGGCATTTCTGGACCACGACCATCGGCATCGTGCTGTACGTCGCGTCGATGTGGATCGCCGGCGTGATGCAGGGCCTGATGTGGCGCGCCACCAATGCGGACGGCACGCTGACCTACACCTTCGTGGAAGCACTGAAGGCGACCTACCCGTACTACGCCGTCAGGCTGGTGGGCGGAACCATGGTGCTCGGCGGAATGCTGCTCATGGCCTACAACGTCATCAAGACCATTTCCGCAGGGCCCGAGAAGGCGCCGTCGGCCGCAGGGAGCGCAGCATGAATCACTCAGTCATCGAAAAGAACAGTGCGCTGCTCGGCGTCCTGGTCGCCGTCGTGATCAGCATCGGTGGTCTCGTCGAAATCGTTCCGCTCGCGCTCTCGTCCGAGAGCACGCAGCCGGCGCCGGGCGTGAAGCCCTACACGGCGCTGCAACTCGAAGGACGCGACATCTATCTGCGCGAAGGCTGCTACAACTGCCACTCGCAGATGGTGCGGCCGCTGCGTGGCGAGGCGGAGCGTTACGGCCACTATTCGCTCGCCGGCGAATCCGTGTACGACCATCCGTTCCAGTTCGGCTCCAAGCGCACCGGACCGGATCTTGCCCGCGTCGGCGGACGTTACTCGGATGAATGGCAGCGGATGCACCTGACGAATCCGCGCGACCTCGTGCCGGAATCGAACATGCCGGGCTTCCCGTGGCTGGCCAAGGCGCAGGTCGATCCTGCCGGCACGGCCGGCAAGATGCGTGCGATGCGCATGGTCGGCGTGCCGTACACGGACGCGGAGATCACGGCCGCTGCGTCGGAGGTCGAGGGTCGCACCGAAATGGATGCGCTGATCGCCTATCTGCAGGTACTCGGTATCGCCTCGAAGGAATGGAAGTAAGGCCGCCATGAATCCCGACACACTGAACTTTCTGCGCGGAGTCTCGACGCTGCTCGCGATGCTCGGCTTCATCGCCGTCGTCGCCTGGGCCTGGAGCCGCCATCGCCGCGAGGATTTCGAGCGCGCCGCCCAGGCACCGCTCGAGGAGGACGTGCCCGCGCCGTCCGTGACCCGCCCCACTTCGAGCCGAGGCGCGAGCAATCGCGAAGCATCATGAGCAATGGACTCAGCATCTACGTCGTCATCCTGACCATCGTCAACGTCGTCGCGGCCATGTGGCTGCTGTGGTGGATGCGCAAGCGTCGCGAGGAAGCGAGCACCACGACCGACACGACCGGCCATGTCTGGGATGGCGATCTGCGCGAGTACAACAATCCGCTGCCGCGCTGGTGGCTGTGGCTGTTCGTGCTGTCGGTGATCTTTGCGATCGGCTATGTCGTGCTGTATCCCGGCATGGGCAACAACCAGGGCACACTCGGCTGGACCCAGCAGAAGCAATGGGCCGAAATGCAGGCCGAACAGGAGAAGAAGGCGCAGGCGATGCTGGCGCAGTTCGCCGGCAAGCCGATCGAGGAACTGTCGCGCGATCCGGCGGCGCTGAAGGTCGGGCGCAACCTGTTCGCCAACAACTGTTCCACCTGTCATGGCTCGGACGGTGGCGGCGCCACCGGCTTTCCCAACCTGACGGATCGTGACTGGCTCTGGGGCGGCGAACCCGAAACCGTGCGCACCACGATCCACGAGGGGCGCAACGGCGCAATGCCGGCCTGGGAGCCGGTGCTCGGTCAGGCGGGCGTCGAGAATGTCCTCGCCTACGTGCTGACGCTGTCGGGCCGCAAGTCCGAGTCCGGCGATGCCGCCGAAGGCCGCACGCAGTTCGAACTGCTCTGCGCGGCCTGCCACGGCGCGGACGGCCGCGGCCAGACCGCACTCGGCGCGCCGAACCTGACCGACAAGACCTGGCTGCACGGCGGTTCGACGGACACCATCCGCCGCATCATCGCGCAGGGCGCCAACAACGCGATGCCGGCGCAGGGCGAACGGCTCGGCGAGGAGCGCGTGCGCCTGCTCGCCGCCTACGTACTGTCGCTGGGCGACACGCGCGTGGCCCGGAAGTGAACGACCACCCGCAATCCAGCGACGACGCCGATGACCCGGTGCGCCGTGAATTGCCGGGCGTCGTTCGCGTCTTCTTCACGGTGGCCTGGTGCTCGTTCATGTCGGCCGCGGTCGCGACAGTGCTGTGCTTCGCGCTGGTAGACCCGGCGCCGCTGGCCGACCTGAGCCGCACCGCGGCCTACAGCTTCGGATTCCTGTTCTTCTGGATGGTCTGCGCGCTCTCCGGCGCAGTCACCGCATGGATGCTGCATACCCCCGGATCATGAGTACACCCCATCCAGTCGTCCCCGGAAACGAAGCCGATTCCTATTACGAAGCGCACCAGAAGGTCTATCCGCGCGAGGTAAAGGGTCGCTTCGCCACGCTGCGCAATCTGTCGGTCTGGGTGCTGCTCGGCCTGTTCTACGGCATGGCCTGGCTGCACTGGAACGGTCGTCAGGCCGTGCTGTTCGACCTGCCAGCGCGCAAGTTCTACGTCTTCGGCCTGACGATGTGGCCGCAGGACTTCATCTACCTCAGCTGGCTGCTGATCATCGCGGCGCTGAGCCTGTTCTTCTTCACCGCCGTCGGCGGCCGGTTGTGGTGCGGCTATGCCTGTCCACAAACGGTCTGGACCGAGGCCTTCCTGTGGATGGAACGGATCACCGAAGGCGATCGTTCGCGCCGCATGAAGCTCGACCGTGCGCCGTGGAGCCTCGAGAAGTTTGCGCGCAAGAGCGCGAAGCAGGCGCTGTGGATCGGGTTCTCGGTGTGGACCGGCTTCACGTTCGTCGGCTACTTCACCGACATCCACACGCTCGGCCTGGAGGTCCTCGGCTTCGAACTCGGCCCCTGGGAAACTTTCTGGATCCTGTTCTACGGCTTCGCCACCTATGGCAATGCCGGCTACCTGCGTGAGCAGGTCTGCAAGTACATGTGCCCCTATGCGCGCTTCCAGAGCGCGATGTTCGACCGTGACACGCTGATCATCACCTATGACGCCGAACGAGGCGAACCACGCGGCTCGCGCAAGCGTGGCGAGGACCCGAAGCTGCGCGGCCTCGGCGCCTGCACCGACTGCACGCTGTGCGTGCAGGTCTGCCCGACCGGCATCGACATCCGCAAGGGACTGCAGTACGAATGCATCGCCTGCGCGATGTGCATCGACGCCTGCGACACCGTGATGGACAAGATGGACTATCCACGCGGCCTGATCCGCTACACGACGCAGAACTCGCTCGAGCACAAGCAGGCGCACGTGCTGCGGCCGCGCGTGATCATCTACGCGACGCTGCTGACGCTGCTGATCGCAGGCTTTGCCGTATCGCTGGCCATGCGCAAGCCGGTGGCGCTGGACGTGATCCACGACCGCAACACCCTGTACCGCATGACCGACGACGGCGAGGCCGAGAACGTCTACACCCTGAAGATCATGAACAAGGATGAACGGCCGCGACGCTTCCACGTGTCCGTCTCGGGCAGCGAGGAAGTCGAACTCGAGCCGGAAGACGTCTACTTCGATGTCGGCTCGGGCGAGGTCTACAACGGCGCCGTGCGCGTACGTCGCGAAGCCTACGAACACACGGGCCAGGAGACGATCCGCTTCACGGTCACCGCGGATGACGACCCGAAGATGAGTGCCAGCGCCGAAGCGCGCTTCTTTGCGCCCGCCCGTTGATGATGAATGTGCGTGATGAACTCGAGGAAGCAACCATGAGCACCGCCGACTCCCACCGCCCGAACATCGCCCTCTGGGTGTCCATCGCCGTGCCCGCGCTGACCATCGTCGCGAGCGTGATCACGCTGTATGTGTCCGCGATCCGGGCTGAGCCGGAACTGCCGGCGAACTATCACTGGGAGGGCGCGGCGCTCGACACCGACATCGCCGAAGCGGCACGCGCCCAGGAACTCGGCGTGACGGGGCAGCTGCGGATCGACTCGAACAACGGCATCGCCGTCGACCTGCGCGTGCATGATCCGGCGTCCCGGCCGGCATCGCTCGACCTGCGAATGACGCATGCGACGTTGCCGGCACTCGATCGACAGATCACGCTGCAGCGCGACGCCGACGGCGTGTATCGCGCGCACGCGGACAGCCTTCCGAACGGCCACTGGCTGATCGAGCTCGGCGTGCGTGGCCAGTGGAAAGTCCGCGGGGATCTGCCCGCGGGCCGTCGCAGCCTCACGCTGGGTCGCGCACCGTCATGAGCGCGGTGCCCGCCGGCGCCCTGCTGCTCGATGGCCACTGGGCCAGCGAAGCCGATGGCGCCGGCCATGCCGTGTTCAATGCCGAGGGCATCCGCTGCGCCAACTGCGCGCGCTCGATCGAAACCGGCCTGCGCGGCCTGCAGGGCGTCACCAGCGCCGAGGTCAACGTCGTCAACAGTCGTGTGTCCGTGAGCTGGCAGTCCGCCCAGACCTCGCTCGCCGCGATCCTGCGCACGGTCGCCGGACTCGGCTTCCGGCCGCTGCCACTCGTCGGCGAAACGGCGGCTGCCGAACGCCGCATCGAGCAGCGCCGCTCGATCAAGCGAATCGGCCTCGCGGGCCTCGGCAGCGTGCAGGTCATGATGTATGCGGGCGGGCTGTACACCGGCGCGTTCGAAGGGATCGATCCGCGCATCGCGGAGTTCCTGAAACTCACCTGCATGCTGATCGCGACGCCCGTGCTGTTCTACTCCGGCGCGCCGATCCTGCGCGGTGCCGTGGCGGACCTGCGCCGGCGCGTGCTTGGCATGGACGTGACCGTCTCGCTCGCGCTGGTGCTGGCCTACGCGGCCAGCGTCATCAACACGCTGCGCGGCGCCGGCGAGGTCTATTTCGACTCGGTGACGATGTTCATCTTCCTGCTGCTGCTCGGCCGCCACTACGAGATGAAGAGCCGGCACCAGGCCGCAGGAGTGACCGACGCGCTGGCGCGCTCGCTGCCGACGACGGTCACGCGCCTGGTCGACGGCGAAAGCGCCGAAGGCGGGAAAACCGAGAAGGTCGCGCTGTCCGCGGTCCGCGTCGGCGACGTGCTGCGGGTGGGCAGCGGGCAGGTCATTCCGGTCGATGGCGTGGTCCATGCGGGCGAGGCGCGCGTCGACGAGGCGCTGGTCACCGGTGAATCGGCCGCCCAGCGACGTCAGGTCGGCGATGCGCTGCTCGGCGGCGCGGTCAATCTCGGCGCCACGCTGACGCTGCGGGTCACCCAGCCGCCGCACCAGTCGACCCTGCACCATCTCGTACGAATGCTGGAACGCGCCCAGAGCGAACGTCCGCGGCTCGGGCTCGCAGCGCAGCGCATGGCCGGCTGGTTCATCCTGCGCATCCTGCTGCTGACCGTGCTCGTGGCCGCCGTCTGGGCCTGGGTGGACCCCACACGGGTGCTGCCGGCCGTGCTGGCGGTCCTGGTGGCCACCTGCCCCTGTGCACTGTCCCTGGCGACACCGGCAGCCATTGCCACGGCCACCTCGCGGCTTGCCCGGCTCGGGGTCCTGGTGACCCATGCCGATGCCGTCGAAGGCCTGGCCCAGGTCGACACCCTGGTGCTGGACAAGACCGGCACGCTGACCGCGGGCCGGGCCCGGCTGCTCGACACGCGACTCCGGCCCGGCATGGCGGCCGACGACGCGCTGGCCATCGCCGCGACGCTCGAACAGGACTCGCGTCATCCGGCAGGCGATGCGCTGCGCGACGCGACGACGGCTCGCCTGCCCTGCAGCGACGCGCAGGAAATCGCTGGCCAGGGCGTGGAAGGTTGCGTGGCCGGCCGATTCTGGCGGATCGGGCGGCCGGAATTCGTCGCGGCCCTGGCGCAGCCCCGCCCAGCGAGCACCGCGTCGATTTCCCCTGCAGGCGCGTGGCATGCCGGCCCGGCCGATATCGTGCTCGGCAACAGCGAAGGGCTGCAGGCTGCTTTCGTGATCTCGGACGAACTGCGCGACGAGTCCCGCGCCATCGTGCAGCAACTGCGCGACCTCGGCCTGTCATTGCGGATTGCCAGCGGCGATCGCGAAGCCGCCGTACGTCATGCGGCCGAGGCGCTGCAGATCGACATCGCCGACGCGCAGCTTCGTCCGGAACAGAAACTGGCCGTCGTGCGTGAGCTGCAGCGTCAGGGTCACCGCGTGCTGATGGTCGGCGATGGCATCAACGACGGCCCCGTACTGGCTGCCGCAGACGTCTCGCTCGCGATGGGTCGGGGCTCCGCGATCGCACATGCCGCCAGCGACCTGTTGTTGATGCGTGACTCCCTCGACGCGCTGCCGGACAGCATCCGCGTCGCGCGTCGAACGCTGCAGATCGTCGCGCAGAACCTGCGCTGGGCAGCCGCGTACAACATCGCCGCCGTGCCGCTCGCCGCACTCGGTCTGATGCCGCCGTGGGTCGCGGCCATCGGCATGTCGGTCTCGTCACTGGTCGTCGTCGCCAACGCGCGCCGACTCGCAGGCCCGCTGCCCGGAGCACGTTCATGAACAGCATCTACATGCTGATCCCGCTGTCGCTGGTGCTGATCGGCGCCGGCGTCTGGGCCTTCTTCTGGGCGGTCAACGCCGGGCAGTTCGACGACCTCGACGGCGAGGACCGCGCGATCCTCGACGAGGCGGACGACGCGCCGCCGCCGCCGGCTACCCCGCTCGCGGGGACAAATCCGCCCTGAGTCGATTACGCTCGCGGCATGACCCGCGAAGTGGATCTGCCCGTCCTGCCGGTCCAGCCGCTGTTCGACGGTCCGCTGGACATCGTCGGCGACGTGCATGGCGAATGGCAGGCCCTGCGCTCGCTGCTGGCGCACCTCGGTTACGACGAGCACGGCGAACACCGTCTCGGCCGTCGGCTCGTGTTCGTCGGCGATCTGTGCGACCGCGGCCCCGACAGCCCCGCCGTGCTGGAGTTCGTGCAGCGCCTGATCGAGCGCGGCTGTGCACAGTGCGTGCTCGGCAACCACGAACTGAATCTCGTGCGGCAGGAACGCAAACCCGGCAATGGCTGGTTCTTCGAACAGCATCGCGACCACGTGCGTCCGGAGTACCGCGACGCATGCCGCGCGACGGCGCGGCAGCGCGACGCCATCCGGCATTTCGTCGCGACGCTGCCGCTGGCGCTCGAACGGCCCGACCTGCGCATCACGCACGCCGCCTGGCACGAAGATTCGATTCGCGAAGTCATCCAGCACGGTGCGCTGTCGCACCTCGACCGATACCGCCACTACGAGATTCAGGTCGACGCGGAAGTCGGTGAATCGTTGAGCGTGCGCGCGCTCGAAGAACGACGCCGCTTCGGCGCAGCGCTGTACGATCGCCAGAATCCCGTGCCGCTGCTCGAAGGGATCGCGATCACCGACGAGCTCTATCAGATGCGCAATCCGCTGCGCGTGCTGACGTCAGGGCTGGAACGCCGCGCCGAACGCAGCTTCTTCGCCAGCGGCAAGTGGCGCATGGTCGAGCGGATCGCGTGGTGGCGTGCATATGCTGAACCGGTGCCGGTCGTGATGGGGCACTACTGGCGCTGGATCAACGCCGGCGGCAACGCGCACTACTCGCACGGCGAACTGGACCTGTTCCGTGACGACCGACCGTTCGACTGGCTCGGCCCGCGCGCGAACGTGTACTGCATCGACTACTCGGTCGGCGCCCGCTTCCGCGAGATCCACGACGGCCATCTGCCCGGCACGTTCACCCGACTCGCCGCGTTGCGATGGCCGGAGCGCGAGATCGTCACGGAAAACGGCGAGCGAATCCAAACGTGAGACTGGTGACCCGGGCGAAGGCATAGACTTCATCGCTGTCCGCGCCGCCGTCGAGAAACCGCGCCCCGGCCTGCAGCGTCAACTGCTCGGAGACGGCGTAATGCAAGCGCACGCCGGCATCGACGGCATAACCCGGACCGCCCGCGAGCCCGTCGATATCGGCCGCGAACGACCAGCGCCCGCCCAACGGCTTCGCCACCGACGCGTGCAGCAGCGGCACGAAGCCTGTGTTGTCTTTCCGCGCCGACGTGCTGCCCTGGATCAGTTCGATGCTGGCATCGCGCAGCTTCGCGGTCACGCCGACGCGCACGGTCAGATCGGGACGGTCGATCCAGCGATAGCGCCAGCCGATGCGCCAGGAATCGAACTGGTAGCGAGCCCGCAGCGCACCGGGCGCGAACGCGGTCCCTTCGAAGCGCAAGTTCGTCGCAGTACTGCCGGCGCCTGCGATGCGCAGCGGCGCGAACAAGGCGCTGACTTCATGTCGGCCCGAGCGTACGGGCCAGAGAAGCTGCAGTCTGGGCTGGAGTACCGGGCCGTCACCGGTGATGTCATCGAGCGCGAAGCGGCTGGCGCTGGCATCGTTCGGTGACTGCACGTCGTTGCGGCTCTGCCAGGACCACTGCCCCTCGAGCGACACTTCGGCGGCCGTCGCGCAGGGCACGCTGACGACCATCGCCGCAAGCCACGCGAGCGGTCGGTGAAGTCTGGATACCGAGGCTGAATGCTGCATGCTTCCCTCCGTGGAATGCAGGCGCACATGGTACGCCAGTTCAGCCAGTGCTCTGCAGACCCTGGGAGATGCCGCTGATGCTGGCCAGCAGCGTCTCGAAAATCGCACGATCCTGGCGTCCACTCTCGCGCCAGCGGCGCAGCAGGTCCACCTGCATGAAATTCATCGGATCGACATAGGGATTGCGCAGGTGGATGCCGCGCTGCAACGTGCGATCACCGTCGAGCAGTTCCGGCTGCTGCTTGATCGCGAGCACGCAGTCGATCGACAGCTTGTGCTCGGCGCGGATCTCCGCGAAGAACCGCTGCAGCGGCGTCGCTGCCAGCACGTTGTAGGCGGCGGCGATGTCGAGATCGGAGCGCGCCAGCATCGCCTCGACGTCATCGAGCAGATTGCGCAGGAACGGCCAGTCCCGGCAGGCGATCGACACCGCGGACAGACCATGGGCGTCGACTGCGGCCTTCAGGCCGGACCCCGCGCCGAACCAGCCCGGCAGCATCGAGCGGGTCTGCGTCCACGCGAACACCCAGGGCACGGCGCGCAGTGCTTCCAGTCCTTCCCGGTCCGGGCGCATCGCCGGCCGCGAGCCGATCTGCATGCGTTCGATGACGTCGATCGGCGTGACGGCGCGGAAGTAGTCGAAGAATGCCGCTTCGCCCCAGACCAGGCCGCGATAGCGCTGACGGCTGGCCTGTGACAGCGTTGCCGCGATCGCAATGAAGTCCTCGCGTTCCGTCGTGGCCCCTGGACCACGCAGTGACGCCATCGCCAGCGACATCGAACTGAACGCCCGCTCGAGCGTGCGCATCGCGATGGGGCGCAGGCCGTAGTTCTGATTGATCACCTCGCCCTGCTCGGTGATCCGCAGCACACCGTTGACGGTGCTCGCCGGCATGGTGCGCACGACGGCGTCGATCCGGCTGCCGCCGCGCGCGATGCTGCCGCCGCGCGCATGGAAGATCAGATGCTTTTCCTGCGCCTCGCCGAGCGCCGCGGCGAGTCCGCGCTGGGCGCGCCACGCCGCCACGCGCGAGGCGCACAGGCCGCTCTCCTTGCTGCTGTCCGAGTAGCCGACGGCGACGTACTGCTGTCGGTTGTGCGCATCCAGGTGGCGTCGGTACAGTGGATCGGCGAGCAGGCTGCGCATGATGTCGCCGCTCTTCTCGAGCGTATCCACCGATTCGAACAGCGGCGCGATGTCGAGCGCGATCTCGCCGGTGCGCTTGTCGTAGGCCTCGGCCCAGCGCGCGAGCAGCAGCGGCGCCAGCATGTCGTCTGCCGCGGCAACGCCACTGACGATGTACTGACCGATCGAGGCCGGTCCGAACCGGTGACGGCACTGCATCATCGCCTCGAACACGCCGATCGTGCGCTTCGCCAGCGCATCGAGTTCCCCCACGGGACCTCGATCGCGTTCGATCGCGTCCGTCAGCAGCGCATGGCGCTCGTCGGCCGTGCGCGCGAGCCAGGACGGATCGGCGAACGCCTTCGACAGCACCGCATGGTGCACATCGGCGTGCTGCCTGACATCGAGCGTCGCCAGATGGAAGCCGAAAGTGTCGATGCGTCGCAGCAGTCGCGTCACGGGTTGATAGCCGGCGTGAGAGCCTCGATTCGCGCGCAGACTGTCTGCGATCAGCTGGATGTCGCGGCGGAACTGCGTCGGGCTTTCATACGCGTTCGGGCGCGCGTCGTAGGTGAGGCGCAGGCGTTCGGCCACCTGCCCGAGGAACACCCGGTACGGCATGCGATCGTGCCGGGCCGGTGTGGCCGACTGCGCGCCCGGGATCAGCGTCGTGTACTGCTCGATCCGCTTCTGCAACTCATCCGAAATGCCCACCCGGCTCGCGCTCTGTGACAGGCGCTGCGCGAGTTCCTGGCACTCGAGGAAGTAGGCGTTGACGATCACCTGCTGCTGGCGCCGCAGCGTCTCGCGAATGGTCTTCGCGTGCACGTCCGGGTTGCCGTCCATGTCCCCACCCACCCAGCTGCCGAAGCGGATGATGGTCGGCAATTCGATCGTGTCTTCCTCGACGTCGTAGAGCTTGGCGAGCGCCGCGATGATCTCTTCGTAGAAGGTCGGTACCACGCGATACAGCACTTCGGCGAGATAGAACACGACGTGCTCGCGCTCGTCCGCGACCGTCAGCCGCTCGCGCGGATGATCTTCGGTCTGCCAGGACGCCGTGAGCTCGGCGCGCATCCGTGCCCAGATGCTGCGCTGCTCGTTCGGCGTGAGCGTCGGATCCAGCCGATCCAGCATCAGCCCGGCGACGCGTTGCTGCATGCGCAGCAGCGTGCGGCGGGCGGATTCCGTCGGGTGAGCGGTGAACACCGGTTCGATCTGCAGGCTGCGGATCAGCTGGAGGACATCCTCCAGCAACAGTCCCTGCGCCTTCATCTGCGCGATCGCATCCTCGACACCGCCCGGCTGGGGGCGAGCGGCATCGCTGAGGAAATACGCGCGACGCCGGCGGATGCGGTGGACTTTCTCGGCGAGGTTCACGCCCTGGAACCACATCGAGAACGCACGCGTCAGATCCCGTGCGCGCGTGGGATCGAGTCCGCTCGTGCTCTCGATCAACGCCGCCGCGGCATCCGGTTCCGCATTGCGACGCCGGATCGACAGGATGCGGTCACGGTCCACCTGGGTGTAGAGCGCATCGCCGCCCTGCTCACGCAGGATCGCGCCCATCAGATCACCGAGTGCGTGAACGTCATCGCGCAGCGCGACGTGCTTGCCGGGGAACTGGATGTCGGTGCGCTTCACGGTAGGGACGCAATTCTACCCGCAAAAAGAAAACGCCGGCTCGAAGCCGGCGTTCTCCAGACCTTCACCGTGCCGAGGCACGGCGACGATCACGAGCTCAGAACTTGTAGCCGACCTCGAGGGACAGGCGACGTTCCGCGCTCGGGTGGATGAAGTCACCACCGAACTCCGGCGCCGGAATGACTTCCTGCAGGTACTTCGTATTGGTGATGTTCTTGCCGATCAGCGCCAGCGTCCAGTTGTCGTTCACGACGGCGACGCGCGCGTCGACGGTCGTGTACTTGTCACGCTGCGAGTTCGTGAAATTGCCCGGGACGCCGAACAGGGTCGGGTTGTCCTGGGCCTGGATCACGTGGAACCAGGTCGGTCCGATCAGGTTCCAGTACGCGCTGCTCTGCAGGCGCCAGCCGCTCTCCGTCATCGGCACGTCGAGCTCGACACCCGCAGTCGCCGTGTAGTCCGGCGTGTACGGCGACTTGTTGCCGACGCTGCTCGGACGCGAGGTGTTCGAGTCGATCTCGCTGACCACGCGGCTGAAGCCGGCGGCCAGCTTCAGGTTGTCGGTGACGGACATATTTGCCGCAACCTCGAAGCCCTGAATGCTGACTTCGTCGATGTTGTTGACGACGCGCAGCAGGCCGAACTGGCCGACGAGGAACTCGAAGAACTGCATGTTGTCGACCTTCGTGTCGTACAGCGACAGGTCCCACGACAGACGGCCTTCGAGCAGCTTGCCCTTCGCGCCTACTTCAAACGAGCTGGACTTTTCCTTCTCGTACGAATCGCGCACCAGCACCGAGCGCTGTATCCCCGCGCGCTGCGCCGGCGTGTACGGCGTGCCGCCACCTTCGCCGTCGTCGTTGATGCAGTTGTTGTTGGCGGCGATGATCAGGCAGTTGATGAAGATGTCGACCGTCGCGCTCGAGCCGCCGTTGTTGAAGCCACCGCTCTTGAAGCCGATGCCCCAGTTCGTATAGAGCGTCAGGTTCACCGACGGCTCGTACGTCAGGCTGACCTTCGGCTGCAGCTGCGAGAACGTGCGGTCCTGCGGCTGCAGGCCACCTGGGTTGATCGTCGGATCGAGGCCGGGGTTCAGGAAGGCGCCGCCACCCGCCACGCCGTCCGGCGTGAAGTCCAGGTACTGCGTGCGGGCCGTCGTCGGCACGAGACTGCGCGAGGTGCGCTTCTCGTTGTCGTAGCGCAGCGCGAGGGCCGCTTCGAGGTTGTCCGTCACGTCGTAGGCGACGTTGCCGAACACCGCGTACACGTCCGTCTTGAACTTGTCCCAGACGAGCTGTTCGGTCGGGTTCGCGCCACCCATCGGCACGAACAGCTCCTTGACGATGCCCTGGCCGCGATCGATGCCGGTGTTCACACCGACTTCACGATCGATGTTCAGGTAGTACAGGCCCGTGGCCCAGCGCAGGCGCTGGTCGCCGTTCGAGCTGAGGCGGACTTCGAAGCTGTAGTCCTCCTGGTTGCGCTCCTGGTACTGCGTACCGTCGCAGGCCACCGGCGTATACGGTCCGAAGATCGCCGCCGGCGGCGTGTTCGGCGCCGCGAAGAAGATGATCTGCGGAGCCGGCAGCGTGCGGCCGGACGCGACGAACGCCGCGGTCGTGTTCTGGCAGGTCGCATCGCCGTTGAAGAAGCCGAACGCACCGCTGGTGCCATCCGTGCCGAAGGAGTTGTCGATCTTGCTGTACAGCGTCCAGGCCGTCAGCTTGCCGAACGAGAGATCCTGGTCGTACTTCGCGGAGATCTCGACGGTCTCCTGGTCGTTCGTCGGGTCGATGTTGTTGACGAACTCGAAGTTGTGCGTGTTGACGTCTTCGTTGAACAGCTGCGCATTCGGCAGGCCGGAGAACGTGAAGCCCGGCAGCTGGAACGCCGCGTTGAACGCGATGGAGGCCGCGTCGACTTCGCCATAGCGGGCCTTGATGTCGAGGGTCGAGCTGTCGCTCGGCTCGAACACGAGGCGGCCCGAGACGTTGAAGCCTTCGTAGTCGTCGACGACCTTGTCGCCGATCGTCACGTTGCGGAAGAAGCCGTCGGTCTTGCGGTAGTCCGCACCGATCTTCCAGGCCGAACGGTCCGTCAGCGCGCCGCCGAAGGTCACTGCACCGGTCGTGGTGTTGTCTTCGCCGTAGCCGAACTTGGCGCTGCCGCCGAATTCCTGACCGGGCTTGGTGGTCGTCACGATGATCGCGCCGGACGCCGCGTTGCGGCCGTAGAGCGCGCCCTGCGGACCCTTGACGATTTCCATCTGCTTGAGGTCGCTGTACTCGCGGTTCAGCGCGGCAGGGTTCGTGATCAGGATGCCGTCGATGATCAGCGCGAAGCTGTTTTCGGCGTCGCGGGCACCGTTGATGCCGCGGATGTTGACCTGGCCGTCGGCGACTTCGGCCGACTGCACCAGCGACACGCCCGGCGTCAGGCGGATGAAGTCACCCGCGCGCTGCACGTTGGCCGCTTCGAGCGTGGCCGACGTGATTGCGGTGATCGCGGCGGGCACGTCCTGAAGCGCTTCTTCACGCTGACGGGCCGTGGTGACCACCACTTCCTCGAGCGCGTCCGCGGTTTCCTGCGCCGACGCGACCTGACCCGTCAAGGCCGTGGTTGCCGCAGCCAGCGACAGTCCGGCGAGACGCGTCAGCTTCGTGGTTTTCTTGCTGTGCATCAGAAGGCTCCCAAATCTGTGTTGTTGACCCCGAGCAACGCAAGCTTCCATGCGCTCGGACGGCCGGATGCTAGCACGGGCGCTGCGCTACTCAAATAAACTTGTTGTCCGGACATTCATGCACAGCCCATGTTGCGGGCAGACAACATCAACCTGTTTGGCGCGCCGCCGCCCAGCTGGCATGCTCGGCGCCTCTCTGGAATCGACCGCCGCAGCACCCCGAAGGATCCGACCGTGACCACCTCTGCCGTTCCCGTCCCCGCCATCGACATCGTCTCCGGTATCTGGACCGAGGAAGCGCTGTCCTTCCGCCCCGGCTGGCAGGAGCAGTTCTTCGCCGGCAAGATGAAATCGAAGGCGAACATGAAGGGCGTGTCGCTCGAGGACCAGCTCGCGCTGATGGCGGAGGCCGGCATCGAGCGGGCGTTCCTGTTCGCGCCGAAGGTGGGCCGCAAGGGCCTCCCGGGCAGCTTCCATCTGCCCTATGAAGTGATCGCCAAGGCCGTCGAGAAGTATCCCGGCCGGTTCTATGCGATGGCCGGTGTCGATCCGTACGAAGGCATGAACGGCGTGCGTGCGCTCGAGGACGCCGTCAAGAACATGGGCTTCATCGGCGCCCACGTCTATCCGCACTGGTTCGACCTGCCGCCCGACCATGCGAAGTACTACCCGTTCTATACCAAGTGCTGCGAGCTCGGCGTGCCGATCCAGATGCAGGTCGGACAGTCGATGGTCTATTCGAAGGAAGCGCCGATGCGCAGCGTCGGTCGGCCCATCCTGCTCGACGGCATCGCCTGCGATTTCCCGGAGCTGAAGCTGATCGGCATCCACGTCGGCATTCCCTGGACCGACGAGATGATCGCGATGGCGTGGAAACACGAGAACGTGTTCATCGGTTCCGATGCGCACAGCCCGAAGTACTGGCCGCAGAGCTTCGTGAACTACATCAACTCCTACGGCCAGGACAAGGTCCTGTTCGGCACGGACTTCCCGGTGCTCGGCTTCAAGCGCACCGTCGATGAAGTGCTGGAGCTGAAGCTGCGTCCGGAGCCGCTGAAGAAGTTCCTGCGCGACAACGCGCTACGCGTCTACGGCCTCAAGTAGGCAATATCCGCAACCGGCGCGTGGTTCACGCGCCGCGGATCAGTCACCGCCCTCGGCGACGGTTCCCGCGGCCTGTTCCGCGGTCATCGCCGCGCCGGACGCACAGAGTGCGGCGATCTGCGCATCGCTGAGACCCGCCTCGCGCAGGATCTCGCTCGTGTGCTCACCGAGCTGCGGCGCGTGGCGACGGATGTCGGCCGGCGTCGAGCCGAAGTTCACCGGGAACGACGGCATGCGCAGTCGTCCTTCGGTCGGATGCTCGTAGAACTTCCAGAAGCCCGTCGCATTCAGGTGCGGGTCGCGGGCGAGGTCCTCCAGCGTGTTGACCACGATCGTCGGCACGCCCGATTTGTCGAAGATCCTGATCCACTCGGCCGTCGTGCGCGTCGCCATGATGGCGGCCGTCGTGTTCGACGTCTCGTCGATGTTGCGGACGCGGTCGGCGAGCTTGTGGAACCGCGGATCCTCGATCAGCTCCGGATGCCCCGTGAGCTTGCAGAACTTTTCCCAGTGCGCATCCAGGTACGGCAGGATCGCGATGTAGCCGTCCTTGGTGGGATACGGCTTGCGCTGCTTGCTCATCAGGCGCGTGTAGCCCGGCGGGCCTTTCGGTGGCTCGAACGTCATGCCCCACAGATGCTCGGCCATCACGAAATTGACCATCGTCTCGAACATCGGCACTTCGAGCTCCTGCCCCTCGCCGGTGCGTTCTCGATGGAACAGCGCCGCGAGCACGCCATAGACCAGCGTGATCGCCGTCGTCTTGTCGGCGACGACCGTCGGCAGGTAGCGCGGCTCGCCGAGCACGAGCTTGTTCAGCATCGCGATGCCACTGGCGGCCTGGATGGAGTCGTCGAGTGCACCGAACGCGCCGTATGGACCCTTCTTGGAATAGCCGTACGCGCCGCAATAGATGATCTTCGGATTGACCGCCTTCATGTCGGCGTAATCCAGACCGAGCTTGGTCATGACCTGCGGACGGTTGTTGTGGACGAACACATCGGCGCTCTTGACCATTTCAAGCAGCGCCTCGCGTGCCCCCGGCTGGCGGAAGTCGAGCACCATGCTGCGCTTGTTGCGATTGCAGGTGAGGTACAGCGCTGCCATGCCCGGGTGCCGGGCGGCGCCAAGCGTGCGATTGCTGTCGCCGCGGGGCTGCTCGATCTTGACGACATCGGCGCCCATGTCCGCGAGCATCTGACAGGCCCAGGGGCCCAGCACGACACTCGTCATCTCGATGATCTTGACCCCATGCAACGGACCCGGCATTGCTGTCTCCTGACACGCCTGATTTCGACCCGGCAGTATGCTGCGATACCACAGGGTGGCAAGCGGAATCGACCCCGGTTGGCGCAGCGCGGATATCGGCATTAACTGGCGGGAATCTGGCCGCGATCGATCGACAGGGAGTCGACATGAATTCAGCCGTGCCCTTGATGCAGGTCATGTTCCTCGCGCAGGCGGGCGTCCAGCTGCTGCTGCTGTTCTGGCTGTATCGCCTCTGGCGAAGCACCGGGCTCGCCGTCGCAGCCATCCTGTTGTTTCCGCAGTTCGGCCTGTGCTACGACAACTTCATCGTCGGCATCGGAAGCTGGGTCGGGCTCGGGTCATTGCTCGAGGCCCTTTCCTGGCCGCGCTTCTGGATCCACTGGCTGATGGGCGCATGGCTGATCATTGCAGCCGGCGCGATCCTGCGGCTCGCCGACATCGGATGGGCGCAGAAAAAGGCCGTCATGGCAGCGTTCTGCGTCGTCACCGTGGGCTGCATGGTCTACGACCTGCCGTACTTCTTCGACAAGTCGCTACACCCGGTGTGTGAATTCGGCCTGGTGCGTTACTCGGTCACGGTCGCCGCCGACAAGTTCTGCGAGTCGACACAGGTGGCCGTACCGAGCGACGGCGCCCCCTGGCCGCAACTGATCACCTGCTTCGTGGTCATCGCCGCCGGCGCCGTGCTGGCCGTCAAGCGCCGCTTCCCATGGATGATGCTCGGCGGCATCCTGATGTTCATCAGCGCGACGCCGCCGTTCCAGCGGCTGAAGCTCGACAACTTCGGCGAGATCCTCATCGCCGGTGGCTGCATCTGGGCGATCGCGCGCTTCGCGAAACCACGCACGCCTGCAACGGCGCAGGAATCCGCCGCGCGCTGACCGGATCAGGTAAATTGTCCGGACATTATGGATGTCCGGAATTCACGTGGCTACATGCTGGTCGGCGCTCTGCTCGCGGCCGGCGGCGCGATGCTTTTCGCGGCGAAAGGCATTCTCGCCAAGTCCCTGTATGCGCATGGCGTCGGCTTCGAACTGCTGGTGGCCGTGCGTGCGATCATCGCGCTGCCGCTGTTCTGGGCCTTCGCGATCTGGCGAGAGGGCGTCGATGTCATCCGCAACACGTCACCGCGTGCGATCGGCATTGCGGCGCTGGCCGGCACCTGCTGCTACTACGTCGGCGCGCTCACGGACTTCTATGCCCTGACCATGATCGACGCCAGCATCGAGCGCGTGTTGATGTTCAGCTACCCCGCACTGGTCGTGCTGTTCGCGTCGGTGCTGACACGCACCTGGCCGAAGCCGATCGCGCTGGTCGGCGCACTCGTGACCTACGTGGGCATCTTCCTGGCCGTCGGCGGACTCGATGCCGCGGAACTGAACGCGAATCTGCTGGGTGCCAGTCTCGTGATGTTCAGTGCGGTGACCTACGCCGCCTACTTCCTGATCGGCGAGCGATATACGCGCGAGATCGGGAGTGCACGCTTCACGCTGTTCGCGATGACCGCCGCGACGGTGGCGCTCGCGATCCACGCCGGTGTTCGACACGACCTCGCGGACGTCGCGGCGCTGAGCGCGCAGAGCTGGCTCGAGCTGACGGTTCTCGGCGTGGCCTGCATGTTCGTGCCGGCCCTGATGCAGTCCGAGGGCATGCGGCGGATCGGTGCACAGCGCGGCTCCGTCGTCTCGACCATGGGGCCACCGACGACGATACTGCTCGCCTGGGCTTTTCTCGGCGAAAAGCTGTCGTTCACTCAGGTGTGCGGCGTGCTGCTGATCGTCGGCAGCGTGCTCGCTCTGGAACTCGCCCGCCTGCCGCCCGTCAGGAATCCGCCCTCGCCGGCGTCACGTTGATCCGGGCGGCCAGCGCAAGAATCCGCTGCGCCTTGTAGACGATCGGATAGTCGATGAAGTTGCCGTCCAGCGAAATCGCCGCAGACCCAATGGCCTCGGCCTTCTCGAACGCTTCGACGACGCGCCGCGAGTAGTCGATCTCCTCGATGGTCGGCGAGAACACTTCGTTGCAGGGCGCCACCTGATCCGGGTGGATGCACAGCTTGCCGGCAAAGCCTGCACGCCGCCCATGCAGCGCAGAGAGGCGGAACCGCTCGGTGTCCTTCACCTGGATCACGACGGTGTCAACCGGCGGCTCGATCCCCGCAATGCGCGACGCATGTGTCAGCTTCGCGCGGGCGTAGGCCAGCTCGTGCTCCTCCGGCGTCCAGATGATGTCGAGATCGTTGGTGTAGTCGCCGCCGCCGAACGCCAGGCGGCGCACACGGGGTCCCGCCGCCGCGATCTCGCGCGCCGACTCCACGCCCAGCGCCGTCTCGATGATCGGCATCAGGTCCAGCCGACCACCGGCCATGCCGAGTCGACGCTCCGCCTCGCTCATCCTCTCGCTGACGAGCCGCAGCTGGTCCGCGGACTCGGTCTTCGGCAGCACGATGCCGTCGAGCCAGGGACCGATCACGGCCTCGATGTCGCCCATGCACCAGCGACTGTCGACGCCGTTGATGCGCACGTAGCCGAGCGACGTCCGCGGCTTCTTCATCGCGGTGACGACCTTGGCGCGCGTCGCCTCTTTCTCGGCCACCGCAACGGCATCCTCGAGATCGAGGATCACGACATCGGCGCCAGACTGGAATACCTTCTCCGCGCGGCGCGGATGATTGCCCGGTGCGAACAGAAAGCTGCGCAGCCCGGCCGGCGCTCGCTTGTATGACTCCATCGTTGTCGTCCTCGTCTGCGGGCGCTCAGCCCTGCGTCCATGCGTCGCCGGAATGCCAGCCACGCTTCAGTTCCAGTGAATAGGTATAGCGCTCGGCCGGATGCTCCGAGATGCTGACCTCGAACACTCGCTTGCTCTGGCCCGTGTAGCGCCGCACGACCGTCAGCGAGGCGGAGCCCGGCGAGACGTCCAGCGCCGTGGCCAGCACCGGCGGAATCAGTCCCGCACGCAGGTCCACCTGCACCGACGCCACCTTTTCGCCGAACTTCTCTTCGATCAGTTCGTAGACCGGCGTGGCCTTGCGACCGATCAGGCGCGCCACGCCGGCGTACTCCGGCAGCACGTAGACGTCGGTCCAGCAGATGGCGCGACCTCGGCCGGTCGCGGCCGCACCCTCCGGTTCAGCGTCGTGCAGGCGGCGCACGGCACTCACCTGGGTCCAGCGGGCACCGGTCGGACAGCCGAGCAGCGGCGCGAGCTTGCGCGACGCACGGATCTCCGCGACCGCGACCACCTCGAGGCGACTCTCCACCGGATACCGCATCAGTTCAGCTGGCGTGCGGATGGTCTGGACGTAAGCCTCGTTCGACTCACGCGCCTTGACGACGGTACCGATGCCCTGCAGCCGCTCGATCAGCCCGAGGTCGCCGAGCATGCGCAGCGCCTCGCGCACGGTGTGTCGGCTGACGCCGAACCGCTCGACCAGTTCGAGCTCGCCCGGCAGCGTCGAGCCGACCTTGATCTTGCCCGCGCGCACGTCGGCGATCAGCGTCTCGGCGAGCTGCTTGTAGCGCGGATGCTTGGTCTTTTCCTTGGCAGACATGGCCAGAATGATCTCATTGACAGGCCGGACACGTACAACCTAGCATTTGTCCGGACATTTAACCAGACGCACCGGAAGTCCCCACCATGAGCCAGACATCCAAGGTCATCGGACCCAACCGCTACCGCGAATCCTTCGGTCGCTATTACGAAGACTTCAACGTCGGCGACGTCTATGAACATCGCCCTGGCCGCACCATCAGCGAGACGGACAACACCTGGTTCACGCTGCTGACGATGAACACGCACCCGATGCATTTCGATGCGGAATATGGCAAGGCGTCGGAGTTCGGTCGCTGCATCGTCTGTTCACCGCTCACCGTTGCACTGCTGGTCGGCATGAGCGTCACGGACGTCAGTCAGAAGGCCATCGCCAATCTCGGCTGGAAGGAAATCCGCATGCCGGCGCCGGTGTTCGCAGGCGACACGCTGTACGGAGAGTCCAAGGTGCTCGAGAAGCGCGAATCCGCGTCGCGCCCGACGGCGGGCCTCGTCACGGTCAGCACGACCGGAACGAACCAGGACGGCAAGGTCGTGTGCACATTCGAGCGCACGATTTTGGTGGCCAAGCGCGGCCACTCCGTCGAAGACAAGATCGGCTACTAGGAACACACGCCATGAGTCAGGAAGACAACGAGATCGTCGAGACCATCGCGCGCTGGGCCGACCGGGAGCTGCGGCCGATCGCGAAGAAGTTCGACCACGCCGATGAATACCCGCTCGAGATCGTCGAGCAGATGAAGGAACTCGGACTGTTCGGCGCGACCATCGCACCGGAATACGGCGGGCTCGGCCTCTCGGCCAGCACCTATGCACGCATCGTGCTGGCCATGTCGTCCGTCTGGATGGCGCCGGTCGGCATCTTCAACTCGCACCTGATCATGGCCGCCTGCGTGCAGCGCAACGGCACGCCGGAGCAGAAGCAGCGCTGGCTGCCGAAGTTCGCCAGCGGCGAATTGCGCGGCGGCATCGGGCTCACGGAGCCGAATGCCGGCACGGACCTGCAGAGCATCCGCACGGTCGCGCGTCGCGACGGCGATCACTACGTCATCAACGGCACCAAGACCTGGATCACGAACGGCGTCTACGGCACCGTGTTTGGCGTATTGACGAAGACGAACCCGGATGCGCAGCCGCGCCACACCGGCATGAGCATGTTCATCTGCGAGAAGGGCCCGGGATTCCAGGCCGCGAAGAAGATCAAGAAGCTCGGCTACAAGTCGATCGACAGCGCCGAGCTCGTGTTCCAGGATCACCGCGTGTCGGCGGACCAGCTGATCGGTGGCGTCGAAGGCCAGGGCTTCAAGCATGCGGTCGGCGGCCTCGAACTCGGCCGCATCAACGTCGCGGCGCGTGGCGCGGGCATCGCGGCCGGTGCGCTGCGTGAAGCGTTGCGCTATTCGCAGGAACGTCAGACCTTCGGCAAGCCGATCGCCCAGCACCAGGCCATCCAGCTGAAGCTCGCCGACATGGCCACGCGCGTCGAAGCCTCGAAGCTGCTGATCGAACAGGCGGCCCGCAAGTACGACACCGGCGAGCGCTGCGATCTTGAAGCCGGCATGGCGAAGCTTTTCGCCTCGGAGGCCGGCGTCGAGAACAGCCTCGAGGCGATGCGCATTTTCGGCGGCTACAGCTACTCCACGGATTTCGACGTCGAGCGCTTCTACCGTGACGCCCCGCTGATGTGCATCGGCGAGGGAACGAACGAAATGCAGCGCATGATCATCGCCCGACAACTGATCGAACGGAACCCGATCTGATGAACGCGCCGCACCTGCCCCTGCAAGGCATTCGTGTGCTGACGTTCGAGGCGTTCGGCGCCGGACCGTTCGGCTCCATGTACCTCGCAGATCTCGGCGCGGATGTGATCAAGATCGAGAATCGCGAACAGGGCGGCGATGCCACGCGCAACATGGGCCCGTATTTCCTCGGCGAGAACGACAGCCATTTCTTCCAGACGTTCAACCTCAACAAGCGCAGCGTCACACTGAACCTGAAGACGGCGGCCGGGCAGGAAGCCTTCCGTCGACTGGTCGCGAAGTCCGATGCGGTGCTGAACAACCTGCGCGGTGACCAGCCGGACAAACTGGGACTCACCTACGCCGCACTGAAGGACGCCAATCCGCGCATCGTCTGTGCGCATCTTTCCGCCTATGGCCGCGACAACGAACGGCGCGCCTGGCCCGGCTACGACTACCTGATGCAGGCCGAGGCCGGCTTCCTGCACCTGACCGGCGAACCTGGCACGCCGCCATCCCGCATGGGACTGTCCATCATCGACTTCATGACCGGCATCACGACGGCGCTCGCGCTCGTGTCCTCGCTGCTCGGCGTCGCGCGCGGTGGCCAGGGCCGCGACCTCGACGTCAGCCTGTTCGACGTCGCGCTGCACCAGCTCTCGTACCCTGGCACCTGGTTCCTGAACGAGCGCCTCGTCACCGGCCGCACTCCGCGCAGCGCGCATCCGTCGGCCGTGCCGGTACAGTTGTTCAAGACGCAGGACGGCTGGATCTTCGTGATGTGCATGACGCAGAAGTTCTGGCAGGAACTGATGCGCATCCTCGATGCGCCGCACGTCGCGCAGGATCCGCGCTTCGCGGACATGGAGCAGCGCCGCGTGAACCGTGACGCGCTGACGCCAGTCCTCGACGCCGAGTTCGAACGGGACACGACGGCCAACTGGCTCAAGCGCCTGCAGGGCGCCCTGCCCGCCGCACCCGTCTACGACATGCAGCAGGCGCTCGACAGCGAGTATCCGACGCGCATCGGCATGATCCGCAACACGCCGCACCCACTGCGTCCGGATTTCCGCTCGTTCGCGAATCCGATCAAGCTCGACGGCTCGCGACTGCCGGCCAAGGCCGGATCCGGTCTCGGCGCCGACACCGACGACGTACTGCGCGAACTCGGTTACAGCAGCGCAGAACTTGAAGCGCTACGCGCCCAGAAGGCCATCTGACATGAGCACCCTGACATGAAACTCGAAGGACTCCGCGTCATCGATCTCTCGCTGTTCCTGCCGGGACCTCATCTCACACTGATGATGGCCGATCACGGTGCCGAGGTGATCAAGGTCGAGCCGCCGGGCGAAGGCGAGCCGAACCGCAACATGGGCGCGAAGGAAGGCGAGTTCTCCGTCTACTTCCGCAACACCCATCGCGGCAAGAAGAGCATCAGCGTCAACCTGAAGGATGCGGCGGAGCGCGAGGCGCTGCTCAAGCTGTGCGAAACGGCGGACGTCTTCATCGAAGCCTTCCGGCCGGGTGTCGTCGACCGGCTCGGCGTCGGCTATGCCGCGGTCGCGGCGCGCAATCCGCGCATCGTGTACTGCTCGATCGCCGCGTTTGGCCAGCATGGGCCACTGCGTGATCTGCCGGCGCATGATCTGTCGACGGAAGCGTTCGCCGGCGTCGTCAGCCTGAATCTCGGCAACGACGGTCAGCCGACGATGCCGCACGTCCCGGCCGCCGACATGGCCGCGTCCATGCTGGCCTTCGGCGGCATCATGATGGCCCTGTTCCGGCGCGAGAAGACCGGTCTCGGCGACTACATCGACATCGCGATGCACGATTCGATCCTCGCCTGGACGCCGAACGTGCTCGGCGAAGTGTTCGCGAACAAGCGACCGCCCGTCGTCAAACACGAGCGCACGTTCGGCGGCAGCGCGTTCTACCAGATCTATCCGACGAAGGACGGCCGGCACGTCGTGCTCGGTGCGCAGGAACACAAGTTCATCCGCAACCTGCTCGGTGCGCTCGACAAGCCGGAATACGTCGAGCTGTGTGAGCGCGGACCGGGGCCACACCAGAAGCCCGTCATCGAGTTCCTGCGCGGCGTGTTCTCACAGAAGACTCAGGCCGAATGGATCGAGTGGTTCAAGGGGCGGGACATCTCGTTCGCCCCGGTGCTGAACCTGCGCGAGGCCTTCGATCATCCGCATGCGGCGGCGCGCGACATGCACCTCGTGGATCCGGAAGGCCATGAGCACATCGGCATCCCGATCAAGTTCACGCGCGAGCCGGGCCGCGTGAACTTCAAGCTGGCACGGCTTGGCGAGCACAATGCCGAACTGCTCGGACCCCTGATCAAGGCCTGATCCGGCGCATCCGCCACTGCCAGGCGATCACGGCGGCGGCGGCGCAAATGCCCGCCGCCAGCGCTATCCAGTGCTGCTGCAGGAATGCCGCGCCGAGGAACACCGTGCCGACGGCATAAGGCAGTTCCGCACACAGCAGCGCGGCGACATAGACCCTGAGCGGAAAGTGGACGAGGCCGAAGACGTAGCCCACCACATCGGACGGGAACGCGAGCTGCAGCAGAAACGCGGCGACAAAGCCGGTGTTGCGCATCATGCGCGCTTCGTAGCCGCGCAGATCCTGATCAGACACCAGATGCGCGACGATGGGTCGGCCGAACTGCCGTCCGACTCCGTAGCTCACCAGCCCGCCGAGGAACCAGCCTGCCCAGAACAGCAGCAGGCAGCCGAGCTCACCCCAGATCTCGATGCCGACCGGCACGAGGACTGCGCCGGAGAAGAACATCAGCATGGCCGACAATGCCGACACCCCGACGAACAGCGCGGCACCGAGCACCGGATGTTCGCGGATCAGACTCGTCGTCTGCTGCAGCAGGAGCTGCAACTGGGCGCTGACGGCCTCCGAACGGACGATGACCGCGACGACCGCCAGCACCAGCAGCAGCACGACGAGCCGGCCGGCGACGCGTCGCCAAGCGGGCGGAGTCACGTCTATTCGATGCCGTAGATGCGCTGGCGCTGGGGCGTCAGCAATCCGAGGCTCGTCCCCTCGCGGGACAACCGGCGGCTACGCTGGCCGAGTCCTTCCGGGCCGAACGCGCGCGTGATCATGCCTTCCCAGATCTGCTGGGCCTCGTCGTCGCAGCGGATCTCCATGGTTCCCCAGACGACGACGTGCGCCATCGTGCCGGGCTTGGAAATCGCAACGCAGGCGCGCGGATCGCGCTCCATGTTGCGGATCTTCTGTTTGCCGGTGAGGCTGAACAGCAGCCACGGATCCTGCACGCCCATCATCATCGGCGTGACATGCGGCCCGCCCTCGCGCCCGATCGTCGCCAGGTGCACCCAGTCGGCCGGCCCGTGCAGGGATTCGATCGCCTTCAGGAGTTTGGGATCCACGACTACCTCGCGCCGCAGCAGCGACGGAACCACTCCGCCAACGCCTGCATGGCGGTCATTGTCCGACGCGGAACATCGCGTCGTCCATCCCGCGGTGTGGCCCCTGCCGTTTCGCGCGCTGCCGCAGGGTTGCCGAGCACGCCGCTCGCGGGCAAAGTGTGCATCTATGCTGCAGACACTCGCTCGCGTTCCTGAAGATCCCATCCTCGGCATCACCGCGGCGTTCCGTCGCGACACGGCCGCCCTGAAGGTCGACCTCGGCGTCGGCGTGTACAAGGACGAAGCCGGCGCGACACCCGTGCCGCGCGCGGTCCGCACGGCCGAGCAGCAGGTGCTGGCTGCCCAGAGCAGCAAGACCTACCTGAGCCCCATCGGCAATCCCGGCTTCAATGCGCGCATGCTCGAACTCGTGCTCGGCGCGGATCTCGCCGGTCGCAGCGGTGAGTGCATCGCGGTACAGGGACCGGGCGGCAGCGGCGCACTGCGCCTCGGCGCGGAATTGATCCGCCTCGCGAGCCCCGGTGCGGTCGTGCACGTCAGCGATCCCACCTGGGCGAACCACATGCCGCTGATCGGCGGCACCGGCCTCAAGGTCGAAAAGTATCCGTACTACGACGCGGTCCGCCATGCCGTGAACATCGACGCGATGCTCGCGTATCTGGACGCATTGCCGGCAGGCTCGGTGGCACTGCTGCACGCCTGCTGCCACAACCCGACCGGCCAGGATCTGTCCGCCGCGGAATGGACCTCGGTCACGGACGTGATCCGGCGTCGCTCGCTGCTGCCGTTCGTGGATCTGGCGTATCAGGGTCTCGGCGTGAACCTGGAGCAGGACGCGGCCTCGGTGCGCCTGCTCGCGAAGAGCGTGCCGGAGATGCTGGTGGCAGTCTCCTGCTCGAAGAATTTCGGCCTGTATCGCGAGCGCACGGGCGCGCTGCTGGTGCTGTCGGCCGACAAGGGTCAGGCCGAAGTGCTCGGCGGCCAGCTCGGCCGCATCGCACGCACGCTGTATTCGATGCCGCCGGATCATGGCGCTGCCATCGTCGATCGCGTGCTGTCCGATGCCACGCTGCGCGCGGACTGGAGCGCGGAGCTCGGCGCGATGGCAGCTCGCATCCTCGAGCTGCGCACGCTGCTCGCGAGCGCCCTCGCGCGCCATGCCCGGCAGACCGATTTCAGCTGGATCCCGAAGCAGCGCGGCATGTTCTCGCGCCTCGACACCACACCCGAGATGGTCGCGCGCCTGCGCGATGAACATCACGTCTATCTCGCGCCGGACGGCCGCATGAACATCGCGGGCGTCAGCCCGGCAAATGTCGAGCATGTCGCGGGCGCGATCGCCCAGGTCATGGCATCACGCTAGGAGCCTAGCCCGCGAGCAGCACGGCCTCCGCGTGCTCCAGCGCTTCCGGCTGGCCGTAGATCACGACGATGTCCCCTTCGCGAAGCTGAAGGTCTGCGGACGGATCGCGGCCGACGATCCCGGCGCGTCGCACGGCCGTGAACACCACCTCCGCGCCGCGGTTCTTCACATCCCCGAGCGACCGACCGACGCTCCATGCGCCGGGTGGCAACACGACCGTCTTCAGTTCCTCGCGGAACGTGTGGGACTCGTCGATCGCCAGCGCATCGGAGCGACGGAACAGACTGCGCAGCGTCGAATAGCGGTTCTCGCGGATGTGGCCGATCGTGCGCACGACGCGTGACACCGGCGTGTTCAGCAGCATCAGCGTATGCGAGACCAGCATCAGGCTGGCTTCGAAGGTCTCGGGCACGACCTCCGTCGCGCCGGCATCCATCAGCTCCTTCAGGCCCGTATCGTCCTGCGTGCGCACGATGATCGGCACGTCCGGACGCAGTTCGCGCACCGAGCGCACGATGCCGAGCGAGGTCGCCGGCGCCGCGAACGTGATGATCACCGCGCTGGCGTTCTCGAGACCGACCCGGCGCAGCACTTCGTCGTCGGACGAATCGCCATAACTGACCGGATCGCCCGCCTGCCGCGCCGCGCTGACCCGCGCCGGATCGAGATCGAGCGCGATGTACTCGTAACCCTGAGATTCCAGCACGCGGGCGACATTCTGGCCGACGCGACCGAATCCACAGAGGATCACGTGCTCGCGGCTCGCGACATCCGCGGTCGCCTCATCCTCGCGCGCTCGCGCCGTCGGCTTCGGCGGACCCGCCTCGCCCATCACAAGCCTGACCAGGCGCTTGTTGTTGCGCAGGATCAGGGCGCCGAGCACCATGCTGACGACGACGGCCACCAGCAGCGGCTGGCCGACAGCCGGGTCCACGGCGCCACCCTTCAGCAGGATCGTCAGCAACGCGACGCCGAACTCGCCGCCCACGGAGAGCACGACACCCGTGCGCAGCGCCTTGAACGGCGGCAGCCCGCTGAGACGGGCCACCGCTGCCATGATCACGGCCTTCAGCAACAGCATCGCGATCAGCAATGCCGCGATCAGCCAGAATTCCTGCAGCAGCACGCGCAGGTCCAGCAGCATGCCGACGGAGATGAAGAACAACCCGAGCAGGATGTCGCGGAACGGTTTGATCACCGCCTCGACCTGGTGACGGTACTCCGTCTCCGCCAGCATCATGCCGGCCAGGAATGCGCCCGTGGCCATGGAGAGTCCCGCCAGATGCGACATCCAGGCGGACCCCAGCGCGACGAACAGCGTCGCCAGCGTGAACAGCTCGCGGACCCGGCTGTGCGCGATTTCATACAGCAATGGCCGCAGCAGGTAGCGGCCGAACAGCAGCACGATGCCGAGCGCCACGACGCCGCCCGCGACGAACGCCGCGATGCGTGCGACAGAGAAGTCCGCGTCGCCGCTGGCAAGTGCACCGGCCAGCACCAGGAACGGCACGATGGCGAGATCCTGGAACAGCAGCACGCTGAACGCGACGCGGCCGTGCGTGCGATTGAGCTCCGACTGCTCCGTCAGCTGCTGCACCACGATGACCGTCGAGCTCATTGCCACGACGCCACCGATGACGACCGCCGGCAGGTTCGGAACGCCGAAGGCGCGCGCGATCAACCACACAGCCGCGGCGGTCAGCGCCACTTGCGCGGCGCCGAGGCCGAACACCTCACGCCGCAGCGCCACCATGCGCGGCCAGGAGAACTCGAGGCCGAGCGTGAACAGCAGGAAGACGACGCCGAGCTCGGCCAGCAGGCTGGTCGTGCCGTTCTCGCCGATCAGCGCGAAGGCATGCGGACCCAGCGCGAGGCCGACCGTCAGGTACCCCAGCAGCGTGGGAAGGCCGAGGCGCCGCGCCGTCGCCACGACTGCGACCGCTGCGGCGAGCAGTATCAGGACCTGCGAGAGGGTGTCATCGACCATGCGACGACGTTAGGCGGACGGGCAGCGCAGTGCAACCGCGCTGCCGTCCGTATCTTCCGCGCGGCGAACCGCGCGATCAGGCCGGGAAGAAATCGATCGGCTTGTTGGCCGTGATCGTCTCGACGTCCTTGGCTTCGAAGCGGAACAGCCGCACTCGCGCGGCGATCTTGCGTTCGAGCTCAGGGTCCTTCAGCTCGCTGGAGACCACGCGCACGTTGGTCACCTCGCCGGCCGGCGAGATCGTGATCTCGAGCACCAGCTTGCCCTGCAACTCCGGATTCTCGCGCTGCGCACGCGTGTAGAGCGCATACAGCGCACCCTTGTTGCGGTCGAAGATGGTCTCGATCTCTTCACGGCTGCGCGAGGCCTTGCCACTGCTGCCCGTGCGCTTGACGTTGCTGCCATCGCCCTTGCCGCTGACCGACGCCGGTACTGCGACCGTGGACGTGGTGTGCGCGCCGATCGCGCCCGCACCACCGCCATAGCCGCGGCTCAGGGCGGCGGTATTGATGCCGCTGCTGGCTGCGCCGACCTTCGACGTGATCAGGTTGCGCTCCGAGCGCACATCCGGACCGACCGTGGTCAGGTCCGCCTTGGCCAGATCCTTCGGGTCGATCTGCTGGCGCAGCTCGGCGAGTTCATCCTGCATGGCGAGCAGGCCGACCTGACGCACGCGCTCCTTCACCGGCTTCGGCGGATTCGGCGTCACGATCGCGGGACGCGGCTCCGGCTTCGCTTCCGGCGTCGGCTCCGGAGGCTTGACCTCAGGCGGTGGCGGCGGCGGTGGCGGCGGCTTCTCGACGATCAGCTGCACCACGCGCTCCGGCAGGTCCGCCGTCGAGCGCTTCTCGCTCTCGACGCGCGGCAGCAGCGGAATCAGGATGCCGATCACCAGGAACGCGATGATCAGGCCGCGCAGCAGCTTCTTGTAGCGACGTTCGATTTCCTCGGCGGGATCCCAGGGAAGATCGAATCTGCGGAAATAGGGAGCGATCTGCATGCGATTCACCGCGCCTCAGCCTGCGCCGCTCGAACCGACCGCCTGCTCGCGCTCGATGACCGCCAGCGACACCTTGCCGTAGTCGGCATCGGTGCAGGTGGCCATCACGCGCTTCAGCACGCGGAACGGGATGGATTTGTCGCCCATGATCGTGACTTCTCGCGCAGCAACGTCGTCACGCGCGGCCTGCACGAGGATCCGGTCGGACTGTTCCTTCAGGGCGGCTTTCAGCGATTCGATCACGGGTTCTTCCGAGGCCATGATGTCGGCGATCTTCGCGATCGGCCGACCGTTCACGTACATCGTGTCCTTGGTGACCATCACGACCACCGTCGGCTTCGGCTTCTTGTCCGAGATCGACAGCGGAATCGAGATGTTCTTGCTGTTCGGCAGGATCTCGACGTCGGCCGTGTGCACGAGCAGGAAGACGACGAGGATCGTCATCATGTCGATGAACGGCACCAGCGCCATGTGGCTGCCACCGTGCGAGCGGCTGCGATGGCGTTTGACGCGATACGAAATCATCGCTTCGCTCCGGCCGGTGTCGCGGCAGCCGTGGTCAGCGCATCGCCGACGAGCGGCGCTTCACCGACGGAAATATCCGGGAACAGCTCGGCCTTGCGATAGGTACCGTCCTGGATCTCCCAGACGCGCACCGTATCCATGACCTGCACGAGCGTGTCGTACGGAATGTCCGGCGACAGCAGCACGCTCGCCGCGAGATTCTGCGGATACTTGGCCTTCACCTGCTGCAGGAAATCCGACAGCGCGACGAGGTCATAGCCCGCCGGCGTGTTCGGCACCGAGCGCAGCACACCCATCTTGCGATCCGACACTTCGACGCGGTCCGCCCGCACGATCACCTCGAGCTGAAGTCCTTCCGGCAGATCGGGCACCGAGGAGTTGGGTGCCGGCAGGTTCAGCTCGACGACCGTCGTCTTCGAGAACACCGCCGTGAAGATCAGGAAGAACACCAGAATGACCATCATGTCGATCATCGGCACGACGTTCAGATCATTGCGCCCACGATACCGCTCGTGATTGCGGATCGCGCGCTTGGCGAGCTTGGAGGCGGCCACGTCGGGGCTCCCGGGTCAGGCCGGACTGCGGGCAGGTGCGGCGCCCGGCGGAGCCTGGCGCGGTACCGGCGCCGCAGCGGCTGCCGGTGCCGGCGCAGCATCGCCCTGGCGTTCGGTGATGGAGTTCAGGAACTTCACGACCGCAATCTCGAGGCTGTCGATCAGCGACGTGGTCTTCGCTTCGAGATACATGTGCGACAGCAGCAGCACGATCGCGACGAACAGACCGGAAGCCGTGTTGTTCATGGCGACCGAGATCGCCGCCGACAGCAGGTTCGCCTTCTCGGCCGGGTTCGCCGTGGCGACCGCCGAGAACGCGCCGATCAGGCCGATGATCGTGCCGAGAAGACCGATCAACATGCCGATGTTGGCGAGCGCCGAGAGATAGTGCGTGCGCTTCTCGAGGCGCGGCACGATCTCGAGCAGGCTCTCTTCCATGGCCTTCTCGATGTCCTCACGACGACGCGCCGTACCGAGACGGGCGATGCCGTACTTCAGCACCGTGGCGATCTGCGCATCCGAGCCCTGCGCCACGACCAGCGCCTGCTTGAAGTTGCCGACCTGCAGGTGCGGGGTGATTTCGTCCCACAGCGCCCGGTTTTTGCCGGTCTCGCGCGTGACGAAAATGAACTTTTCGATGCTGATCGCGACGCCGACCACGAGGATCAGCGCGAGCGGGTATAGAAACACCCCGCCGTCGCGAAAGAAATTAACGGCCGTATTGAAGAAATTCACGATTGGACACTCCTCTGGAAACCTTCACGCCTGTGGCAAATCTCGCGATCGGACCCGGCGACTTGAACAGAATGCGCCGGACACCGAAACAAAAACTGCGATTGACCTCTCATGCTCAGCGGCTCTCCGGCGCAGCCGGCGCCGGTGTGACGGCGCCCTCAGCGGGCGTATCTGCACCCGTCGCCGCGCCCGGTGCAACCGCCGGGGTTGCCGCCGGTGGGGCCGTTCGCTCGAGCGCATCGAAATAGCGCGTCTCGCGTTTGAACACATCCCGATCCACCGGGGCCAGGACCTCGTCCAGAAGACTGTTGACCGGCTTGCCGGTCAGGTCGCCCAGATCAGATCGCTTCCACGGAACGATATACAGCACTCGGGGCAATTCACGGTTGCCTGTGATTTGCGACGCTTCGAGTTCCACGCGGTCCATCACATTCCGGGGCCGACCGGCCGCCGCAGGCGTGCGTGGTTTGCCCGATGCCGGTGCAGCGCCTGCTGCCGCGGGCGTCGTCGGAGCCGCCGCACTGGACGTTCGAACGCCGGGCTCCAGCTCTGCGGCCGGAGCGGCGGCCGCAGGCGGGGCTGCAGCCGGCGCCGGCGATGCCTTGGCGGGCGCCGCGGCAGGCGCTGCCGTCTGCGCGAGGGCCGTACCTGGCAACAGCATCAGCCCGACTGCGAGGCCCAGCAATGCGTGGCGGTGCGCGATCATGGCGACTCTCCTGTTCCGCTGGGAGGCGGCGCGGCGGCAGGCGCGCCTTCGCCACCGTCCGCGGCCGGCGCCGCAGCACGGTTCGCGCGATTGACGCGGTTCTTCAATTCGGCGAGCCAGCCCGCGGCCGGCTTGTCATCCGGCATCAAGGCCTTGTAGCGCTCCATCTCCGTGAGCGCGCGCGCCGGATCATCGAGATACAGATCGAGCAGGACGGCCGCATTGCGATGTGCCGGCGCGTACAGGTCGTCGGCTGCGATCGCGGATTCATAGGCAGCGAGCGCGTCCTTGAATTTGCCCTGCATGCGCAGTGTGACCCCGAGTTCGCTCCAGGCCATCGCGCTGCGCGGATTGCGCTCGGTGGCGAGCCAAAGCGCCTGCTCGGCGGCCTCGAGATTGCCGGCCTTGCGTCGGATCAGACCGATGTTGATCTGCGGGCCTGCGAAATCGGGATAGGCGACCGCCAGCTGCCCGAATTCGAGCTCGGCCTCGGTCGCATTGCCGGCGCGCGCCAGCGCGATGGCGCGATCGAAATCGGCGACCGCACGTGACGGGTACTGCCGCGCAGGTCGAGGCGCCGCGGGGGCCGGCGCTGCCGCCGCATCCGCCGCGGGGGCCGGCGGCGCGGCTGCGGGCGACTGCGCGCTCGCCGCGAGCGGGCACAGCAGAGCGCAGCCAGCCAGCGTGGCGAGCCACGGAAACGCGCGCGTCGTGTGACGGTTATTCAAGGCTCGTGACGACATCCTGCGTCACCTCCGTCTTGCCATAGCGACCCGGTTTCAGCTCAGCGAGCTGCGCGAAACTGCGCCGGATCGCGTCATCGTACTGGCCATCGCGCACGCGCGCCGTGTTGATCTCGTGAAGCTTGATGGCCTCGTCCTCGAACGGCAGCGCCTGCTCTTCCAGCAGCGTGTCGTACTGTTCGCGCTCGTCGGCGCTCAGACCCTTCGGCCGCTCGGACTTCATGACGTCCTTCGCGAGCGTGCGATACAGATCCGCCATTTCGTAGGTCGCCGCGCTGGTCACCTCGGCGACACGATAGTCCACGGCCTGCCGATACGCCGTCATCGCCGCATCGAGGCTCTTGCGCTTCGCCGCGAGGCTCTTCTTCAGCGGCGCGACGAGACGTACGCTGCGGAACGCATCACGGGTCGGCAGTGCCAGGGCGAGCTGCGCCTTGGCGGCGAGGAAGCGCGAGCGATCCGTACGGTCGGCAGCAGGCGCCGTCTGGTAGGCCTTGACGATCTCGCGCTGCCAGAACTGTTCCTTCGCACCCTCGCCACGCTTCGCGGCGGACTCCGCCAGACGCTGCCGCGCGTCGATCGCGGCGGACGCGGGCGCCGGATACTGGACGATGAATCGCTCCAGCAGCGCCGTCGTCTTCGCGCTGTTCCCGGCCTTCTCGTACAGATCCGCGGATTGCAGCAACGCCTCGCGCTGGACGGCCTTGTCCTCTGCCGGGTTCGACGCGATGCGTTCGAACTCGACCGCCGCTTCGCCCGGACGCCCCGCCTCGGAATAGGCGACGGCGAGATTGCGCGTGATGTCGACCTGGCGCGAATCCTTCGGGAAATTGCGTCGATAGCCCTCGAGCACGCCGATGGCGCGATCCCACAGCTTCAGCGCGATCAGCTGGGCGCCGGCATCGAACTCGGCCGTCGCGCGGATCGACGAATCCGGCGCCAGCGCAGTGACGCGCAGGAAGTCGTCGACGGCGCCGGCGCCATCGCCGGCCGCACGCTTGGCTTCGGCCTGCTTGTACACGGACGCCGCGAGGCGCTCCGTCAGATCCTTGCGCAGCGGATCGTTCGGCGGCAGCAGATCGCGCGCCTTGACGTACGCGGCTTCCGATTCCGGGAACGCTCCCTGGTCGAACTTCGCCTGGGCGATGATGGTCCAGGCGATGCGCTGCTTCGGCGCATCCACCGGCGGGGAATGCGTCAGCACGAGATTGGCGACTTCGATCGCGCGCGGCAGATCGTTCAGCGCAAACACATCCTGCGCCGCGCGCGTGATCACGCCGCCACTGTCCGGATGTTCTGGGAAGGTCTGCGCGAACTTGATGCTCGCGTCGATTTCGCGCTTGTGCCAGTCCGCCTGCGCTGCACCGGTCAGGCGCTCCTTCTCGCGCGTGTAAGCGACGAGCGCGGCATAGCCCGCCTTGGCGGAGCGATCGTTCTTCGGATACCCGTAGGCCGTGCGCTCGTATTCGGTCGCTGCGTCGGCGTACTGACGGCTCTCGAACAGCGTCTCGCCCAGCAGGTAGTTCGTCGCGGCGGATTCAGGATCGTCCGGGAACGAAGCGAGATAGTCGCGATACCAGCGCGCCGCGACCTGATAGTCCTCGATTTTCTTCGAGGTCTGGGCCGTCGCGTGATAGTAGGTCGCCACGTCCTTGATGTTGGTCTTCAGCTCCGCCACCACCTGCGGATTCTTCGCGCGATCGCGGCCCTGCCAGAAGGCCGAGGCAAAGTTGTAGCGCTCGATGTAGTCGCGCTTGCCCTCGAGCACGAGCTGGTCGAACCCGCCCTTGCGATACGCCTCGATCGCCTGCATCGCGAGCAGCGGCGCATTGTCGTTGTTCGGATCGCGTGCCACGAAGGCGCGATACGCGTCGGCCGCATCCTGATAGCGCTGCTTCTCGACGTACAGATCACCGAGTCGCGAGTACAGCAGGTGCGCGTACAGCGGCGCGGGCTGGCGCTTGTCGAGGAAGGAGTTCAGCGACGCCGCGCCTTCCAGATACGAGAACGTGATCGCCATGACGCGCAGCGTGTCTTCGACGAGCTCGCGATCCGCGCGCGACAGCTGGTCGATGCGCCGCAGCTTCGCGCGATTGCGACGATCCAGCAGATTGACGTCCAGCACCGTGTTGAACGGCACCAGGCATTCTTCGTTCAGCGACTGCTTGAAGAACGACCAGCCCAGCTTGTAGAGGCTCTGCTCGTAGAACTGGCCGGACTCGCCGCTACGCAGCGAGGCCTCATAGGCTTTCTGCGATTCCGCATAGCGCTTGGCCGAGAACAGGATCTCGCCACGGCGGAACTGCACTTCGAAGATCTGACCCACGGTGGGGTACTTGCCGACGATACGATCGAGCGTGGCCAGCGCCTGCTCGGGTTGTCCCGTTGTTTCGTAGGCGCGCGCGAGCTGATACAGCACCTGGTCGTTGCGCGGATAGTCCGGATAGGCCTTCAGCAGCATCGAATAGAGCTTGATCGCCTCGGCGCCGGCGATGTCGATCGCCGTGACCTCGGACTCCATGCGCTCGAGCTCGCCGGATTCGAGATTCAGGTCGCCCAGACGACGCAGCGCTTCGGCCCGCGACGCAGGATCCGCGTTCTGCAGTTCGAGATAGCGCTTGTAGTTTTCCATCGCACGGGCTGCGCTGCCCGGCACCTTCGCTTCGGGGCGGATGTCGATCTTGCGCGCGTCGAGATCGCCGATGGTCTGCGGCTTGCGCGACCTGTCCGCCGCCTCCGCAGGACCGACGACATTGACGAGGCAAAGCGCGGCCACGGCGGAAGCCACGAGGTTGCGCGCGATCGAAGGCCTGCGCATCACGGCGTACCTCCGGATGGCGGCGGCGGCGGCGCCGGTGCGTCGGTCGCCGGCTCTGCGGGCAACTCGCCCTCGGCGGCCGCCCCGCCTTCGGTGTCCGGCGACGCGACCGGCTTTGGCGCATCGTTCGGGCCACTGGCCGCACGGTCGTAGATCGTCGCCAGCGCGAACCGCGCCTGCAGCTGGTAGGTGTTCAGACGTTCCTGCTGCGCTTCGAGCTCACGCACGGCGAGCGTGCCGAGCAGATCGTTCTGTTTGGCACGGGTGGCCACGAGTCGCTCGCGCAGTGCCGCGAGCTTTTCGCCGGCGGCGCTCAGGCGCTGGCCGAAATCGCCCGTGTTCGCCGGGACGCTGGCACGCGCCCGTGCGAGCCGCTCCCAGCGGTTCTGGGTCTCGCGCAAGACGGTGTCCAGGTCGCGCAGCGCGCGGCGCTGTTCGAACATCCTGCCGCGGAAGGACTCGGCCAGATTCCAGTACAGCACGCCGCGCACCACGCGCAGGCGCTCGGCGAGTTCATCGCGATCCGGCCCGGCCGGTTCAGCCGCCAGGGCCTCCTCGGCGCGCTTGACGCGTTCCCACTGATCACGCTGTTCAGCGGTGCCCAGCGCAGCGAAGTCCGCGTTGCGCGCCACCTCGCCGAGTCGCGAGTCGAGCTCATTGCGGCGCCGGACCAGATCGCCCGCGCCATCCTGCGCGAGCAGTTGATCGGCGCGCGGCAGACGTTCGGAGAACGCGCGCTCGCGCGTGTCGATCATGTTCGCGTAGGCCTCGAAGCTGTCCGACCAGCGGGACAGCGTCTTGTCCAGATACGCGAGGTCGCGATAGTTCTTCAGGCCTTCCTGGAAATCGTGTCCGGCGAGCACGGTGTACAGATAGCGCGTCTCCGGCGCGTTCGGCACATCCTTCAGCTGCCAGAACCAGCCATAGCTGCCGCCGGTCGCTTCCTTCTCGAGGATGCTCTCGAGCATCTTGCCGCTGCGGATGCGCTCGACGGCGTCGTCGATCTGCAGCGACTCATCCTCGAAGGACTTCACCGCGGACTCGTAGTACTCAGACGCCTGCGCCGTCGCATCGAGCTTGGCGAACGCATACGGCACGGCGAGGTACGACTCCTGCACCGCGGCGTCGAGCAGATTGCGATCGCGCAGTTCGAGCCAGGGCGTCAGCGCCGCGCGATAGTCGCCGAGCTGCGCATCGGCCCAGCCCGCACCGAGCAGGGCGCGGCTCGAGAACGGGCCGTTCAGCCGAACGGCGGCGAGCGCGGCCTTGGCCTTGGCCGGCTCGTTCGCCTGCAGCCATGCGAAGCCCAGCGCGAGATTCGCGCGATCACGCAATGCCAGCAGTTCGTTGCGACTGCTCTGCAAGGTTCCCACCGCCGTCAGGAACGGTTCGGCCTGGTCGAGCTTGCCGTCGCGCACCAGCGCGACGCCGAGATTGAACTTCGCATAGGCGGTCCAGTCCGCGGGACCCTGCCAGCCCTGCAGCAGCTTGCTCGCTTCCGGGAACCGCCCCTGACGCAGCAGCAGGTTTGCGTACAGATGCATCTTCTCGGCTTCGAGTGCCGTCGGCAGCGGCCGGTCGATACGCAGCAGCGCAGCCTCGGCCCGGTCCAGATAACCGCGCACGTACCAGATCTTGGCGAGATAGAACCAGGCGCGATTGCGCACACCAGACGGGATCTCGGGCCCGAGCAGCTTCTCGAAGCGCGCGCCCGCTTCGTTGTGCAGACCGAGTTCCAGATACAGGCCGCCGAGCAGCAGCTGCGATTCGGCCTCGTGATTCGGCATCCGGCCCCACATCTCGAAGGCCGTCAGGCGTGTCAGCGCCTCGAAGTTCTCGCCCTGATAGAAATAGAACAGGACATCGCCGTAATGCAGGTCCCGGATGCGCGTGACCGGGAGCTTGTCCGGGTCCGGCTTCTTGGCAGCGAGCGCGGGCTGCGCGACGCACGCAGCACCGAACGCCGCGACGACGGCCCAGAGGGCCCGCCGACTGCCAGCGAACAGGGCGTGCGTCCGGCTCAATCTCACTCCCAGTCCTTGATCTCGAACTCGGGCTGACCGCGACGCTGGCGATCGGTGATCTTCAGTTCGAGATATTTCGCGCCGACGGCCTTGGCGAAGCGCAGCGTGGCGCCGCGGCGGTACTCGCGCTCGTTCGGACCCTTGCCGGTGAAGATCGCGACGAGTTCGTGGTCACCGACCTTCAGGTTGCCGAGGTAGACGCGATGCACGCCGCCCTTCAGCAAGGCATCCGCCTCGCGCTGTGTATAGAGATAGTTGCCGGACTCCTTCCCGTCGATCTTGATCTGCACCGAATCGAGCGCGAAAAACTCACCGACATCCATCGACAGGAAAACGGCGACCTGCGTGTTCGCCGGGAAAAGCAGTTCCTCTTCGAGCATGAAGAGTTCGCGGTTGAGATCCACGGCGTCCTTCTTCAGGCCCTGCACTTCCTCATCCAGCGCCTGCGTGTCGGGCGCCGGCGTGCCTTCAGCAGGCGCCTCGGCGGGTGCTGTTGCGGTTGCGTCGCCGGCGGGCGCCTCGGCAGCGGGAGCGTCGGCAGGCGCTGCGGCGGGCACGTCACTGGTCGTGACAGCGGGGCTCGTCGTGGCAGCGGGACTCGTGGTGACGGCCGGCGCCGGCGCATCCTGCGCGCGGACCGGCATCACGAACACGAGCGCGGCCAGCAGCGCGAATGCGAGGATTTGCAGCGCGCCGGAAACGTTGCGCCGCAGGGATCTGGATCGGTGAATCATGTTGCGAACCATGGTTGGGTGCGTCGAATGGGTGAGGCTATTCATCGATCAGACGGCGCAGCGCGCTCGTGTAGTCGGCGGAACTTGAACGCCGGTCGTAGCGACGGACGAACCGGACCTTGCCGAAGCGATCGATCGCCACCAGCATCGGCAGCGAGTCGATGTCATAGGTGCGGGCGACGGATTTGGTCGGATCCATCAGCATCGGGAAACTGGCGCCCTGCGCGCGCACGAACTCGAGCGCAGCGCCGGCATCGTCGTCGACGTTGATGCCGAACACGACGAACCCGGCGGGCCGATACGTGCCGTACAGCCGATCGAGTTCCGCGAGCTGGGCACGGCAGGTGTTGCAGCGGCTCGACCAGAAAGACAGCACCACGACATCGCCGCGCTGCTCCGAGAGGCGCAGGTTGGGACCCGCGGAAGAACGCAGCGCGAAATCGGGGGCCGGCTTGCCGGCCAATGCATACCTATCCGCCGCGAGCGACGGCCCTGCAGCCACCGTCAGCAACGCGACAGCCAGGCCGAGCGCGTGGCGCAGCCCCTGACCGACGGGACGGCGATCGAAGCGCCCACGGAGCGCGAACAGCTGCAATGCAAACAACAAGCATCACCCCGGGGGGAAAAACACAGCAGATCTGCCGGATGCGGGGCGCGACCAAGCGCCCGCAAAATGCAAATGTAAAACTCGCACAGCGCGCTCCGGGGTGTCAACGCAACGCAGCAGCAAATTCGGCGTTCGCAGACAGTTCCGGCGCCATCTGCGTCACAGAATGGCGAGCCGGCGCGTGTACTGCCTCACGCTGTCGGCAAGTAGCGACTCGAAGCTCAGAAACGCCCGCGCCTGCGGCTCTCCTCGTACAGCGAGGTGAGGAAGCTGCGCACCGCGGCCGGCGCATCCTCCGCGCTCATCAGCTTCTGCTCGACGAGATAGCGGGCGATCTCCTGCGTGCTTCGCTGGCCATCCACCAGCGCCAGCACGAACGCGTAGATTCGATTGACGAGCGATTGCGTCTCGAAGTGCGGCAACAGGGGCACGGGCCGCGAGCCGTCGGCCAGCCAGTCAGGCAGGTTGAACGACTCACCGGGATCCGGTGCCTCACGGCTGCGGGTCGCGACGAACGAGAACGCCAGCTCCACCCGCGAGTGGCGACTGGCTGGCGAGCGCATGTACGGGATCGAGTCATCGCGCGTGCGAATCGCGTCGAAACCCGCGCGCTGCAGACATTCGAGCGTCTCAGGTGGCGAGTAACACCGTGCGGCGTCGCTCTGCCCGAACGCCAGGGATCCGAAATTCAGCCAGCGCCCACCCGGCTTCAGCAAACGGTTGACGCGCGCAGCGATCTCGCTGAAATCCTGCGGCACGATGTCGATGAACCACGGCGTGAGCACCGTATCGAAGGTGCCCGGAGCCCAGGGCGCGCGCATGACGTCGGCCAGCACGAACTGCAGCCCTGCACGCGACGGCTGCGGCGCGCTCAGCCTCCGCTCGATCGCGCAGTCCTCGAGTGCCCGTGGCGCGATCGGAAACTCCCACAGCGGCACCGCCGCGCCTAGACTCACGCGTCGGGCCACGATCTGCAGCAGCGGATTGATGTCCGCAGCGATCGTCGCCACGGGATCGAGTTGCGCATGGACGTCATAGGCCAGACGCCCGGCGCCGGAACCGGCCACCAGCACCGTACCCAGCGGCGCGCCTGCCGCAAGATCAGAGACGATTGACAACGCCGCGGCGTTCTCGGCATCACCCCACACCCAGTCGCGGTGCAGGTTGACGTAGTAGGACGTCAGGTCCTGCGCCAGTGGCACGCGCGTGCGCAATGCGAGCAGGGTCTCGCGACGTACGGACTGATCGTCCGAGCCGAGCGGCAGCAGCAGTTCGCCGATGCACTCGAGGTGGCGACGGTAGCCGTTTGCCAGATGATTGAGCCTGCGACGCGCGAGCGATCCGGCGGGCGCGGCCTTGCCGGCCGTCGCGAATTCCCGCGCCTGCGCTTCGTACTCGCGCGCGAGCAGGCGGAAGCGCTGGCGCCACTCGGCGAGGCGGAATTGGGGTTCGGCCACCAGCCAGGGGATGCCATCGAGCGTCGGGAAAGCAGCGCCGCACTTCGCACAGGCGAAGCCGGTCGAATGCGCCTGCAGCGCAGGCGATGAACATTGCGGACAGGCGAATGTGTCGTGCACGACACGAAGCGTACACCACGCTCCAACCGGTCGGCCGAAGCGTGGTGTGCGTCAGCGCACGAATGCCGCGATCAGGTCAGCGTGCCGTTCACGATCGGGTTGAACGCCGTGAGGCTGTTCAGCAGCGCGGAACTGCCCGTGATGCCGCTGCCCGGGAAGCGCGACGAGAACAGATTCTGCTCGCCGTGCAGCGCCATGTAGTTCAGCACGACCGTCTCGACCAGCAGGTTGACGTTGTTCGCCGCAGGCGTGCCGCCCGTTGCGACCGAGCCGTCTCCGGTGAAGTAGCCGATCTGCTGATGACGGGCCGCGGGAATGCTGTCACCGGTGAACAGCGCGGGCCGCGAGCCCGGGTTGTAGACCAGGAAGAACGGCGCAGCCGTCGACTGGTTGTCGCTGGTCCACATGAACTTGCCGCGCCCATCGACCGTGTTGTCGACCTGGCCACCGGCCGAGATCGCGCCATCGCTGAACACGTAGATCATCAGCGGCACCTGCTTGCGCGCCGCGTATTCGAGACAGGCGCCGATGCACTGGCCGGCACGAAAGTTGCGCACCTCGCCGCTCGCACGACCCTGACCGTGATAATCGTAACCACCCATCGTGATCGTGCCGGCACCTGCGTAGCCCTCGAGTACCAGCTTCATCACCGCCGCCGTCTTGCGGAACTCGCCGTCCGAATCGAACTGCGCGCGCGTGAAGATCGGATTCGTCGCGCCCGGCGCACCCTCGAGGATGAACGGGTCGAGTTCCGGATTCAGCGAGCTCGGGTTGCCGAAGCGATCGGTCAGATCCGCCGCCTTCACGTAGTTGCAGCGGACCAGTTCCTTGACCACTTCATCCCGCGTGACGGTGCGCGGCTGCGTGTTCGCGAGCTTCTGGTCGGAGATGCGCTGGATGGCTTCCATCACCGCGACCGCGTCGCCCTGGCTCAGCAGGCCGACGAGCTTGCCGGTGTCGACGAGGCCCGTGACGTCGCTGGTGCGATCGATCTTGGTCGGCGTCGCCGCCGGATCCATCAGCGCCATCGGCGCCATCGAATTGCCGCCCGATTCCGACGCGCGCGAGCCGACCAGCGTCAGCAGCGAGCCATCCGCGCCGGCACGGTAGATGCCGTACATCGGGTTGTGCGGGTTGTTGCCCGTGTCGTTCTCGGAACGCGCCGGGATCACGGCACCGTTCGTGTTGGCCTGGGTGGTCACGCCCGCCTTCGACAGGATGCCGCGCAGGATCGCGCCGTCCGAATGCCAGGCGAGACCGAGCGCCGTGCTGATGAAGTTGTTGGTCGGGCTCGCTGCGTTCGGCGCGTTCGGCACCATGTCACCCGGCAGACCAAGCTTGGCGTAACCGGCCGTGGTGATGAAGTCCATCTGGCCGCCCTGCTGGCCGACCAGAACTTCGGAGCCCGCGAGGTTGCCGCCGCCGGCGAGGTCGAAGGCGATGAACGGGATCTTGCCCGCACCCTGTACCGAGAATCCGCAGCTGGCCTTGAGGGCCTGCAGATCCGAGGACAGGGCCGCCTGGGCCTGACGCGGATTCGCGAACAGGCTGAGCGCCGAAGCGCCCGCCAGCGCGACGCCGCCGGTCTGGAAGCCCTGCGCGATGAAGTCGCGACGGGTACGCGGGGCCTTGTGGCTGTCCCGATGCAGGATCGGTTCGTCGAGACCCAGTTTGCGCGGTGTTGGCTTGCGAATCAGCATGACGATCTCCTACTGCAACAGGGTCACTGCACTGCCCACGAGGGCCGCGCAGCTGGACTTGACGACGACGGCCGTGCGATCGGCGCTGCAACCGGCGCCGCAGGCGGTGAGCCTGCCCGCGAGGTTGTCGAGCTCGGCACGGGCCTGGGCGCGATTCGGCTGCGAACCGACGTTCACGCCGAGCACGCGATCGAGCAGCGGGTTGAACGCGAGGTCGCGGCCGCCGGCGGTACCGAACTGCGTGGCCGCAGGCGCCGCGAAGTTCAGGCCCGGGAAGTAGCTGGCACGCAGCGTCGTGTCATCGACCAGCGCACTGCAGTACTCGATCGCGAGCTGCGCGACACCGGTCTGCTGCGAGGCGACGAAGCCCTCGATGGTTTCGCGGGTCGGCATCGCCTGCTTGACCAGCTCATACGTGGCCACGACGTTCGCGTTGGTCATCGGCACCGTCGTCATCTGCGACATGGTGGCGTTGATCTCCTCGAACATGCGCATGCCGATATCGGACGGCACGTCGGTCGGGTCGACCGGCGGCGCGGGCGGCGTCGGCGCCACTTCCGTCGGCGTGTGGGTGTTCGTGCCGATACGCTCGAAGGTCAGGAAGAAGAGGTCATCCGCCGGACCCTTCTCGAGCGCAACCACCGTGCCGATGTCAGACAGTCGCTGACCGTCCGTGGCCGAGTAGTTCGAATCCGTGACCGTACGATTCAGCGGGATGTAGGCCTGCCCCACCCTCGCCTCGGTGCCGTTCACGCCGATACGGATGCCCGCGATCGGCAGGCTGCCCGGGCGGGCGGCCGGATCGAGGCTGATGAACGTCGGCTTCGTGAACAGATAGCTGTAGCTGTCGTTCTGGCTGGCCTCGAACATGATGTAGCTCTGCGGCGTCGACACCAGATGGCTGACGTTGAACAGCATGAAGTAGCGCTCGCCGACGCCGGCATCGAAGTTCTGCCGGATCTGCGTCGCCGTCAGTGCGCGGCTGTGGATCGCCACCAGGCGCATCACGCCCTTCCACTGGCGGTTGCTGGAGGTCTCGTTGCCGAACACCAGCGCGAAACTGTCGTCCCAGTCGGACAGCGTGCCGCCACCACGAGCATCGGTATCGCCGGTGGCCACACCGTTGACGAAGATGCGGCGACCATTGACCGGGTCGTAGGTCAGCACGACGTGCTGCAGCGTGGCCTGGGCGTCGCGGTCCGCGGCGCTGGTCAGCATCGCCGGATCACCGTTCGAGTCCGTGCGGCTGCTGCGGGCCATCGCCTGATACTGGTACTCACGCTGCGCCAGCGTGACGTTGCGCGCCATCGTGCCGCCCGAGTAGCTGACGATGTAAGCGTCTTCCTGCACGACGTCGGCCGGAGCGACCCAGGCTTCGATCGTGAATTCGCCCGTACCGCGCAGCGTGCTCGCGAGACGCGCGCTGGCCGTCGTCGACGCCTGGGCCTTGCCGCCCTGGCCGATCTTGATGCCCCAGCCACCGAGCCAGGTCACGTCGCCGGTGAAGTTCAGGTTGATCGCCGGCTCGATGCCGCTGGTGTCGAAGGCGACCGTGCCCATGCCGGTCTTGAACTCCCACAGCGCGATCTGGTTGTTCTCGAAGCGGTTGCCGCCCGCCGCGACCGTACCGTCATACAGCGTCAGTGCCTTGGACAGCACGAGGCTCGGATCGACCTGTGTCAGCGGAATGCCGTTGGAGAATGCCGTGACCGCCGCAAGCATCGTGCTCGCGTTCGAGCCGCAGTCCGTCCAGCAGTTGTGGAACTCGTCGCGCAGGCGCACGACCAGTCGCGACAGCGACGGATTGTCGAGGTTGATCTTCGAGCGGGCCGCGGCGTAGGCCGCGTCCGCGTTCGCGTCAGCGAAGAACGGCGACTGCGGCGTGCCGGCGTTCGACGCGTGGCAACGCGAGCAGTACTGGCGCAGGACCGGATGGATCGTGCTGGCGAACAGCGCGGAGTCCGTCGGGAAGGTCTTGCTCGCGCCGACGTCGCGCACGGCGGGCGCACGCAACTGGATCGTCTTGCCACCGCTGGCCGTGGCACCGGCCCAGTTGCGGATCCACACCGTCATGGTGTCGCCGCAGGCAGAGTTCGCGGACAGCCAGCAGTTGTGGCCGCCACCGACCTTGCTGACCAGTCGTGACTGGTCGGGCGTGGTCAGCGTCACCAGCGACGTGGCTTCCTGATAGGCAAGGTTCACGTCGTCGTTGCGCGCGAAACGCGGCGACTGACCCGTGGCGTTGTGGCAGGCGCCGCAGCGATTGCTCGCCTTGACGTTCTCCCACAGGCTGAGTTTGAAGGCCTGCACGTCGGCGTTGGCCGGCGCGGGGCCGTTGTATTCAGCGACCGGCGGCGCGACCGTCACCGGGTTTTCCTGCGTCGGCGCACCGCCGCTGGAGCAGGCTGCGAGTACCGCAAGGGTCGCGATCGCAGCAGCGCTGCGGGCGAGAGACGCGAACTTTTGAATGGCGAGGTTCATGTTCATTCACCCATGCAGTAGACGGCGGTTTCCGCAAACACGCGCTTGAGGCTGTAGTTGCTGCTGCGGAACTGGCCTTTGATGGTCTGGATGCGCGCGCGGTCGGTGGCGTTGCTCGGCGCACGGAAGCACACCGCCTTGAACACCTTCTCGACCTGGCACTGCGCGAACGCGTCGCTGTTGGCCAGTTCCTGGCCCATCGACTTCGCACCGACGCCGGATCCCGTCAGGCCCGAATCCCAGCCGAGCAGCTGGTTGTTGCCCTTGCGCCAGTAATTGTCCCAGTGCTCATCCGGCGTCACGTAGCCGGGACGGAACGTGTCGGCGTTGTTGAAGTACTTGGTCTGCACCTGGCCGGCCGAGTACACGAGGCGACCGGCGGTCTCGTCGTAGGTGTAGTGCGCGTAGGCCTGCGCCAGCGGGTCCATGCCGCTGTGGCAGCCGATGCAGTTGTTCAGGAACACGCGGCTGTCGCCACCCGGCGAGCGGCTGACGTCCTGGCGGATGCGATCCGGCGGACGCGTGGTGTCCATGACCTGCTCGAGGTCGCGGCACATGTGATTGATCAGCGTGAAGCGGAACATCGCGCGGTTGGTGCCGGCGATGAAGAACGCCTGCGCTGCCGCGCGCGACGTGACGACGCCGGCCGTCGCACCGGCCGGAATGCCGTTCAGCGAAGACTGCGTCGTGCGCGTCAGCACGGTCTTGAGGTCCGCACCGCGCTGTTCGAGCTGTTCATAGTGATCGTTGTTGGCCGGCGAGTACGCGGCGACGCCGGAAACGCCCTGGCCCGTATAGACGATGTCTTCCGACAGGACCGAGTTGAACGGAACGTCATCACGAACCATTCCGATTACCGTTGCCGTGTAATCGTTCAGCGGCACGAACACGCTCTGCTCGCGGTTCGTCCACGGCGCGACGAAGTTCTTCAGCGTCACGTTGTAGAACGCGTTCGCTTCGAGTGCGCGATTCGCCGCGTCGATCGGACGCCCTGCGGTGATGTCCGCAGCCATCTGATCCAGCAGTGCGGCCGAAGGCGGCACGCCCGCGATGCGATCGTGGATGCGCTTGGCCTGCTCGCGCGGCCCGGACCAGGCCGGTGTGCTGACCAGCATCAGCGCCGCGGCGGCGACCAGGGCAGCGATGGCGCCCATGCGCCCGGCGGCGGTAATGCGCGGCTCAGCGGCGCGTGCCGCGAGACGGTGCGTGATCTGTGCGCCCATGTTCTCTCCCATCCAGTGCAACGAGACTCGAAACGAATATAGCCACTTGGTTTCCGGTGTCAGATGTCTCAGTCGCGCGACGTCGCCTACAGACGACAACTTGCGCCAAAACCCCTCGCGACTAGGCTGCCTCGCAAGAACTGCGATCGCCGTCACGCCGCGTGGCATCGATGCGCACTACCTCTGGCAATGCGCGTCCCATGCGACGCGATTGATCCGCAAAACAAGCGGGAGAGAGGGAACCGCGATCGCAGCAACGATGCTGTGACCGCGTCGGCAGATCGCAGAGGCGATTGGCGAGAGGATTGGATTACGTCACATGCGTCGGTCGCTCGCGCCTGTGACGCGAACGTCGAGGAGTATCAGATGCTGTCCATGAGTCGCTCGGGAACGAGCCGGTGCGGAGCTTTGAATGTGCGCGGACGCGCACGTGGCCTGCTGCTGCTTGCAGTGGCGTCCGTCGGCCTCGCCGCCTGCTCCGGCGGCGGAAACATCGACATCGGCGGCGGTCAGTCGGCCGATCCGGCCACCGTCGATTTCCCGATCGCCTACGTCAAGCGCACGACGCCCGATCCGATGGACGACGACATCCGCGACATGCGGACGTTCTTCGTCGACGCCGACGTCTTCGTGAAGGACCGCGCCGATGCCAGCGTCACCGAACGCAACATCACCGAGCGCATCACCGGTACGACGGCCATGTGGGACGTGCGTGACCTGGAAGTCTCGTACGACGGCACGCGCATGGTCTTCGCGATGCGCGGACCGATGATCCCGAACGGCGATGAGGAAGACCAGCCGACGTGGAATCTCTGGGAATACGTGTTCGGCACGGACACGCTGCGCCGGCTCATCACCTCGGACATCATCGCCGAGGAAGGCCACGACGTCGCCCCGCACTATCTGCCGGACGGACGCATCGTGTTCAGTTCGACGCGCCAGCGCCAGGCCAAGGCGATCCTGCTCGACGAAGGCAAGCCGCAGTTCGATGCGCAGACCGAGGACCGCCGCGAGCCGTCGTTCGTGCTGCATGTGATGAACGCCGATGGCAGCGGCATTCGCCAGATCTCGTTCAGCCAGAGCCATGACATGGACCCGACCGTGCTCAGCAACGGCCGCATCCTGTTCACGCGCTGGGATACCGCGCCGGGTCGCAACGCGATGCACCTCTACACCATGAATCCGGACGGCTCGGACCTGCAGCTGCACTACGGCGCGGTCTCGCACGCGACCGGCAGCAGCAACGACACCATCCAGTTCACGCGCACGCGGCAGATGCCGGACGGTCGCCTGCTGTCGCTGGTCCGCCAGTTCGGCGACTCGGACTATGGCGGCGACCTCTACCTGATCAACGCGGCAAGTTACGTCGAGAACACTCAGCCACTCGCGTCGAACGCCGGCCTGCAGGGCCCGGCGCAATCGAAGGCGACCGGCAATGATGTCCGCACCGTTCCGGGCGTTTCGCCGGGCGGCCGCTTCAGCGCCGCGTTCCCGCTGTGGGACGGATCCAACCGTATCGCCGTGAGCTGGACGCAGTGCCGCGCGCTGCTCGCCGGCCAGGTGCGCGCCTGCACGAACGACGTGCTGGCCGATCCTGCCGTGCTGCCGGCCCCGCCGCAGTACAGCATCTGGATGTACGACACGGTGCGCAATGCCTTCCTGCCGCTGATGACGCCGGAAGTCGGCCGCATGATCACGGATGTCGTGATCGCCCAGCCGCGCGCCGCGCCGGTCGTGATCCTCGACAAGGTGCCAGGCGTCAACGTCGATGCCGATTTCGTCGGCGAGGGCGTCGGCGTGCTCGATATCCGCAGCGTCTACGACTTCGACGGTGTCGATACAGCTGTCCCGAACATCGCGACCGTCGCCAACCCGATGCTGACGACCTCCGATCAGCGCACCGCGCGCTTCATCCGCATCGAAAAAGCCGTGTCGATCCCGGACGAGGACACCCTCGACTTCCGCAACACGGCTTTCGGTACCGTCAATTTCATGCGCGAGATCCTGGCCTACGCACCGGTCGAGCCGGATGGCTCCGTGCGCATGAAGGTGCCGGCAAACGTCGCGTTCCAGATGTCGATCCTCGACCGCGATGGCCGCCGGATCTCGCCGCTGCACCGCAACTGGCTGCAGCTGCGTCCCGGCGAAGTGCTGACCTGCAACGGCTGCCACACGCGCGCCGCGCAGCAGCCGCGGTCGCACGGCCGCGCCGGTTCGTTCAACGCCGTGTATGCCGGTGCGACGGGCGGTGCGTTCGCCGGCGCCGATCCGGTGCTTGCACCGCAGTCCGGTGAGACGATGGCGCAGACTCGCGCCCGCCTGACCTGCCTGCTGACCGGTCCCGACAAGTGCCGCTCGATGCAGCCGTCGGTCGATGTCGCGTTCGAGGATTTCTGGACCGACCCGGTTGCCTCGGGCCGCCCGAAGGATGCGAGCTTCAGCTTCCGCTATGCGGATCTGACGACACCGCTGCCGGTCGACCCGGCCTGCCTGACGCGCTGGACCTCCAACTGCCGCATCACGATCAACTACGAGCGGATTCTCCACCCGCTGTGGTCGACGCCGCGCATCACGCTGGCCGCCGACAATGTCACGGTCCTGACCGACAACACCTGCGTTCGCTGCCACAGCCCGGTGGATGCGGCGAACGCGAATGCCGCGCGCGTGCCGGCCGGACAACTGGACCTGTCGGACGGTCCGTCCCAGGACGAACCGGATCATTTCAACAGTTATCGCGAACTATTGTTCACCGACAACGCGCAGGAAGTTAACATGGGAGCCCTGCGGGACATTCTGGTAACAACGGGGATCGATCCGGTCACAGGCCTGCCCATTCAGGTCACAGTGCCCGTTCAGCCCTCGATGAGCGCCGGAAACGCGCGTGGCTCGACTCGCTTCTTCAGTCGCTTTGGAGCGGGCGGAACCCACGCGGGCTATCTGACAACCGCGGAACTTCGCTTGCTATCCGAGTGGCTCGATATTGGCGCGCAGTACTACAACAACCCGTTTGCCGCACCGCTCAACTGAGTTGCAACGCATGCTGCCTCTGACGACCCGCGCTGCACTCGCGGCGGCGCTGCTGGTCGCAGTGGCCGTGGGCGGCGGCGTGGCATCGGCACAGGACGCGGCGCCGCCCGCCAGCGTGCTCACGCCGAAGCAGCAGGCCCGCGTGGAGAAGCAGGCGCGCAAGCAGTCCGAGCGCGATGCGCGCAACGAGCGGCGCGCCGACGCCGAGCGCGAGGAACTGCTGCAGGTCTTCGTGGCCGAGCCCTACCTCGAACTGCGTACGGGTCCGGGCCGCGGCTATCCCGTCACGCAGGTCGTGATCCGCGATGAATCCGTCGATGTCCTCTTCCGTCGCACGGACTATTTCAAGGTCCGCACCGAGAACGGCGTCGAAGGCTGGGCCAATGCCCGCGACATGATGCGGACGCTGCTCGCCGACGGCTCCCGCTTCACGCTGGACCTGGGTGACCGTACCGGGTTCCAGAGCCATCGCTGGGAACTCGGCGCGATGGTCGGCGACTTCGACGGCGCGAATCTCGTCTCCACGTTTGCGGCGTTCTCGATCAACGACAACCTGAAGGTCGAGGTCAGCGGCTCGCAGTATCTCGGCGACCAGCGCAGCGGCTACATGATCGAGGCCGGCGCGGTCCACGTATTCGCACCGGAGTGGCGGCTGTCGCCGTACATCACGATCGGCGGCGGACTGTTCCGCGTCGACAAGGACGCGCAGCGTCCGAACCTGGTCGATCGAACGGACGAATCGGCGTACGCCGGCATCGGCGCACGCTTCTATCTCACGCGCCGGTTCTTCCTGCGCGGCGAGTACAAGGAGCGCGTGATCTTCACGAGCCGCAATGACAACGAGGAGCTCAGAGAATGGAAAGTCGGTCTCGCGTTCTTTTTCTGACGCGCAGTGTCGCGATCGCGACCGTGGCCTGCTTCGGGCTCTCCGGCTGTGCCGCGCTGAAGTGGCCGTGGTGGGGCAAGAAGGTCGACGAGACCGATCAGGTCATCACCGCCGAGCAGGCTGAAACCGATGAAGCCTCGGAAGCGCCGCCGCGCGTGATCGACCCCGAGGTCGAGCGCCGCGAGATCAAGCGCCCGAAGATCGACACCGAGAACTGGGAAGTCGGCGGCTACTACGGGTTTCTGTCCGTCGAGGACTTCGGCACGAATCCCGCCTATGGCCTCAAGGCCGCCTACCACGTCACGGAAGACTTCTTCTTCGAGGCGAACGTCGGCCGTACCAAGCTCGGTCTCACCAGCTTCGAACTGCTGAATCCGGGCTCGGATCCGCTGAACCTGGGCAATGAGAGACGGCTCACATATTACTCACTGTCCTTTGGGTACAACTTCCTGCCGGGCGAGGTCTTTATCGGTCGCAACCTCGCCATGAACAGCGCCTTTTATGTGATGGGCGGTGTCGGCAGCACGAAGTTCGCGCAGGACCAGAAGTTCACGTTGAACTTCGGGGCCGGCTACCGGGTACTGCCCACCGACTGGTTGACGGTGCACATCGATGTGCAGGATCGCGTGTTCGAGTCGGACATCTTCGGCACGAACAAGCTCACCAACAACCTCGAGGCGCGGCTCGGTGTGACCGTGTTCTTCTGATCCCGAGGTCAATCATGCCGTCCAAGCCCACAAATTTCCGCCTCGCCCTGCTGTCGCTCGCCGCGGCGTTGCCGCTGGCACTCGGCACTGCGCCGGTGGCCTCCGCGAAGGTGGCCGAGAACGCGCCGGCACCGGCGTTCACGCTGTCGGCCGTGGGCGGCCAGAAGGTCTCGCTGTCCCAGTACAAGGGCCAGGTGGTGATGATCAACTTCTGGGCCACCTGGTGTGGTCCCTGCCGTCAGGAGATGCCGCTCCTCGATGCGATGTACAAGAAGTACAAGAAGATGGGCTTCACGCTGATCGGCGTGAACGTCGAACCGGACTCCAAGGCCGCGGAAGCGTTCCTGAAGACGATGCCGGTCAGTTTCCCCGTCGCCTTCGATCCGGACAGCAGCATCTCGAAGCTCTATTCGGTCCAGGGCATGCCGAGCTCCATCATCATCGACCGCAAGGGCAACGCGCGCGTGATCCATCGCGGCTATCGCCCGGGCGACGAGAACGTCTATCTCGATCACATCCGCAAGCTCATCAAGGAGTGACCGCATGAACGCACCGCGCTCGCGTCGATCCGTGCCGCTGGCAGCCCTGCTGCTGGTGCCGACCGTGCTGGCGGTGCTGACCGGCTGCAAGCCGATCGAGCCCTGGGTCAAACCGTACGAGCGCGAACGGCTTGCCGACCCGATCATGGCGCTGGAGCGTGATCCCGTGTCCTCGTCGTACATCGACCACGTGTTCGAATCGCGCGAAGGTGCGCGCGGCGGCATGGGCGGGGCCGGCGGCGGCTGCGGCTGCAACTGAGCCATGCTGAAGACGTTCGCAACGAATCTCTCCGTCTCGCTGGCCCGTGCCGGTCTTGCGCTGCTGGTGTGCGCGGGCGCGGCGGTCCAGGCCGGCGTGCTGCCGGAAGATCGTGCCGACATCCTCTACCACCGCTATGACGGCGGCGGCGTGATCATCGACGGCCCATCGGTGCTCGTGCGCAAGAAGTTCGCGGACAAGGTGTCCGTCTCGGCCAACTATTACATCGACATGGTCTCGTCGGCTTCGATCGATGTCGTCACGACGGCGAGCCCGTACACCGAAAAGCGCGTGCAGAAGAGCCTCAGTCTCGACTACCTGCGTAACAAGACGACCTACAGCGTCGGCTACATCGACAGCACCGAATCGGACTACGTCGCGAAGACCGCCTTCCTCGGCATCAGCCAGGACATGTTCGGCGACCTCACGACCATCTCGCTCGGATTCAAGCGCGGCTCGAATGATGTTTTCCGCAACATCAAGGACTCTGCCGGGGCCCGACTGAAGGATCCGACCTTCACCGAGCAGGCGGACATGCGCAGCTATTCGGTCAGCATCTCCCAGGTGCTGACGCGCGACCTGATCGCCACGGCCTCGTATGAGCTGATCACCGACGAAGGCTACCTGAACAGCCCGTATCGCTCGATCCGCTACGCCGATGCCACCTCCGCGCGCGGCTACTCGCTCGATCCGGAGCGCTATCCGGCGACGCGCACCAGCAATTCAGCGTCGGGCCGCCTGAAGTACTACCTGCCCTGGCGCGCCGCGCTGGATGGCCAGTACCGCTTCTACACCGACACCTGGGGCATCGTCGCGCACACGGCGGAGATCGGCTACACGCAGCCGATGTGGGGCCGCTGGGTGTTCGATGCCGAGTACCGCTTCTATCGGCAGGACGCCGCGGATTTCTACCGCGACCTGTTCCCGCGCCGGAACACCCTGAACTTCCAGGCGCGCGACAAGGAACTCTCGACCTACACCGGGCACACGATCGGCGTCGGCGCCTCGTGGGAGTTCCACGTGGGTCGCCTGCCCTGGCTCGAAAAAGCGACACTGAACGCGCGCTTCGATCACATCATGATCCAGTACGACGACTTCCGCGACATCACGGCCGGTACGACCGCCGGCGCGGAGCCGATGTACAAGCTGAACGCGAACGTCATTCAGCTGTTCGTCTCCGCCTGGTTCTGAACCCACACCGCTTCTGAACCTCGGCCGCACTCGCCGGTCTGAGTCTCTGCGCCTTCGGTTAAACTCGGCGCACAGAAACTCGGCGCACAGACTGGAGACCGACGCATGACACGAGCCTTGAATCCCCGCTGGCCCCGCTGGCAAATGGCCGCCTTCGCGCTGTTCGCAGCGTTCGCCCTCGCGCCGACCGCGCGCGCCGACGCGCGCCAGGAAGCGCAGGTCATCATCGCGACGCAGGTCCTCGAGGAACTGCGCGGCACGCGAGACCAGTACATCCCGGACCGCCTGCTCGAACGCGCCTACGGCATCGCCGTGATCCCGGACGTCAAGAAGGCCGCGTTCGGCATTGGTGGCCGCTTCGGTCGCGGCGTCCTGGTCGTGCGCGATGGCAACGGCCGCTTCTCCAATCCCTCGTTCGTGACGCTGAGCGGCGCGAGCATCGGCTGGCAGGCCGGCGCCCAGGAAACGGACGTCGTGCTGGTGTTCACGACACGCGCTGGCGTCGAAGGCATCACCGACGGCAAACTCGCGCTCGGCGCAGATGCGTCGGTTGCTGCAGGCCCGGTGGGACGCACGGCGTCAGCCGCGACGGATCCGACCTTCAGCGCCGAAATCTACTCCTACTCCCGCAGCCGCGGCCTGTTTGCCGGCGTCGCGCTGGATGGCACCGTGCTCGCGATCGACCGCGGCGCCAACGCGCGCTATTACGGCGGCAAGCGCGTCAACACGACGGACATTTTCAACGGCACCGTGAAGAAGGATTCGGAGTCGGTGCGCCGCCTGCTCGCGGCGATCACCGCGAGCACGACGACAGGCGCGCGGGTCGAGCCGAGCGTTGCGGCACCGGCCTCCGCGCCCACCACGACGTCGGCCGAACCGGCGTCTGGCGGTGAAGCGAAGACCTTCCCTCTCGAAGACAGCAAGCCGGGACAGGAACCGCCAAAGTAGTTTGCTTAGCCAACGCAGATTTCATACGTCACCCGCGAGTTCGGAAAGCCGAGTCCGTGCACGACATAGGCTTGGAGAACGCACGGCAGCGCGAACCGGATCCCAATCGGTCGCAACAAAGGAAGAGATTACGCTGTTGTAATTGAGCCCTTGAGAAGCAATCGCGCCTCGGGCGGCAACCAGGTCATCACGTATTCGTCGAGGGGCTCGCGCCGCTAACCGAAGCAACGTTCGCTTTGGGTCAGCAAGTTCGTCGGGCGCTCTCGGCACTACCCGAACAGCCTGCCTCAGCAATCGCGCGATGGCTTCACTGTCGGCAAGAACCCAGCTCTCGATCTCCCTTACGGCGATACGAATCAGGAGCTTTGGATGCATTGGGCGCGGACCGAGCCAGTCCGCGATCAGTGTAGCGGGGCATCTGGAGCGGTCCAGGTCCGCGAAGACCACAACTGGACCCCGGCGAGCCATTTCAAGAAAACTCTGAACGCGTTGTCTGAGATAGCCACTTCCGTCACGTCGTAGACACTGACTAACGATTAATCCCGCTTCAGAGACAAGACGGAGCGCCACGGCTTCGCTTAGCGCATCCTCTGTAGCGAGAACAATCGATGGCATTACCAGAGTGCCAGCTGCTCGACCGTCTTTGGATGTGTCTTGGGCAGCACGACTTCCGCGACAGAAAGGCCAGCTCTTAAAGACGATGCTTCGTCATCATTTACGACACGCACCTCTGTTCCTTCAGCCTCTGGTTCAAGCAGCACAACGCCGCGAGCGTCGATACCCGGATTGCTTAGTAGCGCTTCGCTGTGCGTACTGATAAAGACCTGCCTACCTCGCCGCTTCTTGTCCCGCTGAATCCGATCGAGCAGCCGCGGAATCTCCCGGACTATCGCATCATTGAGCGAGAGCTCCGGTTCTTCCAGTAGAAGCAAAGAGTCGCCTTCCACAAGCACCCACAACAAACCTAGTAGCCGCAGAGTGCCGTCCGAGAACTGCTCCTCGCGTTGCCACCCCGCATTTGGTCTGTAATGTGAGTACATCGCCTCAAGATGCGGGCGACCATTGACTCTGTCTTGGGTAAACCGCAGTTCCCGAAACTGTGGAACAGCGAGCGACAGCGCCTTTTCAATTCGCTTCAGGCGAGATTCACGAGTCTTACGGGTAGTCTTTGCAACTCGCTCGAGGAACCCTTGACCGAACGGATCATCTTCCAATCGCTGGCCGCCAATTTGATCACCATACTTCAGTAGTTGGGGCACGAGATGCAAGTACGTTATGGCACTAAAGAACGCCGGCAAATCTCTAAATTCAGCATTCGCTTGAATCTGCTCAAGTGCGGTCTGCGTGAGCCGAGTTGCGTCGACTCGGTCGTTTTCATCCGGGCGATCGAGCAGCAATCTTGAGCTACCCTTCCGCCAAACCTGCTCGCAAGAGATTAGTGTTCGCTGAGCACCCTTGCCCTCAGGCTTGAACCCGAGAACATACTTCCAACTCGGCGCTTGGTCCGCCTCGCCCTCCGAAAGGTGAACCTCTATTCGCACTTCCGGATCCCGCCGGGCGTGCAAACAACGAACCTTTTGTATGCCGCCACGATCAGCAATTGCTTTTTGAAGCCCGCCTCCTTGCGGCTTACTGATATCGTGCAAGAATCGAAAAACATCCAACAGATTCGACTTCCCAGAGGCATTCGCTCCGAGCAGGTAAGTCCTCTCCCTTAGCGGAATGTCGACTTCCCGAAAATTGCGCCAGTTCTTCAAAATCAGGCGGGTGACTATCATCGCTCCATGCTCGCATCCGCAGGCCCAGCGGGCAAGATTTGGGGGACTTCAGGACACTGCGCATCGAATCGTGGACCTTAACGAAGACCGCATCGGCGAAATGTTACCGAGGGTTACGCCAAAGGCCCGCAATTCTGCGGACCCGGGGAGCTATTCGCTCGCCGATACAGCCGAGAACGGGACTCCGCACCCACCGATCCCGCAGTAACCGTTGGGATTTTTCGCCAGATATTGCTGGTGGTAATCCTCAGCGTAGTAGTAATGCTGCGAATCCTTGATCTCCGTCGTGATCGTGCCGTGCCCCGCCGCGCTGAGGCGGGCCTGGTACGTACGCTTGCTGCGTTCGGCAATGTCGCGCTGCGCCGGAGTCGTCAGATAGATCGCCGAGCGATACTGGGTGCCGACATCATTGCCCTGGCGCATGCCCTGGGTCGGATCGTGGGCCTCCCAGAACGCCTTCAGCAGCGCCTCGTACGACGTCACGGCAGGATCGAAGATCACGCTGATCACTTCCGTGTGTCCCGTGCGGCCCGAGCAGACTTCCTCGTAGGTCGGGTTGGGCGTGAAGCCGCCGGCATAGCCAACGGACGTCGAATGCACGCCGGGCAGCTTCCAGAACAGTCGTTCCGCCCCCCAGAAACAGCCGAGGCCGAAGATCGCCTCCTCGAGGCCGGCGGGGAAGGGTGGCTGCAGTCGCGCGCCGTTGACGAAGTGACGCTCGGGCACGCGCAGCGGCGTGGCGCGCCCGGGTAGCGCATCGGACGCGCCGACCATCTCCGATTTCCTGCTGAACAGACCCATGGCTCGGCACTCCTTGCGATTTCCGGCCACTGAGTCTGGGGACAGGTTCGGGCAAGTTCAAGGTATCCTCCCGCCGATGACGACCTCCGCCAGCACGCCGCGCCTGCGCCTGACCCAGACCTGGTACGGCCTGCTGATTCCGCTCTGTGCGATCGCCGGCCCGGCGGGCCTCACACCAGTCGCCGATGCGATCGCCACCATGCTCGCGTGGCTGCTGGTCGCCGCCGCCTTCCTGGGCCGGATCTGGTGCTCGGTGTTCATTGCCGGTCGCAAGGACGCGCAGCTCGTCACCAGCGGTCCCTATGCCCTGTGCCGTCATCCGCTGTATTCACTGTCACTGCTGGCCGGTGTGGGCCTCGGCCTCGGCACGCGCTCCTGGGTACTGACGGCCATCACGCTGGCCCTGCTCGGCACGCTGTTCCTGCGGGCCTCGCGCGCCGAGGACGCACTGCTTGCCGGTCTGCACGGAGAGCGGTTCCGCGAGTACGCGGCGCGCACGCCGCGGTTCTGGCCGCACAGCCCCGACGCAGCGCACGCTGCGGGCGCGCTGCTACCGGAACGGATCGAAGTGCTGCCGCGCGTGTTCTGGAAAGCCTTCCTGGATGCCGGTTCGTTCGCGCTGCTGCTGGCGCTGATCGATTTCGTGCGCCGACTGCGCGAGGCCGGCGTGCTGCCGACGCTGCTGCCGCTGCCGTGAGTGGCACGCGCGCGGGCGACGGCGCCAGCTCCCGGCAACTCGTGCTGAAGCAGGACCTGTTCGGCCGCATCGTCAAGCTCGAGAATCCCGACGCCACGGCACTGATCATGCGCGATCTCGCGCCGGCCAGACCCTGGCTGCGCTGGCTCGCCCGTCATCTCGCACGGCGCGAAACGCGCGCGCTCGCGCGGCTCTCGGATCTGGACGGCGTACCGCGCGTCGTGCGCAGCGAACGCAGCCTGACGCTGCGGACCTGGATCGCCGGTCGCCCGATGCAACTCGCGAAACCGCGCGATCCCGATTACTTCCGCGCCGCGATGCAACTGCTTCGCCAGCTGCACCGGCGCGATGTCGTGCACAACGATCTGGCCAAGGAACCGAACTGGCTGGTGACCGATGCCGGACAGCCGGCGCTGGTGGACTTCCAGCTCGCGATGCACCGGCCGCGCCGCGGCCGCCTGTTCCGCGCCCTGGCCCACGACGACATCCGGCATCTGCTGAAGCACAAGCGCAGCTATCTGCCCGAGCGGCTGACGTCGCGCGAGCGACGCATCCTCGCAACGCCTTCAATCGTGACGCGCGTCTGGATGTCGAGCGGCAAGCGCGTGTACCGTTTCATCACCCGCCGCGTGCTGCACTGGTCGGACCGCGAGGGTGCCGGCGATCGTCAGCTGTAGTAGTCTTTTGGAATATGCCCGCCTGCCACGCACACAATCTCAGACGTTCCGACAGCGGACACCCACGCCCCTTTGGCGTGCGGGTATCGCTGCGTACCGGCGACCCTTTCGGCAAACTGCTCGGCCCGGACTGGAGCCGCACGCACTGGTATGAGTCCACCGACGAACGCGACGCTGCACTCGCCGAGATGAGCCGCAAGCACGAGTACTCCCGCCCGGGCGACCGCCCCGCCCTCGTGTTTTCGAAGGTGGAGAAGCTGGCCGAGAGCCGGGCGCGCTAGCGCCACGGCTCGCAGGGGCAAGCAGCCGGGCGCGCTAGCGCCGCGGCTCGCATAGGCAATCGTCGAGCGCGCTAGCGCCTCAGAACGTCCGACCCAGGAACAGGTAGAACCCGGTACTGCCGTCGTCGGCGAACCCAGTGCCGAGATACACGGGTCCGAGCAGCGTATCGAGCCCCAGGAACACGCTTCCATGCCGCTGCGCCGAGCCAACACTGATGTCGGCACGGCTGTCCCAGACATTGCCGAGCTCCGCCGAGAATCCCAGGTACGCGGGCACGTTCAGGAAGCCCTCACCGCCGCGACCGATCTGGCGATAGAACAGCGCGCGCGTGATCGCGAAATGGCGCCCGGTGATCGAGTCGGGCGCGAGCCCAGAAAGATTCAGGAACCCACCGAGCGGAAACAGCGATCTCACGTCAGCGGTCGGCGTATCGATGTTGGATCCGGCCGAGGTCCACAGTACCGCGGTGTTGCGCCCACGCGAGCGGGCGATGAGAAAGTCGGCGATCACCACGTCGCTCGTGTCCGGCGAGCCGAGGTCCGGGCGCTCGCCACGCCACTCGAGTGAGAACGACTGGCCGGCCCGCGGAAAATTCACGTCGTCCAGGCGATCGTAGGAAAAGCGCGCGAAATACTGCCGCACGTCGAATTCCACCGTCGGCAGCGTCGGCGATCCGAGACGCACGCGCGAGGTTCCCGTCTGCCGCCGGATGCCCGCGCGGATCTCGCCGAAATCGCCGAGCTCGCGCCCGGCATCGATGCCGTATTCGAATGTCCGCAGCCGATACTCGGCGATGCGCTGCTGCTGCTCGATCACCGGCACGTTGCGCAGTTCGAACCGCGCGAGCGGCGTGATGAAATAGCGCGAGTCCCGATCGATCGGCACGAACAACTCCGTGGCGATACGCGGCGATTCGCCGAGCTGGAAATCCCAGACCCACTCGGCGCCGCGCTGCGTCAGCTCGGACATCACCACGCGGGCCGCGGCATTGAAGCTGGAATTGCCCTCGAAATCGTCCTGCAGGTTCAGACCGAAGCGGACGTAATTCGGCCCCCAGGAATTGCGGCGCGCCTCGAGCTCGAGTCCTTTTCGCCCGGACGCATCCTCGACGAGTTGATAGTCGAGCAGTTCGAGGTTGCCCTGGCCGTACAGGCGCGTGACCCGGTCCGCGACGGCGGCAGCATCGAGCGAGGTTCCGACCAGAGGCCCGAAGCGGCTCTCGACGGCCGCGCGGTAGCGCTCGGACCCTTCGGCGACGCGAACGAAATCGATTTCTGGTGCCGGTCGGCGCGGCGCCGCGCGCGATGCCAGCCAGGCCTCGTAGCGTTCGGGACTCACGGCGAGCGACGCGAGCTTTGCCTGCATGTCGCGCGCCGCGACGCTGCCGATCTCGATCGAGCGGGCCACTCGGCCGAAATCGAATGACGACGCATCACCGAGCGCGGGATCGATCGCCACGTCCCGCTCGCCCAGCGTCTTGCGCTGACGGTCGGCATTGCGACGCACGAAGATCGCCAGCATCTGGTTCGAGATCACGGGGACGGAGGTGAGGCGATCGCGCTTCAGCAGCGGGAAGCCGACATCGACCGCGATGACCACGTCGACGCCCATGGCCCGCGCGACATCGATCGGGAGATTCTCGGACAATCCGCCATCGACGAGCAGGCGGTCGCCGTCGACGACCGGCGCGAACACGCCCGGCGCGGACAGACTGGCGCGCATCGCTCGCGTCAGATCGCCATCGGCGAGGATCACCGCCTCACCCGTTTCGAGATTCGTGGCGACGGCGCGAAACGGCGTCGGCAGATCGTCGAAGCGCGCCACTTCGGCCACCGGCAGCGTGAGACCCCGCAGCAGTTGCGTGAGCTTCTGCCCCTGGATCAGGCCTTTGGGCAACTTGAAGTCACCGCCCCGCAGACCGAGCGGAAACTTGACCAGGAAGTTCTGGTCTTCGGACTTGCGACGGAAGGTCAGATCCGCGCGGGGCGGCCGGTCACGCACGGCGTCCTGCCAGTTCACCGACGTCATCACCGCTTCGATCTCGCGCGCGGAGAGGCCGCTCGCGTACAGGCCGCCAATGACCGCGCCCATGCTGGTGCCGGCGACTGCGTCGATCGGCACGTGCAGGTCTTCGAGCACTTTCAGCACACCGATGTGCGCCATGCCGCGGGCGCCGCCGCCGGACAGCACGAGGCCGATGCGCGGACGCGGCGGGTCGATTGCATCGGCATCGGCGCTGGCCACGGGCGACGCCGCACGCGCCGCGGGCATCGCCACGAGCACGGCCCCGATCACACCCACCAGCGCCGCCACGAGCGCCAGGGGACCGGAACGGCGCAGCACGCCCAGCCGAGGCAGACCGCTCGACGCTTCGACTCGTTGAATCACCCGCGCAGAATACCAGCCTGCTAAATTCGCTGCGCACGAGCCGCAGGGAATACCGGACAATCCGCGAATGAACGCAAGGACGCCCCACCGCTGCCGCGCCGCGACGCTGCTGCTGCTCAGCTTCGGATCAGGCACCGCGATCGGCAGCAGCCGCGACGAGCTCGCAGAAGTCGTGATCACCGCCAGCCGCCGGGCCGAGGCGCGGCTCGATTTTCCGGGCAGCCTTTCGGTTCTCGATGCCGATGCGATCGCGCTGCTCGGACCCACGCACGCTGCGGAAGCACTGAACCGCGCGGCAGGCGTCTACCTGCAGCGCGGCAGCGGGCAGGAGATGCTGACCGCGATACGCTCTCCGGTGCTCACTGGCGCAGGCGCGTGCGGCGCCTTCCTGATCCTCGAGGACAGCATGCCGATCCGGCCGGTCGGTGTGTGCAACGTCAACGAGCTGTTCGAGCTGAACACCGGCCGCGCCGAACGCATCGAAGTCATCCGCGGCCCCGCCACCGCGGCATTCGGCGCCAATGCCGTACATGGCATCGTCAACGTGATCACGCCGCGCGTCGAATCGCTCGATCCACTGTCGGTGGGCATCAACGTCGGCTCCGACAGCCTGCGACGCTTCGAGCTCGAAACGCGGCTCGACCGCTTCGGCGCCTATGGCCAGTGGTCGCGGGACCCCGGCTATCGGGCCGATTCCGGCGGCGACGAGGCCAAACTGAATCTGCTCTACGACACGAACGTCGGTGCCGCCGATCTGCGTCTGCGCGCGGCAGGCACCGTGCTCAACCAGGAAACCGCCGGCTTCGTGCGCGGACTGGATGCCTATCGCGATCCGCTGTTGCGGCGCTCGAATCCCAATCCCGAAGCGTTCCGCGATGCGTGGAGCGGACGGGTCTCGGCGGACGCGACGTGGACCGGCGACTGCGACGGCTGCGTCACCGCAGCACGTCTGCTGCTGCGCCAGTCCAGCATGGATTTCCTGCAGCATTTCCTGCTCGGCAAGCCGCTCGAGAGCAACGGCCAACGCAGCGTGGCGGCGAGCCTGTCGCGCCGCCAGCCACTCGGCGAACGGCTCGAATTGCAGGGCGGCGCGGACCTCGACTGGAGCCGCAGCGAACTGCTGGAGATTCAAGCCGGCCCCACGACCGAAGGCAGTGCCGCCGCACGCGCGATCCGCCCAGCCGGCCGCCACTACGACTACAGCGTCGACGGCCGAACCATGGGCGCCTACGCGCATCTGCGCTGGACGTTCCGCCCAGGTTGGCGATTCGGCGCTGCGCTGCGCGCGGAGCGCACGCAGTACCGGTACGACAACCGGATGATCGACGGCAACACGAACGAAGCCGGCCAGGCCTGTGCTTTCGGTGGCTGCCTGTTCAGCCGTCCGGCCGACCGCAGCGACACGTTCGACAACGTCTCGCCGCGCGTAGAGCTGGATTTCACACCCGTCGCCGGTCAGCGGCTGTATCTGTCGGCAGGTCGCGGCTTTCGCCCGCCGGAAACGACCGAGCTGTACCGCCTGCAGCGCCAGCAGTTGATCGCGTCGCTGGAATCCGAGCAACTGGACAGTGTCGAAATCGGCTGGAACGGGCGCCGCGACCAGCTCGCCTGGTCCCTGGCGGCGTTCGCGATGAACAAGAACGGGCTGATCCTGCGCGACAGCAACGCGTTCAATATCAGCGGCGGTCGCACCACGCACCGCGGCGTCGAATACGAATTCAGCTATCAGGCGACGCCCGCCTGGTCGATGGCGCTGGCAGGCACCGTCGCGCGGCATCGCTACGCATTCGATGCGCTGATCGATGGCGGCGAGCGCATCGTCTCGGGGCTCGATGTCGACACGGCGCCGCGCACGTTGCACAACCTGAGGCTGGCCTGGAAACCGCGCGCGACTCTCGCTGCGCAGCTCGAGATCGTGCAGGTCGGATCCTATTTCGTCGATGCTTCCAATACCCGCAGCTATCCGGGCCACTGGCTCGCGAACCTGCGCGTCTCGAGCCGCCTCGGCAAAGACTGGCGCGCAACGCTGCGCGTCGACAATCTCGCCAATCGCGACTATGCGGATCGCGCGGACTTTGCCCAAGGCGACTACCGATACTTCCCCGGTGCCGGTCGACGGGCGCAACTGCAGGTCGAGTATTCGCTGCCGCCCCGCTGACGGACTCGACTCAGGGCTCCCCCGTGCGACATAATCCGGCATTGCCTGGTCGGAGTCGCCGCGACGAATGAGAAGCAGCGCGCAACGCGAAGTCGATGACACCGCCGCGGCCCGACTGTCCCTTCAGCCTCCGACCGGTGCATTCGCACTGCAGTTGCTCGCGCAGTTGCCAGGTGACGCGGCTGTTCTAGACTCCGAGCTTCGCCTCGTCTGGCTGAGTGGAGGATTCGCCCGCCGGCTCGGTACCGACCCGCTCGACGCTCTGGGTCAGCGCTGGTTCGACGTCCACACCGCCGCTGGCAGTCTCGCACCGGACTACGCCCGCGCACTCGCCGGCGAAACCGTCGCGATACCGTGCGTCGCGCGGGCGGAACCCACCGGAACGCGCCACTTCAGCGTCACGCTGAAACCGTGGATTCCGGCGGCAGACCCGCAAAGTGGCGGCGCGTCCGTGCTGGTCGTCGAATCCGATGTGACGGACAGCGTCGCCGCGGCGACAGCCATCGAGCCGGACCTGCAGCAGCGGTTCGAAGCACGGCGACTCGCGTTCATCGATGCCATCGCCCGGAGCACCCGGGATCGCGTCTGCGCGCTGGATCAGGGCGGCCGGATCCTCTACACGAGTGAAGCCTTCGCAGAGTTGGTCGGAATCCCGGCGGACCAGATGTCCGGCGCCGACGCACTGTCGTTCGTGCACGCAGAGGACCTCCCTGAGATTCGCGAGCGGATCCGCAGCGGCGCGATCCTCGAGAGCCCGCAGCGCATGAGCCGGGTGCGCTTCCGCATTCGCGGCGAGCGCGGACGCGGCGACTGGCGCTGGATCGAATGCCTCGCCGTCAACGCCCTCGCCGACCCTTCACTGCGCGCGCTGCTGCTGTACTCCAACGACGTGACGCAGGAGATGGCGCTCGAACAGGAACTGCGGCGGCGGGAGCGGCGCTTCGTTGCGCTGACCGAGAAATCGGAAGACCTGATCGTGGTCCTCGACGTCGATGGCCGCTCGACGTTCGAAAGCGCCAGCGTCGGCCGCGTTCTGGGCTATCGCTCCAGCGAACTGAACCTCGCCTCGATCGTTCGTCGCATCCATCCGCAGCATCGACGCAGGGTACTGACCGTCAGTCGCCTGCTGATGGCGGACCGCGGCAGCGAACGGCGCATCGAATTCATGATCCGGGAGGCCTCCGGCAGCTATCGCTGGCTCGAAGCCGTGGCGGTCGACCATCTCGGCGATCCGGACATCGCCGGCGTCCTGGTCAATGCGCGCGACATCACGCAGCGCAAGCTGGCTGAACTGGAACGCGACGCGGTGCTGGACGATGCGTCGGTGTACGTCTGGGAACAGAACCTCGCCACCAATCAGATCCGCTGGCTGAATCGCCAGAGCGGCCAGGGAACGGTCGGCGCACTGACCGAGTATCCCACCGCGGCCGACTGGAACGCCGCCACCCACCCGGACGACCTGCCCACGGTGCTGTCGTACTACGATCGCATGCGCGCCGGCACGCTGTCACAGCTCGACCTGAGCTATCGAATGCGTGGCCCGGACGGAGAATGGCTGCACCTGATCGAACGAGGTCAACTGACCTCGGATCCATCCGCCAGCGGTGGCGCGATCCTGCGTGGCGTGACGATCGACGTGACCGCGCCACGCCGCGTCGAGGACGCACTCGCACGGTCGCGCGAGCGATTCCAGGTCGCGCTCGAATGCGCGAACATCGGCTTCTACGAATGGGACCTCGCCGCCGATCAGGCCGAAGGCCTCGATGCCTGGTGCCGCAGCCTCGATCTGCCCGTGCCGCAGAATCCGCACCACTCCGATCGCTGGTCCGAGATCATGCATCGCGATGATGTCGCGGGATGGCAGCGCTCGCGCCGCGAGCATCTCGCCGGCGATACGGATTTCGCCGAGTGCCGCTACCGCCTGCGCTCCACCTCCGGACGCTGGGTCTGGGTGTTCGACCGCTCGCAGATCGTCGAGCGCGACGCCAGCGGACGGGCTCTGCGCATCGCCGGCATCTGCATGGACGTCGATCGCACGCGGCGCACGGAACTCGCGCTCGGCGATGCCGAGACCCGGCTCAGCACCGCCGTCTGGGCCGCGCAGCTCGGCCTGTGGGAACTCGACACGACCACGCAGCGTGCGCGCTGGTACAGCAACTGGTGCGAGCTCGAGGACCTGGAGCCCTGTGAAGGGCCGGATCACGTCGCGATGTGGGATGCCCGAATCCATCCCGACGACATCGCGGCCGCGGCCGCCAACTTCTCCGCGATGCTCGAGAACCGTCGCGACGTCTACGACAGCGAGTACCGCGTCAGGACTCGCAGTGGCAGCTGGCTCTGGGTCCAGGAACGCTGTCGCGCCGTCCAGCGCGACACGACGGGCCAGCCGCTGCGGATCGTCGGCACGTGCATGAATATCCACGCGCGCAAGGAAGCCGAGCAGGCCCTCGTCGACTCGCAGCTGCGGCTGCAGTCCATCGCGATGAATTCCTCGGACTGGCTGATCCTGCTCGGCATGGACCTGCGCGTGATCACGTCCAATCGACCCTTCCTGGGAATCTCCCCGGAACGGATGATCGGTCTCAGCATGGTCGATCTGTCGCCAGTCGAGCAGCGCGACGAAATGCGTGGCTTCTTCGCCAGCGTTCTCGCGACACAAGGTGTCTGCGAGATGGCGCAACTCGCGCCCACCGGCCGCGGCGATTTCCGCCACTTCCTGATTCGAGCCCAGGCCGTGCGCGCCGCGGGGACGCCCGTCGCGATCGCGGTGACGGCGACGGAGATCACGGCGTTGCGTCGCCAGCAGCAGATGCTCGAACTGCAGGGCCGGATCCTCGACACGATGCGCGAAGGCGTCGTGCTGGTGAACACCGACAACGTGATCCGGTTGACGAACCCGGCGTTCGAGCGGCTGTTCGCGGCGGAAGCCGGCAGTCTGGTCGGACAATCGGTAGAGCCGCTGTTCCGTTCGGAGACGCCAGCGCGCCGTGCCGTCGAATCGGAGGTGTTGCGGCAGATCGCTTCCCGCAGCTCGGTGCCGTTCGAGTTCGAATGCACGCGCCGCGATGGCACCACGTTCTTCGCCGCCTGCGTCGTCACGCCGATCACGATCGATGGCCGTGACCACTGGCTCGCGGTGCTGAATGACGTCAGCGAGCGCAAGGTGCTCGAGCGCGAGATCCTCGAAGTCAGCAACCGCGAGCAGCACCGCATCGGCAACGACCTGCATGACGGCCTCGGCCAGGAACTGACCGGTGTCGCGCTGATGCTGCGCGGCCTCGGCGCGCGGATCCGCCGCGACTTCCCTTCGATGGAACCCGACCTCGATGACATCGTCGCGCTGGTCAACCGGAGCATCTACAACACGCGCACGTTGGCGCATGGACTGTCGCCGGTATCGCTGGAACGCGGCGGATTGATCCCGGCGCTGCGTACGCTCGCGGCACGCGCCCGCGAGACCTACGGCCTGTCGATTTCCCTGCGCACCCGCTCGACCCGTCCGCTGCGCATCGACGAGAGTTCCGCCAACCACCTGTTTCGCATCGTCCAGGAGGCGCTCAGCAATGCGATGCGCCATGGCCGTGCGACGCGCGTGACGATGCAGATGACGGTGGACGAAAACGTGGTGCGGCTCAGCGTGCACGACAATGGCCGTGGCCTGCCGTCGGACGGCCCCTCCGAGACCGGGCTCGGCCTGCGCACGATGCGCTACCGAGCGCATGTGATCGGCGGCGAACTGACCGTGACCAATCACCGGCATGGCGGCACGATCGTCCGCTGCAATTGTCCGCATGTCGTGCGCGAGCCGCACGCCCCGGAACTGTCTCATCAGAAGGCACACCAGCGCGCGCATACGCGGCGCGGCGATCCGTACTAGCGGATCCTGATCTGCCGCGGATCGTACGCAGGCTTCGGCCAGCGCAACGGCAGCTGTTCGAATTCCTGCAGCAGGATCTGCGACACCGCGAAATCACGCATCCACTTGCGATCGGCCGGGACGGCATACCAGGGCGCGTCGGCGGTGCTGCAGCGGGACAGGGCCGCCTCGAATGCAACCCGATAGTCTTCCCACTGCTCGCGCTTGCGCAGGTCTGCCGGATCGAACTTCCACTGCTTGGTCTTGTCGGTCAGGCGCTCTTCGAACCGGACCTTCTGCTCTTCCTTGCTGATGTGCAGGAAGATCTTGACGACGCGCGTACCGCTGTCCACCAGCAGTTTCTCGAAATGATTGATCTGCTCATAGCGGGCCGTCCACACGGGTTCCGGCACGAGCCGATCCACGCGCACGACGAGCACGTCTTCGTAATGCGAGCGGTTGAACACCGCGACTTCACCGTGCGGCGGTGCATGGGCATGCACGCGCCAGAGGTAATCGTGCTTCAGTTCGATCGGCGTGGGCGCCTTGAACGAGGTGACCGTGCAGCCCTGCGGATTCATCGCACCGAAGACGCGGCGGATCGTGCTGTCCTTGCCACCGCCATCGATCGCCTGCAGCACGACGAGCATGCCGAAGCGACCGTCGGCGTACATCTTGTACTGCAGTTCGCCGAGACGGCGCACGTTCTCGGCCGTCGCGAGTTCAGCCTTGTCGCGCTCCCAGCCGAGCGAGCGAACCGCGTCGGCGTCGCGCATCCGGTAGCGGGTGCCAGGCTCAACCCTCAGCGCGTCGGGCACGTCACGGCGCGAAACGGGCTTGGTCGCCATCAGCGGCGCCCCTTCGTACGCGCGCCTGCGGGCCTGCGCTTGCGCGGCGCCACGATGCGCGGCGCCGGAATCTGCTGCGTGATGCAGTGGATGTTGCCGCCGCCGAGCAGGATTTCGCGTGCCGGCACGCCGACGACGCGACGGCCTGGAAACAGGCGGCGCAGCGCAGCCATCGCCCGGCTGTCTGTCTTCGCGTCGAGCAAGGGCATGACGATGCCGCCGTTGGCGATGTAGAAGTTGACGTAGCTCGCGGCGAGACGCTCGCGCGAACGGCGCGGGCGTGCCCCGGCACGTGTCAGTACGCCCGCGGCCTCGCTGCGCGACATGTACAGCGGGCCCGGCATCGGCAGCTTGTGCACCTTGAGCCGACGCCCCTTCGCGTCACGGGCATCCTTCAGACGGGCCAGCGCGTCCTGCGACGCGGCGAACTGCGGATCCCGAGCGTTGTCGGTCCACAGCAGTGCGACTTCCCCGGGCCGCACGAAGCAGGCGAGATTGTCGATGTGGCCGTCGGTTTCGTCGTTGAACACGCCGTCGCCGAGCCAGATGATGTGCCGCGCACCCGTGTAGGCCAGCAGCGCGGATTCGATCTGGGCACCCGTCATCTGCGGATTGCGATTGCGGTGCAGCAGGCACTGTTCGGTGACCAGCAACGTGCCCTCGCCGTCGCTGTGGATCGCGCCGCCCTCGTTGATCATCGGCGCGCGGTACCGATCGAACCGCTCGACTTCGAGCACCTTGCGCGCGACCAGATCATCCTGGTCCCACGGAAAATACAGGCCATCGCGAACCCCGCCCCAGGCGTTGAATCGCCAGTCCACGCCGCGCACTTCGCCCGCATCGTTGACGACGCAAGTCGGCCCCACATCGCGCATCCAGGCGTCGTTGTTTGCGATCTCGACGACGCGCACGCCGGGCGGCAGCGCAGCGCGCGCGAATTCGTACTGGCCGGCAGAGGCGCCCAGGGTCACCGGTTCGAACTGGGCGATCGCCGCCGCGACGGCAGTGAATGCACGCTGCGCCGGCTGGGCTCCATCGCGCCAGTTGTCAGGCCGTTCGGGCCAGAGCATCCAGCAGCCGGCGTGGGGTTCGAATTCGCCCGGCATGCGGAAGCCGTCTGCGAGGGGTGTGGAATCGTGGGTGCGTGACATGTACGTAGTCTAGCGCGCGATGACCCCTCGCGGCGGCCTCCGGCGGCCGCGGCCGGCACCCGCTGTGCTAAAATTCCGGCTCGTTTTTGTGAGGAGATTTCACTCCATGTCGACTGCTGCCAAGCCCTCCATCACCGTCCCTGCCGGCGGTGCCAAGATCACCATCAAGGACGGCAAGCTGACCGTCCCGGACAACCCGATCATCCCGTTCATCGAGGGCGACGGCACCGGTGCGGACATCTGGCGTTCCAGCGTACGCGTGCTCGATGGCGCCGTGGCCAAGGCCTATGGCGGCAAGCGCAAGATCCACTGGATGGAGGTCTACGCCGGCGAGAAGTCGAACAAGCTGTTCAACACCTGGCTGCCGGATGAAAGCGTCGCGGCCTGCCGCGAGTACCTCGTCTCGATCAAGGGCCCGCTGACCACGCCGATCGGTGGCGGCATCCGCTCGCTGAACGTCGCACTGCGTCAGATGCTGGACCTGTACGTCTGCCTGCGCCCGGTGCGCTGGTTCAAGGGCGTGCCCTCCCCGGTCAAGGCGCCGGAGAAGGTCGAGATGGTGATCTTCCGCGAGAACACCGAGGACATCTACGCCGGCATCGAATTCGAGCAGGGCACGGCCGAGAACCAGAAGTTCAAGGAACTGTTCAAGGAACACTTCCCGAAGGCCTACGCCAAGATCCGCTTCCCGAACACCTCGGGCATCGGCATCAAGCCGGTGTCGGAAGAAGGCACCGATCGCCTGTTCCGTGCGGCCGTGCTGTACGCCATCACGAACAAGCGCAAGAGCGTGACCATCGTCCACAAGGGCAACATCCAGAAGTTCACGGAAGGCGCGTTCCGCAACTGGTCATACGCCCTGGCCGAGCGCGAGTTCCCGAACCAGACCTACACCTGGGAACAGTGGGAACGCACCAAGGCCGCCAAGGGTGAGAAGGCTGCGAACGAAGAACAGGACGCTGCGAAGAAGGCCGGCAAGGTCATCATCAAGGATGCGATCGCCGACATCACGCTGCAGCAGGTGCTGACGCGTCCGGATGAATTCGACGTGCTCGCCACCTGCAATCTGAACGGCGACTACCTGTCGGACGCGCTCGCGGCGCAGGTCGGCGGCATCGGCATCGCGCCGGGCGCCAACATCAACTACGTCACGGGCCATGCGGTGTTCGAAGCCACGCACGGCACGGCGCCGAAGTACGCCAACCTCGACAAGGTCAACCCGGGCTCGGTCATCCTCTCCGGCGAGATGATGCTGCGCTACATGGGCTGGACCGAAGCTGCGGACACGATCATCTCGGCGATGGACAAGACCATCGGCCAGAAGACCGTGACCTATGACTTCGCGCGCCTGATGGAAGGCGCGACCGAGGTCAAGTGCAGCGAGTTCGGTGACGCGCTGATCCGCAACATGTGACCCAGACGCTGACCGAAACCTGCGCGCGGCAGATTGCCGATGCGTTCGCCGGGTACAACGCCGATTTCAGGGCGGTGACCCGGCGGGCGCCGCAGCGTTTCGAAACGCTGGACTGGAAGGGCAGTCAGCGCGATGCCGTCGAGCGCATCGATCTCTACGACCGCTGGGTCGACGTCGCGATCGCCGAGCTGCGCATCACGCTGGGCGACCAGGCCCTTGAGCGCGAACTCTGGATCGGCATCCGCCGCGAGTTCGCGGCGCTGATCGATGGCCTGCCCGACAACGAGTTCACCAAGACCTTCTTCAGCTCGATCACGCGCCGCCTGTTCGGTACGGTCGGCGTCGCGCCGGAGATCGAGTTCGTCGCGACCGAGCTCGATCCGCTCGCCGGCAGCCGCGACGGCATCGCCACCCGGCGCTACGAGAATCGCGGCGATCTGACGCTGCTGATCGAGGATCTGCTCGGCGACCTGCGTTTCCGTGCCCCCTGGCGGGCGCTCGAGAAGAGCGCGGCCCAGGTGGCCGCGGACATCGACGCGCACCTGAACAGCAGCGGCGAACGCCGCAGCGTGCAGACGATCGAAATGATTCCCCAGGTCTTCTACCAGTTCACCCGGGCCTACCTGGTCGGCCGAGTCACCGGCCGCGACTTCTCGCGCCCGCTGGTGCTTGCGCTGAAGAGCACGGAGACCGGCATCCTCGTCGACACCGTGATGCTGACGGAAGACGACATCAGCATCGTCTTCAGCTTCACGCGCACCTATTTCCACGTCGATCTCGAGCGCGTAGCCGAGACCGTCGTGTTCCTGAAGGAGCTGATGCCGCGCAAGCCGATCAGCGAGCTGTTCACCGTGCTCGGCCGCGCGCGCCAGGGCAAGACGGAACGCTACCGCGTCCTGCTGCATCATCTCGGCAACTCCACCGACCAGTTCGTGCATGCGCCCGGCGAACGCGGCCTCGTCATGGTCTGCTTCACCCTGCCGTCGCTCGACGTGGTGTTCAAGCTGATCCGCGACAAATTCCCGTACCCGAAGAACATCCTGCGCCAGGACGTGCTCGACAAGTACCGCTTCGTGTTCAAGCACGACCGCGCCGGCCGGCTGATCGATGCCCAGGAATTCAAGCGCGTACGGCTGCCGCGCGCGCGCTTCGCGCCGGAACTGCTCGAGGAGCTGTTCACCGAGACCGAGAGCTCCGTGCATGCAGACGGCGACGACCTGATCTTCGACCACATGTACATCGAGCGGCGCATGACGCCGCTGAACCTGTACCTGCGCGATGCTTCAGCGGAAGCCGCGGAGCGCGCGGTGCTCGACTACGGCCAGGCGATCCGCGATCTCGCCTATACGAATATCTTCGCGGGTGACCTGCTGCTGAAGAATTTCGGCGTCACCCGCCACGGCCGCGTGATCTTCTACGACTACGACGAGCTGTGCCAGGTGACGGACTGCCGGTTCCGCGACCTGCCCCAGGCCACCAACGACGAAGACGAGATGCGCGGCGAGGCCTGGTTCTACGTCGCCGACAACGATGTCTTTCCGGAGACGTTCCTGAACTTCCTTGCGTTCAGCGACGAGCAGCGGGCTGCCTTCCTGCGCGTGCACGCCGAGATCCTGTCACCGGACTTCTGGCGCGCCGTGCAGGAGAAGGTTCGCGACGGCGAATTCATGGAAGTGCTGCCCTACCACCCCCACCGGGTCCGGGTTGCCAGCAGCCTCTGAACACAGCGCAGCGTGCTACTTGACGCGCTCCGCGACGTCACCGGCCGCAGCCATCTGATCCTCGACGGTGGCCGCCTCGCGGGACGTGAGTCCGACCGACTGATGCGCCGCGTGAGCCAGCCCCGGCGCGCTGATGCCGGCATGCTGGCTGTGGGCCTGCAGCAGGGTTGCGAAGTACACGGCCTGCGCCTCGAGCGCGGGCGAGCGGGCTTCGGGGACCCGACGCCAGCCCTGCATCGCGGCGCCGATCGCGGCGGTCAGTTTCCAGCGCCGCGCGATCTCCGCACCGCAGGGCGCTTCGAACTGTTCGATCAGTGCTGCGCGGACCGCGGCGTCGAACACACGCGACTGCTCGGACTCGATGTCGGATATCGCCTGCAGGACGAGCATGTCGCCGGCCCGGTGCAGCAGACCCGCCACGCCCGCCGTACCGGGCGAGCCACGGCGCGCGGACGCGATGGCGGCCGCGCCCCAGGCAATCGCGACGGACTCACGCCAGAGCCTGTCGCCGTCGCGCTGGTGACCCGGCACGACGAACAGCACGCTGCGCAGTTCGCCGAGCGCGCGCAGCAGATCGCGACCGGGCCGGGCGGGATCGAGCTCGCGGGCAAGCGCGAGCGTATCGACGAGTTCGCGCCAGTGGTCCGGGCGGCGCAGCGCCTCCCCGAGGCGCGCAGTCACCGCACCGTCGACGCTCTGTGCGAGTTCGGCGATCTGCGCGGCCGGCAGCGCAGTGCCTGCCTGGCGCCGCATCACGAACGCGAGATGGGAGGGGGGGACATCCGCCGATGCTCCGGCGCGGGGTCGGGAACGTCCAGCGGAGGGGGGCCGATCCGCCAATTCCGTCACGCTCCCGCAGCGGCCAGCGCGCGCAGCAGGTCCGCGCGCAGATCCTCGATGTCCTCGAGACCGATGGACAGCCGCACCGTGCCGGTCGTGATCCCGCACTGGGCTTTCTGCTCCGGCGTGAAGTCCCGCGGCTGCAGCATCTGCGGCGGCAGCACCAGCGATTCGGTGGAGCCGAGGCTGGCCGTCATCGTGAACAGTTCGAGTGCCTCGGCGAAGCGTCGTCCGGCCTCGGCACCCGCGCGCAGATCGAAGGTGACGATGGTGCCGAAGTCCTGCATCTGGGCGCGCGCCAGCGCGGCCTGCGGATGCTGCGCCAGACCCGGATAGCGCACGCCCTGCACCGCGGGATGACTCGACAGAAGTTCAGCCACGGCCAGCGCGTTGGCGCACTGCGCACGATAGCGGATGAAGTAGGTCTTCATGCCCTGCAGCAGCGCGAACGCGGCACTCGGATCGAGCGTCGCCCCGAGCAGCACCCAGTCGGGCCGCATCTGATCCATCACCACCGCGTTCGCGATCACCGCACCGCCCATCACGTCGCCGACGCCGGACGCGTACTTGGTCAGGCTGTGCACGAACACATCGACATCGAACTCACCATGCTGGTGATAGCCCGCGAACGTGTTGTCCATGACCGTCAGCGCGCCATGGGTGCGCGCAAGCCGGGTGATCGTCGCGATGTCGGCGATCTTGGTGACGGGGTTGGTCGGGCTTTCGAACATCACGAGTCGCGTCGGCGTCGCGGCGAGCACGCGCTCGATGCCCGGCAGATCGTCGATCGACAGCATCGTGTGGCGCACGCCGAAGCGTGCGAGCAGCTTGCGGATGATGGCCCGCGTCGGCGCGTAGGTCTCGAGGAAGCACAGCACGTGATCGCCGGACTTCGTCAGCGACAGCAGCGTCTGCGCCACGGCATTGACGCCGGATGCGCTGACGATGCACTGCTCGCGGCCCTGCAGTTCGGCCAGCAGCTTCTCGAGCTGGCTCAGCGTCGGATTCGAGACCCGTGAATAGAAGAAACCCGGTTGCTCGCCAGACAGCGCCTTCAGCGTCGCCTCCACGGACTCGAACTCGAACTTCACGCTCTGGTAGATCGGCGCGACCACAGGGCGATTGCCCGGCGGCAGCTCGACCTTCGGCGGATGATTGACTCGAGTGGTCTTCTTCATGTCTTCAGAGACGGCGTACGAATTCGAGCAGGCGCGCGGCGCCGAGCTCGATCGTCTGATCCTGCTTGGCGACGCACAGCCGCAGCAGCGGCAGCTTCGGGCGCGAAGCATAGAACGGCGACAGCGGAATCAGGGCAACTTTCGCTTCCTGTATCAGTCTCTCGGACAGGGCGACATCGTCTTCGGCCGTCAGCGCCGAGAAATCGAGCAGCTGGAAATAAGTGCCCTGAGCTGGCGCGAGACTGATTCCAGAACCCGCAAGCGCAGTCCGCAGCAGGTCCCGCTTGCGCTGGAAATACGCGCCGAGCCCCTGCCAGGAGGCAGGTTTCTCTTCCAGGTAGCGGGCAATTGCGTACTGCGTCGGCGAGTGGATGCTGAAAGTGTTGAACTGGTGCACCTTGCGGAATTCCCGCGTCAGCGCCGGCGGCGCCACGCAGTAGCCGACGCGCCAGCCCGTGACATGCAGCGTCTTGCCGAAGGAGAAGGTCGCGAAGCTGCGGGACTGCAGCTCCGGATGCGCGAGCACGCTCGCATGGCGCGCGCCATCGAACAAAACGTGCTCGTACACCTCGTCCGACAGTACGTAGACGTCATCCCGGCCGCGCAGCACTTCGGCGAGTCCGTCCAGCGCTGCGGGGCCATGGACGACGCAGGCGGGATTGTGCGGATTGTTCAGGATCACGAGCCGCGTGCGCGGCGTCAGGCTCGCCCGCACGCGATCCCAGTCGATCGCGAACGACGGCGGCAGCAGCGGGATCCGGATGCAGCGGCCGCCGGCCAGTCGCACCATCGGCTCGTAGGCGTCGTAGGCCGGATCGAACACGATGACCTCATCGCCCCGATCGACGACGGCCTGGACTGCCGGGAACAGCGCCTCGGTCGCGCCGCAGGTCACGGTGATCTGGTTCTGCGGATCGACGTCGAGCCCGTAGCTGAGTTTCAGCTTCGCGGCGATCGCGCGACGCAGCTCGATGACGCCATCGCCCATCGCGTACTGGTTGCGACCTTCGGCCATCGCCTCGGTGACCAGCTCGCCGAGGCGGGGGTCGATCGGGTAATCCGGAAAGCCCTGGCCGATGTTCAGCGCGCCGAACTCATTCGCACGGCGCGAGATGACGGTGAAGATCGTCGTCTCGACGTCCGGCAGCTTGCTGCGAAACGATTCGGGGGGCGTCACTTCTCGGCTGCGCGCGCCATCTGGATCTCGCGTTCCCGCCGCCGCTCCTGCGCCTTGAGGTAGACAGCGGAGAGCACGACGCCAATCGCGACGATGGTGACCATGATCGTTGCCAGCGCATTGACGTCCGGACTCACGCCGAGGCGCACCTTCGAGAAGATCACCATCGGCAGCGTCGACGAGCCGGGACCTGCCACGAACTGCGAGATGACGACGTCATCCCAGGACAGCGTGAACGCCAGCAACCAGCCGGACACCAGCGCCGGCAGGATCAGGGGCAGCGTGATCTTGAAGAACACCTTGGCCGGCTTCGCGCCGAGATCGAGCGCCGCTTCCTCGAGCGAATCGTCGAAGCCCGCGAGGCGTGACTGGATCACGACGGTGACGTAGGCCATCGCGAACGTGATGTGGGCGATCGTGATCGTCAGCACGCCCCGCCCTTCCGGCCAGCCCGTCAGCTGCTCGAGTGCCACGAACAACAGCAGCATCGACAGGCCCGTGATGACCTCGGGCATGACCAGCGGCGCCGTCGTCAGTCCCGACAGCAACGCGCGGCCCCGGAACGGCCCGAAGCGCGCAAGCACCAGGCCCGCCACCGTGCCGAGCACCACGGCGCCCGAGGCCGTCATCGCCGCGATCTTGATCGACAGCCAGGCCGCGCCAATGATCTGCTGGTTGTCGAACAGCAGGCCGTACCACTTCAGCGTGGGTGAGTTGGCGGAGTCCCAGACGGTGACGAGGCGCGAATTGTTGAACGAGAAGAAGATCATCGACAGGATCGGGATGTAGAGGAACCCGAAGCCCACGAACAGCGCGAGCCCGCGGAACAGTCCGCGGGACTTCACTTGCGACCCTCCAGTTCCTTGGCCTGATAGCGCTGGAACAGCATGATCGGCAGCACCAGCAGCAGCAGCATGCAGATGGCCACGGCACTGGCGACCGGCCAGTCGCGGTTCGAGAAGAATTCATCGGACAGCACGCGACCGATCATCAGCTGGTCCGATCGCCCGAGCAGCGACGGGATCACGTACTCACCCACCGCCGGGATGAACACCAGCAGCGAGCCCGCGATGATGCCGGGCATCGACAGCGGCAGCGTCACGCGCAGGAAGGCCGACAGCGGCTTCGCACCGAGATCCGCCGCGGCCTCGAGCAGCGTCATGTCGTGCTTTTCGAGGTTCGAGTACAGCGGCAGGATCATGAACGGCAGATAGGAATACACGATGCCGATATAGACCGCGAAATCCGTGTACAGCAGCGTCATCGGCGAATCGATCATGCCGACCGACAGCAGCACGTTGTTGATCACGCCATCGGTCTTCAGCAGCCCCACCCAGGCGTAGACACGCAGCAGGAAGGACGTCCAGAACGGCAGCACGACCAGCATCAGCCAGACGTTGCGCATGGTCGGCGTGGAGCGTGCGATGGCATAGGCCATCGGGTAGCCGATCAGCAGGCAGAAGAATGTCGAGATCGCCGCCACCTTCACCGAATACAGGAAGGTGCTGATGTACAGATCGTCGGTCAGCAGGAACAGGTAGTTGTTGAGGTTGAACGTGACGATCAGCTTGTTCGCATCGTCGATCCACTGCAGGAAGGGCGCATACGGCGGCATCGCGATCTGGACTTCCGAGAAGGAAATCTTGAACACGATCAGGAACGGGACCAGGAAGAACAGCAGCAGCCACAGATACGGCAGCGCGATCACGAGGCGCGAGCCAGACCATTCCGAACGCAGGTAGTGCGACCAGCGAGGCGGCCCGAAGCGATAGAACAGCTCGATCAGCGGCCAGACCTTGCCCGTCGTCAGTCGGTTGGGCAGCGCAGGCAGCGGTGTTCGGGCCATGACGACGGTGCTCCGCTACTGCGAGAGCACGACAGGGCTCGAGGCGTGCCAGGACAGGTAGACCGTTTCGTCCCAGGAGATGCGATCGTCGGCATGGCGCTCGATGTTCGGCAGCGTCACCCGGATCATGCGGCCCGTCTCGATCTTGACGAGATAGACGGACATGTCGCCCATGTAGGCGATCTCCTTGACCACGCCCTTGACGACGTTCTCTTTCATGTCCGCCGGCGGCTGGCGATCGATGTTGATCTTCTCCGGACGGATCGCCGCGAAGATCGCGGCGCCCGGTGCCGAGCTCACACCATGATCGACGTAGATCACGCCGCCGAGTTCCGGCGCGGCGATGCGGACGTGGCCCGGCTCGTCCTCGATCAGGCGCCCCTCGAACATGTTCACGGAGCCGATGAAGTCCGCGACGAACTTCGACACCGGGTATTCGTAGATGTCAGGGGGCGTGCCGACCTGCACGATCTCACCCCGATCCATGACGCCGATCCGGGTCGCGAGGGTCATCGCCTCTTCCTGATCGTGCGTGACGACGATGAACGTGACGCCGAGCTGCTCCTGCAGGTTGATCAGTTCGAACTGCGTACGTTCACGCAACTTCTTGTCGAGCGCACCGAGCGGCTCATCGAGCAGCAGCAGTTTCGGCTTCTTGACCAGCGCGCGGGCCAGCGCGACGCGCTGCCGCTGGCCGCCGGAGAGCTGGTGTGGCTTGCGCTTGCCAAACTGGCCGAGCTGCACGATCTCGAGCATTTCATTGACGCGCTTGTCGATCTCCGCGCGCGGCAGGTTCTCCTGCTCGAGCCCGAAGGCCACGTTCTTCTCCACACTCATGTGCGGGAACAACGCGTACGACTGGAACATCATGTTGACCGGCCGCTCGTACGGCGGTGTGTCCGCCATGTCCTGCCCGTCGATCAGGATGCGGCCGGCGGTCGGCATCTCGAACCCGGCCAGCATGCGCAGCAGTGTGGTCTTGCCGCAGCCGGAACCGCCCAGCAGGCAGAAGATCTCGCCCTTCATGATCGACAGCGACACGTTGTCGACGGCGACGAAGTCGCCGAACTTCTTCGTCACACCCTCGATGCGCACGTACTCGCGCGCCTTGTCGACGGGCTTGTCCGTCGGGCGCACAGCGGACGATCCCGCGCCGCGGTCTGCGTTCGAAACGGCCATGGCGCGGGCTCCCGGTTACTTGCCGGTCTTGAATCGGGTCCAGGATCTCGTCAGCAGGCGGGTGAACTGCGGCGACTCGGCGAGGTCCGGCACGAGCTTCGCCTTGGTCTCCGCGCTCGGGTAGATCCCGCGATCGTTCTTGATCTCCTCGGACACCAGCGACATCGACGCGGCGTTGCTGTTGGCGTAGTTGACGAAGTTGGTGTTCTTCGCCGCCACATCCGGGCGCAGCAGGAAATCGATGAACAGGTGCGCGTTCTTGACGTGCTTCGCATCGGCCGGCACCGCCAGCATGTCGAAGAACATGACGGCGCCTTCGCGCGGGATCAGATACTTCACGGTGATGCCCTTGCCGGCCTCGTTGGCACGGTCACGCGCCTGCAGCACGTCGCCCGACCAGCCGAGCGCGAGGCAGACTTCGCCGTTCGCCAGATCTTCGATGTACTTCGAGGAGTTCACGTACTTGATGTACGGGCGGATCGACAGCAGCACTTTCTCGGCGGCCGCCAGGTCTTCCGGCTTCTCGCTGTTGGCGTCTTTACCGAGATAAATCAGCACGGTGCCGACGATTTCTGACGGTGCGTCGAGCACGGTCACGCCGCAATCGGCGAATTTGGAGACGACCTTCGGGTCGTAGAACATCGCGAAGCTGTCGAGCGGCGCATCCGGCATGCGCTCCTTGATCTTGGCTTCGTTGTAGCCGACGCCTGAGGTGCCCCACAGATAGTTCACCGAGTGCTCATTGCCCGGGTCATGCAGCGCAATGCGCTGGGTGATCTCGACGTCCTGATTCTTGAGGTTCGGCAGGCGGGTGCGATCCAGCTTCTGGAACACGCCGGCCTTGATCTGGCGCTCGAGGAAGGACGCCGACGGCACGACGATGTCATAGCCGGTATTGCCGGCCAGCAGCTTCGTCTCCAGCACTTCGTTGGAGTCGAAGACGTCGTAATTGACCTTGATGCCGGTTTCCTTGGAAAAATCGTCCAGGACGGTGCTGTCGATGTAGTCAGACCAGTTGTAGACGTTGAGGACCTTCTCGTCGTCCGTATCGACGGCGGGACCGGCAGCCGCGGCGGGGGCCGCCGCATCGGCTGCAGGCTTGGCAGCTTCCTCGGCGGGCTTGCTGCCGCAGGCGGCCAGCAGCAGCGCGGCACTGAACATCACCAGGGACGAGGCGGAGGAAGTTCTCATTGTTGTATTCCCGGGCGTCGGCCCGCGCGATGACTGGGTGTGTCAGTTATATAACACCCCGGGAGCACTGAGAAGCCGGACGACTACATCAGGCCGTCCCCACGCAGGTCCTGGTGCAATTCGTCCAGCGAGCGCACCACGATGGACAGCAGGCTGTCGATCTCGGCGCGCGTGATCACGAGCGGCGGCGCGACGATCAGGGTGTCCCAGACCGCCCGCATGATCAGGCCATTGCGGATCACGATCTCGCGGCCACGCACGCCGACGTCGCCACGGTTCGGGAAGAACTGCCGTGACGGTTTGCGCGGCACGAGCTCGATCGCGCCGAACAGGCCAAGGCTGCGCGCCTCGCCCACCAGCGGATGGTCCGCCAGTTTCCGCCATTGCGCTGCCCAGTACGGCGCGAGATCGTCGCGGACACGCTCGACCACGCGCTCGTTGCGCATCGCGGTGAGGTTGGCAATGGCGACCGCACAGGCGGCCGGGTGCCCGGAATAGGTGAATCCGTGGAAGAACTCGCCGCCCTTGTCGATCAGCGTCGAGGCAACGCGATCGCTGACCATCAGCGCGCCGAGCGGCAGGTAGCCGGACGTTACCGCTTTGGCGAGCGTCAGGAAGTCGGGCCGGGTGCCGTAGTGCTCGCAGCCGAACCAGCGCCCCGTGCGGCCGAAGCCGCAGATCACTTCGTCGGAGACGAACAGGATGCCGTACTTGTCCACGATGCGCTGGATCTCGGGCCAGTACGTCTCCGGCGGAATGATCACGCCACCCGCACCCTGCACCGGCTCGCCGATGAAGGCCGCGACCTTGTCGGGTCCGATCTCGAGGATCCGCTGCTCGAGCGCGCGCGCCGCCTTGAGGCCAAACGCCGCGGGATCGAGGTCCCCGCCGCACTCGAACCAGTAGGGCTGCTCGATGTGGGTGATACCCGGAATCGGCAGTCCACCCTGCGCATGCATCGCCTTCATGCCGCCGAGCGAAGCACCGGCCATCGTGCTGCCGTGATAGCCGTTCCAGCGACTGATGATGACCTGACGCTGCGGCTGACCCTGCAGTTCCCAGTAGCGACGCACCATGCGCACCATGGTGTCGTTCGATTCGCTGCCCGAGCCCGTGTAGAACACGTGGTTGAACTGCTGCGGCGTCAGCTCCACCAGCAGCCGCGACAGCTCGATCGCCGGCGGGTTCGCGCACTGGAAGAAGCTGTTGTAGTACGGCAGCTCCAGCATCTGCTGGTAGGCCGCATCGGCCAGATCCTTGCGGCCATAGCCCATCGCCACACACCACAGCCCCGACATGCCATCGAGGATGCGCTTGCCCTCGGAGTCTTCGAGGTAGACGCCTTCCGCGCGTGTGATCACCCGCGCGCCCTTGCCGGCCAGCGCCTTGTAGTCCGTGAACGGATGGAGGTAATGCGCGGTGTCGAGCTGCTGCCAGTCGCGCGTGCTGCGTGCGGTCATGTTCGGTATCCGGCTCAGACGTTCAGCAACAGATGTTCGCGCTCCCAGGAACTGATCACCTGCAGGAACACTTCGTATTCGGCTTCCTTGACGATCGTGAACGCGGACACGAAGCCCTCGTTCAGGATGCCGATCAGCGGATCGCAGTCGCGCAGGCGACGGATCGCCTCGTCGAGGTTGCGCGGCAGCGAGAACGGCATGTCGTGCGCGCTGCCGGTGATCGGATCCGTCGGCGAAAGGCCTTCGATCATGCCGAGGTAGCCGCAGGCCAGCGAGCCCGCCATCGCGAGGTACGGATTCGCGTCGGCGCCGGAGAGCCGGTTCTCGACGCGGCGCGCCTGCGCATCGGACAGCGGCACGCGCAGGCCGGCCGTGCGGTTGTCGTAGCCCCACTGCACGTTGATCGGCGCGACCTGAAAGCGCGTGATGCGGCGATACGAGTTCACGTTCGGCGCGAGCAGCGCCATCGCTGCCGGCAGGTATTTCTGCAGCCCCGCGATGTGCGAGAAGAACAGCTGCGAGGGCGTGCCGTCCTTGTTCGAGAAGATGTTCCGTCCGGTGCCCGCCTCCACCACGCTCTGGTGGATGTGCATCGCACTGCCCGGCTCCTTCGCGTGCGGTTTCGCCATGAAGGTCGCGTACATCTTGTGGCGCAGCGCCGCCTCGCGCGCAGTGCGCTTGAACATGAAAGCCTGGTCGGCCAGATCCAGCGCGTTGCCGTGCAGCAGGTTGATCTCCATCTGCGCCGGACCGTCTTCGTGGATCAGCGTGTCGATCTCGATGTCCTGGTCTTCGCAGAACTGGTAGACGTCGTCGAACAGCGGATCGAATTCGTTGACGGCCGCGATGCTGTAGGACTGCCGGCCCGGTTCCGCGCGGCCCGAGCGGCCGATCGGCGGCTTCAGCTGGTAGTCGGCATCGATGTTCGGCTCGACCAGATAGAACTCGAGCTCCGGCGCCACCACCGGCTCCCAGCCCTTCTGCGCGTAGAGATCCAGCACGTGCCGCAGCACTTCGCGCGGCGCCATCTTCACGCGCCGCCCGTCGGCGTAATAGCAATCATGGATCACCTGCGCCGTCGGCTCGGCCGCCCAGGGCACTCGCCGTACCGTGCGCGCGTCGGGCTTCAGGATGATGTCGATCTCGGCCGGACTCATCGCGGCGCGCGTGTCCTCCGGATAATCGCCGGTCACCGTCTGCAGGAAAATGCTCTCCGGCAGGCGCATGCCCTGGTCCTCGGCGAACTTCTTCGCCGGCATCACCTTGCCGCGCGCGATGCCGGCCATGTCCGGGACGATGGCCTCGACTTCCTGGATACCGTGGTCGCGGAAGAACTGCTGGATATCAACGGGCATGGGACACTTCCTTGGTGGTCGGGACGACATGCCGCACGCGTGCCGCCCGGTCTTTGGCCGCGGCGCCGAACGCCGCGAACAGGGTCTGTGAAAACGGATCGCTCATCACGCGCCATTCGGGATGCCACTGCACGGCCATCGCGAACGCGGGCGCAGCGGCGACGCGAAACGCTTCGATCAGCCCGTCCGGCGCGCGCGCCTCGACGGCGAGCCCCGCGCCCAGCGTGCGCACACCCTGCGAGTGCAGCGAATTGACGCGCAGTCGCTCCGCACCGCCCGCCATGCGCCGCAGCGCACCGCCCGCTTCGAGCTGCACTTCGTGCGCCGGGGCGTACTGCACGTCGAGCGGCTGCTGCTTGTCTTCGCGGTGATCGAGGTGACCCGGCACGTCCTGCACGTTCTGCCAGAGCGTGCCACCGAACGCGACGTTCATTTCCTGGAACCCGCGACACACGCCGAGCACCGGGATGCCGGCCGCCACCGCGCGCGGAATCAGCGCGAGCGTGGTCGCATCGCGCTCCGGGTCGTGCCAGGTGCCGGGAGCCGAGGGCTCACCGCCATAACGGGCCGGCTCGACATTCGAGGGACTGCCCGTGAACAGGATGCCGTCGACAGCGCCGAGGATTGCTTCCGCCTCGAGCGGCTCCGGCATGACGGGAATCAGCAACGGCAGTCCGCCGGCGGCCGCGGCAACGGCGTGGATGTACTTCTCGCCCACCGCGTGAAAGGGATGAGGGCCGAGCATCCGCCGGTCTGCCGGGATTCCGATGATGGGGTGCTGGGTCGTCATGCGGCACAGTCTCGCACCGGGCGGCGCAATTCGTTGAATATGCTAAACAGTCTACCTCAGAAAGCCTCGGCCGCCCACCCCGAACCGGTGCTCACGCGTAAGTCCCTGAGGCCATTGAGCGGGGCACGAACGGCCCCCTCGCGGCATTGCCGGCCCGCTCCGGCCCTCGTATGCTCGATCCCGAGGCCGTCCCCAGCTGTCACAAGATATTAAACACCTGGGGCAAGATCATTATGTCAACCGATGCTGCGGCCGCGCCGCACAGCGAAATCGCGGGCTTTCTCGCGAGCCATCCGCAGGTGCGCTTCTTCGATGTGTTCCTGAATGACCTGAACACCGTCGAGCGCGGCAAGCGCATCGATCGCGCCAGCATCGAGCGCATCTATCAGAACGGCATGCTGTTGCCCGGCTCGATGTTCGCACTCGATGTGGAAGGCGGCACGATCGAATCCACGGGTCTCGGCTTCGACGATGGCGATGCGGACCGCCCCTGCCGACCGATTCCCGGCACGCTCTGGCCCGTGCCCTGGCAGCCGGACGGCGCGATCGCCCAGCTGCAGGTCTCGATGTTCGAGCCCGACGGCCGCGCATTCTTCGGTGATCCACGTCATGTGCTCGCGCGGGTGCTCGAGAAGTTCCAGCGCCTGAACCTGCGCCCCGTCGTGGCACTCGAGTACGAGTTCTATCTGGTGGATCGTGAACGCGATGCGGCGGGCCAGCCGCAGCCTCCGCGCTCGCCGGAAACCGGACGGCGCGAGTTCCGCACCCAGATCAATTCGATGACGGACCTGAACGACTACTCGACGCTGCTCGCCGCGATCGACTCGGCCTGTCGTGCGCAGGGCATCCCGACGACGACTGCGCTTGCCGAATATGGCCCGGGACAGTACGAGGTCAACCTGCAGCATCACGATGATGTGCTGGCCGCCTGCGACGAGGCGCTGCGCTTCAAGCGCGTCGTGAAGAGCATCGCGCGGGCGCGCGGCTGCGAGGCGACGTTCCTCGCCAAGCCCTATCGCGACATGGCGGGCTCGGGCCTGCATCTGCATGTCAGTCTGCTGGATGCCGGCGGTCGCAACCTCTTCGAATGCGACGAGCCTTCGCAATGTGCGGACCTCCGGCACGCGGTCGCCGGCCTGCTCGACACTCTCGGCGAAGGCACGCTGATCTGCGCACCGGGTCCGAACTCGTATCGTCGATTCCGCCCGGAAGCCTATGTGCCGATGACGCCGTCCTGGTCGATCAACAATCGTGGCTCTGCGATCCGGATTCCGGTCAGCGACCGGCGCAATCGGCGCATCGAACACCGGCTTGCCGGGGCGGACGCCAACCCCTATCTCGTGATGGCCTGGGTGCTGGCCGGTATTCACCGTGGACTGTCGCGCGGCGCCGAGCCACCGCCGCCGGTCTCCGGCAACGCCTACCGACAATCCGATGCGACCGATGCGGCGACGCTCGAACCGCTGCCGATGCACTGGGCCACCGCCGTGCAGCGTTTCCGCAGCAGCAGCTTCGCGCAGGAGTATCTCGGCAAGCCGTTCACGCAGTTGTTCGCGACGGTGAAGCAGGGCGAGCTCGACGAGTTCAACACCTGGATCTCGCCGCTCGAGATCGCGCGCTATCTCGGAACGGTGTGACGAGCACCTGATGCCTCGCGCCGGTCACGTGTCCTCGTACTACGCCAGCTCGACCCATGCCCAGCCGGCGCATCCGCGGCTCGAACAGACCGTCGACTGTGACGTCTGTGTCGTGGGCGGCGGACTGGCGGGCGTATCGACGGCGCTGAATCTCGCCGAGCGCGGCCTCAGCGTCGTGCTGCTCGAAGAACACAGCATTGGCTGGGGCGCCTCGGGGCGCAGCGGCGCGCAGGCGATCTGCGGCGTCGCCTGCGGCGAAGCGAAGCTCGAGAAGCTGATCGGTGCCGACGACACGCGCCGCATCTGGGATGTCACCGTCGAAGGGCTCGATCTGATCCGCCGGCGCATCGCGCAGCATTCGATCGACTGCGACTACGTCGCGGGCCAGATGCACGTCGCGATCAAGCCGCGCCAGGAGCGCGAACTGCGCGGCTGGGTCGATGACCTGCATTCACGCTATGGCTACGACTCGATCCGCTACGTCGAGCGCGACGAACTGCGCACGATGATCACGAGCGAACGATATCTCTCCGGTACTTTCGACAGCGCGAGCGGACATCTGCATCCGCTGAACTACACGCTGGGGCTGGCCGCGGCGGCCGTACGCGCCGGCGTGCGGATCTTCGAAGGCAGTCGCGCGCTGTCGTTCGAGCGCGGCAGCACGGTCCGCGTGACGACCTCGCGCGGCGAAGTGCGCTGTGCGCATCTCGCGCTGTGCGGCAATGCCTATATCGGCGGCACCGCACCGCAGCTCGCGCGCAAGATCATGGCTGTCGGCACCTACATCGTCGCCACCGAGCCGATCGGCGCCGAACGTGCGACGGCGCTGATCCGCAACAATGCCGCCGTCACGGACATCAACTGGGTGCTCGATTATTTCCGGCGTTCGGCCGACCACCGCCTGCTGTTCGGCGGGCGTGTCAGCTACTCGGGGCTCGACCCGTTCAACACCTCTCACGCGACGCGGGCCCGCATGCTCGCAGTGTTCCCGCAACTGGCCGACGTGCGCATCGCGCAGTCCTGGGGCGGCTATGTCGACATCACGATGAACCGCGCGCCGCATTTTGGCCGACTCGAGCCCAACGTGTACTTTCTGCAGGGCTTCTCCGGCCACGGCATCGCACTGACCGGCATCGCAGGACAGCTGCTCGCCGAAGCGATTGCCGGCACGGCGTCCAGGTTCGATGTGTTCGCGAAGATCCCGCACCGGGATTTCCCGGGCGGGCTCGCGCTGCGAAGGCCGGCGCTGGTGCTCGCGATGCTGTGGTACCGGTTGCGGGATCTGCTGTAGCGCCATCCGCCGTTTGGCGGTCAGCCCACGGACATCGCGCGCACGCGCCAGTCCGCGCCGCGGCGCGTGACCGCCGCCGGGCAGGCATCGCCGAGCGTCAGCATGCGGATGGTCCAGTCGGGCGCCACCTGCTCCGGTGCCAGCGTCGTGAGCGTGGCAAACCCTAGCCCCGTCGAGAAGTGCACGCCGAAACGCTCGAGCGGAAAGCCGAGCCCGAGGCCGACGCCCTTCAGTACCGCCTCCTTCGCGACCCAGTGGCGAAAGAACGCGCTGCGTACGCCCGCGTCGCCCGCGGCCTGTACGGCCTCGAGTTCCGCGCCGAAGAAATACGAACCCGCGATCCCGAGCACGTCGACGTTGTCGCGCTCGCGTTCCACGTCTGCACCCAGCGCGGCGCCCTCGCCGACCGCCAGCAGCACACGGCCATGCGAATGGCTCAGATTGAACGAGAGACCGACGCTCTCTGGCTTGCCGCTCGCACCGAACGTGAACTGCAGGGATTGCGGGTCACGCGCCAGATACCGACCGAGCAGCGCACGGGTGATGGCATGCGAGACCGCGTACTCGCGCTGGTTCGCGTCGAATCGGAATCTTGCGAGCCGCGTGCGCTCGTCGTCGGACAGCAGGGCCGCGCAACGCGCACGCGTCGCAGCATCGATTTCGTCGTCGACGGCCCAGACCTGCACTTCGCCCGGAGCGAGCGTCAGGGCGCCACGCTCGTCGAGCAGCGCCGCAACCCCGGACAGCGGCACGCCGAGGGGCGCATCGAACTCAGGCATCGGCCGCACGCCGACGGATTTCGAAGCATTGATGGATCCGCGCATTGCGCTCGAAGTCGGGCGGCAGCGTCGCACGACTGACGTCCGCGATCTCCCAGCGATCCTGCAGCATCGAATCGAGCTTGAACTTCTGCGCGTTGGTCGAGAACACCAGCAGGCCGGTCGGCGCGAGCAGCGCCATCGACGCATCGATCAATGCCGCGTGGTCGCGCTGCGTATCGAGCACGCCCTCCATGCGCTTGGAGTTCGAGAACGTCGGCGGATCGAGGAAGATCAGATCGAACACGCGGCGTTCCTGCCGCGCGAGTTCCAGCCACTGGCGCGCATCAGCCTGGATGCGCTCGTGCTGTTCGCCCGTGTAGCCGTTCAACTTCATGTTGCGGGCGGCCCAGTCGAGATACGTGCGAGACAGATCGACCGTGACCGTGGACTTCGCGCCGCCTGCGGCCGCGTACACCGACGCACTGCCGGTATAGGCAAACAGGTTCAGGAACCGGGTGCGCGCGGCGGCATTGCGCAGCCTCGCGCGCGTCAGCCGATGATCGAGGAACAGGCCGGTGTCGAGGTAATCGTTGAAGTTGACCCAGAACTTCAGGCCCTGCTCGGCCACGACGTGGAACTCGGCCTCATCCGCCACCTTGTTGTACTGCTCGCCGCCGGCGCTGCGCCGCCGTGTGCGCAGGTGGATGTCCTCGACCGCAATGCCGGTGATCTCCGGCAGCACGGCCAGCGCTTCATTGCGACGGCGGCGCACGTCTTCTTCCGGGATCTCACGCGGCGCGGCGTATTCCTGCACGTACAGCCAGCGGCGCGGACTCTCGGCGCTCGTGTACAGATCGATCGCGAACGAGTACTCGGGCATGTCGGCGTCGTACAGCCGATAGCAGCCGACCTGCTCGCGCTTGACCCAGGAAGACCGGCGCTTGAGGTTCTTCGCGAGCCGATTGCCGAACATCCTGGCGCCGGGCGTATCCGCCAGCTTCGTATCCACGATCCGGCGCTCGGCCGCAGGCCGCAGATCGCGATGCGACGCGGCCTCGATGTTCAGTCGCAGCAGACGTCCTTCGATGGCGCCATTCCAGACCGTGTGCACCCGCGTCGCGCGCAGGCCGAGTTCCAGGCCGAGATCCGGCGCACCGGTCAGGATCGCCGCCTGCCAGCCGGCGAAACGTTCGCGCAGCAACTGGCCAAGGTCGCGGTGCAGCTGGCGCGCGGCCTCATGACCGCCGAGTCGAACGCCGTACGGTGGATTCGTGCAGACGAGGCCGGCGGCACCGCTCGGCTGATTGTCGGCGAGTTCGCATTCCTCGAAGGCGACGAGCGAGGTCACGCCCGCACGCGCCGCGTTCGCACGCGCCTTGGCGAGGACGCGTACGTCGCGATCACGGCCGCGCAGCAACGGGCCCTCGGCCTGCGCAGGGCGCGCCGCAGCGCGGGCAAGGCCCGCATCCGCACGCTCGCGCGCGGCATGGCGCAGCACGGCCCACAGCGCAGGATCGTGGCCGCGCCATTTGAGCAGCCCGAAGTAGTCACGCCAGAGGTTCGGCGCGATGTCGGCCGCGATCAGCGCCGCCTCGATGACGATCGTGCCGGAGCCGCACAACGGGTCGAGCAGCGGACCGCCCCGCGCGGCGATCTCGGGCCAGCCCGCGCGCAGCAGCATGCCGGCGGCGACGTTCTCACGCAGCGGCGCCTCGCCGGTATCGCTGCGATAGCCGCGCCGATGCAGGCCTTCGCCGGCCAGATCGATCGAGACCGTCACGCGCGTATCCGTGGCGTGGGCGTGCACACGCACGCCGGGACGTTCGGTCGAAATGTCGGGCCGCGCACCGGTGGCGTCGCGCAGCGCATCGCAGATCGCGTCCTTCAGCCGCAGCGTGCCGTAATGCGTGTTCGTCACGGCCGGATGGCGACCACTCCATTCACAGGCGAGCGTGTTCGCGGGATTCACATGCGCCGCCCAATCGATCTCGCGCAGCGCCGCATACAGCGTGGCGTCGTCGGGCACATCGAGGCGCGCCAGCTCGACGTAGACACGACTCGCGACCCGGGATTCGATGCAGGCGCGGTAGGCCACTTCGAGCGTGCCCGTGAAGGACACCGCATTGCCGCGTTCGCGCACGTCCGTGCCGCCGAAAGACGTCAGCTCGCGCGCGAGCAGATCGCCGAAGCCGCGCGGCGCGCTGGCCATGCATTGCAGCAGCGCGTCGCTCATATCGTTTCGGAGCGCGCGGCAGGACTCGGGGGCATCAGCTTCACGTTGCGGGCATCCGGGGTCAGGTGGCGGATCAGGATACGGTAGGCGTCGACATCGAAGCGCGCATCGAGGCGGAACGTCGGCTCGAACGGCTCGCCGTCGAGCGCACTGCCGAGATACTGCCAACGGTCGATCACATGCAGCTGGTCGAGACCGAAGCCCGTCGATTCACGCACGCCGACGGCACCGCGATACGGCCAGGCCTTGAGCTTCAGCGGTGCGAGCGCGAGCTTGACGCGCAGCCCGTGCCGCAGCAGCGGCTCCTGGCCGGTGCAGGCGCCGAGGCAGCGGCCGATCTGCGAGCCAAAGCAGGAACCTTCGCCGCTCTCGAGGCCCAGCACCTTGAGGCACAGCTTCTGGTCGCGCGCGAGTTTCGTCAGCGCGGCGCGCGCCTCGCGCTCGCTGCGGTACAGGCCGAAGGCATCGCCCGGCAGGAGACCGTCCGCATCGAGATCCACCAGCCGCGGAGCGCCACCGTCATCGCCGACCATCCAGGTCCAGGAATCGCTGCCGCGCAGTCGCCGGTTGTACACGGGCTTCAGCTCGCGCACCAAGCGCGCCTCGAGCAGCAGCGCGCCGAGTTCGCCGGCCGTCTCCGTCCACTCGACCCGCATCGTCTGCTCGGCCAGCCGGCGCGACTTCGTGTCCCGGTGCGCGCCGGCGAAGTGCGACAGCACGCGCTCGCGCAGATTGTTGGCCTTGCCGACGTAGATCAGGGGATCGACGCCCGTGCTGCCAGGCGTGCTCGAGCTGGCCGCACCATAGAACCGGTACACGCCGGGTGCTTCCGGCAGATCATCGGCGAGATCTGCCGGCAATTGCGGCGGCAGACTGGGTCGCATGACGACGCCGGCGATCACGGACTCGAGCTCGGCCGGATCGCAGCGCTGGCGCCAGCTCTGCCACAGCTGCCAGAGCGCATCGGCGTCCGGCAGCGCGCGGTGGCGCGTGTCGCAGTCGATGCCGTGATGCGCGATCAGTGCGTCGAGATTGTGGCGCGGCAGTTCCGGATTCAGGCGGCGCGAGATCTTCACCGTGCAGGCGAGTTGCGACTGGAACCGATGACCGGCCCGGCGCAGTTCGCCGCGCAGGAAGCCGTAGTCGAAGCGCGCGTTGTGCGCCACGAACAGCCGGCCCTTCAGTCGCTCGAGCACTTCGCCGGCGATCGCCTCGAACGGCGGCGCGTCGGCGACCATCTCGTTCGATATTCCGGTCAGGGTCTGGATCGACGGCGGGATGGAGACCTCGGGATTCACCAGCTGACTCCAGCGCCACTCGAGCTCGCCGCCGCGCGCCGCGACGATCGCGACCTCCGTGACGCGGTGATAGGCCGGATGCCCGCCGGTCGTCTCGACGTCCACGAACGCCACCGGCGCGTCGCACAGCCCGAGGTCGCCCTGCACAGCTCGCGCGCCGCCCGTCATCTCAGGTGAGATCGAGCCACGTGGTCTTCAGTTCGGTGTACTTGTCGAAGGCATGCAGCGATTTGTCACGGCCGATGCCGGACTGCTTGAAGCCACCGAAAGGCACGGTGATGTCGTCTGCGTCGTAGCAGTTGATGTAGACCGTGCCGGCGCGCAGCGCGCGCGCGACGCGATGCGCCGTCGTCACATCGCGGGTCCACACGGCCGCAGCCAGCCCGTAGTCGACGCTGTTGGCGATCTGCACCGCTTCCTCGACGGTCTTGAACGTGATCGTCGCGAGCACGGGTCCGAAAATTTCCTCGCGCGCGATGCGCATGTCCGCCTTGACGCCCGCGAACACCGTCGGTTCGACGAAGAATCCGCCGCTGTCCTCGCGCACGCGCCGGCCGCCCATGTAGATCGAGGCGCCATCCTGCGTGCCGGCCTCGATATAGCCGAGCACGCGCTTCATCTGCAGCTCATCGACGATGGCACCGAGCCTGGTGGCCGGATCGAGCGGATCGCCGGGCCGCATCTTCTCGCCGATCGCCTGCACACGCTCGAGGATCGGATCACGCAGGCTCTCGTGCACGAGCAGGCGCGACCCCGCCGAGCACATCTCGCCCTGGTTGAAGAAGATCGCGTACGCGGCCGCCGTCGCCGCCTTGTCGAGGTCCGTGTAGTCCGCCATGACGATGTTCGGTGATTTGCCACCGCACTCGAGCGACACGCGCTTCATGTTCGATTGCGCCGCGTACTGCATCACCATCTTGCCGGTGGCCGTCGAACCGGTGAACGCGATCGCATCGACATCCATCGACAGCGCCAGCGCCTTGCCGGCGGTGTGGCCAAAGCCCGGCACCACGTTGAACACGCCCTCGGGGATGCCCGCTTCCAGCGCGAGCTGCGCGACGCGGATCGCCGTCAGCGGCGATTTCTCGGACGGCTTCAGCACCAGCGAATTGCCGGCCGCGAGCACGGGACCGATCTTCCAGGACGCCATCAGCAGCGGAAAATTCCACGGCACGATCGCGCCGACCACGCCCATCGGCTCGCGCGTGATCGTCGCCAGGGCATCGGGACCCGTCGGCGCCACTTCATCGTAGATCTTGTCGACGGCCTCGGCGTACCACTGGATGCAGCGCGAGGAACTCGTGACGTCCACGGCAAGGCTGTCGCGAATCGGCTTGCCGACGTCGAGCGTCTCGAGCAGCGCGAGTTCTTCCTTGTGCTTCAGCAGCAGCTCGGCGAACTTCTGCAGCACGCGCTTGCGCTTGGCCGGCGCCTGTCGCGACCAGCTGCCCTTCTCGAACGCGTCGCGCGCGCTGCGCACCGCGGCGTCGACGTCCGGCGCGTCGCAGGCCGCCACCTTGCACAGCAGCTGTCCCGTGGCGGGGTTCAGGTTGTCGAAGGTCGCGCCGCCGATGGCATCGACGCTGCGACCGCCGATCACGGCCTGGGTCTGAAACTTCAGCTGCGCCGCGCGTTCGCGCCAGGCGGCCAGATCCATGTGTGTGCTCATTGCGATGCTCTCGAAAAGGACTCAGAAAGTGGGCGGCGTGCTCGCGCTGATGATCTCACAGGGCTCGCGGCCGGGATTGCGGAAGCGGTGCGGCACGCTGCTCGAGAAGTAGTACGCCTCGCCGGGGCCGAGCACGCGCGTGTTGCCACCGACCGTGACTTCGATGCGGCCCTTCAGCACGATGCCGCCCTCCTCGCCGCGATGCGAAATCATCTCCTCGCCAGTGCCCGCACCCGGTTCGTACCGCTCGTGCAGGATGGTCATCTGCCGGTTCGCTCGCTCGGCCGCCAGCAGTCGCAAGGACGCTTCCGGTGATCCGATCTCGACGAGTTCATCGACGCCGTAGAACACGCGCGGCGCATCGTCCGGATCGTGCGTGAAGAATTCGGACAGCGACAACGGGATGCCGTCGAGCACCTTCTTCAGCGAACTGACGGACGGGCTGACGCGGTTCTGCTCGATCAGCGAGATCAGGCCATTGGTGACGCCGGCGCGCCGGGCGAGCTCGCGCTGCGATAGCCCGTAGGTGGTGCGAACGCTGCGCAGGCGTGCGCCGATATCGATGGACATCGCGTCCCCCGGACCGTCCGACTGTTGATAATATTAAACATTAATAGCCTGATTCGACGCAAATTCGCTCGGACTGTCGACTTTATTTATCATCTGCGCATTCCGCAGGAGACCCGCCATGGCTGCCGCCCTCGACGCGTACTGGATGCCGTTCACCGCCAACCGCCACTTCAAGCAGGCCCCGCGCCTGCTCGCCAAGGCCGAGGGCATGCACTACTGGACCGCAGACGGCCGCCGCATCCTCGACGGCGTCGCGGGCCTGTGGTGCGTCAATGCAGGCCACAGTCGCCCCGAGATCACGGCCGCCGTCGCGAAGCAGATCGAAGTGATGGACTACGCGCCGCCGTTCCAGATGGGACATCCGGCCGCGTTCGAACTCGCCGAAAAGGTCGCGGCGATCGCGCCGCCCGGACTCAATCGCGTGTTCTTCACCAACAGCGGCTCGGAATCCGTCGACACCGCGCTGAAGATCGCGCTGGCCTATCACCGCATCCGCGGCGAAGGCGCGCGCACGCGCATCATCGGTCGGGAGCGCGGCTATCACGGCGTCGGCTTCGGGGGCATTTCGGTGGGCGGCATGGTCGCGAACCGCAAGATGTGGTCCGCCTCGATGCTGCCCGGTGTCGATCACCTGCCGCACACGCATGATCTCGCGCGCAACGCGTTCTCGCGCGGTGTGCCATCGCATGGCGCGGAACTCGCGAACGAACTCGAACGCCTGGTCGGGCTGCACGATGCCTCGACCATCGCCGCCGTGATCGTCGAGCCGATCGCCGGTTCCACCGGCGTGCTGCTGCCGCCGAAGGGTTACCTGCAGAACCTGCGCGCGATCTGCGACCGCCACGGCATCCTGCTGATCTTCGACGAAGTGATCACCGGATTCGGCCGCACCGGTTCGGCCTTCGGCGCGCAGGAGTTCGGCGTCACGCCGGACCTGATCACCTGCGCCAAGGGCATCACCAACGGTTGCGTGCCGATGGGCGCCGTGATCGCGAGGCAGGAAATCCACGACGCGTTCATGCAGGGACCGCCGGCCGCCATCGAGCTGTTCCACGGCTACACGTACTCGGCGCATCCGCTCGCCTGCGCGGCGGGCCTCGCGACCCTGGAACTGTACGAGCGGGATGGCCTGCTGACGCGGGCCAAGACGCTGTCACCGTACTGGGAACAGGCGGCGCACAGCCTGCGTGGCCTGCCCTCGGTCATCGATGTGCGCAACTACGGCCTGATCCTGGGCCTCGAGTTCGAGCCGCGCGCCGGTGCACCGGGAGCGCGCGCCTTCGAGGTCTACCTGAAGTGCTTCGAGCGGGGCGTGCTTGTGCGCAACACCGGCGACACGATCGCGCTGTCGCCGCCGCTGATCATCGAGAAGTTCCACATCGATGAACTGTTCGGCACGCTCGCCGAAGTGATCCGCGGCATCGCCTGAGCGGGCCGTCGGTGCGCGGCGATCGCGAGCCCGCTCGATCTACATAAGTCTTTGTTTCTAAAGATGCTGCGGCAGGGCAGCCGCGGCTTTGCTAGACTCCGTGTGCTTGTTTGTGATTCCCGCCCGGCAGCCTGCGACTGCCCGGGCTATCGCGATGTCCTGACCGGACTGCAGTCCCGGCAGCGATGCGGACCCGCCACCGAAACGGTTGTTGCTTCCGCACCATTGTCAGGCGAGGCCCGGATACGGCGCACCGCGATGGTGCGTGTCTGGTCGGTATTTTGACGATCGCTTGGCAACGAGCCGCCTGCTGGCCCCTCCACCGCGCTGGCACGCGCCTTGCTTTATGTCACTGGACGCAAGGTCCGTTATTTCTCACACGAGGGTCTGAAAAAAATGAAGTTCAACAAGTCTGTCCTGGCACTGCCCCTGCTCGCCGTTGCTGCTGGCGTGGCGCAGGCCGATGTCACTGCCACGATCACAGCGGTGTCGGACTACGACTTCCGCGGCCAGACCCAGACGGCCGGCGACCCGGCACTGTCTGCGAGCGTCGACTGGGCCGGTGAATCAGGCCTGTCAGCCGGTATCTGGGCGAGCAACGTGGACTTTGGTCCCGGCACGGACTCGGATATCGAGATCGATCTGTACGCGAACTACGGGTTCTCGATCAACGACGACACCACCTGGACGCTCGGCGCGATCTACTACATGTACCAGGGTGACGGCGATGACGTCGATTACCTCGAGATCTCGACCGGCATCAACTACAAGTCCTTCGGTGCCAAGGTGTGGTACTCGCCGGACTTCGTGAACTCGGACGAAACCGCGTACTACCTCGAAGCCAACTACGCCGTGCCGCTGCCCAGCGACTTCTCGCTGAACCTGCATGCCGGCTACAACGGCGGCGACTACTGGGATGCCGTCGGCGGTGAGTACTTCGACTACTCCATCGGCGTCAGCAAGTCGGTCGGCAATTTCGCGCTCGGCCTGAAGTGGGTCGATGGCAGCGACTTCTCGCCTGGCGACTACAGCCGCAGCCTGCCGTTCTCGGCCAAGGGCGCGGTGATCTTCAGCGTCGGCACGACGCTGCCCTGGGGCAAATAAGCCTCGCCCATCGAAGGCAGACCGGTCACCGGCTCTGCGCACTCCCGGAGGCCTTGCCTTCGAAGATGGCGTAGAGCTTGGTGGCCGATTCGATGACCTCCCAGGTGCCGGCGAATCCTGCCGGCACCACGAAGCTCTGGCCGGCGACGAACTCCGTCGCCGCGCCGCTCTCCGACACGATCCGCACCCTGCCCGCCAGCATGTGGCAGAACTCGTGCTCCGTGTACCGCACGCGCCAGATGCCAGGGGTGCTGGACCAGCGCCCGGCATAGAACTGCCCGCTCGCATCGGCGTAGCGGTTGCTGACCTGCTGCACCGGATCGCCTGCGAGCAGACGATCTGCATCGGGTCGACTGCTCTCATCCGGTGGCATCACCTCGAAACTGACGATCTCGGCACTCATGAACGCTCCGCAGAGGCGGCGCGCATCGGCGCGCGCCATGCGGGCGAGTTTCGTATCAAGGGCTGCGGCCACGCAAGCGAACGGGGGACTGTCCGCCTGCCATGACCGCAGCCGCCAGCGGATCATCAGCTGCGCTCGATCGACACCGTCACGCGCCGCGCGAACGCGAAACCGTCGAGATCGACCGGGCCGTCCGCCGGAGCCAGCGCACCTTTGCCCTCGATGATCATCCGGTCCGCGGGCAGACCCGCGGCCTCCAGCGCCTGGGCGACGGCCACCGCACGGCGCCAGGAGAGCTGCTGGTTGTAGTCGGCCGCGCCGCGTGGATCTGCGAAGCCGATGATGCGCACCGTCGTGCCGCGTGTCGCGGTTGCGACGCTCGCGTACTGCGCGAGCTCGCGCGCGTCGTCCGGCTCGAGCTGCACGGAATCGGTCCGGAAACGCAGCGTCAGCATCATTTCCTCCGCGCCGCGCGCGACCACCGCCTTGCGGTGATAACGATCCCCGATCCAGGCGCCGGTGGCGGCGCCGAGCATCGCGCCGAAGGGTCCACCGGCTGCGGCACCGACCAGCACGCCGGTGGCGACGCCGGTCTTTTCAGGCCTGGAAGCGCTGGGCGTCGGGGCCTGCGCGGACGCGAGCATGGGCAGCATGCACAGCAGCGCGGCAGCGGCCTGCGAGCCACGCGAGGATCGAGTCGGTTTGCTCGGAATCATGGATGTCTCCTGAATCGCCGGGGGTGGAAGGATCGGGGTCCCGCGCCGGCCTCGCCGGATCCCTGGAGACCATTCCAACTCCCGGGCCGGTCGGCATGCGGGCGCAATGCGGACCGATGCCGTCCGACTCGGGGCAAATCAGGGCAGCAGCTCTATACTCGCGATCAAACGAGGGAGAACCGGGTGAGTTCACGTCGGATGATCTGGATCGCGGCCCTGGCAACGGCCTGGCTCACGCCGCTCTGCGCCAGCGCGGCCGATCGGCCCGTCGAGGTCGTGGTCGGTGGCACTGCGTTCCGCGGCACGGCCGGCGAGCAGCAGTGGATGGATTTCCAGCGGCGCGCGGAGGCGGCGAGCGAGGGCTCGATCCGCATGAAGATGCTGATCCGCGGCGAGCTCGGGCCCGAAGAGCAGGTCGTCTCGGCGCTGCGTCGCGGTCGCGTGCAGTACGCCAATCTTTCGGCGACCGTCGCATCGACCGTCGTGCCGGAAATTTCGGTGCTGTATGCGCCGTTCCTGTTCAGCAGCGAAGCGGAAACCGACTACGTCTTCGACACCTACCTGACGCGCGAATTCTCGCAACTGTTCGCGAAGCGCGGGCTCGAATTCATCGTGTTCTACGATCTCGGCTTCCAGCAGATGTGGAGCCGCAACAAACCGCTGCTCGTGCCCGCGGACGCGCGCGGCATCCGCTTTCGAGTCTCGGCCAGCAAGAGCGCCGAGATCTTCGGTCGCGCGCTGAAGGCGGACCTGATTCCGATCGGCTTCACGGAAATCATTCCGTCGCTGCAGACGGGACTGATCGAGGCCGGCGAGAACGGTGTGACGCTTTATGCGCGCACGGGCACCGCCGCCGAGGCACCGCATCTGACGCTGACCAACCACGGACTGGCGCTGTCGTTGATCGTCGCGGACAAGCGCTGGTGGGACCGGCAGACGCCGGCGCACCAGAAGATCCTGCGCGACAGCTTCCCGACGGCCAAGTGGCTGCGCGAGGCGACGCGCGCCGAGATCGCGAACGATCTGCGCGAAGCGCAGAAGCTGAAGATCCAGGTGCACCGGCTGACCCCGGCGCAGCGCGCGGAGTGGGTACGCGCCACGGCGGGAACCCAGCGCGAACTGGTCGCAGCCGTTGGCGGCGACAGCGAGCGCATCTTCAACGGCATCCTCGCGGCGAAACGCGCCTTCGCTGCACGCCCTGCCGCGCCGGCACCCAAGGTGGCCCCAACGGGGGCGCCGGCGACCGTGAAGCCTGCGAGCCCCGCTCCGGCGCGTTGAACTTCCCGCAGCGACCGCAGTCCATCACGGCATGAGATACGTATCCGCACGACTGATCGCGCTGGCGGCTGCGCTGCTCGCGGGGTCGACGGCGGTGCACTCGCAGCAGGCGAGCCTGCGCGCCTGGCGCATCGACGACTGGCGGGCGGTGTCGAATACCGAGCTGACGATTCGTGCGAATGATGGCCGTCGCTATCGAGCCGTGCTGATGTCCCCGTGCATGGGCCTGCGGTTCACCGATCGCATCGCGTTCGTCACGCGCGGCGAGAACAGCATCGATCGATTTGCCGGCATCCAGTTGCCGGACGGCACCCGCTGCTTCTTCAAGACCTTCGAGCCGGTTTCGAGCCCGGCCGACAAACCGGCGCCGCAACCGACGGGTGGCGCGACGACCAGGCCTACGCCCTGACGCGTCGCGAATTGCGGATCACACCACCGACTGGCCGCCGTCGATCGGCAGCACCGCGCCGGTGATGTAGCGCGACTCCTCCGAGAACAGCCACATCACGGCCTGCGCGACGTCCATCGACTGGCCGATGTATCCCATCGGAATGCGTGAGTCGAACTTGTGTTCGTCGCCACCCATCACGCGCATCGCCTTCTCGGTCTTGATCAGTCCCGGGCAGATCACGTTCAGCCGCAAGCCCTTCGGCGCATAGGCCAGCGCGGCTGAACAGTACATGCCGTTGATGCCGTGCTTGGCTGCGGAATAGTGCGCTTTCGCGGGCAGGTACCGCAGCCCCGCGATCGAACTGTTGCCGACGATGGAACCGCCCCCGCTGGCCAGCATCAGCGGGATCTCGTACTTGAGCTGCAGGAACGTACCGCGCAGGTTCGTGTTCATGACGAGATCGAACTCGGCGCTCGACAGTTCGTGCAGCAGGCCGGTGCCGTCCGACGTGCCGACATTGTTGAAGGCGAAGTCGAGCCGGCCATGCTTGGACTCGACGGTCTTCAGCAGCGCCTGGATCTGGGCCTCGTCGGTGACGTCGGCCTGCACGAAGTCGGCGATGCCGCCAGCGTCCCGAATCCGCTGCTGCACGCTCTCGCCTTCGCTGACGCGACGGCCGCAGAACACCACCGCCGCGCCTGCGGCTGCCAGCGACGCGGCGGTCACGGCCCCCATGCCGGAGGTGGCGCCAGTGACCAGCGCCACCTTGCCGGCGAAGCGCTTCGCGACCTCAGGCGTCTTCGGCGTCGCCGCCAGGGCGGCCGGGGAAGCGCCGAGCACGCTGCCCATCACGGCTGCGCCCAGCACTGCCCGTCTCGATGCATCGTGTTCGTTCATGTCCGACTCCTGGTTCCAGCTGCGCGCCGCGGCGATGAACTGCCCGCAGCACAGTTTATCTTCGTGCGGCTATAGTTGTGCAGATGAACAGGCGCCCCTACTACGGCTGGACCATCGCTGCCGTGTCCGGCCTCGGACTCGCGACCGGCATCGCGACCGTCGTTGCGGCCACGTTCAGCATCTTCGTCGGCCCGATCCGCGAGGAATTCGGCTGGAACGCGAGCCTGCCGTTCTGGGCACCGCTGGCCGTGACACTGACGACGGCATTCATGGCGCCCTGGGTCGGCGGCCTCGTGGACCGTCACGGTGCACGGCGGATCGTGCTCGTGTCGTTCGTGCTCGAGGCACTGATCCTGCTGTCGTTCTACTGGCACACGCCTTCCATCTGGGGCTTCTACCTGCGCTACGTCGCCCTCGGCGTCTTCGCACTCGGCACGACGCACGTTGCGTTCGCGCGCGTCATCGCACTGTGGTTCGATCGCCGCCGCGGCCTCGCGCTCGGCATCGCGCTGGCCGGCGTCGGCATCGGCGGCATCCTGCTGCCATTGCTCTGTCAGGCATTGATCCAGATCTCCGGATGGCGCATGGCCTACGTGGGCCTCGCGGCGCTGGTGGTGTTCGTCACGCTGCCAGTGCTGGCGCTGACGCTGCGCGACACGCCGCAGGAGATGGGCCTCGCGATCGATGGCGATCCGCAGGCGGATCGCGCGCAGCCCGTGCAGACGCCGGGCGCGACGTCGGCTCCAGCGACGCCAGCCAGTGGCCTGACGCTGGAACAGGCCCGTCGCGACCCGTTCTACTGGCAGATGATGCTGACCTTCCTGCTGATCGGCATCGGCCTGCAAAGCATGATGCTGCACCTCGTGCCGATGCTGCGCAGTCGCGGCGTCGATCCGATGCTGGCAGCCAGTGCGCAATCGACGCTGTTCTTCGGGCTCGTGGTCGGCCGCCTGATCACGGGCTGGCTGATGGACCGCTACTTCGCGCCGCACGTCGCCCTGGCTTTTCTGCTCGCGCCGATCGTCGGCATTGCGATGCTGGCCGTCGGCGCCTCGGGCTGGACGGCGTTCAGCGCCGCCGCGTTGATCGGCCTCGCCGCGGGCGCGGAAGTCGACGTGATCGCCTTCCTGACGGGCCGCTACTTCGGCCTGCGTCAGTACAGCCGCATCTATGGCACGTACTACGCGCTGTATTCGCTCGGCGGCGGCCTCGGCCCGTTGCTGACCGCGCAGGCTCTGGAGCGTACCGGCAGCTACGCGCCGATCCTGTGGGTGCTGATCTCGCTGCTGGCCGTCGCCGCGCTGCTGCTGTCGCGCTTCAGGCCCTTTCCGGCCTCGCACGCGTCATCGACGTAGACTGGCGAGCAGTGGCCGCCACAGCAGGCCAGCGCAGATCAACAGAATGGTGGCGTGCACCCACCACAGGCCTGACCACGGCGGAATCACGCCGCGGATCAGCCAGGTCTGTCCGGCCGCGAGCAGGTTCACGTAGATGAAGTACACCAGCAGCACGATCGGGACGCGGGCGTAGCGACCCTGGCGTGGCGCGAGCCGCGACAGCGGCACGCTGACCAGCGCCAGCAGCAGCACCATCAGCGGTGTCGCGAGCCGCCAGTGATACTCGGCGATCTCACGCGGATCCGTCGAATTGGCGAGATCCCGCGTCGCGCGCGTGTCGACGCGTTGCTGCAGCGAGGGCGGCGCCGTGATCGAGATCGGCACGCGTTGTTCGGTGAAGGTCAGCGTCCGCCATGCACCCTCGCCGGGCACGCCTTCCTGACGTCGACCGTCGCGCAGGGTCACGACCCACGTGGAACCATCGGCGCTCGGCACATAACTCGCCGAGGCCGCCGTCGTCACGGAAATCCGGTTGGTCTCGCGCTCGCGCTGGCGGATGAAGATGCCGTGCATCGTGCCGTCGGCATCGATCGATTCGAAGTAGAGCGTCGCACGCGCGCCGAGATTGCGGAACCGTCCCGGGGCGAGCCCGCGGACCGAGGCCGTACGGTCCGCTTCCGCGCGGATCTGCACCGCGCGCTGCGCCGCCTGCGGTGCCGCGAACCACGACAGCCAGGCCGCCAGCGCCGCCAGCAGCAATCCGAGCGCGATCACCGGCACGTAGGTCGTCTTGTCGCCGATGCCGCAGGCCTGGGCCGCCGTCATCTCGCTCTCGTGATACAGGCGGCCGAGCGCGATCACGACGCCGAGCAGCAGGCCGATCGGCAGGATCAGCGTGACGTTCTTGGTGGCACCGAGCCACAGCATCTCGAGCACGACGGATGCGGGAATCTGGCCATCGGCAGCGCGCCGCAGCATCGCGACGAGCTGATTCGTCAGCAGGATCACCAGCAGCACGCCGGTGACGCCGACACTGGCCAGCGCGATCTCGCGGCCGACATAGCGCTGGAAGACGTTCATCACGGTGCAAGGATAGCGGTTCAGGGCCGTTGCGCACCAATTGCGTACAATCGCGCCATGACCGTCGATACCGTCCGCATCCGTTCCCTGCACGTCTATCCGGTCAAATCCTGCGCCGGCATCGACCTCACGCATGCGACCCTCGGTCCGCGCGGCTTCGATGCAGACCGCCAGTGGATGATCGTCGACGATCGCCAGCGGTTCCTGACGCAGAGGACTCACCCGGCGCTCGCGCGCATCCGCACGGCGCTGACCGCCGAGCAGCTGACGCTGAGCGCAAACGGAGTGGGCAGCGTCAGCGTCGCGCGAAGTCTCGACGCGATCGATCCCGCCCCTGCGCCGACGCTGCTGGTCGAGATCTGGGGCGATCGCGTCCCCGCGTTCTCCGCGGGCGCCGAGGCTGCAGCCTGGCTCAGTCAGCTGCTCGGCACGGCGGCGACGCTGGTGCGCCCGTCTCCGGCCATGCATCGCGAGCCCGATGCCACGTTCCGCGGCGAGGTTCCGGCGCCGGTCAATTTTCCGGATGCCTACCCACTGCTCATCTGCAGTACGGCATCGCTCGCGGATCTGCAGTCACGGATGCCGGCAGCGGCGGATCTGCCGATGAATCGATTCCGGCCCAATATCGTGATCGAGGGCTGCGCCGCCTTTGCAGAGGACCGCATGCACGAATTGATCGACAGCGAGGTCAGGCTGCGCCTCGTCAAGCCCTGCACGCGCTGCTCGACGATACTGGTGGACCAGGCGAGCGGCGTACCGGGCGCAGACCCGCTGTCGGTGCTGCGAACCTACCGGTTCGACCGCAAGCTCAAAGGCGTGACGTTCGGCCAGAACGCGGTGATCGTCAGCGGCGTGCATCGCACGCTGACCGTGGGACAGACGCTGCGCGTGTCACACGCAGCGCCGTAGGGCGCGTCGAGACACGCCCCGGGCCATCATCGGTTTGGAGCTAGGCCGCAGCCTGCATCGACGAAGAGGCGGCCGGCGGGACGGCCAGCGTCACACGCGACGTGACCTGACCGCGGAAGTCGAGCCAGGCATGGTTCGCGTAGTCGTACAGCTTGCAGCGACGCACGCAGTCCATATACGTCTTGTAGCCGAGGCGATAGGCCGTCACTTCGGTCGTGAAGCGCTCGCGCAAGGCCGTCTGCGCGCGCCGCAGCGCGAACATCGAAATGCGCGGATTCACGTGGTGCGCGTTGTGTTCCATGATGTTGTGCATCAGGCGATCGATGCCCAGCGGCAGACGCACCTGCACCGTGGACGTGAGGTAAGCGCGGCAGCGCTGCCAGTCCTGACGACGCTGGAACCAGGCGATGGTCGGGTGCGTGTGGTGCACGAACACCACGAAACCCATGATCACGTTCCACAGCGCAAACGGAACCACGATGCCGAGCGCGGCGAGGATCCAGAAGTTCTGATTGGTTTCGTACGCGACCAGCGCGACGGCAGCCACCCAGCCGATGAAGCCGAGCGTCACGAGCACGCTGTCCAGCTTGTACTTCGTGCGACTGGAGCCGATCTGCTTCTTGGTGGCGAAGTAGAGCTTCTTCCACCACAGCTCGACGAAGTAATACAGACCCCAGCCCATCCCGGAGCGATAGATGCGCTCGAGCACCTTGCGGTACCCCGGCAGGCTGTCGAACTCTTCCTTCGAATACGGCGCCCAGACCTGATCGCGACCCTTCAGGTTGTTGAAGCCGTGATGCGCGACGTTGTGGCCGACGTCCCACAGGCTGAACGCGGTCATCGACGGCAGGAACGCGATGCGGCCGAAAATGTTGTTCAGCGTCTTGTTGTCGAAGAAGCTGCCATGGCAGGCGTCATGCCCGATCAGGAACAGGCGCACGATGCCGGCGGTCATCAGCACGCTGCCGAGCAGCTTGAGCCAGATGCCAGCCAGCAACACCAGCAGGAGACCGCCGGTGAACAGCGCGATATCGACGGCCAGAACGAAGAAGGGGCGAATGACGCCAGAGCCTTCGAACGAATTGAGCAGAGCCTTGCGGCTGGGTGTCGTGGTTTCCATACGCCTCTAGTCTATCGCCTAAACCCCTGTACAGCATCGGTTTGTTGGCGGGTGGATCTCAGTATTGGAACTCAATCTGCCCGTGCGGGGGCCGGGCTGCGTGCGACGCCGTCGCGGCGGCTGTCGGCGCCACCGACCAGGCGCCCGCTCGGGGAAAGGAGCACGGCGTGGAGACCCGATACCTCGGCGCCACGTGCCTCGCGAATCACCTGGCCGCGGGCCGCCAGCGCCGCGATCATCGCCGCGTCCATGCGACCGTTCTCGATGCTCACCGCACCGCGCGCAACGACATTCGGAAGCTCGATGGCCTCGGACGGGGTGAGCCCCCAGTCCAGCATGCCGACCAGCGCTTTCGATACATAGGCGATGATGGAATTGCCACCCGGCGAGCCGACCGCAAGCCGGAATCCGCCACGCTCGAACACGATCGTCGGCGCCATCGACGAGCGCGGCTTCTTGCCGGCCGCCGCGGCGTTGGCGATCGGCCGACCCTGGTCATCGGTGGGCCGCAGCGAGAAATCCGTCAGCTGGTTGTTCAGGAAAAAGCCGCCGACCATGCGCTGCGAGCCGAACACCGATTCGACGGTGGTCGTCATCGACACGACGTCGCCGCGTGCGTCGACGATGACGAAATGACTCGTGCCGGTGGTGCCGCCCGCCGTGTCGGGTGCAAACGGCTGCGCGCCCGGCGGCTGACCGGCAGTCACCGTGGCGATGGCGACGTCCCGCCGCACCAGCGCGGCGCGACTCGCGAGATAGCCGCGATCGAGCATGCCCTCGAGCGGCACCTTGACGAAGCGATCGTCCGCGACGTAACGGTCACGGTCCGCGTAGGCCAGCCGCTGCGCTTCGATCAGGTAGTGCCAGCCATCGACGCTCGACGGCCCGCCCTCGCTGATTGGCAGATGCTCCAGCACGCCGAGCACTTCGAGCACGGCAACGCCGCCCGACGACGGCGGACGCATGCTGCAGACGAGATAGGCGCGATAGCCGCCGCAGAGCGGCTCCATGCGCGTGGCGCGATAGTCGCGCAGGTCCTGCAGCGACAACGTACCGGGCCTGGGTGCGCGCGCCGCAGCCGCGACGATCGCCTCGGCGATCGGGCCCTGGTAGAAGCCGCGCGCACCATCCCGCACGATGCGTCGCAGGGTCGCGGCGTAGTCCGGATTGCGCAACGTGTCGCCTCGCTCGAGAAACTGGCCGTCCGCGCGGGTGAAGTAGCGCTGTGCATCCGGCGCGAGGCCACTCATCGCCTTGCCCTGCTGGATCATCAGGGCCATTCGAGGCGGTACTGCGAAGCCCAGCTCGGCAAGCCGGATGGCGGGACTCCAGCTGCGTCGCCACGCGAGGCGGCCGTGGTCGCGATGCGCGAGCTCCAGCATCGCGACGACACCGGGCACGCCGATCGATCGACCGCTTTTCACGGCATCGAAGAATCGCAGTGGCTTGCCGTCCTCACCGAGGAACATGTCCGGCGTCGCGCCGGCGGGTGCGACTTCACGCCCGTCGTAGGCGGTCACGTCGCCAGTCGCCGCGTCGTAATGCAGCATGAAGGCGCCACCACCGAGCCCCGAGGACTGTGGCTCGACCAGGCCGAGGACGGCCTGCACCGCGATCGCCGCATCGACCGCAGACCCGCCCTGTGCGAGCACCTCGAGGCCGGCGTCGACCGCGAGCGGATTGGCCGCGGCGACCATCGCTCCCGCTTGCCAGTTGCGGGCGGGCAGCGCCTCGACGATCGCGCCGCGCGTCGAGCGGGCGACCGTCGGCGATGGCGAGGCGCAGGCCGACAGCAGCAGCAGCGCCGTGGCGCCAGCCGCAGGCGCGATGAATCGAAGACGGATCGGTGTCATGGTGCCGGCTACGATAACGCAACCGGTCCGCGAATGACGCGTCAGCGCGCCCTGGCTGCTGCCTCGTCGCGCTCCGCCGCGCGATCCGCCTTCATGCGCCGGATGTCGATGGGCCGGATTTCCGAGATCGGGCAACGGTCACGACCGACGATGAGCTGATCGCCGCGCGTGACCGATGCACCGGTGCGCGACAGGCGGATCTTCTCGGCAAACTGCAGATCCTGGCAGCTGTCCCAGACGGTCACGAGCCAGGCCTCGTTCGCGCCCGTCCACAACACGACCCGATCGCGCGACAGGGAATTCCAGCCGCTGATCCGGAACGCGGTGAACCGATCCACCGGTGGACCCGCGTAGTCCGAGTAGCGCTTGACGAGACTCTCGTCGCTGATCCGCGGCGCGCCGGACGCACAGGCCGTCAACGCGAGCGCTGCGACGATCATCATCGCGGCAGGGAACTTGTTCATGGGCTGCACCTCTGTGTGTTCAGACTGTACCGCTGCGATGAAGTTCAGCGTGCGCGGGTTATCGTTTCGGCACGTCGCCCCGGGCGTCCGCGGTGGCGACTGCCGTAGACTGGGCCCATGAGAGTCGCTGCCCCCGGCCCTGTCGCCTCGCGCGAGCCGCAGTCCGTCGACCTGCTGGTCGTCGGTGGCGGCATCAATGGCGCGGGCATCGCCCGTGACGCCGCCGGCCGCGGGCTGTCGGTGCTGCTGTGCGAGCAGGACGACCTCGCCTCCCACACCTCATCCGCCAGCACGAAGCTGATCCACGGCGGATTGCGCTATCTCGAATTCTGGCAGTTCCGACTCGTGCGCAAGGCGCTGCGCGAACGCGAGCGACTGCTGACGGCGGCACCGCACATCATGTATCCGCTGCGCTTCGTGATGCCGCACGACGATCACCTGCGTCCGGCCTGGATGATCCGGCTCGGCCTGTTCTTTTACGACCATCTCGCACGGCGTCGCCTGCTGCCCGCCTCGCGCTCCGTGAATCTGCGGCGCCATGCGGCGGGACAATCGCTCGATCCGAAGTTCCGGCGCGGTTTCATCTACTCGGACGGCTGGGTCGACGATGCGCGGCTCGTCCTGCTGAATGCGCTGGATGCTCGCCAGCGTGGCGCCGTCGTGCGCACGCGCACCCGTTGCGAGCGACTGGAACCCGCCAACGGTGCGTGGCTCGCAACGCTGCGTGGCACGACCGGCACGCCGGAGACGATTCGCGCGCGCGCCGTCGTCAACGCCACGGGCCCCTGGGCCGCGCAGTTCCTCGATGCCGCGACGCCCGGGCGCAACCATCACGGCCTGCGACTCGTGAAGGGCAGCCACATCATCGTGCGTCGCCTGTTCGATCACGACCACGCGTACATCTTCCAGGCGCCGGATCGCCGCATCGTGTTCGCGATTCCGTATGAACGCGAGTTCACGCTGCTCGGCACGACGGATCTCGACTATCACGGCAACCCCCGCGACGTACGCATCGACTCGAGCGAGATCGAGTATCTGTGCGAACTCGCGAACCGCTATTTCCGGAAGAAAATCTCCGCAGCGGATCTCGTCGGCAGCTACAGCGGCGTGCGCCCGCTGCTCGAGGACGAATCCGCGGATGCGCGCAGTGCGACGCGCGACTACGCGCTCGAACTCGAGCAGCAGCCGGCACCCCTGCTGACGGTATTCGGCGGCAAGATCACGACCTACCGTCTGCTCGCGGAAGAGGCGCTCGACCGGCTCGTGCCGCTGCTGGGCGCGGACACGAGACCCTGGACAGACAGCGTCGCCCTGCCGGGCGGCGACATTCCCGACGGCAATTTCGCGGCCTTCGAGCAGCGTCTCGCACAGCGTCATCCCTGGCTGCCGCCGGTACTGCGTCACCGCTACGCGCGCGCGTATGGGACGCTGTGTGAACAGATCCTCGCCGGCACGACGTGTCTCGCCGATCTCGGGCCGCAGGTCGTTCCGGGACTGCACGTTCGCGAACTCGACTACCTCTACCGGCACGAATGGGCGCGCACGGCAGAGGACGTCCTGTGGCGCCGCACGAAGCTCGGGCTGCACGCGGGACCCGAAGCCGCAGGCATCGTGCAGGCCTGGATCGACGCACACCTGGAGAACGTCGCGCCCCTCGAAGCGAGCGCGGTCGAATGAATCGCTGGGTCCTCGCGCTGGACCAGGGTACGACCAGTTCGCGCGCCATCGTGTTCGACTCCGAAGGACTTCCGGTCGCGACCGCCCAGCAGGAATTCACGCAGCATTTCCCGGCCTCAGGCTGGGTAGAGCATGACGCCGAGGAGATCTGGCGCAGCCAGCAGGCGACGATCACCGAGGCGCTGTCGAAAGCGGGGATCGCGGCCGGAGAACTGGCCGCGGTCGGCATCACGAACCAGCGCGAAACCACCGTGCTGTGGGACCGCGTCACCGGCGTACCGCTCGGACGCGCGATCGTCTGGCAGGATCGGCGCACCGCCGATGCCTGCCGACTGCTGCGAGCCGCGGGCCACGAGCGCGAGATCACGCAACGCACCGGCCTGCTGCTCGATCCCTATTTTTCCGGCACCAAGCTCGCGTGGCTGCTCGACCAGTTGCCGGGCGCCCGCCTGCGCGCCGAGCGCGGCGAACTGTGTTTCGGCACCATCGACAGCTGGCTCGCGTGGAAGCTCTCGGGCGGACGGCTGCACATCACGGATGTGACCAATGCGAGCCGCACGCTGCTGCTGAACCTGCACAGCGGCGACTGGGACCCATGGATGCTGGAGCTGCTGCGGATACCGAGGGCCTGCCTGCCCGAGGTGCGGCCCTCGATGCTGCGGCCCGACTCCGCCGCCGCCGCGTTCGTACAGATCGACGGACACGACGTGCCGCTGGCCGGCATCGCCGGCGACCAGCAGGCTGCACTGTTCGGGCAGACCTGCTTTCGCCCCGGCATGGCCAAGAACACCTACGGCACCGGTTGCTTCCTGTTGATGAACACCGGCAACGAACCACTGCTGTCGCGACACCGCCTGCTGACGACGATCGCTGCCGATGCGGGCGTGCGGCAGTACGCGCTCGAAGGCAGCGTGTTCGTCGGCGGTGCCGTCGTACAGTGGCTGCGCGACGGCCTCGGCTTCTTCGAACACTCGGCCGACATCGAAGCGCTCGCCACCAGCGTGCCGGACCATGGTGGCGTGTACGTGGTCCCTGCGTTCACGGGGCTCGGCAGTCCGCACTGGGATCCGTTTGCGCGCGGCTCGATCGCCGGCATCACCCGCGGCACGACTCGCGGGCACATCGCGCGCGCAGCGCTCGAGGCCATCGCATTCCAGAGCGCCGAAGTGTTGCAGGCGATGCAGCAGGACTCGGGCCAGCCGCTGCTCGAACTGCGCGTCGACGGCGGTGCGACGCGAAACGATTTCCTGATGCAGTTCCAGGCGGATCTGCTCGGCGTGCCCGTGGTACGGCCCGTCGTCACGGAGACGACGGCGCTCGGTGCGGCGTATCTCGCCGGACTCGCCGTGGGGCTGTGGAAGTCCACCGACGAACTGGCCGGAAAATGGCGGATCGACCGTCGCTTCGAACCGCGGATGAGTCGCGAGGCTGCCGACACCCGCATGCAGGAATGGTCGCGCGCCGTCCAGCGCTCGCGCGGCTGGATCGAGGAACGTCAGGAATCCTGACGGCGGGGGTCGACGCGCTCGAACACGGTCGCGGATGCGAGCCCCGCCGCGCCGCAGATCGCAACCAGACCGTAACGACCGCCACGGCGTTCGAGTTCATCGAGCAGCGTGCCGACGAGTGCCGTGCCCGTGGAGCCCATCGCATGCCCGAGCGCGATGGCCCCACCATTCACGTTGAGGCGTTCACGCGAAATTCCGAGGGACTGTTCGAAATGCAGCATCAGGGCTGCAAAGGATTCGTTGACCTCGAACAGATCGATGTCGTCGGCCGCCAGTCCCGCACGGGCGAGCGCGAGCCGCGCGGCATCGACGGAGCCGGTCAAAGCGAGCGTCCGGTCGACGCTGACCTCGGCACTCGCAAGGATCCGCGCGCGTGGCCGCAGATTGTGGCGAGCGAGCGCCGGCTGCGCGGCCAGCAGCACGGCTGAAGCGCCATCGGCCATCGCGGGCGAATTGCCGGCATGGTGGACGTAATCGAGCCGTTCGAGGCCGTAGCGTTGGCAGGCCAGCACATCGAGCCGGTACTTCGCAGCCATGTCGGCGAATGCCGGTGTCAGCGCCGCGAGGGATTCGGCGGTGGTCGAGCGGCGCGGCGTCTCGTCGTCGCCCAGCAGTGGCGCGCCGTCCTCGGCATGGATCGGCACGATGCTGCGAAAATACTGGCCATCCTGCGCGGCCGCGGCGCGCTGCTGCGACCGCAGCGCCCACGCGTCGCAGTCCACGCGACTGAATCCCTGCATCTGCGCCACGACATCGGCCGCGATGCCGATCGGCAGCAGCCCCGCCTTCGCCTGGAACGCGAAGTCATGGGTCAGCGGTCCGCGATCCGACGCCATCGGCACGCGCGACATCATCTCGACGCCGCCGGCCACCGCGAGGCCACCGTCTTCACGGGCACGCAACGCCGCGTAATTCAATGCGGACAGCCCCGACGCGCAGTAACGATTGATCGTCATCGCCGGCACGCTGTCCGGCCAGTCGGCCGCGATCGAGGCCAGCTTGCCGATATTGGCGCCCTGCTCCGCCGTCTGCGTCACGCAGCCGATCAGGAGATCCGACAGCGCGGCAGGATCGAACGGCGTTCGCGCACGCAGCGCGCACAGCACCTGCCCGAGCAACTGCAGCGGCGCGAGCCCGCGCAGACTGCCCTTGTCGCTGCCTCGCCCGCGCGGCGAGCGCACGGCATCGACGACGTAGATGGAGGCTGACTCGTTCATGCACGACGTCCCATTCTGTTCGCGTCAACGCGCCGGTCGCGTCAACGCGCCGGCCTCAGTCAGTGCCGCACGATACTCGGCATCCACCTGATCGACGATCGCGACCACCGGTTCGATCGCGCGCGACGCACCGACGCCCTGCCCCGCGCCCCAGATGTCACGCCAGCGCTTCGCACCGCCGTTGGAAGCGTCATACGCCAGATCCGGCTTCGATGGCAGCGCATCCGGGTCGAGACCCGCCGCGCGCAGGCTCGCCTTCAACCACGATGCCGGCGCACCGGTCACAGCCGAACTCACGACCAGATCATCGACCGACGCGTCGACCACCATCTGCTTGTAGGCCGGCTGCGCGCTGCTCTCCTCTGCGGGAATGAAGCGCGTCCCCATGTAAACGAAATCCGCGCCGGCCGTGATCGCGCCTGCAACCCCTCGTCCGTCGCCGATACCACCCCCGACGACGATCAGTCCATCGAACTCGGCGCGGACGGCGGCGATGAAAGCGAACGGCGACAGGAATCCCGTGTGTCCGCCCGCGCCGGCGGCGATGCAGGCGAGTCCGTCGACGCCGGCAGCGATGGCTTTGCGAGCGAGGGTCATGTTGATCACGTCAGCGATCACGATGCCACCATAGCCGTGCACGATGTCCATGACGGGCTTCGGCCCGCCGAGCGCCGTCACGACGATCGGCGGTCGATGCCGCGCGACCTGCTCGAGATCCTGGGCGAGGCGTGAGTTGGTGGAATGCGTGACGATGTTGACGCACCAGGGACCCAGGGTGGATTGCGGTGTTTCGAGCGCAGTCCGCTCGAGTTCGGCGCGGATCGTCGCCATCCACTCGCCGAATTGCTCTGCCGTTCGCGCGTTGTGCGACGGAAACGCACCGACGATGCCGGCGCGACACGCGGCCAGCACGAGCGGTGGCCCCGACACGAGCAGCATCGGCGCCGCAAACACGGGCAATCGCGTCCCGAACGTCGCGGCCAGAGCCCGGGCGCGCGCCGGTCGTGTCATCCGCCGGCCAGTCTTTCGGCCGAGACCCACGTCGCATGGAAGCCGTTCGGGACCCGCTGAGGCATCAGTACGCGCGCGATCGGTCCGCGCGGCAGGTCGCGCGCATCCAGCACCCACACCTCGGAGCGCTTCTCGGGCGCATTCCACACGAAGCTGACGACGTAGCCGTCGTCTTCCTCGGTGCCGCCGCTGCGCGGCGCGAACGGTGCCTCGCTGAACCAGCAGTCACCGCCAGGGCAGTAGGCCACGCCGGCGCCGCTGCGATAGTCGAACTTGACGAGACCCGCGAAGCGCTGGTCCTCGGGCCGATGCATGCGGCCCATCAGCAGATGATACGAATAGCGCGTCGGCAGGCCCTGACGGCGACTGTCGATCGTCGGGAATTCCGCATTGTAGACATCATCGACGATGCGCTCGCTCGTGCGTCCCGTGCGCAGATTGAGTCGCCACTCGTAGAACTCGAAGTCCGTCGCGTTCATCGCGATCGTGCGCTCGTAGGCCTCGAAGTCCTGCGTACCGTCCCAGCGTCGCGGGATGCTGTAGGGCGTCGCCAGCATGACGATCTCGTCGCCCTCTTCCCAGGTGTTCACGACGTGCAGGGCGTAGCGCGCCTCGGCCTCGAACCAGCGGATGTCGCTCGCGCTGCCGTGCCGCGGGATCACCGCGAAGCGCGTCGGCCAGTCGCGCTTGAACTGCACGCGGTAGCGGCCGGCCTTCAATGCTTCCGGATCGTTGATCAGAGGAAAGTCGTGCAGCACGGAGTAGTTCTGCGTCACGCCCATGTCGTGCGGCAGTCGCGGCCCCGGCAGCGGCACGGGAACGAAGGTCGTGACCCTGCGTGCGGCATCCATCACGCCATAGTGCATGTAAGGCGCTTCGTTGCCATAGGCGAAGAAAATGAACTCACCCGTGCGTTCATCGACCCGCGAATGCGCCGACACGGGCAGCCCGTCGAGGCGCGGATCCTGCAGCAGCGGCCCGAGCGTCGCGAGGCTCGACGGATCGACGCGATAGACGGTACCGCCGCGGTACCACATCGTCAGCAGCTCGCCCGCGTGGAACTTCACGTCCGTGTTCGAGGTGTTCTTGATCGGCTGGTCCGGACGATCGAAACGCTGCTTCTCCTTCAAGCCTTTCCACAGAGGCTGACCGACCGCCACTTCCTCGGCGAGCCCTGCCGTCTGCACCCAGCGATTGCGGAACGACGCGCGACCGTGATCGAAGCGCACTGCGCTCAGCATGCCGTCACCGTCGAACCAGTGATATCGACCGAGCGGCGGGAATCGGGGATTCGGCCCGTTGCGGACGTAGAGGCCGTTCAGGTCTTCAGGCAGGTGACCGATCACCTGCAGATCCTGCGCCGCGATCTCGCGATCCGTCGGCGCGAAATTTCCCTGCAGCGAGACGTCGCTGCCCATCACCTGGGCCTGCACTGCGTTCATGAGTTCACCGGTTGTCGGGATTGAGAGATCCTGAAACGACTCGCAACGAAGGCGGCGTCGGTCAGGGAGGCGTTGCCGGCGGGATTCAATCCGGTCACGTGATAGTCACTGTATGCGGCGGCGAAATTCAGCGGCATCGGCCCGGTCAGGTTGATCGTCAGCTGCGCGCCGGCTCGGGCAAACCCGTCTTCGGCAGCCGCGATGAAGGCTGCATCCGTGGAATAGACAAAAGCCGTGAGACCTCCGGCCTCACGCACATCGCGCGTCGCCTCCGCCAGCGCCGCCGCTGCATCGGCGGTCCGGATGACGAACGAGATCGGGCCGAAGCGCTCCTCGGCATACAGCTCGCGCTGAGCGGGACTGACTTCCAGCATCAGCGGCGTGCTGGTGCGCGCCTGCGGAAACTCCGGATGCACGTAGCGTGACGGTGCAAGCAGCACCCGGCCGCGGGCCGCGCCTTCGCGATGCAGCGAATCGATCAGCTCCAGTGTCGCGGCAGACTGGATCGTCGAGAGGATCGCGGCAGCCTTGCGCGGCTCCCGCCCGATCGCGTCGACCGCAGCGGCGAGCGCGGCCGCCACTTCTGCAAAGGGCACGAGCCGACGCGACGCACCGACACCGACACGCACACCGTCTGCCGGGAGATAGATGTTCTGCGGACTCGTGCACATCTGCGCCGAGAACAGGCACAGCGTGGTTGCGAGACTGCGAATGACCGCGTCGAGGTCTTCGCAGGACTCGATGATCACGACATTGCAGCCCGCCGTCTCGGTGAAGCACAGCGCGGGCGGCGCGTGCTCCTCGACCCAGGCGCCGAAACGAGCGCTGCCGGTGAAATCGACGATGGCACAGTCGGGATGCGAGATGATGCGCTTGCCGATCGGTGCGCTCGATGAGTCGACGGCAAGCTGCACGAGATTCGGATCGAATCCTGCCTCGGCCAGCACGCTGCGGAACACATCCACCGAGATGGCCATCGGCGCGACCGTCGCCGGATGCGGCTTCACCAGCACGGCATTGCCGGTGGCGAGACTCGCCATCATCGAAGGCCAGGCGTTCCAGGTCGGGAAACTCGCGCAGCTGAAGCAGACGGCCACGCCCCGCGGCACGAGCCGATAGCGCTTCTGCAGACGAATCGGCGTCGAGCCGAAGTTGCGCTCCCAGCGGGCCTGCGGGGCCACGCTGTGCATCGCCTGGAAGGCATACACCAGCGCTTCGATGCCACGATCCAGCGCGTTCACGCCAGAGCCGGCGTATGCCATGCCAGCGCTCTGACCCGTCGTGTGCATCACGGCCTGCACGATTTCGAACAGATGGTCGCGATACAGACGATCGATGACTTCGAGCAGAACGCCAACCCGCGCCTCGGGTGTCACGGCGCTCCACGTTGCGATGCCTGCCGCCGCGGCTGCGAACTGCGCATCGAGATCCGCCTCGCGATAACGGATGCCGAGCGGCTGCTGGTCGTAAGGAGAAACTTCCTCGCCGAGCCAGCCCGGGCCACACGGATGTGTGAATTCGAAAGGCCTGAGCAGTCGCGCGAGCCATGCGCGTCCGGCGTCGGCTCTGGCCTGTTCGTGATCGGGATAGCCGCCGGGCTGATCCGGGAACGGACTCCAGGCACGCCGGTCGCGGCAGGCCTCGGTCGCACCCGCGAACCGCGCCTGATGCAGTGCAAAGAGACGCTCGCCGTGAGCCGAGCCTGGCTGGGTGACTTGCATTAACAGACTTATAGTCACGACCCGGGGATTTTGCAATGATCCGCCTCCCGGCCGGTCCGGCAGAGAGGAAAGATGCCTCGAGTCACCGCGGCCCCGGCCGCCAGGGAAGCGCTGCGCCTGCGACGAGTGCTGCAGAGCGGCGAAGCCGCGGTCGCGCTGCGGCTGCTCGGCGATCGATGGATCCTGCGGATCCTGCGCGATGCATTCCTCGGCGTGCGCCGCTTCGACGATCTGCAACGACAGAGCGGCGCGCCGCGCAGCACGCTGACATCGCGTCTCGCTTCGCTGGTGGAAGCCGGCATCCTGTATCGGCGCGAATACGCGACACGGCCGCGTCGGCTCGAGTATCGGCTCACCGAAAAGGGCTTTGCCTGCTATCCGATTGCACTCGTGCTCTGGTCCTGGGAGCAGCGCTGGGGCGACTCCGCGACACTGCCGCCGCGCCTCGTGCACAGCCGCTGCCGGAAGCCGACGCAACCCCTGTTCATCTGCGACCATTGTCGCGAGCCGGTCCGCCACGAAGACGTGGGTTTCAGGCTCGGCGCTTCACGCCGGCAGGCCGCAGCCCCCGCGGAAACACGCCGACGCGAGACGCCGGTCAGACACGGCGCAGATGCGTCCCTGATCCATGCGCTCGAGATCATCGGCGATCGCTGGAGCGCTTTGACGCTGGCCAGCCTGTACCTCGGCAATCGGCGCTACGACGATCTGGTGGCGTCGCTCGGCATCGCATCGAACATCCTGGCAGACCGGTTGCGGCGCCTGCTTGCGGCCGGCATCGTCGAGCAGATTCCCTATCAGTCGAAGCCGCCCCGCTTCGAATACAGATTGACCCGCAAGGGATGGGGTCTCCAGCCATTCGCGCTGACACTGCAGGAGTGGGCCCGTACCTGGCTGCCAACGCGCGACGGGCCGGCGCTGGAACTTCGGCATCTGGCCTGCGGCCACAGCCTGCGTACCCGCGCCGTGTGCAGTCATTGCAGCGAGATTCTGCAGCCACAGCATGTGACGTTGCGCGCGGTGCGCGCGCCTCGTAGATTGCGTGCGAGGGGGGGCTCGTAGATGCGGCAGTCGACGCAGCGGGATGTCTACATTCTGGGCGGATACCAGACGGACTTCGCACAGAACTGGCAGCGGGCCGGACTCGAGCTGTTCGATGTCTTCCGCAGCAGCGTGCTGCAGGGCCTCGCGGCGGCGCAGCTCCAGCCCACGGATATCGACGTCGCGCACATCGGCAATTTCGCGGCGGAACTGTTCTGTGGCCAGGGGCATCTCGGCGGGTTCTTCGCCGCCAGCGATCCCGCCCTCGCCGGCGTTCCCGCCGGACGCCATGAAGGTGCGTGCGCCTCGGGCAGTCTCGCGGCGCTCGCCGCCGCCGCGAACATCGAAGCCGGCCGGTATGGCCTGGCCGCTGTCATTGGCATCGAGCAGATGCGCAACGTTCCGGGCGCGCAGGCCGCCGCGAACATCGGCGGCCCCGCGATGTGGAACGGCCACGAATGCCAGGACGTGAAGTTTCCCTGGCCGCACGTCTTCAGCCAGCTCGGCGATGAATATGATCGGCGCTACGGCCTGCGTGCCGAGCACCTCGCACAGATCGCGCAGCTGAACTTCGCGAACGCGCGCCGCAACCCGAACGCCCAGACACGCACCTGGCAGTTCGAAGCCGCGAGCTTCACGGCCGACGACGAACGCAATCCCGTCATCGACGGCCGTATCCGCAAGCAGGACTGCGGCCAGATCACCGACGGCGCCGCCATCGTATTCCTGGCCTCGGCCGAGCGGGCCGAGCGATACGCCCGAACTCTCGGTCTGTCGCTGCGCGACCTGCCGCGCATCGTCGGCTGGGGTCACCGCACCGCGCCGATCAGTTATGCAGCCAAGCTCGAAACGAGCCGCGACCAGGAGTACGTGTTCCCGCATGTGCGAGGCACGATTCTCGATGCGCTGCGCCGCGCGGAGCTGGCTCGCGTCGACGATCTGGACGTGATCGAAACCCATGACTGCTTCACGACCACGCAATACATGGCGATCGATCATTTCGGACTGACGCCTCCCGGAATGAGCTGGCAGGCCATCGAGAACGGCGATCTGGAAATCGGCGGGCGACTGCCGATGAACCCGAGCGGCGGCCTGATCGGCCTCGGTCATCCCGTCGGTGCCACCGGCGTGCGCATGCTGCTCGATGCATGGAAGCAGTGCGTCGGAGCGGCCGGTGCATACCAGGTGCCGGGCGCGCGCCGCGTGGCGACGCTGAACATCGGCGGCAGCGCCACGACGACGGTCAGTTTCATCGTCGCGCGCGACTGAGCGCGCGGCCCGTTCAGAGTATCCCCAGCCGAGCAACCTTCAAGGATGAGGTGAGCCGTGAAGACCAGTCCCGAATTGCTGCGCCGCGAGTACCACGACCGCCAGTGGTGGACCGACACTCGCATCACCGATCTGTTCGATCGCTGTGTCGACGCCCATCCGGACCGGATCGCACTGATCGATCCACCGAATCGCGAAGCGCTGGTCGGCAGCCCACCGCAGCGCCTCACGTTCCGGCAGATCGCGGAACTCGCCGATGGCTTTTCACTGGCGCTTCTCGAGCATGGACTCGGCCGCGATTCCATCCTGATCACGCAATTGCCGAACATCGTCGAGTACGCGGCGCTCTATCTCGCGGCCGCGCGAATCGGCGTCATCGTCAGCCCAGTGCCGATGCAGTACCGGCGTCATGAGCTGACGCACATCGTTGGCGTCACCGGAGCACGCACCGCCCTCACGGTCGCCTCGTTCAAGGGCGTGGCGCATGCGGATGGCGCGGTACAGCTCGCCGCCGATCAGGACTTCGAAGTGCTGTGCCTCGGCGACAGCGCGCCGGCCGGTGCGCGCCCATTCGTACGCTCGGCGCTCGATGGCGCGGGACGCGCACGCCTGCAGCAGGCCATCGCCGCCGCCCACGTCGATGCGGACGACGTGTTCACGATCTGCTGGACCTCAGGAACCGAAGGCAATCCCAAAGGCGTGCCGCGCACGCACAATCAGTGGATCAGCATCAATCGCGTGCATCATGTCGGCGCGAGGATCGCCGACGGCGAGACGCTGCTGAATCCGTTCCCGCTCGTCAACATGGCGGCGATCGGCGGCTGCCTGCTGAGCTGGCTGAATGCGCAGGGAACGTTGCTGCTGCACCATCCGCTGGATCTGCCCGTGTATCTGCAGCAGATCGCGACGGAGCGACCTCAGTATGCGATCGCGCCGCCGGCCATCCTGAACATGCTGATCAAGAACGAGGAGATGCTGGCGCGCGTGGACCTGTCGAGCCTGCGCTGCATCGGCTCCGGTTCCGCACCGCTCGATCCCGGCATGATCGCCGGCTTCCACGAGCGGTTCGGCATCGAAGTCATCAACATCTTCGGCTCGAACGAAGGCGTCTCGCTGATCAGCGGCGCGACCGAGGCGCCCGATCCGCGCGACCGGGCGCGGCTGTTTCCGCGATTCGGCCGCGCCGAAGTCAAATGGCCGCGACCCGCACCCTGCCCGATGGACACGCGCCTGATCGATCCGGACTCCGGCGAGGAGATCACGGTGCTCGGCAAGCCCGGGGAACTGCAGATCCGCGGACCCGCCGTGTTCGACGGCTACTACCGCGAACCGGACCTGACGGCGCGCTCGTTCACCCGCGACCAGTTTTTCCGCACCGGCGATCTGTTCGAGATCGCCGGCAGCGCCGAAGATCCCCGTTACTACCGCTACGTCGGCCGACTCAAGCAGATCATCATCCGCGGCGGCGTGAAGATCTCACCCGAGGAACTCGACGAAGTCCTCGCCGCGATGCCCGCCGTACTCGAGGGTGCCGTTGCCGGCTATCGGGACGACATCCTCGGCGAGAAGATCTGCGCGGCCGTGGTGCCCAAGCCCGGCCAGACGATCAGCCTCGAGGACGTCCGCGCGCATTTCGCGACTGCGGGCCTTGCGATCTTCAAGCGCCCCGAACGGCTGTGCGTGCTGGCGCAGCTGCCACGCAATCCTACGGGCAAGGTGATGCGCATCGAGCTGACGCAGATCGCGGAGCGCGCGGACTCAGCCTGAGCGGTGCATCAGTGCGAGCATCACGCCGAGGATCGTGAACACGATGCCGGCCGCGAGATCCAGCCAGCGCGACAGTGCCGGCGTCAGCAGGCTGTGGCGCGCGGCCGCTGCTGAAAGACCATAGGCGGCAAGTACGACGGCATCTATCGACATGCCGAGCAGCCCGAGGAATATCACCTGAGTCGTCACCGGCACGGTCGTATCGATGAACTGCGGCAGCACTGCCGTCCAGAACAGCACGGCCTTGGGATTCGAAATGTGCGTGACGAACCCCTGCCAGAAGAACTGCCCGTGCGCTGCAGATGACTGATCTACTGCGGCTGTGGCGCCGGGATCCGGTGCTGGCGCGCGCCACGCCGCGGCGATCAATCGCACTCCGAGATACAGCAGGTACGCTACACCGGCGTAACGGATCAGCGCAAACAGCAGCGGAGAGGCCGTGACGACTGCGATCAGACCCCCCGCTGCGACGGCGAGATAGACGAACGACGCGAGCATGATGCCGGCCACGACCGACAGCGCCGCACGCGAGCCGGCGCGAAGCCCCGTCGAAATCATCAGCAACATATTCGGACCCGGCGAGAGACAGGTCAGCAGCGTCACCGCGCTGTACAGACCGAGCCGCGTACCCGAGATCGGCGCCAGCGACGCCGCGACGGAATCCATCATGCTGAAGCGCCACCCTCGACCCTGCCGAGCAGCGCGAGCCAGTCGCGCGCGCCCGACCCGTAGGCCAGGAAATGGGGATTCAGCAGGGAGTCGCGCGTGTTGTAGGTCAGCGGCGTTCCGTCGAGTCGCAATACGACGCCGCCGGCTCCGCCGAGCACGGCATGACCCGCCGCCGTATCCCATTCAGAGGTCGGCCCGAGTCGCGGATACACATCCGCGCCACCTTCGGCAATCAGGCAGAACTTCAGAGAGCTACCCATCTCGACGAATTCATGCGCGCCGACGCCCGCCAGAAAACCTTCCAGCGAATTGCCGCGATGCGAACGACTGCCTGCGATCCGTACGGCAGGCCCGAGCGTCTGCGTCACACGGATCGCCGAGCGCGCGGCCGCACCGACGCGACGCCATGCACCCATTCCCGGCTGCCCCCAGTAGTCCGTGTCACGCACCGGGACATGCACGACGCCGAAAGTCGGCCGATGATCTTCGACCAGCGCGATGTTCACCGTGAACTCGCCGTTGCGCGACACGAATTCCCGGGTGCCATCCAGCGGATCGACCAGCCAGTAGCGATTCCAGGACGACCGCGTCGCGAAGTCGATGTCACTCGCCTCTTCGGACAGGACCGGCCAGCCTGGTGTCAGCTGCGACAGCTCGCGGACGATCAGACGATGCGCGCGCAGGTCCGCCTCCGTGAGCGGCGACGAATCCTGCTTGTGCGTCACGTCGCCGCCTCCGGCGCTGTACACGTCGAGGATTTCACGTCCTGCGGCGCGCGCGATTTCGAGCACGGGTTCGACGAAGGGGGTTACGGACATGGAGCGGTCTCTCGGGCGTTCCGACGGAGCCGGGTACGTTAGCACGCACCTCTCGGGCGTTTCGCCTTGACCGCGGCGCCATCCCATGCGATCAAGCGACATCGCGGAGGATCATCGATGCGCAGACTCATCCCGATTGCCGTACTCGCTGCAGCGGGCATCGCCCCGCTTTCGTTCGCAGCCGACGCCTCCGATGCTGCCGTCACGCCTGCAGAGAAGGTCGCGGCACCCGTTCGCGAGGCGGGCCCGGACGGTCAGATGTTCGTCGGCTATTTGCCAACGCAGTCATTGAAGTACGAGCCGTGGCCACGCTGGCCCGGTGTCCGCGCCAAGCTGTTGAGCGAAGATACGCGCACCGGTCGACTTGCCGTGCAGGCCGAGTTTCCGGCCGGCTGGACGTCGCGCCGTCTTCCCCTGTCCGCCCCGTCGACCGACATCATCATGCTCGACGGCGACCTGGAGTTCGGCACGGACACACTCGGACAATACGATTTCGCGTTCGTTCCGCCCGGCGCGATCCCGCCGTCAATGCGCAGTCGTGGCGGCGCGCACGCGCTGGTGTTCTTCGATCCCGCAGCGCCGGACGCTGCGGCCGTCGCACGCCAGCGCGAACGCGGTCACTACGTCACACGTTTCGATCCGGCCCGATGGCAACCGGCCTCGCTCGCCAAGTCGGCGGGTGCCACGGCCGACCTTCGGGTGATGCACCTGAAGAAGGATCCGTTCACGACAGCCCGCACCTGGTACGTGAAACTCGGCGCCGGCATGACGGTGCCCTGGGAAGTGCATTCGATGGTGGAAGAAGGCTACGTGATGGAAGGCGACTACCGTCTGGCCGAATGCCTGCCGACACGGACCGTGATCGGCGAGTACCGCCAGGGCGGCTATTTCTGGCGACCCGGCGGAATCCCGCACAGCGGACCCGAATCGGGACCGGAACACGGCGTGATCTGGCTGCAGCGCTCGCCCATCGCGCTGGATGTCGTGTTCTACGCGCAGTGCGGCGGCGGCAAGGCTTCAGGACCCGTCGGTCGCTGACGGCGCGCGGCGCGGGAACAGATAGGTGTAATCGCCGTTCGCCTCGCGTACGAACGGAATGCCGTTGGCGGTCGCGGCTGACCCTGCGCACAGCTGCAGCGCGGGCATCGTGGGGCTGCGCAGCTTGGCTTCCGGAATCTCGACCACGACCTTGCTGACCGGTACGCCGAGCGCTCCGGCCACACCACGCAGGTAGGCGGACAGTTCGTCGCGGAAATAATCGCCGAGCGTCGGATCGTGCTTCAGGAAATACACGGTCAGATAGCGCGCGACGGGCGACGTCAGCTGCAGTTCACGCGCACCGAGCGAAGCATCCGTCTCGAAGTTCCACAGCGGATTGGTCGCGACGAACTGCGCGAGATCACTGGGCACGCTCGGTTCACCGATCTCGATCGGCGGCGTGCGCACGGTCAGCGTCCCATCCTGCAACGACAGTGTCGTGGCCGACAGATCCAGGGAATAGCGCAACCTTCCCGGCCAGATCACGAAGACTTCCGGATTGAGGCCGGTGACCTCGGGGCAGGTCCGATACCAGACCGTGAGCTGGCGTTCGTGCTCGATGATGGCGCGCGTCCGCACCTGATTGATCAGCACGATCATCGGATCGGCGGACGGTTCGCGCTTGCGCACGACCCATACCGCTGTCGCGGCGGCCGCCGCCATCAGCAACAGCACCGCAATGATCCGCAGCGCTCGCATCAGGCGCCGGCCCGCTCGGCCTGCGCCCAGGCCGCCGCCGCCATGCCTTCGACTTCCGCCGCATAGGTCTTCGCCTGCGGACTGACCGCAGTTCCGCGCGCGACACGGCCGCGGATGCCGTGGAAGATCGCGGCCAGGCGGAACATGCAGAACGTCATGTAGAAATCGAGGTTCGGAAAACTCGCCAGGCCACGCCGCGCACAATACGCCGCGACGTAATCCGATTCTGTCGGGAGGCCCAGATCGACGACGTCACGCCCCAGCAAGCCCGGAATCGATGCGGTCGAGATCCGGTACATCATCAGGTGATAGGCGAAGTCGGCGAGCGGATCGCCGATGGTGGACAGCTCCCAGTCCATGATTGCGAGCACGCGCGGCTCGGTGGGATGGAAGATGACATTGTCGATGCGGAAATCGCCGTGGACGACCGCCGGTGGTGGTTCAACTGTCGGCAAATGCCGCGGCAGCCATTCGATCAGGCGATCGAGATGCAGATTGCGACCAGCCTGTTCGTCGGCGAGATACTGCTTCGACCAGCGCGAGAACTGCCGCGCCACATAACCCTCGGCTCGGCCGAAGTCGGCGAGGCCAGCCGCGTGTGGCACGACGCCATGCAGTCGCGCGATGACGTCATTGATCGCGTCGAAATGTGCGGCGCGCTGCTCGCGCGGCAGCTCCGGCAGCGTCGGGTCCCAGAAGATCCGGCCATCGACATGCTGCATCACATAGAACCCGGTGCCGATGACGCCGACGTCCTCGCAGAGCAGCAGCGGCTGCGCCACCGGCACCTCACTGCGCTCATGCAGCGCGCGCATGACGCGGAACTCCCGGTCGATCGCATGGGCAGAGGGCAGCAGGTTGCCCGGAGGACGGCGACGCAACACGTAGCGGCGCGCAGGTGTGGTCAGCAGGTAGGTGGGGTTCGACTGTCCACCGGGAAACTGCCGGACCGCGAGCGGACCTTCGAACCCGGGCAGCTCGCGTGCGAGATACCCGCGCAGCGCCGCGACGTCGAACTCGAGTCCGGGCCGGAACTCGTGTCCGGCGACGCCGTTCATCCCGCCGATCCCGCCTTGTCATGCCGGCGCTGCAGACGCCGTGCAAGCGACCAGAGGTGTACCTCGGTCGGACCGTCGTACACGCGGAAGCCACGGATCTCGCTGAAGATCCGTCCGACCTGCGTGTCCATCGTGATGCCGAGACCGCCGAGCACCTGCACGCACCGGTCGACGACCTGGAACAGCGTTTCCGCACACTGGAGTTTCGCCATGCTCGACTCCGTCGTCGCACGCGAGCCTTGATCGAGCGTCCAGGCCGCGTAGTCCATCAGCAGCTTGGTCTGCAGCAGATCCACTTCGTTGCGTGCGAGCATGAAGCCCACGCCTTCGTGTTCGATCAGCGGCTTGCCGAAGGCACGACGCCGGCAGGCATAGTCGACGGCGATGTCGTGAGCGCGCTGCGCGGCACCCCACCAGCGCTCGCAGTGCGTGAGTCGCGCCGGGGCCAGTCGGACCTGGGCGTAGCGGAATCCCTCGTTCGGTGCGCCGAGCACCATGTCCATCGGCACGCGCAACCCCTCGAGACGGATCACGGCATGACCACCGGGGATACCGACGTCCATCGTGTCGAGCACGCGTTCGACGACGATGCCGCGCGCGTCCATCGGCGTCAGGAACATCGTCGCGTGATTGCCGGTGCGTGCCATGACGATGCCGAAGCTCGCGCCGGTCGCACCGGTGATCAGCCATTTGCGGCCGTCGATCACCCACTCGTTGCCGTCGAGGCGCGCCGTCGTCAGCATCATGTCCGGATCGGAGCCGGCGCCCCCGTCGGGCTCCGTCATCAGGAAGGCCGAACGGATCTCGCCGGCCGCAAGCGGCGCGAGGAAGCGCTGCTTCTGCGCGGGCGTGGCCACTTTCTCCAGCAGATGCATGTTGCCCTCGTCGGGCGCCATGCAGTTCATCGCGATCGGCCCGAGCAGTGAATAGCCGGACGCACGCAGCACCGTCGCCGTCTCGCGGTGCGTGAGGCCGTAGCCACCCCATTCCTCGGAGACCTGCGGCGCGAGCAACCCAGCCTTGCGCGCCGCGGCGCGCAGTTCCTGCACGAGTTCGGGCGACGGACCATGCGAGGACTGCCGCGGGTCCTTTTCGTACGGAATGACGACGTCGCGAATGAACGCCTCCGTGCGGCGCTGCAGGTCGAGTTCGCGCGGAGTCGGAGTGATTTCAGTCATGCGATCGGTTCCGTCACAGCGGCCAGAAGCCCGGAGGACGCCATGCTAGGGCCTGACCGGGCCGAATGCACCCCTGCGCCTCAAGTCGCGCCATTGTGACAGCGCGAGGTAGAGGCCTCAGAACGGAATGGCTAGGATGCCGAGATGATCGCCGCTCCACTGATTCGGCACTTCCGCCAGATTGTCCTATGGCCGCTGCAACTGATGCCGGTCCGTATCGGCAGCCCGGTGCAGCGTCACTGGGAGGTGCTGGACCAGCTTGGTGCGGCATCGCCGTGGCAGGAGGTGGCGGACGAATTCTGCGAGAATCCCGCCGAGTTCCAGGAACGCCACTATAAGGAATTCGTGACGTTCCTCCCCTACACGCAGCGTTTCCTGTACGGATCGTCGGCTGGACAGGAGTCCTCCCAGCGCCTCGCAGACCCCAGCATCCACGTGTACCGCAGACGGGACGTGCACGGACTGCGGATCACGTTCGAGAGCGGCGAGACGGCCTGGCAATTCAAGGTCGCCCACGTCGACCTGAACTTTTTCCACGACGCCGATCTGGTCATGCTCGCGATCGAGATCGTGGCGGACGATCTGCCGCTGCCGGTCGCACAGGACACGCTGTTCCGATTCGGACGCGCCTATCCAGCGTTCTGGGATTCCCGCGGCCAAGGCGGCAATTGTCCGCATCTCGTCGAGTGGCTGTCCGAAGACGGGACCGTTCTCGCCAGATCGGACTATGGAGCACGGAGCAGATACCTGGAATTCGTCGGCAGACATCGCACACCCTGCAATTCCGCGCACTGGGACTGGCTTCTGCAGCCACTGACCCTCGAAGTCCCGGGCCAGCAGGGTCCGCTGCGCTACCGGCAGCTCGAGTACTACCGCATGCCGTTCATGTCCTACCTGGCGCTCGATGATCCGACGCAATTGACGCGCGCCGACTGGATTCGGCTCGGCCTCGTCACACGGCCCGGAGGGCGCGACGACCTGCCCTACTCCGCCACCACGCTGCAGGACTTCGAACGCGAGTATTGCGATGATCGATTCTGGGACCGCACGGGCGACCGTGCGTCCGGCGATACGCGAATCGTCGTGACCGGACAGACGTTGTCCATGGTCGGCAATCATTCCGATGCATTCTTCTCGGGTAGCGAGAACGGACTGCTGAGCCAGTTCAGGCACCAGTACTTCCTGCTGTTCCTGATCGCGCATTTTCACAAGGCCGCGCTGTTGTCGATGTCGGATGAGCTGGCCGTGGCGATGAATCGCCTCGCGGTCGGTGATACCGAGTCGGTCAAGGCCTTCAAGCGCACGATCCGGCAGATGATGGAGACTTTCCTTCGGTTCACCCACCGTTACTGGTTCCACGAGGTTTCGAATCAGGAAATCGCGAAGAACGTGTTCGAGCGGCTACGCCGCCACCTCGGCAACGACGCATTGCACGCCGAGGTGCGCAACGAGGTCGTCGACATGAACAGTTACCTGGACTCCGACAGCGCGCGGCGACAGGCAAACACCGTACTGAGACTCACCGTCGTCACGATCGTGGGCATGATCGGCACGATCGCGACGGGCGTCCTCGGAATGAACGTGTTCAGCGAAGCGGGCCGAACCGGCGCGGGCAAGCTTGCGTTGTTCCTGCTCGTACTTGCAGCGACCGGCGCGATCGCCATCGCCACCATCGTCAAGTCGAAACGACTGGCGGATTTCCTGGATGCGCTGTCGGACGAACGGATCGCGTGGAAGTCGAAGCTTACGAGCCTGCGCCCGACGTCCCGGCCTTCGCAGCCGACTTCAACGCAGCGTTGATCTCTGCCGGCGAGGGATTGCGGCGCAGCATCAGCCCGCCGTTGACCTGCAGTGTCTCGCCGGTCACGAAACTCTCGTCGCTCGCGAGCCAGAGTGCAGCGTTCGCGACATCCTCGCTCGTGCCGATGCGGCCGAGCGGATACTCCTTGATGAACGTCTCGCGCAGACCTGGAAGGTTCATCTCCTTCTCGGTCATCGGCGACTCCGTGAGCCCCGGTGCGATCGCGTTGATCTTGATGTTCTTCGCGCCGAACTCGTTGGCGAAGCAGCGCACCAGAGCCTCGCTGGCCGCCTTGGTCGCGATGTAGGCGGCGTGGTGATACAGCACGCGGTGCACGGACGCCGAGGAAATCGTGATGATCGAGCCGCCGCCGGTCTTGGCCATGCTGGCCACGAAAGCCTGCAGGAAGAAGTACGGCCCCTTGAAATGCAGCGCGGCAAGCTGATCGAGCTGCGCTTCCGTCGTATCCAGCAGCTTCGCGAGCAGGCCCCAGCCCGTGCAGTTGACGGCCACGTCGACGCGCCCACGCTGCGCCACCACGCTCGCGACCATCGCATCGACCTCCGCCTTGCGCGTGATGTCGCACAGCACGTGGCTACCGCCGAGCTCGGCCGCGAGTTCGCGCAACGGCGACTCGTGACGTCCGGCGACGATGACATGCGCGCCCTCCGCGGCGAAACGCCGCGCGATCACCTGCCCCATGTTGCCGGCGCCCGCAGCGCCGAGCACGACGGCCGTCCGGTTCGCGAGTCGGGCCATGGCGTCAGTTCGGCAGGGACGGCGCGTCCCAGCGCTCCGTGCTGGTCAGGCTCTCGAGGAATGTCACGACCTGCGCGATCTCGCGATCCGTGAGACCGGTGGGCGTCAGCAGCGCGGAGCGATTCGGATCGTCCTTGCCACCGCTCGCCATGTAGCGCACGGCATCCGTCAGCGTCGCGGCACTGCCGTCGTGGAAATACGGCGCACCGAGCGCGACCGAGCGCAGCGACGGCGTCTTGAACGCCCCGCGATCGGCCTCGTCCTTGGTCGCGTTGAACCGACCCGGATCCGCTTTGGTTTTGCCGTGTTCGAGTCCGATGTTGTAGAACGTGCTGTTACCGTAGTACGGCGGCACGTGGCAGGTGACACACCGACCCTTGCCGCTGAACAGTGCGAAGCCGGCGATGGCATCCTTCGATACCGCGCGGCGATTGCCGGCTTCGTAACGATCCCAGGGCGAATCCGTGCTGATCTTCTCGCGCAGATACGCAGCGAGCGCCTGGGTCACGGCTCGCGGCGTCGCATCCGTGCCGAACACCGCCTGAAACTGAGTGCGGTAGCCGGGGATCGTATTGAGCAGTGCGGCGATCTTGTCCGGATCGGCACCGGTCTGACCTTTCCACGCCGCCAGGATCTGCGCTTCCAGCGTGGGTGCACGACCGTCCCAGTACCAGAGCGTCTGATACCCGACGTTGTAGAGGCTCGGCGTGTGGCGCGTGTTGAGATCGCCATTGTCCTTGCGCGACAGCACCTGCGCATCGGTCCAGCCGAGATTGCGGTAGTGACAGCTCTGGCACGCCGTCTTGCCGCTGCCGGACAGGCGTGGATCGACGAACAACTGCTTGCCGAGCGCGAGCTTCTGCGGCGATGCGGGGTTGTCGGCCGGGTGCTGCATCGGCGGGAGGGCCGAGAGACGCTCGACTTCGTTCTTCTGAGCCGGTGCCGCACAACTGGTCAGCAGCAGGAACGCAGTGGCAAGCAGGGATATCGGGATGACACGCATGAAGGAACCTCCGCAGGCGCCCATCCTGCGTGTTTCAGGCGCACGCGTCCAGATGGCAGCTCAGCGTCCTCGCGCTCCAAACGTCAGCAGCGCACCGCCGGCGAGCAGCACGGCGATGCCCGCCCACATCGGCACGTTCACACGCCGCTTGTCCTGGATCGTCATTTCGAGCGGACCGATCCTGGCTTCGTGCGTGTCTTGCGTATAGCTGAATCCACCGTACGCCAGGCTCAGCACACCGGCGATGATCAGCACGACGGCCAGAAGTCGCGTGGAGTTCATGGCGGCGCGCTACAGCCGTCGACCCTGAATCACGTTCAGCAGCACGACGACGATGGCGATCACGAGAAGGACATGGATGAATCCCCCCATCGTGTACGCGGAGACCATGCCGAGCAGCCAGAGGACGACGAGAATAACGGCGATCGTGTAGAGCATGTTGCTTCCCTCAATTGACAGGGATCCAACATACCCGCCACTGCGTGCGCGCGACGCGCAATGCGCTGTAGGAACCTTCCGACGCGCGGCCCGCCAGCGGCGCCGGGCTGCAGTGCCAGAACTGGCGCTCAGCCGTTGATCAGGGCCCGTAGTGTGGCGGCGCGTTGCGAAATCCCGCTCCAATCGCGGGCTCGAACGAGATCTGCCGGCGCCACCCAGGAACTGCCGGCCGCAGCCACGTTCGCCAGCCCGAGATACTCGCGCAGATTGTCCGGGCCGATGCCACCGGTGGGACAGAACACGGCCTGCGGGAACACGTCCACGTAGGCGCGCAGCAGCGCCACGCCGCCCACGGCGGACGCGGGGAACAACTTGAAGGCTGTCAGCCCGAGTTCGAGGCCCGCCATGACCTCGGACGCCGTCACGACACCCGGCAGATAGGGCACGCCGAGTTCACGCGCGTGGCGCACGAGCGTCGACGTCGTGCCCGGACTGATCGCGAACGCCACGCCGATCTCGCGCAACTGGTCGAGCTGCGCCCGCGTCGTGACGGTGCCCGCGCCCACCGCGACGCCGGGCACCTCCGCGATGATGCGTCGGATGGCTTCCATCGCGGAGGGCCGCCGCAGCGTGATCTCGAGACTGTGAATGCCCGCGTCGCGCAATGCGATGGCGAGCGGCACGGCATCCGCCAGCTCGTCGATGACCAGCACGGGCAGGATGCGGGACTCGCGCAGCAGATCTGGAATGGACGATGAGGCAACGGCGGACATCAGGACTCCTGCAGGGCTTCAGCGGCTCCGCGCAACGCAGCAGCTGGATCGACGATCACATGTACGGGCACCGGCTCGAGCATCTTCGCGAGCCGGCCTTTGGCCAGAAACCGCGCGACGAAAGCGCTCGCGCCGAGCGTGCCGAGGATGCGCGGCACGATGCCACCGCCGACATAGACGCCACCACGAGCGCCGAGCGTCAGCGCGAGATCTCCGGCCACGCTGCCGAGTATCGCGCAGAACAGGTCGAGCGTCTGCCCGGCGAGCGGATCCTGCCCGGCAAGCGCGAGTCGCGTGATGTCCGCGGGTGCAGGACGCCGACCCACCTCACCCGAATGTTCGGCCAGGAATTCGTACAGGCTGGTCAGTCCCTCGCCGCACAGCACGCGCTCCACGGAAGCCCGGTCGCGCTCGCGTGTCAGGAAGCGCAGCAAGGCGATCTCGAGTTCGTTCGTCGGCGCGAAGCTGACATGCCCGCCTTCCCCGGACAGCGCGACCCAATGCACAGTCCCGTCGCCGCGCGGACACGAAATCAAACCGGACACGCCGAAGCCGGTGCCCGGACCGATGACGGCTCTTGGCGCGCCCGGCTCCGCGATGCCGGCACGCACACAGTACAACCCGTCTGGATCGAGACGCGGCACACCGAGTGCGAGCGCCGTGAAGTCGTTGATGACGACGAGCTGCTCGAAGCCGAGCGCGCGTTCCAGCTCGGCGCGAGAGAAACACCATGGCGAATTCGTGAACTCGATCCGGTCGTGGCCGGCGGGCCCCGCGACAGCGAAACAGGCCGAACGGACGGAATCGGCTGCCGCGTCGCCGGTCGACACGCTGCGCAGGTACTCCTGCACGGCGGAGCCGATGTCGGGATGATCGGCCGCGGAGACGGTGCGGCTCGCGGTCAGCGCCCGTGTCGCCGGATCGTTGAGCGCGAAACGCGCGTGCGTACCGCCGATGTCCGCGACCAGCTGCAGGGTCATGCCCACAGACTCGACGCACCGTCCTCGGCGCTGTTCACCGCCCGGCGAAACACACCGAACAATTCGCGGCCGGTACCTGTCTCATTCGCGGACAGATCCACGACTGCGGCAGACCGCGAGATGAGTTCGTGTTGAGTGAGCCGCACATCGAGCGTGCCAGCGTCGGCGTCGAGACGCAGGATGTCGCCATCGCGAAGCCGCGCGATCGGACCACCGCCGGCTGCTTCAGGCGACAGATGAATCGCGGCCGGCACCTTCCCCGACGCGCCGGACATCCGGCCGTCGGTCACCAGCGCAACCTGGAAGCCGCGGTCCAGCAGCACACCCAGCGACGGCGTCAGCTGATGCAGCTCCGGCATGCCATTGGCACGGGGTCCCTGATGCCGTACGACCACGACGACGTCACGATCGAGCTTGCCGGCCTTGAACGCGGCGATCACGGCCTGCTGCGATTCGAACACGGCGGCCGGCGCCTCGATGACGCGGTGCTGCGATTTCACCGCCGACACCTTGATGACCGCACGACCGAGATTGCCTTGCAACAGTCGAATGCCCCCGTCGGCTGCGAACGGATCGCTGACCGGTCGCAGCACGTCGCGATCGAGTGATGCAGCCGGGCCTTCGCGCCAGCGCAGCACGGCGCCGTCGAGCCAGGGCTCGCGGGCGTAGCAGTCGAGACTGTCGCCAAACACGTTGCGGGCATCGCGATGCACGAGGCCCGCGTCGATCAGTTGACGCGTCACGAAAGCGAGGCCGCCGGCGGCGTGGAAGTGATTGATGTCGGCCTGACCGTTCGGATAGACACGAGCGAGCGATGGCGTGACGCTGGAGAGATCGGCGAAGTCCTGCCAGTCGATGCGCAGGCCAGCCGCCGCGGCGATCGCGACGAGATGCAGCGTGTGGTTGGTGGAACCGCCTGTCGCGAGCAACCCGACGATGCCATTGACGATCGCGCGTTCATCGACGATGTGCGCGATCGGCCGGTAGTCGCTGCCGAGGTGGGTGATGGTTGCGGCGCGCACGGCTGCGGCTTCCGTCAGCGCATGCCGGAGCGGTGTGCCGGGATTGACGAACGCCGTGCCGGGAATGTGCAGACCCATCAATTCCATCAGCATCTGATTGCTGTTGGCGGTGCCGTAGAACGTGCAGGTGCCGGGCGCGTGGTACGACGCAGCTTCCGCTTCGAGCAAGCTGCTGCGATCGACCTTGCCCTCGGCGTACAGCTGGCGGATCCGCGATTTTTCCTCGTTCGGCAGTCCCGAAGGCATCGGGCCTGCCGGCGCGAAGATCACCGGCAGGTGACCGAAAGACAGCGCGCCGATCAGCAGGCCCGGTACGATCTTGTCGCAGACACCCAGGCAGATCGCGGCATCGAACATGTCGTGGGACAACGCCACCGCCGTCGACATCGCGATCACGTCGCGACTGAAAAGTGAGAGTTCCATGCCGACGCGCCCCTGCGTCACGCCATCACACATCGCAGGGACACCACCCGCCACCTGGGCCGTCGCGCCTGCAGCAGTTGCGGCTGCCTTGATGATGTCGGGATAGTGTTGCAGCGGCTGATGCGCCGACAGCATGTCGTTGTACGCCGTGACGATGCCGAGATTCGGGCGGGCGGATCCCGCGAGCCAGGCCTTGGTGTCGCCGCTCTCGGCGGCAAATCCGTGGGCAAGATTGCCGCAGGCGAGCCGCGCACGCTGCGGGCCTTCGATGTCACGCCCGAAGCTGCGGGCGAGATACATGCCGCGCGTCTCGTGGCTGCGTTCGCGGATGCGCTCCGTGACGGCGAGTACTGTCGGATTCAAGCGGGACTCCAGTGCACTTCCAGCGGTGCGATGGCCTGTCGCAGCAGTGCTCGCACGGGCAGCGCGTCCACGGGTCCCGGCTCGAGCGCCCGCTGCAGCACTCCGTGTTTGCGTTCGCCGCGGAAGGCGAGCAGCAGACGGCGCGCATTGCACAGCGCCGACAGCGTGAGGCTGATGCGTGGCCGGCCTTGGGCCGGCGCATCGAGTGCGACGACGACCCGCGACCCGCCCGCATCCAGGGCAGGGGACAACTCGGGCCGCGACGGAAACAGCGAGGCGAAGTGACCATCGTCGCCGAGCCCCAGCAGCACGACATCGAACGGACGCGCGATCGCATGCAATGCCGTCTCGACGTCCGCGACCGAATCCGATGGTCGTGCGCAGGATCGGTAGAGGCCGATGAAACTCGCTGCAGCCGCCCTGCCCTGCAACAGTCTCGCGTGCACCAGCGCTGCGTTGCTGTCTGCCTGTGTTGCGGGAACCCAGCGTTCGTCGGACAGCGTGACATCCACGCGCGCCCAGTCGAGATCGGCGGCCGCCAGCAGATCGAACACCGGACCGGGTGTGGAGCCGCCCGGTACGACCAGCGAGGCGCGCGCGCGGGTTCGCAGCGCCACACGCAGATCGCCCGCGATGACGGCCGCGACACCGGCCGCGAACGCCGCAGCATCCGGGTAGCGGAACTCGCGCCAGGGACTCACGCCCTCGGCCATGCTCAGGTCTCGTCTTCGTGCCAGGTGCGGCCGTCGCGCTCGATCAGTGCCACGGCGGCACTGGGGCCCCAGCTCCCGGCCGTGTAGTGTTTGCATGTGATGTTCTGCTGGTTGGTGACTTCGACGATACGATCCGTCCAGTGCCACGCCGCTTCGAGTTCGTCGACACGCATGAACAGCGTCGAGCGCCCGCGAATCACGTCCAGCAGCAGACGCTCGTAGGCATCCGGGCTGCGCCCGCCAAACGTGTCGTTGAAGCTGAGATCCAGCGCGGTCTGGCGAAGCTTCAGATCCCCAGGTCCGCGCTGCTTGCTGAGCATGAACAGTCGGATGCCCTCATCGGGCTGGATGCGCATCACGAGGCGATTCGGATGGATGACGCCCGCACTCGGCGGATACAGCGCGAGCGGCGGCGTCTTGAACTGCACGACGATCTCGGACGCGCGTGAGGGCATGCGCTTGCCGGTGCGCAGATAGAACGGAACGCCCGCCCAGCGCCAGTTCTCGACGGTCGCCTTGACGGCCACGAAGGTCTCCGTATCGCTCGCTGCACCGGCGTCCGGCTCCTCGAGGTAACCCACCACCGGCTGTCCATCGATCGCGCCAGCACGATACTGGCCGCGCACGACCAGCTGCGTGGCATCCGCATCGGGAATCGGCGGCAGGGATCGCAGCACCTTCAGCTTCTCATCACGGATCGCATCGTTGTCGAAACTGCTCGGCGGTTCCATCGCCGTCAGGCACAGCAGCTGCAGCATGTGGTTCTGCACCATGTCGCGCAGCGCGCCGGCCTTGTCGTAGTAGTTCCAGCGGCCACCGACGCCGACCGATTCCGCGACCGTGATCTGGACGTGATCGACATACGTGCGATTCCACAGCGGCTCGAACAGGCCGTTCGCGAAGCGCAGCACCATCAGGTTCTGCACCGTCTCCTTGCCGAGGTAATGATCGATGCGGAAAATCTGGTGCTCGGCGAAGCTCTCGCCGATCGCGGCGTTGATCGCGTGCGCGGAGGCAAGGTCCTTGCCGAGCGGTTTCTCGAGCACGACGCGGGTGACCGGTGAAATCAGCCCGGCCGACGCAAGATGCGCGGCGATCGGTCCGAACAGCTCGGGCGCCGTGGCGAGATAGAAGCAACGCACGACGTCTTCCCGATCCGTCAGCGCGACCGAGAGCCGTTCGTAGCCGGCGGTCTCGAGTGCGTCGACTTCGATGTAATCGAGCCGCGCCGCGAACCGTGCCCACGCTGCTTCGTCGAACTGGCCGTCCGGCACGTGCATGATGCAGGCCTCGCGCATCATGCTGCGATACGCCTCCTGGCTCATCGCACCGCGCGACGCAGCGATGATGCGGCCGTCCGCCGGCAGCCGGCCCTCGCGATCGAGGTGGTACAGCGACGGCAGCAGCTTGCGCTTGGCCAGGTCGCCCCGGCCGCCGAACACGATCATGTCGAACGGATACGAAATCAGCGTGTTGGTCGTTGGCATGGCAGTCGTTTTAACTATTTACTGACAACGCTGTCAATACTAGAATTCACGATACCAGCAAGGAGCCGGCAGGATGGCCAAGCGCGCCACGATCGACGATGTAGCAGCGCTCGCCAGGGTGTCCATCAAGACCGTCTCGCGGGTCGCCAACGGCGAGCCGAACGTCAGCGCGGCGACACGCGCGCGGGTGGAGAAGGCCATCGAGGCGCTGGACTATCGCGCCTCCCCCGCCGCCCGCAATCTCGCCGCGCAGCGCTCCTTTCTCGTGGGCCTGCTGTATGACCACCAGAGCGCCAGCGTCAGCTACATCATGGGCATCCAGTCGGGCATGCTCGCCGCCGCCGAACGCGCGAACTACCAGATGCTGATCCACCGCTGCAGTTACGACCAGCGCGGACTCGTGGACGGTGTGCTGGATCTCGTACGCCGCTCGAGACTCGAAGGGCTCGTGCTCACGCCACCGCTGTCGGATGTCCCCTCGCTCGTACGGGCGCTGGACCAGGAACGCATCGCCTGCGTGCGCATCGCGCCGGGCCGCCCGGCGCCGCGCGGCGAGGCGGTCTACAGCAACGATCGCAGCGTCTGCGCACGGATGACGGAGTATCTGGCGTCGTTGGGACATCGCCGGATCGGCTTCATCGTCGGGCATCGACGCCACGCCGCCGTCGTGACCCGCTACAGCGGTTATCGCGACGGCCTCGCGCACTGCGGCATCCCTCTCGACGAAAAGCTCGTGGCGCATGGCCACAACTCGTTCGAATCCGGCATCGACTGTGCGCGCGAGCTGCTGACGCGACGTCGCCGTCCAACGGCGATCTTCGCCAGCAACGACGACATGGCCGCCGGCGTCCTGTTCGTCGCACACGAACTCGGGCTTGCCGTACCCCGGGATCTCTCGATCGCGGGATTCGACGACATCCCGCTCGCGCGCCAGACCTGGCCCGCGCTGACCACCATCCGTCAGCCGATCGCGGAACTCGCTGGCCGTGCCACGGAGATGCTGCTGGCCAGACTGGAAGATCGGCCTCGCCCGGGCCCGGGCGGCGAGACGATCGATTCGGCGATCGTGCTGCGAGATTCGACCGGACCCGCGACGCAGCCCGCTCTGCGTTAGCATGCGGGATGGTTCCGCTGTCGATTCTCGATCTCGTCCCGGTCACCGAGGGCGCCACACCGCGCATCGCGCTGCAGCGCAGCCTGGCCCTGGCCCAGCATGCGGAGCGCCTCGGCTACCGGCGCTTCTGGGTCGCGGAGCACCACAACATGCCGGGCATCGCGAGCGCGGCCACGGCGGTCGTGATCGGGCATCTGGCGGGCGGCACGCACACCATCCGCGTCGGTTCCGGCGGCATCATGCTGCCGAACCATTCGCCCCTCGTGATCGCCGAACAGTTCGGCACGCTGGCGTCGCTGTATCCCAACCGCATCGATCTCGGACTCGGACGCGCGCCGGGCACGGACCAGACGACCGTACGCGCGCTGCGCCGGGATCCGCGCGCTGCGGAACTCTTTCCGCAGGATGTGCAGGAACTGCAGATGCTGTTGGGCCCGTTGCAACCCGGCCAGACGGTGCAGGCGGTTCCCGGCACGGGCACGGAAGTGCCCCTGTGGATCCTCGGTTCGAGCCTGTTCGGCGCGCAGGTCGCAGCGATGCTCGGACTGCCGTATGCGTTTGCGTCGCATTTCGCGCCCGATGCGCTGATCGAGGCGCTGCGCGTCTACCGCGATGCCTTTCGCCCCTCCGCGCAATGCCCGAAGCCGCACGCGATGATCGGGGTCAACGTCGTCGCCGCACGGACCGACGACGAAGCACGGCATCTGTTCAGTACCGTGCAGCAGTCCTATGCGCTGCTGCACCGCGGCCAGCGCGGCCTGCAGCGCCCACCGATCGCCGACATCGAATCATTCTGGACGCCGGCGGAAAAACGCCTCGCGATGCAGATGCTGCAGGTGTCCGTCGTCGGTTCGCCGCAGACAGTCGCTGCGGGCCTCGGTCGCCTGCTGGAACTCACGCAGGCGGACGAACTGATGGTCGTGTCGAACATATTCGAGCCCGCCGCCCGCCACGCTTCGTATTCGATCCTCGCCGAAGTCGCCGGACTGCGCGCCGCCTGATCCCGACCGACCACAAGCCAGACGATCGTCACACGCCGCTACCGTCCGCGCCCCCGGCGCGGTAGCTTTGGTGCTGTGTTCGAGCGCCTCCAGGAGTCCTGACATGTCAACCGCACAGTCCGCGCCGCCCCGGGTCCATCCTATGATGCCCGCCAGCGATCACGACGAGCTCGCCGAACAGCAATTCGTCATCGCACTGAAGACGTTCATCGCCGCGGAAATGGATCCGCTGGTGCGCGATCTGACCAACGCGGCCGTCGCCGAACTCGGCGTCGCGAACTCGCTGCAGTCGTCGCTGCCGGACATCCGCCGGCGGCTCGAACCGCAGCAGCCTTACCAGAACTGGGTGTCAGCCATGCGCTCGGCACAGGAACTGATGTGGCAGGCCGCCGGGGATTGCGTCGACCGCCAGCGTGGCGAAATCGACGAGCTGGCCCGCAGTTCTCCGGACATCGGTACGGTGACGCTCGATCCGAACTTCGTCGTGCCGCGCTACCTCGCCGCGACGGACACTCACATGATGCCCGGCAGCTACCACGTCGATCCGAAGGATGGCGGCGTGCGTCAGGGCGCGGTGTTCGACAAGGCCGCGTCGCTGTACAGCCTCGGTCGCCAGGGCGGCCAGATGAACGACATGCGCGGTCAGACCGTGATCGCCCATGTCTATGAACGATTCCCGGACCTCGCACCGGCTCGCATCCTCGAGATGGGCTGCACGGTCGGCAACAGCCTGTGCGCCGTCGCACGCGCGTTTCCGGAAGCGGAGGTGCATGGACTCGACGTCGGCGCGGGCCTGTTGAAGTACGCGCATGCGCGCGCGGCACGACTCGGCGTCGCGCTGCATTTCAAGCAGGCGAGCGCCGAAGACAGCGGCTATCCGGACGATCACTTCGATCTGGTGTTCTCGAGTGCCGTGCTGCACGAAACGTCGGCCAAGGCGCTGCCGCGCATCATGGCCGAGTGCTTTCGGGTTCTGCGGCCGGGCGGCGTGATGGTGCACCTGGAAGTGCCGTTCCGCGCCGCGGAAGCGGACGCCTACGCGCTGATCCGCGCGGACTTCGAAACGCGCTACAACAACGAGCCGTTCTGGATGGGCGCCGTGTCGGCAGACTACGAAGCGCTGGCACGCAATGCCGGCTTCGCGGAGATCGGCGCGGGCTTCCAGGATGCGGCTTTCGGTCCGCCGACCCGCGGCATCCGCGGCCAGTTCGGCAACGAGAACAAGGGCGGCTACAAGTCCTGGTACATCGCCTCGGCGCGGAAGCCACGCTCGTGAGCGGTGCCACGGTCAGCCCCAATGCAGCGCCGCCGATGCAGCGGCATCGCGTCCACAAGGGGCGTCGGGTCGTGCCGGGTTCGGACCCGCGCGTCGACACGCTGCTCGGCATGGTCATGGCGCTGACGTCAGAAGTCGCGGTGCTGCGTGAACGGCTCGATACGCACGAGCGTCTTGCGGCCCTGGGCAAGGTCGGCACGCCGGAAGCCGTCGACGCTTTCGTGGCCGATGCAGCCATCGAACAGATCCGCGCGGCGAAGCGCAAGCGCATGATCGAGAAAGTCTGCCGCCCTCTGCTCGCTGAAGCCGCCACGGCAGCGGCGGACGCCGCCTCACACGACGATTGAAGCAGCCGGGTTACATCGCGATTGCCGGCAACATCGGCGCCGGCAAGACCGAACTGACCAGCTTCCTCTGCGAGCGTTACGACCTCAGCCCGTTCGTCGAGCCGAACGACCGCAACCCGTACCTCGCGGACTTCTACGCAGACATGAAGTCCTGGGGGTTCCAGTCGCAGCTGTGGTTCCTGGTGCAGAAGTACCGCCTGCACCTCGAGATGGCGCGCGAGCATCGCGTCGTCGTGCAGGATCGTACGCTGTTCGAGGACGCCGAGATCTTCGCGCGGAACCTGCACCGGCAGCGTTGCATCTCGAAGCGTGACTTCGACACCTACTGGGCGCTGTACGAAACCGTCCTGCAGACCGTGCCGCCACCGCGACTGATGATCCAGTTGCGCTGCCCGGTGCGCACGCTACGCCAGCGCATCGCGCGGCGCGGCCGCGCGATGGAGCAGGACATGCCCGTGACCTACCTGCGGCGCCTGAACCAGCTCTACGAGCAGTGGTTCAAGCGTTATGACCTCTCACCCGTCGTCGTGCTCGAGACCGACAAGCTCGACTGGATGACGGACCTCGTCGACCGCCTCGACCTGTTCCGCAAGATAGAGCGCTATCTGTAGCGCTACCAGTTGCGTTTGGCCGCCACGTGCCGCGCTGCATCCTCGGAGGTGTTCGGAATGTAATCGGCCTGCAGGTTCGGCGGATTGCGCGGCACATACTGGCTGAATACCGGCAGCAGCATCGACAGGGGCACGTCCGGCAGCGACCGGGTGCGACGGAACTCGGCGATCGGGATCGTCGTCGAGACGAACTCCTCGTTGAACGAGCGCGCCCGCGCGACGATGCGTCCGTTCGGGCCGAAGATCGCCGTGTCGCCCGAGCCGGAAAACTCAGGAAAACCCGGGTGATTCGGGGAGATCGAGTTGTTGCAGACGATCGTGTAGATGCGGTTGTAACCCGAGTTCACCTGCGCATCCTCGATCGAGTACCCACCGGAGGACGAGCGCAGCGACATCTCCATTCCCTTCATCGTGTGCGCGCGCAGGATGTCGGGCTGCCCGGGAATGATCGAGCAGGAGATGTTGCCGATGTCCGTACGCGCGATCGGCAGCACGGCATCTTCGCCGTACATCTCGCGATAGCGATCGAGCACGTCGTGGATCGATGTCGTGAAGATGTCCCAGCCCGGCTTGAAGCCACGGCTGTTGTTGATCTTCCAGTGATTGGCGACGACCTTGCCGTCCGGTCCGATCAGCACGCCCGTCAGCAGCACGTGGCCCGGCCAGTCCTTGTCGCGCGCGTAGGTGCCGAACGTGATGTAGCAGCCGTACTCCTTGGCCTTCTTGCCGATGGCCTCGGTTTCCGGGCCTGGCACGTCGATGCAGACGCGCAGCGTTTCCTCGCGGGTCCACGGGTTCCAGCCCTGGATCGGCTGTTCATGGAAGCAGATCAGGTCCTGCGGCCCCGGAAAGCCATTGGCCTGGTCGATCAGCTCGATCATGTGATCGACGTTCGCCTTGATCTCGCGCGCCGGATTCTTCATGTCACGTGGTGAACGGATGATCGACTGGATCGCCGTGACGCGCAGTGAATCCTTGCGCAGCGGCACCATCGCGTACTTGCCGTCCTTCGGGACGACGAGGTCAGATGCGGGCGTCGCGGCGGTGGTCGTGGAACTTGCGACGCCGAGGGTCGCCGCCGCGGCACCGAGCGTCGCCGCACCGAGCACATCGCGACGGTTCATCGAACGCACGGGATTTCGGTCATTGACGGACATGAGTACTCCTGGACTCTGGGTTGCGGGGCGCGGGCGCAACCAGCATTGCGCGCCGCGCCGCGAACCGCAAGCGCCAGATCAGGAGCCTGTCTGCAAGGGTCAGTTCGCGCGAGCCACTTTCTTCCCGCTGACGGCCTCGTAGGAGAACTTCTGGCCGGCGACCGTGACGTTGTACATCAGGCCACCCTTCGCGATGGTGAATACCGCCATGCCGTTGTGGTATCCGCCCTGGGTTTCAGCGTTCTTCTTCTGCGTGCTCGCAGACGCGTTCTCGCCGGTCGTCCCGACGCTCGCCTGGGCTGACGCCGTGATCACGATCGCGCCGACGTCACCGCTGAACTCGAAATTGCCCGCCGTGAACTGATCGAGCGCCTTCTTGTTCTCGAAGAAGATGATTTCGCTGAACGCCTTGCCGCCCGCCTGGAACCCGACGCTGATCTGGTTCATGTCCACGTTGCCGATCAGGCGTCCGCGCTCATAGACATGACCGGAGCCGTGCGCTGCACCGATGCCGAGTCCACCCTTGCCGACCGTCGGAAACACCGCGTAGCCGTAGCTGCTTTTGAAGTAGGCGTTGCTCTCTTCGGAGTTGCGGAACAGCTTCACTGCATCGGCATCGGTGGCGGCACCAGCAATGCCGACGAGGATTCCGAGCGTGGCAACCGTAACGCACATGCGCATCAATGTATTCATGACCATCTCCAGGCGATCGAAGGGCAAATCGCCGCTTCGCTGTGGGTAGACGATGCGCGCGCGAGGGACCCGGGTCTGTTCGCTGGCAGACCCAGATTGCGCGATGCGGCCCAATTCCATGAACCGGTTGTGATCAGCGGGCGCTTTGTCAGATGATGGCCATGGGAGGATCAGACCATGCCGATAACGGGGGGATGCCGGTGCGGTGCCGTACGCTACGCCTGCACGGCGGATCCGATCGCCGCGCGCGTGTGCTGGTGCCGTGACTGCCAGTACTTCGCGGCGGGCAGTGCCACCATCAACGTGATCTTCCCGGCACCGTCCGTGGCAATCACGGGCCCGCTGCGCAGCTATGTCAGCCAGGCGGACAGCGGCAACCAGATGACGAGAACATTCTGTGAGCGTTGCGGTACGCCGATCACGAGCGCTGCGGATGCGCGCCCGCATTTGACGATACTGCGCGCCGGTACGCTGGACGATCCGGAACTCGCCCGCCCTGCGATGACGATATGGACCGAGTCGGCACCGACCTGGGCCTGTATCGACTCGACACTGCCCCGCCATCCTCGGCAGCCACCACCCGTCGCGTGAATGCTCGCGCGGCGAAAACTCCATCTGCACGGAATCCGACATGAACTACTTAGCCCGCCGCGCCATTCCGCTGGTCGCACTCGCCCTGCTCGCAGCGGCGATGCCGCCTGCTCTCGCCGGCAAGCTGCCTGCACCGGGGAAAACGTTCCGCGATTGTCGCGATTGTCCGGAGATGGTCGTGGTACCGCCAGGTGAGTTCACCATGGGTCGCGAGGGTGGCGAGAAGGATCGCTTCGAGGGTCCGGTGCGACGTGTGCGCATCGGCTACTCGTTCGCGGTCGGCAAGTTCGAGCTGACGCAGGGGCAGTACCGCGCGTTCGTCGAGGCCACCGGGCACAAGACGGCCGGCACCGGCTGCAATGTGTTCCTCGGCAATGCCGTCAATGCACTGCCGGGGACGAGCTGGGCGGATCCGGGTTATGGACGACCGGTGCGCGACGACGAACCCGTCGCCTGCATTCGCTGGAGCGACGCGAAGTCTTACGTGAGCTGGCTCGCCGGCCGCACGGGGCAGCGCTATCGCCTGCTGACCGAAGCCGAGTGGGAGTACGCCGCGCGCGCCGGTACGCAGGGACTTTACACGTGGCCGGAGAGCAACCCGGTGGAGTCCTGCAGGATCGGCAACATGCACGATGCGGCGGGCCAGAAGGCAGCTCCCACCCTGCCCTCCACCCCGGCACCTTGCGACGATGGCTATGCAGGCGTCGCGCCCGTCGGAAAGTTCGCGCCGAATGCCTTCGGCCTGCACGACATGATCGGCAACGTCTGGGAATGGGTGGAGGACTGCTACGAAATGCCGTACGGCGCAACGCCGGTCGACGGTTCCGCACAGCTCGCCATCGGCTGCGACCGTCGCGGCACGCGTGGCGGCTCGTGGCGCACGGCGTACGAACGCGAGCGCCCGGCATTTCGCGGCCGGGACCCCGAAGCACTGACGAGCCAGATCTTCGGCATGCGCATCGCGCGCGACTGACGCGCGCCGTCGAAATCCAGAACACGTCACAGTCGCGCAACGATCCCGCGCGACGCTGATCACGATTCCGCCCGCACCCCCAAGCCATGGGGTGCCCGATATGTCCGTTGATCGCAATCCTCGCCGCCGCCTGCTTGTTGGGTGTCACGCATTGAGGATTGAACATGAAGGAAGCTCGCTCGCTGATCCCGTTGTCGATGCTGCTGCTCGCAGCCTGCGGCTCGGATGAACCGAAGGACGTCACGGCTCCGACTGCCGCGATCACGTTCCCGTCCACCAAATCATTCACGGGTGCGGCCACGGCGCGCATCGTCGGCACGGCGGCCGATACCGGCGGCGCCGTCTCGGCCGTGACCGTCAATGGACAACCGGTCACGACGACCGACAATTTCGCCAACTGGTCGATCGACGTCGATCTGGCACAGGGCGCGAACAGCTTCGTCGTCTCGGCAACGGATGCAGCCGGCAATGTCGCCGCGTCGGCCGCCACTGCCTCGATCGAACGACGTTCCGAGTTCCAGAACATCTCCGGTGCCGAACTCGATGCGGCCGGCGAGAAGGTGTACTTCCTCGACGCGCAGGGTCTGGCGATCCGTTCGCTGACACTGGCCGATCGCAGCCTCGTCGACGTTGCAGATCTGTCGCGCTTCGCGGGCACGCCACCGCTCGACCTCGCGCTGGATCTCGCCAACAACCGCATCTTCGTCGGCGTCCGCACGAACGGCGGCAACGGCAACTCGACCATCGGCGTGTGGGCGTACAACACGCAGACGCGCACGTGGTCCGCGTTCTCCGACGCGCAGACGCCGGCCAATGGCGGTCCCGCGCTCGCGAACCCGACGGATCTGGTTGTCGACTCATCGCGCCAGAAGCTCTACGTCGTCGACTGGCCGGGCAGCGTCTACTCGCTGGACATGACCAACGGTCAGCGCTCGCTGTTGTCGAGCAATACGGTTCCGAATACGGCCAATGGATTCTTCAGCGAGCCGATGGATGCGGCGCTGGATTCGACCAACGGCCGACTGCTGATCATCGACCGCGGCTCCGACGCGCTGTTTTCGGTCGACGTCAACACCGGTGCGCGCACGCTGATCTCGCGTACCGGCTTCCAGAGCGGCCCGGCCATCGGCTATCCGCTGTCGATGGTGTACTCCGCCACCGCAAACAGCGTCTACACATTCGACGGCGGCCTGACGCTCGGAGATGGCTCTGGCATCATGAACATCGATCTCGCGACCGGCACGCGCTCCGTGGTGATGACCAACGCGAATCTGCCGACCAACGCACCGGACAGCCTCTACGCCTATGACGTGCGCGGCCTGGTGATGGTGGGTAGCGACCTGATCGGCGTCGACTCCTATCTTGATTCGGCCACACGGACCAACGCGAGCACCGGCGCCCGCACGCTGCTGGCCAGCAATGGCTTTCCGCGCAGCCTGCCGGTGCGCCCTTCGAACGATACGGTCTACGCCGGCGGCAAGGCCTACTTCACGACATCGTCCGGCGAACTGTATGAGCTCGCCAGCGATGGTACGGAGCGTCTGGTGGCCGGCACCACGGTCACCGGCTCGGCCGAGTTCCGTTCGTACGCGTTGGTGGTCGACGCCGCCACGCAGACCGCCTACGGCGCGACCTACGAGAACGGCAACATGATGATCCGGCGCGTCAATCTCGCGACCGGCGCCGTCTCGCTGATCGCGGACGGCACCGTGCTCGTCGGCGGCCAGCCGCTCGACTGGGTCTACGACATCGCGTTCGACTCGGCCGCGGGCAAGCTCTACCTGCTGACGCAGACCAATGTGCAGGCCGTGACGATCTCCAGCGGCGCGCGCCAGGTCGTCTCTGCCGCGAACCCGGCAGTGCCGTTGAACACGCCCCGTCAGCTCGCGCTCGACACGCGCGGCAACAGAATCCTCGTGGCGGCCATCAACGTGCAGAGTCTCGTCGCAGTCGATCTGACCAGCGGTGCGCACACGGCCGTGTCGGACGAATCCGCGAGCGGTGCCCCGCTGACGGCGCCGAGCGGCGTCGCCGTCGATACGGATGGAACGATCTGGGTCATCGACGGTGCCTCGCGCCTCGTCAAGGTCGACCGCCAGACCGGTGCACGCACCCAGGTCTCGGCCACCAGCGGCAGTGGCACCGGCATGGGCAGCGGCGCGCTGGTCGCGCCGTACTGGAACAACGTATCCGTCGATGGAAATGCGCTGTTGATCCACGACTTCACGCAGAGCGTGCTGCAGGTCGAACGCGCATCCGGTGCGCGGCTCGCCATCGTGCGCGGCGGCGGCAGCGGCGGCGAAAGCTGACGCGACGCTGGTTGCAGTTCCCGGCCCGCGCGGCAGCACATGCTGCGCGCGGGCCGATTGCAGTTCAGCCCGTCCATGCCTCTCATGCACTCGAATGTCCTGTTCGCGCCCGTCTCCTGCGCCCGCGGCATGGGCGAGTACGCGCGCTGCCTCAATCTCGCGCGCGCCGTCGAGCGACGCTGGCCGCAACTTCAAAGTCATTTCCTGTTGAGCCGCGAAGCGCCCTACGCGAACTCCGCCCCCTTCGAGACGCATCTGCTTCCCGCCTCGGTGACGTTGTGCGGAGCCGAAGTCGATCGCGTGATCGATCGACTGCGACCGAGTCTGGTCGTGTTCGACAATGCCGGCGGCAGTCGTCATCTGCGAGCCGCGCATCGCGCCGGCGCTCGCGTGATCTACGTCAGCTCGCGCAGGCGGCAACGAAGTCGGGCCTTCCGCTGGAGATGGCTGCCGATGCTCGACGAAGTCTGGCTCGCCTATCCACCCGATCTGTTCAGTCATCTTTCGTGGCTCGAGCGTGCGAAGCTGCGCGTCGCCGGCAGCCCGATCGTGCGCGCGCTCGACACGATCCTGCCGGGCGAACCGACGACCGACCCCGCCGGCATCGCGCCTGACGCCGCGCCGATCCTGTTCATGCCCGGCGGAGGCAGTACGCACGGCGCACGCGGTGACCTGCCGGCGTTGTTCGCGCGTCTCGCAGAGCGCCTGGCCCGGCGCGGTGAACGCGTCAGCTTCGTCGCGGGGCCGGGATTCGCCTCCCAGATCGAATCGCTGCCGATGCTGCAGGTACTGCGTAATCCCTCGGGAGACGAACTGCGCGGACAGCTTGGCGCAGCGCGGCTCGTCGTCGCCAATGGCGGGGACAGTCTGCTGCAGGCGCTGGTGCTCGGCCGTCCCTGCATCGCGATGCCGATCGCGTCGGACCAGGCCTCACGTATCGCCTGGTGTGAATCGCGCGGCATCGTCGCGACGGGTACCACCGAAGAGCTGCCCGAGCTCATCGAGCGCCACCTCGCGGAGCCGGGTCGGCGTGCGGCGCTCGCGGCCAATGCAGCGGGCATGGGCTGGCGGGATGGGATGGCCGAAGCGCTGCAAGCCATTGGCCGACTGACGGGAGTCGAAGCGGCGCCCGACGGCTGAGAGGGACCCCAAGTTCATGGGGGTCGGCTTGCCGTCGAGATTCGCAGGCCAAGCTGCGAGAATCCCCGAGTGCGCGCCGAGCTCCCCACACCCTTCTCGTTCGTCCGAGTGCTGATTCCGGTGCTGGCGCTGACGCTGCTCGCGCTGGGCGCCCTCGGAGCCCTGTATGCGGTCGCACCGGAGGGCGGTATCGTGACGCGAGTGCAGGCGCAGGCACTGGACGGCAACACGATCGCGGACGTAGATCCGGACGGATGGCAGGCCTTCAGCCCCCTGCGACGCTTCTCGAGACTGCCCGGCGGGAACCCAGGCCCGTACGGCGCGATGCGATTCGAACTCGATCTGCCGCAGCCGCCCCCTGAGCCGCTCGCCATCTATATCCCCGCCTATGACAGCAGTCTCACGGCCTGGCTGAACGGGCACTTTCTCGGCGAAGCGGGCTCGGTCGAGCCGCCGATCGCCGTCAATGCCTACCACCCGGCCTTGTTCCCGCTGCGCAGTGAATACCTGAAGCCCGGCCGAAATGAAGTCGTGCTGATCGTCGCGCAGGCGATTTCCGGCGGCGGCATCGTGCACGTCATTCACGTCGGACCGTTCCATCAACTGGAACGGGCCTGGGCATGGACGACGTTCGCCAGCGTCGACATCCTCGGGATCTACAACGGGCTGTTTCTCGTGCTCGGCGCGTTCGCGCTGTACGTCTACCTGCAGTTGCGGCGTGAGAGCGTGTTCCTGTGGTTCGTGCTGCTGATCGCATTCTGCGGCCTGCGCAATGTCGACATACTGTGGACGCAGTGGCCGGAGACCCAGCAGGTTCGGGCCCTGCTGGTCTACGGCTCGAGCCTCGGCATCCTGCTCAGCTGCTCGGGGTTCGTGAACCGACTGATGGATCGGCACGCTGCGGTCGACCGCTGGCTGCTGCTGGCCATGCCGCCATTGCTGCTGCTGTTCTGGTGGCGCTCGAGCAGCGACCTGATGGCTGCCATCGACGAGGGCTACGCGATCCTGCGGATCGTGTTCGCGCTCGTCGCACCGTTGATGCTGTGGCGGCTCGCCGCGGTCGCCCGGCGGCTGCCGAGCTGGCGCTCGGGGTGGATGCTCGGTTGCCTGTGCATGGCGGTCATCTTCGTCTCGCACGACGTCGTGATGATGTGGCTGACGAACGCGCTGAACTACCAGTACTCGCTGCTGGCCAGCCTGCCGATGATCTCGGCGTTCGTGGTTGCCGTGGCACAGCGCTATGTGGAGAGCGCCCGCGAAATCGAGCGCAGCCATGCCACGCTCGAGCGACGGGTGGAGGAAACCGAACAGAAGCTGATGCAGAGTCACGAGCAGCTGCGCGTGCTGGAGCGCCAGCAGGTGCTCGCCAACGAACGGCAGCGCATCATGCGCGACATGCACGATGGCGTCGGCGGCCAGCTGACGAGCCTCGTGCTGTCGCTGCGCCATGCGGAGCGCGCGCCGGCGGAAGTGGCCCGGGAAATCGAGCAGAGCCTGACGGACCTGCGACTGATCATCGACTCACTGGATGATGTCGTCGCCGCAGACCTGCGCACGGCGCTCGGCATGTTCCGCCAGCGGATTGCCCCGTGGCTGCAACAGCACGGCGTCGCACTCGACTGGCAGATGACCCTGCCGCCGCTCGGCGGCTATGGCCCGCGCGAGACGCTGCACCTGTTCCGCATCCTGCAGGAAGCCTGCAGCAACGTGGTTCGCCATTCCGGTGCCCGACGAGTCTCGATCACGGCGAGGCTGCTGGACTCCGCACTGCCCCTGCGGATCGAGGTCACGGACGATGGCCGCGGCGCAGACGAAACCAGCGAACCCCGTGCCGGCCGCGGCCGGCGCAACATGGCGCACCGCGCGGAGCAGATGGGCGGCACTGCAGAACTGCAGTTCACTCGATCAGGCACGACGGTTCGCCTGGATTTGCCACGACCGGCACAGTCGGACGTATCCGCGTGAGACAGCGTCTCAGAGCGTGGGTCGTTCCATCCGGATCAGGCCCGTGCGCACGGCTTCGAACACTGCTTCACCGCGCGAATTGACGCTGAGCTTGCGGTAAATCGCCTTCACGTAATCCGCCACCGTGTGGTGCGAGATGGTCAGTTCCTGGGCCGCTTCCCGATAGCTGAGGCCGCGTGCGAGGCATTCGAGCAGCGCCAGTTCGCGCGGCGCAAGCATGGCACGGGAGGCCGACGCTTCGGCCGGAGCAGCGGTGGACCGCGGCCCACGGAAGCGGCGCAGCAGGTGCGCTGCAATCGCAGGACTCATCGGTGCTCCGCCCTGCACGACCTGCAGGATCGACTCGGCGACATCCGTCGCATCCTTCAGCAGATACCCGTCCGCGCCGGCTTCGAGTGCACTGATCACGCTCGCTTCATCGCCGAACACGGAGATGACGATGGACCGCGTCTTGCCGCCCGCCGCGATCTCGCGGATCAGGTCGACGCCGCTGCCGTCGGGCAGACGCAGATCGACGAGCGCGACATCATGCGGTTCGCGTAACGCGCGTCGCGCGCTGGCGATGTCCGACGCGACGCCAGAGACAGTGAACCGCGCATTCGCGCGCACGAGTTGCTCCAGACTCTGTCGGATCACCGGTTCGTCTTCGATGATCAGAACCCGGATGGGGACGTGGATGGGAGCACCCCCATGAACATGGGGTGCTCCACTCACGTCGTTCGTCTGCTTCTGATTCATCTGTCCCGGATAGTCGCAATGCATTCGACTGCGGTCAACACTCGCACCAGTTCATGGGATTCAAGTGATGCCGCGCGCTGTCTCTAATCACGCCGCCACCAGACATAAACCCGAAGGTGCTCCGTGCGTCATCTGCCTCGCATTTCATTCGTCGTCATCCCGCTGCTGTGCGGCGCAGGCGCATTGCAACCCGCGACCTCGCACGCGTACGACGCGCGTTCACTCGCGAGCGTCGATGCGAATCTGGTGCTGCTGGACGTGATCGCAGATCGCCTCGACAACGCGGCCGGTCGCGGAGCTGCCTGGGCACAGGTGCTCAGCGCAGAGCACGAACGCGAGCCTGATGCGGATCAGCTGGCCTATCGTCACGAGATGCGCGGCATCAGCGCAGGCTACGACGCGATGTCCGGCCGCATCTGGCGCTTCGGTGTCGCCGCCGCGCGGGTAAACCACGACGCCGTCGCTTCCCCGGCACTGCGCGCGCCCGATCTCGGGCAGATTGCGCTGTCTGCGTACGCGGGTGGCGGCTTCGGTCGTGTGAGCATCAGCGGTGGCGTGATGCTCAGTCGCTGGCAAGACGTTGCAACGGCCGTCGGCAATGCGGCAGACGCAGATGCCACCGCGAAGGGATTCTTCCTCGCGGCCGCCTACGACCTCGGTGCGCAGAATGCATGGCGTGCGCGCGTCGAAACACGGGCCACCCGAATCACGGCGCTCGGCGATGACTTTCAACGCGCCAGCGGCGGCATGGCCTTCATGCGGCCTCACGAGCTACGCCGGGGCGGCACTCTGACGCCCTGGGTGCGGGGCGGTGTCCAATGGCAAGGAGATGCACGGGATATCGTCAAGGGCTATGCGGCGGTGGGTGCCTCCTGGGAACCGACGGCACGCACGGCGTTCACGGTCGCCTTTGAAGCGCAGCAGGCGACCCTCGCCCAGGGGCGTATCGCGCAGATCGGATTCAGCATCGGCCTCTGAATTCGCTAGAATGGGGACGGGTGCAGGACCGGCTCCACGGTTCCGCAGGGACATGCGACGGTCGGGCCGCCTCGCGGAGTCCGCTCGCCTATGCCTCCCAATCCGGCTTCCACCGCAGAATTCATCGCGCTCGGCATCTTCGTGCTGGCGCTCGCCCATACGTTCGCAGCGCCGATGTTCGAACGCCTCAGTCACCGCGTACCGCGCCATGCAGGTCTGCTGCATCTTCTGGGCGAGGTCGAGATCGTGTTCGGTCTGTGGGCGATCGTACTCGTGGTCGCGATGGCGCTCGTCCAGGGAGTCGCCCCGGCACTGGACTACGTGGAGTCGCGCAAGTACACGGAACCGCTGTTCGTGCTCGTGGTCATGGTCATAGCCGCGTCGCGACCGATCGTTCGCACCGTGACGGCCGCGGTTGCCGGACTGGCGCGGGTGATGCCGATTCCCGCGCCCCTCGCGCGCGCCTGGCTCGGACTTGCGGCGGTGCCGCTGTTTGGCTCGCTGATCACGGAGCCGGCAGCGATGACGATTGCGGCCCTGTTGCTCGGGCCACTCGTGTTCACGCCGCAGATCCCGGAACGCCTGAAGTACTTCGCCCTCGGCGTACTGTTCGTCAACGTCTCCATCGGTGGAACGCTGACCGCGTACGCGGCGCCACCGGTGCTGATGGTCGCCACCACGTGGAACTGGGACACGGTTTTCATGATCACCCAGTTCGGCTGGAAGGCGGCCGTGGCGGTGGTCGTCAACGCGACCCTCGTCAGCGTGATGTTGCGCAGGCACCTCGGACACACAGTATCGTCCGCCAGCGATGCGCCAGACGACGCCAGCGTTCCGGTCAGCGTCGTGCTGCTGCACATCGCGCTGCTGGGCGGGGTCGTGCTGCTCGCACATCATCCCGTCGCGTTCCTCGCACTGTTCCTGGTCTTCGTCAGCCTCGCGCACGCCTATCCCCGCTATCAGAGTCCGTTGATCTTCCGCGAGGCGCTGCTGGTCGGATCCTTCCTCGCGGGGCTCGTGGTGATTGGCGGCCTGCAGCAGTGGTGGCTGCAGCCCATCGTGTCTGGCCTCGAACCGCTCGCGCTGTTCTTCGGCGCGCTCGGACTCACGGCCATCACGGACAATGCCGCCCTCACCTATCTGGGTTCCTTGATCGAAGGGATGTCGGATTCGGCGAAATACATGCTGGTCGCCGGCGCAGTGGCCGGCGGCGGATTGACCGTCATTGCCAACGCACCGAATCCGGCCGGCGTCGCCCTGCTCAAGCGCGGTTTCGCCGGTGAGTCGATCGGGGTCGGCGGATTGCTGCTGGGCGCCGCCGGCCCGACCGTGATCGCGGCGGCGGCATTCCTGCTTCTGTAGAGACTCCGGCACGGACCACGGTGCGCTCGCGGGTCGTGGCCGCATTCCGGTCACCCGGGCATGACGCGAATGAACGCGGGGTCGGATCGGGTTGACCGGCTTTTGCCAGCGGAGCAACCTCGGACAGTCGCATTCTGCGGCGTGCCCGAATCGAGGAAATCATGGACCGACGCGAATTGCTGATGTTGACCGGAAGCCTGGCCGCAGGACTCAGCGCAAGCGCTGCCCCCGCCGCCTTCGCAGCCGGCAAGAAGATCCCTGCCGGATTCACCGGCCCGTACATCGACCTCACGACGCCCAAAGGCAACGTGAACGCGGCGGTCCGCATGGATGCGAACCTCGACGAGAGCAAGCAGAAGTGGGCCAGTGTGAGCGGCACTGTCGTCGGCGTGCGCGAGGGCGAAGCGCTGAAGGACCTGTTCGGTTTCGAGGTGGTGTCCGTGGCGCGCGCGTGGAAGCAGCCGGACAACAGCTACCGCGTGCTGCATCGCGAAGCGATCCTGTATTCCGATCTCGCCACGGGCGACATCATGACGAACTGGCGCAATCCGTACCTGGATGAAACCGTCGAGGTCGTCGACGTCATCAACGACCCCTGGAATCATTACTTCGCGGAAACGATCAAGCTGAAGGGTCCGGACTACGGTGGGCTGAACAAGCAGCCGGATCCGCCACCCAAGCCCTACAGCATGGGCTTCGTCGATGCCGGCAACGGCGTCGTGCAGAACAAGACCCACATCAATCTCTACTACCGCGCGGCGATGCAGCCGGACAAGTGGCCGCGCGAGAGCGCCGGCCCGATGAACCGCGTCAGCGAGTTCTTCACCAACGCGGTGAAGCTCGACGATCTGCAGAACCCGGACAAGACCTCCGTGCTGAGCACCGGTTCCTGGATGCGCGTGACGCCATGGTTGCCGTGGATGTTGATGGGCCAGGCACCCGGCCATATCGTCTATCACTCGATCGTGCAGTCATTCGATTCACTCGCCGGCTTCAAGCCCAAGGTGCTCGCGCACATGGAAAAGAATCACCCGCACATGCTCGAAGCGCCGCCGAAGGAATACTGGGACAAGCCCAACCTTTCGAGCCTCGAGGTCTATGCACGGGATCGCAAGCCGCAGCCGGCCAAGGCTCCCTGAGTCCGCACTGGCGCGCTGGGAACGAAACCCAGCGCGCCCCGGACGCGCTCAGTCGCGACCGAGAGTTTCGAACACGCGCTGTGTATAGGCCTGCAGGTCGCGTGCGCGCTCCGCAGCCGCGTCGTGCCGCCGATCCCCGCGCCGGTCATCGATCGCACGGGCAGCTATGCACGCAATGCCTGGGACTTCCTGCAGCCGTTCTACACGGTGTTCGATGAGCGCTGCATCCACGACGAGTACGTGGGTGCATTGGCCAGCACATTCACGCGCTCCGCCTGCATGAAGGTGGTGCGCGGACACGACCTCGCAGCGCTGCTCGGCGCGATCCACTGCCCGATCGTAGCCTGCGCGGCCCAGGACGACGTCCTTGCGCCACACCTCGAACGCGTCAGTGCCGTGAACGGCGCGGCGCTGATCCGTCGCTATGGAAATGCGGGCATCGCGGCACCGGAACTGCAGACCGAGGCGTTCTGCAACCTGGTTCGCGAATCGATCGCGTTGGGCGAGCGCGGCCGCACCGACTGACGATCCGCAGTGCTGCGTCAGACCGGGACTTTGCCCGGATCGTACGCAAACAGGCCGAGCGCTTCGTCGACGGGCGTGTCCTGGGTGAACGCCTCTGGCGTATCGCCGAACCAAACATGGCCCATCGCCGTGGAGCGTTCGACGATGAAGCGGGCACGGCCCACGCGTGCCGCTTCGTAGCGGGCCAGACCCTCTTCGATGTTGGGCGCCGCAGCCAGCGCGCGCCCCAGGAGCACGGCGTCTTCGAGTGCCATCACCGCGCCGTGACCGAGATAGGGCAGCACCGGATGCGCGGCATCGCCGAGCAGCGCGACGCGGCCGTCGACCCAGCGCATCAGTGCACTGCGCGCACACAGCGCCCACTTGAATAGACTGGACTCCGGCGCCGCCTCGATGATCTTCGTCACATGCGGGTGCCAGCCAGCGTAGTCCTGCAGGATCTCCGCCTTCGACGCCGGCGTGCTCCAGCCCTCGTCTTCCCAGCCTGAGCGCAGCGCGAACGCGACGAAGTTCAGCAGCTTGCCGCCGCTGACCGGATAACGGTTCAGCATCAGGCGCCGACCCATCCACACCTGGCAGGCGGGATCCATCGCTTCCTTCGGCACGAGTTCCATCGGCACGAGGCCACGATACGCGATGAAGCCGGTGAAGCGCACTTCCTCGGGCCCGAACAGCTGCGAACGCACGCGCGATCGCACACCGTCCGCGCCGAACAGGATATCGCCGCGCGCCGAACTGCCGTCCGCGAAGTGCACGATGACGCCGTCGCCGTCCTGCTCGAAGCGCTCGAACCTGTGACCGAGGCGGATCGCATCGGGATCATGCGCCGCCACCGCCTTCGCCAGCAGGCTCTGCAGATCCGCACGATGCACCGTGTAGTAACGTTCGCCGTAGGTTTCCAGCAGCCGCGCGCCGCGCGTCACCTGGGCGAGCTGCTTGCCCGACTCCCAATGACGCACCACCTGATACTCGGGCGCATAGGCGACGCGATGAAATGCGTCCGAGAGGCCGAGCGCCTTGATGGCGAGCGCAGCGTTGGGACTGATGGAGATGCCTGCACCCACTTCCGTGATCGCGGCAGACTGCTCGAACACCGAGACTTTCAATCCGGCCTTCTGCGATGCGACTGCCGCAGCCAGACCGCCGATGCCACCACCCACGATCAACACGTTGAGCTTTTTCATGAACGTGTTGTAGCGCACCTCGGGTCAGCGGAGCGGGTGGTACGCCGCAGTGTCCACTTCGAGGTCAATGTCCGGACAACGGCTACGTCGCCTTCAACGCCAGATACTGCGAGGGATGCGCATGACCGGGGTGATCCACCCAACCGGTGACGCGGGGCGAAATCAGCCGATTGGAACTGCCGATCCAGATCGGTGTGACCGGCACATCCCGCAGCAGCACCCGCTCGGCGGCCGTGAAGCCGGCCGATCGTTGCGCGGGATCGATCTGTCGCTGGGCCGCCAGCAAGACGCGATCGAACTCGGCGCTGCGCCAACGGGAGAAGTTCACCTTGGACGACGACAGGAAACGGTCGAGAAAAAACATCGCGCTCGGCACCTGCGCGAACGTCGCGTAGCTGAAGACATCGAAGCGGCCGTCGTTGATCGCCACGTTGTACGCACGACCCTCGAACGGCTGCAACTCGGTGCGAATGCCGAGCGGCTGCCACATCGCGGCGACGGCGAGAAACACCTTGCGAAAGGTTGGACTGACCGCATACCCGAGCACGAGCGGTGGCACGTCCCGGGGGACGATACCGGCCTGCCGCAGCAGCTCACGCGCCGCGGCGATCCGTCGCGGCATCGGCCAGGCGGCGTAGTCCGGCAGCGCCGGCGTGGCGTGGCCGGGCAGGCCCGGCGGCAACAGCGCATCGGAAGGCTGTTCCCCGAGTGCACGCGCCTTGTCCGTGATCAGGCGCCGGTCGATAGCGAGCGAGAGTGCGCGTCGCACTCGTACGTCCGCCAGAGGACCGCGCGTGACGTTGAATCCGAGCCAGCCCGTTGCGGCTTCCGCCGAGGAGTAAAGAGATGACGCGAACTCACGGCGCGCGGTGGCGAGATTGCCGGAGTCTTCGATGTTGGAGATCTCGACCTCACCGAGCTTGAACAGGCGCAATCGCGTCGCATCGTCGTAACCGGTCAACCACTCCACCCGCTCGATCGCAACGCGCGCTGCGTCGTAGTACTGGGGGTTGCGCCGCAGCCGGACGATCTTGGCACCCGGCGCCCACTGATCGAGCACGTACGCGCCGTTGCTGACGATGTACTCCGCCCGGAGCCAGTCCCGCCCGCGAACCGAGATGACGTGTTCCGGAACGCAGTAGGTCGCACTGAGCAGCGCCGGCAGTTCCACCTCCGGCCGCTCGAGCTCGATGCGCACCGTCTTCGCATCCGGTGCGCTGACACCGAGCGCATCCGGACGCACTCGTCCCGCGCGCACGTCGCGCGCACCGCGGATGGCCTCGAGGCGCCCGGACTGGGGGACTGCCGTTTCAGGCGCGAGATACCGGCGCAGGGTGTAGACGAAATCCTGCGCCGTGAGCGGCCTGCCATCGGACCAGCGCAGGCGATCGCGCAACACGAAAGTCCAGGTGAGCCCGTCTGCGGACGACTGCCAGGTGAGAGCGCAGCCCGGCGCGATACGGCCTTCCCGGTCGTAGTAGGTCAGCCCGGCGAAGAGTTCCGCTGCGATGTCGGTCGTGACCTGGCCAGTCGGCCGCTGCGGATCGAGCGAGGTGATCTCGGTCGAGACCACCCGCCGCAACACGTTGGCGGACGACGCATCGCGGCCGGCTGCAGACTTCGCGGTCTGCGCGATGACGCGGCCCGCCACCAGCGTGGCCAGTGCCGAACCCAGAAAAACCCTGCGCGGATGATTGAGCATGTATTCCAGTATCGAGTTGTCGGACTGCCGATTACAACTGCGCGTTGTCGTGATGGCCGCGGAGTTGTCGGCGCGGGCCTTTGCGGGGCTGCAGTCACGGGCGTGCGCGCTGTAACATGTCGTGTGATTCACAAGTTCTACGCCGCCACTTCGGCGGGCCAGATCCACGGCCGCCGGACAGAGTCCGACGGTATCCCCGTCGTCCTGCTGCATCGGACGCCGGTCAGTTCAGCGGGATTCGAGCCGCTGATGCACTTCCTCGAAAGCGCCGGGCAATCCGCCGTTGCGCTCGATACACCAGGCTTCGGCGCTAGTTTCATGCCTGAAGGCCAACCGGTCTCGGGCGACTATGGTCGCTGGCTGCTCGAGGCGCTCGATTCACTGGGCGTGACGCAGTTTCATCTCGCGGCACATCACACCGGCACACACTTCGCGACGGAAATCGCAGCGGCCGCGCCCGAGCGGGTGCTGACACTGACGCTCTCGGGCGTGCTTCTGGCACCGGCCGCAGAGCGCCCGAAGTTGAGAGCGGACATCGGCGATGCACCGGATATCGATCTGCAGGGGCGTTACTTCAAGAGCACCTTCGACCTGATGCGCTCGCTGTTCCTCGACCCCGTGCCGGACCTCGTGCACGCCGAGGCGATGGGCGCGCTGATCGCCGGCAAGGGTCGTGATCTCGCGTTCGATGCGATCTTCGCGCAGGATTTCGCGGGCCTCATGCAACAGATTCTGCAGCGCAACCAGACACGCGTGCAGTTGGTGCAGGCGGCGGACGATCCGCTGACCCTGAACGGCATGCTGGCGCGATTTCGCGAAATGTTTCCACAGGTGCCCGTCACACTGGCCGGCCCGGCGTTCCTCGCGATGCCGGAGCGTCAGCCCGGCGCCTTCGCTCGCAGCATTCTGGATTTCACTCGAGGCAAACCGCGCATGACCGACAACCGACGCTACGTACTCCGGCGTGCCGCGCAGGGATACGACCTGCAGCGGCAGGATGCCGCCACGCCCGAACCCGGACCCGGCGAAGTGCTGGTGCATGTGCGCGCTGTCTCGCTGAACCGGCGTGACCTCGGCGTGCGGGACCTGTCCTATCCGGTCAACGGCGCCAATGACTTCGTGCCGCTGTCCGATGCCGCGGGCGATGTCGTCGCCGTCGGATCGGGCGTCACACGATGGCGGCCGGGCGATCGAGTCGCTTCGACGTTCTTCCAGAATCATCCGGGAGGCCGCCTGAGCCTGCCTGCCGTGATGTCGTCGCTCGGTGCCGGCGGACCCGGTGGGTTCGCGGATCACGTCGTGCTGCAGCAGGACGGCCTCGTCGCACTGCCCGAGAGCTGGAGCTATGCCGAGGGTGCCTGCCTGCCCTGCGCCGGCGTGACGGCATGGGCTGCACTGAAGACGCTCGGGCAGCTGCAGGCCGATGATCACGTGCTGATCCTCGGCACCGGCGGCGTCGCGCTGTTCGCGTTGCAGATCGCCGCGGCTTCCGGTGCACGGCCGATTGTTCTGTCATCGAGCGATGACAAGATCGCTCGCGCGAAGCAGCTCGGAGCATTTGCCGGCATCAACTACCGCGACACGCCGGACTGGGCCGACGCCGTGCGCGAGCTGACCGGCGGTGCCGGCGTGCAGCACGTCCTCGAACTCGGCGGCACGGGCACGCTGGCGAAGTCAGTCGCATCGCTCGGACTGAACGGCCATCTCGCCCTGATCGGCGCGCTCGACGGATTCGGCGGTTCGATCGACGCCATCCCGCTGATCTTCAGCGCCCTGCGCATCAGCGCCGTGATGGTGGGTTCGCGCGCGGATCACGAAGCCCTGACGGCGTTCATGGACCAGCATCGACTCAAGCCGATCATCGACAGCACGTTCGATTTCGGCGCGGCCGAAGCGGCGTACGCCCGCGCGGCCGGCGGGGCATTTGGAAAAGTCGTGGTGACGCTGTGAAACAGACCTGGTTGATCACCGGCGCCAATCGCGGCATCGGACTCGAGTTCGTTCGGTGGTGATGCACGTTCCGCACCGCTCGACCCGCCTCGTGCTGCCTCGCCTCGCCCTCGGCTGCATGGGGTTCGGTTCCAGCGCGTGGCGTTCCTGGGTGCTGGACGAAGCCGAATCGATCGAAGCGCTTGCGCGTGCGCTTGAACTCGGCATCACGTTCTTCGATACCGCGAACGTCTATTCGACCGGCCGTAGCGAGGCCGTGCTCGGCCGCTTCCTGCGGCAGGCGCAGGCGCGCGATCGCGTGATCGTGGCGACGAAGCTGTTCTATCCGGTCGGCGAAGGTGAGACCGGGCTGTCGCGGCGCAACGTCCTTGCCTCCTGCGACGCGTCGCTGCAGCGTCTCGGCATCGATCGCATCGACCTGCTGCAGATCCACCGCTTCGACCCGGACACGCCCGTGGACGAGACCATGGCGGCGCTCGATGAACTGGTGCGCGCCGGCAAGGTCGCGCATCTGGGCGCGTCGAATCTGCGCGCCTGGCAGCTCGCAAAGATGAACTTCACCGCGCGCGCGGCGGGCGGCGCAGAGTTCGAAACCGTGCAGGTGCACTACAACATGCTGTACCGCGAGGAAGAGCGGGAGCTGCTGCCGTTCTGCGTCGATCAGGGCATCGCGGCGCTGCCGTGGAGCCCGCTCGCACGCGGCCGCCTCGCGCGACCGTCCGCTCCCGGCGATTCGGCGCGCGGCCGCATCGATGACGTCGCGGATACGCTCTATGGCAGCACGGATGATCCGGTGCTGCACGCACTGGCTGCGCTCAGCCGCGAGACGGGACTGCCGGCGGCGCAGCTGGCGTTGGCCTGGCTCTGGCTGCAGCCTGCAATCGCAGCGCCGCTGGTCGGTGCGACGTCGATCCGGCATATCGAGGATGCGATTGCCGCTTCGGAGCTGAACTTACCACCAGGCACCTTCGCCCCGGTCGAGCGCGCGTACCGCCCCCGCGCGTTCGCCGACCTGCCTATGAACGCGCGCAACCAGACGGTACTGAGCACGCGCTGAGCGCGCGATCGAAACTCAGAGCTGGGTGCCGAGCACCGCCGCGCTGTTGCCGCCAGACGTCGTGGTGTCGATCAGCGGATCTCCCGTCGGCACACCGAGTCGCACCTTGCCCGTCGCCGACATCGTATGGTCCCAGTTCAGCTCGACATGCATCGAGACCGTGCGGCAGTCACGGTAGAAGCGCTGCACGGGATTGATCGTCGCGAAGCCCGTGATGCCCATCATGCCGGACAATGAATCGACCGTCTCGACACAGAGCTTTGCGGCCAGCGTCATCAGCCTGCGCATCCGCAGCAGTTCCTCGCCACGGATTTCCTCACGCGCCGAACCGAGTACATGCAGCCGCCGCATGATGTCGGCGAAGATCATTTCCACGGTATCCAGGTTGGCCATCGCCGCGCCGACCCGCACCTGCACCGGCACCTGCGACACGATCGACTCGCCCAGGATCCGTCCGGTGCGCGCTTTGGTCTGTTCGAGGTAGCTGTTGAGCGCACCGCGCGCCGTGCCGAGCAGTGGACCGCAGAACCAGCTCTTCTGGTACGGCGGCGTACGGACGATGTGCACGTAGCTCTCGGCGATCGAAGCGCCCGGCGGCGAATAGCTGGTGAAATCCGCCATCGACACGACGCGCCGCGCCGGCACGATGACGTCGCTGATCGTTACGTCGTGGCTGCCTGTGCCGCGCAGGCCCTCGCTGTACCAGGTATCGTGCACTGCGTACTCGCCGGGCAGCAGCAGTATGAAATGCGAGATCGGTCCCTCTCCACGCTCGCGCGCGACGACCATCAGTCCGTTCGCCACGTTCACGCCGCTGGCGAAACTCCAGCGCCCCTTCAGCCGCCAGTCGCTGCCCTCGCGAAACAACGCGCCGCCGCCGGCCGAGGCCGTGGCCAGCACCGGGTCGGGGCTTGCCGCGAAGAATTCTTCCTGGGCTTCGGGCAGGAATCGGCCGACGTACATGATGTGCGAAAACACCAGCGACGCGAGCCAGCCGGTGGAGCCGCATTCGCGCGACAGGCGTTCACCGACCAGATAGTGCGCGCCCCAGTCCATGCCGAAGCCGCCGAAGCGCCGCGGCATGTAGAGCCGGTGCAGGCCCGCTGCCCGCATCGCCGCCACCACCTTTGGAGCGGGATCGCGAAGCCGCTCGGTTTCGAGTGCGTTCTCGCGCACGAGAGGCGCGAGTTGCTCGGTCGCGGCGCTCAGCTCAGCGAGCGTCGGAACGGCGGATGCAGGGGTGACTCGGGCGGCAACTGCGGACATGTGCGTGATCCCAGAAAGATGGTCGGCAGGATGATGAAAGCAGCGTGACCGGGACGGCCGCCAACAACTTCGGTGATGCTGGCGCAACCCTTGGTTGTCGCGCCAGACTCATCGGGCGATGGCCCGCTCAGCGCAAGGCCTCCCGCATCCCGTCGAGGAACGACAACAGAGCAGGCGTTTTCGGCGCCGTCCGACGGTATCCGGCGATCAGGCTCCAGGGCGGGTCCGTCAACGTCACATCGAGCGTCGTGACTTCACCGGCCTGCACCGCACGCGCCACCGCGCGGCTCGGCAGTGCGCATAGGCAATCCGTGCGCGACACCCAAGCGATCGCGAAAGGATTGGCTTCCGTGCGGACACTGGCGATCGGCGGCTTCAGCTTCGCGGCCTCGAAATAGCGCTGGATATCGAGCTCAGCCCGCGGCAGTCGCTCCATCGCGATCCAGTCGGCGCGCTGCAGCTGGCGTGGCGTGGGACGCGATTTGGCGAGCGGATGATCGGGCGCCGCAATGAGTACGTTGTATTCCGCGCACAGACGATCGACGACGACGGGATCCTGCACGGGCCCGACCGGCTCGATGGAGAGGATGACGTCCAGGTCCCCGCGCAGCAGCCGATCCAGCAGCAGATCCCAGTTGCCGGTGCTGACCGAGAGCGCCACGCGCGGATAGGCACGATGCAGTCGCGCCAGCACGTCCGGCACGACGTCGGCCAGCAGTGTCGGCGTCGAACCGACAGCGAGACGCCCGGAGCGGGCACCGCGTGCTGCATCGTGCTCGGTATCGAAATGCCGCAGTTCGGCCGTGATCGAGCGCGCATGCGGCAGCAGCAGCTCGCCGACCGGCGTGAGGCGGATGATTCTGCCCTGACGCTCGAACAGCGGCGTGCCGATGCGCTTCTCGAGCTGGGCAATGCTCTTGCTCACCGCCTGCTGGGTGAGATTCACGCGCTCCGCCGCGCGCCGAAAGCTGCCATGGTCGGCAAGCGCGAGGAAATGCTGGAGCTGGCGCAGTTCCATCGTGAGTGCCGGGTTAGTGGCGGATACCGCGCAGCTCGCTGTCCAGAAACTGCTTCACATCCGCGACCGTCTGATCCGGCCGTTCGATGTGCAGCAGGTGGCCGCCACCGTCGTAGACGATCTTGCGCGCGCTCTTCACGTTCTTCATGTAGTCCACGAAAAGCTGTGCCGTTTCCGCAGACAGTCCGCGACTGTTGCCGCCCCACAGCACGAGCGCCGGGGCACGGACGTGCGAGAGGACCCGCTCCGGATTGCCGCGCTCGTACATCTGAGTGGCCACGAACGCTTCGCGGTCCCGGCCGATCACGTTGGCATAGTCCGTCTTGCGCGCCACGAACTCCGGCGTGATGCGCGCCGGATCGTTGACGACCGTGTTCAGCGCCGCCTCGGTTGCGGCCGTCGTCCTGACCTCGGGCTTGAACTCGCGAATGGCCGGCCGGACGCGCTCTTTGGTGCCACCGCGGCCACCGTATTCGACACCGGCGGAGTTGGCGAGTACCAGCGCCTGGACTCGCTCGAGACGCGTCGCCGCATACCGGAACGCAACGAGTCCGCCGTAGGACGCGCCGACGACGGCGAAACGCTCGATGCCGAGATGATCCATCAGCGCATCGACCAGCGTCAGATAGCGGTCGATCGAATAGTTTCCGCTTGGCACCGGACCCGTGAGGCCGAAGGCCGGTAGATCGAGGCGGACCACTCGGTAGGATCGCGACAACACCGCGACCCACGGGTCCCAGTCCTTCAGGTCGCCGAACGAAGAGTGGATCAGCAGGACCGCAGGCCCGGCGCCCTGATCCTTGTAATGCACGCGAATTCCATCAGCGCCTTCCAGCACGACGAACCTGGAGTCCGCGTCCGAATACTTCGCGAGGATCTCGTCCCAGGTGATGGTGCCGGCCGACGGCAGCTCCGCGGCGTGAGCGGAGATGAACAATGCAATGCCCGCGACCAGGCCGAAAGCTGCGCGCCACACTTTATGCATTGCATAGTCCTTGAATGAAGTTCCGCCCGACGCGCCGATCACGCCGGGAATGACGTCAATCCGATTCGCCGTCACGACGGGCATTTCGCTGCGACACTGCGGCCGGTGTCAAGTGCGGCGTGCGCCGCCGCCAGCCCACCGGCCGCGGAACATCAGCAGCGCACCCAGCACTGCGAACACGAGGTTCAACGCGCCCACCAGCACGAACGGTGCGGAATAGCCGATCCGGTCGAAGGCGAGACCGGATGTGGCACTCATGACGACCACGCCAAGCGTACCGTTGAAAAAGAAGACCCCCATCGCCGACCCACGCAGTTCGGCGGGCGCCTCCTGCCCCAGTATCGATTGACCCGTGACGATCAACGCGGCCTCAGCGGCTCCGATCGCGGCCACCACGACATACATCGTCGCGCTGAACACATCGCTGACCAGCAGCGTGGACACCAGGCTCACGCCCGTGCACACCAGCGTGATCACCAGCAGCGCAGAGCGATCGACGCGGTCGACCACGAAGCCGAACAGTCCCTGGGAGATCGCCGTGGCCAGTTTCAGGGTCAGCATCAGCAGCCCCGCCGTCTTCAGCGCCTCCACCGTCGCGACGCCGCGGTCGCGCGCCGCGTTCACGACCCACAGCGAAACGAACGACAGCATCACGAGATAGTCCGCGCGAATGACGAATCCCATCGTCATGATCAGGCCGAATTGCGGATTTTGCCGACCGTGGGCCGCCACCTTGCGCAGGCTTTCGACGAATCCCGAAATCGCCTCACGCGGACGGTGCGGGACGCCCGCCGGCGCAGCCGCCTGGGGCGGATCCTCGAGCCATGCGAGCGTGGCGATGGCGCAGAGCAGCGCCAGCGCTCCGACGATCCAGAACGAGTATCGCCCGGCCGCGGCGACCGAAGAGCCGCCCGCCTCCATCCAGGCCGGCAGACGCGCGCCGACCCAGCCCACCAGAAAGGCAGACACGACAGCCTGCATCAGCAGATTGAACGACACGAATTTGCCGCGCGAGCCGTTGTCAGGATAGTCCGCAATGAGCGTCGCGCTGCCCGTGATGTGGCCCGTGCTCATCAGGCCGAACACGAACTGCAGCACGTACAACAGCAGGACGCTGCCAGCGAGCGGATACAGGAACATGCAGGCCGCATAACCGAACAGCGCGAGCGACAGTACGCGACGACGGCCGATACGGTCTGCGAGGCTGCCCGCGATACCGATGAACAGCAGCACCGCAAACTGCTGCGTCGTGACGAGGTTGCCGGCGAGTCGTCCCTGCTCGGATTGCGCGATGCCCAGCAGATCCGTGAATACCAGCGCCTGCACCATCGGCAGGAATGTCACGGTGCACAGCCCACCGGTGACGATCGCCATGAACAGACCGACCTGTGCCGGCCGTACTCCCGGCGCGAGCAGCATCGGTCCGAGCGATTGCCGAGGCGTCGTGCCGGACGCAGCGGCCGTGCTGCTCAGGTGGCCGCCTGTTCCCAGACGACGGGAAACGTGCTGCGTGAGGGTCGCGATCCGTTCGGCGGTGGCCGACCGACGATACCCGCGGCGTACTGTGCGACCTTGCCATCGAGCGGCAGCCAGCGCACGTCGTCGCCGAGCCAGCGCGTCGTGATCGCAACACGCCGCCCATGGCGGGCGCTGCCCGTGTTGCCCCTGGATCCGTGAATCGTATACGGATGGATGATCAGCGCGTCGCCCGCCTCGCAATCCCAGCTCAGTACGGACTCCTTCCCCTCACGCACCAGCGCGTCGTAGTCGGGGATGTCCAGCATTCCGTCATCGCCCGCCGCGGCTGTCGTCGTCGGTGGGCGGAAGTAGCCCGGCACGCTGCGGTGACTGCCGTCGATGAACTCGAGTCGACTCTGGCCGCGCTTCGCCGGCGTCATCGCCATCCAGAGCGACGGCAGCTTCTCTCCCTTGAACGCGAAGGCGGCGATGTCGTGGTGCCAGGCGCTGCCCTCACCCGCGCCGCCCTCGGCAGTCGCTTCGTGGATGAAGGTGAGGTCGAACCAGAACTGCAGCATGCGTGTTCGGGTGATCCGCGACAGCGCTTCGCACATTTCGCGACGGAACAGGAAATCGCGAATGACCGGGTTCTCGTCCGCCTGTGAACGGATCGTCATGCGCCCGGCCCCGCGACCGAAGGAGCGCGCGAGGCCCGGAACGCCCTCGCTCCCACGCGATGCGGCCGCGGCACGATCGATCTCTGCCAGCACGTTGCGCACCGTCTCGGCGTCGAGGAAGCCAGGCAGGTGCACGGCTCCGTGCGCATCATAGAAACCCGCGAACTGCTCGAGCTGCGAATCTGAATAGCGACGCGGCATCGATTCTCTCCTTCGGCGAACTGCCTCTGGGATCCCTGGCCCCGGTGGGCTCAGGATCCGCGGCGTTCCAGGTCCAGCGCCTGGCGCGTCTCGGCTGGCGTCATGACAGAGACGCCGATCGAATCCAGAATGGTCCGCGCGCGCTCGACCAGCGCGCCGTTGGTCGCGAGTTGGCCGCGGCCCAGGTAGAGATTGTCTTCGAGGCCCACGCGGCAATTCCCACCGAGCAGCGCGGCCTGCGCCACCATCGGAAACTCGTTGCGCGAGATCGCAAAAGCGGCCCAGTCGGCATTGGCCGGCACCGCCCCCTTCATGGCGACCATCGCCTCGGTCGTGGCGGGCGCGCCCCACGGAATGCCGAGACAGAACTGGAACAGCGGACGGCCATCGATGAGTCCCGAAGCGATCAGGTGCTTCGCGATCTCGATCTGGCCGAGGTCGAACACTTCGAGCTCCGGCTTGACGCCGAGCCGCTGTGCGATGCGCGCCATCACTTCCAGGTCGCGCACGCGATTGATCACGACGTCCTGGGCAAAGTTCATGCTGCCGCAGTCGAGCGTACACATCTCGGGCAGCAGATCCTCGACGTGCCGCATGCGCTCCGCCGGCGTCGCGAGATCCGTGCCCTCGACCATTCGGGACGGATCGTCGGCTGCAAGGTTCAGCTGCCCGCCCATACCCGCCGTGAGATTGAGCACGATATCCGTGCCGCTGTCGCGCACGCGTGCGACGACTTCACGGAAATGCGCCGGATCGCGCGCGCCTTTGCCCGTCGCGGGATCGCGGACGTGCACGTGGACGATGGACGCGCCTGCCCCGGCGGCCTCGACGCAAGCGGCAGCAATCTGCGCCGGCGTCACGGGGACGTGCGGACTCTTCCCGACCGTATCGCCCGCGCCCGTGACGGCGCAGGTCAGGATCACCCGCTCCTTCACGTGCTCGCCTCGGCCCGCGGCAATGTCCCGAGATCGAGGTGGAAGCGCGCGCCAAAGCGATGCTGCAGATTGCGCTTGGCGAGGTCGCCGCCGTCGGCCTCGAAGAAGGCCTTGTCATGCTCTTCGAGGTTGCGATTGGTCTCGTTGGTGACGATGGCGACGAAATGCGTCTTGTCCTGCAACGGAAACGGCACCTCGTGCCACGTACCCACATGCATGCAGACCCCACAACTTGCGTCGAAATGAAAGGCTCGGACGTTGCCGAGATCCGGCAGATCCGGCAGCGACTCGTCGATCGACTGATCGGGCCGGCGCCGCGTCGGTTTGCCGAGCACCATGACGAAAGGCCTGCCGGAGAGCGGGATGAAGGTCTGGGTGTGCTTGGAGTGGTACTCCATCCAGCGGATCTCGGGCTCGCGCCGGTTGAAGGTGACGAGGTTGAGCGTCATGTCATCGTTCGAGACGAATTTCACGGGCGTGCGCACCTGCGCCGCGTCGCCGTAATAGTCGATGCGCCCCCAGACGGCTGTGTCGGGCTTGCCGATGACGAAGCCATAGCCCTCGAGCGCGGCCGGCGTGGCCAGCTCGATCGGCAGCGTGATGACACGTGTTTCTGTTTGCATCGCTCCACTCAATCGTGATTTGCAGCGCAGGTCAAGCCGCTCGCCGCGCGGCACGGCATTCATCGCTCGGGTCAGGGCGCCGCGACCTGCAGCACGATCTTGCCGCCCGGACCACCACCGCGCGACTGCTCCTGTGCGGCGGCGGCCTGTGCGAGCGGGAAACGCGCTCCGACGGGCACCTGCAATCTGCCGGCCGCCACGAGCGCCGCAATCCCGGCGACCGCCTCGGAGCCCGCGCGAAAGCTCTGCGCGACCGAGCAACGCAGGCGTCGCGCCGCACATGCGTTCATGTCCGGCGGCGCGTTCAGCGATACGAGCGCTCCGCCATCGCGGACTCGTCCCAGCGAGACCGGCAGGGTTGCCGCGCCGACGCCATCGATCACGATGTCGTGAAGACCCGTGGCCTTCGTGATGTCCTGCGAGCGGTAATCGAGGACTGCGCCGGCGCCGAAACGGCGCATCAGCGCAGCGTGCCGCCCGGATGCCACGGCGGTCGCGTCGATGCCGCGATCGCGAGCCAGTTGCAGCACTGCGAGACCCACCGATCCGGACCCGCCCTGCAGCAGCAGATGCTGCCCGGATTTCGCCTGCGCGAGATCGATCAGAGCTTTCCAGGCCGTCTGCGTCGCGACCGGCAACGCCGCAGCGCCCTCGAAATCCATCGAAGCGGGCTTGGCTACCAGGTTGACGTCCGGAACGACGACGTACTCGGCATATGCGCCTGCACCGTCCGGCGCGACGAAGCCGTACACGGCGTCGCCGATGCGCCAGCGACTGACCCCGGCACCGAGTGCTTCCACGACGCCGGCGAACTCGAGGCCGGGAATCACCGGCCAGACTGGCGTGATGAAGCGCCGCAGATTGCCGTCGCGGAATTTCCAGTCATAGGGATTGACGCCTGCTGCCATGACGCGCACGCGTACCTGCCCCGGGCCCGCGACCGGGCGCGGCACACGTTCGTAGCGCAGCTGTTCGATTCCACCGTAGCCATGCAAGCGGATGGCCATCATCGTGTCCGCAGACCGCTCTGCCGCAACGGCCGGCAGCGACAACGCGCAGATCAGGCCTAGCACGGCCCACGCTCCGACCGACCCACTCGCCGGGTGCCGTTTCCCTGCCATGCTCGCGCTCCCTGCCATGATCTGACGTCCCTCGCACTGTAGCGGACTGGCGGAACGTCGTGCGAATGACGCTAGACTGCGCGGAGGCACGACACTGGACATCCCGGAGACCTGCATGTCGAGCATCGGGCACGAGCAAGGAGCACGCGGAGTGAATGCCGAGTCGGAATTCGCGGGCCGCATCGTCCTGGTGACCGGCGCTGAAGGCGGTATCGGCTCGGAGACTGCACGCGCCTTCATCGCCGCCGGCGCAGACGTCTGCGTCACGGGCCTCGGCCGCGAAACGGGTGCCGCGCTGGCCGCCGCACTCGGCGCGCGCGCGCAATACGAAACACTCGATGTCACGAAACCGGCGGACTGGCAGCGGGTCGTGGCGCAACTGGTGGCGCGGCACGGCAAGGTCGATGTGCTCGTCAACAATGCCGGCTACCTCAAGCCCGGCCTGACGCTCGAGACCACCTCGCTCGACGAATGGCACCGACATTTCGCCGTGAACACCGACAGCGTGCTGCTTGGCTGCCAGGCCGTCCTGCCACACCTTGCCCGTGATGGCGCGATCGTGAACGTCGCATCGGCCGTGGGCGTGCGTCTGCACGCGGAGGCGCCGGCATACGGAGTCTCGAAAGCCGCCACCATCGCGCTGACTCGAGTCGCGGCGCAGTACTGTGGCCGGCTAGGTCGAGGTATCCGCGTCAATGCCGTGCTTCCCGGTCCCGTGGACACGGCCATGATGCGCAGCAATGTCTCGAGTGACGAACAATTCAAGGCGCTCGAGGCCGCGCTGGTCGCGAAGTACCCGATGGAACGGATCGGCCTTCCGACCGACATCGCGCGCGCCGTGCTGTTCCTCGCTTCCGCTCAGAGTAGCTACATCAACGGCGCGGCACTCACCGTCGACGGTGGCCAGACCGCCTGATCGGCACGGCATCGGCTGACGCGCTGCACGCCTGGCGGAGTGACGTGACGGAGTCACCAAATCGGCTACAATCGTCCGCAGTCCAACAATAAGAACATGGGGCTGCTGATGCGTCCGGTGTGGGGGCACCTGCTTGCGTCGATCATCTGTGTCTGTCTGGCTGCGCCCTGCGCCGCCGAGGACGCCGTCGTGCGTCTGCCCGGCGGCACGCGCTTCACGCTCGAACTCGCCCAGCACATCACGTCCGGTCGTACACCGGCGGGCAGTCCCGTGTTTTTCCGGGTTGCCAAAGACGTCACGGCCAGCGGACATACGCTGATCCGTCAGGGCACGCTGGTCGAGGGCCGAATGCAGGCGATCGGAGACCGTGGCATGTCCGGAACGAGCGGCAGCATCAATTTCGGCGTTCGATACGTCCCCGCTGTCGACGGTCAGAACATTCGCGTACTCGCGACCGTCTCGAACCAGGGAAGAAGCCGTGACGGCGCGGTGCTCGGCTGGGTTTTCATGTGGGGCATTTTCGGCCTGACCACCAAGGGCGTGGACGCCTACGCCATGCGCGGCGCGCCACTCGAAGCCGAGGTCCTGACCGATCGGGACGTACGGATGTCGCAGCCTGTTCCTGACGGCGCATCCGATGTGCAGCCGCCGCCGATCACTCTTGCCAGCGCGCGTCTCGGCAAGACGAAGGTGAAGGAAGTCGTCATCAGTCTCGAGCGCGCTGACGAACGTCGCCGGCTGTCCTTCGATCTGCCCGCGGCCACGCCCATCGCTTCGGCATCGCTGATCTCGGTCAACGGTCGAGCCGTCCCGGCTCCGGTGACGGCGACCAACGCGAACGCCGAAGGACTGGAGTTCGACGTCTGGGACGTCATCAAGTATTGCGATGAGGGTGACAACGCCCTCCGGTTCCGCCTGCAATCGGCAGAGGGTGCGGCGCTCGACGCCAGCTACGGTCTCGTCGTCAAACTGAAAAGAAAGCAAAAACCTCAATGAATCACTACCGCGCCTCGTTGCTGGCATGCCTGACCGCCGTGGCTTCGATCCCACCGTTCGCGATGGCCCAATCCGCGGAAGTGACGGCTGCGCCACCCGCCCCGATCGCTGCAACACCCGCGCCGGTCCCGGACACCGTCACGCTGGCCGCCGGCGCCGCCATCCCGCTGCGATTCCTCTCGACCGTCAGTTCCGGCACTCATGCGCGCGGCCAGCAGTTCGACCTCGAAGTCACCGACAACATCAACGTCGGTTCCACCATCGTGATTCCCGCGGGTTCGATCGCCACGGGGGAAGTCATCCACGCGGATCGTGCGCGCGGCCTCGGCAAGGCGGGTGAGCTGATCATTTCGGCCCGCTTCGTGATGGTCGGCCAGCGACAGATCAAGCTCCGGTCACAGCTTTCGATGACCGGTCAGAACAAGTCGATGCAGGCGCTGTATCTGGTGCCGTGGATCCACGGCAAGAACCTGGAAGTGCCCGCCGAAACGGAAGTCATCGCACGAACCGTCAGCGAAGAGAAGTTTGAAGTCCCGTCCACACCATAGAGGTTGATCATGAAGCCTGCCCAGTTCCTGTCGTCCCTGGTCCTGTCCGTGTTGATGCTCGGTGCGAGCGCACATGCCCAGGATGCGGCGCCGCCCGCCGCCACGGACGCCGCGCCCGCCGCCGCTCCGATCGATGCCGCCGCGCCAGCGCCGTCTGCACCCGCGGCCACGGATGCCGCTGCCGCGACCGACTCTGGCTCGGGCACGGTGATCTTCTTCCGCCCGAGCAAGTTCATCGGCGCTGCGGTCGGATTCAAGGTGCGCGAGAACGGCACGGAACTCGGCAAGCTTCGCAATGGCAAGTACTTCGTGCTGAAAGTCGCGCCCGGCGTGCACCAATATGAAGTGCACAGCGAGACCAAGGACGTGCTGACGCTGGAGGTCGAAGCCGGCCAGACGTACTACGTGCAGGGAGTACTCGGCGTCGGCATCGTGGCCGGCCGGCCCAACCTCACGCCCTCCGACGCCGCCACGTTCGAAGGCCTCAAGGCCAAGCTGAAGGAAGTGCCGCCGCTGACCGGCGACGACGACGGCGACAAGTAGACCCGCACGATCGGGCTTGCTGGATCCGTCACGGCATTGAATGGCCGTGACGGATCGACGTTGTAGACTGGGCAAACTCCGACCTGGACGCACACCCATGCTCAACCGTCGCACCTTCACGCAGTTCATCTCTCTGACCACCGCCGGCGTTGCACTCGGCGCACTCGGTGCAACGCCGACTCGAGCCACGTCGCCCGCCCGTGGCGCTCTGCGCCCACTCGGGCGTTCTGGACTACGTGTGCCGGCAGTCGGCATCGGCACCAACAACTTCGGCTCACGCATCGACGCGTCCGCAGCACAGCGCGTGGTCGATGCCGCGCTCGATCTCGGCGCGAACTTCTTCGATACCGCCGACGTGTATGGCACCGGTCAGTCCGAGGAGTTCCTCGGCAAGGCGCTCGGCGCACGCCGCTCGAAGGCGATCATCGCGACCAAGTTCGGCAATCCGATGCGCGGCAGCGAGTTTCCGGAAGGCGGCGCGTCACGCGCACTGATCCTGCATTCCGTCGAGCAGTCGCTGCGACGTCTCGGCACGGACTACATCGATCTCTATCAGATCCATCGCCCCGATCCGAAGACGCCGATCGAGGAGACGCTGCGCGCGTTCGACGATCTCGTGCGCCAGGGCAAGGTGCGCTACATCGGCAACTCGAATTTCGATGGCGCGCAGGTCGATGCTGCTGCGGCAGTCTCCAGCGAGCAGATGCTGGCGGCGTTCTGCTCCGCGCAGAACCACTACAGCCTGCTGACGCGCGGCATCGAGAAGGATCTCGTCCCCGCCTGCGAGCGACACGGCCTCGGCATCCTGCCCTACTTCCCGCTCGAGAGCGGCCTGCTCACCGGCAAGTACAAGCGCGGCGAAGCGCCGCCCGAAGGCACGCGTCTCGGCAACGCGGTGCGCGACAAGCGACCCGGCGTCGATCTCTTCCTGAACGACGACAAGTTCGCGAAGGTCGAGAAGTTGCAGGCGCTTGCCGATGCCGCCGGAAATACGACCCTGCTCGACATGGCGTTCGGCTGGCTGCTGAGTCGGCCCTATGTCGCGTGCGTCATCGCAGGTGCGACGAAACCGGAGCAGGTCGAGGCCAACGTGAAAGCCGCGGCTTGGCAGCCAAGCCCGGAAGTGGCGCGGCAGATCGATGCCATCACGCTGGGTGCGTAACTCGGTTTGATGCGGATATGAAGTGGTGGAAAGGGAGGGACTCGAACCCTCGACCCCGGCATTATGAGTGCCGTGCTCTAACCAGCTGAGCTACCTTTCCGCCGCCCGCGCGGCGAGACCGACGGGCAAGGGGCGCGAGTTTGTAGGCGGCCCCGGGGGCTGTCAAGACTGCCGGACCCGACTCCTATCTGATTGATTCAAATGGCCGTTTTCGGCCCGACCCACACCGGCCGTCAAGCCCGTCTCCGCCCTGCCGATAAGGACCTCGAGCGCCGCCCACCTGTGCGGCCCGGGAGTCCGGATGCCCTCTGCCCTGCGATCTGATGCCTCTGCCCTAGCGCCGGCGCTGGCCACGGCCTGCCTGTGGCTGACCGGTTGTGGCGGTGGCGAAGCGACGGCCCCGGTCTCGCCGCCGGTCTCGACGGCCTATGAGAAATCGGTCGCGCAGCAGGCCTACGCCGGCACGCCTCGCACGCCTGCGGACTTCTACGCGGATCCGCCGCCGGCAGGCGTCACGGGCGTGGTCGCCACGACGCATCTGAAGAACGCGGACGTGACTGCACCCGCGAACGGCACTCGCTATGAACTGTGCTCGGATGACATGGGCCAGGCGATTGCCTGGTCCGAGGTGCTGCCCACATTCAACGGCAGCTATGCCGACATCGTCGACGTGACGATGAACGCGCAGACGATCGAAGTGCTGCGCGTGCCGCGCAACGACGTCAACGCGCGGCTGCGGCATCGTGTGTTCCGCTGCAGTTATGTCGATCGTTCGACGACGAACCTGGACTCGGCGTCTGGCAGCGCGGGCATCGTGAATGTGCGCCCGCTGACGGCGGCATCACTGAAGACGCTGACCGAGTACCTGTGGCAGTTCACGCTGTACAACAACGCCGATCATGTCGTGCTGTCGAGTGCTGCGGGCACGGCACCCGCCGGCCAGATGTCGCATGTGATCGAAATGGCCAAGCTGACCCGTGCGACCGTATCCGGTCAGTGTGACCAGATCGATGTGCTGCAGTGGACGCACACGGCCGATGCGACCGCCGGCACGCTGCAGCGTTCGCTCGCGACGACGCGTACCTTCCGAGCCCGTCGTGACTCGTTCGGCGAAGTCACGATCTGCCCCTGACGCGAGCGCTGCAAACAATCAGCTTTGCTGGTTTCAATCAGAATTGACTGTTTTTTGGACCGCCCTTACAGTGCCTTGCGCATCGTCGGCCGCCGTGGCGTACGAGCGTCAATCGGGGCGGGACAGACGATGGGGCAGACTATTTTCGCGGTGACGATGCCGAAGTGGGGCATCGAAATGCAGCAAGGCACCATCAACGAATGGCACGTGAAAACGGGTCAGTTGATGAAGCGCGGCGACGCGATGCTGGACGTCGAAACCGAAAAGATCGTCAACTCGGTGGAGGCGCCGATCGCCGGCACCCTGCGGCGCATCGTCGCAGAGAAGGGATCGACGCAAAGCGTCGGCGCGTTGATCGCGGTCATCGCCGATGCGTCTGTGCTGGATGCTGAAATCGACGCCTTTGTTTCCGGCTTTGACCCGGGGTCGGACAACAGCGCCTCGCCCCCGACTCCCTCCGTAACCACGGCGCCCGCGGATGGCGAAGTCCGCGTCAGCCCGATCGCGCGTCGCGTCGCGGAGCGGCTCGGCGTCGACATCGCCCTGGTGAAGGGCACCGGTCGAAATGGACGAATCTCGCAGGAGGACGTCGAAGCGTTCGCAGCCTCGCAAGGCGCAGGCACTGCACCCGCCGCAGTCGCCGCCACGGCCGCAGCGGCACCGCGAAACGCCACTCCTAACGAACCCGTGCGCGAGAAGATGACGGCGATGCGCGCCACGATCGCGCGACGGCTGCTCGAATCGAGCCAGGGTATTCCGCACTATCGTCTGGTCGCCGACGTCGACATGACAGCGCTGTTCGGGCGGCGTGCTGAACTGAATTCCGCGGGCTCTCCGGTCTCGATCAACGATCTGCTGGTGCGCGCCAGCGCACTCTCGCTCATCGAGCACCCCTGGCTGAACGCCCAGCTGGCCGGTGACGAGATACTGAAGTTCCCCCACGCTGACATCGCCGTCGCCATCGCCACGGACAGTGGGCTGGTCACGCCGATCGTGCGCAGCGCCGACACGCTGTCGGCCGTCGAGATCGGCCGCGCCATCGCCTCGCTGGCCGAACGCGCTCGCGAAGGCCGCCTGTCGCGCGAGGACATCACGGGCGGGACCTTCACGGTCTCGAATCTTGGCATGTTCGGCGTGGATCGCTTCGATGCGATCATCAATCCGCCGCAGGTCGCGATCCTCGCCATCGGCGCGGCACGCGATCGTCTCGTATTGCGCAACGGGCAGCCTGCTGCGATCAAGTTCGTGACGTTGACGCTGTCCTGCGACCACCGCGTCGTCGACGGTGCGGTCGGCGGTCGATTCCTCGACACGTTGCGCTCGAAGATCGAAAGTCCGGGTGCGCTGTGATCGAGCTGGATTTCGCCGGACGCGTGGCACTGGTCACCGGCGGAGCCGACGGCATGGGCTGGGCTGCGGCGCAGAGATTCGCAGCGAGAGGTGCCCGCGTCGCACTGTGTGACATCAACTCGAGACTGGCCGCAGAGCGAATCGCGACGCTCACATCGCTCGGCGCAAAGGCCGTGTTCTTCGAGACCGACGTCGGCGATCCAGATCAATGCGAGGCTGCGGTTCGCAACGCCGTGTCCGAGTTCGGCCAGCTCGATCTGGCGTTCAACAATGCGGGCTACCCGGGCGATCTCGTGCCACTGGCGGACCAGACGCGAGCAACCTGGGATCGAGTCATCGCTGTCACGCTTTCAGGCGTGTTTCATTGCATGCGCGCAGAGATCGCCGCGATGCTGGCGCGGGGCAACGGTGGCGTCATCGTCAACAATGCATCGATCGCCGGCATGATCGGTTTTGCGACGGCCGCACCCTATTCGGCCGCCAAACATGGAGTGATCGGTCTCACGCAGTGCGCGGCATTGGAATACGGTCGCCAGCGCATTCGGGTCAACGCCGTCTGCCCCGGGTACATGGACACGACCATGACGCACCAGGCCACTACCGCGCCGACGCGCGAGGCAATGGCGGCGAGTACTCCGATGGGGCGCCTTGGACTGCCGGGCGAAGTGGCTGATGTCGCCGTATGGCTCTGTTCGAACGCAGCGAGCTACGTCAACGGTGCCTGCATCGCGGTCGATGCGGGACTGACGGCAGCCTGACCGGGCACAAAAAAAGGCCGCGCGTCCGTTGCCAGACGCGCGGCCAGAGGCTGTTGCCTGAATCCAGGACTTACTTGAAGTTCATGTTCAGCGTCACCCCGACGGACCGCGGCGGCCCGTAGTTGGTGAAGTTCCAGAGACCCGCCACCGGCAGCGCTGCGATGCGATAGACCTCATCGGTCAGATTCGCGCCGTACAGCGTGGCCGACCAGCGCTCGTCCTTGTCATGGAAGGTCACCGACGCGCCGAGCAGCGTCCGCTTCTGCATCTGCGTATTCGCACCGTTGAATACGTCCGTTTCAGCTTCGTCCTGGTGATTGACGTCCGCCTGCAGCGTCAGGCGCGATCCGGAGTTCAGCGCAACGTCATAGGCCACGTTGAGGCCGAACTTCAATTCAGGCGAGAACGGAACATCGAACTGCGTCAGATCGACCGGCGCGCTGCCACCGCGCAGATCCGGAAGGATCGCATCGGAGCCGTACTTGTGATCAAGCCAACCGAGGCTGGCGCCGATGCGCAGGTTGTCACGCGGCACCCAGGTTGCCTCGACGTCGATACCCTTGACCTCGGACGAGCCGGTGTTGACCGTCACGGTTTCCTGCTGACTCGAGCCGTCGGCAGATGTGTAGACCGCGACCACCGCGCGCTGCAGTTCCTTGTACTTCGTCAGGAAGGCCGACGCGTTCAGACGCAGCTTGTTGTTGAACAGGTCTGCCTTGTAACCCAGCTCGAGGTTGTTGTTCGTTTCCGGGTCGTACGCACAGCGCGATACCGTGGCGCAGGTTTCCGAGAATCCGCCCGAGAGGAAGCCGGTCGCGTAGCTGAGGTAGAGCATCTGCCCATCGGCGGGCTTGAAGTCGAGTACCGTCCGCCACGTCAGCTTGTTCCAGGAATCGGTGGCCAGCACGTCCGTGCCGAAGCTCGCACGCGGCAACGGGTTGGTGCGACCATCCCACTGCCGCGGCAGGATCCCCGCCCGACTGATGTTCTGGGAACGCACGTCGCGGCAGATGCCGCCAACGGTGCGGCGATCCGCGGCCGGCGTCAGCGCCGTGCAGAGTCCACCGCCATCGACGAGGCGATCGAAGTCCTTTTCGTCCTTGCTGTAGCGGAGACCGGCGGAGAGCCGGAACCGCTCCGAGATCTCATAGCTGCCATCCCAGAACAGGGCGTACTCGGTACGCTGCTGGGAGGTGGTCTGCAGCTGATAGTCGCGGAACACACTCGTGTCGAGACTGACCCGACCGCTCGGCGTCAGGAAAGTGCCGGTGACAGGATCAGTGACCGGCAACAGCCCGACCAGACCAACCTGGAAGAACGCGCGGAAATTGAACGCGTCCTGGAAGTAGTTGCCGCCCGCGACGAAATTGAACGGGCCGTCGAAGTTCGACGCGAAGCGCAGTTCCTGCTGGAACGTGAAGCGCTCGGTATTGCGGGTCGAGTCGAACAGGGTGAGGAATGCTTCACCGGTGTACGTGCTGGGCAGACGCTGCTGCTCCTGACGATAGCCGGTGACGGACTTGATCTCGCCGATACCCAGCTTGTACGACTGGGTCAGGTAAAGGCCTTCCGTGTCGACCTTGTGGCCCTGATCCATCTTGATGTCAGCGTTGCCCGTGATCGCCGTGCTGAAGACGTCGGTCTGGCCAGCAAGCTGGATGCCGGGGAATCCGAGCGCAGTCAGCAGATCCGTGGCCGTGCTCTCGTTGACGCCCGGCGGACTGTCCGAGCGATCGCGAACGACTTCTCCGATCAACAGGGCGGAGTACGACTCGTTCGGCTCCCACAGCAGCTTCGCCTTGGCCGCGATGACGTCCTTCCCACCGAGACGGCCGCCCGTGCCGCGATTGTTCAGATCGATGCCATCCGGTGGCAACGTACCCATCGGGATGCCGAAGGCGCCCCAGATCGGAACGTTGCGCGGATAAGTCGCTGTCGCTTTGTCGTTGGTGTAGTAGCCCGCGTCATTGTCATAGATCGCTGCCATGCGGAACGCCAGCGTCTCGCCCAGCGGCACGTTGATCGCCGCCTTGACGCTGCTGGTGTCGGCGCCATTTCGATATTGCCCGTAGGCAAACTGGGTCTCTGCGCCGTACTCGCCAAGCTTCGGCTTCTTCGACGTCACGGCGATCACGCCGCCCGTCGTGTTCTTGCCGAACAGCGTGCCCTGCGGGCCGCGATAGATTTCGATCTGCTGCGTATCGAACAGCGTCAGGAACTGTGACGTCACGTGGCTCAGCACGAACTCGTCGACCAGGAAGCTGACCGGCGCATCCTGCGTCACGAGGATGATGTTCGTACCCGTGCCACGCATGCCGCCGCCGGTAGCGTTGAAGCCCGCGGGGTTGGACAGCACGAGACCTGGCGCGAGATTCTGCAGTGCGCGGACGTCGTTGATCGGCGAGCGCTGCAGATCCGTGGTGCTGATTGCGGACAGCGCGATCGGCACGTCCTGGGAGGCGGTGTCGCGCTTGGTGCCGGTGATGATCACCTCTTCCAGTGATCCGATCGACTGTTGCGCGTCTTGCGGCGCGTCTTGCGGCTCCTCTTGGGCAACGGCCGGCACCGCGACCACGACAGATGCCGCGGCAGCGAGCAAGGCGCGACGCCAAGTACCCGGATGAATACTATCCATGAATTCCCCCTCAAAATTTCTTGATACGACCAGGCGAAAACAATCCGACATGATTGTTTTTTTTCGCGAGTCGAGTTAACGATAGCCTGCGGAAAAAATCAATCATGATTGTTTTTTTGTTAGGCTCAGCCGCGCTCGATCGATGTCGACGGCGCAATCAACTCGAAGTTTTTGCAGTGCGTTATTTTTCGTCGAGCGAGGGGCTCAATGACTGAAGTTCGCCGGCATTCGATGATCCGTGCAGCATTGCTCGTCTGCCTCTCCGGCATCGCGATGGGCGAAGCCCGGGCGGCGCCCGAGCGAGACCCTGCGGAGATCTATCGATCGACTTGCGCCGCCTGCCACGAAGGCGCCGTGCCGCGTGCGCCGCATTCCGTGAAGTTCCAGATGATGGGCCCACGCACGATTCTCACGGCGCTCGAGACCGGCGTGATGTCGACACAGGGCGCTGCGCTGACGGCATCGGAGCGACGGTCGCTCGCCGAGTTCCTCGCCGGCGCCACCCTGCAACCGGTCGATCCATCACCTCGTCCGCAATGCGATGCGTCGCATTCGAAGTTTGATTTCAAGCGTCCCCCGCCGCTCGCTGGCTGGGGAATGACGCTCGAAGGCACACGGCACGTCGCGGCGCGGCAGGCGAATCTGCGCGCATCTGAGGTTCCCAGCCTCGGACTCAAGTGGGCGTTCGCGTTCCCCGGCGCAACCCGCGCCCGATCACAGCCCACGGTCGGGGCCGGCGCGGTGTTCGTCGGCAGTCAGGACGGTACGGTTTATGCGCTCGATTTCGACACCGGGTGCATCCGCTGGACGTTCGCCGCGGAGGCTGAAGTCCGCTCGAGTCCGGTGCTCGAACCCTGGAAGCGCGGAGACAGACGCGCGACACCCAGGCTGTGGATCGGCGACTTCAATGGCAACGCGTACGCCCTCGATGCGCAGACCGGCAAGCTGCTGTGGAAGACGCGCGTGGATACGCATCCGCGCCTGACGCTGACCGGATCTCCGCGCTATCACGACGGTCGCCTGTATGTGCCGATGTCCTCGAGCGAATGGGCATCCGCGGCCGATCCCGCCTACGAGTGCTGCACGTTTCGCGGCGGTGTGACGGCCCTGGACGCGACTACGGGCAGTGTCATCTGGCGCTCGTACACGATTCCAGAAACGCCGCAGGCAACCGGCGAGCTCAACTCCGCGGGCGTGCCGCGGCGCCATCCCGCCGGTGCACCGGTGTGGAACTCACCGACCATCGACGTGAAGCGGCGTCGGCTCTATGTCGGAACAGGCGAGGCTTACACATCGCCGGCGGCAGCACAGAGCGACTCCGTGATCGCGTACGACCTCGACACAGGACGCATGCTGTGGTGGCACCAGTCGATCCCGGGCGATGCGTGGAACATGGCGTGCTTCATCGGCGGCGGACCGAACTGCCCGGCCGAGAACGGACCGGATCTCGATATCGGCGCACCGCCGATCCTGCATCGCCTGCCCGACGGCCGCGATGTGCTGCTCGTCGGTCAAAAGTCCGCCGACGTGTTTGCCCTCGACCCCGATGACGGCAAGCTGCTCTGGAAGGTGAAGTACGGTCGCGGCGGCTTTGCCGGCGGCGTGCATTGGGGCATGTCGGCGAGCGCCAGCACGCTGTACGCCCCGAACGCAGACACCACCTTTCTGGGCACCGAAAAGGGCGAACCAAAGCCCGGCCTGTTCGCGCTGGAGCCGGCCAGCGGTGCCATCAAGTGGTTTGCAGCCGCACCCGATGTCTGCGCGCCGGCGCAGAAGCCGGCCTGCGATCGAGGTTATTCGCCACCGCCGACCTCCATCCCGGGCGTCGTGTTCCAGCCTTCGTTCGACGGCTGGCTGCGCGCCTATCGTGAGGCCGATGGTGCGCTGCTATGGTCCTTCGATACGGCGCGTGAATTCACCACAGTCTCGGGCGAAAAGGCGCGAGGCGGTTCGATCGAGAGCGCCGGCGCGATCGTGGTAGACGGTCGCGTGCTCGTCAACTCAGGTTATCTGTTCGGGGGACGCATGCCGGGCAACGTATTGTTGATCTTCTCGGTCAATGGAAAATGAAGCGGGAGGTCCGCCCGTGAGCCCCTCCCGTCCCGGCACGCCAGGCGACTGGAACCTGATGGATCCGGCCGTTCAGCAATGCCCGTACGACTTCTACCGCGCGACCCGTGAACAGGCGCCGGTATACCGGATGCCGCAGAACGGCTTCTATCTCGTGACCTCATTCGACCTGTGCCGCGAGGTGATCAGGCAACCCGATCTGTTCGCATCGGGCGTCAGTCCGATGGCGTTGCGCGAAGGCAGCGTGCCGCAGGACATCGTCGACATCTACGTCAACGACGGTTGGATTCCACTGGCTTCCTGCTCGACGTCCGATCCGCCGCACCACACGCGAGTGCGAGCGTTCCTGGAACCGCTGTTCACGGCGCGCCGCGTGCGCGAGATCACGCCGCTGATCGATCGCACGGTACGCCAGCTGCTCGATGGGCTCGAGGGCCGCAGCGAAATCGAATTCGTCCATGACTTCTCGCACCCACTGCCGATGATCGTGATCGCAGAGCTGATCGGTGTACCGACCGATGACCTCTCGCGATTCAAGGCGTGGTCCGATGCCATCGTCGAACCGTTCAGCATGATGGTCTCGCACGAGCGCGAACTCGAATGCGCGCGCCTGGTCGTCGAGATGCAACACTATTTCGCCGAGCTGCTGGCACAGAGACGTGCCGCGCCGCGAGACGATCTGCTCACGGCGCTGGTGCGCGCGGCCGACGATCCGACTCTGCAGTACACGCTGCAGGAACAGCTCACGATCATCACGATCGACCTGCTTGCGTCCGGCAATGAAACGACGACCGCCGCCATCACCTCAGGTCTGCTGCTGCTGATTCGTGACCCGGCGGCGCTGGCGGCCGTTCGAGCCGATCGCGAGCTCGTGCACAATCTGGCCGAAGAGATCCTGCGACTCGAATCCCCTGCGCAGGGAATGTTCCGTCGCGTGATGCAGGACACCGTCCTGGGCGGCGTGCAACTGCGAAAAGGCGAGCTTCTGTCCCTGCGTTTCGGCGCCGCCAACCGCGACGAGTCGCAGTTTCCCGGTGCAGAGCGAATCGACCTGCACCGGAACCAGCCCGGCAAGCATCTGGCGCTGGGCATCGGCCGCCACCACTGCATCGGTGCGCAGCTTGCGCGCCAGGAACTGATCAGTGCGTTCAGTGGCCTGCTGGATCGATACGATTCGTTCGAACTGACACCGGGGCAGGCGGAGCCCAGCTACACGCCGAGCTTCTTCGGTCGCAACATTCGCGAACTGCACGTCACGCTGCGATCCCGCCGCTGACGAATGGCGTGATGCCCTATTTCTTCGGCAGCGCGAAAGCGACGATCTCGTCGCCCGCCGGCGATCCAAACCACAGGTGATGCCCGGTCGCGAGCACGACGAACTGGCGCCCGCCGGCCTCGTAGGTCATGGGCGTGGTCTGCGTGCCTGCGGGCAGTTCCTCGCGCCACAGCATCTTGCCGGTGTCGATGTCGAACGCTCGCAGGAACCCGTCCATCGTGCCGGCAATGAAGACCAGCCCACCGGCAGTCACGACGGGCCCACCGAGATTCGGCGTACCGAGATTCCATTCGAACTTCAGCGGCAGTTGCTTCTCGATCGAGCCGAGCGGCACGCGCCACTTGATCTCGCCATCGACCATGCTGACCGCAATCAGCTCACCCCATGGAGGCGCAGTACAGGGCGCGCCCCAGGGAGACAGCAGCCATTCGCGCCTGACACCGTACGGCGTGCCGGTTGCGGCGGAGGTGTCACGACCGTCCTTCAGTTCGATGCCCTTGACGCCGGGAATCTCCTCACGCGGCACCAGCACGACGACCTGCGGCACATTGTTGACGTTGACCAGCATCAGCTGCCGCGCCGGATCAAACGCCGCGCCGCCCCAGTTGGCGCCGCCGGCGGTACCGGGCGAGAGGATCGTGCCCGGTGCCGTCGTGGGCGGCGTGAAGATGCCGTCGGAGCGCAGACCTTCGATCTTCTTGCGGCAGGCGTTCCGATCCCAGAACGTGAAGCCCCAGGCATCCTCAGGCTTCACGGATAGCGGCACCAGCGGGACGGGCTTGACCGGAAAGGGCTGCGTGGGCGAGAGCCATTCGCCCGGCATCGCACGCTGCGGGACCGGCCGCTCCTCGATCGGAAACAGCGGCTTGCCGTTGGTACGATCGAAGACGAACACGAAGCCCTGTTTGGTGTTCTGCACGACGGCCGGCACCGTGCTCGCGCCTCTCTTGATCTCAGCCAGCAGCGGCGGCGCGGACACGTCGTAGTCCCAGATGTCATGGTGGACGCTCTGGAAATGCCACAACGGCAGACCCGTGGTGGCGTCGAGCGCCACCAGCGAACTCGAATACAGGTTGTTGCCCTTGCGCTCCCCACCCCAGAAATCCGGCGATGCGGAACCGATGGGCGCGTAGATGATGCCGCGCGATTCGTCCGCCACCATCGTCGACCAGACGTTCGCGGCACCCGTGCGCAGCGCGCTGTCGTTCTGCCAGGTGGCGTAGGCCGGATCCGCCTTGTCCCGCGGAATCGGATCGAACTTCCAGCGGGGCGCACCGGTGCGGACATCAAACGCGAAAATCGTGCCCGGTGGCGCGTCGGTGCGGATGTTGTCCATGATCGACGAACTGACGGCCACGACGTCCGAGACGATCACCGGGGCGGAAATGAGCTTCGACTCCGCCGGATACTGGTCCGGCCAGTCCTTGACCACCTGCACCGCGCCGCCCCGACCGAAGTCCGCGCAGGGCTTGCCGGTCCGGGCGTCGAGCGCGATCACCCGCGAATCGTTCGTGCCCATGAAGACGCGCACGCTGCACGCGGCTCCAGCCGCCGCCTGCGCGTCGCGCCACATCGACACTCCTCGGCAGGCGTACTGGTACGGCAGCTTCTGGGTCAGAGGGATCTTCGCGTCATACACCCATCTCTCGCGCCCGGTTGCGGCATCGAGAGAAATGACGCGATTGAACGGTGTGCAGAACACCAGCGCGCCATCCACCAGGATCGGCGTGACCTGGGTCGAGCTGTTCGTGATGTTGTCGGGCCCTCGCCGCTTGACCTCACCAGTGGAGTACCGCCACGCGACCTGCAGATCGCCGACATTGTCACGGTTGATCTGCTTCGCAGGCGAGAATCGCGTGCCGCTGGAATTGCCGCCGTAATGTGACCATCCAGCGGGAGCCTCGCCCGCCACGGCGGCGCCGCTCAACAGCGTCGCGGCGACGAGCACCGCGCCTGCCTTGCGCACCCAGCGACGCACCCCGGAGATCCTCAGACTGCCGGCTTCATGAACTCGATGACCGGTTGGCCATCGAGGCAGGCCCAGCCGGCCGCAGACATCGCCACGTGATAGGGCGCATCCTGATGCGCCTTCTGAGCGGCCTGGTCGACGAAGCCTTCGAAGAACACGAACTCGTTGTGATCCGCACCCTGCAGCACTTCGAAGATCAGCGTCGTCGCCTCGTTCTGCTTCACGTTGCGACGCAGTTCGCCGACCAGACGCAGAAACTCCTCGCGCTTGTCGGGCTTGGTCCTCACCCGCATGTACGCGGCGTATCCCACGGAATTCGCCATGACGTTCTCCTTCCGCTCAGCCGGTACGCGACAGTCTGGCATCGAGCGTGGCACGCACGGCCTGCTCGATCTTTGCGGGCGACGGCAACCACTCCTGTTCGAGATGGGGCGTCGCCGGCACCGGCGTGTGCGGCGGCGTGACTTTCTGCACGGGAGCCTTGAGCGCATCCAGTGCTTCACAGGCTGCGAGGCTGGCGATCTCGCTGGCCATGCCGCAGTACGGATCGCCTTCGTCGACCACGACGAGACGGCCCGTCTTCTCGACCGACTCCAGAATGCTGTCGCGGTCGAGCGGCGATGTCGTGCGTGGATCGATGACTTCGACCGAGATGCCTTCCTTCGCAAGCTTGTCCGCCACCTTGTTGGCGAGCAGCACCATGCGTGAAAACGCGACGATGGTCACATGATTGCCGCGGCGCGTGACGTTCGCCTCACCGAAGGGAATCAGGTATTCACCATCGGGCACCTCACCCGACTCTCCGTACAGCACCTTGTGCTCGCAGAAGATCACTGGATCGTCGTCGCGAATCGCCGTGGCCAGCAGCCCCTTGGCATCGGCCGGAGACGACGGCAGCACGACCTTCAGGCCGGGAATCGCGGTCAGCAGCGCATGCAGGCTCTGCGAGTGCTGCGGGCCGGCCCCGAATCCGGCGCCCATCAGCGTGCGGATCACGACGGGCACGGTGCACTTGCCGCCGAACATGTAGCGGAACTTCGCCTGCTGGTTGAGGATCTGGTCGAGGCAGACGCCGATGAAGTCCATGAACATGACTTCTGCCACGGGACGCAGGCCCGTCAGCGCGGCACCGTTTGCAGCGCCGACGATCGCCGACTCCGTGATGGGCGTGTCGATGACGCGACGACGGCCGAATTCGGCCGCAAAACCTGCGGTGACGCCGAACGTGCCACCGGCAGCCTCCACTTCACCGGCCGTGCCGCCGAGACCGCCCACGACGTCTTCGCCGAGGATGATGACGCGCGGATCACGGCGCATTTCGATCTGCAGTGCTTCGGTGATCGCTTCGCGGTAAGTCTTGATCGCCATCTCAATAGCTCCCGTAAACGTCGGAATAGAGCGCTTCGCTCGTCGGTTTCGGCGCGGCCTTCGCCGCGTTGACCTTGTCCTCGATCAGCTCGGTGATCTCCTCGTCGATCTCCTGGAGTTCGTCCGCACCGATTTCGAACTCGGTCGTGGCCCGAGCGATGAATTTGACCAGCGGATCGGACGCGGCGCGCAGCCGATCGACTTCCTTGTCCTCGCGGTACTTCTGCATGTCACCCTCGAAGTGACCGTACCAGCGATAGGCAAAGGCTTCGACTGCGCTCGGGCCCTCGCCCTTGCGCGCGCGCGCCACGGCACGACCGACCGCGTCGTACACCGCGAAGAAATCGGTGCCGTCGACCTTTTCCGCCGGCATGCCGAACGCCGCGGCACGCTTGGCGATGTCCGCCCCACCGAGGTGGTACGACGTGCCGGTGAACTCGGCGTAGCCGTTGTTCTCGTACATGAAGATCATGGGAAGCTTGAGCACGGCAGCCATGTTCAGCGATTCGGCCACTGTGCCCTGGTTCGAGGCACCGTCGCCGATGAACGCCATCGCCACGCCGTCGGTACCGAGCGTCTTCTGGGTCAGCGCCGCACCCACGGCGATCGGCGGTGCGCCACCGACGATGGCGTTCGCACCGAGCATTCCCTTGCGCAGATCGGCGATATGCATCGAGCCGCCCTTGCCGTTGCAGAGACCACCCTGCTTGCAATAGATCTCCAGCAGCATGGCGCCAATGTCGCAACCCTTGGCGATGCAGTGGCCGTGACCACGGTGCGTACTGCCGATGTAGTCCGAATCACGCAGATTCATGCAGGCACCGACGCCGACCGCTTCCTGCCCGCAGTAGAGATGCACGAAGCCGGGCACCGTACCCATCTGCACTTCGCGCCGCATGCGTTCCTCGAACTCGCGGATCGCACGCATGCGGCGGTACGCGTCGAGAAGCATCACTGGATCGTAGGCCATGACTTGTTCCTTCAGATGTTTCGTGGGCCGAGTACTTCGAGTGGCGCGCGGTAGGTCGGGACCGGGCCGTCTTTTTCGATGACGTAAACGTTTTCCATGTGACAGGGGCCGTACTTGCCGCCGAAGTACAGGCAATCGAGACTGATCACCATGTTTTCCTCTATCGGGAATCCCTGCGCGCCGCGCGAGCCATAGGACGGGAACCCGACGGGCATTTCGACCGGCGTGAGGCCGATGCCGTGCGCGAAGGTCAGCAGTTTCTCCGGCGCGGGCACTCCTGCCGCCTTGACGTGCTCATAGGCAATCCGCGTGCACTCACCGCTGTGGTTGCCGATATTCATGTGCTCGGCGGCCTTGAGGAATCCATCGCGGATCGCATCATGCATCTTCAGATAGTCGGCCGGAGGATTCCCGACGTAGGCCGTGCGGTTGATGTCGATCCAGAAGCCTTCCATCTGGCCGAGGGTCTCGAGAATCACGACCTGGCCCTTCTCCAACGGCCGGTCGTGTCGCGTACGGAACAACTCGGGAATGAACTCGCCTGCGAACGCGCCGCCGAACAGCAGCACACCCTCGTCGAGCGGCATCACGTCGATCGACACCATGAACGCGGCAAGCTCGCGCTGCAGATCGCTCCAGGTGATGCCGGGTTTGACCAGCGAGGCGGCGAACTCCACGCAGCGATCGCCGATCGGGCCGAGGCGACGAAACGCGGCGATCTCGTCGGGCGTCTTGATGCTGCGCGCGCGGATCATCAGATCGAGGGCATCGTCGAGGCCGATGCCTGTCAGCCGCGGATCCCGGCGCAAGGCCATACCGACGCGGAGATCGTCGAAGCCGATTCGAGCCTGGCCCAGCCCATGCTCCGCCAGGGTTGTCGCAAGGCAGGCAATGATGTCCGGCTCGGAGCGACCTCGGACACGTTGGGCGTACATCTCGGTGGCGGCTTCGGCGAGCGCACTGCGTCTCGCCCAAGGGTCTGGCTGGCGTGCCATCTCGCAGAACGTCAGCAGTTCGAAGACGCGGATCTCGCCCGCGCGGTCGGGCTTACCGGCTTCCGCGAGCACGGGCAGCATCGCGATGTTGGCTTCCGGAATTGCGAGAATCACCGGAATCGCGGGATCAAACGACACGATGGCGGCACCCACGGGTTCCTGCAGGTTCCAGCGCTCGAGCACAGAGGTGTAGCCCGTCGCGTAGAGCACGTCGTATTGATTGGTCAGGACGACGGCATCCATGCCGGCGCGCGCCATTCCGGCCCGAATCTGGGCAATCCGCTGGTCCATCTTCCCCCTCAACCAGGCCTGCGGTGGCCGTTCAAAAAAACAGTCAGTCCGGTTTTTTTTATACAATAGGCCAAGACACACAAGTACGTAAAGCGGGGATCGAACGATGCTGCTGAACCTCGACCGCGCCCGCCGGAAAATGGATGCCCTGGGCCTCGACGCCCTCGTCGCCTCGACTGCCCGCAACGTGTATTACGCCTCCGGCTTCTGGACGCGGATCTCGGAATGGGGATTCCAGGAGAATCAGGCCTCGGTGATCATCCCGCGCGACCCCGCCAGGCCCGCCGTGCTGGTCGTGCCGGAGTTCGCCATTGCCGGTCTGCTCGAGACGCCGACCTGGATTCCGCAGGTACGCACGACCGAGTTCCTCAATACCTCTTTCATCGCCCACGAGCCCGAGCCCGTGCGGCTCGATCCGCTGCAAGCGGATGTCGAGTGCCTCTATCAGCAGAAGGTCCAGGGCGGACTCGCGGCCAATATCGTCCACGGGACTCGGGATGCGATCGCAGAGATTGGACTGTCGGGCGCCAGAATCGGCTTCGACGACCTGCGGCTCGCGCAGCACGTCGGCGCGGAACTGCCCGCCCTGCGCACGGTGGATGGCCATGATGCCTGGCTCGACATCCGCAAAGTGAAGACGCCTCAGGAGATCGAGTTTCTGCGTCGGGGTGCGGCCATCAACGAAGCCGCGCTGCGAGACATCCTGCCGGCGATCAGGCCAGGGGTGCAGTGGAAGCAGATTGCCACGCAATTCCGCAATCATGTGCAGGCGGCCGGTGCCAACGTGATGTCGGCCCAGAAAGCGCTCCAGTTCGGTGCGGAGTACGGCGGCGTCTACTTTCCCGACCTGATGTTCGCCGACAACGACTGGCTCGTACGCGACGGGCAGACGATCATCTTCGAATCCTGGGGAACGTATTCGAACTACGCGTTCGACGTCTCACGCACCGTGCACGTCGGCGAACCCAGCCGCGAGTACCGCGAGCTTTGCGCGACCATCTCGGCTGCGCAGCAGGAAGCCGTGCAGCACCTGCGCGCCGGCGTCAGCACGCACGAGGCCTGGGCGGCGATCAGCAAGCTCGCCTACGCGATGAACGTACCGACACCGAAGAAGACGCTCGTGTTCTTCCACTCGATCGGCCTCGACATCATCGAACTGCCGAGCCAGTACCCGGCGTTCGGCCGGTTGCAGGACTTCGAACTCGAGGAAAACACCGTGCTCAACTTCGAGTACCTGTACTTCGGCCACTCGATCGCACCGTATCACCTCGAGAGCTCGTACCTGATCGGGCGCGACGGCGCGGAGTGCCTGCACACACTGCCGCAGGAGTTGTTCGTGCTGGCGTGACGCACGCCGATTCGGCTCGGGCAGGACTACTGGGCGGTGAATCCACCGTCCACTGCAAGCACGGAACCCTGGCACAGCGTCGAATCGTCGGATGCAAAGAACAGGATGGCGCCGGCCACTTCCTCCGAGCGTCCCATGCGCCCGATCGGCATCACACCGCGAAGCATGGCCTGAGCTTCCTGCTGGTCGGGCATCAGCTTCGTCCAGCGCTCCATCATCGGCGTCTGGATGACGCCGGGGCACACGCAGTTGAAACGCACACCCGACTTGGCGAGTTCGATCGCCATGTCACGGGTGAACACGACGAGGCCACCCTTGGCACTGCCATACGCCGTCGAGAGCGGGAATCCGACCAGACCGTTCAGCGATGAGACATTGACGACGCTGCCGCTGCCGCGCTTCACCATGTGCGGAACGATGTGCTTGCACAGCAGCCACGGCCCCTTCAGGTCCGTCTCGAGCACCATGTCCCATTCATCCGAGGTCGTGTCGTTGTAGGTTCGATTCAGTTCACTGCCGGCATTGTTGACGAGCACGTCGATCTGGCCCCACAGGCTCATCGCGCGTTCAGCGACGGCTACCGCGCTCGCTTCCTTGCGCACGTCGCATTCGATCGCAGCGACGCCGCCGCCGAGTTGCCTGGCCAGCGCTTCCGCCGCCGCAAGATTGCGATCTGCAATCAGCACTTTGGCACCCTCGGCGACGAATCGCCGCACGGTCGCTTCGCCGATGCCACTCGCGCCACCTGTGATGATGCTCGTCTTACCGTTCAATCTCATTGCTCTCTCCTGTCAGCGACCGTCAACTGAAAACACCAGCAGCACATTGCCCGGCATATGGAAATACAAACCGTAACCGGATGTCACATAGACGCTTCCGGCGACGATCATCGGACCTGCACCGCCACCCAGCGAGCCGCCCTTCGCCACTTCGCCACTGAGCGTCGACCATGACTGCACAGTATCGAACTGCCAGATCACCGCGCCGTTGGTCGAGTCGTGCGCGCGGATCCGCCCGTCCATGTGTCCGGCAAACACGACGCCCGGGATCGCCGTGATGGCCTGGGAGATTCCCGGATCGCAGTCCTTGCGATCGCCGCAGACGTCGTCGGCACGCGAGGACCACAGCGCTTCGCCGGTGAACGCATCGAGCGCATACAGACCAGGCTTCGCGGCGGATTTCGGCAGCATCTCATCGTCGTAGTCCGAAATCGGAATGAACACGCGGCGACCTTCGACGGCGAGCCCGAAGTGCTGTCCGCCCTGGTTTCCGCCACGACCGACGGGTCGATGCCAGAGCAGTTTTCCGTTGTCGGGATTCAACGCCCAGACATCACCCGACTTCTGTCCCGCGACCAGCACTTCCCGGCCGCCATGGCGAATCAGCGCTGGCGGCGAGGCGAAGTCGACGTCCGGTCCGACCGGCGTCGGGCAATTGCTCTTGTCCGGGATGAAGGGCATGCACGCGAGATTCCACGCGTCGCCGGCCGTGGCCTGGAAGGTCCACTGGCGACGACCGTCCCGCAGTGAAAAAGCCATGATCGCGTCGCTGGAGCCATCCGCGGGCCCCGAATAGTTCTCGCCGGTTCCGTTGAAGAACCAGCCGCGACGCGCATCGATGGTCGGTGAATTCCAGATCGGCGCACCCGACGGCGCAAGGATCGGTGTGCCGCGCGCATTGCGCCCGACCTCCGCCGGCTCCTCCTCGATCGTATGACTCTTCCACTCGATGGCTCCCGTTCGCGGATCGAGCGCTACCACTGATCCGCGGAACGAGCAGCAGGGATAGGTTGGATCCGCAGCCGGAACGACCTCCAGCGACGAGACCGGCGCATACAAGCGCCCGTCATGCAGCACTGGCTGTGCCGTCGTCGTGGCATTCGGATGATCGTCGATCTTGGTCGTCCAGATGACGCGCCCCGTGGCGAGATCGACCGCGTACACGCGCGCCACGAGATCGGCGAAGTAGGCGAGGACCGGCGACTCCGGGCGAACTCCCGCTTTCCAGGGGGTGATCGTGATGCCGGTGCGTACCTCGGCACCTGCTCGCGTGGTCCAGCGCACGCAACCCGATGCCTGGTCCAGCGCGTAGACCGTGCCGTCCTGACTGCCGACCAGCACCATGCCGCCCGCGAACGACGGCTGCGAGCGCGCACGCGTGGCGTTGGGAAACGCGAATGCCCACTTCAGTTTGAGTCGTGGCACATCCTTGGCCGCAAGCTTCGATACCTTGGCCGGAATGAAGCGCGTGTTCTCGCGATCGACGCCCCAACCCGTCGCGATCGGTGGCCTGCGCCAGTCGGGCTGCCACGACGGATCGTTCGCGCAGCGCAGCGGCGGATGTTCATCGCGCTTCGGCCCTTCGCCCACGAGGTAGGCAACGATGTCGCGCCGCTGCTGAGCGGTGAGCATGCTGGCCTGCTGCTGCATCTGACCGGTCTCGAGCACGGACAGCAATTGATCGGCTGCGTACATCTCGAGGAAGGACCGATGCGGCGCGCGCGTCACACGGCCGCTGTGGCAGGCCGCGCAGTGACTCTCGTAGAGCTTCGCGCCGGGATGCGCATCACCGCCGGTCCCCTGCCCCGACATCTGGGCGAGCACGGCGGCTGCGGGCTTGGCCGCCTCCTGCTGAGTGGCCGCGGGCGGCGCCGGAATCTTCGCCGCTTCCTTCAGTTCGATAGAGTTGCCTTCAGGATCACGGACGAACACGAAACGCCCGCCGAAGGCCGGCAGCGACTGGACCGGGCTCACGACCCGCCCCAGGCCTTCGGTCTCGATCGCGCGAACCACCCGATCGATGTCGTCGACGGCGATGCCCAGGTGATTGAAGCCGATCGGCCGATTGGGCGCACCCGATCGATTCACGAACGCAGGCGCCGGTTTGCCGGGATGACTGACGTACTTCAACAACTCGAGAAACATCGAGTGCTTCGGGTCCTCGTAGTGGCGCACCAGCAGCCGGGTCCCGTCGAGGTTCATCAGGCGATCGAGGTCCGCGACCTGCATCTCGTCGGCACGGGCGTCCCGACGCTTCGCATCGACGATCTTGAGGTCGGTCGCCTGACTGAGGCCCACCACTTTCGTATAGAACCGATGCATAGACTCGAGATCGTCGACGACGATTCCGACGTGCCAGAAACCTGCGGGTGGCGCCGCGAGCACCGCCGCAGCGCTCAGCGCCGATGCAAGCAGCAAACAGATCATGGCCACGCGCGGCAACGGGAACCAGCGAGACATCATGGCGCAACCCCCTCTACACGTCCTGCAGTGACGCGGGAGAGAGCCTACGCTGCGACGCGATAAAGGGACAGACCGATGCGGAACCGAGATGATCGCCGTGCGCGATCAGCGACCGATCACTCCCGCGGCATGCGCGGGAGGTCCCGCAGCCAGTCCGGCGACGCCGCCTCGGCTGTGCCCGTGACGACGAACACGCGGTTGCGCGCCTTCGGATGCACGGCGGTGACGATCGCAACTTCCGCGAGGTCCGCGCGACCGATCGTGCCCTCCGGCGGCGGACCGTTCGGATCCGGCATCGTGCCCGGCGCGCGCATGCGCAGCTCTTCCGTCGACGCCTTGTAGTCGTTCTGCGCGACGATGCGGATCGCCCAGCGATTCGCCGGCCGCGGCAGAATGCCGGTCGGGCGCAGCACCACGTACTCGAGGCCGGAGCCGATCAGGATCTTCTCGGCCTCGCGCTTCGCCGCGAAACCACGCTTGAACGGACCCTGCGGCCAGTCGGACTCGGCGCGACCGACCGTCATGCCGGTGATCACGACGATGCGCCGCACACGCGCGGCGCGACTTGCGGCAACGAGATTGCGCATGCCGCCGAGATCCACTTCATCGACGCCGTTCGGGCCATCGAGCGAACGCGTCGCCGCAGCATTGATCACGACATCGATGCCGCGCAATGCCGCACCCAGCGTCTCCGGCTTCGTCAGGTCGCCCTGCACCCAGTCGCGCTCGCCCGGCCAGCGCTGCCGCGCGCGCTCGAGATCGCGCACGAGCAGACGAGGCTTCGCACCGATCGCATCGAACGCCGCCACGATGTCACCGCCGTTGTTGCCGGTGGCACCAATGACCAGGATGCGGGACTTGCGCAGTCGGCTGGCCCACTCCGCCGACGCAGGCACCGCGGCCTGCGGTGCACTCGCAGGCCGTGAGGGTTTGGTCGCTGAGGCGCTGCCGGCCGCGACCAGTCCGGTCACAAGCAGGCCCATGGCCATGGCGGAGAACAGCCGGCGACGCGGCGGGATCGTTTGGGATGCGGTCGTCATGGACGGGCCTCGGCGGAATCAATGGTGCTGACCGTATACTCTGCCGGCGGGCGGCACGCCAATGTTCTCTGCGGCGGTGACCTGCCCGAGGGCGTGACAGCACGCCCACGCTCGTTTTCGCTGACAAGGAATGACCATGATCCGATTCTTGAAGCACGGCCGTTCGGCCGATGATGCTGCCAGCGACGACGCGAAAGTCCGCGCCACCGTCGAAGCGATCCTCGCGGACATCAGCAAGCGCGGCGATGTCGCGACGCGCGAATACTCCACGAAGTTCGATAAATGGTCGCCGGCTTCCTTCCGGCTCACGAAGGCCGAAATCGCCGAGTGCTACCAGCAACTGCCGCAGCAGGCCATCGACGACATCCGCTTCGCACAGACCCAGGTGCGCCGCTTCGCCGAGATCCAGCGCGCCGCGCTGCAGGATGTCGAAGTCGAGACGCTGCCGGGCGTGATCCTCGGCCATCGCAATATTCCAGTGCAGTCCGTCGGCTGCTATGTGCCGGGTGGCAAGTATCCGCTGGTCGCGTCCGCTCACATGAGCGTGGTGACGGCGAAGGTCGCCGGCGTGCCGCGCGTGATCGCCTCCGCGCCACCGTGGCAGGGTGCGCCCGCCCCGGCCATTGTCGTTGCGATGGACATGGCCGGCGCCGATGAGATCTACACACTCGGTGGCGTGCAGGGCATCGGCGCGATGGCGCTCGGCACCGAAACCATCAAACCCGTGGACATGCTGGTCGGTCCGGGCAACGCGTTCGTGGCCGAAGCGAAGCGCCAGCTGTTTGGGCGCGTCGGCATCGACCTGTTCGCAGGCCCCACCGAAACGCTGGTGATCGCGGATGAATCCGTCGACGGCGAACTCTGCGCCGCGGATCTGCTCGGCCAGGCCGAGCACGGTCCCAACTCGCCGGCCATCCTGCTGACGAACTCCGAGAAGCTCGCGCAGGAGACGATGCGTGAAGTGGAACGACAGCTGAAGGTCCTGCCGACCGGCGAAACCGCCGGCAAGGCGTGGCGCGATTTCGGCCAGGTCATCGTCTGCGATACCTATGAGGAGATGGTGCAGAAGGCGGACGAGATCGCTTCCGAGCACGTGCAGGTGATGACGCGGGACCCGGACTATTTCCTGAACAACATGCGCAACTTCGGCGCACTGTTCCTGGGCCCGGAAACGAACGTGTCCTATGGCGACAAGGTCATCGGCACGAACCACACGCTGCCGACGATGAAGGCCGCGCGCTACACGGGCGGCCTCTGGGTCGGCAAATTCATCAAGACCTGCACGTACCAGAAGGTCACCAAGGAAGCCTCGCTGATGGTCGGCGAGTACTGCTCGCGGCTGTGCGCGATCGAAGGCTTCGCCGGCCACAAGGAGCAGGCGGACATCCGCGTGCGGCGCTACCGCTGAGGGGCAACGCGCCTACAATGAGCGCGTGAACCTCTCGGTCCTCGACATCTTCAAGATCGGACTCGGCCCCTCGAGCTCCCATACGATGGGGCCGATGCATGCCGCGCGCCGCTTCGTCCTGGATCTGAATGAGCGTGGTCTGCTGACGCAGGTGCAGGGCATCGCGGCGCAACTCTACGGATCGCTGGCGCTGACCGGCCTGGGGCACTGCACGGACCGGGCGGTGCTGCTCGGGCTCGAGGGCTTTGCGCCGGACAGCATGGATCCGGAAGCGATCGAACCCACGCTGGCGCGCATCCGCGGCGCCCGCCGGCTGCGTCTGCTCGGCCGGCATGAGATCGCGTTCGATGAACCGATGGATCTGCTGCTGCATCGCGACCAGACACTTCCGGGACATCCGAACGGCCTGCGCTTCACCGCGCTCGATGCCTCGGGCGCCATCCTCCATCGTGAGGAGTTCTTCTCGACGGGCGGCGGCTTCATCGTACGGGCGGCCGAGCTCGGCCTTCCGCCGAAAGATGCGCGTGCGATCACCGTGCCGCTGCCGTTCGCGACCGGCGACGAACTGCTGGCACGCTGCCGCGAGCAGGGTCTCGATCTGCACGAACTCGTGCTGCGCAACGAAAGCGCCTGGCGCGGCGAGCCCGACACGCGCGCGGCGCTGCTCGCGATCTGGCGCACGATGGAACAATGCATCGAGCGCGGCTCGCGCGCGCAGGGGCTGCTGCCGGGCGTGCTGAAAGTGAGGCGGCGTGCCCCGAAACTGTTCCGGCAACTGAGCGAATCCAGCACCGACGATCCGATGCGCGCGCTCGACTGGCTGAATGCCTTCGCGCTGGCCGTGAATGAGGAGAATGCTGCGGGCGGTCGCGTCGTGACGGCGCCGACGAATGGCGCGGCGGGCATCGTGCCGGCCGTGCTGATGCACTATCGTCGCTTCGAACCGGGTGCCACTGACGAAGGCGTATTGCGCTTCCTGCTGGTCGCCGGTGCGATTGGCATGCTGTACAAGACCAATGCCTCGATCTCGGGCGCCGAGATGGGCTGCCAGGGTGAGGTCGGCGTCGCGTGTTCGATGGCGGCGGGCGGCCTCGTGTCGGCATTGAACGGCACGAACGAACAGATCGAGAATGCCGCCGAGATCGGCATGGAGCACAACCTCGGCCTGACCTGCGATCCGATCGCCGGCCTCGTGCAGATTCCCTGCATCGAACGCAACGCGATGGGGGCAGTCAAGGCCGTGAACGCGGCGCGGCTCGCGATGCGCGGCGATGGTGATCACAAAGTCTCGCTCGACCAGGTGATCTCGACGATGCGCCAGACGGGCCAGGACATGTCGACGAGCTACAAGGAAACCTCGCAGGGTGGCCTCGCCGTGAACGTGCCGGAATGCTGAGGACCGCATGAACGCCAGCGCGCCACTTCCCGTGAGCGCGGCCGACGTCACGGCTGCTGCAGCGCGGCTGCAGGGCCATGCGGTGCGCACGCCGTTGATCGACAACGCCCAGCTGAACGAGATCGCCGGCGGGCGCGTGCTGCTGAAGCTCGAAACGCTGCAGCAGACGGGCTCATTCAAGTTTCGCGGCGCCTACCACCGCCTGGTGCAGCTCGATCCCGCGCAGCGCCGCGCGGGCGTGGTCGCCTGGTCCTCTGGCAATCATGCCCAGGGCGTGGCCTGCGCAGGGCGTCTGCTCGGCGTCGCCACCACCATCGTGATGCCCGCCGATGCCCCGGCGATCAAGATCGAGAACACGAAGCGCCTCGGTGGCGAGGTCGTGCTCTATGACCGCTACACGCACGTGCGTGAGGAGATCGGCCGACGCATTGCGGCCGAGCGCGGCTGCGTGGTGGTGCCGGCCTACGACGATCCCGACATCATCGCAGGCCAGGGCACCGTCGGACTCGAAATGGCGCAGCAGGCCGAGGCGCGCGGCCTCGCGATCGACCAGGCGCTGTTCTGCTGCAGCGGCGGCGGCCTCGTCAGCGGCTCGGCGCTGGCACTGAAGGGACATCGTTCGGCGACGCAGGTCTTCGCCGTCGAGCCCGCCGGTTTCGATGACCATGCCCGCTCACTCGCCAGCGGCCGCCCCGAACACAATGCCGCGGGCGGCCGCTCGATCTGCGACGCGCTGCAGGCCCCGACGCCCGGCGAAATCACCTTCCCGATCAACCGCGCGCTGCTCGCCGGCGGGCTCGTCGTCACGGACGACGAGGTGCGCGAGGCGATGCGCTTTGCGTTCAACGTGCTGAAGCTGGTCGTCGAACCCGGCGGTGCCGTCGCGCTGGCCGCCGTGCTGCAGCGGCGCATCAATACCATCGGGCGCGTCACCGCCCTGCCGCTGTCGGGCGGCAATGTCGATCCTGCGCAGTTCGCGGATTTCCTTTCAGGCTCCAGAGGTTCCCATGGTTGATTCGTCCCCGGTCGATTCCGTCTCGTTCGATCAGCTGTTCCGCGAGGCACGCACCTTCAGCTACTTCCTGCCGAAGCCCGTCCTGCCTGCGACGCTGCAGGCCATCCACGAACTGCTGAAGTGGGGTCCGACGGCCACCAACGCGCAACCGGGGCATTTCCTGTTTCTCGTGTCGCCCGCCTCGCGCGAGCGACTGAAGCCGGCACTGTCGAGCGGCAATCTCGCCAAGACCATGGCGGCACCCGTCACGGTCGTCGTCGCTGAAGATCTGCAGTTCCACGAGACGCTCGCGACGAAATTCCCGCATGGCAATGCGCGCGCCTGGTTCGACGGTCAGCCTGCGCTGATCGCAGAGACCGCGCGCCGCAATTCGTCGCTGCAAGGTGCGTACCTGATGCTCGCTGCGCGGGCGCTCGGGCTCGACTGCGGCCCGATGTCCGGATTCGATGCGCCGAAAGTGGACGCGGAGTTCTTCCCGGACGGCCGCTATCGCGCGAACTTCCTGATCAATCTCGGCTACGGCGATCGCAGCCGGCTGCATGCGCGGTTGCCGCGGCTCACGTTCAACGAGGCTTGCGCGGTCCTCTGAGACAGCGGCCACCGGCGGACTAGAATGGCTTCAGTGCGCCGAGTCCGCCGATCGTGAACAGCAGCACCCAGAGCACGACGAGTGCCCAGGTTGCCTTGAACATCAATACGCGGAACTCCTCGTTGTCCGCCGGCGTCGCCCGATCCTGCGCGATGGCGGGCAGCGCAGACTGGTAGGCGAGACGGATGTAGTAGCGCACGGCGATGCCGCAGGCGATCGCCCCCGCAACCAGCAGCATCTTCAGCGCGAGCCACGCGGCCGGAAACGGGCCGCCGCTGACCAGCGACCAGATCCCGACGCCGCCGAATATCGCGATCAGTGCGTAGCGGACGTACCAGTCCCACGCGGCCAGCGTCCGGCCCTCGGGCGCCTTGCGTCGCCAGTGCGTCATCCACATGAGCCAGAACCACAACGCCGATGCGACCCACAACGCGGCCAGCCAACCGCCCGTGATCGGCGAGAGCCCGAGGAAGGCCGCCAGCGTGAAACCGAGCGGTATCGACATGATCATCGCGTTGCGGACGTGCTGGTCGACATCCATCAGGAAGTCCCAGAGCCGCATGCGCTCGGCGCCGGACAGCGTGGTCGTGCGGGTGATGTAGTGCGTCAGCGCGTTGATGACCAGCTCGCTGCCGAGCCAGTATCCCATCACGAGCACGTGCGCCCACTTCGTCAAGCTGTAGATCATCGCCGAGTCCATTCTGCTTCCTGCGGTTCCTGCGTATGGGCGGCGTCCGTACGCCGTGCCAGCCTTCATCATATGACACGCGCCCATCTGGAATTCATTCAGGCCCAGCGCCTCGACTGGCAGCCGAGTCCGTGGCCCCTGCTCGCGGGGACCGACTGCAAGATCCTCAGCCGCGATGCCGGCAACGGAGCGCTGCCTGCGCTGATCCGCTATCCCGCCGGATGGAGCCGGCACGATGTCGGCTACATCGAGGCCGCCGAGGAATCGCTGGTCCTCGACGGTGAACTGCGCCGCGACGGACAGCTGCATGCGCAGCACTGTTACACGCGCCTGCCGGCAGGCTATCGGCGTCATGGCGCTGAGACCGTCACGGGCGCGGTCGTCCTGACGTTCTTCGATCACGAGCCGCGCTGGCGCACCGGCGAACTCCCAGCGGACCGCTACGATCTGAGCGGCGCAGAGCCGCTGCTCGATGCCTTCGAGATGCCCTGGGAATGCGCCGGCATGGACCCGGTGTATGCCTCCTCGGGCCTGCGATGGAAAATGCTGCGCGGCAAGATCGGCGCGGCCGATACGACCATGCTGGTCTACTGTCCACCGCACCTGCACCCGCCGCAATGGCGCGGCCCGCAGGAAGTCCACGACTGCGTCGAGGAAATGTTCCTGATCTCGGGCGACTACCTCAGCAACGTCGGCACGATGCATGAAGGCGCCTATTTCTGGCGGCCGCCGGGCATTGCGCACGGCCCCTACGGCACGCGCAGCGGCAATCTGGCGCTGATCCGCACGCTCGGCGCAGCACTGCTCAACAACTGGACGGCGCACGAGTTCGAGATCTCGCGCTCGCCGCCGCTGCGGCCGTTCCTGCCGCCGGACCTCGCGCCGCGCAGCGCGACTTGGCAGCCAGAAGCCTACTGAGCGAGCGTCGAGGACACGCGTTCGACCTCGACGGGCACGGACTTGTAGGCCGGCGTCCGGCTCTGCGGATCGAAATCCTCGAGCGCGATCAGTACGCTCGCCTCGGGGAAATACGCCGCGCAGGAGCCGCGCGAGACCGGATACTCGACGGCCACGAAGCCCTCGGCACGGCGGGCCGCAGCGATGAGGCGGATCGCATCGCCGGTGCGCAACCCGCGCGCGGCCATGTCGTCGGCGTTCATGAACACCACGTCGCGCCTTCCGCGCACACCGCGATAGCGATCGTTCAGGCCGTAGACCGTGGTGTTGTACTGATCGTGTGAGCGGATGGTCGTCAGTCGCAGTGGCCGCTCGGCCTGCGACGGCATCGCACCATTCGTGGCGACACGCAGCTCCGCACGCCCGGATGGCGTTTTCCACTGGCGCCTCGCCGCCGCATTGGGCAGATGGAATCCGCCCGGCTCCCGGATGCGTTCTTTGTAGCGCTCGAAGCCCGGCACGGTCGCTTCGATCAGTTCGCGGATCCGGTCGTAATCGTGCGCGAACTCGAGCCAGCGGATCCGGCTGGCCGGCAGCGTGACCGCCGCGATGCCGGCCACGATCGCGGGTTCTGAGCGCACCTCGGCACTCGGCGGCGGATTGAAGCCGCGCGATGCATGGACCATGGACATCGAGTCCTCCACGGTCACGCTCTGCATCGCGCCGCCCTGGACGTCGAGATCGGAGCGCGCCAGCGCCGGCAGGATCAGCGCCTCCCCACCATGCAGCACATGACTGCGATTGAGCTTGGTGTGGATGCCGACGATCAGATCGAGTTTCTGCATCGCGGCATGGGTGGTTTCGGGATCGGGCGCGGCGACCGCCACGTTGCCACCGAGTGCAATCAACACCCGGATCCGTCCATCGCGGATCTGTTCGATACATTCGACGACGCTGACGCCCGGCTCACGCGGCGGCGCGAAGCCGAACACCGATTCGAGCCGATCGAGAAAGGCCTGCGGCGGCCGCTCGTTGATGCCGACGGTGCGGTCGCCCTGCACATTGCTGTGGCCGCGGACGGGGCAGATGCCGGCGCCTGGACGGCCGATATTGCCGCGGAGCAGCAGCAGATTGGCGATCTGCTGCACGTTCTGCGTGCCATGCGCGTGCTGCGTGATGCCCATGCCGTAGGCGACGATCGCGGATTTCGCGGCGGCGTACAGCGCGGCTGCGGTATCGAACTGCTCGCGCGTGAGGCCGGTCGCCTCGAGCAGATCGTCCCATTGCAGCGCGTCGATCTGCTGCTTCAGCGCCTCGAAGCCGCGCGCGTGCTCCGCGAGGAAAGCATGGTCGATGACAGGCTTTGCACCGTCGGAGCGCACCGCATCGAGCTCCAGCAGCCGCTTCATCAGGCCCTGCAGCACCTGCGTATCGCTGCCGATGCGGGGCTGGAAGTAATGCGTGGCGAGTTCGGTGCTCGCACCCGTCAGCATTTCGGCCGGATCCTGCGGCGAGCGGAAGCGCTCGAGCCCGCGCTCCCGCAGCGGATTGAATACCAGCAGCGGTACGCCGCGCTTCGCCGCCGCGCGCAGCGTCGCCAGCATGCGCGGATGATTCGTGCCGGGGTTGTGACCGAAGCTCAGGATCAGGTCCGTCTGCTCGAAATCCGCGAGCTGCACCGTGCCTTTGCCGACGCCGATCGACTCCGGCAGGCCGACGCTGGTCGCTTCATGGCAGAGATTCGAGCAGTCGGGCAGATTGTTGGTGCCGAACTCGCGCACGAACAGCTGGTACAGGAAGGCCGCCTCGTTGCTGGTGCGACCGGACGTGTAGAACGCTGCGGCGTGCGGTGTCGGCAGCGCGCGCAGCGCCGCGCCGATCTGCTCGAACGCCGCGTTCCAGGAGACCGGCTGGTAGCGATCGGTGGCGGCGTCGTACCGCAGCGGGCAGGTCAGTCGCCCCTGCGACTCGAGCCAGTGATCCGACTGCCCGCGCAGCTGCGCGAGCGTGTGCTGTGCGAAGAACTCCGCGGTGACGACGCGTGACGTCGTCTCCCAGGCGACGGCCTTCGCGCCGTTCTCGCAGAATTCGAAAGACGAGGTGTGTTTCGGATCGGGCCAGGCGCAGCCCGGGCAGTCGAAGCCATCGGGCTGGTTGGCCTTCAGCAGCGCGCGCGCGCTGGTGGTCGGCGCACCCTGCTCACGCACGATGCGACCGGCGGCGGCCAGCGCATCCCAGCCACCCGCGGGCGCGTCGTAGGGCTCGAAGTCCTGCGTGCTCAAGACACAGCGCCCAGCGTGATGGACGACGTGAGTCGCGCGGCGTGGCTGTAGACGTTGAAGCTGTCCGCGCGCAGGAAGCCGACCAGCGTGATGCCGGTGCGATCGGCGAGCTCCACCGCGAGGCTGGAAGGCGCGCCGAGCGCCACCAGCACGGGTACGCGCGCCACGGCGGCCTTCTGCACGAGCTCGAACCCGGCGCGACCACTGAGCGCGACGATGCAATCCGCCAGCGGCGCATCCGCGCCACGTGCGCTGGCGCCCACGAGCTTGTCGAACGCGTTGTGGCGTCCGATGTCCTCGCAGGCGCGCAATAGAGCGCCGCCAAACGTGAACGCCGCGACCGCATGCAGGCCGCCGGTGGCCTCGAACACGCCCTGGCCAAGTCGCAGCGCCGCAGGAATAGCCTGCAACGCGGCCGCCGTCACGCGCCTTGGCCCGAGCGGAATCGGCTCCGCGGGCACCGTCGCGAGTACCGCCTCGATCGAACTCTTGCCGCAGGCGCCGCAGCTGGACGAGGACGCGAAACTACGCGCGAGCCCGTCGAGGCGCGGCTCGATACCCGGCGCGAAGGCCACGCGGATCACGTTCGGATTGTGGGTGCAGACCGCGAGCGACTGCAGCCCGGCGTGCGAATCGATGACGCGCTCCGCCAGCAGGAAGCCGAGCGCGAGGTCGGCATCGGCCCCGGGCGTACGCATCGTGACCGTCAGCGTGCGCTCGCCGTCGGGCGTGACGAGCCGGATCTCGAGCGGCGCTTCGGCCGCGAGCTGGTCCGCGACCTCACGGGCCCGGCCGTGGGAGACGCGGAGAACGGCATGCGACGCGATCGACTCGGCCATGCGCCAGTGTGGCGCTACAGGGACCGCGCGATCAACTCTTTCATGATCTCGTTCGTGCCGCCGTAGATGCGCTGCACGCGCGAGTCCGTGAACATCCGGCAGATCAGGTATTCGTTCATGTAGCCGTAGCCGCCGAACAGCTGGAGGCATTCGTCGAGGACCTTCTGCTGCATGTCCGTCGCCCACCACTTCGCCATCGAAGCCGTCGCCGTATCGAGTTCGCCGCGCAGCTGCTGGCCGATGCAGTCGTCGATGAACGAGCGCGCGATGCGCGTCGTCGTCGCCACTTCCGCGAGCTTGAAGCGTGTGTTCTGGAAGTCGGCAATCGCCTGGCCGAAGGCCTTGCGCTCGCGCACATAGCGCAGCGTCTCGGCCAGCGCGCCTTCCATCACCGCCACACCGCAGATCGCGATCAGCAGTCGTTCGTAAGGCAGGTCCGCCATCAGCTGGTACATGCCGCGCCCTTCGACGCCTCCCAGCAGGTTGGCCTTCGGCACGCGTACGTTCTCGAAGAACAGCTCCGCGGTGTCCTGCGCCTGCATGCCCATCTTGTCGAGCACGCGGCCAACGCGATAGCCCGGCAGGTCCGCCGTCTCGACCATCAGGATGGACAATGCCTTGGAGTCGCGCGCCGTGTCCGTCTTGACGACCAGTGCGACGAGCCCGGCCCCGCCCCCATTGGTGATGAAGATCTTCGAGCCATTGACGACGTAATCGTCGCCATCGAGCACGGCGCGCGTGCGCAGGCCGCGCATGTCCGAACCGGCTGCCGGCTCCGTAATGCCGATCGCGCCGATCAGTTCGCCGCGCGCGAGCTTCGGCAGAAATCGCAGCTTCTGCTCCTCGGTGCCATGGTTCAGCAGATAGTGCGCGCAGATGCTGTGCACGCCCTGGCCGAAACCCGAGAGTCCGCGCCGGCACTGCTCTTCGTACATGATCGTTTCATGACGGAAATCGCCACCCATGCCGCCATAGGCCTCGGGGATGTCCGTGCACAGGAAGCCGTTGCGGCCGGCCGAGAGCCAGACCTCGCGATCCACATGGTGCTGTTCGCGCCAGCGCGCGTCGTGCGGCACCATCTCGCTCTCGACGAAGCGCGAGACCGCATCGCGGAAGATCTCGAGATCGTCGTCCATCCAGGGTGAACGACGCACGGCCGCGGTTGTGTTCATACGTTGAAAAGGAAATGCATGACGTCGCCCTCTCGCACGATGTATTCCTTGCCTTCGCGCTGCATCTTGCCGGCAGCCTTCGCGCCCTGCTCACCCTTGTAGGTGATGAAGTCGTCGAAGCCGATCACTTCGGCGCGGATGAAGCCATGCTCGAAATCCGTGTGGATCACGCCCGCCGCCTGCGGCGCGGTGTCGCCGCGGTGGATGGTCCACGCGCGCACTTCCTTCACGCCGGCCGTGAAGTAGGTCTGCAGTCCCAGCAACTGGTAGCCGGCGCGGATCACGCGATTGAGGCCCGGCTCTTCGAGCCCGAGATCGCGCAGGAATTCGGCGCGGTCTGCGTCCTCGAGCTGCGAGATTTCCGCTTCGATGGCCGCACAGACGGGCACGACCGTCGCGCCCTCGCCCGCAGCGCGCTTCTTCAGCGCGTCCAGGAACGCGTTGTTCTCGAAGCCGCTCTCGAGCACGTTCGCAACGTACATCACCGGCTTGTCGGTCAGCAGGTGCAGTTCACGGATGTCCTTCTTTTCTTCGGTGGTCAGCGTCATCGAATGTACGGGTTTGCCGCCATCCAGATGCACGCGCACCCGCTCGAAGATGTCGCGCTTGCGGATCGCATCCTTGTCGCCACCCTTGGCCGCCTTGGTCTGGCGATCTGCGGCCTTCTCGACGATGTTCAGGTCGGCGAGCACGAGTTCGGTGTTGATGATGTCGATGTCCGCGAGCGGATCGATACGCCCGGCGACATGGATGATGTCGTCGTTCTCGAAACAGCGCACGACGTGCGCGATCGCGTCGACCTCGCGGATGTGCGAGAGGAACGCGTTGCCCTTGCCCTTGCCTTCGGAGGCGCCTTCGACCAGACCCGCGATGTCGACGAATTCGATCATCGCCGGCACGACGCGCTCGGGCTTCACGATCTCGGACAGTGCATCGAGCCGCGGATCCGGCACCGGCACGATGCCGACGTTCGGGTCGATCGTGCAGAACGGATAGTTCTCGGCCGCGATCTGCGCACGCGTGAGTGCGTTGAAGAGAGTCGACTTGCCGACGTTCGGAAGGCCGACGATGCCGCACTTGATGCCCATGATGATCCTATTCTAATCCGCTATTTGGTATGCAATCTGTTCATCGCTTTCTGCGCGCCCTGCTCGATCACGACGGGGATGATGTCCGCCCCGGCGACGACCGCCTGCTGCAGCAAAGCGTCTTCTTCGGCCGGCGCGCGACGCAGCACGTAGTCGACGACCTCGGGCTTCGAGCCCGGATGTCCGACGCCGATCCGCAGGCGCCAGAACGCATCGCCGAGCGTGGCGATGATGTCACGCAGGCCGTTGTGCCCACCGTGGCCACCGCCTTCCTTCAGACGCAGCGCCGCAACGGGCAGATCGATTTCATCATGCGCGACGAGCATCTCGCCGGGCGCAATCTTGTAGAAACCCGACAGCGACTGCACGGCACCGCCGCTGCGATTCATGAATGTGGTGGGCTTCAGCAGCCAGATCTCGCGGCCCGCAATCCGGACGCGGGCGATCTCGCCCTGGTGCCGGCTCTCGTTGCGGAAGTTGCCGCCATGGCGGCGCGCGAGCTCATCGACCAGCCAGAAGCCAGCATTGTGCCGGGTGCGGGCGTACTCCGCGCCCGGATTGCCGAGGCCGACGATGAGTTTCAGGTCACTGGAAGCCATCAGCCGTCAACATCATTCGTCACCAGGGACCCAGTTGCGCATACCAGTGTGAGAACGCCTGGAACTGCGGGTCGAGCGCCACCGGCGTCGCAATCACGTGCATCAGCCCGTAGTAGCCGAGCATGAAAGCGAAGGGCCAGCGAATCCGGTCGAAGCGCCATTCCGCCACGATCAGTGCCAGGCAAAGCGCCTCCATGCTGAGCAGCGCCGCATAGAGCGCCACACTGAAGTTCGGCACGATCTCCGGCAGCAGCAGGATCGCCGTCCGTTCGTTGGCGGCTTCGAGCGGGATGAGCGCCGTGCAAGCCATCAGCCGCAGATGCATCCCGAAGTCCTTGCGCTGCGCCGATCGGATCGCCATCGCCAGGAAGATGACGAACAGGACGATACCCGTCAGGTCGAGCAGCACGAACTTGTACACGACGAGCGTGGGCGCGCCGCCGCCACCATCGCCCAGAACCATCGTCTGGATGACGCGCAGGCCGCTGAAGACGACGATGGCCGCGAGCGCCAGCGATGCGTAGCCCAGTTTTCGGTGCAGCGCTCGATTGCGCTTCAGCACAAGCAAACCCTGCAGGATCGGAAGCGTCATCCAGAGCGTCGCGGAGATGCCATGCACCAGGATGTGCGAACGCGCGGAGTCGAGGGCAGCGAAAAAACTCGGCCAGAAGCCGAAGACTGCCAGCGCCAAGGCCGCTGCAAACCAGAGCCATGGCTGATGGATCCAGTCGAGACGTCGCCGCCCCGAACCAATGCTCGACACCGTTGACCTCACCTTCCGGCACCGAGGGAGTCGGCACCGACCGACGGTCGAATCCAACTGCCATGACCGCAGCTACCGCGAAGCGCCGTCGAACCGAACCGACGGAGAAAGGCGGACCGCGCGACACACGCCGCGCGGCCCGCGATCCATTACTTCTTGGCGTCCTTCTTCGCAGGCTCGTCCTTCTTCGCGGCGTCGGCTGTCGCGCCCGCTGCCGGAGCAGCAGCCACGGCGCCTTCGGTCGCGGCGGCCGCAGTCGGCTCCGGTTCCTCGGCACGCGGCGCGTGGATCGAGACGACGACCTGGTCCTTGCCCTGGATCAGGGCCGTGATCGCCACACCCGCCGGCAGCGGAATGTCGCTCAGGTACTTCGTCTCGTTCATCTTCATGTCCGACATGTCGATCTCGAGGAACTCCGGGAGATCCTTCGGCAGACACTGCACTTCGACGTCGGCGATGCGATGCGACACCGAACCGCCCTGGGTCTTCACGCCCGGGGCCGTGGTGGCGCCCTTGAAGTGAATCGGCAGGTGCAGGCGGATCTTCTCGTTCTCCAGCACGCGCTGCAGGTCGAGGTGCAGGATGCGCGGCTCGGCCGGGTGCATCTGCAGATCCTTGACGATGGCAGCCTGCGTGGCGTCACCGACCTTCAGGTTGATGATCGAGGAGTAGAACTTCTCGTCTTCGACCAGGGTCATCAGCTTCTCGTGCGCCAGCGAAAGCCCGCGCGGGTCGCGCTTGCCACCATAGAGAATCGCCGGCACGCGGCCCGTTCGACGCAGGCGGCGGCTCGAACCCTTGCCCTGATCGTCGCGGAATTCCGCAGTCAATTCGAATCCAATCTTCATGTCATCACTCCTTCGTTGCTACTTCCGCCGTTCGACCCGGCGGTCGTGAAGCCTTCGGCGGATGCCTACAGCTCACTCAAGAAAACCGTACAAAAACTCGCGTGCTGCTCGCCTCAATCCACGTACAGCGAACTGACCGACTCTTCGTCGCGGATGCGGCGGATGGTCTCGCCGAGCAGTCCGGCGACCGTCAGCTGGCGGATCCGACCGCAGGCCTTCGCCTCCGGCGACAGCGGAATCGTGTCCGTCACGACGAGCTCGTCGAGCGCCGAGACGCTGATGCGCTCGACCGCCTTGCCAGACAATAGCGGGTGCGTGATGTAGGCGACGACCTTGATCGCGCCCTCGTCCTTCAGCGCCTGCGCGGCGAGGCACAGCGTGCCGGCGGTGTCGACCATGTCGTCGATCAGCACGCAGGTGCGGCCCTTGACCTCACCGATGATGTTCATCACCTTCGATTCATTCGGGCGCGGACGGCGCTTGTCGATGATCGCAAGATCCGCGTCGTCCAGGCGCTTGGCGAGCGCGCGGGCGCGCACCACGCCGCCGACGTCCGGCGAGACGACGATCATGTTCTCGTAGCGCTGGCGCCAGGCATCGCCGAGCAGCACGGGCGACGCGTAGACGTTGTCCACGGGAATGTCGAAAAAGCCTTCGATCTGGTTTGCGTGCAGGTCGATCGTGAGCACGCGGTGCACGCCAGCACCGACCAGCATGTTCGCGACCAGCTTGGCCGAGATCGCAGAGCGAGTCGCACGCGGCCGGCGATCCTGGCGCGAGTAACCGAAGTACGGCACGACGGCGGTGATGGTACGCGCCGAGGCACGACGACAGGCGTCCGCCATGATCAGCAGTTCCATCAGGTTGTCGTTCACCGGCGGGCAGGTCGGCTGCACGATGAACACATCGCGGCCACGCACGTTCTCGATCAGCTCGATGTTCGACTCACCGTCGCTGAACTTGCCGACGAAGGCGCGGCCGAGCGGGACCATCAGGTGCCGCGCGATGTCCTGCGCCAGCGCCGGATTGGCATTCCCCGAGAACAGCGCGAAAGCCTGACTGTCGGCCACGTTACGAATTCCTCTTGTCCTGATCGACCTTCAAATCATTCAACTGCAGCGGGGTGAGTGGCTGGGGTGGAAGGATTCGAACCTCCGAATGGCGGGATCAAAACCCGCTGCCTTACCACTTGGCGACACCCCAACTTCAACCGATGCGATTCATCAACCTTTCGAGTGTCGCCTGCACGGGCGAGCGATCGAGACCCTGCGCGACCCAGCTGCGCCAGACATCCGGCACGCGCGCCGCCACGCGCTCCGCATCCATCGCGGAGTCGAACGCGGCGAAAATACAGGAACCCGTGCCCGTCATGCGCGCCGGTTGGAACTTCGTCAGCCAGTCGAGCGCGTCCGCCACCGCCGGCACCCGCGCACGTACCACGGGCTCGCAGTCGTTCCGACCGCCGGTCGCGGCAAAGTCGCGTATTGTGATCAGGGGGGAATTTCGTGTCAATTCAGGGGCCTGGAACACTTCCCGGGTGGCCACGCTGACGCCGGGATGGATCACCACGAACCAGCGCGCCGGCAGCGCCATCGGCGTCAGTCGATCACCGACGCCTTCCGCCCAGGCAGAATGACCATGGACGAAGATCGGCACATCTGCGCCCAATTCGACACCGATCGCGGCCAGTTGGTCGATTTTCAGGCCGGTTTTCCATAACGCATTGAGCGCCACCAGGGTCGTCGAAGCATCGGAACTGCCGCCGCCCAGTCCGCCGCCCATCGGAATCCGCTTCCGCAGGTGAATCCGGGCCCCGTTGGGGTGGGCGGTGGCCCGCTGCAGCGCCCTTGCGGCCCGGACGACCAGATCCTGATCTGCCGGGACCTCCGCTGGCCCGCCGATCCGAACGATCTCCGCGGAATCGGTGACCTCGAACGCGAGTTCGTCGCAGAAGCCGATCAGCTGAAAGACCGTCTGCAGCTCGTGATAACCGTCAGCGCGTCGCCCCGTGATGTGCAGCATCAGGTTCAACTTCGCCGGGGCCGGCCACCAGAGCAGTTCGCTCATCGCGCGTCCCATCGCTCGATCAACAGTTTCAGTCTTGCACCCTCGCGCTCAACGACCAGACGTCGCGGCCAGCCGGCAAGATCGCCCGCGCCGTACTCACCGTAAGTAATGTGCCAGCCGGATTGGTCGAGCGTCGCGAGCTGCGGCGCATCCTCGGCGAGCGCTTCGACGGCCGGCACGGCGGGCTGCGGCACGCCACGCACCCAGTAGCGCAGCGCGGTCAGCGGCAGTTCGAAGCCGAGCTGGCGCTCGAGCTCGCGACGCGCGGCGGTGTCGTCGAGCGTCTCGCCGCGACTCGTCGAGAGACGCAGCGCATCACCATTCACTTCGATGACGAGACCGCCGACGCCGAGCGGCCCGTCGAGACGGATCACACCGCGAGTCGCGTCCTGTCGCCAATGCAGACCGGCTGAAAATCCCTGCTCGCCCGCTGCGGCGGCCACGCGACCGCGCAGTTCGAAGTCTTCGCGCGTTTGCAGCTGCGCGCGGCGTGCCGGCCAGTCCGCCGCGAGCACGGGCGGCTCGGCCACCGGTCGCGGCGGCTGCACGGCGCAGGCGCCGAGCAGCAGGGTCAAACCGAGCGCGAGCGCCGGACCTGCGTGGGCCGCTCGCCGCCGCGCTTCACGCGGCTGCGCGCCGCGGCCCTCAGGGCTTGGCGTCGGCGCCAATCTTCTGTCCCGTCAGTCGCGTGAAGGATTCGCGCAGCGGTTCCGAATCCGGATCGCGCGCCAGCGCGCGCGCCCAGACGGTGCGGGCGGCAGACTTGTCGCCGGTGACCCACAGCGCTTCCGCCCAGTGCGCAGCGATCTCGGCATCGCGCGAGAGTCGGTAGGCCCGCTCGAGCATCGGCAGTGCCGCGCCCGCATCGCCGCGGCGAAAACGCAGCCAGGCGACGCTGTCGAGTACGGCGGCGTTGTCCGGCATCTCGGCGAGCGCGGCCTGCACCAGGCTGTCCGCCCGCGCGAGCTGCAGCTTGCGGTCGCCGAGCGTGTATCCGAGCGCGTTCTGCACGGAGGCGTCGCGCGGGCGCGCCGCGAGCAGGCGTTCGAACACCTTCACCGCATCGCGCGTCCGCCCGCTGCGCTCGAGCAGCATCGCGCGCTGATACAGCAGCTGTGGATGTTCAGGATGCTTCGCGAGCGCCGAATCGATCGCAGCCAGCGCTTCATTGTCCGAGCCGGCCTCGTGCAGCAGATTGCTGCGCGCGATCGGCAGATCGATGATGTCGTCGCGGCTGCTGACGGGCACATCTTCGAGCAGTTTCAGCGCATCCGCACGCCGGCCGGACTCGATCATCAGCGATGCCGCGCGCATCCGCGGCAGCAGTCCACCGCCCGCTGCGACCAGACGCTCGTAACTCTGCAGCGCGAGATCCTTGTCGCCGCGACGCTCGGCCAGCAGCGCGAGATAGAAGAAGCTCTCGGCGGACGCGACACCGCGCTGCAGGCGCGCGCCGAAGCGCTGGCGGGCTTCGTCGAAGTCTCCGCTCTGCAGCGCGAGCATCGCAAGCCGGCGCTCCGCCTCGTCGTGCAGTGCTTCGTCGTCGAGCAGGCGCAGCAGTTCGACGTGCGCCTCCTCGTTGCGATCGAGCGCGGCCAGCGCCTCCGCCACCGCAAAAGACTGACTGGCGGGATCGATCGTCGCAGCGCGGCGCGCCGAAGCCAGCGACAGCTCGGCCTGATCGTCGGCCGCCTGCAGCAGACTGAGCGTGTGATGCGCCGCGGCGTTCTCCGCGTCGCGCGCGATGACCGATTCGACCAGGCTGCGCGCGGCAGCGTAGTTGTCCGCTTCGATCGCCAGATCCGCAAGTGCGAGCCGCGACGCATCATCGACGGCGTTGCGATCGACCACCGTGCCGAAGGTCATCCAGGCAGCGAGCGCGTGATCGCCGGCGGTGACGAGCGGCAACAGATCGCCGAGGGCGCGATCCGCTTCGACGTCCGGTTTGGCCAGCAGATCCGTGAAGATGCGCCGCGCGTCGTCGATGCGATGCAGCTCGAGCGCGACGAGGCCGGCCGCGCGCAGCGCATCGACATTCTCGGCATCCAGCGCCAGCCAGCGCTGCGCGCTCTGCCAGGCGGCAGGCAGATGAGAGCACCCGACAGCCACTTCGACCGCGCGCCGCGCGATGCGCGGGTCCCGCTGGCCCGCCGCAGCCTTGGCGTAGGTCTCCGACGCGCGCCGACAATCCCCGGCACTGACCGCCAGTTCCGCCGCCTGGATCTGTGCATCACGGGGTGCGCCGCCGGCGACCGCCGGCTCGATCGCGGCGAGCGGTGCGGCAGCCAGTGTCGTGACGACCACCAGAGCAGCCATCAGCGGCGCCGAAGCGCGACGCAAAAGCGGACGAAGTACGTTCATGTTTCGACTATAGCCGATGCCTGCTGCGGATTGATCCTGAACGCTTGTTTCCCGCTGGCGGCACCGTGACAATGCCCGCGCATGAAGGAATCGATCCGCCAGCGCCTCGAAAAATCCGTCGACCGGTTCGAGGAAGTCGGCCGCCTGCTCGCCGAACCGGGCATCGACGGCGGTTCGCGGGAGTTCCGCGAACTTTCGATGGAGTACGCCCGCCTGACGCCGCTGTCCGAGGCCTTCGGCGGCTATCGCCAGCTCGAATCGGACCTCGCCGCCGCGCGCGCGATGGAGAGCGATGCGGACCCCGAGATGCGCGCAATGGGAACCGAGGAAGCGCTGCGTCTGGCCGACAGCCTCGACGCAGCCGAGGCCGGATTGCGCCGCATGCTCGTGCCGCGCGACCCGCGCGATGGTCATAACGTCTATCTCGAAGTCCGCGCCGGCACGGGTGGTGACGAGGCTGCGATCTTCGCCGGTGATCTGCTGCGAATGTACGTGCGCTATGCGCAATTGCGCGGCTGGCAGGTCGAGACCATCAGCGAGAGTCCCGGCGAACACGGCGGCTTCAAGGAAGTGATCTGCCGGGTCGCCGGCACGGACGTATTCGCGCGGCTGAAGTTCGAATCGGGTACGCATCGCGTGCAGCGCGTGCCGGCCACCGAAGCGCAGGGCCGCATCCACACCTCCGCCTGCACGGTCGCGATCCTGCCGGAGACGGATGACGACGTGACCGTCGAGCTCAATCCGGCGGATCTCCGCATCGATACCTTCCGCGCATCCGGCGCCGGCGGCCAGCACGTCAACAAGACGGACTCCGCGATCCGCATCACGCATATCCCGACCGGACTCGTCGTGGAATGCCAGGACGAACGCTCGCAGCACAAGAACCGCTCGCGCGCGATGTCGCTGCTGAAAGCGCGACTGGTCGCCGCCGAGCAGGAGAAGCGTGATGCGGCCGAAGCACGCGAACGCAAGCTGCAGATCGGCAGCGGCGATCGCTCCGAACGCATCCGCACCTACAACTTCCCGCAAGGGCGGGTCACGGATCACCGCATCAACCTGACGCTGTACAAGCTCGGCGACATCATCGAAGGTCAACTCGATGACCTGATCGAACCGCTGCTGCAGGAGCATCAGGCAGAACTGCTCGCCGAAGAAACGTGAACACCACGAGCTCGCCGGTCGCGCCCATCGAGCTGCGGATCGACAGCGCAACCGGCGTCGATGTCAGCCATGCCATCGTAGGCCCCGGCGGACGCGCCTATGCTTTCGTGATCGACTGGCACATCCGGCTGGTGCTCGCACTCGCGTGGTATGGCGCCGCGGCGCTGCTGTTCCGCTGGCGCAGTGGTCTCGGCGTCAGCCTCGCGATTCCACCGGATCCCGATGGCAGCTGGCTGCTGGCCGTCGCGCTGCCCGCCACCGCGATCTATTTCCTGTATCACCCGGTGCTGGAAGTCGCGATGCGCGGGCGCACGCCGGGCAAGCGTATCGCGGGCGTACGTGTGCTGGCGCGCGACGGCAGCACGCCGGGTCCGGGTGCACTGCTGATACGCAACCTGTTCCGGCTGATCGACAGTTTCCCAGCGCTCTACGGCATCGGCCTGATCGCGACGCTGGTGACACGGGAGCACGTCCGCATCGGCGATCTGGCGGCCGGCACACTGCTCGTGTACGAGCGCGCGACGCTCGCCGCGCTGCCGCCGCGCAGCGCGCTCGATCCGGAGCTGTCCGAGCTGGGCATCGAGCTGATCGCGCGATGGCAGCAGCTCGATCCACTCGCACGTCGCGAACTCGCAGACCGCCTGATCGCGCGCAGTGGTGGACAGGCGGTGGCCGGTGACGATGCCGCAGCGGACCGCGAACGGCTCGCACAGCTGCGACGCCTGACGGGCGAGGCTCCGGCATGAACGCGACCGGCCCGGGACGGGACGCCGCGCTGCGACGCGTCTGGCTGACACGCGCGAATTTCTGGCGCGATGCGCAGGCGCGGCTCGACGCACTGCGCGCCGCGCGCCGGGTCGAAGCCGCCGAGGCGGGCAGGATTGCCGACGATTACCGCGCACTTGCCAGCGACCTCGCCACCTCGCGCCGCATTGCTCCGCAGAGCCGCACGCGCGACTACCTCGAAGCGCTGTATTCGCGCGCGCATGGCGAACTGCATCGCGGCGCGGTGCATCCGGGCTATGCATTCTGGTCACTGCTGCGCGATCAGCTGCCACAGACCGTGCACGAACTTCGCGCGCACATCGCGTGGGTCGCCGCGCTGTTCCTGCTGTCGGCCGGCGCGGGCTGGTGGCTGATCGCCACCTATCCCGAACTCGCGCGATTGTTCGCGTCGCAGGAAATGATCACGACGGTCGAGCGCGGCCAGTTGTGGACCGACGGCCTGCTGAACGTGACGCCCTCGTCCGTACTCTCGGTGCAGATCCTGACCAACAACATCGTCGTCAGCCTGTTCGCCTACTGTGCCGGGTTCCTGTTCGGGCTCGGCACGCTGTACATCATCGGCGTGAACGGCCTGATGCTGGGCAGCGTGTTCGCCTTCACGGCTGCGAATGGTCTCGATGGCAGGCTGTTCGAATTCATCGTCGCGCATGGCATCGTCGAACTGTCCTGCATCTGCCTGTCCGGTGCTGCCGGTGCGGCGGTCGGCGAGAGCCTGATCCGCCCGGGCGCCGTGCGCCGGCGCGACGCGTTCGCGGCAGCCGCGCGCCGCACGCTGCCGCTGCTCGTCGCGATCGTGCTGCTGCTGCTCGGCTGCGGCTTCATCGAAGGCTATGTTTCACCGAACCCGGACATGCCGCTCGCCGCGCGGATCGTGATCGGCGTCGGCTACTTCCTGTTCATGGTGGCGCTGCTGCGCGGCTGGGTGGCAGGCCGCAGCCGCGGTCTGGCACCGGTCGACTGATATCTTCGCCGGCCCGCGCTGATCAGATCCTGCGGCGTCGACGCAGGGCCACGTATTGCTGCAGCACGGCATCCTCGAGCTGCGCCTCGCGCGTCGCCACGACCGGCGTGCCGCCCTGACGCAGCGCGCGGATCTGCGCGTCGGTGCGTGATTCCTGTTCGAGTGCCGCCAGCGACATCCACGGATCGCGCCAGCCCACCGCGGGCCGCAGCGCGAGTTCGGCGAGTTCCGCGCTGCGGACGCCGGCCACCATCGCCAGATGCGGGGGTGACAGCAGCCGAACCGCGCGGGACAGCTGCGCGCCGAGCGAGGCGTCTTCGAGATCGGACAGCAGCACGACCAGACTGCGATGCTTGAGCGTCGTGCGCAGCTGTGCCGCGGCCGCCAGGGGATCGGACTCCGCGCCGACCGCCACGAGTCGCGCGAGATGCTCACGGATGCGGATCACTGCCGCAGCACCGCGCGCCGGCGGCAGCAACGCGAGCGTACGCTCGGCGTAGACGATCAGCCCGATCCGGTCGTCGCGCAACACCGCCGCTTCGGCGAAGCGCGCCGCGATGTTCGCGAACAGTCCGAGACGATCGAGCGAGCCGGCGCGAACGCGCGCCAGCCGGCCGGCGTCGATCGCGATCATCACGTCGAGATGCTGGTCCTCGCTGAACTCGCGCGTGATCAGCTGTTCGCTGCGCGCGCTGCTCTTCCAGTCCACGCGCGACAGCGGATCGCCTGCCACGTAGCGGCGCAATTGATACAGCTCGGAACCGGCGCCGGCCACACGCCGCGAACGCAGGCCCTCACTCGAACCGCGCACGCGCAGCTGCGAGCGCTGCAGCGTATCGGGCGCGACTTCCGGCTCGTACTGCGGCGCGAGCTCACGCGACCACCACGCGAGGGCGAACCGGCCGAGCACGCGGGCCGGCAGCACCGGCCAGCGCCGCCGGCCGAGCCGCTCCGCGGTGATCTGCAGCGGAACTTCGGCGACCGCGCTCGCCGGCAGCACGACGCGACGCGGCGCGCCGAGCGGCGCGAAGCCCGGGGGCGTGGCGGGCGCGTACTCGAGTTCAGTGTCGCGCGGCGCTGGATTGACGAATTGCAGCGTCGCAGCCGCTTCACGCCCGAGATACAGCCGCGCCGGCGCGAGCAGCCGCGTGACGAGGGCCAGCCGGCCAACGGCCAGGCTCTCCCAGGTGAGGCCCGACAGCAGCAGGAACGCTGGCAGCAACCACAGCCGTGCCAGCACAGCGTCGCCAGACCACAGCCCCGCGATTGCGAGCAGTGCGGTCAGGCCGATCAGCAGATAGCCGCGTTCCGCGAAATGCATGGCGTGGACCGGACCGCCTCAGACCGGCACAGGCGTTGACGCGAGCAGGGACGCGACGACTTCGACGTCGCCGATACCCTCGAGCGCGGCCTCCGCCGCGAGCATCAAACGATGCGGAATGACCCAGGGCGCCACGTCCTTGATGTCATCGGGGCTGACGTAATCGCTGCCGCGCAAACCTGCTGCGACCCGCCCCGCGCGCAGCAGCGCGAGGGTGCCGCGGGTCGAGAGGCCGAGCGCGACGCGCGCGTCGGTGCGCGTCGCGCGGGCGAGATCGAGAACATATCCCTGCAGCGCGTCGGAGACATGCAGCGCGGACGCTTCCGCGCGTGCAGCGGCGATCAGTCCATCCGGCAGCGGCAGAAGATCGACCGGGGGCACGGCCGCACCGTCCAGCCGATCACCATAGCGGCGCAGGATCTCGGCCTCCACGTCCCGCTCCGGATGCCCGATGTCGATGCGCAGCATGAAGCGATCGAGCTGCGATTCCGGCAGCGGATAGGTGCCTTCGAACTCGCGCGGGTTCTGCGTCGCGATGACGAGGAAGTTGTCGGGCAGACGGAACACTTCGCGTTCGAGCGTGACTTGCCGCTCCTCCATCGCCTCGAGCAGCGCGGACTGCGTCTTCGGACCAGTGCGGTTGACTTCATCCGCGAGCAGCACATCCGCGAACACGGGCCCCGGACGGAACACGAACTGACGCGTCGATGCGTCGTACACGTGCACGCCGAGGATGTCGGCCGGCATCAGGTCCGCCGTGCCCTGGATCCGCTTGAATTCGCCGCCAAGCTGACGCGCGAGCGATTTGGCCAGCAGCGTCTTGCCGAGACCGGGCGCGCCCTGCACCAGCACGTGACCCCGCGCGACCAGCGCGATGGTCAAGGCACGCACCGATCTCCCGGCACCGAGCACGATGCGTCCGAGTTCGCGTTGCAGATGGGTTTCGAGTTGCTGCAATGACTGTGTCATGAGATCTGTCCATCGATTCGCAGGATGAGATTGTGCAGGTCGCGCAGTGGCAGTCGGCGACCGCCGTGGGCAGCGGCATACCAGGTCTTCAGGCGCTCGATGTCGGGCGCGGCGATGCGCGGATGCGTCTCGAGCCATTCCCAGGGCGCAGCGGCGCCGCGCGGTGCCTGGCGCGCGACGCGCAGTCGCTCGAAGAACAGCTCGAACAGCCGCCGGCCCGCGGCGTGCGGCGCGACCACCCGCGCAAAGAACCCGCCGGTCGCGCGCACCAGATCCGTCGACGACGGACTGCGCAGTCCCGCGTCCGGTGTACGCAGCCGCGTGCCACCGAGCACCCAGGCAAGCCAGCTCGCGAATACGATCGCGAGAGTCCAGTGCAATCGGGGATCGCCATAGAACTGCTGTGGATCATAGTCAGGCCGCAAGCCATGACGTCCGTCATCGAACAACACCCGGCCGCCGGGCCGCACGAAGGCACCGACTGTGTTGGACAGCAAGCGGGCATTGCCGGCCTCGCCGAGCATGCGGTTGCTCAGCAGCGAGGCATAGCCACAGACGATGATGCGGCCCTGCCCCAGCGTCCGCAGCCACAGCATGCCGGCATTCGAGTTCTGATCGCGCGCCAGCTCGAGGGCGAAGCCGTCGTATGGCACGCGCAGTCGCCAGGTGTTGCGCGGCTGGTCGGAGACGCCGCGGACCGACGTCACACCAGCGAACAGCGCGTGCGGTGCGCGCGGCACGGCTCGCTGCACGACGCTGCGAAATGGCGGCGGCGTCGCCGGTTCATCGGCGGCGGCGGCCTCGGATTTCTTCGTGCGCTTGGGCCGGGGCGGCTCGTCGAACTCGAGACCGCTCAGGGAGGTCAGGTCGAACTGCGGCAGATCTCCCGCGGCCCAGTCCGGCGCATCGGCGAGTGGCGCGAGTACCAGCAGCGTGTTGCCAGCCCGCAGCCAGCGATCGAGCGCCGGCAGTTCCGCTGTCTCGATGCCGCTCGTCACGGGCAAGGTCACGATCAGAAGGTCGCCTGGTGCTGCAGACTTCGCGCCTCCTGTCGCAAGGCTGGCATAGCTGTCACGGAACGACTGCACGTCGTAGCCGGCGCGCCGCAGCCACTCGGCCGCGGCGTACTGGCCGTTGCCCTCTCGCTCGATCGAGGTCGGGCGGGCGACTGCCGGCAGCGAGGGGCCGCCGGCGCTGCCCAGGAACATCGCGTAAAACAGTGCGAACGCACCGAGCGCGAGCAACAGGGTCGTCAATCGCTCCTTCATGTGCGTCGCTCCGGCTGCGCTTCGAGCAGTTCGCGCAACAGGAGTCCACCGTCCGCGAGGCTCGCCTCGATCTGCGGCGACGGGGGCGGCGCCGCAGCGTAGCGCAGCTGTTCCGCACTCCGCGCGAGCGCAGCCAGTCGATCGCGCTGCGCGTCGTGCTCGAGTCGAGCATCGCGCAGGATCTCGCTGCGGGTGCGGCTCGCCTCGCCGGGCAGACGACCGGTCGCGAGCATCGCCTGCAGGATCAGACGCAGCAGCAGCGCCGGCCGCTCGGGCAGCGGCCGCGTGGCCAGATCCTCGAAGCGCAGCACTTCAACGCTCGACACGGCGGATTGCGACGCGCTCGCAGCGCGCGTGCGACGGCGCACCAGACCCGCCGCGCGCAGCTCGGCGACGATGATGAACATCGCGAAGGCGATCAGCGCCGCAAACAGGATATAGGTCAGCACGGTCCAGACATTCGCGCCGATGCCGCGACTGCGCAGCCAGTCTGCGAGGCCGAAGTCTTCCTCGCCGGCGACCTCCTTCTGCCGCGAGAGCAGCGAACGGATCCATGACAGGGTGCGAGCCCACAGACCCGAATCGTCGTCGGGATTGGCAGCGACCTCACGCAGCACCGGGGCGAGCGACTGCGCGCTGGGACCCGCCGCTGCAGCGCGGCGCCGGGATTCCTCCCGTATCAGGCGCGCGAGCTCGCTGAGTCCGCGTGCGGACAGATCGTTCGAGCGTTCCTGCCAGGAGGCCGGCAACCAGGCGGCACGTTCGCTGCCGGCGAGAACCGGCGCGAGTTCCGGGCAGCGGGCGCCGATGCGGCCATAGCCGATGTCACGGTCGCGATCGAGACGCGACGCGCATTCGAGCAGCCGCGCGACGACGATCTCGTCCGTGAAGCGGTCGTCGATCACCGGCGCGTCCGCGGACGCACGCTGCGGCAGCCATGCCGCGAGCAGCACGACGAGCGCCGCTGCGCAAACCCGGGCCTGATGCCGATGGCCCGGCACGCGCGCTCAGGTCTGCAGCGCGCCCAGGCGCGATGCGATGTCGGCGCCGCCGCGCCGCACCTGCAACTCGAGCAGCAGCAGCAGCGTGATCGAGGTGTAGAACGGCACGAAAATGCCACCGAGCAGCGCGGTGATGATGGTGGTCACGACCGTCATCACGGCGAGATCCGCGCCGCCGATGAACTGCCCGATCAGCACGCCGATCAGGCCGCCGATCGTGTAGAACACGAGCATCACCAGTCCGGCGATCGTGAAGATGGCGCTCGATCGCCACCAGCTACCCTGCATCAGTGCGAACGCGCGGCGCACCGAAGCCGTCGCTGACAGATTCTCGACGAGCCGCACCGGCACGATCATGAACGCCGGCAACGACACCCAGATCACGATCCCCACGAGCCACGGAATGATCAGCATTCGACCGATGACGTCGAAACTCGTCCATGCGATGCCGATCAGGACGCCGGGGACGGCGAACAGCAGGATCACCAGCAGCGTCGTCACGAACACCGACGGCCACAGGCGCGCCGCGGTGGCAAGATCCTCGCCGAGCGTTGCCGGTCGGCCGTTCACGACACCCCACTGCCGCCAGAACAGCGCCACTGACACGCCGATGTTCAGCAGCGTGCTCGCCGCGACGAGCAGCCACCAGGTGCCGCTCTTTTCATCCAGTTGCTGGCCGAGCGTGCCCTGCGCGAGGTCATAGGCGCTCGGAATCTGGCCGATGATCACGGACAGCAGTGCGAGGATCAGGCAACGCACCAACGTCATGCGGTACAACCGGAATCCGGCGTCCAGTACTTCGCCGATCGTCATCGGCCGTGTCGGGGTCAGGGAATTCGTGGTCACGGATGCAATGTAGCAGAGCGCTCGACGCGCGCGATATGGTGCTGCGGCATAATGAACCCATGCCGTCCCACTCCCTCGCCGCCCTGCTGAACGAAGGCACCGTGGCGCTGGCGCCGCTGGGCCCGGACGCCCATCGCGAGGCGGAATGGCTGCTGCTCGCGGCGCTCGGCATCAGCCGTACCGCATGGCTGGCAAATCCAGCGCAGGCTGTGGCGGATGCAGACGCCGCGAAGTTCCGCAGCTGGCTCGAACGGCGGCAGCACGGAGAGCCCCTCGCCTACCTGACCGGCACGCGCGGCTTCTGGACGCTGGAACTCGAGGTCACGCCCGACGTGCTGGTACCGCGGCCAGAAACCGAAATGCTGGTGGAGCGGGCGCTGCAGCTCGGCACTGCTGCCTGTCGTGTCGTCGATCTCGGTACGGGATCCGGGGCGATCGCGCTCGCGCTCGCCACGGAACGGCCCGACTGGTCGATCACCGGCGTCGATCGATCACCCGCCGCGCTCGATGTTGCCCGTCGCAACGGCGCGAAGCTCGGGCTCGCGCGGATCCGCTGGATCGAGGGCGACTGGTTCGCGCCGCTCGAGCGCGAGCGCTTCGATCTCATCATCTCCAATCCGCCTTACATCGCCGAAGGCGACGCCGCGATGCAGGATCCCGCCCTGCTGCACGAACCGCGCGCGGCGTTGACGCCGGGCGGCGATGGTTTCGCAGCGCTGCACGCAATCGCCTGCGCGGCACCCGGACATCTCGAACCCGGCGGCTGGCTGTTGCTGGAGCACGGCGCCACGCAGGGGCCTGCCGTGAGGGCCCTGCTTGTCGCGCAGGGCTTTGCTCACGTACGCTCGCGCTCCGACCTCGCCGGGCACGAGCGCACCACCGAAGCGCAGAAACCCGTCAAACCCTAAGGAAATGCTTCCATGATCCGATTCGAAACCTCACTCGGCGCCTTCACGATCGAGCTGTACGAAAAAGAAGCCCCGATCACGGTCGCGAATTTCCTGAAGTACGTCGATGACCAGCATTTCGACGGCACGGTGTTCCATCGCGTCGTCCCGGGCTTCGTGATCCAGGGCGGCGGCATGACGCCGGAGCTCACCGCCAAGAGCACGCGCCCGCCGATCCACAACGAGGCCACCAACGGTCTCGAGAACCTGCGCGGCACGCTTTCCATGGCGCGCACCAACGACATCCACAGCGCGACCAGCCAGTTCTTCGTCAATCTGTCGGACAACGACTTCCTCGATCATCGTCCGGGCCAGTACGGCTATGCGGTGTTCGCCCGAGTCACCGAAGGCATGGACACGATCGACAAGATCGCTGCCGTCAGCACCGGTCGCGTGCGCGGCTACGACGACTGCCCGCGCGACTCCGTCGTGATCACGAGCGCTCGCCGCCTGCCGAGCTGAGATCCGGCCGGCACTTGAGCACTCCGTTGCGAACCCGGCTGTCGCGCGCGCGCGGCCGCGTGGCGCGCTGGCTCGGCATCTCGGTGCTCGCCTTCCTCGCGCTGACGATCCTGCCCGTCGTGGCGTTGCGCTGGATCGATCCCTGGACCAGCGCGTTCATGATCTCGGCGCGGCTGGACTCGCTGCTCGATCTCGAATGGAAACCGAATCGCTATGAATGGCGCGATCTCGAGCAGATCTCGCCGCAGGCCGCGATAGCCGTGATCGCCTCGGAAGACCAGCAGTTCCCGTTCCACGCCGGCTTCGACATGAAGTCGATCCGCGAAGCGGTGCGTCACAACGCGCGCAGCAAGCGCGTGCGCGGCGCGAGCACGATCACGCAGCAGGTGGCGAAGAACCTGTTCCTGTGGAAGGGCCGCAGCTACCTGCGCAAAGGACTCGAAGCCTGGTTCACCGTGCTGATCGAGCGCATCTGGCCGAAGGAGCGCATCCTCGAGGTGTACCTGAACATCGCCGAGTTCGGTCCACGCGTGTACGGCGCCGAGGCGGCCGCGCAGACTTTCTTCCGTAAACCGGCGTTGAAGCTGACGCGTCGCGAGAGCGCGGTGCTCGCCGCCGTGCTGCCGAATCCCGCGAAGTATCGCGCCGACGCACCGGGACCCTACGTGCGGCGCCGCGCCGATTGGATCCAGCGACAGATGCGTGCGCTCGGCGGCGCGAAGTACCTCGAAGAGCTCGACGACCCGACGCCGGAACCTCTGCGCTGGAAGAAGAAGCCGGGCTAGCCCAACCCGGTCCTAACCGGGCTCGTAACCGAGCACCGGCGCCAGCCAGCGCTCCGCCTCCGGTACGGCCTGCTGCTTGCGGCGTGCGTAATCCAGCACCTGATCGCGATCGATCTTGCCGAGCGGGAAGTAGCGCGACTCGGGATGGCCCAGATACCAGCCGCTGACCGCAGCCGTCGGGTACATCGCCATGCTCTCCGTCAGACGAATGCCCGTCTGACGTTCCACGTCGAGCAGCTCGAACAGCTTGCTCTTCTCCGTGTGATCCGGACAGGCCGGATAGCCCGGCGCGGGACGGATACCGGAGTACTCCTCGCGGATCAGCTGCTCGTTGGTGGGTCGTGCGCCGGTTTCATAGCCCCAGAACTCGCGCCGCACGCGCTCGTGGAAATGTTCCGCAGCGGCTTCGGCGAAGCGATCGGCCAGCGCCTTCAGCATGATGCTGGAGTAATCGTCGTGCGCCGCCTCGAAGCGCGCGACATGCTCCTCGATGCCGTGGCCGGCCGTCACGGCGAATGCGCCGTAATAGTCAGCGACGCCCGACTCACGCGGTGCGACGTAGTCGGCGAGACACTCGTGCGGCTGACCCGGGCTCTTGCCTTTCTGCTGGCGCAGATGGCACAGCGTCGCGAGCACGGTGCTGCGGGATTCGTCGGTGTACAGCTCGACGTCGTCGCCGACTGAATTGGCAGGGAAGATGCCAATCACCGCCCGCACGCGCAACCAGCGTTCGGCCATCAGCTTCTTCAGCATGCGTCGCGCATCGGCGTACAGCTGGCTCGCCGCCTCGCCGACCACCGGATCCGTCAGCACGTCCGGAAACTTGCCGGCGAACTCCCAGGCGTTGAAGAACGGCATCCAGTCGATGTACGGCAGCAGTTCTTCGAGCGGGTAGTCGTCGAAGCTGCGCGTGCCGAGCAGCTGCGGCACCGTCGGTCGATAGGCCTGCCAGTCGATCACGCGGCGATTCGCGCGCGCCTGCTCGATCGACATCTCCGGTTGCTTGACGGACTTGCCCGCATGCTGTTCGCGACGGCGCTGGTGATCCTCGGCCAGCTTCGCGACGAACTCGGGTTTCGCGTCCGGCGTCACCAGCGACTGGCAGACACCGACCGCGCGCGACGCGTCCTTCACGTAGACGACGCCATGCTCGTACTGCGGCGCGATCTTCACGGATGTGTGCGCGGGTGAGGTCGTCGCGCCGCCGATCAGCAGCGGGATCTCGAAGCCCTGGCGCTTCATCTCGCGCGCCACATGCACCATTTCGTCGAGCGAGGGCGTGATCAGTCCAGAGAGGCCGATGATCGCGGCATTCTCGCGCCGAGCGACATCCAGGATCTTTTCCGCGGGCACCATGACACCGAGGTCGATGACCTCGAAGTTGTTGCACTGGAGCACGACGCCGACGATGTTCTTGCCGATGTCGTGTACGTCACCCTTGACGGTGGCCATGACGACCTTGCCGTTCGAACGCGGCGCGCCGTCCTTTTCCTTTTCGATGTACGGCACGAGATGCGCGACGGCCTTCTTCATCACGCGCGCGCTCTTGACCACCTGCGGCAGGAACATCTTGCCGGCGCCGAACAGGTCGCCGACGACGTTCATGCCATCCATCAGCGGACCTTCGATCACGCGCAGTGGATGCGAAGCCTCGAGACGCGCGGCCTCGGTGTCCTCGACGATGAATTCATCGATGCCCTTGACCAGCGAATGCTCGAGCCGCTTGATCACCGGCCAGCTGCGCCATTCCAGATCGGCCTCGCGCTTCATGCCGGATTCGCCCTTGAAGCGCCCGGCCATCGCGAGCAGGCGCTCCGTCGCGTCGGCGCGGCGGTTCAGGATCACGTCCTCGACCGCGTCGCGCAGATCCGGCGTGATGTCGGCATAGATCGCGAGCTGGCCGGCATTGACGATGCCCATGTCCATGCCCGCCTGGATCGCGTGGTACAGGAACACGCTGTGCATCGCTTCGCGCACGGGATCGTTGCCGCGGAACGAAAAAGAGACGTTGCTGACGCCGCCGCTGACCATTGCATGCGGCAGTTCCTGCTTGATACGGCGCGTGGCCTCGATGAAGTTCACGCCGTAACCGTTGTGCTCCTCGATGCCGGTGGCCACGGCGAAGATGTTCGGATCGAAGATGATGTCTTCGGGCGGGAAACCGACCTGCTCGGTCAGGATGCGATAGCAGCGATGGCAGATGTCGACCTTGCGATCGATCGTGTCCGCCTGGCCGGCTTCATCGAAGGCCATCACGACGACGGCGGCACCATAAGCGCGCACCTTGCGCGCCTGTTCGATGAACGAGGCCTCGCCTTCCTTCAGGCTGATCGAATTGACGACCGCCTTGCCCTGTACGCACTTGAGGCCCGCTTCGATCACGCTCCACTTGGAGGAGTCGATCATCAGCGGCACGCGCGCGATGTCCGGCTCGGCGGCGATCAGGTTCAGGAAGCGCACCATGGCGGCTTCCGAATCCAGCATGCCCTCGTCCATGTTGATGTCGATGATCTGCGCGCCGGACGCCACCTGCTGCTTGGCGATCTCGAGTGCGGCGTTGTAGTCGTCGGCCTCGATCAGCTTGCGGAATTTCGCCGAACCGGTGACGTTGGTGCGTTCACCGACGTTGACGAACAGCGTGTCGGCGGTGATGGTCAACGGTTCGAGCCCCGACAGCCGACAGGCCACGGGCGGCTTGGAGCGCGGCCGCGGCTTCGCCCGGCGCATCGCTTCGCTGATGCTGCGGATGTGATCGGGCGTCGTGCCGCAGCAGCCGCCGACGATATTCAGGAATCCCGAGCGTGCGAACTCGGCGAGGATCTCCGCGGTCTCGGCCGGCGTTTCGTCGTATTCGCCGAAGGCGTTCGGCAGGCCGGCGTTCGGATACGCGCAGACGTAGGTGTCCGAGATCCGCGCGAGTTCCTCGACATAGGGACGCAGCTGCTTGGCGCCGAGCGCACAGTTGAGCCCCACCGCGAACAGCTCGCCATGGCGGATCGAGTTCCAGAACGCTTCCGTCGTCTGGCCGGACAGCGTGCGTCCGGACGCATCGGTGATCGTGCCGGAGACGATCACGGGCAGATCCAGCGACAGTTCGTGCAGCGTGCGACGCACGGCGAACAGTGCGGCTTTTGCATTCAGCGTATCGAACACCGTCTCGATCAGGATCAGGTCCGAACCGCCATGCACCAGTGCGCGCGTCGCGTCTGAGTAGGCGGCGACCAGCTGATCGAAGTTGATGTTGCGAAAGCCCGGATCGGTCACGAGTGGCGACAGCGACGCCGTCCGATTGGTCGGGCCGAGCGCGCCGGCGACGAAGCGCGGCGAACCGGTGCGTGCCGCCACTTCATCCGCGGCTTCCCGCGCGAGGCGCGCGCCCCGATAGTTCAGCTCCGGCACCAGCGCTTCCATGCCGTAGTCGGCCTGGGCGATGGTCGTCGAGCTGAACGTGTTGGTCTCGACGATATCCGCGCCCGCGTCGAAATACGCCTTGTGGATGCCGGAGACGATCTCGGGCTGGGTCAGGATCAGGATGTCGTTGTTGCCGCGGATGTCGCGGCCGTACTTCGCGAAGCGCTCGCCGCGATAGCCCGCCTCATCCAGCTTGTGGCGCTGGATCATCGTGCCCATCGCGCCGTCCAGCACGACGACGCGCTGCTCGACGAGCTCGCGCAACCGTCGCACGCGTTCCTCGCGCGCCGTCTCGTCGATCGGCTTCACCGCGTAGGGGGCAGCGGCGGCCTTCACATCGCTGCCATCACCGGCAGGCACCGTGCGCTCGAGCCCGCGTGGCGCGCAGCCGCAGTGTTCGTGATGCTGTGAGTGCGGCGCGCTCATGCCGCCACACCGTTGCCGGCCGCGACCTGGCCATCCTGCGCCACCGGACGAACGCCGAGTGCATGGCAGATCGCGTACGTGAGTTCAGCGCGGTTCAGGGTATAGAAGTGGAACTCGCTGACGCCGTGCCGCTTCAGGCGCGAGACCTGCTCGATCGCGACGTTCGCTGCGATCAGGCGCCGCGTGTCCGGATCATCGTCGAGACCGGCGAAGCGTTCGACGAGCCAGTCGGGGATGCGCGCACCGCAGCGCGCCGCAAAACGCGTCACCTGCGGGAAGCGCGTGATCGGCAGGATGCCCGGCACGATGCTGACGCGAATACCCGCCGCGACGCAGCGGTCGCGGAAGCGCAGGTAGTCATCGGCGTCGAAGAAGAACTGGGTGATCGCGCGTGTGGCGCCGGCGTCCGCCTTGCGCTTGAGATTTTCGAGATCCTGATCGGCCGATGTCGCCTCGGGATGTGTCTCGGGATAGGCCGCGACCGAGATGTCGAAGTCCGCGAGCTTGCGCAGCCCGGCGACCAGGTCCGCGCCATAGGCGAAGCCATCGGGATGGGGCTGGTACACCGTCGTACCGGCCGGGGCATCGCCGCGCAGCGCGACGATGTGGCGGATGCCCTGGTCCCAGTAGCGCCGCGCGATATCGAGGATCTCGCCGCGCGAGGCGCCGATGCAGGTCAGGTGTGGCGCGCCGGTCAGCGCCGTTTCGCGCTGGATGCGGGTCACGACATTGTGCGTGCGTTCGCGCGTCGAGCCATCCGCGCCATAAGTCACCGAGACGAAACGCGGTGCAAGCGGCGCGAGACGCTGGACCGAAGCCCACAGCGTAGCCTCCATCGCAGCATCCGCCGGTGGAAAGAATTCGAACGACACCTTCAGATCGGCATCACGGGAGGAGTCAGCGGGCTGGGTCACGGGGCACCTCGGAAAGATTCGGTTCAGGCCGCCTGCACGCGCGCGACGCTGCGCAGGCTGGCCTCGGCGAGCAGACGATGCAGGCCATCGGCTTCGAGTGGGTGGATGCGCTCGGCGACGTAGCCCTGCTGCTCGAGGCGAGCGCGCAGCTCGAGCGGCGGCGGACGACCCGCACCGGACTGCGCAGCCTCGAGCGCGTCGTAGTCCGCCAGCAGCCAGCACCGACCGGCACCCGCCAGCAGACTGCGTGCCCAGCGCAGATCGGCGTCCATCGAAGCCGGGCCGGTTTCGCCCGAGGCGTCGATGAAGGCCGTGGCGATGCGATCGCCCTGCAACAGCACGGCGGCATCGCCGCGCAGCACGACCTGCGCCACCACGCCTGCGTCCGCGAGTCGTCGGCGTTGCGCCGTCCGCTGCGCCACGCCACCGACCGCCACGAGCAGACGACCGTGCCGCGCTGCCAGCGCCGCCAGTGTCTGCGTCGGGCAGTGGCCGATCACGAGCGCCCAGGCGTCTGCGGCGCGCGGCCGCGAGGCTGCGCCGGTGGAGGAAAGAATCGTGGCGGCCAGCGCGGCATCGAGGCGACTCGAGTCCGATGCACTGGCACGCGTCGCAGACATCGCCGCTGAAGGCGCAGGCAGGTTCGACTTCGCCGTGCGCTGGATCAGGCGTCGTTGCGCGCGCTGCAGCGCCGGGTCATCGGTCGGCAGACAACGCAGCGCCTCCGTCACGAGCGGCGCGAACGGACCGTCCGTCGCGAGCGAATACTCGACGAACTGGCCGCGGCGCGCGCGGCGCACGAGGCCGGCCGTGGCGAGCGCCTTCAGATGACGCGAGATGGTCGGCTCCGACGCGCCGAGCGCGGCCGCGAGATCGCTGACCGACGCCGGCGCAGCGGCGCACAGCGCGAGCAGACGCAGCCGGGCGGAATCGGCCAGCGCACGCAACCCCTGGGTCAGTTCGGAGACCATCATCCCCGTAGAATATAAGAATTGCGCAATTTTGCAAATGTTGCCCCAAGTTCCTCTTTATCAACGCTTCTGCTCAGGGAATCCCCGATGCGGAAGACGGCTTCGCCGCCCGCAAAACGTGAAGTCCGGCACATCGCACAGTGAAACGTATTCGCATCGGTCAAGTCCGCCGCGCCCCGACCGTCAAGCCTTGTGAGCGGGAGTCGGATACCGACGCCCCCGTGATCCCGTATCCGTCACAGGCCGAGGTCGATCAGACATGAACGTCAAACAGAAACTGCTGCTGCTCGCGGGCGCCGGACTGGCCGGTGCGCTGCTGATCTCCGGCGTCAGCTTCTATATCCAGCATCTGGCCGCACAGGAACGCGCGGCCCAGGCCATCGTCGAGACCGCGCTGCGCAACCATGTGGATGGCGACATGATGCATGACGCGATCCGCGCCGACGTGCTCGCCGCGATCCTCGGCGCGCGCAAGGGCGACAAGGACGCGATCCGCGAAGCGCAGCAGGAACTCGGCGTGCATGCCGCGCGCTTCCGCCGCAATCTGACCGACAACGCCGCGCTGCCACTCGACGCGGACGTCAAGAAGCTGGTCACCGACATCGCGCCCGCGCTCGAGAACTACATCGCGAGCGGCCAGTCGATGACAGCGCTCGCGCTCGACTCACCCGATCAGATCGATGCCCGCCTGCCCGCCTTCCTCGAAGCTTTCACGACACTGGAAGGCGCCGGCGAAGCGCTGTCGACCGAGCTCGAGAAGGTCGCGGACTCCACGCACGTCACGTTGACGCAGCTCGAGGCCCGCTCGTCGCAGATCCAGATCGGCGTACTGATCGGCTTCGGCCTGCTGCAGCTGCTGCTGTCGATCGCACTGATCCGGTACGTCACCCGTTCATTGCAGACGTCGGTCGAGGTCGCCGACAAGGTCGCCTCCGGCAACCTGACCAGCAGCATCGCGACCGAGGGCAAGGATGAATTCGGCCAGCTGTTCGTGGCACTCGACCGCATGCAGCGCGACCTCGCCGCCCGCAACGAACGCGACAGCCGGATTGCGGCGGAGAACCTGCGCGTGCGGCGCGCGCTCGACACGGCCTCGGCGCCCGTCATGATCATCGACAACGAACAGACCATCGTCTACCAGAACGACGCAGCAACCTCGATGTGGCGGCGCGCGGAGTCGGACATCCGCGCCGCCGATCCGTCCTTCGATGCCGGCAAGCTGGCCGGCGGTCGCGTGCAGCAGATCGACGCGACTGGCCAGTTCAGCAGCCTGACCACCACGGAGCGCCGCACGCTGCGCAAGGGCTCGCGGACGTTCCAGCTGTCGGCTGGACCGGTGCTCGGCGCGAACGGCGAACGCGTCGGTACCGTGCTGGAATGGAACGACCGCACGGCCGAAATCGCCGTCGAGGAATCGATCGCAGCGCTGGTCGACGCCGCCGCGCAGGGCGACTTCACGCGTCGCGTGGACGTAGCGGACAAGGAAGGCTTCTTCAAGCTGTTCGGCGAATCGATCAACCGCCTCGTCGTGACCTGCGAATCGGGCCTGAACGACGTACTGCGAGTGCTCTCGGCCGTGGCGCGCGGCGACCTGACCGAGCGCATGTCACGCGAGTACTCGGGCACCTTCGCGGCGCTGAAGGACAGCACCAACCAGACGATCGAGCAGCTGCGCTCGCTGATCGCCGACATCCGCAACGCTACTGAATCGATCGACACGGCCGCACGCGAAATCTCGAGCGGCAACGCCGATCTCGCCGATCGCACGCAGCAGCAGGCGGCGTCAGTCGAGGAAACCGCCTCGAGCATGGAAGAAATCAACTCGACCCTGCAGCGCAACGAAGAGAACTCGCACCAGGCGAGCAAGCTCGCGGTCACCGCGCGCGACGTCGCGATCGAGGGCGGCGCCGTCGTCGACCAGGTCGTGAAGACCATGGGCGAGATCAATCAATCCTCGCGCAAGATCGCCGACATCATCACCGTGATCGACGAGATCGCGTTCCAGACGAATCTGCTCGCGCTGAACGCCGCGGTCGAAGCGGCGCGTGCCGGCGAGCAGGGCCGCGGCTTCGCGGTCGTCGCCAGTGAGGTGCGCGGCCTCGCGCAGCGCACCGCGGAATCCGCGCGCGAGATCAAGTCGCTGATCGGCGAGTCCGTCGCCACGGTGGCGAACGGCACGGAGCTGGTCGAACGGGCCGGCAAGACCATGGGCGAAGTGGTCAGCAGCGTCAAACGCGTCAGCGACATGATCGCGGACATCTCGGCCGCGTCGTCCGAGCAGAGCACGGGCGTGTCGCGCATCGGCCAGGCGATCGCGCAGTTCGACAGCACCGCCCAGGAAAATGCCGCACTGGTCGAGCAGGCCACCGCCGCAGCGCGCTCGCTCGAGGAGCAGTCCGGCATGCTGACCGGCAAGGTCAACGTGTTCCGGATCGATGCGTCGCAGGCAGCTGCCCGCCCGGCACAACGTACCGCGCGTGCGCCGCTCTCCGCCGTCCGTTAGGGCGAGTCAACCGCCGGGAAGCCGCAGTCGGCGCGGCAATCGCCGCCCGGTCAGTTGACGCGTTCGCTGCCCGGCACGGCGCCGGCAGCGAACAGCTGCTCGACGTCGATGCCATCGAACCGGTAAGGCCGCTGGCAGAACTCGCAGGTCACCGTGACGGCGCCCTGCTCCGCGAGGATGTCACGCACCTCGGCTTCGCCGAGCGAGCGCAGGATGCCGGACACGCGCTGCGCATCGCAGCGACACTTGAAGGCCACGTCGGCGCCGGCGAACACGCGCACGTCCTGACCCGAAAAACATCCATGCAACAGGGATGTGAGCGGCGCGTGCTGCAGCGAGTCCCGATCCAGCGCCAGCAGCGCGGCATGCGCCTGCTCCCAGGTGCCCTGCGACGGATCCGCTGCACCCTGCCCGCCTTCCTGCGGCAGACGCTGGATCAGCATGCCGCTGGCACCGCGATCGTTGGCCGCGAGGCGCACGCAGGTCGGCAGCTGCTCCGAATGCGAAAAATAGTGCTCGAGCGATTCGGACAGCGAATCGCCGTCGATCGCGACGATGCCCTGGTAACGCGAAGCGTAGTCGTCGGAGTCGACGGTCACCGTCATGTGCCCACCGCCGGCCAGCGTGGCGAACTCCGGGGTCACGCGCGCGGCATCGAAACGCGCCACGCCGCGGATCCGGAAATCGTGCGTGCACTGCGCGACCAGCAGCCGCACCGCGCCTTCGGACTTGATCTGCAGCGTCAGCGAGCCTTCGAACTTCAGCGTCGAGGCCAGCAGCACGGCCGCGGTCATCGCCTCGCCAAGCAGCACGCGCACGGGTTCCGGGTAGTCGGCGTGCTCCAGCAGCGCGGACCAGGCGCCTTCGAGCCGCACGAACTGGCCGCGCACCGCCTGGTCTTCGACCACGAACCGCCGGACGAGATCCGTCTCCGGCAGGGCTGCACTCAGGCCGTCGTCGCGAGCGACACTCAAGGCGCGAGCTTGCGCTTCAGCAGCTCGTTGAGCTGCGCGGGATTTGCCTTGCCGCCGGTGGCCTTCATGACCTGGCCGACGAAGAAGCCGAACAGCTTGTCCTTGCCCGAGCGATAGTCCGCGAGCTGGCCAGGGTTCCTGGCCATCACGTCTTCGATCGCGCGTTCGATCGCGCCCGTGTCGGTGATCTGGCGCAGCCCCTTCGCCTCGATGACGGCGTCCGCGTCGCTCGAGTCCGCCCACATCGCCTCGAACACTTCCTTGGCGATCTTGCCGGAGATGGTGTTGTCGCGAATGCGGTTCAGCAGGCCGGCCAGCTGCGCCGCGCTGACCCGGCTCTGCGCGATCTCGAGGCCGTCCTTGTTCAGGAACGCGGAGAAATCACCCATGACCCAGTTGGCGGCAAGCTTCGCCTCGCTGCCGAGCCGGGCGACGACGTCTTCATAGAACGCGGCAATCTCACGGCTCGCCGTCAGCACGCCGGCGTCGTAGTCCGAGAGACCGTGCTCGGCGACAAAGCGCGCTGCCTTGTCGTCCGGCAGTTCCGGCAGGCTGGCACGAACGCCCGTGATGAAGGCTTCGTCGATGACCAGCGGCAGCAGGTCCGGGTCCGGAAAATAACGATAGTCGTTCGCTTCTTCCTTCGAGCGCATCGACCGCGTCTCGCCCTTGTCGGGATCGTAGAGGCGCGTTTCCTGGACGACCTTGCCGCCCGATTCGATCAGTTCGATCTGGCGCTCGACTTCGTAGTTGATCGCCTTCTCGACGTAGCGGAACGAGTTGATGTTCTTGATCTCGGCACGCGTGCCGAACTTCTCCTGGCCCTTCGGGCGCACGGAGACGTTCGCGTCGCAGCGGAACGAGCCTTCCTGCATGTTGCCGTCGCAGATCTCCAGATAGCGCACCAGCGTGTGCACCTTCTTCATGTAGGCGACGGCTTCCTTGGCGGAGCGCATGTCCGGCTCCGAGACGATCTCGATCAGCGGTGTACCGGCGCGGTTCAGATCGATGCCGGTCTGGCGCGGCAGGCCTTCGTGCAGCGACTTGCCGGCGTCCTCTTCCAGATGCGCGCGCGTGATGCCGATGCGCTTGCGCGTACCGTCATCGAGCACGATATCGAGCTCGCCCTTCGCGACCACCGGCAGCTCGTACTGGCTGATCTGGTAGCCCTTCGGCAGGTCCGGGTAGAAGTAATTCTTGCGCGCGAACACCGAGCGCTGCGCGACCTCCGCCTTGACGGCGAGGCCGAACTTGACGGCCATGCGCACCGCTTCGCCGTTCAGCACCGGCAGCACGCCCGGATACCCAAGGTCAACGAGGTTCGCCTGGGTGTTCGGTTCGGCGCCGTAGGCCGTGGCCGAGCCGGAGAAGATCTTCGAGCGCGTCGCGAGCTGCGCGTGGATCTCGAGACCGATGACGGTTTCCCATTCAGTAACGGATGGAGCCATGGCAGATGACCTTAAGCGAATGCCGGCGGCACGCGGCGGTGCCAGTCGGTCTCGAGCTGGTAGCGATGGGCGGCGTTCAGCAACAGCCCTTCGGAGAAGTGCGGCCCGATCAGTTGCAGGCCGACCGGAAGCTGGCCGGCGAAGCCGCAGGGAATCGACAGGCCGGGCAGGCCCGCGAGGTTCGCGCCGATGGTGTAGATGTCGTTCAGGTACATCGTGATCGGGTCGGAGACCTTTGCGCCGATCGGGAAGGCCGGCGTGGGGGACGTGGGGCCCGCCAGCAGGTCCACCTGCTCGAACGCGCGGGCGAAGTCCTGGCTGATCAGCTGCCGCACGCGCTGCGCCTTGATGTAATAAGCATCGTAGTAGCCGGCGGACAGCACGTAGGTGCCCGTCATGATGCGCCGCTTGACCTCGGCGCCGAAGCCCTCGCCGCGCGAGCGGGTGTAGAGGTCCATCAGGTCACGCGGGTTCTCGCAGCGATGACCGAAGCGCACGCCATCGAAGCGCGCGAGGTTCGAGGAACACTCGGCCGGCGCGACGACGTAATAGGTGGGCACGGAAAGCGGCAGGTTCGGGCAGCTGATTTCGCGAACCTTGGCACCGAGCCGTTCGTACTGGCGGATCGCCTCGCGGATCGGCTGCTCGCAGGAAGGATCCAGTCCCTTGTCGAAGAACTCGCGCACGAGGCCGATCGTCTTGCCTTCGAGCGAAGCGTTCAGCGTGGCGCGGTAATCGGGCACCGGCGAATCGACGCTGGTGGAATCGCGCGGATCGAAACCCGCCATCGCGCCGAGCAGCAGCGCCGCATCCTCGGCGCTGCCGGAAATGATGCCTGCCTGGTCCAGGCTGGAGGCGAACGCGATCATGCCGTAACGGGACACGCGGCCGTAGGTGGGCTTCAGGCCGGTCACACCGCACAGGGCCGCCGGCTGACGGATCGAGCCGCCAGTGTCCGTCGCGGTCGCCACCGGTGCGAGTCGCGCGGCGACGACAGCCGCCGAGCCACCGGAGGAGCCGCCCGGCACCATGGCGGTGTCCCAGGGATTGCAGACCGGGCCGAAATGACTGGTCTCGTTGGACGAGCCCATCGCGAACTCGTCCATGTTCGCCTTGCCGAGCATCACCATGCCGGCCGACTTCAGCCGCGCGACGACGGTGGCGTCATAGGGCGACTCGAAGTTCGCCAGCATCTTCGAGCCACAGCTCGTCAGCACGCCTTCCGTGCAGAAAATATCCTTGTGGACCAGAGGGATACCCGTCAACGGGCCGCCCCGACCGGCAGCGATCTCGGCGTCCGCTGCGGCCGCCTGGGCCAGCGCCTGGGCTTCGGTGATCGTGATGAAGGCGTTCAGCGTGGGCTGGCTGGCGCGGACACGCTGCAGCAGGGCCCGCGTCAGCTCGACGCTGGAGAACTTCCGCTCGTGCAAACCCTTGCCGAGCTCGGCAACGCTCCGGGTGTGCAGGGTCATTCGATCACCTTGGGCACGAGATAGAGCCCCGCCTCGACGGCCGGCGCGTTGCGCTGGTACTGCGCGCGGCGGTCCGGTTCATCGACGACGTCCGGCCGCAGGCGCTGCGAGAGGCCGGGCAGCGGGTGCGCCATCGGCGCGCTGTCGCCCGTCTGGGCGCGTTCGAGCTCACCGACGAAGTCTACGATTCGCGACAGTGATTCGACGTAGGCGGGAATTTCCGCGTCGCTGAGGTTGAGTCGCGCGAGATGCGCGATGCGTTCGATGTCTGCGCGTGTGAGGCTCATGTGAAGTAGTGCAAAAACTGCGGAAAAAACCTTGCGAAATGATACACGCTTGCCTTGTGGAAAGCTCCGCAGGTTGTTAGATTGCCGCAACTTTATTTGGCGCGCTGTGCGCTTGCGGTCGCCACCCAATGTTCAAAAGTCTACGCGGCTATTTTTCCAGCGATCTCTCGATCGACCTGGGTACAGCCAACACGCTCATTTACATGCGCGACAAGGGCATCGTCCTGAACGAACCCTCGGTCGTCGCGGTGCAGGACGAATTCAATCGCGCCGGCAAGCTGATCGTGGCGGTCGGTGTCGAGGCCAAGAACATGCTGGGCCGTACGCCGGGCCACATCACGGCCGTGCGTCCGATGAAGGACGGCGTGATCGCCGACTTCACCTACACCGAAAAGATGCTGCAGTACTTCATCAACAAGGTTCATGGCAACCGGTTGCTGAAGCCCTCGCCGCGCGTGCTCGTCTGCGTGCCGGTCGGCTCCACCCAGGTGGAACGGCGCGCGATCCGCGAATCGGCTGAAGGCGCTGGCGCGCGCAACGTCGGCATCGTCAGCGAGCCGATGGCGGCCGCGGTCGGCGCAGGCCTGCCCGTGCAGGAAGCGCGCGGCTCGATGGTGCTCGACATCGGCGGCGGCACGTCGGAAGTCGCGGTCATCTCGTTGAACGGCATCGTGTACGCGAACTCGGCGCGCATCGGCGGCGACCGCTTCGACGAAGCGATCATGAATTACGTGCGCCGCAACTACGGCATCCTGATCGGCGAAACCACCGCCGAGCGCATCAAGATCGAGATCGGTTCCGCGTATCCGGGCCAGACCGTGCGCGAACTGTCGGTCAAGGGCCGCAATCTCTCGGAAGGTGTGCCGCGCAGCTTCACGCTGAACAGCAACGAAATCCTCGAGGCGCTGCAGGAACCGCTGCAGGGCATCGTCAGCGCGGTCAAGCAGGCACTCGAACAGACGCCGCCGGAACTCGGCGCGGACGTCGCGGAAAGCGGCATCGTGCTGACGGGCGGTGGCGCACTGCTGCGCGACATCGACAAGCTGCTGACCGAAGAGACGGGACTGCCCGTCGTGATCGCCGACGATCCTCTCACCTGTGTCGCACGTGGTGGCGGCCGCATCCTCGAACTGATGGACGAGATGGGTCCCGGCCACTTCGGCCTCGAGTAGTGTCGGGTCGATCATCGTCGTCTGGTCCTGATCGCCGCAACGCGCTGAGGCGCACGAACTTTGGCTAGGTTCGGTATTCCCGCCGGGCGAGCTCTGCCGCAGCGCGGCCCCGCCCCGGGCTTTCGCTTCTTCCTCTACGCACTGCTGTCGGTGCTGCTGATGTTCCTGGATCGGCGCGGCGACTGGCTCGAGCGCGTGCGTTACGGCCTGCAGGCCGCCGCCTATCCGCTGCAGCTCGCCGTCAATTCGCCTTCGGCCGCCTGGCGCTGGACCAGCAGCATCTTCGAAGCGCGCGACAAGCTGCAAATCGAGAACAAGGCGCTGCGCGCCGAATTGCGCAAACTGGAACTCTCGACGATGCGCAATGCCGCACTCGAACGCGAGAACGCCCAGCTGCGTGGCCTGAAGACGTCCCTGCCACCGTTGACTGACAAGTGGCTCGCCGGCGAAGTGATCAACGTCGAGTCGAGCACGCTGCGACAGCGGCTCGTCATCAACCGCGGCGCGAACCACGCCGTGTTCAAGGGGCAGACCGTCGTCGCCAATGCGGGCCTGCTCGGGCAGACGCTGCGAGTCGGCCCCTGGAGCGCGGAAGTGATCCTGATCACCGATCCCGAACATGCGGTGCCCGTGCAGATCGTGCGCAACGGCCTGCGCACGATTGCGGTGGGCTCCGGCGAAGCGGACGCGATCTCGCTGCCGTATCTGCCGATCCAGTCCGACGTGGAAGTCGGCGATCTGCTCGTGACCTCCGGTCTCGGCGGCGTCTTTCCGGCAGGATTTCCGGTGGCGCGCGTGACCGAGGCGCGCCGCGATACGGGATCCGCGCTCGCGCTGGTGCGCGCCAAGCCGCTCGCCGCGCTGGACCGCGATCGCGAAGTCGGATTCGTCTGGTTCCGCCCCGGCCACACGGCAGCACCTGCGACTGAAACACCGGATCCGAAGGCGGCCGCCGCACTCGGCATCGAAGCGCAGCGCGCACCGCCGCCACCGGCACCGGCGCCCGTCGTCGCGGCACCGGCGCCCGTCGTGACGGCGCCGGGGCCGGCTGCAACGACCGCGCCGCCCGTCGCACCGATGGGCGCGACACCACCGACGACGGGGGCACGATGAATCGCGACAGCGAACCGCGCGGCCTGATGCTGCTGTCCGCGCTGATCGGCCTCGTGCTGCAGGTGATCCCGCTGCCGTCGCTGATCGCGCCGGTGCGCCCCGCCTTCCTCGTGGTCGTCGTGATCTACTGGTCCCTGATGGCCCCGCGCGCCGGCGGCCTGACGCTGGCCTTCATCAGCGGCCTCGCGCTCGATGTGTTCAAGGGCGCGGTGCTCGGCCAGTACGCGCTCACCACGTCGCTGGTCGGCTACATCGCGATCCGGCAGCACAACCTGATCCGCAACAAGCCGCCGTTCGAACAGATGATCTTCGCCGGGCTGGTGCTGTTCCTGTGGGAACTGGTGCTGCTGCTGATCGACGGCTGGGCCGGCCAGAGCGTCTCCGGTGCGCTGCGCTGGCTGCACCTGCCCTTCAGCGCGCTGTCCTGGTTCCTCGTGGCCGGCGTGCTCGGCCGCCTGCACTCGTCCCGTTAACGGGCCGACCATGGCGACCCGCGCCACCATCAAGGATCACTGGGGCGAGCAGCGCATGTTCGAGCAGCGTGTCATCGCTGCCGGCGTGATCATCGTGCTGCTGCTGGTCGCGCTGGTCAGCCGGCTGTTCTGGCTGCAGGTGCTGCGCCACGACTACTTCACGGAACTGTCGCAGGGCAACCGCGTCCGCGTCGAGCCGATCCCGGCGCCGCGCGGCACGATCTACGATCGCAACGGCACGATCATGGCCGAGAACCGTCCGGCCTATCAGCTCGAACTCGTCCGCGAGGAAGTGCCGGATCTGGAATCGACGCTGCAGCGACTGGTCGAGATCGGCCTGATCGCCAAGGACGACCTGGACGACACGCGGCGGCTGATCAATTCGCGCCGCGGCTTCGAGAGCGTGCCGATCCGCCTGCGGCTCACCGAAGAGGAAATCGCGACCTTCGCCGTGCACCGCTTCGAGTTCCAGGGCGTCGACATCGCGACCCGCCTCGCCCGCTACTATCCGGAAGGTGAGGTCGGCGTGCATGCGCTCGGTCACGTCGGCGCCATTTCCGAAGCGGACGTGCAGCGCATCGATCGTGCCGCGTACGCCGGCACCTCGACGATCGGCAAGCTCGGCATCGAATCGGCCTATGAAGACCAACTGCACGGCCGCAATGGCTCGCGCCAGATCATCGTCAACGCGCGCGGTCGTTCCGTGCAGGCGCTTGGACCGCTCGGGCCGAAGCTGACCAGCATCGCGCCGGTGGCCGGCAAGGAACTCGTTCTCAGCATCGACCTGCCCGTGCAGCGCGTCGCCGAGCATGCGGTCTGGGACCAGCGCGCCGCGATCGTCGCGATCGACCCGAACAGTGGTGACGTGATCGCGCTGGTCAGCCGGCCCGGCTTCGATCCGAACGGCTTCGCGCGCGGCCTGACGCGCAGCGAGTTCGCCGCGCTGAACACCAGCATCGATCGTCCGCTGTTCAATCGCGCGCTGCGCGGAGTGTATCCGCCGGGCTCGACGATCAAGCCGCTGGTCGCACTCGCCGGCCTGACCTACGGCGTCATCGATCCGAAAGTGTCGCGCTACTGCCGCGGCTTTTTCACGCTGCCCGGCAGCAGCCATCGCTTCCGCGACTGGAAGCCGAGCGGCCATGGCAGCCTCGACATGGTGCATGCGATCGCCCAGTCCTGTGACGTCTACTTCTACGGACTGTCGGACGCCATCGGGCCGACGCGGCTCGCGGACTTCCTCGCGAACTTCGGCCTCGGCGCCGCCACCGGCATCGACATCGGCGGCGAGAAGACGGGCCTGCTGCCGTCACCTGAATGGAAGAAGAAGGCTTTCGCGCGCAAGCAGGACCAGGTCTGGTTCCCTGGCGAGACCGTGATCTTCGGCATCGGCCAGGGATTCATGCTGGCGACGCCGCTGCAGCTTGCGCACATGACGGCGATCATCGGGGCCCGCGGCAAGAATTTCGAACCGCGCCTCGTCACGGCGTTGCGCGATCCGGTCACGCGCGTCACCGAAACGCTGCCACCGAAGCCGCTGCCGACGGTGTCCGTCGCCTCCGCGGCGGACTGGCAGGTCGCGATCGACGGCATGCTCGCAGTCACCGAAGGCGGCACCGCCAGCCGCAGTGCCGCCGGCGCCGGCTATCGCATCGCGGGCAAGACCGGTACGGCGCAGGTGTTCACGATCGCTCAGAACGCCAAGTACAGTGAGAAGGGACTCGACGAGCGGCTGCGCGATCACGCCTGGTTCGTGGCATTCGCGCCGGCCGAGGCGCCGAAGATCGCGGTGGCCGTGCTGGTCGAGAACGGGCGCAGCGGCAGCGGCGTCGCGGCACCGATCGCGCGCAAGGTGATGGACGCGTACCTGCTGCGCAAGTTCGACGTGCCAGATCCCACCACGGCAGCGACGACCGGCGTCGCGGCACCCGGCGCCGTTCCGGCCGCCGCAGTTCCCGCCCCGGCAGGTGACGAATGATCTACGACGATTCCTCGAGCACCACCCGCCGAACGCTGACCGCGGGCGCACGCATCCTCTCGACGCTGAAACTCGACGGACCATTGCTGATCGGCCTGGGTTTGATCGCGCTGTTCGGGCAGATCGTGCTGTACAGCGCCTCGGGCCAGGACTGGGGCGCGGTCGCTCGTGGTATCGCGCGTATCGCGCTCGGCACGATGGCGATGCTGGCGCTCGCGCAGGTCAAGCCGAGCTTCCTGCGCAGGCTCTCACCGTGGCTGTTCGCATTCGGCGTGGTGCTGCTGATCGTCGTCGACGCGATCGGCTACATCGGCAAGGGCGCGCAGCGCTGGCTGGATCTCGGCTTCATCCGTTTCCAGCCCTCCGAGATCATGAAGCTCGCGACGCCGATGATGTGCGCATGGTTCCTGCATGAGCGACCGCTGCCACCGGACACCAAGACGCTGCTCGCCGTCGTGGCGCTGATCATGGTGCCGGCCGGCCTGACGATCGTACAGCCGGACCTCGGCACGGGACTGCTGATCCTGGCCGCGGGTGTGCTGGTCGTGCTGCTCGCGGGACTTTCGATTCGCATCATCGGGGCGCTGGCGGTGCTCGCGGTCGGTGCGGCCTGGATCGGCTGGAACTTCCTGCACGACTACCAGCAGAAGCGCGTGCTGATGTTCCTCGATCCGCAGGCCGACCCGCTCGGCGCCGGCTATCACAGCATCCAGGCGGGCATTGCGATTGGCTCCGGCGGCGTGTTCGGCAAGGGCTGGATGAACGGCAGCCAGGGGCAGCTCGAGTTCCTGCCGGAACGCTCGACCGACTTCATCTTCGCCGTGATCGGCGAAGAGTTCGGGCTGGTCGGTGCGATCCTGCTGCTGCTGCTGTACCTGTTCGTGGTCGCGCGCGCGCTGTACCTGTCCGTGCAGACACAGGACACGTTCTCGCGACTGCTCGGCGGCAGCCTGGCACTGACGTTCTTCGTGTACGTCTTCATCAACGCCGGCATGGTCAGTGGTCTGCTGCCGGTCGTCGGCGTACCGCTGCCGCTCGTCAGCTACGGCGGCACGTCGATGGTGACCCTGCTCGCCGGCTTCGGTATTCTGATGTCGCTCTACTCGCATCGGAAGCTGGTGGGCTACTGATCATGGCTGACGCCGACATTCATTCCTCACTCCCTTCGGCACGCGGTCGCGCGCACCGCGGCCTGCGTAGCGTCGTGACGACGCTCTATGCGCGTAGCGTCGTCACGACGCTGTTTAGGCGTAGCGTCGTCGCGACGCTGTCGGGCCTGATCGTCGTCAGCGCAGTGCTCGCGGCGGACAGTCCGGCTCCCGCAGCGCCCGCGGTTGCCCCAGCACCGCCAACCGCCGCTGCGACTGCGATCGCAGGCAGCCCGTCGACGGCCGCGGGCTTCGATCTGTCGCGGCCGGACATCCAGGCCTTCATCGACGACGTCGCGACGCGCAACAACCTGGATCGCAAGGAACTGACGGATCTGCTCGCCAAAGGCGTCCGCCAGCCACGCATCCTCGAGGCCATCAGTCGCCCGGCCGAACGCGTCTCGCCCTGGTATGAGTACCGCAACAATTTCCTCACCGAGCGCCGCATCGATGAAGGACTGCAGTTCTGGCAGCAGCACCGCGAGCGACTCGACCGCATCGAGGCGCAGACCGGTGTCTCGGCGGCCTACATCATCGCCATCATCGGCGTCGAAACCTTCTACGGCCGGATCGCCGGCCGCTGGCGCGTGCTCGATGCACTGATGACTCTCGGCTTCGACTACCCGCCGCGACAGGCGTTCTTCCGCAGCGAACTCGAGCAGTTCGTGTTGCTGGCGCGGGAGGAGAAACTGGAACCGACGTCCGTACTCGGCTCCTATGCCGGCGCGATGGGTGCGCCCCAGTTCATGCCATCGAGCTATCGACGCTTCGCGGTCGACGGCGGTGGCGATGTCGGCCGCAACCTGTTCGTCAACTGGGACGATGTGATCGCCAGCGTCGGCAACTATCTGAAAGTGCACGGCTGGCAGCCAGGACTGCCGGTGCTGGTCGAAGCGACGGCGCCGGAGCCCGCGCTGATGTCGACGCTCGATCCGCGCAACCTGAATCTCGACCAGACCGTGGCGGGCCTGCGCAGCCGCGGCCTCGAATTCGACGCGACGCTGCCCGCCGACGCTGCCGCGATCCTGGTCCCGGCGGAACTCGCGGATCGGCCCAACGTTCGGATCGGCTTCAACAACTTCCAGGTCATCACGCGCTACAACCGCAGCATCCGTTACGCGATGGCGGTCCACGATCTCGCACAGTCGATCACGGCGCGCGCGTTCGCCACTGAACGCCTCGCACCCCAATCGTGAGGCGACACGCCGGGCCAGTCGCCGCCGGCGACGGCCGAGCCAGGCTGTGTCACGTTCCCGGCATCACGCTGATCAGCCTGCTGTTCATGGCCGGACTCGCCGGCTGCAGCATCCAGCGACCCGCCCCGGAGCCCGTCCCGGACACGCGCATTCCGCCGCCGCCACCGCCGGACCTCGCCTCGATCCCGGATCCACAGCCGCGCATCGAGCCGCGCAGCCGCTATGGCAATCCACCGTCCTACGTGGTCTTCGGTCGTCGCTACACGCTACTGCCGAGCGCCGACGGCTATCTCGAGCGCGGCACGGCCTCGTGGTACGGCCCGGGCTTCCATGCCGAACGCACGTCCAGCGGCGAACCCTACGACATGTACGCGATGACGGCTGCGCACAAGACCCTGCCGATCCCGGTCTACGCCGAGGTCACGAACCTGCGCAACGGCCGCCGCGTCGTCGTGCGGATCAATGACCGCGGGCCCTTCGTCGGCGATCGGCTGATCGACCTGTCCTACACGGCGGCGTGGAAACTCGACATGCTGCGCGAAGGCACGGCGCCGGTCGAAATACGGGTGCTCGCCGCCGGCACTCCGCTGCCACCGACGACGACTCCCCCGCCCGTCACGCCGACGCCTGCCGCCGAACCCGCGGGCCCGAGCGCGGTCGTCGCGCCGACGACGATCTCAGACTGGCTGCAGCTCGGTTCGTTTTCGCAGCGCGACAACGCCGAACGACTGGTCGCACGACTGACGGCTGCAGGCTTCGGCAACGCGCGCATCGACCGGCGGCAGGACGGCGGCGGCGAGCGCTTCCGTGTGCGCCTCGGCCCGATCAACAGCGCGATGGAACTCGACGACTACATCGAACGACTGAAGCTGTTGGGAATCGCCGACGCACGGCTGGCGCACGACTGACGCTACAATGGCGGACGTTTCCCCGTCCGCCCGCTTCCACCGGAGTCCTTGATGGTTTCGTCGCGTCATTCGTTCGTCATCGCCTTGCTCGCCTGCTGCGCCACGCTGCTGGCACCCCTGCAGGCCGCCGTGCCCATCCCGAAGCCCCCGAGCGTCGACGCGCGCGGCTACATCCTGATCGACCATGCGAGCGGCCGGATGCTCGCGGGACTCAAGCAGGACGAACGGATGGAGCCGGCCAGCATCACCAAGCTGATGACGGCCTACGCTGTGTTCAAGGCCGTGGCCGAAAAGCGTCTGTCGCTCGACGAACCGATCACGATCAGCGAGCGCGCCTGGAAATCCGAAGGCTCGCGGACCTTCGTGCAGGTCGGCACGCAGGTGCCGGCCGAGGTGCTGATCAAGGGCATGATCGTCCAGTCCGGCAACGACGCGACCATCGCGCTGGCCGAGCGCGTCGGCGGTACGGAAGACGCCTTCGCGCAGCTGATGAACGAATACGCGAAACGGCTCGGCATGAAGGACAGTCACTTCACCAACAGCACCGGCCTGCCGGATCCCGAGCTGTACACGACGGCGCGCGACATCGCGACGCTGTCGCGCGCGCTGATCCGCGAATTCCCGCAGTTCTATCGCTGGTATTCGCTGCGCGAGTTCGTCTGGAACAACATCCGCCAGCAGAACCGCAACGGCCTGCTCGGCCGGGACCCGACTGTCGACGGCATCAAGACCGGCCACACGGACAGTGCCGGCTACTGCCTCGTCAGTTCCGCAAATCGCAGCAACATGCGCCTGATCAGCGTCGTGTTCGGCTCCACGTCGATGAAGGCGCGCGAAGATGCGAGCGCCGCCCTGCTGAACTACGGGTACACGTTCTACGAGACGGTCAAGCTGAAATCCGCCGGCGAGACGATCCTGACACCGCGCGTCTACAAGGGCGCCGTCGAGGCGATCGCCGTGGCGCCGGCGCGGGACGTGCTCGTCACGCTCGGCCGCGGTGCCGCGGGCAATCTGCGCACCAGCGCGACCGTGCGCGAACCGCTGATCGCACCGCTCGCGGCCAACGCCCAGGTCGGCGAACTCGCCGTCACGGACGGCAACGACGTCATCGCACGCATCCCGCTGTATCCGGCCAAGGCCGTGCCGGCCGGTGGTCTCTGGGCGCGGCTGACCGACAGCGTCGCGCTCTGGTTCAGATGAGCGATGCCTGAACCGCTGCCGCTGTGCCATCTGAACGGCGTCGTGATGCCGCTCGGCGAGGCGCGGATCTCGCCGCTGGATCGCGGCTTCCTGTATGGCGACGGCGTGTACGAGGTGACGCCGGTCTATGGCGGGCGCCCATTCCGGCATCGCGACCACATGGCGAGGCTGCGCCGCAGCCTCGCCGAAATCCGGCTGCGCAATCCCCATGACGCCCAGCGGTGGGATGCGCTGTATGCCGAGCTGATCGAACGCAACGGGGGCGGCGACCAATACCTGTACCTGCAGGTCTCGCGCGGCGCCGAGTACGGCCGCAACCATGCGCCTCTGCCGGACATCGCGCCGACAGTGTTCGCGTTCTGCGCGCCGCTGCCCACGCCCGATCCCAAAGTGTTCGAACAGGGCATCCGCTGCATCACGGCCGCCGACACGCGCTGGTCGCGCTGCGACATCAAGTCCGTCTCGCTGCTCGCGAACGTGCTGCTGCGTCAGCGCGCGGTCGATGCCGGCGCGGCCGAGACGATCCTGATCCGCGACGGTCTGCTGACCGAAGCCAGCAGTTCGGCGGTGCACGTCGTCATCGACGGCGTGCTGATCGCGCCGCCGAATTCGCCGCGCATCCTGCCGGGGACGACCCGCGCGATGATCGAGGAGCTCGCGGCGGCTGCCGGCGTACGGCTGCAGATTCGCGACGTGACCGAGCCAGAGCTGCGCGGCGCGGACGAAATCTGGCTGACGGCCGCCATCCGCGGCCTGGCACCGGTCACACGGCTCGACGATCTACCGGTCGGCACGGGTGCGCCCGGGCCGGTATGGCGACGCATGCACGACGAATTCAACGCGCTGATCGCGCGCCTCGCGGGGACGCCCTGGTGAACGAGACCACGAAGCCCGACCATACCGAAGGCGAACTGCTGAAATTCCCGACCGATTACCCGATCAAGGTGGTCGGCCGCAGCGAGCCGACGCTGCGCGAGCGCATCGACGCGATCGTGCTGCGGCATGTGCCCGACATCACCCCGGAACGGATCAGCGAGCGGCCGAGCGGCCAGGGCAATTTCGTCTCGATCACCTACATGATCATCGCGCGCAGCCGCGAGCAGATCGTGGCACTGGTGCAGGATCTGGCCGCGGCCGACGGCGTGATGATGGTGATCTGAAACGGAACGGGCGGGACGACCCACGCGTCCGTTCACTGGCCCGTCGGCTCACTTGCCGATCGGGTCACTTGCCGATCAGGGCGAGGAACTCGCGGCGCGTGTCCGCATTCGTCTTGATCGAGCCGCGCAGCGCCGACGTCGCCGTCTGCGTGCCGAGATGGCGCACGCCGCGCGATTCCATGCACATGTGCCGACATTCGATGACCACGGCAACGCCGAGCGGCTGCAGGTGGGTGTCGAGTGCATCGGCGATCTGGTTCGTCAGCCGCTCCTGCACCTGCAGTCGCCGCGCGAACACCTCGACCAGGCGGGAAATCTTGGACAGCCCGAGGATGCGCCGGTCCGGCACATAGCCGACATGCGCCTTGCCGAAGAACGGCGCGAGGTGATGCTCGCACAGCGAGTACACCGGGATGTCCCGCACGATCACCATTTCATCGACGCTCTGCGCGCCGTCCTCGAAGGACTTCAGGATGTCCTCCGGCTTCTGCTTGTAGCCGCTGGTGTATTCGGTCCAGGCCTTCAGGAAACGCGCCGGCGTCTCACGCAGGCCCTCCCGGTCCGGATCCTCGCCGATGTGCGCGAGCAGTGCGCGCACGGCATCCAGTTCACTCTTGTGACTCATGCTCATTCCTTTGATCGTCAGAAGACCCCGACCGACCGGCCTCGCCGAGCGTGGACAGCAGGACCGGACCGAAGCCCCGTGCGACATCCGCCAAAGTCCTTGGCAGCGGATGTCCCGGAACGCCGAGCGCAGCGAGCTGCGTCACGGTGAGCCCCGGATAACCACAGGGATTGATGCGTCCGAACGGCTCGAGCCCCATGTCGACGTTCAGCGCGAGGCCATGATAGCTCGCGCCGCGCCGGACGCGAATACCGACACTGGCGAGCTTGGCGCCGTCGACGTAGACGCCGGGCGCGTCGCGCCGGCTGGCGGCCATGATGCCGAAGCTGGCCACGTAGCGGATGACGGCCTGCTCGAGTGCCGTCACCAGCGCGCGCACCCCGACCCCGGAGCGCTTCAGATCCCACAGCACATAGGCCATCAGCTGCCCGGGCCCGTGATAAGTCACCTGCCCACCCCGATCGATCCGCACCACCGGAATGTCGCCCGCGCCCAGCACATGCGCCGGATCGGCATTCATGCCGAGTGTGAAGACCGGCGGGTGCTCGAGCAGCCAGAGTTCATCGGGCGTGTTGGCGTCGCGCTGATCGGTGAAGCGCTGCATGTCGCGCCAGGTGGGTTCGTAGTCGACGCGCCCCAGCCAGCGCACGACAGGAGTCGGCGCCACGACGCGGCTCACTCGCTGCGGGGCGTGGCGGCGCTCGCGATCGCCGCGAGGCGAGCGTTGTCGAGACCGGCGTTGTTGCCGTTCAACGCCTGCTCGGCGCGATAGCTCGAGCGCACCAGCGGACCGGAGACGCATTCGCGGAAACCGCGCGCGAGGCCCCACTCGCGATAGCGATCGAACTGCTCCGGCGTGACATAGCGATCGATCGGGTGATGATGGACCGTCGGACGCAGGTACTGGCCGAGCGTCAGGATGTCCACGCCCGCGGCGCGCAGATCGTCCATGGTCGTGGCGATTTCCTCTTCGGTCTCGCCGAGCCCGAGCATCAGGCTTGTCTTGGTCAGCACGGTGGGCCGATGGCGCTTTGCGTGCGCGAGCACGGCGAGCGTCTGCTCGTAGCCCGCACGCGGATCACGCACCGGATGCGTCAGGCGACGCACGGTCTCGACGTTCTGCGCGAACACCTCGAGGCCCGAATCGACGACGGTTTCCACATCGCGCAGCACGCCCTGGAAATCCGGCGTCAGCGCTTCGACGGCGGTGGCCGGATTCCGTGCCTTGATCGCGCGCACGCAGGCGGCGAAATGCGCGGCGCCGCCGTCGGGCAGATCATCGCGGTTGACCGAAGTCAGCACCACGTACTTCAAACGCATCAGCTCGACGCTGCGCGCGGTGTTCTGTGGCTCCTCGGGATCGAGCCAGCCGCGAGGATTGCCGGTATCGACGGCGCAGAAGCGGCAGGCGCGCGTGCACACCTCGCCCATCAACATGATCGTCGCCGTGCCGGCATTCCAGCACTCGCCGATGTTCGGGCACTTGGCTTCTTCGCAGACGGTGGCGAGGCGATGCTCGCGCACCGTCTGGCGCACGACGTCGTATGCGCCGCCAGCGGCCAGCGGCGCCTTCAGCCATTTCGGCTTGCCGGCGAGCGCGCGACGCTGCTGCTGGATTTCGCCGTCGTCGAGCCGCGATTTCTGGCCGTCGCGGATCGCCGTGAAACCCTGCGGCGTCGTGTACTTCTCGCCGCTGCGCGGTGGCGCGCCGGCAGGCGTTTCCTGCACGACGGGGATGTCCTTGAGCCCGGTCATGACGTCAGTGTACTCCGGCTAACCGATGGCGCCGCCGGCCAGCCGCTCGTCCAGCGCCGCGAGCCGCTGCGGCGTGCCGACGTCGTGCCACTGGCCCTCGTACAGCTGGCCGCGCAGCCGCCCGGCCGCCGAGGCGCGCCGGAACAGCGGCAGCATCGGAAAGCGCCCGTCGCTGCAGCCCGCGAAGAAAGCCGGCCGATACACGCCGATGCCTGAAAACGTATGTCGCAGCGTGCCCTCGGCGGGCTCGGCGATGACATCACTGCCGCCGCTGGTGCGCCGCGCCAGCGCGAAGTCGCCGCGCGGATGCTGTGGCGGATTGGCGACCAGCACGAGCGCGGCGAGTGCGTCGTCATCGAGCGTCGGCAGGCGCGCAAAATCGTAGTCCGTCCAGGTGTCACCGTTCACGACGACGAAGGGTTCGGGACCGAGCCAGGACAGCGCACGGAAGATGCCGCCGCCGGTCTCGAGCGGCTCCGGCCCTTCGTCGCTGTAATGGATCGAAACGCCGTAGCGCGAACCCTCTCCGAGACGGGCCGGAATCTGCGCGCCGAGCCAGGACAGGTTGATACACAGCTCGCGAAAGCCCGCGCGTGCGAGCGACTGCAGATGCCATTCGATCAGCGCGCGGCCGCCGACTTCGAGCAGCGGCTTCGGGGTCACGTCCGTGAGCGGACGCATCCGCTCGCCGCGACCGGCGGCGAGGATCATCGCCTTCATGATGGACCGGCGGCGCGGGCCCGCGCGTTCGCCGCCGCGAGATTCGGCGCGATGCGCCGCTCGAGCCAGCGCGCCAGCGGCTGCAGCTCGCCATAGCGCGCGGCCGTATCGCGGCAGTACGCCAGTGTCAGCGGCAGATCCGCGAGATAACCGATCTTGCCGTCACGCCACCAGAGCCGAGCGAAAATGCCGAGCACCTTGATGTGGCGCTGCAGTCCGATCATGTCGAACTGGCGCAGCAGCTCGCGCTCGCCGGGCAGGCCCGGAAAACCACGACGCTGCAGCAACGCGCGATACTCGCGCACCCACTGCTCCACCTGCTCGCGCGGCCAGGCGATGTAGCAATCCTTCAGCAGTGAGACGAGGTCATACGCCAGCGGACCCTGCAATGCATCCTGGAAATCGATGACGCCGGGATTGCGCTCCGGCATCACCATCAGGTTGCGCGAGTGATAGTCACGGTGCACGAAGACCTTCGGCTGGGCCAGCGCCTCGACGATCAGGAAGTCGAAGCTCTCGCGCAGCAGCCCCTGCTCCTCGCCGTCCAGCTCGAGTCCGAGATGCCGGCTCGTGAACCATTCGGTCAGCAGGCCCATCTCGCGCTCGAGCACGGCGGCGTCGTACGGCGGCAGTTGCGCGGCGAGTTCGAGACCATTCACCTGGATGTCGGCGAGCGCACCGAGCGCCGCACCGTACAGCGACTCAGCCTGGCCCGGCCTGCGCAGTTCGCCGAGGTACGGCGTGGAGCCGAGGTCCTCGAGCAGCACGAAACCTTCGGCGAGATTGACCTCGTGCACGTGCGGCACATGCACGCCGGTCTGTTCGAGCAGTCGTGCCACCGACAGATACGGCCGGATGTCTTCCTTGTCGGGCGGCGCATCCATCGCGATCAGCGTCGCGCCGTTCTGCTCGGTGACGCGGAAATAGCGCCGGAAGCTGGCATCGGCGGACGCCACGTCGATGCCGGTCATCGGTCGGGCGAGGTCCTGGGAAATCCAGCGGCGCAGTGCGGCGAGTCGCGGGTCGGGCGGGTTCATGAATTCCATCGGCGGAGGGGTCTCCCTCATTATAATGTGAGTCCTCATGACTCCGACCCTGGTGTTTACGGTACGCGGCCGAAGGTTCGCGACCCTGCTCGCAGCGGGCCTGACCGGCATCGCGCTGCTGGCATCCCCTCGCGCCAGCGCCCAGGCCGATCCCGCCCCGCCGATGCCCGCGGCACCTGCGCCGGCCACCGACGCCGCAACCGATCCAGCACCGACGCCACGACTCTGCCCGGCGCCGACCGGCGCCGTGAGCGCGGAGGTGCGCCGCCCGCCCGCGCCAGTGGCGCCGGCCAGCACGGCCTCGCCGGACATCGACATCTCCAGCGACAACGCGCGCCTCGGCGTCAGTGGCGACGCCACGCTGTCCGGCAACGTGAAGGTCAAACAGGGCGATCGCGAACTGCGTGCCGACAACGTCGAGTACGACGCGAAGACCAATTCGTTCCGCGTCAGCGGTTCGATGGAGTACCGCGATCCGCTGATCCAGGCGCGCGGCGCGCGTGGCAACTATTCGCAGACCGGCGGCGCGGATTTCGAAGGCGCCGAGTTCGAACTGCCGACGCGCCCGGCACGCGGCACGGCCGGCGCGATGACGCTCGATACGCAGGGCGTGATCGAACTGAAGCGCGTGACCTTCAGCACCTGCCCGAAGGACGATGCGGCCTGGCAGATCCGCGCGAGCGAGATCACGCTCGACACGCGCGCGCGCGTCGGCACCGGCCGCAATGCGAAAGTCGAGTTCAAGGGCGTGCCGATCCTCTACCTGCCGTATCTTTCGTTCCCGCTCGGCAGCGAGCGCAAGAGCGGCTTCCTGTTCCCGAACCTCGGCCACACCACACGCAGCGGCGCGCAGGTGACGGTGCCCTGGTACTGGAACATCGCGCCGAACCTCGATGCGACGCTGCAGCCCACCTGGTACAGCCGTCGCGGCTTCGACCTCGGTGGCGAGACGCGCTGGCTGACGCAAAGTCAGGCCGGCTCGCTGGACGTCAACGTGCTGCCGGGCGACCAGGTCGCCGATCGCGACCGCCACCGCCTGCACCTGGAGCATCGCGCGGATTTCGCCGCCAACTGGCGGTTGCGGCTCGATGCCGAGGACGTCAGTGACGCCGAGTACTTCGAAGACTTCGCGCAGGGCCCGGAGGGCACCAGCATCGCCTTCCTCGAACGCATCGCGCAGGTGTCCTATCGCGATGAGTTCTGGCGGCTGCGCGCCGAGTTCCAGCAGTTCCAGACGATCGACCGCGATCTGCCGCTGAGCGATCGACCCTACGCGCGCGTGCCGCGACTGCTGGCCAGTGGCGCCTGGAATTTCGGTCGCGCCGGCCTGCTGTCCTACGGCTTCGATTCGGAGATCGTGAACTTCGAGCGCTCCGTCGGTGTCACCGGCTGGCGTGCGGACGTCGCGCCGACGCTCGGCCTCGACCTGCGCACCGCGGGCTTCTACCTGCGCCCCTCGGCGGGATTCCGTTACACGCAGTACGAACTCGACGGTGTGGCGCCGGGCGCGGATTCCTCACCGAGCCGCAACCTGCCGTTCGCCGCCCTGGATGCCGGCATGGTGTTCGAGCGCGCCAGCGGCTCGCGCGGCCAGCGGCGTGTCACCCTCGAGCCGCGGCTGCTGTATCTCTACACGCCCTATCGCAACCAGGACGACCTGCCGCTGCTCGACACGGCCCTGCCGGATCTGAACATCGTGCAGCTGTTCAGCACGAACCGCTTCGTCGGCGCAGATCGCGTCGGCGATGCGAACCAGGCCAGCGTAGGCCTGACGACGCGGCTCTTCGATTCGAAGACCCAGGGCCAGTTCCTGTCGGCCACGATCGGCCAGACGTTCTACTTCGAAACACCGCGCGTCGCGCTGCCCGGCCAGCCGCTGCTGGATCGACGACAGTCCGACATCGTCGCGCAGCTCGCGCTCACCGGCTATCGCAACTGGAACTTCGACCTCGGCCTGCAGTGGAATCCGGACACGGCGGATCACGAACGCAGCCAGGTGCGACTGCAGTACCGACCAGACGCCGAGCGCGTGCTGAATTTCGCATACCGCTTCCAGCGCGATCGCCTCGAACAGGGCGAGCTCTCGGGCGCCTGGCCACTCGGCAAGAAGTGGAACCTGTTCGCGCGCATGGTCTATGACCTGCAGGACAACCAGTCGCTCGAACGCTTTGCGGGCATCGAGTACAAGGCCTGCTGCTGGCGGCTGCGCGCCGTCGCGCGACGCTTCGTGTCGAGTCGTACCGGTGAACGGGACACGGGCATCTACCTGCAGCTGGAACTGAACGGTCTCGCCAGTGTCGGAACTCCTGCGGATGCCTTCCTCGAGCGGGCCATCCGCGGCTATGCGACACCCGCGGCTGGTGTGAACGCAAGCCGCTGATTTTATTGACTAAAGTAATCGACCGAGACCCGGAGGCCCATGAAGCCTCTACAATCGCGACCCTCGCCACCGGAGCGCTGCCCTACATGATGCCGAGAAGCTTGTTCACCGCCGCCCTGACGCTGGCCATCGCCGCGCTGTCCGGACCGGTAGCGCTCGCCCAGGATACTTCTACGACCGCGCCGGCGGCCGCGCCCGCAGCGACGCCGGTCCCCGCCGATCGCGCGACCAGCAACACCGGTCAGGCTCTCGACCGCGTCGCCGCCATCGTCAATGACGGCATCGTGCTGCAGAGCGAACTCGAGGAGCAGTCGTTCGTCATCGCGCAGCGGCTGAAGCAGCAGGGCCTGGAACTGCCGCCGGAGAAAGTGCTGCGCCAGCAGGTGCTGGAACGCCTCGTCATGCAGGAAGTGCAGATGCAGCGCGCCAAGCGGGCCGGCATCCGCATCAGCGACGAAAACCTGAACGAAGCGCTCGGCGACGTTGCGCAGCGCAATGGCATGCAGCTCGCACAGCTGCCGGACGCGCTTGCGCAGCAGGGCGTGGATTACGCAAGCTATCGCGACGGCCTGCGCCGCGAACTGACGCTGCAGGTGCTGCGCCAGCGCGACGTGATCCAGCGCATCAACGTCAGCCCGCGCGAACTCGAGCAGTACCTCGAGAAGCAGAAGTCGCGGCCGTCCGAACTGAACGAATACAACATCTCGCACATCCTGATCGCCGTGCCGCAGGCGGCGACGCCGCAGCAGCTCGACGAAGCCTCGCGCCGCGCGTCTGACGTCTACGAGCGAGCGAAGCGCGGCGAGGATTTCTCGCAGCTCGCCGTCGCCTACTCGAACAGCCAGACCGCGCTCGAAGGCGGCTCGCTCGGCTGGCGCAAGGGTCCGGAAATCCCGACCGTGCTGGCGGATCTGGTCGTGAAGCTGAAGCCCACCGAAATCAGCGAACCGCTGCGCACGCCATCCGGTTATCACATCGTGCGCCTGAACGAGATCCGCGGCGCCGATGTGCCAACCGTGGTGCAGCAGACGCACGCGCGGCACATCCTGCTGAAGCCGACGGAAATCCAGGACGACGCCACCGTGCGCCAGCGACTGCTGACGGTGCGCGAGCGCATCGTTGCCGGCGAGGACTTCGCCGTGCTGGCCAAGGCGCTGTCGGAAGATCCGGGCTCGGGTGCCGAAGGCGGCGACCTCGGCTGGACCACGCCGGGCAGCTTCGTGCCGGAGTTCGAGGCCGTGCTCGCGAGCCTCGCCGACAATGAAATCAGTCAGCCGTTCCGCACGCAGTTCGGCTGGCACATCATGCAGGTGCTCGGCCGTCGCCAGTTCGACAATACCGACGAGCTGCGTCGCCAGCGCGCGTTCGTGCAGCTGCGCGAGAGCAAGGCGGAAGAAGAGACGGAACTGTGGCTGCGCCGGCTGCGCGACGAGGCCTACGTCGAGCTGAAGATGTAATGGCGGCGGCCGCCACGCTGCCGCGCATTGCACTGACCTCCGGCGAACCTGCGGGCATCGGCCCGGAGCTGTGCGCCCTGCTCGCCTCGCAGCGTGAACTGCCCTGCGAACTCGTCTGCCTCGGCGACCGCGCACTGCTCGCCGAGCGTGCCGCTGCGGCCGGTGTCGAGCTGCAACTGATTCCGTGGATGCCTGGCGACGCGCCCGTGCCGCATCGGCGCGGTACTCTGCCCGTGCTGGATCTGCCGCTGGCGCAACGCGCCGAAGCCGGACGCCTGGATGTTGCGAACGCGCGCTACGTGCTGTCGCTGCTCGATCGCGCAACCGACGGCGCGATGCGCGGCGAGTTCGCCGCGATCGCCACGGCGCCCGTGCAGAAGAGCGTCATCAACGACGCCGGCATTCCGTTCTCGGGCCACACCGAATACCTCGCGGCGCGCACCGGCGCCGCCCTGCCCGTGATGCTGCTGGTGGCAGGCAGTCTGCGCGTGGCGCTGGCCACCACACACCTGCCCTTGCGCGATGTCAGCGCCGCGCTGACGCAACCCGGGATCGAAGCACTGCTGCGGATCATCGATGCGGACCTGCGTCGCTTCTGGGGCATCGAGCGCCCACGCGTCGCGGTCTGTGGTCTCAATCCGCATGCGGGTGAAGGCGGTCATCTCGGTGACGAAGAGATCCGTGTGATCAGCCCGGCGATCGAAGCGGCCCGTCGTGCCGGCATTCTCGCCGCAGGTCCGGTCCCTGCCGACACGGTGTTCGTGCCGCGTGAGCTCGCGCAGTACGACGTGGTGCTGGCGATGTTCCATGACCAGGGCCTGCCGGTCCTGAAGCATGCGGGCTTCGGTCATGCCGTCAATGTGACGCTCGGCCTGCCGATCCTGCGCACCTCGGTCGATCACGGCACGGCACTGGCGCTGGCCGGCACGGGTCGCGCCGATGTTGGCAGTCTCGCCGCGGCGGTGGATCTCGCCATCGACCTCGCGCAGCGCGCGGCGCGCTGACGTCGCCACGATGGTCTTCGCACGCAAGCGGTTCGGCCAGCACTTCCTGCACGACGTCGCGACGCAGCAGCGGATCATCGACGCCGTCGCCGCGCAGCCGGGCGATGCGATCGTCGAGATCGGTCCGGGCCGCGGCGCGCTGACCCGCGGCTTGCTGAGCGCCGCCGGTGCGCTCGACGCGATCGAGATCGACCGCGATCTCGCCGCGCTGTTGCAGGAACGCTTCGCCGCAGAACCTGGCTTCGTGCTGCATCAGGCCGATGCGCTGAAGTTCGACATCGCGGCGCTGGCGACGGCGCGCGGCAAGCGCCTGCGCATCGTCGGCAACCTGCCCTACAACGTCTCGACGCCGCTGCTGTTCCACCTGCTGCGCACGCCGGATGCGATCTCCGACCTGCACATCATGCTGCAGCGGGAAGTCATCGACCGGATCGTCGCGGAGCCGGATTCCGAACATTACGGACGCCTCGGCGTCATGCTCGCGCCCTGGGTTCAGGCCACCCTGCTGTTCGAGGTCGGACCCGGCGCGTTCAGTCCACCGCCGCAGGTCTGGTCCGCGGTCGCGCGCCTCGAGGTACGGCGCGAGCCACTGTTCCCCCTCGATGCACGCTTCGGCAAGCTGGTCGCGGCGGCGTTCTCGCACCGGCGCAAGACGCTGCGAAATGCCGTGAAAGGCCTGGTCACGACTGCCGACATCGAAGCCGCCGGCATCGATCCGGGCACCCGGCCGGAGACCCTGAGCCCGCAGGATTTCGGCAGGCTTGCGGCGGCCATGCCAAGCGGCTAGCTTCGACGCATGGCCATCTACCAGCGTCTGCTCTGCGTCGTCGATCTGCTCGAGGATGCCCCTGCCGTGGGTCGCAGGGCCGTGGAGCTCGCGCGCGCCTACGGTGCCCGTCTCGATCTTCTCCATGTCTTCGAGTTCGTGCCGGTGGAGCCGATGGGCGAAACGCTGATGCCGGCCGTGCAGATCGAGGAAGAACTGATCGATCGCGCGCGCCAGCGTCTCGCGGCCCTCGCCGCGGATCTCGGCCTCACGGACAGCGAACTGCTGGTCGAAGCGGGCAGCGTCAAGAGCGAAATCATCCGCGTCGCCCGCGAGCGAAATGCGGACCTGATCGTGATCGGCAGCCGCGAGCGGCATGGCCCTTCGATCCTGGTCAACCTGACCGAAGACACCGTGCTGCACGCCGCCCCCTGCGACGTGCTGGCGGTTCGCGTCGCGCCCGCCCGGCAGGCTGCGGGGAAACCTCATGCCAAGACCTGACCGCACGGATCCGGATACGCCACACCGCATCGGCATCGACGTCGAGACCACCTATCTCGAAGACCAGTCGGAGCCGAAGGAAAGCCGCTACGTGTTCGCCTATACGATCACGATCCGCAACGAGGGCGAGAAGCCCGCACGACTCGTCACCCGCCACTGGATCATCACCGACGCCAACGGCAAGGTGCAGGAAGTGCGCGGCGAGGGTGTGGTCGGCGAGAAGCCGTATCTTCAGCCCGGCCAGGGTTTCCGCTATTCCAGCGGCGCCATCATCGAGACACCGGTCGGCGCGATGCAGGGCAGCTACCAGATGATGACGGACGACGGCGCGCAGTTCGATGCGCCGATCGCACCGTTCCGCCTGGCCAAGCCCGGCATGCTCCACTAGGGCTGCACCGGGCTGCCCGCGCACAGTGGCTCGCTACGCGATCGGCGATGTGCAGGGCTGCGCGGCGGAACTGCGTGCGCTGCTCGATCGCCTGAAATTCAAGGCCGACCGTGACCAGCTGTGGTTCGTCGGCGATCTCGTCAATCGCGGTCCCGACTCCCTCGGCGTGCTGCGCCTGATCAAGGCGCTCGGCGACAATGCAGTCGTCGTGCTCGGCAATCACGACCTGCACCTGCTCGCGCGCGCGCACGGCGCCGAGCGCGAGGCCAAGCGCGGTGACACGCTCGAGGACATCCTCGGCGCACGCGACCGTCGCAGCCTGCTCGACTGGCTGCGGACGCGGCGCATGGCCTGGCAGGATCCGTCGCACGGCGAACTGATGATCCACGCCGGCCTGCTGCCGCAGTGGACCATCCCGCAGACGCTCGCGCTCGCAGCCGAAGTCGAGACCGCACTGCGTGACGATCCGGATTCGCTGTTCGAGAACATGTATGGCAACGAACCGGACCGCTGGAACGACGCCCTCACCGGACTGCCGCGGCTGCGCTGCGTGATCAATGCACTGACGCGGCTGCGCTTCTGCACCGCCGACGGCGTGATGAAACTGAAGCTGAAGCAGGCACCGGAGGTGACACCGCGGCCGGCGCTGCCGTGGTTCGAAGTGCCGGGGCGCGCGAGCCGCGGCACGAAGATAGTGTTCGGTCACTGGTCGACGCTGGGCTTTCACGCCGCGGGCGGCGTGATCGCGCTCGACACCGGTTGCGTCTGGGGCGGCGCGCTGAGCGCCTGGTCGTTCGACGAGCAGCGCGTGATCAGTGAGCCCTGCCGGTCGTATCAGGACGTCGGCGGCGACTGAACGGCCGGTTCCGCGGGCGGTGCGGCCGGCACTACCGCCGGCGCGACCGGCGCCGGCGGAACCGCGGGCCCCCAGCGCAGCTGCATCGACGGCGTCTGCACATGATAGGAACCTGGCGGCAGCGCCAGATCCTGCGTCGGACGGGTGGCACTCGCCACCAATGGCAACAGCACACGCTGGTCGGCGCGGACTTCGATGGCTTCGAAGCTGCCCGGCTTGACGCGGAACGCGATGCGCATCGGCCAGCCGGCCGGCGTTTTCGCACGCATCTGCACCGAGCCCGCGCCGGACGCGGAAGTCAGATCGATGATCAGCGTGTTGCGCTTGAAGTACTGCGGGAACGCGACCACGGGTGCCACCGCGACGGGTGCATCAGTGGTGGGCGCGGCGCTGGCATCCGCCGGCGCGCCGGGTGATTCGAAGATCACTTCATCGACGGGCACCAGCGGGGGGACGGGCTTGGCCGAGAACGGCCAGCGCAATTTCGGCATGCTGACGTCGGGGACATGCAGCGTCTTGCAGCCCGACAGCGTCGTCACAGTCGCCAGAATGAGACTGATTGCCAGCAGTGCGCCCACGCGATCGTGTCGTTTCACAGTCACCCTCACCATCCACACAAGCTTGTGCGTACCATACGCCACAACAGTGTAAGAAAATACGGTCCATGAAACCGCTAACTGCGTTCAACTTAAACCGCTGGATCGCCGAACACCGACACCTGCTGAAGCCGCCGGTCGGCAACAAGCGCGTGTTTCGCGACAGCGAGTTCATCATCATGGTGGTAGGCGGACCGAATTCCCGCAAGGACTTCCACGTCGATCCAGCCGAGGAATTCTTCTTCCAGCTCGAGGGCGACATGCTGCTGCGCACGGTGCAGGACGGGCATGTCGTCGATGTGCCGATCCGCGAAGGCGAGGTCCTGCTGCTGCCGCCACGCGTACCTCATTCGCCGCAGCGCTTCGCCGGCACGGTCGGCCTCGTCATCGAACGCGAGCGTCGCCAGGGAGAGACAGATGCGTTCCAGTGGTACTGCGAGCACTGCGAGAATCTCCTGTATTCCGAAGAGCTGCAGCTGACCAACATCGAGACGCAGTTCCCGCCGCTGTTCAAGCGCTTCTACGGCAATCCGGATCACCTGCTCTGCAGCCGCTGCGGCACGAGGATGGAGCCGCCGACGTGAGCCTGACGACCTCGTTGCGGCAGGCCGGCCGCGACTTCAGGATCGCGCTGGAGTCGCCGGTATCGCTCGCTCGTCCAGTCGATTTCGCAGCGGATGGCCTGACGTTCTTCGGCGCGCCGCCCGCGTCGGTGACGCCCTTGATCGTCGGCAGCTTCAACGGTCGCGTCGCCCGAGGCGCGAGCTGCAATGGCTCGACGCTGACGCTGACGCCGCATTGCCACGGCACGCACACCGAATGCGTCGGCCATCTGACCTGCGAGCCGATCGACGCCTGGCGCATCGCACCGCGCGGCCTGATGCACGCGCTGCTCGTCTCCGTCGCGCCGCAGGATCGCGTGATCTCGCGCGCGGCGCTGGACACGGCCATCCGCCGCGCGACGACGTCGCACGCAGACACCGCTACTCCCTCCGCGCTGATCCTGCGCACGATGACGGGCGATGCCGCACCTGCAGGCGCCGTGCGCGACGCCGCACATGTGTCCGTCGAGGCAGCGATGCTGCTCGTCGAACGCGGCATCCAGCATGTCGTGCTCGACCTGCCATCGATGGATCCGGCCGCGGACGATGGCAAACTCGCAGCACACCGGGTGTTCTTCGGCCTGCCACCGCGCCATTCCGATGGCGCCGTCACACGCGCCAGCGAAGCGCGGGCCGATCGCGCCCATTGCACGATCACCGAATTCGCGCAGATTCCGCGCACGCTCGCTGACGGGCCCTGCCTGCTGCAGCTCGCGATGCCCGAGATCGACGGTGACGCGGTGCCGAGTGCGCCGCTGCTGTTTCCGCTGGTGCCGGTATGACGGTGACACTGGACGACGCGCGCGCGCTCGATGCTGCCGATCCGCTGACCCGCGTCGCCGACGAATTCTGTCGCCCGGCCGACGGCGACGGTCGTCGCAATGCCTACCTCTGCGGCCACTCTCTCGGCCTCGCGCCGCGTACCGCGCGCACGCTCGTCAACGAGGAACTCGACGACTGGGAGCGCCTCGGCGTCGATGGACATCACGTCGCGCGCAGACCCTGGATCGACTACGCCGACCGCGCGATGGTGGGACTCGCGAGCCTCACGGGCGCTCGACGGCATGAAGTCGTCGCGATGAACTCGCTGTCGGTGAACCTGCATCTGCTGATGGCGAGCTTCTATCGGCCGCGCGGCGCACGCCGGCGCATCCTGATCGAGTCCGGTGCGTTCTCGTCGGACCGTCATGCCGTCGCGGCGCAGATCGCCTGGCACGGATTTGATCCCGAGACTGACCTCATCGAGCTGCGACCCGACGGCGACGCGGCGACCCTCGATCCAGCGCAGATCGATGCCGCGATCGCGCGCGAGGGTGAACGGCTCGCGCTGGTGCTGTGGCCCGGCGTGCAGTACCGCACCGGGCAGGCCTTCGACTGCGCACGCATTGCACGCAGCGCACATCGGGTCGGCGCGCTGGCCGGCTTCGACCATGCCCACGCGATCGGCAACCTGCCGCTCGCCCTGCACGACGACGACGCGGATTTCGCCGTGTGGTGCAGCTACAAATACCTGAACAGCGGACCGGGCGCGGTCGGCGGCGCGTTCGTGCACGAGCGGCATGCGGCGGACGCAGCGCTGCCGCGTCTCGCGGGCTGGTGGGGCCATGAGCCCGCGAGCCGCTTCCAGATGCTGCCGGGATTCCGGCCGGCACCCGGCGCGGCCGGCTGGGCTGTCAGCAATCCGCCGATCCTGTCGAGCGCGCCGCTGCTGGCATCGCTCGCGATCTTCGAGCGCGTCGGCATGCCCGCCCTGCGCGCACGCTCGCAGCGCCTGACAGCCTGGTTCGAGCAGTTGCTGCGCGATCGCTGTGGTGATGCGATCGAGATCGTCACGCCCGCGGATCCGGCCCAGCGCGGCTGCCAGCTGTCGCTGCGCTGCGCGTCACCCGCGGAAGCGCAGGCACGCTTCGACTCGCTGCATCGCGCCGGCGTGATCTGCGATCTGCGCAAGCCCGACATGCTGCGCGCTGCGCCGGCCCCTCTTTACAACGGGTATGAAGACATCTGGCGCTTCGTGCAGGCGCTGGCGTCGAAGGCATGACCTGATGAGTGAACGCACGCCCGTCAACATCGTCGGCGCGGGTCTCGCTGGTGCCCTGCTCGCCGTGCTGCTCGGCCAGCGCGGCCATGCCGTACGCGTGTTCGATACTCGTCCGGATCCGCGCCGCGCACCGCCGGAGCGCGGCCGCTCCATCAATCTCGTGCTCGCCGCCCGCGGCCTGCGCGGACTCGAGGCCGCCGGACTGCGCGAACGCGTGGCACCGCTGCTGGTGACGGTCAGCGGCCGTGCCGTGCACGAGACCGGCACGCCCACCGCTTTCCTGCCGTACGGACAGACCGGCGAGGTGATCCACTCCGTATCGCGCAGCGCGCTGAACCGCGTGCTGATCGAAGCCGCCGCCGATACACCCGGCGTCGAGCTGCATTTCGAGCAGCAGGCGCTGGGCGCGCGGCCGGCGTACGACAGCCTGCAGATGCGCGACCGCCGATCCGGCGAGTGTTACGCCATCGCCTTGAACCCGACGATCGCGGCCGATGGCGCAGGCTCGGCGATCCGCCGCAGCCTGCAGGCCGCCGGTCTCGTGCAGGTGCGCGAGGACATCCTCGAACACGACTACAAGGAACTGTCGATTCCTGCCTCCGCCGCGACCGGGCTCGATCTGCATGCCCTGCACATCTGGCCGCGCGGTGGCTTCATGCTGATGGGTCTCGCGAATCCGGACGGCAGCTTCACCGCCACGCTGTTCCTGCCCCGCGACGGACGGAACGGCTTCGAAGCACTGCGCGAGCGGCCTGTCGTGGCGGATTTCTTCGCGCGCGAGTTTCCGACGGCCCTGCCGCATCTGCCGGACTACCTCGAGGAATTCAGCCGCAATCCGCAAGGCCTGCTCGGCACCGTGCACTGCGATCGCTGGCATGCAGGCGACAAGGTGTTGCTGCTGGGCGATGCCGCGCATGCGATCGTGCCGTTCCATGGCCAGGGCATGAACTGCGCCTTCGAGGACTGCGTGGAACTCGCCCACCTGCTCGGACCGCAACCGGACTGGGCCCAGGTCTTCACGGAATTCGAGCGCCGCCGACGGCCGCAGACCGAGGCGATCGCGCAGATGGCGCTCGAGAACTATGTCGAGATGCGCGATACGGTGCGCGACCCGGCATTCCAGCGCCGCAAGCTGATGTCACTGCAGCTCGAGCAGCGGCATCCGCAGCGTTTCATCCCGCGCTACTCGATGGTGATGTTCCACGCGGACATTCCGTACGCCGAGGCGCTGCGGCGCGGGGACGTTCAGGCGCAGATACTGGCCGAGATCGATCCGGGTCATCCGCTGCAGGAGGCGGACCTCGAGCGCGCCGACGCGCTGATCCGTGAACGGCTCTCGTCGATCTGACTCAGCCCAGCCGTTCGAGCACGCGGAACGTCATCGCGAATGCATGCCGTTCATCGGCTGCATGCTCTTCACGCTCGATCTCGCGCCATTCCTGTGGAGCAAACGGCGGAAAACGCGCGTCACCGCGCACGCTCGCATGCACGTCGGTCAGGTAGATCCGTTGCGCGACCGGTAACGCCATCGAGTACAACTCGGCGCCACCGATCACCATCAGCTCGGGCACATCACCCGCCGCCTGCAGCGCCGCCGCCCAGTCGGTCACCGTGACGACGCCCTCCACGTGGAAGCGCGGATTGCGTGTCAGCACGAGATTGAGGCGGCCCGGCAGCGGCCGGCCGATCGATTCGAACGTGCGCCGCCCCATCAGGACCGGCTTGCCGAGCGTCACGGCCTTGAAGCGCTTGAGATCGTCGGGCAGTCGCCACGGCAGTCCGTTGTCGACGCCGATCACCCGATCTTCTGCCATCGCGACGACCAGCGAAATACGGGGCGCGGCGCCGCGCGCCGGCGCAACGGACTGTGACGGGGTTCGCATTTCGAGGGTCATATGTCTAAACGTTAAGTCTGGTTTGTGAAGGGTTGCCGGCCACGAAACGTGACGCTGATCGACAATCCTGCCCCATGCGGCCATGGACTGCCGCCCAACGATATTGCGCGATACACGACGCTGGCGTGAACAAGACCCTTCATCTGCTGTGGATCGGCCTGCTGGCCCTCGCTGCGCTGTTCGAAGCGACGCCGGCGTTCGCGCAGGCGCAGACGCCGATTGCCCGCTCGCAGCGCTTCAGCGGCTACATCAATTTCGTCACAACCGGCGGCTCGCTGCGCACGCAATCTAACACGGGTGACGCCTGCGCCGTCGGCGCCACCAGCTCCCAGGTGCTGAGCGGCGTACCGGCCGGAACGACCATCCTCGCGGCCTATCTCTACTGGGGTGGCTCGGCCTCGACGACAGGCGCCGGCGGGACGCAGATCGATGCCAGCGTCACGCTGAATGGATTCACGGTGAACGCGAACCGCACGTTCACGGCAACCTATGACAATGCCGGCACGCTGCTGCGCTACTTCGGTGGCGTCGCCGACGTGACGAACCGTGTTGCCGGCAACGGCAGCTTCACGTTCGGCGGACTCACCGTGAACAATGGCGCGCCGCATTGCGACGTGGCCGGCGTCACCGCGGGCTGGGGACTCGTCGTGATCTACCAGGGCGGTGCCGAACGCCTGCGCGCGATCAACATCTTCGACGGCCTGCAGTTCTTCCGCGGCAGCTCGCTGACGCTGACGCCCGACGGATTCCGCATTCCGCCGACGAACATCGACGGTCGCGTCGCCGTGATCACCTGGGAAGGCGACCCGGGCAATTCGGACCCGCTGAACGGATTTGCAGAGCGCCTCGGCTTCAACGGCACGACGCTCGATGATGGCCTCGCGCCGGCGGGCAGCGCACCGACCGTGCAGCAGTTCGACGGCACGGTGAATACGCAGGGCGTCGTGACGTCCTGGGGCGTCGACGTCGACAGTTACGACGTCTCGACCCTGCTCGCGCCGGGTCAGCAGTCCGCGACGACGGTCTACTCGGCCGGCGGCGATCTCGTGCTGCTGACCGCGCAGATCGTCAGCGCCACCAGCGAACCACGCGTCGACCTCGCGCTGTCCAAGACGGTCAATGGTCCGCTGATCGTCGGCAGCAACGTCGCCTATACGCTGACGGCGAGCAACCTCACCGGCACCGCCATCGAACGCGAGGACAATCCGATCACCGTCACGGACGTGCTGCCGGCAGGGCTCAGCTTCGTGTCCGCCACCGGCACCGGCTGGACCTGCGGCGCCACGGGCCAGACCGTGACCTGCACCCGCCCGCCGACGCTGCTCGCCGGCGCCAGCGCGCCGCCGATCACGTTGACGGTCGCGGTCGGCGCCGCGGCCTTCCCGTCCATCGTCAACACAGCCGCAGTTTCGAGTCCGAGTTTCGACGCGACGCCCGGCAACAACGGCGCCTCGGTGACCAGCGCGGTACTGCAGCCGAATCTGTCGACGTCGACCAAGACCGTGCTCGACGTAAACGGCGGCGAAGCCGATCCCGGCGACGTGCTGCGCTATACGATCACGCTGACCGAAACCGGCGCAGCTGCCGCGAGCGCCGTGAGCGTCGTCGATGACCTGCCGGCCAATACCGGCAGCTTCACACTCGTGTCGATTCCACCCGGAGCGACCAACGCCAGCACACCCACGGGCGGCGCGAACAGCACGGGTCGCCTCGATCTCGGCAACATCACGGTGCCGGCCAGCGGCAGCGTCAGCGTGATCTTCGAAGTACGTGTGCTGGCGAGCGCGAGCCCGGGCACACCGATCGACAACGCCGCGACGATCACCCAGCCGAACGGACCCGGTGCGACACCCGCGACGCCGACCCTGGTCGTTTCGCCCTCCAGGATTCCTGGCACCGGCAGCAAGCCGCTGTACGTCAGACGTCTGGTCGCCGGCAGCACGCTGCAGCTGTCGCGCAATCCGCCGGCAGCGGCCGAAGCGCTCGAAGCGGTGCCCGGCAGCGGCAGTCGCAGCTGGCCGCTGACGCCCGTGCTGCAGCGTCCGATCACGATCCCGGCCAGCAACATCGCCGTGCGGCTGTGGCTGACGCGCTCGGGCACAGGCACGAGCCGCACAGTCGTCGTCACGCTCGCCAATGCAGCGACCGGGTTCAGCACCAGCACGACGCAGACGATCACGCCGCCGACGACCACGCCCTCGCTGTTCACGTTCACGCTACCGAACGCCGTGCTGCGCACGTTTCCGGCCGGCTCCGCGCTGGTCCTCACCGTGGCCCAGACCGCGCCAACCGGAGCGACGACGTTCACCCGAGTGCATCCGAACGGCGCCGCGGCGGGTAACTGGTCGCGGGTCGATCTGAACAGCAACACGGTCATCAACGTCGACAGCGTGCAGGCATTCAATGCCGCAGCGCCGGGCGGAACCGTGCCGGCCTCGTTCACGCCGGGATCGAATCTCTGGGTTCGCGCGGCCATCAGCGATCCCTTCGGCAGCTTCGACATCGCCAGCGCGAACGTCACGATCATCGATTCCGCTGGCACGACGCGCGTCAGCGCACAGCCGATGACGCTGGTCGCGGACGACGGCAGCGCCGTACGAACCTACGAATTCCCGTGGACCGTCCCGGCGAGCGGCGTGCCCGTCGGCGGCTGGACGCTGCGCGTGGTCGGCGTGGAGGGTACGGAAGCACTCGTCACGGATACCGGCGTCGGACCGCTGCTGATCACGCTGCCGCCCCCGCTGCTGCGCGTGCAGAAGCTCTCAGAAGTGCTGACGGATCCGCTGAACGGCAGCGTCAATCCCAAACGCATTCCGGGTGCGGTCGTGCGCTATGCAGTCACGGTCCGGAATTCAGGGGCGGGGCCGGTCGATGGGAACACGCTGGTCATCACGGATCCCGTTCCGGCCAATGCCGCGCTGTACGTCGGCACCGGCAGCGGCGATCCGGTCGAATTCATCGAGGGCGCACCCGGCAGCGGCCTGACGTACAGCTACGCGACTCACGTGACCTACTCGAATCAACCCGGCGGCGGCGCGCCGTTCACTTACACGCCGGTGCCGGATGCCGCGGGCTTCGATGCCAATGTCACCGGTCTGCGCATCGCACCGGCGGGCGTGATGGTGGCCAGCGGATCCGGAGGCGATCCGCTGTTCACCGTGCGCTTCCGCGTGCGACTGCGCTGAGCCCGCGCAGCCGCGAACAGCGACTCAGTCGTCGTGACGACGACGATGGTCATGGCGGCCATGACCACGGCGACCGTCGTAGCGACCTTCGTAGCGACGGCGGTATTCCGAATAGCGATAGCGCGGAATGTCGTAACGATACCGGTCACCGTCGTACCGGCGGCCGTAGTAATGGCGATCGACGTAGAGTCGATCGCGATAGTAGCCACGATCGCGATAGTAGCCGCGGTCGCCGTAGTAGCCGCGGTCGCCGTAGTAGCGATTGTCGTCATAGCGATTGCCGTAGTAACCGTCGCGCCAGTCGACGCCGAGTCCAACCCGGCCATCGGAGTCGACGTTGATATAGACGCGGGTGCGGTCACTGGCTTCGGCGCTGACGGCCGCCAGGCCCAGCACCATGATCAATCCCAGGCTGCGGATCACGTGAACCTCCTGTCTGCGCGCGGTCGGGCGCAGCTTGCGGTTCGAACCTAGCCCCCGTCGACTGAACCCATCCTGAATGGCATTCAGGCCAAGTTCGGTGGCGGCAGGCGCGGCAGCACGGTCTCGACGGCCGCGGCGATGCCGAGCAGCCGGCGGTCCGCGCCGAGCGGACCGTCGAGCTCGAGTCCCACCGGAAGTCCGGCAGCCGTCAGCCCTGCCGGCAGGCTGATGCCCGGACCATCCCAGACCGACGCCGGCGTGTTGTTCTGCACGTTGCGCCAGACGCCGTTCGGCACGCGGATGCCGTCGAGGATCAGGTCACCGGTGCCCGGCACTTCCACGCCGGCGACGATCGGCGTCGTCGGAAACACCAGGGCGTCGAGCCGCTGCGACGCGAAGTGCCCGCGGACTCGATCACGCAGACCTGCGACGGCTTCATTCCAGGCGCGGCGATACGCGACAGCGGCCTCTGGAGAAGGTCGAAAGAACTCGCCGAGCCACGCGCGCACGGCGGGATTCCACAGCTGGGCAAACACGTCATCGACGGTGAGGTTCGCGCCACTATCGGCGAGGTACTGCTGCAGATCCTCGCGCACGGCACCGCCGATGGTCACCACGGCCGCCTGTTCCACCGCGGACTCGAGCCCGGCGATCTCGCCGGGCACCAGCACCACGCCGGCCCGCTGCAATGTTTCGAGCGAGCGACCGAACACTTCGGCAACGGACGGCACGAGATCGCGCTGGAATGGCAGCTGCGGCACGCCGAGCCGCAAGCCTCGCAGCGTGGCCGCGGGCACGCGACCGGGATCGGCAGCCAGCACCGCATCGAGCGCGACGATATCGGCGACGCTGCGCGCGAAAGGTCCGATCGAATCCCGGCGGCGCGCAAGCGGCACGACACCGCGCGCCGGCACTCGATCATGCGTGGGGCGAAATCCCACGACGCCGCAGAAGCTGGCCGGATTGCGGATCGAGCCGGCGGTATCGGTGCCGATTGCCGCGGGCACCAGCCGCGCAGCCACGGCGACGGCCGAGCCACCGCTGCTGCCGCCCGTGTGCCGTTCGATCGAATAGGGATTGGCGGTGCGGCCGAACACACCGTTGTTCGTCGTGCCCCAGGCCGCGAGTTCATCCATATTGGTCTTGCCGACGATCAGCGCGCCGGCGGCACGCAGCCGCTGCACGACCTCGGCGTCCCGCACCGGGCGATGAGAGCGCAACGCGGGCGTGCCCGCGGTCGTCGCGTAGGGCGGCGCATCGATGTTGTCTTTCAGCGCCACCGGCAGACCGAACAGCGGCGCGTCGCGCAGTCGGCGGCGCGCGCCGGCCAACCGTTTCGCCTCGGCCATCAGAATCCCGCGATCGAAACTGACGACGGCATTCAATGCCTGCCGCGCTTCGATACGCGCCGCGATCCGCTCGGCGACGTCCGGCAGTTCGATCCGGCCGCGCCGCAGGGCCGCGAGCAGCGGCGCCATCGTCCCATCCAGCAACGCATCGATGTCGTCGCGGCGCTCTGTGCCGCGAACCGAGGCGAGCCCGACACCACCTCCCGCACAGACCGCAGCCACGGCCGCGCCAGCACCGAACTGCAGCAGATCGCGGCGCGGGATCCGGCGCATGTCGCGCCTCAGCGCTTGGCCTTCTTGGCCTTTTTGCCCGCCTTCCTGCCCGCCTTCTTCTTGGCAGCCTTCTTCTTGCGCGGCTCGGGCCGCTTGGCTGGCCAGAGCATCGTGCCGCGGCACTTCGGCGAGCCGCAGCGGCAGGCGAAGATCTCGTCGACGTTCGGCGGATCGTCCGGCTCACGGCCGATCTCGTAGTCATAGCCGAGCTCTTCACCCGGCTGGATGGTGCGCACGGCCTCGATGTAGACGCGGCGCTTCTCGATCACCGACTCGCAGTTGCCATCGCAGGAGTGATTGATGAAGCGCGACTCGTTGCCGCCGACGGTCGCATCGATGACGATCTTCGGATCGACGACGAACAGGAAGGTGTGGTTGTCGTTCTCGTCGTGATCTTCGTAGCGCTTGTCGGCATCGGCATGACTGATCCGGTCGCCGACGTACTCGACGATGCGCGTGCCCTTGCGGATGCGGCGCGCGGCGAACACGCCACTGCCATGGATCTTGGAATTGCGGACACGGATCATCGGCTGGGCTTTGCTGCTCGACACGAAATGGCTCTCCTGGACTGCGATGGCACGCCGCCTACACGGCGACGGGTGCCTTGATCGCGGGGTGATGTTGATAGTTCAGAAACTCGAAATCTTCGAACGTGTAATCGAAAATCGACGGCGGTCGGCGGCGGATCGCGAGCTGCGGCAGCGGCAAGGGCGCGCGCGACAGCTGCAGGTCCGCCTGCTCGAGGTGATTGAGGTACAGATGGCAGTCGCCGCCGGTCCAGATGAAGTCGCCCGGCTGCAGATCGCACTGCTGCGCGAGCATGTGGGTCAGCAGCGCATACGACGCGATGTTGAACGGCACGCCGAGGAAGATATCCGCGCTGCGCTGGTACAGCTGGCAGGAGAGCTTTCCCTCAGCCACGTAGAACTGGAAGAACGCGTGGCAGGGCATCAGCGCCATGCGATCGAGCTCGCCGACGTTCCAGGCACTGACGATGATGCGGCGCGAATCCGGGCTCGCCCGCAACTGGCGGACGACGTCGCTGATCTGGTCGATCGTGCTGCCGTCCGGCTTCGGCCAGGAACGCCACTGCTTGCCGTACACCGGTCCGAGTTCACCTCGCTCGTCGGCCCACTCGTCCCAGATGGTCACGCCGTGTTCGCGCAGCCAGGCGACGTTGGTCTCGCCGCGCAGGAACCACAGCAGTTCATAGACGATGGACTTCAGGTGCACTTTCTTGGTCGTGACCAGCGGGAATCCCGCGGCCAGATCGAAGCGCATCTGGTGGCCGAACACCGACAGCGTACCCGTGCCAGTACGGTCCGCCTTGCGGGCACCGTGCTCGCGCACGTGACGCATCAGGTCGAGGTAGGCCTTCATGTCGCGGCGACATTCCCCGACGGCTGCGGATTGCGATACGCCATGACGAGCAGCACGATGCCGGCCAGCAGCAGCGGCGCCGACAGGACCATGCCCATCGTGACCCAGCCGCCGGCGAGGTAGCCGATGTGCGCATCGGGGATGCGCCAGAACTCGACGAGGATGCGCGAGCTGCCGTAAAGGACGAGAAAGACGCCGGACGGCGCCAGACGCGGCCGCGGGCTAGACGTGAACCACCACAGCACGGCGAACAGCAGGACACCTTCGAGCGCCGCCTCGTACAGCTGCGTCGCGTGGCGACCGACCCCGTTGACGACGAAGCCCCAGGGCACATCCGTCGGCTTGCCCCACAGTTCGCCGTTGATGAAATTGCCGATGCGCCCCGCGAGCAGGCCGATGCCGGGGATCGGCGCGGCGAAATCGAACACGTCCGCGACGCGCCGGCCACGTCGCTTCGCGAACAGCGCGATCGAGATCAGCACGCCGGCGAGGCCGCCGTGGAAGGACATGCCGCCTTCCCAGATCTTGATGATGTACAGCGGATCCTGCGCCCAGTACCCGAGGCCATAGAACAGCACGTAACCGATGCGCCCGCCGAGGATCACGCCGAGCATCGCGAAGAAAATGAAATCGTCGACGTCGACCGCCGTCCAGGTCGAACCGGGGCGGCCGGCCCGCACGCGCGCAAGCCACCACGCGCCGGCGAAACCGATCAGATACATGATGCCGTACCAGTGAACCTGGACCGGCCCGAGCGAAACAGCGATGGGGTCGAATCCGGGGTAGGCGATCATGCTTGGATTCTAAACGTCCTGCGGCACGCGCGCCTATGGCGCGATCGAGACGACCTGGGATCCGGCCGGGAACAGCTCCTGGCGGATCTCGTGCACGAGGCCCCACTGCCGCGCCACGCCCGGATCGAGCGTCGTGCGGCTGCGCATCGCCGCCGTCACCTGCCTCGCCGTCTTGCCGGTGTTCGCCGCCACCACGCGCGCGCAGTTGTCCATGTCGACGCGCATGCTCTTCAGCTTCTCGAGCATCTGCCCTTCCTCGAACACGGCGCCCGCGCTGAAATTCATCGTCACCGGGTGCAACAGGAAGCGCGCCTGCGGCACGCACAGGCGCTCGTCGCCGCTGCAGTACAGCGGCACGCCGATCGAATCGACGCTGCCGAAATTGTGCGTGGTCAGGTGCAGCGGCAGACCCTTGAGATAGTTGTAGGCCGACATGCCGTAGAACACCGAACCGCCGCTGGTCGAGATCAGCAGCAGCAGTCGAGTGGCACCGGCCGCGACCTTCTCGTCCACGGCCGCCATCAGCCGGTGGATCGTGTTGTCGTTCACCGGCGCGAAGAACTTGATGACCGGCACGGCCGGTGCGGCGGCGGCCGGCGCCGGATCCATGGGCTCAGTCATGCGTGACCCGGCAGAAATAGGCTTTCAGATAGCGCGTTTCCGGTATCGCCGGATGCACGGGATGATCCGGCGACTGGCCGCCGGTGCTGATGATCTGCACGAAGCGGTCCACGTGACGCGCCGCGGACTGGATCGCGCCGACGAGCATGTCCGGCTCCAGGTGCCAGGAACAGCTGCAGGAGACCAGCAGGCCATCGTTCTCCAGCAGGCGCAGCGCGAGCTGGTTCAGCTTGCGGTAGGCCGCCTGGCCCTGCGCGAGCTCCTTCTTGCGCTTGATGAACGCGGGGGGATCGAGAACGATCACATCGAAACGTCGGCCCGCGGCCAGCAGCGCCTCGAGCGCATCGAAAGCGTCGGCTTTGATCGGTTCGATCGCGACGCCGTTCGCTGCCGCATTGCGCGCGACATAGTCGAGCGCGCGCTGCGAGGAATCGACGCAGGCGACAGCACTCGCCCCCGCCTTGCCGGCCGTGACGCCCCAGGCACCGACATAACTGCAGACATCCAGCACGCGTGCGCCCGGCGCCATCAGCTGCGTCAGCCGCGCGCGATTGACGGTCTGGTCGAAGAACCAGCCGGTCTTCTGCCCGTCCGCCAACGGCGAGACGAACTGCAGTGTGCGTCCGTCCGGCAACTGTTCCTGCACGGCCAGCTCTGCGCCGGGTTCGCCCCAGGCGATCTCGACGCCGCGCGGCAGCTGCTCGAGGTCCCGCGCGCCGGTATCGTTTTTCCACACCAGAGCGCGCGGAGCAAGTACGGCCCGGATGGCCGCTTCCACTTCGACACGCAGCGACTCCATGCCAGCTGTCGACAGTTGGCCGACGACGACGTCGCCGAAACGATCGAGGATCAGGCCCGGCAAGCCGTCGGACTCGCCGAAGCACCAGCGATAGAACGGCACGCGATACAAGCGCTCGCGCAGGGCCAGCGCGCTGGTCAGACGCGCCTGCAGGAAGCGACGGTCCACCGCAGGCGTGCGATGCCGCGAGACGATACGGGCACAGATCAGCGTACGCGGGTTCACGTAGGCCTGGCCGAGGAACTGGCCGCGGTCCGCCATGACCTGCACGAGCTGGCCGGGCTGCAACGCCGTCAGCGGCGTCGCCGCGGTATCCACCTCGTTGCTGAAGACCCAGAGATGCCCGGCGCGCAGTCGCCGGTCTTCACCGCGCTTGAGCTGCAGGATCGGGAGTTCGGTCGCGGGAGCTTGGGACAACGGCGCACTGCTTCGTTCGGATATAGTCGCCCGCATTCTACTTGAATCGGACCTGCGAACCCGATGGCGAATCGCCTCAGCGGGGCCACCAGCCCCTACCTGCAGCAGCATGCCGCGAACCCGGTGGACTGGTATCCCTGGGGACCGGACGCGCTGACGCTGGCCCGGTCCAGCGGTCGCCCGATCCTGCTCTCCATCGGCTACTCCGCCTGCCACTGGTGCCATGTGATGGCGCATGAGTCGTTCGAGAACGAGGCGACGGCGGCCGTGATGAACGAGCTGTTCGTCAACATCAAGGTCGATCGTGAGGAACGCCCCGATCTCGACCGCATCTACCAGATCGCACACCAGATGCTGACCCAGCGTGGCGGCGGCTGGCCGCTGACGATGTTCCTGACGCATGACGACCACCAGCCCTTCTTCGGCGGCACCTATTTCCCCGACGATGCGCGCTACGGCATGCCGGCGTTCCGCGATCTGCTCGTTCGCGTGGCCGAGTACTACCGTGAGCGCGGCGCCGAAGTGCGGGAGCAGAACGCCGCGCTGATGCGCGCGTTCGCAGACCTGACGCCCGCGCCGGCGGATGCGGCGCTGGCGCTGCACGACGGACCCCTGCGCGCGGCGCGGCGCGAGATCGAGTCAGGATTCGATCGCACCTGGGGCGGCTTCAGTACAGCCCCGAAGTTTCCGCATCCGGCGACGATCGAGGGCCTGCTGCGACGCTGGCGCGGAACGGCGGACGGCGCCGAGCCCGATCTGCAGGCGCTGTACATGGCGACGCTGACGCTGACGCGGATGGCTGAAGGCGGACTGTACGACCAGCTCGGTGGCGGATTCTGCCGGTACTCCGTGGACGAGTACTGGATGATTCCGCATTTCGAAAAAATGCTGTACGACAACGGCGCACTGCTCGCCTGCTACGCGCAGGCTGCGGTGGCGACCGGCGACGCGCTGTTCGCGCGGGCTGCAGCCGGCACCGCGGACTGGCTGCTGCGCGATCTGCAGGCGCCGCAGGGTGGCTTCTGGTCCAGTCTCGATGCCGATTCGGAAGGCCATGAGGGGCGCTTCTACGTCTGGAGGCCCGAGCAGGTCCGGGCGCTGCTCGAGCCCGCGGAGTACGCAGTCTTCGCGCCGCGCTTCGGCCTCGATCGCGAAGCGAATTTCGAGGGCGAGTCGTGGCACCTGCACAGCTATCGGCCCCTCGAAGACATCGCTGCAGCCGTCGGCATCGGCGTCGAGGTCGCGAGCGCGCGGCTCGATTCGGCCCGCGCGAAGCTGCTGGAAGTCCGCCGTCAGCGCATCTGGCCGGGCCGCGACGAGAAACTGCTGACCAGCTGGAACGCGCTGACGATTCGTGGCCTCGCACTGGCGGCGCGCGCGCTGCAGCGCGAGGACCTGCAGCGCGCCGCCGACGCAGCGCTCGATCGCGTGCGCGCACAACTCTGGCGCGATGGGCGCCTGCTGGCCACCTGCCGTGAAGACGTCGCACAGTTGCCGGCCTATCTCGACGACTACGTGATGCTGGCCGATGCGATCCTGGAACTGCTGCAGGTCCGCTGGCGCAGCGAGGATCTGCAGTTCGCGCGCGAACTGCTCGACGTCGTGCTCGCACGCTTCGAGGACCGCGATGCCGGCGGCTTCTTCTTCACGGCCGACGATCATGAAGCGCTGATCCACCGCAGCAAGAGCTTCGCCGATGAGGCCACGCCGTCCGGCAATGGCGTCGCGGCCGGCGTGCTGCAGCGGATGGGCTGGCTGCTCGGCGAGACGCGTTATCTCGCGGCCGCGGAGCGCACGCTGCGCGCCGCCTGGCGTGCACTCGAGCGCTACCCGCAGGGCCACATGACGCTGATCGCGGCGCTCGATGAACAGCTGCAGCCACCGCAGATCATCGTGCTGCGCGGCACTGCGGACTCGATTGCACGCTGGCGCGGCGAGCTCGACCGCCTGTTCGACCCGCGGCGCCTGATCCTGGCGATCCCGAGCGGCGCGCCGGACCTGCCGCCCGCGCTCGCGACGAAACCCGCGCCGGCGGATGGATCGACGGTCGCCTACTTGTGTCGCGGCCCCACCTGCTCAGCCCCGCTCACCTCGCTCGATGAACTCGCCCGCAATCTGCGCCTGATGCTCTGATCCCTGCATCCCACAGGAGTTTCACAGTGACCGACAGGATTCGCGGCACGCCTGGCCAGACGGCACGGCTGACGCTGCGCGAACTCGAGTCCAGCGATGCGCCGTTCATCCAGCAGTTGCTGACCGAGCCGGGCTTCCTGCAGTACATCGGTGATCGCGGCGTGCGCGATCTGCCTTCCGCGCGGCGTTACATCGAGCACGGACCGCGCGCGAGCTATGCCGCGCACGGCTTCGGTCTGTGGCTCTTCGAACGACGCGACACGGCCACACCGATCGGCATCTGCGGCCTGCTGAAGCGCGACACACTGGACGATGTCGACATCGGCTATGCGCTGCTCGCGGCACACGGCGGCTCGGGCTTCGCGCTCGAAGCCGCGCAGGCGACGCTGGCCTGGGCGCGCGACGTTCGCGGCCTGCAGCGCGTGGTCGCGATCGTCATGCCGGACAATGCGCGTTCGATCCAGCTGCTGGAAAGACTCGGCATGCGTTTCGAGCGCAGCCTGCCACCCGATGCCGCGGGCGTGGTGCTGTCGCTGTATGCGTGGTCAGGGTGACGCGACGAGATCGCGACTGATCTCAGCCACGTTGCGGCAGCCGGCCAGCGCCATCGCCACGGCGAACTCATGCCGCAGCAGTTCGAGCATGCGCCGCACACCCGCGTCGCCGCCGACCGTGAGCCCCCACAGCACGGGTCGGCCGATCAGCACGGCGTCCGCGCCGAGCGCGAGCGCTCGCAGCACATCGACGCCACGGCGAATCCCACCATCGACCAGCAGCGCCGTCTTCGCCGCATCGCGCCCGGCGCCGGCATCGGCCAGCGCCTGCGCGATCGCCGGCAGCACGCGCGCCGTGGCCGGCGAGCCATCGAGCTGGCGACCGCCGTGGTTGGACACGATGACGCCACGCGCGCCGTGACGCTGCGCGAGCACGGCATCGTCGGGACGCACGACGCCCTTGACCAGCACCGGTAGCGGTGACTCGGCGACCAGCCATTCGAGATCGCGCCAGGTCAGCGAGGGATCGAACATGCGGTTCAGGTAACCCATGAATCCGCCGTCCGTCTCGCGCGGCTGCGAGTAATCGCTGCCCGCGCCCGACAGGTTGCTCATCGGCAGGTGCGACGGGAATGCGAACTGGTTGCGGAAGTCGCGCTCACGGCGCCCCGCGATCGGCGCATCGACGGTGACCGCAATCGCCCGGCAGCCCGCGGCCTGCGCGCGGCGGATCAGCTCGCGCGTCACACCGCGATCGCGATAGACGTACAGCTGGAACCACAGTCCCGGCGTCGCGGCACGAGCCACGTCCTCCATCGGACAGTTGGACAGCGTCGACAGCACCATCGCCGTGCCCGTGGCCGCAGCCCCACGCGCCGTCGCCACCTCGCCCTCATCGTGCGCCATGCGGTGATAGGCCGTCGGTGCGAGCATCACGGGCCAGTCGAGACGCTGCCCCAGCACCTGCGTTGCCGGCGCGACCTCCGCCACATCGCGCAGTACACGGTAGTGCACGGACCAGTCAGACCAGGCGCTGCGGTTCGCACGCAGCGTCTGTTCATCTTCGGCTCCGCCCACGTAATAGCCGCGCGGTCCCGCCGCGAGCCGCGGCAGCGCGGCGCGCTCGAAGTCATCGAGATTGACGAGCTCGTTCAATTCGGCAGTCATCGGCTCATGTCCCCAATGCGCGAGGCGCGAATGCGCTCGTCCCGAGTGCAGCGGCGATCCGCTGGCGCAGGTCGCCGAACTGCGCCGCATCGAAGGTCGGTGCGGCGTTCCAGTCATAGGCCCAGGGATGCGCCGTGCGCAGCGCTTCGGGCTCGTCGTGATAGCGCGGAATCACGTGCGCATGCAGCGCCGGCTCGACATTGCCGAACATCGCGTAATTGATGCGCAGCGCGCCCGTGACCGCGAGCACCGAATCGCCGAGGCTCGCCATGTCGGCGAGGAACTGCGCGCGATGCACGACGTCCATGTCGTTCAGGTGCGGCACGACCGGATCCGGCAGCAGCAGGCAGTAGCCGCGCAGGAACTGCTGGGTGCCGAGCACCGCCCAGCCTGACGGCATTCGCGCGATCAGCGACGTGTCCTGACCAGCACGCAGTGCGACCACACGACGATGAATGGCAGTGTCGGACGTGGCAGCCATCTGCGCCCTCAGGCCGGTGAACGGAAGAAGAAGTACACGGCGCCGAGCATGCACAGCGCCGCGATCCACCAGGGCCGGTCGTTCAGTTCCTTCAGGTGCGCGTACCAGGCAAACGTCATGAAGACGTTCGACAGGATCAGCAATCCGACGGTGGTGGCGACGACAGGCATGACGCGGCTCGCGACGGGGGCTTGTTGACACGATGGACGCCGGCCATTGTAGGACAGTCGAGCCGCAGACGGTCGCGCTCAGGCCCGCTCCAGCACCCAGCGATCACCGAGTTCAGGATCCCGCCGCCGACGTACGGCCATGTCGATCGAGTCCAGCGCCGTGCAATGGGCGAAATCGGACTGCGGTGCCCAGTCTGCCGCAGGATCGAAGAACTTCGCGGCCGCGGGCGCCGCACGCAGCCGCTCGACCAGATCACGCGTGTCCATCGTCTGGCCGCTGAGTCGCGCCTCGAACAGGTCGGCGCACAGATCGTCCTCGAGACAGCGCTCGCGCGCCTGATGACCCATGGCGACGATCGTGACCTCATCCGGCGCGAGCGCCCAGACGGCTCGCACCGTGGCCGCATGATTGACGAAGGCTCCCGTGAACAGGTGACGATTCGCGGCGGCCGTCAGCCCCTGCGTGCCGGCGTGGGTCGTGTGGATCAGCGTCGCGCCGTGCAGCGGTAAGCGCAGCACCTCCGTCGGCGAGTTGCCGGCGTCGAAGCCGGGCAGCGGACGCGCATGCCGCTCACCGATCAGCAGCCAGTCCGGATGCTCGCGCTTGAGTTCACGCGCTTCATCGACACCGGCCACCGGGACGACGCGTCGCACGCCCCCCGCCAGCGCATGGGCCATGACCGAGCAGGCGCGGAACACGTCGATGACGATCGCGACGCCGACAGCCTCGCGTGCGCCGGCAGTGAGATAGCCGCGGTGAATCTTCATTCAGCAGACGTTAGCACGCGCGGCTGTCGGTCACGGACGGTACAATCCACCACATCATGCGACCCCGATCCGTCCTGCACGCGGCCGCGTGGCTGTGTGCCGCGCTGCTCATCTGCGCCTTCCACGCCGCGCTGTCCCCGACGGCAGAGGCACGGGCCGCCGGGCCACCGCTCGATCCCACGCTGACTGTGTGGTATGCCGCACGCGGCGACCGTCCCGTGTGGTTCCAGGGCACGCAGCTGACGCGCGCCGCCGTGAATCTGCTCGGCGAGATGCGCGCCGCGGAAGCACGCGGTCTCGACTCGGACGACTATGGCGGCAACGCATTCGCGCGCGCCGCCGCGGAACTCTCGCCGCGTGCGGATTCCGCGCGGATCCTCGAACTCGACCAGTCGTTCAGCCTGCGCGCCGCGCGGTTCCTCGGTGATCTGCATTTCGGCCGCGTGACGCCACAGGCCGCGGGCCATGATCTGGAAGTGCCGCATGCGCGGCTGGACATCGCCACCGCGCTCTCCGCCCTCGCCTCCACGAGCGCCACCAGCACGGTGCTGGATGACTACGAACCGGGCCTGCGGCACTACGCGCTGCTGAAGCGCGCGCTGCAGACCTACCGTGAGCTGGCACTCGAACCGGGACTGACCGATCTGCCACCACTGCCACGACGCAGCGTCAAACCCGGCGAAGACTACGCCGGCATGCCCGCACTGCGACGCCTGCTGTTCGCGGTTGGAGATCTGACGGCTGACGCCGCCGTGGCCGCCGGCGCACCCCTGGACGCTGGCCGGCTCGACGCCACCACGACGCTGGCCCTCGCGCGCTTCCAGCAACGCCACGGACTCGCCGCCGATGGCGCATTGGGCGCCGGCACGTACGCGGCGCTGACGCGGCCGATGAGCGAACGCGTACGCCAGATCGAACTGTCGCTCGAGCGCGCGCGCTGGCTGCCGCCGCGGCTCGACTCGCCGCCGATCATCGTCAATATCCCGCAGTTCAAGCTGTTCGCGTTCTACACCGCCGAGGATCGCGAGGACGCGATGCTGGCCATGAGCGTGATCGTCGGCAAGACCTTCCCCGCGAACAACACCCCGGTGTTCGCCGCCGACATGCGCTATGTCGTGCTGCGGCCGTACTGGGACGTACCCGGTTCCATCCTGCACAAGGAATTCCTGCCGAAGATCCGCGCGAATCCGGGCTGGATCACGCGCAACGGCTTCGAGATGGTCGCAGGCCAGGGCGACGATGGCCGTGTGGTCGAACCGGGCGCCGAGAGCATCGCGCAGCTGGCCAGCGGTGCGTTGCGGCTGCGGCAGAAGCCAGGCCCGGACAACGCCCTCGGACTCGCGAAGTTCATGTTCCCGAACCGCTACAACGTCTATCTGCACAGCACGCCCGCGCAATCCCTGTTCGCGCAGAGCCGGCGTGCGTTCAGTCATGGCTGCGTGCGCGTCGAAGATCCGACGGCGCTGGCGGAATTCGTGCTGCGAAATGATCCGGCCTGGAACCGCGACTCCATCCGCGCAGCCCAGCTGACGGGCAGCCCCGGCAACCGGCCGGTGCGCATCAATCTCGCGCAGCCGATCCGCGTGATGATTCTGTACGCCACGGCCATCGCGACGGAATCCGGTCAGGTGCTGTTCTTCGAGGACATCTACCGCCACGACGCGCGGCTGGTGAAGCTGCTGGATCGGCGCCGGACACTGCCGCCGCTCTGAGATCCGGGATCGCGGCTCAGCCGGCCCAGGTGCGGACCCGACCGGTGTCGAGGTGCACGAAATCCGAATGCCGGTAGTAGCCAACCCCGCCGCGTGCTGCCGTCAGCGCGAGATCACGCAGCGAGTCGCAGGCCACGCCCTTCAGGCGCACGTCGATCGCGCGACCATCCATGTGCAGGCTGCGGCGTGCGACGCCGGAGCTCGCGTCGGCCAGCTTCGAATTGGTGGCCGGCGACCGATAACCCGAGATGATTTCGTAGCGCGGCTCGACGCCGGCCACTTCGGCGAGATCCGCGAGCTGGTCGAACAGCTGCGCATCGATCGGATGGGATTCATTGGCGCGGTGATCGCGCAGCAGCCACTGCAGCCGGTCCAGCGCCGTCGCGACGAACTCGCCGGCACTGCGGTAGGCGACCGACAGCACTTCGCTGGTGTGCGTGTTGTGCAGTTCGAGCCAGCGCGTCGCACCGCCCGCAACCGTCTGCGCATCTTCGGCGCGTACCCGTCCCGCCCACAGTGCACCCACCGCCAGCGCGCCACAGCCGAGCAGCACGCGACGTCGCGACAGCGAAGGCACGGGGGTCGCGGCGAGGGACAGGGAACGGGAAGCGGGACGGCGCTGCATGCCCGGATCGTCCCAGACCGGGCCCGCCGTGACAACCCGGTGGAACCCTCGATCCGACCAACGGCAAGCCGATCCGGCGGCTAGCGGATGACGGGCATCACAGTTCCGGTATCGCCGGGCGCCGCGTTGACCGAAACGACCGTGGCCTTCGGGAAAAAATTGAATTCCGAGGCGCTGGCCCAGGTGTAGGCGCCCATCGCGCGTCCGACGATCAGGTCGCCCGCGTCGAGCTGCGGCAGCATCAGGTTCTCGCCGATCACATCGATGCTGTCGCAAGTGGGGCCCGCGAGCACCGAAGGCAGCAAGGGGCCTTCGCGGCGCAGCGCCTCGACCGGGTACTTCGCATGATCGAACAGCTGCCCGCTGTAGCTGCCGTAGAGACCGTCATCCAGGTAATACCACCAGTGGCCTTCGCGCTTCGCGCGACCCATCACGGAAGCGACGCCGATGGCGGCGGGTCCGACGATATAGCGGCCCGGCTCCGCGATGATGCGGATGCGCTTCGGCAGATTCGCGAGCGCCGCGCGGATCGGTGCGCAGAAGCGCTGGATCGCCGGTGCGCGCTGGCCGTAGTCGATCGGAAAACCGCCGCCGATGTCGAGGGTGTCGAGCGCACCGAGCTTCTCGCGCCGACCGGCCACGAGCAGCTTCGCGCAGGCTTCGATGGCCTCGACATGCTTGCCGGGATCCGCGGCCTGCGAGCCCACATGGAAGGACAGCCCACGCACCTCGACGCCGAGCTTGTGCGCGAGCCGCGCGAGCGCGAGCAGATCCTCGGGATCGCATCCGAACTTGCGCGACAGGTCACACACGGCGCCAGGGCTGCGGAACGACACGCGCAACAACAGCTCCGCACGACCCGCGTAGCGCGCGAACTTGCGCACCTCGTCCGGATTGTCGGCGACGAACACGCGTACGCCGCGATCGAGCGCGGCACGGATGTCGATGTCGCGCTTGATCGGGTGCGTGTGGATGCAGCGCGCGGGATCCGCGCCGAGCTTCGCGACCAGCTCCACCTCGCCTGCCGTGGCGAGATCGAGGTAGCCGTCGAGACCGAGCACGGTCTGCACGACGGCCGGATGCGGCAGCGGCTTCAGCGCATAGTGCAGATCGACACCCGGCAGCGCCTTCTGCAGCTGGCGGAACTGCCGGCGCACGCGCTCGCAGTCGACGATCAGCAGTGGCGAGCCGAACTCCGCGACGAGCCGCCGGATCTGGCGCTCCTCGAACGGATCGATCCAGCGCGGCCTGCGCGTGGCGGCCATCAGGGCAGTTCTTCCGACAGCGGAGCCGGCGCGCTCGCGCGCGCGAGGCGGTCACGCACCGCGGCCCAGGGCAGACCCTCCGGCACGTCTTCGACGAAGATCGCCGCGGCACCCGCCTTGTCCAGCGAGCGCAGGTTCGAATAGAGGTCGTGCGCGTAGACGTCGGCGCGGCGGCCGGCGTTGATCCACGTGACGTTGCTCTGCGCCTTGCGCGGCGGTCGCTGCGCGAGCACCGCCACTCGCTGGTCGCGCGCCAGCAGTTCGTCGACGCGCGGCTCGATCTGCGCCGTCGCCACCATGATGACCGGCGTCTGCGGCGCGTAATGCTGCGGGGTGCTGCCCGGCACGCGCGGCGAATCGGCCGACGCGCCGACTTCCAGGTCCGGCAGCGCTTCGCGCAGCTGGTCGATGCGCACGCCACCCGGCCGCAGCAGGCGCGGCGGACCGTCCACCAGCGAGACGATCGTGGATTCGAGGCCGATCGTCGATTCGCCGCCGTCGAGGATCACGCCGACCGCATCGCCGAGTTCCTCGCGCACGTGCTCGGCACGGGTCGGCGACAGCCGGCCGTAGCGGTTGGCCGAAGGCGCGGCAATACCGCCGCCGAAAGCCGTCAGCAGCTGCTGTGCCATCGGGTGCGAGGGCACGCGGATCGCGATCGTGTCCTGGCCACCGGTCAGGATTTCAGAGATGTCCGGATGGCGACGCAGCACGATGGTCAGCGGACCGGGCCAGAAGCGCTCGGCGAGCACGTCGACGCGCGGCGAGATGTCGATCGCCCAGCGCGGCAGGAAGCGCGCGGAATCCAGATGCAGGATCAGCGGGTGTGTTGGCGGGCGACCCTTCGCCTCGAAGATCTTCTTCAGCGCCGAGGGGTCGCGCGCGTTCGCCCCGAGGCCGTAGACGGTCTCGGTCGGGAACGCGACCAGCTCGCCATTGCGCAGGGCAGTGACGGCGGCGTCCAGCTCCTGCTGGGTGGCTCGGCGCAAACGACTCATCCCGCTATTCTAGCAAGGGCGCCGCCGGCGAGTTGCTCAGACCGTCGCCAGGGCTCGCGCGAGCTCGGCAATGCTGAGCGGTGCCGAACCCTCTGCCTTGTTGTTGATGATCACCAGCGCCGAACGACTGTCGGTGATTGCCGACTGGACGCAAGCCACGATCTCATTGCGCGTGATCGGATCGGGATCGACGAGCCGGTCGAACGGTGCGTAGCGGCTCTTCGCCTCCTCGTAACCCTGACCGCGCTCCAGCAGCCAGCGCAGCACCAGCGGTCCGCGCAACGCAGCGCCTCGGGGTGTCCGGATCTGATCGGCGAGTCTGGGCATGCGCGGATGCGCGCTGTAGCCATGCACCGCGCCGGTATCCGCCAGCAGCGCTTCGTAATCCGGCCCGAGCATCTCGCGATCCCGCCATTCGATCGCGTAGCAGACACCGCCGGGCAGCGCCGTCAGGAAGGCGTGCAGGCGATCGAGCAACTGCGCACGGGCACGCAGGGCGACTGCGGGCAGTGGCGAGAACTGCAACAGCACGACGCCGAGCCGCGCGCCGAGTGCATCGACGGCAGGTTCGATCACGTGACGCGCGGCGTACCCGGCATCGAGAAACGCTTCCGGCGCCTTCGCGAGGAACTCCGGCCGGCGCGCGCTGCGCGGCGTGGTCAGCGCCGCATGGGCCTTCATCAGGAAGCGGAAATCTTCCGGCGTGCTGTCCGCGTAGGCGCGCAGATCCTCACGCGAGACCGGCGCGTAGAAGCTGCGATCGAGTCCCACGGCCCGCAGCAGCGGATGGCGCGAATACGCGGCGAGTCCACGGCGCGACAGATCCGCCTCGCGCTGCCGGGAGCGATACACGATGCCTGCCCAGCCCGGGAAGGCCCAGCTCGAGGTGCCGAAGCGCAGTTCACACGGCAGGGCCTGGCGCAGCGCGGCGAGCGCCGGATCGACGCCTGCCGCCTCCGGCACGAGCGGCGCGGTGGCGCTCGCGACGGCGGGATCCGGGCCGAACAGGTCCGGCTGTGACGTCGTCACGGACGAAGCCCGCTCACTCGAGCTCGCGCCGCTCCCAGCCCGAGGCGGTGCGACGCAGTTCGTAGGCCGGCCAGTAATGCTTGTCGAGCTTCAGCGTGATGACTTCGGCAGCGTTGTTCCAGGTGATGGTGCGCAGCCGCACCGAGGCCCGATCCGGCTTGCCGGTCACGACTTTCAGGAACGCGTCGAGATCCGGCGTCGGCACGCCGTCCACTTCGACGATGCGCCGGCCCGGGAACAGCCCATGCCGCGTGGCGGGCGAGCCGTAGGCGAAATAACCGACGAACACGCCCTCGGGCGACATGCCGCGCTGCGCGAGCATCGCGCGATGCGGCGCCTGCAGTGTCGCGCCCGCCCACTGCACGATGCGCTCGACGTCGACGCCGGACAGCGCGACCGTCGGCACTTCGATCTTCTGTTCGCTGTCCTCGCGCCAGATCGTCACGGTGACTTTCGGCCGATCGGCGACCGCGCGCTCCACGTCACGGAATCCGGTGATGACATTTCCGTCGACGGCCAGCAGCAGGTCACCCTGGCGCAGCAGACGCTGCGCGGGCGAACCGCCGACCAGCCGCGCCACGCTGAGCACCTGCCGCTCGCGCGAATTCGACGCTTCCAGTCGCGTCAGCCACTCGGCCGACAGGCCGAGCCGTCGCGCGTTCGCGAGCGGCATCAGCCCGAACTCGGCCTCCAGCGAGAACAGCGGACGATCGGCCGCGGCACGCGCGACCATGTCCGCGACCAGTTCGGCGGAGACGCCACGGCTCACCTGCTGGGTCTCGCGACCGCTCTCGAACGCGAAGCTCGACCACATGCCGAGCACCCCGCCATTGCGATCGACGACCACGCCATCTTCCGCGCCGGCCGCCGTCGTCAGGCTCGCGACCTCGAGGTTCGAATCGCGGAACTGCATCGTGCGCGACAGCGGCAGCGCCAGCGGCTCGACATCGCCGATCTGGGTCTCGCGGACCTTGATCTCGCCATCGCGGCCGAGGCCGATCACCCACACCGTCTCGCCGACCTTCCAGTCGCGCGGCGCGAGCTTGGCCGAACGGGTCGGCGTCTTGCCGATCAGCGCCGGATCGAAGCGCACGATCGCGAGATTGTGCAGCGGATGCAGGTACTCGACCTTGCCCGGAATCTCGAGCGTGCCGGCGAAGGTCAGCCGCACGTCACCGATGGAGACCGGCACGGTGTTGCGATCGACCACGACGATGCCGCGCGCGGCATCGACCAGCAGGCCGGTGCCGTAGTAGTTGCGCTCGGTGATTCCAGAGACCGAATACGGCATGTCGAAGCCGATGCCGACCAGCGAGGCCGCGAGCTTCGCCGCGCGCGGGTCCCCCGGCTTGCCGAAGGTGGTGCTGCCGGCCACCGCAGCCTGGGCGGCCGGCCCTTGTGCCAACGGGGTGCAGTCCCAGAGGCCGCTCGCATCGTTGCGCTGGCAACGCCTGGCCGGGAACCAGCGTCGATCGACGCGCACCGAGCGCAATTGCGTGCCGTTCGGATCGTCGATGGTCGTGTAGCGCACGGCGAGGCGCTCACCGTGGCCGGCTTTGGCGATGACCGCGGCAAAATCGTCGATGCCGGCAACGGGCTTGCCGTTGATCGCGAGGATCACCGCGCCGCGCGGCACACCGGCCGCCGCCATGATGTAACCCGGGTTCGCGACGTAGGCGCCGCGCACGGCGATGTTGAAATGCCGCGCCTGTTGCCAGGACAGCGTGTGCACGATCGCATCACCGATCTCGATAAACGAGGCCGGCGTGATGGCATGCAGATCGCCGACGGTCAGCTTGGCCGTGACCGGCTTGCCGCCGCGCGTCAGCTCGAGCTCGACCGGCTTGCCGACGGAATCATCCAGCACGGCGGCGAGCGGCTCGAACTGCGTGACATAGCGGCCATTCACGCGCAGCAGCACGTCGCCGGGCTGCAGGCTCGCAAAAGCATCGGAGCCGGGCTGTACTTCGGCGACCACCAGCATGCCCGTGAAGTTCGGGAACTGGCGCCGTACCTCGCCTTCCGCGCTGCCGTCGAGACCGAGACGACGCAGTTCGTCGAACGGCGCGTAGGTGAACACGGTCTGCAGCGTGCCGCGGGTCACCGGTTTGCCCGCCTGGATCAGTTCCAGCACGCGCTTCACTCGACCGAGCGGCAGATAGAAACTCGAGGCCGCGCCGGTTGCACCGCCGGCATTGAGACCGATCACCCGGCCGCGGATATCGACCACGGGTGACCCGGACGATCCACCGGAAGTGCTCGAGGCCGCCTGCAGGTAGAACGTGTTGAAGTCGTTGTATTTGCCGACGCCGTACTCCGGCGCGAGACGGTCGAGCTTGGCCAGCGTGCCCTGCAGGATCGACAGCTGCTCGCCCGCGTTGTTGCCGATCACGCGGATCTCGCGACCGATCTGCGCGCCTTCCGGATACAGCGGCAACGCCTGCGGTTTGATGAAGCGCAGTTTCGACGGGTCGTATCGATAAATGCCGAAGTCGTGCACCGGATCGCGGTACACCGGATAGAGCTGCACTTCCTCGCGGTTCAGGAAGATCGCTTCGGACGTGACGGGACCCGGAGTCACGACATGGCGGTTCGTCAGGATCAGGCCGCGCTCGGCATCGACGACGAAGCCCGTGGCCTGCGCCGAGGAATTCCATTCCGTGTCGAACGCGCGCGTCTGATCGATCTTGATCGCGACGACGCTGCCGGCGATGCGTTCGAGCGTCGCGGCCCAGTCAGGCGTCTGCGGCGGCGTGGGCAGGGCTGCCGCGACCGGCGCCGGCGCTGCAGGGGGCGCCATCTGGGCGTGGAGCGCGGCAACGGGCGCCAGCGCCACCACGGTCAGCGCGAGGCCCAGCAGTGTCGCGCGCACCGGGGCTGCGAACCCGGCGCGACTCACAGACTGGTTCCGAAGGCTTCGCGGTAACGCGCCGTGAATTCGCCGAAGCCAATGCGATGATTCTGCGTGCCGTGATGCTCGATCTTCACGGCGCCCATCAGCGAGGCGATGCGCCCCGTGGTCGCCCAGTCGAATCCGCGCTGCAGACCGAACAGCAGGCCGGCGCGATACGCGTCGCCGCAGCCGGTCGGATCCTCGATGCGGCGCGGCGTCGCGACCGGAATTTCGAGCCGCTGGCCACCGGTGTAGATGTACGAGCCCTCGCCGCCGCGCGTGACGATCAGCGCCTTCACCTGCGTGGCGATCTGCTCCACCGTCATGCCCGTGCGTTCGCACAGCATGCTGGCTTCGTAGTCATTGACGGCGACCCAGGTGGCCTGGCCGATGAAGGTCTTCAGCTCGGCGCCGTCGAACAGCGGCAGACCCTGGCCCGGATCGAAGATGAACGGCACGCCGGCCGCGGCGAACTGCGCCGCGTGCTGGATCATGCCATCGCGATTCTCAGGCGCGACGATGCCGAGCGTGATGCCCGCGCCGCCCGGCACCTTGTTGATCTGCGCGTGGTTCATCGCGCCGGGATGAAAAGCCGTGATCTGGTTGTTGTCCGCGTCCGTCGTGATGTAGGCCTGCGGCGTGAATTCATCGTCGAGCTGGCGGATGTACTCGGCGGACAGCCCGCAGTCCGTCAGCCAGGCGCGGTACGGTGCGAAATCCTTGCCGACCGCCGCCATGATCCGGCCGTCGCCGCCGAGCATCTTCAGGTTGTAGCCGATGTTGCCGGCGCAGCCGCCGAAATTTCGGCGCATCGCCGGCACCAGGAACGACACGTTCAGCATGTGGATCCGATCCGCCAGGATCTGATCCTTGAAGCGGCCCTCGAAGACCATCACGGTGTCGTAGGCGACGGATCCACAGATCAATGCAGTCATGAAGCATCTCCAAATAGCACCAGCAGCCACACGCCGCCGAGCAGGAAAAAAGACAGCATCACGGCTGCCGAACCGATGTCCTTGGCGAGGCCGGAGAGCTGATGACGCTCGAGGCCGATGCGATCGACCGTCGCTTCGATGGCGCTGTTCAGAAGCTCGACGATCAGCACGAGGATCATCGGGGCGACCAGCAGCGCGCGCTCGACGCCGTTCTTGCCGAGCCACAACCCGAGAGGTATGACGACGACCGCGAGGGCGAGTTCCTGGCGGAACGCGGCCTCTTCGCGGAAGGCCCCGCGAAACCCCTTCCAGCTGTTGCCGAAGGCCTTGAATACCCGCGTGAGCCCGGTGGGCTTCTGTCTGTCCTGAGTCGTCACGGCAGCCAGTCTAACCCGCCCCGCTGTGCCCCGGGCGTGATCAGGCCGCCGGTTTCCAGGTCAGATCGAGCTGCTTCGCCGCGCGCACGTCGTCGAGCCGTTTGACCGGCATCGTGTGCGGTGCCTGCTTGACCATGTCCGGCTGGGTACGCGCCTCTTCGAGAATCGCTGCCATCGCCGCGATGAAGCCATCCAGTGCCTCGCGACTCTCGGTCTCGGTCGGCTCGATCAGCAGACACTCCGGCACGAGCAGCGGGAAGTAGGTCGTCGGCGCGTGGAAGCCGTAGTCGAGCAGTCGCTTGGCGACATCCATCGCCGTGACGTTCAGCTCGCGGGCCTGGCGCTTCAGCGTGATGATGAACTCGTGGCTCGCGCGCCGGTTCGGATAGGCGGCTTCGTAGCCGAGCTCGCGCAGACGCGCCGACACATAATTCGCGTTCAGCGTCGCGAACTCGCCGACGCGGCTCATGCCGGCGCGGCCGAGCATGCGCATGTAGATGTACGCGCGCAGCAGCACGCCGGCATTGCCCATGAACGCGGACAGACGGCCGATCGACTGCGGCAGGTCCCGCTCGGACAGCCACCGATAGCGCGGACCATCCTTGCCTTCGTCGCGACCGACGATCGGAATGGGCAGGAAGGGCAGCAACCGCTCGGCGACGCCGACCGCGCCCGCACCCGGCCCGCCGCCGCCATGCGGCGTCGAGAAGGTCTTGTGCAGGTTCATGTGGATCACGTCGAAGCCCATGTCGCCGGGCCGCACCTTGCCGAGGATCGCGTTCAGGTTCGCGCCGTCGTAGTACAGCAGGCCACCGACGCCGTGCACGATGCGTGCGACTTCCTCGATCTTGCGTTCGAACACGCCGAGCGTCGAAGGATTGGTCAGCATGATGCCGGCCGTGTTCGGGCCCACGACGGCCTTCAGCGCTTCGATGTCGACGTCGCCTTCGGCGTCCACCGGGATCTCGCGTACCACGCAGCCGCACATCGTCGCCGTGGCAGGATTCGTGCCGTGTGCCGCCTCGGGCACGATGATCTCGTTGCGCGCGAGATCACCGCGCGCGCGATGGTAGGCGCGGATCATCGCGACGCCGGCGAACTCGCCATGCGCGCCGGCCATCGGATTCAGCGACACGCCGCGCATGCCGGTCACTTCCTTCAGCATCTCCTGCAGCTCGTACATGCAGGCGAGGAAGCCCTGGCCCTGCGATTCCGGCGCGAGCGGATGACGGCCGAGGAACTCCGGCAGCATCGCGTACTGGTTGCAGGCCTTCGGGTTGTATTTCATCGTGCACGACCCCAGCGGGTAGAAGTGCGTGTCGATCGAGAAGTTCAGCTGCGAGAGCCGCGTGAAGTGACGCACGGTCTCGAGCTCGCTGACTTCGGGCAGCAGCGGCTGCGCGCGGCGACGCAGGTTCGCCGGGATGTCCGCAGCGGCCGGCACGGCGGCGGGCCACTGACCCTCGGCGCCACGGCCGGGACGTGAGAATTCGAAGATGACTTTTTCGGTACGCGTGGACATCGGTGTGTTCCTCGTTCAGGCAGCGCGCGCGTTGCGCACGGCCTCGCCGAGCGCGAGCGCGTAACGCTCGATGTCGGCGGCGGTCTTGGTTTCCGTGGCACAGACCAGCAGCGCCGGCCCGAGCTCGGGATGGAACTCGGCGAGATCCAGCCCGCCCTGCAGCCCCTGCGCTTCCAGTTCGCGCAGGATCGGTCCGACGGGCCGGTCGAACTGCAGCACGGCCTCGTGGAACCGCGGACCACCGAACGCGAGCCGCACGCCCTTGACGCGCGTCAGTGCCGCGACGAGCTCCTGCGCGCGCTGGTGCGAGGCTTCGGCGACGCGAGCGAGACCCACCGGCCCCATCAGCGAGAGGTAGATCGTGGCCGCCGTCATCAGCAGGCCCTGGTTCGTGCAGATGTTCGACGTGGCCTTGCCGCGGCGGATGTGCTGCTCGCGCGCCTGCAGCGTCAGCGTGAAGCCCTGCTTGCCGTCGAGGTCGACGGTGCGGCCGACGATGCGGCCCGGCATCGAACGCACGTAGTCCATGCGCGTGGTCATGAAGCCGAAGTACGGGCCGCCGGACGACAGCGGCACGCCGAGCGGCTGCCCGTCGCCCACCACGATATCCGCACCCTTCGCGCCCCATTCACCGGGCGGCTTCAGGATCGCGAGCGAGGTCGGATTGACGACGGCGATCACGAACGCGCCCTGGCTGTGCGCCCAGTCGGTCAGCGCATCCACGTCCTCGAGCACGCCAAAGAAATTCGGCTGCTGGATCACGAGCGCGGTGATGTCCTGGCCTTCGAAGGGCTTCAGTGCCGGGAGGTCCATCTGACCGGATTCGCGTTGGTATGCGATCTCCTCGAAGCGCATGCCCTGGTTGCCGGCCGTGCTGATCGCGACCTTTCGGTAGTTCGGGTGCAGCGTCGACGGCACCAGCACACGCAGCGACTTCGAACGACGGTGCGCGCGCGCCGCCATCAGCGCGGCCTCGGCCACCGCGGAACCGCCGTCGTACAGCGAAGCGTTCGACACCTGCATGCCGGTCAGGCTCGCCATCATCGTCTGGTATTCGTAGATCAGCTGCAGCGTGCCCTGGCTCGCCTCGGCCTGATACGGCGTGTAGGCGCTGTAGAACTCGCCGCGCGTCGTGATCGCCCAGACTGCCGACGGAATGTGATGCTCGTACGCGCCCGCGCCGAGGAACGACAGCGGCCGTCCGTCCTGCCGCGCCCGCTCGCTCATCAGCCGGCCGATCTGCATCTCGTTCAGGCCTTCCAGAATGCCCGGCAGGCCCGGCACACGCAGCGTCGCCGGAATCTCGTCGAACAGGTCATCGACGCTCGCGACGCCGATGACCTTCAGCATCTCGTCGATGTCGGTGGGCGTATGCGGGATGAATGGCATGACTCAACCTCCCTCGGCGGCGAGCACGGCCGTATAGGCGTCCGCGTCGAGCATCGCTTCGACCTCCGCCGCGGAAGTCGGTTGCACGCGCATCATCCAGCCGCTGCCATAGCAGTCCTGGTTGATCAGCTCCGGCGTGCCGGCCAGTTCGGCGTTGACCGCCACCACCGTGCCCGAGATCGGGCTGTACACGTCGGACGCGGCCTTGACCGATTCGACCACGGCGCAGGCTTCGCCGGCCGCGACGGCACGACCGACTTCCGGCGTCTCGACGAACACGAGATCACCGAGCGCACCCTGCGCGTGATCGGAGATGCCGATCTCGACCGTGCCATCCGGCAGCAGGCGGGCCCATTCGTGGGATTTCGTGTAACGGCGATCGGGGGCAACCTGGCTCATGTCATCTCCTCAGGAAAGCTGAATCTGGATCTTGCCGTGGCGGACGAACGGCAGCTTGACCACACGCGCGGCGAGCAGCTTGCCGCGGATGTCGACCTGCACGCGTTCGCCGACGCTGCGCGGGACTCGCGCGAATGCGATCGAGCGCTCGAGCGTCGGCGAGAACGTGCCGCTGGTGATCTCGCCCTCGCCGGCCGGCGCATCGCCGGTCGCAGGCAGGATCACGCGCTGGTGGCCACGCAGCACGCCGCGATCCTCGAGCAGCAGCCCGACGAAGCGCGCCGAGTCGCCGCGCGTGCGGATCGCCTCGAGCGCGGCGCGGCCAACGAACTGCCGGTCCGGCGGCGCGAACGCCACGGTCCACGCCAGTCCGCATTCGAGTGGATGATGCTGTTCGTCCATGTCGTTGCCGTACAGGTTCATGCCGGCCTCGAGGCGCAGCGTGTCGCGCGCGCCGAGACCGCAGGACGCGACGCCGGCCGCGTTCAGCGCGCGCCAGGCCGGCTCGGCCGCGGCCGCCGGCAGCACGATCTCGAAGCCGTCCTCGCCCGTGTAGCCGGTGCGGGCGACGAACCAGACGCTGCCGTCCGGCATCGGGCATTCGCGCCCGAAGAACGCGTCCTGCGCGAGGCAGGCCGCGCGCTGCGCGGCCGGCAGCAGCAGATCCGCGACGATGGCGCGCGCCTTCGGTCCCTGCACCGCGATCATCGCCAGGTCCGCGCGTTCGGTGATCGTGGCACCGAAGCCCGCAGACTGCGCCCGCATCCAGGCGAGGTCCTGGTCGCGCGTGCCCGCATTGACGACGACGCGGAACCACTGCTCGTGCATGAAGTAGACGATCAGGTCGTCGAGCACGCCGCCCGCTTCATTCAGCATGCAGCTGTACAACGCCTTGCCGGCGACGCGCAGCTTGCCGACGTCGTTCGCGATCAGCCGCTCGAGAAACGCGCGCGCGCCGGCGCCGTGCAGATCGACCACGCACATGTGCGAGACGTCGAACACGCCGGCACGCCGCCGCACCGCGTGGTGCTCTTCGATCTGCGAGCCGTAGTTCACGGGCATGTCCCAGCCGCCGAAATCGACCATGCGCGCGCCGAGTGCGACGTGCAGGCCATGCAGGGGAGTGATTCTTGGCATGAAGCGCAGACCTCTGGATTCGACGACCGATGCACAAAAACAAAAGGGGCGGCGGAAACCTGCGTTCCCGCCGCCCCTCTGTCCTTGAACCTGAGAGATCGGGCAATGCGACCGCGCACTACCGCTCCCCTTCGGTGGGCGCGTCGCGATGCGACACACCACTCTCCAGAGTTCGCCTCCGATCTGCCGTTCTTTTGCCTGAGCGTTTCCGGGCGGAACTTGCGCCTTCGGCGATCCTGGGCTCGCGCCCGGATTCTCTCCGACAGTCTGATATCTGCGAACGGGATGAATAATATCAGCGCCCAACGCGGCGACGCACGCAATATCTCGCCGGCACGTAGGGGCGTCGGGTTTCTTTCCTCGCACGAATGTGGTCAAGATTCGACCAACTGCTCCGCCCGAGGTAAGCCGATGGCCCTGTTTCGCGCTCCGCTCGCCGCGATCCTCCTGATCAGCGTCTTCACCGGCGGCTGTGCGACGGGGCACAGCGCCGCCGTGCAGGCGGACGACCTGGCCGCCGTCACTAGCCTCGAGCGTCAGCGCTTCGCCGCAGTCGTGCGTGCCGATGTCGCGACGCTTGGCCCCTGGCTCGCCGAGGATCTCAGCTACTGCCACTCCACCGGCCGCTGCCAGACGCGGCAGGAATTCCTCGACGACATCGCCAGCGGTGCGTTGCGCTACCGCAGCATCGAAGTGCTCGAGACGCGACCCCGTGCGGTGGGCAATACCGTCGTGCTGAACGGCCGGGTCGCCCTCGAGGTGGATCTGCAGGGGCAGCCGAACCGCCTGGTGCTGGTCTATACCGACGTCTACGTCCGGCGCGATGGCCGCTGGCAGCTGGCCGCCTGGCATTCGACCCGGGCCCCGGCCCCGCCCTGAAGCTGCCGGGCCGGGACGCCAGCCCGTACAATCAGTCCATGAAACTGCAACGCCGCCTGCCCCACCTTCTGGCCGCGCTGACGCCGCTGCTGGCCGCAGCGCCGCACGGCTTCGCCGCGACCGCGCCCGCCATGCCCCCAGCCGCGTCCGTGACGGCCAGCCTCACCGGCGTGGAACGCATGTACGCGCTGTTCGACTCGGCCTGGCAACGGGACCTGCGCGAGAATCCGCTGCTCGCAACGTACGCCGGCGACGATCGCTACAACGATCGCTGGCCGGATGTCTCCGTTGCGGCCCTCGAAGCCAGCCATCGCGCGGATCTCGAGACACTCGCAGCGCTGCGCGCGATCGATCGCGGCGCGCTGCCAGCCGATGAGCAGCTGAACTACGACCTGTTCGCACGTGAGTACGAACAGCGACTGCGCGTCTGGCCGTTCAAGCCCTGGCTGTACGCGATCAATCACCAGGGCGGCATCCAGACACTGTCGGAGCTCGCCGAACAGCTGCCCTTCCAGTCGCTGCGCGACTACGAAGACTGGATCGCGCGGTTGCGCGCGCTCGGCCCGTACGTCGACCAGAACATCACGCTGCTCGAGATCGCTGCGCGCGAGAAGCGCACCCAGCCGCGCGTGATCATGCAGCGCATTCCGGCGCAGATCGCCGCGCAGATCGTTGCAAAGCCGGAGGACAGTCCGTTCTTCGAGCCGCTGCGCCGCATGCCGGACAGCATTCCGGCGGCGGACCGCGAGCGACTGACCGCCGCCGCGCGCGACGCGATCGGCACCGGCGTCGTCCCCGCGTACCGACGACTGCAGCGCGTGTTCGACGACGTCTACCTGCCCGCGACGCGCACGAGTGTCGGCATTTCGGACACGCCCGGCGGCGCCGATTTCTATCGCGAGCGCATCGCCTATCACACGACGCTCGGCACGCTGAGCGCCGACGAGATCCACGCACTCGGTCTCGCCGAAGTCGCGCGCATCCGCGGCGAGATGCAGGCCATCGTCGCGCAGGTCGGCTTCAAGGGCAGCCTCGCCGAGTTCATGAACTGGCTGCGCACCGATCCGCAGTTCTTCTACAAGACCCCGCAGGAACTGTTCGACGCGTACCAGATCGTGGCCAAGCGCATCGATCCGAACCTGACGCGCCTGTTCGGCAAGCTGCCGCGGACGCCGTACGGCGTCCGCGCGATTCCAGCGACCAGCGCGCCGAACACGACGACCGCCTACTACCAGCCGCCCTCGAACGACGGCGCACGGCCCGGCTACTACTACGTGAACCTGTATCGGCCCGAGGTGCGGCCAAAATGGGAGATGGAAGTGCTGTCCGTGCACGAGGCCGTGCCAGGACATCACCTGCAGATCGCACTCGCCTATGAACAGGCGCGCATGCCGATGTTCCGCCGCAACGCGACCTACACCGCCTTCGTCGAAGGCTGGGCGCTGTACTCGGAAAGCCTCGGCGAGGAACTGGGCCTGTACCAGGACCCCTACTCGAAGTTCGGCCAGCTGACCTACGACATGTGGCGCGCCGTGCGCCTGGTCGTCGATACCGGCATGCACGCGAAAGGCTGGAGTCGCGAGCGTGCGATCGCGTATTTCAAGGACAACGCGGCAAAGACCGATCAGGACATCGTCAACGAGATCGACCGCTACATCAGCTGGCCCGGGCAGGCGCTGGCCTACAAGGTCGGCCAGTTGCGCATCCAGCAGCTGCGCGCACGTGCAACGGCGCGCCTCGGAGCGCGCTTCGATATCCGTGCCTTTCACGATCAACTGCTGTCGAGCGGCGCTGTGCCGCTCGACGTCATGGAGCGACAGATGAACGCATGGATCGAACAGCAGGCGGCGGCCGGCAACGCAGCCGGCGCCAGCGCAAAGGCGGGCTCGTGAGCGCCGGGCGTCGTCGCGTCAGCGTCGCGGCCAGGGTCGGCGCCGTGCGGGTCGGCGGCGATGCGCCGATCGTCGTGCAGTCGATGACCAATACGGACACCGCCGACATCGAAGGCACGGTGACCCAGGTCAAGGCGCTGGCACGCGCCGGCTCAGAACTCGTGCGCGTCACGGTGAACAGCGACGAAGCCGCCGCAGCCGTGCCGCACATCCGCGATCGACTCGCCCAGCTCGGCATCGAAGTGCCGCTGATCGGCGATTTCCACTTCAACGGTCACAAGCTGCTGACCACCCACCCGGCCTGTGCCGAGGCCCTGGCGAAGTACCGCATCAATCCGGGCAACGTCGGCCGCGGCACCAAGCGGGATCCGCAGTTCGCCGAGATGATCGAGATCGCCTGCCGCAACGGCAAGCCGGTGCGCATCGGCGTGAACTGGGGCAGTCTCGATTCGGATCTGCTGACGCGGATGATGGACGAGAACAACGCCAGCCCGCAGCCGCTGACGGCCAACCAGGTGATGCGTGCTGCCGTGGTCGCCTCCTGCCTCGAAAGTGCACGCCGCGCCGAGGAAGTCGGTCAGCCGCACGACGCGATCGTGCTGTCCGCGAAAGTCAGCGGCGTGCAGGACCTGATCGCGATCTACACGGACCTCGCCGCGCGCTGCGACTACCCGCTGCACCTCGGCCTCACCGAAGCCGGCATGGGCAGCAAGGGCATCGTCGCCTCGACTGCCGGCATCGGCGTGCTGCTGCAGGCCGGCATCGGCGACACGATCCGCGTCTCGCTGACGCCCGAGCCCGGTGGCGATCGCACGCAGGAGGTCATCGTCGCGCAGGAGATCCTGCAGACCATGGGCCTGCGCTCGTTCACGCCGATGGTGATCGCCTGCCCCGGTTGCGGCCGCACGACCAGCACCTACTTCCAGGAACTCGCGCAGTCGATCCAGTCGCACGTCCGTCACCGGATGCCGGAATGGCGCAGGTCGCATGTCGGCGTCGAGGACATGACCGTCGCCGTGATGGGCTGTGTGGTCAACGGCCCTGGCGAGAGCAAGCATGCGAACATCGGCATCAGCCTGCCCGGCACCGGGGAGCGCCCGGTGGCGCCTGTGTACGAAGATGGCGAGAAGACCGTGACGCTGAAGGGCGAGCGGATCGCCGAAGAGTTCCAGGACCTCGTGGAAAAATACGTGGCGCGGCGTTACGCGCGAAAGGAACCAGCGTGACCGAACTCGTCGACCGAAAGTGCGTGCCCTGCGAGGGCGGCATTCCGCCGCTGACTCCGGACCAGTGCCGCAAGTACCACGCGAAGCTCGCGCCGGACTGGACCTTGTCCGCCGACTTCAAGTTCCTGTCGCGCGCGTTCGCGTTCAAGGACTTCTACCGCACGATGAGCTTCGTCAACGCGCTCGCGCACATCGCCAGCATCGAAGACCATCATCCTGATCTCGAGGTCGGCTACAACTACTGCCGCGTGCGCTTCAACACGCACGCCATCGATGGTCTTTCCGACAACGACTTCATCTGCGCGGCGAAGGTCGACCGCATTCCGCTGGCCTGAGCGACCTGACCCAGACACGCCGCGCGCGCAGTGCCCAAATCTCCCAGTCAGTTCCGGCTGCTCGCCGAACGGCGCTTCCTGCCGTACTTCGCGAGCCAGTCCCTCGGCGCGTTCAACGACAATCTGCTGAAGAACGGGCTCGTGCTGCTGGCCACGTTCAGCACAGGCCTCGGCGCCGGCAATGCCGGAACCGCGATCGCGCCGGAGCTGCTCGCCAATCTCGCGGGCGGCCTGTTCATCCTGCCGTTCCTGCTGTTCTCGGGCCTCGCCGGCCAGCTCGCGGACCGCTACGACAAGACGCTGATCCTGAAAATCGTCAAGGCCGCTGAAATTGCGATCATGGCGCTGGCCGGCTGGGGCTTTGCGCAGGGCAACCTCGTGATGCTGCTGGCGAGCCTGTTCCTGATGGGCCTGCATTCCACGTTCTTCGCGCCGGCGAAATACGGCCTGCTGCCGCAGGTATTGCGCAGCGAGGAACTGGTCGGCGGCAACGCACTGGTCGAGACCGGCACCTTCCTCGCAATCCTCGGCGGCACGCTGACAGCGGGCCTGCTGGTCGCGGACGGCCATGCCGCGCAAGTGTCGCAGGCATTGATGCTCGCCGCCGTGCTCGGCTTCGCCGCGAGCCTCGCGATCCCGGCGCTGCCGGCGCGAGCGCCGGACAGCCGCATCGACTGGAATCCCTGGACGTCGACGCTCGACAACCTGCGCGCCGCCAGGCAATCGCGCACGGTGCTGCTGTCGCTGCTCGGCCTGTCCTGGTTCTGGTTCTACGGCGCGCTGGTGCTCGCACAGCTGCCGCTGTACACGCAGAGCGTGCTCGGCGGCGACGCCGGCGTCGTCACGCTGCTGCTGGTCGTGTTCTCGGTCGGCATCGGCGCGGGCTCGCTGCTGTGCGAGAAGCTGTCCGATCATCGCGTCGAGATCGGACTCGTGCCTTTCGGCTCGCTCGGCCTGACCGGCTTTGCACTGGATCTGGCGTTCGCCTCGCCGGACTCACCGGCGGGGACCATCATCGGCCCGGCGCAATTCCTGGCGCAGGACGGCAGCTGGCGGATCCTGTTCGATCTGGCCGGCCTCGGCGTGTTCGGTGGCTTCTTCGTCGTGCCGCTGTATGCGCTCGTGCAGCAGCGCGCGAAGCCGGAACTGCTGTCGCGGGTGATCGGCGCGAACAGCATCCTGAACGCGCTGTTCATGGTGGCCGCCTCGCTGTTCGGCGCGCTGATGCTGGCGCGCGGCGTCTCGGTCGTCGAACTCCTCGCCGTCACCGCCGTGCTGAACGCCGTCGTCGCGCTGTACATCTACGGCCTCGTGCCGGAGTTCCTGCTGCGCTTCCTCGCCTGGGTGCTGATCCGGCCGATCTACCGGCTGCGCACCGCGGGCCTGGAGCGGATTCCGGAGCGTGGCCCGGCACTGCTGATCTGCAATCACATCAGCTTCGTCGATCCGATCGTGATCTCGGCCGCCGTGCGCCGGCCAATCCGCTTCATCATGGAGCACACGATCTTCGAGATCCCGGTGATGAAGACCGTGTTCCGCGGCATGAAGGCCATTCCGGTCGCACCGCAGAAGGAAAATCCGGAAATCTACGAACGCGCTTTCGATGTGGTCGCCGCCGAATTGCGCGCCGGTCACCTGGTCTGCATCTTTCCCGAAGGCCGGCTGACCCGCGATGGCGAGATCGAACCGTTCCGCGCCGGCATGCTGCGCATCCTGCAGGAAACGCCGGTACCGGTGATCCCGATGGCGCTGTCAGGCCTGTGGGGATCGATGTTCTCGCGCTACACGCGCACCTGGTGGCGACGACTGCCCCGCCGGCTGTTCGCGCGGATCGAACTCGCCGCCGGCGAGCCCGTGCCCCCGGAATCGGCGTCACTGGAGCATCTGCGCGAGGCCGTGGCGGCGCTGCGTACGCGACCCTGACGGCGCGCGGCCGCGCTACGCCCTGCGTTGCGCAGCCGCCGGCAATTCGCCGGCCACACCCATCGCGCGTTCGATGAACAGTCGCTTGAGCAGCGCGCTGCGATCGACCCACCCGAGGCCGCGCCCGGCGATTCTCGCCGCCTGCCCCTGCCCCGTCGACAGGAACGCATTGAACGCGTCGAACGCGGCGCTCATCGCTTCGTTCTCGCCCTTGCGCCAGCGCTCGTAGCGGCGCAGCACCCGCAGCGCGCCGGGGTCCTCACCCTCGGCGCGCGCGGCGCCGATCACGTCGGCGAGTGCTGCGGCATCGAGCAGGCCGAGGTTCACGCCTTGCCCTGCCAGCGGATGCACGACATGCGCCGCATCGCCGATCAGCGCGCAGCGCTCGATCGCGTAGCTCGGCGCGCCGATCCGCCGCAGCGGCGGCGCCGCGCGCTCGCTGCACAGCTGCAGCTCGCCGAGCACGCCCTGGCTCGCTTCGGTCAGCAGCGCATTGAACTCTTCGGGCGACGCCTGCAGCCGCTGCTCGGCAAGCTGACGCGGCAGCGACCAGACGATCGAACACTCGCCGCTCGCCAGCGGCAGCAGGGCCAGCGTGCCGTGACCGAGGAAACGCTGCCAGGCCGTCGACTCGTGCGCCCGTTCGGGCCGTACGCGCGCGACGACGCCGAGCTGACCGTAGTCCTCGACCCGCGTCGGCAGACCGGCGAGGCGGCGCACCGCGGACAACGCACCATCGGCGCCGACGACGAGCCGCGTGACCCAGCTGCCCTGCGGTGTCGTGACACGCACGCCCTGCCCGAGGAACTCCAGCGCCGTGATGGAGGTGGCGACACAACGTCCACCGGCCGCGCGGAACGCCTCGAGCAGACAGGACTGGGCCAGACGGTTCTCGACGATGTGCCCGAGGTTCTGTTCATGCAGTTCGGCCGCATCGAAGCGCAGCGAAGCTTCACTGCGCGGTTCGGCATCGCTCGGCCAGATGTGCATGCGCTCGTACGGACTGACACCGCCGGCCACAATGGCCGGCCATGCGCCCGCCGCCGTCAGGATGCGTTCGCTCGCGCGGGACAGCGCCGAGACGCGCAGATCCGGCTCGCGGCTATCGTCGCCCGTTGCGCGCGGTGGCGGCAGATCCCGATCGAGCAGCAGCAGGCGCGCGGGATTGGCGCCCGGCTGCCGCGCCAGCAGCGCCGCGAGCGCCGCACCGACCGGCCCGCCACCGACGATGATGACGTCGAAGTCCGCGACCGTGTTGCGGGGCGCCGTCATGGTGATCAGCGTCCCAGCGCGAGACCGCGGGCGAGCCGCGGCGTCTCGCCGGCGAAGCCCCAGCTGACGCGAGACATCGCGCTCTTCGCCGTGGGGCTGAGGTCGAACAACAGCAGGCCGAGGTCGCGGGCGGCACCGATGCCGGGCGTGCGGCTGCCGAACATCTTCACGAGCCCGTCCGTGAAGCGCACCACGCCGCCACGGTCTGCGCTGCGCCTCGCTGCGAACGCCGCGAGCAGATCGGCATGCCCTGCATCGAACGGGCCGCCGGCCGCTGCCGCGCACCCGTCGGCCAGCAGTTCCGCCAATGTGGCGGCATCACGCAGGCCGAGATTGAAACCCTGCCCGGCCACGGGATGCAGCGCCTGCGCCGCATTGCCGATCAGCACGGCGCGCGGGGCGACGGTGTCGTCCGCGCGATTCAGCTGCAGTGGATACGAAGCGCGCCGGCCGACGCGCGTGAACCGGCCCGCGCGCCAGCCGAAGCACTGCTGCAGTTCGTGCAGGAAGCGCTCGTCGCTGAACTGCAGCACCTCGGCGGCGCGCGCCGGCTCCAGCGTCCAGACCAGACCCCAGGCACCATCTGCGAGCGGCAGCAGCGCGAGCGGTCCGGTCGGCGTGAAGCGTTCATAGGCCACGCCTTCATGCGGTCGATCCGTGCTGACGTTCGCGATCAGTGCGACCTGTCCGTAGTCCTCGGTGTGCGCACCGAGGCCGAGCGCACCCCGCAGCGCCGACCCCGCGCCATCGGCGGCCACCAGCAGACGCGCAGACACCGCACGCGGCATGGCCGCAGCATCCGATTCGATCGACAGCCGTACCGCGTCGGGCGCGAGGTCGAGGCCTGTCGCCCGCGCCGGCATCAGCCGGTGCAGGCTGGCAGCCGCACCGAGCCCTGACCACAGCGCACGGCCGATCACGCGGTTGACGATGACATAACCGAAAGCGTCGACGCCCTCGTCGGCCGCAACCAGGCGTGCGAAGCCATAGCGACCGGCGTCTGAGATATGGATGCTGCGGATCGGACCGGCGTCCGCGACCATCTGCGGCCAGACGCCGAGCGCCTCGAAGATGCGACGGCTGCCATTGCCAAGCGCGGTGGTGCGATCGTCGAAGCTGGGCTGCGCGCTGGCGGCGGCAGGGTCCACGCCTTCGATCAGTGCAACGGTCAGCGGCGTCTGCGCCAGCGCCAGCGCAAGGCTCGCGCCGACCATGCCGCCACCGACGATGGCGATGTCGACGTCGAGCACGGCACCGCCGGTGTTCGTCATCGTCGTCAGGCCGCGGCCATCAGCGCTTCGATCTCGGCCACGGTCTTCGGCACGCCGTCCGTCAGCACCTTGTGACCGTCGCGGGTCACGACGACATCGTCTTCGATGCGGATGCCGATGCCCTGGAAGGCTTTGGGAACGCCTTTCGCACCGGGGGCGATGTACAGACCGGGTTCGATCGTCAGCGCCATGCCGGGCTCCAGCATGCGCCAGACTTCGCCGACCTTGTAATCGCCGACGTCATGCACGTCGAGACCGAGCCAGTGGCCGGTGCGATGCATGTAGAAGTCGCGATACGCCTGCGCCTTGATCAGCGCCGGCACCCGCCCCTTCAGCAGCCCGAGGTGCACGAGACCCGCCGTCAGCGCATGTACCGCAGCGTCGTGGGGTTCGTTCCAGTGATTGCCGGGCTTCACCTTGGCCGTGGCGGCGAGGTTCGCCTCGAGCACCACCTCGTACAGCGCGCGCTGCTCGGGCGAGTAGCGGCCGTTGATCGGGAAGGTGCGCGTGATGTCCGAGGCGTACGACTCGTATTCGCAGCCGGCGTCGATCAGCAGCAGGTCGCCGTCGCGCAACCGTGCGTTGTTCTCGTGGTAATGCAGGATGCAGCCGTTTGCCCCACCGCCGACGATCGGGTGGTAGGAGGTATCGGCATTGGCGCGACGGAACTCGTGGATCAGCTCCGCCATCACCTCGTATTCCCAGTAGCCCGGTCGGCAGAACTGCATCGCGCGTACATGGGCACGCGCAGCGATGTCGGCCGCCTCCTGCATCAGCGCGATTTCCGGCCGGCTCTTGAACAGCCGCATGTCGTGCAGGAAATGCTCGAGCGCCACGATCTCGTGCGGCGGATGACGGCCGTGCCGCGCCTGGGCGCGCAGGCCGTTGACCCAGCCGACCACGCGCTGGTCGAAATCGCGGTCAGAGCCCATCGTGTAGAACACGCGAGCGCGGTTTTCCATCAGCCCGGGCAGGATGTCGTCGAGATCGCTGATCGGGAATGCGTCATCGGCGCCGTAGTCGCGCGTCGCACCTTCCGGACCGGCGCGATGACCATCCCAGGTCTCGCGCGCCGGATCGCGCTCGCGCACGAACAGCAGGTACTCGCCGCCTTCCCGGCCCGGCACGATCACCGCCACGGACTGCGGCTCGCCGAAGCCGGTCAGGTAGTGGAAATCGCTGTCCTGGCGGTAGGCGTACTCGACATCGTTGTTGCGATGCTTGGGGCTGGCGGCCGGCAGGATCGCGATCGAATCGCGGCCCATGATCCGCATCAGCTGACGGCGGCGCTTGGCGAACTCATCGCGGCTGACCGGCTTCGCGCGTGGCATCCGGAACGGCTCTGGGTTCAGTGAAGGGGGGTGGAGGGCGATGCCGCTTCGCGCGCAGCGCCACGCCAGGGTGCGAGCTCGTCGAACAGCAGCTGCGCGCCGACCCGCACGAACTCGACCAGTTCGGCATAGGCCTGTTCGTTGGATTCGTCGGACTCCTGGCTGTCCGCGGCGACCTGCGTCAGCGCTGTCATATCGCGGACCACCTCACCAGCGTCCTGCGGCAGCTGGTCGGGTTCAGGAATCGGCTGGGTGCCGAGGCCATACAGAAAGCCCTGGCACCATTGGCCGAGCGCCTCGGCGCGTGCGGCGATCGGCGCGTCGTCATCCGGCAGCAGCGCCTGGAATTCCATCTGATCGGAGGCGAGTTCGGCACGGGTCGCGTCGAAGAACACACGCAGCGCATCGGTGGAATCCGGATCGGCGTGGCCGTCGGCGTAGAGCTCGGCAAGCCAGTCCGCGAGCGTGTAATCCGCCGCGGCGCACAATGCTCCGGCGAGCGTCCCGTGCGCTTCCGGCGCATCCGTCAACGCGCGCGAATTCGCAAGTACTTTCTGCAGTTCGGCGTAATCGGGACCCATGGGTGGGCAATTATGCCTGACGGGCCCTGCCGCCATTGCCCTTCCGTGGCGACGCCTCTAATATTTTCGTCATGAGCGACTCAGCCAAGAATAATTTCGAATCAGAGCTCAAGCGTCTCGAGAAAACGGTCGACGAACTCGTCGATACCGTCGCGCAGCTGCGCGAGGAAAACCGTTCGCTGCGCCAGCGTCAGGATTCCCTGTCCGCCGACCGTTCCAGCCTGCTGCAGAAGAACGAGCAGGTGCGCACGCGCGTCGAAGCCATGATCGGCCGCCTGAAAATGCTGGAGCACGGCGCGTGACCACGCGTCCCACCGAGGGCCGCACGGAAGCCGACACGGACAAGTCCGTGGCGCGTGTCACCGTTCGCATCCTCGACAAGGACTACGTGATCGCCTGCCCGCCGGAAGAGCGCGCGGATCTGCTGGAGTCCGCGGAAGTCCTGAATTCCAAGATGCGCGAGATCCGCGATACCGGCAAGGTCGTCGGCGTGGATCGAATCGCCGTGATCGCCGCGCTGAACCTGACCAACGACATGTTGCGGCTGCGCACGCGCGATCGCCGCGTCGAGGGCGAGTACACCGGCCGCGTGCGCGCAGCCCGCGAGCGCATCAGCGCTGCGATGGCCAAGACACAGCAGCTGGACCTGTAGCCGCGCAGCGAAACTGCGTATTGGCGCGCGTTTTGCCGCGCGCACACCGCGTGCCGCAGACGATCCGGTGGTGTAGAGTGAATCCGACGTCGCCTGCGGTGTTCGAAAGCGGATCGGGTTACCTCTCGACCCTAATTGAAACACCCAAGGGGCACATGAGCTTGCTGACAGCACTGTGCATGTCCGCCTCGAGCGGAAAGCCTTACCTGCCGCAGCTCGCCCCACTTGTTGCTCTGTGTCGAGAGCAACGGTCCACACCGGCACAGGCGGGCGGCGTCACTTCTTCCCCGGCCGCGCCCCGCACGGGCGCCGTATGACTCTCCCGCCTTCCTCCACGGATCACACCGGCCGCAGGATCCTGCTGCGCCGCGCGCTGCGCGCCGCGCGCCGGCACGTCGGACCGCAAACGCGTCGCGATGCCGCGCAGGCAGCCGCACGGGCCCTCGAATCGACCGGCTGGCTGCGTCCCGGACGCAGGCTGGCCGGCTACCTTGCAATGCCCGAGGAATTCGACTGCGCCCCTTTGCTGGAGGTCGCGCGCCTGCACGGGATGCAGGTGTACGTGCCGCGCATCGCCCGATCCCGTCGACCCGCGATGCGTTTTGCGCCGCTGTCACCGCCGCTGCACCGCAATCGCTTCGGCCTGCTGGAACCCGCCTCAGCCCACACGCTGCACGGTGCCTGGCTGCACATCGTGCTCGTGCCGCTGGTGGGCTTCGATGCGCGCGGTGCCCGACTCGGCATGGGCGCGGGCTTCTATGACCGCGCGCTGGAATTCCGCCGTCGCCGCACGGCCTTGCGCGGCCCGAAACTGATCGGTCTGGCCTTTCAGCTGCAGCAGGTCGAGTCGATACCGTCCGCAGCATGGGACGTGCGCCTCGATGCCGTACTGACCGAGCGGGGCCTGATGATTTTTCCGGAGAACGCTGAATGAAGTACTGGCTGATGAAGACCGAACCCTCCACCTTTGGCATCGAGGACCTGAAAAAGGCACCGCGACGCACCACCGGATGGGACGGAGTTCGCAATTTTCAGGTGCGCAACATGCTCCGCGACGAGATGAAGAAGGGCGACAGGGCATTTCTTTATCACTCGAGCTGCGATGAGCCGGGCATCGTCGGGATCGTCGAAATCACCCGTGAGGGGTATCCGGACCCCACTGCCTTCGACCGCAAGCACGATCACTACGATGCGGCGAGCAAGCCCGACGCGCCGCGCTGGTACATGGTCGACGTGACGCTTTCGAAGCCATTTTCCCGAGTAATTTCGCTCGTCGAACTGCGTCGGCATGAACGCGATGCACTGTCGGGGATGTTGATACTGCGCACCGGCAACCGGCTCTCGATCACACCCGTCGATGCCGCTCACTGGAAGTTCATCTGCTCGCTGGAATGATTTCGATGTGACGCAACTCCACTCTCGTCAAGAGCAGTTGCTTGTTTTTTACATCCGCGTGTATATACTCGCCCTCGGACTAACCCGTAACTGGAGATGCATCATGGCTAAGGCCAAGAAGAAGGCGAAGAAGAAAGCTGCGAAGAAGAAGTAGCACTTTCTGATTCCGCGGCGGGCGTGGTGTAAAAACCCGCTCGCCGCTTCAGAAGAAAAAGACGACGACCCCACAATGCCCGCTGATGCGGGCATCGTCGCATCTGGGCCCCGCCATTTCGCGGCGGCCATTCGCCGGGAGTACGCCATGAGCGCAGCAAACACTGGAAAACAAGGGGCCGCAGCCGCAGCGTTGGCCTGGCTGCGGGACGACATGATCGTCGGCGTCGGCACGGGATCCACCGTCAATCATTTCATCGATGCGCTCGGACCCTGGGCCAATCGACTGCGCGGAGCTGTCTCCAGTTCGGAAGCGTCGACCGCCCGACTGAAGGCCCTCGGCATCGAAGTCCTGGACCTGAACAACACCGGCGGACTCGAGTTGTATGTCGATGGCGCGGACGAGACGACCCGTCATCGGCACCTGATCAAGGGCGGCGGGGCGGCACTGACCCGCGAAAAAATTGTCGCAGCGGCATCGAAGACCTTCGTCTGCATCGTCGATGCGACCAAGGTCGTCGATGTGCTGGGCCGGTTTCCACTGCCGATCGAAGTGATCCCGATGGCACGGTCGTTCGTCGCGCGGGAGTTGATGAAGACCGGTGGCCAGCCGGTCTGGCGCGAAAACGTAGTGACCGACAACGGCAACCACATCATCGACCTGCACAACCTGCGGATTCTCGATCCGCCGAAAATGGAAACCGAGATCAATCAGATCCCGGGTGTCGTCACCGTCGGACTGTTCGCGCATCGCGCGGCGGATGTCGTGCTGGTCGGCACGGCGAGCGGGGTCGAGCAGTTCTAGCGGCGGGCGATAGTCCCAAAGAAAAAGCCCGCCTTTCGGCGGGCTTTTTGTTTTTGGCTGGGGGACTAGGATTCGAACCTAGGTAAACGGAGTCAGAGTCCGTTGTCCTACCGCTAGACGATCCCCCATTCGATACAGGCTCTTCGCTCACGCCGGCAGGAGTTGTTTTCCTGCCGACTGACCGGGCGACCCTCGTGTTGGCGGGCGCCGTATCCGGATCAGCGCTTCGAGTACTGCGGACCGCGGCGGGCCTTCCGGCGACCGACCTTCTTGCGTTCCACTTCGCGAGCGTCACGGGTGACGAAGCCGGCCACGCGCAGCGGCTGGCGCAGCGTCTCGTCATATTCCATCAGCGCGCGCGTGATGCCGAGGCGGATCGCGCCGGCCTGGCCGGTGATGCCACCGCCCGCCACCGTCACGTCGAAATCGAAACGGCCTTCGAGCTGCGTCAGCTCCAGCGGCTGGCGAACCATCATGCGGCCCGTCTCACGACCGAAGAACTCGTCCAGCGGACGATCGTTGACCGTGATCTTGCCCGTGCCGGGCTTCATGTAAACGCGGGCGGCGGCAGTCTTGCGGCGGCCAGTGCCGTATTGCGTGGCAGGCATCTGTATGGATTCCCGGATTAGAAGCTGAGGGGTTGGGGCTGCTGGGCCGTGTGCGGGTGCTTGTCGCCCGCGAACACGTGCAGCTTGCGGAACATGCTGCGGCCGAGCGTCGTCTTCGGCAGCATGCCCTTGATCGCGATCTGCAGAACGCGCTCCGGATGCTCTGCCAGGAGCTTGTCCAGCGCGATCGACTTGATGCCGCCGATGTGCCCGGTGTGGTGGTAGTAGATCTTGTCGCTGAGCTTGCGGCCGGTGACGCGCACCTTCTCGGCATTGATGATCACGATGTGATCGCCCATGTCGACGTGCGGGCTGTAGTCCGCCTTGTGCTTGCCCTTCAGGCGCAGCGCGATGTTGGACGCCAGGCGACCCAGGGTCTGCCCGTTGGCATCCACGACAAACCAATCGCCGCGAACTGTCTCGCGCTTGGCGAATACCGTACTCATCGAATGTTCTCCAGCTGGCCGCCCGTCCAATCTGACCCAGGGATTCTGCCCCGGCGGGTCTCTGCGGGCGGGCCGTCGAAAAGGTCGCGAAGTGTACTCAAGGCTACCGGGGTTTGCAAAGGCCACGCGACCGGCCGGCTCGCCGCGCCCGATGGCCGCTTCAAGTCCTTGATTCGGCCGCTGATTTGGCAACCTCTGCCGCCGCCCCGGCGGCCCACCTTGGGCGGCCACCGGGCGCCGCCGCCCAACACTCTATAATGACCCTCGACCCGTCGTGCCGAGGTGTGCCCATGAGTGCCGATCGAATGCTGGAACCCCTGCTGCTGGCCGCAGACCGGGCACTGCGCTCGGTGTTCGCCGAGACCCGTGCGGCCCGCCCCACCCCTGGCCCGACCGACGCCGCCCCTCTGCCCGAGGCGGAACGCCAGCGTTCGGCGTCGCTGATGCGGGTCAATCACGCGGGTGAAGTCGCCGCCCAGGCGCTCTACCACGGGCAGGCTGCCTTCGCCCGCGCCGGCCGCACCCGAGACATGCTGCTGCGCGCGGCCGACGAAGAGGCGGATCACCTTGCCTGGTGCGAACAGCGGCTGCGCGAACTCGGCTCCCGCCCGAGCCTGCTGAATCCGCTGTGGTACGCGGGTTCTTTCGCTCTCGGTGCAGCTGCCGCCGCGCTCGGCGATCGCGTCAGCCTCGGCTTCGTTGCGGAGACCGAGCGCCAGGTGGAAGGCCACATCGATTCACATCTCGAGAAGATTTCACCCGACGATGCACGCAGCCGGGCCATCCTCGAGAGCATGCGCAGCGACGAAATCCAGCATGGCCAGGACGCACTGGATGCCGGCGGCGCACCGTTTCCCGCGCCGGTCCGCGACGCGATGAAGAACACGGCGCGTGTGATGACAATCACAAGTTACTGGATTTGAATGCGACGTAGCTTGCGCAGCGCGCGGCTTATGTATAAAACGTCCCTGCATCAGTGAACACCTTCGGGTGCTCTTTGGGGGATCAGTGGTCGAAGAATCCATCAAGCCGCTCAGCGACATTCCGGCGATCAACCGGTTCCTGAGCTATTGCCGTATCCGCACCGTACCGTCGAAGACGGTCGTGATCCACGCGGGCGACCTGCCTGACGTCCTGTACTACATCATCTCCGGCTCGGTCGAAGTGATGATCGAGGACGAGGAAGGCAACGAGATGGTGCTCGCCTACCTCAACAAGGGGCAGTTCTTCGGCGAGATGGGCCTGTTCTACGAACAGCCGACCCGCACCGCCTGGGTCCGCACGCGCGGCCAGTGCGAACTCGCTGAAATGACCTATCCGCGCTTCCGGCAGATCGCCGCCGAGAGCCCGGGCCTGATCTTCGAACTCGCGACCCAGCTCGCCACGCGACTCGATCGCACCAACAAGAAGCTCGGCGACCTCGCCTTCGTCGACGTCACCGGTCGGGTCGCGCACGCGATCATGGACCTGTGCGGCGAGCCGGACGCGATGACGCATCCGGAAGGCATGCAGATCAAGGTCTCGCGCCAGGAACTCTCACGTCTCGTCGGCTGCTCGCGCGAAATGGCGGGCCGCGTGCTGAAGGTGCTCGAAGAGCAGGGCCTGCTGCGCGCCACCGGCAAGACCATCGTCGTGTTCAACGCGCGTCCGAAGATGAAGACGCGTCCGGTCATCGTGCCCGTCAAGGGTGCCGCCGTCCCCGCCAAAGCCGCCCAGGGCGGTCGTGCGCTGGAGGACGACGATGATGATGACGATGATGACTGGGACGACGAGGACGACGAGAAGTAGATTTTCAGGGCGCCGCGAGGCGCCCTGATTCGTCGTGGGCGCCCGCGGCAGCTCAGGCCGCTGCGGCGATGGCGGCCCGCATGCTGGCAATCGTTGCGCGATAGTCCCGACTGCCGAAGATCGCCGACCCTGCGACGAAGGTATCGGCCCCGGCGCGCGCCACCTCGCCGATGTTGTCGGCCTTGATGCCGCCATCCACTTCGAGCCGGATGTCGCGTCCGCTCGCATCGATCAGCTTGCGTGCGGCGCGGATCTTGCGCAGCACCGACGGGATGAACGACTGTCCGCCGAAACCCGGATTCACCGACATCAGCAGCACCATGTCGATTTTCTCGAGCGTGTACTCGAGCACATCCAGCGGTGTTGCCGGATTGAACACGAGGCCAGGCTTGCAGCCATTCTCGCGGATCAGCCCGATCGTGCGGTCGATGTGCTCGCTGGCCTCGGGGTGGAACGTGATGTACGTGGCGCCGGCGCGGGCGAAGTCCGGCACGATGCGGTCCACCGGCTTCACCATCAGGTGCACGTCGATCGGCGCAGTCACGCCATGCTTGCGCAGCGCCTCGCAGACCAGCGGGCCGATCGTGAGGTTCGGCACGTAGTGGTTGTCCATCACGTCGAAATGCACGATGTCGGCACCGGCCGCGAGCACGGCATCCACCTCGGCGCCGAGCTGCGCGAAATTCGCGGACAGGATCGACGGGGCGATCCAGGGATTCTGGGTCATGGCGGTCCTCTCATCGCATGCCGCGCGCAGCGCGGATCGCTTCATAGGCCTCGATGATCTGCTGGGTGCGCTGCTTCGCGTGCTCGAGCATCGATTCCGGCAGACCGTTGGCCTTCAGCTTATCAGGGTGATGCCGCGACAGCTGCCGACGGTAGGCCTTGACGACCTCGTCATCCGTGACCGTCGCCGCCACTTCCAGCACCTCGTACGCGTCGTCGAGACGGGCCGCGGTCGGCGCCGCGCCGTTCTGCTGCGAGCGGCCCTGGCCGCCGCGGGCCGAGCCCTGCCGCAGCCGCAGCACGGCCTCGAGATGCGCGAACTCGAGGCCCGACACGCCGAGCATGCCGGCGATCCGCGTCAGCAGCGGCCGTGCCGGTCCTGCGAGATCCGAGCCCGCGATCGAGGCGCGCAGCTGGATCTCGAGGAAGATCCGCAGCAGGTCCGGTCGATCCGCGCAGGCACGGCGCAGCTCGTAGATGGCACGCGACAGATCGAACGGCTGGCCCTTGCCGCGCGAGAAATGCGCGATCGCCGCATCGACCTGCGGACGCGTCAGGCGAAAATCGCTCATCACCGCGCGCGCGGCGTCGATCTCGCGCTCGGACACGCGGCCGTCGGCCTTGGCCACATGTCCCATCACTTCGAAGGTCGCGCGGAAGAAGCGCTCTGCCACTTCCGCCTGGGTGAGGCCGGGACCGCTGCGCGCGGGCGCATCGCCGTCCGCGGCCGAGTTCTCGTCGAACACGTGGCCCGCGACCGCGCCGAGGGCGGCGCCGAACGGGCCGCCGAGCATCAGCCCGAAGACGCCGCCGAACACTTTTCCCGTCCACTTCATGCTGTCATAGTACCAATCACTTTTCGAAAAGGCCGCTGCGTTGCGCCACATTCCCACGGTCCACACCACTGCGCTGCGCCGCATGCGCAAGATCCACGCCGGCAAGGTCCGCGACATCTACGACGTCGACGCCGACGCCATGCTGATCGTCACCACGGACCGGCTGTCGGCCTTCGACGTGATCCTGCCGGACCCGATTCCCGAGAAGGGTCGGGTCCTGACCGAGATCTCGAACTTCTGGTTCGCACGTACGTCGCACATCGTCCCGAACCAGCTGACCACCCGCAGCCTCGACGAGCTGCCGCTGGATCCCGACGAACGCGAACTGCTGCAGGGCCGCGCCGTCATCGTGAAGAAGCTGCGCGCGCTGCCGCTCGAAGCCGTGGCCCGCGGCTATCTGATCGGCTCCGGCTGGAAGGACTACCAGCGCAGCGGTAGTGTCTGTGGCATCGCGCTGCCCGCGGGCCTGCAGCTCGCGCAGCAGCTGCCGCAGCCACTCTTCACGCCCGCCAGCAAGGCACCCGCAGGTCAGCACGACGAGAACATCGACTACGCCGCGATCGAAGCGCTGGTCGGTGCGAAGCTCGCCGCGCAGGTGCGCGACACGACGCTGGCGCTGTACTCGTTCGCGGCCGAGCACGCGCGCGCGCGCGGCATCATCATCGCGGACACGAAATTCGAGTTCGGCGTCGACGCGGCCGGCCAGCTGACGCTGATCGACGAAGTGCTGACGCCAGACTCATCGCGCTTCTGGCCGATGGACCGTTATCAGGTGGGCATCAGCCCGCCGAGCTTCGACAAGCAGTTCGTGCGTGACTGGCTGGAATCCATCCATTGGAACAAGACGCCGCCGGCGCCGCAGCTGCCGGCCGACATCATCGAGAAGACCAGCGAGAACTACCTGACCGCGCTGCGTCGTCTGACCGGGCCGGCGAGCTAGCCGCGCGCCCAGCGCGCTAGCGCGCGACGCGCGCCCAGTTTGCAATCCGTTCGTGGATCGCCGCGAGCCCGTCCGTCAGCGCTGCCGGGCCGGGCTGCAGGATGATCGACGACTTCACCTCGTGCAGTTCGCCATCGCGGACTGCCGGCACGTTCGCCCAGCCTGGACGCGCCGCGACGTTCTCGGGCCGGAACTTCTTGCCGCACCACGAGCCCATGATGATGTCCGGTGCGCGCCGCGGCACCTCGAGCGGATCGGCGATGATCCGGTGCTTGCCGAGCGATTCGCGCGCGAGCTCCGGAAAGCAGTCATCGCCGCCGGCGATGCCGATCAGCTCCGAGACCCAGCGGATCGCGGAGATCTGCGGCTCGTCCCATTCCTCGAAGTACACCTTCGGTCGACGCGGCAGTGCGGCCGCACTCGCGCGCACACGCTCGATCCCGGCTTCGAGCCGATCCACCAAGGCGGCTGCCTTCGCCTCGCAACCGATCATGCCGCCGAGCACGGCGATGGTGCGCAGGATCTCGGCGACGCTGCGGTGGTTGAACACATGCACCTCGATGCCGGCACGGATCAGTTCGGCCGCGATGTCGGCCTGCAGATCGGAGAAGCCGAGCACGAGATCCGGCTCGAGCGCGAGGATGCGGTCGATCTTCGCCGACGTGAACGCGGACACCTTCGGCTTCTCGCGTCGTGCGCGCGGTGGCCGCACCGTGAAGCCGGAGATGCCGACGATACGGCGCTCCTCGCCGAGCAGGTACAGCGTCTCGGTCGTCTCCTCGGTCAGACAGATGATTCGCTCGGGGTGTCGGGTCCGTTCGGGCATGGGTGAAGCGTAGCGGATATCATCTGGCCGATGTTCCAGCACCTGTGGACTTTCTGCGATCGCTGGCTGTGGAGCCGGCATGCCGAGCGCGACCAGCCCGCCGGCCCGCTGCTGCGCCTGCTGCGCTTTCCGTACGCGATCCTGCGGGATCTGTCGCGCGGGCAGATCAACCTGCGGGCGATGGGCCTCGTGTTCACCACGCTGCTGTCGCTGATCCCGCTGCTCGCGTTCAGCTTCGCGATCCTGAAGGTGTTCGGCGCACACCGCGACCTCGAGCCGGTGATCTACGAGTTCTTCCGTCCGATCGGCCGCGATGCCACGGCGCTCACCGGCCGGGTCATGGAATTCGCCGACAGCGTCTCGAGCGGCATCGTCGGGTCGGTCGGCTTCGCGCTGCTGCTGTGGACGCTGATCGGCACGATCCAGAAGGTCGAGGACAGCTTCAATTTCGTCTGGCGCGTGGAGCGTTCGCGCGGCTTCGCGCGCCGCATCGCCGAATACCTGAGCCTGCTGATCGTGGGACCGATGCTGCTGGTCGGTTTCATCGGCCTCGCCCATTCGGCGATGCAGAGCAGCGCCATGCAGCACGCGACCAGCCTGCCCTTCCTGCAGCGTGCGACCGATCTGCTGCAGCAACTGTCACCGTACCTGATGGTCACGGCGATCTTCGCGGCGCTGTACAAGCTCGTGCCAAACACACCCGTACGGATCGTCCCGGCGCTGCTCGGCGGCCTGGTCGCCGGCATCATCTGGGCGACGGTCGGCAAGATTTTCACGGAGATGGTCGTCTACACGACGCGGCTCACGATCGTGTACGCCGGTTTCGCGATCATCGTGGCCGCTCTGCTGTGGACGTACTTCGGCTGGCTGATCCTGTTGATCGGCGCGCAGCTGTCGTTTTACCTGCAGAATCCGAGCTACCTGCGGCTGGGTCTCGTGGACCTGCGCCTCTCCAGCGAGGAGCTCGAGGCGATCGCGCTGAAGGTGATGTATCTCGTCGGCCGCAGCCACACGCGCGGCGACATCGAGTGGCGCGCGAACTCGCTCGCCCGCGAGCTCGGACTGCCAGGCATTGCGATCTCGCAGCTCGTGCACGCGCTCGAGCAGGCGCAGCTGCTGACCACGACCGAGAGCGACCGCCTCGTGCCGGCGCGCGACATCGGCCATATCCGGCTGCAGGACATCATCGCGGTGGCGCGCAGTCAGCGCAGCGGTCACACCGCGCCGCGGCAGCTCGCGCTGCCGCCCGTCGATCGACTCACGGAGGCGCTGGAGGCCTCCTGGCGCGACAGCTGCGGCGAGCGCACGCTGCGTGACCTGATCGACGAAGCCGACTGAGAGAGGCTGCCTGGGCGCGAGGCGGGCTATTCGCCGGCCTTATTCGCCGGCAATGGTCATGTCCGCGAGCAGGATCGAGCCGGTCCGGACGCCGCCGCGCAGATCCACGTCCGTGCCGATCGAAACGATGCCGCGATACATGTCGCGCAGGTTGCCGGCGATCGTGATCTCCTGCACCGGATAGGCGATCGCACCGCCCTCGATCCAGAATCCGGTCGCGCCGCGCGAATAGTCACCGGTCACGCCGTTGACACCCTGCCCCATCAGCTCGGTGACGAGCAGGCCCGTCCCCATCTTGCGCAACAGACCTGCCTGATCGAGCGCATCGGGACTCGGGTCGACGATCAGGTTGTGGACGCCGCCGGCGTTGCCCGTCGTGCGCAGGCCGAGCTTGCGCGCCGAATAGCTGCCGAGCAGATAGCCATCGAGCACGCCGGCCGCGACCAGTTCGCGATCGCGTGTCGCGACGCCTTCCGAATCGAATGGACTGCTGCCGAGGCCCTTCGGCAGATGCGGCCGCTCGTGCAGGTTGACGAAGGCCGGCAGTACCTGCGTGCCGGCCGCGCCGAGCAGGAAGGTCGATTTGCGATACTGCGCACCGCCGCGGATCGCGCCGAGGAAATGGCCGAGCAGGCCGCGCGCGACTTCCGGCGCGAACAGCACCGGCGATTTGCCGGTGGGCACGCGGCGCGCACCGAGCCGCGCCACCGCGCGCTCGCCGGCGATTCGCCCGATCTCGAGCGGATCGGCGAGATCCGCCGGATCACGCGCGCTCGCGTACCAGTAGTCGCGCTGCATGTCGTCACCGGACTGCGCGAGCAGCACGCAGCTCAGCGAATGGCTGGAACTCGCGTAGCCAGCGAGAAAGCCATGGCTGTTGCCGTAGACACGCACGCCGCGATGCGTGCCGACCGACGCGCCTTCGGAATTCGTGATGCGCGCGTCGACCGCACGTCCGGCCGCTTCGCAGCGCTTCGCGAGCTCGACCGCTGCATCGGGCTCGAGCTCCCAGGCGAAGTCGAGCGCGAGATCGGGAATGTGGGTGGCGAGGTCCGCGGCATCGGCGAGGCCGGCGCATTCATCCTCCGCCGTGTAGCGCGCGATCGCGCAGGCCTTCTGCACGGTGTCGCGGATCGCGCCGGCAGAGAAGTCGCCGGTGCTGGCCGAGCCCTTGCGATGACCGAAGTACACCGTCACGCCCATGCCGCGATCGCGCTGGTATTCGACGGTCTCGACCTCACCGAGACGCACCGTCGCATTCAGCCCCTTCTGCAGACTGGCATCGGCTTCCGCCGACGATGCGCCGGCGGTGCGCGCCTCGCGCAGCACCTCGGACACGACCTGCTGCAGTTCGGGGATACGCGAAGCGTCGACGTCTTGGCTCATAAGGGGCGGCTCAGGGTGGGGTCTGGCACAATTGTACCCATGAACGTTCCACGCCGACCGTCACTGCCCGATGACCCGTCAGACCAGGGCGAGCTGATCGAGCCGCCCAGCAAGAGCGCACGCAAGCGGGCCGCGCACGACGCGCAGAAGCTCGGCGAGGACCTGATCGCGCTGCGCGAAACGGAGTTCGCGAAGCTGGACCTGCCGGAGCGTCTGCAGGATGCGATCCGCGCCGCCCGCACGATCAAGTCCCGCGGTGGCCTGGCTCGCCAGCGGCAGCTGATCGGCAAGCTGATGCGCGACATCGACCCGGAGCCGATCTACCAGGCCCTCGGCGAAAAGAGCCGCAACGATGCCCTGGAATCCGAGCGCTTCAAGCGCACCGAGGCCTGGCGCGACCGTCTGATCCGCGAGGGCGAGGCGGGTCTTGCGGCCCTGGCGGAATGGCGCACGGGCGCGGACGACCCTGAATTGCGCGGCCTCGTGGCCCGTGCGCGCGACCGGACCCGCCCTGAACCCGACCGCCATGCCGCCAGCCGCGCGCTTTTCCAGCGCCTGCGCACACTTTTCGCCACCCCGGCGGGCTAGAATTTCGCGATGAAACCCCTCGTCGGCATCATCATGGGTTCGCGTTCCGACTGGGACACGATGCGCGCTGCGGTCGAGATCCTCGAGAAGCTCGGGGTCCCGCACGAGGTGCAGGTGGTGTCGGCGCACCGCACGCCGGACCTGATGTTCGAGTACGCCGCGACGGCGGCCGGGCGCGGCATCGAAGTGATCATCGCGGGCGCGGGCGGTGCCGCCCACCTGCCAGGCATGACGGCCGCCAAGACACGACTGCCGGTGCTCGGTGTGCCGGTGCAGTCGAAGACGCTGAACGGACTCGATTCGCTGCTGTCGATCGTGCAGATGCCGGCAGGTGTTCCGGTCGCCACGTTCGCGATCGGCACGGCGGGCGCCGCCAATGCAGGCCTGATGGCCACGGCCATCCTCGCGCTGAAGCACAGCCAGTTCCAGGCGCCGCTCGACGCATTCCGCGCCGCCCAGACCGACAAGGTGCTCGGCGATCGCGATCCGCGCGTCGGCGGCTGACGCTTGCGCGGAACGCACGTCCCATGACCATCGGCATCGTCGGCGCGGGCCAGCTCGGCCGCATGATGGCCCTCGCCGGCTATCCGCTCGGCCTCGACTTCCTGTTCCTCGATGCCTCGGCGGGTACGCCCGGTGGACAGGTCGCGCCGATCCTCGAAGGCGCGTTCACGGACCCGGCGCTGCTCGAGCAACTCGCGCGCCGCAGCGACGTGCTGACGTTCGATTGGGAAAACGTGTCAGTACCGAGCCTCGAGGCGCTGGGCCTGGGCGCGAAGATCCAGCCGCCGCTGCGTGCGCTGGCCGCGTCGCAGGATCGCCTCAGCGAAAAGAAGCTGTTCGACCGGCTCGGCATCCCGACCACGCGCTACGCCGCCGTCGGCAATGCGCGCGACCTGCAGCGCGCGCTGAAGCGCATCGGCCTGCCCGGCGTGCTGAAGACGCGGCGCTTCGGCTACGACGGCAAGGGCCAGGCGGTCGTGCGTACCGCCGACGAGGCCGATGCCGCACGGATCTCGCTGTCCAGTGACGCGCTGATCTACGAGGAATTCATTCCATTCGACTACGAAGTCTCGATCATCGGAGCGCGCTCGACCCGCGGCGAGATCGTGATCTATCCACTGAACGGCAACGTGCATGCGGCCGGCATCCTGCGACTCACGCGCGCGCCTTTCGGCACGGCGGCACTGCAGCGTCGCGCCGCTGCGCATCTGCGCCGCATGCTCGAGCATTTCCGCTATGCGGGCATCCTCAACATCGAGTTCTTCGTCCGCAACGGCCGGCTGATCGCGAACGAGACGGCGCCGCGCGTGCACAACTCCGGGCACTGGACCATCGAGGGCGCGGAGACGAGCCAGTTCGAGAACCATCTGCGCGCGATCCTCGGCTGGCCGCTGGGGTCGACGCGGGCGCGCGGACACTCGGCCATGATCAATCTGATCGGGGCCGTGCCGCCGCGCGAGTCGGTGCTCGCGCACGAGGGTGCGCACCTGCACGACTACGGCAAGCAGCCCCGCGCAGGACGCAAGGTCGGGCACATCACGCTGGTGCGGCCTTCGGCCGCGGACCGGGACCGCCGTGCGCGCCGCCTGCTGACCCTGGCAGACCCGGACTTACGCCTATCGTGGCCGCATGCCGGCTTGACGTAATATCGGCACAGCCATGTACCTCGACCTGTTCAAGTTGAAGGAACTGCCGTTCCGGCTGAGCCCGGATCCGCAGTTCCTCTACCTGTCGAAGAACCATGCGCGCGCCAAGGCGTACATGGAATCCACCATCTGGTTCACCGACGGCTTCGTCGTGATCACCGGCGAGATCGGCGCCGGCAAGACCACCCTGATCGAAACCTTCCTGCGCGAGGTCGACGAGAGCGTCGCCGTTGCGCAGATCAACCAGACCCAGGTGTCGGCGCTCGAGTTCCTGCAGTCCGTGCTGGTCCAGTTCGGCTTCCAGCCGTTCAAGATGCGCAAGGCCGAACTGCTCGCGACGCTGAACCAGTTCCTGGTCGAGCAGTACACGGCGCACCGCAAGGTGCTGCTGATCGTCGACGAGGCGCAGAACCTCTCGCCGCGCGTGCTCGAAGAGATCCGCATGCTGTCCGGCGTCGAGACGACGAAGGAAAAAGTGCTGCGCATCATCCTGGCCGGCCAGCCTGAACTGAACGAGAAACTGGATGCACCGGAACTTGTGCAGCTCGCGCAGCGCATCCGCCTGCGCTTCCACCTGACGGCGCTGTCCTCGCAGGACGTCGAGACCTACATCCGGCACAGGCTCGAGATCGCTGGCGCCGAGGGTCGCGAGATATTCGCGCCGGACACGTTCGAGAAGATCTTCCGCTATACGGGCGGCACGCCGCGCCTGATCAACACACTGTGCGATACGGCGATGATGGCGGCCTACACGTCCGATCGCGACCACGTGACGCTGGCCGACATCGATGCCGCGCTGGCCGAACTGCAGTGGAACGAAGCGGCGCCGCCGACGTCAGCACGCCGCCAGGCCAACAATCCGACCAGCGCCGCGGGCAGCGCGGATGCGCAGGGTCGCGACAAGCCGATGAACGAAGCCGTGGGTCCGGTGGTCGGCCGGGTGCTGCTGATCACGGAAGGGCAGACGATCGCGGACGTGCCGCTGCGGCCGGGTCGCAAGATCATCGGCCGCACCACCGACAACGACCTGCAGATCGACAGCCGCTTCGTCAGTCGCCACCACTGCCAGATCATCACGACCTCGCACGCCTGCGTGATCGAGGATCTCAACAGCACGAACGGCATGTTCTTCCAGCGCCGGCGCGTGCGCCGTCACAGCCTCAACGACGGCGACGAGATCGTGCTCGGCCGCCATACACTGCGGTACGTGGATCAGCGCGTCGAGCGCGGGCGCAACAGCGGCGACACCATCCCGGGCATGCAGGCCACGGTGGTCATCGACGATGCAGCGATGGAGGCGTCGATCGAGCGTGCGATGGCGCAGACGATCGAACCGAAGAACGACAAGTCCCGCGGCTGAACTCTCAGCCCGTACCGCCGATCGTCAGACCGTCGATGCGCAGCGTCGGCTGACCCACGCCCACCGGCACGCTCTGCCCTTCCTTGCCGCATGTGCCGACGCCATCGTCGAGCTTCAGGTCGTTGCCGACCATGCTAACGCGCGTCAGCACGTCCGGCCCGTTGCCGATCAGCGTCGCGCCCTTGATCGGCGCACCGAGCTTGCCATTCTCGATCAAGTACGCCTCGCTGGCCGAGAACACGAACTTGCCGGAGGTGATGTCCACCTGGCCGCCGCCGAAGTTCACGGCGTACACGCCGCGCTCGACCGACGCGAGGATCTCGGCCGGATCGTGCTTGCCGGGACGCATGTAGGTGTTGGTCATGCGCGGCAGCGTCATGTGCGCATAGGACTCGCGCCGGCCGTTGCCGGTCGGCTGCGTGCCGGTCAGGCGCGCGTTGAGCTTGTCCTGCAGATAGCCCTTCAGCACGCCGTTCTCGATCAGCGTCGTGCACGACGTCGGTGTGCCTTCATCGTCGATGTTCAGCGAGCCACGGCGCGAGGACAGCGTGCCATCGTCGACGACCGTGCAGGCCTCGGACGCGACGCGCTCACCGACGCGACCGCTGAATGCGGAGGTGCCCTTGCGATTGAAATCGCCCTCGAGCCCATGGCCGATCGCCTCGTGCAGCAGGATGCCGGGCCAGCCCGGTCCGAGCACCACCGTGGTGGAACCCGCGGGTGCGGGCACGGCATCGAGGTTCACCAGCGCCTGGCGCAGCGCTTCGCGGCCGAGCGCGAGCGGCCGATCGTTCGCCACCAGATCAGCCAGCGAGTAACGACCGCCGGCGCCGACATAGCCGACTTCACGTCGGCCATTCTGCTCGACGATCACGGACACGTTGAAGCGCACCAGCGGGCGCACGTCCGCCGCCATCGCCCCATCCGCCGTCGCGATCAGGATCACGTCGAACGAGGACGTCAGCGACGCCATCACCTGCACGATGCGCGGATCCTGGCGACGCGTCTCGGCATCGACGCGCATCAGCCAGGCGACCTTGTCGTCGTCGGACAGTGAGCCGACGGGATCCACCGGCAGATACAGCTGGTGGCCGGTGCGGCGTGCCAGCATCGGCGCGCGACGCGCGCTGCCACCCGACACCGCGATCGCGCGCGCGGCGCGTGCGGCTTCCTCGAGCGCGGGCATGACGATCTCGCCCGAATACGCAAAGCCGGTCTTCTCGCCGGCGAGCGCGCGCACGCCGACGCCCTGCTCGATGCTGGCGCTGCCTTCCTTGACCATGCCGTCCTCAAGCGCCCACGACTCGTCGCGCGACAGCTGGAAGTAGATGTCGGCGTCGTCGATCGCGGCACCGAGCACAGTGCCGAGTGCCTGATCGATGCGGCTCTCGTCAAGACCGGCGGGGCGCAGCAGCAGATCGCGGGCGAGCGACAGGGAATCGACGGGGAGCGTCATGACATGCACATCCTGGAATAGCGTCCTTGCGTTCAGATCTCGAGCCGGCGGTTCTGCAGCGCCGGGAAACTGCGACGCGTCTCGGCCTGCGCGGCGACGTCGAGATCCGCGACGACGATACCGGGTTCCGCGGCGCGCTCCGCCAGTATGCGGCCCCAGTGATCGATGATCAGGCTGTGGCCGTAGGTGTCGCGACCGTTCGCATGGCGACCGACCTGCGCACTGGCGACGACCGCGCAGAGATTCTCGATCGCGCGCGCGCGCAGCAGGGGCTCCCAGTGCGCCTCGCCGGTAGGAACCGTGAACGCGGCGGGCACGGCGAACCAGGTGGCGCCCGCGGCGCTCATGCGGCGGAACAGCTCGGGGAACCGGATGTCGTAGCAGACGGAAAGTCCGAGCTTGCCGGCCGGCGTATCGACGACGACGATCTCGCTGCCCGGCCGGTTGTTGGCCGACTCACGATAAGACTCGTCGCGTCCCGGGATGTCGACGTCGAACAGGTGGATCTTGTCGTAGCGCGCGACGCGCGCACCGCCGGCATCGAAGACGACGGAGGCCGCGGCGACGCGGGTTTCGCCCGGCACCTTGATCGGGATCGTGCCGGCGACGATCCAGACGCCACGCCGCGCCGCGAGCGCGGCCATCGCGTCCTGGATCGGGCCGCTGCCGTCGGCTTCGCTGGCGCGCAGCTTGTCGGCCTCGCGCAGTCCCATGATGGCGAAATTCTCCGGCAGCACGACGACCACGGCGCCCGCGTCAGCGGCTTCGCCGACGAGCTGGTCTGCGACGGCGAGATTGGCAGCGACGTCCGGTCCGGACGTCATCTGGATGGCTGCGACTTTCATGTCCGACATGTTTCAGGGCGCCGCCGCGGATTGCAAGGGCAGCGCCGTGACCTCGAGCCGGGACAGCGGGCCGGTGACCGCGAACCGCGTCGCCGCGTCGCCCGCGGTATCTGCGCGTCGATCCGGCATCAGGTCGCGCACGGCGCCCCAGGCCGCCAGCAACGCGGGCCCGGCAGGCCAGCGCCCGACCGCCTCACCGAAAGGCTGCGGCGGCAACCACACGGCGAGCAGATCGACCTGTGAATCGTCGAGCCAGAGACGCCCGTCGATCTGCAGTCGACGGTCGGCGCCGTCGATCGCATAGCGCTCGATGCGCACCACCCCGGCATCCAGGCGGGCCGCGATGTCGAGCCGGCTCCACGCCCAGGCCTCGTCCACCGCCGGGTCCGCATCTAGCAGCGCGCGTACCGGCCCGAACAGCTTCTGCTCGATTGTCGCGGTGCTGCGCGGCGCGTCCAGCGAATCATCCGGCTGCAGCCTGCCATTCGCCGCGCGCAGCGACCAGTGACCGCTGAGGCTCGCGGCCGGGCGATCGCGGCTGGCCGTCGGCCAGGAGAGCTCGGCATGTCCTTCGCTGACCTCGGTCATCCAGCGCGACCGGGGCGCGACGCCGCTCCAGCGGGCTTCGAATCGGCACGCGCCGGCACCGCGCACGCAGCGCAGATTGCCGTCGCCGCGCAGCGCGCCGTCGGCGAAGCGGAGCGCCGGCAGGTCGATCTGCTGCGGCCCGCCCGCGACGCTTCCATGCCAGTGACCGAGCCGCTGCCCGGCGATCGTCAGCTGCGCCACGTCGAGGTCCAGGGCCCAGGTCTGCGCCGACCAGAGAGGGCCGGACTCGGACGACCCCGGCAGCGCATCCAGCGTCAGCTGCTCCAGCGCCAGCCGCGGTGCCGCGCCGGCGCGCGCGAGATCCGCCCTGCCGACGACCCGGCCGCCGTCGATGCGCAGGCCGCGGCCCGCATCGCTCTGGACGAACTGCAGTCGCGCCTCGCCGAGCATCTGACCGATCAGCCGCAGATCGCGCGCGCGCAGCTCGCCGCTCCACGGTAGCGTGTCGTCGACGGACTGCGCAGCCAGCTGCAAGATCATCGCCGTGCGCAGCAGGTCGAGACCCGAGACCGTGCCGCTGACCTGCAGTCCGCGCTGCGCCGGCAGCCGCAGCGGACCGGCGCCGAAGCGCAGCGCGCCGCGGTCGAGCGCGAGTTCGCCCGCCTTCGCGGCCGTCAGCGTCAGCGTCGTGCGCAACCGACCGGCCAGAGAACCCTCGAGCTGCCAGTTCGCGGCGCTGCGGCGCGTGGCGGGTCGACGTGCGGCATCGAGCCGCCAGTCGACACTGGCAGGCCAGTCCGCACCGAGCGTCGCGCCAGTTAATTCCGCGAGCGCATTTCGCGGCAGCACGCCGCGGATGGATCCGCGCGGCTGGCCACCCACCGAACTGAGCGCGATGCGCACGTCGCCGCCCTGCCAGCGACCGCGCAGGCGCGACGGCTCCAGACGGCCGTCGGCGAGGCGCAACTCACCGGCAAGACCGGTGATCGGCGCGGCGCTGCGCAGCGGCCGCCAGCTCGCGTCGGCCAGGCGGATCACGGTGCTCCAGCGATCGGCCGCCGCGGGCGCGCGCGCATCCGGGGCCAGCGTGAACTCGAGCTCCGCGTCCCCGCTCACATCGAGGCCGAGCAACTCCTTCGGGGCGGCGGCAGCGATCGGACTCGCATCCAGCAAGCGCATCGCCTCAGCCACGTCGCCGTACGCGCGCAGCCGCCAGCGAGGGCTCGCGCGCCAGTCGACCGAGCCGCTGCGCAACGCGAGCCCACCGATCTGCCCGGCATCGAAATCGAGACGCAGCTGCTGCGCGGACCAGCGCGCCCGACCGCGCGCATCGACGACCTTCGGCCACCCTTCCGCCGGACGAAAGCTCGCCGCGGCGATCTGCAGGTCACCCTGCTCCGCGCTGAACGATGCCGCACCGCGCGCGGGCAGCACACCGTGCACGCGAACCGACCCTGCGCCGAGCGCCAGTCGCTCGATGCGGCGCCCCCAGGGTGCCTCTGCATTGCCACGCGCCAGCTGGAGCAGTTGCGGCACGTCGACACTGTCGAGCGGCGCGAGCAGTCGCAGCGTCGCGTCGAGTTCCGCATCGCCGGATGCCGGCACGATCAGCGCCGCATTCACGGCGACGCGCGCGCGACCGGCCTGCGCCAGCACCAGATCCTCGCTGCGCAGACGCCAGCCGTCGGCGGACCGCTGCGCAACCAGCATGCCCTGCGGCTGCAGACCCGGCGCGCGGCGGTCATGCGCGGCCGTCAGCAGCAGCGACCAACGTTGCTGCTCACCGCGCACGGTCGCGTCGAGCCCGTCAATGTCCGTCTCGCCGGCTGCGTCACGCCATCGGCCGCCGCGCAGTTTGGCGCGGAACGTCCACGCCGCACCCATCGACGCTGCGGCTCGCGTGTAACGCAGCCCGTCGATCTCCCCGGCGAGCTGGCCACGCGCCAGCATCCCTGCCAGTGCCACGGAGCCGCCCGTCCCGCCGGCGTCAGCGCTGATCCCGGAGCCGTACAGGTGCAGCGCCGCACGTTGCAGCCATGCGGCTGGCAGCGCCTCGATATCGATCTGCGCGGCGCCGCTCACCGGATCGAGATCAAACTGCCAGGCGACGCTGCGATCCGGCAGACCGGCCGCGGCCAGGCGCAGGTCGGCCGTGGCGAAGCGCCAGCGCAGCGGCTGGCGCCCGAACTGCAAGGTCGCATCCAGTCGATCGATCGGTGCCGGCGCGTCGCCGGTCGCGATGCCGGGCCGCAGGCGCAGGTCACGCCCGGCCAGGGTCAAGGTGCCCTGGCTGACCACGCCGGCCTGCAGTCGCAGCAGCAGGCGCGAGTCCGCACGTCCGGCCGGCAACCACGCGAACGCGGCGTCGAGATCGCGCACGGCCCCGAGTTCGATCGCGCGCGTCTGCACGATGGCGCTGCCACCGAGGGTACGGCTCGCGATTCGCGGATCGCGGCCAAGGCCGCGCAGGTCCACCGCGATGAACAGCATTCGACCGAGCCGCTGCGGCAGCAGGGCCGTGCCGCTGGCACGCAGGCCGTCGCTGCGTCGGTCGAACGAGAGCCGCGGAATCTGCAGCACCGTCGCATCTCCGCCCACCGCCGCGGGCCAGCGCAGTGTCGAGGCTTCGAATTCGAGACGTCCGGGCGGCATCGCTGCGGCGAGCTCCGCGACCGTTCTGATCCAGCGTTGCTCGAGCGCCGCAGCACCCCCCTGCGCCGGCCCGTGCGTCTGGCTCGTGGCGGGGCCGGCCACGACACGCAGACGCTGCAGCGCAGGCGCATCCAGTTCGGCGCCGATCAACAGCACCCGGCCCGGTCGCAACTGACCGCTCTGCAGCAGGCGCCAGGTGTCGAAGCGCGCGACCAGCTCGCGCGCCCGCAGCAGGCGCTCGGCGTCGCCCGGGCGACGCATCTCGATCGAGGTGAAGTGCAGCTCGGGCCCGTAGAACCCGATGCGCACGGCGAGCGCACCGAATCGTACGTCCAGCCCGGTCTGCGATCGCAGCAGCGATTCGAGGGCCGCGCGCTGCTGCGGCAGGCGCGCGAGCGCCGAGGCATAGGCCGCCAGCAGCGCGATCGACAGCGCCGCTGCCAGCGTCAGCCCCAGCACCCATCGACGTCGTGATGCCTGCGTCAAGGATTCGGTCCCATCGACGCGGCCGACTGCTACATCAGCACAACGTCGTATTGATCCACTTCGTACAGCGCCTCGCTCTGCAGGCGTATCGGCCGGCCCACGCCCGCCTCGAGTTCGGCCAGCGCGCCGGAGTCCTCGCCGAGCAGCCGGTCGACCACGTCCTGGTGAGCCAGTATCAGCAGCTCCCGGCTCGCGAACTGCCGCGCATGTCGCACAATTTCACGAAACACGGCGTGGCAGACCGTTTCCGCAGTCTGCACGAAACCCCGCCCGTCACAGGTAGGACAGGCCTGACACAGCAAATGTTCCAGGCTTTCGCGCGTGCGCTTGCGGGTCATCTCGACCAGCCCCAGCGGCGACAGACTGGCCACGTGCGTCTGGGCACGATCCGTCGCGAGCGCCCGCTGCAGCGCCTCCAGCACCTGCTGGCGGTGCGACTCATCCTGCATGTCGATGAAGTCGATGATGATGATGCCGCCGAGATTGCGCAGTCGCAGCTGGCGCGCGATCGACACCGCCGCCTCGAGATTGGTACGGAAGATGGTGTCTTCGAGATTGCGGTGTCCGACGAACGCGCCCGTATTGACGTCGATCGTGGTCATCGACTCCGTCTGGTCGATCACGAGATGGCCGCCGGACTTCAGGTTCACCTTGCGATCGAGCGCGCGGTCCAGCTCTTCCTCGACGCCGTGCAGGTCGAACAGCGGCCGCGCACCGGCATACAGCTCGATTCGCGACTCTGCGTCGGGCATCAGGTCGCGTGCGAACTGCAGCATCTTCGCGTGCGTGGCCGGGTCGTCGATCAGCACGCGCCGCACGCCGGCGGTCAGCTCGTCGCGCAGCACGCGCGTCGGCAGCGGCAGATCCTCGTGCACGAGGTTGCCAGCCGATACGCGCAGCGAGCCCTCGCGGACGTGGGCCCAGAGTCTTTCGAGATAGTCGAGGTCTGCGGCGAGCTGCTCCGCAGTCGCGCCGACCGCCGCCGTGCGCACGATGTAGCCGCCGCTGTGCCCGGTCTTGACGATCCCGACGATCGCCTCGCGCAGGCGTGCGCGCTCGGCTTCATCTTCGATGCGCGCCGAGACGCCGACGCCGCTGCCGCGCGGCATGTACACGAGCAGTCGCGAGGGCAGCGAGATCGAGGTCGACAGTCGTGCGCCCTTGCCACCGATGGGATCCTTGGCCACCTGCACGATCACGTCATCGCCGGCCGACAGGAGCTGACGGATGTCGCGGGTCGCGACCGGCGGCGCAGCGGCTTCGGCCGCCGACGGTTCGATGTCGTCGACGTGCAGGAAAGCGGTGCGCTCGAGCCCGACTTCGACGAACGCCGCCTGCATGCCGGGCAGCACGCGCGACACGCGACCCTTGTAGATGTTGCCGACGAGACCGCGGCGACTGGCGCGCTCGATGAAGATCTCCTGCAGCACGCCGTTCTCGAGCACGGCCCCACGCGTTTCGCCGGGACCGACGTTGACCAGGATTTCCGCGCTCATGACGGGCCCCCTCCGAGCACGCCCCCTCCGACGACCTGGATGCCGGCGTGGGCGAGCAGTTCGGCGGTCTCGTACAGCGGTAGTCCCATCACGCCAGAATAGCTGCCCGCGAGATGTTCGACGAATGCAGCGGCGAGGCCCTGGATGGCGTAGCCTCCCGCCTTGTCGCGCGGCTCGCCACTGTGCCAGTACGCCTCGATGTCGGCAGCCGCCAGTGGACGGAACCGTACCGTCGTCGTCGACAGTCGCGACGCGACGCCATCCGGGCCGTGCAGCGTGATGCCGGACAGCACGCGATGCTCCCGACCAGACAGCTGCTCCAGCATGCGGCGCGATTCCGCTGCCGTGGCCGGCTTGCCGAGCACCGTTTCGCCGCTCACGGGTTCGCCGAGCACGACGGAGGTGTCCGCGCCGAGCACCGGCAGACCGCGCGACAACGCCGGCTGTGCGGCGATGACCGCCGCCTTCTCGCGCGACAACCGCAGCACGTACTCACTGGCCGACTCGCCCGGGCGCAGCGACTCGTCGATGTGCGCAGCGGCGATCACATGCGCGACGCCGATCTGTTCCAGCAACGCAGAACGACGCGGCGAGGCGGAGGCGAGACAGAGGACGGGCTCATGCATGCGGGTCTCAGTCGCGATGATAGGGATGATTCGAGAGCAGGCTTTGTGCGCGGTAGATCTGCTCCGCGACGAGCACGCGCACCATCGCGTGCGGCAGCGTCAGTCGGGACAGCGACCAGCGCTGATCGGCGCGCTTCAGCAGCTCGGGCGCGAGGCCGTCCGCTCCGCCGACCAGCAGCGCGACGTCGCGCCCGTCCTGCATGCGCTGCGCGAGCCAGTCCGCGAGCTCACGCGTCGACAGTTCCTTGCCGCGCTCGTCGAGGGCGACGACGAACTCGCCCGGTTTCAGCGCGGATTCGATGCGTCCGGCCTCTTCGGCCATCGCACGGGCCGCCGGCGTCGAAGCAGCCCGACGCGCCGGCTCGATCTCCTGCAGCGAGAAGTGCAGCGACGCGGAAAGGCGTCGCGTGTAGTCGGTGAAACCTTCCGTCACCCAACCGGGCATGCGCGTGCCGACCGCGAGCAGTCGCAATCGCATACCGGTGCCGGATCAGTCGCCGCGCGCGACCCTGGGCGGCTTGCCGGCCCCGGGGGCCGGACGCACCGGCTCCCAGAGCTGCTCGAGCGCGTAGAACTCGCGCACGCGCTGCAGCATCACGTGGACCATGACATCGGGCAGGTCGACCAGCACCCACTCGCCATCCCGCTCGCCTTCGACGCCGTACGGACGCTTGCCCGCAGCCTTCGACTGCTGCACGACGCGATCGGCGATCGACTTCACGTGACGGTCCGACGTGCCGCTCGCGATGATCATCGTGTCCGCGATGTCGGTCAGGCCGCGTACATCGAGCGTGCGCACGTCCTGCGCCTTCATGTCCGCGAGCGCGTTCAGCACGAGCTTGACCAGCGGTGAGGCCTGCGGTGCCGCAGCTTTCGCGGGACGCGCCGAGGCCGCCGGCTTCGCGACCGCTTTCGCGGCGCGATTCGCTGACGGTTTGCCGGTTCGGGAAGAACCTGAGGCGGAGGATCGGGCTGCGGCGGGGCGCTGCTTGCCGCCGGGGCGGGCTGCGCTCGAATGGGTGCCGGTGGACTTGGAGCCGGTCGACTTCGCACCGGGCTTGCGTCGGGCCGGGCCGCTGCGACCCGGGCGTTTGGAACTAGTCATGGGCGAGTGTCATTTACGAGTGTCGACCTCGTGGGAAGGGCGCTGGCCGCGAGCATAGCACCCCGTTTCGAGGATGATGTCGCGAACTGCGTCGGGCACGAGGAAGCGTGGATCGCGCCCTGAAGTGATGATGTTGCGGAGGTCCGTCGAGGAGATTTCCAGCTGCGTCACCGCATGGACATAAATACGCCCGGCGGCGGCCGAGTGCAGATCCTTGATGGCGCCGGTGCCACGATCGACCATGATTTCGCCGAGCGGGCCCATCGTCGGCGCCTTCCAGCCGGGACGGTGCGCGACGACCACATGCGCAAGATCGAGGATCTCGCGCCAGCGATGCCAGTGCGGCAAGCCCAGGAACGCATCCATGCCGACGATCAGCGCGAGCGCGCGATCCGGAAACTCGTTGCGCAGTTCGAGCAGCGTGTCGACGGTGTACGAGGCGCCTTCGCGACGCACTTCACGATCGTCGACGACGAAGCCGGGCTGATCGGCGACCGCCGCACGCACCATCGCGAGCCGCAGACCCGGATCCGCGATCGGCTGCTCGCGATGCGAGGGACTGCCGGTCGGCAGCACGCGCAGTTCGGACAGGCGCAGTTCCTGCCACAGCTCGAACGCGGTGCGCAGATGCCCGAAGTGAATCGGATCGAACGTGCCGCCAAAGATTCCAATCGGTCGCATGAATAGTCCTAGAGCGCGCCGGCCGGCGGCGCAGGTGTGCGGTGGCCGCAGAAGTCGGCGGCGAACAGCATCATCTCACCCCAGGGATCGCCCTGCAGGCGGCCCTTGATCATGCGATCGGCCCGTGCGGCGCGCGCGATCAGGCGGGCAAACGAAAGGGTCTGCGCCCGTGGCCGTGCGCGTTCGATCGCTCCCATCTGCGCGCCGCGGCCGTAGATCGGCGTGCCATTGCGCAGCGCCCAAAGCGAGCGCATCTCGCGCGTCAGCGCCCACAGCGCCAGCGTCGGCTCGACGCCCTCGCCCTGCAGCGCATCGAGGATGCGCAGTGCGCGTGCGCCGTCTCCGGAAAGCACGGCATCGCCGAGCGCGAACACGTCGAAGCGCGTGCTGTCCGTGACCGCCGCGAGCACCGCATCGACCGGCACACGGCCCGGCGGCAGCAGCAGCCGCAGCTTCTCGATCTCCTGGTGCGCGGCGAGCAGATTCCCTTCGACGCGCTCCGCGAGCAGCTGCACCGCCGCATCGTCGAGCACGAGGCCGGCGCGCTGGCAGCGCTCGCGCAGCCAGGAACCGAGCCGCGCCGCCGGCATGTCCGGCACCGCGAGCCAGGCGCCGCGCGCTTCCGCAGCGCGAAACCAGTCCGCCTTCTGCGCGGCCTGGTCCAGCTTGTCGGTGATGATCACCAGCAGCACGTCGTCCTGCACGGATTCGATCAATGAGGTCAGCACCGCGCCGCCGGTGACGCCCGGTTTTCCGGTCGGCATGCGGATCTCGATGATGCGACGATCCCCGAACAGCGACATCGTCCCGGCCGCACCACGGATCGTCGACCAGTCCGTGCCGCGCTCGACGAAGTGCACGTCGCGTTCCGAATAGCCGAGCTCGCGCGCACGGGCGCGCAGCGCGTCGAGCGATTCGCTGACCCGCAGGGGCTCATCCCCTGAAATGAGATAGACCGGCGCCAAGGCACCCGAGAGGTGGCCCGGCAGGGCTTCGAGAGTGAGTTTCATCGTACCGACCGATTATCCGCCGCCCAACCGGGCGGGGGAAAGGCGCGCATCACCGCCATCCAGTCATTTGTTATATAATAACAGCCGATGCTCACGCGCTTTCGTCATCGCCGCCCCTGGCTGGTCGCCGCCGCGCTGTTTTCGCTGTGCGTGGCGGGCTGGCAGAACGCGCATCACCTGCACCTGGCCGAGGGCAACCAGCACGTCGCTGAAGTCCACGCCGGCGCGACGGACACCCACGAAGAGGGCCACGAGCACCCGCATCACGACGAAGGAGCGGCGACCTGCGATCTGTGCCTGCAGTTCTCGCGTCTGCCGGCACCGCCGCCGCTGTCTTTCCCACCGCTTCGCCACGACTTCGTGCAGCGCCTCGTGTCGGCGCTCGCCCCAGCTCTCACACGCATCGAACCGATACCCGACGCGCATCGCGCCCGGGGTCCACCGGCCATCCACGTCACCGTCGCCTGACGCGACGCTCCGACCGGCGCGGGCTCCGCCCTGCCTGCGCCGCGCTGCCGTGGATCCTTCTGTTCGAGGCTGATCATCATGCTGAATTCCGCAAGCCGCGCGACGCTGCTCGTCGCCGTGAGTTCCTGTCTGAGTGCTGCGGCCGTGGCCGCCAAACCCCCCGATTCCAGCGGCCGCCTGGAAGAGGTCATCGTCACCGCCACGCCGCTTCGCGGAGCCGCGCAGGACAGCGCCACGCCAACGCGCGTGCTCGGCGGCGACGACCTGATCCGCGCCCGCGCCTCGAGCGTCGGCGAAACACTGGCGGACCAGCCCGGCGTCAGCGCCACCTGGTTCGGCCCGGCCGCGAGTCGTCCCGTGATCCGTGGCGCCGGCGGCGAGCGCGTTCAGATGTACCAGGACGGCAGCGACGTGCTCGACGTCTCCGCGCTGTCCAATGACCACGCCGTCACGCTCGACCCACTGATCGTCGACCGCATCGAGGTGATCCGCGGCCCGGCGACGTTGCTGTTCGGCAATTCGGCGTCTGCCGGTCTTGTCAACATGCTGACAAATCGCATCGCCCACAGCGAACCGGACACGCCGTTCTCCGGTGCCGTCGAAGCCCGCGGCAACACCGGACTCGACGAACGGGCGCTCGCGGCGCGCAGCGAGTTCGGAACGTCGCAGTGGCGCTTCACCGCGGATCTGCAGCGACGCAGCACGGACGACGTGCACATCCCGAAGTTCGGCATCTCGGACGCGCTGCGCGCGCAACTCGAGGCGGCAGCAGAACTGCCGGAGGAGATTCCCGGCCGGCTCGCCAATTCGGCCAGCGCGGCGCGGGGTGGCGGATTCGGCTTCTCGCGCGTCGGCGACTGGGGTTACGTCGGAGCATCGTTCTCGAAATTCAGCACGGAGTACGAGATCCCGGGACCCGCCGAAGAGGAAGCCGACACCGGTACACCACTCGAAGTCGTCGCAAGCGGTCCCGGCAAGCTCACACTGCAGCCGCGCGCCGCCGGCAAGATCGGCGATGGCGACGGCATTTACATCGACATGGGCCAGACCCGTTACGACGTGGATGGTGAATGGCGTGACCCCGTCACCGGCCTCGCCAACCTGCGTGTGCGCGCCGGCTGGAACGACTACGAGCATCGCGAAATCGAACCGGGCGGCGAGCTCGGCACGACCTTCCTGCAGACCGGGCGCGAAGCCCGCGTGACGGCCGAGCACCAGCCCTTGGCCGGATGGCGCGGCACGTTCGGTGTGCAGTACCGGGACCTCGATCTCGAAGCGATTGGCGCCGAAGCCTTCGTGCCGGCCTCGCAGACCCGCAACCTCGGGCTGTTCGTCTACGAAGAGCGGCAGTTCGGCGCCTGGAAGCTGGAAGCCGGCGCGCGACTCGAGCAGCAGCAGATCGATCTTCCAGCGGCGTCGACCACGGGCTATGACGACCACGCCGTCAGCGCGTCGCTCGGCACGATCTGGCAGTTCAGCGAACCGCTGCAGCTGGCGCTGAACCTGACTCGCACGGAGCGCCACCCGACGGCGACGGAACTGTTCGCGGATGGACCGCACCTCGCCGTGCGACGATTCGAAATCGGCGCGGCGGATCTCGGCACCGAGAAGGCGGTGACGGCGGACCTCGCGCTGCGCGGCCAGCTCCGCGACACGGCCGGCGGCCCGCGATTCTCCGCCGGCGTCTTCATCAGCGACTACACCGATTACATCTTCCCGGCGATCACCGGCGACATCGAGGACGGCCTGCCCGTCGTGCAGTACACAGCCACCGACGCGCGCTTCACGGGCTTTGAAGCGGAGATCGAATGGACCGGGATTGCGACGCGCGCCGGCGAGTTGCGCGCACGCCTGTTCGCGGACACCGTGCGCGCCGAAGACGGCGCGGGCGATCCGCTGCCGCTGATTCCCCCGCTGCGCATCGGCGCGAGCGCCGCGCTCGCCCGAGGTGGCCTCGAGCTCGGACTCACCGCAATCTGGAACGACCGCCAGTCCAGGCTGGGCGCCGGCGAACTGCCGACCGACGGCTTCACGCTGCTGGACCTGGACGTCAGCTACCGCGCCACCCTCGCCCAGCGACCCGTCCTGCTGTTCGTCCGCGGCAGCAACCTGCTCGACGAGGATGCCCGTCGGCACGCCTCGCCGCTGAAGGACTACGCGCCGTTGCCGGGCCGTGCGCTCGCCGCTGGCGTACGCTTCGAATTCTGAACATCCGCCTTTGCACAGGAGTGATTTCCCCCATGCGTCAACTCACGTTGAAGTCCCTTGCGCCTGCCGTCACGTTGCTGCTGATCGCTGCAAGCCAGGCGCAGCAGCCTGCCGCCGAGTTCAGGCAGGAAGCAAAGCACGAGCACGGCGCCGTGACATTGAATCTCGCGATCGAAGGCAACTTGCTCACGTTGGAACTGGAAGCACCGGCGATCAATGTCGTCGGCTTCGAGCGCGCGCCGCGCACGGCCGAAGAGCGCGCCGCTGTCTCGGCGGCGGCAGCCTGGTTGTTCAGCGGCGCCGGCATGATCGGCGTACCGAAGGCAGCCGCATGCCGTCGCGACAGCGCAAGTCTGGAAGTCCCGGACTGGGCGAAAAGCACCAGCAGCCGTGACCATGCACATGACCATGACCATGAGCACGAACATGACTCGGGCGAGGATCACGCGGACTATCGCGCGAGCATCCGTTACACCTGCAGCAATCCTGCGGCGCTGGCCTGGGTGGAGATATGGGGCCTGCGCAAGCTGCGCGAGATCTCGGCGATGACCGTCAACATCGTCACGACGACCAGCCAGAAGAGCGTGTCCACGGCGAAGCCGGACGAGCGCATCGCGCTGCGCTAGAGTTGCCGACATGAGCTCCCCTGCAATCCAGTCCGTCTCGCCGCCCGACCCGGACACGAGCACTTCGGCGATCGAACTGCAGGGCGTCGAGTACGGCTGGCCCGGCAAGCCGCTGCTGCTGCAGATCGAGCAGTTCCGGCTCGCGCGTGGGGAACGCGTGTTCCTGCGCGGCCCGAGCGGCAGTGGCAAGAGCACGCTGCTCGGTCTGATCGGCGGCGTGCTGACGCCGCGGGCCGGCAGCGTGCGCATCCTCGGCCAGGATCTCGCGCGCCTCGGCGCGAGCCAGCGGGATCGACTGCGCGGCGATCACATCGGCTTCATCTTCCAGATGTTCAACCTGATCCCCTACCTTTCCGTGATCGAGAACGTGATCCTGCCAGCGCAGTTCTCAGCCGCGCGGCGCGCCCGCGCGACCCGTCGCGGCACGCTTGCGAACGAAGCGGCGCGGCTGCTGCAGGCTCTCGGCCTGGGTACCGGGGAATTGCAGGGCCGCCAGGTCACCGAGCTGTCGATCGGCCAGCAGCAGCGCGTGGCCGCGGCGCGGGCATTGCTCGGCGCACCGGAACTGATCGTCGCCGACGAGCCGACGTCCTCACTCGATCACGACGCCCGCGAACATTTCCTGCAGCTGCTGATGGCGGAATGCCGCGAACAGGGCTCGACGCTGATCTTCGTCAGCCACGATACCTCGCTCGGTGCGATGTTCGACCGTGACCTCAGCCTCGCGGATCTGAACCGCGCTGCGGCGCACTGAGGAACACGGATGGCCACGCTGCTGCTCGCGCTGCGCTCGATCTGGAATCGCCGGATCACGGCGCTGCTGACCATCACCGCGATCGCGATCAGCGTCGCGCTGCTGCTCGGCGTACAGAAGATGCGCACCTCCGCGAAGGAGAGCTTCGCGAACACCGTCTCGGGCGTCGACCTGATCGTCGGCGCACGCTCCGGCCCGCTGAACCTGCTGCTGTATTCGGTGTTTCGCGTCGGCGATGCGACGGCGAACGTCAGCTGGGAGAGCTACCAGAAGATCGCGAAGCATCCGGACGTCGCCTGGACCATCCCGATTTCGCTCGGCGATTCACATCGCGGCTTCCGCGTGCTGGGCACGACTGGCGACTACTTCAGGCACTATCACTACGCCGGCGAGCGCGAGCTCACGTTCGCGAGCGGCAAGCCGTTCGCCGACCTGTACGACACCGTGCTCGGTGCGGATGTCGCCGCGCAGCTCGGTTACAGGCTCGGCGATCCCGTGATCATCGCCCATGGCCTCGGCAACGTCAGTTTCGCCGAGCACAAGGACAAGCCGTTCCGCGTCGTCGGGATTCTTGCGCGCACCGGCACGCCGGTGGACCGCACCGTGCACGTGAGTCTCGAGGCCATCACGGCGATTCACGTCGACTGGCAGAGCGGCATGCAGGCGATGCCGGGACAGCGCGTCGACGCCGATCAGGCTCGTGCGTTGGACCTGACCCCGACCAGCATCACGGCCTTCATGGTCGGCATGCGCTCCAAGGTCATGACTTTCACGATGCAGCGTGCGATCAACGAGTACCGCATGGAGCCGCTGCTCGCGATCATCCCGGGCGTCGCGCTGTCGCAGCTGTGGCAGCTGGTCGGCGTCGCCGATACGGCGTTGATGGTGATCGCCGGCTTCGTCGTGCTCGCCGGACTGCTCGGCATGCTGACCGCGATCCTGACCAGCCTGAACGAGCGGCGCCGCGAAATGGCCATCCTGCGTTCGGTCGGCGCGCGCGCCCGGCACGTCTTCACCCTGCTGGTCGCCGAGGCGGGCCTGCTCGCGACGGCGGGCGTCGCGGCCGGCGTCGCGGTGGCGTATCTCGTCATGTGGGCCGCCGCCCCGCTGCTGGCGAACCGATACGGAATTTTCGTGCAGATCACGGGTCTCAGCCGGTACGATCTCTCCATCCTCGCGGCGATCATCTGTGCTGCACTGCTGATGGGCCTGCTGCCCGCGTGGCGCGCCTACCGCAACACGCTCAGCGATGGCCTCACCATAAGGGTCTGATCATGAAATCTCCGAACCGGCGTCCGCTCGCCACCACCGTGCTCGCCCTGCTGCCGCTGCTGGCACTGCCGCAGGCCGAAGCGATCGAAACGCCGAAGCCGGCGGCGGCCAAACCTGCCGCCGCGGGTAAACCCGCCGCGGCAGCGCCGATCCTGGAACTCGACTGGGAAGAACTGGTCCCGAAGGACGCGCGCGCGCGGTTCGGTGCCGCCGGCCCACCCGCTCCGGTACACGACTACCTCGGCGAGGGCGGCATGGCCGCGCAGCAGGTCATGGACTTCAGCGTCAACAAGGAACTCGACGGCGCCGACGTCAAGATTCCGGGGTTCATCGTGCCGCTCGACATCGGCAAGGACGGGCTCGTGTCGGAGTTCTTCCTCGTGCCGTACTTCGGCGCGTGCATCCACGTACCGCCACCGCCACCGAACCAGATCGTGCACGTCAAGATGGCCAAGGGCATCGCCCTCGATTCCATCTACGAAGCCTACTGGATCACCGGAAAGATGAAGGTCGCCACCAAGACAACGCGACTCGGTGCCGCGGCGTACTCTCTGGCCGGTGAGAAAGTCGAAATCTACAAATATTGAGATCGCTGCATGCCGACACTGTTCGAGAAGATCGTCGCCCGGGAGATTCCGGCCACCATCGTGTTCCAGGATGAGCGCGTCACCGCGTTCCGCGACATCCATCCGCGCGCGCCGGTCCACATCCTGGTGGTGCCGAACAAGGCGATCCCGACAGCCAACGACATCGCGGACTCGGACGAGGCGCTGATCGGTCACATGTTCACCGTCGCGCGCACGCTCGCGCGCCAGGAAGGCATCGCCGAAAAGGGTTATCGCCTGATCATCAACTGCAACGAACATGGCGGCCAGGAAGTCTTTCATCTGCATGTGCATCTGGTCGGCGGCGCCCCGCTCGGCCCGATGCTGTCGAGATAGCCATGGCCGCAAAGAAGGCAGCGAAAAAGAAGGCGGCTAGCCCGCGCAGCAGATCCGTCGCCCGTACGACGCGTCGCGGACTCTACCCGGCCTTCCGCGCAAACCGCAGCGGCTTCCTGAAGGTGTCAGCGCTGCATGAGCTCTATTGGGAAGAGAGCGGCAATCCGCGCGGCAAGCCCGTCGTGTTCCTGCATGGCGGCCCGGGCGGCGGCACGGACCCTCGCATGCGCCGTTTCTTCGATCCGAAGAAATACCGCATCGTGCTGTTCGACCAGCGCGGCTGCGGCAAGAGCCGTCCGCACGCGAGCCTCGTCGACAACACCACCTGGCATCTGGTCGCGGACATCGAAACGCTGCGCGAACACCTCGGCATCGAGCGCTGGCAGGTGTTCGGCGGATCCTGGGGATCGACGCTCGCGCTGGCCTATGCCCAGAAGCATCCGGAGCGCGTCACCGAGCTCGTGCTGCGCGGCATCTTCCTCGTGCGCCCCTGGGAGTTCCGCTGGTTCTACGAATCCGCCGACGGCACCGCCGCGCTGTTCCCCGATCTGTACGAGGAATACGTCAAGCCGATTCCAGTCGCCGAACGCGGCGACATGATGCAGGCCTACTACCGCCGGCTGACCAGCGATGACCCGAAGACCGTGCGCGAGGCCGCGCGCGCCTGGTCGATCTGGGAAGGCGCGACGAGCTACCTGCGCGCCTCTGCCGGGGATCTCTCCAAGTTCGATGATCCCGCATTCGCCGCCGCGTTCGCGCGCATCGAATGCCACTACTTCATCCACGGCGGCTTCCTGCGCACGCCCTCACAGCTGCTCGACGATGTGCCGAAGATCCGCGACATCCCGGCCGTCATCGTGCAGGGTCGTTATGACGTCGTCTGTCCGGTGAAGAGCGCCTGGGATCTGCATCGCGCCTGGCCCGAAGCGGACCTGCGCATCGTCGCGGACGCCGGTCACTCGGCGTTCGAGCCCGGCATCACGGATGAACTCGTCAGGGCGACGGATCGCTTCGCGACACGAAAGCGCTGATGTCGTCGAGCACCGGCGCCCGCCCGCGCGCCGGCACCGACAACGCCGCCACGGTATCGGCATGGCTCGCACCGGCATAGCGACGCAGCGTCACGTCCACGCCCGCGGCACGCAGCGTCGCCTCGAGCTTCTCGGCGTGCGATATCCATACGACGCGATCGGCACTGCCGTGCGACAGCAGCGCAGGCGGTGAGGCGCGCGTGACGAATCGCACCGGCTGCCAGTCCGCTTCCGTGAACGGCGCGCCGAAGATCGTGCGCAGCACGTCGGTATCCGGCGCGAGCGCGTAGGGACCCGACAGTCCGATCAGTCCGCGGATCCGGCGCGGATCACCGCCGGCGCGCGCGATATACCGTCCGTCCAGCGCCAGCAGCGCCGCGATGTGCGCCCCCGCGGAATGTCCCATCACGTAGACGCGCTGTGGATCGGCGCCGAGGCGCGCGGCGTTGTCCTGCGCCCATTTCAGCGCGAGCGCCGCATCGTCCATGAACGCCGGGAAGCGCACCTCGGGATACAGGCGGTAGTCCGGCAACACGGCGACATAGCCACGCAGCGCGAGGGCGGCACCGACGAAGCGGTACTGCTCCTTGCTGCCTTTCATCCAGCTGCCGCCGTACCAGAACACGATCATCGGCCGCGGCCCCGCATGCGCGGAATCGAGCTCCGGGCTGCGATCCGGCAGGTAGACATCGAGCGTGCGGCGGGGCCCGGCACCATAAGCCACATCCGCCTCGCGGGTGTACTTGCCGAACAGCGCCGGCGCATTGGCCGCCGCGAACAGCACACCGCCACAGGAGCTGACGGTCGCCGTCGTCGCCGCCAGCAGCAGGCCGAGCGCGATCCAGCGCCAGCGCTTCATCCGCGCAGCTGCCATGTGACGGCCTCCGTGGCGTCGACCAGTCCCTCGGCCAGCAGCCAGGCGCGCGCATCGCGCGCGTCGTTCTCGAACCAGGCGCGAGTCGAACCGAGCCGGAAGCTGTAGCCCCAGGCATCCATGTCCTGCATCAGCCGGTCGCGGCCTGCCGCACGGATGTGGTCAGCCAGCAGGATCTGCAGGTAGCAGACGGCCGACTCCTCGGGATCATCGCCGCCCGCATCGCGCAGCAGGCCGGCGCGACGCTCCGGGCTCATGCAGATGTAGTGACAGGCTTCGTGCAGCACCGAATGCAGAGGCGTATCGAGCCGCGCGTGCAGCGTACTGCGTTCGAGACCGGCTTCGGAGTCGCCCCAGTAGGACCCCGGGATCGGCTGCTCCGGTGCCGCGAGGCGCAGCGCCATGCCGTAGCGGGACAGCAGCAGCGCGACGTCGACTCGATCGATGCCCGAGAGCCGCAGCACGGCGGCAGCGCTGGCTGCCGCCGCGGTCACAGGCTCGAGAGCCGCCGCATCACGATGCCGACGAGATCGCGCGCGAGCGCGGCGCGCAGCGTCTCCTTCTCGCGTTCCTTCGCAAGCAGCGTGCGCTCGTCGAAGCTGAAATCGCGCGTGACCGAGATGTCTTCCGAGGCCAGCAGTTCGCGTTCGCCCCGCATCACACGAATCCGCACCGAGTAGGTCAGTTCGTACTCGCGCGGGATGTTGCGCGCCGACACCGACAGGATCCGCTCGGTCAGTTCGTCGCGCTGCACCTCGATCACGGCCGTCGCCTGCTCGGCGGAACTCGAGAGCCGCACTCCCGAGGCCAGCAGCGAGCGGCGAAGGTCCTGCACGAAGTCGCTCTGGATGTCGTCGGCTTCGACATGCGTGATCGTCAGCGCCGACGACAGCGGCACGCGCCCCTGCACGCGGAAGCCGCAACCGGCGAGTGCCAGCGCGACGCCCGTCACCAGCAGGGCCCGCATCCAGCGACCGGCACGATTGCTCCGCCCGTACGGCATCTCAAACCACCACGTTGACGAGTTTGCGCGGAACAATAATCACCTTGCGAGGCTGGGCGCCCGCCATGAACTTCTGCACGTTCGCATCGGCCAGTGCCGCCGCCCGGATCGCGTCCTCGCTGGCGTCCGCGCTGACTGCGATCTGGCCGCGCAGCTTGCCGTTCACCTGCACCACCATCTGCAGCTGCGCGAGCTCCAGCGCCGCCGCGTCGGCCACCGGCCAGCGCACGTCGATCAGCGCCTCGGCATGCCCTAGCGCATGCCACAGCTCGTGACAGACGTGCGGGATGATCGGCGACAGGCTGATCGTGACGATCTCGAACGCCTCCTGCAGCACCGCGCGCCCCTGCGGCGAACGATCCTCGAACTTCGCGATCGCGTTCAGCAGCTCCATGACCGCAGCGATCGCGGTGTTGAACGTGCGGCGGCGACCGATGTCGTCCGTGACCTTGGCCAGCGCCTGGTTCGCGGCGCGGCGCAGTTCGCGCTGCGCCGGATCGAGCGCGGCGCGATCCAGCGCCGGCGCGGCACCCAGCGAGACGTGATCGTGCACGGCCTTCCACAGCCGGCGGATGAAGCGGAACGAACCCTGCACGCCCTCATCGCTCCACTCGAGCGACTGCTCGGGCGGGGCCGTGAACATCATGAACAGCCGCGCCGTATCCGCGCCGTACTTCTCCACCAGGATCTGCGGATCGACGCCGTTGCCCTTGGACTTCGACATCGTGCCGAGGCCCTCGTAGACGACGTCGATCTTGCTGCCATCGTCGCGCGTCGCGACATAGCGCTTCGTGGCACCCTCTTCGACCACGTCGACATCCACGGGGTTGAAGTAGACGCGTCGACCCGCCGCGGGTTGCTGCCAGTAGATGTGGTTCAGCACCATGCCCTGCGTCAGCAGGTTGCCGAACGGCTCGCCGATGCGCACCTGGCCGAGATCGCGCATCACCTTCGTCCAGAAGCGCGAATACAGCAGATGCAGGATCGCGTGCTCGATGCCGCCGATGTACTGGTCCACCGGCAGCCAGTAGTTCACGCGATCGTCCACCATCGCCTGGTGGCTGTCGCTGCAGGCGAAGCGCAGGAAGTACCACGACGAGTCCACGAAGGTGTCCATCGTGTCCGTCTCGCGCCGCGCGGCGCCGCCGCAGCTCGGACACACGCACTGCCAGAACGAGGCCGTCTTGCCGAGCGGATTGCCGCTGCCGTCCGGCACCAGATCCTCGGGCAGCACGACGGGCAGCTGATCTTCCGGCACCGTGACTTCGCCGCACTTCGCGCAATGGATCAGCGGTATCGGACAGCCCCAGTAACGCTGCCGTGAAATACCCCAGTCACGCAGGCGGAACTGCACACGCTTCGCACCGAGTCCCTTTCTGGCGAGCGCGGCGGCGATCGCATCGATCGCGGCCTTGAATTCGAGGCCCGAGAACTCGCCCGAGTTCACAGTGAGGCCGTAGTCGCCGTAGGCGTCGATCCACGGTGCCTGCACCGTCTCGTAGGCGCCGGTCGCGGAGCGCACGACCGTCTTCACTTCGATGCCGTTCTGGTTCGCGAACGCGAAATCGCGCTCGTCGTGCGCGGGCACGCCCATCACGGCGCCTTCGCCATAACCCATCAGCACATAGTTCGCGACCCAGATCTCGATCTCGGCGCCGGTGAACGGATGGCGGACATGCAGGCCGGTGCGCCGTCCTTTCTTCTCCATCGTCGCGACGTCGGCTTCCATCGTGCTGCCGCGTCGGCATTCGTCGATGAAGGCCATCAACGCCGGATCCTTCGCGCCCGCGGCGAGCGCGATCGGATGCTCTGCGGCAATCGCCATGAAGGTGACGCCGAACACGGTGTCCGCGCGGGTCGTGAAGACCTTCAGCGCGCCGTCGCTGCTCATCAGCTGCGTCGTGTCGGGAGCGAACGGGAACGAAATGTCCACGCCCTCGCTGCGGCCGATCCAGTTGGCCTGCATGACCTTGACCCGTTCCGGCCAGTCGACGAGCGTGTCGAGGTCCTTCAACAGCTCATCCGCATAGCGCGTGATGTTGAGGTAGTACATCGGGATCTCGCGCTTCTCGACCAGCGCGCCGGTGCGCCAGCCGCGCCCGTCGATCACCTGTTCGTTCGCGAGCACGGTCTGGTCGACCGGGTCCCAGTTGACGACGCCAGTGCGCTTGTACGCGACTCCCGACTCTCGCATGCGCAGGAACAGCCACTGGTTCCAGCGGTAGTAGTCGGGATCGCAGGTCGCGATCTCGCGGCTCCAGTCGATCGCGAAGCCGAGCGCCTGAAGCTGACGCTTCATGTACGCGATGTTCTCGCGCGTCCACTTGGCCGGCGCGACGCCGTTGGCCATCGCAGCGTTCTCCGCCGGCAATCCGAAGGCATCCCAACCCATCGGCTGCAGCACGTTGCGCCCCTGCATCCGCGCGAAACGCGACAGCACGTCGCCGATCGTGTAATTGCGCACATGACCCATGTGCAGCCGGCCCGACGGGTACGGGAACATCGACAGGCAGTAGAACTTCTCGCGGCTGGCGTCCTCGCGGGCGCGGAAGCTCTGCTGCGTGTTCCAGAAGTCCTGGGCAGCACGTTCTACGATCGCGGGTTGATATCTTTCGTCCATATTTATGGGCCCGAAGGATACACCAGCGACTACCCGGCCGGCCCCTCGGTGAACACCATGACCGCACCGCCGGCAGCGCCCTCAGGCACGACCAGACGGCCGGCCTCGTCTCGAAAGGACAGTCCCGCGTCGCGGAGCAGCGCTGCGCAGGCTTCGAGACTGCGGACCTGCACGACGAGGCCCGCGAAACGTTCGCGCTCGCCGGCCCGCAGTCGCAACCGGCCACCCTCGAGCTCGAAGATCAGGCCATCGTCGGTGCGCACCGGCGACGCGCCGAGCCAGCGGCCATAACGCGCGGCCGCGGCCGCAAGGTCGGGCGCTTCCACCTGCACCTCGACCACGTCGAGTGCGCCGTTCGGATGCTGCGACACCTCCGGCTGGAACACGAACTGGGGGGTCAGGTTTCGCACCCAGCATACCAGCCCCTCGGGCGCCGACGCGGGCTGCGCCATGAACCACTCGAAGCGCGCCTCTCCATGCAGACTTCCGTAGTCGATCTGTCGCGCGGCGCGCGCTGGCAGCGTCACCGGTACGCCGTCGCGAATGCAGCGCGCCTGGGTCACGGCGACGTCCGTCGTGCCGAGCGCGAGGATGTGCAGCCCGTCGCCGCGCGCGCGATACACCGCCAGATGGTGCGATGGATCGTCGGTCATGACGGCCGAGAACTCGATGTAGCTGCGGCCGAACACGGCGTGACAACTTTGCTGCTGCAGCGACTCGAGCGCGCCGGTCTGCGGATTCGCACGCATCAGCAGCGCCGGTTCCGTCGGCGCGAAGCCGAGGCGCTGCATGGTCGCGCGCAGCCGGGGAAGCGATGCGGCCACGTAGCCGACATGGTCCAGCGAGAGCGAGGGCATCGACACGCTCATTTGCCAGCCGCTTCGATCAGCGTTTCGAGCGGCAGCGCGGACGTCGCCTTCACCGTCGACAACGCGATGGTCGAGGTGATGTCGCGCACGCCAGGAATCGGCGCCAGCGTGAAGCGCAGGAAGCGCTCGTACGAATCCACGTCCTGCGTGACGACGCGCAACAGGAAGTCGACGTCGCCCATCAGCATGTAGCACTCCTGCACTTCGGGTGCCGCGCGGATCGCCGCTTCGAACGCACTCAGCGTCTCGGCATTCTCGCGCGCGAAGCGCACCTGCACGAAGACGACGAGGTTGAAGCCGAGCTGCTTGCGGTCGAGCACCGCGATGCGCTCGCGGATGTAGCCATCCTGCTCGAGGCGCTGGATGCGTCGCCAGCACGGGGACTGCGACAGGCCGACGTGCTCGGCAATCTCACCGACGGATGCCGAAGCGTCGCGCTGCAGCCACGACAGAATGCGCAGATCGGTCTGGTCCAGCTTGGCCTGCATAAATATGCCGTCTGAAAAGTTTAATCGGGAATATTATTGCATCAACGAAAAAGCATCAGCAAATAACGAATTGTCAGGCAGTTTGACGGCGCAATAAATAAGCCCTAGAAAGGCCTCAATCGCGCATTCACCCGCGGCAGGAGGCCGTACAACATGTCGATTCGCAACTCGTCCCTGATCACGCTGACCGTCGCCGCGGTGTTGTCCGCAGGCGCCGCCAGCGCCCAGTCCGCCGGCGACGCCAGCCAGGGACTCGAGGAAATCGTCGTCACTGCCCAGAAGCGCAGCGAGAACCTGCAGGACACTCCGCTCGCGATCACCGCGATCACCGGCGAAAGCATCGAAGGTTATGGCCGCAGCGATGTCGGCTCACTCGCCTTCAGCTCACCGTCCCTCGCCTACAGCGAAGCGGGCGGCGAAGCCCAGCTGTACATCCGCGGTGTCGGCACGAACATCTTCGGCGTCGGTGCGGACCCGAGCGTCGCGATCAACCTCGACGGCGTGTATCTCGGGCGCCCGAACATGGGCCTGACGCAGTTCCTCGACGTCGAGCGCGTCGAAGTGCTGCGCGGACCGCAGGGCATCCTGTACGGCCGCAACTCGACGGGCGGCGCGGTCAACATCATCTCGCGCATGCCGACCGACGAGTTCGAAGGCTACGCGACGCTCGGCTTCGGCAGCTTCAGCAAGCGCGAAGTGAAGGCCGCCGTCTCCGGTCCCATCGACGATCACTGGTCGTATCGCTTCGCCGTGCGCGGCTCGAAGGACGATGGCTATACCAAGGACATTGATCAGCGCGGCACGAACGAGCTCGACGACAACGACCTGAAGGCACTGCGCGGCATCCTGCGCTGGAAGAACGAAGCCGTCACGGCGGACCTGATCGGCGACTACAGCGAGTCGAACGACGGCAACACCAGCATCCGTCCGCTCGACAACCTCGGCCTCGCGCAGTCGGCAGGCGCCGTCACGCCGGCGGACTTCCACACCGTGCGCAACAACACGCCGAGCTTCAACGACTGGCAGACCGGTGGCATCACGCTGTCCGTCGACTGGCAGATCAGCGACGCGGTCAACTTCGCCTGGATCGCGGCCTATCGCGCCTGGGACAGCGACTTCCTGTTCAACACGGACGGCACGGAGGTCGAGATCACGCGCACGACCTTCATCTACGATACGAAGCAGAAGTCGAACGAATTCCGGCTGTCCGGCGATTACGATCGCGTCAAGTGGGTGACGGGCTTCTACTGGCTCGACGAGGAGAAGTTCGGCGCGCTGGGACTCGTGCGCGCCAACCAGACGAACCCCACCGGCCCGACGCCGATCCTCGATCCGGCATTCCCGCCGCGCAGCTTCATCTTCTTCACGGACGGCACGACGGAAGCCTACGCCGCGTTCGCGCAGGTGGACTTCAAGCTGACGGACACCTGGACCGCGACGGCCGGCGTGCGCTACAGCGACGAGGAGAAGAACGACTTTTCGCGCTTCTCGCTGCTGAACCCGGACACGGAACTGCTCGGCGTGTTCTCGCCGCGCCCGATCCCGGCCGCCACCGCCGCGAACATCAAGCGCCAGACCAAGAAGGACTCGGCGCTGACACCGAAGCTCGCGCTGCAGTGGCAGCCGAACGAGGACGCGCTGTACTACGCGTCGTTCACGAAGGGCTTCAAGTCCGGCGGCTTCAACGACCTGCAGACGCCAGCCAACAACCTGCCGTTCAACCCGGAGTTCATCAAGAGCTATGAACTCGGCGCGAAGACGGAGTGGCTCGACAACCGGCTGCGCGTCAACGCCACGGCCTTCCACTACGACTACACGGACCTGCAGGTCACGGCCTTCCTGAACGGCCTGACGGTCACCACCAACGCCGCCGATGCCACGGTCCAGGGTCTCGAGCTGGAAGTCGATGCGCGCCCGATCGAAGGCCTGAGTGTCGGCGCCTCGATCGCCTGGCTCGATGCGACCTATGACGAGTTCCTCGCGGTCTACGGTACCTGCCGCCCGACCAACGCGGCGCTCGATCCGGTCAACTGCACCAACCCGACCGTCACGGCGCCGCGCCGCATCAACGCGGCCGGCAACACGCTGAACAACGCGCCGGAGTTCAAGGGCAACCTCTACGCCGGCTACACCTATCCGGCGGTCGGCGGTGATCTCACCGTCTCCGCGCAGCTTGGGTATCAGGGCAAGGTGTTCTTCAACAACCCTGCGAACGACGATATCGCGAGCCAGTCGTCGGTCACGCTGCTGGATGCCCGCGCCGCGTGGACCAATGGCGCGCGCAACGTCGAGCTCGCCGTGTACGGCAAGAACCTGACCGACGAGGAATACCTGCACAACATCGTGCAGTTCACCTCGACCTCCGATGCTCGCATCGACGTGTTCGGCATCGGCAACGCGCTGGGTTATGCCGCACCGGGCCGCACCTGGGGCGTCGAGTTCACCTACCGCGTAGGCGGAAAGTAGACCGCACCGTGGCACGACCGCACATCGTTTTCGTCCAGGCCCAGATGATCCCCTGGGCGCAGGGTCTGCACGGCGGCGCCCGCCCGGACGTGCACAGCAAGCTGCTGAGCCGTGACGACACGGACGGCAGTTCGACTTGCGTCGTGCGCTATCCCGCGGGCTGGTCGCGCAGTGCCGCGGAGCACCTCACCGCGCACGAGGAATTCCTCGTGCTCGAGGGTGCGCTCGAGGTCAACGGCCGGCTGTACGAGAAGCATACCTACGGCTTCCTGCCGGCCGGCTACGTGCGCGAGCGGGCGCGCTCGCAGCACGGCGCGGTGCTGCTGACGATGTTCTACGCGGAGCCGCGCGCAGGGTCCGGTGCGTCGCGCGGCTTCGACGAGCGGCGCCTGATCGAATACGTGAATCCGCTGCAGATGGACTGGGACCCGGGTCTCGTCGATCCGCAACTGTCGAAGGGCGTGGCGATCAAGCCACTGCGCACGGATCCGGATACGGGCGAGACGTCGTTCCTGTACTGCTCGCCGCCGCATCGCGTGCCGCCCGGCATGGCGAAGCCGCAGTGGACGCACCCGATGGTCGAGGAGCTGTACGCCATCGAGGGCGACTACGTCTGGGGCGACGTCGGCCGCATGCGCCCCGGTGGCTACTGCTGGTGGCGCGAGAACGTGTATCACGGCCCCGCCGGCACCGACACGGGGTACAACCTGTTCGTGCGCACGGTCAATGGCCCGCTGGTCAATCATTTCGATACGGTGAAGAAGCCGTTCAGCTGGAACCCCGAGCACCGGCCGCAGTTGCCACCGGAGCTCGCGCCCTACGGGCAGCCACTGCCGCAGCAGCCGAACTACTGATGCGGCCCGCATGACGCCGCCGCGATGAGCGAGCCTGCTGCCGCGAGCTGGCCGAAGCCGACGCAGGCGTGGTACGCGACCTTCGTGCTGATGGTTGCGTACACGCTGTCGTACATCGACCGGCAGATCCTCTCGATGCTGGTCGATCCGATCAAGGCGGACCTGCAGATCACGGATACGCAGATCGGCCTGCTGCAGGGCTTCGCGTTCGCGGTGTTCTACACGCTGGTCGGCATCCCGATGGGGCGACTCGCCGATCGCGGCGAGCGCCGCCGCATCATCGCCTGGGGCATTTTCTTCTGGAGTCTCGCCACTGCCTGCTGCGGACTGGCGAAGAACTTCTGGACGTTGTTCCTCGCACGCGTCGGCGTCGGTGTCGGCGAGGCCGCACTCGGCCCGGCCGCGTATTCGATGATCGCCGATTACTTTCCACCGGAGCAGCGCGGACGCGCGCTGGGCGTGTACTCGATGGGCGTGTACCTCGGCATCGGACTCGCGGCGATCATCGGGGGCGGGGTCGTAGGCGGACTCGCCGACCAGCCACCGCTGCAGCTGCCGCTGGTCGGCGAACTCGCCGCCTGGCACATCACGTTTCTGGTCGTGGGTCTGCCGGGGCTGCTGATCGCGCTGTGGGCCGCGACGCTGCGCGAGCCCGCGCGCCGCGGCACGACGGCCGAAGCGGCTCCGGGCCTCGGCGCCGTACTCGATTTCCTGCGCGGCCACCGGCGCTTCTTCGGCGCGCATTTCCTCGGCTTCTCACTGCTGACGCTGGCGTTCAATGCCGTCGTGTTCTGGATGGCACCGTACCTGATGCGGGTGCACGGCCTCACGCCGGCACAATTCGGCACCACCCTCGGCCTCGTGCTCGCGCTCGGCGGCGCACTGGGCATTCTCGCCGGCGGCGCGTTTGCAGATCTGCTGCGACGCCGCGGCATCACCAGCGCCGAACTGTGGCCGGGCATCGTCAGCGCCGTCGCCGTCGCGCCGCTCGGCATCGCCACCGCGCAGGCGGGCGATGGCCGCATGGCGCTGACGCTGTTCGCCGGCTTCATGTTCTTCTCGAGCTTCGCGTTCGCGGCGGCCGCCGCAGCGTTGCAGATCGTGACGCCGAACCGGCTGCGTGGCCAGGTGTCCGCGCTCTACCTGTTCTTCGTGAACCTCGCCGGCATCGGCGTCGGCACGTTCCTGACCGGCTGGATCAACGATCACGTTTATGCCGACCCGCTGCGGGTCAACGATTCGATGTCGTGGGTGGTCGGCATCGCCGCACCGCTCGCCGCATTGCTGCTGGCGAGCGGGCTCGGCCGCTACCGCGCAATGCAGCGCGGCTAGCGCAATCGCGCTCCGTCCGGATCAGCCAATCCGGATCAGCCGATACGGATGGGCACGAATATCTGCGCATCCTCGCGCTCGATCAGCAACGCGACGGTCTTGCCGGCCTTGCCGGTCGCGTCCTTCAGATCGCGCAGCGTCTTCACTGTGCGGCCGTTCACGCCGAGGATCACATCGCCCGGCTGCACGCCGGCTTCCGCCGCGGGACCATCCGCGTTCTCGACGACCAGCGAGCCGGACGCTCCGGCCTGGCGCTGCTCGGCCGGGCTCAGCTCGCGGACGGCAAGACCGAGACGATCCGATTCGGGCGCGGCATCATTGCCACGCGTGGCGACCTTCTCCGCGTTCTCCTTCAACTCCACGACCTTCACGTTGAGTTTGCGCACGCCGCGATCGCGCCAGACTTCGAGTTGCGCATCGGTGCCCGGGCGGATACCCGCGATGACGGCCGGCAGTTCGCTCGAGCGCTCGATGCTGCGACCATTGGCTGACAGGATGATGTCTCCCGGCTTCACGCCGCCCTTGGCCGCCGGACCGTCGTCCTCGACCGAACCGACCAGCGCGCCGCGCGGACGGTCCAGGCCGAAGCTTTCGGCGAACTGCGCATTGACGTCCTGGATACCGACGCCGATGCGGCCCCGGCTGACGCGACCGGTGCTGATCAGCTGGTCCTTGATGTTGGTGGCGAGGTCGATCGGAATGGCGAACGACAGACCCATGTAGCCACCGGTGCGGCTGTAGATCTGCGAATTGATGCCGACCACTTCGCCGTTCAGATTGAACAGCGGACCACCGGAGTTGCCCGGATTGACCGCGACGTCAGTCTGGATGAACGGCACGTAGTTGCTGTCCTCGCCGGGCAGCGAACGCGCCTTCGCGCTGACGATGCCCGCCGTGACACTGTTGTCGAAGCCGAAAGGCGAACCGATCGCGATGACCCATTCGCCAGCGCGCAGACGTGACGGATCGCCCACGCGCACCGTGGGCAGGTTCTTCGCCTCGATCTTCAGCACCGCGACATCGGTGCGCTTGTCGACGCCGACGACTTTGGCCGTGTACTCGCGACGATCTGTCATTTTCACCGTCACCTCCGCGGCCTCGTCGACGACATGCGCGTTCGTGAGGATGTAGCCATCCGCGCTGACGATGAAGCCGGACCCTTCACCGCGCGGTGCCGGGCGGTTGCCACGCGGCTGCTGGAAGCGGCGGAAGAATTCGTAGAACGGATCGTCCGGCGACATGCCGGGCATGTCCGCGGCGGCCTGGCGTCGTTGCACCACGGCCACGTTGACCACCGCGGGACCGAAGCGCTCGACCAGCGACGCGAAATCCGGCAACACGCGGCCGCCCACTTCGAGCGGCGCGCTCGCAGGCGCCGCAGCCGGCGCGGCGCTGGCCGCGGCCGCTGCCGGGAGGGAGGGACTCGTGGCGGCGGCACCGGCCGCGGTCGAGGACTGCGGTGAGCAGCCCGTGAACATCAGGATGACGAGTGCCACACCAGCGGTGCGACGGGCAACAGGACGGGTCGACATGGACATCGCCTCTTGAAGCAGGGAGTGGAGAGTGGGGGTTTTCATGACGAATTCAACGACGGTGGGCGAATTCAGCACGGGGCTCAGCCATCGTAGACCCGGCGGTAAGTGGATAGTTCACTGGCGGCCCACACGGCGGCGCAGCCGAACGGCGGACACGACCAGTGCAAGACAGACCAGGATCACCGGCCAGTTGCCGACACGGGCATAAGGCGGCAATCCGCTGCGCGGCACGACGCTGCTGCGCAGCACCTCGCGCTGATACTCGGTGGCACGCGCGACGATCTCACCGTGCGGACCGATGACCGCGGACACGCCGTCATTGGCGGCGCGGATCAGGTAGCGACGCGACTCGAGCGCGCGCAGACGCGAGATCTGCAGGTGCTGATAGCGCGCGCTCGAGCGACCGAACCAGGCGTCGTTGGTCACGTTCACCAGCACGTTGGCGCGTTCCAGTGTGCCGAGCTGCGTGGTCGGATACGCGTCTTCGTAACAGACGGACGCGGCGAGCTGCAGTCCGGCCACGCCGAGCGGCGCCTGATCGCGGCCGCCGCGCGTGAAGTCCGAATACGGCAGGCTCATCATGCGCAGCCAGCCGCGCACGAACTTCGGCACGGGGAAGAATTCGGCGAACGGAACCAGATGATGCTTGTCGTACCAGGCCACTTCCGTGCCGAGAGCGAGCACCGAGTTGAAGTATTCCAGTTCGCGCGTCTCGCGGTTGCGCTCGGCGCGCAGGATGCCGAGGACCAGCGACGAGCCACCCGCACCGGCCTCTGTGGCCAGGCCGCGCAGGTAAGGCACGAGATTGTTGGCGAGATCCGGCGCCGCCGCCTCGGGCCAGACGATCAGCGGAGTACCGAGCGCCTCCCGCGTCATGTCGCGATACAGATCGAGCGTGGCCTCGCGATTGTTCTCGAGCCACTTCATGTCCTGTGGAATCGCGCCCTGCAGCACCGCGACGCCGACCGGCGCGCCGGCGACTTCGGTCCACTCGACGCGGCTGAGGGCTGCGCCCACCGGCCAGGGCAGCAGCAGTGCAATGACCGCGACGATGCGTTCGCGGCGCGACCCGTGCCAGAGCAACACCAGTGCACCCGCGCCGACCAGCACCAGCCAGCTCAGCAGAAAACTGCCGCCGAGCGGCGCGAACCCTGCGAGCCAGGTATCGGTCTGCGAGTAACCGAGGGACAGCCAGCCAAAGCCCGAGAGGAACCAGCCGCGCCACCATTCGACCAGTAGCCAGACCGCGGGCATCGCGACCAGGAAGCCGGCGATGCCCTGCGTCGGCAGCCAGCGCGCCGTCGCATAACCGAGCGCGGCGTAGTACAGCGACATGATGCCGACCAGCCCGAGCATCAGTGCGAGCGCGAGCCAGACGGGCGCCTGACCGAATACGTGGATGCTGACGTACAGCCAGTACGTGCCGACCGCAAAGGTGCCGAAGCTGAAGCAGAAGCCGAGCCAGGCGGCACGACGCGGCGTCGCGCGTGACCACAGATGCAGCAGGATGGCCGGCGACAGGAAGGCGATCGGCCACCAGCCGAGCGGCGCGAACGCGGCAGCCAGCAGCGCGCCGGCGGCCACCGCGATCAGTGCCTGCTGGAAGCGTTCAGGGATCAGGGGCACTCGCGTCGATCGTGCATCGAGTGGATCAATCCGCGCTCTGGCGCTCTTCGATCGGCTCGACGTCCTGCGGCGGCACGACGCGCAGCGCATCGACGCGACGCCGGTCCGCACGCAGCACCTTGAACTCGAGCTCGCCGAGATTGACGCTGTCGCCGCGGCGAGGCAGTCGACCGAACTGCTTCATGACGAGGCCCGCGACCGTGTCGAACTCGTCGTCGGCCAGGTCCGTGCCGAAATACTCGTTGAACTCGGCGATCGGCGTCGCGCCGCGCACCGCGAACTGGCGCGGCGCCTCCTTGCGGATGTTCAACTCGTCCTCGACATCGAACTCGTCGTCGATCTCGCCGATGATCTGTTCGATCGCGTCTTCGATCGTCACCAGTCCCGCGACCCCGCCGTACTCGTCCACGACAATGGCCATGTGATTGCGGTTGCGGCGGAACTCCTTCAGCAGGATGTTGACGCGCTTCGATTCCGGCACGAACACCGCCGGCCGCATGCATTCGCGCATGTCGAAGCGCTGCTCGCCGCCTTCCGAATAGATCCGCAGCACGTCCTTCGCGAGCAGGATGCCGACGACGTCGTCGCGGTCCGCGTCCATCACCGGAAAGCGCGAGTGCCCCGACTCGACGACCACCGGCAGCAGCGTCGTCAGCGCATCGTCGCGCCGCACGAACACCATCTGCGCGCGCGGCACCATGATGTCGCGCACCTGGATGTCCGCGACGCCGAGCACCCCTTCGAGCATTTCCAGCGCTTCGGTGTCGATCAGGCCACGCTCACGTGCATCGCGCAGCTGCGCGATCAGGTCCTCGCGGTCCTGCGGTTCGCCGGACAGCGCCTTCGAAAGCCGCGCGAGCCAGCCGCGCTGTATGCGCTCGGTGTCGCTCATGCCGCCGCCATGACGTAGGGATCGGGCAATCCCAGCTGCGCCAGCAGCGCGATCTCGCGCCGCTCCATGCGCCGAGCGTCGGCAGCGCTACGTTCGTGGTCGAATCCGAGCAGATGCAGGCAGCCGTGGATCACGAGATGCGCCCAATGCGCGGCGGGAGGTTTGCCCTGCGCGAGCGCTTCGATGCGCACGATCGCGGCGCAGATGACCAGGTCCCCGAGATGCTGCGCCTGGGCGGCCGTGGCGGGAAAAGACAGCACATTGGTGGCGTAGTCCTTGCCGCGATACTGCGCGTTCAGCCGCTGGCTCTCGCCGCGAACCACGACGCGCACGGATAGCTCACGGCCGCGACCCGCAGGCCCGACGGCAAGTCGCGCCCAGCGCGTGATCGCGCGTGCCGAAGGTACGCCGGCGCCGCTGCGACCCGAGACATCGACGGCGAGCTCGGCCGCGGCGGTGACCCGCGTCTTCATCGGGCCCCCGCGTCGCCGGCATGGGCGTCATAGGCCACGACGATTCGCTGCACCAGCGGATGGCGCACGACGTCGCGCGCTTCGAAGAACTGGAAGCCGACGCCGTCGACATTGCGCAGCACATCGATGACGTGGCGCAGGCCCGAGAGTTTGCCGTGCGGCAGATCCGTCTGCGTGACGTCACCGGTGACCACCGCCTTCGAACCGAAGCCGATGCGCGTCAGGAACATCTTCATCTGCTCGACGGTCGTGTTCTGCGCCTCGTCCAGGATGATGAAGGAATCGTTCAGCGAGCGGCCGCGCATGAACGCCAGCGGCGCGACCTCGATGACGTTGCGCTCGATCAGCTTGGCGACGCGGTCGAAGCCCATCATCTCGTACAGCGCGTCGTACATCGGGCGCAGGTAAGGATCGACCTTCTGGGTCAGATCGCCGGGCAGGAAGCCGAGCCGCTCGCCCGCTTCGACCGCGGGCCGCACCAACACGATGCGCCGCACGCTATCCGACTGCAACGCTTCGACGGCGCAGGCGACCGCCAGATACGTCTTGCCGGTGCCGGCCGGGCCGATGCCGAACGTGAGGTCACGCGACCGGACCTTGGCGAGATACTCGCGCTGGTTCGGACCGCGCGCGCGGATCTGCCCGCGACCCGTACGCACCGCGAGCGCATCCGCCGCCGCCGCTTCGGCCGCGGCGACGCTCTCGTTCGAATTCGCCGGCGGCACGTCGTCCTGCTGCTCACGCAGCGCGAGGTGCACGCCCTCGGGCGTCACTGACTCGACGTTCGAGCGCCGGAACAGTTCGCGCAGCACGCCTTCGGCGGCGGCCGAACGCGCGCCGAGGATGCGGAAGTGGCTGCCGCGACGCCGCACCTCGACGCCGAGCCGCGTTTCGACCAGGCGCAGGTTCTCGTCGAGCGGCCCGCACAGGTTCGCGAGACGATCATTGTCCGCGGGCGCGAGATCGAATTCGGCGCTGCGCGAGGCGGGATTCGGAGCGGTCAGGGCTTCGGTCATGGGCTTGGGCTCATGCCGCCACATCCGCCATCGCAAGCCGGCCGCGCAGCGAATGCGGACGCGCCTCCGTGACCTGCACATCGACGAAACGGTTGATCAGGGTCGTCGGCCCGGCGAAATGCACCCAGCGGTTGTTCTCCGTGCGCGCCGACAGCTCGCGGCTGTCCTTTGCAGAACTGCGCTGTACCAGCACGCGCTGCACCGTACCGACCATTCCACGACTGATGTCGAGCGCACGCGCATCGAGCAGCTGCTGCAGGCGAGCCAACCGCGCCTGCTTGACCTCGAGCGGCACTTCATCGGGCAGCGACGCGGCGGGCGTACCGGGGCGCGCGCTGTACAGGAAGCTGAACGACTGATCGAGCTCTGCATCCTGTACCAGCCTGAGCGTCGCTTCGAAATCGCGCTCGGTCTCGCCAGGGAAGCCGACGATGAAATCCGAGGAGACGCTGATACCCGGACTGACGGCGCGCAGCCGCCGGATGCGGTCCTTGAACTCGAGCGCGGTGTACCCGCGCTTCATCAGCGCGAGGATGCGGTCCGAACCGGACTGCACCGGCAGGTGCAGCTGGCGTGCGAGCTTCGGTACGCTGGCATAGGCCTCGATCAGGCTGTCGTTGAACTCGAGCGGATGCGACGTGGTGAAGCGGATGCGCTCCACGTTCGGCACGCGCGCGACATGATGGATCAGCGTGGCGAGGTCGACGATGACGCCATCGGCCATCGGCCCCGCATAGGCATTGACGTTCTGGCCGAGCAGCGTGATTTCGCTGACGCCCTGCGCCGCCAGCGCCCGCACTTCCGCGAGCACCGATTCGAACGGGCGACTGACTTCGTCGCCGCGGGTGTACGGCACGACACAGAAGCTGCAGTACTTGCTGCAGCCTTCCATGATAGAAACATAGGCCGTGGCGCCCTCGGCGCGCGGTGCCGGCAGGTGATCGAACTTTTCGATCTCCGGAAAGCTGATGTCCACGACCGAACGGCCGCGGCTGCGCAGCTGGGTCAGCATCTCGGGCAGGCGATGCAGGGTCTGCGGACCGAACACCAGATCCACGAACGGAGCGCGCCGGGTGATCGCATCGCCCTCCTGGCTCGCGACGCAGCCGCCGACCCCGATCACGACCTCCGGTCGCTGCTGCTTCAGCAGCCGCCATTCGCCCAGCAGCGAGAACACCTTCTCCTGCGCCTTCTCGCGCACGGAACAGGTGTTCATGATCAGCAGCGAGGCCCGCGCGGGGTCATCCGTGGGGGTGAGGCCCTCGGCCGCGGCCAGCACGTCCGCGATCTTCGCGGAGTCGTACTCGTTCATCTGGCAGCCGAAGGTCTTGATGAAATAGTGGCCGGGCATAGGGATCCTGACGGCCCTCAACGATACCGGTTTTGGGCGCAGGCCGATACGGCGACGGCCCGCCTCGGGCGCGCCCCGAAAGGCAATAACGTCTTGTTTTTCAATGGTCTGCAGCGGCAGCCAGGTCAGGCTGCCGCCCACAGGAGGGGCTCAGAAAGGGATTTCGTCGTCGAAATCGTCCTTCTCGGTGCTGCTGCGCACCGGCTCGCCATACTCGTCCCCGCCGCCTTCGCGACCACCACCGCCGCCACGCGACTCGCCGCGACCGCCGGAACGTCCGCCCGCCTCGCCACCAAAGGACGAGCCGCCCATGCCACCGCCGCCGCCGCGGCCGCCCAGCATCTGCATCTCGTTGGCGACGATCTCCGTGGAGTAGCGGTCATTGCCGCTCTTGTCCTGCCACTTGCGGGTGCGCAGGCGACCCTCGATGTACACCTGCGAGCCCTTCTTCAGGTATTCGCCGGCGATCTCGGCCAGGCGGCCGAACATCGCGACCGTATGCCACTCCGTCTGTTCCTTCATTTCGCCGCTCTGCTTGTCCTTCCAGCTCTCGCTGGTGGCGATGCGCAGGTTGCAGACCGTGGTGCCCGAGGGCATGGCCTTGGTATCCGGATCCTGGCCGAGGTTGCCGATCAGAATGACTTTGTTGATGCCGCGCGCCATGGAAACACCCTTCAGTATTCGTTGTTGTGAGGGGCCATTCTAAGCCCTGGCCCCCGGCCGCGCAGCGCCCGAATCTGCCGCGAATGACTGATTTTGGTTCGAAGCCCGGGGTCTCGGTACACTAGCCGGCTCGTCTTCGGAAACGGCAGGGCCGAATGCAGTTCATCAAGGTCCGGGGGGCGCGCACCCACAACCTGCGCAACCTCGATCTCGACATCCCCCGCGACAGCCTGGTGGTCATCACGGGACTGTCCGGCTCGGGCAAGTCCTCGCTCGCCTTCGATACGCTGTACGCCGAAGGTCAGCGCCGCTATGTCGAGTCACTCTCGGCCTATGCGCGCCAGTTCCTGTCGATGATGGACAAGCCGGATGTCGACAGCATCGAGGGCCTCTCGCCCGCCATCGCGATCGAGCAGAAGGCCACCTCGCACAATCCGCGTTCGACCGTCGGCACGATCACCGAAATCTACGACTACCTGCGACTGCTGTATGCGCGCGCCGGCGTGCCGCGCTGCCCGGATCACGGCATCGACCTCGCTGCGCAGACCATCAGTCAGATGGTCGACCAGGTGCTGAAGCTGCCTGAAGGTGCCGCGGCAATGCTGCTCGCGCCGGTGATCGAGGATCGCAAGGGCGAACACCTCGAGACGCTCGAGGGCCTGCAGGGCCAGGGCTTCGTGCGCGCGCGCATCGACGGCCGCGTCTACGACCTCGACGCCACGCCGAAGCTCGATCCGCGCCGCAAGCACAGCATCGAGGCCGTCGTCGATCGCTTCCGGGTGCGCGCCGATGCCACGCAACGTCTGGCCGAATCCTTCGAGACCGCGCTGCGGCTGTCCGATGGCATCGCGCGCGTCGCGCTGATGCCGGCGGTGGCCGACGACGCCACCGCCGCGCCCAAGGCCGGCGCCAGGACTGCGGCGAAGTCGACTTCGGCAGCAGACCCGAATACCGATCTGCTGTTCTCGAACCGCCATGCCTGCCCCAAGTGCGGCTACAGCGTGCCGATGCTCGAGCCGAAGGCGTTTTCGTTCAACAGCCCCGCCGGCGCCTGCACCACCTGCGATGGCCTCGGCTTCACGCAGTTCTTCGATCCCGCACGCATCGTCGCGCATCCGCATCTGTCGCTGGCCGGCGGCGCCGTGCGTGGCTGGGACCGGCGCAACAGCTATTACTTCCAGATGATCCAGTCGCTCGCGAAGCATTTCCGCTTCGACATCGAGCAGCCGTGGTCGGAGCTCAGCGAGGCCGTGCAGAAAGTGCTGCTGTACGGCAGTGGCGAGGAAGTGGTCGAGTTCCGCTACCCCGAAGCGCAGGGCAAGTTCTCCAAGCGCAAGCACGTGTTCGAAGGCATCGTGCCGAATCTCGAGCGCCGCTTCCGCGAAACCGAATCTTCGACCGTGCGCGAGGAACTGGCGAAGTTCCAGGGCACGCGCGCCTGTCCGGACTGCCAGGGCTCGCGGCTCAACCGCACGGCGCGGCACGTGTTCGTCGCGGACCGCAGCATCGACGACGCGTCGCGGCTGTCGGTGGCGAAGGCGCTGGCCTTCTTCCGCGGCATCGATCTCGGCGGCTGGCGCGGCGAGGTCGCGCAGCGCATCGTCAAGGAAGTCGGCGACCGGCTGCAGTTCCTCGTCGACGTCGGCCTCGATTACCTGACGCTGAACCGCAGCGCCGAAACACTCTCGGGCGGCGAAGCGCAGCGCATCCGCCTCGCGAGCCAGATCGGCTCGGGCCTCACGGGCGTGATGTACATCCTCGATGAGCCGTCGATCGGCCTGCACCAGCGCGACAACGCGCGCCTGCTCGGCACGCTGAAGCGGCTGCGCGATCTCGGCAACAGCGTCATCGTCGTCGAGCATGACGAAGACGCGATCATGTCCGCCGACCACGTGATCGATCTCGGCCCCGGCGCCGGCGTGCATGGCGGCGCACTCGTGGCGCAGGGCACACCGGCGCAGATCCTCGCGACGCCCGATTCGTTGACGGGGCAGTACCTCTCCGGCCGCAAGCTGATCGATCGACCGCGCCTGCGCTCACCCAGCGCGAGCTCGAAGAAGTTGACGATCCTCGGCGCCACCGGCAACAACCTGCAGAACCTCACGGTCGATATCCCGCTCGGTCTGCTGACCTGCGTGACGGGCGTGTCCGGCTCCGGCAAGTCCACGCTGATCAACGACACTCTCTATCGCCATGTCGCGTCCTACCTGAACAGCGGCGTCACCGATGGCGCGCCGGTCGAACGCATCGCCGGACTCGAGCACATCGATCGCGTCATCGACATCGACCAGAGCCCGATCGGTCGCACGCCGCGCTCCAATCCCGCGACGTACACGGGCCTGTTCTCCGGACTGCGCGAGATGTTCGCGCAGGTGCCGGAATCGCGCACGCGCGGCTATGACGTCGGCCGCTTCAGCTTCAACGTCAAGGGCGGCCGCTGCGAAGCGTGCCAGGGCGACGGCGTGGTGAAGGTCGAGATGCATTTCCTGCCGGACGTCTATGTTCCCTGCGATGTCTGCAAGGGCCAGCGCTACAACCGCGAGACGCTCGAAGTGCGTTACCGCGGCAAGAACATCCACGAAGTGCTCGAGATGACCGTCGAGGATGCGCTGAAGTTCTTCCAGAACATCCCGAGCGTCGCGCCGAAACTGCAGACGCTGATGGATGTCGGCCTCTCGTACCTGCGTCTCGGCCAGAACGCCACGACCCTGTCCGGCGGCGAAGCGCAGCGCATCAAGCTCGCGCGCGAACTGGCCAAGCGCGCGACGGGCCGCACGCTGTACATCCTCGACGAACCCACCACGGGCCTGCATTTCCACGACGTGGCGCAGTTGCTCGCGGTGCTGCATCGATTGCGCGACGAGGGCAACACCATCGTGGTCATCGAACACAATCTCGATGTGATCAAGACGGCGGACTGGGTCATCGATCTCGGGCCGGAAGGTGGCGACGGTGGCGGACGTATCCTCGCCACCGGCACGCCGGAACAAATCGCCACCCATCCCGAATCACACACGGGACGCTATCTCGCACCGCTGCTGACACCGAAAACGCTGTCGCCAAAAGCGGACAGGAAGACCGCAGCCGCGCAGGTGTGAACCCCGTCTCACGGGAGTAGAGTCCTCGGGGGCTACCCTGAGTCGATATGCGTTCACACCGAACCGCCCTGCTCCCCGTCTGCGCGCTCGCCCTGTGGCAGGCCTTCGCGATCGCACCAGCCCTCGCCGCATCTTCGCCGCAGACCCTCAAGATCCTGCAGCACCAGGCGTTGCGCAGCGTGACGCGCGATGCGGCCGGCCGGCCGCTCGAGATCGAGGCCTACGGCCGCCGCCTCACGCTGCAGCTCGAGCGCAATGACCGCATGCGTTTCGTCACCGAGGCGCGCCTGCCCGGCGTCGAGACACTGCGCGGCACCATCGCCGGTATTCCGGACTCCTGGGTGCGCCTGACGCGCACGCCATCCGGGCTCTACGGCATGTTCTTCGATGGCCGCGAGGTCTATGCGGTCGAGCCCGCGCACGCCGCGCTCGATGAAGCCGTCGGCACGCTGCAGGCCAGCGGCAACGATCCGATCGTGTTCCGCCTCGCCGATGCGGTGCTGCCGCCGGGCAGCACGAGCTGCGGTACCGTCACACTGGCCGATGTGGTCTCGGGCAAGCCGCAGACCGCACTGCAGCAGTTCCAGGCCGTCGCCGGCGAACTGCAGGCGCTCGCCGCCGGCGGGCCCGACAAGCAGATCGAAGTGGCCGTCGTCGGCGACTTCGAATTCAGCGGCACCACGTTTACCGGCGGGCTGACACCGGAGCAGGCCATCGCGGCACGCATGAATGTCGTCGATGGCATTTTCTCGTCGCAGGTCGGCGTGAAGATCATCGTCGCGAGCGTCACGGTGTTCCGCGATGCGGCGGATCCATTCTCGGCGACGCTGACGCCCACCGCCCTGCTCGACGAATTCGCGAACTGGCGCCAGGTCACGCCGACGCAGTCGTCCAAAGGCCTGAGCCACCTGATGACCGGGCGCGATCTCGACGGTACGACCGTCGGCATCGCCTTCGTCGGTGCGCTGTGCCGGACGCGTGCGGGTGCCGGCCTGTCGCAGGGCGCGTTCCTGTCCTCGACCACCGCGGCGCTCGTGATCGCGCACGAGATGGGCCACAACTTCGGCGCCTCGCATGATGGCGAGACCGGCACTGCCTGCGAGACGACACCGCAGACCTTCCTGATGGCGCCGCGCATCACCGGCAGTGACCAGTTCTCCGCCTGCAGCCTGACGGCGATCGCCGGCAACGTCGCGAGCGCCGCCTGCGTCGTACCACTCGATGTCGCCGATGCGGATCTCGACCTGCCGACTCCGGCCCGTCACCTGCGCGGCCAGGCCTTCGATTACAGCTTCAATGCGCGCTCGGTCGGCACCCGCACCGTCGATGGCATCGCGGTCAGCGTGACGCTGCCCTCCGCGCTGACACTGAATTCATCGTCGGTGGCCGGGGGCACGAGCTGCAGCCTCGCAGGCAGCACGGTCAGCTGCAATGTCGGCTCGCTCGCGACGCTGGCGACGCGCGCGATCACGCTGAACCTCACGGCGCAGCAGTCCGGCCTCGCCACGGCGAACTTCACCGTGACCTCCACCAACGACGCGGTCAGCACCAACAACTCGGGCACGGCCGCCTTCAATATCGATCCGAGCTCGGACCTGGCCGTGACGCTCGCCGCCAGCCCCGCGAGCATCGCGCCGGGCGCATCGACCCAGGTCACCGCGACGGTGCGCCACCTGAGTGGCGACGCGGTCAGCGACGCGCGGCTGGCCTGGACCGTTCCCACCGGCCTCACGCTGACGGCCGTCTCGGCGAATTCGCTCGGCTGCACCCTGCAGACCGGCGCCGTACAGTGCACGCCGAGCGCGATCGCGGCTGGCGCGACCCAGACGGTCACGCTGACGATCACCGGCGACAGCGTCGGGACGCGCCAGCTGTCGGCGGCTCTGAGCACCTCGATCGGCGACCCCGTCAGCAGCAACAACTCGGCCACGGCCCAGCTCGACGTGCAGGCGGCCGTCACGGTCACCGGCAGCGGCGGTGGCGGCGGCGGCGGCGGGGGTGGCGGCGCGCTCGGCCTGCTGGAGCTCAGCGTGCTCGGGCTGCTGGGCCTGGCGGGCAGACTGCCGGTTCTGCGCCGTCGGTCCAAGGCGTGGTCGGACCGCGCCAAGGCCGCAGCACCTGGCCGCCCGGGCCGCTAGTCTCCACGCTGATGTGACCGTCTGGTCACCCTGCGCAGGCATACCGCAGTGCGGTTCGCCCGGGAGAGTTGCAGATGCTGGATCGTATCTATCGTCGCCCGTTCGTTGGTCTGCTCGGCCTCACCGTGGGGTTTCTGACGCAGCCTCTCGGCCACACGGTGTACAAGGTCAACGAGAACACCTTCGGACCCATGGCGGTCTACTCGTCGATCCTGCTCGGCATCGTCGGCTTCATGATCGTCTGGCGCGGCCTCAAGCAGGGTGAACTGAAGGCCACCTGGATGGGCATGCTCGGCGGCTGGATGATCTGGATGGGCTGGTTCGAGTATTCCTTCAAGTTCTTCTCGGTGCTGTACAACGTCCCGGGATTCTCGGTCGAGCCCTCGGTGCCGAACGGCTACGTTGCAGCACCGCAGGCCAACCTGCTGCAGGCGACGCTGCCGATCATGGTGGCGATGTTCCTGCTGTACGGCATCTTCAACCTGCAGACCAAGTGCAACTTCATGCGCTGGTTCCACCGCAACCTGCGTATCTCACCGGGCATGCCCACGCAGGACAACAAGCGCAGCTTCGCGCGCATCACCGCGATGGAAGTGCTGCTGGTGACCTGGTTCTGCTATCTGTTCTGGCTGTATGCGATCTACTTCGGCACGCGTGGCGTCGGCATGCAGATCGTCATGGGTCTGTACACCGCCTGGAGCGCCTGGGCGATCTACCTGATCTGGAAATGCACGCAGCAGGTGCGCGTGGCACCGGCGCTGCGCTACGGCATCGGCGCGGGCATCGTGCTGTGGGGCTCCGCGGAGATGCCGGCGCATTTCGGCGCGTATCGCGAGTACTGGCTGCACCCGGACGAATATCCGATTTTCAACGCGATCGTCACGCTGATCTTCATCGGCGGCATCGTGCTGATCGCGCGCCGGCCGAAGCCGGCCGGCCGCAACGAAGACGGGCTGGTCAGATCATCCGGATGACGATCTTGCCGATGTGATCTCCATCGCGCAGTTCGTACCACGCCTTTGTGGCCTCGGCGAACGGCACGGTCTTCGAGATGACCGGACGCAGCCGGTTCTGCGCCATCGCCGCGATCAGACTCTCGAGCATGCTGCGGCTGCCGGCGCTGATGGCTTTCAGCATCAGGTTCTTCATGTAGATCCCGTACATGTTCGGGGGATTCGGCGGCGGCGGACCTGTGCCGATCATCACGATGCGCGCGTTGTTGGCGCACGCGGCCATCGACTGGTCCAGCGTCGACGGACCGACGTTCTCGAGCACCACCGACGCGCCGCGCCCGCCCGTCTTCTCGACGACTTCCTTGCCCCACTGCGGATTGCGACGGTAGTTCACCGTGATGTCGGCGCCCAGCTTGCGCATTTCCGCGAGCTTCTCGTCCGATGATGAGGTGACGACGACCTGCGCTCCCGCCGCCTTCGCGAGCAACAGGCCGAACGTGCCGATGCCGCCGGTGCCGAGGCTCAACACGATGTCGTCCGAGCGCACATGTGCGACCTCATGCAGCGCATGCCAGATCGTGACGCCGGAGCCGGACAGCGTCGCCGCGTCCTCCCAGGCGAAATCCGACGGCAACTTCGCAAGTCCGGAGGTCGACAGCAGGACCAGTTCACCGAGCCAGCCGTCGACGGTATTGCCGACATCAGCGGCATAATTCGCGGGCGTCCAGGGTCCATTGACCCAGTTCGCCCAGTGCGTCGAGGTCACGCGATCACCGGGCTGGATGCGACTCTCGCCGGCGCCCACCGCCAGCACTTCGCCGGCACCCTCGCTGAGCGGAATCCGCGTCGCGGGCCGCGGTCCGGCCGGCACCGGAAAACGCTGCATCACGATGCCCTGGTCGCGCGCGGCGATGCCGGCGTAATGCACGCGGACCAATGCCTGCCCGGGACCCGGCACGGGAACGGGGCGCTCGACCAGCGTGAGCGTATCGAAGCTCTTCTGCTCACCCACCTGCCAGACACGGGTCCGACCGCGCGGCACCTCGCCCACGACACCGGCGCCCACCACCCCGGCGCCCACGACACCGGGGCTGCCCGCCGCCGCAGCGGTCGCGGTCGTGGCGACCGCCGTCCCGGCGAGCAGACCGCTCGCCGCGCCGCCGATCATCAGTTCGCGGCGCGAGACCGGCACATCCTTGCTATCCATGCGTCATTCTCCCTGTTTCGTCACTCGAGCATCTCAGGTCAGCTGCGCGGCCGGCAAGCTGACTGAGACCCGCAGCCCGCCGCCGTCGCGCAACTGCGCGCTGACCTCACCGCCATGCGCGGCGAACACACGCCGCGCGATCGCAAGACCGAGCCCCGTGCCGCTGGCGTTGCCGCCGGCCGCGCGTTCACCGGGTTCGGGTACGCGCACGTAAGGCTCGAACATCCGCTCGAGATACTCCGTCGGCACGCCGGGCCCACGATCCTCGATCGCGACCTCGACGGTCGCGTCGCGCTGCCGCGCCGTCACGGTCACGGCCGTCGATGCCGGCGCATAGCGGATCGCGTTGCGCAGGATGTTCTCGAAGCCGCTGCGCAGCAGGTCGGGATCTCCGACCACCGTCAGGCCCTCATCGCCGACCTGCTCGAGGCGCACGCCGAGCGGGGCCGCCTCGATCTCCTCCGCCTGCAGCAGGCTGCGCAACAGTTCCTCGATGCGCAGCAGGCGGCGCGACATCGGCGCCGCCGCATCGAGCCGCGAGAACCGCAGCAGGTCGCCGATCACGGAATCGAGTCGCTGCACCTCGGCCTCGATGCGGGTCCGCTCGAGCGGATCCATCGGCCGGCGGTGCTCCGCCAGGGCGAGCGCTGCCTGCAGCCGCGCGAGCGGCGAGCGCAGTTCATGCGACAGCTCACCCATCAATTGTGCGCGACTCGAAATCAGCCGCGAGATCTGCTCGGCCATCGAGTTGAAATCCTTGCCGAGCACACCGAGCTCGTCGCGACGGGCCGCGAGCTCCGCAGGGACTCGCGCGCCGGTCTGTCCCGACGCGAGTTCGCGTGCGACGCGCTGCAGCTCGCCCAGCGGCCGCGCGAACGCGCGTGCGATCAGCCACGCGACCACGGCAATCACCAGCGCGGCGGCGAGCAGCAGCCCGATCGTGGTCGTGAAATTGCCGAAGAACGATATGCGGTTCGGCAGGACGAGGAAGGCATAGAGCTGCCCGTCAGGCCCGACCAGCTGCGGCGCGAGTCGCACCGGACGGTAGTTGTCGTCGACCGTCGCCCGCGGGCCGACGACGGACTTGCGCACGAAGTTCGCGTAGAACTCCGGCAGCGGGCGCCCGAGGATGTCGCGGCTGTGCTCGTCGAGTACGTAGACGGTCACATCATCCGGCACCGCCGCTTCCGTCCGCAGCCAGCGCGCGAGACCGTCGGGCCCACGTGCGGTCAGCACATCCGCAGCCTGGCGGCCGAGCGTGCTGTGCCGCGTCGCGGTGTAGTTCGCGAGTTCCTGCGAGGCGACGAACAGCACGCTGGTCAGTGCGAGCGCGATGAAGGCCGCGAGCGCTGCGCCGATGTAGAGCGCCATCCGCCAGTACAGACGTGTGGACGGCCCCTGCATCATCCGTCCTGGCCCGGCACCTGCAGCGCCGCCGGATCCATCACGTAGCCGTGACCGCGCAGACTCCCGATGCAGCCGCTCGGCACACCGGCGGCTTCGAGCTTGCGCCGCAACTTGCTGACCAGCGTGTCGATGCTGCGATCATAGGCTTCGATCGGACGGTCGAGCGCAAGCTGCGTCAGCTGCGCGCGCGACAGCACTTCGCCGGCATGGCGCATCAACTGTTCGAGCACTCGCATCTCGGCCGCCGTCAGCGGCACGACCCGCTCGTGCGCGAGCGCCTCGCGGCGGCGCAGATCGAGGCGGATGGGCCCCACCTCGAGCGGCTGCTCGACTGGCGGCATCACGGGTCCCGCCGGTCTCGCGCGCTTCAATACCGTGCGGATGCGCAGTGCGAGCTCGAGCGGACTGCAGGGCTTCGGCAGGTAATCGTCCGCGCCACCCATCAGCCCGAGGATGCGTTCCGATTCCTCACCGCGCGCGGTCAGCATGATGACCGGCAGCGCATGCCGCATGCGTAGCCGCCGCAGTGCCTCGAAGCCGTTGATCCCGGGCAGCATCACGTCCAGCACGACCAGATCCGGTGCCTGCACGTCGATCGCGGCGAGCGCCGATTCCGCGTCGTGCAATATGTCGACCTGCAGGCCCTGCAGTTCCAGGAACTCGCGCAACATGCCGGCCAGCTGGACGTCGTCGTCGACCAGCAGGATGCGCGGCGCGGCGCCGCCCAGGGCGTCAGGCGCATCGGTGACGGGCATTCAGGCGCCTCGATTTCGCACGATGACGCGCCGTTGACCTGCCGTTGACACACGCCGCGCCCGGCACGGCCTAGACTGATCCTGAGCTGACGAACGCATGGCGGACGTTGTGACCGAGATCGTGATCCGGCGCAAGTCCATCACGCGCGGATCACCATCCGCAGCCCACCCGCTCGGACCCCCACGGAGTACATCCCGCGTGACCACAGAAACGAACACCCCGCCGCGCGCCGAGAGCCGCCTGATGAGCATGCTGTATCGCCCACCCTGGGTCGGCTTGCTGGCCTTCGTGATCGTGTTCATCGTCCAGGCCATGGGCCACACCGTGATGATCGTCATGGAGGACGTCTGGCCGGGACGCGATTACGTCTACCAGTCCGCGTTCGCGATGGGCCTGCTCGGCGCCGTGCTGCTGTTCCTCGGCATGCGCAACCGCAACGAAGTCTCGGCCACGTGGTACGGCTTCTGGGCCGGCACCTTCCTGTGGACCGGCTGGATCGAGTTCTCGTTCGTCTGGTCCGCGAACTATCTCGGCGTGCCGGACCTGATGGACAAGAACCTCGCCAATGTCATCGCGACCAAGGCCGAATACCTCGTGATGATGTCCTCGATCGGCATCATGTTCTCGACGCTCGCCTACTTCATGATGAACAAGGAAACGAAGTGCAACTTCTTCATCTGGTTCCAGCGCAACCTGAAGCTCAAGACCGGCAAGCCGACGCCCGGGTATGAACGCAACTTCGCGGCAATCACCGCGCTCGAGACAATCTACGTCGTCTGGTTCTTCTATCTGCTGCTGCTGTTCATGTATGACGAGAACATCCTCGGCGACCATCACCCGGTGACCTACGGCATCTTCTTCTTCAACGTGATCTGGGCGGTGTACCTGTTCCAGCGCCTGATGAAATTCTGGAAGGTCACCACTGCCATCCGCTATGGCATCCCGACGGCGATCGTCGCCTGGAATGCCGTCGAGATCGCGGGCCGCTGGCACCTGTTCACGGAGTTCTGGGAACACCCGCAGGATTTCGCGCTCGAGATGAGCCTGATGCTCGCGGGCATCGTCATCGCGGCCCTGCTCGCGTCGCGTACGCCGGCGCATCGCAAGGCGCAGCTGTCGCGCGAACAGCTTGGCAAGGCGGATCAGCCCGCCTGATCTGCGGAGCGGGTCGCCGAGCGGCGCTCGTCGGCGATGATGTACAGCCCGCTCGCGATCACGACGGCGCCGCCCGCGAGGACGGCGCCGGTCGGCAGGATCTGCCAGAACACCCAGTCGAGACCGAAGGCCCACAGCAGCGCCGTGTACTCGAATGGCGCCACGACGGACGGTGGCGCACGCCGAAAGGCATCGGTGATGAAGTGCTGCCCGAGCGCACCCGAGAGCCCGATGAACGCCAGCACGAGCAGGTCGCCCCGGCTGACCGGCCTCCAGTCACGCCACGCGAACAGGCCGGCGCCCAGCGCCAGGAACAGCAGGAACCAGAACACCATGCTGCGGTTCGAGTCCGTGCGTCCGAGGATGCGGATCGTGATGCCGCTGGCTGAATAGCAGACCATCGACAGCAGCGCCGCGAAACCCGCGAGACTGACATACCCGTCACCACCGGGCTGCAGCACGATCAACGCGCCGCACAGGCCGACCGCAATCGCGATCCAGCGCCGCGGCGCCACACGGTCCCCAAGCAGTGGCACGGACAGGGCCGTCACCAGCAGGGGCGCGCAGAGGTAGACCGCATAGGTGTTGGCGAGCGACAGTTCGGAGACCGCATAGACGAACGTGCTCAGCATGATCACGCCGAGGACGCCGCGCATCAGGTGCAGCAGCGGCCGACGCATGACGAGATCGCCCCATTGCCGGCTCCAGCCCGCGGCCACCAGCAGAAAGGGCAGCGAGGCCACGGCGCGCAGGAACGTGACCTGCATCGGCGAATAGTCGGCCGCGAGCCGCTTCAGCCCCGCATCCATCAACGCGAAACTGCCGACGGCCGCCAGCATCGAGACGATGCCGCGCAGATTGGTGGTGGGACCCGACGCTGTCATGTCGCGCATTGTCGAATAAACAAGCGACAATAGCTCATGGATCCGGGGGGATCATCGATGACGCCACTGACTCTGACTCCAGGCGCCCTGCGTCTGCCGGACCTGCGCAGATTGTGGAGCGGGCCGGTCACCGTCGTACTGCCCGCCAGTTCGGCCGACGCGATCAAGGCATCCGCCGATGCGGTCGATGCAATCGTCGCACGCGGTCTGCCCGCCTACGGCATCAATACCGGCTTCGGCAAACTCGCCAGCACCCAGATTGCAGCGTCGGATCTGCAGCAGCTGCAGCTGAACCTGATCCGCTCGCACTCGGTCGGCGTCGGACCCGCACTCGCGGATGGCGTCGCGAGACTGGTGCTCGCGATGAAGGTCGCGAGCCTCGCGCGCGGCCATTCGGGCGTGCGCCCCGTCGTGATCGACACGCTGATCGCGATGCTGAACGCGGACCTGCTTCCCGTGATGCCGGGCAAAGGCTCGGTCGGCGCCTCGGGCGACCTCGCACCGCTGTCGCACCTGACGCTGGCGCTGATCGGTGAAGGCGCACTGCGCCATGCCGGCGTCGCACGCCCGGCGGGCGAAGCGCTGGCGGCCGCCGGCATCGCGCCGCTGCGGCTCGCCGCGAAAGAAGGGCTGGCACTGATCAATGGCACACAGGTCTCGACCGCCCTCGCACTGCATGGCCTGTTCATGGCGGAGCGCGTGTTCGCGGCCGCCGTCGTCTCAGGCTCGCTGGCCGTCGATGCCGCGCGGGGCAGCGATGCACCGTTCGATGCGCGTATCCATGAGGTGCGAGGTCAGCGCGGCCAGATCGAGACCGCCGCGCGCTACCGCGATCTGCTGGCCGGCAGCCAGATCCGCCGCTCGCACCTGACGGATGACAATCGCGTGCAGGATCCCTATTCGCTGCGCTGCCAGCCGCAGGTGATGGGCGCCTGTCTCGACCAGCTGCGGCATGCGGCCGGCATCCTCGCGATCGAGGCGAATGCCGTCACGGACAACCCGCTGCTGTTCGACGAAGGCGGACGCTGGACCGTGCTGTCCGGCGGCAACTTCCACGCCGAACCCGTCGCGCTCGCGGCAGACGTGCTAGCGCTGGTGCTGGCCGAGATCGGTGCGCTGGCCGAGCGCCGCATCGCGCTGCTGATCGATGCGTCGCTGTCAGGCCTGCCGGCCTTCCTCGTGCCCGAGCCCGGCCTGAATTCCGGCTTCATGATTGCGCATGTCACGGCTGCGGCCCTCGCCTCAGAGAACAAGTCGCTGGCGCATCCGGCCAGCGTCGACAGCCTGCCGACGTCCGCGAACCAGGAGGATCACGTCAGCATGGCGACGTTCGCCGCGCGGCGTCTCGACGAAATGGCGCGCAACAGCGCTGTCATCGTCGCGATCGAGACGCTGGCTGCCGCGCAGGGTATCGACTTCCATCGACCGCTGCGCTCGTCCGAGGTACTGGAACGGCACGTCGCAGCGATCCGCCGCCGCGTGCCGTTCTACGACTGCGATCGCGTGCTCGCGCCGGACATCGATGCCGCGACCGAGCTCGTGCTCGATGGCACGTTCGACGAGGCGGCGGCGTCCCTGCTGCCGTCGCTGGTGACGATCGACGAGAAGCGCGGCGCGAGCCAGCGTTCGAAGTCGTCGATGTAGGTGAACACGGCCGGCACGATCACCAGCGTCAGCGCCGTCGACGTGATCAGGCCGCCGATCACGGTGATGGCCATCGGCCGATTGAAGCTGGAATCCGCACCAAGGCCGATCGCGATCGGCAGCATGCCGGCCACCATCGCCACCGTCGTCATGACGATCGGCCGCGCACGCTTGTGACCGGCTTCGAGCAACGCCTCGACGCGCGTCTTCCCGGCGCGCATTTCCTCGATCGCGAACTCGACCAGCAGGATCGAGTTCTTGCCGACGATGCCCATCAGCATCAGGAAGCCGATCACGACGGGCATCGAGAATGGCTCACCGAAAGCGAGCAGTCCCAGCATCGCGCCGCCGATCGACAACGGCAGCGCTGCCAGGATCGTGATCGGCTGGAACACGCGCGAGAACAGCAGCACCAGCACCGCGAACACCATCAGGATGCCGGCGCCCATCGCGAGCAGGAATGACTGCATCAGCTCGCCCATCAATTCCGCTCCGCCCATCGGGAGTATGCGGATGCCGGCAGGCAGACTGGTTGAGACCGGGAGGGCGTCGATCTTCTTCATCGCTTCGCCGAGTTCCACCTTCTCGGCCAGATCGGACTCCACCATCAGGCGACGACTCTGGTTGTATCGTCTCACCGTGGTGGGCCCGAGACCGAACGTGATCTCGGCGACCGACTTCAGCGGAACCGATCCACCGTCGGCCGTCGGCACCGGCAGGTTCTCGATCGTCGAGAGTTCGCGACGGGTGCTTTCGACCAGACTCACGCGAATTGGGATCTGCCGGTCGGACAGCGAGAACTTGGGTGCGTTCTGCGCGAGGTCACCGATCGTCGCGATGCGCACCGTCTGGCTGATCGCGAGCGATGACACGCCGAGTTCGGCGGCGATGTCGGTCAGCGGCCGGACGACGATCTCCGGTCGTTGGTAATCGCCGTTGATTCGGGGCTCGCTGAGCTCCTTCAGGCCCTTCATCTCCTCGATGAGACGCAGGGCCGTTGCCTCGACGCGCACCGGATCATCGCCGGTGACATACAGCGTGACCGGCCGACCGCCGCCGCCCGGCGAGAAGCCCTGGAAACTGACGCGCGCGTCGGGAATGTCGCGCAGCATCGGCTTCATCTTCCGCTCCCATTCCGGCTGCGCGAGTTCGCGGTCCGCACGCGGCACGAGCGAGACGTACAACGTCGCACTGCGCACCTGTCCATCATCCGCAGCGCCGATCGACTCGATCACGTCGGTGACTTCCGGCTGCTTCATCAGGATTTCGCGGGCCTGGGCCGATGCCGCGGCGGTCTGCTCCAGACGGACGCCCGGGGGCAATTCGATCGTGACTTGTGAACTGCCGACATCCGGCTCGGGCACCACCGTGCTTGGCACACTCAACATCAGATAGATCGATGCGGCAAGGAACAGGAAGCCGCCCAGAACGACTGCTCCGCGATCGGTGAGCGCGAGACGCGCGGACTTCAGACCGAACTTCGGTCGAAATCTCGCGAACGAAATCGTCGGCCGTTTGATCGGCGCAGACAACCAGACTCGCGTCGAAACCGACCAGGAGAGCGCTTTGAGGTAGCGCTCCATCATCGGACCATCGGCCGTGCGGATCTCCTGGTGCGGCTTCAGCGTGAACGCCGCGATCACCGGCGTGATCAGGCGCGCGACCAGCAGCGAGAAGAACACCGAGGCGGCAACCGTCAGCCCGAACTGCTTGAAATACTGGCCGACGATGCCGCCCATGAAGCTGACCGGCAGGAACACCGCGATGATCGTCGCTGAGGTCGCGACGACGGCGAGGCCGATCTCGTCTGACGCATCGAGCGCCGCCTGGTAGCCGCTCTTGCCCATGCGCATATGGCGCACGATGTTCTCGATCTCGACGATTGCATCGTCGACCAGCACGCCGGCCACCAGCGACAGCGCCAGCAGGCTGATGTTGTTGAGCGTGAAGCCCATCCACTGCATGAAGAAGAACGTCGGGATCGCCGACAGCGGGATCGCCAGCGCGGAGATCGCGGTCGAACGCCAGTCGCGCAGGAAGATCCACACCACCAGCACCGCGAGCAGCGCGCCCTCGATCATCGCCGTCAGCGCGGCGCGGTACGCGCGGCGGGTGTTCTCGACCGTGGTGAACACCTGCTTGACCGTGACGTCCTTGCGCTCGGCGAGGATCTTCTCGATCTCGGCATTGACGAGTTCGTGCACGGTCACGTCGGAGGCACCGACGCCCTTCGAGATGCCGAAGGTGGTCGCCGGTCGGCCGTTGAACAGGCTCAGCGAACGCACCTCGGCCACGCCGTCATGAACCTCGGCGATGTCCGCGAGCCGTACCACGCGCCCGCCGGACAGCCGGATCCGCATCTCACCGAGTTCAGCCGTGGTACGCGCGCCGCCGAGCACCCGGATCGCCTGCTCGCCGCCGGCGATCTGCGCACGGCCGCCCGGCGAATCGAGATTGCTCTGGCGGATCTGTGAATTCACTTCGTAGGCCGTGATGCCCAGCGCCTGCAGCCGCGCCGGATCGAGTTCGACGCGGATCTCGCGATCGACGCCGCCCCCACGCTCCACCTGCGCCACGCCGGGCAGCGCCAGCATGCGCTTGGTGATCGTGTTGTCGACGAACCAGCTCAGCTGCTCCGGCGTCATCGCGGTGCTGGCGACGGCGTAGTACGCGATCGCGCCGCCGGACACATTCATGCGCTGGACCTGCGGCTCTTCCACGCCGTCCGGCAGTTCGCTGCGCACCTTGGAGACCGCATCGCGGATGTCGCTGACGGCGCGGTCCACCGGCGTGCCGATCTGGAACTCGATGTTGGTCAGCGACTGGCCTTCGATCGCGCGCGACGTCAGCCGCTTGACGCTGCCGACGCCCGCGACGGCGCCTTCGATCTTCTGCGTGATCTGGGTTTCGATCTCGGTCGGCGCCGCGCCCGGCTGCGAAACGATCACGGAGACGAGCGGGAACGTGACATCCGGATCGAGATTGATCGGCAACCGGATGAACGACACGATGCCCATGAACGTCAGCACGACGAACAGCACCACTGGCATCAGTGGATTGCGGATCGCCCAGGCCGACATGTTCCTCATGACTTGCGCCTCGCCTCGACGGCACCGGGTTCGATGGTCCTCACGGTTTCACCGACGCGCAGGAACGCGCCCGCCGTCGTGACCACGCGCTCCGTACCTTCGAGCCCGGACGCGACCACGACGCCCTCGTTGCGCGTGCCGGCGACGCGCACTTCGCGCCGCTCGACCTTGTCCTGCGCGCCGACGACCAGCACGTAGCTGCCGCGCTCATCGGCGAGCAGCGCCGTCTGCGGCAGCACCGGCCTGCTGTCCGTGCTGATCGAGACTTCCGCGCGGGCGAACGCACCCGGCCGCAGCGCGGGATCGGGCTTGAGGTCGATACGCACGCTGCCGAGTCGCGAGGTCGGGTCGATGATCGCACCGATCAGCCGCACGGTGCCGGCGAAGCTGCGATCCGTGCCGCTGATTCGCACCGTGGCAGACTGGCCCGGCGCCAGCGCCGGCAGATCCTGCTCGGCGACGCGGCCGCGCATTTCGATCGCACCACCGCGGCCGAGGCGGAACAGCGGCTCGGACCCCGGCGCGGCGAGCTGACCGACCTCGGCATTGCGCGTCAGGATGATGCCGTCGGATGGCGCACGGATCTCGTTGCGCGCGAGTCGCGCGCGCGACTCGGCCAGTTGCGCCGCGGCCGCCTTGACCTTGGCGTCTGCACTGACGGCCGCCGACCGGCGCCGCTCGATTTCCTGCGCCGACAAAGCGCCCGACGACGCGACTCCCTCCGCTCGCCGAAATTCGGCCCGCGACAGATCCGCCGACGCCCGCGCTTCCTCGAGCGCGGCCTCAAGGCTGTTCAGCTGCGGCAGCGCCACCGAATTGTCGAGCCGTGCCAGCAACTGACCGCGGCGCACGCGATCGCCGGCCTCGACGAGCACCGCGGCAACCCGCGCGCCCTCGCCCTCCACGCCGATGGCCGTTTCGTCGCGCGCGTTGATCGTGCCCGTGAAGCTGACCGTCGTCGTGACTTCGCTGCGTCCCGGCACGAGCACGGTGACCAGCGGCGCTTCGACATTGGGAGGCGCATCGGCCTTGCTCGAGCAGCCCGCCAGCATCGCTCCCAGAACGGCGGCCACGAGAACGCTGGAATAATGTTTCAACATCTGATGAACCTTCCCTGCTGCAGGAGCCGGCAGCGTCACTGGCTGGCGGTCCGCGACGGACCCGACACGAAGGTGTGTCGGACCTCGCCATTGTCGATTCGTTCCACATACTTGCCCTGCGTGTAGGCCCGCAGCGTACGCCGCCAGAAACTGACCGCACCGGGATTGCGCAGGTACTCGACGACTTCCCAGCGGCCGGCGAACCGGTCGAGCACGATCCTGACGGCGCTCGCGCCCACCCCGAGGCGTCGCACCGCGCGACTGATGAAGAACTCCGCCATCCGGTAGTCCACCGGCGACTGCCCCGGCCGCGAGCCGCGGCGCGCCACCATCGCGAACCCCGCCGGCTTGTCGCCCTGCAGGATCAGCAGCGGAAACGCGGACGTGTCCGCGTACCAGCGCGTGAGCTGATCCGGTTCGGAGTGGCCGATTTCCGCGAGCACCGGAAACAGACCGGTATTCAACGGCGCGAGATCGTCGAGGTATTCGCGATAGACGCTCTCGATCCAGCGGCGGTCCGCCGGTGTGCGGCGCGCATCACGAACACTGACGGTCACTACGGCTCACTCTTCAGCGTTGGCGAAAGGTCCATTTCCGTCTTCCAAAAAAACAAAACCCGGGCAGGTGGCGACGCCATCCTGCCCGGGCCCTGTCTTGAGCCTAAAGCTCGTCAGTAACCGTCAGGTTACTTGGCGGGCTCAGCAGCCGGAGCAGCCGCGGCAGCAGCAGCGTCCATCGCACCGGCGGCGGCATCGCCAGCGGCAGCAGCAGCGTCACCGGCAGCAGCGGCGGCGTCGCCAGCGGCAGCGGCAGCGTCCGTGGCGGCTTCGCCAGCGGTGGCAGCGGCGTCAGCAGCAGCGTCCATGGCCGGAGCAGCGGCTTCAGCAGCGGCCTCGGCGGCGGCTGGAGCAGCGGCTTCCTGCTTGGCGCAGGCCGTCAGCGCGAGCGCCGCAACGGCGGCAGCAAGAGCAAGCTTCGTCTTCATTTGATGATTACCCCAAAAAGAGATGCAAGTGAGTGGAATCAAACAACCTAGCTAGTTTGTCTGGCGACGTGAATCGCGGCGGAATTGTAGTGGCCTTTTGGCCATTTGTGAATTGCTTCACGTGCGATCGTCGGGAGATTGCGACGCTTTCGGTCGCGATAGCCGGTGCGCCCACGCAACACAGGAGGCGGCAACGCCGCAGCGGCGAGCCTAGAATACCGTTCTGCCACCCGGAGGCACCCCTTGACACACGCCCTCGCCGCGCTCTTTCCCGCCCATCTGCAGGCCCTTCAGGCTCGCGCCGGCAAGGCCCTGGCCGCCTGCGGCTTCGATGCGCTGGTACTGCATTCCGGCCGCCCCCCGGACGCCTTCCTGGACGACCAGCACTACGCCTATCGCGTCCACCCGCCGTTCAAGGCCTGGGTGCCGCTGACGGACGCCCCGGACTGCCTGCTGGCCTATACGCCGGGCCGTCGACCGAAGCTGGCGTTCTTCTCACCGGATGACTACTGGCATAAGCCCCCTGCGCCGCCCTCGGGGTACTGGACCGACCAGTTCGACATCGAGATCGTGGGTTCCCCGGCGGCGGCACGCGCCGCGCTCGGACCCGACCTCGGCCGCAGCGCCTTCATCGGCGACGGCTTCCCGGAACTGCACGGCTTCGGCTTCACTGCCATCAATCCGGAACATCTTGTCGCCCGACTGGACTTCGACCGCGCAGCCAAGAGCGCCTACGAGATCGAATGCCTGCGCGAGGCCAACCGGATCGGCGTGCGCGGTCACGCCGCTGCCGCGACCGCGTTTCGCGCCCGCGCCAGCGAATTCGAAATCGAACTGGCCTTCCTCGCTGCCTGTGCGCAGCGCGAACAGGACCTGCCGTACAACCCGATCATTGCCCTGAACGAACACGGCTCTGTGCTGCACTACCAGATGCTGGAGACACAGGCACCGTCGCAGCACCGCTCGCTGCTGATCGATGCCGGCGCGGCCTTCGCTGGCTACGCGAGCGACATCACCCGCACGTACGCCTTCGACGATGCGGATTTCGACGCGCTGGTGCAGGCGATGGACGGATTGCAGCAGGGGCTGTGCGCGGAAGTGCGTGCCGGGGTCGACTGGGCGGAAATCCAGCGACAGGCCTATCGGCGCATCGGTGCGTTGCTGTGCGACGCAGAGGTGCTGCGCTCGAGCGTCGACGAGGCCGTCGATTCGGGCGCGGTCAGCGTGTTCTTCCCGCACGGCATCGGTCATCTGCTCGGCCTGCAGGTGCATGACGTCGGCGGCCGGCAGCGCGGTCCGGAGGGTGGCGAGATCCCGCGGCCCGAGGCGCATCCATTCCTGCGCCTGACTCGGGTGCTGCAGCCAGGCTTCGTCGTGACGATGGAACCGGGCCTTTACTTCATCGAGTCGCTGCTCGCGAGCGCGCGCAACAACGGACTCGGGCGGCAGATCAACTGGAGTCGAGTCGAGGCACTTGCGCCTTTCGGCGGCATCCGCATCGAGGACAACCTCGCGGTCACGCCGCAGGGCTGCGACAACCTCACGCGCAGCGGCTGAAGCGCCGCGCGCGAGGTCGCCTGACCTTACTTGCTCTTCAGCAGGTCGCGGATTTCCGTCAGCAGCACTTCGCTGGCCGGCGGCGGCGGCGGCGGAGCGCCCGGGGCCGGCTTCTTCAGGCTGTTCAGCGCCTTGATCGCCATGAACAGCACGATCGCGATGATCAGGAAGTCGAACATCGTCTGCAGGAACGCGCCCCACTTCAGCACGATCTCCGTCTTGCCGTCCGGCGCGAGCCCGAGGCTGGTGCCGAGATCCGTGAAGTTGACGCCGCCGATGGCCTTGCCGAGCGGCGGCATGATCACGTCGCCGACGAAGGACGAGACGATCTTGCCGAACGCGCCGCCGATGATCACGCCGACGGCGAGATCGACGACGTTGCCCTTCATGGCAAATTCCTTGAATTCCGAACCGATGCTCATTGCTGTATCCCTGATGTTGTTGTGATCGACGGCCCCAACCGTCGCGAGGGGCAGGCTATGTCAGATCAGGGTTTGGAGCAAACGTTTGCACGCCGCGCCACGCCTGAAAAGAAAATGCCGACCCCGTGAGGGGCCGGCATTCTGATCGAGCGAATCTGAACGGAGGATGAATCCCGTGCACCGCTCGCAGCGGCACAGGCACCCCGCAGCAGATCAGGCCGCAGCGGCCTTCTTGCGCGGCGCGCGCTTCGGCTTGGCGTCCGCTGCATCGGCGGCAGGCTTGGCCTTCTTCGCCTTCGCAGCCTTGCCCTTCGTCTCCTCCGGCGCGGCTTCCGCGGTCACGGCAGCCGCCTTGTCGACGAGCTGCATCAGCGCCATCGGCGCGGAATCACCCGCGCGCGGCATCATGCGCAGGATGCGCGTGTAGCCGCCCGCACGGGCCTTGAAGCGCGGACCGAGATCCGCGAACAGCTTGGCGACGACCGCCGTATCGCGCAGCCGAGCGAACGCCAGGCGACGACGTGATTCCGTATCCGTCTTCGCCAGCGTGATCAGCGGCTCGACGACCCGACGCAGTTCCTTCGCCTTCGGCAGGGTCGTGCGAATGGTCTCGTGCCGCAGCAGCGAAACGCTCATGTTGCGCAGCATCGCGTGCCGGTGCGGCGCATTTCGCGACAACTGTCGCCCTGAATGTCTGTGACGCATGATCTAAGCCTTAATTAAATGTTCGCTGCCAGTAAGTGATGGCGGCCGGTTACATCAGGCTGCGGTCGTCGTCATGACGAAGGCCCGCAGGCGGCCAGCCGTCCAGACGCATACCGAGCATGAGCCCGTGGCTCTGCAGCACTTCCTTGATCTCGGTCAGCGACTTCTTGCCGAGATTCGGGGTGCGCAGCAGTTCGACTTCCGTGCGCTGCACGAGATCGCCGATGTAATGGATGTTCTCGGCCTTGAGGCAGTTCGCGCTGCGAACCGTCAGCTCGAGCTCGTCGACCGGACGCAGCAGGATCGGATCGAACTGCATCTCGGAGACCTTGGCCGAGGACTCTTCCTCGCCCTGCAGGTCCACGAACACCGACAGCTGGTCCTTGAGGATGCTGCCCGCGCGGCGGATCGCTTCCTCGGCATCCAGCGTGCCGTTCGTTTCGATGTCGATGATCAGCTTGTCGAGGTCCGTACGCTGCTCGACGCGCGCGGCATCGACCGAATAAGTGACGCGACGGATCGGGCTGAACGAGGCGTCGAGCTGCAGGCGGCCGATCGGCCGGGTCTGCTCCTCGAACGCCAGGCGCTGCGTGGCCGGGCGATAGCCGCGGCCGCGCTCGACGCGCAGCACCATGTTCAGTTCACCGGCCTTCGTCAGGTTCGCGATGACCAGCTCCGGGTTCACGACTTCGACGTCGTGATCCGTCTGAATGTCGCCGGCCGTGACCGGGCCCGGGCCCTTCTTCGACAGGCGCAGTTCCGACGAATCACGCGAGTGCATGCGGATGGCGACCTGCTTCAGATTCAGCAGGATGTCCACCACGTCCTCCTGGACGCCTTCGATGCTCGTGTACTCGTGCAGCACGCCGTCGATCTCCACCTCGGTGATCGCCGCACCGGGCATGGACGACAGCAGCACGCGCCGCAGCGCGTTGCCGAGAGTATGACCAAAACCACGCTCGAAGGGCTCGATGACGACGCGTGCCTGACGCGGCGCCACGGGCGTCACCTTCACCACGCGGGGCTTGAGAAATTCGCTGACCGATCCTTGCATTGCCACTCCAGCCTCGACCTTCGGTCGGGGAATTACTTCGAGTACAACTCGACGACGAGGTTTTCGTTGATATCCGGCAGGATTTCATCCCGCGCCGGTACCTGCTTGAAAACCCCTTTCATTTCCGATTCGGTGACCTGCACCCATTCCGGCAGGCCGACCTGGGAAGCGATCTGCATCGCGTTCGTGATGCGCAGCTGCTTGCGCGACTTCTCGCGCACCTGCACCACGTCACCCGGCTTGACCTGGTACGACGGGATCGTGACCACGTCGCCGTTCACCTGGATGCCCTTGTGGCTCACCAGCTGGCGAGCCTCAGAGCGCGTCGAGGCGAAGCCCATGCGGTACACGACGTTGTCCAGCCGGCACTCGAGCAGCTTCAGCAGGTTCTCACCGGTGGCGCCGGCACGGCGCGCAGCTTCGGTGTAGTAGTTGCTGAACTGACGCTCGAGCACGCCGTACATGCGGCGCAGCTTCTGCTTCTCGCGCAGCTGCAGGCCGTAGTCGGACAGGCGCGTCTTGCGCTCACCCTTGATGCCACCCGGCGGCACCTGGAACTTGCACTTGCTTTCCAGCGGCTTGACGCCGCTCTTGAGAAACAGATCCGTGCCTTCGCGACGAGCGAGCTTGCACTTGGGTCCGATATATCGCGCCATAAGTCGATGTCCTGTCTAGATATGCTGGCGTGGCGTCTTCAGACGCGACGCTTCTTCGGCGGGCGGCAGCCGTTGTGCGGGATCGGCGTCACGTCCGCGATGCTCGTGATCTTCAGGCCGCAGGAATTGAGGGCACGAACCGCGGACTCGCGGCCAGGTCCCGGGCCTGCCACCCGAACCTCGACGTTGCGCACGCCGTGCTCCTGCGCCGCGACACCGGCCTTCTCGGCCGCGACCTGCGCCGCGAACGGCGTGGACTTGCGCGAGCCGCGGAAACCGCAGCCACCCGAAGTCGCCCAGGACAGCGTATTGCCCTGGCGGTCGGTGATCGTGATCACCGTGTTGTTGAACGACGCATGGATGTGCGCGATACCGTCGAGAACGTTCTTGCGAACCTTCTTCGGCTTCTTGGCGCCACCGGTCTGTGCTTGCTTCTGCTCTGCCATATTCGCTTGCTCTCGTCTTTACTTGACCGGACTCTTACTTGCCCGGGGGGGCGCCCAGCTTGACCGCCTGCTTGCGCGGACCCTTGCGCGTGCGCGCGTTGGTGCGCGTACGCTGGCCGCGAACCGGCAGACCCTTGCGATGCCGCAGACCGCGCTGCGTGCCGAGGTCCATCAGGCGCTTGATGTTCATCGAGACCTCGCGGCGCAGGTCGCCTTCGACCAGCGACTTGGCGATCTGCGAACGCAGTGCTCCGACTTCGGCTTCGGTCAGGTCCTTCACCTTCGTGGTCGGGTCGACGCCCGCCGCCGCGCAGACGTCGCGCGCACGCGAACGACCCACGCCGTAGATGTGGGTCAGACCGATGACGACATGCTTGTTCATCGGGATGTTGATGCCGGCAATACGTGCCATATTCTTTCCTACCTCAGCCCTGACGCTGCTTGTGTCGCGGGTCCGTGCAGATCACGTACACCACGCGGCGACGACGTACGATCTTGCAGTTCTTGCAGATCTTCTTGACCGACGGACGTACCTTCATACCAAAGCCCTGACTTGAAAATTGATGACCATCTGAATCGTTCGGGACTCTCGCCCGTTCAACCCTGGGGGGCGCCGCCGCGCCCGTAGCCCAGCAAATTCGCCTTCTTCAGCAATCCCGGATACTGATGCGACATCATGTGCGCCTGCAGCTGCGACATGAAATCCATCGCGACCACGACGACGATCAGCAGCGAGGTGCCGCCGAACACGAAGGGCACGCCACCCTGGGAAACCATGATCTCGGGAATCAGGCAGACGCCCGCGACGTACAGCGCGCCCCACAGCGTCAGCCGCGTCAGCACTTTGTCGATGTACTCGCCGGTCTGCTGACCCGGGCGGATACCCGGAATGAACGCGCCGGACTTCTTCAGGTTCTCCGCCGTGTCGCGCGAGTTGAACACCAGCGCGGTGTAGAAGAAGCAGAAGAACAGGATCAGCACCGTATACAGCACGAGGTGCAGCGGCTGACCGTAGCCGAGCGCCGCCGCCATGTTCTGCAGGAACTCGGCCAGCTTGCCTTCACCCGTGCCGAAGAACTGCGCGATCGTCGCCGGGAACAGCAGCAGGCTCGACGCGAAGATCGGCGGGATCACGCCAGCCATGTTCAGCTTGAACGGCAGGTGCGTGGTCTGGCCCTGCATCATGCGGCGGCCGACCTGGCGCTTCGCGTAGTTCACGGTGATGCGGCGCTGCGCGCGCTCCACGTAGACGCAGAACGCCGTCACGCCGAGCACCAGCACGATCAGCAGCAGCGCGAACGGGCCGGACATCTCGCCGGTGTTCACACCCTCGACCGTGCGCGCGATCGCCGACGGCAGGCCCGAGATGATGCCCGCGAGGATGATCATCGAGATGCCGTTGCCGACGCCACGTTCCGTGACCTGCTCACCGAGCCACATCAGGAACATCGTGCCGGTCGTCATCGTGATCGTCGCGGTGAACAGGAACTGCCAGCCGGCGCCGTTGACCATGCCGCCGTTCTGCAGCGCGACCGCGGCGCCGAGCGACTGGAAGATGCCGAGGGCAACCGTGATGTAGCGCGTGATCTGGGTCAGCTTGCGCTTGCCCGATTCGCCTTCCTTGCGGTACTCCTCCCAGGGCGGATACACCATCGACATCATCTGCACGATGATCGAGGCGGAGATATACGGCATCACGCCCATCGCAAAGATGGACAGACGCTCGAGCGCACCGCCGCCGAACATGTTGACGATGCCGAGGATCGTGCTCTGCTGGTCCTGGAAGAACTTCGCGACCGCTTCCGGGTTGATGCCCGGAACGGGGATATAGGTGCCGATGCGATAGACGATCAGCGCACCGATCAGGAAGAACAGGCGCTGACGCACTTCCGCGAAGCGCGTGGCTTCCGCGAGCGTTGCTGCCGGATTTCCGATGGTGTTGGCCACGATTCTGCTGTGCCTCGTTACTTCGACTTGCTTGCTTTCGACTTGGTTGCCGTCGACTTCGTTTCCGCGGCTTCGACCTTGCCGCCAGCCGCTTCGATCGCAGCCTTGGCACCCTTGGTCGCCGCGACGCCCTTCAGCGTCACCGCGCGCTTGATCTCGCCCGACAGCACGACCTTCGCCTGCTCGGCGCCGAGCGCAACGACATTGGCCGCCTTCAGCGCGGCGAGATCGATCACGTCCGTCTTCACCTTGGCGAGTTCGTCCAGACGCACTTCGGCGCGCAGCGCCTTGATGGCCGAACGGAAGCCGACCTTCGGCATGCGACGCTGCAGCGGCATCTGGCCGCCTTCGAAGCCGACCTTGTGATAGCCGCCCTTGCGCGCGCGCTGGCCCTTGACGCCGCGACCGCTGGTCTTGCCCTGGCCCGCCGAGGCGCCGCGACCGACGCGAAGCCGGTTGCGCTTGGAGCCGCTGGCCGGCTTGAGAGTATTCAGACGCATATCAAAACTCCTAGCCTTCCTTGACGCCAGATGGCTTGACGCTGACCAGATGGCGCGCCGCGCGAATCAGGCCGCGATTCTCCGGCGTGTCCGCGACCGTGACCGTCTGATGCCGCTTGCGCAGCCCGAGTCCGCGCACCGACGACGCGATGTTGGCGAGCTGGCCGAAGATGCTCTTGTGCAGGGTGACCTGCAGCTGGCCCGAATTTGCTTTCGTCATCGTGATTGTCCTAGCCCGATGTCTCTTAACCGACGATCTCGGCGACCGACTTGCCACGCTTCGCCGCGATCATTTCCGGCGACTGCACCGACGTCAGCGCGTTCATCGTCGCGCGAACGACGTTGATGGGATTGCGCGAGCCGTAGCTCTTCGCCAGCACGTTGCGGACACCGGCGCACTCCAGCACTGCGCGCATCGCGCCACCGGCGATGACGCCCGTACCTTCGGAGGCCGGCTTCATGAACACGTTCGTCGCACCGTGCAGGCCATTGACCGCGTAGTGCAGCGTGTCGTTGCGCAGCGCGACGTTCGCCATGTTCTTGCGGGCCGACGCCATCGCCTTGGAGATCGCGACCGGCACTTCACGCGCCTTGCCGAAACCGATGCCGACTTTGCCGGCACCGTCGCCGACCACCGTCAGCGCCGTGAAGCCGAACTGCTTGCCGCCCTTGACGACTTTCGCCGTGCGGTTGACCGCCACGAGCTTCTCGATGAAGTCGTCGCCGGACTGGTTTTTCTCGGGTCGTGCCATGTCGTCTGTCCTTTAAAACTCGAGTCCAGCTTCACGCGCGGCTTCGGCCAGCGCCTTGATGCGACCGTGATACATGAAACCGGCGCGATCGAACGCCACGCGTTCGACGCCCGCAGCCTTGGCGCGTTCCGCGATGGCGCGACCGACGGCCTTGGCGGCTTCGATGTTGCCCGTGCCCTTGAGGTCCTTGGCAACCGCTTCCTGCACCGTCGAAGCCGAGGCGAGCACGGATCCGCCGGTCGAATCGAACACCTGCGCATAGATGTGCGACGGCGTGCGATGCACGGTCAGGCGCGCGACGCCGAGCTCGCGAATCTTGGCCCTTGCCTTGATGGTGCGGCGCTGGCGCCGCTGCTTCTTGGTGATCTGCATGTCTCGAACCTCGTTGAGTAACCGCACACACGCTCTGGCCCGGTCTGAGCCATCGGAGCGCGCGAGCCGCGATTACTTCTTCTTGCCTTCCTTCAACACGATCTTCTCGCCGGCATAGCGCACGCCCTTGCCCTTGTAAGGCTCGGGCGGCCGGATGCCGCGAATCTCTGCGGCCACCTGGCCGACCTTCTGCTTGTCGACGCCCTTGATCACGACTTCCGTCTGTGTCGGGGACTCGATCGTGATGCCTTCCGGCACCTCGTAATTCACCGGGTGGGAGAAGCCGAGCGTCAGGTTCAGCACCTTGCCCTGCATCGCCGCACGGAAGCCGACGCCCACCAGCTCGAGCTTTCGCTCGTAGCCCTTGGTCACGCCCTCGATCACGTTGGCGAGGTGGGCACGAGCCGACCCGGCCTGGATGCGGTTGCTGGCATCGAACTTCAGCGTCAGCTGCTTGCCGTCCTGCACCACCTGCACGCCACCATTCAGCGGCACGCTCAGCGTGCCCTTGGCGCCCTTGAGGGTCACCGAGCCGTCGGCCAGCGTGACGGTCACGCCCGCCGGCACGGCGACTGGATTCTTTGCTACGCGACTCATGACTGCGCCTTCTTCAAAGTCAACTTAGGCCACGATGCACAGGACTTCGCCGCCCTGGCCAATTTCGCGCGCCTGCTTGTCCGTCATCACGCCCTTCGGCGTGGAGACGATCACCGTACCCAGGCCACCGAGCACCTTGGGCAGTTCGTCCTTGCCGCGGTAGATCCGCAGGCCAGGGCGCGACACGCGCTCGAGACGGTCGATGACGGGACGGCCTTCGTAGTACTTCAGTTCGATGGTCAGCGTCGACTTGCCGCCATCACTGGCGAGGCGATAGTCGCCGATGTAACCCTCGTCCTTGAGGACTTTCACGACAGCCTGCTTGATGCGTGAGGCTCCGACGTTCACCTCGGGCTTGCGGGCCGTCTGGGCGTTTCGGATCCGCGTCAGCAGATCGGCAATGGGATCGGTCATGCTCATTGCGTTGCTTCCTTACCAGCTCGCCTTCGAGACGCCAGGCAGCTCGCCACGATTGACTGTTTCGCGGATCTTGACCCGCGCCAGTCCGAATTTGCGGTACACGCCGCGCGGCCGACCGGTGATCGAGCAGCGCTTGCGGCCGCGAGACGGACTCGCGTCGCGCGGCAGCTTCTGCAGCGCAACCTGTGCCGCGGCGCGTTCGTCCGCTCCGGTTTTCGGGCTGCGAATGAGCTCCTTGAGCTCAGCGCGCTTGCCCGCGTACTTCTTCACGATCTTGGCGCGGCGCTTCTCGCGCTCAACCATGTTCGTCTTGGCCATCTCTTTGGTCCTGCTTTACTTGCGGAACGGGAACGAAAAGGCATCGAGCAGAGCTCGGCCGGCCTTGTCGTCCTTCGCCGTGGTGGTGATCGTGATGTCCATGCCCCGGAGCTGGTCGATCTGGTCGTACTGGATCTCGGGGAAAATGATCTGTTCCTTGACGCCCATGTTGTAGTTGCCGCTGCCGTCGAACGAACGCGGCGAGACGCCACGGAAGTCACGGATGCGCGGCATCGCAATGCTGATCAGGCGATCGAGGAATTCGTACATGCGCTCGCCGCGCAGCGTGACCTTGCAGCCGATCGGCAGGCCTTCGCGCAGCTTGAACGACGCGATCGACTTGCGCGACGAGCAGAGCTTCGGCTTCTGGCCGGTGATCTTGGTCAGATCCGCCGCCGCAGCTTCCACGATCTTCTTGTCCGCAACGGCTTCGCCGACGCCCATGTTCACCGTGATCTTGGTGATCTTGGGCACTTCCATGACGTTGACGATACCGAGCTCCTTCATGAGCTTCGGCACGACGTTTTCACGGTAATGCTGTTTGAGTCTTGCCATGCTGGCTCACCTGTCAGAGGGCGACGCTTACGCGTCGACCATCTCTCCATTGGACTTGAAATAGCGGACACGCTTGCCATCGGTCAGCCGCTTGATGCCCGTGCGCTCGCCTTTCTGCGAAGCCGGGTTGAACAGCGCGACCTTCGACGCCGGCAGCGGCGCTTCCTTTTCGACGATCCCGCCACCGATGTTTCGCTGCGGGTTGGCCTTCGTGTGGCGCTTGACCCGATTGATGCCCTCGACGAGCAGCTTGCCATCGGGGAACACACGGATCACGGCACCCTTGCGACCCTTGTCGCGGCCCGAGATCACGACGACGTTGTCGCCTTTACGGAGCTTCTTCATAACTTCACAGCACTTCCGGGGCCAACGAAATGATCTTCATGAACTGCACGTTGCGCAGCTCGCGCGTCACGGGTCCGAAGATGCGCGTGCCGATCGGCTCGAGCTTGTTGGTCAGCAGCACGGCCGCATTGCCATCGAACTTGATCAGTGAACCGTCGGGGCGGCGAACACCGCGGCGCGTGCGCACGACCACGGCGTCATAGACCTCGCCCTTCTTGACCTTGCCGCGCGGAATCGCGTCCTGGATGCTGACCTTGATGACGTCGCCGACCGTCGCATAGCGACGGCGCGTGCCACCGAGCACCTTGATGCACATCAGCATCTTGGCGCCGCTGTTGTCAGCGGCATTGAGCATTGTCTGCAACTGGATCATCTTGAGCCTCGATATTCTTGCTTGTAGCGCGCTACGTTCAGTGCGACGGGCTTACTGAGCCGCCGCGCGCGTGACCACGGCCACCAGGCGCCAGCACTTGTTGCGCGACAGCGGTCGGCCTTCCGTGATCGTCACGGTGTCGCCGATCTTCGCTTCGTTCGATTCGTCGTGGGCCAGCAGCTTCGTCGTGCGGCGGATGTACTTGCCGTAACGCGGATGCTTGACCAGACGCTCGATCTCGACGGCGATCGTCTTCTGCATCTTGTTGCTGACGACGCGGCCCGTGAGGGTGCGCAGACGGGCTTCGCCCGACGCTTCGGTCTTGGAAGAGGCCTGGGTTTCGCTCATGACTTGCTACCTTCGGACGCGAGCTTCTCGCGCATCACCGTCTTGAGCCGCGCGATGGTCTTGCGCACGCGGCCGAACTCGCTGGGCTTGGCGCCCTGTCCCGTGGCGCGCTGCATGCGCAGCGCGAACTGCTCCTTGCGGAGCTTGAGCAGTTCCTCGCCGAGTTCGGCGGGAGACTTGCTGCGTAAATCCTTGGCGTTCATCTCTTGATGTCCTCGACTCAGCGAGCCTGACGCTTGACGAATGACGTGGAGACCGAGAGCTTCGCGCCGCCGAGGCGGAACGCCTCGCGAGCGGTCTTCTCGTCCACGCCGTCGAGCTCGAACAGAACCTTGCCCGGCTTGACCTTCGCGACCCAGTACTCGACGTTGCCCTTGCCGCTGCCCATTCGCACTTCGAGCGGCTTCTTGGTGATTGGCACGTCGGTGAAGACGCGCACGAACAGCTGTCCACCGCGCTTCACCGAGCGCGAAATGGCACGACGGGCGGCTTCGATCTCACGCGCGGTCATGCGCGTACGGCTCGTGGCCTTGAGGCCGTACTCGCCGAAAGCCACGGAATTGCCGCGCAGCGCGAGGCCAGCGTTCTGGCCTTTGAACTGCTTGCGGTACTTGGTTCGCTTGGGCTGCATCATCTTGGTAGTTCCTCAACCCGCGACCGGCGCAGCGGCTTCCACCGCAGCAGCTTCAGCCGGCGCATCGGCGCGCGACACTTCGTCCGTGTCGAACACTTCGCCCTTGAAGATCCAGACCTTCACGCCAATGATCCCGTAGGTCGTGCGCGCTTCGGCCAGGCCGTAGTCGATGTCGGCGCGGAAGGTGTGCAGGGGCACGCGGCCCTCGCGCGACCACTCCGTGCGTGCGATCTCGGAACCGTTCAGGCGGCCGGACAGGCGCACCTTCACGCCGAGCGCGCCGCTGCGCATCGTGCTCATCACCGAACGCTTCATCGCGCGACGGAACATCACGCGCTTCTCGATCTGCTGAGCGATGCCGTCGGCAACGAGCTGAGCGTCGAGTTCCGGCTTGCGGATCTCGGCGATGTTGACGCGGACGTCGAGCATCGGCTTGCCGAGCAGCTTGGCGACTTCAGCGCGCAGCTTGTCGATGTCCTCGCCCTTCTTGCCGATCACGATGCCCGGACGCGCGGTCTGGATCGTGATGTTGACCTTGTTGGCCGCACGCTCGATCAGGATGCGCGAGACCGAAGCCTCGGCGAGGCGCTTGCGCAGGAACTCGCGAACGCGGAAGTCCGTGTGCACGTTGAGCGGGAACTGCCGCTTGCCGGCGTACCACTTCGACGTCCACTCGCGCGTGATGCCGAGGCGGATGCCGATCGGATTTACTTTCTGACCCATGCGCTGATCCTCAGTCCTTGCGGCCGTCGCTGACGACGACGGTGATGTGGCTGTTGCGCTTGATGATGCGCGCGCCGCGACCCTTGGCGCGGGCGCCGAAGCGCTTCAGCACAGGCGCCGCATCCACGAAGATGCGATGCACTTTGAGTTCGTCGATGTCCGCGCCGTTGTTGTTCTCGGCGTTCGCAGCGGCGGAATACACGACCTTGTACACGAGCTCCGCGCCCTTCTTGGGCATGAACTTCAGCGTGGCGAGGGCGCTGCCGACCGGCTGGCCGCGGACGACGTCCGCTACCAGGCGACACTTCTGCGGCGAGATGCGCGCGTATTTCAGTTTGGCGGTGACTTCCATGGCTTCAGCTCGCAGCGGCGACTTTCTTGTCGCCGGAATGTGATTTGAAGGTGCGCGTCGGCGCGAACTCGCCCAGCTTGTGGCCGACCATGTTCTCGGTGATCAGCACGGGCACGTGCTGACGACCGTTGTGGACGGCCATGGTGAGGCCCACCATTTCGGGCGTGACCATCGAGCGGCGCGACCAGGTCTTGATCGGGCGGCGGTCATTCTTGCCAGTGGCGGTCTGCACCTTCTTGGCGAGGTGCAGATCGACGAACGGACCTTTCTTGAGCGAACGAGGCACTTTTCAGCTCCTGAATCTTCTAGCTTGCGTCAGCGAATCTTGTTCTGACGGCGCTGCACGATCATGTTGCTCGTGCGCTTGTTGGTGCGGGTCTTCTTGCCCTTGGTGTGCCAGCCCCACGGCGACACGGGATGCGGGTTGCCCTGGCTGGGCTTGCCCTCACCACCGCCGTGCGGGTGATCGACCGGGTTCATCGCGACACCACGCACCGTCGGGCGGATCCCGATCCAGCGCTTGGCGCCAGCTTTGCCGTAGACGCGCAGGTTGTGCTCGTCGTTGCTGACCTCGCCGATCGTGGCGCGGCAGTCGACGTGAACCTTGCGGGTCTCACCGGACTTCAGACGGATGTACGCGTAGATGCCTTCGCGAGCCGTGAACTGCACGGAGCTGCCGGCGCTGCGCGCGAGCTGTCCGCCCTTGCCCGGCTTCAGTTCGACGTTGTGCACGGTCGAACCGACCGGCATGTGGCGGAACTGCATCGCGTTGCCGGCCTTGATCGGCGAATCGGCGCCTGAGCGCACTTCATCGCCGGACTTCAGGCCCTTCGGCGCGATGATGTAACGGCGCTCGCCGTCCGTGTACTTCACCAGCGCGATGTGCGCGGTGCGGTTCGGATCGTACTCGACGCGCTCGACCACGCCCTTGATGCCGTCCTTGTCGCGACGGAAATCGATCAGGCGGTACTTCTGCCGCGACCCGCCGCCCTTGTGGCGCGTGGTGATGCGGCCGACGTTGTTGCGTCCGCTGTGCTTGGCCTGGTTCGAGGTCAGCGACGCGAGCGGGCCGCCCTTCCACAGGTGGGCCTTGCTGACCTTGATCACGAACCTCGCGCCAGGCGAGGTCGGCTTCATCTTGATGAGTGCCATATTTCTTGCTCAGTGGTCCTGCGGGCTCAGGCGCCCGACGGACGCGCCTCGTAGTCGATGGTCTGGCCGGGAGCGAGGCGCACATACGCCTTCTTCCAGTCCTGCGTGCGGCCGGGCGTCTTGCCGAAGCGACGCGTCTTGCCGGGCTCGTTGACGATCTGGATCGACGCCACCTTGACGGGGAACATCAGTTCCACGGCGGCGCGGATGTCGACCTTGTTCGCGTCACGACGGACGCGGAACGTGTACTGGTTGCTGTTCTGCATCGCCAGCGACGTCTTCTCGGTGACGTGCGGCGCGAGCAGCACGTTCATCAGGAATTCCTGGCGATGTGCGGACGGCTTGCCGGTGGCAGCGGCGGACTTGGTGGCAGTGGCTGCGCTCATTGCAGGCGTTCCTCGATCATTTTCACGGCGCCGACCGTCATCAGCACCTTGTCATGGCGGACCAGCGACAGCGGATCCAGCGCAGCGGCCGGCAGCACGTCGACGAACGGCAGGTTGCGCGCGGCCAGGAACAGCTTCTCGTCGATCGCTTCGACGACGATCAGCAGCTTCGACAGCGCCGCACTCTTCAGCGACATCGCGGTCAGCTGCTTCAGCAGCTGCTGCGTCTTCGGGGCATCGACCGTCAGCGTCTGCGTGACGAGCAGGCGATCCTGGCGGACCAGCTCGCCGAGCATCGAGCGCAGCGCGCCGCGATACATCTTGCGGTTGACCTTCTGCTCGAAGCTGCGCGGCTTCGCGGCGAACGCGCGGCCACCGCCAACCCAGATCGGGCTGCGGATCGAGCCGGCGCGCGCCTGGCCCGTGCCCTTCTGGCTCCACGGCTTCTTGCCACCACCGCGCACTTCGGCGCGGGTCTTCTGGGCCTTCGTGCCGGCGCGGCCCGCGTTGCGATACGCGGTCACGACCTGGTGCACGAGGGTTTCGTTGAACGCAGCGCCGAAGGTTTCCTCGGAAACCTGCAACTCGCTGCCACCTGCAACTTTGAGCTTCATGATCTGGCGACCTGGTTGAATCTTTGCTTACTTCTTGGCCGGAGCTTTCGCCGGAGCCGGCTTGGCAGCAGCGCCCTTCGCCACCGGCGCAGCCTTGGCCGGCGCGATGTACTTGCGGCGCTTCTGCATCTCGGCCTTCACGCCCGGACGCACGACGACCTGGCCACCCGGCGAACCCGGCACGGCACCGCGGATCAGCAGCACGTTGCGTTCGGTATCGACCTCGACAACCTTCAGGTTCTCGATGGTGCGGCGCTGGACGCCCATGTGGCCCGACATGCGCTTGCCGAGGAACACGCGGCCCGGCGTCTGGCGCTGGCCGATGGAACCGGGGGTACGGTGCGAGACCGATACACCGTGCGTGGCGTGGTGGCCGGCGAAGTTGTGGCGCTTCATCGTGCCCGCGAAGCCCTTGCCGATGGTCGTGCCCGTGACATCGACGGTCTGGCCGGCCTTGAAGTGATCGGCCTTGATCTCGGCGCCCACCTGCAGATCCGAGGTTTCCTTGCCGCGCAGGCGGAACTCGAGCAGCGCCTGACCGGGGGCGACGTTGGCCTTGGCGTAGTGACCGGCAACGGCCTTCGAGACCAGCTGCGGGCGACGTGAGCCATAAGTCACCTGCACGGCCGAATAGCCGTCGGTGGCCGGCGTCTTGACCTGGGTGACGCGATTCGGGAGTACCTCGATCACCGTCACGGGGATGGATTCACCGGCATCCGTGAAGATGCGCGTCATGCCGCGCTTGCGGCCAACCAGACCAATGCCCATGGAACTTCCTCTCTCGTGCGCTTGCCAGTTGGCGCGCAACCCAATGTTTTCTATGGCGATTTTCAAACCGATCGCCGCGGCATCCGTCAAGGACCGCGGGGCATAAAGGGCGAAGCCAGCAGGAGAAGGCGGCCAAGCGAACGCCTGTTCCGCAGTCTCGAGTGGTCTTGGCTCAACTTGAGCCAACCTCGCCCGATATCGCTTTACGCGATCCACCCGGACCTATTTGTCCGGGCGTCAAAAGGGCGCGCATTGTATGCAGCGCGCCCTGGGCTTGCAAGCCCCTGTTCGCTTTATTGACCGGCCGCGTCGATCGCGGCCGGCACCGATCAGTTCAGCTTGATCTGGACGTCCACGCCGGCCGGCAGTTCGAGCTTCATCAGCGCGTCCACCGTCTTGTCCGTCGGGTTCAGGATGTCCATCAGGCGCTTGTGGGTGCGCAGCTCCAGCTGGTCCCGGGCGTCCTTGTCGCCGTGGGGGCTGACGAGCAGCGTGAAGCGCTCCATCTTCGTCGGCAGGGGCACGGGGCCCTTGACCGTCGCGCCCGTGCGCTTCGCCGTCTCGACGATCTCGCGCGCCGACGTGTCGATCAGTCGGTGGTCGAACGCCTTGAGTCGGATCCGGATATTTTGATTGGCAGCCATTGTCTTAATCCTTATTTGAGAATCTTGGCGACGACGCCGGCACCGACCGTACGGCCACCCTCACGGATGGCGAAGCGCAGGCCGTCTTCCATCGCGATCGGAGCCAGCAGCTCCACCACCATCTTGATGTTGTCGCCCGGCATCACCATCTCGGTGTTCTCCGGCAACTCGATCGTTCCGGTCACGTCCGTCGTGCGGAAGTAGAACTGCGGACGATAGCCCTTGAAGAACGGCGTGTGACGGCCGCCCTCTTCCTTCGTCAGCACGTACACCTCGCACTCGAACTTCGTGTGCGGGTTGATCGAGCCCGGCTTCGCCAGAACCTGACCACGCTCCACTTCTTCGCGCTTCGTGCCACGCAGCAGGACGCCCACGTTGTCGCCCGCCTGGCCCTGGTCCAGCAGCTTGCGGAACATCTCGACACCCGTGCAGATCGTCTTCTGCGTGTCCTTCAGGCCGATGATCTCGATCTCATCGTTCACCTTCACGATGCCGCGCTCGATGCGTCCCGTCACCACCGTGCCGCGACCCGAGATCGAGAACACGTCCTCGACCGGCATCAGGAACGGCTTGTCCACCTGCCGCTCCGGCACCGGGATGTAACGGTCCATCTCCTCGACCAGCTTGATCACCGCCGGCACGCCGATCGGGCTCGTGTCGCCTTCCAGCGCCTTCAGAGCCGAACCCACGATGATCGGCGTGTCGTCGCCCGGGAACTTGTACAGCGACAGCAGCTCGCGCACTTCCATCTCGACGAGCTCCAGCAGCTCCTTGTCGTCGACCATGTCCGCCTTGTTCATGAACACGACGATGTACGGCACACCGACCTGGCGCGCCAGCAGGATGTGCTCGCGCGTCTGCGGCATCGGGCCATCCGCCGCCGACACCACCAGGATCGCGCCGTCCATCTGCGCCGCGCCCGTGATCATGTTCTTCACGTAGTCCGCGTGCCCCGGGCAGTCGACGTGCGCGTAATGGCGCTCCTTCGACTGGTACTCCACGTGCGCCGTCGAGATCGTGATGCCGCGCGCTTTCTCTTCCGGCGCCTTGTCGATCTGGTCGTACGCCATGAAGGCGCCGCCGTTCGTCTCCGCCATCACCTTCGTCAGCGCAGCCGTCAGCGTCGTCTTGCCGTGGTCAACGTGTCCGATCGTCCCGACGTTCACGTGCGGCTTGTTACGTTCAAATTTCTCTTTGCTCATGATTTCCCTCGGAACTAACTCTTGATGATGGATTCGGCGACGTTGTTCGGCACTTCCATGTACTTGGCGAACTCCATCGTGAATGTGGCGCGGCCCTGGCTCATCGAGCGCACGTTGGTCGCGTAACCGAACATTTCGGCGAGCGGCACTTCCGCCGTGACCGTCTTGCCTGCGGGCGTGTCTTCCATGCCCTGGATCTGGCCGCGGCGGCGATTCAGATCGCCGATCACGTCGCCCATGTAATCTTCGGGCGTCACGACCTCGACCTTCATGATCGGCTCGAGGATCACGGGCTTCGCCTTGCGGAAGCCATCCTTGAAACCGAAGATCGAGGCCATGCGGAAGGAGATTTCGTCGGAGTCGACGTCGTGGTACGAGCCGTCGAACAGCGTGACCTTCACGTCGACGACAGGATAGCCGGCCATGACGCCCGTCTCGCAGGCCTCTTTGACGCCCTTCTCGACGGCCGGAATGAACTCACGCGGCACGGTTCCACCGACGACACCGTTGATGAACTCGACGCCCTTGCCCAGTTCGTTCGGTTCGATCTTGAGCCAGACGTGGCCGTACTGGCCGCGACCGCCGGACTGCTTGACGTGCTTGCCTTCGGATTCGACCGAGGCCTTGATGGTCTCGCGATACGCGACCTGCGGCTTGCCGACGTTGGCGTCGACCTTGAACTCGCGCTTCATGCGATCGACGATGATCTCGAGGTGCAGCTCGCCCATGCCGGAGATGATCGTCTGGCCGGATTCCTCGTCCGTGTGGACGCGGAATGACGGATCTTCCTTGGCGAGGCGTTGCAGCGCCATGCCCATCTTTTCCTGATCGACCTTCGTCCTCGGCTCCACGGCGACCGAGATGACGGGGATCGGAATCACCATCTTCTCGAGCGTGATGACCTTTTCGAGATCGCAAAGGGTGTCACCGGTGGTGACGTCCTTCAGGCCCACGGCCGCAGCGATGTCGCCGGCGCGGACCTCCTTGATGTCGGTGCGCTCGGACGCGTGCATCTGCAGCAGACGGCCGATGCGCTCTTTCTTGTCCTTGGTCGGCACGTAAACCGTGTCGCCGGAATTCAACGTGCCGGAATAGACGCGGAAGAACGTCAGGTTGCCGACGAACGGGTCGTTCAGGATCTTGAAAGCCAGCGCGGAAAACGGCTGATCGTCCTTCGCGACGCGGGTGATCGGTTCGCCGCGGTCGTCGAGGCCGCGCGTCGCGGGCATCTCGATCGGCGACGGCATGAACTCGATGACGGCATCGAGCAGCGCCTGCACGCCCTTGTTCTTGAACGCCGTGCCGCACATGCACAGCACGATCTCGTTCTTCAGCGCACGGATCTTGAGGCCGCGCTTGATCTCGTCGTCGGTCAGCGTGCCGGATTCGAGATACTTGTTCAGCAGCGCTTCGTCGCCCTCGGCCGCAGCCTCGATCATCGCGGAGCGATACTGCTCGGCATCCGCCTGCAGCGCGGCCGGGATCTCGCGATATTCGAATTTCATGCCCTGGGTTTCGTTGTCCCAGTGGATCGCCTTCATGCGGATCAGGTCGATCACGCCCTCGAACTTGTCTTCCGCGCCGATCGGCAGCTGGATCGGCACCGGGTTGCCACGCAGGCGCGTCCTGATCTGGTCGATGCAGCGCAGGAAGTTTGCGCCGGCACGGTCCATCTTGTTGACGAACGCGATGCGCGGCACGCCGTAGCGGTTCATCTGCCGCCACACCGTTTCCGACTGCGGCTGCACGCCGGACACGGCGCAGAACAGCGCGACAGCGGAATCGAGCACGCGCAGCGAACGCTCGACTTCGATCGTGAAGTCGACGTGCCCCGGGGTATCGATGATGTTGATGCGGTGTTCGGGGAAGTTCTTCTCCATCCCCTTCCAGAAACAGGTGGTGGCTGCGGAGGTGATCGTGATGCCACGCTCCTGCTCCTGTTCCATGTAGTCCATGACGGCGGCGCCGTCGTGCACTTCACCGATCTTGTGCGACACACCCGTATAGAAAAGGATGCGCTCTGTCGTCGTGGTCTTACCCGCGTCGATGTGCGCAGAGATACCGATGTTCCGGTATCGCTCTATGGGTGTGGTTCTGGCCATGGTCTGATCTGCAGGCGGAGCGTCACGCGCACGGGGCGCGTGAGCGCATCCCGCGAACGCTTACCAGCGGTAGTGCGCGAATGCCTTGTTGGCATCGGCCATGCGGTGCGTTTCCTCGCGCTTGCGGACGGCGGCACCGCGATTCTCGGAGGCCTCCATCAGTTCGTGCGCGAGACGGAACGCCATGGATTTCTCCGAGCGGCCGCGAGCAGCTTCGATGACCCAGCGCATGGCCAGCGTCTGTCGGCGCTGGGCGCGCACTTCGACGGGGACCTGATACGTGGCGCCACCGACACGGCGCGACTTCACTTCGACGACGGGCTTGACGTTGTCGAGCGCCTGCGAGAGCACGCCGAGGGCGTCGCCGCCCTGCTTGCCGGTCTTCTCGGTGATGCGATCGATCGCACCGTAGATGATGCGTTCGGCGGCCGACTTCTTGCCGCTTTCCATCACGACGTTCATGAACTTCGCGAGCATGTCGCTCTTGAACTTCGGGTCCGGAAGAATGTGCCGGACCGGGGCTTGTGCACGACGGGACATCGAATACTCCTACTTGCTTCTTCGGGCGCTTATTTCTTGGGACGCTTAGCGCCGTACTTCGAGCGGCTCTGCTTGCGATCGGCCACGCCGGCGCAGTCGAGGGTGCCGCGCACGGTGTGATAACGAACGCCCGGGAGATCCTTGACGCGGCCGCCGCGGATCAGCACCACCGAGTGCTCCTGAAGGTTGTGGCCTTCGCCACCGATGTACGAAGACACTTCGTAACCGTTGGTCAGGCGCACGCGCGCGACCTTGCGAAGCGCCGAGTTCGGCTTCTTCGGCGTCGTCGTGTAGACGCGGGTGCAGACACCGCGCTTCTGGGGCGAAGCACCCAGTGCGGGCACATTCGTTTTTTCAGCGCGGGTCCGACGCGGGGATCGGATCAGCTGACCGGTTGTGGCCATGCGAACTCCAAATTCTTTTGCAGAAAGGTCATTACTCAGAAAGAAATCGGGCAGCCCATCACGGGGCTGCCCGATTCGTGGAAAACCTGTCCTTTTCAGTCGGCAAGCCAAAAGGGGCCGACCCGAGAAAGGTCGCGAATTCTAGGAAGCGGGGGCGCCCCTGTCAACGCGACTTCTGTTGCTCTCGCGCAACATGATGCCCGGAAAAGACAAAGCCCCGGTGCCTTGCGGAACCGGGGCCCTTGTCTATTTGTTGAAAAAGGTCGTCCTGACCTTTTTCAACCGCGGCGAGCGAAAAGCGTGGTTTTCGCTCGCCTGGCCCATCTTCAGGGCGCGGCGCTTTCCTCTTCGCCGACGTTCGCCTCTTCGGACTCGACGCCGGTGCCGCCGACGTCCATGTAGCTGCGCCGGCTCGGATCGTCCGCCTTGCGACGACGGTGGGCATGGGCCGCGAAGCCCGTGCCGGCCGGAATCAGGCGACCGACGATGACGTTTTCCTTCAGGCCGCGCAGATCGTCCTTCAGACCGCGGACCGCTGCCTCGGTGAGGACGCGGGTGGTCTCCTGGAACGACGCCGCCGAGATGAACGACTCGGTGGCCAGCGACGCCTTGGTGATACCCAGCAGGACCGGCTCGAGTTCGGCCACCTGCTTGGAGTCATTGCCGGCGCGGTCGTTGATGTCCAGCGCGCGCGAGCGATCGAGCTGCTCACCCTTGAGCAGCGCGGTTTCGCCGGTGCGCGAGACTTCGACCTTGCGCAGCATCTGGCGAATGATCACCTCGATGTGCTTGTCGTTGATCTTCACGCCCTGCAGGCGGTAGACGTCCTGGATCTCGCGGACGAGGTAGTTGGCCAGCGCCTCGATGCCCTGCAGGCGCAGGATGTCGTGCGGGTTCGGCTCGCCGTCCGCGATGACCTCGCCACGCTCGACCTGCTCGCCCTCGAACACGTTCAGCTGGCGCCACTTCGGGATCAGCTCCTCGTACTTCTCGCTCTTCTCGTCGGTGATGACGAGACGACGCTTGCCCTTGGTTTCCTTGCCGAAGCTGACGGTGCCGCTCTTCTCGGCCAGGATCGCCTGGTCCTTCGGCTTGCGCGCTTCGAACAGGTCCGCGACGCGCGGCAGACCGCCCGTGATGTCGCGGGTCTTCGAGGATTCCTGCGGGATACGCGCGATCACGTCGCCGACGGACACCTTCGCGCCGTCCTCGAGGTTGATCAGTGCGCCGGTCGGCAGCGTGTAGACGGCCGGGATCTCCGTGTTCGCGAACGGCACTTCCTTGCCCTTCGCGTTCAGCAGCTTGATCGTCGGGCGCAGTTCCTTGCCACCGCGCTGCTTGGAGTCCTGCACGACGATCGACGAGAGGCCCGTGACGTCGTCCACCTGCGTGGTGACGGTCAGGCCATCGACGAAGTCCTGGAACTTCAGGAAGCCGGCCACTTCGGAGACGACCGGGTGGGTGTGCGGATCCCAGGTCGCGACGGCCTGGCCGGCCGCGACATGCGTGCCCTCGCGGACATTGATCTGCGCGCCGTACGGAATCTTGTAGCGCTCGCGCTCGCGGCCGAATTCATCGACCACGCCGATTTCGCCGGAACGTGACACCGCGACCAGATAGCCCTTCTCGTGGGCCACGGTCTTGACGTTGTGGAATCGCAGCGTGCCCTTGTTGCGCACTTCGACCGACGAGGCGGCCGCCGCTCGCGATGCCGCACCACCGATGTGGAACGTACGCATCGTCAGCTGCGTGCCCGGCTCACCGATCGACTGCGCCGCCATCACACCGACCGCTTCGCCGATGTTGATGATGCGGCCACGGGCCAGATCGCGGCCGTAGCAGGTGGCGCAGACGCCATAGCGCGTGCGGCAGCTGATCGGCGAACGCACGAGCACCTGGTCGACGCCTTCCTGCTCGAGCTGGCGCACGAGCTTCTCGTCGATCATCGTGCCGGTCGGCACGAGCACAGCGCCCTTCGAGCCCGGCTTCAGCACGTCGTCCGCGAGCACGCGGCCGAGCACGCGCTCGCCGAGACCCTCGACCACGTCACCACCCTCGACGAGCGGCGTCATGATCAGGCCTTCCTTCGTGCCGCAATCCGTCTCGGTGACGACCAGGTCCTGCGCCACGTCGACGAGACGACGGGTCAGGTAGCCCGAGTTCGCGGTCTTCAGCGCCGTGTCAGCCAGACCCTTGCGGGCGCCGTGCGTCGAGATGAAGTACTGCAGAACGTTGAGGCCTTCGCGGAAGTTCGCCGTGATCGGCGTCTCGATGATCGAGCCGTCAGGCTTGGCCATCAGGCCGCGCATGCCGGCGAGCTGACGGATCTGGGCCGCGCTGCCGCGGGCGCCGGAGTCCGCCATCATGAAGATCGAGTTGAACGACTTCTGGCGCTCCTTCTTGCCGCGGGTGTCCATGACATCCTCGCTGCCGAGCTTGTCCATCATCGCCTTGGCGACCTGGTCATTGGCGCGCGACCAGATGTCGACGACCTTGTTGTAGCGCTCGCCGTTGGTCACGAGACCGGAGGCGTACTGCTCCTGGATCTCCTTGACCTCACGTTCGGCGGCGGCCACCAGCTTGACCTTCTGCTCCGGGATGATGATGTCGTCGATGCCGAAGGACACCGCCGACCGCGTCGCGTAGTGGAAGCCGGTGTACATCAGCTTGTCGGCGAAGATCACCGTGTCCTTGACGCCGAGCGTGCGATAGCAGGCATTGATCGTGCCGCTGATCGTCTTCTTCGTCATGTCCTGGTTGATCACGTCGAACGACAGGCCGTCCGGCAGGATCTCCGACAGCAGCGCACGACCGACCGTCGTCTTGACGAGGCGGGTACGCGGCACCTTCACGCCGTCGATGACCTGCGATTCGCGGATGCGGACGCTGATGCGCGCCTGCAGGTCGACTTCGCGGGTCTCGTAGGCGCGATGCGCTTCCTGCACGTCGGTGAACATCATGTGTTCGCCCTTCGCGCCGATCTTCTCGCGGGTCATGAAGTACAGACCCAGCACGACGTCCTGCGACGGCACGATGATCGGATCGCCGTTGGCGGGCGAGAGGATGTTGTTCGACGACATCATCAGCGCGCGCGCCTCGAGCTGCGCTTCGAGCGACAGCGGCACGTGCACGGCCATCTGGTCGCCGTCGAAGTCCGCGTTGAACGCGGTGCAGACGAGCGGGTGCAGCTGGATCGCCTTGCCCTCGATCAGCACGGGCTCGAACGCCTGGATGCCGAGACGGTGCAGCGTCGGTGCGCGGTTCAGCAGCACGGGATGCTCGCGGATCACTTCCTCGAGGATGTCGAACACCTCGGGGCCTTCACGCTCGACCAGGCGCTTGGCCGCCTTGATCGTCGAGGCTTCGCCACGCAGCTGCAGCTTCTGGAAGATGAACGGCTTGAACAGCTCGAGCGCCATCTTCTTCGGCAGGCCGCACTGGTGCAGGCGGAGTGTGGGTCCGACCACGATGACCGAACGGCCGGAGTAATCGACGCGCTTGCCGAGCAGGTTCTGGCGGAACCGGCCCTGCTTGCCCTTGATCATGTCGGCGAGCGACTTCAGCGGACGCTTGTTGGTGCCCGTGATCGCACGGCCGCGGCGGCCGTTGTCGAGCAGTGCATCGACCGCTTCCTGAAGCATGCGCTTCTCGTTGCGTACGATAATATCCGGCGCGTTCAATTCGAGCAGCCGGCGCAGGCGGTTGTTGCGGTTGATGACGCGGCGGTACAGATCGTTCAGATCCGAGGTCGCGAAGCGGCCACCGTCGAGCGGCACGAGCGGACGCAGGTCCGGCGGCAGCACCGGCAGCACGGTCATCACCATCCACTCGGGTTTGTTGCCCGAATCGATGAAGGCTTCTGTCAGCTTCAGGCGCTTGGACAGACGCTTCAGCTTCGTCTCCGACGAAGTCTGGGTCATCTCCTCGCGGATCTTCACGAGCTCGGCCTTGAGATCGATCGTCTGCAGCAGTTCGTGCACGGCCTCGGCGCCCATGCGGGCGTCGAACTCGTCGCCGTACTCTTCGATCGCCTCGAGGTACATCTCGTCGGTCAGCAGCTGGCCGCGCTGCATCGGCGTCATGCCCGGGTCGATGACGACAAAGGCTTCGAAGTACAGCACGCGCTCGATCTCACGCAGCGTCATGTCCAGCATGAGGCCGATGCGCGACGGCAGCGACTTCAGGAACCAGATGTGCGCGGTCGGGCTCGCGAGGTCGATGTGGCCCATGCGCTCACGGCGCACCTTGGACTGCGTGACCTCGACGCCGCACTTCTCGCAGACGACGCCGCGATGCTTCAGGCGCTTGTACTTGCCGCAGAGGCACTCGTAGTCCTTCACGGGCCCGAAGATCTTCGCGCAGAACAGGCCGTCACGTTCCGGCTTGAACGTGCGGTAGTTGATCGTCTCGGGCTTCTTCACCTCGCCGTACGACCATGCCTTGATCATCTCGGGCGATGCCAGCCCGATCTTGATCGAGTCGAAGTGTTCGACGGGAGCGTGCTGCTTGAACAATTTCAGAAGGTCTTTCATGGGTTCAACCTCAATCCTGTTCCAGCTCGATGTTGATGCCGAGCGAGCGGATTTCCTTCACGAGCACGTTGAAGGATTCCGGCATTCCCGCATCCATCTGGTGATTGCCGTCGACGATGTTCTTGTACATCTTCGTGCGGCCGTTCACGTCGTCCGACTTGACCGTCAGCATTTCCTGCAGCGTGTAGGCAGCGCCGTAGGCCTCGAGCGCCCAGACTTCCATCTCGCCGAAGCGCTGTCCGCCGAACTGGGCCTTGCCGCCGAGCGGCTGCTGGGTGACCAGCGAGTAAGGTCCGGTCGAGCGGGCGTGCATCTTGTCGTCGACGAGGTGGTTCAGCTTCAGCATGTACATGTAGCCGACCGTCACCTTGCGCTCGAACTGCTCACCCGTGCGGCCGTCGTACAGCTGCGACTGGCCCGAGACCGGCAGGTCCGCGAGTTCGAGCAGCCGCTTGATCTCGGCTTCCGAGGCGCCATCGAACACCGGCGTCGCGATCGGCACGCCGCGCGTCAGGTTCTTCGCGAGCGCGACGATCTCCGCATCCGTCAGCGAGTCGATCTTTTCCTTCTGGCCACCGGTCTCGTTGTAGATGCGGTCGATGAACGCGCGCAGCTCGCCCACGGCCTTCTGCGCTTCGAGCATGCGACCGATCTTCAGACCCAGGCCCTTGGCGGCCCAGCCCAGATGGGTCTCGAGCACCTGTCCGACGTTCATGCGCGAAGGCACGCCCAGCGGGTTCAGCACGATGTCCACCGGCGTACCGTCGGCGTTGTAGGGCATGTCCTCGACCGGAACGATGGTGGAGATGACGCCCTTGTTGCCGTGCCGGCCGGCCATCTTGTCGCCCGGCTGGATGCGGCGCTTCACCGCGAGGTACACCTTGACCATCTTCAGCACGCCCGGGGCGAGATCGTCGCCCGCGGTGATCTTCGCGCGCTTGTTGTCGAGCTTCGCGTCGAACTGCTTGCGCTGCGCCTTGAGGCGCTCCGAGGTCGCTTCGAGCTGCGTGTTCGCGTCTTCGTCGTCGAGACGGATCTCGAACCACTCGTCGCGCGGCAGGTCGTCGAGGTACTCGGCCGTGATGGCCGAGCCGCTCTTCAGCTTGCGCGGACCGCCGGCGGCGATCTTGCCGATCAGCACCTGGCGAACGCGCTGGAACATGTCGTCTTCGAGGATGCGCTGCTGATCGCCGAAGTCCTTGCGGACCCGCTCGATCTCGGCCTTCTCGATCGACAGCGCGCGGCTGTCCTTGTCGACGCCGTCGCGCGTGAACACGCGGACGTCGATGACCGTGCCATCCATGCCCGGCGGGACGCGCAGCGACGTGTCCTTCACGTCACTGGCCTTCTCGCCGAAGATGGCACGCAGCAGCTTCTCTTCCGGCGTCAGCTGGGTCTCGCCCTTCGGCGTGACCTTGCCGACGAGGATGTCACCGGCGCGCACTTCGGCGCCGATGAACGCGATGCCGGCTTCGTCGAGCTTGGCGAGCGCGGTGTCACCGACATTCGGGATGTCGCCGGTGATTTCCTCGGAACCGAGCTTGGTGTCGCGCGCGACGCAGGTCAGCTCTTCGATGTGGATGGTCGTGAAGCGGTCTTCCTGGACCACACGCTCGGAGATGAGGATCGAGTCCTCGAAGTTGTAGCCGTTCCACGGCATGAACGCGACCAGCATGTTCTGGCCGAGCGCAAGCTCGCCCAGATCCGTGGACGGACCATCGGCCAGCACGTCGCCGCGGGCGATCAGGTCACCTGCGTTCACCAGCGGACGCTGGTTGATGCAGGTGTTCTGGTTCGAGCGCGTGTACTTCGTCAGGTTGTAGATGTCGACGCCCGGCTCTGCCGCGGTCGTTTCGTTGTCGTTGACCCGAACGACGATGCGCGAAGCATCGACCGAGTCCACGACGCCGCCACGGCGCGCGACGACCGTCACGCCCGAGTCGATCGCCACCGGACGCTCCATGCCGGTACCCACCAGCGGCGCTTCCGAGCGCAGCGTCGGCACCGCCTGGCGCTGCATGTTCGAGCCCATCAGCGCGCGGTTCGCGTCGTCGTGCTCGAGGAACGGGATCAGCGAGGCCGCCACCGACACGATCTGCTTCGGCGAGACGTCCATGTAGTTGATGCGCGTGCGCGGCATCAACGTGAACTCGTTCTGGAAGCGGCACGAGACGAGCTCGTCCGCGAGATCCTTGTTCGGGCCGAGCTGCGCGTTCGCCTGCGCGATCGCGAAGTCACCCTCTTCGATCGCCGACAGGAAATCGATCTGGTCGGTGACGCGACCGTTCTCGACGCGGCGGTACGGCGTCTCGAGGAAGCCGTACTTGTTGGTGCGCGCGTAGACGGACAGCGAGTTGATCAGACCGATGTTCGGACCTTCAGGGGTCTCGATCGGGCAGACGCGACCGTAGTGCGTCGTGTGCACGTCGCGCACTTCGAAGCCGGCACGCTCGCGCGTCAGGCCGCCCGGGCCGAGGGCCGAGACGCGACGCTTGTGCGTGACTTCCGACAGCGGGTTGTTCTGGTCCATGAACTGCGACAGCTGCGAGGAGCCGAAGAATTCCTTGACCGCGGCCGCCACCGGCTTGGCATTGATCATTTCCTGCGGCATCAGCGGTTCGGTCTCCGCGATGGTCAGGCGCTCCTTGACGGCGCGCTCGACGCGCACCAGGCCGACGCGGAACGCGTTCTCGGCCATTTCGCCGACCGAACGCACGCGACGGTTGCCGAGGTGATCGATGTCGTCGACGGTGCCTTCACCGTTGCGGATCGAGATCAGCACCTTCAGCACGTCGAGGATGTCGTCCTTCGACAGCACGCCGCTGCCGAGGATCTCGGTGCGGTTGACGCGACGGTTGAACTTCATGCGACCGACGGCCGACAGGTCGTAGCGCTCGCCGTTGAAGAACAGGTTGGTGAACAGGTTCTCGGCGGCGTCCTTCGTCGGCGGCTCGCCGGGACGCATCATGCGGTAGATCTCGACCAGCGCCTCGAGGCGCGTCTTGGTCGGATCGATGCGCAGCGTGTCGGACACGTACGCGCCACGATCGAGATCGTTCGTGTACAGCGTGCGGACTTCGCCGACGCCCGCTTCGATCATCGTCTCGACGGACGCAGCCGTCAGGACTTCGTTCGCCTTCGCGATGATCTCGCCGGTCTCGGTGTTGACGACGTCATGCGCCAGCACCTTGCCGTAGACGTAGTCACGCGGGACGTTCAGCTTGTTGACGCCGGCTTCCTCGAGCTGGCGGACGTGGCGCGCCGTGATGCGGCGGCCTTCCTCGACGACGACGACGTCGCCGATGCGGATCTCGAACGTCGCCGTCTCGCCGCGCAGGCGCTGCGGGACGAGCTCGAGCGAGGTCTCTTCCTTGCTCAGGAAGAAGGTGTTCTTGTCGAAGAACACGTCGAGGATCTCGGACTCGTTCATGCCGAGGGCGCGCAGGATGATCGTCACCGGCAGCTTGCGGCGGCGGTCGATGCGCGCGAACACGCAGTCCTTGGCGTCGAACTCGAAGTCCAGCCAGGAGCCGCGATAGGGAATGATGCGGGCGCTGAACAGCAGCTTGCCCGAGGAATGCGATTTGCCGCGGTCGTGATCGTAGAACACGCCCGGGCTGCGATGCAGCTGCGAGACGATGACTCGCTCGGTGCCGTTGATGACGAACGTGCCGTTGTCGGTCATCAGCGGCAGTTCGCCGAGATAGACCTCCTGTTCACGCACGTCCTTGACGGGCTTCTTCGCGCCGGTGGCTTCCTTGTCGTACACGACGAGGCGCACCTTGACGCGCAGCGGAGCCGCGTAGGTGAGGCCACGCAGCTGGCACTCTTTCACGTCGAACACCGGCTCGCCGAGCCGATAGCTCACGTACTCGAGGATCGCATTTCCCGAATAACTGGAAATCGGGAAGACCGTTTTGAATGCGGCGTGCAGCCCCAGATCGTCACGCGCGTCCTCGGCCTTGCTGGCCTGAAGGAACTGGCGATACGAATCCAGCTGAATCGCGAGCAGGTACGGCGTCTCGAGGATGCTCGCCTGCTTGCCGAAATTCTTGCGGATGCGCTTCTTCTCGGTGAAGGAGTAAGCCATCTGATACCTCTACACAGAAATGAGACACGCAAGACGGGCGACCGGAGCACTCATGCTCCAGCCGCCTCGGCTCGCGTCGCCGACAGACCGGCGCGCATCGGCGCGCCGGAATGCCGGAACTTTGAGAAGCAATCCCATGACGGGATTACTTGATCTCCACCTTGGCGCCGGCTTCTTCCAGCTTCTTCTTCATCGTGTCGGAATCCGCCTTGTTGACGCCTTCCTTCACGGTGCCGGGAACGGCCTCGACCAGGTCCTTCGCTTCCTTCAGGCCGAGGCCCGTCAGTTCGCGCACGACCTTGATGACCGTGACCTTCTTGTCCGCCGGATACTCCTTGAGGATCACGGTGAACTCGGTCTGCTCTTCGGCCGGAGCCGCAGCAGCAGCAGCCGGACCGGCAGCCGCAGCCATGGCAACGGGGGCGGCCGCCGTGACGTTGAACTTCTTCTCCATGTCGGAGATCAGCTCAACCACTTCGAGCACGCTCATCTTGGAAATTGCGTCGAGGATATCGTCCTTTGAAACAGCCATTGTCTTACTCCTGAAAACCCAAAGATTGTTGATACGACATCAAGCGCTCGCCGACTGCTTCGCATCCCGAACGGCCGCAATCGTGCGGACCAGCTTGGTATGCGGCGCGGCAACGGTGCGCACGAACTTCTCGATCGGAGCCTTGAGCACGCCCAAGAGCAACGAAAGAGCCTGATCGCGCGTCGGCAGGTTGGCCACCTTGTCCAGGTCCTTGCCCGGCAGCACGGAGCCGCCGATCGAGACCAGGGTGGGGATCAGCTTGTCGTTCGACTTCGCGAAGTCCTTGATCAGACGCGCAGCCGCGCCCGGATCGTCCTTCGAGAAAGCCAGTACGAGAGGTCCCTTCAACTGCGGACCCATCGACTCGAAAGCTGTGCCAGCCATCGCCTTGCGTGCCAGCGTGTTTTTGACGACACGCATGTACACGCCACCCGCACGTGCCTTGGCACGCAGGTCAGTCATCTGCGTCACGGTCAGTCCGCGGTACTGTGCAGCAACCACGGACTGCGCCTTCGCAGCCACCTGCGCTACCTCTGCAACGAGCGCTTTCTTGTCTTCGAGGTTTAGAGCCATCTTCCTCTCCTCTCCTGAAGATCATCACCACAGGCCACCCTTGCGAGTGACCCACCATTTAGACGATGACCTTCAAACGAGGACGATCCTCGTGTGAGCGGTTCACCATCTGCGCAGGCAAACATTGAGGGCCTCTGCCTTTCGGCTCCGCCCGCCTGCGGTCTTAGATGGAACTGCCCGTCTCGTGACGGACAATCCGCACCAACCAGAAATTCACTTGCGACGCCGCGGATCAAACTCCGAGCGTCGACTGATCGATCATCACGCCCGGGCCCATCGTCGAGGAGACGGTGATCCGCTTGACGTAAATGCCCTTCGAGGTCGCCGGCTTCGCCTTCTGCAGGTCGGCCAGCAGCGCGACGAGGTTGCCGCGAAGCTGTTCCGGCTCGAAGCTCGCCTTGCCGATCGTGCAATGCACGATGCCGGCCTTGTCGACGCGATAGCGGACCTGGCCGCTCTTCGCATTCTTGACCGCACCGGCGACGTCCGGGCTGACCGTACCGACCTTCGGGTTCGGCATCAGGCCGCGGGGACCCAGGATCTGACCGAGCTGGCCGACGATGCGCATCGCATCCGGGCTCGCGATCACCACGTCGAAGTTCAGGTCACCGGCCTTCACCTTCTCGGCGAGGTCCTCGAGACCGACGACGTCGGCGCCCGCGGCGCGCGCGGCATCCTGGTTCTTGCCCGAGGTGAACACGGCGACGCGCACGCTCTTGCCGATGCCGTTCGGCATCACGGTCGAACCGCGCACCTGCTGGTCGGACTTCGAGGCGTCGATGCCGAGGTTCACGGCGACGTCCACCGACTCGTTGAACTTCGCCTTGGCGAATTCCTTGACGAGCTTGAACGCGTCATCGGCGGCGTACTGCTTGCCCGGCTGGAGCTTGTCCTTCCAGGCTTTCATTCTCTTTGCGACGGCAGGCATGTTCAGACTCCTTCCACATCAACGCCCATCGAACGGGCGCTGCCCGCGATGGTACGAACGGCAGCTTCGAGATCGGCAGCGGTGAGATCCGGCTGCTTGGCCTTGGCCACTTCCTCGATCTGCTTGCGGGAAATCTTGCCGACCTTCGCCGTGTTCGGCGTGCCGCTGCCTTTCTCGATGCCGATCGCCTTGCGGATCAGCACCGACGCCGGCGGCGTCTTCATGATGAAGGTGAAGCTGCGATCGGCGTACACGGTGATGACCACCGGGATCGGCAGACCCTTCTCCTGCTTCTGCGTCGCAGCGTTGAACTGCTTGCAGAATTCCATGATGTTGACGCCCTGCTGACCCAGTGCCGGGCCGATGGGCGGCGAAGGATTCGCGGAGCCTGCAGGAACCTGCAGCTTCACGTAGCCCTGTACTTTCTTTGCCATGTCCTAAATCTCCTGGGTACCGACGCTCGCTTTGCGAGCTCCCCATGGTTACGGCCTTGCGGCCGGGTTACTACGGGCTCCCGGGCGGGTTACGCCCGAGAGCCCGTACAGAAACTGTCTACAACCTCAGGCCTTTTCGACCTGCGAGAAATCCAGTTCCACGGGCGTCGAACGACCGAGGATCTGCACCGCCACCTGCAGGCGGTTCTTTTCGTAATTCACGTTCTCGACGACGCCGTTGAAATCGTTGAACGGTCCATCGACCACCCGCACGACCTCGCCCGGCTCGAAGATGACCTTCGGCCGCGGCTTCTCGACGCCTTCCTCGACGCGACGCAGGATCTGGTTCGCTTCCTTGTCGCTGATCGCGGCCGGCTTCTCCGGCGTGCCGCCGATGAAACCGAGGACCTTCGGCACTTCCTTGACGAGGTGCCAGGTCTCTTCGTCCATTTCCATCTGCACGAGCACGTAGCCCGGATAGAACTTGCGTTCGCTCTTGCGCTTCTGTCCGTCGCGCATCTCGACGACCTCTTCGGTCGGGACGAGGATTTCACCGAACTTGCTCTCGAGGCCGGCGCGCTTGATGCGATCCGTCAGGCCTTCCGCGACGCGATGCTCGAAGTTCGAATACGCGTGAACCACATACCAGCGCAGTGCCATCTAGCCTCCCGTCCCGGTACCGAGAATCGATCCGGTGGACCATGCCAGCAGCATGTCGAGCAACCAGAAGAACACGGCCATGATCACGACGAATCCGAACACGACCATCGTCGTCACGAAGGTCTCGTTACGCGTCGGCCAGAAAACCTTGTAGAGCTCGATCCGCGAATCGAGCATGAACTTCCAGAAGCCGCGGCCCTGCTGCGACGAGGCGAAGATCAGTCCGCCGACGACGAGCGCGCCAAAGAAGGCGGCCCAGCGGACCCAGTCCGCCTGGCCACCCTTCAGCACATAGAACGCAATGACCCCGCCGACCGCGATCAGAATCGCGGCGACGAGCTTCATCGTGTCGGCCGTGCCGGCACTTTCCTGTTTGACAACTTCGTTCATATGCCTTGAGTGGCAGGCCAGGAGGGAATCGAACCCCCAACCTGCGGTTTTGGAGACCGCCGCTCTGCCAATTGAGCTACTGGCCTAGTCTGATCTTCAGATTCTTACTTCAGGATCTTCGCTACCACTCCGGCACCGACCGTACGGCCACCCTCACGGATGGCGAAGCGCAGGCCGTCTTCCATCGCGATCGGAGCCAGCAGCTCCACCACCATCTTGATGTTGTCGCCCGGCATCACCATCTCGGTGTTCTCCGGCAACTCGATCGTTCCGGTCACGTCCGTCGTGCGGAAGTAGAACTGCGGACGATAGCCCTTGAAGAACGGCGTGTGACGGCCGCCCTCTTCCTTCGTCAGCACGTACACCTCGCACTCGAACTTCGTGTGCGGGTTGATCGAGCCCGGCTTCGCCAGAACCTGACCACGCTCCACTTCTTCGCGCTTCGTGCCACGCAGCAGGACGCCCACGTTGTCGCCCGCCTGGCCCTGGTCCAGCAGCTTGCGGAACATCTCGACACCCGTGCAGATCGTCTTCTGCGTGTCCTTCAGGCCGATGATCTCGATCTCATCGTTCACCTTCACGATGCCGCGCTCGATGCGTCCCGTCACCACCGTGCCGCGACCCGAGATCGAGAACACGTCCTCGACCGGCATCAGGAACGGCTTGTCCACCTGCCGCTCCGGCACCGGGATGTAACGGTCCATCTCCTCGACCAGCTTGATCACCGCCGGCACGCCGATCGGGCTCGTGTCGCCTTCCAGCGCCTTCAGAGCCGAACCCACGATGATCGGCGTGTCGTCGCCCGGGAACTTGTACAGCGACAGCAGCTCGCGCACTTCCATCTCGACGAGCTCCAGCAGCTCCTTGTCGTCGACCATGTCCGCCTTGTTCATGAACACGACGATGTACGGCACACCGACCTGGCGCGCCAGCAGGATGTGCTCGCGCGTCTGCGGCATCGGGCCATCCGCCGCCGACACCACCAGGATCGCGCCGTCCATCTGCGCCGCGCCCGTGATCATGTTCTTCACGTAGTCCGCGTGCCCCGGGCAGTCGACGTGCGCGTAGTGACGCTCCTTCGACTGGTACTCCACGTGCGCCGTCGAGATCGTGATGCCGCGCGCTTTCTCTTCCGGCGCCTTGTCGATCTGGTCGTACGCCATGAAGGCGCCGCCGTTCGTCTCCGCCATCACCTTCGTCAGCGCAGCCGTCAGCGTCGTCTTGCCGTGGTCAACGTGCCCGATCGTCCCGACGTTCACGTGCGGCTTGTTACGTTCAAATTTCTCTTTCGACATGGCTTCCTCGTGGGCTACGCCCGGATTAAACGGCCTGCGCGCTGCGAACCAAACTTTTCGAACTTCGCGTCACAGCGGCGCGCAGCCCGTACATGTACAAAACAAACCCTTCGATCAATCCCGTGTGCTTCAGCTGAAGCTGGAGCTCACGACCGGGATTGAACCGGTGACCTCGTCCTTACCAAGGACGTGCTCTACCAACTGAGCTACGTGAGCCAAAACCTGTGCGCCGGACATGGAGCGGGTAGTGGGAATCGAACCCACGTCATCAGCTTGGAAGGCTGAGGTTCTACCATTGAACTACACCCGCGGATTACGCTGCGAGCGAGTCTCCCGTCCTGCCATTGCCCGCTCTGCCTGTCGCCACCCCAGTCACCATCAAATCTCGTCTCCCGCTCGATCTGGTGGAGGGGGTAGGATTCGAACCTACGAAGGCGTAAGCCGGCAGATTTACAGTCTGCTCCCGTTGGCCGCTTGGGTACCCCTCCGCGAAAAACGAGCCGCGTATTCTGATTTCCGACCCCCTGAGTGTCAATGGCGTTGGCGCGCTATTTGCTGACTTCAGGCCGATATCTTCAACCCCGCATGGAAGCCCGGGCAGATTTAAAGAGTCATGACGACCCAACTCGACCCCATCGTGCTGTTTTTCGTGCTAGGTCTCGCGGCCGGCGTGCTGAAAGCAGACCTGCGCCTGCCGCAGCCGATCTACGAATTTGTCAGCACCCTGCTGCTGCTGTCGATCGGCATGAAGGGCGGTATCGAACTGGCCCGGCAGCCGGCCCTGGCCATCGTGGGCGACCTCGTGCTGGTGGTCGCCATGGGATGCGTGCTGACCCTGCTGGCCTTCGCGATCCTGCGCTGGATCGGCCGGCTCGGCCGGATCGACTCGGCGGCGGTTGCCGCGCACTACGGCTCGGTCAGCGTCGGGACCTTTGCCGTCGGCGTGGCCTTCCTCGGCCGGGCGGGCATTCCGTACGAGCCGCAGCTGCCGCTGTTCCTGGTCATGCTTGAAATGCCGGCGATCATCATCGGCATCCTGATCGCCCGCGGCCTGCATGCCGCCACCCCCTGGGGCGAGGTCCTGCGTGAGGTCGTTCTGGGCCGCAGCGTCATGCTGCTGCTCGGTGGCCTCGCGATCGGGGCGATCGCCGGCAGCGACGGACTGGAACCGATCAAGCCGCTGTTTTTCGACCTTTTCAAGGGGGTTCTAGCAGTTTTCCTGCTGGAAATGGGTCTGATCGCGTCAGATCACCTCGGCGGCTTCCGTCGTCACGGGGTCTTTCTGGTGCTGTTCGGGGTGCTCGGTCCACTGCTGTTTGCCGCCATCGGCATCGGCTTCGCCCAGCTGATCGGGCTGTCGGCCGGCGGCGCGATCCTGCTCGCCACCCTGGCCGGGAGCGCCTCCTACATCGCCGCCCCCGCCGCGATCCGCTCGGCCGTGCCGGAAGCCAACCCGGCGCTGTCCCTGACGGCGTCGCTGGCCGTCACCTTCCCGTTCAACATCCTGCTCGGCATCCCGCTGTACCAGCAGGCCGTCGAATACTTCTACGGATGAACCCGCCATGACCGACGCCCATCACCCGCTGCGCAAGCTCGTCACCGTGATCACCGAGACCTCGCTCGAGCGCGACCTGACCCGTGAACTCGATGCGCACGGCGTGCGCGGTTACACGATCACGGATGCCCGCGGCCGTGGCGAGCACGGTTCGCGCTCCTCGAGCTGGGGCCACACCGGCAACATCCGGGTCGAGATCATCTGCGACGCGCCGCTCGCCGAATCACTGATGCAGCGACTGCGCGCGAAGTACTACGAGCATTACGCAATGGTGCTGTTCGCGCACGACGTCGAAGTGCTGCGGCCCGACAAGTTCTAGGAAAACTCTGTCCTAGCCCTGCGGTTGACTCGGCAGCACCGCCTTGCCGTCGACGACGGGCAGGCGCGTGCCGGCCGCGATGTCACGATCCAGGCGGACCACGACCGTCTGCCCGTTCAGTCGATAGCTGACGTCGAAACCGATCGGCTTTTCGCGAGTGTCATACACCGTCTGGCAGCGCCGCTCGGTCACGGTCTCGAGGTTGCCGTCCTGCATGCGCTGCTGCACTTTGCTGCCGGCATAGCCGCCGGCTGCGGCGCCCGCGACGGTAGCCAGCGTCTGGCCGCTGCCGTCGCCCACCTGATTGCCGAGCACGCCACCGAGCACTGCCCCGATCGCCGCACCGGCCACGCGCTTTTCGTCCTTGACCGGCTTCTGCCGCGTGACCTGTTCATCGCGACAGTCCTGGCGCGCGAGTCGTTGCGATTCAGAAACGCGCTGACTGCTGATGACATCCGCGAACTCGGGCGCCGCGGTCATGCGATAGCTGGCCACCGCACCGATCGTCGCGGCGATCGCGACGCCGATACCGACGCCTGTCCACATCTGTCTGTTCATGTCGAAGTTCCTCGTATGAAGCACGATGGAACCACGATGCCGCTGCCGTCATGAACTCACGATGAGTGCATCGGCTGCCGGTGCCGTCCTACGCAGCGGCCGATCGCCGATTCGAATCGCCGGTCAGGGCGCGCAGCGCGGGCATCACGTCGCTCGCGAACAGGCGCATGTTGCGCTCGGTCAGATCCGCCGGCAGCGTGCCGAACTGCAGCATCGCGAGCAGGTGCCCGACCCGCATGTCGGCCCAGGCCGCGCTGATCTGCTCGCGCACGGTGGCCGTCGAGCCGCAGAAGAACATGCCCATCTCGACCGCGATCTCGAGCGTGATGTCCCCGGTGATCTGCGCCTTCGCCTTTGCGATGCCGCGCATCGATTCGATCGACGAATAGCCGGGCGGCAGCAGCATCTCGATCGGCATCTTCAGGAACCGGTTGCGGAATGCCTCGAAATGCGGCTTTGCCTCGCGCCGTGCGATTTCATCCGTCTCCGCGACATAGATCGGCACGGCCCAGCCGATCTTGTCGTCGCTGGCGGTGTAGCCGTGGCGCGCGGCCGTTTCGCGATACTGCTCGAGGTATTTGCGCACCGACTTCAGCGGACTGAAGGTCTGCAGGTAGGTGTACTTGCGGTCCGGATGCGCGGCCCATTCGATGGTTTCACTGCTGCCCTGCGACGGCACCCAGATCGGCGGATGCGGCTGCTGGTACGGCCGCGGCCACAGATTCACGTACTCGAAGTGATAGTGCTTGCGCGACCAGCGGAACGGACCCGGCTTCGTCCACGCATCGATGATCAGGTCGTGCGCTTCGTGGAAGCGTTCGTGCGAGAACACGGGATTCGTGCCCCAGGCATGGTATTCGGCGCCGATGCCTCGCACGAAACCCGTGATCAGCCGGCCTTCCGTGATGTTGTCGATCATCGCGTGTTCTTCGGCGAGCGTCAGCGGATGGTCGCGCAGCGGAATCGCGCTGCCGAGGATCGCGATCTTCGCGGTCGTCGTGCGCCGCGCGAGCGCGGCAGCCATCACGATCGGCGACGGCATCATGCCGTAGGCCGTCTGATGATGTTCGTTGACGGCGATGCCGTCGAAGCCGAGCTGCTCGCCGAGCTCGAGCTCGTCGAGATAGCGGTTGTACAGCTTCGCGCCGCGCTTGGGATCGTAGAAGCTGTTCGGCGTCAGGACCCAGGCTGTCGGATAGGCCGCACTGCGCTCGAGATCGAGATCCGCGTAGGGCATCAAGTGAAACAGCGTGAACTTCATCGGGATGTCCTCGGGTTCAGGCCGCGCGGGCCAGTTGCTGCACGAGCGCGGCGAGTTCGTCGGGGCGCTCCACCTGCGGCAGATGGCCGCAGCCCTCGATGACGGACCAGCGCGCGGCGGGGATCATCGAGGCGAGTCTTTGGCCGTACTCGGGCGGAAACAGGCGGTCCTGCGCGCCCCAGATCACGTGCGTCGGCAGACGCAGCCTATGCAGCCATTTCTCGAGATGCGGATCGAAAAAGCGCGGCTCCCAGGCGAGCTTGGCCGTCGTGAAGTGGTTGCGCAGCGCGACGTCCTGCTGCTCGGCCGTCTGCGGCAGTGCGAGGATGCGCTCGGCCAGCGCGGGATCGGCGACGAGATTGCGGACGCGCTCCTCGGGACTCCACATGAACAGATCGCCGGTCGGGATCTGGCCCGGGCGGATGCCGGAGGCGCCGATGACGGTCAGCGACGCGAGCCGGCTCGAATCGCGGATCGCGATCTCGAGCGCGAGCCAGCCGCCGAGCGAGGTCCCGACCAGATGCACACCGCGCAGGTCCAGCGACTCGAGGAAATCGAGATACGCGTAGGCGGCGTCATGAATGTTGTCGAGCCAGGCCGGATCCGGACTCTGACCGAAGCCCGGGTGATCCGGCACGAGCACCGGCATCGCCGCGGCGAATCTCGCCAGGAACGGCAGCGCCGACTCCGCGCCGCCCGCGCCATGCAGGAACAGCAGCGGGCCGCGCGGCACGCCATTCGGCGCACCGGATGCGCCGAGACCCCGGGACTGGCGATAGTGCAGCGCACTGCCCGCGATGCTGACGCGCCGCGACTCGAAAACCGGCTCGGTCATGTCTCCCCCGTGATCCACAATCTGGTATACAGAAATAGGAAATTCGATGTTATTCTGAAGTCAGAAAGCTATTTTGGTATACAGAAACGCCTATCCGCTCCATGAACTCCGCTACCGACAAGACCTACACCACGCTGCTCGCGCGGATCCAGAGCGGCGCGATCGCGGCCGGAGAGTTCCTGGTCGAATCCGATCTGGCCGAGGCGCTGGGCGTCAGCCGCACGCCCGTGCGCGAGGCGATTCGGCGACTCGCGGCCGAAGGGCTGGTGCAGACCGAGGGGCGCCGCCGCGCGACCGTGCGGCAGTTCGACGCAGCCGAAATCGATGAACTGTTCGAGTTGCGCGCCCGCCTCGAGGGCTTCGCCGCCGAGCGCGCCGCGACGCGCATCGATGCCGCGCAGCTCGCCCGACTGCGCGAACTGGATGACGACATGCGCCGCTCGATGGGCAGCACGGATCCCGCAGCCGTGGCGCGTTTCGCGGATCTGAACGACGAGTTCCACCAGGTGATCCTGGAAGCAGCGCAGGCCCGACATCTCGAAGCCGCACTGCGCCCGGTGCTGCAGATCCAGCTGATCCTGCTGCAGCGCTATCGACTGACCATTGCCGAGCACCTCGAGCGAAGTGCCTGGCATCACCGCGAGCTGATCCGCGCGTTCGAGCTGCGCGATCCGCAGCTCGCCGCCGCGCAGATGAACCTCCACATGCTGTCGGCGCGCGGCGCCGGTACGGCCTACGCCCCCAACATGTCATGAACCGCCCACAGCGAATCCGAAAGGACGTCCGATGAAATTCTGCAGCGACTGCGGCTCGATCGATCTGCATGCGGAGATGGACGCGCAGGGCACGACGCTTCGCTATCAGTGTGGCCGCTGTCAGGCGACGCACTACCGCAATCCCCGGATCGTCGCGGCCTGCCTCGCCGAATGGCAGGGCCAGGTGCTGCTGTGCCGGCGTGGCATCGAACCGGGCCTCGGCCTGTGGGGACTGCCGGGCGGTTACGTCGAAGCCGGCGAGCCGCTGCAGGCTGCGGCCGCGCGCGAAACACTGGAGGAAGCGCGCGCCGTCGTCGACGACCTCGCGCTGTACCGCGTCTACAACCTGCCGAAATTCAACGAGATCGTCGCAGTGTTTCGCGGCACCCTGCGCGAAGGCCGCTGCGCCGTCGGCGAGGAAACGCAGGAAGTCGCACTTTGGAGCAAGCGTGACATCCCCTGGGATGCGCTCGCGTTCGAGTCGTCGCGCGCCGCGCTGCACGACTTCGCCACGCAGCGCTGGCAGCCGGTGTATGCGTCGCCGGTGCAGGACCTCGTCTGGCTGCAGCCGTCGGTGCCGAAGCCGCGGGCCACAGCGGCCGCGCGCCCGGTCAGCGCGCCGCGCGAACCTGCGCGGCGGCGCGCAGCGCCTGAATCTGCTCCGGCGTAGCCAGACGATACTGTCCGCCGCGCAGATCGCCCGGCAGTTCGATGGGGCCATAGCGCAGCCGGCTGAGGCGGCTGACCTCGTGGCCCGCCGCGAGCCACAAGCGCCGCACTTCGCGATTGCGACCCTCGTGCAGCACCACGCGATACCAGGCGTGGCCATGCGTCCCCAGCCGCTCCGGATCACCGACCGCGGTCAGCCGGTCGAACCGGGCCATGCCATCGTCCAGGCGAATGCCGAGCTGCAGGCGTTCGAGCGTGGCCGGATCCGGATGCCCGCGCAGGCGCACGAGATACTCGCGCTCGACCTCGCTGGAGGGATGCATCAGCGCATGCGCCAGCTCGCCATCGCTGGTGAACAGCAGCAGGCCCGAGGTGTTCACGTCCAGCCGGCCCACCGAGATCCAGCGCCCGGCACTGGCCGGCGGCAGGCGCTCGAAGACGGTCGGGCGGCCCTGCGGATCGTTGCGCGTGGTCATCTCGCCGAGCGGCTTGTGATACAGCAGCACTTCGGTGGTCTCGGCGCCCTGCAGGGCCAGCGGCTGTCCATCCAGGCGAATGTCGTCGCTGGGGCGGCCGCGGTCGCCAAGCTGGGCCGGCTGGCCGTTGACGGTCACCCGGCCGGCCCGGATCCAGTCCTCGATCGCCCGCCGCGAGCCGTGGCCGGCGCCGGCCAGCAGCTTCTGCAGTCTTTCTGATCCGTCTGTCATCGTGCCGGGCATCATAACCAACCGTTATCAGGAGATGCCCACGCGTGACTCACGCGAGTCACGGCGAGGGCGTACATTGCCGCCATGATCTACGACAGCATTCTCGGCACGATCGGCCGCACGCCCATCGTCCGCATCAATCGCCTCGCGCCCGAACACGTGACGATGTACGTGAAGTGCGAGTTCTTCAACCCGATGGCCTCGGTCAAGGATCGCCTCGCGATCGCGATCATCGAGGATGCGGAAAAGCACGGCACCTTGAAGCCAGGCCAGACGGTCGTCGAAGCCACCTCCGGCAACACGGGTATCGCGCTGGCGATGGTCTGCGCCGCCAAGGGTTACCCGTTCGTCGCCGTGATGGTCGAGACGTTCTCGATCGAGCGTCGCAAGATCATGCGCGCCCTCGGCGCGAAGGTGATCCTGACACCGGCCGCCGAACGCGGCACGGGCATGGTCAAGAAGGCCGCCGAACTCGCCGAGAAACACGGCTGGTTCCTCGCCCGCCAGTTCGACAATCCAGCCAATCCCGCCTACCACCGCAGCACCACCGGCCCGGAAATCCTCAGCGATTTCGCCGGTCGTCGCCTGGACATCTTCGTCAGCGGCTGGGGCACGGGCGGCACGCTGACCGGCGCCGGCGAAATCATCAAGCTCGCCCGCCCGGACACGCAGATCATCGCGACGGAACCGGAAGGCGCGGCACTGCTGTCGGGCAAGGCATTCACGCCGCACAAGATCCAGGGCTGGACGCCGGACTTCATTCCCTCGGTCCTGAATCGCAATATCGCCGATCGCATCGTGCCGGTCACGGACACCGAAGCGATGGAAACCGCGCGTGCGCTCGCCGCACGCGAAGGCATCTTCTGCGGCATCTCCTGCGGCGGCACGTTTGCCGCGGCGTTGAAGGTCGCGAAGGAAGCGCCGCAGGGTTCGGTGATCCTCGCGATGCTGCCGGATACCGGCGAACGTTATCTCTCGACGGCGCTGTTCGCGGATCTGCCGGAAGGCAGCGATCCGGAACCCTGAGCGCCGCGCGCCAGGACACGAAGCCATGAGTGTGCAGCGATTGCCGCTCGCGCTGTCCGCCGAGCTGTCGGCCGCGACGCCTGCGTATGCCGGTCCCGTCACGGCCGCGCAGCGCTTTGCGGCGCTGCCGAACCCGTTTGTCCTGCGACGCGGCGGCGAACTGCGCAACGCGGTCGTGTCCTACGAAACCTGGGGCACGCTGAATGCGGCGCGCGACAACGCGATCCTGCTGTTCACCGGTCTGTCGCCTTCGGCCCACGCAGCGTCCTCGGAACTCGACCCTTCCGAAGGCTGGTGGGAGGAGATGGTCGGACCGGGCAAGGCGCTCGACACGGGCAACTGGTACGTCGTCTGCGTCAATTCCCTCGGCAGTCCATTCGGCTCGACGAGTCCACTGTCGATCGACCCTGCCACCGGTGAACCGTATCGCCTGACGTTTCCGGAACTGTCGATCGAAGACATCGCGCGTGCCGGGTACGAAACGATTCGCAGCCTCGGCATCACGCGGCTCGCGGCAGTGGTCGGGCCCTCGCTTGGCGGCATGGCCGTGCTGGCGTTCGTCGCCTTGTTCCCCGGCGTCGCGCGTCGCCTGATCAGCATCTCGGGCACCGATGCGGCATCGCCGGTCGCCATCGCGCTGCGCTCCGTGCAGCGCGAAGCGATCCTGCGCGATCCGGAATGGCATGGCGGCAACTATCGCCCCGACCAGCCGCCGCGCACGGGCATGCGGCTCGCGCGCAAGATCGGCACCATCACGTATCGCTCGGCGCTCGAGTGGAACGAGCGCTTCGGCCGCGCGCCGATCGCCGGCAACGCGCATCGCGCCAGCGGCTTCGCGCCGGAATTCGCGATCGAAAGCTATCTCGAAGCGCAGGCCGAGCGCTTCGTGCGCAGCTTCGACGCCAACTGCTACCTGTACCTGTCGCGTGCGATGGACCGCTTCGATCTGTCCGCGCATGCGCCGCCCCAGGACGTGTTCGCGCGCGCCGGACTCGATAGCGCGCTGATCATCGGCGTCGAGTCGGACCAGCTGTTCCAGATCAGCGAGCAGGAACGCATCGCGTCTGCGCTGGTGGCCGCCGGCGTGCAGACCACGCTGGTTCGCAGTCCTTCGCGCGAAGGCCACGATGCCTTCCTCGTCGACATCCCGCGATTCGATGCCGCGCTGCGCGGCTATCTGAATCCGGACGTCGCCGCAGACTGATACCATTCCCGGTTTGGAGGTACCCCCGATGCGCCCTGAAACCATCGCCGTGCATGGCGGCTATTCCCCCGATCCCACCACGAAAGCGGTGGCGGTCCCGATCTACCAGACCACGTCCTACGCGTTCGACAGCGCGCAGCACGGCGCGGACCTGTTCGACCTGAAGGTCCAGGGCAACATCTACACGCGCATCATGAACCCGACCACCGACGTGCTCGAGAAGCGCGTCGCGGAGCTCGAAGGCGGCATCGCGGGCCTCGGCCTCGCGTCCGGCAGCGCCGCCGTGACCTACGCCGTCATGACGATTGCCGAAGCCGGCGACAACATCGTCACCTCCAGCGCGCTGTACGGCGGCACCTACAACCTGTTCGCGCACACGTTCCCGCAGTTCGGCATCCAGGTGCGCTTCGCGGATTACCGTCGCCCGGAAGAATTCGAAAAGCTGATCGATGCGAAGACGAAGGCGATCTTCTGCGAATCGATCGGCAACCCGCTCGGCAATGTCACCGACTTCGGCGCGCTGGCCGAGATCGCGCATCGCCATGGCGTGCCGCTGATCGTCGACAACACTGTGCCCACGCCGTATCTGTGCCGGCCGATCGATTTCGGCGCGGACATCGTCGTGCACTCGCTGACGAAGTACCTCGGCGGCCATGGCAACAGCATCGGCGGCGCCATCGTCGATTCGGGCAAGTTCCCCTGGGCCGAACACAAGAAGAAGTTCGCGCGACTGAACGAACCGGATGTGTCGTACCACGGTGTGGTGTACACCGAGGCGCTCGGCCCGGCGGCCTTCATCGGCCGCGCGCGCGTCGTGCCGCTGCGCAACATGGGCGCGGCGATCTCGCCGTTCAATTCGTTCCTGATCCTGCAGGGTATCGAGACGCTCGCAGTACGCATGGACCGCATCTGCGACAACACCCTGGCCGTCGCGCGCTTCCTGCAGTCACATCCCGGCGTCAGCTGGGTGAACTACGCCGGGCTCGCGGACCACGCGTCGCATGGCCTCGTGAAGAAGTACATGGGTGGCCGGGCCTCCGGCATCCTGACCTTCGGCGTGAAGGGCGGTCGCGCGGCCGGCGAGAAATTCCTCGACGCGCTGAAGCTCGTGATCCGTCTCGTCAACATCGGCGACGCGCGCTCGCTCGCGACGCACCCGGCCTCGACCACCCATCGTCAGCTCGCCCCCGAGGAACTTGCGAAGGCCGGCGTGACCGAAGACATGGTGCGCCTGTCGATCGGCATCGAGCACATCGAGGATCTGAAGGAAGATCTCGACCAGGCGCTACGCGCCGCGAGCTGACACCAGCGCGGCACTGCTCGCCGGCGACGTCCGGCCGAGCAGCGCCGGCAGGGGCAGCTGCAGCACCGCGCAGATGGTGCGCAGCAGATCGACTTCTCCCTGGGTCATCACGCCGTCGTGCGCGATGGTCGTCACCAGCCCCTCGAGCAGCGCGCGCTTCGCGAACGGGTGCAGCGTCTGCAGTCGATCGAACGCCGCATTCAACGACGCCGGCCAGTCCGCCACCGTGCGGAAGCCGGGTCGCTCGCGCGGCAGCACCTTCGAGATGCCAGCTTCGTAGGCGCGTCGGGTCTCGATCGCGGACACCGCGCCCTGCCCCGCCACGACCGCGAACAACAGCCCGATCTCGCCGAGCGCCGCCGTGAGCGGCAGACCGCCATGCGGATCGCGGGCCTCGAGTTCGGCGCGCAGCGAGTCAGCCAGCAGCTTCAGCAGACAGAACTCGAACACGTCCACCGTCGCATCTGCCCGCGCCAGGCTCGCAACCAGTTCGAACAGCTTCGTGCGTTCGTCGCGCGGCAGCCGGCGCAGCGCCGGAAACAGCTGCAGCAGAGCGGGCAGGCGCAGATCCGCGGCGAGTGCATCGACCTGTGGCTGCACCACATCGATCTCGGCCATCGAGCCCATGCCGAGGCCCGCAGCCATCGCGGCTTCGATCATGCCGCACTGACGCGCGCGCAACGTCGCCGCCCGAGACAGCAGCAGCGCGAGCACGAACGCCCGCGCACGCCCGGTGGATTCGGCGAACTCGCGCAGCTCGATCGGCAGTTCGACACGGACCGCGGCGGCCTCGTCCATGTCCGCAGCCGAGGCATTGCCCACCGAAGCCACGACGGTCGCGGGCACCACCTCGATGCGACTTTCGTGCATGCGTGACGTGAGTTCTTCCAGATCCGGTTCGAGCCGCGGCTCGCGCGCGGCGCGCGTCGCGATCTCCTGCAGGAACGAGACGTCGAAATTCGGATCGAGCGCACTGATGCGCTCGGCCAGGGGTGGATGCGTTGCGAACACGCGCTTCAGGCCCGAGGCGAACAGCATGTGCGCGACTTCCTCGGTCTGCGCCTGGTCCAGTCGACTGCCGCGATCCGCACCGGCGATCTGCAGCAGTGCGCCTTTCAGGCCCTCGGGATTGCGGGTGAACTGCACGGCGGAGGCGTCGGCAAGACGTTCGCGCCGGCGGCAGACCGCCGCCTGGATCACGCGGCCGCAGACACCACCGAGCCAGCCGATGATCGCGAGGCCCGCGCCGATCAGCAGCACGTAGGCGCCGCCCTTGCCGCTGCGGCCTCGGGAGGAGTGCCGGAGGATCAGTCGTCCCATCAATGCGATGAACATCAGGCCGAATAACCAGCCGATCAGTCGCAGGTTCAGGCGCATGTCGCCATTCAGGATATGGCTGAACTCGTGCGCGATGACGCCCTGCAGTTCGTCGCGGTTCAGGCGCTGTACCGCGCCGCGAGTCACGGCCACGGCCGCGTTGGCCGGCGAGTGCCCCGCGGCAAACGCGTTGATCGCTGCTTCGTCTTCGAGCACGTAGACCTCGGGCATCGTCACGCCCGACGCGATCGACATTTCCTCGACGATGTTGTGCAGGCGCTTGAGGCGCGGATCCTGCGTATTGCGCTCGACGCGCACGCCGCCGAGGGCCGTCGCGACGGCCCCGCCACCGTCGCGCAGCTGCATCGTGCGGAATGCACTCGCGGCCCAGATCACCAGCAGCCAGAACAGGGCGGCGCCCATGCCGAGACCGACATAGTCCGTCGTGCCGGTGACACGGTCCGGCCCGCCGCCCAGCACCAGCACGACGATGAGTGACAAGGCCGCGACCACCAGCGCGATCGAAATCGCGAAGGCGACGACCAGCCAACGGGTGCCGCGCCGGGCCTCGGCCTGGCGAGCGTAGAAGTCCATCGGCGCGCCGACCGACCTGCCGGTCAGCCGAAGCTGACCTTCGGCGCTTCACGCGCGGCCGGGTTCGCGAGTTCGAGCAATTGCGCGGGCAGGAACGAGAACATGCCGGCGACGATGCTGCCCGGGAACTGCTCACGCTGATTGTTGTAGCTGAGCACGGAATCGTTGAACGCCTGGCGCGCGAACGCGACCTTGTTCTCGGTCGAGGTCAGCTCCTCGGACAGCTGCATCATCGTCTGATTGGCTTTCAGATCGGGATAGGCCTCGGCCAGTGCGAACAGACGACCGAGCGCGCCACCCAGCTGCGATTCCGCGCCGGCGAGCTGCTGCACGGCAGCGGCACTGCCCGGGTCGGATGCCGCGGCCTTCAGTCCCGACACCGCACTGTTGCGCGCCTGGATCACGGCCTCGAGCGTTTCGCGCTCGTGCTTGAGATAACCCTTGGCAACTTCGACCAGATTCGGGATCAGGTCGTAGCGGCGCGTCAGCTGCACGTCGATCTGCGCGAACGCGTTCTTGAAGCGGTTCCGGCCCGCGACCAGACCGTTGTACACGCCGACGATCCAGATGATGGCAACGACGACGATGATCAGAAGGATCCAACCCATGGCTATCTCCGAGACTTCTTCTTGGCAGGGGACTTCTTTGCAGCGGACTTTTTCTTCTTCGGCTGCTTCGACACCGAACTGACCCGCGCGCCGAACACGCCCGGCTGTCGGTTCACGTGCTCGCGCGCACTCGGCGACTTCGCCGCCGCAGCTTCGACCTGCTCCTGCAGCACGCGGAACAGGTTGTCGATGAATTCCTTGCGCTCGCCGCCGAGGCGCGCTTCCTGCTCGGGCGTGAAGTCGTAGTCGTCGACGTCCGTCGCGCCGAGCGCACCGGTACGTACCTGCAGGGCTTCCATCGCCATCAAGCGTTCACGCAACGCCCAGACCTCGCTGCCGAGCGTGATCACCATGTTCAGCACCTTGTCGATCGCGGGATCCGCGAAGAACATCGGCCGCCCGCCACGGATCGTGCGGCGCAGCGGCTTGCGCGCGGCATCGGAAGGATTGTCAGCCGCCATGGTTACTTCCACGCTCCGAAGCAGTACCAGCGCACACCCTCGGCGAGCCTGCCGGTCTTGTCACTGTTCACGTCGTTCTGCTGATGCACCGATTCGCTCCAGACCTTGTCGCCATAGCCGCCGCGCGAAGGCACGACATACTGCACGTACTTCTTAGGATCGAACCCGGCACGGGCGCACACTTCCTGTGGAACCATGTCGCGGAACGGCTTGTAGTACGGCTCGTTGTTGTAATAGCTGTCCCAGTCCAGATAGAACGCCTCGTACGCCGAAAGCTGGGAATTGGGCGGCAGCTCCATGTGCAGCATCAGTCCGCCCGGCCGCAGCAGCCGGTGCGCTTCCGCGAACACCTTCTCGATGCCCTTGCGCGGCACTTCGTGCAGGAACATCGACGAGAACACGACATCGAAGCTCGCGTCCGGGAACTCCACCTGCTCCGCATTCATCTGATGGAAGTGGATCGCACGGCCCTGCGCCTGGGCGCGCGCATGCGCGTAGCGCAGACAGGGCGCGGCCACGTCGACGCCGTGCACTTCGGCTTCCGGGTAGGTGTCCTTCCAGGAGCCGGTGTTGTGGCCGATCGTGCAGCCGAGATCGAGGATCTTCTTCGGCTTGAAGTCCGGGTACTTCAGGCGGATGAAGCCCGCGATCGACTGGCCGAGATCGTCGAGGTTCTGGCCCATCAGACCGAACGAGAACACGGACAGGCCGTTGTCGTAGACCGCGCCGGCGGCGAGATCATCCGGCTCGTATTCGCCGTCGTAGTTGCCGGACATCAGGTGCACATCGATGGCCGAGACCGTGCGCGGCACTTCGAAGCCGGGCTTCAGGTTCAATGAGCCGAGCCCGACGCGCCGGTCGAGATCCTTCGCCTTGGCCTTCAGATCCGAGCGCTGCCGCTCGAGGGGGCCGAGCACGGACTGCCAGACCATGTCCTGCGCCGTGACGCGCATGCTCGAATAGAACTTGAAGTACTCGTTCGGCTTCATCGCCTTGTGCACTTCCGGACCGTCTTTCGGATCGCGCCGGTGGCGCTTGCGGAATTCCGGCGCGACGTCCGCATCCCAGACGGCCCGCATGCCGTTGGCCATGTCCATCAGGACGTGGGCACGCAATCCAGACACGAAGTTCATGCGCGCCTTTTCATCGCGCGTCTTGCGCAGCTTCAGTTCGTGCTTCAGTTCGAGCATTGCCGGGTTCTCCATTATGTCGCCGAGCCACTGAGACGCAGGTCACACCGCCGCGCCTCCGGTCACCGCGTCCACGCCGCTCGTCGGGACGGGCGGCGGGCACCTTGTGAGACACCGAGGATGCCGGCCATGACATTCCGCGTCAAAGGCTTTACGACCACCGAACTGATGGTTTCGCTCGCACTGGCGGGCGTAGCCCTCGGCCTCGCCGTGCCGGCGCTGGCGAGCCTGGCCGAGAACGCCGCCGTGGTGGGCGCCCACAACGACCTGCGTACGGCGATCGCCTATTCCCGTACCCAGGCCGTGCAGTTGGCCACGCCGGTCGCGCTGTGCGCCTCGGCGGATCTGCGCCATTGCAGCGGGTCGACGGACTGGTCCGGCGGCTGGGTGGCCTTCACCGATCGGGACGGCACGGCGGGATCTCCGGACGGCCGCGACCGGATCCTTCGCGTCTGGCAGGGCCCCGGCTCAGACCGCGTGACGATCTCGACCCAGGACGGGCTCGACGCGACGGGCGGCGCCCTGCGCTTCAACAGCCTCGGCGCGACCAGCCCGGCCGGCGCGGCTGCCACGTTCAATGTCGCTCCGCCGCGCTGCCCGGGCTCCGAGCACCTGCAGCGCGAGATCGTCGTCGACCCCACCGGCGCGGTCCGCAACCTGCGCGTCGCCTGTTTCTGATCGAGGTTCACATGAAAAGACAGCGTGGCTTCAACCTGATGGAACTCGCAGTGACCCTCGCACTCGCGGGCGCGATCATGTCGCTCGGCGTGCCGAACTTCATCCAGTTCCGCGCCAACAACCTGCTCACGTCGACCGCGAACGACTTTCTGGCGGTCGTGCTGACCGCCCGCACCGAAGCGCTGAAGCGGCAGGGATCGGTGTCGATCTGCGGTTCGAGCAATCCCGATGATCCGGAGGCCGTGTGTTCCGATTCGGACGTCACCGGCTATATCGCGTTCGCGGATACCAACGGCGACTGTCTGCGCGATGACGGCGAGGACATCGTCCGCGCCCAGACGGAAGTGACCCCGAACGTGCAGACCGATGCCGACGGCGTCTGCCTCTCGTTCGCGGCCAACGGCTTCCGCCAGATCGTCCCGGATCGCGCCACGGTCAATCGCGCCGTGTTCTGCGATGAGCGCGGCAACGAGCTGTCGGGGATCGGCGATACGGATTCCTTCGCCCGCGGATTCGAAGTGTTACCGACCGGACGCGCTCGCCTGACCCGCAACTACGAAGAGATCGAAAGCTGGGATGCCGGCTTCGGAGTGGCCTGCCCATGAACAAGAACGGACGCCACGCAGGTCTGCGCCGCCGCGCGCGCGGCATCACGATGGTCGAGTCGCTGGTCGCCCTGGTGATCCTGTCGGTCGGCATGCTCGGCATCGCCGGGCTGTACGTCGCCGGCATCAAGGCGGGCCGCTCCGCGCTGCTGCGCACCCAGGCCGTGAATCTCGCCAGCGACATGGCGGACCGGATCCGCGCGAATCGTCGTGCCGTGATGGCCTACGACATGGATACGTATGCCGGTGATCCGACGGACCAGGGCTGCGTCGGCGACGAGTGCACCTCGGTCGAACTCGCCGAAGACGATCTGTTCCGCTGGAAGACGGCGATCGAAGCCGCCCTGCCGGGTCGCCCACTCGCGCTGGGCAACGTCGAGGTCGTCGACCAGGCGGCGCCGGCCGCGGATCAGTACGCGATCTCGGTCACCTGGCATGAAGCCGGCGAAACCGAAGCCAGCACCTACACGCTGATGGTCGAACAATGAAACAGCATTACTCACGCTCGCGCGGTTTCAGCCTCGTCGAACTGATCGTGGCGATCACGATCGGCTCGTTCCTGATCATCGGCGCGGTGTTCGTCTACTCGCAGAGCCGCTCCAGCTTCTCGCTGAACGAATCGCAGGCACGGCTGCAGGAAAACGCGCGCTACGTACTGTCGGTGGTGGAGCCGGAAATCCAGCTCGCCGGCTACTACGGCTTCACCAACACGCCAGGCGACTTCCGCTTCCTCGACCCGGACTCGGGCACGGAAACCTACATTTCCAACCTGCGGCAGAACGACGCGGCCTTCGCGGACCTGCCGGCCGGGTCCCAGACCTGCGGCGACAACTTCGTCACCGACCTGTTCATGACAGTGCAGGGTGCCGAGAACCGCTATGACTTCGCGCCGAACGGCTCCGACTGCGCGGCCGACGGCGGCGGAGCAGAGCCGAACACGGACACGCTGGTGCTGCGCCGGCTCAGCGTCGAGACGGCAGCGCCGGACGCGACCCGACTGCAGGCGTTCGTCAGCCGTCTGTCGCCGGTCAACAACGTGATCTTCTTCGACAACGTCGCGCCGCGCCCGATCGTCGCGGGAGCCGACGAAGTCCGCAATCTCGTGCTGCAGGCCTACTACATCTCGCAGGACTCGGACGGTTTCGCGGGCCTGCCAGCCCTGCGGCGCAAGTCGCTGATCGCGGGCCCGGATTTCGTCGACGAAGAGATCATGCGCGGCGTCGAGGACATGCAGGTGCAGTTCGGCGTCGACGTCGGCGATGACCGCGACGGCGACGGCGTGCCCGACGACATGGGCGCGGACGGTCTCGCGGACTGGGTCGACGGCAATGCCACGCGCTACGTCGATCCCGAGGATCCGATCCTGGACTCGGCGCAGGTAGTGTCCGTACGTGTCTGGTTCCGCATCCGCGCCGAGCAGCCGGAAACGGGCTACGTCAACAACACGCAATACGTCTACGGCAGCACGGACTTCACGGCGAACGACAGCTTCCGCCGCATCGTGGTGTCACGAACCATCCAGCTGCGCAACGCGCGCAGCCTCACGGGTTGAACCGCATGAGCGAAATCCACACATTCCGGAACACGACCCAGCGCGGCAGCGCACTCGTCGTCGCGCTGATCATGCTGGTCGTGCTGACCATCCTCGGCATCACCGGCATGAACATGGCCAGCACGGAACTCGTGATGGCCGGCGGTGAACAGGACCGGGCCCGAGCCTTCAGCGCGGCGGAAATCGGTGTCGAGCGTGCCGTGCGCAATCTCGACGCGGTCGGCACGGCAGCCGGCGCCACGCTCGATATTGCCGCCGAGGCCGTCGAAGGATCCGCGGTCAACGCCGAGACCGGCGATGCGACCGACACCTACGAGACCAACAGCACCTACCGCGGCTCGACGGACCTGATCAATGAGTTCAACGGCACGAAGTTCGAGGCCAATCACTACCAGATCCGCAGCCAGGGCAACTCGGCGCGCGGCGCCGAGCGCGTGATCGTGCAGGGCGTGATCGCGATCAACACCACTTACGGACAGAAGTCCTACGGCCCGTGACACGGCGCCGCGTTCGACAGGAGAAAGCTGACATGAAGACCATCCACGCATTCGTCGCGATCATCGCGCTGTTCGTCCTCGCATCGCCGGCCGAGGCCAGGATGCGGGTCGTCGAACAGGGCTACGAGGCCTCACCGCAGCTGATCGTGCTGCCGTCGGCGCCGGGCGGCACGATGACGCTGAAGGTCTGTGCCACCTGCGCGCCGAAGACGCTGTCCACGACCAGCGCCACGCGCTTCCAGCTCTGGAACGAGGACATGCCGCTGTCCGCGTTCGCGCAGCTGCTGCGCGACAACCCGACGATCAACCTCACCGTGATGACCGACGCCCGCACAGGCGTCGTCACTCGCATCCAAGTGCAGGCCGAGCCTGCCAATCCGCCTTCGCGCTGAACCGGAGCCCGCTGTCATGAAGAAGCATATCTCACGCCTCTTGAGCCTCGCGCTGATGGCGCTGGCCCTGGTCGGGGCCGGCACCACGCCGGCGATTGCCGACGACTCCGAGGTCTTCACGAGCTCGGCCTTCACGGCAGGCAATGCCGTGCGGCCGAACATCCTGTTCGTGATGGACACGTCCGGCTCGATGGGCACCGCCGTGACGGTCTACGACCCGAACGTCACCTATGGCGGACCCTGCCCCGTCGGCCGCATCTACTGGCGCACGAGCAACACGGCCCAGCCGCCGGACTGCGGCTCCAACGCGTGGATCGCTGCAGCCAAGCAGAAGTGCAACGCAGCCGTCGCAAACATCACGACCCTCGGCTGGTGGCGCGGCGTCACGCAGCAGTTCAACCCGGGTGCCGCGCAGTGGCAGAACGCCCGCGGCGGCGCCAACAACGATGAATTCGAGTGCTCACTGGACTCCGGCGTACACGGCGAAACAGCCGCCTCCGCCTCGCGCTGGGCGCGCAACAACGGCTCGAAGTGGACCAACAATGCCGGCCAGAGCATCAACTGGAACGGCAAACAGAACCTGAGCCTGTATTCGTCGAACTACGCCAACTGGTGGTACGGCACGGATCCGGGCTCGCTCGCCTCGCGCTGGGAGATCGTCAGCACGGTCGCCAAGAACCTGATCGACAACCTCGACGGCGTGAACCTCGGCCTGATGCGGTACTCCTCGGATGCCAACGGCGGCATGGTCGTGTACCCGGTCTCAGAACTGACCGCCGCGAATCGCACGGCGATGAAGGCCCTGATCGACAGCTACGCGCCGGGTGGCAACACGCCGCTGTCGGAAACCTATTACGAAGCCGCGCAGTACTACCGCGGCGCCGCCGTCGACTTCGGCAACACCTCGGTGCCGGTGCTCAGCGCTGCGGGTGCACGTACACCGGCGACCGCCGCCGGCGCGAACTACAACTCGCCGATGGACTTCTCCTGCCAGAACAACTTCATCGTCTATCTGACCGACGGCCTGCCGACCACGGACGAGGCCGCCAACGCGAAGATCCCTGCCCTGCCAGGATTCGCTGCCGCGAACGGCAATGCGAGCTGCGACGCCGCCGGCCCTTATGACTTCGCGCCGACGCATGGTCGGTGCATGGTCAATCTCGCGCGCTACCTGCACGAGTCGGACCTCCAGTCCGGGCTGGTCGGCAAGCAGAACGTCAAGACCTACATGATCGGTTTCGGCAGCGACATCGCCGACAGCAAGGACTACCTCGACCGCATTGCGGCGGCGGGCGGCACCGGCGAGGCGTACACCTCTGACAGCATCGGCGGTCTGACGACTCAGCTCGAGGAAATCTTCGCAACCATCATCGAGGGCAAGGACGTGACGTTCACGTCACCGACGCTCTCGGTCAACGCGTTCAACCGCACGCGCAACCTGAACGACCTCTACGTGTCGGTGTTCAGCCCGGCTCGCGGCCTGCACTGGCCGGGTAACCTGAAGAAGTACCAGATCATCAACGGCGAGATCGTCGACGCGAACGGCGATCCGGCGGTCGATCCGGACACTGGCTTCTTCACCGACAGCTCGCGCAGCATCTGGTCGAAGGATGCCGCCGGTGATGACGTCACCGACGGTGCCGAAGTGACGATCGGCGGTGCCTCGAGCCGGCTGCCGACCTACGTCGAATCGGTCACCGGCCGCAAGCTCTATACCTATCTCGGCACGTCCGCGTCGCTGACCGATGCGACCAACGCGATCTCGATCGACAATACGGACCTGAACGACACCCGCCTCGATCTCGGTGGCACGGGCGACCCGACCCGCCCCAACGTGATCGCGTTCGCGCGCGGCCAGGACCTCATGGATGCGGACAAGGACACGATCACGGCCGAGCGTCGCATGCGCATGGGTGACCCGATGCATGCGCGCCCGTCCCTGGTGATCTACGGCGGCACCGCCGAGGAACCGGAAGGCGTGGTCTACGTGCCGACGAACGACGGCTATCTGCACGCCATCGACAGCGAAACCGGCGTCGAACTCTGGTCCTTCATCCCGCCAGAATTCCTGCCGCGCCTGAAGCGGCTGTACGAAGATGCCGTGACGCCGGAGCGCGAGTACGCGATCGACGGCGACGTGACCGTGTTCAAGTACGACATCAACGGCAACGGCGCCGTGGATGGAGACGACAAGGTCTACATCATCTTCGGCTTCGGCCGCGGCGGCAGCGCGTACTACGCGCTCGACGTCACGACCAAGACCTCGCCCTCGCTGCTGTGGAAGCGCGATGCGACGAATCTGCCCGGCCTCGGCAAGGCCTGGTCGACGCCGACCATCGCCAAGATCGAGATCGACGGCGCGACCCAGAACGCCGGCAAGTTCGTGCTGGTGATGGCGGGCGGCTACGACGAGGCGCAGGAAAACTACGTCTACACGACGGATTCGGTGGGCAACCGCCTCTACATCGTGGACCTCGTCTCTGGCAACCTGCTCTGGTACGCCGGCAACACCGCCAGCGCGAACCTGAACCTGTCCGACATGAACAACTCGATCCCGAGCCGCGTCACGGTCGTGGACATCGACGGCAACAAGTTCGCAGACCGCATGTATGTCGGCGACATGGGCGGCCGGGTCTGGCGGTTCGACATCTGGAACGGTCAGGCTGCGAGTTCTCTGGTCACGGGCGGCGTCATCGCCAAGCTCGGCGCGGGCGGCATCGCCGGCGCGCCGCGCACGGCAGCGCGCCGCTTCTACAACGCGCCGGACGTGGCCATCATCCAGCGCCGCGGCGCCAATCCGTTCTTCAACATCGCGATCGGCTCGGGCTACCGGGGCCATCCGCTGGAGTCGGACACGCGCGACCGCTTCTATTCGCTGCGTGACCACCTGCCGTTCACGAAACGGACGCAGGCGCAGTACAATGCGCTCACTGCGACCCTCGACGGCGACCTCGTGGACATCACGACCAACGTCAACGCGACGCTCGATGCGTCCTCACCGGGCTGGAAGCTGCTGCTGAACGACGGCGGCAGCTGGATCGGCGAGAAGGTGCTGGCGGAATCCGTGACGGTGGCGGGCGCGATCCTGTTCCCGACGTTCATCCCGCTGGGTGAAGACGCTGCGAACCCCTGTCTCGCGCGCACGGTGAACCGCGCCTACGCGGTCCGCGTGGAGAACGGTCGGCCGTTCTTCAACATGAACGACGGCGACACCGACGGCGACGGCGACGGCGACGTGGACAACGACGCCGATGCCGCCTACACCGCGAGCGATCGCTACACCGAACTGCGCCAGTCCGGTATCGCTGCCGAGATCTCGATCCTGATCAACGAGCGGATCGACGACAGTAACCCTGACAGCGACCCGAGCGACGATCCGGATCCGGATGATCCGCCGCCGGGCGGCACGACCTGCCTGTCGGGCGTGGAAGTGCTGGAACGCTGCGTCGACTTCGGCTCGACTGTGCGATCCTTCTGGCGCCGGCAGTAAGGGCTGGCGAGGCCACCCGAGGAGTACGATGACATGAAGACGAATTCACAACGCGGCGTGACGCTGATGGAGCTGCTCGTCGTCATCGTGGTCCTCGGGATCCTGGCCTCGATCGCCTTCCCGAGCTACCGGGCCTACCTGCTGCGGGCGCAGCGCGCCGAGGCCAAGACGGCGCTGCTGCAGCTGCAGGCGGGGCAGGAAAAGTTCTACCTGAACGGCAACTCCTACACGGATGCCATCGATACCGCATCCCCCGACGGACTCGGGCTTTCCGATTTCACCGAAACCGGCAAGTACCAGATCACCGTGGAACTCGGTGAGGGTGGACAGAGCTATACGGCCACGGCGGCACCGGCGGCCGACGGCGGCCAGGAAGACGACACCCTCTGCGGATCATTCACGATCACCGACACCGGCGTCCGCGGCAACGAGGACGCCACCCTCAGCACGGCGGAGTGCTGGCGCTGACGACGGACACGGCGTCGCTGCGCTAGTACTTCTCGAGCAGCGAACCGAAACCGGCGATCCTGTCCTGGATGCCGTTGGCACGCAGCGCGTGCCAGTAGGTGGCGGTGTTGATCGCGATGACCGGCTTGCCGAGCCAGAGCTCGGCGGCTGCCGCCAGGCGGATCATCGAGAGATTCGTACCTACCTGCACGATGGCGTCCACGTCGGGACCATCGAGCTGGCGCAGCACATCCCGCAACCGGCTCTCGGGCACCTGCGCAATCGCGCGCCAGGAGGGACACTGCAGCGGCAGGTCCCGCACCGTCTCGAAGCCCATCTCGGCGAAATAGCCGCGCACCTCGGCATTGGCCACCGGGTAGTACGGTGACAGGAAGGCGATGCGCTTGATGCCACCGTAAGAGCGCAGCGCGGCCGTGCAGGCGTGCGAACCGGTGGTCACGCCGATGCCGGCTTCCTTCTCGATCGTGCGCTGGAATTCGTCCGCGCCCTTCGCGCCGCCGTAGAACGTGACCGCGGACATGCCCATGACGAGATAATCTGGTTCGCAGGTCATCACGCTGCGCACGGCGTCGATGACGCCACCGGCAATCGTCTTCGTACCAGCCATGAAGGTCTCGTTGCTGATGGCCTTCGCGTTCGGCGTGAAGATGCGGCTGTAGTGATTGGTGACACCGACCGGTCGCAGATCGTCGAAGTCCGGCTGGACGATCGTGTTCGTGGACGGACCCATGACGCCGAACTGGCATCGATAACCGAGGACATCGTTTCCCATCGCGCAAACTTACCATCGAAACGCGCGTTGCGGTGCCGCGGGCGCCTGCGGAGAATACGAATATGACCCCACATCGGATTTTCGCAGGGCTGCTCGGCCTCTGCCTCGCGTTCGTTCCGCAGCTCGGCGCGCAGGCGCGCAGCGCGGAGCGTGCGCAGCTGAAGCTCGCCACCTGGAACATGGAATGGCTGATCGCACCGGAGCAGTTGCGCGCGCTGAAAGGCAGCTGCGTGCCGAAGGATCAGTCCCCGGGCCGGCGCGAACGCTTCGTCCCCTGTGACGTCGCCACGGACCATGAACGTTCGCGCGAAGATTTCCGCGCCCTTGCCCGCTACGCGCGCCGCCTCGATGCGGACGTCATCGCGCTGCAGGAAGTGGACGGCGAATCGGCGGCCCGCCGCGTGTTCGAGGGCTATTCGTTCTGCTTCACGGCACGGCGCCACGTGCAGAACACGGGCTTCGCGATTCGACGGGGCATCCCTCATCGCTGTGGCCGGGACTTCGACGCCCTGTCGCTGAACAGCCGCGTGCGCCGCGGCGCCGAACTGATCCTGTATCCGGACGACCCGCGCGAGCTGCGACTGCTGGCCGTGCACCTGAAATCCGGCTGCGGTCGCCGCACGCTGGACTCCGGACGCGATCAATGCACCGTGCTCGCGCAGCAGGTGCCGATCCTCGAGCAATGGATCGATGCCCAGGCCGCGGCGGGTCGTCGCTTCGCCGTGTTGGGCGACTTCAACCGCGATCTGCTCGACGATCGGGGCCCCGCCCGCGCCGACAACGGCGCGTTACGCAGCCTGTGGGCCGAAATCGACGACGGCGAACCGGCGGAAGCGGACCTCAGCAACGCGGCCGAAGGCGAGCGATTCAGCAACTGCTCGGCGAGTCAGAATTTTGGCGGTTTCATCGATCACATCGTGCTGTCGCGCGGTCTTGCGGCCAGCCGGGTGCCCGGATCGTTCGATCGCGTCACCTGGGACCCGGCGGACGCGCTGCGTCGGAAGTTGACGGATCACTGTCCGGTGGCGATTTCCGTGCGCCTCGATGCGCCTCCGCCCATCCGGTCGCGGGCCGAATAGCCTTTCCATTAAGTTCAGTCAAGGTTGGCTTCCGGCGCGCGCGCGGCATAATGCCGCGCAGGGGCTGCGGAAGAAAAACGGGATGAACAAGAACACGCCGAGCAACGATGCGCAGAGTGTGGAGCGCAGACTGCACACGCGGCATCGCGCCCGCACCAGCGTCTACATCACGATTCCCGGCGGCCGCAAGAAACTCTGTCGTGCCGTCAACCTCAGCGCCACCGGTGTTTTCATCCAGACCACGGACCTCGGCCTGCGCAAGGGCCAGCAGGTGGACCTCTCTTTCGCGATCAATCTCGGCAGCGTCACGAAGATCCATCGGCGCACGGCCGTGGTCGCGCATGTGTCACGCGGTGGTACCGGACTGATGATGGATGCCTACGGCGCGCGCTAGAGAGAATGGTGCCGCCTGAGGGATTCGAACCCCCGACCCCCTGATTACAAATCAGGTGCACTACCAGCTGTGCTAAGGCGGCCCGTTGCAGCGGGATGGCTTGGCGGTGGAGTCTACAACGCCGCCGGGCAGGGCACGATCTGCAGCGCGGAATTCCCGAGCCGCATCGCATCGATGGAGGCCGACGCCGCCTCGCTCTTCAGGTCGATATCGACCCAGTACACCGTCCCCACGCGCGTGCGGTCTTCGATCACCGGCTTCAGCCCGATCTTGCGCACGACCTCGGCCCGCCGCTCGGCCCGGTTGCGCTGACTGAACACGCCTGCCGAGACCGCCGCACGATCCGGCAACAGGGCCGCATCCGTGAGTCCGCCACGCGCCAGCGTGCGCTGCACGCGCACCTGCTCCGCCGCATCGGCGAGTCCCGGCACGAGCACGACGAAGCCGTCGGGCACCTCGCCATCGGCGGGACGTTGCCGCGGCGCATAGCCCGATTCGACCAGAATGCCGGTTACCTTCGCCGCGGCGTCGAGATCGACCAGCGGCCCCACGGACACGCAGCGCGCGACCTCGGCGGGCGGTGCCGCCGCGCCGCCGGCCGCCGCGGCCGCGGCCGCTTCAGTCGCATCACCGGGCAGCGCGCCTTCAGGCGTCGCAGACCCTGCGGCATCGGTGGCGGGTGCAGCGACGGCTGGCGCCGCAGCGGGCGCCGGTGCCTCGCTGGCCAGCAGGATCCGCGGCACCTCGAGTGCCGGAGCTGACCCGCCGCCTGCGGCATCGCGCGGCGCAAGCCACTGCCCCCACGCGAACACCGCGAGGTTGGCCAGCAGCAGGGTCAGGAACAGGTTGCGCATCAGCAGGGATCTTAGTCGCGCGCCTTCGGCGACGCGAGTGCCGCGAGGCCGCGCAGCACGAGGTCTGGCACGAGACGCGCACGTGTGCGCAGCAGCGGCGCCACCGACGCCGCAGCGCCGCCGGTCAGCAGCACTACCGCGCCCGCGCCGAGTTCGGCGCGCGCCTGATGCACCGCGCGATCGATCGCCCCCGCCGTGGCGTGCAGCGCGCCCGCCGCCAGCGCGGCCGCAGTATCCCGCGCGAACAGACGCCGGCCGCGCAGCGCTCCGGCGGCAGCGCGACGCCGGATACCGCCGGTATCGCGCAGCAGCGCGTCGATCATCAGCTGCGGACCCGGCACGATCGCACCACCGCGATGCCGACCTGCCGCATCGAGCAGATCCAGCGTGGTCGCCGTGCCGATATCCGCGACCAGCACGGCGCGCGGCCCGACCACGGCTCGCGCTCCGACCAGCGCCACCCAGCGATCCGCGCCGAGCCGCCAGACGTCGCGGTAGCCGTTGCGCACGCCGGCCGCCTGGGGGGCACTCTTGCAGAAACGCGGTGGGTGTCCGGTGGCGGCACGCACGGCCGCTGCAAACGCGCGGCGCGTCGCGGGCGCCGCCACGCTGACGGCAACCACCTGGGTAATCCGCCCCGGCGAGCGCCCGCCCGCTGCGCCAAACAGCGCGCGGGAGAAATCCGCGCTCGACCAGCCGGCATGCGCGGCCGCGCGCTGGCGACCCACGCCGCGCGCGCCGAGGCGCGCCCACTTGATGCGCGTGTTGCCGAGATCGACCAGCAGCACGCTCATGCCGCACCCCGCACGCTGACATCGCCGGCGAGCACCGTCTGGATGCGGCCCTCGACCTCGACGCGCAGCGCGCCAGTCTGATCGATGCCGCGAGCCACGCCGAACCACGGTGCTGCGCCACTGGCCTGTACGCTGACCGGCTGACCGGCCAGCGCATCCGCGCCCTGCCATTCGTCATGACAGGCCGCGAGCCCGTCGCGACACAACTGGCCAATGCCGCGGATGCATTCCGCCACGATGGCGGCAGCGAGCCGGTTGCGATCATGGTGCGCGATGCCGAGCCGCGCGAGATCGGTCGGCGGCATGCCCGTCCCGGCGACCTCGTCACGCAGCGACGCGGGCACGCGCAGGTTCAGGCCGATGCCGATGACGACATGCGCCGGCCCGCCGGCCTCGGCGCGCAGCTCCATCAGGATGCCACCGAGCTTCTCGAGTCCCGCGCCGGCGCGAACCACCAGATCGTTCGGCCATTTCAGCAGCGCGCCCTGCACGCCCTCGGCCAGCAACGCACGGCGCACGCAGACACCGATCGCCAGCGGCAGCGCCGCGCTATCGCGTGGCAGCTCGCCGAGGCAGGTATCGATCGACAGAAAAATCGAACCGCCGAGCGTGCCCAGCCAGCGCCGCCCGAGCCGGCCACGGCCGGCGGACTGGTGCTCGGTCAGCAGCACGCGGAACGCCCCGGCCGCCGGCGCCGCACGCGCGAGCAGTGCCGAGTTCGTCGACGGCAGGCTCCAGGCGCATTCGACACGTTCGACCTGGGACGCAACGTCGGACGGCAACGCGGCGCGCAGCGCAGCCGCATCGAGCGGCGTGCAGGCTGCCTCGAGACAGTAGCCGCGATTCGGCACCGCCGCGATCGCGGCGCCGATCTCGCGCAGCTGGCCGATGGCCTTCCACACCGCGCTGCGCGTCACGCCCTCTGCCGCCGCGAGATCCGCACCGGAATGGAATTCGCCATCGGCAAGTGCGCGGAACAACCGCTCGGGCAGAGTGCTGTCGTTCACCGCTGCCCGCTCAGGAGCGACCACGCCCGAACAGCCACAGGCGTTTCGCGCGCGGCTCCGTGCCGGCGCGCATGCGCGCGATGTTGCTGCGATGGGTGTAGATGACGAAGCCCGCCGCCGCGATGCCGAACAACAGCAGCGGAACGCGCGGCACGGCGCCGACGGTCAGGATGGCCAGCGGCAGCGCGACCGCCGCCGTCATCGTCGCGAGACCGACGAACCCGAGCACCACGACCATCGCAAACCAGACGAGCAGCATCAGCGGCATCGCCGTCGGGGCGAGCCCCGCGACCGCGCCGATCAGCGTCGCAGCGCCCTTGCCACCCCGCAGTCCGAAGAACACGGGGTAGACATGACCGAGCGTCGCGGCGAGCCCGCAGGCCGAGGCCAGCCACGACGGTGGCGGCCCATCGCCGAGCCCGATCGACAAGGTCGGCAGGATCGCCGCGGCAAACCAGCCCTTGGCCACATCGATGACGATGACACCGAGCGCAAACGCCGCGCCCTGGGTGCGCAGCGCATTGGTGCCGCCAGCGTTGCCGCTGCCCTGGGTGCGGATGTCGATGCCTTTGAGGCGGCCGAGCACGAGGCTGCCGACGATCGAGCCGAGCAGGTAAGCGAGCAGAATCTTGACGAACGCATCCATGCGGCGAACCTTACGCGTCCGGCGTCGCGAGGAACACCTCGGCGATCATGCAGCGCACGCTGCCGCCGCCGACGCGTTCGATCGTCGGCACCGGCACCACGAGCACGGCATCGACCGCCCCTGCGAGCTGCCGGTACTGCGCCTCGCCCAGCGCAGCGCGCGCGGCCTTCGACATCACCAGCACCCGTGCATCGCCGAGTGCTTCGTCCCAGGTCGCGAGCTCGAGCACGTTGCCGGCAAATCCCGCCACCGCCGCGCGCGAGATCTCCACGACACGCCGCCCCGTATCACGCAGCTCGCCTCGGACGCGATCTCGATCCGCCGCCGCGATCGACTCGGCCGCGAGCACGGCGAAATCCGAACCGATGCTCAGCATCACATTGGTGTGGTAGTACGGCGCGCCGGCCACATCCGTGGCATCAAAGACCACCGCGCGATAACCCATCTCCGCGCACCACTGCCCGACGAGCCCGGCGTCGGTGCGCGGCGAGCGGCAGGCATAGGCGACCCGGCCGACATGATCGAGCACGAGGCTGCCGGTACCTTCGAGAAAACGCCCGTCGTCTTCATGCGCCGTGAGGTCGAGCAGTCGGCGCATCGCGCACCCGCTCTCCACGATCACCTGATCGACGATCTCGCGGCGCCGTTCCGCGCGACGGTTCGGCGCGAGCATCGGATACAGCACCACCGTGCCATCGGCATGGAACGAGACCCAGTTGTTCGGGAACAGGGCATCGGGCTTGAGCGGCGTGGCGCTGTCTTCCGCGACGATCACCTGCACGCCCTCGCCCTCGAGCGCCTGGCGCAGGCCCTTGAATTCCCTGAGCGCGGCGGCCTGCACGGACTCGGTCCGGCCGTCCGGCCTGTGCTGCAGGGCATTGCTGTCCGCGGTTTCCGCATTGAAGCCGAAAGACCGCGGCTGGACCAGCAGGACACGGCTGGCAGTCTGCGGAGGGACGGTCTGACGAGGGCCTGTCGGGTTCATTCGCCGCACGATCGTATCGCGGCGCGGCGCCATTTGCGTGCAAAATGCAGGGATGCCCGATGCAGTTCCGAGCCTCAGCCTGCGAGACGTCGACAGCCTTGCGTTCGCCACCGCTCTCGGCGCCGCGTACGAGCGCTATGGCTTCGTCGTGATCCGTGATCACGGCATCCCGCAGCCGCTCGTCGATGCGTTTCTCGGTTGCTATCACCGCTTCTTCGCGCTGCCGGAAGGCGCCAAGCGCCGCTATCACATCGCCGGCGGCGGCGGCGCGCGCGGCTACACACCGTTCGGCATCGAGACGGCCAAGGGCGCCACGCACCATGACCTGAAAGAGTTCTGGCACATGGGCCGCGAACTGCCGGCCGGACACCGCTTTAGCCGCTACATGCCGCCCAACATCTGGGTCGACGAGATCCAGGAATTCCGCGAACGCAACGTCGAGATGTTCAAAGCCTTCGATGCGATCGGTGCCGCACTGCTGCGCGCCATCTCGCGAGCGCTCGCGCTGCCGCTGGACTACTTCGCGGACAAGGTCAATGAAGGCAACAGCATCCTGCGGGTGATCCACTATCCGCCGATGCCGCCCAACCCCACCGAGAGCGTGCGCGCCGGCGCGCACGAGGACATCAACGTCATCACGCTGCTGATGGGCGCAGAAGAGCCTGGCCTGCAGGTGCTGTCGAAGCAGGGCGAATGGCTGTCGGTGAATCCGCCGCCGGGCTCGCTCGTGGTGAATGTCGGCGACATGCTGCAGCGGCTCAGCAACAACGTGCTGCGCTCGACCACGCACCGCGTCGTCAATCCCGTGCGCGAACGCGCCAGCAATGCGCGCTTCTCGATGCCGTTCTTTCTGCACTTCAACCCGGATTTCCTGATCGAGACGCTGCCCGGCTGCATTGCACCGGGCCGCCCGAACCTCTACCCCGACGCCATCACGGCCGACGACTACCTGCAGCAGCGACTGCGCGAGATAAAACTGAAATGAACTGGATCCTCAACCTGCAGGCACTGCTCGGCATCGCATTCTTCACGGCCCTTGCGCTGCCGTTCAGCTCGAACTGGCGACGCATCAGCGCACGCGTGGTCATCGTTGCGGTGCTGCTGCAGTTCGTGATCTGCGCGGTGCTGCTGCGCGTCCCGCCGGTCAGCCACGCGCTCGGCTATCTGAATCGGTCCGTCGCGGCGCTATCCGAGGCGACGATGGCAGGGACGTCGTTCGTGTTCGGCTATCTGGGCGGCGGCGCGCCGCCGTTCGCGGTCACGAACCCGAACACGCTGGCCACGTTCGCCTTTCAGGTCATCCCGATCATCATCGTCGTCTCGGCGCTGTCTGCGGTGCTGTGGTACTGGCGCATTCTGCCGCTCGTCATCCGCGGCATCGCCTGGTTCTTCGAGCGCACGCTCGGCACGACGGGCCCCGCCGGATTTGCCGTTACCGCGAACGTCTTCGTCGGCCAGGTCGAAGCGCCGCTGCTGGTGCGACCCTACATCTCACGCATGACCCGCTACGAACTGCTGCTGCTGATGACGGCCGGGATGGCGATGATCGCAGGCTCGATGATGGTGGTGTACTCGGCCATGCTGTCGAACCAGTTCGACAACATGATTTCGCACCTGCTGACGAAATCGCTGATGTCGATTCCCGCCTCCATCCTGTTCGCGCACGTGATGCTGCCCGACGACAGCGCTTCGGCCGAACACGCCGAACCCGGCCGCATCTACGGCAGCACGATGGACGCGATCACGCGCGGCACCAGCGATGGCCTGCACATCTGGCTGAACGTCATCGCGATCCTGATCGTGCTGATCGCGCTCGTCGCGCTGCTGAACCTCACCATCGCGCTGCTGCCGGACGTCATGGGCGCGCCGCTCTCGCTCGAACGCATCGTCGGCTGGCTGTTCGCACCGCTCGCCTGGCTGATGGGCATTCCGTGGAAGGAAGCCGTCGGCGCCGGCAGCCTGCTCGGCATCAAGACGGTGCTGAATGAGTTCATCGCCTACCTGAAGCTCGCGGACATGCCGGCGGAAGAGATCTCCGCGCGCACGCGCCTGATCACCATCTACGCGCTGTGCGGCTTCGCGAATCTCTCGAGCATGGGGATCCAGATCAGTGGCATCGCCGCGATGGCACCGGATCGGCGTGGCGACCTGAACGATCTCGCCTTCCGCTCGTTGATCGGTGCAACGCTGGCCTCATGCATGACCGGCGCAGTCGTCGGCATCGTCCAGTTCTGACGGACCCATCGACGTGGCCAAGCTGTATTTCTATTACTCGACGATGAACGCCGGCAAGTCGACGGCGCTGCTGCAGGCCGCGCACAACTACGGCGAGCGCGGCATGCGGTCGTTGATCTACACCGCGAAGCTGGACGATCGCGGCGGCGGCCGCGTGCATTCGCGTATCGGCATCAGCGGCGAGGCGCGGCATTTCGCCCCCGGTGATCCGCTGTTCACCGACATCAGCGCCGAACAGGCGCGCGAACCGCTGCATTGCGTGCTGATCGATGAAGCGCAGTTCCTGACCGCCGCGCAGGTGCGCGAGCTCGGTCGCGTCGCCGACGATCTCGGCATTCCTGTGCTGTGCTACGGGCTGCGCACGGACTTCCAGGGCGAGCTGTTCCCGGGCAGCGCGCAGCTGCTGGCCTGGGCGGACAACCTCGTCGAACTGAAGACGATCTGCCACTGCGGCGCGAAGGCGACGATGGTAGTGCGCGTGCGCGCCGATGGCTCGGTGGAGCGCACCGGTGCGCAGGTGGAGATCGGCGGCAACGACCGCTACGTGCCGCTGTGCCGGCAGCACTTTGTTCAGGCGCGCGAGGAAGGTCGCGCCCAGAGCTGAGAAACCACTTTAAGTTATCTCGGCGCGCGCGTTGCAGCCGAGCAACAGCTGAATTTCGGTGCGATCCCGGATTCGGGTTGTAACCGCCTTGTCATCGCTTTAAGGTTCACTTCGCAACCGGCCGGCGAGCCGGCCGAACCTTCGAAATACCCTGTCAGGGAGTAAATTCTGATGTCCACGCGTGTCCCGGGCGCCCCGCTGCCCGCTGCTGTCCCTCGTTCCGCTGCCTGGCGATCCCTCGCGCTCGCCCCTGTGGCGCTGGCGTCACTGCTGGCCTCTCCGGGCGCGTTCGCCCAGTCCACCGGCTCGATCGCCACCGAGGAAGAGCTGACCGAAGTGACGGTCACCGCTCGTCGCGGACCGCGCGCCATCGGCAACGTCACGGAACAGACCGCCGCCAAGTCACGTGTCACCGTGACCGAGGAATACCTCGCGACTCAGGTGCCCGGCCAGACGGTGTTCCAGAGCCTGAACCTGGTGCCGGGCGTGAACTTCACCAACAGCGATCCGTACGGCACCTCGGGCGGCAACCTGCGCCTGCGCAGCTTCGACGGCTCGCGCGTCTCGGTGACGTTCGATGGCGTGCCGCTGAACGACACCGGCAACTACGCGCTGTTCACCGGACAGATGCTCGATCCTGAGCTGATCTCCGCGGTCGACGTGAACCTCGGCACGACGGACGCCGACAGCCCGACGGCTTCGGCCACCGGCGGCTCGGTCGCCTACCGCACGCGCAAGCCGCTGCAGGAACTGGGCGGCACGGCCGTCGTGTCGAAGGGTGACTTCGGTTACAGCCGCGCTTTCGGCGTGATCGATACCGGTGAATTCGGCCCGTGGAATACCACCGCATTCCTCGCCGGCTCCTATTCGGCCTACAACAAGTTCAAGGGCCCGGGCGATCTGCAGAAGAAGCAGATCAACGCGAAGATCTACCAGGATCTCGGCGACACGGGTTTCCTGGCACTGTCGTTCCACTTCAATCGCAATCGCAATGCGTTCTACCGCACTGCGAGCGACGCCGACTTCATCCGCTTCGGCCGTGATTACGAAAACCTCGCCACGTGTACGCGTGACCTGCCGACGGCCGGCGTCGCAGATGATGAAGGTCGCCAGATCGTCGGCAACATCACCGGCGGCCTGCTCGCGGCGGACAACCCGGTCAATCCGTCGAGCTGCAACAACTACTACGGCAACCGCATCAATCCGTCGGACACGGGCAACATCCGCGCCCAGGCGCTGTTCAACGTCACCGACAACGTCAAGCTGACGTTCGACCCTTCGTTCCAGTACGTGCTCGCCAACGGTGGTGGCCGCAACACGCTGCGTGAAACGCCGGCTGCCGGCGCGATCGATCGTCGCATCATCGGCGCCTCCACGACGGCCATGGGATTCGACGTCAACGGCGACGGCGACCTGCTCGACACGGTCCGCGTGTACACGCCGAATACGACCAACACGCGCCGCTTCGGCCTCACGACCTCCGCGATCTGGGACGTCACCGAAAGCCACCGGCTGCGCTTTGCCTACACGCTGGACTACGGACGCCATCGGCAGACGGCGCAGTGGGGCCGCGTCAAGGAGAACGGCGATCCGGAAGACGTGTTCGCCGGCTGGAGCGGTACGCCGATCCTCGCCGCCGACGGCAGCGAGATCCGCGGCCGCGATCGATACTCGATCGCCGAGCTGAACCAGTTCGCCGCGGAGTATCGCGGCAAGTTCCTCGAGGATGCGCTGACCCTGAACGTCGGCCTGCGAGCGCCCGAGTTCAAGCGTGAACTGAACCAGTACTGCTACACGCCGGACGGCGGCACGGGCAACTCGGGCAACAACCCAGGCACCGGCGGCGCGCTGCTGTGTACCACGCAGCCTATCGTTGCGACGCTGCCCAACGGCAACGTGACCTTCACCACGGGCACGACGGCGCCGCAGTTCATCGCGCCATACAAGAAGACACTGAAGTTCGACGACGTGCTGCCGAATGTCGGCCTGACCTGGAAGTTTGCCGACGCGAACACAGTGTACGTGTCCTACGCGGAAGGCCTGTCGGCGCCACGCACGGACAACCTCTATTCGGTGCGGCGCCAGGCGGATGGCAGCATCGGCAGCCCGCTGCCGGATCCGGAGACGACGAAGTCCTACGACATCGGCTGGCGCTACAACTCCGACGGCCTGATCGCCTCGATCGCGCTGTGGAAGTCGAACTACACGAACCGCATCGTCCAGGCGTTCGATCCGGACCTCGGGTTCAGCGTCGACCGCAACCTCGGCGACGTGGACCTGCAGGGTCTCGACGCGCAGGTCGGCTGGCAGCCGCTCGACAAGTTCACGGTCACGGCCTCGGCCTCGTACAGCGAGAGCGAAGTGCAGGACGATCCAAGCTCGACGGCCGACGATGCCGTCGTCGGCAAGACCCTCGTTGAAACGCCGGACTGGACGTTTGCCACGCGCTTCGACTGGGCCCCGAGCGAGAAATTCCGCATGGGCCTGCAGGGCAAGTATGTCGGCGAGCGCTTCGCCACCGACAACAACGACCAGGTCGTGCCGAGCTACACGCTGTGGGATCTCGACGCCACGTACGAACTGTCGGTCAGCAACGCCAAGCGCTTCGCGCTGCAGCTGAACGTGATCAACCTGCTGGACGAGGACTACTACGGCAACATCAGCAGCGGCACGGGCGGTACGTCGGTCGGCTTCTTCCAGATCGGCACGCCGCGTACGGTGATGGCCTCGGTCCGGGTCGACTTCTGATCCCGCCAGGCGTTCCGCCAATGCGGATCGCGAAGCATCGAGGGGGCGGCGCAAGCCGCCCTCTTTTTTTGTGTCGCGTGCTGATCACGCTCGGCGTCATCGGCGTGCATCCCGCAGCAGGCGCCGCCGACGCGTCCACCGCCGTGCAAACGCTGCAATCGGTGGTCGATGTCCGCGCCGCCGACAGCATTCGTTTCGCCACCTACAACGCGAGCCTGAATCGCAGCGGCGCCGGCGAACTCGTGCGGGATCTGTCGACGCCGGACGATCCGCAGGCACGCCGCATCGCCGAAGTGATCCAGCGCGTGCGACCGGACGTGCTGCTGATCAATGAATTCGATTTCGACGCCGCCGGTGAATCCGCGCGCCTGTTCGAACAGAACTATCTCGGCCGCGCGCAGCGCGACGCGGCGCCCATCCGCTATCGATACCACTACACGGCGGCGGTGAATACGGGCGTGCCGTCTGGCCTCGACCTCGACAACGACGGGCGCATCGGCGGCGGCGGCGACGCGCTGGGCTTCGGGCAGTTCCCGGGCCAGTACGGGCTCGTCGTGTATTCGCGCTATCCCATCGATCTGCCGCGCGTGCGCAGCTTCCAGCGTTTCCTGTGGCGCGACATGCCGGGCGCCGTGTTACCGCCCGACTGGTATTCGGCCGAGGAACTTGCCGTACTGCCGCTGTCTTCCAAGAGTCACTGGGACCTGCCGCTGAAGATCGGCGCTGGCAGGACCCTGCATTTCCTGGTCAGCCATCCGACGCCACCCGCCTTCGACGGCCCGGAAGATCGCAACGGCCGGCGCAACCACGACGAGATCCGGCTCTGGGCAGACTATCTGACGCCGGCGAAGGCAGGCTATCTGCGCGATGACCGCGGGCAGCGCGGGGGTCTGGCCGCAGATGCCGCATTCGTGATCGCCGGCGATCTGAATGCGGACCCGGTCGATGGCGCGAGCTTCGATTCGGCGATCCGCCAGCTGCTCGATCACCCGCGAATCCGCGCGCGCCCCGCCCCACGCAGCGCCGGCGCGGAAGATGCGGCGCAGCGCCATGCCGGCAACAACCTCACACAACGCGGTGATGCAGCGGAGGACACCGCGGACTTTGGTGATCGCGGCAATGGCCCGGGCAACCTGCGCGCCGACTACCTGCTGCCGTCAGCCTCGCTGCAGGTCTGCGGCAGCGGTGTGTTCTGGCCGCGCAGCGACGATCCGCTGTTCGAACTGGTCAACGACGATACCGCCGCGACCTCGGACCATCGGCTGGTCTGGCTCGACATTGCGACGCCAGCGAGCGGCGCGCGAGCTCACTGCACGCGCAGCGCGACACCCACGGGACAGTGATCCGAGAGTCCGTACTGCTTCGCATCGTCGAGCGTGTAGGTGACGCGGATGAAGGACTTCGGCAGGATGCGGGCAGCCAGCGTCTTCTCCAGCACGAGCGTGTCGATGTACTCGTCGTAGGGATCGTCGGCCACGCACTTGGTGAATTTCGCGCCGCGCGTCACGTTGACCAGTGACGATCCGACCGGCTCGCCGTCGTTGATCTCATCCCAGACATTGAGCTGCCGGCCCTGCGCATCGCGCGCGCCGCCGCGCTCGATCAGCAGCCGCCGGTTGAAATCACCCATCAGGCCGAAGCGCCGACCGGCACGCGCCTGCGCCTCGATCCAGTCTTCCAGCGGACCGACCTGGCGCGCCAGCGTCCCGCAGGCGGGCACCGTATCGTCGGTCAGCGGCTGATCAGGGCAACCCGATTTCAGGTGCACGTTCATCAGCGTCATCTCGCTCGCGGTGCCTGGAAACAAAGTGATGACGACACCGCGGCGCACGGAGTCTCCCAAAGACAGCGGCAGATACTCCGGCTCACAGCGGAACGGCACGCCACGGCGGATCGCGAAGCCGTTCTTCTGCACGTTCAGTCGCGACGAGAAACAGAACTGGAAGCCAGGGAACAATCGCTCGGCCGTGCCGGGCCCATCGACTTCCTGCAGCGCGATCACGTCACCGTCGATCTGCGTCGCATAGCGGCGCAGTGCCGCGAAATCCTCGGCATCACGATCGAGTCGCGGCACGATCGCGCAGGGCACGCTGCGATCGGCGCCACCGACCCGACCGCCGTCGGAGACGCAGCTCGGCGCGAGCGCGGCATAGGTGCGAGGCTCCACCAGGTATTCGACATTCCAGGTCGCGAGCCACAGCGTGCGTGCCGTCGGATCCCAGACGCGCGGCGGATCCGGCTCGATCGGTGGCGGGTCCGTTTCGAGCAGCGCGTACTTGCGCGCGAGAACCCGCGCGGGGCAATCCTCCTTGTTCGTGCCGGCCGGACAGGCGGGATCAGTGATCTCCCGCTCCCACGAGCCATACATCGCATTCGGCAGCAGGAACCAGCGCGTGCCCCACATCGTCGCGAGTTCCTCGCGCCGCGCAGCATGGATGTTGCGATCGACGAAGTCGCCCATGTCGTCGCCGACCAGCGCGATGATGCGATAGCGCTCGCCGATCCAGGCGCGGCGTGCGGACTTGCTGCGTTCGCGCCACTCCGGACGCTCGCCACGTACCAGCAGGTTCTGTGCATCACTGGCGCCCGGCAGTCCGAGGCGCACCAGGTTTCGCTGCGTCGCCGTCTTGGTTGGGCAGGGATCGCCGCTCTCCGGAGCGACCTTCGGGCACTCGCGATTCGTGACGTAGAAGATGCGCACACCGCGGCGCGCGGCCGCCTCTAGATACGCGCGCACGCCCGGCATCGCCGGCGCGGACGCTTCCTGCACCCACAGATCCCAGATCGGGTCGTTGTAGTTGACGCGATCGCGCAGCAGCCGCGCCTGGAAATACGAGTTGTCGAGCACGGTCTCGTCCAGATCCAGGATGATCGCCGGCGGCATCGAGGCCAGCTTGAGCGCCGGCACTTTGTCCTGCTCCAGCGCCGCGCTGCCGGGCTGATCCGCGTTGACGAGTCGCTCCGTGGCGAGCCGGTAGGTCTGTTCCACGAGAGCCCGGTACTCCGCCGCCTGCTGCATCCACAGCACCGAATGAAGTTGTTCACGCGCGGTCGCATCCGCCACCGGCGCGTCGTCCGCCTTCGCGGCCTGCCCATGGGCGGCGCCACCACTGGCACCGACGACTGCAACGAGTGATACGACGAACGAGAAGACCACGGCTCGAGACGACATGCGCAAACTCCGGCGAGGCAGGCGACGATCATGCCACGCGAGTGGCACCGCCGACATCCGCCGGCAGCAGAGCGAATCGGCGTGATATGGTTTGCACCCATGCTGACCGACGCGATCCGCACCATTCCGGACTATCCCAAACCCGGAATACTGTTTCGTGACATCACCACCCTGCTCGGCGACGCCACCGCGTTCCGCCAGGCCATCGACGGCCTCACCGCGCCATTTGCCGCAGCCCGGATCGACAAGGTCGTCGGCATCGAGGCGCGGGGCTTCATCCTCGGCGGCGCGGCGGCCTGTCAGCTCGGCGCCGGTTTCGTGCCGATCCGCAAGAAGGGCAAGCTGCCGCACACGACGGTGCGCATCGCGTACTCGCTCGAATACGGCATCGACGAAATGGAAATGCATCGCGACGCGATCGGCGCGGGCGAACGCGTGCTGCTGATCGACGATCTGATCGCGACCGGTGGGACAGCCATCGCCGCCTCGAAACTGCTGCGCACGCTGTCGGCAGACATCGTCGCCGCCGCGTTCGTCATCGATCTGCCGGATCTCGGCGTGCCGCGGCGCTGCGCGAGCTCGGCGTACCGGTCACGAGTCTGGTGCAGTTCCCCGGTCACTGAAGCGCGCGTACAGCAGCGCGATGGCCATGCCGATGGCCCCGATCAGGAACGGCGCATTGGCACCGAAGCCGTCGTAGATCGCGCCGGATGCGCCGGGTCCGAGCACTCGCCCGAGCGCACCGCCACCTTGCTGCAGCCCCATGACCTCGCCCTGCATCGTCGCGGGGCTGGACAATGACGTGAGCGAGGCCAGCGCCGGGGTCAGCAGCGCGAAGCCGGCGGCAATGGTCAGCGCACCGCCCACCGCGACCGTCATCGTCGAGGCGAGCGCCAGCACCCCGAGGCCCGCGGCCTGCAGCGCCAGGCCCAGCTCCATCACGCGCTCCTCACCGATCCGCCGGCTCATCGCGCCGGCGGCCACGAACTGCAGCGCCGTGGTCAGCACGCCCATCGCACCGAACACGAGGCCGATCGTGCGCGGCCCGGCGTCGAGCACGTTGGCCGCGAACAGCGTGAAATTGGCTTCCAACATTGCCACGGCCGCCGCCGACAGCAGCGTCAGCCACAGCAGCCGCAGAATCGGTTGCGACTTCAGCAGATTCTTCGGACGCGCGTCGCCGGCTCGCGGTGCCGGACGAGGCGCAGAGGTTTCCGGCAGCAGGAAGAAGGTCACCACGAAGGCCGCGGCCGTGAGCCCGGCGGCCGCGAAACTGATCCAGACGAAATCCGCCGCTTCGGCCGTGGCGCCGGCGATCAACCCCCCGAGCGCCGGCCCGAGGATGAAGCCGAGCGACAGGCCGGAGCCGACGATGGCCATCACGCGCGTGCGCTGCTCGGGCGTGGAGACATCGGAGGCCACGGTGAACGAGACCCCGAAACTCGCGGCCGCGAGTCCGCCGACCAGCCGCACGGCGATCAGCGCGAGCGGCGTCACGCAGATCGCGTTCAGCGCATGGGTGACGGCCGAAATCGCGAGGCTCCACAGCAGCACGCGACGCCGTCCGAAGCGATCCGACATCCGGCCCACGACGGGTCCCGCGACCAGCTGTCCCAGCGAGAACGCTGCGATGGCGAGACCGATCTCGGTGGCGCTCGCGCCGATGCCGAAGCCGTACTGCGGCAGGATCGGGAAGAACACGCCGAAGCCCGCGAGCGCGGCGAAGTTCGCCAGTGTCACGGCCAATACCGCCCGACGGCGACGGGCCGGAGTCAGCCCGTCGGCCGGATGTGCGAAGTCGGTCACTCGGTCGACGGCTTCAGTGAATGGCGGCTTCGTCGCGCAGGCTCTGGATCATCGAGGTCTGCAGCAGGAACTGGCGGGCGAGCAGCGGATCCGCCGCCGTGCGCATGTATTCGTCCTGGCGCTTGCGCTGGATTTCCGGATCCTTCGACTCGAGCAGTTTCTTGTTCTTGATCGTGTGTTCCTGCACGAACTTGACGCAGATGCCGCGGCGCTGCCGGTCATAGCGCTCGAGCAGGGGCGCCGGATCCGCACCGCCATGCACGGCGATCAGCTTCTCGCTGAGGTTCCAGGCATCGTGGATGCCGCCATTCATGCCCATGCCGCCGAGCGGATTGTTGATGTGCGCGGCATCGCCCGCGATCAGCACGCGTCCGCGCGTGTAGGTCTTCGCGACGCGCTGGTGCACGCGGTAGATCGTGCGGTGGATGATTTCGTAATCCGAATCATGCGGCGCCATGTGATGCAGGCGTTGCTGGATCCATTCGTCCGATAGCCACAGCGCATCGTTCTCGATGGCCGGATCCGTCGGGATCAGCACGCGCCACAACGAGGGCGTGCGCAGCAGCACCAGCCATTCCTCGGGATCCGACACATAGTTGACCAGCGCGAGCCGGTCGAACTTGCTCTCGAGCGGGAACGGCGTGGAGGCCACGAGGAAGCGCTCGGGATAGGTGAAGCCCTCGAACGGAATCGCAACGGCCTTGCGCAATGCACTGTCCGCGCCATCCGTCGCGATCGCGAACGAGCCTTCGATCACCTTCTCGACACCATTCTCCCAGATCAGCACCTCGACGCCGTCCGGCGTCTGATGCACACCCTTGACCATGGCGTTGAAGCGCAGATCCGCCGACGGGTACTTCGCCTTCAGCTCCTCCCAGACGAGCCGCGTGTACTTCCACTGCTCCACCTGCAGCCGGTACGGATGCCCCGTGTCCTCACGCAGCACGTCGAGATCGAACTCGGCGATCGCGCCCGTGCGCCGGTCCCGATACTGGTAGAAGCGGCAAACCAGACCTTGCTCCTTCAGGCGCTCGACCATGCCGAGCTGACTGATCATGTCGAGCGAGGGCGGGTGGAAGGTCGAGGCGCGCAGCGTCTGCGGCAGATCCTCGAGACCCTCGAGCAGCACGACCGGGATGCCCGCCTGCGACAGCTTCAGTGCCGCCGTGCAGCCGACGGGACCGGCACCGGCAATGATCACGGGACGTTGAATCGGCATGAATCGCTCCGCAGGCAGGGATGACCGATTCTACCTGCCGCGCGCCGGCCGGAACGGGCGAACTCACCAATAGGCGGCCGCACCGACGCGCTGTTTCATAGATACGCCAATTTGCGGGCGTCATGCCGCAGCCGGTCGCGATGGTCCGGATGCGCGATCGAAATCAGCGCGGCCGCGCGCTCGCGGATGCTCCGTCCGCGCAGCTCAGCCACACCCCATTCCGTCACCACCTTGTCCACCGTGTTCTTCAGCGTCGTGACGACCGTACCGGGCTGGAAGCCGGGGACGATCTTGGAGATCGATCCATCCTCGGTCGTCGAGCGGCAGACGATGAAGGCCTGGCCACCCTCGGAATACATCGCGCCGCGCGCGAAATCCGCCTGGCCGCCGGACGACGACCAGTAGCGGCCGCCGATGGTCTCCGACGCGCACTGGCCCAGCAGATCGATCTCGACCGTCGCATTGACGGAGACGAAATTCGGTTCCGTGCCGATGCGGCGCGGATCGTTGACGTAGGTCGCCGGCCAGAACTCGACCGCGGGATTGTCGGCGACGAAGTCGTACAGCGCGCGCGTGCCGAGCGCAAAGGCGCCGATCGTCTTGGTGCGGTTCAGTCGCTTGCGGGCGCCGGTCACCGCACCGGATTCGATCAGACTGATGACACCGTCGGACAGCAGTTCCGTATGGATGCCGAGCTCGCGGTGATCCTTCAGCGCCGCGAGGATCGCGTTCGGGATCGCACCGATACCGGTCTGCACGGTGGAGCCGTGGCCGATCCGTGCGGCGACGTGCCCGGCGATGCGCCGATCGAGCGCCGTGGGCTCCACCGGCGGCACTTCGATCAGCGCCGTATCACTGTGGATCCATCCCGCCACCTGCGACAGGTGCAATTGGTTCCGGCCGAAGGTCCGCGGCATCCGCGCGTTGGCTTCGACGAAGAAGCGCGCCCGACCGATGAAGCTCGCCGCGTAGTCGGCGCCGGTGCCGAGCGACATGTATCCATGACGATCCGGCGGCGACACCGCAGCGATCACGAGCGGATCGCGACAGCGCTCGCGCAGCAACGGATAGACCTCGCTGAAATGATTCGGTACGAGATCCAGCGTGCCCTGCGCGAAGCACGGCCGCGTCACATGCGACAGGAAATACGACACATGCGTCAGGCGACCGCCATACGCCCCATGCAGGTAGGGCCGGTCACGCAGCACGTGCATCTGGTGCACGCGCACGTCCTGCAGGCGCGGATCCTGCGCCTCGGCATGGCGCTCGATCGCGTCGAGCAGCGACACTGGTTCGCCATTGGCGATCGGCACGATCAGGTCCGTACCGGGCCCGATGTGTTCGAGCACGGCGTCGGCGGTGGTGGCGACGGGCAGCGGCATCAGAAGGCGCCGAAGCGTTCGCAGAGCTCCACGCGTTCGCCAGTCGGGGCGACGAAGCACAGCGTGCGCCCGCCCGCATCGGGGCCGTTGCCGATGCGCAGCGGTTCCGCCGTGCACAGGCGTACGCCCGGATGCGCGCGCAGCCGTGCACACGCGGCATCGAGATCGGTCACCGTGTAGGTCGCGAGGCAGCTGCCACCATCGAAGCGGTCGGGCACCACCGGTGCAGGATCGATCCACTTCGCCTCGTAGCCCTGCAGTTCGATGTGGCCATGGCCGATGCCCGGCGCGTCGCCGCGCAGGATGTCGAGATCCACGGGGCTGCCCGCCTCGAGATTCCAGCTCTCATGCCACAGGCCTTCCGTCATCTGCACGGCGAGAATCGACGCCATGCCGAGCGCGTCCGCGTAGCACTGACGCGTGCGCGTGAATTCCGCGCTGACCAGCGGCGCGCTGAAAACGTGGCCCACGGGCGCATCCGCGGATGGAAAGTCATAGTCTCGCGCGCGCGTCACGGCCATCGTGAACATCAGATGGGTGCCACCCGGCGCGCGGCCGTAGAAGAAACGATGCACGTTCGCACCGGCCTCGGTGAAATCCGCGTTGCGCGGACGCTTCGCGATGCGGAACTGCGGCAAGGCTTCGAGCCGTGCGCACAGCCCGTCGATGTCCTCCATCACCACGATCTCGACACCGCTCCAGCGCGCACCGATCGGACGCTGCGGCCAGCGTTCGGCACCACGCAGCACGCGAACCATGCCGCGCTCGGCACCGACGCTGCGCAGCAGCCAGTAGCGATCGCCCGCGCTGCCCGGCGCGATGCCCCAGACCGCCTCGCGCGCCGCATCGATCACACCTTCGCCGCACAGTTCCCAGCCCATCGGACCTTGCAGCACTTGCAGCAGCGCCGGCGGATGCTCGGTCGCGATCGTCACACAGGCGAGTGCGCGGGTAAGGGGTGCGGTCATCGGAGACTCCGGAATGTTTCGACGAGTGCGGTGGCCAGAGCAACGGTATCCGCCTGCGGAAAGCGCCGCGGTGTGCAGCGCCCCTGGAATGCGGTCTCGAGCGATGTGGCAAGCGCCGGTGTCGCGTCGCCGACGATCACCGGTCTTGCGGCGCGCGCGAGCCGTTCCCGCCACGGAAACTGCAGCGCGCTTCGCCAGTGTTCGATCGCCTGCGGGCCACAGCGAAACAGGGCCTCGAGCCGGTGCTGCACGACCTGCGGATCGAGATCCGGTTCATGGTGACGTACGACATTCGCAAGCCTGCGGTCATGCCAGGGCTCGTACAGTTCCTGGTCGCGGATCTGATGCCAGGCGCGCAGCAGATGCGTGCCGGCCGTGTCTGGCAGGAGCTCCGGCGCGAACCGCGACATCGCGGCCTCGTCCGGCGGCTGCAGCGGCCACAAAGGCTGCAGGGCAATGAACGTCCCGACGGCCGGATCGGCGCGCGCGGCGAGTTCGAGTCCGACGCTCGCACCGCCCCGCCAGCCCACGAACGGTGCGGCCCGGACATCCAGGTCGGCGAGCACCGCAGCAACCACGGTCGCGTCGAGCTCGATGCCACCCCCGCCGGTTGTGGCGGGCGATTCACTGGCGCCACGTCCCGGCAGGTCGATGGCGATCGCCTGAGCGTGCGCCGCCAGCGCGATGAGCAGTGCTTCGACGCAGCGCGTCGACTCGACCGTGGAATGCTGCAGCACCACGGGTCGCCCGTCGCCCTCGCCCGCCGTGCGAATGTGCAACGACACGCCCTGCGTTCGCACCATGCGCGACCACGGCGCCGTGGCGCGCGCGCGGGTCCGCGGCGGCGGCGGCTCGGGCAGCGATTCGACCAGCTGCAGGACTTCGTCCGCCAGCATCCGCTCGGCATGAGCGAGATCATCGGCGGGCTGCACGCGCACGCAGGCCGGGGTCGGCGGCATCGTCGCGAGGCCCGGAAAGAGGATGTCGTCGCGCGGCGTCGTGACCAGAGTCGGCACCGTCAGTTGCTGCACGGCCGCGGCCGTGTCGTACTGGAAGGCAGCGCGATAGGAATCGCGGTAGGCGTCGCCCGCGGCCAGCATCTCGAGCACCGACTGATGCAGCGCTGCCGGCGACGGCGGCTCGAACGGCGGCCGGAATGCAAGCGCCTTGCGATACCACGGAAAGAAGTCCCACTGCTCGCGCATCCGCGACCACAGCCAGGTGAGATGGCTGCCGCTCCAGTCGACCGACAGTGGCGCGAAATAATTCGCGACGATGTCCTGGCGCAGCGCTTCATCGAGCGCGAGATAGCCGTTGATCATCAGCCGCATGACGCGCTGCGGATGGCGCAGGGCAAACTCCAGCGCGCACTGCGCGCCGGAGTGATATCCGTACACGACACAGCGCTCGATACCGAGTTCGTCGAGCAGCGCCGCGAGGCCCTGCGCGAACTCCGTCATCGTCGGTTGCGCGATTCCCAACGGCTCCGACAATCCATTGCCCGGCGTGTCCGGCGCGATCACGGTGCAGTGCGGCGCGAGTTCGCGCATCAGTGGCTCGAAGCCCAGCGACGACAGCGGCGCTTCGTGCAGCAGGATCACCGGCGGCCCGTGTCCCGCGCGCCGATAGTGCACCTGACGCTCGCCCACCGTCGCAAAGTGCCGCTCGATCCGCACGGCTGCCACGTTCTCAGCCATTCATCGTGAAGACGATCTTCCCGTCCCGATCCGCGCCCGAGCGCGCCGCATGGCGCACCGCCTCGCGATAGCGCTCGAGGGGATACGTCGCCGCGATACGCGTGTGCAGCGTGCCGTCGGCGATGCGCGCCGTCAGTTCGTCGATGATCTCCGCCTGTTGCGCCGGGGTACGCGCGCGGATGTTGAAGCCGGCGTAGTAGCCGATCACCCGGATCCGCTTGTACAGCAGGATCCAGGTCGGGACAGCACAGGACTCGCCCGTCATCGTGCCGAGGTTCGCCAGCGTGCCGCCATCGGAGAGGCATTCGGCGAGCCGGCCCGCCGCCTCACCGGACACGCCATCCAGCGCGATCGGCAGCGGCGCCTTCCCGACGGCCGCGCGCACACGCTGCGCGAGGTCCGGCCCATCGACCAGTACCACATCGGCGCCGAGCTCCCGCAACTCGTCGACGAGTTCCGGCCGGCGCACGATGTTGACCGTACGAAAGCCACGCAATCGCGCGAGCTTGATCAGGATCCGGCCGACATTGGAGTTCGCGCTGTTCTGCATGAACCAGTCGCCGGGCTGCAGCGGCGCGAGATCACGCAGCGCGAAGTCCGCGGTGAATGCATTGACCATCAGGCTCAACTGCACCGCGTCGCCCTCGGGCGCGGGCGGCACGAAGTCCTCATGCGCCTGCACCCGCTCGCGCCAGCTGCCGCACTGCCAGGGCAGCAGCACGCGTGCGCCCGGCTTGTATCGCGACACGGCAGAACCCACCGCGACGACGCGACCGACGCCTTCGATGCCCGGCACCTGCGGCAGCGGCACATGCAGCGATTCGCCATCCGTGACGTTGCGGAACATCAGCTTCACGCCCTCGATGTTCTTCAGGTCGCCGGCGTGGATCGGCGTGGCCTCGACGCGGATCGCCACATCGTTGGGCCCGAGCGGCGTCTCCACCTCATCCAGCAGTTCGAGAACTTCATCCGGTGCGCCAAAGCGCGCGTGACTCAGCAGCTTCAAGGCGATCTCTCCAGACATGGCCGCGTGTGACGCCCGCCATCATGCCGCATCCGTTGCGCAGTCGCACCGCCGCCACTAGGCTCAGCGAATGATCACGACCACCGTGCGATCCCTCCGCGACCGCGCCGCGCGATCGATGCTGCCGGCCCTGCTGCTGCTGTCGATCGCGTCGCACGACGCCCTGGCGCAGAGCCTTCCCGTGGGCTGGCGCGAAGTCGCGGTGGCGACGCCGTCGGGTGAACGCCTGTTCGAAGCCAGCGGACTCGCCTCGCCCGAATTTGCGCGCGTGCGCGCCGCGCCACCCGTGACGCTCGGCAGCGCGGCGCTCCAGTCCTGGCTCACGGCAACCGTGTCGGCCGATGCCGCACCCGCCGGGCACTGGACCGCTGCGGCAGTCATCTCGATTCAGTCGCCCACGCTGCTGACGGCGTCGCGGGCATTCGCGCTGGATTCAGGCCAGAGCGGTGCCGCCATCTACTTCGCGTCCATGTCGGACGGAACGCAGGTGCACCTTTATCGCGTCGCATTCAGTTCGGCGCCCATCGCACGAGGTCCTGCCGGCACGGCCGCACAGACACTCGTCGCCAGTCTGATCCGCGCCGAGAAGTCCGCACGAACTCCCGGCGCGGCACCGAAGGCGCCGGTGGCGGCAACGCCGATGCCGACGCTGGCGCCGGCTACGCCCGCAGCGCGCACGACCGGCAACGGCCCCAGGCTCTCGGATATCGAGACGGTCTTCTACCACTGGGACCAGCGCTACGACGCATTCCAGGGGCTGGTGCTGACGGAACAGGTGTTCGTGCTGCTGAAGGACGGCAGCGCGTACGACGGCTTCAAGCTGCCCATCGAGGATCTGGACGTGGCGGTCTCGCGGCGCCAGGAGCCGCAGAACTGGGGACGTTGGCGCCGGCAGGGCAATTCCTATGCGATCGCCTGGCCGTTCGAGCCGAACACGTTCAGCGTGCCTCGCGGCAATCCCGTTGCCGCGAGCCCGCGCGGCACGACGCTTCAAGGACGGTTCGTCGGCGCCTCGAGCTACACGCTGCCGGGTGGGGGCGTCGGCACCTGGTCGAATTCGGTGGTCACGCTGACGAAGTCCGGAACGTTCTCGATCGAGCGATCCGGCGGTGCCGCGGTCAGTGGTGGCGGTGGCGATTCCTCGACCGTCACGGTGTATGACGACGAGAGCGTGTCGTCGAGCACGAACTCCAGCGTGATGGCCGGCGGCGGACGAACTCGGCGACCGGACCAGGGCGATACCCGTGGGACCTATCGCATCGACGGCTACGGCATCGAGCTGCGCTTTGAGAACGGCACGGTCGAACGCCGGCCGTTCTTCATCGACGATGCCGGCGAAGGCATCTGGTTCCGCGGCACCCGACTGATGCGCCAAAAGGAAAAGCCGGCGCAGCCGCGGTAGTCCGCCACTGCGCCGGCCCTTGTCATCGAGGCGATTTACTTCGTGAAGTTCGCCTGAGCTGACGTCGCGCCGCGCACCGTCACCGTGCAGGTCGGCGCCGCGCCCGTGCAGGCGCCGCTCCAGTTGACGAAGCGGAAGCCCGTCTCCGGCGTGGCCGACAGCGTGACCGCAGTGCCCGCCGCGACGCTCGTCGAGCAGACCTTGCCGCAGTTGATCGTGCCCGGCGTGCTGGTGACCAGGCCCTTGCCGCCCGACACCTTCACGGACAGCGTCGGGTTGGTCGTGCCGCCGCCGGCTGCACCGCCACCGCCGCCACCACCACCGCCGCCGCCACCGCCGCCACCGCCACCGGTCGCCGGAATCAGCGCGAAGCTCGCACCGACATTGACGAGACCGTTGACGCTGACCGTGCAGGTCGACGCCGTGCCGACGCAGGCGCCGGTCCAGCCGGAGAACGTGCTGCCGCTACCGGCCTTCGCCGTCAGCGTGACGTTCGTCGCCGCGTTGTACGGCGAGACGCACTTGTTGCCGCAGCTGATCAAGCGATCCGCCGAATCGACGTTGCCGTTGCCGGTCTTCGTGACCCGCAGGCCATCCGGCTGAACCAGCACCGCGCTCATCTGCGCGCTGATCGGACCACCGAGTTCATCGGCCGCCGGCGCATTGCACAGCAGGTCCGCGCACAACGCTTCATGCGTCACCGGATCATACGCGCCCGTGAACTCGTGCATCTCGATGCGACGGATGACGGTGCGCGTGGTCGGGTCGATCGAACCCGAATTGCGATGCCGCTTGCGACGGCCGTTGCCGCCCGCTGCCGGCTCGTCCTGCACGATCTGCCAGTCCGACTCGAGCTGCGTCAGATCCTGCGGGACGATCGTGTTGTCGGTCATCAGTTCGTCGAGCGTGACCTCTCTCGGAACCTGCACGACGAAGATCCGCATCCACTGTGCATCGCCGTAGAGTTCCGGCGCTTCCGCAGGCTCCGGTGCATCGACCTCGACCTCGACCTGAGCGGGCTGGCCTTCCTGCGCCGCCGGCATGACGTTGTAGTACGGCTGTGCCACCGCGACGGGTGCGCCAACGCGCACCAGGTTGCCGGACGCATCGGGCGCCAGCCACCAGGAGTGCGCCACCGGCGGACCGGCGCTGTACAGGCCAACGCCAAAGTGCTCACAGCCCGACTGGCCGTAGGTCGCGACGTTCCACGAATAGCAGCTGCCGCCGAACGGCTTGTCCGGCGTATGCGGCACCGTGTGTTCACTGCAGCCGTGCGTCACCGGATCGACGCTCGCTTCCCAGCGGATGCTGTGGGATTCCCCTGCCTCTGCTGACACCGAGGTTAGGTACGATGATGATCTCGGAGGTGTCAGATGGGAAGGCGTGTATTTACGCCGGAGTTCAAGCACGAGGCAGTCAAGCTGGTGCGGGAACGAGGCATGACGGTGGCGCAGGCGTCGAAGGACCTGGGCCTTCACGTCAACGTGTTGCGCAAGTGGGTGAAGGACGCGAAGGAGAACGGCGGAGCCGCGTTTCCGGGTCGAGGCAAGCAGAGACCGGACGATGCGGAGCTGTCACGGCTTCGGCGTGAGCTGGCCAAGACGAAGGCGGAGCGCGACATCCTAAAAAAAGCCATCGCCTACTTCGCGAAGGAGCCTCGGTGAGGTTCGAGTTCATCGCGAAGCACCGAGGGGCATGGCGGACGAGTGAGTTGTGCGAGGCTCTCGGTGTCTCGCGTGGTGGGTTCTATGACTGGCTGAAGCGGCCTGAGAGCCAGCGCAGTCGCGACAACCGACATCTCACGGTACAGGTTCGGGCGAGCTTCGAGGAGAGCGATCGGACGTACGGCAGCCCGCGCGTCTGGCGTGATCTTCGCGCCCTGGGTTATCGCTGCGGCGTGCACCGCGTTGCACGGCTCATGCTTGCTGCGGGCCTGCAGGCCCGCAGCAAGCGGCGCCGACTGCCGTTCGATCATGGTGTGCGCCCCGAGCACGCGATCGCGCCCAACCTGCTCGATAGGCAGTTCGAAGCGACAGCACCGAACCAACGTTGGGTCGCGGACTTCACGTACATCTGGACGCACGAGGGCTGGCTGTACTTCGCGGTGGTGCTCGATCTGTTCTCGCGACGCATCGTCGGATGGTCGATGAGCAGCCAGATGACATCTCAGCTCGTGACCGATGCACTGATGATGGCGCTGTGGCGACGTGGTCGACCCCAGGAGCTGATGCATCACTCGGACCAGGGCAGTCAGTATACGAGCGAAGCGTTCCAGCGACTGCTGTCCGAACATGGCATCACCTGCAGCATGAGCCGCTCGGGCAATGTGTGGGATAACTCGGCGATGGAGAGCTTCTTCTCGAGCCTGAAGACTGAGCGAGTGCATCGCAAGACCTACAGCACTCGGGACGAAGCCAAAGCAGACGTGTTCGACTACGTGGAGAGGTTCTACAATCTGCGGCGTCGGCACTCGACACTTGGATATCTGAGTCCTGCGGAATACGAAAAGACCGCAGACTCAGCTTAGGACGGTGTCAGTGGAAGCGGGGGAATCCCAGTCATCACGTTCTTCGGCGATGGTCGCTTCGACCAGGGCGCCGGAGGATCCGCGAGCACAGACAGCGACGCTGGCAGCACCCTGTCGGCCGCGACGCGACGTCGCGCGGGACGCTACGTCATCGATGATGCCGGTATCGAGCTGCGCTTCGACGACGGCAAACGGGTGCGCGCGTCCTTGTTCTTCTCGTCCACCGACCGCCGCGCGCTGTTCCTCAACGGCAGCAAGCTGAAGAAGGAAACACGGCGCTGAGGGCGCCTGAATTGCGGCTTCCCGCTCATGGCCCCGTCCACGCGACTTCAACGCTTCGCCGCTTTGCCGGCCGACCGTTTGCTCTTGCGGCTCGATTTCGTCTTTGCCTTCGGCTTCGGTGCTGGCAACGCCTGCGCGGTCAGCAACAGCAAGGCTCCTAGCCGGTCCGGGTCATCCAGTTCGGCCGAGATCAGGAAATAGTTCTTCGCGCCGGGATACGGCGGAGCCTCGGTCACGGCACCCATGAACGCGCGACCTTCCGCCGTCGGCTTCAGGAACAGCTGGTCGTCGCACACGAAGGCGACGGTCTTGTCATCCAGATACAGCGCGAACTCGCCGAACATCTTGCGATACGTCAGCCGCTGCCGCAGTCCGGCCTGGTCGCAGATGTACTGGACGGTCTGAATGTTCGTGCCCATGACGGCAGCATCCTCGCGGCCGCGATCGCCGGCAAGTCAGGACGCTTCGCGCCGATGAATGTGCCGCGCAAAAGAAAAACCCCGTGAGTCTTGCGACTCACGGGGCTTCCGTTTGGGACCCTGACAGTGACCTACTCTAGCGTTGCAACAGGCAAAACTACCATCGGCGCAGAGCGTTTTCACTTCCGAGTTCGAAATGGGATCGGGTGGTTCCCGCTCGCTATAGCCGTCAGGGAAACTTTTTGCAGCGACCGACACAGGACCTCTCGGACCCATCTCGCTCGCCACCAATCCAGTAGTTTTTTGTATGACGCAGACGACTTTCTCGAGCTCAATGCTCGGAAGCATCGCGTTGGCATGTGAGGTCCATTTCTGGACAGCTCCATGCTTGCCCTTGCGGGCAATCCCTTTTCATCTGAACTGCCGAGGCAGCCAAACTACTTGAGGTTATATGGTCAAGTCTCACGGGCAATTAGTACCGGTTAGCTGAAGTCATTACTGACCTTACACACCCGGCCTATCAACCAAGTAGTCTTCTTGGGCCCTTTAGGAGAGTCAAGCTCTCAGGGAGATCTAGTCTTGGGGGGGGCTTCCCGCTTAGATGCTTTCAGCGGTTATCCCGTCCGTATATAGCTACCCGGCAGTGCCACTGGCGTGACAACCGGAACACCAGAGATACGTCCATCCCGGTCCTCTCGTACTAAGGACAGCTCACCCTCAAATCTCCAACGGCTACGGAAGATAGGGACCAAACTGTCTCACGACGTTTTGAACCCAGCTCGCGTACCACTTTAATCGGCGAACAGCCGAACCCTTGGGACCTGCTACAGCCCCAGGATGTGATGAGCCGACATCGAGGTGCCAAACTCCTCCGTCGATGTGGACTCTTGGGAGGAATAAGCCTGTTATCCCCGGAGTACCTTTTATCCGTTGAGCGATGGCCCTTCCATACAGAACCACCGGATCACTATGACCTGCTTTCGCACCTGCTCGACATGTACGTCTCGCAGTCAAGCACCCTTATGCCATTGCACTCTGTGCGCGATGACCGACCGCGCTGAGGGTACCTTTGCACTCCTCCGTTACTCTTTAGGAGGAGACCGCCCCAGTCAAACTACCCACCATACAGTGTCCCCAACCCGGATTACGGGCCAAGGTTAGAACTCCGAAGTTGTCAGGGTGGTATTTCAACGTTCCCTCCACGAAAGCTAGCGCCTCCGCTTCAAAGGGTCCCACCTATCCTACACAAACAAATTCAAAGTTCAGTGTAAAGCTGTAGTAAAGGTTCACGGGGTCTTTCCGTCTTTCCGCAGCTACGCCGCATCTTCACAGCGATTTCAACTTCACTGAGTCTCGGGTCGAGACAGTGTGGCCAGCGTTACGCCATTCGTGCAGGTCGGAACTTACCCGACAAGGAATTTCGCTACCTTAGGACCGTTATAGTTACGGCCGCCGTTTACCGGGGCTTCGATCAAGAGCTTCGCCTTGCGGCTGACCCCATCAATTAACCTTCCGGCACCGGGCAGGCGTCAGACCCTATACATCCACTTACGTGTTCGCAGAGTCCTGTGTTTTTGATAAACAGTCGCAGCCACCGATTACCTGCGGCCTGTCTGGGCTTCCAAAGTAAATCTAGTCACCCGAACAGGCATACCTTCTCCCGAAGTTACGGTATCAATTTGCAGAGTTCCTTAACCCGAGTTCTCTCAAGCGCCTTGGGAGGTTATCTCCCCACCCACCAGTGTCGGTTTACGGTACGGACATCTACCACCTGAAGCTTAGAGGCTTTTCCTGGAAGCGTGGCGTCAGCGACTTCGGGAACCGAAGTTCCCTCGTACTCAGTTCTCGGGATTAACGACCCTCCGGATTTTCCAAGAGGATCTCCCTACGACCTTGAACAGCACTGCTGCTGCTCGCCTAGCCTTCTCCGTCACCCCATCGCAGTGGCATCTGGTGCAGGAATATTAACCTGCTTTCCATCGACTACACCTTTCGGTCTCGCCTTAGGATCCGACTCACCCTGAGCCGATTAACGTAGCTCAGGAAACCTTGGGTTTTCGGCGAACGGGTTTTTCACCCGTTTTAACGTTACTCATGTCAGCATTCGCACTTCTCATACCTCCAGCACACCTCACAGTGCACCTTCGCAGGCTTAGAGAACGCTCCCCTACCACTTACGCTTGCGCGTAAATCCATAGCTTCGGTGCTCGGCTTAGCCCCGTTAAATCTTCCGCGCGAGCCGACTAGACCAGTGAGCTATTACGCTTTCTTTAAAGGATGGCTGCTTCTAAGCCAACCTCCTGGCTGTCTATGCCTTCTCACATCGTTTACCACTTAGCCGAAACTTTGGGACCTTAGCTGATGGTCTGGGTTATTTCCCTCTTCACAACGGACGTTAGCACCCGCTGTGTGTCTCCCGAGCTGTACTTCTGGGTATTCGGAGTTTGCATGGAGTTGGTAGTCCGA